>NZ_JBQEPW010000001.1:0-2173602 GCF_052045955.1 Pantoea sp. 22096 | reverse complement strand
GCCTGGCGGCTTTAGCGCGGTGGTCCCACCTGACCCCATGCCGAACTCAGAAGTGAAACGCCGTAGCGCCGATGGTAGTGTGGGGCCTCCCCATGCGAGAGTAGGGAACTGCCAGGCATCAAATTTGTTCCTTTTCCTCTGGCAGGGAAAATAACGGGAACAGGCGGCTATCAGCCGGTTGCTGATAAGCGTGAAAGAATCGGTGGAGCGGTAGTTCAGTTGGTTAGAATACCTGCCTGTCACGCAGGGGGTCGCGGGTTCGAGCCCCGTCCGTTCCGCCACTTAATTGGAAAGCCCTGACTTAACGGTCAGGGCTTTTTCCATTGCAGCAAATTCATCGCGGAAAAAGTATCCGCGCTGATTATCTTCGATCTCCAGGATCATACTGTAGCAACAGACCCCGATAAGGCCTGCTCTTATAGATGTCACGTGCGCCACGGCTGCGCAGCTGTCCACTCATTGAGAAAATCGATAAAAGCCCGCACACGCTGGCTTACTCCGATATCGCTGTAGTAGACCGCATTGAAGGGCATCTCGACCGGCAGACGCTGATCGGCCAGCACTTCCACCAGTGATCCCTCCGCGACCTCACGATCAATCATATAGTCTGACAGGCAGGCAATCCCATTGCCGGTAAGACAGAGCTGCTTAATTGTCTCTCCGCTATTCGAAGAGATAGCCCAGTCGATGTCATAAAGTTCGCCGCTTTCACGTGCAATGGGCCAGCGATTGAGCCTCGGGGACTCTTCGAAGCCAAGACAATGATGGTTATCCAGATCGGTCACCTTTTGTGGGACACCGTGCTCATGGAGATAGGCAGGGGAGGCGACAACTTTGCGAAAACTATTGAACAGTAATCTGGCGCGTAGTGTTGAGTCCGTGAGATTGCCAGCACGAATCGCAATATCCACTTTCCGTTCAATCAGATTGATAAAACTCTCAGATGAGATTAACGAAAGCGTCACCCCGGGATAGCGCTGGCGAAAGGGCTTAACCATCGGCATCAGCAAATGCAGAATAACCGGTGTCGCGGCATCAACGCGCAGTAACCCTTTGGGCTCCTGTAAGCTTTCTATCAAATCGCTTTCTGCGGTCGTCATCTCCTGCAAAAAATGCTGAACATGGCGGAAATAGCGTTCACCTTCCTGCGTAAGTGCCAGCTGTCGCGTGGTACGGGTTAGCAGAGCAATGCCCAGCTTGTTTTCCAGTTTTTTTATGGTTCTGCTGACGGCAGAATTAGCCATCTGCAACTGCTCAGCAGCGCGGCTGAAACTTCCACTCTCTACTACACTGACAAACACTTTGAGTTCGTCAGAAGATGCCTTCATTCTTCCTCCCTGGCATGTCGCAGATATTTAGCTATTTTATGGACGATTATACTGGCATAACTCCAGTACAGGCGTCCTCAATGATGACACCGTTGATGTGGCCAGGTTCTGCCTCGTTTAGCTTAGCGAGCTTAAAGTAACGCCTTATTCTGGAAAAGCGTGATGAATTCTGACATTCACCTGCATCCATTGAAACATCGGTCTAGAATCCCTATAACAGACAGGTGTTAACTGTATTTTTGAATTATCAGCCAGGCGGGAAAGTGCGTAAAAAAACTTATGCAATGCGATATGTAGCAGGACAACCAGTGGAGCAGATTTTTCCACCTGGCGCGATGCTCCATCTCGGCCAGGCACTGCCACCCGGCGCACCGTTGCCCGCGCATCCAAACCTTAAAGTTCTGGTATGGAATATCTTCAAGCAGCAGCGTGCAGACTGGATGTCAGTGCTGGAAGGATTTGGTAAGGATGCCCATCTGGTGTTACTGCAGGAAGCGCAGACCACACCTGAACTGGTGCAGTTTGCCACCAGTAATTATCTGGCTGCCGATCAGGTGCCTGCCTTTGTGCTGCCTCAGCATCCCTCTGGCGTAATGACCCTCGCTTCTGCCCATCCGGTCTATTGTTGCCCCTTACGCGAACGTGAGCCTCTGCTGAGGCTGTCAAAATCGGCGCTGGTTACGGCTTATCCTCTGCCTGCGGGAGAAATGCTGATGGTGGTTAACATCCATGCGGTTAACTTCAGCCTGGGTGTCGACGTCTACAGTAAACAGCTGGGGCCTATCGGCGAGCAGATCATGCATCATCAGGGACCGGTCATCATGGCCGGGGATTTCAATGCCTGGAGCCGTCAGCGCATCAATGCGCTCTACCGGTTTGCACAGCGGATGAAGCTGGAAGAGGTGATGTTTACGGCCGATCATCGCCGCAAAGCGTTTGGTCGCCCGCTGGATTTCGTCTTCTATCGCGATCTCAGAGTGAGTGAGGCATCCGTACTGGTGACGCGCGCTTCCGATCATAACCCGTTACTGGTGGAGTTTAGCTCAGGAAGCTAATCCGGTGCATTGAATGTGCCTGCAGAAGAAGAAGCGGGCAGGGTAATGAGTAAATCGTGGCAGATGGATGAAAGAAAAAGGCTGACAATTGTCAGCCTTTTCAACGTATCAGGTATCAGGTGTAGCGTTATTATTCACAAACAGCGTTAAGTTATCGCCGGGCTGAATATCTTTCGCACTGTCCAGCACACTGTTCCAGCGCATCACGTCCTTGATATTGACGCCGTGATGACGGGCAATACTGTCAAGAGAATCACCCTTACGAACACGATAGGTGATGCTGTTGCCGTTATCAGCCAGTCGGGTGCCGTTCGAACCGATGGTCAGCGTCTGACCCGGTCGGATATCAGCACCGCGCAGGTTGTTTTCCTGCTTCAGTGTCGAGACGCTAACGCCAAGTTTAGCGGCGATACCCGAAAGCGTATCACCCCGTCGCACTTTGTACCCGCCACTCGCGCTGGCTTTCGCAAGCTGCACAGGCTGTACCGCTGCGATGTCACCGGAGGCCAGTGAGTTACGCAATTTCGCGACGTTCGACTTCGGCACCATAATGTAGTGCGGGCCGTTAGGCGCTGTTGCACCGCCTTTGTAGCCGGTATTGAAGCTCTTCAGTTTCGTGAGCGACATACCCGCCATTTCGGCAGCCTGCGTCAGCTGTATCTGCTGACCCACTTCCACTCGTGCCAGAGCACGACTTTCATTCGGTGTCGGCAGTTTGATACCGTAACGCTTGTTATTTTTGAGCAGTTCACTCAAGGCTAACATTTTAGGCACATACACGGTGGTTTCGCGTGGCAGCGATAAATGCCAGAAGTCAGTCGGCTTACCGCGCGCCTTATTCTGCTTAATCGCTTTGAGCACCCGTCCTTCACCACTGTTGTAAGCAGCAATGGTCAGTAACCAGTCACCGTCAAACATGGTATTAAGACGCTGCATCATATCCAGCGCAACTTTCGTGGATGCGACTACATCACGTCGCCCATCGTAATACTGGTTTTGTTTCAAACCATAGTTTCGACCCGTAGCTGCAACAATCTGCCAGATACCAGCGGCATTGGCGGATGAGGTTGCGCGAGGGTCAAAAGCGCTCTCCACTATGGGTAGCAGTACCAGTTCCATCGGCATTTTACGTTTCTGTATCTGCTCGACTATCCAGTACATGTACGGCTCTGCCCGTAATGTTACATCGTGGAGATAGCTCTTATTTTTTAAAAATTTACTTTTTTGTTCGCGGATTGCCGGGTTTTCCGGAATCCCCATCTTCAACTCGTCACTAATGAAACTCCAGAGATCTGCGTCTGCTGCGAGGCCAGTTCCATCTTCCTGCCATCGCGGCGACAAAAACTCGTCTCCGTACTTTCCATTTTCACCTTGACCAGCTGAAGACAGACTCTGTGCATGCTGTTCGGGGATATTGGCATCGTTCCTGGACGCCTGACATCCTACCAGCAAGACTGAGGCGAGTAAGATCGCTTTAGCCTTCATGTGTGTGTCAATAGTTCGCTTAAAAGACGAGCAACTATACGTGACGACTTTTCACAACACAACCCGAAAAATCAAAAAGCGTCTTTCTTCTCGCGTAGAACGGCAAATGTCCGCCATACTGGTTCATCAGTAATGTTAACGTTTAATGCCCTTTTTAAATCAATATCTTGCGTACGAAGAAATAAATTTATTGACCGTTCGTGCGCCAGTTTTGTTGGCAAAGTAATGCCATTTTCGGCGCGTAAGTCCTTAATTTTCTGGTATTCGGCCGTTATTTGCGGGTCATGGGGCAGAATAGCCGCAGCAAACTTCAGATTGGATAAAGTATATTCATGCGCACAGCAGACTAAAGTCTCACCTGGTAGCTGGTTAAGCTTTTGAAAGGAATCATACATCTGCTCTGGAGTGCCTTCAAAAAGGCGTCCGCACCCGCCTGAAAAGAGAGTGTCGCCACAGAAAAGATAAGGCGAGCTGTAATATGAGATATGTCCTAAAGTGTGACCAGGAGTATGGATCACTCTGAAGGTCAGGCCCAGTACGGTGACTTTATCGCCTTCGCTGACTATCGTCCTGGCCCCTTTCGCTTCGGTTTCCCGAGGGCCGTAAACCTCAAGGTCAGGGAAGTGCTCACATAATGTTTTCACGCCGCCCGTATGGTCGTTATGGTGGTGAGTCAACAGAATGGCGACTGGCTGCCAGCCGTTTGACGCCATTTTTTCTAACACTGGCTGAGCTTCGCCGGGATCAACGATCAGGCATTTACCCTCATCATCATTCAGCGTCCAGATGTAGTTGTCCTGCAACGCAGGAATACTGGTAAGATTCATCATCACCTCTCGCAGGTCGTAGGAAAAGGAAGAGCGTAAAGCATGAAGCCCGCTAAATCACGCCAGGTTCTGAACGCACCGCTGTCCTGGCGTAACATGCCGTGGGGAGATTATTTCCGCGACGCGCTAACGCAGCAGCTTCAGCCTTATCTCGGAAAGCTTTATGGCTTTCATATGCTTAAGCTTGGCAACCTCAGCGCAGAAATCAACACCGAAAACTGTGCTATTTCACATCAGGTCAATGTGGGCAGCGAAGGCGAGCTATTACAGGTGCGGGCTGACCCGATGCAATTGCCGTTTGAGTCGAAGTCGATTGATGCCTGTCTGCTTGCCCATACGCTTGCCTGGAGTCAGGATCCTCACCGGGTGTTACGCGAAGTAGACAGGGTATTAATCGACGATGGCTGGATGATCATCAGCGGCTTCAATCCTTTCAGCCTGCTCGGCGTTAGTAAAATGGTACCGGGATTAACTCGTAAAGCCCCCTGGAGCGGGCGGATGTTCAGCCAGATGCGATTGCTCGACTGGCTGGGACTACTGAATTATGAGGTGGTCTACCGCACCCGATTTCAGGTGCTGCCATGGCATCAGCAGGGCGGGAAACTGATCAGCGCCCACTTACCGGCGCTGGGGTGTCTTAATATTGTGGTGGCGCGCAAGCGAACCTTCCCGCTGCTGCCGACCCGGGCAAAGAAGAGCCTGAGTACCAGCAAGATTCGTCAGACGGTCAATGCCACACGTCAGTTCCGGAAAGCAGAGGATCAGGACTCGGCTTTATAGCCGATATCCTCAAAAGCAGGATTTTCCGCCGCGCTGCGGGCCAGCACATCGCAGCGCTCGTTTTCCGGGTGTCCGGCATGGCCTTTAACCCACTCCCACTGAATCTTATGGGTACTGAGGGCTAAGTCGAGACGCTGCCAGAGATCGACATTCTTCACCGGCTTTTTATCGGCGGTTTTCCAGCCACGCTTTTTCCAGTTGTGGATCCAGCTGGTAATACCCTGACGTACATACTGACTGTCGGTGCTGAGCACCACATCGCACGGCTGGGTCAGCGCCTCAAGCGAGACAATCGCCGCCATCAGCTCCATCCGGTTGTTAGTGGTAAGGCGATAGCCCGCGCTGAAGGTTTTCTCATGCTGACCGTAGCGTAAAATCGCCCCGTAACCGCCGGGACCGGGATTTCCAAGACAGGATCCATCGGTGAATATCTCTACCTGTTTGCGCATCTCTGGTAGACTTCCTCTTAAAAAACGCCAAGTCTGACATAAAACGGGTCTTATGAGCACTGCAAATAACCGCCAGATCGTTCTCGATACTGAAACCACCGGCATGAACATGATCGGGGTACATTATGAGGGGCACCGCATCATTGAGATTGGTGCGGTAGAGGTGATTAACCGTCGCCTGACCGGTAACAATTTCCATATGTATCTCAAGCCCGATCGGCTGGTCGATCCCGAAGCTTTTGGCGTCCACGGCATTGCCGATGAGTTTCTGGCCGACAAGCCCGCCTTCAGCGAAATCGCCGATGAGTTTCTCGACTACATTCGCGGTGCCGAATTAGTCATCCATAACGCGCCGTTTGATATCGGCTTTATGGATTACGAATTTTCAAAGCTGAATCGCGGCATTGAGAAAACCGAAACCTTCTGCAAAATTACCGACAGCCTGGCACTGGCGCGTCGAATGTTTCCCGGCAAGCGTAACAGCCTTGATGCGCTCTGCTCACGTTACGAAATAGACAACACCAAACGAACCCTGCACGGCGCACTGCTCGATGCCGAGATTCTGGCAGAAGTGTTCCTGACCATGACCGGCGGGCAGACCTCTCTCTCCTTTTTATCGGAGAGTGAAAGCGCCCGACAGGCTCAGGGAGAGAGCATCCAGCGCATCGTGCGTCCCGCTTCTGCACTGCGTGTGGTCACGGCCAGCGAAGAAGAGGTGGTTGCTCATGAATCCCGTCTGGATCTGGTGATGAAAAAAGGCGGCAGCTGTCTGTGGCGCGGCTGAATTGCGTGATTTTGTTGAGAAAATCAGCGGTAAGCTGAAAAAAACAGCAAACGATTTGTTCGGTCGGAAAAAGCATTGACGTCGTAACAGGCTGCCATTACTATGCGCCTCGTTCCCGACGGGGAACAAAGCGCGGAGCGGTAGTTCAGTTGGTTAGAATACCTGCCTGTCACGCAGGGGGTCGCGGGTTCGAGCCCCGTCCGTTCCGCCAATCTCTTTAAAAAAGCCGATTCAGAAATGAATCGGCTTTTTGCTGTCTGCTATTCAGCCGCGGCTTGCTTCTTCTGCGCCATTCCCTCGCTATGCCAGCGGGTCACATCCTCCGCCTCGCGATCTTCACGGGCGATAAAGCGATAGCAGCCTGCCGCCAGACCGGCACCAATAAACCAGCTGAAGTTCGCTACCTGATGCAGGGAAGGGATAAAGCTAATCACCAGGCAAATTGCCACCGACGGCAGCAGCGCGCCAATCGCTTTAGGGTTAAAGCCACCGCGATACCAGTAACGGCCTGCAGGTGTGTCGTTAAACAGATCGTCGACCGAAATACGTCCACGTTTAATCAGATAGAAATCGGTCAGCAGAATCCCGAACAGCGGCCCGATAAACGATCCCAGCACATCCAGCGTGTAGTGAATCAGCTCAGGCGACTGGAACAGGTTCCATGGTGTTAACAGCACCGAGCCAACGGCAGCGATCATGCCACCAGTACGGAAGCTGATTTTCTGCGGTGAACAGTTGGAGAAGTCAAAAGCGGGTGAAACGAAATTCGCCACGATATTGATGCCGATAGTGGCAGTAATCATGGTCAGCAGACCGATCGCAACGGCCAGATCGTTGCCAACCATGCTCACGGTTTCGATGGGATCGGTAATCATTTTGCCAAACAGCGACTGCGTGCCTGACACAATCACCACCGTCACCACAGAGAACAGCAGGAAGTTAAACGGCAGGCCCCAGCGGTTGCCGCGGCGAATCTCTGACATGTTCTTGCCGTAGCGTGAAAAGTCACCGAAGTTCAGCAGCGGCCCGGAGAAGTAGGAGACCACCAACGCCGTGGCCGTAATCATCTGCCACGTTTGCTCGCCCGCGGTCAGCGATTTGCTTGCCAGGGTAAAGGAGATCCCGTCAAAGCCGGTCTTGTATACAATCCAGCCCGCCAGCGCGACCATCACCACATAAACCGCTGGTCCAGCGACATCGATAAACCGTTTAATGGCGTTCATGCCGTGCCAGAACACCATCGCCTGCAGTAACCACATCACCCCGAAACAGCACCAGCCCAGCAGCGACAGGCCCAGCCAGTGCGGCACGGTCATCGACGTCAGAGAAGGCACGAACTTCAGCAGCACCAGCATCAGGGCGTTCGCCGCCAGATAAGTCTGGATGCCATACCAGGCGAAGGCGATTAGCCCGCGAATGACTGCTGGAATATTGGCACCAAATACGCCAAACGCCTGACGGCAAATCACCGCATAAGGCACGCCCGCCATCTGGCTCGGTTTCGCCACCAGATTCGCACAGATCTGCACGATGCAGATCCCGGCGAGCAGGCAAAGCAACACCTGCCAGCTGGCTAGTCCCAGCGTGAAGAAACTGGCGGCCACCACATAGCCGCCCATACTGTGCACATCGGACATCCAGAAAGAGAAAATGTTGTACCACGACCAGTTCTGATCGCGTGTCGGTGCCAGGTCGTCGTTACAGAGCCGTGGGCTGTAACGGGCACTGGCTTCAGAGGCCGTGCTGGCCACCGTTGATTGATTTGGCATGAAACCTGCTCCTGTACCTGAAAGTGGAATGAATAATCTGGTAGGACGGTATTGCAGGATTCAGGCCAGATCTCTTTTCTTGTATACAATATTTAATTTTCACGTATACGATATGTAGCACACAGCGAGTGACCGGAGCAGGTAATGACGAGTAAAACAGGCCAGCGAGACGCCACCAGGCTGCAGGATAAGGATGAAGGGATCTATCAGGCGTTAATGAACGCCATTGTTGAACATCAGCTACCGCCGGGCAGCAAATTGCCGGAAGAGGCCCTTTCCGGGGTCTTTGGTGTAAGCCGCACCGGCATCCGTAAAGTGCTGCAACGCCTCGCGGCGGTGCAGATGGTGACGCTGACGCCCAAACGTGGTGCGCAGGTGGCGACACCCGGAGTTGAAGAGGCGCGGGACATCTTCTCAACCCGCAGTTTAATGGAGTGCGCTAATCTGCCCGCGGTACTGGCGCATCTGCAGCCTCCCCATCTGGTGGCGCTGGAGCAGCTCATCGAGCAGGAGAACCAGGCGCTTGCCGATCAGGATGGTCCGGCAGCGATCCGGCTCTCTGCGGCATTTCATATCCAGCTGCAGGCGATCTCCGGCAATCAGGTGCTTACCGGCATGGTGACCAGCCTGACGCAGCGCTCCTCGCTGGTGATCGCCGCCTATGGCGCGCCCTGGCAGCGCGGCTGCCGCTGTGACGATCACGACAATCTGCTGAAGTTACTGCGCGCGCGCGCGCAGGAACCGCTGACGCAGGCGCTACAACATCACTTTGAGCATATCGTCTCCAGCCTGCACTTTGAGCGCAGCGGGGAAACCCTGCCCGATTTCTCCCGACTGTTTGCCGCAAACTCTGGAGCTGCCTCATGAGTCTGATTCAGGTGATTAACCCCAACACCAGCCTGGCGATGACCGAAACCATCGGCCAGGCCGCCCGTGCCGTCGCCGCGCCGGGTACCGAAATTCTGGCGGTTTCGCCGTCGCAGGGTGTGCCCTCCATTGAAGGCCACTTCGATGAGGCGATCGCCGCCATCGGTGTGCTGGAGCAGATCAGGCTCGGCAGGGAACAGGGCGTCAGCGGTCACGTCATCGCCTGCTTTGGCGATCCGGGTTTACTGGCAGCACGTGAGCTGGCCAGCGGACCGGTGATTGGCATTGCGGAAGCGGCGATGCACACCGCCACGCTGCTGGCGACGCGTTTCTCTATTGTCACCACGCTGCCGCGCACCCTGGTGATTGCGCGTCATCTGCTGCAGCAGTATGGCTTTACCCATCACTGTGCCGCGCTGCATGCCATCGATCTGCCAGTACTGGCACTGGAGGATGGCAGCGGCCTGGCGCAGGAAAAAGTGCGGCAGCGCTGCATTCAGGCGAAGCGGGAAGATGGCAGCGGGGCGATTGTGCTGGGCTGTGGCGGAATGGCGACGCTGGCTGCTTCGCTGACCCAGGAACTGGGCCTGCCAGTGATCGATGGTGTCAGTGCAGCAGTAAAAATGGTCGAATCGCTGGTGGCGCTTGGCTTTGGCACCAGCAAACATGGCGATCTGGCCTGGCCTTTGCAGAAACCTCTCTCAGGTGCGTTTCAGCATCTAAACTAACGGAACTTTCCCGAATCCCGAAAGGAAGCCAGTGATGACTGACGCTGCAGAGAAGAAAGAGTACAGCTTTAACAAAAACTATCCGCGCGATTTAATCGGTTATGGCGCTAATCCGCCACACGCCGCCTGGCCCAACAACAGCCGTGTGGCGGTGCAGTTTGTTCTGAACTACGAAGAAGGCGCTGAAAACAGCGTGCTGCATGGCGATGCCGGCTCGGAGCAGTTTCTCTCCGATATCATCGGTGCAGCGAGCTATACCGATCGGCACATGTCGATGGAGTCGCTGTATGAGTACGGCTCCCGCGCCGGATTCTGGCGCATCCACAATGAATTTCAGAAACGCGGTCTGCCATTAACCGTGTTTGGCGTGGCGATGGCGCTGGCACGTCATCCGGAAGTCGTTGAGGCGATTAAACAGGCGGATTACGATGTGGTCAGCCACGGCTGGCGCTGGATCCACTATCAGGGTATGGATGCAAAAACTGAACGTCAGCATATGCAGCAGGCGGTCGATGTGCTGGTGGATCTGTTTGGTAAAGCGCCGACCGGCTGGTACACCGGCCGCGACAGCCCGAACACCCGTCGGCTGGTGGTGGAGCAGGGCGGTTTCAGCTACGACAGCGACTACTACGGCGACGATCTGCCGTTCTGGACCCAGGTCACCTGTCAGGATGGCACGGTGAAACCGCACCTGATTATCCCCTATACCCTGGAGTGCAACGACATGCGCTTTGCCTCGCCGCAGGGGTTTAACACCGCCGAACAGTTCTTTACCTATCTGCGTGATACGTTCGATGTGCTGTATGAAGAGGGTGAAACCGCGCCGAAGATGATGTCGATCGGCATGCATTGTCGCCTGCTGGGCCGTCCTGGCAAATTCCGCGCGCTGCAGAACTTCCTTGATCACATCCAGCAGCATGACGATGTCTGGATCTGTACCCGCCAGCAGATCGCCGACCACTGGATCACCACGCACCCGGCACCGTAAGCCGGTTCCGGCGCTTGCCCCTGTTGAGCGGGCGAAGCGCCGGACAGTGTCAGCTCATCAGACTGACCTGCGCCGCCACGATGCACCAGCCGTGGGGCATTCGCACCCAGGTCTGCTGCTGACGGCCAATTTTATCGCTACCGGTGCGGGTAAATTCAGTGCTGCAGACCGCATAATTCTCACCAAAAGTGGTAATCACGGTGTTGCGCAGCGTCCGGTTCAGCCCGGCTGACGGACGCGCGGCACGGAAGGCCCGAATCTCATCAATGCCATACAGGTTCTCACCCGCGCCAAGGCGCACGGTTCGCGGGTCGTGCCAGAACAGGGCATCCAGTTCGGCCACATCATTGCTGACCAGCGCCTGCTCGTAGCGATAAAACTGCGCCGTCACCTCGGTAAGCACCTGCGGTAAATTAATCTCTCTGTTCATCAGGCTCCTGCCATATTGATTTGCGGCATCGTGATGCCGCGTTGTTCCAGTGTCCAGGCGGCACGTAACACCGCCTCTTCGTTAAACGGACGGGCGATAAGCTGTAATCCAATCGGCAGACCACTTCGGGTCGCCAGCGGCACGGTACAGACCGGTAATCCCAGGAAGGAGATCGGCTGCGTCAGCATCCCCATGCTCGCCTTAGCAGGCAGCGATTCGCCCTGAATCGTCAGGGTCTGCTGACCGATAGTGATCGCGCTGCAGGGCGTCGCCGGCGCGATCAGCACATCGAAGCGATCAAACAGCGGTAACACCTGCTGCTGGAAATGACGACGGAAGCGCTGCGCCTGCACGTACCAGGCACCTGGCATCATGGCACCCGCCAGCAGACGCTCACGGGAGTTTGGTTCAAACTGCTCCGGTATCTGACGCAGGGCAGGGAGATAGTGATTGCCACCTTCTGCGGCGGTCATGATAAACGCCGCCGAGCGGGCCACCTCTGCGTCCGGCATCAGCACCTCTTCCTGGGCTTCAAGCGCTGCCGCAACCACCGCGACGGCAGCGCGGGCATCCTCATCGCACCAGCGGGCAAAAAAGCCACCCAGCACGCCGCAGCGTAATCCTTCGCTGCCCAGTGACAGCCCCGGCAGCGTCGCGGCCACCGGACGATCGGCCTGAAACGTATCGGTGTGGTCTGCGCCCTGTAACAGATCATATACCAGCGCCAGGTCTTCAACCCGCCGCGCCAGCGGCCCGATGTGATCGAGGCTGGCAACAAACGGATGACTGCCGCTGCGAGATAACCGGCCAAAGGTCGGCTTAAGACCAAAAATACCGCACAGCGACGCGGGCACCCGAATCGAACCGTTGGTGTCGGTGCCGAGCGAAAAGTGGACCAGCCCGGCGGCTACCGCGGCGGCCGAACCGCCTGACGAACCGCCCGCCACGCGGCTGAGATCGCGCGGATTGTGGGTCGCACCATAATGGCTGTTTTCGGTGGTAAAACCATACGCGTAGGCATCCATGTTCAGCATGCCCGACAGCAGCGCGCCAGCATGCCGCAGTTTTCCGACGGCAAACGCATCGGCCTGTGCCGCAGGGCGATCGCGGAACAGGCTGGCACCGGCCAGCGTGCTGTGACCCGCCACATCAAACAGGTTTTTCACCGCATACGGGATGCCCGCCAGCGGGGGCAGCTTGTCGCCACGCTGCCGCTGCGCATCAATGGCGCTGGCCTCTTTTAACATGCGCGGCCCGGTGACCTCCGTCCAGGCATTCAGCGCCGGATTATGCTGCTCAACTGCCTGCAGCGTTCGCTTTGCCACTTCCAGTGCGCTGATCTCACCCTGCTGGATAGCCTGTTGCAGCGTCTGAATTGAAACGTCACCTAATCTCATGCCTGGTATACTCCTGCCACTTCCAGTCGTTCATCCAGCGGAAACGCCATCAGCGGCGCAGCCATCACCGCGATACGCGACAGCTGGATCAGCAGTTCAGCGCGACGCGCGTCATCCAGTTCCAGTTGCAGGATCTGCTCCATATGGCCGATGTAGCTGGCCCACTCGTGTTGATTCATGATTCGCTCCTGTTAAAAACCGGCGGCGCTGCCGTTACTGCGCGGATCGCTTGCGCCCTCGAACATGCCGTTGCTGTGGCGCACAATCGCGCCCGCATGGCCCACGGATTCGCTGAAATCCGGCAGCATTTCCACCTCATGGCCCCACAGACGCAGCATCAATACCGTTTCATCGTCAAAGCGGCCTTCCAGTTTCAGCGAGTCTGACGATTGCCCCCAGGTACGGCCCAGCAGCCAGCGCGGCGCACTGACCGCCTGTTGCAGCGGCAGGCCCTGAATCACATGGCGGGTGAAAATCGCCGCCTGGGTCTGCGGCTGTCCATCGCCGCCCATCGCGCCATACACCATTGTCCGGCCATCTTTCAGCCGTGCGGCGGCGGGATTCAGGGTATGAAACGGCTGCTTGCCGGGCGCAAGGGCCAGCAGATGCTCAGGGTCGAGGCTGAACGCCGCGCCCCGGTTCTGCCAGGTAACGCCCGTGCCGGGCAGCACCACACCACTGCCAAACTCGTGATAGATGCTCTGAATAAAAGAGACAGCCAGACCGCTGCTGTCCATTACGCCCATCCAGACCGTATCGCCCGGTCCGCGTCCGCTGCCCCAGGCGGCGGCCTCGCCATCGGCGATCTGGCTGGCGAGCGTGGCGAGGTGATCGCTTTCCAGCAGCGCCTGCAAATCTTCGGTGACGTGACGCGGATCGGTGATGTGTTTGTCGCGCAGGGCAAAGGCTTTTTTGGTGGCTTCAACGATGCGATGCACCGTCTGTGCGTCGTCAGCCTCGGCCATCTCCAGGCGATCGGTGATGCCGAGGATCGCCAGCGACACGACGCCCTGGGTCGGCGGAGCGATATTCCAGATGTCGCCTTCGCTGTGGGCGAGATGCAGCGGAGTCGTGCGACGGGCGCGATGCTGCTGCAGATCGGACAGCGTCACCGGCATGCCCAGCGTCGCCATCTCGTCGGCCATATGGTGAGCCAGCGGACCGCGATAAAAGCTGTCGAGTCCCTCTTCGGTGAGCTGGCTCAGGGTATTCGCCAGCGCGGGCTGGGTAAAACGGCTGCCCGGCTGCGGCACATCGCCGTCGGGCATAAAATGGGCACTAAAGCCGGGCTGATGCTGCAACTCACTGCGGAAGTTCGTGGTCGCGGCGGTCTGTGAGGCGCTCACCGGAATGCCGTCGGCGGCGTAGCGAATCGCATCCCGCAGCAGACGGGCCAGCGGCAGTGGCGGGGTGCCCATCTCCGCAGAGAGCGTCAGGGCCTCCTGCCAGCCGCTGACCGTACCGGCCACCGTCAGCGCCGCTTTCGGCCCACGATGGGGGATCTTCGGGTGATCGGCGTAAAAATCGCGGTGAGCCAGCGAACCGGCGGCACCGCTGGCGTCGATAGCGACAGGGCCGCCGCCGGGCGGCAGAATCAGCCAGAAGCCATCGCCGCCCAGTCCGTTCATGTGCGGATAGACCACAGCGATAGTCGCGGCAGCGGCTACCATCGCTTCAATGGCATTACCGCCATCACGCAGCACCGCGAGCGCACTTTCACTCGCCAGATGGTGTGGCGTTACCGCCATCCCCTGCGGGGCCATATTGCTTTGAATCATCTTTTTCTCGTTCTTTGGGTGACAGAACCCATAACAAAGCAAGAGCTGTTCCAGTTTTCATGCTCCGCTGACGATGCACCGGTTAACCTGGCGTAAATTGTGCTAGCTTCTGCTGAAACAAAAGTTACAGGACGCCTTATGAAACAGCTTGATGAACGACTCAGAAGTCACTATGCCCAGCTCTCTCCGCAGGAGCAGCGTATTGCCGACTTCGTGTTTGACCACTTCGATGATCTGATCAGCTACAACAGCGCCGAGCTGGCGCGGCTCAGTGGCGTGTCGAAAGCCACAGTCAGTCGACTGTTTAAGCGTCTGGGCTATGAGAAGTACAAGGATATGCGTGATGAGCTTCGCATCCTGCGCCAGAGCGGCATGCCGCTGACCGATAACCGGGATGCGGTGCAGGGCAATACGCTGCTGGCACGTCATTACAAGCAGGAGATGGCTAATCTGACGCAGTGGGTAAACAGCCTGGATGCCCGGCACTTTAACGAGGTGATTCAGCAGCTGGCGCAGGCTAAACGTCTCTTTATCATCGGCATGCGCAACGCCTATCCGGTAGCGCTGCATCTGCGACAGCAGCTGGTACAGGCGCGTTCGCAGGTGCATATTCTGCCGCAGCCGGGCCAGACGCTGGCTGAGGAGCTGGTGGATATCACGCCGGACGATATGGTCATTGTGATGGCGTTTCGTCGTCGTCCGCGCATCATTCGCCCACTGATGCAGCAGCTGCAGACGGCTGGCATCCCGCTGCTGGCGCTGTGTGAGCCACAGGCGCAGACGGTGATTGCGCTGACACGCTGGCAGCTCTGTACGCCGCTCGACAGCGTTTCCGCCTTCGACAGTTACAGTGCCGCCATGAGCCTGGTTAACCTGATCGCCAATGCGCTGCTGCATGAAATGCTGGCACAGGGACGCCAGCGGATTCATCAGATCGCCGACCTTTACCAGCAGTTTGACGAGCTGGAGCACCGTTAACAGGCACCGTTTTGGTGCTTTGCCCCATTTCAGAACACCCCTTCCGCGGCGTGATTGCCCCGATTACGCCCTATTTCCGTAGAACTCTCTGTCGCTTAACCCTTTTTCTGTTGCCGCCCGGATTGGCACATTAGTTGCAGATTGCTTGTCAAAGAATCTTTTGTTTCACGTTAATCTCACCGGGGTGCATAATGAAAAAAGTTTTGATGGCGGTTGCGACAGCGGCATTACTGATGGCACAAACGGGCAGTGCGCTGGCCGATCAATTGCAGGATATCCAGAAGCGCGGCGTCATCCGCGTCGCCGTGCCGCAGGATTTCCCGCCGTTTGGCTCGGTCGGCACTGACCTGCAGCCGCAGGGATATGACATCGACACGGCGAAATATCTGGCAAAGCAGATGAAACTTAAGTTGCAGCTGGTGCCGGTCAGCAGTGCCAACCGCGTGCCTTATCTGCAAACCGACAAGGTCGATCTGGTTATCTCCAGCATGGGTAAAAACCCCGAGCGTGAAAAGGTGATCGACTTTACCCGCGCCTATGCGCCGTTCTTTCTGGGCGTCTTCGGTCCGAAAGGCGATGAAATTAAAGCGGCGTCGGCTCTGAGCGGCAAGTCGATTGGCGTCACGCGCGGTGCGGTAGAGGACATGGTGCTCAGCGAAGTGGCCCCGAAAGATGCGCAGGTGAAACGCTATGAAGACAACAACACCACCTTGTCTGCGTATCTCTCCGGTCAGGTGCAGTATGTTGCGACCGGCAACCTGGTCGTCGCCGCCATTGCGCGCCAGAATCCGGCCAAAGCGCCCGTCGCGCAGTTTATGCTGAAAGATTCACCCTGCTTTATCGGCCTGAAGAAAGATGAGCCTGCGCTGAAAGCGAAAGTGAATGAACTGATTGAGCAGGGCATTAAAGATGGCACGCTGAATAAACTCTCTGAAGAGTGGCTGAAAGCACCGCTGCCTGCGAACCTCGGCGCCTGAGGACGGATTCATGATCGGGCAACTTAACTTTCCCGCCCTGTGGCCCTACTGGCCGGAGCTGCTCTCCGGTCTGTGGGTCACCATCCAGCTGACGGTGCTGGCGACCACCGGTGGCGTGGCGCTGGGCATTGCGGGCGCCGCGCTGCGCAGCGGCAAACCGAGCTGGATGAGCCGTCTGTGGGGCATCTATGTCGAGCTGATCCGCAATACGCCGTTTGTGGTGCAACTGTTCTTTATTGTTTTTGGTCTGCCTGCGCTGGGGCTGAAACTCACTGCGGGTGAGGCGGCGCTGCTGGCGATGCTGATCAATCTTGGCGCCTACAGCACCGAGATCATCCGCGCCGGGATCCAGGTGACGCCCAAAGGGCAGTGGGAAGCGGGACGGGTGCTGGGATTAACCCGCAGCCAGACCTTTCTGCGGGTCGTGCTGCCGCCTGCGCTGCAGCGCATTTATCCGGCGCTGGTGAGTCAGTGCATCATCGTCATGCTGGGCTCGTCGGTGGTGTCGCAGGTCTCCTATGAGGAGCTGACCTTCGCAGCCAACCTGATTCAGTCGCGCACCTTCTTAAGTTTTGAGGTCTATCTGGTGACCACGCTGATCTACCTGGCGTTGTCGATTGCGATGCGCCATCTGCTGCTGGCGATTGGCCGTAAATGGTTTGGAGTGCAGGCATCATGATGACGACCTTTACCGACTGGGACATCCTGCGCAATCTGCTTCTGGCGGCGCGCTGGACTCTGTTGCTGTCGCTGGTGGCCTTTGTCGGCGGCACGCTGGTGACGCTGCCGCTGCTGTTTCTGCGACTGCTGCAGCGTAAGTGGCTGACACGCGCGGTACGCGGTTACACCGCGCTGTTTCAGGGCACGCCGCTATTGATGCAGCTGTTCCTGGCGTTTTTTGGCGTCGGCCTGTTTGGTATTGATGTCGCGCCCTGGACCGCCGCCTCGCTGGCGCTGACCTTTTACACCAGCGCCTTTCTGGTCGACATCTGGTACGGCAGCATCCGCGCCCTGCCGAAAGGGCAGTGGGAAGCGTCGCGCTGCCTCGGCCTGACCTTCGGTCAGACGCTATGGCGGGTGGTGGCACCGCAGGCGATCCGCATCGGTATCGCCCCGACCGTAGGATTCGCGGTCCAGGTGATTAAGGGCACCGCGCTGGCGTCAATTATCGGCTTCATCGAGCTGACTAAAGCCGGCACCATTCTGAACAACGTGACCTATCAGCCGTTTAAAGTCTTTGGGCTGGTGGCGCTGGGCTACTTCCTGATGTGTTATCCGCTGTCTCGCTACAGCCAGTATCTGGAGAAAAAATTCAATGCCGCTCATCACCATTAATCAGGTGCAAAAATATTACGGCGACAACCATGTGTTGAAAGGCGTGGATCTGGATATCGACATGGGCGAAGTGATCTCGATCATCGGTCGCAGCGGATCGGGTAAAAGCACGCTGCTGCGCTGCATGAACGGTCTGGAAGGCTATCAGGAGGGCAGCATCAAGCTCGGCGGGATGACGATCACCGACCGCGATTCGCAGGCGCGTGAAATCAGCCGCTCGGTCGGGATGGTGTTTCAGAGCTTCAACCTGTTCCCGCACATGACGGCGCTGGAGAACGTCATGCTGGCGCCACGCCGTGTGCTGAAGAAAAGCGAGGCCGAGTGCCGGGCGCTGGCTGCGCAGATGCTGGAGAAGGTCGGGCTGGGCGAACGCCTTAACTACTATCCTGCCAGCCTCTCCGGCGGTCAGCAGCAGCGCGTGGCGATTGCCCGTGCGCTGGCGATGACGCCGAAAGTTTTACTCTGTGATGAGATCACCTCCGCGCTCGATCCCGAACTGGTGGGCGAAGTGCTCAAAGTTCTTGAGCAGCTGGCGGCAGAGGGAATGACGCTGATCCTCGTCACTCATGAAATGAACTTCGCCCGCGACGTGGGCGATCGTGTGGTCTTTATGCATCAGGGGCGCGTCTGGGAGCAGGGCGACAGTAAAACGCTGTTCGCCCAGCCGCAGACGCCGGAACTTAAGCAGTTTATCTCTTCGGTTCGCCTCTGATTCTGAAAAAGGAAAGGAAGATGGATATCAATCACTACCCGCAACTCAATCCGCCACAGCGTCTGCTGATGGGACCTGGGCCGATCAACGCGGATCCCCGCGTGCTGCGCGCCATGTCGAGTCAGCTGCTGGGGCAGTACGATCCCGCGATGACCCACTACATGAATGAAGTGATGGCGCTCTATCGCGGCGTGTTTCGCACAGAGAACCGCTGGACGCTGCTGATTGACGGCACCTCCCGCGCCGGTATCGAAGCCATTCTGCTGTCATCGATCCGGCCTGGCGACAAAGTGCTGGTGCCGGTGTTTGGCCGCTTCGGTCATCTGCTGTGCGAAATTGCCCGCCGCTGTCGTGCGGAAGTCCACACCATTGAAGTGCCGTGGGGTGAAGTCTTTACCCCGGACCAGATCGAAGATGCGATTAAAAAAGTGCGACCGCGCCTGCTGCTGACCGTGCAGGGTGACACCTCGACCACCATGCTGCAGCCGCTGGCGCAGTTAGGCGCAATCTGCAAACAGTATGACGTGCTGTTCTACACCGATGCTACCGCGTCGCTGGCGGGTAACGCGCTGGAAACGGACGCCTGGGGACTGGATGCCGTCTCGGCGGGGATGCAGAAATGCCTGGGCGGCCCATCGGGTACCTCGCCGATCACCCTGAGCGCAGAGATGGAAGCCGTGATCCGCAAACGCAAATGCGTAGAGCAGGGGATCCGCACCGAAGCACATCAGGATGGCGAAGAGGAGATGATCTACTCCAACTATTTTGATCTCGGCATGATCATGGATTACTGGGGCCCGGAGCGGCTCAACCATCATACCGAAGCCACCAGTGCGCTGTTTGGCGCGCGCGAGTGCGCCCGTCTGATCCTGCAGGAGGGTCTGGATAACGGCATCGCCCGTCACAAACTGCACGGTGAAGCGATGCTGAAAGGCATTCAGGGGATGGGGCTGGAGACCTTCGGCGACCTGAAAAACAAAATGAACAACGTGCTGGGCGTGATGATCCCGTCTGGCGTGAATGGCGATCAGGTGCGCAAACTGATGCTGGAAGATTTCGGCATTGAGATTGGCACCTCGTTTGGCCCGCTGCATGGCAAGGTGTGGCGCATCGGCACCATGGGCTACAACGCGCGCAAAGACTGCGTGATGCAGACGCTGTCCGCGCTGGAAACGGTGCTGACCTATGTCGGCTATCGCACGCCACAGGGTGCCGCCGCGCAGGCCGCCTGGGATCACTACGGGAGCCACGCATGATGATGAGCGCCAGCGAAGCCCAGGCCGCTGCACAGCGCGTTATGGCGCGCTGCGATGCGCTGGCGGCGATCAGCGAAACGGCTGAGGGGCTGACCCGCGTCTACCTCTCCCCAGAACATCTGCGCGCCAACGCCTGCGTCGGTGAGTGGATGCAGGCGGCGGGGATGCAGGTGTGGCAGGATGCGGTCGGCAATATCTGCGGGCGCTACGAGGCGGCAGAAGCGGGTGCGCCTGCGCTGCTGCTTGGCTCGCATCTCGACACGGTGCGCAACGCCGGTCGCTACGACGGGATGCTGGGCGTACTCAGCGCCATTGAAACCGTGCAGTGGCTTAACGAACATCAGTGCCGCCTGCCGCTGGCGATTGAGGTGATTGGTTTCGGCGACGAAGAGGGCACCCGTTTTGGCATTACGCTGCTCGGCAGTCGTGGCATTACTGGCAGCTGGCCGCAAAGCTGGGTGACCCATCCTGACGGCAACGGCATCACCGTAGCGCAGGCGATGGCCGATGTCGGGCTCGATAGCGACAGAATCGCCTCTGCGGCACGGCGGGTTGAGGATATCGTCGGGTATCTTGAGCTGCACATCGAGCAGGGCCCCTGCCTGGAGCAGGAGGATCTGGCGCTGGGCGTGGTTACGGCGATCAACGGTGCGCGCCGGCTCAACTGCCGTTTTACCGGAGAAGCGGGCCATGCGGGCACCGTGCCGATGACCCATCGCAAAGATGCGCTGGCCGCCGCTGCCGAGTGGATGGTGTTTATCGAGCAGACGACGCGTGAGCAGGACCCGCAGCTGGTCGCCACCGTCGGCACGATTAACTGCGCGCCGGGGGCGGTCAATGTCATTCCGGGTGAGATATCACTGTCGCTGGACGTGCGTGGTCCGCTGGATAATCCGCTGGAGACGCTACTCTCCAGCCTGTTAACCCAGGCCGAGGCGATTGCGCTTCGCCGTGGACTTCGCTTCGAGTCGAACGAATATTATCGCATCGGTGCCACCGCCTGTGACTCTGCGCTGCAACAGGCGCTGAGCCATGCGGTTGAAACGGTGCAGGGTCGCAGCCTGTCGCTGCCGAGCGGCGCCGGGCACGACGCTATCGCCATCGCTGAACGCTGGCCGGTCGGCATGTTATTTGTGCGTAACCATCGCGGCATCAGCCATCATCCGGCGGAGTCGGTGGCGGTGGAAGATGTGGCACCTGCGCTGCAGGCTTATTTACAGGCGGTCTCGCTGATTGCCGGACGGAGCTGAACATGGAATTAGCCGCATTTAATCAGCTTTCCGCTGACGAAGCGCAGGCGGCCATCCGGCACTGTGTGGCGCTCCCGCACTGGCAACAGGCGCTGGTGGCGGCCCGGCCTTTTGCCACCACCGATGCATTACTGGCAACTGCCGATGCGCTGGCGCGTCAGTGGCAGCAGCCTGAACTGGAGGCCGCACTGTCGGCACATCCGCGCATCGGTGAACGCGCAAACGGTGCAGATAAAGAAGCCGCGTTGTCGCGCGGCGAGCAGTCTGCAATGCAGCAGGCCGATCACGCTCTGCAACAGGCGATGCAGCAGGGCAATCAGGCATATGAAGCGCGTTTTGGCCGGGTGTTCCTGATACGCGCCAGAGGGCGCAGCGGCGAGCAGATGCTGGCAGAGTTGCAGCGCCGGTTGCAGAATAGTGAGGTTACCGAGCAGCAGGAGGCGCTGGACCAGCTGCGTGAAATTACTCTGTTACGCCTGAAGGAGACGATGCAATGAGTACCGTGACGACCCATATTCTTGACACGGCGCTGGGCAAACCGGCCAGCGGTGTGGCGATTTCACTGGAGCAGAACAGCCCGGAAGGGTGGTTTCCGATTTCTCAGGGTGAAACGGACAGCGACGGACGTCTGAAAGATCTGACGCCTGAGCCGCTTACGCCGGGTCATTACCGTTTAACGGCGGAAATTGGCGACTATTTTGCCGTCGCCGGTCGGGATGCGCTCTACGTCAGCGCGCAGATCGATTTTGTCATTGCCGAGGCGGGCAGCCACTTTCACCTGCCGTTTCTGATTTCGCCCTGGTCGTGGTCAACTTATCGCGGCAGTTAAAGGCTGATGGCCGCGCCTGCGATTTACAGCGAAAAACGATCCGCATCCTGCCAGGCCGGAAAACGCTCGCGGTAAGCATTAAGTGCGTCCAGCGACAGCTCAGCATCCAGTCGGGCGCGCTGATGCGGCTCGGCTGCGCTAAGGATCTCGCCCTGCGGCGAAATAATCTGGCTGTCGCCACTATAGTGATGCTGATTGCCGTCACTGCCGACGCGGTTACAGCCTGCCACATACGCCTGATTTTCAATCGCCCGCGCTAACAGCAGCGCCTGCCAGTGCAGCGCGCGTGGCGCAGGCCAGTTGGCGACATAGAGCGCCAGATCGTAATCGTTGCGGTTGCGCGAGAAGACCGGGAAGCGCAGGTCGTAACAGATTTGCGGCAGGATGCGCCAGCCGCGCCACTCAAAGACCTGACGCTGCTCACCAGGCAGATAGTGATGATGCTCGTCCGCCATGCGGAACAGGTGACGCTTGTCATACTGATGCAGCGTGCCGTCCGGCTCGACCAGCAGGAAACGATTTACCGCGCCGTTTTCGGTCTGGATTGCCGCGCTGCCGCCGATCAGCGCATCGGTGCGACGGGCATGCTGATGCAGCCATTCAACCACCTGCGCCTCTGGCAGGGAGCTCTTTGCCGCCTCCATCGCAAAGCCGGTAGTAAACATCTCTGGCAGCAGAATCAGATCGCGTCCGGTGAATCCGGCCAGCTGCGCGTCAAAATGGCGCAGGTTGGCCTCGCCATCCATCCAGCTCAGCGTCTCCTGCAAAACGGTAATTTTTAAAGCTGACATAAGCGCTCCGCGGCGGCATCTAATGTCGCCGGCTTTTTGGCAAAACAGAGGCGGATCAGTTTATAGGGGAAAGCATCGGCGCAGAACACCGACAGGGGAATCGCGGCGACGCCCACTTCGCGGGTCAGCCACTGGCAGAAACTGACATCATCCAGATCGGAGATGGCGCTGTAATCGACCAGCAAAAAGTAGGTGCCTTCGCAGGGCAGTACCTTAAAGCGGCTGTTGCTCAGTGCCGTCGCCAGTCGATCGCGGCGATCGCGATAGAACGCCGGCAGCTCAAGATAGTGTTCCGGATGCTCACGCAGCATATCGGCGATCGCCAGCTGCGCCGGGGTATTCACCGAGAAGGTCAGGTACTGATGCACCTTGCGCAGTTCGGCGCTGATTGCCGCAGGGGCAATGCAGTAACCCACTTTCCAGCCGGTCATGTGGAACGTCTTGCCAAACGACGATACCGCAATGGCGCGCTGCCGCAGTTCAGGATGGGCCAGCACGCTGGCGTGGCCCGTCTCATCGAAGCAGATGTGCTCATACACTTCGTCGCTCAGCACATAGATTGGGTGCTGAGCAATTGCCTGCCACAGCGCGGCGAAATCCTGCTGCTGCCAGACGGTGGCCGAAGGATTGTGCGGCGTATTCAGGATCACCAGCCGGGTTTTGTCACTCAGTAGCGCAGCAAACGCCTGCCAGTCCACCCGAAAAGCGGGCGGTTGCAGCGTAATGCGTTTCATCACGCCGCCCGACAGCTCCACCGCAGGGGCATAGCTGTCGTAGCTGGGATCAAAGCAGATCACCTCATCGCCTGGCCGCACCAGCGCGGTAATCGTCGCATAAAGCGCTTCTGTTGCGCCCGCCGTCACCGTGATTTCCGCCTCAACATCCGGACGATAGTCATAAAGTCGCGCGGTTTTCTCTGCAATCGCCTCACGCAACGGCAGCGCACCGGTCATCGGCGCATACTGATTCGCGCCCTGGCTGACGTGATACGCCAGTCGCTGCTGCAGATAGTCCGGGCCGCTGAAATCGGGAAAGCCCTGTGAGAGATTGATGGCGTTGTGCTGCTGCGCCAGCGCACTCATCTGGCTGAAAATCGTGGTGCCGAGCAGAGGGAGTTTACTCTCGGGGATCAGGTTGTGCTGCGTCATGGTGTCAGGCCTTAAGCGCGAAGATTGATGCGGTGTCACCCGGTGTTTGTGCCACTATAAACAGGATGGTAGTATTTGGCAATCAAGACGCTTAGACGGCTAAATGCGTCATGCTCCACACCTCAGCTTCGTTAGCTTCGTTTGCTTACCCCGGTCACTGACAAGTGTCAGCTCACGGGGATGCGCGCACTTGCTGCCTCGCTGAGATGCGGATCATTTCGCATTTACATGCGCCATGTTACACACGGTCCATTTAGCATTTACATGCGTCATGAGCTGCGCGTCGGCGGCGTTGGCTACCCGTACTTATCCGGAATTATATTTCACCGCAAGGAACCTTTATGTCGCAGAGTCTTCCGTTAGATCAACTGGTCGCCGCCTGTCACTGGATTGGGGCGAAAGGCTGGGCACCGGCCACCGGCGGGAATATGTCCGTGCGCCGTGATGAACATGTCTGCCTGCTGAGTGAATCGGGCAAAGATAAAGGCACGCTGACGCGGGATGACTTTATCGAGGTCGATATCGCCACCAGCCAGTCGCTCTCTGGCCGTAAGCCGTCGGCAGAAACCGGGCTGCACACGATGATCTATCGCCTCTTTCCGGAGGCAGGCGCGGTGCTGCACACCCACACGGTCAATTCGACCGTACTGTCGGGGGTGGAGCAGGGTGCGGCGCTGCTGCTGCATGGCTATGAGATGCAAAAATCGTTAAGCGGCCAGCACACCCACCTGGATACCCTGGCGATTCCCGTTTTCGACAACAGCCAGGACATTACGGCGCTGGCGTCAGAAATTGAAGATTACGCTGCCCGCTTTCCGCTGCGTTATGGCTTCCTGCTGCGCGGCCACGGCTTAACCTGCTGGGGCCAGGATGTCAGCGAAGCCCGCCGTCATCTGGAAGGTCTGGAATTTTTATTCGAATGTGAACGTCAACGTCGCCTGCTGGAGAAAGCATGATTCGCGCCATTGTTACTGATATCGAAGGCACCACCAGCGATATCCGCTTTGTACATAACATCCTGTTTCCCTATGCCCGCCAGCACCTGCCGGACTTCGTGCGTAACAATGCGCACCAGCCCGAGGTGGCAGCGGCGCTGCAGTCGGTGCGTGAAGAGGCCGATCAGCCGCAGGCTGATCTGAACGGGGTGACGGACATTCTGCTGAGCTTTATGGACCAGGATCGCAAATCCACCGGCCTGAAAGCGCTGCAGGGGATGATCTGGCGTGACGGCTACGTGAACGGCAGTTTTACCGGTCATCTCTATCCCGATGTCCTGCCTGCGCTGCGCCACTGGAAGGCGCAGAGCATTGAACTTTATGTATATTCCTCCGGCTCGGTTGCGGCGCAGAAATTGTTATTTGGCTACAGCGACGAAGGTGATATTACTGGCCTGTTCAGCGGCTATTTTGATACGCACGTGGGTGCCAAACGCGAAGTCGCGGCTTATCGCGCCATCGCCGCTGAAATTGGTCGGCCAGCGGCGCAGCTGCTGTTTCTCTCCGATATTCATCAGGAGCTGGATGCCGCCGCAGAGGCGGGCTGGCAGACAATGCAATTACTGCGTGGCGAAGCGGACGACGAGAGCCGCCATCGTCAGGTGACTGATTTTACCCAGATTAACCCGGAGTCGATTTAGGATGAGCGCACTGACTATTTTTACCGACCGCGAAGCCAGCCAGCCGGTGTGGCACAGCACTGACGCGGAAGCGATTCGTGACCGCCTGAATGCTAAAGGTGTCCGTTTTGAGCGCTGGGAAGCCGATCGCGATTTGGGTGAGAACCCGGATGCCGAAACGGTGATCAACGCCTATCAGCATGCGATTGATCGGCTGGTGGCGGAGAAGGGCTATCAGAGCTGGGACGTGATCAGCATGCGTGCCGACAATCCGCAGAAAACCGTGCTGCGCGAGAAGTTTCTCAATGAGCATACGCACGGTGAAGATGAGGTGCGTTTCTTTGTCGAGGGGGCCGGGCTGTTCTGCTTGCATCTGGATGGTGAGATCCTGCAGATCCTGTGCGAGAAAAATGATCTGATCTCGGTGCCCGCGGGCACGCCGCACTGGTTTGATATGGGATCGTCACCGCACTTCACGGCTATCCGTATTTTCGATAATCAGGAAGGCTGGGTAGCGAACTTTACCGGCGATAAGATTGCGGATGCCTATCCGCGTCTGGCGTAATCAGCCCGTCGTTTTCGCAAGGCGTTTGCCGCTCACGGTAAACGCCTTGCAGACCGTTACTGCGGCTGGAAGATGCCGTTCTGTACCTGGTCAGGCGTGACCACGCCGGTATCCAGCACCCAGCCGCTGATCAGGGCGGCGGGCGTAACATCAAACGCCGGATTGTAAACCTTTGCCGCTTCCGGTGCCCACTGCACGCTGCCAAAACTGCCGGCTACGCCCGTCACTTCGCTGGCGGCGCGCTGCTCAATGGGAATCGCTGCGCCATCAGGACAGCTGCGATCCAGCGTAGTGTGTGGGGCCGCTACGTAAAACGGAATCTGATGATAATGCGCCAGCACCGCCAGGCTGTAGGTGCCGATTTTATTCGCCACATCGCCGTTGGCGGCAATGCGGTCAGCGCCGACCCACACCGCATCCACTTCTCCACGGGCCATCAGGCTGGCGGCCATGGAATCGGTGATCAGCGTGTAAGGAACCGCCAGTTCGCCCAGCTCCCAGGCGGTTAACCGGCCGCCCTGTAACAGCGGGCGGGTTTCATCCACCCAGACATTCTTAATCAGCCCCTGCTGATGGGCGCGGGCAATCACGCCCAGCGCCGTACCGACGCCAGCGGTGGCCAGCCCGCCGGTATTGCAGTGGGTCAGCAACTGGCTATGGGGTTTCACCAGCGTGCAGCCCGCGTCAGCGATGGCATCACACAGCAGCTTATCCTCCTGCACCAGCCGCCAGGCTTCTTCAGCCAGCGCGGGGGTAAAGTCTGGCTGTGCCAAGGCCACTTTCATCCGATCCAGGTTGTTCATCAGATTGACCGCAGTAGGGCGGGCGGCACGCAGGGTCTCCAGTGCCTGCGCCAGTTCAGCGCGCGTCAGTCCCTGTTCTGCCAGCAGCGCCAGCAGCAGCGAGGCGGAGAGGCCGATCAGCGGCGCACCGCGCACCCGCAGCGCGTGGATATGTTCAATCAGCTGAGGCACGCTGTGCGCGGGCAGCCAGTTCTTCTGCTGCGGCAGCGCCTGCTGATCCAGAATCCAGAGCTGATTGTCACGAATCTGTAAACTGGTGGTTTGAAGTCTCTGCATTGTGGGTGAAATCCATGTTGCGTTAATGATGCGTATTGTGCCAACATGCTGAACGGATGTATAGACGTCTGAACGGCTTATTATCCCTGAGTGACCCCCTTCGAATGATAAGGAACAGGCAATGTCGCAATACCGTACCTTTACTGCTGCTGGTGCTGTGGAATATGCCCGACAATTTGGCGGCGTGGACAATCCTGCCGCGCTGAGCAGCGCAGAAGAGATTGGTGATGGCAACCTTAACCTGGTGTTTAAAATTTATGACGATCAGGGCAACAGTCGGGTGGTGGTCAAGCAGGCGCTGCCCTATGTGCGCTGCGTAGGGGAGTCCTGGCCACTGACGCTGGATCGGGCGCGGCTGGAAGCGCAGACCCTGGTCGAACACTACAAATATTGTCCGCAGCATACGGTGAAGATCACCCATTATGATGCGGAGCTGGCAGTGATGGTGATGGAAGATCTCTCCAGCCATCGCATCTGGCGCGGCGAGCTGGTGAAAGGCGCGTATTACCCGCAAGCGGCGCAGCAGTTAGGCGACTATCTGGCGCAGACCCTGTTCCATACTTCCGACTTCATCCTGCATCCGCATCAAAAAAAGGCGGAAGTGGCGCGTTTCATTAATCCGGAAATGTGTGAAATCACCGAAGATCTTTTCTTTAACGATCCTTACACCAACCATGAGCGCAACAGCTATCCCGCTGCGCTTGAGCCCCTGGTCGCCAGCCTGCGTGATGACGATGCGTTGCGCATTGCGGTGGGCGGCCTTAAACATCGCTTCTTTGCCCATGCTGAAGCGCTGCTGCATGGCGATATTCACAGCGGCTCGATTTTCGTTGCGGACGGCAGCCTGAAAGCGATTGATGCAGAATTTGGCTATTTTGGCCCTATCGGTTTTGATGTCGGCACCGCCATCGGCAACCTGCTGATTAACTACTGCGGCCTGCCGGGTCTGCTGCCTCCGCGTGAGGCCGCCGATGCACGCGAGCAGCGTCTCAGCGATGTTCACACCCTCTGGACGACCTTTGCGTCAGGCTTCCTGGCGCTGGCGGCAGAGAAGACCCGCGATGAGGCGCTGGCTTATCCAGGCTATTCGCAAGCATTTCTGCGTAAAGTGTGGGCCGATACCATCGGTTACTGCGGCACCGAACTGATTCGCCGCACGGTGGGGATGTCTCACGTGGCGGATATGAAGCTGATTGCCGATCCGGCAATGCGTACCGACTGCATCCGCAATGCGATTAACCTGGGACGTACGCTGATTCTGGCAGCCGATCACGTCGAAGATGTGGATGCGCTGATTGCCCGCATCCGTCAGGCGGGATAAAAAAAGCCGACATGATGTCGGCTTTCAGGTAAATCAAAGGCTGGCTGTAAGAGTGTGCCTGCGCCGGTAACAGGGTCAGACCGGAAAGTCGCTAAAGCCATCCCTGGCTCGCTCGGCCCGCGCAATTACGCACCTCATCCCTGAGGTGCGCCCGTAAACGGGCCAACGCTTTGCGTTGTTCAAAAACGCTCCCGGCGTTTTTGTCCGTGGCACGGGACGCTTTCCTCTTCTGACCCTGCTCCCTGCGCCTTAAGCTAATCGATTGTGGTCAGATTCACCTGGATTTGTCATTGTCAGCTCTTTTTGGCCGACGAGGCGTCGACCTCTGAAAACAGTGCTGACTCCCATCGCTTTAAGTTCAGTACCCGATGCTGATATCACATCGGCCCTGAATCTTATGCCGCCTCACTTGCCCGTGACGCAGGCTGAGGGGCTTTCTCTGGCACCGGTACGGCCAGTGCCTCCGGCTCAAACTCATCGACGTTAATCGAACGCAGACGACTGGCTTCAGCACGCTTCAACACGTCAGCCTCTTTAGCATCAATCCAGCCCTGCTCCAGCGCACGCTTCGCCAGCGCGTCCAGCCGGGTAAAGGAGAGGTGCTGTTTCGTCTGTTTACACAGCCTGTCATGGATCACTTCTGCCGCCATCACATCCTGCAGCGCCTGTTCCAGCTGACCGGCAGGGTTGTGCTCACTCGGCGTCAGATACATGCCACGGCCCAGACGGCTGCGGGTAGCCGACGGCTGTTGCAGCATTTTCGCCAGCTGATGATCCAGGCGATCAGATGGCGCAGGGCAGTGATGACCGCCAGCAAAAATGGTCATCCGCAATGCACCCGCCACCAGACGGTTCGGGAAGTTACGCAGCAAATCGTCGATAGCCACTTCCGCCTGATGCAGCGCATCCTGCACGCCCCAGTGAACCAGCGGCAGATCGGCTTCGTTGCGGCCTTCATCGTCATAGCGTTTCAGCGTCGCAGAGGCAAGATAGAGCTGGCTCAGCACATCGCCCAGACGCGCCGAAATACGCTCGCGGCGTTTCAGGCTGCCGCCCAGTACCGCCATCGACACATCAGAGAGCAACGCCAGATTGGCACTGATGCGGTTCAGGTGCTGGTAATAACGGCGGGTGCCATCCCGGGTCGGACTGGCGCTGGTGCGCCCTGCGGTTAAGCCCAGCCACAGGCTGCGCATAGTGCTGCTGCCCACGTGCCCGATATGGCTGAACAGCGCCCCGTCAAACGCATTAACATCGTTGCTGGCTGCGGCCGCCATCTCCTGCAGCACATAAGGATGGCAGCGAATCGCGCCCTGTCCGAAGATAATCATGCTGCGGGTCAGAATGTTAGCGCCTTCCACCGTGATAGCGATCGGTGCGCCCTGATAGGCACGGGCCAGGAAGTTGCTGTTGCCGAGCATGATGCCTTTACCGCCCGCAATATCCATGGCGTCGATAATGGCGCGCTGACCGCGATGGGTGCAGTGATATTTCACAATCGCCGACAGCACTGCCGGTTTTTCACCCTGCATAATCCCGGCGGTAATCAGCGTGGCCGCCGCATCCATCACGTAAGCGTTACCGGCGATGCGCGCCAGCGGCTCTTCAATCCCTTCCATCTTACCGATTGAAACCCGGAACTGACGGCGGATATGGGCATAGGCACCTGTCGCCAGCGCCACACTTTTCAGGCTGCCGGTTGAGTTCGATGGCAGCGTAATACCGCGGCCTACTGACAGACATTCCACCAGCATCCGCCAGCCCTGGCCGGCCATTTCCGGCCCGCCGATAATATAGTCAATCGGTACAAAGATATTGTTGCCACGCGTCGGCCCGTTCTGGAACGGTACGTTAAGCGGGAAGTGGCGATGGCCAATTTCCACGCCGGGAGTATTCGTTGGAATCAGCGCACAGGTAATGCCAGGATTCTCATTGTCGCTGAGCAGATGCTCCGGGTCGGAAAGCTTGAATGCCAGGCCCAGCACGGTGGCGATTGGCGCCAGCGTAATGTAGCGCTTGTTCCAGGTCAGGCGCATGCCCAGCACCTGCTGACCCTTCCATTCGCCCATGCAGACGACGCCGGTATCGGGGATCGCACCGGCATCTGAACCCGCTTCCGGGCTGGTCAGCGCAAAGCAGGGGATCTCATCGCCGCGTGCCAGCCGCGGTAAATAGTGATTTTTCTGATCTTCGGTGCCGTAGTGCTGCAGCAGTTCGCCCGGACCCAGTGAGTTAGGCACGCCCACGGTAATCGCCAGAATCCCGGAAACGCCTGACAGTTTTTGCAACACGCAGGCCTGTGCATAGGCGGAGAAATCGAGTCCGCCATACTCTTTCTTAATGATCATCGCGAAGAAGCGGTGCTCTTTCAGATAAGCCCAGAGTTCCGGCGGCATATCGGCCAGCTCATGGGTAATCTGGAAATCGTTAGCCATGCGGCACGCTTCTTCAACCGGGCCATCGAGGAAAGCCTGCTCTTCGGCAGTCAGGCGCGGCTGTGGATAGTTGTGCAGCTTCTGCCAGTCCGGTTTGCCCTGGAACAGATCGCCTTCCCACCAGGTGGTGCCCGCATCAATCGCTTCTTTCTCGGTGCGTGACATCGGCGGCATCACCTTCTGGAAGCGCTGAAAGATCGGCTTTGAAAACAGGCTGCGGCGCAGTGACGGCAGGTTAAATGGCAGCAGGATGATCGCCAGCGGCAACAGCAGCCACGGCGTCCAGAGATGAGCAACAGCCATCGCCGCAGTCCACAGCAACAGGATGGCGCTGCTGAGCCGCAACGACAGGCGGTGATAGAACAGGGCGCCAATCAGCGCCACAGTGGCAAGTATCGAAACAACCATCATAATGAACCGCTCCAAGTAGTAAGAGGTCTGACCTGTTATGTAGAGAGGTTTAGAGTAGTTGAAGGGATTTATCAATTTGTTTACATCGCAATTACAACCTGCCTCACAAAAACCGTTTTTAGCCCATTTTTGCATCAACTGTGGCAATGATCATCGCCGCCACTATCTGGCCGGACATGGCATGACGCTTTGCGCTGACCGGCCATTCCGTTAAACTTGCTGCGATTAACCTCTCCTAAAAAAGGACATCCCTATGTACCAGGACATCATCCGCTCTGAGCTTAATGAAGCTGCGGATACGCTGACTAAATTCCTCAGCGATGACGCCAATATTCATGCGATTCAACGTGCTGCGGTGCTGCTGGCTGACAGTTTCAAGGCGGGCGGCAAGGTGCTTTCCTGCGGTAACGGCGGTTCACATTGTGATGCGATGCATTTCGCCGAAGAGCTGACCGGTCGCTACCGTGAAAATCGTCCTGGCTATCCGGCGATTGCTATCTCTGATGTCAGCCATCTCTCCTGCGTCAGTAATGACTTTGGTTATGACTATGTCTTTTCGCGCTATGTGGAAGCGGTAGGACGACCAGGCGATGTGTTGCTGGGCCTCTCAACCTCCGGCAACTCTGCCAATATTATTAAAGCGATTGAAGCTGCGCGTGCGCAGGGGATGAAAGTGATCACCCTGACCGGTAAAGATGGCGGTAAGATGGCAGGCAGTGCCGATATTGAAATCCGCGTGCCGCACTTTGGTTATGCCGATCGCATCCAGGAGATCCACATTAAAGTGATCCACATCCTGATGCTGCTGATCGAAAAAGAGATGGTGAAATAACTGCGCTGGCCTCCTGCCTGACGGGAGGCCGCAAAATCAGAGGTGGTGGCTATGTGCGAATTGCTCGGGATGAGCGCCAATGTTCCCACGGATATCTGTTTCAGCTTTACCGGACTGGTTCAGCGGGGCGGTGGAACCGGGCCTCACAAAGATGGCTGGGGCATTACCTTTTACGAAGATAAAGGTTGTCGTACGTTTAAAGATCCGCTGCCGAGCTTTAACTCGCCGATTGCGCGTCTGGTGCAGGAGTATCCGATCAAATCACATTCGGTGGTGGCGCACATCCGCCAGGCGAATCGTGGTCAGGTGTCGCTGGAAAACACCCACCCGTTTACCCGCGAGCTGTGGGGCCGAAACTGGACCTACGCGCACAACGGTCAGCTTAAAGGCTATCGTCAACTGGAGACCGGTACATTCCGGCCCGTGGGCGAAACGGACAGTGAGAAGACGTTCTGCTGGATCCTGCATCAGCTGGCGACACGCTATCCACGCACGCCGGGCAACTGGCCTGCGGTGTTTCGTTTTATCGGAGAGCTGGCCGGTTCGTTACGGCAGAAGGGCGTGTTTAACATGCTGCTGTCAGATGGCCGCTATCTGATGGCCTTCTGCTCCACCAACCTGTTCTGGATAACCCGCCGCGCACCCTTTGGCCGGGCGCAGTTACTGGATCAGGATGTGGAGGTTGATTTTCAGCAGCACACCACGCCGCATGACGTGGTGACGGTGATTGCTACGCAGCCACTGACGGCCAATGAAACCTGGCAACGGATTGCGCCAGGTGAATGGGCGTTATTCTGCCTTGGAGAGCGCCAGGAATGAACGTGAAGCGGCTTCGGGACTGGCTAACACCGGTGCCGGGCTGCTGTTCATCACATATTTCCCGCTGGCGACATTGACCATCGGCGGCTGGTGATATTTCGCAAAGTACGCATAGCCCGGCTGCAACTGTTGCCAGAAACTGGCATCGCTGGAGTAGCGGTGACGCTGCATGTTGCTGTCGGTCATGCGGAACGGATAGATGCTGATGCTGACATCCTGCTGGCCGTTACGCAGCGCCGCGTTCACATAAGTAAAAATCTCATCCATATAGGCGTTGGTCATGGCATAGCAGCCAATCGACTTACAGTCGCCATGAATCATCAGGTAGTTGCCGCTATAGCCCTGATTACGATCGTACTGATTCGGAAAGCCAATATTAATCGCGCGATAAAACCGGCTGTCCGGCTTCAGCTGATTCAGCTTCACGTTGTAAAAACCTTCCGGGCTTTTGAAATCGCCTTCACGACGTTTCGGGCCGAGGCCGCCAGAAAAGTTACAGATGCGATAGGTATCCAGCAGGCGGAATTCATTACCGATTTTGCCGTAGAGTTCGAGCGTGCGTTCTTCCTTGAAAATCTGGATATAGACCGGGGTACCGAGTAACTGCTTCTTTAATTCTTTGCTGACCGGTGCCGCTGAGACGGGTTCGGGTGTCATTGCCATGCTGAGGGCTGGCAGTAAAATCATCGCAAACAGGAGTGCGATTTTGCCCATGCTGTGTATACCTTGAGGTGAAGAGAACATGACGCAAAATGTGCGTCTTTGTTTGCATTATCGGAACTGTCCGCTACCGCAGCGCAACATTAAACATTGTCTGTTTTTTTAGCAAGACGCCGACAGCCAGATTCGCGATTTACTGAAAGATATTCGGCCACAAATTTGTAAACTTTAATTGTGGGCGCGACAAATATTGCAGTTACCCCTGCCAACTGTATACTTATCCAGTGCCGGAGGGGGTATGCGTAAAATCATTCATGTCGATATGGACTGCTTCTATGCCGCGGTGGAGATGCGTGATAATCCCCAGCTGCGCGATATCCCGATCGCTATTGGTGGCAGCCGCGAACGCCGCGGCGTGATCAGCACCGCTAACTATCCGGCCCGCAAATTTGGCGTGCGCAGTGCCATGCCAACCGGCATGGCACTTAAGTTATGTCCGCATCTGCGTCTGCTGCCAGGCCGTTTCGACGCCTATAAAGAAGCCTCCGCACAAATTCGCGATATCTTTACCCGCTACACGCCGCTGATCGAACCGCTCTCCCTCGATGAAGCCTATCTGGATGTCACCGACAGTCCGCACTGTCACGGCTCCGCCACGCTAATGGCGCAGGCGATCCGCGCCACCATCTACCGTGAAACCGGGCTTACCGCGTCAGCGGGTATCGCGCCGATTAAGTTTCTGGCAAAGATCGCCTCGGATCTGAATAAGCCGGACGGACAGTATGTGATTACCCCGCCAGAGATGGCCGGTTTTCTGCTGACCCTGCCGCTGGCGAAAATTCCAGGCGTCGGCAAGGTCTCGGCCAAAAAGCTGGAGGAGATGGGGCTGGTCACCTGTGGCGACGTGCAGAAGGCAGATTTAGCGCTGCTGCTGAAGCGCTTTGGAAAGTTTGGCCGGGTGCTGTGGGAGCGCAGTAACGGCATTGACGATCGCGAAGTTATCGTCGAGCGCGAGCGTAAATCGCTGGGGGTGGAACGCACGCTGGCAGAAGATATCAGCGACTGGGACGCCTGCATGGAGATTATCGACTTTCTCTATGCTGAACTGGATCGCCGGCTGACGCAGATACGACCTGACAAACAGGTGGCGCGGCAGGGCGTGAAACTGAAATTCAGCGATTTCCAGCAGACGACCCAGGAGCATATCTGGCCGGTACTGAATAAAGAGGACATGATTGCCATCGCCCGGAAAACCTGGGATGAGCGTCGTGCCGGGCGTGGCGTGCGGCTGGTGGGACTGCATGTCACCATGGTGGATCCCCAGCTGGAGCGTCAGCTGCTGCTGGGTCTGTAACGATCAGCCTCACCGCCCGATGAGGCTGACCTCCGATTACTTCTTATATTTCGCCGCCAGAGTCGCAAACCACGGGGCAACGAAATCCTCATTGCTGCCCCAGCCCGGAATAATCCTGTTCAGCGATGCAACGTTCACCGCGCCAGGCTGACTGTTGAGCTGCTGCTGAGAGATTGACGCGGCTTTAAACTGGTAAGTCGCTGGTGTCTCTTCACCGGCAATCTTCTTCGCGACCAGACGCATATTCACCGCGCCGATGGTTTTAGGATCGACCGCCACCGTCTGCACCCACGGGCTGTTTTTCTCGCGCATCAGCTGCAAATCCTGGTTCGAGACATCGATGCTGTAGAGCTTGATCTCAGTACGGCCATTCTCCTGTAGCGCTTTGTAAGCGCCCTGGCTGAAGGCATCCCACGCACCCCAGATCGCGTCGATTTTGCCTTTCGGGTATTTCGCCAGAATCGCACCAATCTTGTTGGCCGTATCGCCCTGAACATCCGTCGACACTGCGCCAATCGACTCCAGCTGATGAATGCCCGGATTCTCTTTCAGCAGTTTTTCATACACCACCTGACGGCGCTCCATCGGCGGGAAACCGGCGACCCACAGCTTGACGATATTCGCCTTGCCGTTGAAATCGTGAATAAGCTGGCCGAGCGACAGCTGTGCCAGTGAAGCATCATCCTGCGCCGTGACGGTGACGCCCGGAATCGGATTATCCACCGGGGTATCAAACACGGATAGTTTGATACCGGCATCGGCAATACGCTTCACCAGTCCGCTGGCGTAAGGCGCTTTACCGTGCGACAGCACGATGCCGTCATATTTCTGGCTGATCGCCTGATTTACGAAATCCTGGAAGCGCGCATCGTCGCCGTTGCTGAGAAAGGTGCTGACTTTAAAGCCCAGCTGGCGACCCTGCTGAATGGCACCGGCAACAAACTGGGTGGTGTTGTCATCGGAGCCGAGATTGCGGATCACCGCAATGCGAATCGGGCCATCATGGCTGGCGATTGCCGCAGGCACCGGGGTGACGGTGTCTGCGAAGGCGGCGCTGGCGTTCAGCAGGCTCAGGGCCAGTAGCGAGAGTGTTATTTTTTGCATTGTTATCAACTCCGGTAAACGCGCCTCAGCGGCGCTGGATATAGGTGATCGCCAGTGCTAACGCCAGCACCAGCCCTTTAATAATGTCCATGGCGTAATAGGGCACAGAGAGCATGACCAGGCCGTTCTGCAGCACGCCGAGGATGACCGCGCCAACCAGCGTGCCCAGCGCGTTGGGCTTGCCGGAGCCGGCCAGCGAGAAGCCAATCCACGCCGCCGCGACCGCATCCATCAGGTAGCCGCTTCCGGCGTTGACCTGCGATGAACCGATACGCGAGGCGAGCAGGATGCCGCCCAGACCGGCCAGCAGAGAGGCAATCACATAAGCCAGCACCCGGTAGCGGGTGGTGCGGATGCCGGAGAGGCGCGCCGCTTCCGGATTACCGCCCAGCGCATACATCCGGCGACCATGTTTAGTCAGCGACAGCGCCAGCTGTGCGGCGACGGTCACCACCAGCATAATGATGACGATGGTCGGCACCTGGCCGAGCAGGCCAAACGTCGCTGGAATGGTGCCTTCTGCCATATCACCGCTCGGCAGCACCATATTCTCGGTGATCGACCCGCCAAAGCTGTAGGTCATTGCCACACCCTGAATCACAAACAGGGTTGCCAGCGTCGCCAGCATGTCGGGAATGCGCAGGATCACAATCAGGAAGGCGTTAAACAGCCCGACCAGGGTGCAGAGCGCCAGGGTGAGCAGGATGGCGGTGGTCGTGCCGAAGCCGTACCAGACAAACAGCGAAATCACTAAGGCATTGGCGAGCGAGGCGGTCGAGCCGACCGACAGATCAAAGCCGCCAACCGTCAGGGAGATGGACACGCCGATCGCAATCACCGTAACAATCGCAATCGAGCGCAGAATGTTGATGATGTTGTTGGGTTCAAGGAAGCTGTCGGAGGCCAGGCCAAAGGCAGCGATCAGGAGCACCACCGTAAGCAACATGCCCCATTTATAGAGAAAGTCGAACAACTGGTGACGCCACGGCGAGGGGGTCAGGTTCAGGCGGGTTTCTTTACTGCTCACGCAGGGGTTCCTCCGGTGGAATAGAGCAAAAGCGTCTCTTCGGTCACGTCGCGTGCAGCCAGCTCGGCCACAATGCGTCCATCCCAGAGCACGCAAATCCGGTCGCATAAGCCGACCAGTTCAGAAAATTCCCCCGACGCGTAGATAATGCCTTTCCCTTCGCGCGCCAGGTTATCGATCAGGGTGAACAGCTCGGTTTTGGCTTTGATATCCACGCCTTTGGTCGGCTCATCAAAAATCAGCACATCAGCGTTGTTGCGCAGCCATTTGCCAATGGCCACTTTCTGCTGGTTGCCGCCGGAGAGACGCCGCAGTGTCTGTGCCGGGCCAGTGGTGCGTACCTGCAACTGCTGGATAACCTGCTCAGCCCAGCGCCACGCCTGACGATGCCCGAACAGGCTCCAGCGCGAAAAGCTGTCGTCCGCGCTGACGCTGAGGTTCATCGCGACCGACTCATCAATAAAGATCCCCTCTTTGCGCCGTTCTTCCGGCACCAGCGCCATGCGGCGACTGACGGAGTCGTACGGCGAGCGGGGCTGCCACGGCTGACCATGCAGTTCCCCGCGACTGACGCGGCTTTTGCTGGCACCAAACAGGGCTTTGCAGAGTTCGGTTTTGCCCGCACCGGCCAGACCGGCGATGCCCAGAATTTCGCCTTTGTGCAGCCTTAGCGAGATATCCTGCAGCAGCTGTTCATCGTGAAGGCCTTCTACCGCCAGCAGCAGTAGTTGTGCCTGCTGTGCACGGCGGGCCGGGAAGATATCGGTGAGCTGATGGCCCAGCATCTTCTCCACGATCTGTTCGCCGCTCAGCGCCGCCATCGGGCCGGTTTCAATCAGGCGGCCATCACGCAGCACCGTCAGCTGGTCGCAGATTGCTTTTAGTTCATGGATGCGGTGAGAGATAAACACTACGCCGATCCCACTGGCCTGCAGACGACGCACCACGGCAAACAGCCGCTCGCTTTCGTGCTGATCCAGCGGGGCGGTGGGTTCATCCAGAATCAGGAAGCGGCAGTGGTGCGACAGCGCCCGCGCCAGCAGAATTTGCTGTTTTTCCGCCAGGGTGCAGCGCTCCACCAGTCGGTTGACGTCCAGTGCCACGTCGAGCTGCGTCAGCAAGGCCTGAGCCTGACGGCGGATCTCGCCCCAGCGATAGCGGTGGCCTGGTTCTGCCAGCCGATCCAGCAGAATGTTTTCCGCCACGCTGAGCTGCGGCACCAGGGCGACATCCACTTCCTGCTGAACCAGATGGATACCCAGCTGTTTTGCATCACGCGGCGTGCGGATGGAGACCGGCTCACCATCCAGCAGGATCTCGCCGCTGTAGTGGCTATGCGCGCCGGACAGGATCGCCATCAGCGTTGACTTCCCCGCGCCGTTCGCGCCGGTCAGCGCATGGACTGAATGGCCGTCACTGCGGAAATCCACCGACGATAGCGCGGCAAACCCGCCAAAAGCGATGGAGATGTTACGCATCTCAAGGCGGTTTAACCCTGGCATGTCATTACTCTCCTGAAGAAACACTGGCCGCATTTTTTCCTGAACATTCAGGCGCGGCAACAGCCGAAAGCGCATAAGCTAGCACGAAATCTTATTAGCCATCCAGACATCCGGACATAATGGCGGCTGTGACCAGCGAACCGCGGGAACGTGGCGGAATTGCGGGGTAAAGCGCGGAAAAGGCAGCGGATTATGCTGGGCGTGAATGACAGGCATAAAAAAACCAGGCCGGAGCCTGGTTGACTTTTTTTGTGACAGAATTACTTTTCTGGCACCACATTCAGCAGGGTGGTCAGCAGTTTCCAGTAAAGACCAACGCTTTCGATGTGAACCTGCTCATCCGGCGAGTGCGGCCCGGTGATGGTCGGCCCAATCGAGACCATATCCATATCCGGATAAGGCTTTTTGAACAGACCACACTCCAGACCGGCGTGAATCACCTGAATGTTCGGGGTCTTATCAAACAGCGCGATATAGGTCTGACGGGTCAGCGCCATGATGGCGGAGTCCGCATCCGGCTGCCAGCCTGGGTAGCCGCCTTTCGCTTTGGTCTGCGCGCCAGCCAGCTGGCCCAGCGAGGTCAGCATCTGCACCACATAATCGCGGCCGGTGTCGATCAGCGAACGGATCAGGCAGTTGATCTCTGCGTGATCGTTTTCCATCGTCACCACACCGATATTCAGTGAGGTTTCGACCACGCCTTTCGCCACGTCTGAATTGCGGATCACGCCGTTTGGCGTGCTGTTCAGCAGGTTCAGGAAGCGATCGCGGCTGTCAGTGCTCAGGGCATCACCCTGATGCGCCAGCGGCTCGGTGACCAGAGCGATGTTTGGCTCTTTAATGCCGTGCTCGTTTTTGATGGCGCTAAGGAAGTGCGCCGCCGCGGATTTCAGCGCATCCGCTTTGTGGCTCTCGACCGCCACGGTGGCAAAGGCTTCACGCGGAATTGCGTTGCGCAGCGTACCGCCGCTGAACGCCAGCAGACGCAGATCCAGATCAGCCGCGTGTGCCGCCAGGAAGCGCGCCAGCAGTTTGTTGGCGTTGCCGAGGCCCATATGAATATCAGCGCCGGAGTGACCGCCACGCAGTCCTTTCAGCGTCAGCTTCAGGGTCTGGAACTCAGCAGGTACGGTTTCACGGGTCAGCGGCAGGGTAGAGACGAAGTCGATACCGCCTGCACAACCCATGTAGATCTCACCTTCTTCTTCGGAGTCGGTGTTGATCAGGATTTCAGCCTGCAGCCAGTTGGGTTGCAGACCGAAAGCGCCATCCATGCCGGTCTCTTCGGTCATGGTCAGCAGCACTTCCAGCGGGCCATGCGTCAGGCTGTTGTCAGCCAGTACCGCCAGCGCAGAAGCCATACCGATGCCGTTGTCCGCGCCCAGCGTGGTGCCGCGCGCTTTTACCCACTCGCCGTCAATCCAGGGCTGAATCGGATCTTTGGTGAAGTCATGAACGGTGTCGTTATTTTTCTGCGGCACCATGTCCAGATGCGCCTGCAGCGCAACCGGAGTACGGTTTTCCATACCTGCGGTGGCGGGCTTACGAATCAGGATGTTGCCGACCTGATCGCGCTCACACCAGAAGCCCTGCTCTTTAGCCCAGCCGGTGATGTAGTTCGCCAGCGCTTCTTCGTGAAAAGAGGGATGGGGAATCGAGCAGATCTTAGCGAAAATATCCCACAGTGGCTGTGGAGAGAGTTGAGACAATTCAGACACGACAGGTCTCCTGTGTCAGTGTACCGGCGAGGCCGGACATCGCGAGTTTCCAGTGAAAAATCGCCGTCAGAGAATCTGACGAGCCAGGCCTGAGAATATCACTGTTTTTTACCGGGTGCGCTCTCAGACGCGCTAAAAAGCCGCAACCAGCGCGCGGGTGCTGGTTTTTAGTGCGTCAACTCCTTATAATCTCGCGCAACCTTTTCCCCGTTGCACATTTTTACGCCACTTCGGTTGGCTGGGATTTCTATTCTATGAGCGAAAAATACGTCGTTACCTGGGACATGCTTCAGATTCATGCCCGTAAACTGGCCCAGCGCCTGCTGCCTGTTGAGCAGTGGACAGGCATTATCGCGGTGAGCCGCGGCGGTCTGGTACCGGCTTCGCTGCTGGCACGTGAACTGGGTATCCGCTACGTTGATACCGTCTGCATCTCCAGCTATGACCACGATCATCAGCGCGAAATGAAAGTGCTGAAGCGCGCAGAAGGCGACGGTGAAGGCTTTATCGTGATCGATGACCTGGTAGACACCGGCGGCACCGCTCAGGCGATCCGCGAGATGTACCCGAAAGCGCGTTTCTGCACCATTTTCGCGAAACCGGCTGGTCGCTCACTGGTTGATGATTATATCGTCGATATTCCGCAGGATACCTGGATTGAGCAGCCGTGGGATATGGGTGTGGTCTACATCCCGCCGATTGTAAAAAACTGATTGATACACATCAGACAACGCCCGGTTTTCCGGGCGTTGTGCTTTCTGAGCCTCGCACCCCGAATTGGCGTACAGTACACTTAGCCATCGCCGTTTTGTTGCAGGAGAAGTGAGTATGTCGAGCAAAAATCTCAGCGAGGAGCTATTCAAGCCGCGCTTTAAGCATCCTGAAACCTCTTCCCTGGTTCGCCGCCAGCATCACGCTACCCCGGATGTCCACTCAGCCCTGGACGGTGATAGCCAGCGTGGCTGGTATCGCATGCTGAATAAGCTGATGTGGACATGGCGCGGCCTGACGCCGCAGGAGATCAGTGAAGTGCTGGCGCGTATCGCCATCAGCAACGTTGAACATACTGATGAGACGCTGCTCGACACGGTGATTGGTTTCCGCGGCGGCAACTGGCATTTTGAATGGTGCAGACAGGCAGGCATCTGGCAGCAGAAGGCGCTGGAGGCGACCGAAGACAGTGAGGCGGGCGACTACTGGCTGCACGCGGCGCACCTTTATAGCGTTGCCGCTTATCCCTATATAAAAGGCGATGAGCTGGCTGACCAGGCACAGACGCTGGCCAACCGCGCCTATGAAGAGGCCACTCAGCGGTTGCCAGGCGAACTGAAGTCCCTGACGTTTGCCATCACGGGCGGCAGCCCGGTCAGCGGCTTTCTGCACATACCGCCGGATGTTGAAGCGCCTTATCCCACCGTGCTGTTCTGCGGCGCGCTCGACTCGTTACAGAGCGATCATTACCGTCTGTTCCATGACTATCTCGCCCCGCGCGGCATTGCGATGCTGACCATTGATGTGCCGTCGGTGGGTAACTCGGTGAAATGGACGCTGAATCAGGACACCAGTTTTCTGCATCAGCAGGTGCTGCGCGATCTGAAAAATGTGCCCTGGGTTGACCACACCCGCGTGGCGGCGTTTGGCTATCGCTTTGGCGCGAACGTGGCGGTGCGGCTGGCCTATCTGGAATCGCAGCGGCTGCGCGGCGTCGCCTGTCTTGGCCCGATTGTGCATGCGCTGCTGACGCAGACGGCGTTGCAGGATGAGATCCCGGATATGTACATGGATATGCTGGCCAGCCGGTTAGGCATGGCGACCGCTTCCGACAGCGCGCTGCGCACCGAACTCAATCGCTATTCGCTTAAAACTCAGGGATTGCTGGGCCGCCGGACGCCGACGCCGATGCTGTCGGGCTACTGGCAGAACGATCTCTTCAGCCCGGAAGAGGAGAGCAAGCTGATCGCTAACTCGTCGTCTGACGGCAAAGCGTTGCTGATTCCGGTGAAGCCGATGATGGCCAGCTTCGATAAAGCGCTGAATGAGATTTGCGACTGGCTGGAGAAGCGTTTAAAAAGGTAACTGGCAAAATTTACAGTATTTGCTACAACTAGTAGCGGAATTCTTCCGGGCTGCCCTATAAAGGCTTATGACGTAATCAGGCCGCCCGGAAATCAGGGCTGTATAGCGGTCAAAACCTATGGAGAATCAGCATGACGTTACCAAGTGGTCATCCCCGCAGTCGCCTGCTTAAGCGTTTTACCGAGCTTGGGCCTTATATTCGCGATGGGAAATGTGACGAAACCCGGTTCTTCTTCGACTGTCTGGCTGCCTGCGTCAATGTGAAACCGGCACCGGAACTTCGTGAGTTCTGGGGCTGGTGGATGGAGCTGGAAGCGCAGGCTGACCACTTTACCTATGTCTACCATATCGGTCTGTTCGATAAAGAGGGTGACTGGTCGGTGGCAACCATCAAGGGCAAAGAGAACACGGCGCGCGTGGAAGAGACCTTACGGAATTTCCATACCCGCCTGAAGGCGATGCTGAAGGAGTTAGATCTGGACCTTATCCCGGCCAGTGATTTCGATGAGAAACCGGTGAAGCTGAGCGCCTGATAGGGTGTTTAGCGATAAAAGGGTGAGTTAAAACGCTCGCCCACAAACTGCTGACAACTCTCAATCAGGGTGAATCTGGCAGCAACGAATAAGCTCAACGCGCAGGTAATCGGGTCAGAAAAGGAAAGCGTCCCGCGGCAGGGACAAAAACGCCGGGAGCGTTTTTGAACAACGCAGAGCGTTGGCCCGGCAACGGGCGCACCTCAGGGATGAGGTGCGTAATCGCGCGGGCCGAGCGGCCATGGATTGGCGTAATCGCCTTTCCGTTCTGACCCGATTACCTGAGCGGGCTCGATCTCACAGCAAACCGGGCCAGATGGTTGAAATAACAAAAGGGCGAGTTGAAAAACTCGCCCTTTTCGATGCTCACAAATTCTGTCGCTCATGCTATGCGGCATGAGCCTGACATCAGAACTGGTAAGTCACACCCATCGCCACAATGTCGTCGTTGTTGATCGACAGCGCGTTGTCATCATCCAGCTGGTTGATTTTGTAATCCACGAAGGCGGACATGTTTTTGTTGAAGTAGTAGGTTGCACCCACATCGATATATTTCACCAGATCCGCATCGCCGATACCGTTTTCGATATCCTTGCCTTTAGTCTGCACATAACCAATAGAAGGACGCAGGCCGAAATCAAACTGATACTGCGCCACCAGTTCGATATTCTGCGCTTTGTTGGCTGCGCCCGCGACGGCAGCGCCGGTATTACGGTTGGTGCCGCTGATTGGCGTCATGTTGCGGGTATCGGTGTAAATCGCCGCCAGGTAAACGCTGTTGGCATCATACTTCACGCCTGCGCCCCAGGAATCTGCACGGTCACCGCCGCCATAGGCGCGCGCCTGCTGCTGGTTGGTGCGATCAGATGAGGTGATGGCACCCATCAGGCTCACGCCGCTATCACCCAGCGCGTAGCCCAGTGAAGCACCATAGCCGTCGCCGTTCTGGCGGTTAATATCGGTGCGGCTGTTGGCGCTGGTGGCGTCGTTCTTGCCCTGATACTGCAGTGCAAATTTCAGGCCATCGACCAGACCAAAGAAGTTGTTATTGCGGTAAGTCGCGACGCCGGTGGCGCGCTGGGTCATAAAGTTATCAGAGCGTGCCGTGCCATCACCACCGAATTCCGGGAACACGTCTGTCCAGGCTTCAACGTCATACAGCACGCCATAGTTACGGCCATAATCCACCGAACCATACTGCGAGAATTTCAGGCCAGCAAAACCAAGGCGGGTTTTGTTGCCGTTATTGGCGTCGCTGCCTTCAGAGTTATTAACGTTGTACTGATATTCCCACTGACCGTAACCGGTCATCAGGTCATTAATCTGCGTCTGGCCTTTAAAGCCGATACGGGTATAAGACTTGTCACCGTCTGTGCTGGCATTATCGCTGATGTAGTGCTCAGCTTTAACTTTGCCATATAAATCCAGTTTATTGCCGTCTTTGTTATAGATTTCGGCAGCGTGCGCGGCAGAAGCCAGCGTCAGCGTGGAGACGATCATGGCCAGTGTGCTTTTCTTCATTTGCTATCAATCCCAATGTGAACGCCGTAAAAAAATGAAAGTTTTTGTAAAACACCGACTTTTTACCCGTCCGTGATGAACTTTTTATGACACTTTTCCGGATTTCTTGTTAATGCTGAACTTTTGGTCTACTGCCTTGTCCGCGTAAATTCGTGCTTTTCCCCCGCTGGCTGTTGGCTTCCGTATCGACTCCTGTTAAAACGTCCTTTCGTAAAAATTTTTCACTACGGCAGGAAATATGAGTGGCAGTCAGACCTTAGTGGTCAAGTTGGGTACCAGCGTTCTTACCGGCGGCTCTCGCCGGTTAAATCGGGCGCACATGGTGGAACTGGTTCGTCAGTGCGCGCAGCAGCACGCAGCCGGCCACCGCATTGTGATTGTTACGTCTGGCGCAATGGCCGCAGGACGCGAACATCTGGGCTACCCCGAACTGCCACCGACCATCGCCTCAAAGCAGCTGCTGGCTGCGGTGGGGCAGAGCCGTCTGATTCAGCTGTGGGAACAGTTATTCTCTATCTACGGCATCCATATTGGTCAGATGCTGCTGACCCGTGCTGACATGGAAGATCGCGAACGTTTCCTTAATGCCCGCGACACGCTGCGCGCGTTGCTGGATAACCACATTGTGCCGGTGATTAACGAGAACGATGCGGTTGCGACTGCCGAAATCAAAGTGGGCGACAACGACAATCTTTCGGCGCTGGCAGCGATGCTTGGCGGTGCCGACAAGCTGCTGCTGCTGACCGATCAGCAGGGACTGTTTACTGCCGATCCGCGTAACAATCCAGAAGCTGAGCTGATCAGCGATGTCCATGTGATTGATGATGCGTTACGCGCGCTCGCGGGTGACAGCGTGTCCGGCCTGGGCACCGGCGGCATGTCGACCAAGCTTCAGGCGGCGGATGTTGCCTGCCGGGCAGGAATAGACGTGATTATCGCCTCGGGCAGTCGCAGCGGTGTGATCAGTGATGTGATTGACGGCAAGCCGGTTGGAACGCGCTTTCATGCGCAGCAATCGCCGCTGGAGAACCGTAAACGCTGGATCTTCGGTGCGCCACCGGCAGGCGAACTCACCGTCGATGACGGTGCGCTGGCTGCCATCATTGAACGCGGCAGTTCGTTGCTGCCCAAGGGCATTCGCGCTATTCAGGGGAATTTCTCGCGCGGTGAAGTGATCCGCATCCGCAGCCTGCAGGGCCGGGATATTGCTCACGGTGTTTCTCGCTACAACAGCGACGCGATGCGCATGATTGCCGGTCATCACAGCCAGCAGATCAGCGAAATTCTGGGATACGAATATGGCCCGGTGGCCGTTCACCGCGACGACATGATCGTCAGTTAAGGAGCGGACAATGCTAGAAGAGATGGGAAAAGCGGCGCGTGCCGCAGCTTACACCGTGGCCGATTTGTCGACGGCTGAGAAGAATCAGGTTCTGATGACCATTGCCGATCGCCTTGAGGCGGAAAGCGCAGACATTCTGGCAGCCAATGAGCTGGATTTAGCTGATGCGCGTCAGAACGGCATGAGCGCCGCATTGTTAGATCGGCTGACACTCAACCCGCAACGCCTCAGCAGCATCGCCAGCGATGTGCGCCAGGTCTGTCAGTTGGCCGATCCGGTGGGACAGTTAATCGACGGCGGTCAGCTCGACAGCGGTCTGCGCATTGAACGCCGTCGCGTGCCGCTGGGGGTGGTGGCCGTGATCTACGAGGCGCGTCCCAATGTTACGGTGGACGTCGCCAGCCTGTGCCTGAAAACCGGTAACGCCGCCATACTGCGCGGTGGCAAAGAGACCTGGCGCACCAATGCGGCCACCGTCCGGGTCATTCAGAACGCGCTGCAGCAGCACGGTTTACCGGCAGCTATCGTACAGGCGATTGAAAATCCGGATCGCGAGCTGGTGAATCAGCTGCTGAAGCTGGATCGCTACGTCGATATGCTCATCCCGCGTGGCGGAGCCGGGCTGCACAAGCTGTGCCGGGAAAACTCCACTATTCCGGTGATTACCGGCGGCATCGGCGTCTGTCACATCTACATTGATGAGACGATGGAGATTGAACCGGCTCTTGATTTGATCGTTAACGCCAAAAAACAGCGTCCCAGCGCCTGTAATTCGCTGGAAACGCTGCTGGTGAATCAGGCGATGGCCGAACGCTTCCTGCCCGCCTTCAGCGCGCGTATGGCGCAGGAAGGGATTGCGCTGCATGCGGACAGTAACGTGCTGGCGCAGCTGCAGCAGGGTCCGGCGGCGGTCAGACAGGTCAATCCACAGCAGTACAATGATGAGTGGCTGTCGCTGGATCTTAACGTCAGATTAGTGGCGGATATGGATGAGGCGATCGATCACATCCGCACGCACGGCACGCAGCACTCGGATGCTATCCTGACCCGCGACACCCGCAACGCCGCGCGCTTTGTCCGTCAGGTCGACTCTTCCGCGGTCTATGTTAACGCCAGCACCCGCTTTACCGATGGTGGGCAGTTTGGCCTGGGTGCGGAAGTGGCGGTCAGTACCCAGAAACTGCATGCACGCGGGCCAATGGGATTAGAGGCGCTGACCACCTATAAATGGATTGCCTGGGGCGACGACACACTCAGGTCATAACGACGATAATTTTTAACAAAACGGGAGTCTTTCAGAGACTCCCGTTTTTTTTAGCCCTATTTTTCGATCCAGTGAAAGGTAGAGTTTTCTCCCTGTCTGATTAAATTTCATTCCGATCCCGCCACCGTTGCCCGTTAAGCTGGCTGAATTTTACGCAATTTCTTACGGAACATTCCTGAAAGCCGGGGCTGTATGCGGCCTGAGGCAATATTTTTTGTTCAGATGCAGACCGAAGCGGATAATGATAATTAGAAATGCTTGATAAAGCGGTTAGGTAGTAAACGAGCGGTAATATAAAATGAACTGGTAGCAATAATGAAAATAACATCCAGTATCTCTTCTATGGCTGATTATTAACTAATGGTTAAAAAAGAAAGTACAAGACAAGCTTTCACCACCAGGCTGATAGCGGCCTGTGAGAGTGCCGGCATTGCCGGACATGGACGAAACAAACAGGTTGCCAGAGCCCTGCAGCAGCAAGGCTGCAAGATTTCAACGCCGGGAGTGTGGAAGTGGTTTAACGCGCAGTCAGTGCCTGATGGCGGCAATTTACTGGCGCTCAGCCAGTTGCTGGGAGTCAGGGTAGAGTGGCTGCAATACGGTATGGATCAACCCGCTGACCCGGTAACGCTGAGCACGTTCACCGGCCATAAGAATGTGTTTCGGGTTGATAGCCTCGATATCGGGCAGCGAAGTGCTGCGGGACTGCCCGCGCGTGATGAGTTTGTGGAGACCATCCAGGCGATCGAATATGGTCTGGATGAGGCGCGGGTGCTGTTCAATGGGCGTCCGGCGGAGAACATCCGGTTAATTGCCATCAATAGCGACTCTATGGCTGACACCTTTGCACCGCGCGATCAGCTGTTTGTGGATATCAGCGTGCGGATGTTCGACGGTGATGGCATCTACATTTTTACCCTTGATGAGCAACTCTATCTCAAGCGCCTGCAGCTGCAGCATAAGAAAATTGCTGTGATTTCAGACAATAAACGCTATGAAACCTGGTATCTCAATCATGATGACGTCACCAGCCTGAAGGTCCTGGCAAAAGTGATCATGAGTCAGGCGCGTCACTATCAAATCCTCGGCTAAGGCCGCTTTTGCTGCCTTTCTCAGACGGGCTGCAAAAAAATAATCGACATAAATTCATAAATTTAACCAGCGGTAAATAAAAAATTAACCAACAGTGTTTGATAAAGCATAAGAACCTGTTAATAATTTGGATATGGATGAACGAACCAGTTCTTTCACGGATGAGCCGCTCTTAAACAATTGAGGCGCTGCACAAGCGCGAATCATACCACCCAAAAGTCAGTGAACTTTGGGATGGGGTGGATGCGCAAAATGCAGCGTCGTCAGATGCCGTTTATTTCCCCCTCGCTTACTTTCCACCTGGCTGCTAACGCAGCCGGGCGGCGAGCGTGCGAGCGCGATACACGTCATTCGGGCCCGTTCGGATCACCGAAAGCTCGCGCCTGCCACCCCATCGCCAAAGACTCATTCACAGGAGGAGTTATGGCGATAATTCACTATGGCAAAAGCGTTTTTGTGGGCAACGCACGTACTCGTCGCCATCGGCGGCGCCAACCTCTCAGCAGCCTGACTCAGAGCATCGACCAGGCCCTTAACTTTCCAACTGAACCCCCTGTCCTGAGACGTGCAGAGCAAATCTGCCAGCGTCAGGTCGCCCCGCGTGTTGATCGCGCAATCACCGCACCCCGCGTCACCAGTCAGGAAACACCCAGTTTCGACAATTGCTGTCTTCCCCACGTTCATCTCTACGTCGTGAGCTGAAGCGCGAAGACAGCATGCTTTTCCGTTCCGGCTAACTCTTCGTTATCTCCAGCTCTCACTGGACGCAATGTGCTGAATTACTGTTCAGTTTTGCTGCAGGGTCAGTAAGGCCTCTTGCTGCGCCTGAACGGGTAATGATCAGCAGGCGTTATGTATTTCTTTTCACAATGGTGAATTGCTTTAACCCGTCATTAAGGAGTCGTTATGAGCCAGATAATTGCAGTGCTGAATTTTGAAGAGGGGTATGTCGACACGCCTTACCTCGACACGCTGGGCTTTCCCACGGTGGCAGGCGGTATCCGCATCGGACCTAAGGGGGCATCACTGAGTAATTACACTTTCCGCGTGCCGCGGCGCGTCGGGGACGTCTGGAAGCAGTGCATTCTTGAAAACAAAGTTCAGGAGATGCAGGGCAGGGATCTGCTGCGTAATGCGCTGGCGAAGTGTAATGACGCCCGAACGGATGTGTTGCTGAGCATGACGTATCAACTGGGCGTCGAAGGCGTTATGCAGTTTAAAAACATGCTTACCGCCATCGCGGCTGAACAGTTCAATGAAGCGGCTGACGCGATGATGAACAGCCTCTGGGCCCGCCAGACACCGGGCCGCGCCCGACGTCATGCGGAGATGATGCGCAGCGGAACCTATGCGGTTTACAGGGGGCTGCTATGAGATGGCTTATGTTTCTCGTTGCCGTGCTGGCGGCGATCGTCATCCTGCTGCTCTTACAGCGCTTCACTACCCTGCAGTTTGTCTCTCATGCCCGGCTCCTCTTCAAAACCTGGTCCGTCTGGCTCGCGTCACTGGGTTCGATGCTCAGCGCCTGGGCGCAGTCGTTTCCTTCTGCTGCCGTTGATGCCTGGAGCGTACTGCCGGAGGACGTGAAAACGATTCTGCCGCACGACTACCTGGGGCTGGTGGGCGCATTTATGGTGGCGATGGGGGTGATTGCACAGTTTGTTCGTCAGAAAAACCTGCTCAACGCGAAGGAGCAGGCTGAAGGAGCGAAACCATGACTCTGATTACCACCTTACTGGGCGGCAGCTGGCACTGGCTTGCTGCACTGGCAGGCGTTATTGCTGCACTGGGCGCCACTTATTTCGGCGGCAGGAAAATCGGCAAAGTGCAGCAAAAAGCGCGATCTGACGTCGATAACGCACAACAGGAGGCGTCCCGCGTCAGCGCGGTGGCGCAGCAACAACAACATAACCGCGAGGAGGCTAACCGTGTGGCGACCGATAACCACAGTCTTGATGACGCTGCTGCTCGCGACAAGCTGCAGCAGTCGAAATACCACAAACCCTGAGCCGGTGGCGATCACCGACTCTGCCTGCGTACTTTTTTCCCCTCTTTATACCTACGGCGATGACGCGCAAAAAATGGACGTCAGGACAGTGCGCGCCATCAATACCCACAACGATATGTGGGACACCCTTTGCGGCCATCCGGCTGCGGCTAAGTAGTGCGCTGACAATCAGCGCGATATCACATTGATCCTGAGGAGGATTCTATGATCGAAGTTAACTCTTTTGCTGAACTGCGTACCACGGTCCCGCCAAAATCAGGTGAAGTCGCGAGCCTGAAACGCTATTACGACAAAGACTCCAGCTTCCGTGGCGGTGCTGACTTTGTCGGTTTTCTCTCCACTACTACGCTGAAAGATGATGGCGGTACGGTGGCAGTGGGTAATGGTTTCTACTGGAAGCGCACCATCAACGACCCTACTGAAGTGAATGTTCTGCACTTTGGCGCGAGAGGGGATGGCGTGACCGATGACACTGAAGCCTTTAAGCGGATGCTGGCATGGACGCAGTCCTATAACGCCTATGCGAAAGCGATGCCGGTGCGTTTTCCGGGGGGCCGCTTCCTGATTTCACCCATTGATATCAGCGATACAGAGTTGCCGTTTTTTGGTCTGGCAGGTGATGATATCGAACTCGGATCGTCACCGCGCACCACCATTGTCTCTGATAAAAGCGCGAGTGCGGTGTTTAAGGTTAATGCACGCAAAATCGTCATCAAAGGCATCTGCTGGCACGGACAAGCTAATGCCGGGACTGTCGACACCACTCAAAAAGTCACCGTTACGCCTGAACAGTGCAGCAACGTGCAGCCGTTCTTCGAAAATACGATTGTCGGCGGCCAGATCGTCAATATCTTCTGCTTCAAGGCGCAAAGTACCGGTGGAACCGTCTTTAAGCTGCAGGATACGCTCGACAGTAAGTTCGATCAGATTTACAGCTCCTCGACCTATTCACGGGTGTTTGATATCGGCTGGTCAAACACACCGAAGGGGAACTGGGACCACTCAACCGCCATTGAGCTGTGTAATGCCAACTTCCAGTCGGGCTATGGCGACGCCACACTCTACATGCCGCGCGTCACGCAGGGTATCATGCGAAACGTCTGGATTGAGCACACGACCAACCCGGGAGACCTGTCGGATGGTGGGTGGACCATTGATACGCTCAACATTGAGGATTGTGCCGCACCATTCAATCTTAACAATGCCCGCGTGGTGATGCGTCAGATTAACCTGCAGGCGGGGGCGAAAATTACCAATGATCTGGCCGGAAGTAAGTGGTTATCGACCTTTGAATATGGCTATCGTCGGGATGAGAACTTCGGCACGTTCATGACGGGTTCGCTGCGTGCCGGCTATTACAGCGGCTATAAAGTGGTGAACAACACCGATACCGATAACTGGTATCGGCTGGGGCAGCTCTTTTTCCCGGCGCCTAACCAGCAATGGGTGATGGAGTTGATCGGGAAAGCGGATGCCACTACGCCGTCCGGCACCGCCGCTTCACCCGTAAATATGCCTGCTACCGGTAAAACGCTGATCAACCTGCAGCGGCTGGAAACGGTCTGGGCGGATGCTTACCACATGGGGCAGCCTTCCGTGCTGGACATCCGTTATAGCCGGGTAGGAACCACCTATGCAGCGGTATGGGTCAAGCTGAAAGCCAGCAGTGGCGAGACCATGTTCAACCTGAAGACGACCGGTCCGACCCGCTTCGATACCGGCTCCTGCTCGTTGTTCCAGTCCGATATGTCGGTGGTGACGGACATTACCAAAGTTGGCACTCTGAAACCCGCTGCACGCTTCGGCATGCACAATGGACTGGCGGGCATCGGTGCCAATGAAAAAGGGGTCGTTACGCTCGCTACTGCGGCGGGTACACCGACCAATAAAACCGCGCCAACCGGTTTTGTGCTGATCAATATCAACGGCGTTGACCGCAAGGTTCCTTACTACGATTGATGTTCGGCATGTTTTGGGCGAGGCTCCGGCCTCGCCCTTTTTTTGATTTGCCTCTCTGAAGCTTCAATGGCAAGTGTTCCCCACCTGACAAACAGTGGCAAAGCCGATAATGTCCTGTTTAACACAGGCAAAACTCAGCGGGTAAGAGGGGCGCGCGATGAATAAAGGTTTACTGGTAGCAGTATTAGCTGGCATGCCAATGTTAGTAAATGCTGCAAATCAGACTTATCTTTCTGATTTCATAATGAATAAACAGACCAGCCAGGCGTATCACCAGCTTATCGCCGGACATGATTTCCCTGCCTGGGTTAAGCAGGGCGGAACCAGTACACCGGCCAGTACAGTTACCCTCCAGGGTGAAACCTGGCAGCTACTCTCCGGCTGTAAGCCACACAACTGTCCGGCACAATCTATTGCTCTCCTTTACTCTCCGGAGAAAGGGGAGATTCATGGTGTTTACTCTGACTACGATCAGAAAAGAGATCGTCAGACGCTGACCTGGCTTAATCTCACTCCAGCAGATGAGGCAAAGATGCGAAACGTGCTGTTCAGGCGGCTGGAGGGTGACGTAGCAGAGTGATCTTTTCTTTCAGGCCGCAGTGTGGGGCAGAGCAGGCTGTAACATAGCAACGTCGCTGTGCGGCTTTCGGGCAACGCTATTTGAGTTTAATTTTAATTACGGCTTGCGTCGCCTGGTGAAGTGTGGCCTAATGAATTGTCGGTTTGATTAACAGACACTATCAAAGTAAGTAACCAAAGCAGTTCTCATCTCTAAGTTTGTCGCGAGACATCCCTTCTTTTTGAGTCTTCTCTTACGTTCTGATTAAAATCTGTTCTCAGGCCATTATGCCGGAAGGCTCGATATATTAAGGATTTAAGCATGTCTAACAAAATTCGCGGTACCGTTAAATGGTTTAACGCAGAGAAAGGCTTCGGTTTCATCTCTCCTGCAGACGGCAGCAAAGATGTATTCGTACATTTCTCTGCAATCCAGGGCACCGATTTCCGTTCATTAGACGAAGGTCAGCAAGTTGAATTCACAGTAGAAAATGGCGCCAAAGGCCCAGCTGCTGCGAACGTTGTTGGTCTCTAAGGACTGAAAATTACTTTTAAATGTCCTCACTGTAATGGCTCACAGTTTCGTACATCACATTTTGATGTTACAAGAGCCAACCCGCATGGAGCGAAATGCATTTTCTGCAAATCTGTCGTTGTTCAGGTGAACGCGGCGAGGATTGCAATTCAGAGCCAGCTTCGCGCTCTCTGATAAAGGCTAGTGAGCTTTATAGCGTTGTTGCATTTACAGTAATAAAAGGCTGCCTCTGGCAGCCTTTTTTGTTTCTGCTGTTTCCATCCGCAATCCCTAATCCTTTCTTCTATAACCCCCGGAATACCTTAGCTTCCCTGCGCAACTTTTTGGTCAACCATCTGTAACCTGTTCGTTTACTGTCACCGATCTGAAAAGGCCCGCCGGAGCAGGCCATTAAAGGGAATCAGCGAAGCACGGGTTGCAGTGCGAGCTTGCCGGTATTAAACACGCTCATTGCCTGTGCCATACGCTCAGCCTGATCCTGCAGTGCCTGTGAAGCGGCTGACGCTTCCTGAACCAGCGCGGCGTTCTGCTGCGTTACCGCTTCCATCTGGGTAATCGCCTGATTGATCTCATTGATACCGCTGCTCTGCTCGCTGCTGGCAATGGTGATTTCGCTCATGATATTCGCCACGCTCTGCACGCTGTTCACCACCTCACCGATGGTCGAACCCGCATGGGTTACCAGTTTGCTGCCTTCATCGACTTTAGCGACCGAATCTTCAATCAGGACCTTAATCTCTTTGGCCGCGGAGGCTGAGCGCTGTGCCAGATTACGCACTTCACTCGCAACCACCGCAAAGCCGCGACCCTGTTCACCCGCACGCGCAGCTTCAACGGCGGCATTCAGTGACAGAATATTGGTCTGGAAGGCGATGGAGTCGATGACGCTGATGATATCGACAATTTTGCGTGAGGAGAGCGCGATCGCTTCCATCTTCTCGATCACTTTCTCCATGACCACGCCACCTTCACGCGCTACGCTGGACGTCGTCGATACCAGGTGATTAGCTTCACGCGCATTGTCGGCATTGTGTTTCACGGTCGACGTCATCTGCTCCATGGCAGAGGCGGTCTCTTCCAGCGAACTGGCCTGTTGCTCAGTGCGGGTTGAGAGGTCAAGGTTACCGCTGGAGATCTGATTAGAGGCGACCGCGATAGTGTCGGAGCCGGTGCGTACTTCAGTCACAATCGACAGCAGGTTATCGTTCATGCGCTGCAGCGCCTGCATCAGGACGCCGGTTTCATCACGCGAGGTTACCTGCATCTGGGTACTCAGATCGCCCGCGGCAACACGTTCAGCAACGTCAACCGCTGCAACCAGTGGACGGACAATAGAGCGGGTCAGGAAGTAGCCCAGCATAATCGCGGCCAGAATGGCCAGCGCGGAGAAAATCAGGGTGATGGTGATGGCTGACTGTCCATTTTCCACAATACCCTGGCCTTCACTGCGCAGCTGGGAATCCTGTGAGTTGGCAAAATTCACCGCATCCTGAAGAAACTTATTCTGTGTAGCGGTCATCGATTTCAGGACATAGGTGCTGGCAGCATCAAAATCGCCTGCTTTAATCAGGGTGATCAACTCAGCTTTAACCTTCTCAAACGCCTGAGAAGAGGCCAGCAGACCGGCGATCTTTTTCTTACCTACGGGCGTGACCTGGATATCCTCAATCTTTTTCATCGCGATGTTAGTGCGTTGCGTCGCTTCATCAAGCTGACCATAACGCTTCACATTCATTTCCGGGCGTGTTGTGTCGATCACCATGCCGCGCAGGTATTTGATCTGATCGTTGACGCCATCGCGCACATCAAATGCCAGTCGTACTTTTACATAGCGATCGTCAACGATCGATGAGATCGCGGTATTAATACTGTTAATTCTGGTAATGGATGTTACGCCAATCACTATCAGTAAGGTCACAATAATACCGAAGGCTGCTGCGAGCCGCATTCCCACCTTCATATTCTTGATACTGAACATGTTCTCTTCCCCGTTTTATTATTAATCAATTTGTTAGCAACGCTCAGGTTCTCTGCTGTTGTGCGCAGTGCCTTGCTGATGTCTGTGGTCACAGCCGCAGGCAAAAAGGTGATCTCGCGCATACAGTTATCGGAATACGAACATGTACCTTTAATAATTTTTAAGTAATAACGGTGCGTGAATAAATAGTCACTGAAAAGCTTCAGAAAAGGTTAACAAATAAACAAAGGGGGAAGCGCAGGCAAAAAAAAGGGCCGTCAGCAGGAGTGCTGACGGCCCGATCCAGACAAGCATGACCGGATTCAGAAAACTAAGAAGTAGAGGCCTGTCCAGAATGCGACACTTAACGTGACGGCGGTAATCCAGGCCAGCTGGCGTAAACGGCCACGCAGTGCTTTCTGAGGAGCAGGGGTAGCAGGTGCCGGTGTAACAGGTAAAGTTTCAATGTGCATAGTCGGTTCCTGGTCAGGCCAGCTATTTTGCTGGCTAAAAAGTAAAAACATACCGGGCATTCTTTGCGGCCCGGATTTGTTTAGCGGGCAGTGTCGAGAACGTTGAAAATCACGTCTGACAGCTCATTCAGTTCAAACTTCGCCACATAACCGTCGGCACCCACTTTGCGCACATGATCTTCGTTGGCGCTGCCAGAGAGTGAGGAGTGAATGACGACCGGCAGAACCTTGAGAATCGGGTCCCGCTTGATGTTGCGGGTCAGCGTAAAGCCATCCATCTCTGGCATCTCCAGATCGGTCAGGACCAGCGCAATTTTGTCGTGAATCGACTCTCCCGCGGCCTGTGCTTCCTGGCTCATCAGCTTAATTTTTTCCCAGGCTTCCAGACCGGTGTTAAACATCAGCGCCGGAATGCCCATGCTCTTCAGGCCCTGTTCCAGCAGCTGACGCGCCACTTTGGAATCTTCTGCCACAATGGCGACCGCACCAGGGCGATAGTTGAAGGCACGCGGTCTGGCCGCTTCCGGTTCAACGCCGCGCACTGAAGGGATGATGTCATACAGAATCTGCTCAACGTCCAGCACCATCGCCAGCTCGTTGCTCTGCTTGTCGCTGTCCAGGCAGGCGATGCTGGTAATATTGCGGCCACCGATACCGGCTTCGGCGGTATGCACCTGGCTCCAGTCGAGGCGCACGATGTTCTCTACTGACTCCACGGCAAACGCCTGGGTGTTACGGGCATACTCGGTCACCAGCAGCAGGTTAAGACCGGTTTCAGGTACACAGCCCGCTACCGCTGGCAGGTCGATCACCGGAATGAACTGACCACGAATACTCGCCATACCCAGCAACGGCGAACGCATGCCCGCGGCTTTAGTGATGGTCGGCATCGGTACAATTTCACGCAGCTTGAAGACGTTAATGCCAAACAGTTCAGACTTGCCTTTCAGCTGATCGGAACCTAAGCGAAACAGCAGCAGCTCAAACTTGTTCGATAACGCGAGGTTCGCTCTTTCATCGATCTCTTTTTGAAAATTATCCATGGTTGCCTCTGCATTAACGCAGCTGGTGAAATAGGGTGTGAACAGGTTATCGGCAGCAAACGGAAAAAGGTGAGAAGAGAAGGGTGAAATAAAACGGATGCCAATTATTGTGCCAGGCTTAACCCTGAAGGTTCAACATGGACACCTTTCCAATAAAGGAGTGTGAAATGAAAAAAGTGATTTTAGCGTCGTTGCTGGTGATGATGAGCGCGGGCGTTTCAGCTGAAGAGGGCGGATACAAAGCTGGTGATACGCCGCCGCCGCAACACAAGCAGGATGCCGGCTATAAAGGTTCGGAAGATACCGGTCAGACCCACATCGATCAGATCCGCGATTTCCGTCAGGGCGGGTATGTGACGCTGGAAGGTTACATTTTGAAGAAAGAGCAGGGCGAGCGGTATCAGTTCCGTGACAACACCGGCACGTTACCCATTATCGCCCCAAAGAAAACCTTTGATGGTAAAACCTACACCGCTGAAGACAAAGTGCGCGTCAGTGGTAAGGTACAGGGCAAAGGGGATAAAACCACGCTGCATGTGTCCCGCATCGAAGAGCCATAACAAAAAGGGCGAGGTCATAACCTCGCCCTTTTTTCTTAGTCTTTCAGCAGAATCGCCCGACAGGTTTTACCTTTGATTTTGCCCTGCTTAAGTTTCACCAGTGCCGCTTTAGCCTGATTTGCCTCAATCGCTACGTAGGCATGGGTCGGGGTCAGAACAATTTTCCCGATCTGCTCAGCGCGATAACCTGCTTCACCGGTCAGTGCACCCAGAATATCTCCCGGACGTATCTTGGCTTTACGGCCACCATCAATGCATAGCGTCATCATGGCGGCAGGCAGTGGCTTGCTGCTGCCCTTTTTCAGCGTGCTGGCCGAGACCCACGGCAGCTTCTGCTGCAGAAAATCTTCCAGCGCGTGCGCGCGCGCCATTTCATCAGCCGCGACCAGGCTGACGGCAACGCCATGTTCGCCTGCCCGCGCCGTACGACCGATGCGGTGGAGATGGACTTCAGGATCCCATGCGAGCTGATAGTTGACTACCATCGCCAGCGATTTGATGTCGAGTCCGCGCGCAGCGACATCGGTAGCGACCAGCACGCGACCGCTGCCGTTCGCGAAGCGGATCAGCACACGTTCGCGATCGCGCTGCTCAAGATCACCATGCAGTGGCAGAGCACTGATATCACGCGCGTTAAGCGCCGCGGCGACATCGTCACATTCACGTTTAGTGTTGCAGAAGACCACGCAGGATGAAGGCTGACGATCGCCGAGCAGTGCGATGAGCAGACCCAGTTTTTCATTGTGACTGGCTTCAAAGAACTGCTGGTCGATTGACGGGAGTTCACTGACATCTTCAGTGACGACGCTCAGCGCATCACGCTGGAAGCGGGTGCTGATGGCTGTGATGCCGTCGGGCCAGGTGGCGGAGAAGAGCAGCGTCTGGCGCGAGGCAGGCGTCGCTTCAATGATGGTTTCCATATCATTGAGGAAACCCATCTCCAGCATCCGATCCGCCTCATCCAGTACCAGCGTGTTGAGCTGGTCGAGCTTGAGGTTCTCACGATTGATGTGGTCGAGGATACGACCCGGCGTGCCAACCACGATATGCGGTGGATGCACCAGTGAATCACGCTGTGCGCTCATCGGCTGTCCGCCACACAAGGTGAGGACTTTGATGTTGCGGGTGAAGCGCGCCAGCTGGCGCAGGACATTGCCTACCTGATCCGCCAGTTCACGGGTCGGACAGAGGATCAGTGCCTGCGTCTGAAAGCGGGTGCTGTCGATATGGTGCAGTAAACCAATACCAAAGGCAGCCGTTTTACCGCTGCCGGTTTTCGCCTGCGCGCGCACGTCGCGTCCCTGCAGAATGGCGGGCAGCGTAGCGGCCTGCACGGGCGTCATGCTGGTGTAGCCCATCTCGCGCAGGTTATCGAGCTGGCTATCGGGAAGCGAATTGAGGGTAGAAAAAGCGGTCACGGGCGCGGCCTCTGAGGCTGAAAGTGTAGGGCATTATTGCGGGGCAAGTCTGGCAGAAAGCACGCCTGACAGCAACGGGAACCTCGATGGTTAGCAGTATGCAACTATATCTGCCGGTACGCTTAGGAATAAGCTGAAGTTTACTGAAAAAAGGTGGTTTATTTTTATAGATTAATGCCGGCTTAACGAAGGTGTTCCGGATTGACGATCGGTTAATACCAATGATTATTTTATAAGTGACCGTTTTTAAAAAAATATTTCATTGTTAATCAGACAAATCCTTAACTATGACTCCAGTAATAGAATTAATCATTAAAAAATATCACCACTAGTGCCGATAAAAATCCTGATCTAATTGCTTTATATTTATCGCGCCATATTCCTGGTACAACGACCGGTAGAGGGTATTTGCATTGAGTAATAGCATCCAGGGACCACATGAAAATGTGCTTAAAATAGTAGGCCGCGCCGTACTGACACTGCATGTTCATGGAGAGAGTTTATCTGCGGATAAAATCGCATCCATGATCGGCTGTTATGCGGAAGATGAGCCCTGTGATCAGGAAGATCGTCGCTTATACGCGCTGGCAATGGAACTAATGTCGAATAATCAATGGGCCAAAAGCGCGTAACCCGCACTCCGCTCAGGTAAATGCAGAGCCTCCCTTGTGGAGGCTCTGTTGTTTTTGGGGGCCGTAGCAGGGAACAGGTTTGGGCAGTAAGGCCGCTGCTGGTAAACCACGGGCACTGAGAATCTATCAGCAATAAGCAAGCTTAAAGCGCAGGGAAGCCGGTCAGAAGAGGAAAGCGTCCCGCGCAAGGGACGGCACGCGCCGAGCGGCCATGGATGGCTTAAGCGTCTTTCCGATCTGACCGATTTCCCTGAGCAGGCTCGATCTCTTCGCATTTGCTGAGAAGGCTCAGCGCGGGCGATTACGCACCTCATCCCTGAGGTGCGCCCGTAGCCGGGCCAACGCGTTGCGTTGTTCAAAAACGCTCCCGGCGTTTTTAGTACGCATCTCATCCCTGAGATGCGCCCTCCCGGGCCAACGCGTTGCGTTGTTCAAAAACGCTCCCGGCGTTTTTGTCCGCAGCCCTGCTGTTTCAGGTCGATGCCAGCGCAAATACCGGTTTACCGCGCGAGAAGGTCGCGACTACCGGTGACATGCGTGCCACGGCTTCGGCAGAACAGCTCGCTGCTACCAGCATCATGCTCGCTTCATCGCCCGGCGCAGGCCACTGACGTTCGCCCTGAGCAGAGAGCGGCAGCCGATCGTCTGTGGCGATGGCCAGCGCCCGCGACAGCGAGAACTCATCTGAACCGCGATAGAGCTGTGCATAGAGATTCGCTTTTTCCAGCATGCTGCCGGTGCCAAACGGAGACCAGTGATCGATCACGCTGTCGGTGCCGGTCATCACTTTAATTCCCGCCGCCTGCAACTGTGGAACTGGCATAGCGAGCTTGCCAATCGGCAAGGTGGAAGCGACGCTGAACTGCTGCTCCGCCAGCCCTTCAATCATTTTATCCAGCGCACTGCCGGTGAGCGTCGCCAGCGCAAAACCGTGGCTCAGCGTCACTTTGCCTTTCAGCGCCGGAGTCTTCGCAACGGTGTCAACCATATACTGAATCGCCGCCACGCCAGCCGGTGAGGTTTCATGCAGATGAATATCCACGCCGCGCTGATAGTCGAGCGCAATCTGAAACATGGCATCCAGCGACTTCTCCATCGCGCCATCCACGTTAGTAGGATCCAGTCCGCCGACATACTCAACGCCGTGCTGCATCGCCTCACGCATCAAGCCATCGACCTGCGAGTGCAGCAGACCGTGCTGCGGGAAGGCAACGATCTCGCACGCAAAGGCGGGATGACGGGCTAATGCCGCCTGCAGATGTTCCAGACTTTTCAGGCCACTGACCGGGTCGATATTGCAATGGCTACGCGCGCGGGTGGTGCCTTTGGCATGCAGCAGGGCGATCAATCCTTCGGCGCGGGCCTGCGAGTGCGGCAGCAGCTGCGGAATCAGTACCTGCTCGCGCGCAATCATATCCATGATGGTTTTGCCCTGACGTGGACGTGGAGCCTGCCACGGACCGCCGTAGAAGGTTTTATCGAGATGGATATGCATGTCCTGCGTAGCGGGCAGCAGCAGCGCCTCCTGCGCATCCCACGACGGCAGCGTGCTGTTACCCTGGCCCGCAGAGGTCAGCTGGTCAATTTTGCCGTCGCGCACGCTGATGTCATAAAGACCGGTCCGGGTCGCGACGACGTCGTCATCTTCGCGGATAAAGCCCTCTTCCAGTCGCACATTGCGCAGCAGATAGTGATCCTGCCGGGGCAGAGTGGCGGCCTGGTCGGGATTGATGGCGGACAACGATGGGGGAATGGCGGCACTGACCTGACCGAGACCGGCGGCCAGCAAGCCGCCTGCAGCGGTCCAGCGAACGCTTTGCCCCAGGAAATCACGGCGACTCGGCGAAGAGGAAATAGGCATCAGAGGCTCCTGCAAAGAGAACAAGGCTTTAATCTGACAAACGACGCTTCACTCTGCTGCGTTATTTTCCACTGATGGCTATTCGCTATCTCACTGCCAGCGCAGCTTGCCAAACGCCGCCAGTGACGCTGCCAGTTCACGTTGCAGCGGATCATGCGGATGACGGCAGAACAACGCCAGTTCAAAGGTATCAATCACCGGCAGACCCTGTTCAGGACCTAATACCCGATGTGCCGGCAGGCGGCAGCTGGCAGGCAGTAACGTCAGACCCAGCCCCTGTGCACTGGCGGCGGCCAGCGCGACCAGGCTGGCGCTGCTGTAACCTATGCGCCAGCTTCGACCCAGCGCATCAAGCGTCTGACAGACCTCATCGCGATAGAGCCCCAACTGGGGAAACAGCACCAGCGGCACCGGCGTCTGCTCAAAGCAGGGCCATTCTGCGCTGTCGAGCCACAACAGCGGTTCAGGACGCGATGCCAGTGGCCTCTCGCCGTACGGCTGTTTAATCAGCATGATGTCGAGCTCTTCACGCTGCCAGGCGCGACGCAGCTCCACCTGCATGCCGCTCATCACGTCCAGCCGCAGCTGCGGATGGTCGCGACTGAAGTGCGCCAGCAGACCGGCCGTGGGCGCGGCGAAATCTTCCGGCACGCCAAGGCGTAGCACGCCATCGCGCCACTGGTCACTCAGCACATCGTGCGCTTCCCCGTTCAGGGCAATAATTCGCCGGGCGTAGCCTAAAAGTTTTTCGCCCTCCTCGGTGATCTGCACCTGATGCGAGGAGCGGACCAGCAGCTCTTTGCCGACCATCTCCTCCAGCCGCCGCACCTGCTGGCTGACGGTGGACTGCGACAGGTGCACCCGGTCGGCGGCGCGGGTAAAGCTGGCGGTTTCGCACACCGCGACAAAGCTGAGCAGCTGTTGCGGAGTAAACATCGGCTGACGATTCATTTTTCCACTACCTGGCAGAGTAATATTTCATTTCCAGATAGTAACGACTGCTGCCAGGCTGGCAACTTTTAATAGCGTAGATTTTATATGAAGAGAGAGAACAACCTGCTGCTGGCGGCGCTGGTGCTGGCCGGGCTCAATATGCGACCGCTGATGACCTCGGTCAGTCCGTTACTCGGCGAGCTGCGGCAGAGCATCGGTCTGTCGCCGCTGGCGGCATCGCTCTTGCCTGCGGTGCCGATGATGATGATGGGTGCCATTGCGTTAGTCAGCGCCCCGCTGATGCAGCGCTTTACGGTGCGTAAACTGCTGCTGGGTGGCCTGTTGCTGCTGTTGCTGGCGCTGGTGAGTCGGCTGTTTGTGGCTGACGGAGGCGGGCTGGTGCTGAGTACTGTGCCGGGAGGAGCGGGCATTGGCATCGTGCAGATGGCGATGCCGGGATTGATCCGTCAGCGATTTGGCGGCCGCAGTGCCGGCGTGACCGGACTGTGGGCAGCGGCGCTGATGGGCGGCGGTGGGATTGGCGCGGCGATCTCGCCGTGGCTGAATGGGCAGCTTGGCTGGCAGGGCGCACTGAGCAGCTGGGCGCTGCCGGTGGTGCTGGCCATCCTGCTCTGGCTGTTTATCACCACCCCACGTGCAGCCCGGACGGAGTCCGCCGCTCTGCCTTCGCTGTGGCGGAAAACCCGCGCCTGGACGCTGGCGTTGAGCTTCGGTCTGGTGAACGGCGGATATGCCATCTGTGTCGCCTGGCTGCCCGATTTTTATCATCAACTCGGCTGGAGCGCGCAGGCGGGCGGTTCACTGCTTGGCATGATGATCGGCTGTCAGGTCACGGGTGCGCTGCTGTTGCCCTTGCTGGCGCGGGGCCGCGATCGCCGTCCGCTGCTGCTGCTGACACTATTGATGCAGTTCAGCGGCATGCTCGGTTTCCTGTTTGCGCCACAACTGGCACCGTGGCTTTGGGCAGGGATGGCGGGCTTCGGGCTGGGCGGGGCATTTCCGCTGACGCTGGTGCTGGCGCTGGATCATCTGGAGCAGCCGCAGGCTGGCGCGCGGCTGGTGGCTTTTATGCAGGGCGTCGGCTTTATTATCGCGGGCAGCATGCCGTTTATCGCCGGTCAGCTGCATGCGCTCACCGGAAATTTCACCAGCGTCTGGATTCTGCAGGCGACGATCACGCTGCTGCTGATTGCGCTTAATCTGCGTTTTCATCCGCACAGCTATCAGCGCGCCTTTCGGGATACCAATCCCTGATTTTGGTCCGACCAATCCCGGCAATATTTTTCTCTGGTTCACACTCCGGGAAAATTCGCGCATCTTTTGTTGCCACAGGTTAACAATGCGTTAACTATCTGTTGCCATAAGCCCCGACACAGCGGTTTGGTCTGACCAATCCGGGGCAGATGGCACCAGCGCTGCGGCTGCGTGCCACGTCACCTTTTCCTCTGGAGATACTGGCATGCAGATCTGGCAACAAAACTACGATCCGCTGGGTAATATCTGGCTTTCAAGCCTGATCGCACTGATCCCGATTCTCTTTTTCTTCTTTGCGCTGATTAAGCTGAAGATGAAAGGCTACCTGGCGGCCACCACCACCGTGGTGCTGGCGCTGCTGGTGGCGCTGTTTCTCTATCAGATGCCGGTTGCACAGGCGCTGGCCGCCGTGGTGTATGGCTTTCTCTATGGCTTGTGGCCGATTGCCTGGATTATTGTCGCCGCGGTGTTCGTCTACAAGATCTCAGTCAAAACCGGCCAGTTCGACATTATCCGTGCCTCTATCCTGTCGATTACGCCCGATCAGCGTCTGCAGATGCTGATTGTCGGCTTCTCGTTCGGGGCGTTTCTGGAGGGGGCTGCGGGCTTTGGTGCGCCGGTGGCGATTACCGCCGCGCTGCTGGTGGGACTCGGCTTTAATCCGCTCTACGCCGCCGGGCTCTGCCTGATTGTGAATACCGCGCCGGTGGCCTTTGGCGCGATGGGAATCCCGATTATTGTGGCGGGGCAGGTAACCGGGCTCGACAGTTTTGCCATCGGCCAGATGGCCGGACGCCAGCTGCCGCTGCTCACCCTGATTGTGCTGTTCTGGATTATGGCGATCATGGATGGCTGGCGCGGCGTGAAAGAGACCTGGCCGGCGGTGGTCGTGGCAGGTGGCTCGTTTGCCCTTGCCCAGTTCCTCAGCTCCAACTTCCTGGGTCCGGAGCTGCCCGATATTATCTCGTCGCTCGCCTCGCTGATTTCGCTGACGCTTTTCCTGAGGGTCTGGAAGCCGGTGCGCATCTTCCGCTTTGCCGATGCAGAGGCGAAACAGGGTGCTCCGTTGCTGCCACCGCAGAAGTATCGGCTGGGGCAGGTGATCCGCGCCTGGATGCCATTCCTGTTTCTCACCGCTACCGTCACGCTCTGGAGTATCCCACCGTTTAAAGCGCTTTTCGCCAAAGGCGGTGCGCTCTATGAGTGGGTGTTGGCTATGCCGGTGCCGATGCTGCATGAACTGGTGGCGCGGATGCCGCCGGTGGTCAGCAGTGCGACCCCTTATCCGGCGATCTATAAGCTGGATCTGGTCTCTGCGACCGGCACCGCGATTTTAATTGCGGCGATTATGGCGATGCTGTTCCTGCGTATGAAGCCAAAGGCGGCGCTGCAGACCTTTGGAGAAACGCTGAAAGAGCTGGCGCTGCCGATCTATTCCATCGGGATGGTACTGGCCTTTGCGTTTATCTCCAACTACTCCGGCCTCTCTGCCACGCTTGCCCTGGCGCTGGCGCATACCGGTCACGCATTTACCTTCTTCTCGCCGTTTCTGGGCTGGCTGGGCGTCTTCCTGACAGGATCAGATACCTCATCAAATGCGCTTTTCGCCGCGTTACAGGCCACCACCGCCCAACAGATCGGCGTTTCCGATATTCTGCTGGTGGCGGCCAACACCACCGGTGGCGTGACGGGTAAGATGATCTCGCCGCAGTCGATCGCTATCGCCTGTGCAGCGGTCGGGCTGGTGGGGAAAGAGTCCGACCTGTTCCGGTTTACGGTTAAACACAGCCTGATTTTCACCTGTATGGTGGGTGTGATTACCACGCTTCAGGCCTATGTCTTCCCCTGGATGATCCCATGAGCAACACTGCCGATCCGCTGGTGACACGCCTGCGGACCTATATCACCGAACATCAGCTTGAGCCGGGCATGCGTCTGCCCGCCGAGCGCCAGCTCTCTGCTGAACTCGGCGTCTCGCGATCTTCGCTGCGTGAAGCGATACAGCAGCTAATCAGCAGCGGCATGCTGATTAGCCGGCGCGGCGGCGGCACCTGGATTCGTCAGCAGCTGGCACCCTGGTCGGAACAGCGCATCGTCGAACCGATTCGGCAGCTGCTGCGCGACGATCCCGACTACCGCTACGACATTCTGGAAGCGCGCCATGCCATTGAGGCCAGCACCGCCTGGCATGCGGCATTGCGGGCTACTGACGCCGACAAAGAGAAGCTGCAGTACGCCTTTGACGCCACCCTGAAGCTGAAAGAGAGTGACGATCCCGACCTCGCTGCCCAGGCAGATGTGCGCTTCCATCTGGCGATTGCCGAGGCGTCGCACAATGTAGTGCTGCTGCAGACCATGCGCGGCTTTTTCGAGCTGCTGCAGTCGTCGGTGATGCAGAGTCGTCAGCGCATGTATACCCAGCCAGATATTTTCGCCCGCCTGACGGAACAGCATCAGGCGCTGCTGGATGCGATCCTCGCGGGCGACGCCGACGCGGCCCGTCAGGCGGCGATGCAGCATCTGGGCTTTGTCCACACCACCCTGAAAAGCCTCCATGAAGATGAAGCGCGCCAGGCGCGCATCACCCGCTTACCGGATAACGACACACGCAACCCAAAGGAATCTGACTGATGATTATCTCAGCTGCCAGTGACTATCGCGCCGCCGCGCAACGTATCCTGCCGCCATTCCTGTTTCACTATCTTGATGGCGGTGCTTACGCCGAGCACACCCTGCGTCGCAACGTGGAGGACCTTTCTGACGTGGCGCTGCGCCAGCGCATTCTGAAGAACATGTCGGAACTGAGCCTCGAAACGAAATTATTTAATGAAACCCTGTCGATGCCGGTTGCGCTGGCACCGGTCGGCCTGTGTGGCATGTATGCCCGTCGCGGCGAAGTGCAGGCGGCGCGCGCGGCCGCCCTGAAAGGCATTCCGTTTACCCTGTCGACGGTTTCGGTCTGCCCGATTGAAGAGGTAGCTCCGCAGATCAACCGTCCGATGTGGTTCCAGCTTTATGTGCTGCGTGACCGCGGCTTTATGCGCAATGCGCTGGAGCGGGCCAAAGCCGCCGGTTGCTCAACGCTGGTGTTTACCGTGGATATGCCGACGCCGGGTGCGCGCTATCGCGATGCGCACTCCGGGATGAGCGGCAATCACGCGGCGCTGCGTCGTTACTGGCAGGCGGTCACCCATCCACAGTGGGCGCTGGATGTGGGTCTGCAGGGCCGTCCGCACGATCTGGGAAACATCTCCGCCTATCTCGGCAAGCCGACCGGGCTGGAAGATTATATTGGCTGGCTGGCGAACAACTTTGATCCTTCCATCAGTTGGAAAGATCTGGAGTGGATCCGCGAGTTCTGGGACGGGCCGATGGTGATCAAGGGCATTCTCGATCCGGAAGATGCACGGGATGCGGTGCGTTTTGGCGCTGATGGCATCGTGGTCTCGAATCACGGTGGACGCCAGCTGGATGGCGTACTCTCCTCAGCCCGTGCGCTGCCAGCGATTGCCGATGCGGTCAAAGGTGACATCACTATTCTGGCGGACAGCGGCATTCGTAACGGACTGGATGTAGTACGGATGATTGCGCTGGGCGCAGACAGCGTGCTGCTGGGACGGGCGTTTATCTATGCGCTGGCGACTCACGGACAGCGTGGCGTGGAAAACCTGCTGAACCTGATTGAGAAAGAGATGCGCGTGGCCATGACGCTGACCGGCGCAAAATCGATAAGTGAAATTACCCGCGATTCGCTGGTGCAGGCGGAGGCGCTGCTGACACCAACAAGCACCGTGTCACGTCCTCGCGCCGTGAGTTAGCCTGCGAAAATGAATGTGTTGTCTATACTTAGCTTCTTTACCCACAGGAGGAATGACATGACTATTCATAAGAAAGGTTCGGCGCACTGGGAAGGCAATATCAAAGGCAAAGGCACCGTTAGCACCGAGAGCGGCGTGCTGAGCCAGCAGCCTTATGGCTTTAATACCCGTTTTGAAGGCGGCAAAGGCACCAACCCGGAAGAGCTGATTGGTGCAGCGCATGCGGCCTGTTTCTCTATGGCACTGTCGCTGATGCTGGGCAATGCAGGTCATACGCCGGAAAGCATTGATACCACGGCTGACGTGTCACTGGATAAAAAAGGCGACGGCTTTGCCATCACTAAAGTGGCGCTGACCAGCACGATTTCTCTGCCTGGCATTGATGAGTCGGCCTTCGACGAAATCATCAACAAAGCCAAAGCGGGCTGCCCGGTTTCTCAGGTACTGAACGCGGAAATTACGCTGGATTACACCCTGAACAATTGATGCCGGCAACGGGTCGCCTTTTGGTGGCCCCGACGTTATGCTATGCCTCCCGGTCCTGTTGCTGACCGGAACAGATGCGCCTTCTGGCGCATCTTCGCTTTCTGACAGAGGGGAAACCGAGGTGACAAGATACCGGGCGGCCAAAAAGTACTGGAAGATGGTGTTGGTTCTGCTGTGCATTTGCGGCGCGCTGCTGCTGATCCGCTGGGCTGCGATGATCTGGGCCTGAGCCGATGAAGTGGATGAGTCGCCACTCGCTGGGCATCTTAGTGATGGTAATTATCGTACTGGAAGCGGTTCATTTTCTGCTCACAGCCTCATGGCTGCCGTGGCGATAATCGCCCTCAGACAAAAGCATCCTCGCGCCGTTTAGTCCGCACATCGCTGCGCGCAATACGATAAGCCTTACGCGGATCACCCACCAAAAACTCAAAGGTTGGCGTGTAGTAAAATGGCAACCAGCCGCCATAGCTGCTCTCCCACTCCCATCGGACGGGGCAGGGCCACAGAATGCCATCATACAAAAGATAGTAAACCCAGCGTCCACCAGGACGACGGGGGCGTGATGTTTTCATGGGATTCACTACGGTAAAGGTTAACAACAGCTTATATTTTGTACGTTAAAGCGCCAGCTTGCAATGTTGCAGCCCTGCTTTATTGAATCTGGTCCTGAATCAGCGATGGACCTCACCACAAAGCAGTACCACATTCGGTCTGACTTTATGAATACGGTTTGCCATCGTTTCACAGTCCACCTTCGTCGGATAGATGCGCTCCGAGACCGGCAGCGCTTCGCAGGCATCGTAGCCACACGCGCTCACTAACAACACAAATCCTATCAACATAGATCCTCTCCTTTACACGGTCTGGTGGTCCGGACTGTGGTGCTTTTTATCCCTTTTTAACATCCAGTATAGACAAACGTGACGGGGCGGCATTGTCAGTGTGAGCTATGACGCTGCCAGGCAGCGGCCTGCGGCAGGATGAGGGCTGGGTAAGACGAGGACGCTGGCAGGGAGTCAGCCAGCAAAATACCAGGCGGGCAGCAGCGCAATCAGGTTATTCAGGGTGTGCAGGAAGATGGGCAGCGCCAGACTGTTACTCCGCAGCCGCGCATAGCAGAGCAGCAGCGAAAACAGCGTCAGAGCGATAAGGGTCTGCCAGTGCACATACTGTGTATGCATCACCGCAAACAGCAGTGAGGTCAGCAGCATGCAGGCGAAACGGCTGCGCGGCGCCCACAGCAGAAAACCCTGTAACAGGAAACCGCGGAACAGCACCTCTTCAAACACCGGCGCCAGCAGTACGGCGGTCAGCAGCAGGATCAACAGCGAATTGCGTCCCTGCTGGGCCTGCATCACCAGCCAGCCTTCCGGCTGCATGAACTGCATCTGTGCTGCCATCAACAAAAACAGCGCGCCGGTAAACAGCAGGGTTTGCAGCGTGTAAAGCTCACCCAGCGGCAAATCAGTACGACGCTGGCAGTAAAAGCGATAAAGCGGGTAGATAACAGCAAATTCAAACAGGCAGAGTACGGGCACCAGCAGGCCGTCATTACGCAGCACGCTGTAATTAGGGAACAGCGTGATCAGCATGGTAACCAGGTAATAGACCACAAAGCTGCCGACGTAGAACAGCGTCAGGGTCACTCTGTCGGAATTGGTGTTCATAGGCGACTCAGCCAGCGAAGGTAAGCGCATAGTAGCAATGCACCCGATCGCTGTCGAGTGAGCCTGTTACACATTATTTAAGCGCAAAATGTTAGCCGCAGACTAAACACCGGAGCGCCCGGGCCGATAACTGATGAAACTAATCTGGCCAGCAACGCATGTTGTATTGCAGGCCTGTGATCTTAATCCCTGGCTGTGTAGTGAGCACTCTTAATGACTTTTAACCCTCCGGCGCCGCCGTCGCCACCATTCAGACATGCCGCTGAAGATCGCACTGTCCGCTTTACGCGGCGCAGCCTGCGTACGCTTTCGCTGCTGCTGTCTGGTGTGCTGGTGCTCTCGATGCTGATGGTACTGATGATTGCACAGCGTCAGAACAGCGCATCGGTTGAGCATGACCGCATGCTGATGCAGCAGACGTGGCAAAATCGTCAGGAGGCGATGGTCACCGATATCCGGGATTATGCCTTCTGGGGAGAAGCCTGGCGCAATCTCCATGTCAGGGTGAACAAAGTCTGGGCGTTTGACGAAGAGAACTTCGGACCGGGTCTTTACGAAGAGTATCACTATGAAGGCGTGTTCGTGGTCGACAGCAAAGGTCACACCACCTACAGCGTGATTAATGGGCAGATGGCGGATACGCCACTGGAAGCCTGGCTGGGTCATGAGACACGGACGCTAATTGCGGCAGCGCGTCAGCTCAATAATAAAGCGATGACCCGCAATGCGCTGATCAACCATCTGCCCGCGATTGTGGTGGCCGCACCTATCAGCAGCGGTAAACTGCCGAACGTGCCGCCCATGGCCGGGCCTGCATCAATCATGGTGTTCGTGAATCTGTTTACACCCGCCAAATTACAGGCGCTGGGCGCGACGCTGGATATACGCGAACTGCGTCTGCCCGCCAGTGAAGAGGATGCCCTGCATGAACCGCGAATGGTACTACCGTTGCCAGGCGGCGAGCCGATTGTGCTGCGCTGGACGTCAAAAATGCCGGGCATGGGCCTGATCGGGTTGCTGCTGCCACTGCTGCTGCTGACGGCGATCATCATCGGCATCATTACTCATCGCGTCAGCCGCCATGCGCTCTCCAATGCGATTCTCTCTGACCGCCGCTTTGCCATGCTGGCAATCAGTCAGCAGGAGCTTGCCAACAGTGAAGCGCGGTTTCGCGATCTCGCTGAGGCGGCGTCAGACTGGATCTGGGAAACGGATGAAGAGGGTCGCCTGATCTATCTGTCCGCGCGCTTTCATACCCTTACCGGCCACGACATCACACACTGGCTGGGACGTCACATCGATCACCTGCTGACCCATCCCAGCCATTCACTGGTCGCCTGGCTGCTGCGGCAGGAGGCGGAAGAGCAACAGATGCCGCTGCGCTGTCAGTTTATGTCCGCACAGGGTCACCGCCGCATCGGTCAACTGGTGGCGAAAACCATCTGGCATGATGCGCGACGTATCGGATTTCGCGGCACGGTATCGGACATCACCCAGGGCATGGAAGCAGAGGCACGCATTCAGTTTCTGTCGCGTCACGACGTTTTAACCGGTCTGTCGAACCGCGTGCAGCTGCTGGAGTTTCTGACGCTGCACCTTGCGCTGCCTGATGGCGCTGCGCCGCTGACGCTGATTACCCTCGATCTCGATCAGTTCCGGCCAATTAATGAAACCTGGGGTCATGCGGCGGGCGATGAGGTACTGAGCCAGATAGCGCAGCGTCTGAAGCACTGTATCGGCCCGCAGGAGCTGGTGGCGCGGCTGAGCGGTGATGAATTTGTACTGGTGTTGCGGGAAACGAACCGTGAGCGGATCGATCAGCGTTGTGCTCAGCTGGTGCACGAGGTTCAGCAGCCAGTCAGCACCGGTCAGCATGTCCACTATCTCACCATCAGCATGGGCATTGCCTGTGCGCCACAGGATGCCAGCCATCCGGAAGCGCTGTTGCAGATGGCAGATATCGCACTGAATGAAGCACGCGATGCGGGACGTAATCAGTGGGTCTGGTACGCCAATGAAATGGCGAGCCAGCGCGAAGATAAGCGTGAAATGGCGCGGCGCATTGAGAAAGCACTGACTACTAATGAATTCCGTCTGCACTATCAGCCCCGTTATCAGCTGCTGACCGGTCAGCTGGCCGGCGCTGAAGCGCTGATTCGCTGGCAGATTGCCCCGGATCAGTGGATTACGCCAGACCACTTTATTCCGCTGGCGGAAGAGAGCGGTCTGATCGCCACTATCAGCGACTGGGTTCTGATGCGTGCCTGCCAGGATGCGCTGGGCTGGGGTGGCGATCGCTATGTGTCAGTCAATATTTCGCCGATGGAGTTTCGCACCAGCGATCTGGTGCAACGGGTGGCAGATGCGCTGGCGAAAAGTGGTCTGCCAGCGACAAGGCTGGAGCTGGAGATCACGGAGAATGTCACCTTTGAACATCCACAGCATGCGCTGGAGGTAATGCAGGGCTTACGGTCGCTGGGGGTAAGGTTAACCGTCGACGATTTTGGCACCGGCTATGCCGCGCTGGACTATCTGAAGACCTTCCCGTTTAACGGTCTGAAGATTGATCGCTCCTGGATGAAAGATTTCCCGGAGTCGCAGCAGGCGCAATCGGTGGTGGCGGGCATTATTGCGCTGGCACGCGCCTTCGCCCTGACGATCACGGCGGAGGGAATTGAGACAGAAGCGCAGCTGAACCAGCTAAAACAGCTCTCGTGCGAAGAGGGGCAAGGCTACTTCCTCGGTCGGCCGATGCCGCTGGCTGCATTCAGTACGCTTCTGGAAAGAACAACGCAGAATCAGGCTGAGCCGGTTTAACGGACTTTGACCGCCACGGCGGTCATCAGCATTGCGCAGACAACAAAAATAATCAGTTCCATCATGACCTCCACAGGGGTAAGAATAGTCTTAAGATAGTGTAGCGGCTCACTGTGGTTTTTTTAGGCAGTGAGTGCGATTAATCTTAAAAAGAGAGTCTGTGGGACACCCGGATCCGCGCTCACTGTAACAACTTTACCTTTTCCGGCTTCTGGTCAGCAGGCACGCTTTGCTACTCTTGGGGCAGGTTTTACACGTCCAACAGGAGAACAAACGTGAAATTTTATGGAAAAGGGCTGCTGGTAGTGGGTCTGTTTGCATTAACCGCCTGTCAGTCTGCCAGTAAACCTGACACCGCCAGTGTGCCGCAGGATCCTGAAGCCGACCGCTGCGGTGCCTCTCAGTTTCAGAACTATGTCGGCAAACCGTTAACCGTGCTTCAGGGTCAACACTTTGAACAGCAGGTGCGTCCAATCCCCTATAATTCTGCGGTCACCATGGATTTCAACCTTAACCGGCTTAACTTCCTGGCCGATAAAAATGGCAATATCAGCTCAGTTTATTGTGGCTGACGGCCGGTCTGTCATAGGCTTGTCATAACGGCAGGCGAGGATAGCAGCGCGTTTAAGAAACTTCCTCGTCACACAATAAATAGTGCTCGTCTTGTTTATTCCCGCCCCGGCGGGAATTTTTTTAGCGCCTTCGGGCCGGAACAGGAGCGGAGAAGATGAAATGCATAGGGGCACTGCTGCCCACGTTGTTACTCAGCAGCACACTGGCACAGGCGTCCAGTGAAGAGGCCTGGCAGAAGAGCCGCCAGATCATGACACAGGCGTGTATTAATGCCAGCCATCTGAGTAAAGTAAAGGTGCTGGGCGAGCCGATTGAGTATGACGACAACACAGGTTACAGCGCACTGTTGCTGGAGGGGCGCTATCCCCAGCAGCATATGAAAAACAGGCGTGGACGCGAGCTCTGCCTGTTTCAGCTCAGCAGCGGACGGGCCAGCGTCAGCGAAGCGGATAAACTGCGCTGGGTGAAGTAAACCGACGCTTTACACCTCCGGATGCGTGTCGATGAGCTGTGCCAGCAGGGTGCGATACCGCTGCAACTGCGCCTCATCGCCTTCGACTTCCAGTTTGTCGATCACCCGCGCAATCAGTGCCTTACTGGTCGCGGGTTCTCCCGCCTCCATAATTTCACGCAGAATAACCGCCAGCAGATCGGACTCTGGCGGTATTCGCCAGTTCGGGCTATTGAAATAGTCACTGATAGCGCGGCTGGCACTGCTTGTTTGCACTCTCATTTCCCTACCTCCGCTGAAACGCTACCCCGACCCTTACGCAGGTGTAAGGGCATCTATGCACGTCATAAGCTGAACTGCCTCAGCGTAGCCGGATGGTCTGGACCGTTTTTTAGCGGAGGACGTCGCGCCAGGCAGAATGATCGTCACATCGCCACGACTGGCGATTTTTTAAACATAGAAGCGGCGTGAATCGTTGTCAGTAACAGAATGACATATTTTTCCATATTGATGAGGCATGGTTGAGGAAGAGGGTGCCAGGGCAGGCCATCGGCCACGGGATTCACGCTGTAAACCGCTGGTCAGAGAAAATTTTCGCGGGTAATTGCGCTGAATCAAGAGGAATCCTGTCTTTTGCCGTTTGTGCCATGTTATGTCGGTCACGTTAAGAATCGTCGCGTTAAACTAAGCACTCCCTCTCTTTGAATCATCTGCCCATGCCACGCACTATTGAACCCTGGAAGATAAACCTGATCTCAGTCTGGTTTGGCTGTTTTTTTACTGGCCTGGCCATCAGCCAGATTATCCCGTTTCTACCGCTCTACCTTGAGCAGCTTGGCGTCACCGGAGGCGAGTCCCTGAGTCTCTGGTCGGGGCTCACCTTCAGTATCACCTTCGTGGTTTCGGCGGCGGTCGCCCCGCTGTGGGGCAGTCTGGCCGATCGCAAAGGGCGTAAACTGATGCTGTTGCGCGCGGCGTTTGGTATGGGCGTGGTGATCCTGCTACAGGCTTTTGTCACCGAAGCCTGGCAGTTACTGCTGCTGCGCGCCCTGATGGGGCTGACCTCTGGCTATATCCCCAACGCGATGGCGCTGGTGGCGGCTCAGGTGCCGCGTGAACGTAGCGGCTGGGCGCTGAGCTGTGTCTCCACCGGGCAGATTGGCGGTGTGATTCTGGGGCCGATGCTGGGTGGGCTGCTGGCTGACTGGGTCGGTTTGCGCACGGTATTTATCGTCACCGCGGCGCTGCTGATGGTCAGCTTTATGGTGACGCTGTTCCTGATTAAAGAGACCGGTTACACCCCGGTGAGTAAAAAAGAGAAACTCAGCGGACGCGAGGTTTTTCGTTCGCTGGACAACCCAAAGCTGATGCTCTGCCTGTTTTTCACCACCATGGTCATCCAGATGTGCAACGGATCGGTGAACCCTATCCTGACGCTCTTTGTGCGGGAACTGGCACCCACCGCTGAGAATATCGCTTTTCTTAGCGGGGTCATTGCCGCGCTGCCTGGCGTCTCTGCACTGCTGGCCGCGCCTCGTCTGGGGCGACTCGGCGATCGCATCGGCACGCAGCGTATTCTGCTCGCAACGATGGTTATCTCGCTGCTGCTGTTTATCGCCATGTCTTTTGTCACCAGTGCCACGCAGCTGGGCATCTTACGTTTTCTGCTGGGCTTCGCCGATGGCGCGATGATGCCTGCGGTACAGACGCTGCTGGTGCGTCATTCGCGCGACACTATCACCGGCCGGATCTTCGGTTATAACCAGTCGTTTATGTATCTTGGCAATGTTGCTGGCCCATTACTGGGCGCAGCGGTATCGGCGGTGGCAGGTTTCCGCTGGGTCTTTTGTGCCACCGCCGTTGTAGTGCTGATTAATGTCCTGTTCCTGAAACGCTTTTACCGGCGTCCGAAGACTGTGCTGCCCGCGTCGGCTGACAAATCGTCAGCTCAGCCTGCCAGCGCTGCTGAGTCAGCAAAAACTCAGGACTGACACTGGGGCTCCAGGAGTCATCGCCGCCGACGCCCATATGGAAGGCATCCAGGTGCAGCCAGCAGCCCGCTTCCGGACGCAGAAGGTGGCGGTGGGAGGCTTCACGCAACTGCTCCAGACTGAAGCGACTCAGCGAGAAAGCAAAATCGCCGCTGACCTGCCAGCTGCCGCTGTCGAGCTGGCGGGTGCCGCCACGCAGACCATTCTCGCTGGGGAAAACGTAGGGCGTTGAAAGCTGATCCAGCGGCAGTTGCCAGCGTGAGAACTGCGCGGCCAGCTGGCGATCGGGATAGTTTTCATGCGGTCCCAGGCCGAGCCAGCTTACCTGCTGCGGGATTTGCGCCAGCGCGCAGCGCAATCCGATGCGTGCAGGCGGTGGTAAACCGCGAGACTGCACAACGGAAAGCTGTAACTGCAACTCACCCTGCGCATTGATCAGATAACGCTTACGGCTGATAAAGGCGAGCTGGTCATTAGCGATCCAGCTATGCAGCGTCTCAATCTGTATCGCCTGCGGCAACGCATTCGCGGCTATCGACACCAGCTGGCTGCTCATCTGGTCATAACCTGCCGCTTTCCAGCGCTCAACCCACGCATTGGGATCCACCCGCTCTGCTTCGCTGGTGCCGATATCGTTGTCCAGCGGCGCGCGAATAAAGCAGTCCTGAAGCGGGGAGAGCAGCGTCGGTGCCTCATTCACAAACCACTGCGTCAGTTCACCGCTGTGGCGTGAAAAATGCCAGCGCTGTTGCTGGTGAGTGACGACAATCTCACTGGCGTCATCATAGAGGATAGGTACTTCAGCTGTTTCCGGCAGCGGGGGCAGCACCAGCAGCGAAGGCAGCGCCCACTGATGCCAGGCGACACACCAGTCCGCAGCACTCCAGCGGGTCGGGTGAATCTGATGAACCGCAACGTTAAGCCAGCATTCGCCCTGTAACGCGGGCGGTGACGGCAGCGTGATCCGCTGCTGACCCTGCGGGCCGATATCCAGTGAGACTTCACCTTCCGTCACCACCTGGCCCTCCTGCTCAATGCGCCAGCGCAGCACTTCATTGTCACTGTGACGGAATAAGTAGTCGCTGCTGACCGTAAAGCTCAGCGGGTCGCCGGGATCGGGCGTAAACTGCCAGAACTGCTGGGCGCGCTGCGCCTCATACAGCGCCGGATGCGGCGTGCGATCGGCAAACACCAGCCCGTTCATACAGAACTGGCGATCGTTGGGCTTATCGCCAAAATCGCCGCCGTAGGCCTGCCATGGCTGGCCCTGATCGTCATAACGGGTCAGGCTCTGATCAACCCAGTCCCAGACGAAGCCGCCCTGCAGACGCGGAAACTGACGGAATGCCTCCCAGTATTTCGCGAAACCGCCAAAGCTGTTGCCCATCGCATGCGCGTACTCACACAGGATCAGCGGACGGGTTTCGCCCGGCAGACCGATCCACTTTTTCAGCGACCACTTCGGCACCGCCGGGAACGGCTGATCTTCATCGACCCTGGCATACATAGGGCAGATGATATCGGTCGCGGCGGTGTCCGCACCGCCGCCTTCATACTGTACCGGACGGGTAGGATCGCTGCTTTTCACCCAGCGGTAGAGCGCATCATGCGTGGTGCCATGTCCAGACTCATTACCCAGCGACCAGATAATAATGCTGCAGTGATTACGATCGCGCTGCACCATACGCGTCACGCGTTCGCTATAGGCAGCGAACCAGCGGGGATCGTCGGAGAGCCGGTTCATTGGTTGCATGCCGTGAGTTTCGATATTCGCTTCATCCACCACATAAAGCCCATACTGGTCGCACAGCCGATACCAGAGCGGATGATTAGGGTAGTGCGAACAGCGCACCGCATTGAAATTGTGCTGCTTCATGAGCTCAATGTCGCGGCGCATCGTCGCCTCATCCACCACCTGACCGCGCTCCGGATGGTGTTCGTGGCGGTTGGTGCCACGGATTAGCAGCGGTTTGCCGTTGAGACAGAGCAAGCCGTTGTCGATGGTGACCTGACGGAAGCCGACATCATAGGCTTCCACCTCGACCAGCTGCTGATCCCCATCCAGCAGCGCCAGCGTGGCGCGATAGAGATGGGGCATTTCGGCGCTCCACAGTACAGGCCGTTCCACCGGCAGACTGAGCAGGGCGCGTTCAGGATAGTGGCCCCGCTCGTCAATAATGGCGCTACCCAGCGGCTGTTGACACTGCGCAACCGGCTGTTCACCCTGCCACAGCGTCAGGCGCAGCTGATAGTGCGTGGTGACCTCTGGCGGCAGGGCGACGCGGACCTGGGCGCGCAGCGCGGCACGGGTAAACTCCGGGCTGAGCCGGGTTTCCAGCTGCACGTCGGCCAGATGCACCTGCGGCTTATGCAGTAACGTGACATCGCGGAAAATGCCGCTCATCCGCCACATATCCTGGTCTTCCAGATAGTTGCCGTCGCTCCAGCGCAGCACCATCACCGCCAGCCGGTTTTTGCCTGGTCGCAGATAAGGCGTCAGGTCGAATTCGGCGGGCAGGCGGCTGTCCTGAGAGTAGCCAATCCAGCTTCCGTTGCACCACAGATGAAAGGCTGAATTGACACCGTCAAAGATGATGCGTGTCTGCCCGGAAGTGAGCCAGGCAGCGTCCGTGCTGAATGTGAGCGAGTAACATCCGGTCGGGTTCTCTTTGGGCACAAGCGGAGGATTAACCGGAATCGGATACTGCACGTTAGTGTAAATGGGCGCATCAAAACCGTGCATCTGCCAGTTTGCCGGGACCGGAATCGTGCTGGCATCCGGCAGATCCTGCAGTAACCAGCTGGCCGGGACCGCCTCAGGCTGTACAAAGTAACTGAAACCCCACTCCCCATTCAGACTCTTTAGTGACGCGGAGGGCGTGTCATCTCGCGCTGCCGCTTCATCCCGCCAGCTGGCAAAAGGCGGGTGCGCATCCAGCCGATGCAGCGAGGTTATGACCGGGTTTTCCCAGTCGCGCCGGGAGAGGATGTCACTGAAAGCAGCCTGTGAGAGAGTCATGGTTATATCCTGTAAATGTGATGCGCTCACAATGCGGAATATTGTTCAGGCTGTAAAGCGTTCGCCATCCCGATTTGCACAAATAGTTTGCCCCGAAAGCGGGCCGCACTGTTGAGAATGTGGCGGCTTACTGACTGTAAAACGTTAAGTCTGGTCAGCAAAGATGAATAGCAGCCGGAAGCGGAGGAATCTCACTTGTCGCCATGCGGGTGCCTTCATACACTCAGCCCGATTTCATCACCCTGAGGTAAATATGGTACGAATCGTTAAGCTGGCTGCCGTTGTGGCATTAGTGACTGCATTAAGTGGATGTCTTTTCCCGCCTCCTGGTGGCGGCGGTGGGGGTGGCTGGGGCGGACATGGCGGCGGGCCGGGCCGCGGATTTGTCGATCCCCGTTAAGCCCTGCCTGATGAATGCTGGCAAATGACGATGTGCGCCTGCTGCGCAGTTACATCGAAAAGCTGTTGCGGCATCCCCGCCAGTAACGCCGTTAGTCCCAGACGGGAATGGGATCTTCACGTCACTTTGACCTGAAACATTTTCCGCTTTGCTTATTCGCTGCCAGAATAACAGGTGACAATCCATTGTGGAGATAACAAGATGAAAGTCAGTTTAATGGCGATGATGATGGCGGGCCTGCTGGTCAGTGGTATGGCGGGTGCGGCGGAAAAAACGCCGCAGCAGGAGAAAATGACGATGTGTAACCAGCACGCCAAATCTCAGGATCTCAAAGGGGAAGCACGTAAAACCTTTATGAGTGAATGCCTGAAAAAGGACAGCAAACTGTCGCACATGACGCCGCAGCAGATGAAAATGAAAAGCTGTAACGGCGAAGCTGGCGATAAAAAGCTGGCAGGCGACGCGCGTAAAACCTTTATGAGCCAGTGCCTGAAAAAAAGCTAATCATCCCTCACGGCCACGCAGGTGGCCGCTTCTCCCTGCCGATTCCTTGCCCGCCTGAAGACGATTAAATTATCTTTCACAACAGCAGGTTAACCTTCTGACAAACATTCGGCGTCAGGCTTCCTGGTTCCTTTGCCACACTTACTGTTTGTGAGGATTTGCGCAGGCCTCGTTTTACCGCGCAGCATCAGTCCAGAAACAGCGAAAGGAGCCATGCCGTGAACTATCAATTTACCACCGACCTGAACGATCTGCCTCAGCGACAGCCGGTTAAAAAAACGCTGGGTGAGGTAGAGGTCTTACTGATTCGCGACGGGGACAACGTACGCGCGTATCAGGCGAAATGTCCACACGCGGGCGCGCCGCTGGAGCAGGGCGCCATCTGCGGCGACCGGCTGGTCTGCCCGTGGCACAAAGCCGCGTTTGATCTTGCCGACGGCAAAATGTGTGAACCGCTGGCGCTAGCCGATCTCAAACAGTATCCGCTGCGCATCGAACAGGGGCGGGTGCTGGTGAATCCTAAAGCGATGTCACCCGCTGCCCCCATTGGCAGCGGGGCAACCGCGCCGGTCTATGTGGTGCTGGGTGGTGGCGCGGCGGGCAGCGCAGCGCTGTGGCGTCTGCGTCATGACGGCTTCAAAGGCCGCCTGATTCTGGTTGAGCGGGAGGCGGACGCACCTTACGACCGCACCGCGCTGACCAAATTTGTGCCGTCGGGCAAAATGGACATCAGCGAGGTGCCACAGCTGCTGAAAGCGGATGTGATGGATCACGTTGAACGAGTGCAGGCAACCGTGAGCCGCCTCGATGCGCAGCAGCAACGGCTGATCTTCGACGATGGCGAAACGCTTGCCTTCGACAAACTGCTGATCGCCAGCGGCGCGAAGCCTGTCCGTCCCGATTTGCCGGGCAGCGATCTTGACGGGGTCTATCTGCTGCGCAGCAAAGCGCAGACCGATGAGCTGCTTCAGGCGGTGGATGCGACCCATAAAATCGTGATTATCGGTAACAGTTTTATCGGCACCGAGCTGGCGTCGGCACTGCGTAACCGTGACATCGACGTTACAGTGATTGCCCGTCAGGCGCTGCCCTTTGCAAAACGGTTTGGCGATCAGATTGGCCGCTATTTCTACCAGTTGCACGAGCAAAACGGCGTGAAATGGGTGCAGGGTGAGATCGCATCACTGCAGGGCGACCAGCAGGTGAGTGGCGTGCAGCTTAAGGGCGGACGGCAGCTGGACGCGAATGTTGTGCTGTTTGCTACCGGCGTTAAACCGGCTACCGACTTTATCCACGATCTGCCGCTGGCAGAGGATGGCAGTCTGCAGGCAGACGAGCATTTACGGGTCGCTGACAATATCTGGGTGGCGGGTGATATCGCCACGTATCCGTCGGCACAGGGGCCGCTGCGCATTGAGCACTATCGCGTCGCGCATCAGCAGGGACAGACTGCCGCATGGAATATGCTGGATCAGAACGTCACCTTTGATCGTGTGCCGTTTTTCTGGACGACGCAGTATGGCACCCGTTATGAGTATGTTGGCCACGCAGCAGAATGGGATAATTTCGAGCTGATCGGCTCGCTGGAGGACAAAAAGTTTATGGCGTTTTATGGTCAGCAGGGGCAACTGGCCGCGATCTGCTCATGCGGTATGTACACGCTGACCGCTGAGCTGGTGGAGCGGATGCAGCAACCGATGACGCTTGCCGACGCGGTAGCGCTCTGTCAGGCGCACATCAGTTAAGCTGCGCGCAGGGCGGGCCGCGAGCTGGTCCGCCCTGCGCAATGCCTGACGCTTAGCTGCGGCTCAGTTTTTCGGACTTCGCCATGCACTGCTGCATTGCTTCAATCACTGCCGACCGCATCCCTTTCTCTTCCAGCACCTTCACGGCTTCAATGGTGGTGCCGCCAGGTGAGCAGACCATATCTTTAAGTTCAGCCGGATGTTTACCGCTGGTCAGCACCATCTCCGCCGCTCCTTTTACCGCCTGTGCAGCAAACTGATAGGCCTGGGCGCGCGGCATGCCGCCCAGTACGGCCGCATCCGCCATCGCTTCGATAAACATAAAGACGTAGGCCGGCGCAGAACCGCTGACGCCGACCACGGAGTGAATCAGATATTCATCCACCACGGCCGCTTTGCCGAAGCTCTCAAAAATCGCAACGACCTCGTCGATCTCCGCCTGCTCAACCAGCACGTTGGGCGTGACCGAGGTCATGCCTTCGCTGACCAGCGAAGGCGTATTCGGCATCGCCCGGATGATTTTACGATCGTAGCCCAGCACCGATGAAAGCGAATCCAGCGTCACGCCCGCCGCAATCGACACCACCAGCGCCTCTTTTTTCAGGCTGCCGGCCAGCTCTTTTAATACTTTCAGGATCACATTGGGTTTTACCGCGCCGAACAGGATGTCCACTTCACGTGCCAGCGCATCCGTGCTCTCAGCCGCGTTGATGCCATACTGCTCTGCCATCGCCTGGTTGGTCTCTGCTTTGCGATCGTAAACGAAGATATCAGACGGGGCGATTTTGCCGCTATTGACCAGTCCGCCGATAATGGCTTTCGCCATGTTTCCCCCGCCGATAAACCCGATTTTTTTTGCCAGCATCGCCATCTCCTTAGGACATTATTCGGTTTTCTCAGTGGGCTAGCTTACTTCAGCCAGCCCGAATAACAAGTCAGCCGGGTGTGGGCTGGAAAGCGTGCCGCAAATAAAATTTGCCATTCAGGGAGAACCCGGCAAGATCTCAGGCTTCTCTGACTGTAAGGAATCATGATGTTTATCTGGGTCGATGCCGATGCCTGTCCGAATGTGATCAAAGAGGTGCTCTACCGTGCGGCGGATCGCACCGCCACCACGGTCACTTTTGTGGCAAACCAGTTTCTGCGTGTGCCGCCATCGCCTTATCTGCGCACCCTGCAGGTGCCAGCCGGATTTGATGTGGCGGACAATGAGATTGTCAGACGTTGTCAGCCCGGCGATCTGGTGATCACCGCCGATATTCCGCTGGCGGCTGAGGTGATTGAGAAAGGGGCGGCAGCGTTGAATCCGCGCGGCGAGCGCTACTCACCGGCCACGATACGTGAACGCCTGACGATGCGGGATTTTATGGATACTCTGCGGTCAAGCGGCGTGCAGACCGGCGGCCCTGCGACGATGAGTCCGCGTGACCGCCAGCAGTTTGCCAATGAGCTGGACAGCTGGCTCACTCAGCAGAAACGCTCTACTTAAACGAAGCTATCGTCGTCGTCGAAATCGCCGCCGCCAAAATCGTTCAGATCGCTGTTGTCAGCATAATTACTGTCCCAGCCCGAGTTCTGGTCCAGGAAGGCGTTATCATTACCGCCGTTAAAGGCATCGGCGTTGTCATCGCCACCATTGAAGGTGTTGAGATTATCATTCACCTCCGGCAATGGCGGCTCATTGATGATGTTCACAATCTCTTCCGGCTGTGAATGGTGGAACATGCTGGTCAGCATGTCGGCCATCACGACCCCCCCAGCCACGCCCACCGCTGTTTGCAGTGCGCCGCCAAGGAAACCGGTGCCGCGTGGCGCGGGTGCCTGGGCAGGAGCATATTGCTGCTGTGCCGGTTGCTGCGGTGCACTGTTCCACGGCGACGATTGTTGCTGCTGCTGAACGGGCTGCTGCTGGCGCGAACCGCTGCCAAACAGTCCCGACAGAAAGCCGCCGCTGCTCTGTGCGGGTTGTTGCTGCTGTTGCTGTTGCAACTGTGCAACCTGGCTTTCCAGCGCTGACACTTTCTCATTAAGTTTTTTCAGTGCCGCTTCCTGAATCAGGATCGCCTGCGCCATGTAGTAAGGCGCGCCCGGCTGCGCCTGAAGATGCTGATTAATCAGTTGTTCGGCTGCGGCATCGCGTGCCACGGTCTGGCTTTCAGCCTGTTTCAGACGGCTGAACAGCCCTTCGATCAGTTGTTGTTCTTCGCGTTGCATGATGACTCTCCTGTGGCAATGTTTATCAGTATATGTGGGCGCCAGTGAGAAAAGTAAAATCGCGGCGGTAAGCAAATATTGCCAGCGCATTCCGGACGCTACTTTACGCGTTGTTTTATCGTCCTGTTAGCGCCCTGATGCACAAAACGTGCATGCTTTTCCTGTTGAAAATACGAATGTTATCGCTATTCAGGTAACGAAAATGCGTAAATCATGCCTGACAGGTGGAGGCCATAATAATTTCCAGTTATCATGCGTCGCATTATTAAGCTCATCATGCAGCCGCATCGCGCGGTCAGGCGGAGGAATGGCCCTGATGTCACTACCCATCTTTTTGATTGGCGCTCGCGGTTGCGGCAAAACCACGGTCGGCGAAGCGTTGTCGCAGGCGCTGGGCTACGCCTTTAGAGATACCGATCACTATCTGCAACTCAGCACGCAGCGCAGCGTGGCCGAGATTGTTGCGGCAGAAGGCTGGGAAGGTTTTCGCGCCCGTGAAACGGAATCGCTTAAAGCGGTAACAGCACCCGGGACCGTGATTGCTACCGGTGGTGGTATGATTCTGGCTGAAGAGAACTGCCGCTTCATGCAGGAGCAGGGCCGGGTGATCTGGCTCAGCGCGTCGCCCGAAGTGCTGGCAGAACGACTGGAAAGCGAACCTGAAGCGGCTCAGCGTCCAACGCTGACCGGACGTCCGATTGCCGATGAGATGAGTGATGTGCTGCGTGAACGTGCGCATCTCTACCAGGCGGCGGCCCATCATCAGGTCAACGCCATGCAATCGCCGGCGTGCGTGGTGGAAGAGATTCTGCTGTCACTTTCCCTGGCGCGCGCCAGCTAACCCTCCGATTTTTCCCGCTTTGATCCCGCTTCGGATGGCATTGTCTATACTTACTCTATGACAGGCAGCGGCCTGTCCTGTGGAATGTTATTCAGACAAGAGGGACACAGTATGCCGACCAGACCACCGTACCCACGTGAAGCGAAAGTTGTGCCCGTTGAAAAGGGCACTGAAGGTAATAAAGTCACTTCTTACGAATTGCGTGCTGATCATCCCAAACCGAATTCATTAATCAGCGAGCACGAGACGGAAGAAGAAGCGCATGATGCTAAAGCGCGCTACGAAGACGTCGAAAAAGAGTAACACGTCACGGCTGGCAGGGACGCCAGCCTGCTGCTCAGCTTTAATCTGCCCGTAAGTTGCCTGATCTTTTCCCTCTATGTTTGACTCCCCAAATCCCCATAGCCGAATCAAAACAGCGCTGCCCGGACCACCTGCTTAACGCGCTCTCCCATCGGAAGAGATCACAAACGACCATCATTTCGCGTGACAGATCAGCGGGTTCCCTTCTACACTTCCAGACACACAACATGTGCTCTGGAGAACTATTATGCTCAACGTAAGTGAGTATTTTGACGGAAAAGTTAAATCTATCGGTTTTGACAGTGCGAGCACCGGTCGTGCCAGCGTGGGCGTGATGTCTGAAGGTGAATACACATTTGGAACCGGCCAGCCGGAAGAGATGACCGTCGTCAGCGGCTCGCTTAAGGTGTTGCTGCCGGGTGAGACTGAGTGGAAATGGTTTGAAGCGGGTTCGGTGTTTAACGTGCCGGGTCACAGTGAATTTCATCTGCAGGTCGGCGAGCCAAGTTCCTATCTCTGCCGCTACCTGAAAGACAAAGATTAAAAAAAGGGCCGCTAAGCGGCCCTTTTTTTGGGCAAACCATGTCTGTCCGGGTGATTCTGATTAACGCTGGGCTTCGCCACCTAAGGCTTCCACCAGATTGCTGGTCAGTGCGGCCAGTTCGCTGGTCATCAGAATAAAGTCAGCATCAAAGCGCTGAGCAAAATCTTCGCGGTCGATATCGTCGTTCTGGTCGCGCAGCGTGTCGCTGAACTTCAGACGTTTCACCGAACCGTCATCCGCCAGCACGAACTGAATGCGCTCCTGCCAGTCGAGTGCCAGTTTGGTCACCAGCTTGCCCGCTTCGATGTGGTTGGCGATCTCATCGCATACCAGATCCTGTTTCTTGCAGCGAATGACGCCGCCATCTTCCAGCAGCGCTTTCAGCTCCGCTTCATCCATCAGCGCAAAACCGGCAGGCAGATCGCCCGAACGAACCCACTCGGTCAGGGTCAGCTCAATCGGGTTTTCCAGCGTCAGCGGCACCACCGGCAGTGAACCCAGGCTTTTGCGCAGCAGCGCCAGGGTATCTTCCGCTTTTTTTGCGCTGGCACAGTCCACCATAATCAGATTGTTGACCGTGTCGATCCACAGATAAGTCTGGCTGAAACGGCTGAAGGCGCGCGGCAGCAGGCTGTGCAGCACTTCATCTTTCAGCGAATCTTTTTCGGTCTTTTTGAGCTTGCGGCTCTGCTCAGATTCCAGCTTGTCGATTTTCGCTTCCAGCGCCTGTTTCACGACCGGCGACGGCAGGATTTTCTCCTCTTTGCGGGCGCAAATCACAATCTGGCCTTTGTTCTCATGGGTCAGCGCGTCGCTGCGGTTACCCATCGGCGGGACCCAGCCGGTCTTGCTCATATCCTGACTGCCACACGGTGAAAACGTGAAGGCGTCGAGCTGTTTTTCCATCTCATCTGCGGACAACGGAATGTCACGATTCAGACGATAAACCATCATATTTTTAAACCACAACATCGGGATTCCTTACCATGGCGCGATCGGGCGCACAAGTCTGCGAGAGTCAGCGCGCATGATAGCGAAACATCGGAGTGGTTTCATTGCCTTTAAGGCAGCCGCCTTCTACTGTATCTCTCACCTGAACGAATAACGAGGAGGTAACCTTGCGCATAGGCATAGATCTGGGTGGCACCAAGACAGAAGTGATTGCATTGTCGGATAAGGGACAGGAGCTGTTCCGCCATCGGGTGAATACCCCGCGTGATGACTATCAGGCAACGGTGCAGGCGATTGTCGATCTGGTCACACTGGCGGAGCAGAAAACCGGCGAGACCGGCACGGTCGGGCTGGGTATTCCTGGCTCGCTTTCGCCCTTCAGTAAGCGGGTGAAAAATGCCAACTCTACCTGGCTCAACGGCCAGCCGCTGGACAAAGATCTGGCTCAGGCGCTGAACCGGGAAGTGCGTATTGCCAACGACGCCAACTGTCTGGCCGTGTCGGAAGCGGTCGATGGTGCGGGTGCCGGACAGTCGCTGGTGTTTGCCGTGATCATCGGCACCGGGTCGGGCGCAGGTGTAGCGATCAATGGGGAGTCGCGCATCGGTGGCAACGGCAATGCCGGCGAGTGGGGCCACAATCCGCTGCCGTGGATGGATGAAGATGAGCTGCGCTACCGCCAGGAAGTGCCCTGTTATTGCGGGCAGCAGGGCTGCATCGAGACCTTTGTTTCTGGCACCGGTTTTGGTATCGACTATCAGCGGCTGAGTGGCGTGCATCGCAAAGGTGCTGAGATCGTTTCGCTGCTGACGCAGCAGGATCCGATCGCCGAACGGGCGATGAGCCGTTATGAGCTGCGGCTGGCCAAATCGCTGGCGCAGGTGGTGAATCTGATCGATCCCGACGTGATCGTGCTGGGTGGCGGGATGAGCAATGTGGATCGTCTCTATCAGACCGTACCGGTGCTGATGAAGAAATGGGTGTTTGGCGGGGAGTGTGAAACGCCGGTGCTGAAGGCGCAGCATGGCGACTCCAGCGGCGTTCGCGGTGCGGCGTGGCTCTGGCCGCTTAACGGCTGAGTGTCCCGCACATCCGCTGACGTTCAGCGCCTGGGTTTCTGGCGCTGAACTTAAGCCCCGGCGCGGCATCCTGCCGCGCCGCGGTTATTCGCCCACCAGCATCGTGTCCTGCGGAGCCCGGTCGCGCTGCGCTTTGGTGGCGAGGAAGTAGAGATAGCCGACCAGCATAATGGCGAAAAACAGTGCGCCAATCACCGGATTAAACCACAGCATCGCCAGCAGGCAGATGACTGACAGCAGCAGAGCGATGCCCGGTACAATCGGATAGCCCGGCGCGCGGAAACTGCGCACCATCTCCGGCGCGCTGCGGCGTAGTTTAAACAGGCTCAGCATGCTCATGATGTACATCACAATCGCGCCAAACACCGCCATGGTGATCATCGCCGCCGTCAGCGTCATTCCCTGCAGATTAATCACGCCATCGCTGTAAATCGCCGCGATGCCCAGCACGCCGCCGAGAATAATGGCGCGATGTGGGGTCTGGAAACGCGACAGTTTTGCCAGCGAAGGCGGCAGATAGCCCGCGCGGGCCAGGGCAAAAAACTGCCGTGAATAGCCGAGGATGATGCCGTGGAAGCTGGCAATCAGGCCAAACAGCCCAATCCACACCAGCATATGCATCCAGGTAGAGTGTTCGCCAACGATCATTTTCATCGCCTGTGGCAGCGGATCGTTAATGTCGGCCAGTTTACGCCAGTCACCTGCGCCGCCCGCCATCAGCATTACGCCAATTGCCAGCACTACCAGCGTCAGGATCCCGCTGATCCAGGCACGGGGAATGGTCCGGGTAGGATCTTTCGCCTCTTCGGCCGCCATCGCGGCACCTTCAATGGCAAGGAAAAACCAGATAGCGAAGGGAATAGCGGCGAAAATGCCGGAGAAGGCGGGCAGTCCGAAGCTGTCACTGCCCGCCCAGCCGTGTGCGGCAAAGTTTGCCAGGCTGAAGCCAGGTGAGACCACGCCCATAAATACCAGCAGCTCAATGACCGCCAGTACAGTGACAACCAGTTCGAACATCGCCGCCAGTTTTACACCGAGAATATTCAGCGTCATAAACAGCAGGTACGCGCCGACCGCCGCGGTTTTCGGATTGAGTTCGGGATACTGCACATTCAGATAAGCCCCGATCGCCATGGCAATCGCCGGAGGCGCAAAGACAAATTCAATCAGCGTCGCCAGACCAGCAATCAGCCCGCCGGTTTCGCCAAAGGCGCGACGGCTATAGGCAAAGGGTCCGCCTGCATGAGGGATCGCGGTGGTCAGCTCGGTGAAGCTAAAAATAAAGCAGGTGTAGAGCGTGGCGATCAGCGCGGTAGTAACCAGAAATCCCAGCGTGCCCGCCACGGCCCAGCCGTAACTCCAGCCAAAATATTCGCCTGAGATCACCAGGCCAACCGCAATCCCCCACAGATGCAGGGTGCCCAGAGTGGGCTTGAGTCTGTTTGTCATTCTGCTATCCCCGTCGTTGTTGGTCTCACGCGGCGTTACACCGCCATAACTACTAAAGTAAGGGGATAATGCCGTTGCATTACTCACCACGACTTGACGCGGGCGCAGTGACTTCTGTCCTCCACGGTCAACTCACAGGCAACAACCGGGCCGGATGCACGCTGCGGTCAACTTTGTCTCTTCTGAGGTCAAGCAACTCACCTTCTGGCAACACATGCTGAGATAACGCAAGTGAAAAGGAGCCGGATGATGAGCGCAAAACAATATGACAACCTGACTGATTCCCAACTCACCCTGATGGCGCAGCAGGCGCTGGCCTGTTATCCCGCTGCGCTGCAGGGGCAGCTCAGCCTGCTGTGCCGCTCAGAGAACGCCACGTTCCTGGTTAAAGCGGCAGGCCGGCGTTATGCGCTGCGGCTGCATCGCGGCGATTACCATCAGAAAGCGGATATCCTTAGCGAACTGCTGTGGCTCGACGCGCTGCGCGAAACCGGCATTATGGTGCCGGAAGCGGTGCCGGACAACGCGGGCGAAACGGTGCTGACGCTGCGGCTGCCGGATGGCAGTGAGCGCTACGTGGTGCTGTTTCACTGGATCGAGGGGGAGATGCCGACCACCGACGTTGATCCCCGCGCCTTTCAGCAGCTGGGACAGATTACCGCGCGGCTGCATCAGCACAGTAAGCAGTGGCAGCCACCCGCGGGTTTCCAGCGCATCATCTGGGATCACCACACCATGACCAGCGCTGAGAGTCACTGGGGACGCTGGCAGGATGCGCCCAATCTGCCTTCCGCCGATCACGGCGTCGTCGAACAGACGATCGCGCAGGTCGGCGCGGCGATGGCGCAGTTTGGTAAGGGATCGGATCGCTATGGTCTGATCCACGCCGATCTGCGGCTGACCAATCTGCTGCTGCACAAGGGCGAAACGCGGGTGATCGACTTCGATGACTGCGGACTTGGCTGGTATCTGCACGATCTGGCGGCGGCGATCAGTTTTGTTGAGCATCATCCGCGCGCACCAGAGTGGATCGATCACTGGATACGCGGTTATGAGCAGGTGGCGCATATCAGCGATGCCGAGATAGCCATGCTGCCCGCGCTGCTGATCCAGCGTCGTATCCAGCTCACCGCCTGGATAGGATCGCATGCTGAAACCGAAATGGCGCGCAGTCTCGGCCCGGAGTGGGCCAGTCACTCGGTCCGCCTCTGCCGCGATTATCTGGCGGGTAAACCGCTGCCGGTCGGCGTCTGATGCACCAGCGGCGGGCGTAGCTGCGCCGCCGCAGTGCCGGATGCCGTGTCCGGGCGCAGTCTGGACCACCCGCAGGCGGTGCGGCGGGGCCTGGGAACCTGGTATGGAATTTGCTCTGATCTCAGGAACGGGTGATCCACCTGACTTCTGACTGAGGCGACCATGAATCCGACACTGATCAAGCCTGATGCATTTGCGGCCTGCTCTGCAGCGGCGGGGGCAGGCAATCACGGCGTGCTGGCTGCGGCGGCGACCGGTTTAAGCGAGTTTATTCATTCTCAGGGCGGCGATGTTGATCGCATTTTTGGCATCAGCGGCATCGATCCGGAGCGCCTGGCCAGCCCGACGCTGAGCCTGGGGCTGGTTAACTATTGTCGGGTACTGGAAGAGGCGGCGCGTCACTCCGGTTTTGATAACTTCGGTTTGCACTACGGCAGGCAGTTTAAACCGCAGTCATTAGGTCTGATCGGCTACATTGGCTTGTGCTCCGATACGCTGGAACAGGCGCTGCACAATGTGGTTAACGCATTTCCCTGGCATCAGCACGACACCTTAACCCGGCTGGTGGATAAGGGAGAGTGCTGGCGGCTCGACTATCAGGTACGGCACGGCGCGATCCTGTCGCGCCGTCAGGATGCCGAGCTGACGCTGGGAATGTTTATGAATCTGATCCGCCACGTCGCTGGCAGACACTGGGCACCACGTGAAGTCCATTTCGAACACCCCCGTCCCGGCCAGTGGCACGATCACTGCAAAGTATTTGATGCGCCGGTCTGGTTCGATCAGCCGTTTAATTCGCTGGTGATCCCGAAACGCGATCTGCTGCGCGCGATGCCGGAGAGCGATCCGATCCTGTTGATGGTGATGCAGGATGCGATCCGGCGGCTGAACCGTGGGACGTCTCAACAGAGCATGATTGAGCAGGCGCGTTCGCAGGTTAATTTATCGCTGATGCAGGGCGAGCCGGTACTGGAAGAGGTGGCGGATAAACTCGGGCTGTCGAGCTGGTCACTGCAGCGACGGCTGCGCGAAGAGGGCAGCAGCTTTACTGCGCTGGTGGATCAGGTGCGCTGCGAGATGGCGACGCACTATCTGCAGCAGAAGCAGCTGCCGATCTCGGAGATGGCGTTGCTGCTGGGCTACTCGGAAGTCAGCGCGTTCTCACGCGCATTTCGCCGCTGGTTTGGCATCAGTCCGCGCCAGTGGCGTCAGGAAGGTCTGGCCAGCTAACCACGCGGCGCAAAGCCAAACCACGCCGGTTGTCCAGGCTCCGGTGGCGGTGGCAGATCGCGCGTTTGTGCCACCAGTTGCCAGGCACGCAGGCAGAGCGCCTCATCCCCCTGAGTCTGCGTCACCGCATAATGTCTGCTATGTTGCTGCCACTCCATCCGTACCAGACATTGCTGACCCGTATAACGTACCGCATCAGTAAACTGCCGATTCAGTACCGGCTGCATTCGATTAGTCCAGTGACAGGATTTACTGTCCGGATCCTTCGCAGGCTCACACAGGTTTGCCACGCTATCACGTTGCTTTGACAAAGGTTGCTGACAGGCACTGAGCGAAAAAGCAATAATCACACCCGGCAACATTCTCACTATTGTATTAATTAAATTCATTAAATTAGCCACTTTTTTCTAAAGATCTTCCGGTCTGCTGCCGACAGTCTACAGACCGGCATGCTGAATGCTATGGCATTCCTCCGACTGTCGGCAGAACCAGAATTTACCGCCCCTGTGCGGATGATGTCTCTTTTCACTTCATGGATTAGAAATGCAGAAAAAATATGCCTTTGCGGCACTCTCCTTGTTAACCACCTCGCTGATCAGCGGCTGCGCCACCGAATCTTCCCGTGCAATTCAGGCGCCGCAGGTTCGCGCAGCCAGCCAGCCGGTTTATCAGGGCGTGCGCAGCCCGATTGCGGTAGGTCAGTTTGATAACCGTTCCTCGTACATGAACGGCATCTTCTCTGATGGCGTCGATCGGCTGGGTAATCAATCGAAAACCATTCTGATTACCCATCTGCAGCAGACCAATCGCTTCAGCGTGCTGGATCGCAGCAACCTGAAAGAGTTGCAGCAGGAGTCAGACTTCAAACGCAGCCAGCAGAATATCAAAGGCGCGAACTTCATCATCACCGGTGATATCACCGAGTTTGGCCGCAAAGAAGTAGGCGATCAGCAGCTGTGGGGCATTCTGGGCCGCGGCAAAACTCAGATCGCCTATGCCAAAGTGAATCTCAACGTGGTGGATGTCGCCACCTCTGAAGTGGTTTACAGCACCCAGGGTGCGGGCGAGTACCAGCTTTCGGCACGCGAAGTGATCGGCTTTGGCGGCACCAGCAGCTATGACTCGACGCTGAACGGTAAAGTGATGGATCTGGCGATTCGCGAAGCGGTTGATCATTTAGTGGATGGAATCAACAACGGCGCATGGCGCCCGGCTAAATAAGGAAGCAGTAAATGAAAATGATGACACTGAGCAGCCTGCTGATGGCAGCGGCGCTGTTGGCCGGCTGTGCGCCAAAAGCGCCGAAAACGATCTACTACTGGGGCGACTATCAGGAACAGATTTATAGCTACTATCAGCAAAGCGGCGATCCGCTGAAGCAGATCGATGCGCTGAATCTGGATGTGGAAAAAGCCCGTGCTGCGGCTCAGCCAGTGCCGCCAGGCCTGCATGCGCAGCTCGGCCTGCTCTACGCTAAAACCGGTGATACCAATAAAGCGTTTGGTCAGTTCGCCACCGAGAAGCAGCTGTTTCCCGAATCGGCACCTTACATGGATTTTCTGATGAGTAAAAAACAAGGAGGGGTACAGTGAAAAAATGGATTGCTCTGAGCGGCGCGCTGATCGTGCTGTTACTGACTGGCTGTGCGCAGCCGAAAAAACCGTATGACTACACGGCGTTTCATGCCAGCAAGCCTGCCTCGATTCTGGTGCTGCCTGCCGCTAACACCTCGCCGGATATCAACGCTGCGCACAGCCTGAACTCGCTGGTGACGCGTCCGCTGGCCGAGGCCGGTTACTACGTCTTCCCGGTAGCGGTGGTTGAAGAGACCTTTCAGCAGAACGGCCTGTCCAGCGCCAGCGACGCCCAGGCGGTCAGCGCGAAGCGTCTGAATGAGATTTTCCACGCCGACAGCGCGCTCTATATCTCGATCAGCGACTATGGCAGCAGCTATCGTGTCATTGACAGCGTGACCACGGTGACCGCCAAAGCACGGCTGGTGGATTTACGCAGCGGCAAAGAGATCTGGCAGGGTTCCGCCACCGCTACCGACAATGATCAGGGCAACAATAACAATAACGGCGTGATCGGTATTCTGGTCAGCGCGGTGATCAAGCAGATCTCCGACAACGTCAGTGACAAAGCCCATACCGTGGCCGGACTGACCAGCAATCGTCTGCTGGCACAGAACGAGCAGGGCGGATTACTCACCGGCCCTCGCTACAAGGTCGTCAGCGCCCGCTGATCAGACTCAGACGGGCGCTCTGGCGCCCGTTATCCCTGCGGCAGCTCCAGCTGGCTGTAACCCAGGCCATTCATTTTGCGCACTTTAATCTGCACCGGGATGCGCTCTTTCATCGCTTCCACGTGGCTGATCACCCCAATGGTTTTGCCGCTGGCGTTCAGCGCGTCCAGGGCATCCAGCGCGGTGTCGAGCGTCTGCGCATCCAGCGTGCCGAACCCCTCATCCAGAAACAGCGATTCGATGCGCGTTTTGTGGCTGACCAGATCTGATAACGCCAGTGCCAGCGCCAGACTGACCAGGAAGCTCTCGCCACCTGATAACGTGCGGGTATCGCGCGCCGCATCGGCCTGCCAGGTATCGACGACATCCAGCTCCAGCAGATCCTGCGCCCGGCGCTGCAGCAGATAACGGCCATGTAGCCGATCAAGCTGGCGATTAGCGAGCGCGACCAGATGATCCAGCGTTAACCCTTGCGCGAAGCGCCTGAACTTGTCGCCGCTGGCGGAGCCGATCAGATCGTTGAGCAGGCTCCACTGCGCCAGTATCACACCATCCTGTTCAATCTGCGTCATCAGGCTCTGCTGTCGGGCGCGGAGACTGGCGTCGCTGTACAGCTGCTGCTGAATCTGACCCTGCTGGCTGGCGTTGTCGCGCAGGGCCAGCCGCAACTGCTCCAGCTGCTGCGCCAGCGCTTCCGCAGATTCCGGCATCGCGTCGGGCTTCGCCTGCTGATGCGCGCTGAGCCGCTGATGCAGATCCGCCAGTCGCGCCTGCTGCTGCTGGCATTGCTGATCGAGCTGCTGCAGCTGCTGGCGCAGTTGCAGTGCAGTCTGTTCATCCAGCAGCGCCTCGCGCAGGCTGGCTTCATCGGCAAATCCGGCGCTCTCCAGTGCCTGCTGCAGTGCGCTTTCCGCCTCTGCCAGTTTGCCGCTGAGGGTCTGACGCTGATTTTCCAGCCCCGACAGCTCACCCTGCAGGCGACTGACCTCGGCGTGCGCCTGTTGCAGGGCGGTGAGCTGCTGTGCCAGCTGTTCATCAGCGTGCTGAACGCGGGTCTGCATCTGCTGACGGGCGAGGGTAACCTCGCGATCGCCGAACAGCGCCAGACGGGCACGGCGCATCTCGCTGAGCTGCGTCTGGCTCTGCTGCTGCTGCTGCTGACGGGTCGTGAGCTGCTGCTGTTCCTGTTCAGCCTGCTGCTGCAGGGCAGTGAGCTGAGTTTCCCCTTTTAACAGCTGCGGCTGCAGGTTAGCGAGCAACTGCTCACTTTCCTGCCAGCGCTGCCAGCGCCGCTGTTGCTCCGCCAGCCACGCATCGCGATGGGCGGCATCGGGCAGGGCAAGACTGTGTGCAGTGAACTGCTGCTCCAGACGGCTCTGCAACTGCGCCCAGGCCTGCTGTTCCTGCTGCTGACGCTGTTGCAGCGCATCCAGCGCCTGTTGCAGGCTGGTCAGCGACTGCTGCGCCAGCTGTCCGGCCTGCTGGTGCTGCTGCCAGGCCTGCAATTGCTGAAGATGGTGATCTTTCGCAGCCTGACGCGCCTGTTCAGCGGCCTCCTGAGCCTGTCGCTGCTGCTCAAGCTGACTTTCACGGTCGCTTTGTTGCTGCTGCCACGTGGCTAAGGACTCGCGATCGGCAAGCGGGAAGGTAAGTGCCAGCTCACCGCTCAGCGCCTGCCATTGCTGCTCAAGCTGATCAAGCTGTTGCTGCATCCCGGCGATTTCCTCGCGCAGAGTCTGCTGCTGCACCGTTGATTGCTTCAGCTGTTCGTTTTTTGCCGTGCCCGCTTCGCGCAGTGCCTCGGTTTGTTGTTGCAGCGCAGCCCTGCGCTGCTGGTTAGCACTTACTTCCAGTGTGCTGTAGGCCTCGACCGCAGGATGGGTGCAGGAGCCGCACAGCGGACAGGGCTGATCGGCGGTGAGCCGGGCGCGGTAATCGCTGAGGTCGACAATCTGCTGCTCCAGCGCGCAGATTTTTTCGACGTCATCCAGCTGCTGCTTTTCGCGTTTCCACGTCTCGCGCAGGGTCTGAAGTTCCGCTTCACTCTGCTGATGCGCTTTTACCAGCGCGCTCAGCTTTTGCTGGTGCTGGTCCAGCTGCTGGTGCAGCGGCTGCCACTGCGTTGAGAGCAGCAGCAGTTGCTGACGCGCCGGACGACTGTTCTGCAACTGGCTTAATGCCTGGCGCAGTGCAGCCGGTGGATGCTGTTCATGAAGCGAAGTGAGTACCTGCTCCGCCTGCAACAGCGCCTGGCGGGCCTGTTGCTCCGCCTGCTGGCGCGGCAGTGCCTGTTGTGCCTGCTGCTGCTGTTTCGCCTGTTGTGCATCAATCTGTTGCTGCTGCTGCTCGCGCTGTTGTGTCAGTTCCGCCAGCGTCGCCTCACGCTGTGCCAGCAAAGCAAAATTCTCCTGCCATACCGGCAGCGAAGCGCCCCAGTGCGCCAGATCGGCAAGCTGCTCGCGTAACTGATGCTGTTCTGTAATCGCCTGCTGCCAGCCCGCGACCTGCTGCATCTGCTGCGTCAGGCTGGCCTGGGTCTGATCGGCATGCTGCTGCAGACGACTGTTCTCCTGCTGCTGCTCCGCAAGGTGCTGCTGCAGCGTACGAATCCGCTGATCCAGCGGCAGCACCTGTTCCGTCAGCAGGTTTTCCTGCTGCTGCTGTTCCTGCTGCGCCTGCTGGCGGGCCGTCTGAGCGGCTGCGTAGTGTTGCTGATGCTGCTGCTGCTGGTTCTGCGCCAGCGCCGTCGCTGACGTGAGCTGCTGATAGCGGTTCTCAGCCTGCTGCTGTTCGCTGCGCAACGCGTCGCGCTGCTGCAGTTTTATCCGCAGCTTTTCAGCCGGTTCGCTGCGAGCCAGCCGCTGGCGATCCGTCTCTGCCGCCTGTGAGACGGCCTGAGCCTGCTGCAGCGCGGCTTCAGCCTGCGCACTGTCCTGCAGTAACTGCTGTGCCTGCTGCTGCCATTGCTGCTGTTGCTGCGCCAGTTGATAGTGTGCACTGAGCTGCTGTTCCGCGTCAGTCAGAGCGGTGAGCTGCTGTTGCAGGGCGTCACGGGCGTCGCTATCCAGCAGGGCCATCGCCCCCGCCTGGCTGCGCAGCAGATCCAGCTGAGTTTTCGCCTCTTTGTGGCGCTCGTAGATGGCAGCGGAAATCAGGCCGTAAATTTCGGTGCCGGTTAGCTCCTCCAGCAGTTCGGCGCGTTCACTGGCTTTAGCATTGAGGAAGGCGGCAAACTGGCCCTGTGACAGCATCATCGAGCGGGTAAAGCGTTCGAAATCAAGACCTGAGAGGGTTTCGATCAGCTTCAGCTTGTCACCGACTTTATCGGCAACAATGAGGTTGTCGTCACAGCGCGCCAGCTCAACGCGCGGTGCCTGCAGTTTGCCGTCGGCGGTGCCGCGTGCGCGGTTCTGGCTCCAGAAGGCGCGCCAGGCTTCACCTTTGATCTCAAACTCGACCTCAGCCAGACATTCTGCGCAGTCGCGGGTCATCAGGGCATTCTGGCTCTGGGAAATCGCCCCCAGGCGCGGCGTCTGGTGATAGAGCGCCAGGCAGATCGCGTCCAGCAAGGTGGTTTTACCGGCCCCGGTGGCCCCGGTTATGGCAAACAGGCCGTTGCTGGCAAAGGGTTCGGCGCGGAAGTCGATGAACCATTCACCGCGCAGGGCGTTGAGGTTTTTAAACCGTAGCGTAAGAATCTTCATCGGGTCTCTTCCATAGCGGCCAGCGTCTGGCGAAACAGTGTGGTCATCTCGTCAATTTGCGCCGGTTGCAGCGCCTCATCCAGCGCCAGGCGGCGCGCGAAGACCTCTTCCACCTTCAGCTCACTCAGCGTTTCGTTGTCGAGCCGCGCCAGGCTCTGCTGACGCTGTTCACGACTGCGGCGTAACAGCAATACCTCGACCGGCAGCGTAGCGGTCAGTGTTTCGACCTGGCGCTGCAGATCGCTGAGGTACTCCTGGGTGGTAACTTCGATGTCGAGCCAGGTCGGTTTTTCCTGCTCTGTCGTACTAAAGGCGTTTAGCTGCTCCGCAATCTGCGCCAGCGAACCTTTCAGCACCTGCATCGGCTGCGCCTGTGGCACCACCAGCGGCGTAACTGACTGCAGGCCACTGACCGCCAGTTCCAGCAGGAAGACGCTCTTTTCACTCCCCAGCTCATCAAAGCTCAGCGGAATCGGCGAGCCGCTATAGCGGATATGCTCGCTGCCGGCCACGCGCTGGGCGCGATGAATATGGCCGAGCGCAATATAGTCAGCAGCCGGAAACGCGCTGGCCGGAAACGCGTCCAGCGTGCCGATGTAGATGTCGCGCACCGAATCGCTCTGGCTGACGCCGACAGTGGTGAGGTGACCGGTAGCAATGATTGGCAGCGCATAGCCCAGCGCCTGGGCAGCGGCGAAACGCTGCTGATAGTGGTGGGCAATCGCCTCCAGCAGCGAGGTCTGTTTGTCGCGGCCCGACTGACCCGCCCGGCTGCGCAGGATATCGCGCGGGCGCAGATAGGGAATGGCGCACAGCAGCGCACCCGGCTCGCCCTGGCGGGTGTTGAGCAATAGCACATCATCCTGCTCCTGCGGTGTAGCGATCACCCGGGTATTGAGACAGGCCAGCAGCTCGCGTGACTCGTTCAGCGTTGCCACGGAATCGTGGTTACCCGCCAGCACAATCAGCTGACAGCCGGTGGGCTGCAGCGCCACCACAAAACGGTTAAACATCTCGCGGGCGTAGCTGGGCGGCGTGCCGGTATCAAACAGGTCGCCTGCAATAATCAGCGCATCCACCTGATGCTGTTCAATCTGGATCAACAGCCAGTCGAGAAACGCCTGATGTTCGGCTGCCCGACTTTTGTTGTAAAAGAACTGCCCCAGATGCCAGTCCGCAGTATGAATAATGCGCATGATGAGTCCCTGCCGTTGTGATTCGCCGGGCGATTATACTGGCTCTGCGGCCAAAGCAAAAAAATGTCGCTGCGCTGTCATAAATGATTACCAGTGAGGTTACAGGCAGGTTATGTTTTTCATAAAAGTGTCACAAATCTGACGCATAATGGCGCCGCGAATATCAGTGACAGCCGTCATAATCAGCAGGAGTAATAATGGCTAAGCGCATTTTGGTTGTGGAGGATGAAGCCCCCATCCGTGAAATGTTGTGTTTTGTTCTGGAGCAGAACGACTATCAGCCAATCGAGGCGGAAGATTATGACAGCGCCGTTGGCAAGCTGATTGAACCCTGGCCCGATCTGATTTTGCTGGACTGGATGTTACCCGGTGGCAGCGGTATTCAGTTTATTAAGCATCTGAAGCGCGAGGCGATGACCCGCGATATCCCGGTGATGATGCTGACCGCGCGTGGCGAAGAGGAAGATCGGGTACGTGGCCTGGAAGTGGGCGCCGATGATTACATTACCAAGCCGTTTTCACCCAAAGAGCTGATGGCGCGAATCAAAGCGGTGATGCGCCGCATTTCGCCGATGGCGGTGGAAGAGGTGATTGAGATGCAGGGGCTGAGTCTGGATCCCTCCTCACATCGCGTGATGTCCGAAACCACGCCGCTGGAGATGGGCCCCACCGAATATAAGCTGCTGCACTTCTTTATGACTCACCCGGAACGCGTCTACAGCCGCGAACAGCTGCTGAACCACGTCTGGGGCACCAATGTGTATGTGGAGGATCGCACTGTCGATGTTCACATTCGCCGTTTACGTAAAGCGCTGGAAGTCTCCGGCCACGATCGCATGGTACAAACCGTCCGTGGAACAGGGTATCGTTTCTCTGCCCGCTACTGAACGGAGCCTTTACCGTGCTGGAACGCCTCTCCTGGAAGAGATTACTGACAGAACTGCTGCTGGCCAGTCTGCCTGCTGCGCTGCTGGGCCTGCTGTTTGGCGGCCTGCCTTGGTGGCTGCTGGTGAGCGTGCTGGTGGTGCTGTTGTGGCATTTCCACAATCTGATGCGGCTGTCGCACTGGCTGTGGCTCGACCGCACCATGACGCCACCGACCGGGCGTGCCAGCTGGGAACCGCTGTTTTATGGGCTTTACCAGATGCAACTGCGCAACCGGCGGCGGCGGCGTGAACTGGGCAATCTCATTAAACGCTTCCGCAGCGGGGCCGAATCGCTGCCGGATGCGGTGATCCTGACCACGGAAGAGGGCACTATTTTCTGGTGTAACGGCCTGGCGCAACAGCATCTGGGGCTGCGCTGGCCGGAAGATAATGGCCAGAATATCCTCAATCTGCTGCGTTACCCGGAGTTCTCCCGCTATCTTCGCCAGCGCGATTTTGACAAGCCGCTGACGCTGGTGCTGAACAACAAACTTCATATGGAATTCCGCGTCATGCCCTACAGCGAGGGGCAATGGCTGCTGGTAGCCCGTGATGTGACGCAGATGCATCAGCTGGAAGGGGCGCGCCGTAACTTCTTTGCCAACGTCAGCCATGAGTTACGGACGCCGCTCACCGTGCTGCAGGGCTATCTGGAGATGATGAACGACTCGGTGATGAGCGAGCCTTCGCGCAGCAAAGCGCTGCACACCATGTCGGAGCAGACGCGCCGCATGGACAGCCTGGTGAAACAGCTGCTGACGCTGTCGCGTATTGAAGCCGCCCCCGCGATCGATCTCAAAGAGAAGGTCGATGTGCCGGTGATGCTGAAACTGCTGCAGCATGAGGCGGCGACACTGAGTGGCGGTCGGCACGATATCCATTTTCATACCGATCCCCATCTGAAAGTGTTCGGCAACGACGAACAGCTGCGCAGCGCGATCTCCAACCTGGTTTACAACGCGGTCAATCACACCCCGGAGGGCACGCGGATCGATATCAGCTGGCTGCGTGGCAAGCAGGGCGCAACCTTCCGGGTATGCGACAACGGGCCGGGTATCGCCTCAGAACATATTCCGCGCCTGACCGAGCGCTTCTACCGGGTTGATAAAGCGCGTTCACGCGCCACCGGCGGCAGCGGGCTGGGGCTGGCGATTGTGAAACATGCGCTGAGCCACCACAACGCGCGGCTCGATATCACCAGCGTGCCGCATAAAGAGACCTGTTTTACTTTTACGCTGCCCGCGAGGTTGATTGTCAGCAGCGTGATGCAGGAGAATGCCGTTCATTAATCGCTGCCGGATCTCTCTGATGCGCCTCCTTCTTTTGTTAATCGTCTCTCTGCTGCCGGGCATGGCGCTGGCCCAGCCCGGCGCGCTCTCCGGCAATCTCAGCAGCGTCGGATCCGACACGCTTGGCTATCTGATGACCCTGTGGGGCGAAGATTTCAGCCGCCAGGCACCGGGCGTTAATGTGCAGGTTCAGGCCTCTGGTTCGTCTACCGCGCCGACCGCGCTGGCAGCGGGTGCCGCTCAGCTCGGGCCGATGAGCCGACCGATGCAGGCCGACGAACGCCAGGCCTTTGAGGCGCGCTACGGCTATCCGCCGCTGGCGGTGCCGGTGGCGATGGATGCGCTGGTGGTGGTGGTGAATCAGCGCAATCCGCTGCAGCAGATTGAACCGCGTCAGCTCGATGCTATTTTCTCCATTACCCGCCTGTGTGGCGCGCATGGTGTGCCGCTGCGCTGGGGCGATCTCGGTTTAACCGGCGACCAGTGGCGTAAACGGCCGATTCAGCGTTATGGCCGCAACTCCTCCTCCGGCACGTGGGGTTTCTTCAAGCAGCAGGTGCTGTGCAAAGGCGATTTCCGCAGCGACGTGGCAGAGTTTCCCGGCTCGGCCGCCGTGGTGCAGGCGGTGGCCGGTAATTCGCGCAGCATCGGTTACGCCAGTTTCGGCTTTCATCTCAGCGGTGTAAAAATGCTGGCGGTGATGAACGATCAGGGGCAGGCGATTGTTCCGGATGCCGATGCTATCCGCAGTGGCCGCTATCCCTGGGCGCGTCCGCTCTATCTCTACGTCAACAAAGCGCCCGGCAAACCGTTGCCACCGCTGGTCGCCGCCTTTTTGCAGCAGGTACTTTCTCCTCAAGGCCAGCGGCGGGTCAGCGAAGCAGGCTACCTGCCGCTCTCTGACAGCCAGATGGCACAGGCACGCGCAGCGCTGCAATAATTTCCAACCTGAATTTTTTTCATCATCGCTGAATTTTCTTCAGTTGCAGACAGAGGTTACTCATGTCACTCTGCATTCAGACGTATAGCCATCCAGATGGCTATTCATATCAGAATGTAATTATTTCCTGCCGCAATCATTTGCAGGAGAGACAGGAGTGATCATGCAAAGAGAAACCGCCCCGTTCCGCGCCGACACCGTTGGCAGCTTCCTGCGTCCTGCTGCGATTAAGCAGGCGCGCGAACAGTTTTCAGCGGGCGAGATTGATGCCGCAGCCCTGCGTCAGGTTGAAGATGCGGCAATCCGCGATGTAGTCGCGAAACAGCGCGAAAATGGCCTGAAAGTGGTGACAGACGGCGAGTTCCGTCGTGGCTGGTGGCATTTCGACTTCTTCTATGGCCTTGACGGCGTCGAGAGCTATGAAGCGGAGCAGGGCATCCAGTTTAATGGCGTTCAGACTAAAGCGCATGGCGTGAAAGTGGTGAGCAAACTCGGTTTCCCGGCGGATCACCCGATGCTCGGCCATTTTCGCTTCCTGCAGAGTATTGCCGGTGATGCGGTGCCGAAGATGACCATTCCCAGCCCCAGCGTGCTGCACTTCCGCGGTGGACGCAAAGTGATTGATTCGGAAGTCTATCCCGATCTGGCGGACTACTTCGACGATCTGGCGCAGACTTACAAACAGGCGATCAAGGCCTTTTACCACGCGGGCTGTCGCTATCTGCAGCTGGATGACACCGTCTGGGCGTATCTCTGTTCCGAAGATCAGAAGCGCGATATCCGCGCACGTGGCGACGATCCGGACCAGCTGGCCCAGACGTATGCTCAGGTGTTGAATAAAGCGCTGGCGGATAAACCTGCCGATCTGACCGTGGGTCTGCATGTCTGTCGCGGTAATTTCCGCTCAACCTGGATTTCTGAAGGCGGCTATGGACCCGTGGCAGAAATCCTGTTCGGCAGCGTCAACGTGGATGCGTTCTTCCTGGAGTATGACAATGCCCGTTCTGGCGGCTTTGAGCCACTGCGTTACGTCAGGCCGGGCCATCAGCAGGTTGTTCTGGGCCTGATCACCACCAAAGTAGGTGAGCTGGAAGATCCGGCGCAGGTGAAAGCCCGACTGGAAGAGGCGACGCAGTATGTCAGCCTGGACCAGATCTGCCTCAGCCCGCAGTGCGGCTTTGCTTCTACCGAAGAGGGCAATAGCCTGAGCGAAGCGGAGCAATGGCAGAAGATTCGTTTAGTGGTCGATATCGCTAATCAGGTCTGGTAATGCTGTAACGTTGTGCAGACAGGCGCGTAAAACGCGCCTTTTGTGTATCTTCTGGCCCATTTATGCGGGGTTTTCTCACGCTCTGTCTGTTATTTAAGCACATCATCTTGTGTGCCTACGGCAAAAATTAACGCTATCCACTGCCTTTTGAAAAAATGGCGGCATAACCTTCTGGTTTTCCGATCCCGTATTGCCTTTCACCGCTATAAACGTTTTACTTAGCGCCGTTGTCGATCCATCCCTCTGTGAACAGAATAAAAGCAGCTTAAATCACCTGCGCTTTACCCTGCGATGAGCATAATGCGCTGACATTGTCAGCCAGGTCGCGGTTTGCACGCAGCGAGGGGACAACACTAACCCAACTTCCACCGCAACATCAGTGACAGGCCGTATGACACATCGTTTAACTTCGAAGGACATTCTCGCGCTGGGCTTTATGACATTTGCCCTGTTTGTTGGCGCGGGTAACATCATTTTTCCGCCAATGGTCGGCATTCAGTCTGGCGAACACGTCTGGACAGCCGCGATTGGTTTTCTGATTACCGCAGTCGGTCTGCCCGTGATGACCGTGATCGCGCTGGCCCGCGTCGGCGGCGGCGTGGATGCGCTCAGCAGCCCGATAGGCAAGGTCGCTGGTATCGTGCTGGCCACCGTGTGCTATCTGGCTGTCGGGCCGCTGTTTGCTACCCCGCGCACGGCAACGGTCTCGTTTGAGATGGGCATTGCACCGCTGACCGGCGATGGCGCGCTGCCGCTGTTCATCTATAGCCTGATCTACTTCGCGCTGGTGATTGGCGTGTCGCTCTATCCGGGCAAGTTGCTCGACACGGTAGGGCACTTCCTTGCGCCACTAAAAATTATCGCGCTGACCGTGCTGGGCGTTGCTGCGCTGGTCTGGCCTGCAGGCGGGACCATTCCGGCGACGGCTGATTATCAGCGGGCGGCGTTCTCCAGCGGTTTTGTTAATGGCTATCTGACCATGGATACGCTGGGCGCGCTGGTGTTTGGCATCGTGATTGTTAATGCCGCCCGTTCACGTGGTGTTGATAATGCCGCGCTGCTGACCCGCTATACCGTGCTGGCAGGATTGATTGCCGGTCTGGGCCTGACGCTGGTCTACCTCTGCCTGTTTAAACTGGGCGCGGGCAGCGGGGCGCTGGTGGATCAAAATGCCAATGGTGCAGCGATTCTGCACGCGTATGTTCAGCATACCTTTGGCAACATGGGCAGCTTCTTCCTGGCCGCGCTGATCTTCGTCGCTTGTATGGTGACCGCTGTCGGCCTGACCTGTGCCTGTGCGGAATTTTTTGCGCAATACCTGCCGTTGTCGTATAAAACGCTGGTGTTTATTCTGGGGCTGTTCTCGATGGTGGTGTCGAATCTCGGCCTGAGCCACCTGATTCAGATCTCCATCCCGGTACTGACGGCGATCTATCCGCCCTGTATCGTGCTGGTGGTGCTGAGTTTCACCCTCAACTGGTGGAATAAGAGCAGCCGGATTATCGCGCCAGCGATGCTGGTAAGCCTGCTGTTTGGCATTGTTGATGCGATTAAAACTACCGGGTTTAAAGATTTGCTGCCGGCATTCAGTCAGCATCTGCCGCTGGCCGATCAGGGTCTCGCCTGGTTGCCACCGTCGCTGGTAATGCTGCTGATTGCCGCTGTTGTGGATCGGGTGAAAGGACCGGAACAGGTGACGGTTCACTCGTAACAGAGCGCACTGATTCTTCTTTAACCACGGGCTTGCCCGTGGTTTTTTCATTTCACAGGTACAGGTTGTTATGCAAGAAACCAATAAGCTCAAACGCGGACTGAGCACGCGCCACATCCGTTTTATGGCGCTGGGATCGGCGATTGGCACCGGGCTGTTTTACGGTTCCGCCGACGCGATAAAAATGGCCGGACCGAGCGTGCTGCTCGCCTATATCATCGGCGGGGCAGTAGCCTACATCATCATGCGCGCGCTGGGTGAGATGTCCGTTAACAATCCTCAGGCCAGCTCTTTCTCCCGCTACGCGCAGGACTATCTTGGGCCGATGGCGGGCTACATCACCGGCTGGACCTACTGTTTTGAAATCCTGATTGTGGCGATTGCGGATGTCACCGCGTTCGGCATCTATATGGGCGTCTGGTTCCCCGAGGTGCCGCACTGGATTTGGGTGCTGAGCGTGGTACTGATTATCGGTGCCGTCAATCTGATGAGCGTTAAGGTGTTCGGCGAAGTGGAGTTCTGGTTCTCCTTTTTCAAAGTCGCCACCATCATCGTGATGATTCTGGCTGGTTTCGGCATGATTATCTGGGGGATTGGCAACGGCGGTCAGCCGACCGGTATCCATAACCTCTGGACCAACGGCGGCTTCTTCGCCCACGGCGTCGTCGGCATGCTGCTGTCGCTGCAGATGGTGATGTTCGCCTATGGCGGCATCGAAATCATCGGTATCACCGCCGGTGAAGCGAAAGATCCGGAGAAGTCGATTCCCCGCGCGATTAACTCGGTGCCGTGGCGCATTCTGGTGTTCTATGTGGGCACGTTGTTTGTAATTATGTCGATCTATCCCTGGAATCAGGTCGGGACGTCGGGCAGTCCGTTTGTGCTGACCTTCCAGCATCTGGGGATCGCGGCAGCCGCCTCTATCCTCAATTTCGTCGTGCTGACCGCGTCACTCTCGGCGATTAACAGCGATGTGTTTGGCGTGGGGCGCATGCTGCACGGGATGGCGCAGCAGGGTCATGCGCCGAAAGTCTTTATGAAGGTCTCGTCGCGCGGGATTCCGTGGGTGACGGTGGTGGTGATGATGTTCGCCATGCTGATTGCGGTTTATCTCAACTACCTGATGCCGGAAAAAGTCTTCCTGGTGATCGCCTCGCTAGCGACCTTTGCAACGGTGTGGGTCTGGATCATGATTCTGTTGTCGCAGATTGCCTTCCGTCGCAAAATTGGCAAAGAGGCGGCAAGTCAGCTGCAGTTTGCGCTGCCTGGCGGCAGCTGGACGGCTGGCGTCGGCGTTGCGTTCCTCTGCTTTATTATTGGTCTGATTGGTTATTTCCCCGATACCCGCATTTCACTCTATGTTGGCATGGTGTGGATTGTGGTGCTGCTGCTGGGCTATAAGCTGGTGCGTAAACCACGCTAATCTCCAGTTCTGCTCTTCCTGTTTTTGGGGGAGCAGAACCCGCAATATTCCTCTTTTATTTTCTCACATCGCTGCTTATTTGCGTGATCTTCGCCACAACGCTGAATTCTTTTATTACGCGTTAACGCTCTGTCAGCGAAATAAGACTCTGCGCCGGTTTATTACGGCGAATGTATCCCGAAAAGATTATTCAAACGGGCAGTGAATATCGCTGAAGGTTACAGGCGGGAAAAATTGTTGATGGGGCTTCATGCGCAGGAATGTGCAGCTATACGGGCAGTGGTGCGCTAAAAAAGCAGAGAGGCGGAAATAAAAAACGGCGAAACCAGTCGCCGAAATACGCAAGAATTAGAGGAAAATAGATAATAAAGGGATGATTGACAGGACTATCGTAAATCAAAATGTGTGGCGCTGATAGTCAGATGAATTAAATAAGAAAAGGTCTGAGTGGCGTTAATTAACAGCGGTTAACATTATTAAGGCCGCATTGCGGCTGCGGCCTTAATTTGATTAGCGACAGACTCAGGGCAATATAACCGAAACCGGCAGCACAGCGCTGTTATCCAGGTTTTTCCGGAGCTGAGTCAGTGTGGATTGATAAGGGCAGAGCAGGCCGACATCGGTAACTCTGCAGTCAGGCTGATGCCATTCCTGTTGTAATAACGGATATTTATCATCAATGAGTTGCAACTGGCGGATGCCATCCAGACTCTGCGCCTGAAAATAGATCCGTAAAAAACGCTCGCCGCTGCGGGTGTCGCGCCAGCGCTCCAGCACCAGACTGCTGCCCGGCGGAATGTTACCGCGCGAGTAACCGGGTAACTGCCAGTTAAAGTCCATCAGGGTGCGCACCATCGCAATATTGGTGTCATGCGCGACAAGAATCAGCCAGCGGCTCGGCGAGCTATTGGCAGCGATCGCCTCCAGCATCGTGTTGAGCAGTATCGAGCCACGGCGCTGTGCCAGGTAGAGTACATCGTTGCTGAGATCGTAGTTTGCGGTCAGCAGCGGCAGCAGGGAGGTGATTTGCGCGGCCGAGGTGATATGCCCCCAGGCGAGCTGATCAAACGGCAGATTTTCGCTGTAGCCCAGTCGCAGCGTCTCCACCATGCTCGCCATGACGCTCAGCCCGTAAACGTAACTATTTCCGTTGCGGGTTTGCCGGAACGTCCAGGGCGCATCAAACAGGGGACAAGCCGTTGCGGGGGGACAGACGGCGGTTTTCAGCTGCTGAATCGCCGGTTGCAGTTGCTGTTGCAGATGTGCCAGATTGCCCGCTTTCTGCTGTTTAGCAGTCAGTTCCTGCACGGGGTCGGTCCGGGTGACCGTCAGCTTTTCATTCTGAAACAGGGGATCAACATCGCCCGCGACGTGATGCACGGTTACGCCGCAGCCGGGAAAGGCGCCGTCCGTCAGCGCCGCAGCCGTGGCACGGGTGCGCTGCAGCGGGCTGGCGCGCACGTAGACCTGAGCCGCATCCGGACAGCCCGTGCCCAGCAGGCCGAGCTGGCGATAGTGCTCGCCTTCCCAGCGTCCTTTATTCACCACGGCACTGTAGCCGTGACCCGTCAGCTCGCCATCGGCAGTGGTCCACTGTGTCCAGGGTTGCTGGCTGGCGGCTTCAATCTCTTTTCGATTGCCTGGCGTGGGTGGACGTACGCCGTGACGGCTCAGTTCAACCACTTTCTCCAGCTGGTAATCCGCCGCCTGTGTCGCCGGGCTTAACAGCCAGAGAGAACCGAGGATCAGCGCACAGCGGCACAGGGTTGGCAGCGTCATTTACTCTTCCAGTGCGCCGTTGCCGGTCAGCGCTTTAATTTTTGGATACAGAGCCGCATTGGCCAGCAACACAGGGTTACCGTTTTTCAGGCCTTCATTACGCAGATAATCATTGGTGACACCGCCTGCTTCGCGCATAAGAACGATGCCCGGCAGACTATCCCACGGATGCATATGCGCTTCGTAGTAACCAATCAGCCGACCGGCTGCCGCCCAGGCGCTGGTCAGCGCACCCGAACCGATGCGAATAAACATACCACCCTGTTCAATTAAGCCGCTGATCAGGCGTGAGACGCTTTCGCCCGGCGTCCGGCTGGAGTTGCTGATGCCAAGTAAACCCTCATTGAGATGCGCTGCGTCATGAACCTGCAGGCGACTTTCATTCAGCCATGCCCCCTGGCCTGCCCGTGCGTGGAACAGCTCCTGATGATTAGGATCGCAGACGACGCCGATCACCGGCTGGCCCTCGCAGACCACCGCCAGCGAAACGCACCAGTTAGGCAAACCGTTGACGAAACAGGCGGTGCCATCGATCGGATCGACAACCCAGATAAACGGCGCACCCTCAACCTCGCCGCCGCTCTCTTCGCCATAGACGCTATCCTCAGGAAAACGTTCAGCGATTAAGGTCTTAATTAATGCCTCAACGTTACGATCAGCCTCGCTGACCACGTCCTGCAAATCCCTTTTGTGTTCCACTACCAGAGTCTGACGCTGCTGATACCATGATAAGGCCCGGCTGCCCGCTGCACGGGCGATGTCGCAGGCGTAACGGTAACGCGCGTCTATTTCAGAATGCGAAGCGGATGACATCTTTTCCTCTTATGATTTTTTGCCATAACGAACGGAAGGCGCGCCTGAACAGGCGGTCTGGCTGTGATGTTTACTTCAGTATTGTTAAGAAAGGCTTCATTAAGCCGCAGATAAGCAGCAATGGCAAGATAGTGCTGGGCCGGGTGGCCGGCTTTTTTCATCTGGCAAAAGCGCGTGTCCGTCAGCCCGGCAGCAGAGGATCGGGTTTTACAGGGTTCTGCTGGTCGCCAGCGCCATTAAACGCGGATAAAAAACAAAAAACAGCGCTTCCAGCTGATCATAATGTTGGATGAAATCGTGGTAGGAGTCGCGCAGTGCCGACAGGCGGGGACGGCGACTGGCCATGCCGTGCAGCACCCGCTCCAGCCGGGCAGGCTGGGCATAATGCTCGAACCAGCGCTCGCGCCACATCACTGCGTTGAGTTCCTGAAACTCTACGGGCGTGTCGGCCAGCTGCGGCAGGATTTCGCGCTCGGCGGTGGCAGAAAACTGCACCAGCGTCTGGTCGGGCGTAAATTGCTGCCAGTGACGGGCCAGAAAATGGTCCCAGATGACGTCCAGCGTAATCGGGGCCACACGATAGGTTTCCGCACGGAACAGCTGACGGGCGCTGCGTACTTCCGGCAGTGCATCGGTCATCACATCCAGACGACGATGCATCAGAATGCCGTCTGCGACAGGCGCGGACCAGTGCTGGTGCGGGTTGCCACGCACAAAATCGGCCATTAAATTGCCGAGAAGGGAGCTGTCGGCCAGCTTAGCCAGATGGAGATGAGCAAGAAAGTTCATGCCGCATTATAGGCAGAACTGCCTTTGCGCAGCCAGTTGTTCAGAATTGGTCGGTTTTCCGCTAAACTGTGCCGCCTGTTTTTGCCTGAGAAAGAACATGTCAATGCGTGTCGCCGATTTTGCTTTTGAACTGCCCGAATCCCTGATTGCTCACTATCCCCAGGCGCAGCGCAGCGGCTGTCGTCTGCTGTCGCTCGACGGTCCCAGCGGTGCGCTGTCGCACGGTGTTTTCACCGACGTGCTGGATAAGCTGAATCCAGGCGATCTGCTGGTGTTCAACAACACCCGCGTGATTCCGGCGCGCGTCTTTGGCCGTAAAGCCAGCGGCGGCAAAATCGAGATGCTGGTGGAGCGGATGCTCGACGACAAGCGCGTGCTGGCACATGTGCGCGCCTCAAAAGCGCCAAAACCGGGGGCAGAACTGCTGCTGGGCGAAGATGAGAGCGTGAAAGCGACCATGGTGGCACGTCACGATGCCCTGTTTGAGATCGCGTTTGATGATGAGCGCGCGGTGCTCGACATCCTCAACAGCGTCGGCCACATGCCTTTGCCGCCGTATATTGACCGTCCGGATGAAGAGGCGGATCGCGAACTTTACCAGACGGTTTACAGCGCCCGTCCGGGTGCTGTGGCGGCGCCGACCGCCGGTCTGCACTTCGATGAACCGCTGCTGCAGGCACTGAAAGAGAAGGGCATTGATATGGCCTTTGTGACGCTGCACGTCGGGGCGGGCACCTTCCAGCCGGTGCGTGTCGAGACCATCGAAGAGCATCACATGCACGCGGAGTATGCCGAAGTGCCGCAGGAGGTTGTCGACGCAGTACTGTCCTGCAAAGCGCGTGGCAATAAGGTGGTCGCTGTCGGCACCACCTCCGTTCGTTCGCTGGAGAGCGCCGCCAAAGCGAGTCAGGATGCCCTGATTGCGCCGTTCTTCGACGATACCCAGATTTTCATCTATCCGGGCTATGAGTATCAGGTGATCGATGCACTGATCACCAACTTCCACCTGCCCGAATCGACTCTGATTATGCTGGTCTCGGCGTTTGCCGGTTATCAGCACACCATGGCCGCGTACCGCGCAGCCGTGGCTGAGCAATATCGTTTCTTCAGTTATGGCGACGCGATGTTTATCAGCAAAAATCCGCAGGCGCCGCTGGAAAAAGTGGGCGACTGATTTATTAACCGATAGCCGGAATCGCCTGTCGTGCGAATGAAGGTTATCTGCATCGGACTGTTTCTCCGATGGAGGCTTTGTGAAATTTGAACTTGATACCACTGACGGGCGCGCACGCCGTGGCCGTCTGATTTTTGATCGCGGTGTGGTGGAAACCCCTGCGTTTATGCCTGTTGGCACCTATGGCACTGTTAAAGGCATGACGCCGGAAGAAGTGCAGGAGACCGGCGCGCAGATCATTCTGGGCAATACCTTCCACCTCTGGCTGCGTCCCGGCCAGGAGATCATGAAACTGCATGGCGATCTGCATGACTTTATGCAGTGGAAAGGGCCGATCCTGACCGACTCCGGCGGCTTCCAGGTCTTCAGCCTGGGCGACATCCGTAAAATCACCGAAGCGGGCGTGCATTTCCGTAACCCGATCAACGGCGACCCGATCTTCCTCGATCCGGAAAAATCGATGGAGATTCAGTATGACCTCGGTTCCGACATCGTGATGATTTTCGATGAATGTACGCCCTATCCGGCGGACTGGGACTACGCCAAACGCTCCATGGAGATGTCGCTGCGCTGGGCGCGACGCAGCCGTGACCGTTTCGACAGCCTGGGAAATAAAAATGCCTTATTTGGCATTATTCAGGGCTCGGTTTACGAAGATTTACGAGATGTCTCGGTGAAAGGTCTGGTAGAGATTGGCTTTGATGGGTACGCTGTGGGCGGCCTGGCGGTGGGTGAGCCTAAGCAGGACATGCACCGTATTCTTGAGCACGTCTGTCCGCAGCTTCCGCAGGATAAACCGCGTTATCTGATGGGTGTCGGCAAGCCAGAAGATCTGGTTGAAGGCGTCCGTCGCGGCGTCGATATGTTTGACTGCGTGATGCCAACCCGTAATGCGCGAAATGGTCACCTGTTTGTAACCGAAGGTGTAGTGAAGATTCGCAACGCCCGCTACAAAGATGACACTGCGCCGCTGGATGCGGAGTGTGATTGTTACACCTGTCGCAATTATAGCCGTGCCTACTTGTATCATCTCGACCGTTGTAACGAAATACTGGGCGCGCGTCTGAATACTATTCACAATTTGCGCTACTACCAGCGTCTGATGGCTGGTTTACGCCAGGCCATCGAAGAGGGTAAATTAGAGCGCTTTGTAACTGAGTTTTACCAACGGACGGGCAAAGAAGTTCCGCCATTAACGTCTGATAATTCATCAATGAGGGAAATTTAATGAGCTTATTCATTTCTGACGCCGTGGCCGCAGCAGGCGCTCCGTCTCAGGGAAGTCCGTATTCTCTGGTGATCATGCTGGTGGTGTTTGGTCTGATTTTCTATTTCATGATCCTGCGTCCGCAGCAGAAACGTGCGAAAGAGCACAAGAAGCTGATGGATTCCATCTCTAAGGGTGATGAAGTGCTGACCAGCGGTGGCCTGGTAGGCCGCGTAACGAAAGTCTCTGACACGGGCTACGTAGCTATTGCGCTGAATGACACCAATGAAGTCGTCATTAAACGTGATTTCGTCGCCGCCGTGCTGCCGAAGGGCACTATCAAGGCGCTGTAATTCTTTCTTCCCTAAGGGAACTGCCGTGTTAAATCGTTATCCTTTGTGGAAGTACGTAATGCTGGTCGTCGTGATTCTCGTCGGCCTGCTCTATGCGCTTCCCAACCTGTATGGTGAGGATCCGGCCGTTCAAATCACTGGTGCGCGCGGAAGCGCCGCCAGTGAGCAGACGTTGGATCAAATTCAGTCCGTATTGAAACAAGACAATATCCAGAGCAAATCTGTTGCGCTGGAAAATGGTGCGATTACCGCGCGCTTCAATAATACGGATGTGCAGTTACGCGCCCGTGAAGCGATCATGAAAGCGCTGGGTGAAAACTACGTTGTCGCGCTGAACCTTGCGCCCGCCACGCCGCGCTGGCTGACGATGCTGTCAGCAGAGCCGATGAAACTCGGTCTCGATTTGCGTGGTGGTGTGCACTTCCTGATGGAAGTGGACATGGACACCGCGCTCAGTAAGCTGCAGGAGCAGAATGCTGACACGCTGCGTAGCGACCTGCGCACTAAAAATATCCCCTACACCAACGTCAATAAAATCGCGAACTACGGCGTGGAAATTCGTTTCCGTGACGCTGCCAGTCGTGATGCGGCGATCTCCTGGCTGAGTTCCCGTCATCAGGATCTGGTGATCAACAGCAGCGGCAGTGATGCGCTGCGTGCCACCATGAGCGATGCCCGTCTCAGCGAAGCGCGTGAATATGCGGTTCAGCAGAACATTACGATTCTGCGTAACCGTGTAAACCAGCTGGGCGTAGCTGAACCACTGGTTCAGCGTCAGGGTTCCGATCGTATTGTGGTTGAGCTACCGGGTATTCAGGATACGGCGCGCGCCAAAGAGATTCTGGGTGCCACCGCGACGCTGGAATTCCGTCTGGTTAACACCAGCGTGGATCCTACCGCGGCGGCCAGTGGGCGTGTACCGGGTGACTCTGAAGTGAAAGATATGCGCGATGGCCAGCCGGTCGTGCTCTACAAGCGGGTAATTCTGACCGGTGACCATATCACCGACTCAACCTCCAGCATGGATGAGTACAACCAGCCACAGGTGAACATTTCACTGGATGGCGCAGGCGGTAACATCATGTCCAACTTCACTAAGGACAACATCGGCAAGCCGATGGCGACCCTGTTTGTGGAGTACAAGGACAGCGGTAAAAAAGATGCCAACGGTCGTTCAGTTCTGGTGAAACAGGAAGAGGTGATTAACGTCGCTAATATCCAGTCTCGCCTGGGGAACAGCTTCCGCATCACCGGTATCAATAACCCGAACGAAGCGCGTCAGCTGTCGCTGCTGCTGCGTGCCGGTGCGTTGATTGCGCCCATCCAGATTGTGGAAGAGCGTACTATCGGGCCGACCATGGGTCAGCAGAACATTACTCAGGGTCTGGAAGCCTGCCTGTGGGGGCTGCTCGCCTCGATCCTCTTTATGGTGGTGTTCTATAAAAAGTTTGGTCTGATTGCGACGAGTGCGCTGCTGGTTAACCTGGTGCTGATTGTCGGCATCATGTCCCTGCTGCCTGGCGCGACCCTGACCATGCCCGGTATTGCCGGTATCGTGTTAACGCTGGCGGTAGCAGTTGATGCCAACGTACTGATTAACGAACGTATTAAAGAAGAGTTGCGAAACGGGCGCTCGGTTCAGCAGGCAATTCATGAAGGCTACAAAGGCGCCTTCTCCAGTATTGTCGATGCGAACGTGACCACCCTGATCAAAGTTATCATTCTTTACGCGGTCGGCACCGGTTCGATCAAAGGCTTTGCGATTACCACCGCAATTGGTATCGCGACCTCAATGTTCACCGCGATTATCGGTACCCGTGCCATTGTTAACCTGGTTTACGGTGGCAAACGCATCAACAAGCTGTCTATCTGAGGAGTGCGTTGTGGCACAGGAATATAACATTGAGCAGTTAAACCACGGGCGTAAAGTCGTCGACTTTATGCGCTGGGATAAGCTGGCCTTCATCATTTCGGGACTGCTGATTGTGGCCGCGATTGCGATCGTGGGCGTGCGTGGTTTTAACTGGGGCCTTGATTTCACCGGGGGTACGGTGATTGAGATCGCGCTGGAGAAACCCGCCGATCTGGACACGCTGCGTAGCGAACTGGTGAAAGCGGGCTTTGACGAGCCGCTGGTGCAGAACTTTGGCAGCAGCCGTGACGTCATGGTGCGTATGGCACCGGTTACCGGCCCGGCAGGTACCGAGTTAGGCAATAAAGTGGTGTCGGTGATCAACCAGACTACGCAGCAAAACGCCACCGTTAAGCGCATTGAGTTCGTGGGGCCGAGTGTGGGCAGCGACCTGGCGCAGGCGGGTGCGATGGCCCTGCTATCGGCGCTGATTGCGATTCTGATCTATATCGGTTTCCGCTTTGAGTGGCGTCTGGCACTGGGCACCGTGCTGGCGCTGGCGCATGACGTGATTATCACCTGCGGCCTGCTGGCGCTGTTCCGCATTGAAATCGACCTGACGATTGTTGCCTCGCTGATGTCGGTAATTGGCTACTCGCTTAACGATAAAATCGTGGTCTCTGACCGTATTCGCGAAAACTTCCGCAAGATCCGTCGCGGCAGTTCTTACGATATTACGAACGTATCACTGACCCAGACGTTAAGCCGTACCCTGATTACCTCACTGACGACGCTGGCGATGATCCTCATCCTCTTCATATTTGGTGGTGCGCTGCTGAAAGGCTTCTCACTGACCATGCTGATTGGTGTGACGATTGGTACGATCTCATCCATTTATGTCTCTTCGGCGCTGGCGCTGAAGCTGGGCATGAAGCGTGAACATATGATGGTGCAGAAAGTCGAGAAAGAGGGCGCCGATCAGCCTTCTATCCTGCCTTAATCGCGCGTCAGTAATAAAAACGGGCAGCCTTTTGGCTGCCCGTTTTTTTTGCACCACGGTTAAGGGTTATCAGGTGCCGCAGGGGAGGTCTGGGACGGGGTGGCAGCGGACACGTTATGCACGCGGACATAACCCAGTTGCTCCGGGGTCAGGCCACTGAGACGCAACGGGATCGTCGCCGAATGCTGCGGCAGCAGCGAGGCAGGCACCGCGACCGTCTGAGTCAGACTGTCACTGCTCAGCGGTTTACCGGTCGCCGGGTCGAGTTCACCCCAGATCACCGTCGCATGCAGGGCGGGCAAAGGCCGATCGTCCATTGAGCGTACGGTCAGGGTTGCCCGCGAGCCGCTGGCTTCTGCAGTGACAGGGGAGAGCGTCAGTCTCAGCGTGCCGAGCTGAGTCTGCAACGCCACTGGCGTGTTCGCCTGTGGCACCAGCCAGGCACCTTGCTGCAACTGGCTGTTAAGCTGCCCCTGAATCTCCAGCGCGCTGGCCTGTGTGGTCAGATGCTGCATCTGCTGATTGAGCTGACTCACTTCCTGGTGCAGCTCTCTGACCTGCGGGTTACCTGCACTGCTACTGCAGCCGCTCAGCGCCACCAGTGAGAACGCCACCGGAACCCAAACCATCCTGCTCATAAGTGATCCTTGTCCGTTATTTTGGAATACGTAAAACCTGGCCAGGATAGATCTTATCAGGATGGGTGAGCATTGGCTTATTCGCTTCGAAAATCTTGTTATATTCGTTAGCGTTGCCATAAACCTGTTTAGAAATAGCGCTCAGCGTGTCGCCTTTTTTTACGGTATAAAGCTCTGACTCGGCCGCGCTGTCTGTCACGGTGACCTTGTCTTCCACTTTCGTGATGCCTGCCACATTACCTGCCGCGATCAGAATCTTCTCTTTCAGTTCCTGAGAAAGGCCATCGCCGGTCACGGTGACGGTATCACCATTAACTTTTACGTCCACCTTGTCGCTGTCTGGCAAGCCGAGCTTGTTGATGTGATCCTGCAGCTTTTTATTCTGGTCCTCACCGCCATGTACGGCGTCCCAGAGTTTTTCACCGGCTTCTTTCACAAAGTTAAACAGACCCATACAACCTCCAATGTGTTAGTGGAAAATTTTAATTGCCGCTCTTAAAGCGTAGTCCCTTTTGCCGCAGACGAAATTTAGCATCGTTTATCCTGCGATGAGAAGCCCACGAAAGACACGGAAGAGATTTTGTTGATTCACAGTTCGCGCTACACTGTGTGGCCCATCACTCTCGCGTCAGGAAACGTCATGCATTGCCCATTCTGCTCCGCTGTCGACACCAAAGTGATTGATTCTCGTCTGGTTAGTGAAGGCTCCTCGGTGCGACGCCGTCGCCAGTGTCTGATGTGTCATGAACGCTTCACCACCTTTGAGGTGGCGGAACTGGTGATGCCCCGCGTGGTGAAAAGCAATGATGTGCGCGAGCCTTTCAATGAAGACAAAATGGCCAGCGGGATGATGAAAGCGCTTGAGAAGCGTCCGGTCAGCGCTGACGCGGTGGAAAGCGCCGTAAACCATATTAAAACGCAGCTGCGCGCCACTGGCGAACGTGAGATCCCCAGTAAGCTGATTGGCAATCTGGTGATGGATGAGCTTAAGAAGCTCGATAAAGTCGCCTATATTCGCTTCGCCTCGGTTTACCGCAGCTTTGAAGATATTCGCGATTTTGGCGAAGAGATCGCCCGGTTACAGGATTAAAGTATGGACGAACGCTACATGGCGCGTGCGCTGGAACTGGCGCGACGCGGCCGTTTTACGACCATGCCGAACCCGAATGTCGGCTGTGTGATTGTGCGCGATGGCGAAGTCGTGGGTGAGGGCTGGCATCAGCGTGCCGGTGAACCCCATGCTGAGGTCTACGCGCTGCGCATGGCTGGCGAGAAAGCGCGTGGCGCAACTGCCTATGTCACGCTGGAGCCGTGCAGCCACCATGGCCGCACGCCGCCCTGCTGTGATGCGCTGATCGCCGCAGGTGTAACCCGTGTCGTCGCCGCTATGCAGGACCCGAATCCGCAGGTCGCGGGGCGCGGACTGCACCGTCTGCATCAGGCGGGCATTGACGTCAGCCATGGTCTGATGATGCAGGAAGCAGAAGCACTGAATCGCGGCTTCCTCAAGCGCATGCGCACCGGCTTTCCCTGGATTCAGCTTAAGCTGGGCGCATCGCTGGATGGCCGCACGGCCATGGCCAGTGGCGAAAGTCAGTGGATCACCTCTGAGGCTGCACGCCGTGATGTGCAGCGTCTGCGGGCGCAAAGCGCCGCCATTCTCAGCAGCAGCGCCACGGTGCTGGCGGACGATCCCTCTCTGACAGTGCGCTGGTCTGAACTCAATACCGACAGCCAGGCTCTGGTTGATGAACAGCAACTGCGTCAGCCGGTACGTGTGATTATCGACAGCCAGAATCGCGTGACGCCGCAGCATCGGCTCATCTCCCAGCCGGGCGAAACCTGGCTGATGCGTCATCAGCCGGATCAGCAGCACTGGCCCGCCAGCGTGACGCAAATCGCCGTTCCGCTGCGCGAACAGCACCTGGATCGGGTGGCGATGATGATGCTGCTGGGACAGCGACAGATTAACAGCGTCTGGGTTGAAGCGGGTGCCACGCTGGCTGGTGCCCTGTTACAGGCCGGGCTGGTGGATGAACTGATCGTTTATCTGGCACCTAAGCTATTAGGCCATGAAGGACGCGGCTTGTGTCAGCTGCCGGGGCTCAGCCAGCTGGCTGACGCGCCTGCGTTCCGTTTCAGCGATGTCCGGCAGGTCGGTGACGATTTACGTCTGACCCTGACACCGCAATAGCATGCCCGGAAAAGCGAGAGCACGCCGCCTAAGAGTATGATAGAATCCGCCCCCCTGCGCGGGGCCAACCAAACCCCTGAAAGGATAAGTATGAAAGTTATCGAAGCTGCTGTTGCAACGCCTGAGGCCAATGTTGCCATCGTCATCGCGCGTTTTAACAACTTCATTAATGACAGCCTGCTGGATGGCGCAGTTGATGCCCTGAAACGTATCGGCCAGGTCAAAGATGACAATATCACCGTAGTCTGGGTGCCGGGTGCCTACGAACTGCCGCTGGCAGCCCGTGCCCTGGCAAACACCGGCAAATATGATGCGATTATCGCACTCGGCACCGTTATTCGTGGTGGCACTGCGCACTTCGAATATGTGGCGGGTGAAGCCAGCTCCGGTATCGCCAGCGTTGCCATGAACAGCGACATTCCTGTCGCGTTCGGCGTGCTGACCACTGAAAGCATCGAGCAGGCCATTGAGCGTGCCGGCACCAAAGCGGGTAATAAAGGTGCTGAAGCGGCGCTGACTGCGCTCGAAATGATTAACGTATTGAAAGCCATTAAAGCCTGATTTTTGTAAGGGGAATTTTGTGAAACCTGCTGCTCGTCGTCGCGCCCGTGAGTGCGCTGTTCAGGCGCTTTACTCCTGGCAGTTGTCGAATAACGACATTGCCGATGTGGAATACCAGTTTCTGGCGGAACAGGACGTCAAAGACGTCGACATTACCTACTTCCGCGAACTGCTGTCCGGTGTGGCGACCAACAGTGCGTATCTGGATGGATTGATGAAGCCTTATCTGTCGCGTCAGCTCGAAGAGCTGGGCCAGGTAGAAAAAGCTATCCTGCGCATCTCGCTGTATGAGCTGAGCAAACGTGATGATGTGCCCTATAAAGTGGCCATCAACGAAGGCATTGAGCTGGCGAAAGTCTTCGGTGCCGAAGACAGTCATAAATTTGTCAACGGCGTGCTGGATAAAGCCGGTCCACAAATTCGACCCCATCGCAAATAAACAAAAAGGCCGGCTTGCCGGCCTTTTTTCATGAAGAGTTAAGCGGAACGCAATTATGTCTTGTGGTGAATTTGAACTCATCGCACGCTACTTCAACCGCAGAACACGCAGCCGCCGTGATGTCGAACTCGGCATCGGTGACGATTGTGCGTTACTTAGCGTGCCGGAAAAACAGACGCTGGCGATCAGCACCGATACCCTGGTCGCGGGTGTGCACTTCTTACGGGATATCCATCCTGCCGATCTGGGCTACAAAGCGCTGGCTGTGAATCTTAGCGACCTTGCTGCCATGGGTGCCGATCCCGCGTGGCTGACGCTGGCCTTAACGCTGCCGCAGGTCGATGAGAGCTGGCTCTCCGCCTTTAGCGAAAGCCTGTTTGAACTGCTGGAATATTACGACATGCAGCTGGTGGGTGGCGACACGACCCGTGGCCCGCTGAGCCTGACGCTGGCGATTCACGGTCTGGTGCCGCAGGGCCGCGCCCTGAAACGCTCCGGTGCGAAGCCGGGCGACTGGATCTACGTGACCGGCACGCTGGGTGACAGCGCGGCGGGTCTGGCGCTGTTGCAGCATCACTGTCGCATCAGCGATCCGGCGGTGCATGAAGCGTTGATTAAACGGCATCTGCGCCCAATGCCACGCATTCTGCAGGGCCAGGCACTGCGTTCGCTGGCCTCTTCAGCCGTGGACCTTTCCGATGGCCTGATTTCCGATCTCGGCCACGTGCTGAAAGCCAGCGGCTGTGGTGCAAGGCTTAACCTGGATGCGTTGCCGCTGTCGGCGGCGCTGCGTGACCATTTCGACCCTGAGCAGGTATTGCGCTGGGCGCTGAGTGGCGGAGAAGATTACGAACTCTGCTTCACCGTGCCGGAAGTGAATCGCGGTGCGCTTGATGTGGCGCTGGGGCATCTGGGCGTGCCTTATACCTGCATCGGACAGATAGCACCGGAATCAGAAGGCTTAACGCTGCTGGATAATGGCAAGCCCGCCACGTTCCATCATAAAGGGTTTGATCACTTTGATACTAAATAACGACGTGGCGAAGAGCCGCCTGCGGATGAGCAATCCCTGGCATCTGCTGGCCACCGGTTTCGGCAGCGGATTAAGCCCGGTCGTGCCTGGTACCATGGGATCGCTGGCGGCCATTCCATTCTGGTGGCTGATGACCTTTCTGCCGCAGGATCTCTATTCGCTGGTTGTGCTGGTTGGTATCTGCGTCGGTGTCTATCTCTGCCATCGCACCGCCAAAGATATGGGCGTACACGATCACGGCAGTATTGTCTGGGATGAGTTCATCGGCATGTGGATTACGCTGATGGCGATTCCGGTTAACAACTGGCAATGGGTACTGGGCGGCTTTGTCGTGTTCCGTATTCTTGATATGTGGAAACCCTGGCCGATTCGCTGGTTTGACCGCAATGTACATGGCGGCATGGGCATTATGGTGGATGACATTATTGCTGGCGTGATTTCTGCGGCGATGCTCTATGGCTTTGGGGTCTGGCTGGCGGGTTAAACGTCGATGCTAAACGCATGATAAGAGGTGACGCCCGGGCAGGGCGTCACGTTCTGGTTTTATTCAAATCCCACCGCCTGATGCGGCTGATAGACCTCTTCCAGCAGGGTAATCTCTCCGTCACTCAGCGTGACATCCACTGCCTTCACCAGATCCTCAAACTGCTCTGCGCGCGATGCACCAATAATCGGTGCCGTAACGGCAGGCTTGCTCAGAAGCCAGGCCAGCGCCACCTGCGCCCGCGTCACGCCTTTGCTTTCCGCTACCTGTGCCAGCCGCTCTGCAATCACGGCATCATTCGCTTCGGTATTGTCATAGAGCTTCGCCATCACCTGGTCGGAGGCGGAACGCGCGGTGTTTTCCCCCCACGGGCGGGTCAGCTTACCGCGCGCCAGCGGACTCCAGGGCAGCACGGCGATCTGTTCTTTCAGGCAGAGCGGATGCATTTCACGCTCCTCTTCGCGCTGAATCAGGTTGTACTGATCCTGCATGCTGACAAAGCGATGCCAGCCCTGTTCCGACTGCATCTGCAACGCCTGAGCAAACTGGCTGGCGTGCATTGACGAGGCACCGATATAACGGGCTTTGCCAGACTGCACTACCTCATGCAGCGCTTCCAGCGTCTCTTCCAGCGGCGTGTCATAATCCCAGCGGTGAATCTGCAGCAGGTCCACATACTCCATGCCAAGACGCTGCAGGCTGTCATCAATCGATTGCAGAATATTTTTGCGCGAGAGTCCCTGTGAGAGATTGGTCAGCGGAAAATAGACTTTGGTGGCGACCACGATCTCTTCACGGTGGGCGAAATCTTTCAGCGCCCGGCCCAGGATCTCTTCACTGCTGCCATCGGAGTAGCTGTTGGCGGTATCAAAGAAGTTGATGCCCGCGTTCAGCGCCTGCTGGATCAGCGGACGGCTGCTCGCTTCAGGCAGCGTCCAGGCATGATTACCGCGCGTTGGCTCGCCATAGGTCATACAGCCAAGACAGAGACGCGACACCTGCAGATCGGTAGTACCCAGTTGAATCGTTTTCATGGTGGAGGCTCCTGCGAAAGTGCAAAGGTTACAGCATAGCAGGATGTTGCGCTCCCCAGGGGGGAGCGCAGAGAGGAGAAGTTACTGCGCCAGCCAGCGGGCGATCTGTTGCTGAATGCCTTCGGCGTCCAGCAGATAGTCATGACGCACTTCATCCTGCGTGCCCTGCGGGATGAACTCATCGGGCAGGCCAATGTTCAGTACCGGAACGGCCAGCCGTTTCGCCATCACAAACTCATTTACGCCGCTGCCCGCACCGCCTTTGATTGCGCCTTCTTCCAGCGTAATCAGCGAGTCGTGGGTTTTAGCGAGCTCGGCGATCAGCGCCTCATCCAGCGGCTTCACAAAGCGCATATCAACCAAAGTTGCATTCAGCACTTCCGCCGTGGCGGCTGCTTCTGGCAGCAGAGTACCGAAGTTCAGAATCGCCAGCTTTTCACCCTGACGTTTCACGACTGCTTTACCCAGCGGCAGACTCTGCAGCGGAGCCAGCGGCGTGCCGATACCGGTGCCGCGCGGATAGCGCACTGCACTTGGGCCAGCCTGATGGTGATAGCCGGTGTAAAGCATCTGCCGACACTCATTCTCATCGCTCGGCGTCATGATCACCATATCCGGCACGCAGCGGAGATAAGCGAGATCAAACGCGCCCTGGTGAGTCTGACCATCCGCGCCAACAATACCACCGCGATCGATAGCAAACAGGACCGGCAATTTCTGGATAGCGACGTCGTGGATCAGCTGATCGTAGGCGCGTTGCAGGAAGGTCGAGTAGATGGCCACAATGGGTTTATAGCCGCCAATCGCCATACCGGCCGCGAAAGTCACCGCATGCTGCTCGGCGATCGCCACGTCAAAATATTGCTTCGGGAATTCACGTGAGAAGGCCACCATGCCGGAGCCTTCACGCATCGCTGGCGTAATCGCCATCAGCTTCGGATCGTCGGCGGCCATTTCACACAGCCAGTTGCCGAAGATTTTAGAGTAGCTCGGCAGACCTTCTGCGCTTTTCGGCAGTTCGCCAATCGCCGGGTCAAATTTAGGAACGGCGTGCCAGGCAATCGGATCTTCCTCTGCCGGGGCGTAGCCTTTACCTTTCTTCGTCATGATATGCAGGAACTGCGGCCCTTTCAGGCTGCGCATGTTGCTCAGCGTATTGACCAGCGTCAGCACATCGTGACCATCAACCGGGCCGATGTAGTTAAAGCCCAGCTCTTCAAAGAGCGTGCCCGGCACGACCATGCCTTTGAGATGCTCTTCGGTGCGTTTGACCAGCTCTTTGATTGGCGGCAGATTTGTCAGCACCCGTTTACTGCCTTCGCGCAGTCGTGCGTATGTTTTACCCGACAGGATCTGCGCCAGGCGATTATTCAGCGCGCCGACGTTTTCGGAGATCGACATCTCGTTGTCATTGAGGATGACCAGCATGTCCGGCTTAATATCACCAGCATGGTTCATCGCTTCAAACGCCATGCCTGCGGTAATCGCACCATCGCCAATAATACAGGCGGTACGACGGCCCTGACCTTCACGTTCTGCCGCAGCGGCCATGCCCAGACCGGCACTGATTGAGGTCGACGAGTGACCGACGCTCAGGACGTCATATTCACTTTCACCGCGCCACGGAAACGGGTGTACGCCGTTTTTCTGACGGATAGTGCCGATGCGATCGCGGCGACCCGTCAGAATTTTATGCGGATAAGCCTGATGACCTACATCCCAGACCAGATGGTCAAACGGGGTGTTATAGACATAATGCAGCGCGACCGTCAGTTCAACCACGCCCAGACCCGATGCAAAATGGCCGCTGGAGCGGCTCACACTGTCTAACAGATACTGACGCAGTTCATCACACAGCGCAGGCAACTTCTCTTTCGGCAGGGCGCGTAGCGCCTGAACGGTGTCTGCCAGCGCCAGTGTCGGGTATTTAGCAATATCAAAACTCATCAGAGACTCATTATGGAAGTTATTTGTCGCGTTCAATTATGAAGCTCGCCAGCGCCTGCAGTGCTGTGGTGTTATAGGAGTGCGCAGCGAGCAATTCTAAAGCATCAAGAGCTTCCTGATACAAATCCCGCGCCTTGGCACGAGCATTTTCAAGGCCTAACAGTGAAGGATAGGTGCTTTTCCCCAGATCCTGATCGGCACCCTGGCGTTTTCCGATCACCGCTGTGTCACCGATCACATCCAGAATGTCGTCCTGCACCTGAAATGCGAGACCAATCGCCTCTGCATAGCGGTCGAGCAGCGGCAGCGCTTCGCGGCCCGCATCGCCTGCCGTTAATGCGCCTAAGCGCACCGCTGAGCGGATCAGCGCGCCAGTTTTATGGCGATGGATCTGTTCCAGCTGATCAAGATCGACGGATTTGCCTTCTGCCGCTAAATCCAGTGCCTGTCCGCCACACATCCCGGCTACGCCGCTGGCTTTTGCCAGTTCGGAGAGCATCAGCAGACGGTATTCGGCGCTGACACCGGGCATTGCTTCATCGGCCAGAATGGAGAAAGCCAGCGTCTGCAGGGCGTCACCCGCCAGAATCGCAGTGTCTTCGCCATATTTAATGTGACAGGTTGGCTGCCCGCGACGCAATGCATCATCGTCCATCGCAGGGAGATCGTCATGAATCAGAGAGTACGCATGAATGCATTCAACTGCGGCGGCAGGGGCATCCAGACTCGCCGGATTGGCGTGGAGCATTTCGCCGGTCGCGTAGACCAGAAAAGGACGCAGACGTTTACCGCCTAATAATGCCCCATAATGCATGGCATTCACCAGAGGAGAACTCTGAAAAGGAAGTGGCTCTATAAAACGCGTCAGCGCGGCGTTGACCTGCTGCTGATAGGCGTCGAGTAAGCGGGCAAAATCCATTAGTGGTTTTCCGGCATGAAAGCAGTGAGGTCGGCATCTTTATCATCGTTCAGCAGAATGCGGACCCGCTGTTCAGCCTGCTGCAGCGTCTGCTGGCCATTCCGCGCCAGCTGCACGCCGCGTTCAAATTCGTTCAGGGCTTCTTCCAGCGGCAGTTCACCACTTTCCAGACGGCTGACAATCTGCTCCAGCTGCTGCAATGACGTTTCAAAGCTGGCTGGCTGTTCGGCTTTTTTCGGCATATTTCGTGTCGACTCACGGTTGGGACATTATCTCGCAATCGGTCATGGTAGCTGAGACCCTATGATTAGCAAAATAATCAATGCGGCGGCTGATGAAGAAGCAGTCACCTGACAAAGGTGATATACTCCCGCGCCTCGGATGCGGTTGCGCCTTGCAGCCCGCAATTTTGTGATTTTACCAGCTAAGTGCCGCCTGTTTTAGCACTTATTTGCCCAACGAAGCTGTATCGCCATGAAGTTTATCATCAAGTTATTTCCTGAAATCACCATCAAGAGTCCGTCGGTGCGTTTGCGCTTTATCAAGATTCTTGCCAGCAATATCCGCAACGTCCTGAAAACCGTCAGCGACGACATCGCCGTTGTGCGCTTCTGGGATCACATTGAAGTGCGGTCAAAAAATGCGGCGCTGGCTGACATTATTCCCGATGAGCTTTCCCGCATTCCCGGTATCCATCACGTTTTAGCGGTTGAAGATCGTGAGTACACCGATATACATCACATCTTTGAGCAGACGTTAACGCAGTATCGCGACACTCTTGAAGGCAAGAGCTTCTGCGTACGTGTGAAACGTCGCGGTAAGCATAGCTTCAGTTCACAGGATGTAGAGCGCTATGTGGGCGGCGGCCTGAATCAGCATATTGAAAGCGCCCGCGTGCAGCTTAAAAACCCTGACGTGACGGTGAACCTTGAAGTTGAAGAGAATCGCCTGACACTGGTGACTGCACGTTACGAAGGTCTGGGTGGTTTCCCAATCGGCACGCAGGAAGATGTGCTGTCGCTGATTTCCGGCGGTTTCGATTCCGGCGTATCCAGTTATATGCTGCTGCGTCGTGGCAGTCGCGTGCATTACTGCTTCTTTAACCTTGGCGGTGCCGCGCATGAGATTGGCGTGCGTCAGGTTGCGCACTATCTGTGGAATCGTTTTGGTCGTTCACACCGCGTGCGCTTCGTGGCGATCAATTTTGAGCCGGTCGTCGGTGAGATCCTCGAAAAAGTGGATGACGGCCAGATGGGCGTGGTGCTGAAGCGCATGATGGTGCGCGCTGCTTCGACGATTGCTGAACGCTACGGCGTGCAGGCGCTGGTCACGGGTGAAGCGGTGGGGCAGGTGTCGAGCCAGACGCTGACCAACCTGCGACTGATTGATAACGCATCCGATACGTTGATTCTGCGTCCGCTGATTTCTCATGACAAAGAGCACATCATCAGAGTTGCCCGGGAGATCGGCACCGAAGATTTCGCCAGCACGATGCCGGAATATTGTGGTGTGATCTCAAAAAGCCCAACGGTGAAGGCGGTGAAGGCGAAGATTGAAGCGGAAGAGCAGAATTTCGACTTTGCGATTCTGGATCGGGTGGTGGAAGAAGCGACCAATGTCGATATCCGTACTATTGCTGAGCAGACAGAAGAGGAGGTGGTTGAAGTTGAGACCGTCGCGCTTCTGAGTGACAACGACGTCGTGCTGGATATCCGCTCTATTGATGAGCAGGAAGAGAAGCCACTGACGCTGAACGCTACAGAAGTGAAATCACTCCCATTCTATAAACTCAGCACGCAGTTTGGCGATCTCGATCAGAACCGGACCTGGCTGCTTTACTGCGATCGCGGTGTGATGAGCCGTCTGCAGGCGCTTTATCTGCATGAGCAGGGTTTTAAGAACGTTAAAGTTTACCGCCCGTAGTCACCATGTTGAGCCAGTCAGTGCCTGTTCAGGTCTGACTGGCTTTCTCGTTTTAAGCCTTTCTATCTAAGACTGAGTCTTTACGCCTGATAGTCATAAATGCCGGGAGCCAGCACCAGCTGTGCAGCTACCTCACGCGCCATCTCTTTTCCCACCAGCAGATCGATTAACTTCAGCGCAAAATCCATTGCGGTACCTGGCCCCTGGCTGGTCAGCAGATTGACGCGCGGATCCCAGACGACACGCCGCTCCATCCACTTTTCCTCCGGAATTGTCTCTTTCAGACCAGGAAAGCCTGTCATATTGCCGACCGGAAAGAGATCGTGAGGGATCAAAACCGTGCCTGAGGCTGCGCATATTGCCGCGACAATCTTCTCATTGAGGTGAAACTGACGCACCGTTTCGACTAACAGCGGACTGTCACGGAAGGTCTCAGCCCCTTTAAGGCCACCGGGCAGCACAATGGCGGCGAAATCATTGTCGGCGACTTCAACCAGCGTGACATCAGTCAGCAGACGAACACCGCGCGAGCAGACAATCTCACGGCTGCCATCGCTTTCGACGCTGGCGGTAACAACCTTCAGCCCGGCCCGAACCAGCAGGTCGATGGTGGTGACAGCTTCTGTTTCTTCACTGCCATGTGCCAGGCAAACCAGCACCGATGCGTTCGCGGTCATAATGGGACTCCTTGCGTTTTACAATGTCATACAGACGGGTATTCTCCGTGAGCACCAGGCCGTGCGTCCGGGCGCGGCGTAGCAGAAAGCCGCTGATATAGTCGATTTCGGTGAGCCGCTGGGCGCGAACGTCCTGCAGCATGGAAGAGGTGTTGGCCGCAGTGCTTTCGATCACGTCGAAGATGATGTCCTGCAAACTGTCACTGGCCACGTTCTGGCCTTCACGCTCCATGACCCAGCTGATCTCTTCGCACAGCTGCGCGATCTGCTCCGGATACGCGCGCAATGCCCCGTTCTGGCACTCATACTCCACGCTGAGCGGGTTAATGACACAGTTGACGGCCAGTTTGCGCCAGCAGGCCGCCCGGATATTGTCATGCCAGGCAACGTCGGGCAGGGCAGGGTGCAGTATATCGGCGAGATCACTGTAAGCGGCACTTTTGCGGTTACCGGGACCAATGTGGGTGATGCCACTGGCGATGTGCTTGATGACGGTGCCATCACGCATCGCCGCATGCGTGGTGACGCCACGCAGGAGTGGCTGAGTCAGCCCTTTCAGTTCCTCCAGCGTGCCCATACCGTTGTGCAGCAGCAGCACCGGGCAGTTTTCTGGCAGCACACTTTCCAGATTCTTCACGGCGGGTGAGACCTGTGGCGCTTTGAGTGTGACCAGCAGCAGCTGACTTTCCGCCAGAAACAGCGGATCGTTGGCGATAAATGTGCGATTCGAAATGTTGCCCTGTGGATCAATCACATTGGCTGAGCAGTAAGGCTGCGGCACGCGCAGCCATCCCTGTACTTCATGTCCCTGGCGGGCAAGCGCTGTCAGCCAGACCTGACCCAATGCACCGCAACCTAACACGGTAATTTTCATGCTGCCTCCCGCTGGCGGGCTAGCCATCTGTTATTGACTGTCACACCTACATTATAGCGTTGTGTGCAGCCTGATTTTATTTAGCACCTTAAGACGCGTATTATGCATGTCACTTTAGCGTCAGGAGAAGAAGAGATGCCATCTTTCGATATCGTTTCAGAAGTCGATCTGCAGGAAATTCGCAATGCGGTGGAGAATGCCAACCGTGAAGTGTCTACCCGCTTCGATTTCCGCAACGTGAGCGCCGAGTTTGAGCTCAACGAAAAGAATGAAACCATCAAAATCACCAGCGAGTCCGATTTTCAGGTTAAGCAACTGGTCGATATTTTGCGAGAGAAGTTGCTGAAGCGTGGGATTGAAGGCGGTGCTTTAGAGGTGCCGGAAGAGATTGAGCACAGCGGCAAGAGCTGGGCGGTCGATGCCAAACTGAAGAAAGGCATTGAAAGCGACGTGGCGAAGAAGCTGGTGAAGCTGATCAAAGACAGCAAGCTGAAGGTGCAGACCCAGATTCAGGGTGAAGCGTTGCGTGTGACCGGTAAAGCGCGTGACGATTTGCAGGGTGCGATGGCGATCGTGCGCGGCAGCAATCTGGGCCAGCCGTTCCAGTTTAAAAACTTCCGCGATTAAGTGGGGGAGGCTGTTTTTTTGGCCTGAATGCAGTGATAAAAAACCCGGCTCAGGCCGGGTTTTTTGTTATCTACCGCGTGCGCGTGCGCGTGCGCGATTCTAACTATCTGAATTTGCAAAACTTAGTCTGAGATATTTATGTGCTCGCACCTTGCTTATATCGCTTTGTGAGATGGATGTCGTCTGGAACATCGCGTTCAGGCTCAGGAAGCCTGTGCCTTTCGCAAAGACGCAAAAGCGCCATCCATGGCTGGCTCAGCGCGGGCCATCCCTGGCCCGCGATGCTTTGCTACAGGCACAGGCTCCCATCGCTTTAAGCTGATTAGTGGTCTGTAAGAAGGATTGTGCTGGGTGATATTTACTCAGAAATTTAAATGCGGCTGAACCTGGCAGCAACGCAAAAGCTAAGGGGCGCAGGGGACACGGTCAGAGGAGGAAAGCGTCCCGCGCCAGGACGGCGCGGGCCGAGCATGCCACGGATGGCGGCTTTTGCGTCTTTCCGATCTGAACGTGTTCCCTGAGCCAGCTCGATCCTGAAGCGAAACGAGCTGACGTTATCACTAAACTTTTTAAAGCTAGCAACTCCCCAGCAGCGCTTCCAGCTCAGGCCGGCTGGTGACCTTACTATCAATTTTGATATACGCGCTTTTCTCTTCCGGCACGATAAACACGGAATTAACGCCTTTCTGAGCCTTCAGACGCTGCTCCAGATTCGGCACAGCCAGTGCAGCATCACTCAGCACAATGCGCAGGCTGCTGACATAAGGCGGCTCCTGCATCGTCATGCTGACAAACAGCCAGGCTGCGGCCACCATCGCGCCCACCAGGAACACGGTCTGTGCATCGAAATGACCAAACACCCAGCCACCCATGCTGCCGCCAACGGCCACACCCAGGAACTGGCTGGTAGAATAAATCCCCATCGCCGTACCTTTGTATCCTGCAGGCGACTCTTTACTGATCAGCGAAGGCAGAATCGCTTCCATCAGGTTGAAGGCGAAGAAGAAGAGCTGAACACCCACTACCAGCGTCCAGAAGTGGCCTTCTGCACCCCACAGCACGATCTCAGCAATGACAATCATCCCGACGCAGCCGACAAAGACGCGCTTCATACGGCGCTTCACTTCGGCATAAATGATGAACGGCACCACGCCGGCAAAGGCGATTAGCATCGTGGAGAGATAGACTTTCCAGTGCTCGGGGGCCGGGAATCCAGCCTGTTCAAACTGCCCAGGCAACGCAACAAAGCTCGACATCAGCAGGACGTGCAGACAGAAAATACCGATGTTGAGCTTTACCAGACGCGGGTTAGCCATCACTTTGCGGAAGCTGCCTTTCACCATGCCCGATTCTCGGTTCAGGACATGATGAGAGGCCGATGGCACCACGAGAAGAGTGATCACGATGCCCAGTGACGCCAGAATCGCAATCATCCAGAACAACGCATGCAGACCCAATGCATGAGTCACAACCGGGCCGACCACCATCGCAATCGCGAAGGTCACACCAAAACTGATGCCGATAAACGCCATCGCTTTGGTGCGGTTCTGCTCGCGGGTTAAATCGGATAACAGTGCCATCACGGCAGCGGCAATTGCGCCCGAGCCCTGTAATGAGCGGCCCAGTATAATGCCCCAGATGGAGTCGGTGCAGGCTGCGATAATACTGCCCAGAACAAACAGCAACAGTCCGCCGACGATCAACGGCTTGCGGCCGATGCGATCAGAGAGCAGACCAAAAGGAATCTGAAATATTGCCTGGGCAAGGCCATAGATGCCAATCGCCAGACCAATTAAGGTTTCACTCGCGCCCTGTAATGCCATGCCATAAGTGGTCAGTACCGGCAGGACCATAAACATTCCAAGCATTCGCAGGGAAAAGACCGTACCGAGGCCCCATGTGGCGCGCAGCTCCACCGGAGTCATTTTATTATCGTTCATTCCAACCTCTGTTAATGTGCTGCTTTTATTCTAGGGGGCGGGGCAGGGCGGGTAAAACAATAGTTTTTAAGCAGTGGTAACAAAAAGAAAGGGCGCGAAAATCGCGCCCTTTTCATGCTGTATTGGTGCCGGTTACCAGACGTAGGTCAGCAGGTCCTTCGAAGCCGGAGCCATCGAATCTACTGACATCATCACGCTCAGTGCGGTGATGGTCACGATAGAGAAGACAAACAGCTTACGCGCCCAGACACGGTCATCTGCGGTTTTATAACCCGATAATGCCATGCCCAGCCACCAGACGCTGACCGCAGCGGCCACCACCAGATATTTGTAGCCTGCGTAACCGCCCAGCGTCAGCATCAGCGTGGCAATCATAAACGCCAGGATATAGAGCGTAATATGATTCTTCGCGACGGAAATGCCTTTCACCACCGGCAGAACCGGGATGTTCGCTGCCTGGTAATCTTTAAAGCGGAAGATAGCAATCGCGTACGAATGCGGCATCTGCCACAGGCTAAAGATCGCCAGCAGGATCAACGCGCCAGCATCAAACTGGTTAGAGACCGCGCAGTAGCCGATAACTGGCGGCGCAGCACCTGACAGACTGCCAATCAGCGTTCCGTAAACGGAATTACGCTTCATGTACAGGCTGTAGATGCCCACGTACACCACGAAGCCCATCACCGCCAGCCACATGGCCAGCGGATTAGCACCGAAGTAGAGCAACGCAAAGCCAGCAATACCCAGCACAGTGGCATAAACCAGGCTTACTTTCGCGGAGATAAGGCCTTTTACCAGCACCCGATTCCTGGTTCTCTCCATCTTGATGTCGATGTCGCGGTCAATCACGTTGTTGAAAACACAACCCGATGCAACCACCAGTGACACGCCCACCAGGGTGATGAGAAACAGGGCGTAATCCGTGTTGCCTTTTGAGGCCAACAGGAATCCGCCGATCACAGAAATTAAATTCCCGAAAATAATTCCTGGTTTTGTAACTTGCAGGTATTGCTTAAACATTACGCGTGACTCTTTAGTGAGGCATCATGTTGTAGTTGAGGTTCCACATGATCCACAGTGAGCCTACTACGACAATCAGGATGATGATGGCCGAGAAAACAATGGCTACCATGTTCCAGCCACCCTCAGATTTGCTGTCTAAGTGCAGGAAGTACACCAGGTGAACCAGCACCTGAATGACCGCACACACCAGAACAACACCGAGGATAGTACCGTGAGATGCACTGCCATCCATTACCATCCAGAACGGGATCGCCGTCAGAATGATAGAGAGGATGAAGCCGATCATGTAGGACTTCACGCTACCGTGTGAAGCGCCATGTTCGTTAACAGAATGACTCATTACATGGCTCCCATCAGGTAAACAACGGTGAAGACGCAAATCCAGACCACGTCCAGGAAGTGCCAGAACAGGCTCAGACACATGATACGGGTACGGTTAGTCGCGTTCAGGCCACGTTTGGAAATCTGGAACATCAGGACCAGCATCCAGATCAGACCGGAGGTCACGTGCAGACCGTGGGTACCGACCAGCGTAAAGAAGCCAGACAGGAAGCCACTGCGATCCGGACCAAAGCCTTCAGCAATCAGGTGATGGAATTCATAGATTTCCATCCCGATGAAGCCCAGACCGAACAGGAAGGTCAGCGCCAGCCAGCCGATAACGGCACCTTTTTGCTCCTTGTTCATGGAGATAACAGCCATGCCGTAAGTGATCGAACTCAACAGCAGCAGGGCGGTTTCTACCAGAACAAACGGCAGCTCAAAGATATCTTTACCTGCCGGGCCACCGGCAGTGTTGTTGACCATGACGGCATAGGTCGCAAACAGGGTTGCGAAGATAATGCAGTCACTCATCAGGTAGATCCAGAAGCCAAAGACTTTATTGGCTCCTGCATCGTGATGCCCATGCTCCGCATGGGCGTCGTGGTGATGTTTAATCAGAGTTTCAGTTGACATTATTTCAGACCTGCTTTGCTGATTTCGTCAAAGTGCTGGTTCTCAATCTTCTGAACTTCGGCAACCGGAACGTAGTAATCCACGTCTTCGTCGAAGCTCTTCACGATCCAGGTAACGATCATGCCGAGGAATGAAAGACCCGCCATCCACCAGATATGCCAGATCAGCGCAAAGCCCATCACAGTAGCGAATGCACAGATGACGATTGCCGCACCACTGTTTTTCGGCATATGAATCTCTTCATACGATGCCGGCTGCTTATACGCTTCGCCTTTCTCTTTCATTTCCCAGAACGCATCACGCTCGTGGACATGTGGGATCACAGCAAAGTTATAGAACGGTGGTGGTGAAGAGGTTGCCCACTCCAGCGTACGACCGCCCCACGGGTCACCTGTCACATCACGGTTCTGGTCGCGGTCACGTACCGAGACGTAGAACATGGTCAGCTGACACAGGATACCCAGCGCAATCAGACCCGCACCAACCGCAGCAACCACCAGCAGAGGATGGAACTGTGGATCGATATCCTGGCTCAGACGACGGGTCATACCCATGAAGCCCAGTGCGTACAGCGGCATAAAGGCAACGAAGAAGCCAATGATCCAGAACCAGAATGCGCGCTTACCCCAGGTTTCGTTCAGGGTGAAGCCGAATGCTTTCGGGAACCAGTAGGTCACGCCCGCCATACAACCGAAGACTACACCACCGATGATTACGTTGTGGAAGTGTGCAATCAGGAACAGGCTGTTGTGCAGAATGAAGTCAGCGCCCGGAACGGCCAGCAGTACGCCGGTCATACCCCCTACAGAGAAGGTTACCAGGAAGCCAACGGTCCACAGCATGGCAGAGTGCATCTGAATGCGGCCCTGATACATGGTGAACAGCCAGTTAAAGATTTTAACCCCGGTCGGAATCGCGATGATCATCGTCATAATACCGAAGAAGGCGTTAACGTTGGCACCCGCACCCATGGTGAAGAAGTGGTGCAACCAGACGATGAACGACAGCACGGTAATGGCGATGGTCGCCCACACCAGTGAGGTATAACCAAACAGACGTTTTTTGGAGAAGGTCGCGGTAATTTCTGCGAACACACCAAACACCGGCAGTACCAGGATATACACTTCCGGATGGCCCCAGACCCAGATCAGGTTGACATACATCATCATGTTGCCGCCCATTTCATTGGTGAAGAAATGGAAGCCGAGATAACGATCAAGGGTCAACAGCGCCAGGGTCACGGTCAGAACCGGGAACGCAGCGATGATCAGGACGTTGGTGCACAGCGCAGTCCAGGTAAATACCGGCATTTTGAACAGGCTCATGCCCGGTGCGCGCATCTTCAGAATGGTCACAAAGAAGTTAATACCGGTCAAGGTCGTACCAATACCTGAAAGCTGAAGGCTCCAGATCCAGTAATCGACCCCGACGCCGGGACTATACTCCGCGCCGGAAAGCGGCGGATAAGCCAGCCAGCCGGTCTGTGCGAACTCGCCCACACCCAGAGACAGGTTAACCAGGATCACACCGACCGCGGTAAACCAGAAACTCAGGTTGTTCAGGAAGGGGAACGCAACGTCACGTGCACCAATCTGCAACGGAACGGCGATGTTCATCAGGCCAACCACGAAAGGCATCGCCACGAAGAAGATCATAATCACGCCGTGCGCGGTAAAGATCTGGTCGTAGTGGTGCGGTGGCAGGATGCCCGCTTCACCGGCCGAAGCCATCACCTGCTGGGTACGCATCATAATGGCATCAGCGAAACCACGAATCAGCATGACGAACGCCATGATGATATACATGATACCCAGACGTTTGTGGTCAACTGACGTCAGCCATTCAGACCACAGGTATTTCCACTTACCAAAATAGGTAAGCGCAGCGACCAGCGCAGCACCACCTATCAGGATAGCGGCAACCGTAACCATGATAATCGGCTCATGGTACGGCACTGCATCAAGTGTTAATTTTCCTAACATCGTATTATTCCTCGGCTCCCGCGGAAGCGGCGTGACTCATGTCCATACCTTCATGCTGTGGCATGTCCATTTTCCCGTGGCTCATCTTGAACTTGTCGATGACTTGCATGAACAGTTTCGGATCAGCTGAAGAGAAATATTCCACCGGATGATTTTCGCTTGGCACAGCCACTTTCTCGAAATCTTCCATGGTGGTCAGCGTGTTAGGGGCTGCTTTAACTTTAGCCACCCACTGCTGGAATTCCGCATCGTCTTTGGTTGCAATGGCTTTAAACTTCATGCCAGAGAAACCACGACCACTAAAGTTCGCAGAGATACCGTCGAACGTGCCTGGCTCATTCGCAATCAGATGCAGTTTGGTCTGCATACCCGCCATCGCATAAATCTGGCTGCCGAGCGTTGGAATGAAGAAAGAGTTCATGACGGAGTTAGAGGTGATTTTGAAGTTCACCGGAGTATTTGCCGGGAAGGCAATCTGGTTCACAGTCGCAATACCCTGTTCCGGGTAAATGAACAACCATTTCCAGTCCAGTGCAACCACATCGATCTCAACCGGTTTCACATCAGATTGCAGCGGTTTGCTGGGCTCCAGTGCGTGGGTTGATTTCCAGGTCAGTACGCTGAGGAAGAGAATGATCAGGATCGGAATGGTCCAGACCACGGCTTCCACTTTGTTAGAGTGTGACCAGTTAGGGCTGTACTTCGCATTCGTGTTGGACGCCCGATACTTCCAGGCAAACACCACGGCCATCAGGACTGCGGGAATCACGACGATCAACATCAGGCCAAAGGCAGTCAGTATCAGCGAACGTTGCTCCAGTGCAATCTGTCCTTTGGGATTTAACAATGCACTATCGCAGCCACTCATTAATAAAGTGCCTGCAATTAATGACAAAATCCCCAAACTTTTATTGTATTTACTGAGTCTCATTTAACGACCTCAATGACAAAGGGCTCTATTGTCGTTTAAGTGTGCGCGCATTTTACGGGAAGGTTTATGCAGTGTAAACCAGCTTAAGGATGTGTCAGATACGTGTTGACACCTTTTGCTAAGGGTGTCACAGATGTTGCGCCAGGTGACAAATAATTAACGCAGACAAGCAGTTGGCATCAATATAACAAAAACCAATGGAAGTAACCGTAAAAAAATCAGGGAAAGGAATAACCCTTACTTTTAACTCCCAAATATTTAACAAGTCTGCATCATTTGCGCGATGAAATTTAACTAAAGTAATTGCTAACCGGTTTTTAGTATTTCCGCTACGCCTCCTAAGGATCTATTCTTATTTTTTAAAAATAACACGCGATGATAAATGACGGCGACTTATCCGGATGTCAAAAAATAAGCCGCACCCCGTTAACCTATCGATTTCACTTAAGCATCTGACGCGGGCAACACCGGCGTTCTCTTCAGTGCCCGATAGTCCAGCAAGACCCCGGCAAACACCGCCAGCAGGGAGAGGCTCATGCCCAGCTCAAACAGGCGGGTCAGCAGCGGTGCCAGCGCAGTCAGCCCCAGTGCATTCAGTGCCAGCACGACCAGCCAGAGAGCCAGCACGCCGCAGCCAGCTGCAAACAGACGATTAGTCCAGCGATAGCCATGAGGATAGTAGCTACGTGTGAGGAAATTGCCACTCTGCTCGACCTGATTCAATGTTTGCCGGCAAAAAGCCAGCAGCACCAGGCCTGGCAGACCCGCCATCACCGTGAAAGCATAGAATGTCGGCCAGCCCCAGAGTTCCACCAGCCAGCCCGCCGCCGGGCCGACATAGACCCGGCCGACTGCGGAGAGCGCCGATAACAGGGCAAACTGGGTGGCTGAGAACGACTTATTGCACAGCGTCATTAACAATGCGACAAAGGCCGCGGTGCTCATGCCGCCGCAGAGGTTTTCGACAAAGACTGCACTGGCCATGCTCCACAACTGTTTGTCGGTCACTGCCAGCAGCCAGTAACCAAAGTTCGAGACAGCCTGCAGCAGACCGAAAATCATTAGCGCCCGGAACAGGCTCAGACGCTGCATCAGTACGCCGCCATAAAGCGCGCCGATAATGGTCGCCAGCAGACCCAGCGTCTTATTGACCAGGCCGACGTCACCGGCATTGAACCCGACGCCGCGGATCAGAAAGGTAGTCGTCAGTGAGGCGGCAAAGGCATCGCCCAGCTTGTAGAGAATAATCAGCGTAATGAGTAGCCAGGCGTTGTTGCGCTGAAAGAAATCCTTGAGCGGATCGACAACTGCCTGTCGCAGTGAATGCGGGGTGGAAGTCCGTGTGTCCGGCTCGCTCGCCATCAGTGTGGCAATAATGCCCGGCACCATCATCAGCGCCATCAACCAGTAGGTCGCCTGCCAGCCCAGATAACGGTCAGCCAGCCACAAGGCCAGCCCGCCTGAAATCAGCATCGCCAGCCGATAGCCCAGCACGGTAATGGCTGCGCCGCTGCCGCGCTCTTCAGGTGGCAGAATATCCGTTTTCCAGGCGTCAAAAACGATGTCCTGGGAGGCGGAGCAGAAAGCGATCAGCACTGCCAGCGCCGCCATCAGGGTCAGATCGCGTTCTGGCTGCAGAAATCCCATCGCGACAATCCCGCCTGCCAGCGCCAGCTGACTCAGCAGTAACCAGCCGCGACGCCGGCCCAGAAACGGCGGCGTATAGCGGTCCATCATCGGCGACCAGAGAAATTTAAAGACATAGGCCTGGCCGACCAGTGAAAAGAAGCCGATGGTTTTCAGATCAACATTTTCCACCGTCATCCACGCCTGCAACGTGCCCGAAGTCAGTGCCAGCGGCAGTCCGGAAGCAAAACCAAGTAGCAGTAGTACGGCGGCATTTTTCTGGCTGAAGAGGCGAAGATAGTGGTTCATGCGGATCCTGCAGATAACAAAAAGCCCTGCACGAGGCAGGGCAGAGGTGAGACGATATTAACGGGCGTTCTGCTTGATGAAGTCGTTAACGCTGGTGTCCTGTGCCATATCCGCGATCACATCGCTCATGGTGGCGTTCACCGCGTCAGTAATCTTCTGGTTATTGGCGTTGAATGCGCCTTCTACGCTGTAAGTCTGGCGGTAGTTTTTAACCTGCTTGTTGCCATTTTTCGCGGTCGCAATAATAGAGATGTCCGCTTTGGTAGTGATGCTGTAGCGCACATTGCCCTGCGTCACGTCAGCGTAGAGATTGTTAACCACAATCTGAAGATCGACCGCGCCATCAGGACCAATCATATAACCACGTGCGGTCATCTGCTTCTCCAGCACTTCCTGCAGCAGGAAACGGAGATCGCGCGAAGGCGTCAGGGTCACTAACTGACCATCACGGTTAACTTTTGCCAGCGCCTGATCTTTACGCTGGTCGGCACCGTTGATGCTCACGGTCACGCCCATCAGGCCGGGATCCTGCTGCGGCAGCTGAATTTTAGGCTGGATAGTGAGGGTATTATTGCTGGTTGCACAGCCGGCTAAAATGAACGCAGCCAACAGTGGGAATAACAGTTTTTTCAACATACTTTTTCTCGTTGGTGTCAGGGGGTTGGTTTGCAAAAACTGCGGCCATCATAGCATTGCCCGGCAGTGAAAAAAGCCCTGTTGCGGGTGAAATTGTCTCTGAAACCGTTTTAAGCCTCTTCTCTGACAGGCAGGTTTGCTGATGGTTTCGACTGCGTTATGATGCACACCAGAAGCGGGCTGACATAAAATGCAATATTTAGCGTCCGCCGGCGGGTAAGCGCACTAAAAGCGACTAAGATTGAATGAGATGGGGCACCGCGCTCGCCATTGAGGAGTAATAGCCATGATCCGCGAACAAATAGAAGAAAAGCTGCGTGTGGCGTTTCAGCCAGCTCATCTGGAAGTGCATGACGAAAGTTACCGGCACAACGTGCCTGCCGGATCGGAAAGTCACTTCAAAGTGGTGATTGTCAGCGACTGCTTTGCAGGCCAGCGCTTCCTGGCGCGTCATCGTCTGATTTATAGCGAACTGGCGGCTGAATTAGCGGGCAGTGTCCATGCCTTAGCCCTGCATACTTACACCCTGAAAGAGTGGGAAGGGTTGCAGGATACCGTTCTGGCTTCGCCTAACTGTCGTGGTGCCGGAAGTCTCGCCTGATCTCCCTCCTCTGAAACGGCCTGCTGGCCGTTTTTTCTGTAATTTAGCGAAAAACGCGATCCCTGGCTCAAAAAAGCAGCAAACCTGCTGAAAAGTGGTGAGTTAGCGTCCTCGACTCATTCCAGCGATGCCGCTATAATGCTGCGTCTATTTTTCCGGAATGTCTTCGGGACGCTTCTGGTAACAGGGATCAGGTTCTCTTCACGGAAGCCGTCCCGGTTGTTGGATACGGCGCATTTCACTATGTGTGGTGTCTGAAGTTGACCGAGCACGTGATTTTTTGAGGTAACAAGATGCAAGTTTCTGTAGAGACCACTCAGGGCCTGGGCCGTCGCATTACGATTACTGTTGCAGCTGACAGCATCGAAAGCGCAGTAAAAAAAGAACTGGTTGACGTTGCCAGGAAAGTTCGCATCGATGGTTTCCGTAAAGGCAAAGTGCCGATGAACATCGTGGCGCAGCGTTACGGCGCTTCTGTCCGTCAGGACGTGCTGGGCGAGCTGATGACGCGCAACTTTGTTGACGCCATCATCAAAGAAAAAATTAATCCGGCTGGCGCACCAAACTATGTGCCGGGCGAATACAAAGAAGGCCAGGATTTCACCTACGCGGTTGAATTCGAAGTCTATCCGGAAGTTGAGCTGAAAGGCCTGGAAAACATCGAAGTCGAAAAACCTGTCGTTGAAGTAACTGATGCTGATGTTGATGCCATGCTGGATACTCTGCGCAAGCAGCAGGCCAACTGGATCGAAAGCGACGCAGCTGCAGGCCCGGAAGATCGTGCAACTATCGATTTCAACGGTTCTGTTGACGGTGAAGAGTTCGAAGGCGGCAAAGCCACTGATTTCGTTCTGGCCATGGGCCAGGGCCGCATGATCCCAGGCTTTGAAGAAGGCGTTGTGGGTCACAAAGCGGGCGAAACGTTCACTATCGACGTGAAATTCCCGGACGACTACCACGCAGAAACCCTGAAAGGGAAAGATGCGAAGTTCGAGATCGTGCTGAAGAAAGTTGAAACGCGTGAGCTGCCAGAGCTGACTGAAGAGTTCATCAAACGTTTCGGCGTTGAAGATGGTTCAGTAGCCGGTCTGCGCACTGAAGTGCGTAAGAACATGGATCGCGAGCTGAAAGGCGCTATCCGTAACCGCATCAAAACTCAGGCGATCGACGGCCTGGTTGAAGCGAACGAAATCGACGTGCCAGCTGCGCTGGTTGACAGCGAAATCGATGTTCTGCGTCGTCAGGCTGCACAGCGTTTCGGTGGCAACGAACAGCAGGCGCTGGAACTGCCACGCGAACTGTTTGAAGAGCAGGCTAAACGCCGTGTTGTTGTCGGTCTGCTGCTGGGCGAAGTGATTCGTACCCACGAGCTGAAAGCTGACGAAGCGCGCGTGAACACCATGATCGAAGAGATGGCTTCTGCGTATGAAGATCCGAAAGAAGTCATCGAGTTCTACAGCAAGAATAACGAGCTGATGAACAATATGCGCAACGTCGCGCTGGAAGAGCAAGCGGTTGAAGCGGTCCTGGCGAAAGCTAAAGTGACCGAGAAAGAGACCAACTTCCAGGATCTGATGAATCAGACCGCTCAGGCCTGATCACGCAGTTAACCGTCTGTGCTAAGCCCGTGACTGAAAAGTCGCGGGCTTTTTTGTATTTTGCGTACAGAACGCGACGCTTCGCCGCTATTTGCTTAATTAATCGGCAAATTATTCACGCATCGCTTTTTCCGGGTTAGCGAACAGGGAAAAGATTGTTATGCTTGAAACATGCGTGCAGCATCCCCAGATAGTGGGAGTATGCAGAAATGAGAGTGAGGCTGGCTGATTAACCGTCCTGAAGGTGTCGGAAAAGGTGCGACGTGGAGTTTCCCGAGCGTCTTACGTAGAATCGGTACAGAATGTTGCCAATGAAATTTATCCAGGAGACGGTAATGTCATACAGTGGCGATCGTGAATATACTGCACCGCACAATGCGCTGGTGCCAATGGTGGTTGAACAAACTTCGCGTGGTGAGCGTTCTTACGACATCTACTCCCGTCTGCTGAAAGAGCGCGTCATTTTTCTGACCGGTCAGGTTGAAGACCACATGGCTAATCTGATCGTGGCGCAGATGCTGTTTCTGGAAGCTGAGAACCCGGAAAAAGATATCTATCTCTACATCAACTCGCCAGGCGGTGTGATCACGGCCGGTATGTCGATTTACGACACCATGAAATTTATCAAACCGGATGTCAGCACCATCTGTATGGGACAGGCCTGTTCAATGGGGGCGTTTCTGCTGACAGCGGGCACTAAAGGGAAGCGTTTCTGTCTGCCAAACTCGCGCGTGATGATCCACCAGCCGCTGGGCGGCTATCAGGGCCAGGCGTCAGACATTGAAATCCATGCGCGTGAAATCCTTAAAGTTAAACAGCGCATGAATGAGCTGATGGCTGAGCATACCGGTAAAACGCTGGAAGAAATTGAGCGTGATACCGAGCGTGATCGTTTCCTCTCTGCAAATGAAGCGGTAGAGTATGGATTAGTCGATTCAATTCTGACGCATCGCCAATAAGACCCCGACTTACCGTTGTCACTGGTCTATAGTTAACAGGACAACGGTACTATTTATGGGTTGAATGAATTTCGGCCGTCCCTGTACGGCCTGAGCCGTACGCGGGTATGGCCTGAGAACAAGAAGAGGTTAACTGATGACAGATAAGCGCAAAGACGGTTCAGGAAAGTTGCTGTACTGCTCTTTTTGCGGCAAAAGCCAGCATGAAGTGCGTAAGCTGATTGCCGGGCCGTCAGTGTATATCTGCGATGAGTGTGTTGACCTGTGCAACGACATCATTCGCGAAGAGATTAAAGAAGTTGCCCCGCATCGTGAACGCAGTGCGTTGCCAACCCCACATGAAATTCGCCATCACCTCGATGATTATGTTATCGGTCAGGAAAGAGCGAAGAAAGTGCTGGCGGTTGCGGTTTACAACCACTACAAGCGTTTGCGTAACGGTGATACCAGCAATGGCATCGAACTGGGCAAAAGTAACATTCTGCTGATTGGCCCGACCGGTAGTGGTAAAACGCTGCTGGCAGAAACGCTGGCGCGCCTGCTGGATGTGCCATTCACTATGGCTGACGCCACCACGCTGACTGAAGCCGGTTACGTGGGTGAAGACGTTGAAAACATCATCCAGAAACTGCTGCAGAAATGTGATTACGACGTACAGAAAGCACAGCGCGGCATCGTTTATATCGATGAAATCGATAAAATCTCACGCAAGTCTGATAACCCGTCGATTACCCGTGACGTGTCAGGCGAAGGTGTACAGCAGGCTCTGCTTAAACTGATTGAAGGCACCGTGGCTGCCGTTCCGCCGCAGGGTGGACGTAAGCATCCGCAACAGGAATTCTTGCAGGTTGATACCTCGAAAATTCTGTTTATCTGCGGTGGCGCATTCGCCGGCCTGGACAAAGTGATCTCCCAGCGCGTGGAAACCGGATCTGGTATTGGTTTTGGTGCCACCGTGAAAGGGAAGTCACAGAAAGCCAGCGAAGGTGAACTGCTTTCACAGTGTGAACCTGAAGATTTGATCAAGTTTGGTCTGATCCCTGAGTTCATCGGTCGTCTGCCTGTGGTCGCGACCCTGAGCGAGCTGAGTGAAGAAGCGCTGATTCAGATTCTGCGTGAGCCGAAAAACGCTCTGACCAAACAGTACCAGGCGCTGTTTAACCTGGAAGGGGTTGAACTGGAGTTCCGTGACGAGGCATTAACCGCTATCGCGAAGAAAGCGATGTCACGTAAAACCGGTGCTCGTGGTCTGCGTTCTATTGTTGAAGGTGCGCTGCTGGAAACCATGTATGACCTGCCTTCCATGGATGACGTGGAAAAAGTAGTGATTGATGAATCAGTTATTGAAGGTCAGTCTGAGCCCATGTTGATCTACGGCAAGCATGAAGCGCAGGCATCTGGCGAATAATTAAACAGATCGTCCATGTTGTTCAATTAAAAAAGGGGAAAATGTTTCCCCTTTTGCTTTTCTCGCCTCTGTGACGTTGAATGTCGGACAATCATCCCCATATACTCAGATACCTGTGGGTTTAACTGCATACCTGCCTGATGCGGTTCCCATCACCTGGCGGACATTAAACAAAGAGAGAGCTCTATGAATCCTGAGCGTTCTGAACGCATTGAAATCCCCGTGTTGCCGCTGCGCGACGTGGTGGTTTATCCGCACATGGTAATTCCGTTGTTTGTTGGCCGGGAAAAATCAATTCGGTGCCTTGAAGCCGCAATGGATCATGATAAAAAAATCATGCTGGTCGCACAGAAAGAGGCTTCAACGGATGAACCTGGCATTAACGATCTCTTTTCAGTAGGGACCGTTGCATCAGTATTGCAAATGCTGAAACTGCCGGATGGCACTGTCAAAGTCTTGGTAGAAGGTTTACAGCGCGCCCATATTACGACGCTGGCCGACAACGGTGACCATTTTGTTGCACAAGCTGAATATCTGGTTTCGCCAGAGATTGAAGAGCGCGAGCAGGAAGTGCTGGTGCGTACGGCGATCAATCAGTTTGAAGGCTACATCAAACTCAATAAAAAAATTCCACCCGAGGTTTTAACCTCACTGAATAACATTGACGATGCGGCCCGCCTTGCTGACACCGTTGCAGCGCATATGCCACTGAAACTGGCAGACAAACAGTCTGTGCTGGAGATGTCCGACGTTAATGAGCGTCTGGAATATCTGATGGCGATGATGGAATCTGAAATCGATCTGCTGCAGGTTGAGAAGCGCATTCGCAACCGTGTTAAGAAGCAGATGGAGAAGAGCCAGCGCGAGTACTATCTGAATGAGCAGATGAAGGCGATTCAGAAAGAGCTCGGTGAGATGGACGACGCGCCTGACGAGTACGAAGCGTTAAAACGCAAAATCGACGCGGCAAAAATGCCGGAAGAAGCGCGTGAAAAAGCAGAAGCTGAGCTACAGAAGCTGAAAATGATGTCCCCGATGTCCGCTGAAGCGACCGTGGTTCGCGGCTACATCGACTGGATGGTGCAGGTTCCGTGGAACGCGCGCAGCAAAGTGAAGAAAGATCTGCGTAAAGCGCAGGAGACGCTGGACACTGACCATTACGGCCTGGAGCGCGTGAAGGATCGTATTCTTGAGTATCTTGCGGTTCAGAGTCGTGTCAGCAAAATCAAAGGGCCGATTCTGTGCCTGGTCGGACCGCCAGGGGTAGGTAAAACGTCCCTCGGTCAGTCGATCGCCAAAGCGACCGGACGTAAATATGTGCGTATGGCGCTGGGTGGCGTGCGTGATGAAGCGGAAATCCGTGGTCACCGTCGTACTTACATCGGCTCTATGCCGGGTAAACTCATCCAGAAAATGGCGAAAGTCGGGGTTAAAAACCCGCTGTTCCTGCTGGATGAGATCGACAAAATGTCTTCGGACATGCGCGGCGATCCTGCTTCAGCGCTGCTGGAAGTGCTTGATCCTGAGCAGAACATTGCGTTCAACGACCACTATCTGGAAGTCGACTATGACCTCTCTGATGTCATGTTCGTGGCAACGTCGAACTCAATGAACATCCCGGCACCGCTGCTGGACCGTATGGAAGTGATTCGTCTGTCGGGTTATACCGAAGATGAGAAACTGAACATCGCTAAGCAGCATCTGCTGACCAAGCAGATTGAGCGCAACGCGCTGAAAGTCAGTGAAATTACGGTTGAAGACAGCGCGATTGTCGGCATTATCCGTTACTACACCCGTGAAGCTGGCGTGCGTAGTCTTGAGCGTGAGCTGTCGAAATTGTGCCGTAAAGCGGTGAAATCACTGCTGATGGACAAGACGAAAAAGCACATCACCATCAACGGTGAAAACCTCAAGGACTTCCTGGGCGTACAGCGCTTCGACTACGGCCGTGCTGACAGTGAAAACCGTGTGGGTCAGGTCACTGGCCTGGCGTGGACGGAAGTGGGCGGCGATCTGCTGACCATCGAAACTGCGTGTGTACCGGGTAAAGGCAAGCTGACTTACACCGGCTCCCTGGGTGAAGTGATGCAGGAGTCGATTCAGGCTGCGCTGACCGTGGTGCGTGCCCGTGCCGAGAAACTGGGCATTAATGGTGACTTCTACGAAAAACGTGATATTCACGTTCACGTGCCAGAAGGCGCCACACCGAAAGATGGCCCGAGTGCCGGTATCGCAATGTGTACCGCGCTGGTCTCTTGTCTGACCGGTAACCCGGTGCGTGCGGATGTCGCTATGACCGGTGAAATCACCCTGCGTGGTCAGGTTCTGCCGATTGGCGGTCTGAAAGAGAAACTGCTGGCAGCACACCGTGGTGGCATTAAAACCGTGCTGATCCCGGACGACAACAAGCGTGATCTGGAAGAGATTCCACAGAACGTGATTGCCGATCTGGAGATCCATCCGGTGAAACGCATTGAAGAGGTGCTGAATCTGGCACTGGAAAATGCGCCTTACGGCATGCAGGTCGCAACAGCAAAATAGTGATTAACGGCATAAACCGTTAAAAAGCGGAGCTGGCAAGGCAATTGGCGCTTGCCAGCTTTTTTTTGTGCCGCTAATTTAGGTGGCTGTCGATGCGACGTTCTCAGAGAAATTCCGTTGTTTCGGCTCCACAGGCTTGATATAACTTGCTGCGCGTTCGTACCCGGCCGGAAGCCCGGTACGATGTGAAATAATAAAAGAGGGGATGAAGAGAGTGAATAAGTCACAATTGATCGACAAAATTGCTGCCGATGCTGATATTTCTAAAGCTGCAGCAGGACGTGTTTTAGATGCATTTATGGGCTCAGTTTCAGATGCGCTGAAAGAGGGTGATGAAGTGGCTCTGGTGGGTTTCGGCACATTCTCTGTGCGTGACCGCGCTGCACGTACCGGCCGCAATCCGCAAACCGGTAAAGAAATCACCATCCCGGCTGGTAAAGTACCGGGTTTCCGTGCTGGTAAAGCATTGAAAGACGCTGTCAATTAATAACAACGAATAGATTCATTGACGCATTTTCTTCAGTGGATTAGAGGACGATTAACCCGTTCTCATGTAACATACGGGCACATCAATGAGATGTGCCTTTTTTGTTTCAACCGGTGAGAATCGGGTCGTAAGATGGACCTGGACCGTATTGAGACTGCCAGCCAAGCCAGCAGTTACGTGAGTCGCCAGCCAGTGGCGAGTTGCGACCGAGCTTTACATTCACACTACAGCGGAGCGTTGCCATACCATGATGGACAATTTACGCGCGGCGTCGAACCATGTCGTGCTCAAGATTATTCTGGGACTGATTATCGTCTCTTTTGTGCTGACAGGCGTTGGCAACTATCTGATTGGCGGCAATAACGACTATGCGGCCAAAGTTAACGGTCAGGAGATTAGCCGGGGACAGCTGGAGCAGGCTTTCAACAGTGAACGCAGTCGTCAGCAGCAGATGCTGGGTGACCAGTTCTCGCAGCTGGCCAGCAACGATGGCTTCATGCAGCAGATGCGTCAGCAGGCACTGTCTCAGTTAATCGACCAGGCACTGCTCGACAGCTACATCAAAGATCTCCACCTCAGCATCAGTGACGATCAGGTTAAGCAGGCTATCTTCAATCAGCAGGCTTTCCAGACCAACGGCAAATTCGATAATGCTAAATATCTGGCGCTGATCGGCAACATGGGTTTCAGTGCCGACCAGTATGCTGAAGCGCTGCGTAAGCAACTCTCCAATCAGCAGCTGATCAATGCCGTGGCCAACACAGACTTCACGCTGAAAGGCGAAGCCAGCAAACTGGTGGATCTGGTTTCACAGCAACGTGATATTCGTCAGGCGACGCTGGACGTCAATGCCCTGATGGCGAAACAAACCGTCACCGACGACGAAATCAGTCAGTATTATCAGCAGCATAAAACCAGCTTTATGGCACCGGAGCAGTTCCGTGTCAGCTACATCCTGATGGATGCTGCCAGCATGCAGCAGGATGCCAGCGAAGCGGATATTCAGGCCTGGTACGACCAGCATAAAGCGGACTATTCGCAGCCACAGCGTACGCGCTACAGCGTCATTCAGACCAAAACTGAAGCCGATGCCAATGCGGTACTGGCTCAGCTGAAGGGGGGCGCTAACTTCGCGGATGTGGCGAAAGCCAAATCCATCGACCCAATCTCTGCGCGTAAGGGCGGTGATATGGGCTGGCTGGAACCGTCAACGACCCCTGATGAGCTGAAAAATGCCGGTCTGACGGAGAAAGGCCAGATGTCAGGCGTGATTAAATCTTCAGTGGGCTTCCTGGTGGTTCGTCTCGACGATATTCAGCCAGAGCAGGTTAAGCCACTGGATGACGTTCGCAGCGCTGTTGCCGCGAAAGTGAAGCAGGAGAAGGGCGTTGATGCCTTCTACAAACTGCAGCAGAAAGTCAGTGAAGCGGCCAGCAATGACAATGAGTCACTGGCGGGTGCTGAGCAGGCTTCGGGTCTGAAAGCGAAAGAGACCGGCTGGTTCAGTCAGGACACGCTGCCAGACGCGCTTAACTTTGATGCTGTGAAGCAGGCAATCTTTAACGGCGGTCTGGTGGGTCAGAACGGTGCGCCGGGCAACAACTCCGACATTATTACCGTCGACGGCGATCGTGCCTTTGTGCTGCGTATCAGCGAGCACAAACCGGAAGCGGTAAAACCGCTGGAGCAGGTTAAGGCGCAGATTACGGATACGCTTAAGCATGACAAAGCGACACAGCAGGCGAAAGCACAGGCCGATAAACTGCTGACCGATCTCAAAGCGGGCAAGCTGGAAGCACTGACTGCAGCAGGCCTGACGCTGAGCGCCAGCAAAACCGTTGACCGCAATGCGCAGGATCCGGTGGCACAGGCCGCCTTTAATCTGCCTCAGCCTGCTGATAATAAGCCTTCATGGGGTGTCAGCGAAGATATGCAGGGTAATGTGGTGCTGGTGGCGGTAGATAAAGTTAAAACCGGCAGCATGCCACAGGCGCAGATTGACGAAATGGTTAAGGGCGTCACGCAGAACAATGCGCAGCTGACGTTTGAAGCCTTACTGCAAAACCTCCGTAAAGAGGCGAAAATCAAGTACGGCGCTGCCGCACAAATGCAGTAAGCCTCGCAAAAGCTACGCAACGACTGTAACAATCAAAGGCCGCATTCGCGGCCTTTTCCATTTCTGAAATCCCGCTTTTGAGCCTTGTGCGGTGTAGTGCCACTCTGTCACTGCTGTTTACACACAAGGAGAAACACAGCATGGCTAAACATAAACTTGTTGCCTTTTATCTCTCACTCGCACTGGGCGGTACACTCTGTCACGGCAGCGTCTCTGCGGCACCTGAACCTGCCAGTCCGGCTGTGTCGCAGAACGCACATCCTGCACCGAAGCCGGAGACAGCCGCGCAGCTGCAGCCAAAGCAGGAACAGGTCAGCATCAATGAAGCGACAGCGGAACAGCTCTCTGCTGCTATGAATGGTGTGGGGCTGAAGAAAGCGCAGGCGATTGTGAACTATCGCGAACAGTACGGACCCTTTAGCGCGATTCAGCAACTCAGTGAAGTACCGGGTATCGGTAACGCGCTGATAGAGCGAAATGCGTCCCGGCTGAAATTGTGAGGCAGTACACATCTGTGATGCTTAACCCACGCTAATCAGGTGACTCTGCTAAAGTGAACAGGTCCAACCAGTTAACTTACAGTAGCAGGAGAGCATGATCATGCAGACCACCATAAAAGTGCGTGGCTATCATCTGGATGTCTATCAGCACGTCAACAATGCGCGCTATCTTGAGTTTCTTGAGGAGGCGCGCTGGCAATGGCTGGAAGAGGTTGAAGCGTTCCACTGGTTGCTGGAACAGAAACTGGCTTTTGTGGTGGTCAATATCAACATTAACTACCGTCGCCCGGCCGTGCTGGGCGACGTACTGGCTATCGACAGTGAGATTACGCAGTTAAATGGCAAAAGCGGCATTATTGCCCAGCGGGTGTTGCTGGCAGGTCAGGAGACCGTGGTGGCGGATGCCGCACTCACGTTTGTCTGTATTGATTTGCGGACCCAAAAGGCGGTTGCGCTGGAAGGGGAGTTACGTGAGCGGCTGATGCGTCTGATGGCATGAGCTGATAAAAAGCGGCAAACCTGACTGCTTTGCCGCCATGTCATACCGTCTTAGTTAAGGCCGCTTTTAGCTTTCATGGCAGACATTACGCCCGCCCGATCGCTGAGATAACCCTGCAGGCCATTGGCCCGTAAATGACAGGCAGCACACTCACCACATCCGTCGCCTTTTACGCCGTTATAGCAGGTCAGCGTCTGCTCGCGTACCAGCGAAAGTTGCTGCCAGTAATCTGCCAGCGCCCAGGTTTCCGCTTTATTGAGCCACATCAGCGGCGTCTCAAAACGCACCTCGCGAGCCATGCCAAGCGACACCGCATGGTTCAGCGCTTTGACAAACTCATCGCGGCAGTCGGGATAGCCGGAAAAATCGGTTTCGCAGACGCCGGTGATGACCGCTTCCGCTTCGACCTGATACGCGTAAACTGAGGCCAGCGTCAGAAAGAGAATATTGCGTCCTGGTACAAACGTACTGGGTAATCCACTGGCCTCAGGATTATAAGCCGGCACCGGAATGTTATCCCGCGTCAGGCTGCTGACAGCGAGTTCGTTCAGCATGGTCACGTCCAGCACTTTATGTGCGCGCGCACCCAGTGTCATCGCCAGATCGCGGGCGACATCGATCTCTTCCCGGTGGCGTTGTCCATAGTCGAAAGTGACACAGTGAACTTCATCATAAAGCTGTACAGCCTGAATCAGGCAGGTAGTGGAGTCTTGTCCACCGCTGAAAACTACAACCGCGCGTTTCATGGTGTTTCCCTGATAATTAATTTTGCGCTTATGGTAATGCCTCAGTCCGCTGCTGAACAGCTGCAAGGCGGATCAATGGGCGGTGGAATCCATGCGCGGCTGAAATCAAACCAGCCCAGCGTGTTCAGTTCAATCCCTTCTACGGCAGGGGGCGCATAAATCTGGTAGCGATAATTGAACAGAGGCAGCAGGATGCCGTCCCTCATCAGTTGATGATAAAGCTGCTGTAGCGCACGGGTACGGCTGTCGCTATCTGCTATCTGCTGGATAGCCAGCAGTTGCGCCTGGAGTTCTTCGCCATGCGGTGCAGACCACAGCCGACGCCATAGCGGGTCAATCTGTAACCAGCTCGCCAGTGTGAAGATCGGCGCATCGCCAATCAGCCGATCGCCCATCACGATATCCGCCTCATCAGGCGGGTCGATATGATGCCAGCTTTTCACCGGGTGAAAAACGACGTTCAGAGTACAACCGTGCTGTTTTAACAGGGCGACCAGTGCCTGTGACATCTGATGCAGCTCAACCGGTAGCTGATAATGCAGTGTCAGGGTGGTGGGCAAGGGGACCGGAACATTATCAATCAGCGGCACTTCCCAGCCAGGTAACAGCTCTTTGCTGGGGGTAATTAATCCCTCATCCAGTGGTAATCGGCTGACGATGCCGCTTTGCTGAATCAGCTGGAAAAGCGTGCGCGCCTGATCAGGGGTAAATCCGGCTCGCGGCCGGCAGACCAGATAACAGAAGCCGAGACTGATGCTACTGCTGACCGGCTTCAATGTCCTGAGTTCTGCGGCATCCCCTATCGCAATCTGCACCGGATGACGACAGCTGCTGCCGAGAGCGGGATCAAACAGCTGAGGAGTAATCCAGTACTCCACCGCCTGCAGCAGAGGACGCTGCAGATGCCAGCGCGCATGGCTTTCAATCCTCACCAGCTCAGCGCTGAAATGCCTCAGTTTCCACGGCCCGCTGCCTGTCTTCATATCAGCGGGATGGGGCAGCAGACACAAAAGATGGGCAAGTCGGTGAGGCAACCAGAAATCAGGTCGTCGCAGGGTAAACCGCAGCGCCAGCGGGTGAGGCGCATCCACGCTGACCACATCGGCAAGCAATATCCTGACACGCGTATCCCGCAACAGCTGGCGGAACTGCGTCACCAGTTGTGCGGCCTGCACCGGCTCGTCGTTATGCCACATCAGCTGAGGCCGTAACCAGAATAACCAGCTACATGACGCCTCATCGTGCTGCCAGTGATGCGCCAGGTCGCCGACCGGCGCATCCTGCTCAAAACGGGTCAGACCGGAATAGATCTGACGAACCAGGTGCTGTTCAGCCCGTCCGGTAATCTGGCGCGGCTCGGTACTCTCCATCGGACGATAGTAGGGGATACGCAGAACCGGCGTGTCGTTCTGCCATTGTCCGCCCATTAACGGCCGCAGCATATTGATCAGCCTTTCCGGCGGCAGATCCAGCAGCTGTAAGGCATCCGCCGCATCTCCGGCATCAAGCTGTTTTTGCAACAACTGCTGCCGTAACTGTTCAGGCGTGCGCAGAAACACTAACTGACCCTGTTTGCCACGGCCCGGCTCGCCGTGCCAGCTAAGCCAGCCAGCGTGCTGCCACTGTGACAGTAACGTGCGCAGATGACGCTCGCTGCAGATGCAGTGGCGCGCCATCTCTGCCACGCAGGTCTGCTGAGGGATGCCCTGGCTCTGCTGCCACAGGCGCTGAAACTGATTAAGGCGGTTAAGCTGACGCATCGTAAACCCGGAACAGTTTTTTAAAAGTATTCACTATTAGTTCCGCGATTAACAGGCAATAGTAAGCTCATCTTTTCAGCAGGAGGGTAACCATAATGCGTTTAGCCGCATTCGATATGGATGGCACATTATTGCTGCCGGATCATCAGCTGGGTCAGCAGACGCTGGATAGCCTGCAGGCGTTGCATCTGCGTGGCGTAAATCTGGCGCTGGCGACGGGCCGCCATCTGCTGGAGATGCAGATTCTGAGGGAGAAATTAATGCTGCCTGCGTGGCTGATTACCGGGAACGGCACTCGTGTACACGACAGGCAGGGCAATCTGATCTTTGCGCGTGATCTGCCCTCTGAGGTAGCCGAAGAGGTCATCCATCGCCACTGGGAAACATCCGCGTCGATCCACATTTTCAACGATCAGGGGTGGTTTACCGATCGCCCCCAGCCTGAGCTGCTGGTGGCCCATCAGATGAGCGGGTTTAGCTATCAGCTGTGCGATTTGAAAAGGCTTCCCGCGCATCAGGTAACAAAAATCTGCTTTATCGATCAGCATCAGCATCTGTGCCAGCTGAAAACGGAACTGGGTGCGGCGCTGGGTGAGCAGGCGAATATCTGCTTCTCTGCGGTGGACTGTCTGGAAGTGTTGCCCGCCAGTTGCAACAAAGGCAGCGCGCTGGCGCTGTTGTGCGACCATCTGTCACTGACGCTGGCGGAGTGCATGGCGTTCGGGGATGCAATGAATGACAGAGAAATGCTGTCGCAGGTTGGGCGGGGCTTCATCATGGGCAATGCGATGGCGCAACTGAAAGCTGCGCTACCGCATCTGCCGGTATTAGGGCATTGCGAGACACAGGCGGTGTCTCACTATTTAAATCACTGGCTGGCAACACCCGACCTCGCGTATTCCCCCGAATGCTGAGGATTGCCGTGAACCGGACTGGATGTCCGGTTTTTTATTCGAGTTCGCACTGCCACGGCGTGATATCGCCAATATGTTTTGCCACCCATTCCGGCTGATAGTAGCTATCGGGATAACGTTCGCCACTGTCGCACAGCAGTGTCACCAGGGATCCCTGCTGATTTGCTGCCCGTAAGCGTTTCGCCACCTGCATCATGCCCCAGAAATTGGTGCCCGTAGAGGCGCCCGGTTTGCGTCCCAGGATCTTTTCCAGCTTCAGCATGGCGGCCAACGTCGCACCATCCGGTACTTTGATCATTTCATCAATCACGTCAGGCATAAATGACGGCTCTACGCGCGGACGGCCAATTCCCTCGATCATGCTTCCGCGCGTGCTGGTCAGCGTTGCATCACGCTGTTGCCAGTAATCGAAAAACACGGAATGCTGGGGATCCACCACCAGCAGTTTCGTTTCCAGGCCCTGATAACGAATATAGCGGCCCAGCGTCGCCGAGGTGCCGCCAGTGCCCGCGCTCATAATCACCGTATGCGGAATCGGATAGGGTTCATGCTGCATCTGACGGAAAATGCTCTCAGCAATATTGTTATTACCGCGCCAGTCAGTAGCGCGTTCAGCGTAGGTAAACTGATCCATAAAATGGCCATTCAGCTCACGTGCCAGCCGTTCAGATTCTGCGTAAAGCTGGCAGGGATCCTCGACAAAATGGCACTGTCCACCATAAAAGGTGATCTGCTCAATTTTACGTTTCGCCGTGCTGGCGGGCATCACCGCAATAAAGGGCAGACCAAGCAGCCTTGCGAAGTACGCCTCTGAAACGGCCGTGCTGCCTGACGAGGCTTCGATAATCGGCGTATTCTCTTTAATCCAGCCGTTGGAGAGACCGTAGAGAAACAGGGATCGTGCCAGCCGATGTTTAAGACTGCCACTGGGATGGGTGCTCTCATCTTTCAGATAGAACCAGATGCCGGGAAAATCCGCCAGATCGAAACGGATCAAATGGGTTTCAGCCGATCGTTGAAAATCAGCGTTAATTTCGTTGATAGCGTGGCGAATCCAGCAGGTCTGCATTTCAGGCATCCGGTAAAGAAGTGATGCGGCTATTTTATGGCACGTGCAGGAAAAAGAGATTGCAAAAATACCGCTAAAATCGCGGTAATGGAGAAAATGATTCTCCGGGAGTCCCATATGCTAGATAAAACTGACCTTAAACTGCTCTCACTGCTGCAGCAGGATTGCACGCTGTCGCTGCAGGCGCTGGCGGATGCCGTCAACCTCACCACCACACCCTGCTGGAAGCGCCTGAAAAAGCTGGAAGATGATGGCATTATTCGCGCCCGGGTGGCACTGCTGGATGGGGATAAAATCGGACTGTCACTGACGGCGTTTATGTTTGTGAAAACCCAGCAGCATAGCCGCGACTGGTATCAGGCCTTTGTCTCGGTGGTAAGCAGCATGCCCGAGGTGATGGCCTTTTACCGGATGGCAGGCGAGTATGATTACCTGCTGCGCATTCAGGTGGCCGACATGAAGAGCTATGATGCTTTCTACAAGCGATTAGTGAACGGTGTGCCCGGCCTGATTGATGTGACATCCAGCTTCGCCATGGAAGAGATTAAATACACCACGGCTTTACCTGTCGCCCCCTGAGGGCCTGAGATTGAGAGCAGCGTTGTGCGATTATTCAGTCAATTAAGTTGGTATTTTCTGAGGGAGTGGCGGCGCTATCTGGGCGCGGTTATCCTGCTGATTGTTATTGCTATTCTGCAGTTGCTGCCGCCGCATGTGGTCGGTGTCATTGTTGATGGTGTCACACGTGACAACATGAGTACCAGTCGCATCATGATGTGGATTGGCATCATGCTGGCAACCGCAGTGGTGGTCTATCTGCTGCGCTACGTCTGGCGCGTACTGCTGTTTGGTGCCTCCTACCAGCTGGCGGTTGAGCTGCGCGAAGATTTTTATCGCCAGCTGAGTCGGCAGCAACCGGCATTTTATCTGCGTCACCGCACAGGTGACCTGATTGCGCGCGCCACTAACGATGTGGATCGGGTAGTGTTTGCAGCCGGGGAAGGGGTGCTGACGCTGGTCGACTCGCTGGTGATGGGCTGCGTGGTGCTGCTGGTGATGAGTACGCAAATCAGCTGGCAGCTGACGCTGCTGGCGCTGGTGCCGATGCCCATTATGGCGATCGTCATCCATCGCTACGGTAATCAGCTGCATCATCGCTTTAAACTGGCCCAGGCGGCCTTCTCCAGCCTTAACGACCAGACGCAGGAGAGCCTGACCAGCATCCGGATGATTAAATCCTTCGGTCTTGAACAGCATCAGTCGCAGCAATTCTCCGACATCGCCCGCGATACCGGTGAAAAGAACCTGCGCGTGGCGCGGGTCGATGCCCGTTTCGATCCCACTATCTACATCGCTATTGGTTTCTCAAACCTGCTGGCGATTGGCGGCGGAAGCTGGCTGGTGTGGCATGACCAGATGACGCTGGGGCAGCTTACCAGCTTTGTGATGTATCTCGGCCTGATGATCTGGCCGATGCTGGCGCTGGCGTGGATGTTCAATATCGTCGAACGCGGCAGCGCCGCCTGGAGCCGCATCGGTGCATTACTGGCGGAAGCGCCAGCGGTGGAAGATGGTGATAAGTCACTGCCACCTGACCCGGGCACGCTGCAGGTCGCGATTCGCGCCTTTCACTATCCGGCCAGCGCGGCTCCGGTGTTAAGTGATGTCAGCTTCCAGCTGAAGCCCGGCGAAATGCTGGGACTGTGTGGGCCAACCGGCAGCGGAAAAAGTACCTTACTGAGCCTGATCCAGCGCCATTTTGATATTCAGCAGGGCGACATCCGTTATCACCAGATCCCGCTGCCGCAGTTACGGCTGGACAGCTGGCGCAGTCGTCTCGCCGTGGTCAGCCAGACACCATTCCTGTTTTCGGACAGCGTAGCGAACAATATTGCGCTGGGGAAACCGGGCGCAACCCAGCAGGAGATTGAACAGGCCGCCACCCTGGCCTGCGTGCATGACGATATCCTGCGGCTGCCGCAGGGTTATGAAACCGAAGTCGGGGAGCGAGGTGTGATGCTGTCCGGTGGACAGAAGCAGCGTCTTTCGATTGCCCGGGCACTGCTGCTGAACGCAGAAATCCTGATTCTGGACGACGCACTCTCTGCGGTGGATGGTCGTACCGAGCACGAAATCCTGCATAACCTGCGCATCTGGGGGCAGGGAAAAACACTGATTATCAGCGCGCATCGCCTGTCAGCGCTGACGGAAGCCAGTGAAATTCTGGTGTTACAACAGGGCAGCGTGGCACAGCGTGGCAATCATGACGCGCTGACCGCCAGCGCTGGCTGGTATCGTGACATGTATCGTTACCAGCAACTGGAAGCGGCGCTGGATGATGATGAAAATGAGAAAGGAGTGCCGCATGGCTAAGTCTGCCCGCTTGTGGCCAACCCTGAAGCGCCTGCTGAGTTACGGTAAGCCCTGGCGTAAATCCCTGTCGCTGGCGGTAGGCATGCTGTGGATCGCTGCCGCGGCGGAAGTAACCGGTCCGGTGCTGGTCAGCTACTTTATTGATAACCTGGTGGCGAAGCATCAGATGCCCTGGGGACTGGTGGCCGGTCTGGTCATCAGCTTTGTCCTGCTTCAGCTACTGGCCGCCGGGCTGCACTACTGGCAGGCGCTGCTGTTTAATCGCGCTGCGATTGGTGTGGTGCAGCGGTTACGCAGTGACGTGATGAATGCTGCGCTTTGTCAGCCGCTGAGCGCCTTTGATACTCAGCCGGTCGGGCAGATTATTTCGCGCGTGACGAATGACACCGAAGTGATCCGCGATCTTTATGTCACAGTGGTTTCAACCGTACTGCGTAGCGCTGCGCTGGTCGGCGCCATGATGGTGGCCATGTTCAGTCTTGACTGGCGCATGGCGCTGGTAGCAATGATGATCTTCCCGCTGGTACTGATAGTGATGTTCATCTATCAGCGTTACAGCACGCCGATTGCCCGACGGGTTCGCAGCTATCTGGCTGACATCAACAACGGCTTCAATGAAGTGATCAGCGGCATGAGTGTGATTCAGCAGTTTCGTCAGCAGGCACGATTTGGTGAGCGCATGGGCGAAGCGAGCCGCTCTCACTATCTGGCGCGAATGGAGACGCTGCGCCTCGATGGCTTTCTGCTGCGTCCGCTGTTGAGCCTGTTTTCAGCGATGGTCTTGTGCGGGCTGCTGATTCTGTTCAGTTTCTCTGTGCCTGGTGTGTTTGAAGTGGGGGTGCTCTATGCCTTTATTACTTACCTGGGCCGTCTGAATGAGCCACTGATTGAGCTGACCACCCAGCAGTCGATGCTGCAGCAGGCGGTGGTTTCCGGTGAGCGTATTTTCGAGCTGATGGATGCCGCCCAGCAGCAGTATGGGGCCGATCAGCAGCCACTGGCTTCAGGTCGTATTGCCCTGAACAATCTCAGTTTTGCCTACCGTGAAAATCGTGATGTGCTGAGTGATATCAATCTTGAAGTCGCACCGCGTGAGTTTGTGGCGCTGGTGGGCCATACCGGCAGTGGCAAAAGTACCCTGGCTAATCTGTTAATGGGTTATTACCCAGTGACGCGTGGCGAAATCCGTATTGATGATCGCCCGATTGGCGGCTTGAGCCACGCCGTGCTGCGACGCGGTATCGCGATGGTGCAGCAGGATCCGGTGGTGCTGGCCGATACGCTGCTGGCCAATGTGCGGCTGGGCCGCGACATCAGCGAAGAGGCTGTCTGGACAGTGCTGGAACAGGTGCAACTGGCACCGCTGGCGCATGCCCTGCCGGAGGGGATTCACACCCGACTGGGCGAGCAGGGCAATAACCTGTCGGTCGGGCAGAAACAGCTGCTGGCGCTGGCCCGGGTACTGGTTGATCTGCCGCAGATTCTGATCCTCGACGAGGCAACCGCTAACATCGACTCCGGCACCGAGCAGGCGATTCAGCAGACGCTTGCGACACTAAGGCAACACAGCACGCTGGTGGTGATCGCTCACCGCCTCTCAACGATTATCGATGCGGATAAGATTCTGGTGCTGCATCGTGGTCGTGTGGTTGAGCTGGGCACCCATCAGCAACTGCTGGCGCTGCAGGGACGCTACTGGCAGATGTATCAGCTGCAGCAGGCAGGGGAAGATCTGGCGTCGGGCGTACCTGTAACATCTGAAAGCTGACTTGCACCTTTTTTGCGCAGCTTTATCGGAATAATCTGTATAAATGCACTCCTTTGACGCCTGGAGCACCAAAGGAGTGCAGTCTCAGCCTGCGATCCCTGTCACACACCCATTCTCATTCATATCTTCCCTGAAGCATCCCTTGCTCTGTCTCGCCTGACTCACTGATTAAGGGCACTTTTACACTCTGGCACAGGCTTTGCTTATATCCCTGCGTGTCCGTAAACGTTACCTATTTACTCGCTGGAGGGGATCCAATGAAGCTGGTTACCGTCGTAATTAAGCCATTCAAACTGGAGGATGTACGTGAAGCTTTATCCTCTATCGGCATTCAGGGACTGACCGTCTCCGAAGTGAAAGGTTTTGGTCGTCAGAAAGGCCATGCAGAGCTCTATCGTGGCGCAGAGTACAGCGTGAACTTCCTGCCAAAGGTCAAAATTGATATCGCCATTGCCGACGATCAGTTAGACGAAGTGGTGGATGTCATCAGTAAAGCGGCTTACACCGGCAAAATTGGCGACGGTAAAATTTTCGTGGCTGAACTGCAGCGCGTCATCCGTATTCGTACCGGCGAAACCGACGAAGCCGCTCTGTAATTAAGACTCAGTACTGTGATGGGATGGAATAAAAATGAATAAAATTTTCACTAAGCTGGGCCTCACCAGTCTGGCACTGTTACCCTCACTCGCAATGGCTGCGCCTGCCGTTGCGGACAAGGCTGATAACGCATTTATGATGATTTGCACCGCGCTGGTGCTCTTTATGTCAATTCCAGGTATTGCGCTGTTTTACGGCGGTCTGATTCGTGGCAAAAACGTTCTGTCGATGCTGACGCAGGTTGCTGTCACCTTCTCGCTGGTGTGCGTGCTGTGGGTGGTCTACGGCTACTCCCTGGCATTCAGTGAAGGTAACGCCTTTTTCGGCGGCTTTGGCTGGGCCATGCTGAAAAACATTCAGCTTACCGCCGTTATGGGCAGTTTCTATCAGTATATCCATGTAGCATTCCAGGCCTCGTTTGCCTGTATTACCGTGGGCCTGATTGTTGGTGCCATTGCAGAGCGTATCCGTTTCTCTGCCGTATTGATCTTCGTCGGTGTCTGGCTGACGCTTTCATATTTACCTATTGCACACATGGTCTGGGCGGGCGGTTTCCTGGCACAGGATGGCGCACTGGATTTCGCTGGCGGTACCGTGGTGCATATTAACGCCGCTATAGCGGGTCTGGTTGGTGCATATCTGGTGGGCAAACGTGCGGGATTTGGTAAAGAGGCATTCAAACCCCACAACCTGCCGATGGTCTTTACCGGCACCGCTATTCTGTACGTTGGCTGGTTTGGCTTTAATGCCGGTTCAGCTTCAGCAGCGAACGAAATCGCCGCGCTGGCTTTCCTTAACACCGTGGTTGCAACAGCAGGTGCGGTACTGGCATGGACCTTTGGTGAGTGGGCGGTACGGGGTAAGCCTTCACTGCTGGGTGCCTGCTCAGGCTTTATTGCCGGTCTGGTCGCGATTACCCCAGCCTGTGGCTATGTCGGTGTGGGCGGTGCGTTAATCATCGGCCTGGTCGGCGGACTGGCGGGACTGTGGGGCGTCACCACCCTCAAAAAATGGCTGCGCGTTGATGATCCGTGCGATGTGTTCGGCGTGCATGGCGTGTGCGGTATCGTGGGCTGTATCCTGACGGGCGTGTTTGCTTCCTCTTCACTGGGCGGCGTCGGTTATGCTCAGGGTGTAACCATGGGCCATCAGGTCTGGGTGCAGCTCTTCAGTGTGGGTCTGACGATTGTCTGGTCGGGCGTTGTTGCCTTCATTGGCTTCAAGCTGGCCGATCTGATTGTCGGACTGCGCGTACCGGAAGAGCATGAACGTGAAGGTCTGGATGTAAACAGCCACGGCGAGAATGCTTACAACCAGTAATGGACAGGCACTGAAATGAATAATCGGGGGCGAGCAATCGCCCCTTTTTTATTTCTCTTTATTCGCTGCGCTGGCGCATTACCCCTTCCTGAACTGTTGAGGCTATCAGCACACCCTGCTGATTGTAGAACTCGCCGCGGACAAAACCGCGTGCCCCGGAAGCTGAGGTACTGACCACGCTGTAGAGCAGCCATTCAGTGAAGTCGAACGGGCGGTGGAACCACATAGAGTGGTCGATCGTGGCGACCTGCATATCCGGCTCTAAAAAGCCTTTACCGTGCGGCTGCAGCGCAACCGGCAGGAAGTTGAGGTCGGACGCATAGCCGAGCAGGTACTGATGGATACGCAGGTCATCGGGCAGGGGGCCGGTGGCACGGATCCAGACCTGACGCTCCGGTTTATCCACATGTCCACGAAGCGGGTTATGGATCTGTACCGGGCGAATCTCCAGCGGACGTTCAGCAATGAATTTCTCGCGTAACTTTTCTGGCAGCAGATGCGCCATTTTCTGCGCCATCGCCTGTTCGGTTAACAGGTTCTCCGGCCCCGGCACCTGTGGCATCGGATTCTGATGTTCAAATCCGCTTTCAGGTGACTGAAAAGAGGCCGTCATATAAAAAATGGGCTGGCCATTCTGAATAGCGCTGACCCTGCGTGCGCTGAAACTTTTGCCATCACGCAGCGTTTCAACATCATAGATAATCGCTTTCTGGCTATCGCCGGGCCGCAAAAAATAGCTGTGAAATGAGTGAATAATGCGATCTTCCGCGACGGTTTGCTTTGCAGCATACAGCGCCTGACCCACCACCTGACCGCCAAACACCTGGCGCAGTCCCAGATCTTCGCTCTGGCCGCGATATAAACCCTCCTCCAGTTTTTCCAGATTCAATAAATTCAGCAGATTTTGCAGTGCCTGACTCATGGCGCATTCCTCAATATAGTGACCCGCTCAGTGTGAAAGATCGGACCAGTTGACGTCAATCAGACTTTCCGCTTTGCCTGTGCCAGGCAAAATTTCATTTTTGTGCCAATATTAAGCCCATACGGCGAGTGAAGCGCTGTAAGCAGGATTCGCTGCCGACAATCATTTTGATCAAATGGAGACGACATCAATGAAACTCAGGCATGTGTTCAGTGGGGTAGTTATTGCGGTTGCTGTTGCGGGATGTGCCGACAAGAGTAAACCAGTTCCAACGCCAACGCTGGGTTCTGCAGTGGCAGGACAAACGGCCGCGATTGCGCAGCCAAACGTAAGTGGTTCAGTCTTTATCCGCCAGCGCATTGCGCTGCCGCCGGATGCGGTATTAACCGTGACGCTTTCTGATGCCTCCGTATCCGATGCTCCATCAAAAGTGCTGTCGCAGCGCGTGGTGCGTACTGAAGGTAAACAGGCACCGTTCCAGTTTGTATTACCGTTTAACCCTGCCGACATTCAGCCCAATGCACGCATTCTGTTAAGCGCAGCCATCTCAATCGACGGCAAGCTGGCCTTTGTCACTGAAGGCGTGAAGCCGGTCATCAACCAGGGTGGCACCAAAGCTGAACTGCTGCTGGTACCGGTACCGTCAGTAGCGATGCCAACCCAGCCGGGCGCCGCGACAACTGTTCCGTCGACTTCACCCACTCAGGTGACGCTATCTGCTGCTGTTCCGGCACCAACACGTATTTAATTCTCTGCCGGGGCGACCTTGTCGCCCCTTCATCCTGCCTGAAATTGCCAGCGACAGGTCGAAAGATCGAGTTGCCCGTCATCACTGACCTCTATGCCTTCCGCTTCCAGCGCATCCCGCTGCCGCATCAGACGGTCGCCCTGTAGTGAAATTGTGCCATGGCGATTAACAACGCGATGCCAGGGTAGAGTAGTGCCTTCTGGTAACCGGCTCAGCACGCCGCCCACCTGACGTGCCGCGCGCGGGGAGCCCGCCAGTCGCGCAACGTCGCCATAAGTCGCGACGTGGCCATAGGGTATTGCGGCAACAATTTGCCAGATGCGTTGCTGGAAAGAGTCAGGCTGATCCATGTGCTTATTTATTCTGCTTTTTTCATCAGGAATTGGGTTTTAACTTTAGCATGAGGAGGATGAGGAAACAGTGTCAGCTCGGCGATTGTTCAAGAAAACAACGGTTGTCCCGACTACGCTTGCAATTGCCATCTCCTTCCCAGATAATGCCCCCGCTCTCGTAAAGAGGGCTTGTCAATGGGGGCCCTGTTGGTTCTCCCGCAATGCTAGCTTGTGAACTCGGTCAGATCCGGAAGGAAGCAGCCGCAGCAGGTGACGCGTGTGCCGGGATGTAGCTGGCAGGGCCCCCACCATTTTCCCCCTCTGAATATCTCTTCTCCCGAAACTGCAGACAGGCAAAACCCGCCTGGGCCGATCCTTTGCCGGCAGGCAGGAATATCCGGTACTAAAGAAGAGATTAAACGCAGCAACAATCCGTCAGATTAACGGACAAATTTCCATACTGAACCTGGGACTTTATCGTAGAGCTTGTTCATCGTCAGTTCCGCCAGGCGATGGTCGGCTGCGGAGTAAAATACCGCTAATTCATCCTCGGGTAATTCATACTTATTTTTTTCAATGACCCTTTCCAGGGTATCCAGAGAGCGGCAACGCCGCAGTCGCATCAAATAATCGGTTTTAGTCAGGGTTTTGTTCATAAATAAACCGTTCTCATGTCTGTACTATAATGAATGGCTTGGCTGGTGCAGAAAAGCGCACTCTTCAGTGAACAGATTAAATAAGCGTTTCGCTGAACGTTGCCACCGTTGAAGATCCGGACTGTTGATACCATAGTTGCTGAATAGCATAAAAGTATCATCAAGATATTCATCGATTTGCGAAATCAGCGCTTCATCTTCGACGTGCTTAATTTTGTAATTCATGGTGAAAGAGGCAATGTGTTCAATCAAATCGTTAAGCTGCAGATTGCTTTCAGAAGTGGGGTCATTCACCCAGCCGTGATGGCTGTCGGTTAATGTTGCCATGCTGTCGTCAAACAGGCTCTCACACAGATATTTAAGCTGGGCAATATCATGCCGTTTCGGTGAGTATTCGTCCATCTTTTTCCCCTCCATAGCTAGCTCAGTTGCCGCAGGGCGGCGATAGTGGATAACGCAGCCAGGAAGCGATTATTCGGGCAGTTATTAAACGGGATACCTTAAAGATAGTGTAAAACCATTAGTTCTGCTCACCTCCATTACTAAATATTACAATTCATCGCCAGGGGAGGGCTGCTGATTGTCGACCACATCAAACTCAAGTGCTCCGGGCTTAATGTGAAAGTTTACCTGCTCAGATTGCGTCACGGTTTCATTTAGATCCAGACAGGGATTAAATAAATTCCAGTCAAAATCGTAAAGTAATTTAAAACTATTCATATCCAGGTATTCAACAGAAACAATTTTTAAACTGCCTGGAACTAACTGCGCATTCTGTGAGTACCAGCGTAAATCACCTACCAGCAAATCTGTTATTTTGAGAATATTCCGCTGAACAATCTCTGCTATTTTTTCGCAGTCTGCTTCGCCCAGGGCAATATCACATTCAATACGTGACAGCATATCTGATCCACTAATAACCGTTAATAAACCTATCATTGGTTTTCTGCAACTGGTTTGCAAGCCAGCAGAGCACAAAACTGTCAGCATCTGCGCTTCAGCAGGCGGCAGTGCCTGCCAGCATCCTGCCGTAAGTCCTGTTGGTGTTTATCTTTTGATACACAATCACGCGTTTCCCTGACGGGAATATCCGGTATCTTATTTGTTATGTTATAACATATTGGTGAAGCGATGCGTCAGAGTGGATTACTTATGTCATTGGGTGGGAGGCTGAGTGTAGCCGTGCTATTCATCGCGCTGCTTGCCGTGGCCATAAAATGGGGGATCACATGATCCGGTTCAACACGCTTCGTGCTGGCTATCAGGGACAGAGCGTCACCCCGTTGGTTACCGGGCAGATTGCAGCTGGCTCGATGACAGCCTTAGTCGGTGCTAACGGCAGTGGCAAATCAACCCTGCTGAAAACTATTGCGGGTTTATTGCCACCGATAACCGGACGTTGTGAATTGCAGGTTTCGCGTCGGGATATCGGCTGGATGCCGCAGCGAACAGAACTTGAAACCCGTTTTCCCCTGACAGTATTTGAACTGGTCTCAATAGGCTGCTGGCCGCGCTGCGGCTGGTTCGGCGGTATTAACCGGGTACTACGCCGTGAAATCTGGCAGGCGCTGGAGGCCGTTCAGATGCATGATTATGCAGATGTGCAGCCCGCGACTTTATCAGGCGGACAACTTCAGCGCGTTTTGTTTGCACGACTGATGTTGCAGCGCAGCCAGCTCTGGCTGCTGGATGAGCCTTTTAACGGCATTGACAGCCAGACCGTGACATTACTGATGTCGATTCTTGAGCAGCAACAGCAGGCCGGCACAACCCTGCTGGTGGTGCTGCATGATCGTCCGCTGGTGGCGCGCTACTTCAGTAACGTCATGTCGATGGATGACAGTGAGGTCAGCTGCACCAGTCAGCCTGCTATCCCTTTGCGGAGTTGTGCGCCGTGACCCTGATGCAGCCTTTTATTGAGTTTGGTTTTATGCGGCGCGCGCTGGTGGCCTGTTTTGCACTGGCGGTCAGCGCTACGCCACTCGGCGTGTTCCTTTCGCTGCGCCGGATGAGCCTGATTGGTGATGCCTTATCACATGCAGTGCTGCCCGGTGCCGCTATTGGTTATCTGATCTCCGGCCTGTCGCTGGTTGCGATGGGTATCGGCGGCCTGATCGCCGGTTTAGCCGTGGCGCTGCTTTCTGGCGCGGTCAGTCGCTATACGCCCCTGAAAGAGGATGCCAGTTTTGCCGGGTTCTATCTTGGATCCCTGGCGCTGGGCGTCACGCTGGTCTCATTACGCGGCTCAAGCGTGGATCTGCTGCACGTTCTGTTTGGCTCGCTGCTGGCGGTGGATAACGGCGCGCTGCTGCTGGTCGGCGGCATCGCCGCCTTTACGCTGATTCTGCTGGCGATCATCTATCGTCCGCTGGTCATCGACGCATTTGACGGTGACTTTCTGCGGGCGCAGGGGAAATGGAGCGCGCCGCTGGTGCATGGTCTGTTTTTAATGCTGGTGGTGCTGAATCTAGTCGCGGGCTTTCAGGTACTGGGCACGCTGATGTCGGTGGGACTGATGATGCTACCCGCCGCCAGCGCCCGTTTCTGGAGCCGTCATCTTGCCGCCATGCTGGTGATTGCCATTTTCATGGCAATGATTTCAGCGCTGGCGGGACTGATGCTCTCCTGGCACTTTTCATTGCCGGCCGGCCCCGCTGTGGTGCTGAGCGCCGCCATGCTGTTTTTTCTCTCCATTCTTGCAGGGCCATGCGGCGGGATTTTTCGTCGCCATTAATCTAAAGGGGTATCTATGAAGAAATTACCGGTTAGCCTGGCGCTCGCAGCGCTGTTTGCCACGCCTTTTGCGATGGCAAAAACGGTGGATGTGGTGGCCAGCTTTACCGTGCTGGCAGACATCGTTAAGCAGGTCGGCGGCGACCATGTCAACGTGAAAAGCCCGGTGGGGCCGAATGGCGATCCTCATACATTTGAACCCACGCCGCAGGACAGTCAGGCACTTGCAAAGGCCGATCTGGTCTTTGTCAGTGGACTGGGACTGGAAGGGTGGATGGATCGGCTGGTCAGCGCCTCCGGATATCGCGGCCAGTCCGTTGTGGCCTCGGCGGGTGTCACCACCCGCAGCATGGAGGAGGAGGGCAAAACCGTTACCGATCCTCACGCCTGGAACAGCATGCAGAACGGCGTGATCTATGCCACTAACGTAATGAATGCGCTGGTCAAAGCCGATCCTGAAGATGCCACCGCCATTCGTCAGCGTGGTCAGAATTACATTCAGCAGCTGGAGGCGCTGGATAGCTGGGCAAAAACGGCCTTTGATGCTGTGCCTGCCGACAAGCGAAAAGTGCTGACCAGTCATGATGCGTTTGGTTACTTTGGACAGCGCTATGGCGTGACGTTTCTTGCGCCGGTAGGGTTCTCTACTGAAGCGGAAGCAAGTGCCAGTGACGTGGGTAGTTTAATCACCCAACTAAAGCAGCAGCATATCAACCGCTATTTTATAGAGAACCAGACTGATCCGCGCCTGGTAAAACAGATTGCCAGCGCCACGGGTGCCGAGCCGGGTGGTGAGCTCTATCCGGAAGCGTTGTCCACGGCCTCTGGCCCGGCAGCCACTTATGAGGCGGCCTTTAGACATAACGTGAATGCGATGCTGAAGAGCATGCGCTAAGCATAAAAAAGGCCGGGCAAGCCCGGCCAGTCATCACGACACATACTAGCGTTTTTTCTTTCTTCCCTGTACGGCTTTAAAGCGTGGATTCGTTTTACAGATCACGTAAATCCGACCCTTGCGGCGCACTACCCTGCAATCCCGATGGCGATTTTTTGCTGAGCGCAGCGAACTCAATACCTGCATGAATCTTTACCTTATTTACGGCCAAGAAAGCGCCCGAAACGCTGATTAAAGCGCGCGGTGCTGCCCTCTTTGGCGAAATCTTTCTGTTTGCCGGTATAGAAAACGTGTGAGGCCGACGACACATCCAGTGTGACGTAGGGCAGCGTTTCACCTTCAAACTCTACGGTGCGATCGGTTTTGATGGTCGAACCGATTTTGAAATAAACGTCAGCTGATGTGTCATGGAAGACCACGTGACGATAGTGAGGATGGATATTCGCTTTCAAAATACTCTCCTATGTAATGTTATAATATAACATTATTATGCGCCGCACTGTTCATGATTGCAACTGCCAGGACGTCAGCTCGCGTGAAGTGTCAGGAAGGGAGAAGGGCTGAATCGCAGGCATAAAAAAAGGCCGCTTGCGCGGCCTCAGATGATTTACAGCTTAGTGAGTCTGGTCAGCCTCAACCGGATGACTTCTGGATGATTCGTCTTTTTTCTTGCCAAAGCGGCGGCGTACCACCACAAAGAACACAGGAACGAAGAAGATCGCCAGTATGGTCGCGGTGACCATGCCCCCGATAACGCCAGTACCTACGGCGTTTTGTGAACCGGAGCCAGCACCCGTACTGATCGCCAGCGGCAGTACCCCGAGAATAAACGCCAGCGACGTCATCAGGATAGGACGCAGACGCATACGACAGGCTTCCAGTGCTGCTTCAATCAGCCCTTTACCCTCTTTATCCATCAAATCCTTGGCAAATTCGACGATAAGGATGGCGTTCTTGGTCGAGAGGCCGATGGTTGTCAATAACCCCACCACGAAGTAGACGTCATTACTCAGGCCACGCAGCGTGGTAAAGATCAGCGCACCTATGACCCCAAGTGGAACAACCAGCATGACCGAGAAGGGAATCGACCAGCTCTCGTACAGTGCGGCAAGACACAGGAAGACCACAATTAGCGAGATGGCATAGAGCGCAGGAGCCTGGTTGCCTGACAGACGTTCCTGATAGGACATACCGGTCCAGTCATAGCCGATGCCCGCAGGCAGCTTCGCCGCCAGCTCTTCCATCAGGTCCATTGCTGCACCGGAGCTTTTGCCTGGTGCGGCCTGTCCCAGAATTTCCATCGCAGGCAGACCGTTGTAACGTTCGAGACGCGGTGAACCATATTGCCACTTCGCTGACGAGAAGGCAGAGAAGGGCACCATAGTTCCACTGCTGTTACGCACGTACCATTTACCAATGTCGTCCGGCAGCATACGGGAATCCGCATTACCCATGACGTAAACTTTCTTCACACGACCGCGGTCGATAAAGTCGTTTACGTAAGAGCCGCCCCAGGAGGCTGCCAGCGTGGTATTGATATCACTCAGTGATACGCCCAGCGCCTGCGCTTTTTCCTGATCGATAGTCAGTTTGTACTGCGGTGTATCTTCCATCCCGTTAGGGCGAACACCCACCAGCGTATCAGGATGCTGCGCAATCATACCGAACAGCTGATTACGTGCTTCTGTCAGCTTATCGTGGCCAAGGTTGTTCTGATCAATCAGCTCAAAGTCAAAGCCGGTCGCATTACCCAGTTCGATAATTGCTGGCAGGTTGAAAGGAATGACCATCGCATCTTTGATCGCCCCCAGCGCCTGCATGGCACGGCCAGCAATCGCCGGAACTTTCATGTCGCTACCGGCACGCTCATCCCACGGCTTAAGACTGACAAAGGCGATACCGGTGTTCTGTCCACGACCAGCAAAGCCGAAGCCGTTAACGGTGAACACCGATTTAACCGTATCTTTCTCTTGCGTCAGGAAGTAATCCGACACCTGATCCAGCACTTTCTGGGTACGTTCCTGAGTAGCACCCGCTGGCAGCTGTGCCTGAGCGAGCAGCAGACCCTGATCCTCTTCCGGTAAGAATGAAGAGGGCAGTCGCATAAACAGAAACGCCATACCGACCACGATCAGCAGGTAGATCACCATATAGCGACCCGTACTGCGGATCATGTGGCCGACGCTGTCGACATAGTGGTGGGTGCTTTTGTCGAACATGCGGTTGAACCAGCCAAAGAAACCGGTGGTTTTACCGTGCTCGCCTTTTTTAACCGGCTTCAGCATGGTGGCACAGAGTGCCGGCGTCAGAATAAAGGCGACCAGCACCGACAACGCCATCGCTGAAACGATAGTGATTGAGAACTGACGATAAATAACGCCGGTCGAACCACCAAAGAACGCCATCGGAATAAATACGGCGGCAAGCACCAGCGCGATACCGACCAGCGCGCCCTGAATCTGCTCCATAGAACGCTTGGTCGCTTCTTTTGGCGGCAATCCTTCTTCCGCCATGACGCGCTCGACGTTCTCGACCACCACGATGGCGTCATCCACCAGCAAGCCGATGGCCAGCACCATCCCGAACATCGTCAGGGTATTTATCGAATAACCAAACGCGCTGATAACGGCAAACGTACCCAGCAATACCACGGGCACGGCGATGGTAGGAATCAACGTGGCACGGAAGTTTTGCAGGAACAGGTACATGACCAGGAACACCAGCACAATCGCTTCGATCAGCGTTTTCACTACTTCGAAAATCGAGATCTTAACGAATGGGGTGGTGTCATACGGATAGACTACTTTTAACCCGGCCGGGAACGTTGGCTGCAATTTGGCCAGTTCGGCTTTCACCGCATTGGCGGTATCCAGCGCATTCGCACCTGTGGCCAGCTTGATACCGATACCGGACGCAGGCTTGCCGTTATAACGGGCAATGATCTCGTAGTTTTCTGCGCCGAGCTCAATTCTGGCCACATCACGCAGACGAACCTGAGAACCATCCTCGTTCACTTTGAGCAGAATTTTACCGAACTCATCCGTTGAGGTCAGACGGGTTTGCGCAATGATTGAGGCGTTAAGCTGCTGGCCCGGAACCGGAGGCGTACCACCTAACTGACCGGCAGCGACCTGGGTGTTCTGAGTGTTCAGCGCGCTGATCACATCGACCGGTGTCAGGTTGTAGTTGTTCAGCTTGTGCGGATCCATCCAGATACGCATCGCGTACTGCGCACCAAATACCTGGGTATCACCCACGCCTTTAGTACGGCTGATGGGATCTTTGATGGACGACGAAATGAAATCAGAAATATCATTCTGCGTCATATTGTCATCGTCGCTGATGAAGCCCGCAACCATCAGGAAGCTGCTGGAGGATTTTTTAACCTGAATCCCCTGTTGCTGCACTTCCTGCGGCAGCAGCGGCGTCGCCAGCTGCAGTTTGTTCTGCACCTGAACCTGCGCGATGTCCGCATCTGTTCCTGACTCAAAAGAGATAGTCAGGGTCAGCGTACCGGATGAGTCGCTGCTCGAGGACATATACATCAGTCCATCGATACCGTTCATGTTTTGCTCAATGACCTGCGTCACCGAGTCCTGCAGCGTTTTTGCATCCGCACCAGGGTAGGTCGCCTGAATCTCAATTGCCGGCGGCGCAACATTGGGATATTGCTCGATCGGAAGTTTGAGAATCGATAGCGCACCGACCAGCATGATGATGATGGCGAGCACCCACGCAAAGATGGGGCGATCGATAAAGAACTTAGCCATGAATCAACGGCTCCTGTTATGACGATGACTTGTCAGACTGCGGTTTTGAATCGGGTGCCGCTTTCGCATCGTCTGAGACTTCTTGTGGAGTAACCTGTGCGCCTGGCTTGGCACGCTGCAGTCCGGTGCTGATCACACGTTCGCCTGCTTTAACGCCGTCGGTCACTAACCACTTGTCGCCAATCGCCTGAGAGGTGGTGACCTGACGTGATTCGACTTTGTTATCTGCACCTACGACCATCACGGTTGCCTGACCCGTTGGCGTGCGGGTAACTGCCTGTTGGGGCACCAGCATTGCATTCGGGTTGATCCCCTCATCCAGACGCGCACGAACAAACATGCCCGGTAACAGCGTGTGGTTCGGGTTCGGGACAATGGCGCGTAGGGTGATGGAACCGGTGGTTTCATCAACGGTCACGTCAGAGAACTCCAGCGTACCGGTCTGTGCATAGCTGCTGCCGTTCTGCATCAGCAGCGTCACGTTGGCTTTGCCATCGTTCTGCTTCAGCTGACCCGTCTCCAGTTCTGAACGTAAGCGCATGAAATCTTCGCTCGACTGGGTCACGTCGACATACATTGGATCAAGCTGCTGCACGGTAGCGAGCGCGTTGGTTTGTGCGCTTTGTACCAATGCACCTTCGGTAACAGAGGATTTACCGATGCGGCCACTGATAGGCGAGGTCACTTTGGTGTAAGCCAGGTTAATACGGGCCGTTTCAACATTGGCTTTTGCCACCTGCACGGCAGCATCGTTTTGCGCGGCAGTAGCAACGGCGGTGTCATAATCCTGCTGACTGATATATTTGGTGCCGAGCAGCGGTTTATAGCGCTTGACGGTCAGCTGAGCGATGCGAGCATTCGCCTGAGCCTGTGTCAAATCGCCTTTAGCGCTGTCGTAAGCAGCCTGATAAGTCGCCGGATCGATCTGATAAAGAGACTGACCTGCTTTGACATCGCTGCCTTCAACAAAATTACGCTTCAGAATGATACCGGAAACCTGCGGACGGACTTCAGCCACACGATATGCTGAGGTGCGGCCAGGGAGTTCAGTCGAAATTTTCAGGGGTTCAGTTTTAAGTGTCACAACACCCACTGCTGGCGGTTGCTGGGCGGCTTGTTCGGATTTATTGTTGTCACATCCTGTTAACAAAAAGCTGCCTGATAGCATCAGGACGGCCGCCAGAGGCGATAATCCTCTGATTTTATTCATAAATAAACCTCTAGTGTCCGATATCAATTGGTCAATGGATCACAAACTGAAAAACCCATTGCTGTGTCAAGTCGCAGGTCATGCTATGGTACATACATTCACAAATGTATGTAAACTTACCTGTTTGTAAAAAAAGCCCCTTATGGCACGAAAAACCAAAGCGCAAGCACTTGAAACGCGACATCAAATTCTTGATGCCGCCATTGTTCTGTTTTCGCAGCAGGGCGTCTCAGCCACTTCTCTTGCAGAGATTGCCACCGCGGCCAGTGTCACGCGTGGGGCTATCTACTGGCACTTCAAAAATAAAGCCGATGTGTTACATGAAATATGGCTTCGTTGTGATGCTGGTCTGGACGATGTGGAACTTGAGTATCAGACAAAATACCCTGGCGATCCACTCTCTGTGTTGCGCGCAATGCTGGTCTATATCTTTGATGCAACAGCAAAGGATCCACAGCGCCGCGCTTTGATGGAGATCATTTTCCATAAATGTGAATTTGTGGGCGAAATGTCGGCGCTGAAAAATATTCAACAAAGCCTGCTGCTGGAGTGCTATGACAAAATAGAAGATGTTCTGCGTCAGTGTATTGAAGCCGGACAACTTCCGGGTAGTCTCAGTACGCGACAGGCCGCACTTATCCTGCGTGGTTACGTTAATGGCATGATGGAAAGCTGGCTTTTTGCGCCTGAAAGTTTTGATTTAGCCGCTGACGCGCCAACGCTGGTCAATGCCTTTATTGATATGCTGCGTCTTAGCCCGACGCTGACTGCTCAGCGCTAAGCAGGCTGCCCATCGCGCTTGTTCTCGAAATCGCGCTGCACGATGGCCAGCGCTGAAAGCACCGTTTCCACCGGTAACTGATGCTCTTCCAGAAGCTGGATCAAATCCACTGCCAGTTTGACGTCGTCAGGGGCATTTTCCAGTGACATTTTTTCTCCTAAATACGTAAGCGGGCCGCGACCAGCAGCATCAGCACTGCGCCGAGGATCGCCATGCCCAGCGCGCCAGCATGCAACGTTGCCAGCGAGCCCAGTTCAAAATAGGTGGCGATATAGCCGCCAATCAGTGCGCCGATCATCGACAGCGTCAGGGTTGCCATCAGACCGCCGGGTCGTCCCAGCATCAGCAGACGCTTCAGCAATCCCAGTAGCAGCCCGCATAGCAGCCAGCTCAGTAAGCCCATTTTTCGTCTCCGCGCCGAATTACACCCAGTATAGAAGCGCTTTTATCTCGTTGCGCTTTATTCGCCGTCTTCACTGCCGCGCAATGACGAGGCCCACTCAACCGAGCGAATCGCCTGTCGACAGCGTGCCAGTCGTCCCTCTAACGTTTCCAGATCCTGCTTAAGCTGATGCTGTACCGCCAGGGTTTCAGCGAGTGCCAGCCGCTGCTCACGCTGATCGATCATCGCCAGTAAACGCCGTTCAAATTCACGGTACTCCTGATATCTGGTCGCGCGTGGGTTCTTTATTGGCTGTTCGCGTCGGGTACGCAGCTGTTGGGTACTCGCCTCGCGTTGCAGGGCGGCAATCTGATCGACCAGGCGTTCAGCCAGCCAGGCACTGCGGGCCAGGTCATGGCTGACATCGCATAATCGGGCGAAGTTCTGTTCCACCTCCTGCAGATAATCCGCCAGTCGCGTGCCTTTGGTCTGGAATAGCTGCGTATCAAAACGTGGCAGACGGCAAACGCCATCGGGATGGCGGGCTATCTCCTGACGCAGGGCGATAAGGAGCTGGTGCAGGCGCTGTTGTACACCGATCGCACTCATCGTGTGGCCCTGAGTTGTGCTAACTTACGCTGATGAGGAAAGAGCTGGGCGAGATTCATGCAACGCATTCTGTTATTAACCCTCGGCTGGCTGGCGATTGTGCTGGGGACGCTGGGCATTGTATTACCATTATTACCCACCACGCCATTCATGCTGCTGGCGGCCTGGTGTTTTGCCCGTTCATCGCCGCGTTTCCATCACTGGCTGCTGTGGACATCGCCTTTTGGCCGCTATCTGCGTCACTGGCAACAGCATCGCGCCATGCCACCGGGTGCCAAAGTGCGCGCGATCTTCCTGATAGTCGCGACCTTTAGTCTCTCACTTTTTCTGGTGCATCAGCTCTGGGTTCGCATCGTGCTCCTGATCATGCTGGCGGCGCTGCTGCTGTTTATGTGGCGTATTCCGGTGGTGGCAGAAACAGCGGACGCACCGCCGCCGCCGCGATAAAGTTGCATTTAGCCGGTCATTTGCTTAGATTTGGGCGTCTTCGTGCGTGGCTTCCCTTTGTGAATTGACTTCCGCTGAGCCTTTTATCAGGTATTAGCGCTTTTGAAGCTGCGCGAAACAGAATTTTTTACCAGGCGTATCATTATGACCGACACTGCGCAGCAGCTTGAATTCATTAAAAACAGCATTAAAAGTATCCCCGATTATCCTAAGCCGGGCATCCTGTTCCGCGATGTCACCAGCCTGCTGGAAGATCCGAAAGCCTATGCTGCGTCGATTGCGCTGCTGGTTGAGCGTTACCGTAATAAAGGCATCACCAAAGTGGTAGGCACGGAAGCGCGCGGTTTTCTGTTTGGTGCACCCGTGGCATTAGGTCTGGGTGTCGGTTTTGTTCCGGTTCGTAAACCTGGCAAACTGCCGCGTGAGGTTTACAGCGAATCCTATGAGCTGGAATACGGCACCGATAAGCTGGAATTGCACAAAGATGCCATCCAGCCAGGCGATCTGGTGCTGGTGGTTGACGATCTGCTGGCGACCGGCGGGACTATTGAAGCGACGGTTAAACTGATTCGCCGTGCTGGCGGTGAAGTGAAAGACGCAGCCTTCATTATTAACCTGTTCGATCTGACTGGTGAATCGCGTCTCAATGCCCTGGGCGTTGAAAGCTATAGCCTGGTCAAATTCCCCGGCCACTAAGCCACGCTTTTGGCCTCGCCACCCGGCGAGGCCGTCACGCCTCCGGCGTCAAGATAACGAGTGCCAGCCAAAAGCGTAGCTGATAGACTACTGCAATCTTATACAGGGGTTGCAGAGCGTCTGCGCTCATCTTTCCATCCAACTTCGTCGAATCCACATGAGCTATCAGGTACTTGCGCGAAAATGGCGTCCCCAGGCTTTTGCTGATGTTGTCGGTCAGGAACATGTTCTGACGGCGCTGGCGAATGGATTGTCTCTGGGACGCATCCATCATGCTTATCTCTTCTCCGGCACCCGCGGCGTAGGGAAAACCACTATTGCGCGTCTGCTGGCCAAAGGCCTTAACTGCGAAACCGGTATCACCGCCACGCCCTGTGGTCAGTGCGATAATTGCCGTGAAATCGAGCAGGGCCGCTTTGTCGATCTGATTGAGATTGACGCCGCATCACGCACCAAAGTTGAAGACACCCGCGATCTGCTCGACAACGTGCAGTACGCGCCGGCGCGTGGCCGTTTCAAAGTCTATCTGATCGATGAAGTGCACATGCTGTCGCGTCACAGCTTTAATGCGCTGTTAAAGACGCTGGAAGAGCCACCTTCACACGTTAAATTTCTGCTGGCGACCACCGATCCGCAGAAACTGCCGGTGACCATTCTCTCGCGCTGCCTGCAGTTCCACCTCAAAGCGCTGGATGTTGATCAAATCCGTCAGCAGCTTGAGCATGTGCTGAAGCAGGAACAGATTGAGAGCGAAACCCGGGCACTGCAGCTGCTGGCGCGCGCCGCCGATGGCAGTATGCGCGATGCGCTGAGCCTCACCGACCAGGCGATTGCCATGGGGCAGGGCGCGGTGACCAGCAGCACGGTCAGCGTTATGCTCGGCACGCTGGATGATGAACAGCCGCTGGGGCTGCTTGAAGCGCTGGTTGACGGTAACGGTCAGCAGGTAATGAACCTGCTGAGCCAGGCCGCGTCACGCGGGGTGGAGTGGGAGGCGCTGCTGGTCGAGATGCTGCGCCTGCTGCACCAGATTGCGATGGTGCAACTGCTGCCGGCCTCGCTTAATGACGACGACGAAAGCAATGCGATCCGGCTGCGTGAACTGGCCCGCGTCGTACCACCCGCCGATTTGCAGCTCTATTATCAGACACTGCTGATGGGCCGCAAGGATCTGCCGATTGCACCCGATCGCCGCATGGGCGTTGAGATGACGCTGCTGCGCGCCCTGGCGTTTCATCCTAAAGCGGCGGTGGCAGAACCCATTGCGCGTCCCGTGTTAACGGAACAGATGGCATCTGTTGCTCCTGCGCCGACGTCACCGACACCATCCGGTCCTTCGCCTGTAGCACGACACACGACAGCACAGCCAGCCACACCGTCACCTGCCCAGACAAGGTCGCCTGTAGCTCAGCAGCCGATGCCTGCGTCGCAACAGCAGGTTGCCGCTCAGCCACAGATGGCCGCGCCCGATCCGGCTCTGCAGCCTGCGCCGCCACCGGATGCGGCACCTGACACTGCACTCTCCAGCTCCACCAGCCAGCTCCTGCAGGCGCGCACGCAGTTGCTGCGTCAGGGAGCGAACAAGCCAAAAAAGAGTGAGCCGGCGGCGCCAGGTGCGCGGCCGGCCAACTCCGCGCTGGAGCGGCTGGCCTCGGTCACCGAGCGCAGTCAGCAGCGTATCCGCGATCGTGAGCCTGCCGTCCCGGTAAAAGAGGAAGCATACCGCTGGAAAGCGGTTAATCAGCCGGTTGAAGTAGCGGAGCCGGTGGCGACGCCTAAGGCCTTGCGTTCCGCGCTGCAGCATGAGAAAACCCCTGAGCTGGCGGCGCGTCTGGCGGAAGAAGCCCAGCAGCGCGATTCCTGGGCCGCAGAGATTGCAACCCTGCCGTTGCCGAAGCTGGTGCAGCAGCTGGCATTAAATGCCTGGAAAGAGACAACCGAAAATGGCGTCTGCCTGCACCTGCGCAGCAGCCAGCGTCACCTTAATTCACCGTCGGCGCAGCAGGTCTTAAGCGATGCGCTTAGCCAGAGTGCAGGGCAGAAAGTTGAACTCTCTGTCGTTGAAGACGATAATTCATCGGTGTTGACGCCACTGGAGTGGCGTCAGGCCATTTACGAAGAGAAACTGGCGCAGGCGCGTCAGTCGATCACCTGTGATACCCACATCCAGACGCTGCAGCGATTTTTTGATGCCGATCTGGATGAGGAGAGTATCCGACCTGTTTAGACACGCTGCTGCTATTGTAACGATAGCGTTGTAGCCTTAGCTGAGAGAGAAAACTATGTTTGGTGGTAAAGGCGGATTGGGCAACCTGATGAAACAGGCCCAGCAGATGCAGGACAAAATGGCCAAGGTTCAGGAAGAGATCGCCGCGATTGAAGTGACCGGTGAATCGGGTGCTGGCCTGGTAAAAGTCACCATTAACGGCGCGCACAACTGCCGTCGCGTGGAAGTCGATCCCAGCCTGCTGGAAGATGACAAAGATATGCTGGAAGATTTGATTGCCGCCGCGTTCAACGATGCGGCACGTCGCATTGATGAAACCCAGAAAGAGAAGATGGCGTCTGTTTCCTCAGGCATGCAGCTGCCACCAGGCTTTAAGATGCCGTTCTGATGCAAACCAGTCCACTGCTTGAATCATTGATGGAGTCGCTGCGCTGTCTGCCTGGCGTTGGGCCGAAGTCGGCACAGCGCATGGCTTTTCAGCTGCTGCAGCGCGATCGCAGCGGTGGCATGCGGCTGGCGCAGGCGCTGACCCGCGCGATGTCGGAGATCGGACACTGTGCCGACTGCCGGACATTTACCGAGCAGGAAATTTGCACCATCTGCGCCAATCCACGGCGTCAGCAGAATGGTCAAATCTGCGTGGTGGAAAGCCCGGCAGATATCCACGCCATTGAGCAAACCGGCCAGTTTGGCGGTCGCTATTTTGTGCTGATGGGGCATCTCTCGCCGCTCGACGGCATCGGTCCGGCGGATATCGGCCTGGACCGTCTGGAGCAGCGGCTGGAGAATGAAACGCTGCAGGAAGTGATTCTCGCCACCAACCCGACGGTAGAAGGCGAGGCAACCGCAAACTACATCGCGGAGCTCTGTGGTCAGTATGGCGTTGACGCCAGCCGTATCGCGCACGGTGTGCCGGTAGGCGGAGAGCTGGAGATGGTGGATGGCACCACGCTGTCCCACTCGCTGGCAGGCCGCCAGAAGTTTAAATTTTAATCACTTGCCGGTGTTGTGACAGACACCGGCTTGAAATTCCTTCTGTCATCCCCACATCAACCTCAACGTTTGTTCAACCTGTTTTGTTGAGGTAGCAATGACCATGAAAGGACAAGAGACCCGTGGCTTTCAGTCGGAAGTAAAACAACTTCTGCACCTGATGATCCATTCTCTCTATTCAAACAAAGAGATTTTCCTGCGTGAGCTGATCTCCAACGCCTCGGATGCGGCAGACAAACTGCGCTTCCGCGCCCTGTCAGATTCCAGCCTCTATGAAGGTGATGGCGAGCTGCGTGTCCGTCTCTCTGTTGATAAGGACAACCGTACCCTCACGCTCAGTGATAACGGCATCGGTATGCGTCGCGATGAGGTTATTGAGAACCTCGGGACTATTGCCAAATCAGGCACCAAATCTTTCCTGGAATCCCTGGGCTCCGATCAGGCGAAAGACAGCCAGCTGATCGGTCAGTTCGGTGTCGGTTTCTACTCTGCCTTTATCGTGGCGGATAAAGTCACGGTGCGTACCCGTGCCGCGGGCGCATCAGCCGATGAAGGCGTGTTCTGGGAATCCGCGGGCGAGGGCGAATATACCCTGGCTGAGATCGAGAAAGCCGATCGCGGTACTGAGATCACCCTGCATCTGCGCGAAGGCGAGGATGAGTTCCTGGACGCATGGCGCGTGCGCAGCATCATCAGCAAATATTCCGATCACATCGCGCTGCCGGTTGAGATTGAGAGCAAAGACGAAGAGGGCGAAGGAACGCACTGGGAGAAGATCAACAAAGCCCAGGCGCTGTGGACCCGCAACAAGTCTGAGATCAGCGACGACGAGTACAACGAGTTCTACAAGCATATCGCCCATGACTATAGCGACCCTGTCGCCTGGAGCCACAATCGGGTGGAAGGTAAGCAGGAATATACCAGCCTGCTCTACATCCCGGCGCGTGCGCCATTCGATATGTGGAACCGCGATCAGAAACATGGCCTGAAACTCTACGTGCAGCGCGTCTTTATCATGGATGACGCTGAGCAGTTTATGCCGAACTATCTGCGCTTTGTGCGTGGTCTGATTGACTCCAACGATCTGCCGCTGAACGTCTCCCGTGAGATCCTGCAGGACAGCCGCGTGACCCAGAGCCTGCGCGCTGCGCTGACGAAGCGGACCCTGCAGATGCTGGAAAAACTGGCGAAAGAGGACAACGAGAAATATCAGACCTTCTGGAATGAGTTCGGTCTGGTGCTGAAAGAAGGTCCGGCAGAAGATCACGCCAACCAGGAAACGATCGCTAAGCTGCTGCGCTTCGCCACCACCCAGAGCGAAGGTTCAGCACAGACCATTTCGCTGGAAGACTACGTCAGCCGCATGGTGGAAGGTCAGGAGAAGATATATTACATCACTGCTGACAGCTATGCCGCTGCGAAGAGCAGCCCGCATCTGGAGCTGTTCCGCAAGAAAGGCATTGAGGTGCTGCTGCTCTCCGATCGCATCGACGAATGGATGATGAGCTACCTCACTGAGTTCGACGGTAAAACCTTCCAGTCGGTCAGCAAAGCGGATGAGTCGCTGAGCAAGCTGGCTGATGAAGAGACCGAAGAGCAGAAAGAGGCGGAAAAAGCGCTGGAGCCGTTTGTTGAGCGTGTGAAAAATCTGCTGGGCGAACGCGTGAAAGAGGTGCGTCTGACGCATCGTCTGACTGACACGCCAGCGATTGTGACTACCGATGCCAATGAGATGACCACGCAGATGGCGAAGCTGTTTGCGGCGGCCGGGCAGGACGTGCCGGAAGTGAAGTACCTGTTTGAAATCAACCCGGATCATCCGCTGGTGAAACGTGTTGCCGATACGCAGGATGAAGCACGCTTCGGTGAGTGGATTGAGCTGCTGCTGGATCAGGCGTTGCTGGCCGAGCGCGGCACGCTGGACGATCCTAACCAGTTTATCCGTCGCATGAACCAGTTGCTGACGGCATAACGCTTACAGGCCGGTGGTTTTCACCGGCCTCAGACGGCTGATAAAGTCAAAGCAGGGGCTGGACTGCTGTCAGATCGAGCCAGCGCAGAAAACACGGTCAGATCGAAAAGACGCAAAAGCCGTCATCCATGACCCGCTCGGCCCGCGCGATTACGCACCTCATCCCGGAGGTGCGCCCGTTACCGCGCCAACGCTCTGCGTTGTTCAAAAACGCCTGGCGTTTTTGTCCATGGCGCGGGACGCTTTCCTCTTCTGACCGTGTTCCCTGCGAACCGGATTCATTCGATGCGGCCAGAGGCCAGGCGCACTCATAAAAATCAAGCCGGTGATCATCACCGGCTTTTTTTAGGGTTGTGCGGCATCCCGCAGCCAGTCACGAAACAGACTAATCTCCGTATCATGACGCCGGCTCTGCTTCGTCATCATCCAGGTTGCCCGCTCGACGGGGACAAAGCCAAGCGGCGCAAGCAACGTACCATCCTCCAGCTCTTTGCGTACCAGCAGATGCGGTGCCATCAACACGCCAAGGCCGCTTCGTGCAGCCTGAATAGCCAGCGTCAGCGACTCAAAATGCTTACCGCGATTAAAATGGCCACTGTACCCCGTTTTTGCCGCCCACTCTGACCATGCGTGTAGTCGGGTATCCGCGTGCAGCAAGGGCAGGGTAGCCAGATCTTCGCCGACCCGCAGCTGAGAAGCAAAATGCGGTGCGCAGAGCGGTCCGGTCTCATCTTCGCTGACCAGCGTCGCGTCTAAATCAGCTTCAGGTGGCTCACTATGACTGAGGATCAGCACATCCACATGTTCACTGCGCAGTTCCGAAACCTGCGTCAGCGGCTGGAAGTGAACCTCAATCTCCGGATAGCGTTGATAAAAGCTGGCGATACGGGGAATCAGCCATTGTGACAAAAAGCTGGGCGCACAGGAGATCCGAATCTGCTGAAGCAGACCGGTACGAATGTTCTCACAGCTGCTGCGTAACTCACTAAATGCCTGCTGACAGCTCAGCAACAGGCGGTCGCCATGTGAGGTCAGTTTCACCCGGCCATTACTGCGGACAAAAAGTGGTTTGCCCATCCAGCTCTCCAGCTGACGAATCTGGTGGCTAATGGCGCTATGCGTAACATGCAGATGGTCGGCCGCCACACTAAAGCTGCTGTGTAAGGCTGCCTGGTGAAAATAGTGCAGCGCTCTTAGTGGCGGCAGTCCGTTCATCCTCATCTCCTGTGCAAAAAACTAACAGAGATTGTCAATTTATATCATTTTAAAGTCCAGACGCATTGACCTACTCTGAATGGCAAATTCTGGCGGGTTGACTCAGCCTGATATCTGTGGTTTTTCACCGATATTCCGCCTCGCTTCTCCTGCGCTTACGCCGCATCATCACTAAAGCGAGACATACATGGCACACAGCCTTTTATCCTCTGAAACGTCAGCAGAGGCGCGCCATCGGTTACGCCTGGCGCTCTCCCGTTTTTACAGGCTGGAGCAGTTCGATCTCTTCTTTGCGCCTTCACTGCATCTGACGCAGGTGCTGCTTTCTCAGCTGTTTCTGCGGCAGGAGCAGGCACGCAATCAGAGCCGTTATGCGTCTCACTTTCCGGTCACCGAACTCAACATGCTGCCCGCGGTGCCGCTGATAGCGGGCAGCATTATGCTGGTGCCGCATGTCGAAGTGCCCAATGGCCGTGTCCGTTCATTGCGGGAATGCCAGAATCAGGGCGTGACAGAGGCGAGCGAGAGTTTCGCCAGCGTGCTGCATCAGAAGCTGATCGATGAAGCCAATCTGTTTGTTACCCGGCTGGATCGCCACGCCGGGATCTGCAGCGATCTGGTGTTGGTAGCATTGCGGACCCACGACTTCAGTACGCTGGTGCGCAGCGAACTGCGGCTGTTTGAACAGGGGCTGAGCCTGAACGGCACGCACGAGGCACTAAGCTGCTTCGCCGATCCCGAGTGGCGACCCTACAACGCCGCCACCGTTGATGCGCTTTCCCTGTCAGCACCACTGCCGCTGAGTTCCTGCCATCAGCCCGGTTTGCCGTTTGCCAGTTTTAATGTTCCGGCCTCGCTGATCGCTGCGCTGTCAGATGCGGAAGATGTGGTGAAGTGGCCCCAGCAGGCACGGCTGCAGCTGAATGCTAACGTGCGCGGCAGTGGCAAAAAAAGCGTGAATATGACACATCATCTGAGCCGGCGACTGCAATTCCTGCTCAGCACAGGCGGTAAATCTGAAAAAGCGGCAGGCCAGCCAGCCGGGCCGGGTTCAGGGCCATAAAGAGAGTAAAGTCACCCTGAGCGATCCTCGCCCTTCCTTGTGATGAGCGGGTCATAATGGTATGTTCTTCCGCTTCTAAGATAGATCAATGCGATTCGCAAGGGGATTTACGCAATGCGTATTATTCTGCTCGGAGCTCCGGGCGCAGGTAAGGGGACTCAGGCCCAATTCATCATGGAGAAGTACGGCATTCCGCAAATCTCCACTGGCGACATGTTGCGTGCAGCAGTAAAAGCAGGCAGCGAGCTGGGTAACCAGGCGAAAGCCATCATGGATGCTGGCAAACTGGTAACCGATGAGCTGGTGATTGCGCTGGTTAAAGAGCGTATCACTCAGGAAGACTGCAAAAACGGTTTCCTGCTGGACGGTTTCCCGCGCACCATCCCTCAGGCAGATGCAATGAAAGAAGCCGGGATCACTGTTGATCACGTGCTGGAGTTCGCCGTACCGGACGAGCTGATTGTTGAACGTATCGTGGGCCGTCGCGTTCACGCGCCATCTGGCCGTGTTTATCACGTCACCTTTAATCCACCGAAAGTGGAAGGTAAAGATGATGTGACAGGCGAGGAGCTGACCACGCGTAAAGACGATCAGGAAGAGACCGTGCGTAAGCGCCTGGTGGAATACCATCAGATGACCGCCCCGCTGATTGCTTACTACAGCAAAGAAGCGGAAGCGGGCAACACCGCCTATCACAAAATCGACGGCACCCGTAAAGTGACCGAAGTGAGTGCCGAGCTGGCTAAGATCCTCGGCTAAGCTCAATGGGGCCGGTATCACTGGCCCCTTTTGCAGTAATTGCTTTTACCTCCCACTAATTCCGCTACAATTTCCCTGTTTTCACGCATCCCCGTTGTCATCAAGGAACTCAAATGAGGCAAGATAAGCCCGGCGTGTTATTGGTTAATTTAGGTACGCCAGACGCTCCAACCACACCTGCAGTTAAACGCTATCTGAAGCAGTTTTTAAGCGATCCGCGCGTGGTCGATGCACCGCGCTGGCTCTGGTGGCCGGTTCTCAATGCTGTCATTCTGCCGTTTCGCTCACCGCGCGTGTCGAAGCTCTACGCATCGGTCTGGATGGAAGGCGGTTCTCCGTTGCTGGTCTACAGCATGCGTCAGCGCGATGCCCTGGCGGCACGGGTTGATATGCCCGTCGAACTGGGTATGAGCTATGGCAATCCGAGCCTGAAAAGCGCAGTCGATAAGCTGATGGCGCAGGGCGTCACTCGCCTGATTGTGCTGCCACTCTATCCGCAATTCTCCTGCTCCACCGTAGCCGCGGTATGGGATGGCCTGACCGCCGTCTTCAAAGGGTATCGTTCGCTGCCCGATGTGCAGTTTATCCGTGACTACGCCGAACATCCGGCCTATATCGCCGCGCTGAAAGCGACGGTAGAGCGCTCGTTTGAGCGGCACGGTCAGCCCGATCTGCTGGTGTTGTCGTTCCACGGCATTCCGCAACGTTTTGCTAACGAAGGCGATGACTACCCGCAGCGCTGTGCGGATACCACCGTCGCACTGGTCAAAGCGCTGGGTCTGCGTGAGGATCAGTACATGATGACCTTCCAGTCGCGTTTTGGTCGTGAGCCCTGGCTGATGCCCTACACCGACAAAACCATGGAAGGCCTGCCTGCCAAAGGGATCAAACATGTTCAGGTCATGAGTCCGGGCTTCTCGTCTGACTGCCTGGAAACGCTTGAGGAGATCAGTGGTGAAAACTGCGAAATCTTTATGCATGCCGGCGGTGAAAAGTTTGAGTATATCCCTGCGCTGAACGCCGATGAGGCGCATATCGACATGATGGTGCAACTGGTCGACGCACGCCGTTAAAGCGAAGGCGGAGAGTGTGATATCATTCTCCGCCTGTTTTTCCAGACGGCATTCCCGATGAAATTTCCCGGCAAACGTAAATCCAAACACTACTTTCCCGTCAGCGCACGCGATCCCCTGTTACAGCCCGCTCAACACGATGTTGATGCAGGCAGTTGGGTAGTGGGTATCGACCAGACGCTGGTGGATATCGAAGCCAAAGTCGATGACGACTTTCTCGCCCGTTACGGTCTGAGTGCCGGGCACTCGCTGGTAATCGATAATGCTGTCGCGGAAGCGTTGTACAACGAGCTGATGCGCGATGCGCTAATCACTCATCAGTTTGCCGGAGGCACCATCGGTAACACGCTGCACAACTTCTCGGTGCTGGCCGATGACCGCTCCGTGCTGCTCGGCGTGATGTGCAACAATATCCAGATTGGCGGCTACGCCTATCGCTATCTCTGTAACACCTCAAGCCGGGTCGATCTTAACTATCTGCAGGGCGTTGATGGCGCTATTGGCCGCTGCTTTACGCTGATTGGCGAACATGGCGAGCGAACCTTCGCGATCAGCCCCGGCCAGATGAACCAGCTGCATCCGGAGAAGGTGCCAGAAGAGGTGATCGCCGGAGCTTCTGCGCTGGTGCTGACCTCCTATCTGGTGCGCTGTGCCGAAGGTGAACCGATGCCGCAGGCAACGTTACAGGCGATTGAATATGCCAAACGCCACAATGTGCCGGTGGTGCTGACGCTGGGTACCAAACATGTGATTGGCGATAATCCTCAGTTCTGGCGGGACTTCCTGCGCGAGCACGTCAGCATCGTGGCGATGAACGAGGAGGAAGCGCTGGCGCTGACCGGCGAAGCCGATCCGCTGCTTGCTTCCAATATGGCGCTGGACTGGGTGGATCTGGTGCTCTGCACCGCTGGCCCGATTGGGCTCTATATGGCGGGCTACACCGAAGACGAGTTCAAACGCAAAACCAACCATCCGCTGCTGCCTGGCGCGATTGCAGAATTCAACCAGTATGAGTTCAGCCGCGTGATGCGCCAGCAGGATTGCCAGCAGCCGCTGCGTATCTTCTCGCACATCGCGCCTTATATGGGCGGACCTGAAAAGATCATGAACACCAACGGCGCCGGAGATGGTGCGCTGGCGGCGTTGCTGCATGACATCACCGCCAACAACTATCACAGCCTGAATGTGCCGAACTCCAGTAAACATGCGCGTCCGTATCTGACCTATTCGTCACTGGCGCAGGTGTGTAAGTATGCCAATCGCGTCAGCTATCAGGTGCTGAATCAGCATTCGCCGCGTTTAACCCGCGGCCTGCCGGAGCGTGAAGACAGTCTGGAAGAGTCTTACTGGGATCGGTAAAGCGGGTTGCCACAGGACGGCAGACAGTTTGCAAACTTAAATGAGGGTGAATCTGGCAGCAATGGATTAACTCAACGCGCAGGGAACAGGGTCAGAAGAGGAGAGCGTCCCGCGCCATGGACAAAAACGCCAGGCGTTTTTGAACAACGCAGAGCGCTGGCCCGGTAACGGGCGCACCTCAGGGATGAGGTGCGTAATCGCGCGGGCCAGGCGTGTCATGGATGTCGGCTTTTGCGTCTTTCCGATCTGACCCTGTTCCCTGTGCCGTTTCGATATCACAGCTATACGGGCCAGACTGAATCAGCGCACGACATCGCAGGGCTTTAAATCTTCGCCCTGCTTCATCTCATCCTGCAGGATTTGCAGCATACTGCTGGCAATCTCACGCTCACCCATCACGACGCGGGTGGCACCACGCTCCATGATGTACTCCACCTCGTCGTCATAGTGGGCACGGGCGATAATCTCGATATTCTGATGCTTTTCACGCGCCGCCGTCACCACTTCACCCGCTTCATAGCCATTCGGGATGGTCAGTAACAGCCAGCGGGCGCAGTCGAGTCGTGCCAGTTCCATGGTATCCGCGCGGGCAGCATTACCGAGCACCGCCTTGATGCCCTGTTCGCGCAGCGCTTCGACCCGGGTACGGGAGTTTTCAACCACCACCAGCGGAACATTAGCCTCAAGAAGCTTCTGACCAATCAGGCTGCCAACCCGGCCATAGCCCACAATCACGGCGTGATTACAGAAATCCACCGGGATCTGCTTCTCTTCTTCAATGGCTTCTTCCAGCGTCTGCTCTTCCATCGTCTCTGTTTTTGCCAGAAAACGCTCCAGCAGGGTAAACAGAATCGGGTTAAGCATAATCGACAGGATGGCGGCGGCCAGCACCAGGTTGCGGCCCTCATTACTCAGCAGGCCCAGCGAGATACCCAGACCGGCCAGAATAAAGGCGAACTCACCAATCTGTGCCAGGCTGACCGAAATGGTCAGTGCCGTACGACGCGAATGGCCGAGCAGCGTTACCAGCAGCCACGCGGCGACCGACTTACCCACCACGATAATCACCAGCGCGCCCAGCACTGCCAGCGGCTGCGTCACCAGAATCGACGGGTCGAACAGCATGCCGACCGAAACAAAGAACAGCACGGCAAACGCATCACGCAACGGCAGAGTATCCCGTGCGGCACGATGGCTCAGTTCCGACTCATTCAGCACCATACCGGCGAAGAAAGCACCTAATGCAAACGAAACATCAAAGAATTCAACGGCCCCAAAAGCGATGCCCAATGCCAGCGCTAACACCGCCAGCGTAAACAATTCGCGTGAGCCGGTGGCGGCGCTGCGGGCGAGGATCCAGGGCACGGCACGGCGTCCCACCACCATCATCAGCACCATAAAGGCAGCCACCTTACCGATGGTCCACAGCAGATCCCAGGCCAGCAGTCCGGCGCTGGCGTTGCCCTGTTCCATCATGCCCGCAATGGCGGGCAGCAGTACCAGCGTCAGCACCATCACCAGATCTTCAACAATCAGCCAGCCAATGGCTATCTGTCCGCGCTGGCTATCAATCAGCTGTCGTTCCTCTAACGCACGCAGTAACACCACGGTACTGGCGGTAGAGAGGCAGAGACCAAACACCAGGCCGGTCAACCACGACCATCCCAGCGTCCATGACAATCCCATTCCCAGTAACGTCGCGACTGCGATTTGCGCGATGGCACCGGGAATGGCGATCGACTTTACCGACATGAGATCTTTCATTGAGAAGTGGAGGCCGACACCAAACATCAGCAGGATAACGCCGAGTTCTGCCAGTTCAGGGGCCAGATTGGTATCTGCGACAAAGCCGGGCGTAAAAGGACCCGCCAGCACGCCTGCCATCAGGTAACCGACGAGGGGCGAAATACGCAGGCGGTTTGCCAGCATCCCAAGGAGAAATGCCAGAACCAGTGCTCCGACAATGGTAGTGATCAACGGTGTGGTGTGATGCATGCCTGTCTCCTTGTATACAAATGTATCCGCTTGTAACAAATGAGTTTAAAACAAAATCACTTCTTTCGCTGAGCAATTTGCGGGAATACCTTAAAAAACCATGAAAAAAAGTCAAAACCACAATCGAAAGGGTGTTTTTGTCCATTATCCATAATATTGGCTGATTTGACGCTTTAAACAGGGCCGGATAAATAAAAATTCGCATCAGTAAATAACGTCGGTCTGGCACGAATAAGGGAGAAATGTGCATGCAGAGGGGGTAAAGCCTGCCAGCGGCACTTTTGCAGCAGTAAACAATCGGTTAACAACACGCTTTATGGCCTCTTTCTGCTCAGTCGGGAGAAACCGGACCCGGGCTGGAACGAGAGCCCGCTGTTGTATAGGTGTCACTCCGGAGCCACTTTCTTACTCTGCAAACACGGAGCAGAAATAAAAAGCGTAAGCTCATGCATGCACGCAGATGTGCATTGGCCTTGAGTTCGCCGGGGAAATATGCGACACAGTGGGGCAAAGCGGCAGATAATCGGGCCAGAAAGTAAATTAAGGAGAATCACCGTGTTGTTATCAAAATGGACAGGAGCAGGTTTGGCGCTACTGGTGGCCCTGATGCCGCTGTTTTCACAGGCCGCTGAGGCCGATCGCACCTATCGTTTCAGCCTGCTGCACACCAACGATGAGCATGGCCACTTCTGGTTTAATGCGCAGGGCGAATATGGTCTGGCGGCGCAGAAAACGTTGATGGATACCCTGCGCTACGATGTCCAGGCCAGAGGCGGCGGCGCACTGATTCTCTCTGCCGGTGATATCAATACCGGCGTGCCGGAGTCCGACGAGCTGGATGCTGAACCCGATTTTCGTGCGATGAACCTGATTGGCTATGACGCGATGGCGCTGGGCAATCATGAGTTCGACAAGCCGATTGCGGTTCTGCGCAAGCAGGAGAAGTGGGCGCGATTCCCGCTGCTGGCCGCCAACGTTTATCAGAAAGGCACCGATCAGCGCCTGTTTAAACCCTGGGCGGTATTTAACCGTCTCGGGCTGAAAATCGCAGTCGTCGGGTTAATTACCCCGGATACCGCAAAACTGGCCAATCCGGCTGGGCTGACAGATACCGAGTTCCGCGATCCTATTGCAGAAACGGTGAAGGCGGTTGCTGAACTGCGTGCCGCGGAGAAGCCGGACGTGATTGTTGCGCTGACCCACCTTGGCCACTATGACGACGGTAAGCACGGCAGCAACGGCATCGATGACGTCACTCTGGCCCGCAGCCTGCCTGCCGGCACAATCGATCTGATCGTGGGTGGGCATTCCCATGATGCGGTCTGCATGGAAAAAGAGAACGTCAGCGTCAAAAATTATCAGCCCGGCCAGCCCTGCAAACCCGATCAGCAGAACGGCATCTGGATTATGCAGGCCGATAAGTGGGGCAAATATGTCGGACGTGGCGACTTCACCTTCCGTAATGGAGAAGTGTCGCTGGAGGCTTATCAGCTGGTGCCGGTCAACCTCAAACATCAGGTGAAGAATGCCGATGGCAGTGAAACCTGGCTCACCTGGCAGGAAGAGATCCCGAAAAATACCGCAATGATGAAGCTGCTGATGCCGTTTCAGAAGCGGGCAGAGGCGAAGCTGACCCTGAATGTCGGCAGCGTTGACGGCGACTTCAGCGGTGAAAAAGAGCAGGTTCGGTTTGAGCAGACAAATCTCGGCCAGCTGATTCTGCGCGCTCAGATGGCGCATACTAAAGCCGATTTTGCGGTGATGAGCGGCGGCGGTATTCGCACCTCGCTGAAATCGGGCAAGCTGAGCTGGCGTGACCTGCTACAGGTCCAGCCGTTCAGCAACCAGGTGGTCTCGGTCAGCCTGACTGGCGCAGAGGTCAAAAAATATCTGGATGTGGTCGCCAATATTCAGCCTGACTCAGGTGGCTATGCCCAGTTTGCCGGTATCAGCCTGACCGCCGATGGTAAGCATGTCAGTAACGTCCGTATTAACGGCAAACCGATTGAAGATACGCAGCATTATCGCATGGCGACAAACAGCTTTAATGCGGCGGGCGGCGACGGCTATCCGCGTCTGGATAATCATGCCGGGTACGTCAACAGCGGAGCAGTGGATGCGCAGGTGCTGCGCGACTTCATCAAGGCGCATTCACCGGTTAAAGCCAGTGACTATGAGCCGAAAGGGCAGATCGTGCATCTTACCGATGAGCAGATTCGGGCGCGGGATGAGGCAGCAGAGAAAGCGCGGAAGCGTAACTATCCCAAAATGATTCTGGCGTGGATCTGGCCGTGGGGGAACGAAACAGCCGCCACGCATTGAACTGACCGGGAGGCGCTTGCGCCTCCCGTTTTTCTTATGCCCGGCAGGGGTGACGTCTGATCCAGCGCTCGCGCAGTTTGTCCCATCCCCAGTTGTAAGCCATGGTGAAGGGCAGGAAGAAGAGGAAAAAGGCCACTTCAACCAGGAAAGCTTCCCACAGGGTGATATCCAGCATCAGGGCGGCGATCGGCAGACCAATCAGGATAAATCCGCCTTCAAAGCCCAGCGCATGTAACACACGCACGCCCGGACCGCGTTTCTGGCCTGGCGCATAAATCCGATCAAACCCGCTGTTGTAAATCATATTCCATAGCATCGCGGCCGTAGAGAGCATAATCGCCAGCGATCCCATCTGAAACAGCGGTTTATTCATTGCCCATGCCGCCAGCGGCGAAACGGTCAGAATCGCCAGTGTTTCAAAGCAGACAGCATGAAGAATACGTTCTTTAAGTGAGCGGGTACGCATTTTTTGTTCTCCTTCAATAATACGGCGCATTTTCACATGTCAGAATGCTAAGATAAAATGAACACCTATCGAAAAAAGCGATGGAATAAATGCGATACTCCCCGGAATCCCTTGAGGCTTTTATGCAGACCGTGGCGAGTGGCTCCTTTTCGGCGGCTGCGCGTGCGCTGGGTAAAAGTCAGTCCACCATCAGCGCAGCGGTGGCAAATTTAGAAGACGATCTCGGCTTTGCGCTGTTTGATCGAACGGGCCGTCAGCCGATCCTCTCCGAGCAGGGACGTCGCGTTGTTCCTCAGGTTCAGCAGATTCTGTCGGCCAGCGAGCGGCTGGATGCGCTGGCGATACGTCTGTCGCAGGGCGTTGAACCCCGGCTCAGTTTTGCCATGTCCGATTTCTGGCAAACCGATCATCATGAACATCTGCTCAGGCAATTTGATGCGCGTTATCCGGAGATTGAACTGGAAGTCATGATTGCTGAAGATGGTGATGTCCTTGATCTGCTGCAGGCCGGGCGGGTACATCTGGGCGTCGTGCGGGCGCAGCCCAATCTGCCGGTAGATATCGCAGTGGCGCGGCTGCAGGTTGAAGCGCAGATGGCGGTCTTTTTACATCGCGATCACCCGCTGGCACAGCCTGATACCCTGAGCGAAAGCGAACTGGAAGGCGTGCGACATCTGCGGCTTAACACCTGGGTTGAGGCGCATGAACCCGCGCCCATGGGTCGCATCTGGTCAGCGCCCACCTATTTACTGCTGCTGGAGATGGCGGAGCAGGGATTTGGCTGGACGATTCTGCCACGCTGGCTGGTGAAACAGTTTGGGCATGGCGTGCTGAAAGAGTTGTCGATGTCGGGCTGGCCACAGCACATCGCCGTTGAAGTTGTCTGGTCACGACGAACGCCGCCCGGTCCGGCGGGGCGCTGGATGATCGATCAGCTGTGCGCCCAGCCGCGTGTTTAGTCGTGGCGGGCGATATCCGCAAACGGTGCGTCCAGCAGGCGTGAAAGATCCTGAGGTGCCAGTTCAATATCCAGGCCTCGTTTGCCGCCAGAGATAAACATGGCGTCAAACGCGCTGGCTGAGTCATCGATTACCGTGGGCAGCCGTTTTTTCTGTCCAAGCGGACTGATACCGCCCACCAGATAGCCGGTCACACGCTGTGCCAGCTGCGGATCGGCCATATCGGCTTTCTTCGCGCCCAGCGCTTTTGCCACCTTTTTCAGGTCGAGCTGCGTCGATACCGGCGTAATCGCTACCGCCAGCTGTTTCGCTTCACCATTCAGCGCCACCAGCAGCGTTTTATAGACCTGGCGCGCATCAAGATTAAGCTTGCGGACCGCTTCGTCACCAAAATGCGTTTCGTTACTGTCATGTTCATAAGGATGCAGCGTAAAGCTGACCTTTTGTTTTTCAAGTAATTTTACGGCGGGTGTCATACGTATTCCTTACTAAGAAAAATCTTATTACGCAGAATCATGGAAAAAGGTGGCGAAATTTTGTTCTTTGCGTAAAATTGGCCGCGCGCCAGCAATCTGATTGCTGAGCGATAACCAAAATCATAAACAAATTCCTCTTTGACGGGCCGATAAACTTATCGGCTCTCTTTTTTTCAGGGCTTCTTCAGCATCTCAGGCAGATTATCTTCGCCGTAAAGATGCAAAGCACCCACGGCCACCACATAGTTTCCCGCCGCTAACCCCTGCAGCCTGTCACACCACTGCGCATTACGCTGACCGATCAACGTATCATTCAGCGCCTGACTGAACGTCGCGGGCAGAGTGATTTCAGGCTGGCGTGGCGGTGTATCAAGCCACCAGCTCACCATCATCTGCAGCAGTCGTGCATTAGTGTGCCAGTGCAGCAGTGTATCCTGTAACAGCGCCATGCCATCATCCGGTAGCGCGGTTAGCAGGGCGATCTGCGCATCGGCACCTTCCAGTTCAATCACGGGTTTGTTCAGGCCTTTCGCTGCCTGCAACAGCTGATAATCAATGCCGTAGTCAGGCCGTAATCCCAGCCTCTGTGCCTGTTGCGCCTGTAACATCAGCGCCACCTGCCAGGCGGGCAGGTTATCCAGCAGGCTAAGCGTGAGACTCATCTCCTGACACAGTGCGGTAAGCGTTTGCATCGCGCTGCTCTCCAGTCGCTCTGAGAGCGCAGGACGATCGCCTCGGTGATCGAAGGGTGAGCCACCCTGCGTAATATCCGCTTCCACAATCAGCGCATCAGCCTGCTGCAACTGATGCAGCAGGCGAGCGGGCAACGGCTGCATATCGCGCGTTCCCATATGAATACTGCCCACCAGATGCAGTTGACGATTGCCAAGCCGGACATCTATCGCAGGCCAGCGGTAACTGGCGGGAAAAAGTTGGCTGATAAAGCCGCGCAGTGAGCGCCAGATATTGCCTGTCATTCCCGGTCCTTTGCGATTCAAAACCCCATGCTAGCGACTTCAGAGCATTAAAAACAGCGCTGAAACGGCGATTACTGGCGCGGTGGCCGGTAACGCAGCAGGCGGTTAGCATTGCTGACCACGGTAATGGAGGAGAGCGCCATCGCCGCACCTGCAACAATCGGGCTGAGCAGGGTGCCGGTCAGCGGATAGAGCACGCCCGCGGCTACCGGAATACCGATACTGTTATAGATAAATGCGCCAAACAGGTTCTGCCGGATATTGCGCAGCGTCGCGGAAGAGAGCGCTAACGCATCTGCCACGCTGTTGAGATCGGCGCGCATCAGCGTAATTCCCGCAGTTTCTACCGCCACATCGCTGCCGCCACCCATCGCAATGCCCACATCGGCCTGCGCCAGTGCAGGCGCGTCATTGATGCCATCACCGACCATCGCGACGCGACGACCCTGCTGCTGTAGCTGTTCAATGGCCGCCGCTTTGCCTTCAGGCAATACGCCTGCAATCACTTCATCAATGCCGGTTTCGGCAGCGATGGCGCGTGCGGTATCTTCATGGTCGCCGGTCAGCATAATCAGGCGATAACCCTGCTGATGCAGTCGCTTAAGGGCTGCACTGCTTTCAGGACGTAGCTGATCGCGCAGCGCGATCAGCCCGGAGAGCTGACCCTGTTCAGCCAGCAACACCGGGGTGGCACCCTGTTGCGTCAGGCGCATAATCGCTGCTTCTGCCGCCCGGCAATCGACGCCGTTATCCTGCAACAGTGCAGCGTTACCCAGCAGCAGCGCTCTGCCATCCAGACTACCGCTGACCCCTCTGCCGCGTATTGTACGAAATTGCGCTAACGACGCTGGCTGAGTCAGTTTCGCTTCGGCGACAATCGCTTTCGCCAGCGGATGACCCGAGGCGAACTCCAGCGCAGCCGCGGTCGCTAATACCGATTCACGGCTGGCGTTCCCCCAGACCAGCACCTCACTGACCTGCGGCTTTCCGGCCGTCAGGGTGCCGGTTTTATCAAACACCAGGGTGTCGATCTGGCTGGCGCGCTGCAGCGCATCGGCGTCGCGGACCAGCACCCCCAGCTCGGCGGCACGGCCAACACCGGCAATAATCGACATCGGCGTCGCCAGTCCCAGTGCACAGGGGCAGGCGATAATCAGGACGGTTGTCGCAATCACCAGCATGTAGGCAATCTGCGGCTGCGGGCCGAACAGATACCACACCGCGCCGCTGAGCAGCGCAATCAATACCACCACCGGGACAAAAACGGCGGAGATGCGATCCGCCAGACGGCCCACATCGGGTTTGCTGCTCTGCGCCTGACGTACCAGCCGGATAATGCGCGACAGGGTGGTGTGATTCCCGGTTGCCCGGGCGATAAATTCTACTGAGCCGTCCTGCACCAGGGTTCCGGCAAAGATCGCCACACCCGGATTTTTGCTTTGCGGCACCGCTTCGCCGGTGAGCATCGCTTCATCAAACCAGGCTTCACCCGTGATGATTTCGCCATCGACCGGCACCCGATCGCCGGTGACCAGGCGCAGCGTCATGCCGGGCTGGACGTCACTGACCGGGATCAGTCGGTCGCCCTGTTGATCGACCAGCCGCGCCTGGGCCGGTGTCAGATCAAGCAGTCGCTCCAGTGCCTTAGACGATCGCTGACGCGCCCGCTGCTCCAGTGCATGGCCCAGATTGATCAGGCCCAGAATCATCACGCTGGCTTCGAAATAAAGATGGCGCGCCTGCGGCGGGAAAAAGTCGGGCCACAACACCACGCTAAAGGAATAAATCCAGGCCGCGCCGGTGCCGAGTGCTACCAGCGTATCCATGGTAGCGCTGCCATTACATAAACTGCGCCAGGCGCTGCGATAAAAGTGGCTGCCGGTCACGACCATGATCAGCAGGGTCACGAGGCCCAGCGTCAGCCAGATGCCGTGGTTATGGTCGGTGAGCATCATGTTGTCGCCAACCATGCCCCAGATCATCAGCGGTACGCCAAAGGCTAAGGCGACAGCCGCCTGCCAGCTGAAACGCCGCATCGCGCTGCGGGCGCTGTGCTGCTGCTTTTCACGTCGCTCCTGCTCGTCATCCACCACCTGCGCGCCATAACCCGCGGCATCAACGGCAGCCACCAGCTGCTCAGGGTCAGCATCACCCAGCACCAGCGCACTGCGCTCGCCGAGATTGACCCGCGCCTGGCTGACGCCTGCGACCTGCTGCAGCGCTTTTTCCACCCGGCTCACGCAGCTGGCGCAGGTCATGCCTTCAATCAGCAGCATATGGGTGGGTAATGTTTTTTCTGCCGGATGAGAAGCGGTCTCCGTTGTCAGCGCCTCCGGCGGCGGCTCCGATGCTGTCAACGGTTCAGACTTTGGGGACGCGTCCGCCGTTTTCAGCGTCGCGTGATAGCCCGCCTGCTCAACAGTGGCGATCAGTGCAGCCGCATCCGCGTGACCGGAGACCTGCGCTTCCTGTTGGGTAACCTCGGCCTGGTCAACATCGTCGCGCTGCTCAAGTGCCTCTTTGACGCGTTTGACACAGTGGCCGCAGGACAAGCCGTCCAGTGCCAGAGAAATAGTGTGTGACATAATCAACTCCTCTTGTGATCCCATTTGACCAACTGGTCAGTTTCGATTCATGCTTAAGCATAAACCTTCCATCAAGGGGAAGGTCAAGGGGACGAAAATGAACATCAGCGATGTGGCGAAAAAGACCGGGCTGACCAGCAAGGCGATTCGTTTCTACGAAGAGAAAGGGGTGGTGACGCCGCCGTTGCGCAGTGAAAATGGTTACCGCCATTACGACGGTCACCATCTGGATGAACTGAACCTGTTACGTCAGGCGCGACAGGTAGGCTTTACGCTGGATGAGTGCCGCGAGCTGGTGGCGCTGTTTAACAATCCGTCGCGACACAGTGCCGATGTAAAAGCCCGCACTCTGCAGAAAGCCGATGAAATTGCAGCGCACATTGAAGAGCTGCATGCCATGCGCGCTCGTCTGCTGGCGCTGGCGGACGCCTGCCCGGGCGATGAGAGCGCAGAGTGCCCGATTATCAATAATCTGGCCGGGTGCTGCATTCAGCGTGGCTGAATTCGCAGCGTAATCCCCTCAATGCCGACCACGACGACCGGTGTGCCGGCAGGCAGATCCTGTTCTGCCTCAACCCGCCAGCTGCTATCCCCGATGCGTATGTGACCGGTGCGGTTATGCAGCGCGGTATCCAGCGTCAGCTGCAACCCGATCATCTGGCTACCGCGCTGGTTCAGGGCATTGGGCGTCTGATGCGTTTCACGGTGGCGCATCCAGCGATACCACAGAAAGACGCAAATCAGTGTCAGCACGGCAAATAGTGACCCCTGTGTCGTCCAGCTCACTGGCACCAGCCACTCAAAGATGCCGACAATAACTGCCGCCAGTCCGCTCCACAGCAGATAACCGCTGGTGCCCAGCATCTCAGCCGCCAGCAGTAATCCACCCAGCGTCAGCCAGAACCAGTGCGGATGCGCGATGATTTCCATCAGCATCAGCGTGTCGACTCGGTACGCGATTCCTTCAGCAGTTCACCGATGCCCGCGATCGACCCCAGCAGACTGCTCGCTTCCAGCGGCATCATCACGACTTTGCTGTTAGTGCCTTCACCGATTTTTTGCAGCGCATCGGTGTATTTCTGCGCCACGAAGTAGTTGATAGCCTGAATATCACCCGCCGCGATCGCTTCCGAGACCATTTTAGTGGCGTTAGCTTCCGCTTCAGCCTGACGTTCACGGGCTTCTGCCTGCAGAAACGCCGAGGTACGTTCACCTTCCGCTTTGAGGATCTGCGACTGCTTCTCCCCTTCAGCGCGCAGGATAGCCGCCTGTCGTACCCCTTCGGCCGTCAGAATATCGGCGCGCTTGGTTCGCTCTGCTTTCATCTGTGCATTCATCGCGCCGATAAGCTCCTGCGGTGGACGCACGTCGCGAATCTCGATACGGGTGATCTTAACGCCCCACGGGTTGGTCGCTTCATCCACGATATGCAGCAGACGGGTATTAATGCTGTCACGCTGTGACAGCATTTCGTCCAGCTCCATGCTGCCCAGCACGGTGCGCATATTGGTCATAGTGAGGTTCAGAATCGCCTGCTCAAGATTGCTGACTTCATAGGCGGCACGCGCCGGATCAACGACCTGAATAAAACAGACCGCATCGATGGTGACGTTGGCGTTATCTTTGGAGATGATCTCCTGCGAGGGAATATCCAGTACCTGTTCCATCATGTTGATCTTGCGACCGACGCGATCCATGAACGGCACGACCAGACTTAATCCTGGCTGTAGCGTGCGGGTATAACGGCCAAAGCGCTCAACCGTCCATTGAAAACCTTGTGGCACGATCTTGACGGTTGCCCAGACCGCTACCAGTGCCAGAATAATCAGGGCAGGAATGACAGTTATCATACAACCTCCGCATTGTCAGATTAACGGGCCGAGTCGCTTCGGCCCGTGGTGCTGCTGTTAGTACAGCAGGGAATAGAGCTGGCGACGATAACGCGCAGCCAGTGCATCGCCGGTTCCCAGCGCCGCCAGAATCTCCTGCAGCATTTTACGCGCCTGGCCATCTGCGGCATTGAGATCGGATTTCAGAAAGCTGAACAGCAGTTCCAGTGCTTCTTCATTGCGACCCACCTGATGCAGTTGTAACGAGAGTTTAGCAGCCAGCCCGGCGTTAGTCGGGTCCGCTTCCAGCTCGGATTGCAACTGCTGAATCTCCGGCGTATCCGCAGCCTGTTTCAGCAGATCGATCTGCGCCATCAGGCTCTGATAACGGGTATCCTGATCCTGCAAAGGTACGACTTTTAGCACTGCTTCTGCTTCATCGCTGCGGTTCAGGGTAATCAGTACTTCTGCCAGCAGGAAACCGATCTCACTGGACTGGTTGCTCAGCTGCCACGCATCTTTTAACAGCGGCAGCGCCTCCAGCGGTTTATCTTCCTGCATCAGCACCATCGCCTGCTGCGCTTTCAGCTCTTCTTCACGCGGCAGGACTTTTTCCAGCAGGGCGCGGATCGCCTCTTCCGGCTGCGGTCCCTGGAAACCGTCAACCGGCTGACCATCCTGGAACAGGTAGACGGTCGGGATTGAACGCAGACCAAACTGCGACGCGACTCTTTGCTCTTTGTCGCAATCGAGTTTTGCGAGAATAAACTGACCCGCGTACTCCTGCGCCAGACGCTCCAGCACAGGTGTCAGCTCCTGACAGTGCTGACTGCGCTCAGACCAGAAGTAGAACAGCACCGGCAGCTGCATCGACTGCTCAAGGGTCTGCTGCAGGTTAGATTCGTTGATGTCGATGATAGAAGCGTGTGGTGACATGGATAAGTCTCTTTGCAAAAAGTGTTCTAAGAATATGGGGCCAACTGGCCCGGCTTCAAGCGCTATTGCGCATGGCTGATTAATGGCTGCGCAAAATGCGATCCAGCATCCAGCCTGGCAGTAACCGTTTCAGCAGGCTCATGACGTGTGCGATCAGCGTCACTGGATAGCGCAAACGTGGATGTTTACTCTCGAGTGCGTGACGAAGCTTAGGCAGAATGGCTTCCGCTGGCAGGGTAAAGCGTGCCGCGATGCCCGGGTTACGCACCGGGTTATGCTGTTCCCCCTGCGTCACATTGTCGGTAAAGCGAGTCTCAATCGGGCCAGGTTCAATCAGGCTGACCCGGATGCCGCTATTGCGCACTTCGAGCCGCAGCGCATCGCTCCAGGCTTCCAGTGCATATTTGCTGGCGGCATAGGCACCCCGGCCAGGCGTGGAGATCAGTCCCAGTACCGAGCTGGTATTCACAATGCGGCCATCGCCGCTGGCCTGCAGCGCCGGCAACAGTCGCAGCGTCAGCTGATGGACGCCAAAAAAGTTGCTGGAAAACTGCTGCTCCAGCTGCTGACGGGTGAGGGTTCGCAACGGGCCATACAGACCAAATCCGGCGTTGTTGAATAGCGCGGCCAGACGGTTATCGCAGAGCGCGAGCACCGTGTCCGCTGCCCGATCGACACTCTGCGGATCGTCGAGATCGAGCTGCAGGCCCGTATAACCCAGCGTGTTCATGCGGGCGACATCGTCGGCTTTTCGGCAGGCGGCGATCACCTTATAACCGCGCGCCAGCAGATCGTGCGCGGCGACCAGGCCAATCCCGCTGGAACAACCTGTAATCAGAATGGTTTTTTGCATTTCTTTACCCTTTTTGCGCATCCAGGCGCGCTACGGCTGCTTAACTAAGGGAGCCAGTTCTTTTGCCATTAATCCGGCGATAAATGGCTGTGCATCAGGATTGGGATGTATGCCATCCTGCTGCATCCACTCGGGTTTCAGATAGACCTGCTCCATGAAAAAGGGCACCAGAGGAATATCATGCTGCTGCGCGAGTCCAGGGTAGATGCCGCTGAACGCCTCGGTGTAGCGGCGGCCATAGTTGGCGGGCAGACGGATCTGCATCAGCAGCGGCTTTGCATCGGCAGCTTTGACATCGTCGATGACTTTACTCAGATTCTGCGCGATAGCGTCAGGCGGAAAACCGCGCAGACCATCGTTACCGCCCAGTTCGATTAACACCCATTGCGGCTGATGCTGTTTTAATAGTGCAGGCAGGCGCGCCAGTCCCTGTGCGGCAGTGTCGCCGCTGATGCTGGCGTTGACTACTTTTGGTTTCTGCTGCCACTGCTTATCAAGCAGGCTGGGCCAGGCAGCGGTGGCAGACATGCGATAGCCTGCGCTCAGGCTGTCGCCCAGCACCATCAGGGTATCTGCAGCAGCAAGACGCGACACCATCAGAAGAATCAATAACAGGAAGGGATAATGCCAGCGGAAAACATTGTTGAAGTTCATCATCTTACTAAGTCCGTCGGTCAGGGAGAGCATCAGTTAACCATCCTTACCGGAGTTGAGTTGGTTGTCAAACCAGCCGAGACCATTGCGCTGATTGGCGAGTCCGGCTCCGGCAAGTCAACCCTGCTGGGAATTCTGGCCGGGCTGGACGATGGCAGCAGCGGCGAAGTTCATCTGCTGGGGCAGCCGCTGCACCAGATGAACGAAGAACAGCGTGCGGCTCTGCGTGCCCGTCAGGTCGGCTTTGTGTTTCAGTCATTTATGCTGGTGCCGACACTGAATGCACAGGAGAACGTCCAGCTGCCATCACTCCTGCGCGGTGACAGCGACCGCCAGAGTCGCGAACAGGCACGGGAACTTTTGACGCTGCTCGGGCTGGGTGAACGTCTGCATCATCTGCCCGCTCAGCTGTCAGGCGGCGAACAGCAGCGTGTCGCGCTGGCTCGCGCCTTCAGTGGTCGTCCGGGTCTGCTGTTTGCCGATGAGCCGACCGGCAACCTTGACCGCAAAACCGGTGATCGCATCGCCGATTTGCTCTTTTCCCTTAATCGCGACTTCGCCACCACGCTGATTCTGGTGACGCATGACGAGCAACTGGCGGCGCGCTGCGATCGTCGCCTGCGGCTGCGCGACGGAAAATTGTGGGAGGAGCAATGATCTGGCGCTGGTTCTGGCGCGAGTGGCGTTCGCCCTCGCTGCTGATTGTCTGGCTGGCCCTGACGCTGGCGGTGGCCTGCGTGCTGGCGCTGGGGTCGATCAGCGATCGCATGGAAAAAGGGCTGAATCAGCAGAGCCGTGATTTTATGGCTGGTGACCGCACGCTGCGTAGCACCGATGCTGCGCCCGAAGCCTGGCTGGAAAAGGCGCGGGAAACCGGCCTGACGGTCAGTCGTCAGCTCACCTTCATGACCATGACCTTTGCCGACCAATCACCGCAGCTCGCCTCAGTAAAAGCAGTGGATGACCGCTACCCGATGTTTGGCACGCTGCAGACGCAGCCGCCGGGACTGAGGCCGCAGGCGGGTACTGCGCTGGCGGCACCGCGCCTGATGGCGCTGCTGAATCTGAAAGTGGGCGATACGCTGGAAGTCGGCGATACCCAGCTGCGCATCAGCGGGGAGATAATCCAGGAGCCGGATGGTGGCTTTAACCCGTTTGAGATGGCACCGCGTCTGCTGATCAATCTGGCGGATGCTGGCAAAACCGGTGCGATTCAGCCAGGCAGCCGTATTACGTGGCGCTATAAATTCTCCGGTAATTCCGAACAGCTGGCCCGCTATGACCGCTGGATTGAACCGCAGCTGAAGACGGACCAGCGCTGGATCAGCGTGGAGAACTCGGAAGATGCGCTGGGCCGTTCGATGCAGCGCGCGCAGCAGTTCCTGCTGCTCTCGGCCTTACTGACGCTGATGCTGGCGATTGCGGCCGTGGCGGTTGCCATGAGTCACTATTCCCGCAGCCGTTACGATCTGGTGGCGGTGCTGAAAACCCTGGGCGCGACGCAGGGTGCGTTGCAGCGGTTGATCATCGGCCAGTGGCTGGCGGTGCTGCTGCTGGCGGCGATTGCCGGAGGCGTTGTGGGGCAGGGCGTGGAAGCGATCCTGATGGCCATGCTGAAACCCGTGTTGCCCGCCAGCTTACTGGCGGCCAGCGTCTGGCCGTGGATCTGGGCGGTGGGATCGCTGTTTGTCATTTCGCTGCTGGTGGGTTTGCGTCCCTATCGTCTGCTGCTGGCAACGCAGCCGCTGCGCGTGCTGCGGCGCGATGCAGTGGCAAATCTCTGGCCGCTGAAAATCTATATCCCGGTGATGATCGCGGTGGTCGTCACGCTGTTAGCGTTGCTGGTCGGGGGCAGTAAAATGCTCTGGGCGCTGCTGGCAGGTGTGGTGGTGCTGGCGGGATTACTGGCGTTACTCGGCTGGGGAACCCTGTTGCTGCTGCGTCGGCTGGTGGTGCGCAATCTGGCGCTGCGACTGGCGATCAACCGGCTGCTGCGCCAGCCCGGCATGACGCTGAGCCAGCTCGCGGCCTTTTCGCTGTCGTTTATGCTGCTGGCGCTGTTGCTGGTGATGCGCGGCGATCTACTGGATCGCTGGCAGCAGCAGTTACCGGCAGACAGCCCGAATTTCTTCCTGCTCAATATGACGGCGGATCAGGTGCCGCAGGTGCGCGATTTCCTGCAAGCGCACCAGATCAAACCCGAAACCTTCTATCCGATTGCGCGGGTGCGGCTTAGCGAACTCAACGGCAAACCGGCCGATCCGAAACGGGATAATGCCCTGAATCGCGAACTCAACCTGACAGAGCTGGCCGAGCGCCCGGATCACAATCCGCTGGTCGCTGGCAACTGGCCGCCGAAGGCCGGTGAAGTGTCGATGGAGGTAGAACTGGCGGATCGTCTGGGGCTGAAGCTCGGTGATACGCTGACGTTCGACGGCGATACGCAGACCTTCAGCGCCCATATTACCAGTCTGCGTAAAGTGGACTGGGAAAGCCTGAAGCCGAATTTCTTCTTTATCTTTCCGCCAGGTGCGCTCGACAGTCAGCCCCAGACCTGGCTCACCAGCTTCCGCATGGAGGCGAATCCTGTACTGCTGGCGCAGCTGAACCGTGCTTTCCCGGCGCTGAGTCTGCTGGATATCGGCAGCATTATGCGGCAGATCGGTCAGGTGCTGACGCAGGTCAGCCGGGCGCTGGAGATCATGGTGGTGCTGGTCACGGCCTGCGGTGTGTTGCTGCTGCTGGCGCAGATTCAGGTCGGGATGCACCAGCGTCGGCAGGAGCTGGTGGTCTATCGCACGCTGGGTGCCGGTAAACGCCTGCTACGCACGACGCTGTGGTGTGAGTTTGCGCTGCTCGGCGTGGTTTCCGGCGTGGCGGCCGCGATGGGGGCAGAAGCGGCGCTGTGGGGATTACAGACGAAGATTTTCGACTTCCCATGGCAGCCTGACTGGACACTGTGGCTGGCATTGCCGTTGTGTGGCGCGCTGCTGCTGTCGCTGTGCGGCGGCTGGCTGGGGATACGGTTACTGAAAGGAAAGGCGCTGTTCAGGAAGTTTGATGCGGCGTAAAGCAGGGCTGGAATAAGGCGGCACCAGGCCGCCTTTGACCTTTATTCAGACTGCACCCGTAACCTGCAGGCGGATTACGGGAAACTACAGCTTTTCAACGGCCCAGGCGATACCGCTGGCGTACTCTTCCGGTAGCTGAGGCACCAGCGCATTTAGCGCGGCGCTGAGCCGCTCTGCATCGCTGTCGTTCAGATTGAGGTGGCCCACCTTACGACCCGGACGCACCTCTTTGTCATACCAGTGCAGATGCACCAGCGGCTGTTGCAGCCAGCTGAGATTCACGGCAGTGCCGATCAGATTCACCATGACCGACGGCGCAAACACCACCGGCTGCGGTAATGCCAGGCCAAGAATGGCGCGCAGATGCAGCTCAAATTGGCTGATAGACGCGCCGTTCTGCGTCCAGTGACCACTGTTATGCACACGCGGTGCCAGCTCATTGATCAGCAACCCGGCTGGCGTCACAAAACACTCCATCGCCATCACGCCAACGTAATTCAGCGCCTGCATGATCGCGCTCAGCATCGTTTCGGCCTGCTGCTGCTGTGCCGGATCCGCCTGCGGAAACGCCACGCTGGTGCGCAGAATGCCGTCCTGATGCAGGTTATGCGTCAGTGGATAGAACACGACCTTGCCATCGTGACCGCGCGCGCCGACCAGTGACACTTCACCGGAAAAGTTGATGCCCTGCTCAACGATACACTCGCCATAACACGCATCCGGCAGCTGGTCAGTTTCATCAGCACGCAGACGCCACTGACCCCGTCCGTCATAACCACCCGTGCGGCTTTTCACAATTGCCAGCTCGCCCAGTGAATCAAACACCGCTGGCCATTCGCTTTTGTCCGCCAGCAACTGCCACGGCGCGGTAGCGAGCCCCAGTTGATCCAGTAGCTGTTTCTGCGTCAGGCGATCGGCCAGACGTGGGAAAATATCACGGTTAACAAAAGCCGGATGGCTCGCCAGTTCACGCGTCAGCGCGGTCTCCGGCCAGCGTTCGATTTCGGCGGTAATCACGCTATCGGCGATCGGCAGGGCGGCAGGATCGGCATCCAGGCCTACCGGATAGACCGCAATGCCCAGCGGTTCACCCGCCTGACGCAGCATACGACCTAACTGGCCGTTGCCCAGTACGCAAACCGGCTTCATGCATCCACCCGCGGATCGGGATGGTTCAGCACCTCATCGGTCTGAGTCTGACGCCAGGTATTCAGGCGTGACGCCAGCGCGCTGTCATGCAGTGCCAGAATCTGCGCGGCCAGCAGGGCGGCATTAGCTGCACCCGCTTTACCAATTGCCAGCGTACCGACCGGAATACCGCGCGGCATCTGCACAATCGAATAGAGGCTATCGACGCCGCTCAGGGCCGCACTCTGCACCGGCACACCCAGCACCGGCACCAGGGTTTTTGCTGCCAGCATTCCCGGCAGATGCGCCGCGCCACCTGCGCCAGCAATAATCACCTGATAACCGTTGCCGGCTGCCGTTTCGGCAAAGCTGAACAGTTTATCCGGGGTGCGGTGCGCAGAGACCACTTCAACATCAAAAGGGACGTCCAGGCTGGAAAGGATTTCAGCGGCGAACTGCATGGTGGCCCAGTCACTTCTGGAACCCATAACAATGGCGATGCGGGCCGGGGCGTTGGATGACATGCGGTCAACTCCTGTGAATAAACAAACAGACCTGGCCGGGCGGACAGGTTTTGAAGGGCACCGAGAATAGCATGAGACGCACGCAAGGAAAACGGTTGCGTCAGGCTAAGGTTGGGGAGTTAACCGCAGACTAAAAGTCGAAATGGATAAGCTGAATGCCGCTGGCGTCGAGCTGGATCATGGAACCCCGGCTGTGCCAGGCACCCAGCACTGCGCGTTGTGCTGTTTCACCTTTTAAGTTCAGCGTATGAATCGCCGGGCGATGCGTATGGCCATGGATCAGCAAAGGCACCTGCTGGCGCAGCATTGCGGCGGCCACAGCATCCTGATTCACATCCATAATGGTCTGGGATTTATGCTGGTTGGCCTGTTTACTGTCGGCGCGCATCCGGGCGGCGATGCGTTTACGTATCCACAACGGCAGCGCCAGGAAGAGCCGCTGAATCCAGGGATTATGCACGTTGGCCCGAAAACGCAGGTAACCCGCGTCGTCAGTGCAGAGCGTATCGCCGTGCATAATCAGTAGCCTGTGGCCGTAGAGCGTCAGCACCTGCTCTTCCGGCAGCAGCGTCATGCCGCAGGCCTGCGCAAAGCGTCGGCCAATCAGGAAGTCGCGATTGCCATGAATAAAGTAGACGGGAACCGGCAGGGCGAGCAGGGCGCGGGCAATCTGCTGATGCAGCGGATTGGGGTCGTCGTCGCCAATCCAGGCTTCAAACAGATCGCCGAGAATATAGAGCGCGTCGCAGTGGGGCGCTTCGCGCTGTAAAAAATGCAGAAAACCGGCGGTAATCGCCGGTTCTTCCTGACACAGATGGAGATCTGCGATAAACAGCGTGCGCGACATTACTCGCTGACGGTCACTTTCTGGATAACGACGTCATCTTTTGGCACATCCTGGTGCATGCCGCTGCGGCCGGTAGAAACGGCTTTGATCTTCTCGACCACGTCCATACCTTCAACCACTTCAGCGAATACGCAGTAGCCCCAGCCCTGAACGCTTTCGTCACGGAAGTTCAGGAAGTCATTGTCAGCCACGTTAATGAAGAACTGTGCGGTCGCAGAGTGCGGCGCAGAGGTACGTGCCATTGCCAGCGTACCTTTAGTGTTTTTCAGGCCGTTGTTCGCTTCGTTCTGGATTTCATCTTTGGTCGCTTTCTGCTTCATGCCCGGCTCGAAGCCGCCGCCCTGAATCATAAAGCCGTTGATGACACGGTGGAAAATGGTGTTGTCGTAAAAACCTTCACGGCAGTAATCCAGGAAGTTCTGTACGGTTGCCGGCGCTTTATCATCGAAAGTTTTGATTACGATATCGCCATGGTTCGTCTGGAAAGTTACCATTTTTGTTGTCCTGTAAAGGTTGTGATCAGTTGCCGGGATCGCGCTGTTAACTGGCGTACCCCTTTTAGTCGACCGTTCTTATATCATAATTTCCAATGACGCGTCAGCAGCACGGCGCAGTTGGCTTGCTTTGCGTCGCGCGAGCGATAAAAATACGGCACAATGTCTGGATACTTAAAAAAGCCAACCACACGCGAAAACGGAACCGTTCAATGCTTAAGATTTATAACACCCTGAGTCGACAGAAAGAGGAATTCAAACCCATTCATGCCGGTAAAATCGGGATGTATGTTTGCGGCATCACGGTGTATGACCTCTGTCACATTGGTCATGGGCGGACGTTCGTGGCGTTTGACGTGGTGGCGCGCTACCTGCGTTACCTCGGTTATCAGCTTAACTATGTACGTAACATCACCGACATTGATGACAAAATCATCAAACGCGCCAATGAGAATAGCGAGAGCATCGAAACGCTGACCAACCGTATGATCGGCGAGATGCACAACGACTTCGCCGCGCTGGGCATTCTGCCACCTGATGAGGAACCGCGCGCCACCCGTCACATCGCTGAAATCATCGAGCTGGTGGAAACATTGATCGCTCGCGGTCATGCCTATGTGGCAGATAACGGCGACGTGATGTTTGATGTACTGAGCGACACCGATTATGGCGCGCTGTCGCGTCAGGATCTGGAGCAGCTGCAGGCGGGCGCACGCGTTGAAGTCGCTGATGTGAAGCGCAATCCGATGGACTTCGTGCTGTGGAAGATGTCTAAAGCGGATGAGCCCGCCTGGTCATCACCGTGGGGCAACGGCCGTCCTGGCTGGCACATTGAGTGCTCGGCGATGAACTGCAAACAGCTGGGCACCCATTTCGATATCCACGGCGGCGGTTCCGACCTGATGTTCCCGCACCATGAAAACGAAATCGCCCAGTCGAGCTGCGCTCATGACGGTCCTTACGTTAACTACTGGATGCACTCCGGCATGGTGATGGTTGACCGCGAGAAGATGTCGAAATCGCTCGGCAACTTCTTCACCGTACGAGACGTGCTGCAACATTATGATGCGGAGACGGTGCGTTACTTCCTGATGTCCGGTCACTATCGCAGCCAGCTTAACTACGGCGAAGATAACCTGAATCAGGCGCGCGCGGCGCTGGAACGCCTTTATACCGCGCTGCGTCACACCGACAGCAGCGTTAAAGCGCACGGCGGCGAAGCGTTTGAAGCGCGTTTCCGCAGCGCTATGGATGATGATTTCAATACCCCGGAAGCCTACTCGGTGCTGTTTGATATGGCGCGTGAAGTGAACCGTCTGAAAAGCGAAGACGGCGCGTCAGCGCATGGTCTGGCGTCGAAGCTGCGCGAGATGGCTAACGTGCTGGGTATTCTGCAGCAGGATCCTGAGCTGTTCCTGCAAAGCGGCGCGCAGGTTAATGATGAAGAGGTTGCCGAGATTGAGCATTGGGTGAAGGCCCGTGCCGATGCGCGTGCTGCGAAAGCCTGGGCAGAAGCGGATATCGCGCGCGACAAGCTTAACGCGCTGGGGGTCATCGTCGAGGATGGGCCACAGGGCTCCAGCTGGCGTCGAAAATAAACCGGAGAGGGCGAGCAATCGCCCTTTTTTATTATGGCGATTGAACAGATTCAGATCCGCGGTTTCCGCTCAATACGTAACCTGACGCTGTCACTGCAACAGCTGAATGTGGTGAGCGGTCCCAACGGCTGCGGTAAATCCAACCTCTACAAAGCGGTGCGGCTGCTGCACGAGGCGGCCAGCGGTCGTCTCGCGCTGGCACTGGCTGACGAAGGCGGCATTCAGAAAGCGATGTGGGCAGGCGGATTGCGCCGGGGCGATCGCCGACACGATCCGAAGCGGCTGGAGCTGGCCGTGGTGATGGATGATATGGATTACCAGCTGGAGATTGGCTTTCCCGAGCCGCTGTCGACCAGCCTGTTCAATCTTGATCCGCTGGTGAAGCAGGAGCGGCTCTGGCTCAGCGGCCAGCGTCGTCGTCCTTCTGCCTGCCTCATGCAGCGTGAAAATCAGACCGCCTTTCTGCATAACGTTGAGGGCGATCGCGTCGCCTGGGCGGCGGTGCTGCATCCGGAAGAGTCGCTGTTTGGTCAGCTTAGCGAACCCCATCGCTACCCGGAGCTTTCCCAGCTGCGCGAACGGCTGCTGCAGTGGCGCTTCTACCATGAGTTCGCCGTCTGGCCTGGCTCACCGATTCGTGCGCCGCAGATTGGCGTGCGTGCGCCCGTGCTGAGCCATAATGGCAGTAATCTGGCCGCGGCCTGGGCAACTATCGTGGAGCGCGGTCATTCAGAGCTGTTGTTTGAGGTGATGGCGCAGGCGTTTCCTGACAGCCAGTTTGACGTCGAAGTGCAGAACGGCCGCTTTCAGATGCTGATGTCCCGCCATGGCATTCTGCGTTCGCTGGAGAGTGCAGAGTTTTCAGATGGCACGCTGCGTTTTCTGTGTCTGGTTGTGGCGCTGCTCAGCCCGCGCCCGCCCGCCTTTATGGCGCTGAATGAGCCGGAAAACAGTCTGCATGAAGATCTGTTGCCTGCGCTGGCGCGCTTAATCGCCGAAGCCAGTCAGTACAGTCAGCTCTGGATCACCAGCCATTCAGCCCGGCTTGCAACGCTGATTGCGCGGCATACGGCGGTGAATCATATTGCACTGGAACAGCGGGAAGGAGAGACGCGTGTGGCGGGGGAAGCACTGCTGTGACAGCGTCCCCGCAGGGACGCCTGAAAATTACTCGACGACAGTGATGCGAAAACCAGCAAATTCCACAGTCTGACCGGCAACGATCTTGCAGCGCTTACGGGTCTCTACCGCGCCATTGACCTTCACTTCACCCTCGGCAATCACGACTTTCGCCTGTGCGCCGCTCTGAACCCAGCCTTCCAGCTTCAGCAGGTCACACAGATCGACGTGCGGGAATTTACCCAGTGAAAAACTTGCCATTTAAACGTCCTCTTTATCGTGAAACTCTTCGCACGCCTGCAGCGTGTTTTGAATCAGTGTTGCGACTGTCATCGGTCCGACACCGCCCGGTACCGGGGTAATGTAGGATGCGCGCTCTGATGCGCTGTCAAAATCAACGTCGCCCACCACTTTGCCGCTGTCCAGACGGTTAATGCCCACGTCGATGACGATGGCACCCGGTTTAATCCAGTCGCCCGGAATAAAGCCTGGCTTGCCCACCGCAACGACAAGCAGATCGGCATGCTCAACGTGATGGCGCAGATCTTTGGTAAAGCGATGGGTCACGGTGGTGGTGCAGCCCGCAAGCAGCAGCTCCATGCTCATCGGACGACCAACAATGTTAGACGCACCGACCACCACAGCATTCAGGCCATAGGTGTCGATGTTGTAGCGCTCCAGCAGCGTCACGATACCGCGCGGGGTGCAGGGACGCAGGGTTGGCGCACGCTGGCACAGGCGGCCAACGTTATAAGGGTGGAAGCCATCAACATCCTTATCTGGCGTGATGCGCTCCAGCACTTTCACATTATCGATGCCCGCTGGCAGCGGCAGCTGCACCAGGATGCCATCGATTTCAGCGTCCTGATTGAGCTTATCGATCAGCTCCAGAAGCTCAGCTTCGCGGGTGGTGGCAGGCAGATCGTAAGAGCGGGAGTGGAAACCGACCTCTTCACAGGCGCGGCGTTTGCTGGCCACATAGATCTGCGATGCCGGGTTTTCACCCACCAGAACCACGGCCAGACCTGGCGCACGTTTTCCGGCGGCCAGACGCTGCTTTACTTTTTCCGCAACCTCAACGCGCACCTGCTGCGCAATCGTTTTACCGTCAATAATTTTTGCTGCCATCAGAGAGGAAATCCACTGTGTTGTATTGAATCGGGGAAGGGGGCTATTTTGTCAGAAGCGTGGGCTGCTGTCAGTCACAGTTTCAGCCGCGTATGCGCTTTCCGGCTTTTTCGGCGCGACGAGTACCTGCCTCCATGCGTATGATATCTGCAGGACAATCCGGGGACGATGTAATGATTTGGATAATGCTTGCTACGCTGGCGGTGGTGTTTGTCGCTGGATTTCAGCTGCTCACCGCTGGCTCACGCCATGCCGCTCAGCGGCTCAGCAAACGGCTGCAGCTGCCACCGGTACAGGTGGAATCAATGATCTCTATGATGGGGAAAGAGGCGGCGAAAGAGTTTACCGACTATCTCAGCAAGGATAATGAAACGCATCTGCATAACGGCGCAGCGGTATTGCTGATCTGGCAGGTGTTGATTGTTGATGGCAGCGAAGAGAACAGCCAGCGCTGGCATGCGATTCTCAGTCGTGCCGGTTTTCCACCGCTTATCAGCCGCCAGCAGTTGCTGCTCGCGCTGGGCTTTCTGCGCCAGCTGGAGCCGGACAGCCAGGTGCTGCACGCACTTCGTGAGCAATACAATGCGCGTTTCACCTCACAAGGGATTGAGCTGGAAGGAGAATTTACCGGCACCAGTAAACTTGTGTCGCTCAGCGAATGGCGCAGGCGCCACTGACGTCAATTGGTCATTACCGCAGCACTTCGCTGCGGAGAAACGGCAAAAACGTTGACGTACCCGCTTCCCGACGTATAATCCGTGCCATCTCCATGCGCCCTTAGCTCAGTTGGATAGAGCACCGGCCTTCTAAGCCGTAGGTCACAGGTTCGAATCCTGTAGGGCGTACCAAATTCTCTTCTGCATTGCATCCCGAGACTCACTTTTGCTTAACTCTCAGAAGCATACCTCAACGTTTTGCTCTTATTCTTCTCCACGAAATTAATTGTCATCAGTACTTTCATGGCGTTTTGAACAGGGCTTTGATTTTTCGAGGCTTATGATGTGTTTGTTGTTTATCCTGCTGTTTATATTGAGCGCTATTATATTTTGCGCTTTAGGATTTCAGCTTGATTTTCAGGCAGAGCCTGCATGAGTGAGTAAGCATTGATACCAGAGCAAGCCAGTTGGTTAGCATGCGCCGGGTTCACTGTGCTATATTTCGCACGTATCGCAACGTTATTCAGGATGAATCAGATGAATGAATTTGAGCAAGAACTCTACAATAACGGCTTCTCTGCTAAAGACATCGGTAAGCTGAAGAGCATCATTAAAAAAGACGAATCAAAAAAAGATACACTCCAAAGCCTCGTTATTGATCTGAGTAAACGCTTCTGGGGCGGAGTCATTGCTCTTGTTATTTTGATGCTTATTGGATTGGATGGCATTTTCAATGCGGATGCTTCAAATGCCATTCCATATATTATCGTTCTGACGTTTGCATTCCTTGTGGTCTATTTTGTGACTCCACTGAACCTCTCCTGGAAAGCTAACAGGTTTATCAGAAAAACCAGAGGTTAGTTTTGTGCAGGGCTATTTTGCATATGGTATAGGTTCATACCTACTCCAGTTCCCTTATAGGCTGCTCCAGCGCCTTTTAAAGCAAGTGCTGGTTTACTCATAACCTGAACTTTTCGGTAGTAGTCAGTTGGCAGATATTTGTAAAGCCTCCATGCTTCTGGCTTTAAAGTCAGTTTGAAAATACCATAGTATGAGGTTGTCAAATCAACTACCTGATAGGCTAACAATCCGATTCGTTTATCAAAGCCAAAAAAATCTGCAACATCTTCATATTTATCTCTTATTAGGTTTGATGGGTGGGCAACACCGCTGAGTTTTCCTATGCTCTCAATTCCTGATCCCACTCCATTCATCACCAGTGTTGAACCTGCCACAATACCTAAAATATTACCTGTAGTGACAGAACCTGCAATCAGACCGACTCCAGCCACAATCTGTAAGCCACTCAACACTACGCCAATGCCATTGATTACATACCCAATGACCTTTTCGTGGTCATGATAAAACTGCACGGAAGACGATATAACCGCTTCACCCGTTCTGAGCATTCTGGCCTGAATCCTGAGCTGCTGGCTTTCCTGCTTCAGATTCTGAATGCACTCCTGACACTGCTCGTCAGAATTCGAAGTACGAATCGTATGGAGCTGGAGACGAGCGAACTCGCGCACCTCATCCTGAAATTTTAGTCTTACAAGCGCATCCTTAAGATGAAATTGAGAAAGTGAAGTAGCTATGTTAACTAAATGATTAGCTTCCAGATTTGCCATCGTCAGAAAGTAGTTTGAGAGTCTTTTCGTGTCCCAGTAGTTGTCCATAACAGTGCCTCTGTAAAAATTCGGTCTCACTAACGTGATTTTCAGATCCTAAAATAGCTGGAGTTGCAAAGGATCTCAAATTGATGCATGGCATACTTGCGACACTGATCCACTAAACGAAAGTTCACTACAGGGTGGGATTAAGGCCGATAAGGCATAAAACAGATCCCAGATTCAACTGTGGCCTGGGCAGGAAATGCGCACCCATACTTTAATTTTAGCTGTTCCACTAACATGATTCGCGAAATTGTCCGGAAACCGGGTATATGGAAAAGGTTGCATTGAATTATGAGAAAATCACACACCTTTATAAAGACGGTAATCTGCTGGCACATGATGCCTGGAATGAGCGTCCCACAGCATAACTATTGAGGTATTTTCTGGATTAACTGATCTTTTTAGAAAAAATGGTGATTGCTTTAGAATGAATGTTGAATATTAGCGATAGATAACACCATTTAAATAGTGATTTGCACACTTATCATGTGACAACCTCAATCTGCCGCTCCCCAACCCGAAGCGGCATCCTTTCACCTCAACGCCATTAACCCGCAACCACACCCGACAAAGCTAGAACCTGCTTCTGTTTCTTTGCAGGCAGCTTATTCAGCTGCGCTAAAGCATTAACCAGTTGCTCATCGACAGGCTCGGGTGGCTTCACGGTCAGCACAATACGGCCCTCTGTGACGTTCACCTCAACTTCAGTGCTGGTGGTAAATCCGGCGGCTGCCAGCCACTGGCCTTTCATAATGATCGACGGAATACGGATATAGTCTGGATACCGGCTGGCGTAACTCACCGTTAATTTACGCCGGGTAACGGAAGGGGCTTCTGGATTTAAACCAACTGCATTACACTCTGACTCAGTCATGATCTCTATTCCTTGAAAATAGGGTTGTGATTAGCGATGCAGAGGTGCTCCAACACCTCTGCATCGCGCTAAATACCTGTACATATAATCAACTAATACGAATAAAGTCCAGCTGAAAATCGATGTAAATCAGCGAGTTTTCTCACAATTAAAACGCTATTATTTGCGGCGCAGATCGTAAAATAAAGTAATTAACTGCAACACGAAAGCTAATGCAAAACAGAGTGCCGATTTGTATATGGCATAAATAAAATAACGATTTTCACCTGACCACGTTTAATTATAAAGCGCCGTAGATCCTGACGTCATCGGACTGATTATCTCGCTCATAACAATTCCTGAAACCATAAACGCTGCCAGCCAGCATCCGGAGTAAACAAACTGCCACACCCTGCCTAGACTCAAAAATTAAAGACACTTTTTTTCCTCCCGCCGCAGTGCCATGATAACCGCCTCATAACTATCTTCTCCGGCCAGCCCGCCACAGAGCACATAAACAGGGAGCACTTCATCATGGAAAGTAAAAATCTTGTTGATATTGCTGAGGCCTTTCCTCAGTTAGCCATCGACCTGAAATATGCCACCGCCGACAACCTGACCGGACAGCCAATCTACCGCGATGCGCGCTGTCTGCTGCACGTTGATGCGGCAAAAGCGCTGGCGAAAAGCATCGGGATTGCAAACGTGGCGGGCTATTCACTGCTGATCCTCGATGCGTACCGGCCACCTGCCGCGCAGGCAATCCTGTGGCAGGCCTGCCCGAATCAGGACTATGTCGCACCGCTGACGCGCGGATCAAACCACAGCCGCGGCACCGCAGTAGACGTGACGCTTATCGACGAGCAGGGCGAAATCGTTGATATGGGTACCGGCTTCGATGAGATGAGTGAGCACTCCCATCCTTATCACCCTGCGGTGCCCGTTCAGGCACAGCGTAACCGTCTGATGCTTAATGCCATCATGCTGGGTGGTGGCTTCACCGGCATTGCGACCGAATGGTGGCATTTTGAATTGCCCGGATCAGAAAGCTATCTGCTGATCGACGACGTATTTGGCTGTTATTCCTTACCGCAGGCAGAAAATATCAGCCTGTGAGAAGACAGAACAGTTTGGGTATATTCAGGGGAAATGCAGAAAGCGTTGTTTCTTCATCAAATGCAGAAGGGCAGAGCGATAAAATGAGCGGGTTCGGGCAGGGTTATAAGCAAAAATAGCGTAACGCGCAGAAAAGAAATAAGCCGTGGCAGATGCCACGGCTAATGTTTTATGCAGACTGCCACTCACTTTCAACATCCGCTTTGGCTTTAGAAAGGATGACTTTATTATCATCAACCTCTTTCACCCAGCTGAATGGAATAATGTGGTGTTTGCCGCCTGCTTCAGGATCGCTTTTCGCCAGCTTAATTTTGTCGTCGCCTTCGAAATGGTCAACAATACCGACATGTTCGCCATTCACATCAACAACCTGCGCGTGATCTAAAATTTCTGATTTATCTACCATGGTGGCTTAATCCTTATATTTAATGAGTTCAGTTGCCCTCAGACAAAACAAGTCTGGTTGTTAAATGCGATTTGCGCCAGGCTATTAACAAAATGAAATAGTTGAGTGAGCTGGACCTGGTCGCTGTTATTTATTTCCGGCAGAAGAATAAAAGGCATATAAGCGAAACCGCTAACGGAACCGGCGTGTCTGCCGCCACGGGTCTGCTGACCTCACTGCCTGCCACATCGGCATCATCAGATTTGCCGCAATCGTCTGCCGCCCGTTCACCAATCAACGCTATGATAATCAGGTCAATCGCCACGCCGCAGATCGGCCAGAACGCGGGCGGTTTAACTTACCCAAAGGAGTGCCTATGACAGCAGTCAGTTCCATTACCGCTGAAGGTAGCGTCTGGATTAATCAGCCGCCGGTACACAGTCTGGATGGCGATACGCTGAGGTTTGAAACCGCGCTGAACAGCGATTTCTGGCAGCGTACCTGGTACGGTTTCGAACGGCACAGCGGCCACGCTTTTGGCTTCTGGATGGAAAACGACTTTACCGTTCAGGTGCAGGTGAGGGCGGATTTCAGTCAGCTCTACGATCAGGCTGGTCTGTTTATTCAGGATAGCGAAACGCACTGGGTTAAGGCGGGCATTGAGTTTAACGATGATCAGCCTGCCATTGGCAGCGTAGTCACGCGTGAGTTTTCCGACTGGTCTACCGGTGTTTTTCCCGGTGATGCGCGTCAGTTCTGGCTGCGTGCCACGCTGGAAAAGGCGGTATTACGAATCCAGTACTCCACCGACGGCCTGACCTGGCCACTGTTGCGGCTCTGCCCGTGGCCGGGTCAGACGCGGCGTTTTGTCGGCGTGATGGGCTGTTCGCCTGAACGCGAGGGGCTGGCGATCCGTTTCAGCGATTTCACGCTGGGTCCGCCGCTCGGTAAAGCACTGCACGACCTTTCCTGACCTCATTGCATATCATCGCGGAATCCGCTTAATTGTCAGGTCCGAATTTACGGTGACGCGTCGTCCGAACCGAACGACGCCTTTACAGGGAAAGCTATGCGTTGCGCCACCTTATTGACCCGGCTGCTGGTCATCTTCTGCTGTGCCGGATGGGCAGAGCAGGCCGCAGCCGATACCGTCTGGCTGAATAATGGCGATCGACTGACTGGCACGATCCGCTACCTCAGCGACGGCAAGCTGGCGATAGAGACACACTACGCAGGCACCGTCACCCTGGCGTGGAATGCGGTCAGTACGCTTGCCAGCGACAATCCAGTCAATGTCGAAAACAAAAAGACCGGCGAACACTATCAGGTGCGGCTCTCTTCGTCCGATCCCGGTTATGTCTGGGTGGAACGCAATGAGCAGGAGCAGCAGGTCTCCGTCAGTCGCATCGATGAGTTTATGAAAGCCAAAGTGCGCAGCGATCAGCTCGCCTGGACCGGCAATATCGATGCCGGTGTGAAGGTCAAAAAAGCTTCGACGAAAACTGACGACTACAGCTTTGCGCTCAACACCAAACTGAACAAGGGAAAATGGCGGCACGACATCGGCGCGACCTATAACCGTGAGCAGGAAAATGCGAGCGTTAACACAGATAACTACAGCCTGCGCTACGCCTTCGACTATCTGGTCAGTGAGCAGTTCTTCTGGCAGACCCGCGCGACCTACAAGCGCGACTGGGTGGAGAACCTCTCACGCCAGGCGCTGCTCGGCACCGGCCCCGGTTATCAGCTTTGGGACACCGAACTCAGCGCGTTCTCACTCTCCGTGCTCGGCGGGGCCTTTGAGTATGGCTACAGCGACGATCGCGAAGAGCGGCACTTTGGCGGCTCGCTGCGCTGGAACTATCAGCGCTATCTGCTGGGTAAGTCGGTCACGCTTTACAGCAATGGCGATGTCGGCCATTCGCTGGATGATGACGGCGTATTTATGCTGGATGCCGAAGTCGGGCTGCGCTACAGCCTGACGTCGTGGTCAACCCTGCACCTTGGCTATCATCGCAATCTGGTCAGCGGCATTCCCGATACCCTGAACGAAGGCATTTTCTCCACCGGATTAGGCCTGAAGTGGTAAGCCGCTGATAGTGGAGTCGCAGCAAATCCTTACTGTTTTTATCCGGTTACAGGCCCGGCTTTAGCTAAGCTGCATGTACTGTCATAACGGGAATGCAGAAGATGATCGTAAGCAGCAGGGTGTATCGTCCGGGAAGTGCGGGCGAAGAGGTCGACGTCGAAGATATCAGTGAAGTGATCAAAGAACCGGAAGCGTTTATCTGGCTCGGGCTGTGGCAGCCAGATGCTGAATTTATGGCGAAAATTAAAGAGGAGTTCGGCCTGCACGAACTGGCGGTTGAAGATGCGCTTAATGCCCACCAGCGCCCTAAAATTGAACATTACGGTGACTCACTCTTTATCGTGGTCAAGACGGTATGTGCGAAGGATGACAGCTGCGAACTGGGCGAAACCCATTTCTTTGTCGGAAAAAAATTCCTGATCAGCATCCGTCACGGCGCATCTGAAAGCTATACCCCGGTGCGGCAGCGGGCGTGTGAAAATCCGGCGCTGCTGAAGTTTGGCCCAGCCTGGCCGCTCTACTGCCTGCTCGACTTCATTGTCGATCGCTATGCCGCGCTCTCTACCTCGCTGAATGAGCGGGTGGGGCAGATGGAGAACGATCTCTTCACCAGCGAATTTGACCGTAAGTCGGTTCAGTCGGTCTACACCATGCGACGTCATCTGCTGTCACTACGCAATGCAGCGCAGCCAGTGGAAGAGATCTGTAATCAGCTTATCCACCTGCATGAAGATCTGATCCCGCGTCCGCTGCGCGCCTATATCCGCGACGTGCAGGATCACGCCCGTCATGTGGTGACCGACGCGGAAGATATGCGCGAGATGCTGACCAGCGCCATGCAGGTCAACCTGGCGCTGGTGACGGTGCAGCAGAATGAGGTGGTCAAAAAGCTGGCGGGCTGGGGCGCGATCCTGGTGATTCCGACCGTGGTGTTCAGCATGTATGGCATGAACTTCGAACATATGCCAGAGCTGAAGTCGCTGTATGGCTATCCGCTGGCGGTTGGGCTGACGCTGCTGGCCTGTGGCGGGTTGTGGGCTAAACTGCGACGCTCTGGCTGGCTGTGATTGTCGTCTGGCAGGGGCGGATGCCGGGGCGCCTCATCCAATCCTGATACGGCGTCATCTCGCATGCTTAATGCAGCTGCCCGTGTGTGTACCTGATGCGCGCAAAGACGACCATCATTAATTCTGACGACGTGCTGGAAGCGTCACAATCCTGGCGCGATTTGAACGGATGAAACAGGCTGCGATGACATTAAAACGTTCAACGTTCTGTTATTCCGAAGACAGAAGCGCCGGGGATTGATTACAGCGTCTGAGTTGAATGGATTACGTCAGACCAGTGCCTCCGGTAACAGAAGCGCGGGCGTCATTTACCGACATTTGCCTGTCAGGCAAGGCTCCAGACGCCGCAACGATGCTAACCGGTTGACGCTGCGCTTGTTCTGCCGCTTCCCTTGTAATCCTGTGAATTTGGTTCAGACTCAGCACTCTATTCATGTTTTATCATCAGAGCTGGCCTGACTCCCAATCAGCGTTATGCTTTCACAGTCAGGATCAAAGTGAATGAATTTACGAGTTTTACCTTCTATCCGGTTACCGGCTGGCATATTGGTCCCCTGAAATCACATCGGGCACTGGTACTGAAATTCGGTTATATCGACCCCGACGCCCCGCGAGAACAGGGCCCGCAGGAGACGTTGTTTCTGGGGCTGACCCTTGAAATGGCGAAGAAGCTGGCCACCAGTCTTTCTGAGCATATCGACTACGCTGAAAAAAACGGCATCGGACACTAGTTTCTTATTACTCACGCTGGTTACAACGCCTGCTGGCGGGCTGGTATATCGCGCTGTCGCCTGGGGCATAAACCTGTAGCGCACGGGCGATTAGACGGAAATGTGCCGGTGTCTGGCCGATAATCTCGCCGTCTGCATTGATGTAATGAGGACGGCGCGTTTCAATGGTCAGTTCCGTGGTGCTGAACGCCCGCACATCGCGCCAGCGGCCATGCGTGCCGCGCCGCAGAAAGGGCAGCAGCGCAATCAATTGCCAGCTGTGCTGCAACTCCAGGCTGTAGACATCCAGTAGCCCATCGTCGGGTGCTGCGCACTGTTCCACCGTCATGCCACCCCCGTAGAAGCGCCCGTTGCCTACCGATACCTGAACCGTTTTGATCGGTATCCGCTGACCCTGATGCACCAGCGTGGCGCTGAACGGACGGCTCTGCCGCAGCAGCCGCAACGCTGCCAGGGCATACCCGCCCACACCCCAGCGTTTTTTCGATTCCGCCGTAAGGTTACGCGCCAGCTCTGCCGAAAAGCCGATGCTGCAGACGTTGAGAAACAGGTGCTGATTCACTTCCCCCAGATCTACGGCGCGCCACTGCCCGTCTGCGATAATTTTCACCGCCTGTTCAAGGCTGGCGGGAATGCCCAGCGTACGGGCAAAATCGTTGGCGGTGCCCAGCGGTAAAATGCCCAGTGGCAGGCCAGTCTGCATCAGTCCCGGCGCGGCCGCGTTAAGCGTACCGTCGCCACCGCCGACGATCACGGCATCGACGCGACCGGCATACGCCGCGATGAGCTGGCTGTAGGTGCGGGTCTCATCCTCGTCCGGTTGTAGCAGGGTGAAACCAGCCTGAACCAGCAGCGTCTGCGCCCGACTGGCCTCAATGCGTCCTTTTCGTGAGCGCTGATTAATCAGCAGCAGAGCCGTTCTCTGAGGGTTAGACATACTTTTACGTCATCCTGATGTCAAAATGGGGAATGAGACGGCAAGTACAGCATCGGCCTGACCCGTGAACAACCCTGTTTGCGCGACTTTACGTACCCGCTCCGTGCCATAAGCGGCGATAAAGATCGTCTACACTGCTTAGGGTCAGTTCCATATTGAGGAGTTGCAATGACCGAACACGAATTCAGAAAATTGTTAGCCGAACAGGGTTTTGATGAGCCACTGCTGATTGAGCGTGCCGCATCAGCCCAGCTTGATAATCACGTCCATCCTTTTGAAGCGCTGGCCCTGATTCTCAGTGGTGACATCACCATCAGTACCGAGCAGGGCGACACGACCTATCATCCCGGCGAGACGTTTCACCTGCAGCCGAATGAACTGCATCGCGAAGCGTTCGGACCACAGGGCGTCAGCTATCTGGCGGGGCGTAAATATGAGTAACTGGCAATCAGTATGAACGTGTCTGACGATCTGTTTACCCGACTGGCACGTTCGCCGTTTCGTCAGCGCTTTCGACTGGGACGCGCTGAGTACGATTATGCGAGCAGCAAAGGCGAGCCGGTTTTACGACAGCACGCCGCAGAGTTTGTTGCACAGCGGCTGGCGCCTGCTCAGCCAGAAAATGATGGCAAACAGACGCCGATGCGCGGCCATCCGGTGTTTATCGCCCAGCACGCCACCGCGACCTGCTGTCGTGGCTGTCTGAACAAGTGGCACAACATCGGGCAGCATCAGCCGCTGAGCGCTGAGCAGCAGGATTATGTCGTGACGGTATTACTGGCGTGGATCACCCATCAGATGCAGCAGCCAGCACCGCCCGCCCGCGTGAGCCGGAATAAGCCGAAACCGGACGACGATCCGCAGCTGGCGCTCTGGTAATGGATAAAAAAGCTACAGTCAGCGGCTTTTTCTGGTGAAAACTGGCCCTTTTTCATTCCTGGTTTATTCTTAAATCTTTCCTGGAAAGACTATGCCAGGATTAAAACCTACACGGCAACGATGAATACAGAGGGAATTATGAAGAAATCAATTATTGCACTGTCTGCTATTTTGCTGGCCTCGCCAGTATTTGCTGCTACCACCACAGATAACACCGTTGCGGAAGCGCATAAAGGCGCTGATACTGCGAAAGAAAAACTGCATCAGACCCAGAACGAAGGCAAAGAGCTGAAGCTGAAGTCTGAGCATGCCGCTGAAGGCAAAAGCCACACTACCGGTAGCAAGATCACCGAAGGTGCTCAGCAAGGCTGGCACAAAACCAAAGAAGGCACTGAAAAAGGCTGGGATAAAACCAAGCAGGGTGCTGAAGATCTGAAAAACAAAGCGACCAACTAAGACGCTGGTTTTCAGGTTAAAAAAGAACCCACCGGAAGGTGGGTTTTTTTATGGCTGATCCAGATTACGCTTTGTTGTCCGCTGCCTTTCTTTTTGCGGCTTCTCTTTCCGCCGCGGCTAACGCTGACACTTTGATTTCCGCTTCAGCGGCCGCATCGGCTGCAGCAGAAGCGGCTTCCGCTGCGGCTTCTGCCGCTGTCTCTGACTGTTTCTTGCCTTCTTCGATCACTTCTTCGTCAATGACTTCAATATTTTCGCGGTTATCGCGGCCGGAGAGCAGATTCCAGCAGGCGATAAACAGAGCAGCAATGACCGGACCGATCACGAAACCGTTAATGCCGTATATTTCCATGCCGCCCAGCGTGGCGATCAGGATCATATAGTCAGGCATCTTAGTGTCTTTACCGACCAGCAACGGACGAAGGATGTTATCCACCAGACCGACAATCACCACGAAGAAACCAACCAGGAACAGCCCTTTCCACAGTGCGCCGGTGGCGAAGAAGAAGATTGCCGCAGGCACCCAGATGATAGCGGAACCGACCGCCGGAATCAGGGAGAGGAACGCCATCAGCGCGCCCCACAGCAGGCTGCCATCGATGCCGGTAAACCAGAACGCCAGCCCGCCGAGAATACCCTGCACGATACCGACCACCACAGTGCCTTTCACCGTCGCGCGCGCCACGGCAGCAAACTTTACCATCAGGTGATGCTTCACGTAGGTAGAAAGCGGCAGCGCTTCCAGAATCAGATGCACCAGATAGGAGCCATCTTTCAGCAGGAAGAACAGCAGATAGAGCATGATGCCAAAGCCGACGGTGAAGCTGAACGTCCCTTTACCGATGATAAAGGCACTGCCCGCCACATACTGACCGCCCTTAAGCGCAAACGAGGAGAGCTTCTGCTGAATCTGTGCGGCGTTATCCAGATTATTTTCAGCCAGGAAATGCCTTGCCCAGCGCGGCAGATGCTGCAGCAGATCGGCGAACACGGCCGGGAACTGCGACGAATTGGTCTGCAGCTTGTGATAGACCGCGTTGGTTTCAACCACCAGCGAGGAGGCAATAATCGCCAGTGGCGTGAAAACAATCAGGCAGATGCAGAACAGGGTAATTAAGGCGGCCACGCCGTTGCGGTCACCCAGTCGGTTGCGCAACCAGGTTTTCAGCGGATGGAAAATCACCGCCAGAATCGCCGCCCATAAAATTGGCGAGAAATAGGGCGAAAGCACCTCGAAAAACGCGACGGTGGCGATAGCCAGAATTAAAATGAAAAACCCGATGTTCAATCCTTTAAAACGCATGGAGAAACCTCATCTGGAACAAACTCTGATAAACCCGACGCGCAAATTTGCTGTGTCCGGCTTCGCTTGCGCGGCTGCCTTGTCACAAATTAACGCTCAGGCTTTGCTCGTTAAATACTGCTGATGGCAGCATCATGCTGGCTAACTCTCTGAAAGGTCTGGCAGAAGTGATGAACGGGCAATGTGCGTTCGCTGCGTGACTTCCGGTCGGTAGCGGGCTGCCTCTGACTGCAGCGCGCTGAATCCTACATTAGCGTAGCGGTTTCGACCATTATTGGTAGCTCAGAGACTCATGATCTCTGTGTATGTTGCCGATAACCCTGTTAATCGGGCAAAAAACAGGCAATGAAAAATGTGTAAACAGAAAGTCTTAATGGGACTACTGGTGCTGGTGTTAACCGGCTGCGCAACCAAACACTATCCACAAGCGGCTGCGGTGACGCCGCAAGAGACAGCGACGCTGAACTGCAACGTCCTGGATCAGGAGCTGAGTAAAGCGTACAGCGTGCAGAGTGATATTGAGCAGACCGGCCAGTTTAATGCTCTGACCGTGCTGGGCTTTGTCGGGGATTTCGGACTGGGCAATGGCATTGCAAAATACAATGCCACCCGGAAAGTGGAAAAGCGGGTCACTGCGTTGCAGTCGCTGAAAGCCGCAAAGTGCAGCCAGCGTCTTTCATAACGGTCGGCGTCAGATCAGCCAAGCGTCCCTGCGCTGACATGTTGCAACTGGACATTTTCGGCCGCGCGTTTACCGGCCAGGAAGGCGTGATCCGAGTTGTAATATTCCCACTCGCTGTAACGACCCGACAGATGGATATCCTGGGTCAGCAGCCACTGGCGGATCAGCGCCACGTTATCGCTGCGCGCATGGTCATAGACCACGTAGGCGTAAGGCATATCAACCTCAGATGCGCAGAGCAGCGGATCGTCCGCGGTGATCATGCCGACCCGGATGCAATCCTGACGGCAGCGCTCAATCAGCGCATCGCCCTGAAGCGGCAGCGGATTAGCCGCGTTGTAAGTGATTTCACAGGTTAAGCCGAAGCCGCCCGGCGGATTGCAGTGCGGACTGGCATTACCCTGCACAAAAATGCGATGAAACAGCGTATCGCCAGGATAGTAAATCCAGTGTTTTTCAGTCAGGTCAGCCCGGCCAATGCCCAGATTCACACAGCGCACCGACACAAACTGCAGCTGCTGCGCCGCCAGCCGGACGCTCTCCGGCACTTCATCACCCATCAGCTTAATCAGCTCCGGCAGCGGCATGGTGCTGATCAACTGCTCATACCGGTAGTGGCGACCATCCGCCAGCAGGGCGACATGCGCCTGCGGGTAAATGCGGGTCAGGGTGGTGTCCGTTTCCAGCGTACATTTCAGGTGCGGTAAAAAGCCCGACATCAGTGCCTGGAAGCCACCGCGCAGCGGATAGCCGAAACGGGCATTTGGGCCGACCGGTTTCGCCAGCGGTTGCAGCGCACCATCAATGATCTGTGACAGATCGGGCAGCGGCACGCGTCCGCCCAGCCACGACGTTTCCATGTCGGTCAGCGGCACTTTCCACAGTTTCTGGTTATAGGGCAGGGCGAAGTGACGCGCGATGCCTTTACCCCAGGTGCGCATAATGAAATGCTGGAAATCCTCTTTGCCCTCCACGGCAGCGAGACTGCTACCCTCATCGGGGATCGCGCCATCTGCACAGCAATCCCGCCGCGCCCGCGCCCGATCCAGTGGCACGGCAGCCGCCGCGGTTTCGCCGTAACGCGCTTCGATAGCGCCCAGCACGCACTCTTTTACCACCCCGACCGGCAAGCCGTGCAGCGCTGACTGGAAGGGATAACGGGTATAAACACCGTCGCTGTAAACCCAGGCTTCGCGCGCCTGCCAGTGCAGATTGTCGCCCAGCAGCAGCTCATAGAGCTGCAACACGTAGGGATCCTGCGAGAACATGATGTGACCGGCATAGTCGAAGGTGAACCCCTGATCGTCAATCGATCGGCACCAGCCGCCGGGCGTGCTATTTTTCTCCAGCAGCACCGCGCCTTCGCCATAGTGATACCCGGCGCTCAGACCCGTCGGTCCGGCGCCAATAATCAGGCAGGGCACCGCATCGCTCTCCAGCATCGCTGGTGTGAGTGGCATGACATCAGCCTGCGCGCGGGCCTGACTGGCAGACTTCAGTGCGGGCTGACGCTGCGTCAGCGCCTGCTGGATCAGGCCATGTATCTGCTCTGCGGTGCGATCCCAGGAAGTAACATCCACTTTGGCCTGCATCCGTCCCGCCAGCGCCAGCCGTTCTGCGGCACCGATCGCCATTGCCTGTTCACAGGCGGCAATAAATTCCGCGTGCGTCTCTGCTACCGCCACTTCCTCAGCGTAGTGGCGCGCCACATCGACAATGGCAGTACTGACAATCGGCAGCTGCGCCGCCATATACTCCAGCACCTTGGTCGGGGAGATGTAGCGGGTCGAAGCATTAATGGCAAATGGCATCAGACAGACATCCCAGCCCGCCAGAAACTGCGGCAGAGCCTGATAGGGCTGCTGACCGAGCCAGTGAATATTGTCGCGCTGCGGCAGGCTGGCAGGATCAATTTTCACCACCGGTCCGACCATAATGATCTGCCATTCGGGATGGCTGTCTGCCAGCACGGCTATCAGCGGCAGGTCGATACGCTCATCCAGCACGCCGTAATAACCCAGACGCTGCGACGGAATGGCATCCTGTAACGGATGACGATTCGTGCGATCGCGCGCCTGTTCAAAATGAATGGCATCAACACTGCTGGGGAAGCAGTAAACCTGAGCGTGTTTGTCACGCTTCGCTTCATAGAGGCTGGAGCCGCCGGTAAAGACCAGATCGGCGCGGGTCATCAGCGCAGATTCGCGCTGCTGCAGCTGGCGTGGCGCATTCTGGAAGGCTGAAAGCTCATCCATACAGTCGTAAATCACCAGTGCCGGATCAAACGGCGTCAGCAGCGGCAGTGCCATTGGCGTATAGAACCAGATCAGCGGCTGTTCGCCCTCCTCCAGCAGCGGCGTCAGCAGCAGCAGCAGTGGGGCGATCTGGCTGTCGTGAAAGCCGGGCGCGTCGCTGTCGGTGTGCGGCTGAATCACCGTGATGTTGGCGGCAGGCGAACTCTGATGCAGACCTGGTGGCCCCGCCTGCCAGACCGGCTCCTCGACAAACAGCACGCGATAGTGCTGTGCCAGTCGTGTCAGTAGCTGCTGCGGACGCTGAAAAACAAAACCCCAGCGTAAATGGCTGAAAACGATAAGAACAGGTGGTTTCATGGTGTGCTCCTGGCTGGGATGTAATGGGGACTGGATGTGCTGCAAAAAGCGCTGCGCCTGGCGCAAGGCGTCAGCATAGGGCTGCTGTAACTGGCGGGCGTAAGGATCGGTGCCGAGTAGGTCAAGATCCCACAGGCCGCTGCGGGTCCAGAAGGTGGTCTCTTCCCACAAGGGACGATCAAGAATCGGATAGAGGCAGATGCCGAGCAGGTCCGCGCCCGCCAGCTGCGCCTGTGCAACCTGTGTGGCGATCTCACGGATCCAGGCGCCGCGGCCGCTGCCGACGTGGCTGGTTTCTGCGAGCAGCAGCGGCCGCTGATAGCGCTGCCAGACCTGCAGCAGCAGCTGATGCAGCGGCTGGCGTCGGCGGTCGCCCAGATGCCAGTAAAGCCGCCGGTTGGAACCCTGTTCCCACTGGTTGTCGTGGTAGTAATTCACGCCAATCAGATCGAGATAGCGGGGTGCGCCGCCCAACTCCGGATTGCGGCGACCACTGAGCATGTCCCACGCCTGATACTGGGTGTCACACATCTCACGCGCCAGACGGTCGCTGTCGGAATCGGCGGGATCGGGCGCGATATGGATCAGCGGATCGCAGTGCAGCACACGGGCGCGCGGATCGGCCTGCCAGATCGCATCACAGCCAGCCAGGGTAGCGCGCACCAGTTGCTGCTTGGCGGCATCGGCCCGGGCCGGCTCCGGGATCGCCTCACAGGCGAACAGCCCGACCGAGATGCCCCAGCTGACAAAGGAGATCTCATTCATCGGGGAGTAGATCGGTGCCTGCTGATACCAGGGCGCCAGGAAGCGGGCCAGTGCGCCACAGAAGGCAGCGAAACGGGGGACAAAGTCGTGATCAAACAGGCTGACACCCGCGGGCCAGCCGTAGTGGCAGATTGTCCAGCTCAGCTGAATACCCTGCTGCTCTGCTGCCTGAATCCGTGCAGCGACCGTGGAGAAATCATAGCGGCCGTCGCGTTCACATAGCCGCCAGCCGACGCTTTCGCGCACCGTGCGAATGGCAAAGGGCCCCAGCGCGGCATAATCCTCTGCCGCGCGCGCCTGATGCTGGTTCAGATCGTTCATCGACAGCGCAACACCAGCCGGATTAATATGATCAGCTCCTTCGTAGCCGGCCTGCCAGAAACTGGAAAAGGGCGTCATGGCATCTCCCGAAAAAAAAGCAACACGCTTCCCGCTGACGAGCCGTCGCGAAACGGGTCAGGGCGTTACAGGTATGCAAAGCAGACTGGCGATCCTTGCCATAAGTCACAGACGCTAAATTGCAGGCAACAGAGCCTGTGACGGTTTGGATGCGTGAGATAGCAGAACTAAACGTGCGGCGCTATCGGCAGGAAAAAGAGTGGCTTCTCTGAATGTTAACGAATTTTGCGGAAGCCTTACTGGAAAGTATAGGCAGGGAGGGGTTATTCGCAACTTATTGAAGTGAAGAGAAAAAAGCGCAGCGGCAAAAGTCATCCATTCAGAAACAGGAATTTTTAACTTTTGTTTATGCTGTCGGATTGATAAGCGAGGCGTGAAGAGAGTCAACACTATTTTCAGCTTTGTTAACCTTTTCCTCAACATGCAGAGCAGACAGACTTACCTGTTTTAGCGTTACTGCTTCGCTTGCCTTTTAACGGACTGGCGACAAGATTTACTTATTGCTGGCCTGAATCTGCGGGCTATTAACGGGCGGCTGGTTAAGCGGCGCGCCGCTTAAAACAGGATGTTTAACCGACTATGTTCTCATTCGACTGGCACCGTTTCTTACTTAACGACCAACCGGCCACCTTTTTGTTTGAGGTGGTGGCGCGGGTCCTGATCGCTTATCTGGTGGTTTTTACGTTTCTGAAAGTCTCAGGACGACGCGGCGTGCGTCAGCTGTCGCTGTTCGAACTGGTGGTGATCCTGACGCTGGGTTCCGCGTCCGGTGACGTCACTTTTTATGATGATGTGCCGGTGCTACCGGTCATTATGGTGTTTGTGGTCCTGCTGACGCTCTACCGCTTCACCACCTGGCTGACGTCACACAGCCCACGCTTTTCGCGGCTGATTCAGGGCGACGTCATTACCCTGATTAAAGACGGATTGTATGTGCTGGAGAGCCTGGATCGGCTGAATATTTCTGAAGATGAGTTCTTTATGGAGTTGCGGCAGAGCGGTGTGGAACATCTGGGGCAGATCAGGCTGGCGCTGGTGGAGGTCGATGGTCAGCTCAGCCTCTATTTCTACGATGACGATGAGATGCGCGCCGGGTTAAGCGTACTGCCCCCAGAGCACCGGCAGGATTACAGCACTGTACCGATCAGCACGCTCTATGCCTGCACCCATTGCGGCCAGACGCAGATCATTAAGGCTGAGCAGCAGGCAGTCTGCCCGCGCTGTCAGCGACAGCGCTGGTCTGCAGCACTGACCGTGCGTCGGCTGCATTAATCGCCCGTATCCGCTCCGCGCTCAGAACTTGTCGCGTTTGCATCCGCCGGGTTAACGTCGGCGAAGCAGGCGCTGAGCGGGCGCTTTTGCTGTCCCCCGGCAGCGAAATTATCCGCACTCAGCCAGGCACTCAGGGCGCGCTGAACATCCGGCCATTCACGGTCAATAATTGATAGCCAGTCGGTATCGCGATTACGCTGTTTACGCGTCATCACCTGACGAAAACGGCCCTCAAAGCGGAACCCCAGCCGTTCTGCTGCGCGTCGTGATGCGATATTGGTCGAATCACAGCGCCATGCTACCCGCCGATAGCCGCGCGAGAAAGCCTGTTGCAGCAGCAGATAAATCGCCTCGCTGCCGATGACACTGCGCTGCATCAGCGGCGACCAGGTGACGTGACCGATTTCAAGCGTGCCATGTCCCGGCTCAATGCTGGCGAAGCAGACCACCCCACAGGGCTGCTGATTTGGCGAGCAGACCGTGAAGGGCACCAGGGCCTTATCCGCCACTTTATCTGCAATCCATTGCTGCATCTGCGGCAGGGAGGCGGGCCGCTCCGCGCTCAGCCAGGTCCAGTCGCGATCATCCGGTGCCAGCATAAATGCCTGCAATAGCGGTTCTGCATGATCGATGCTCAGCGGCAGGAGAAGGCAGTACTGACCCGTGAGTGGCATACAGGGGGGCCTTGTGACCGGTTGCCAGTCGGGCAAGGCCTCACCGACCGGCTGATCAAACTGATTGATGTTCAACAACATTCTCCTCAAAGAATACGGACGGTATTCCGGAAAACGTATGATGCCGGGCTGACTGGCTATCCGGAACCGCGGTTAAACCCGTCGCAGCTTGTTCCCGCTTAACACATAACTTTGCCTGTTACTGACAGAAAATGAAAACCCTTCGGGCAGCATAGCGACACCGTTACTAAAGAGGTGTGCGTATGAAAGTGAGGGCGGCCAGTGCATTACTGTTTTTACTGTTGTCATTTGGTGCATTTTCACAACAGGTGATCAGCGAAAGTCATCCTCATTCACGCAGTGCGCGACTGCTGGAACAGGGGAGTCAGGTGGATACGGCGGACTCGCCGGATGAACATCTGCTGGAGAGGCGGGAGTGGCGAAGCAGCCTGCAACGCAAGCCGTTCTGAGACGAGAGCCCCGGCGTAAAACAGCCGGGGAGCCAGGGGTGAAGCGTTACAGACCCGTTGTGAAATTATATTGTGGCCTGTGTCGCTGCCATGCCTGGCACCAGAATCACCTTGCGGCACTCCTCTTCGCGTTTGGCAAAAATATCGTAGCCGCGTGCGGCATCTTCCAGCGGCAGATGATGGGTTACAATCTCTTCCGGCGTCAGATGCCCCTGCTCAATCAGCTTCAGCAGATCCGGCAGATAAGCATGCACATGCGTCTGTCCCATTTTAAAGGTCAGCCCTTTGTCGAAGGCATCACCAAACAGGAAGCCATGAATGAATCCGGCGTAGACGCCTGGTACGCTGACGATACCGCCACGCCGCACTGCAGCAATACACTGACGCAACGCTTTACCACTGCTGCCTTCCAGCTTGAGATTGGTGAGCACGGTTTCAGTCAGGCTCCCTTTCGCCTCGAACCCGACGGCATCGATCACGGCATCCACACCGCGATTGCCGGTGCTGTGCTCGATAATCCAGCCAGCCGGGTCATCGATCTCATCGAAGTTAATCGGGATGACGCCGTAGCGATCGCGGGCAAAGTTTAAGCGGTAGTTGTTGTGGTCAATCATGTAGATCTGCTCGGCGCCCTGCTGCCGGGCGCAGGCGGCACTGAGCAGGCCAACCGGTCCGGCACCGAAAATCGCCAGGCTGGAGCCGGGTTTAACTTCGGCATTTTTGACCGCCTGCCACGCGGTGGGCAGAATGTCCGACAGGAACAGCACTTTCTCATCTGACAGTACCGACGGCACTTTAAACGGGCCGGTATTGGCTTTCGGCACCCTGACATACTCCGCCTGTCCGCCGGGCACACCGCCATAGAGCTTGCTGAAACCAAACAGCGCCGCGGGCGGCGTGATGTTCTTGCGGTTCAGAATAGCGCCCCGTCCGCTGTTGGTATTTTCACAGGCGGCATACTGGCTCATCAGGCAGAAAAAGCAGTCGCCACAGGCGATCACAAACGGAATGACTACCCGATCGCCTTTGGCGACGGCAGTCACTGCGCTGCCCGCCTCAACCACTTCGCCCATAAACTCATGACCAAAAATATCGCCATGCCCGGTGCCTGGAATTTTGCCGCGGTATAAGTGCAGGTCTGAACCGCAAATGGCGGTGGCGGTCACGCGCAGGATAATGTCATCGGCCGCTTCCAGACCCGGGTCGGGCACATTATCCACGCTGACTTTATGGGGGCCATGATACGTTAATGCTTTCATCTGTTGATCTCCTACTGACGAGGAAAGGGCAGCCAGACCAGAAGGTATGGCTACCTGCGAGGAAGACTCAGGGAATCTGAAATCGAAACCTGCCTGAAGTGTAGTAATCCTTTGAAGAGTAAGCAGAGCGGTGCTGAAGGCGGGGCGCTTTCAGACCGGCGGGCTCGGGGACGGCATCTGAGCTGTGGCGGTGTTGACGGGCAACGCATCCGGTTGCCAGCCGGTAAGATCAGCCAGTGCGCGCCGGTAAGCGGTATCGATTTGCGCCGGAACCTGTTCAATGTAGTGAAACGCGTGCTCACGTGTTTCGCCGGTAAGATTCTGCAGGTAATGTCGCGCGTCATCCAGTGTGGGGGTCAGGCCTTCGACACGCGCCATGCGGGCAGGCAGATCGGTCCAGATCAGACCTTCAATGCCTTTGGCCTGCGCCCACGTTGCCAGCGGTCCGGCTGAGCTTTCTGTCACCGTCATCATGCCGACGCCATCGACGCGGCTGTCCGGTATCCCTTCCCGAATGCGCAACGCGCGGCAGGCGCTCTCCAGAGAAGCGGTGTTCAGCCAGGCCCAGAACACCGGCACCGGGCGGGCGTTGAGACAGATCGCCGTTGATAGTTCCCCGCCGTCAGCGATGCGCACAAACTCAATTGGTACGGCAGGTCCATCATGATGCCACTGACTGGCCACCGGCAGTGCGCCAGGTTTCCAGATTAACGATCCCCATCCCAGACAGGCAATTTTCATTCTTTTCTCCTGTGTACCTGTCGGCATAATCGCGACAGCGTCAGTTAAAGCGTAGTCCGTTACGCTTAATCGTTACAGGGATCACCTTTTCAGGGGCAGTAAAACGGGCGCAAAAATGGCATGATCGCCGCGCAGTCACTTTGCACAACCTGACGGTTTTTTCAGCAATCCATGCGTGTTTATCTTCGCGGCTTGAACTTTTATCGTCAGGTAGTGTAAAAAGTGGCGCACGCAATCGATTACCTATGCGCGGGTGGATCACTTTTACGCTTCACCGATCCGTCTGCAGCTGAGGCTGAGCGGGGCATACGTTTATCTGCCTGACGGCTCAGGTTACTGGCGGCTTTTAACACGGACTATCTGATGAAAACCACGCAAACTGGCACGCTGGGCGCGCTTGAGAGTGACGTCGATACGGGATGGCGTAAAACCGACACGATGTGGATGCTGGGTTTATACGGCACCGCAATTGGAGCCGGTGTGCTGTTCCTGCCCATCAATGCCGGTGTCGGCGGGCTGATCCCACTGATCATTATGGCGGTGCTGGCCTTTCCGCTGACCTTCTTCGCGCACCGCGCCCTGACACGCTTTGTCCTTTCCGGCAAAAATCCGGCGGGTGATATTACCGAAGTGGTCGAAGAGCATTTCGGCGTCGGCGCGGGCAAGCTGATTACACTGCTCTATTTCTTCGCCATCTACCCGATTCTGCTGATGTACAGCGTAGCGATTACAAACACGGTTGAGAGCCTGATGGTGAACCAACTCGGTCTGGTGCCGCCGCCACGTATGCTGCTGTCGCTGCTGCTGATTGTCGGCCTGATGACCATTGTGCGCTTCGGCGAGAAGATGATCGTTAAAGCGATGAGCGTGCTGGTCTATCCCTTTGTGGCGGTGCTGATGCTGATGGCCTGCTATCTGATCCCGCACTGGCATGGCGCTGCACTCTCTACCCTGAACGTTCAGCCTGCGGGCAGCAGCCTGTGGATGACGCTGTGGCTGGCGATACCGGTTATGGTCTTTTCGTTTAACCACTCACCGATCATCTCCTCCTTTGCACTGGCAAAGCGCGAAGAGTATGGCGACGCCGCTGAGAAAAAATGCTCGCGCATTCTGGCCTGCTCACACCTGATGATGGTGGTAACGGTGATGTTCTTTGTATTCAGCTGCGTGCTGAGCCTGTCGCCTGATGATCTGCACGCCGCCAAGGCGCAAAACATTACCATTCTCTCCTATCTGGCGAACCATTTTCAGGTGCCGATGATTGCCTGGCTCGGGCCGCTGATTGCCATTGTGGCGATCACCAAATCGTTCCTCGGCCACTATCTGGGAGCGCGTGAAGGGTTTAACGGTATGGTCAATAAGGCGCTGCGCAGTCGCGGTAAAACCATCACGCCCGCCAGACTGAATCGCCTGACGTCACTCTTTATGTTGCTCACCACCTGGCTGGTGGCAACACTGGACCCGAATATTCTCGGCATGATTGAGACGCTGGGCGGGCCGGTGATTGCGATGATCCTGTTCCTGATGCCGATGTATGCGATTCAGAAAGTCCCGGCAATGCGCAGGTACAGGGGTAAAATCAGTAACCTGTTTGTGGTGCTGACAGGTCTGATTGCTATCTCCGCGATTTTCTATTCGCTGGTGAAGTAACCGATCACTCAACAGGCGCTTCTCAGCGGTATTGAGAGGCGTCTGCTGTTCGGCCCGCTACCCGTCATTTTCTCCCTGTATCGCCTCCCTGTTTTAGCCTGCCGCCACACAGCAAACCCTCTCCGTCAGACGCATCTCGTCAGCAATATTTACATTTGTTACTTTTTCACATGGTAGAGTTAACGCGAATAATTATTATTCCTTTAAAGGACAGGAGAAAAATGAAAATCGGGATTGTTGCTGCCACCACGCTATTGCTGTCAACCGCCTGCGCGGCGACCACCTATCCGGTCACGGTGACCGACATGGATGGTCAGAAAATTACGCTGCAAAAGGAGCCGCAGCATGTGATTTTGCAGGATGGACGCGACGTGATGGCGCTGGCCTTACTGGATCGACAAAACCCGTTTCAACGGGTGGTCGCCTGGAACAACCTGCCGAAAAAGCAGGATACCCAGACCTGGGACCTGCTGAAGCAGCGCTGGCCGCAGGCGGCATCGATTGTGGATATGGGCTTTAACGATCAGGGGCAGGTCAATCTGGAGAGCGTGCTGGCGAAGCAACCCGATCTGATGATTGCGCAGCTGCGCGCTAAACCGGCACTGGCGCAGTCGGGCGTGCTCGCGACCCTGAAAAATCTGCATATTCCGGTGCTGTTTCTGGATGATGAGCTTCATCCTAAAGAGAACACCCTGAAGAGCGTGAAAGTGTTGGGTACCGTTCTGAATCGCGAAACCGAAGCGAAAGCCTACGCTGATTTTTATCAGCAGCGCTGGCAGATGATTCAGCAAAAGATTGCCCAGGTGCCGCACAAGCCGACGGTATTTATTGAACCGATTGCCGGTAACAGCGATAACTGCTGCTTTACCCATGGTCATAACGGCTGGGGCGCGCTGGTGGAAGCGGTCGGCGGGAAAAATATTGGCTCAGCGCTGCTGCCCGGCAGTTCAGGTTTTGTGTCGCTGGAGAAGATTATTGCCATGAAGCCGGACGTGTACATCATGACCGGCTCGAAGCGTCCGAACAGTAACGTGCTGCCGTTTGGTTACGGTGCCAGTCAGACCGACGTGACCGCCACTTTTAATCGCCTGCAGAGTCGCACCGGCCTGGAGCAGATCGAACCGGTGAAACAGAAACGGGTTTATGGCGTTTATCATCATTTCTATAATCACCCATACAACATCATCGGTATGGAAATTCTGGCAAAAGATCTCTATCCGGAACTGTTCCGCGATCTGGATCCGACGGCCGATTTCCACCACATCGTAAAACAATTCACGGGATTGCCGGATGCGCCAGTGATCCTCAGCACGCCATAACCGGGTAAAGCATCGGGGTGCGTTTCAGCACCCTGACGTTGAACAGGTTTTAACGGGGCAGCCTGAGGCGCGATGCTCAGGCTGCGCGGTTGAAATCTGAATTGCGTCAGGAAAGTTGTAAGGATATGACCCGTGTTAAGAAAGCGCTAAGCAAGCGTAATAGTGTGTAAGTTACCGGATTTTAAGACTTTTACAGATGTCCCCCGCCAGGATTATTGCCATGATGCCGAGCAACGGTGCCTGAACAGCCGTTATTTCCGGAGGCAGTATCATGAAAAAAACAACACTCACGCTTATCGCTTCACTTTTAACCTGCAGCACGCTCTTCTCTCAGGTTTCACTGGCAGACGATCATGATGACGGACACCGCATGCCTGTGCCGCATCAGAACAGTGATAAACGTCCTGAAAATCGCGGTCCTGACCAGAAGCGAGACCGCGGCAACAATCGCCATGATGATAAAAAGCCTCACGACATGGGCAATAACCGGCATGATGATGATAATAACCATCGTGGCAGAGAATCCCGCAATGACCGTGACCATTTCGCCTGGCAGGGCCACGATTTCCGTCGCGGCCATCCTGTCCCGCAGGAATTTCGCGGCGACCGTTACCGTGTAGCCGACTGGCATGAACGCGGTCTGCGTGAACCGCCGCGTGGTTATCACTGGGCAAACATCGACGGCAACTATGTGCTGATTGCTGCTGCGACCGGAGTGATTACCGCGCTGGTGCTGAACAGCGCTCTGAATTAATCCCCCGGGGATGGCTGCGGCCATCCCTGTTTCTTTCCGTTTTGCTGCGCCAGCGGCTATCCTGAGACTCCACGCTGAAATTTCCTGTGTAAGGAGTCATGATGACGACGGTTAAGATGGTTGCGGTAGATATGGATGGCACGTTTCTGGACGATAACAAGCAGTACAACCGATCCCGCTTTCTCGCCTGCTATCAGCAACTCACCGCCCGCGACATCAAATTTGTGGTGGCCAGCGGCAATCAGTATTACCAGCTCAAATCCTTTTTCCCGGCGATCGCCAGCGATATCGCGTTTGTGGCGGAAAATGGTGCATGGATTATTGACCGTGATGAGGAGCTGTTTTGCGGTGCCTTTGAACGCTGCGACGTTGAAGCGGTAATCAGCACCCTGCAAAACGGCGACTATCCCGGCCTGCGTTACCTGCTGTGTGGTCGTAACAGCGCGTATTACTTCGACGGCATGGAAGAGAGCTGGCTGAAGAAGATGCGCCATTACTGTCACCGGCTGAAGCCGATTCATCATCTGGATGAGGTGCAGGATGACCGGCTGTTTAAGTTCGCGCTGAATCTCTCTGACGACTACATCGAGCCATTGATGGCGGATATTGAGCGACTGCACCAGGGACGCGTGGCCGCGACGTCAAGCGGTCATGGCTCGGTGGATCTGATCGTGCCGGGAAATCACAAAGCGCACGGTCTGGATCTGCTGGCAAAACGCTGGGGGATCACGCATGACCAGGTGCTGGCCTTTGGCGATGGCGGTAACGATCTGGAGATGCTGAAACAGTCCGGCTTCAGTTTTGCCATGGACAATGCGCCGCAGCGGGTGAAGCAGGCGGCACGTTATGCCGCGCCGTCTAATAATGAGCAGGGCGTGTTGCAGATCATTGAGCAGATGCTGGCAGGCGAGGGGCCTTTTGCCGCCCTGAGCCGCTGAGAATGAAGGCGCCAGGATAGCGCTGAGCTGCTGCATGACCTGCCAGCCTGGCAGGTCGAAAGGCCAGCGCGCCCCTGGATCACGCCGTGATTTGCCAGGCCTGCGCAATCATTGTCCGCATCTGTTCGCGGCTGTAATTCACCAGCGAATTTTTGCTGTTGGCACGCGCCAGAATCCACTCCACCTCAGTGCGGCTCAGCGACGGGCCATCCTGCCAGAATGGCGTGATAGCCTGCTGCTGCAGCCACTGTTTCAGAAACTGTGCCGGTGAATCTGTGGATTCGCTGAAGAGCTGCGGGTGCAGTTCCGCCATCAGCGTATGCTGCAGCGGTTGCTGGCTGTCAGACAGCAGATCCAGGAACGGAAACAGCAGGCGTCCGCACACTTCACCGTGATGGTACGGTTTAATCGCGCCCACTTCCCCGGCAATACCGTGGATCACCCCCAGACCCGCGCTGCTGAGAGTGACGCCCCCCAGCCACGATGCCATCATCATTGCTTCACGTGCCGCATCACCCGCCGCATCCTCGCGATTGAGTGCAGGCCACGCCTGAACAAACTGACGCAGACCGGTCAGCGCCAGCTGGCGGGTGAACAAGTTGCCTTTGCCGGAGAGATACGCTTCAAACAGGTGGGTAAAAGCATCGATGCCGCAGGTCGCCAGCACGTGATCAGGCGCGCCTTTCAGCAAATCCGGGTCAAGAATCGCTACCTCCGGCACAAAGACCGGATGACGCAGTGACGCTTTGATCTGAATATCCTGCTGGTCGGTTACTACCGCATTTTGCGTGACTTCGCTGCCGGTCCCGGCAGTCGTCGGGACCGCAATCAGCGGCAGCGTGATGGGCTGAACTGCGGTATCACCCACCTTCTCCAGATAGCGAGCGGTGGGCAGCGGGTGTTGGATCATGGCGCTAAAGGCTTTCGCCGCATCCAGCACGCTGCCTCCGCCAATCGCTAATACCCGATCAACATGACCACGCCAGCGGGCAACCCAGCCATCGATCTCAGCGGGCGAAGCTTCATGGCTGACAATTTCGTAGCCGAGGATGTGATCGTTGAGTTCAGCTTTTATCCGGGCATAGGCCGCCCCCTGGAGGAAAGATTGTCCGCAAAACAGCAGGGTAGGTTGTGGCCGGGCGGCCAGCAGCGGCACCAGTTTATCCAGACTGCCGCGGCCAAAGAGGGTTCGTTGATTACTGTACAGCTCACTCAGGTTCTCACTCACCAGCGCATCCTTTTTACATTTCGCTAAAATCTGAGTGTAACGAAAAGCGCGGCGCCAGCATGGGCAAACTTTCTGATAACACGCTGGCAAAAAGTTGATCATCTTCGCAAAACAGAAATTCACCGTCGGCAGGGTGGTGCTTTCCTGCGGATGTTACCCTTAACATGTTATCGGTAACAGCGTTTGTCGGGATGTGTAAGCATCTTACAGCGCACTGTTTTGTAGCCCTCAGGGGATCATGATAATAAACCGACACTGAATACCCTTCAGTGTGCAAGGTGGAGAAAACCTATGCCATTACTCTATGTGGCGATCGGCGTCGCGTTACTGCTGCTGCTGATGATTCGCTTTAAGCTTAATGGATTTATCGCGCTGATCCTGGTGGCGCTGGCGGTCGGTGTGATGCAGGGCATGCCGGTTAATAAAGTCATTACCTCAATCAAAGCGGGTGTGGGTGGCACGCTTGGCAGCCTCGCGCTGATCATGGGCTTTGGTGCCATGCTCGGTAAGTTGCTGGCCGATTGCGGCGGCGCGCAGCGTATTGCCACCACTCTGATTGAAAAATTCGGCACTAAGCATATTCAGTGGGCGCTGGTGCTGACCGGTTTTATCGTCGGCTTCGCGCTGTTCTACGAAGTTGGCTTTGTCCTGATGCTGCCGCTGGTGTTCAGCGTGGCGGCGTCGGCGCGTGTACCGCTTCTCTATGTCGGGGTACCGATGGCGGCGGCTCTTTCAGTGACGCACGGTTTTCTTCCGCCACACCCCGGCCCGACGGCTATTGCCACGCTGTTCAATGCTGACATGGGTAAAACGCTGCTGTTCGGTACGCTGCTGGGTATCCCTACGGTGATTCTGGCAGGTCCGGTTTATGCCCGTTTCCTGAAGAATATCGACAAACCGATTCCGCAGGGGCTTTACAACCCGAAAACCTTTACCGAAGCGGAAATGCCCAGCTTTGGCGTTAGCGTCTGGACGGCCCTGGTTCCGGTGGTGCTGATGGCGCTGCGTGCCGTGGCGGAGATGCTGTTGCCTAAAGGGCACGTACTGCTGCCCTATGCGGAGTTCTTTGGTGACCCGGTAATGGCAACGCTGATTGCGGTGCTGATTGCGATCTTCACCTTTGGTCTGAATCGCGGTCGTACGATGGAACAGGTGATGGACACCCTGACCGACTCGATTAAAATCATTGCCATGATGCTGCTGATCATTGGCGGTGGCGGTGCTTTCAAACAGGTGCTGGTGGACAGCGGCGTGGATAAATATATCGCCAGCATGATGCACTCTACCCAGCTCTCACCCATCTTTATGGCCTGGTCGATTGCTGCCGTGCTGCGTATTGCCCTGGGGTCTGCCACGGTAGCGGCGATTACCGCTGGTGGCATCGTGGCACCGTTGATTGTCACAAGTGGTGCCAGCCCGGAACTGATGGTGATCGCTGTGGGGTCCGGCAGCGTGATCTTCTCACACGTTAATGACCCTGGCTTCTGGCTGTTCAAAGAGTATTTCAACCTGACGATTGGCGAAACCATTCGCTCCTGGTCGGCACTGGAGACCATTATTTCGGTCTGTGGTCTGGTAGGTTGCCTGCTGCTCTCCTGGGCGATTTAACCTCTGGCCGCTGGCAGGCCTGCCAGCGGCACTCCGCTTTTGCTTCTCTCCAGCCCGTTTGCTTGTTTATCGCGGACGGCATCGTTGGCCATTTATTCACAGCCCATAACCACGACGATAAAAAGGGCCGCAAAGCGCGGCCCACAGGTCTGTAACCGTGTAAATCTGGCCCCTTAATGAGGCGGTTCAAATCCGGCTTTGACCATCTGTTCCCGCAGCGCACGCGCAATTTCACGGTTGCCGCCGGTGACCGGATAGATAACGTTGTTTACCACATCATCAAGATAGTGCTCGTCAAACTCCTGCATAGAGAGCTGCGTGCCGCCTTCATCGTTGATGGCGAAAGAACCTTTGATGTGGTTACCGCTGTTTTTTGCCTTGAGGCTGTAGCGGCCCATGCTGGTATTAATCGTGCTCATAAGATCTCCTCGCGACTCATTTTCAATCTCATCACTACTAAGGCATGCCTTACCGCCTAAATTTTAGCCAGGAGTAGTCTGTAAAACGAAGAAAGAGGGCCGGTAAAAAGTGGTGTTGCGATCGTTATCTCAGAACATAAATAAAAGCGAAATCTGCTGAACTTATGAGCAGTTGAACCCTGAGTGAAGCAGCATGACATATTTTTCTGTCTATACTGCTTACAGGAAAAATGTTTAATCAGTGAGGGGAAAAGGAAATGAAAATTATTCTGTGGATTATCGCGATCATATTCGTCGTGGGCTTGCTGACCCTGACAGGGGTGTTCAAACTGATTTTCTGATGTCATATTTTTTTAAAGCTTCAGCGACAGCGGGCACCTAATCAGGTGCCCGCGCTGTTTTCTGGCTGGCCAGCAGATAGTGCGTAATGGGATCTATCGGCGTATTGGGCAGCAGATCCTGCGACCCCAGCGGCTTTTTACAGCTTGCGCAGCAGGCACCATGAAAGTTGCGATCACCTTCTCTGTAATCAGTAAATATGAACCTGGCGCTTCCACACTGGGTACAGCGTATTTTCATCACCATCTTAGGTTTATCCTCCATTTCACTGAGCATTCACCCATGCCCGTCCCTGACATCTTAAGAAAAATTTATCTATTGCAGCGCAATATTATTCCAGCCTGCAGTGAGGAAAGTAGTGGCTTATCAGGTTAATTGTTTGTTGCCAAATGCGAATTTATTCTCTAAAAGGCAGTTCATTGATCCTGCTCAATGTTTATGGTTTTTTGTCTGACTTATCCGCGAATAGCCTGCTCTGACTGGGCTGAACAGCGCTCAGAATTAAATTTTCCCGAAAAAACCGGCTTCGGGGTGCGGAAAAAATGCGCTGTTGTGATCATTAAAAGGTCAGAATTACAGCGGTGCCCGGTAACGCCTGAAAAAACCTGCGTGTTTCAGGTTTTTTACATGCCTGATAAAAGTGGAAAATAGTGCTGTTTTGCCAGCTAAAGTGTCAGGAAAAGCAGGTGCAACTCTTAATGAGATTTTTCTTTTTAACGTGAATGGCATATCTGTATGAAATAAAAAAGATATGCCTTTCCAGCGGGTTAGCGTGTGGGAACAGCCCCATCCGCGTTACCCGTTCAGGCGGGTTTCGCAAGTTGAAAAGCAGGAAAGTGTGATGGATGCACAGAAAGTCGATATTTATCACTTTTTCATCAAATCATGCTGGACAAATCCCTCCACAATTGCTGTACTAGACAGCGACACAGTTTAGTGTCCATTTTTCATGTAAAGGTAATATAGATGTCTAAGATCAAAGGTAACGTTAAGTGGTTTAATGAATCTAAAGGATTCGGTTTCATTACTCCTGAAGATGGCAGCAAAGATGTATTCGTACATTTCTCTGCAATCCAGAGCAACGGCTTCAAAACTCTGGCTGAAGGTCAGCGCGTAGAGTTTGAAATCACCGACGGTGCTAAAGGCCCATCTGCTGCTAACGTTATCAGTCTGTAAGTTAACAGTCAGAATTCTAAAAACCCGCCTTATGGCGGGTTTTTTTATGCCTGTCATCTGCACTTCATCCTCTTCATCGTACCCTCTGTATCGTCCCTGAGGCCGCACAAACTGCGCGGCGGCTCACCATAAATCCTCGTAACATATTCATAACAACCCGGCATACAGCTTTTTAGCGTGTGACGCTATATAACTGAGCGACAGAATCTGGTGAGTGAGGAGGCAGGATGAAGATACGTCAGGCGGAGTTAAAAGACAGTTTTGCGTTGAGTGCCCTGTTAAGCGAGTTAGGCTACGGCGGTACCGAAAGCTTTATTGAACAGCGCCTGGCACAGTTATGCAGCGATCCCAGTGAAGTATTGCTGGTGGCTGAACATGGCAGCCAGGTGCTGGGTTTCCTTTCCCTCCATTTTATCCCTCAGCTTGCCCTGGCCGGCGATTTCGCCCGCATCAGCTATTTCTGCATTGCAGAAGGTGAGCGCAGTAAAGGCGTCGGCCAGCAGCTGCTTCAGCACGCTGAAACGCTGGCTGCGCGTCATGGCTGCGACCGTATGGAAGTTCATTGCCATCAGTCACGTCTTAAGGCGAATCAGTTCTACGCTCGCGAAGGCTATACTGAGTCACCCTGTTATCTCATCAAAGATCTGCAAGTGGGTTAACTTCCCGACCAGAGTGACGATCCGCACGTCGGCGATATTTTTCCACAGTGCCTTCCTGAGGCTGGCGACAGAAATGATGACTGATCGCTGCATCCTGTGCCTGTCAGCACTTTCTGCTTTCACGGTGGCAACCGGACAGCAGAAACGGTTGCCGTGAGGGTTCGCTCTCTGGCGGACAGCAGGCCTCTGCAAACCGGTGGCACGCTGTCGAAGGTAAAGCCATACACAGGCCGCCAGCACTATTAAGCTGGGGGGGGCGAGCATACATGAATAAGGACGATACGTTGCCGTGGCTGGCTAAGGATTTGCGGTGCATGACGCAGGAATGTCTGCTTTGCTGGCAGCACAATGGTTTTAGCGCCAATGAGAAGATGATGGCTCACGCCGAATACGGGCACTATCAGCAGGGGCTGATCCACCGATAACTGACGCCGGGAGTAATATTGCCGGCGCTGCAGGAGAAGAACAATGATGAAAGTGGCGTTAGGGCAATTTGCAGTGAGCCGTGAATGGCAGGAGAACGCTGATACCTGTCTGGATTTAATGCAGCGGGCGGCAGAAGGCGGCGCCGATTTGCTGGTGCTGCCGGAAGCGGTGCTGGCGCGCGATAATGCCGATCCCGATTTAGTGGTGAAGGCGGCGCAGCCACTGGATGGCCCTTTCCTCAGCCAGTTGCTGGCCGCCAGTGAACACAATGCGCTGACTACCATAATGAGCGTTCATGTTCCCACCGGGCAGCATAAAGCGCTCAACGTGCTGGTGGCTATTCGTAAGGGTAAAATCATCGCCGCCTATGAAAAGCTGCATCTGTACGATGCCTTTGCGATGCAGGAGTCACAGCGGGTCAATCCGGGCCACATCATTCCGCCGCTGATTGACGTCGCGGGAATGACAGTCGGATTGATGACCTGCTATGACGTGCGCTTCCCGGAACTGGCGCGTCGGCTGGCGCTGGATGGTGCGCAAGTGCTGGTGCTCCCTGCTGCATGGGTAAAAGGTCCGCTTAAAGAGATGCACTGGGAGCTGTTGACCCGTGCCCGTGCGCTGGAGAACACCTGTTATATGGTGGCGGTAGGTGAGTGTGGTCCACGCAATATTGGTAATAGTCTGGTCGTCGATCCACTGGGCGTGGCGGTGGCAAATGCGGCTGAGTCTGCGGCACTGCTGTTTGCCGATCTTGATCCTGAGCGTATTGCCTATGCCCGCCGGGTATTACCGGTTCTTGAAAACCGGCGTTTTGAACGGCCTGAGCTGAAGTGATTGCCTGAACCGGGAAACACCACATATTCGCTACAGCAAAGATCTTACTCTGTTACAGATTCCAGTTGTCGTCACAGGCAAACTGCGCGTAAATAACAGTCACCGTGATTCAATAAAGTCGAAAGGTTAAATATGGAAGGTATCAGTATTGCCAAGCTGCTGATTATCGGTGCGCTTATCGTACTGCTTTTTGGTACCAACAAGTTGCGCTCACTGGGCGGCGATCTGGGCTCTGCAATCAAAGGCTTCAAAAAAGCCATGAAAGATGAAGATACCAGCGCAACCCGAACGACGGCAGAAGACGTGCCAGCAGAACGCGTCGTTCATAAAGATTAATCGGTTATTTGCTGCAAATAACTGTTACTTTTTATTTCAGGCACACCTAAAAAAACCAGGCTGTTTCCAGTCTGGTTTTTTGTTTTCACTCTTCTGACCGCAAAGGCTACTTATTTCACTTCTTCGCCTTTAGCCTGCATATCCGCATGATAGGAGGAGCGGACAAACGGACCGCACGCGGCATGGGTAAAGCCCATCGCCATCGCTTCTGCTTTCATCTCATCGAATTCGGCCGGGCTGACGTAGCGCTGAACCGGCAGGTGATGGCGGCTCGGCTGCAGATACTGTCCCAGCGTCAGCATGGTGACGCCGTGGCGACGCAGATCGCGCATTACCTCAACGATTTCGGCATTGGTTTCACCCAGGCCCACCATCAGACCCGATTTGGTCGGAACATCAGGATGAGCTTCTTTAAAACGCTCCAGCAGCTTCAGTGACCACTCGTAGTTCGCGCCTGGACGCACCTGACGGTAGACGCGCGGTACGTTTTCCAGGTTGTGGTTAAACACATCTGGTGGCGTCGCGGTGAGAATCTCCAGCGCACGATCCATACGGCCACGGAAGTCCGGCACCAGCGTTTCAATTTTAATGGTAGGATTTTTTTCACGAATCGCGCTGATGCAGTCGGCAAAGTGCTGAGCGCCGCCATCACGCAAATCATCGCGGTCCACCGAGGTGATCACCACGTAGCGCAGGCCCATATCGGCAATCGTCTGTGCCAGTTTTGCGGGTTCGTTGGCATCAGGCGCATTAGGACGGCCATGAGCCACATCGCAGAACGGACAACGACGGGTGCAGATTGCGCCAAGAATCATAAAGGTGGCGGTGCCGTGGTTAAAGCATTCGGCCAGGTTAGGGCAGGATGCCTCTTCACAGACCGAGTGCAGGCCGTTTTTGCGCATCGCGGCTTTGATGCCCTGAATACGACTGGAGTCGGCTGGCAGCTTGATTTTCATCCATTCCGGCTTACGCAACATCTCCTGCCGTTCAACAGCCACGGTTTTTACCGGGATCAGCGCCATTTTGTCTGCGTCACGATATTTGACGCCGCGTTCCATCTGAATTGGTTTACTCATAAATCAGCAGGTTCCGGTCGGATTGCGATTTGAAAGCGTTCCCACTCAAACCGGGAAGGGGGCTTTCAACTTTATTTGAAAAAAGTGCAAAAATTATATCATCACATCGCCTGCGAAGCAGCCATAGTCAGCGCGGATACGTTACATATTTGTAAATTCGCATTCTGCGTTAAGGCTTAACAGGGAGCTCGCCTGCGATCCATTCAACATTTTCATAACCTGCCAGCCGCGCAAACGCACTGACCAGTGGGGAACGCACCTGCTCTGTGGTCACGTCGGGCTGAAAATGTTTCAGCTGGGTCATGCTCATCCCGGCGTAACCACAGGGGTTGATGCGCAGAAAAGGAGATAAATCCATGGCAACATTCAGCGCCAGGCCGTGAAACGAGCAGCCTTTGCGAATGCGTAATCCCAGCGAGCAGATCTTCTCTTCACCGACATAGACGCCGGGTGCATCTGCGCGGGCGCGGGCGCTGACGCCGAACTCTGCCAGAGTGGCGATCACCGTCTCTTCCAGAATAGTCACCAGCTGGCGCACGCCGAGCTTACGGCGTTTTACATCAATCAGGACATACATGACCTGTTGTCCCGGCCCGTGATAGGTGACCTGACCGCCACGATCGCTCTGCACCACGGGAATATCGCCTGGCATCAGAAGATGTTCTGCTTTTCCCGCCTGACCCTGAGTAAAGACCGGAGGATGTTCGACCAGCCAGATTTCATCACGACTCTGGTCGTCGCGCTGGTCAGTATACTGGTGCATGGCGTCGGAGACAGGTTGCCAGTCACGCAGACCGGACTGACGGACAAAGAGGGTTTCAACTGACAAAGCGATAGCCCGCTAAAGGAAAAACGCTGAGGATAACGTCGGCAAACCGTCAGGCAGAGGCGCCTTGCCGACCCGTAAATTACAGTACCATCCGCACAATTTCGATCTGGCCCAGCTCTTCGTACAGGCGTTCGACCTGCTCGATGTGAGTGGCGTTGATAGTGATGTTTACGGAGTGATAGTTGCCTTTGCTGCTCGGCTTAACTTCAGGGCTGTAATCGCCGGGCACATGACGTTGCACCACTTCAACCACTTGATCAACCAGCTCCGGTTGCGCCAGACCCATTACTTTGTAGGTAAACGGGGTAGGAAATTCGAGCAGCTCATTCAGTTTGGTTTTCATATTAACTCCGGTGCATAAAAAACAGGCTCCCGCCTGAGCGGGAGCATCATAATATCTGGTAATGGGGACGAAAGGGTGATTTTTCAATCACCCTTTACGCTTAACCAAACCAGTGATGGAACATCAGTTTGATGTAATCCACGATACGGCCAAAGAAACCACCCTCAGAGATTTCGTTCAGCACCACCAGTGGACGCTGTTCGATAGTCTTGCCATCCAGCTGGAAGTTGATGCTGCCGACAACCTGGTTTTTCTTCAGTGGGGCATGCAGTTCCGTGTTGGTCAGCACATAGCTGGCTTTCAGATCTTTCATACGGCCACGTGGAATGGTCAGGTAAGCATCTTTTTCCACGCCCAGCTGCACACGGTCATTATCACCGAACCAGACCGGCTCAGAGGCGAACTCTTTACCCGCTTTCAGTGGCGCAACGGTTTCAAAGAAACGGAAGCCCCAGGTGAGCAGTTTTTTGCTCTCGGTTTCACGGCCTTTAAAGGTATGACCGCCCATGACGGCAGAAATCAGGCGCATCTGGCCTTCAGTCGCGGACGCCACCAGGTTGTAACCGGCAGAGTTAGTGTGGCCGGTTTTAATACCGTCCACATTCAGGTTGGTATCCCACAGCAGACCGTTACGGTTCATCTGACGGATGTTGTTGAAGGTGAACTCTTTCTCTTTATAGACAGCGTACTCTTCCGGCACGTCGCGGATCAGCGCCTGACCGATCAACGCCATGTCGCGCGCGGAGCTGTACTGACCTTCAGCGTCCAGGCCATGCACTGTCCCGAAATGGGTATTCTGCAGGCCAATCGCTTTGACGTAGTTGTTCATCAGATTAACGAACGCATCCTGGCTGCCGGCGACATAGTCAGCCATCGCAACACAGGCGTCATTACCCGACTGCAGTACAATTCCACGAGTCAGCTGAGAGACCGGTACGCGGTCGCCTGGCTTCAGGAACATCAGGGAGGAACCTTTGAACACCGGATTGCCGGTCGCCCAGGCATCCGGACCCACAGTGACCATATCGTCCTGATGAATTTTGCCCGCTTTCACGGCCTGACCAATGACATAGCTGGTCATCATCTTGGTCAGACTGGCAGGATCGCGGCGTGCATCGGCGTTTTTCTCTGCCAGCACTTTACCCGAGTTGTAGTCGATAAGGACATACGCTTCGGCATCAATGTCCGGCACGCCCGGAATCATGGTCTTGAGATTGACGTCATCAGCAATAGCAGCATGGCTGAGAGAGAAAGCGATCAGTGATCCCACTGTCAGGCGTTTCAGCAAACGAGATGATTTCAGCGTGTTCATGTGTAGGACTACAACATCCGTGAGTTTGAGGTTAAAAATGTCACTCATCATACCCAATGCCAGTGAGTCTGGCACCGGGCGTGATGATTGGGTTGTTAGCAGACGTAACGTGTCGCTGTCCAAGAAACCGATCAGCGACGCGTATTAGTAATAAATGAGGCTGTCTGGCCTTCACTGCTCAGGCGCTGTTGCAGCGCAGCCGCTTCGGCACGGGAGCTGTAAACGCCGAGCTGAACGCGATAAACGTTGTTGCCCGCGTCTTCGACCTTGCCGGGCACACCATAACGCTGGCTCAGGCTTTTCATCATCTGCTGAGCACGCGCCGGGTCATTCAGTGCACCAACCTGCACGACATAGCCGGCTGCGGCACCACTGCTGGCTGCCGGCGCGGCGCTGGCGGCGACCGGAGTAGCACTGCTGGCGACCGGTGCAGTGACGGGCACCGTGGTGGATGGTTCATTACCTTCCAGCACGCCGTTCGCTAATGGCTGAGGTGCGCCAAGAAAGCCGCTGCTCTGTACCGGCGCGCCCATGTTGTCACCGCCCTGCAGCGTGCTGTTACTGATGGCTTCTACGTTTTGGGCAGGGGGTTCAGCGTTTGCGGCGCTGCCGCCATTCATCACCGCGCCCCCACTCAGGTCCGGACGGGCAGGCAGTGAGTAGCTCTGTTTGGCTACCACAGTTCCGATGGTGCCTGGGCCAGAGAGCGTACCGTCGGGAGCCACCTTGATATAGTCGACCCGCACCCGTGAATTATTGGAAATGTTCAGTCGGTCACCGGCTGCCCGCGACAGGTCGATAATGCGTCCTGGCGTGTAAGGGCCGCGATCGTTAACGCGCACCACAATCTGACGACCGTTCGCGATATTGGTTACGCGCACATAGCTCGGGAGCGGCAGAGTAGGGTGGGCGGCCGTCAGCGCATCGGGATCGTAGGCTTCGCCGGTAGCGGTGCGGTTGCCCTGCGCCTCTTCGCCGTACCAGGTGGCCAGGCCGACTTCGCTGTAGTTCGACGGATCTTTGATGATGCGATAGTTTTTGCCGTTAACGCTGTAATCCTGGCTGGTGCCCGGATTGATCGGCTCATAACGAGGCTCAACGCCTGGAATCTCTACTACCGGCCCATTGTAAGCCGGTTGCGGCGGCGCCGTATTTTGGGGTTCGGGCGTGGTACAGGCCGCCAGAACCAGTGATGCCAGTGCAACGCCAAGCCATTCCTTACGCATCTGCAGCCTCTTAGACACTTTTAGATAACATTTTTCGGTGAGTGTGGATCGACATCACAATGCCGAATCCCGCCATAAGCACGATAAGCGCGGAGCCGCCATAACTGACCAGCGGCAGCGGCACGCCAACTACCGGTAAGATACCACTAACCATGCCAATGTTAACGAAAACATAAACGAATAAAATCAGCATTAAACCGCCCGCCATGACGCGGCCAAAGGTGGTCTGCGCGCGGGCTGCTACCACCAGTCCCCGCATGATCAGCAGAAGATAGAGGGCCAGCAGCAGCAGTACGCCGACCAGCCCTAACTCTTCGGCCAGAACCGCGAAGATAAAGTCAGTATGACGTTCCGGCAAAAACTCCAGCTGAGACTGGGTGCCCTGCAGCCAGCCCTTGCCGCGCAGTCCGCCCGACCCGATGGCGATTTTCGACTGGATAATGTGATAACCCGCGCCCAGCGGATCCGTTTCCGGGTCGAGCAGCATCATGACGCGGTCACGCTGATAGTCGTGCATCAGGAAGAACCACAGAATCGGGATAAACGCGGCGACCAACAGTACCGCCACGCTAATCAGTTTCCAGCTCATCCCTGAGAGGAACAGCACAAACAGGCCTGAGGCGGCAATCAGAATCGAGGTGCCGAGATCGGGCTGTGCGGCCACCAGCAGGGTAGGCAGGAAGATCAGAATCAGTGCAATACCGGTATTTTTCAGCGTCGGCGGACAGACATCGCGATTAATAAAGCGCGCCACCATCAGTGGCACCGCGATTTTGGCAATCTCAGAAGGCTGAAAGCGAACAAAGCCAAGATCGAGCCAGCGCTGTGCGCCTTTACTGATCTGACCAAAAGCATCCACCGCCACCAGCAGAATGACGCAGACAATATAGAGATAGGGTGCCCAGCCTTCATAAACGCGCGGCGGCACCTGCGCCAGCACAATCATGATGACCAGACCCATCGCGATCTGACCGAGTTTACGCTCCATCATGCCGGGATCCTGTCCGCTGGCACTCCAGATCACCACGGCGCTGTAAGTCAGCAGCGCGAGAATGATCAGCATAAACATCGGATCGATGTGGATGCGCATCCAGATCGATCGTTTCTGCGGACTATCTTGCATCGACATGTTTATTCACCTTCATAACCGGGCGGCACAGGGGCGGCGTCCGGCAGAACTGTATTGTTATCACCCAACATAATGTGATCCAGAATCTGGCGCATCACGGTGCCGACAGCCGGACCGGCGCCACCGTTCTCCAGAATGATGGTCACAGCCACCCGAGGTTTGTCATAAGGGGCAAACGCGGTCATTAATTTATGGTCGCGCAATCGTTCAGCAATTCTATGGGCGTTATAGGTTTCGTTCTCTTTCAGGCCAAAAACCTGTGCCGTACCGGATTTGGCGGCGATTTTATAAGGGGCATCAGCAAAGCTTTTGTGCGCGGTGCCGTTGGGGCGATTCGCCACGCCGTACATGCCATCTTTGGCGATTTCCCAGTAGCCGGAATGGATATCACCAATCGGGGCCCCAGGCGGCTGGCGATAGGGCACCAGAGTTCGGCCTTCGCGGGTGGCGCGCAGCATGTGTGGCACCTTGACGACGCCATCGTTGATCAGAATCATCATCGCTTTGTTCATCTGCAGCGGGGTCGCCGTCCAGTAACCCTGACCGATTCCCACCGGAATGGTGTCACCCTGATACCACGGCTTTTTAAAGCGCTTCTGCTTCCACTCGCGGGTCGGCATGTTACCGGCGCTCTCCTGCGGTAAGTCAATGCCGGTACGGCTGCCGTAACCAAATTTATTCATCCATTCTGACAGGCGGTCAATACCCATGTCGTAGGCGACCTGATAGAAGAAGGTATCGGCAGACTCCTCCAGCGCTTTGGTGACGTTAAGACGACCATGACCCCACTTTTTCCAGTCGCGGAAGCGCTTCTCTGAACCGGGAAGCTGCCACCAGCCAGGATCAAACAGGCTGGTATTACGGTTAATCACGCCAGCACTCAGCGCAGAAACTGCTACATAGGGTTTAACCGTCGAGGCCGGTGGATAAGCCGCCTGAATTGCACGGTTATAGAGAGGGCGATTTTCATCTTCCAGCAGGCCGCGATAATCCTTGCTGGAAATACCGTCGACAAATAAATTTGCATCGTAACTGGGTGTGGAGACCATGGCGAGAATTTCGCCGGTGCGCGGATCGCTGACGACAACAGCGGCGCGACTGCCCGCCAGCAGGGTCTCGACATACTGCTGCAGTTTGAGATCGATAGTCAGATAGATATCACGGCCTGCCTGAGGTGACTCCTCATGCAGCTGGCGAATGACACGGCCACGGTTGTTGACCTCAACCTCTTCAAAGCCCGTTTTGCCGTGCAGCAGACTCTCGTAATACGCTTCGATGCCCAGCTTGCCGATATCGTGCGTCGCGGCGTAGTTAGGCCATATGCCTTCTTTGTCGAGGCGTGCAACGTCACGATCGTTAATTTTTGAGACGTAACCGACCACATGCGTCAGCGTGGCACCGTAGGGGTAGTAGCGGCGCTGATAACCTTTAACTTCCACGCCGGGAAAGCGGTACTGATTGACCGCAAAGCGTGCCACCTGAACTTCATTCAGACCGGTTTTAACCGGAATGGAGGTAAAGCGACGCGAGCGTTTTCGCTCTTTCTGGAAGTTTTCCAGGTCTTCGTCCGTCAGCTCAAGCACCGGGCGTAAGTTTTCCAGCGTCTGCTGCAGGTTATCGACTTTCTCCGGCACCAGTTCTGCCTGATAGATGGTGCGGTTCAGTGCGAGCGGCGTGCCGGTGCGATCGTAAATAATGCCGCGGCTGGGTGCGACAGGCACCAGTTTAATGCGGTTCTGATTGGAGCGGGTGCTGTAATCATCGAAGCGAAGAATCTGCAGGTGGTAAAGGTTAACCACCAGGATTGAAGAGAGCAGTAAGATACCGACGAAGGCGATGAACGCCCGACGGACAAAGAGTTTCTGTTCGGCGCTGTAATCGCGAAAGGCGTTGCTTTGTAATTTCATCCGCTACTTGTCATGTCTGATGTGGGCTGATCGGTCATTCACGATGATAAGGATGATTAGTCGTTATACTCCAGGCCCGATACAGACTTTCGGCCACCAGCACGCGCACCAGCGGATGAGGCAACGTCAATGCTGACAGTGACCAGCTCTGCTCTGCCGCCGCTTTACAGGCGGGGGCCAGGCCTTCAGGCCCGCCGATCAGCAGGCTGACATCGCGACCATCCAGCTTCCAGCGTTCAAGCTGCTGCGCCAGCTGCGGGGTTTCCCACGGTTGACCCGGAATATCCAGCGTGACGATGCGATTGCCTTTGCCGACCGCCGCTAACATCGCTTCACCCTCTTTTTCAAGGATGCGTTTGATATCAGCATTTTTGCCGCGTTTACCTGCGGTCACTTCGGTCAGCTCAAACGGCATATCTTTCGGGAAGCGGCGCAAATACTCCATGAAACCGGTCTGCACCCAGTCGGGCATTTTTGTGCCGACGGCAACAAGTTGCAGTTTCACCGATTAGCTCCAGAGTTTTTCCAGCTCATACAGCTGGCGACTCTCTTCCTGCATCACATGCACGATGACATCACCCAGATCAACCACAACCCAGTCTGCCGCGCTTTTACCTTCAATGCCTAATGGCATCAGGCCTGCTAAACGGGACTCCTGCTCAACGTGTTCTGCGATCGACGTCACATGACGCGTGGAGGTGCCGGTGCAGATGATCATGAAATCGGTGATGCTGGATTTGCCCTGAACGTCGATGGTGACAATGTCCTGGCCTTTGAGATCATCAATCTTATCAATAACGAACTCTTGGAGTGCTTTACCTTGCAAAAGGTTCCCCTTGGAATCTGGTGGTATCGGGCCGGCTGTAAGCCCGGAGAGTGCAGCCAAAAATTTAAGCGGCGCAGTATAGCATGCCCGGATCAGTCGCGATATAAGCCTTCGCGGTCGATATAGTCGATCACCGCCGCAGGCAACAGGTCGTCGCAGGGCTGGTTCTGATGGCGACGGCGGCGAATTTCGGTCGCCGAAATGTCATAGAGTGGGGTTTCCGCCAGCCAGATATGGCCTGCGGGCTGCTGATGCAGCTGCCGGATATCCTGAGCGAGATGCTGATTAAGCCAGTGCTGCATCTCCGGCGAGTCGAACCGGGTCGCATAGCCGGGACGCTGGCATACCAGCAGATGGCAGAGTGACAACAGATCCTGCCAGCGATGCCATTTCGATAAGCTCAGCAGGGAATCCTGACCGATGATAAAAGCCAGCGGCTGCGCTGCACCGCGTTCGGCGCGCCAGGCTTCCAGGGTGGTTACGGTCCAGGAGGGCGTGTCGCGTTCCAGCTCCCGGGTATCAATCTCAAACAGCGGTAAGTCACGGATAGCACAGCGCAGCATAGCAACCCGCTGGGTCGCGCTGGCTTCCGGTTGTGGACGATGCGGTGGCACATTGTTGGGCAGCAGCGTCACACGCTGTAAGCTGGTCTGTTGAGCCAGTGCTTCGACCGGGCGCAGATGGCCAAAATGAATCGGATCGAAGGTGCCACCAAACAGCGCGTGTAACTCAGACATGGGCAAAACTCGTCGGAAAAGCACGACTGCTGAGCAGCAGCGTCAGGGTCTGTAACTGCGGCCATACCGGCTGCCCATAATCCTGCTTCAGGGTGATCTCAATCTGACTGAGCAGATGAATCGCGCGTTGAAGACGCGTGGCGTCCAGGCGTTGCAGTGCGTCAGTGAACAGCGCGCGGCGGTTCTGCCAGATACGCTGTTGATCCATCAGCGTACGCAACGGCTGCTGCGCCTGATGGCGATGCAGATGCAGCAGCGTCAGCAGATCGCGCTGTAGCGTACGCAGCAGAATCACGACTTCGCTCTCTTCTTTCTCCAGCTGATGCAGGATGTGCAGCGCGCGACGGCTCTTACCCGCCAGCAGAGCATCGACCCAGTGGAACGGTGTGAAGTGAGCCGCATCGCTGACCGCCTCTTCAACCCGGGGCAGGGTCAGCTTGCCGTCAGGCCACTGCAGCGAGAGACGCTCCAGCGCCTGGGCCAGCGCCAGCAGATTGCCTTCATAGCAGTAACACAACAGCTGCACGGCCGCGTCATCGACCGAGAGTTTCAGCGCCTGAGCCCGATTCGCGACCCAGCGTGGCAGTTGTGCCTGTTCGGGCGTCTGGCAGGGCACGAAAACTGCGGAGGCGGACAGGGCTTTAAACCATGCACTGTTTTCCTGCGCGCGGGTCAGCTTTGGCATCCGGCAGATCAGCAGAATATCGGCATGCAGCAGCTGCGACAGCTTAACCAACTGCTCGGCCATTGCGGCATTGGGGCCATTCTCGGGGAATTGCAGCGTCATCGTCTGACGCTGGGCAAACAGACTCAGTGACTGGCAACTGACAAACAGGCTCTCCCAGTCGGTCTGGGCGTCCAGCGTAAAACTAAAATGTTCTTCAAATTGCTGCGCGGTTGCGGCGGCACGGATGGCATCCGCACTCTCCTGCAACAGCAGCGGTTCGTTTCCGGCTAACAGATAACAGGCGCGCAGCCCCTCACGGAGCTGCGCGCTGAGTTGCTCAGGATAAATCCTGATCATTGCAGGCTGGTAGCAGAGGAAGAGGGTGCTTCCTGTGAACCCTGACCCGGAACCGGAATCACTGACGCCGGTAAGGTCTCTTTATTGTTGATCTGTGCAGCATGCACGGTCAGCAGCTTACGTACCAGCTGTTCGGCAGCACGCTGACGCATCTCCTGCGTAATCAGATCCTGCTCGGCATCTTTTGCCAGCGCAGCATTCGGGTTATCGAAGAATGAACGATAAACCGTGGTGCTGATTGGGTAGATTCCTTTGCCCGGCAACAGGACCTGCGCCGTCAGCGTCATGACCAGCTGATACTCAGCAGAGGTGCCGCTGATAAAGACCGATGCGGTGTTACGTCCCGACACTTCAGGACCCAGACGCAGCGTCGGAATATCGGTGCGCTTCTGTTTAGTGTCTTCAACAATAGTGACATCGTTGATACGCAGTTGCTGGCGCACAGTACGCGCCAGCGGTCCATAAGGATCGCCGGTTGAAACAATCAGGGTTTTCAGTTCGCTGGGCACCTGTGTGGTGCCGCGCGGATGAAAACCGCAGCCAGCGGTGATAACCACCGCCAGCATGACAAACAGCCTGATAATCGGATGTCGCACAGTTCCTCCTGAACTTAACCTACGACCAGGTTAAGCAGTTTGCCCGGTACATAAATGACTTTACGGATAGTCACGCCGTCCAGATACTTCGCCACCAGATGCTCCTGAGCCGCGCGTGCCTGAACCTGTTCCTGCGTTGCCTCGGCGGGTACGGTAATTTTGCCACGCACTTTACCGTTCACCTGCACCACGACCAGCAGTGAATCTTCAACCATAGCGGCTTCATCAGCCACCGGCCAGCTCGCTTCATCGATGGTGCCTTCGCCACCCAGCGTCTGCCACAGAACATAGCAGGCGTGCGGGGTAAACGGATAGAGAAGACGGACGATAGCCAGCAGTGCTTCCTGCATCAGAGCGCGATCCTGCTCGCTTTCCTGCGGGGCACGCGCCAGTTTGTTCATCAGCTCCATAATCGCTGCAATGGCGGTGTTAAAAGTCTGACGACGGCCAATATCATCCGCCACTTTGGCGATGGTTTTGTGCAGGTCACGACGCAGCGATTTCTGCTCGTCATTCAGGCTATCCACATCCAGCGCCACGGTCGCACCCTGTGAGGTGTGCTCGTAGACCAGCTTCCAGACACGCTTCAGGAAGCGGTTCGCTCCTTCAACGCCCGATTCCTGCCACTCCAGCGTCATATCGGCCGGTGAAGCAAACATCATGAACAGACGCACGGTATCCGCGCCGTAACGCTCAACCATCAGCTGTGGGTCGATGCCATTGTTTTTCGACTTCGACATTTTACTCATGCCCGCGTAAATCACCTCGCGGCCCTGCGTATCGGTGGCTTTTACAATGCGGCCTTTCTCATCACGCTCAACCTCAACGTCAACCGGTGAAACCCAGTTACGCTCGCCGTTGTTACCGAGATAGTAGAAGGCATCAGCCAGCACCATGCCCTGGCACAGCAGACGTTTGGCTGGTTCATTCGAGTTGACCAGGCCCGCGTCACGCAGCAGCTTGTGGAAGAAGCGGAAATACATCAGGTGCATGATGGCGTGTTCAATACCCCCCACATACTGATCGACCGGCAGCCAGTAGTTTGCGGCGGCCGGATCCAGCATGCCTTCCTTGTAGCTGGCGCAGGTATAGCGCGCGTAGTACCAGGAGGACTCCATGAAGGTGTCAAAGGTGTCGGTTTCACGCAGAGCAGGCTGGCCATTTACGGTGGTCTTCGCCCACTCCGGATCCGCTTTGATCGGGCTGGTAATGCCATCCATTACCACATCTTCCGGCAGGATCACCGGCAGCTGGTCTTCAGGTGTCGGCATTACGGTGCCATCTTCCAGCGTGACCATTGGGATCGGTGCACCCCAGTAACGCTGACGGGAAACACCCCAGTCGCGCAGACGGTAGTTCACTTTACGAACGCCCACGCCTTTTGCCGCCAGAGAATCTGCAATGGCGGTAAACCCTGCGGCGTGATCCAGACCGTTGAACTCACCTGAATTAAACAGCGCGCCTTTGTCGGTCATTGCCGCAGCGCTGACGTCAGGAATAGAGCCATCCAGGTTGAGTACTACCGGCTTGATCGCCAGATCGTATTTAGTGGCAAATTCCCAGTCGCGCTGGTCGTGCGCCGGGACCGCCATGACGGCACCGGTGCCATATTCCATCAGCACGAAGTTAGCGACCCAGACCGGGAGAAGCTCGCCGGTCAGCGGATGAATAACAGACAGGCCGGTCGCCATGCCTTTCTTCTCCATGGTCGCCATATCGGCTTCGGCCACTTTGGTATTGCGGCATTCAGCGATAAAGTCAGCCAGTGCCGGGTTATTCACCGACGCCTGGGTTGCCAGCGGATGACCCGCCGCAACGGCAACATAGGTTGCGCCGATAAAGGTATCCGGGCGGGTGGTATAGACGGTAACTTTCTCTTCGCTGCCAGCAACGTCGAAAGTGATTTCGACGCCTTCAGAACGGCCAATCCAGTTACGCTGCATGGTTTTGACCTGCTCAGGCCACTCTTCCAGCGTATCCAGATCGTTCAGCAGCTCTTCCGCATAATCGGTGATTTTGATAAACCACTGAGGGATCTCTTTGCGCTCAACTTTGGTGTCGCAGCGCCAGCAGCAGCCATCGATCACCTGCTCGTTCGCCAGCACCGTCTGATCGTTCGGACACCAGTTGACGGCAGAGGTCTTTTTATAGACCAGACCTTTTTCATACAGTTTGGTGAAGAACCACTGTTCCCAGCGATAGTACTCTGGCTGGCAGGTCGCCAGTTCACGACTCCAGTCATAGCCAAAGCCCAGCAATTTAAGCTGGTTTTTCATGTAGGCGATGTTGTCGTATGTCCAGGGGGCCGGTGCGGTGTTATTTTTAACCGCAGCGCCTTCCGCAGGCAGGCCGAAAGCATCCCAGCCAATCGGCTGTAGTACGTTTTTGCCGAGCATACGCTGATAACGCGCGATTACGTCGCCGATGGTGTAGTTACGAACGTGGCCCATATGCAGGCGGCCAGAAGGATAGGGCAACATGGAGAGGCAATAGTATTTCTCTTTACCTTCCTGCTCAGTCACTTTAAACGTTTCGTTTTCATCCCAGTGTTGCTGCACACGGGATTCAATCTCTTCCGGGCGGTATTGCTCTTGCATGGCTGCCTGTGGTCCTTTATGAATAACATTTTTCGGGCTCTACGATCCGCATAGCATACCCATAAGGCCGCGTATCAACAACACTTCCCACTTTTGCTGGCACGATTTCTGCTGAAAGCGACAGCCTCTTCACCCTTTTGTAATTCACTGTACAGACGACACGGCAAAAGTCGCATTGCGACTAAACTTAATTCAGCGAGGGTCTGCATAAAGGAGAATAAAATGAATAAAGTAGCTCAGGAATATCGCGAGTCGTTAGCCGTACTGACCGAACGTCTCCGTCAGGGCGATCGGAACCTTGATGAGCTGATTGCCGGGCGACGCAGCCAGTTACGCGTTCGCGATGATATGACGGAAGAAGAGATTGATCAGGCGCTTAGCTCGGTGCGCCGTGATTTAGGCGAATTTGCACGCAGTTATACCGATGTGGAGGAGCCGCTGGCGGATTCACTGTTTATGCGCATTATTCGCGAGAGCGTCTGGAAAGAGCTGGCGGATATCACCGATAAAAGTCAGCTGGAGTGGCGCGAAGTTTTTCAGGATCTGCATCATCACGGTGTATATCAGAGCGGCGAAGTGGTGGGGCTGGGCAATCTGGTATGTGAGAAGTGTCAGTTTACCCGGGCGATCTATACGCCGGAAACCCTGTCGCGCTGTCCGGAATGCGGCAATGACCAGTTTCAGCGTCAGCCTTTTGAACCCTGATAATAAAACCTGTGCGGGCCACTCTGCGTGACCCGCACAGGTTGTTTAGTGCAGAATTTTAGCGAGGAAATCTTTCGCGCGGTCAGACTGTGGATTATTAAAGAAGTCATCTTTGTTGGTGTCTTCGATAATTTTCCCTTCATCCATGAAGATTACACGATTGGCGACTTTACGGGCGAAGCCCATCTCGTGTGTCACCACCATCATCGTCATCCCCTCCTGTGCCAGTTCAACCATCACATCCAGCACTTCGTTGATCATCTCCGGATCCAGCGCGGACGTTGGTTCATCAAACAGCATCGCGATGGGGTCCATGCAGAGCGCACGCGCAATGGCTACACGCTGCTGCTGCCCGCCAGAGAGCTGGCCAGGGAACTTGTCGGCATGGGCTGAGAGACCCACACGCTTCAGCAGCTTCAGTCCTTTATCGCGGGCTGCTGCCTTGTCACGCTTCAGCACTTTCACCTGCGCCAGCACCAGATTGTTGATAATGCTCAGATGCGGGAACAGCTCGAAGTGCTGGAACACCATACCGACCTGACTGCGAAGCTGCGCAAGGTTGGTTTTTTTGTTGTTCACCTCGGTGCCGTTGACCGCAATCACACCCTGCTGAACCGGCTCGAGTCCGTTCACCGTTTTGATCAGCGTTGATTTACCGGAGCCGGACGGCCCGCAGACCACCACTACCTCACCGGTTTTGACCTCGGTTGAGCAGTCGGTCAGCACCTGAAAGTGACCATACCACTTAGAAACATTTTTCAGGCTAATCATTTAAACCGTCCTTTTTCTTTTCAGATAGCTGACCAACAGCGATGCGCTCAGGCTGATAACGAAGTAGACCAGACCTGCAAACAGAACCATTTCAACCTGGGTGCCGTCGCGCTCACCAATGGTGGACGCGGTACGGAAGAAGTCCGCCAGGCTTAAGACATAGACCAGCGAGGTATCCTGGAACAGCACGATACCCTGCGTCAGTAACAGCGGAACCATGGCGCGGAACGCCTGCGGCAGGATGATCAGGCGCATTGCCTGCCACTGTGTCATACCCAGCGCCAGCGCGGCATTGCCCTGTCCACGCGAAATACTGATGATGCCGGCACGAATGATTTCGGAGTAGTAGGCCGCTTCAAACAGCGAAAAGGCAACCATGGCGGAAATCAGCCGGATATCGGTTTTCGGCGACAGGCCCAGGACCTGCTGCAGGAAACTCGGCACCACCAGATAGAACCACAGCAGCACCATGACCAGCGGCACCGAACGGAACAGGTTGACGTAGATTTTGGCGAACCAGCTGACGGGCTTAAAGCTCGACAGACGCATCACCGCCAGCAGGGTTCCCCACAAAATACCGAAAACCACGGCAGTAATGGTGATCTTGAAGGTAATCACTAAGCCGTTAAGCAGGTAGGGCAGGCTGGGTGTAATCGAACTCCAGTCAAAGTCGTACATTACTTGCCTCCCGCATTGCCTGGCAGCCGGACTTTGCGCTCGACCAGACTCATCAACAGCATAATCACCAGGTTAATCGCGACATAGGCCAGCGTAATGGCGGTAAAGGATTCATAGGCGTGAGCAGAATAGTCGAGCAGTTTGCCCGCCTGCGCCGCCATATCGACCAGACCGATGGTGGAGGCGATAGCGGAGTTCTTTACCAGGTTCAGCATTTCCGAGGTCATCGGCGGAACAATCACACGATACGCATTCGGCAGCAGGACATAGCGATAGGTCTGCGGCAGGGTTAATCCCATCGCCAGACCGGCATTTTTCTGTCCTGTCGGCAGTGACTGAATGGCTGCGCGCACCTGCTCGCAGACGCGGGCGGCGGTAAAAAGGCCAAGACAGATCATTGAAGAGAGGAAGAACTGAATGTTGGGGTCCAGCTCAGACTTAAACCACATGCCGAGCTTTTCGCCCACCAGTTCGGGCGCCACCAGATACCAGAAGAAGAACTGGACGATCAGCGGGATGTTACGAAACAGTTCCACATAGCAGGTGCCAATGGTCGACAGCAGGCGATTAGGCACGGTGCGCAGAATGCCGAAAAATGAACCCACGCAGAAGGCGATAATCCAGGCGCAGCAGGAGACGGCTATCGTCACCTGAAAACCGGACCACAGCCAGCCGAGGTAGGTTGTGTTACCGAACGGGGCCTGTTCGAGGAAAATGCCCCAGTTCCAATCGATACCCATAACGAGCTCCGGAAAAAAAGGGTAGCTAAGCTACCCTGAAGATTGATGAACGGCGTTTTATTTCCTGACTCAGGGGAACGACCCGTGTCAGTCTGTCTGTCCATGCCGCGGTTTCAGCAATCGAGAGGGCAGCCAGGCTGCCCTTGTTATACCCGCCGTCTTTCAGGCTGCATTTTTGTTGGCCAGGTTCACTCATCCAAATGACTTACCTGAGTAAGCTCACCGGGATGCATTCTCTTGCCGTCTCAATGCAATCTGAGATCCATTGGGTATTTTTTTGTTAATTCAGTGCTTTGTCATTTGGCGTTTTGAACAGGGCTTTCATGTCATCAGAGAGTTCAAAGTTCATGTTCAGATTCTTTGGCGGAATCGGCTGTTTAAACCAGGTATCGAACCATTTTTCTGCCTGGCCAGAGGTCTGGGCTTTAGCAATGGTTTCATCGACCAGCGCTTTAAACTGCGGATCATCTTTACGCAGCATGCAGCCATAGGCCTCTTTTGACTGCGGCGTACCTAAGATTTCCCAGTTATCTGGCTTTTTAGCTTTGGCGCGTTCGCCAGCCAGCAGAGCATCATCCATCATGAAAGCCACGGCACGACCGGTTTCCAGCGTACGGAAAGAGTCACCGTGATCTTTGGCGCTGATGATGCGCATATCCAGTTTCTGTTCGTCGTTGAGTTTATGAAGCAGCACTTCAGAGGTGGTTCCTGAAGTCACCACCACCGTTTTGCCTTTCAGATCAGCGAAATCTTTGATCGGGCCATCTTTCTTAACCAGCAGACGGGTGCCGATGACAAAAATGGTGTCAGAGAACGCGGCCTGTTTCTGGCGCTCAAGGTTGTTGGTGGTAGAGCCACACTCATAATCGTAGGTGCCGTTTTGCAGCAGCGGAATACGGTTTTGTGAGGTGATCGGGATCATTTTGACCTGCAAATCCGGCTTGTTCAGCTTCGCTTTGATGGCTTCCACGATGGCGTTTGAGTAAGCCTGTGAATAGCCGACGACTTTTTGCTGGTTGTCATAGTAAGAAAAGGGAACTGATGATTCGCGATGCCCGACCACAATGACGCCGTTGTCATTGATCTTCTTCAGGGTGCCGCTGAGATCTTCCGCCTGGGCCGCTCCCGCCGCTGCGCTGATCAGCAGAAGAGATAATGCCACTTTGCGTAGTTGCATGTTCCAACTCCTTCGTATGAAAAAGGCCCAGGCTGATACCTGTGCTGATTATGATGTTGTGTCTGTTTTTTGCTGCGTTTCTGCTCATTCTGCGGGCTAAATGGGCGCAGAAGAGTCACTAACATAGCGGATTGTTAACGCAATGAAACAAAAAAGTTTCTTTTTTGCGAGGCAATCCGCACCAAAAAAAGGCAAATATCTTGCTCTGCGCATTAACGGTGCAGCAGAGGCGACTGTTTTGGTGCAAACGGCCAGGCATCAGCGCCTGTAATCCGCCTGTCGGCGAAAAACAGTGAAACATTCTGCAATCATCGTGCCAGAAAGCGGTGCATGGTGAGAAAGGCAGCAGAGTATGTGGTCAGGGGAGTGAGATATACCGGAGAGCGAGCAAAGAAAAAAGGCGAAGCCTGCGCTTCGCCTTGAAGGATCGGATAGGTTACCGGCGTCGACGCAGCAGAGCTATCAATGCCGCCAGTAGCGTCAGTGACCAGACTGGCCAGATGCCCGCCCGCGCATACGGGGTTTCCCCCTGTGTCGGCGTGACTTTGCTGGTCAGCACGTCGCGGGTAAACTGCGGCAGCATCGCCTCCACATCACCACTGGCATTTACTACTGCCGTCACGCCGTTGTTGGTGCTGCGCAACAGCGGACGTCCCAGCTCCAGCGCCCGCATTCTCGCCATCTGGAAGTGCTGCCACGGTCCGATAGAGTGACCAAACCAGGCATCGTTCGAAACGGTCAGCAGGAAACTGGTGTCGGGATGGAAGTTAGCCCGCACCTGCTCACCGAGCACGATCTCATAACAGATGGCGCTGGTCAGGTTATAGCCTGCGACGCTGAGTTGCGGCTGGAGATAGTTGCCACGGCTGAAAGCCGACATCGGCAGATCAAAGAACGGGGCCAGCGGACGCAGCAGGTCGGCCAGCGGCACAAATTCGCCAAACGGCACCAGATGATTCTTCTGGTAACGATTGCCGCTGAAGTAGTTATAAGGCGTTTTGCCGCCCAGCACGATCACGGTGTTGTAGTCGTGATAACGATTCTGCTCCAGTCGGGAGTCCACGATACCGGTGACCAGTGAGCTGCCATGTTCACGCAGTTCATCATCCAGCGAACGCAGGAACGGCTGCTGATTACTTTCCAGATCGGTAATTGCCGATTCTGGCCAGATAATGATTGGCGCCTTACCCATCAGCGGCTGGCTCAGACCGTTATAGATGCGCAGAGTAGTGAGCAGTTGCTGAGGATCCCACTTCATCGACTGCGGGATGTTTCCCTGAACCAGCGCCACTTCTACGGCACGCTCTGGCATTGGCTGAACCCACTGGATGTAGCGCAGTGGCCACGGCAGGGCCAGCAGCAGCAACGCCGCCACCAGACTTCTGACGTTGCGCTGCTGCAGAGCATAAGCCAGCAGGCCAGCAATGACCATCAGCAGGAAGGTCAGGGTCTCGACACCCGCCAGCGGAGCCAGCCCTTTTAACGGTCCGTCAATCTGGCTGTAACCAAACTGCAGCCACGGGAAGCCAGTCAGCACCCAGCCGCGCAGGAACTCGGTCATCTGCCACAATGCCGGTGCCGCCAGCGCCAGGCGCCATAGCGTCGTGCATGGCCAGAGTCGATTGAGTACACCGGCAAACAGCGCCGGGTAAACCGCCAGATACGCCGCCAGCAGCGCCACGATAAAGACATTGACCGGACCAGGCATGCCGCCAAAGGTGGCAACACTGACATAGACCCAGTTAATACCGCTGCCGAACAGACCTACTCCCCACACAAAGCCGATCGCAGTGGCCTGCGGGCTTGAGCGGTTCAGGGTCAGCAACTGTAAGCCGCACAGCGAGAGCAGAGCGGCAGGCCAGAAATCGTAAGGAGAGAAGGCGAGGGTACCCAGTGCACCCGTTATTAAAGCCAGCAGCAGGCGAACCCGCTGGCGCGGGTAGAGTGAAGCTAAAGCCATAGACTTATTCGTCTTCCAGTTGGGGTTGTGGCGAATTTTCCGGGATAGTCACGTGAACCTGGATGATGCGGCGGCTGTCCGCCATCGCCACCTTGAACTGGTAACCTTCAATCTCAATGCTTTCACCACGTGCGGGGAGATGGCCGAAGCCCTGCATGACCAGACCACCAATGGTATCGACTTCATCATCACTGAACTGCGTGCCAAACACCTCATTGAAATCTTCAATGGCGGTCAGTGCGCGCACCGTGAAGGTGTGGCGATTGAGCTGACGGATATCACGATCTTCTTCATCATCATACTCATCTTCAATCTCACCTACGATCAGCTCAAGAATATCTTCGATTGTGACCAGACCGGAGACACCACCAAACTCATCAATAACAATCGCCATGTGATAACGCTGGGAACGGAACTCTTTCAGCATCCGGTCGACACGCTTACTTTCAGGCACCACCACCGCAGGACGCAGCACTTTCTCGATACTGAACGGCTCTGATTCACTGCTCATAAACGGCAGCAGGTCTTTCGCCATCAGAATCCCTTCCACATGATCTTTGTCTTCGCTGATCACCGGGAAGCGGGAGTGCGCGGAGTCGATAATGACATCCAGACACTCTTCGAGGCTCTGATTACGTTTCAGGGTGATCATTTGCGAGCGCGGGATCATGATGTCACGCACGCGCTGCTCCGCAATATCCAGAACCCCTTCAAGCATGTCGCGGGTGTCCTGGTCAATCAGCTCTTTATTATTCGAGTCGCGGATCAGCTCCAGTAGCTCATCACGGTTTTTAGGTTCACCGTGAAAGAGTTGGTTGATTAACAGGGAGAAAAATCCCTTTTTACTACTGGGTGCATCGCTGTTTTGAGAATGGTCGTCGCTCATGGCGGTTTTTAAAGATCTCTCTGGTGAGGAATAGGTGCTGTCAGCAAACCGTGCTGACAGCCGGATAGCCTGAATTCAGGATTCAGGCGTCTTCTTTCTCCGAAATGTACGGATCAGGATACCCAAGAGCAAGCATTATCTCGGTCTCCAGTCCTTCCATCTCGTCAGCTTCGTCGTCTTCAATATGGTCGTAACCCAGCAGGTGGAGCGTACCGTGTACCACCATGTGTGCCCAGTGGGCTTCAACGCTTTTTCCCTGTTCTGCGGCTTCCTGCTCAACCACCTGACGGCAGATGATCAGATCGCCCAGCAGTGGCAGCTCAATGCCCGGCGGCGCTTCAAACGGGAAGGACAGGACATTCGTCGGCTTATCTTTGCCACGATAAGTCAGATTAAGCTCATGACTTTCCGCTTCGTCAACCAGACGTACTGTGACTTCGCTTTCGGGCTGGAAAGGGGTAACAGCCGCTGAGAGCCAGCGGTGAAACTGGCTTTCATCAGGCAAATCAGCGGTGTTATCACAGGCGACCTGCAGGTCGAGAATCACCTGGCTCATTTGCTCTCCTGCGTGGCATTCTGTGCTGCCAGCGCTTCACGTTTACGCTCTTCAGCCTGCTGGTCACGGCGGGTCTGATCGGCGGCTTCCCAGGCTTCATAAGCGGTGACAATGCGGGCAACGACCGGATGGCGCACCACATCTTCGCTGTGGAAGAAGTTAAAGCTGATTTCTTCCACGTCTGCCAGCACCTCAATGGCATGGCGCAGGCCCGACTTGACGTGACGCGGCAGGTCAATCTGGGTAACGTCACCGGTAATCACCGCTTTGGAGTTGAAGCCAATGCGCGTCAGGAACATCTTCATCTGCTCGATGGTGGTGTTCTGACTCTCATCAAGAATGATAAACGCATCGTTCAGCGTTCGACCGCGCATATAGGCCAGTGGGGCAACCTCAATAACGTTGCGCTCCATCAGCTTTTCAACGCGCTCGAAGCCGAGCATTTCAAACAGCGCATCGTAGAGCGGACGCAGATAAGGGTCGACTTTCTGACTCAGGTCGCCTGGCAGGAAGCCGAGCTTTTCACCCGCTTCGACGGCAGGGCGGGTCAGCATGATGCGGCGAATCTCCTGACGCTCCAATGCATCCACGGCCGCAGCCACCGCCAGATAGGTTTTACCGGTACCGGCCGGGCCGACACCAAAAGTAATGTCGTGGTCGAGCACATTCGCGATGTACTGCGCCTGGTTTGGCGTACGCGGTTTGATGACACCACGCTTGGTCTTGATATTGACCGCTTTTCCGTATTCCGGCACGCTTTCGGCGGTTTGCTCCAGTACCCGGCTCTCTTTGATCGCCAGGTGAATCTGGTCTGGCTCGATATCCGGGATCTCGCCACGCATTGGCGCGGTATCGACATACAGGGTCTTCAGAATATCTGCGGCGGCATTGACGCAAAGTGGGCGTCCTGACAGCTTAAAGACGTTGTCACGACGATTGATCTCAATGCCCAGACGACGCTCAAGCTGTTTTACATTATCGTCGAAAGGCCCACACAGGCTCATCAGACGACGGTTATCAGCCGGTTCAAGGGCGATTTCACGAGTTTCGATATTCAAACGAATCCTTTGGGTCACTCAGGGCCAGTTATGGGATGTGTCTGACGCACCGTTGGGCTTAACCGGATGCACCATAACGAAATTATTTATGCCGTAACGCCTGGGCGCAAGCTTAAGGAGAGATATTTGGGCGACACTTTCAGAAACCAAGTGTCGTGGCGTGAAATTGGCGGCAACGCAATGCGCGCTGCCGCACAATATAGCAGGTATCACGGCTGGAACAGACCCACGCCGATGTCGTTTTCTTTGCGGGTACGGGCAATCACGGATGCCGGGCTTTGCGCCATACGCAGGCCCATCTCTTCTTCAGTACGCACCAGCCTGCCGCGCAGCGAGTTGGTGTAGACATCAACAATTTCAACATCCACAAAGCGGCCAATCATCTCAGGCGTGCCTTCAAAATTGACTACGCGGTTATTTTCGGTGCGGCCAGAGACTTCCATGACGTTCTTGCGGGAGATGCCTTCCACCAGAATACGCTGCACGGTGCCGAGCATGCGGCGACTGATCGCCTGCGCCTGCTGGTTAATGCGGTCCTGCAGGATCCACAGACGCTGCTTTTTCTCCTCTTCACTGACATCATCCGGCAGGTCAGCAGCGGGCGTGCCGGGACGGGCAGAGTAGACAAAGCTGAAGCTGACGTCGAAATTGATGTCTGCGATGAGCTTCATGGTCTGCTCGAAATCCTGCTGGGTTTCACCCGGGAAGCCGATGATGAAGTCAGAGCTGATCTCAATATCCGGGCGCGCCGCGCGCAGCTTGCGGATAATCGCCTTATACTCCAGTGCGGTATGCGCGCGCTTCATCAGCGTCAGAATACGGTCTGCACCACTCTGAACCGGCAGATGCAGGAAACTCACCAGCTCCGGGGTATCGCGATAGACATCAATGATGTCATCAGTGAACTCAATCGGGTGGCTGGTGGTGAATCGAATGCGGTCGATGCCGTCGATAGCGGCGACCAGGCGCAGCAGCTCAGCAAAGGTACAGATCTCACCATCAAAGGTGGCACCACGATAAGCGTTGACGTTCTGACCCAACAGGTTAACTTCACGCACGCCCTGCGCCGCCAGCTGGGCGATCTCCAGCAGAATATCATCGCTGGGACGGCTCACTTCCTCACCACGGGTGTAAGGCACCACGCAGAAAGTACAATATTTGTTGCAGCCTTCCATAATGGAGACAAAGGCTGTCGGACCTTCTGCACGCGGTTCCGGCAGACGGTCAAATTTCTCAATTTCCGGAAAGCTGATGTCGACTACCGGGCTTTTGGTGCCGCGCACAGTGTTGATCATCTCCGGCAGGCGGTGCAGCGTCTGCGGACCAAACACAATATCCACGCAGGGAGCACGCTGACGAATATGATCGCCTTCCTGCGACGCCACACAGCCACCCACGCCGATAATCACATCCGGGTTGCGCTCTTTGAGTTTTCTCCAGCGTCCCAGCAGATGAAACACCTTCTCCTGCGCTTTCTCACGAATGGAGCAGGTGTTAAGCAGCAGAATATCTGCCTCTTCAGGGACCTCGGTCAGCGTATAGCCGTGCGTACTATTCAGCAGATCAGACATCTTGGATGAATCATACTCATTCATCTGACATCCCCAGGTTTTGATATGCAGTTTTTTTGTCATCGCGCTAGCCATTGATTCAGTGCAGTGAAGTGAGGGGCGCGTATTGTAATGCTTTGATGCTGTGGTGACCAGCCTGAGGGCTTTTCTGCCAGCCATCGGGTTTTCCGGTACACTTTGCTCTATTCAGACCCGCAATGCGCAGGCTGGCAGGAATAAGAGAGGGAGTTAAGCAATGCAGGATAATCAGTTTGATGTCGTGATTGTCGGCGGTGGCATGGTCGGTGCTGCGCTGGCCTGTGGACTGACACAGCACCATTTTCGCGTGGCGGTGATTGAGCGTGCCGAACCCGCGCCGTTTGATGCCGACAGCGATCCCGATCTGCGAATTTCAGCAATCGGATCTTCCTCGGTGGCGTTGCTGAAGCAGCTCAATGTCTGGCCGCGGGTCGAAGCGATGCGCAGTGCGCCCTATCGCAGGCTGGAAACCTGGGAGTGGCAGACCGCGCAGGTGAGTTTTGATGCTGCCTCGCTGGGCTTGCCTGAACTGGGCTTTATGGTCGAGAACAGCGTGCTTCAGCGGGCATTATGGGAGGAGATGCAGTCGCTGGGCGTGACCTGCTATTGCCCGGCCACGCTGGAAAACCTGCAGCCAGAAAATGGCGGCTGGCGCGTCGACCTTAACGACGGCATGGCCTTGCATACCCGGCTGGTGATTGGTGCAGATGGCGCAAACTCGCAGGTGCGGCAGATGGCCGGAATCGGGATTCATGGCTGGAGCTATGCGCAGTCCTGCCTGCTGATAAGCGTGACCTGCGAACATCCGGCAGGGGATGCGACCTGGCAGCACTTTACACCTCAGGGACCACGAGCCTTTTTACCGCTGTATGGCAACCGGGCCTCGCTGGTCTGGTATGACGCGCCCGCAAGAGTGCGTCAGCTTCAGGCGATGCCGATTGCCCAGCTGGAAAAAGAGATTGCCAGCCACTTCCCGGCGCGGTTGGGACGGTTTAAAGCCCATGCGGCGGGTGGCTTCCCGCTGGTGCGACGTCATGCTTCACGTTATGTCCTGCCTGGGCTGGCGCTGGTCGGTGATGCCGCGCATACCATTAACCCGCTGGCCGGGCAGGGCGTGAATCTGGGGTATCGCGATAGTGATGCGTTGATAGATGTACTGGTGAGCGCACGCGGTGCTGCGGAGGACTGGGCCTCAGAGCGGGTATTACAGCGCTATCACCGGCAGCGTCGCAAAGACAATCTGCTGATGCAGGGCGGGATGGATCTCTTTTATTTTGCCTTCAGCAATCAGCTGGCACCGCTGCGGTTTGCGCGAAATCTTGGACTGATTGCTGCCGAACATTCTGGCGTACTGAAGCGGCAGGTATTGCGTTACGCGCTGGGGCTATAGCCGCTTACGTGTTCAGGCTCGCCGCAGGGCGGGCCTGTAATCAGGATGGTGGAGAAGGGATAAAAACAACAAAGCCCGCAAAAGCGGGCCTGGTTGTGCAATTTGGCTGGGGTGCAGGGATTCGAACCCCGGAATGCTGGTATCAGAAACCAGTGCCTTACCGCTTGGCGACACCCCAATAATGGGCTTTTCAAATTGTCTTTGTATGGCTGGGGTGCAGGGATTCGAACCCCGGAATGCTGGTATCAGAAACCAGTGCCTTACCGCTTGGCGACACCCCAATTATATGGTGGCTACGACGGGAATCGAACCTGTGACCCCAGCATTATGAGTGCTGTGCTCTAACCAGCTGAGCTACGTAGCCAAATTGTACTGCATTTCAATGATGGCTGGGATACCTGGATTCGAACCAGGGAATGCCGGTATCAAAAACCGGTGCCTTACCGCTTGGCGATATCCCATTCGTCCGTTCTCAGCATACAAGAATCATCGAAATTGGCTGGGATACCTGGATTCGAACCAGGGAATGCCGGTATCAAAAACCGGTGCCTTACCGCTTGGCGATATCCCATCCACGCTGCCGAATAATGAAATGGTGCGGGAGGCGAGACTTGAACTCGCACACCTTGCGGCGCCAGAACCTAAATCTGGTGCGTCTACCAATTTCGCCACTCCCGCAAAAAAAGATGGTGGCTACGACGGGAATCGAACCTGTGACCCCAGCATTATGAGTGCTGTGCTCTAACCAGCTGAGCTACGTAGCCATCTTTTTTTCGCGTTACCTTCATCGGCGTTGCGGGGCGCATTATGCGGAGTTGACCAGACAGCGTCAACAAGTTTTTTACCGTTTTTTGCCAGATAATCGCTGTTTGACTGGCTTATAACCAGCCTGGCGGTTTATTCGGCAATTTTTCAGTGAATACAACGCTCATCGTAAAAAAAATGGGCCATAACAGGCCCATTCCGGTGGCTTTCTGTCAGGTTATTTATAGGCTGACTGATGCACACCCACGGCACGTCCGGAAGGATCGTCCATGTTTTTAAACGCTTCATCCCACTCAATCGCTTTGGCGGAAGAACAGGCAACGGATGGACCGCCAGGCACACACTCTGCCGCACTCGCTAACGGGAACAGCTCTTCGAAGATCTCACGATAGAGATAAGCTTCTTTCGAACCCGGCGTGTTGAACGGGAAGCGGAAATGGGCGGTTGCCAGCTGCTGGTCGCTGATTTGCTTCGCGGCCACTTCCTTGAGTGAGTCGATCCAGCTGTAACCCACACCATCAGAGAACTGCTCTTTCTGACGCCACGCTACGCTCTCTGGCAGGTAAGAGGAGAAACATTCACGCAGAATGTGTTTCTCCATTTTACCGTTGCTGCCACACATTTTGTCGGCAGGGTTGATACGCATTGCCACATCCAGGAATTTTTTATCCAGGAAGGGTACGCGGGCTTCAACGCCCCAGGCGGACATCGCTTTGTTGGCACGAGCGCAGTCGAACATATGCAGCGCCTGCAGTTTACGCACGTTTTCTTCGTGGAACTCTTTGGCGTTTGGCGCTTTATGGAAGTAGAGATAGCCGCCAAAGACTTCGTCTGCACCTTCGCCTGACAGCACCATCTTAATGCCCATTGCTTTGATTTTACGTGACATTAAGTACATCGGCGTAGAGGCGCGAATGGTAGTGACGTCATAGGTTTCAATGTGATAAATCACATCGCGAATCGCATCCAGACCTTCCTGCACGGTGAAATGAATTTCGTGGTGCACGGTGCCCAGATGTTCAGCGACAGATTTTGCTGCTTTTAAATCAGGTGAACCTTCCAGCCCGACCGCAAAGGAGTGTAGCTGCGGCCACCACGCATCACTTTTATCCTGATCTTCAACCCGTTTCGCCGCAAAACGCTTGGTCACGGCTGAAATGATGGAGGAGTCCAGACCGCCTGACAGCAGCACGCCATAAGGGACGTCTGACATCAGGTGGCTTTTCACGGACTCTTCAAGCGCATGTTTCAGGCCTGCCGCATCAGTGGTGTTGTGTTCAACGTTTTTGTATTCCATCCAGTCACGCTGCCAGTAACGACGGATTTCGCCATCGGTGCTGGAGAGATAGCTTCCCGGCGGGAACTCTTTGATCGAACGACACGCCGGTACCAGCGCTTTCATTTCTGACGCAACAAACAGGTTGCCGTGTTCATCGTTACCCATATAAAGCGGGATGATGCCGATATGGTCGCGGCCAATCAGATACGATTTCTTAACGCTGTCATAGAGGATAAAGGCGAACATGCCTTCCAGCTCATCAAGGAAATCGACACCTTTCTCCTGATAGAGCGCCAGAATCACTTCACAGTCAGAACCGGTCTGAAATTCATAGCGATCGCTGAGCTCAGCGCGTAGCGCCTGATGGTTGTAAATTTCGCCGTTAACGGCCAGTACGTGGGTGTGATCGGCGTTGTACAGGGGCTGTGCGCCGTTGTTAACGTCAACAATTGAGAGGCGTTCATGCGCCAGAATAGCCTTGTCATCTGCATAGACGCCTGACCAGTCCGGGCCGCGATGACGCATTAAGCGTGAACATTCCAGCGCTTTCTTGCGCAGCTCAACAGGATCGGTTTTCAGATCCAGCACACCAAAAATTGAACACATAACTGACTCCTGATCTCACCTTACGGCGATGTTATCTTTTGCGTTTGTCCGGCAGCCTGACGCTGCGTGATAGATAAGAAAATGCGCTATTTGGTGCATTCAATGCAAGAGGAATCGTGATTTACTGATAAAAATATTGCTCACATGGCAATAAAATTGAATGAACGATAATTTTAATGTTGTTTTGTTGTTGGATCGGCAATGAAATGGCGTTTGTGAGTAAAAAACAGGCAGTGAAAGTAGGCGGGAACATGCAAAAAAAGGGGGACGCATCACAGATTAACCGGATGCGTCATAAGAAAAATGAATCAGAACAGATCAATATCGGCAACAGAAGGGTAGATCCAGTCCGGACGGAACGGCATGGCATCGATATCACTCAGCGTCGAGACGCCTGACAGCACCAGTACTGTCTCCAGACCTGCCTGGAAACCGGCGAGAATATCGGTTCGCAGGTTATCACCCACAATGACCGTCTCTTCCGAGTGGGCCTGCATTTTATTCAGCGCGGCGCGCATGATGTAAGGGCTGGGTTTGCCCACCACAAACGGGCTACGACCTGAGATCTTCTCAATACCGGCGCAGAGCGCGCCACAGGCGGGTATAAAGCCGCGCGCGTGCGTATCGGGGTTGGTGGCGATGAAGCGCGCGCCGTTAGCGACGAAGAAGGCCGCTTTGTGCATCATGTCCCAGTTGAACGAACGCGTCTCCCCGACAATGACAAAATCGGGATTCACATCCGTAATGGTAAAGCCCGCTTTATAGAGCTCATGAATCAACGCGCCTTCACCAATGACATAGGCCTTTTTACCCTCCTGACGACGCAGGAAGTCTGCTGTAGCCATGGCAGAGGTATAGAAAACGGATTCAGGGACCTCGACACCAGCCGAAGCAAAGCGGTTAGCCAGATCCTGCTCGGTCTGCGAGGGATAGTTCGTCAGCACCACCAGCGGCATCTCTTTGGCCAGAATGCGCTGTAAAAATTCCTGTGCGCCAGGAACGGCCGTGTTGTCGTGCATCAGCACGCCATCGATATCACAAATTACGCTTTTAATGGTCATAGTCAGATCCGATGTGGCCCGCCACAACAGCGGGTTAGCTTAGTCTTCCAGAAGATGTTGCAGCAGAATGCCGTTAAGCATGGCACGTTTAGCCAGCGCAAACGCGCCAATCGCAGAACGGTGATCCAGGGTAGAACGCACCACCGGCAGATTTTTACGGAAAGCTTCTAATGCCTGGGTGTTGATGCAGCCTTCAATCGCGGGCAGCAGCACTTTTTCTGCTTCCGTAATCTCGCCCGCCAGCACAACTTTTTGTGGATTAAACAGGTTAATCGCGATGGCAATCGCTTTGCCGAGATACCGGCCTACCTGTTCGACCACTTCACAGGCCAGCGGATCACCCTGATTGGCTGCTTTGCAGATGTGGGACATCTGGCACGCCTCCAGCGTCAGTACACTGGGGTAGCCCTGATTCAGCAGATGCCGCACCCGATTTTCAATGGCGCCGTTAGCGGCAATGGTTTCAAGGCAGCCAAAGTTGCCGCAGTGACAGCGCTCGCCAAGCGGGTCAACCTGGATATGGCCGATTTCGCCGACGTTGCCGTTGCTGCCGAGGAAAATATGACCGTTAGCAATAATGCCGGCACCCGTGCCACGGTGTAAGCGCACCAGGATTGAGTCAGCACAGTCGCGACTTGCACCGAAATAGTGCTCGGCCAGCGCCAGACTGCGAATATCGTGCCCCACAAAACTGGTGACGTTGAACCGTTTCTTCAGACTGGCGACCAGCGGCCAGTGGCTGACAGAGATGTGTGGCATATAACGGATTACGCCGTTAATCGGGTCAACCAGGCCCGGCAGGATGACGGAAATCGCGATCAGCTCGCGTATTTTACGCTGGTGCTGCTCGATAAAGCCGTTGATGGCGTTAAACAGCGCATGCTCCAGCGTCTCCTGGGTGCGTTCCGGCAGCGCATAATCTTCCTGCGCCAGCGATTTACCGCTGAGGTCGAACAGGGTCAGGGTGGCATCGTTGCGGCCGAGGCGAACCCCGATGGTATGGAAGTGGCGGGTTTCAGTGATAATCGAGATAGCGCGGCGACCACCGGTAGACGCCTGCTGGTCTACCTCTTTGATCAGGCCGCGCTCAATCAACTGGCGGGTAATTTTGGTGACGCTGGCGGGGGCGAGCTGGCTGAGTTCGGCAATCTGAATGCGCGATATCGGCCCCTGTTGATCAATCAGCCGGTAAACCGCTGCGCTATTAAGTTGCTTAACAAGATCGACATTTCCTATTTGTGACTGGCCGCCAGTGGTCATTCAGTGCTTACTCGCTCAGGACGTCGTCTCCGTTGACTAACGTCTTAATGATTTTAAAGTCGCGCGTAAACACAGTCAGGTTCGCGATTTTTCCTGCTTCGATCGAGCCCAACTGTCTTTCCACGCCCATCGCCCGTGCCGGGTAGAGTGATGCCATGCGTAACGCTTCGTCCAGTGCGATACCGACATGCTCGACGCTGTTTTGTACCGCTTCAATCATCGTCAGGGCCGAACCACTGAGTGTGCCGTTTTCGTCAACACAGAGGCCGTCACGATAATAGATTGTTTTTCCAGCAAAAATAAACTCGCTGATGTCAGCGCCAGCCGGTGCTGTGGCATCCGTTACCAGCACCAGTTTGTCGCCTTTGATGCGTTTTGCATTGCGCACGTTAGCGTAATGTACATGTAAACCATCCGCAATAATGCCGCAGTATACATCAGGCGAATCAAACAGCGCACCGATAAGCCCGGGTTCACGTCCGGCAAACGCCGGCATAGCATTGTAGAGGTGGGTCGCGAAACTCACGCCCGCAGCAAAGCCCGCTTTCGCCTCTTCATAGGTCGCATTCGAGTGACCTGCTGAGACAATGATTCCGGCATCGGTCAACTGACGAATCACGTCGCTGCCGGCGTTTTCCGGTGCCAGGGTGACTTTGGTAATGACGTCTGCGTTGTCGCAAAGATACTGCACCATCGCCGCATCCGGCAGGCGAATCAGTGCCGGATCGTGTGTGCCTTTTTTCGCTTTGCTCAGCCACGGGCCTTCCAGATGCAGACCCAGCGCCTGATGCTGATGTTTCTGCAGGTAAGCGCGCATGGTTTCAATCGCCCGCTTCATCAGCGCGTCGCTGCTGGTGATCAGCGTCGGTAAAAAGCTGGTGCAGCCAGACTTTTCATTGGCGCGCTGCATCGTTTCCAGCGTCTCAATGCTGAGCGCATCCAGGCTGTCATTGAACTGCACGCCACCGCAGCCATTAAGCTGGAGATCGATAAAGCCCGGCGCAATAATCGCACCCGCCATATCCCGCTGCTCAATATCAGCCGCGAGCGATTCACGCGGGCAGACGCGCGCAATGTGCCCGTCTGCCACCACGACGGCGTGATTATCCAGAATCTCATGGCCGCTGTAGATCCGGCCGTTTACTAATGCGTACATCTCTCTTCTCCCGTCCTGGCCTGCTGTCACTCAGCGTAACAGCAGGGCAAGGCACTATTCTGTTACACGCCTTTCATATTTTCCGCTTCCATTTCGCGGAAATATTTCACGGTTTTCACTTTCAGTTCCATGGTGGCTGGCTCATCACAGACCACAACCGATTTCGCATGCAGCTGCAGACAGCTGATGGTCCACATATGATTCACGTTACCTTCAACTGCTGCCTGCAGTGCCTGCGCTTTGACATGACCGGTAACCAGAATCATGACTTCTTCGGCATCCAGCAGCGTGCCGACGCCGACCGTCAGCGCATATTTAGGTACCTGATCAACGTCCCCGTTAAAGAAGCGCGAGTTCGCCACGCGGGTGTCATGGGTCAGGGTTTTAATACGGGTACGCGAAGCCAGTGACGAAGCCGGTTCGTTAAAGGCGATATGACCGTCGTTGCCAACGCCGCCCATAAACAGGTGAATTTTACCCAGTGCGCGAATTTTCTCTTCGTACTGACGACATTCTGCGTCAATATCAGGCGCATTACCATTCAGCAGGTTGATATTTTCCGGTTGAATATCAACGTGATCGAAGAAGTTACGATACATAAAGCTGTGATAGCTTTCAGGATGCTCTTTTGGCAGACCGACATATTCATCCATATTGAAAGTCACGACATGTTTAAAACTGACCTGGCCCGCTTTGTGCATATCTATCAGGTGCTTGTACGCCTCCAGTGGCGTGCCGCCGGTTGGCAGACCCAGAACAAAAGGCCTGTCCGCCGTCGGGTTAAACGCATTGATGCGGTTAACAATATGTCGGGCGGCCCATTTACCTACCTGGGTTGGCGTCGCTAATGGAATCAGTCTCATGTTTCACCTCAATTAAAAATGGAAAGGGGATCGCTAAACCGCTGCGTTAGTCATCAGCCTGAGCAGATGATCTATTCTCGCCACGGGCGGAGCACAATTCAATATTTCGGATCATAAAATAAGTTTGTGGTGATAGCCAGATGTTGCCGTGTGACACGATGTTTTTTAGTGATAAAAATCACATTTACCAGGGTTTTAATTTGCGAGGCGAATTAATTTATCATTACACTTCGCTGCGTGATATGAAGTGTATTAACGATCTTTGCAGCTGAGATAACAACATTAAGCAGCGCAAAGCGACAAGTCAGGCTCATAGGGGGAAGGGGATATGTTAGGTTACTTACAAAAGGTGGGGCGCGCACTGATGGTGCCGGTAGCAACCCTGCCAGCAGCAGCGATATTAATGGGGGTCGGTTACTGGATTGATCCAGACAGTTGGGGGGCAGGTAATGCGCTGGCGGCATTACTGATCAAGTCGGGTGCGGCAATCATTGAGCACATGTCGGTGCTGTTTGCGATCGGTATTGCCTACGGCATGTCAAAAGATAAAGATGGTGCCGCAGCGCTGACTGGCTATGTCGGCTTTCTGGTGGTCACCACGCTCTGCTCACCCGCTGCAGTATCGATGATTCAGAAAATTCCTTTGGATCAGGTGCCAGCAGCCTTTGGCAAAATTGAAAACCAGTTTGTCGGCATCCTTGTCGGTATTCTGTCGGCAGAGGTCTATAACCGCTTCAGCCACGTTGAACTGCCTAAGGCACTCTCTTTCTTCAGCGGACGCCGGCTGGTGCCGATTCTCGTTTCGTTCCTGATGATCTTTGTCGCTTTTATCCTGATGTATATCTGGCCCGTGGTGTTTAATGGTCTGGTTAACTTTGGTGAACATATCCAGAAGCTCGGCTCTGCCGGTGCCGGTATCTACGCCTTCTTTAACCGCCTGCTGATTCCGGTCGGTCTGCATCACGCCCTGAACTCCGTGTTCTGGTTTGATGTTGCGGGCATTAATGACATTCCTAAATTCCTGGGCGGTGCACAGTCACTGGCTGATGGGTCGGCAACCGTGGGCATTACCGGTCGTTATCAGGCAGGCTTCTTCCCAATTATGATGTTTGGTCTGCCGGGTGCTGCGTTGGCCATCTATCACTGTGCGCGTCCAGAGAACCGTGTCAAAGTCGGTAGTATCATGCTGGCTGCCGCGTTTGCTGCCTTCTTTACCGGTATCACCGAACCGCTGGAATTCTCCTTCATGTTCGTGGCGCCAGTACTCTATCTGATTCACGCCGTCCTGACCGGCATCTCGGTCTTTATCGCTGCCAGCATGCACTGGATTGCCGGATTTGGTTTCAGCGCCGGGCTGGTGGATATGGTGCTGTCGACCCGTAACCCGCTGGCAACACACTGGTACATGCTGATTCCGCAGGGCCTGGTCTTCTTCGTTATCTACTACGTGGTATTCCGCTTCACCATCAAAAAATTCAACCTGATGACGCCGGGCCGCGAGCTGGCAGTTGCGGGTGATGAAAGTGATGGTTATGACGTCAACGTGGATAAAACTGACAATGGCGAAACGGCCACTGAATCGCTGGCGCGTCGTTATATTGGTGCCGTGGGCGGCTCAGCCAACTTAACCAGCATCGATGCCTGCATTACCCGCCTGCGTCTTAACGTGAATGATTCGGCGCAGGTTAATGAAGGCGTTGCGAAGCATCTGGGTGCATCCGGGGTGATCCGCCTTAATAAGCAGAGCGTGCAGATCATCGTGGGTACCCAGGCCGAAAGCATTGCCTCGGCGATGAAAAAAGTCCTGACCAAGGGGCCGGTCGCAGCCGCGGCTACCAGCAGTGCGCCAGTGGAGCCTGACATTAAACCGCAGGCCGTGCTGAACAGTGAGAAGCGTGTTATTGCGACATTGCTGGCACCGGTATCGGGCGAAGTGGTCGCGCTGGATGATGTGCCGGATGAAGCCTTTGCCAGCAAAGCAGTTGGCGATGGTCTGGCGATCAAACCCAGCGACAAATGGGTCGTGGCACCGATTGACGGTACGCTGGTGAAAATCTTCAACACCAATCACGCCTTCTGTCTGGAAACGGAGAATGGTGTAGAGATAGTGGTGCACATGGGACTGGATACCGTGGCGCTGGAAGGTAAAGGCTTTACCCGTCTGGCTGAAGAGGGGGCCACGGTGGTCGCCGGTCAGCCTGTGCTGGAAATGGACCTTGAATTCCTCAATGCCAATGCCCGCTCAATGGTGAGTCCGGTCGTGGTCAGCAACAGCGATGATTTTGCCGGTCTGACATTACTGGCCCGCGGTCAGGTGGTGGCAGGTGAAACTCCGCTGTATGAAGTGAAAGGCTAATCCCCGCAACATAACCCCACAGGCAGGAAGCGATTCCTGCCTTTTTTGTTTTAAAGGCTTAACAAACGGTTGTTTCCCTCAGACGCTTTGTGGATCATACTCCGTTACTTCGTGGTACAAATCACCCGTTATTCGTATTGAGGATTTTTGAGATGAGTGAGGCTGAAGCCCGCCCAACTAACTTTATTCGTCAGATCATTGACGAAGATTTGGCGAGCGGTAAGCACAGCAGCGTGCATACCCGTTTCCCGCCAGAGCCCAATGGTTATCTGCATATTGGTCATGCGAAATCGATCTGTCTGAATTTTGGCATCGCCCAGGATTATCAGGGGCAATGCAACCTGCGTTTCGACGATACCAATCCGGTTAAAGAGGATATGGAATTTGTTGAATCCATCAAGCGTGACGTCCAGTGGCTGGGTTTTGAGTGGAGCGGTGAGGTCTGTTACTCATCAAACTATTTTGATCAGCTTTATGACTATGCTATCGAGCTGATTTCTAAAGGTCTCGCCTACGTTGATGAGCTGAGTCCGGATCAGATTCGCGAATATCGCGGCACCCTGAAAGAGCCGGGCAAAAACAGCCCTTATCGCGATCGCAGCGTGGAAGAGAACCTGGCGCTGTTTGAGAAGATGCGAAACGGTGAGTTTGCCGAAGGCACTGCCTGTCTGCGCGCGAAAATCGACATGGCCTCTAATTTTATCGTGATGCGTGATCCAGTGCTTTACCGCATCAAGTTCGCGGAACACCACCAGACCGGCAACAAGTGGTGCATCTACCCGATGTATGACTTTACCCACTGCATCTCCGATGCGCTGGAAGGCATTACGCACTCGCTGTGTACGCTGGAGTTCCAGGATAATCGCCGTCTCTATGACTGGGTGCTGGATAACATCACCATTCCGGTTCATCCGCGCCAGTATGAGTTCTCGCGCCTGAATCTGGAGTATGCGGTAATGTCGAAACGCAAACTCACTCAGCTGGTGACCGAGAAGCACGTTGAAGGCTGGGACGATCCGCGCATGCTGACCGTTTCAGGTCTGCGTCGTCGTGGTTACACCGCCGCCTCTATCCGCGAGTTCTGCCGTCGTATCGGCGTGACCAAGCAGGATAACATCGTGGAGATGGCCTCGCTGGAGTCCTGTATCCGTGATGACCTGAATGAGAATGCGCCACGTGCTATGGCTGTGCTGGATCCGCTGAAAGTGGTGATCGAAAACCTGCCAGCAGGCCATAACGAAATCATCACCATGCCAAATCATCCGGGTAAACCGGAGATGGGTACGCGTGAAGTGCCGTTCAGCCGCGAGATCTGGATTGACCGTGCCGATTTCCGCGAAGAGGCGAACAAGCAATATAAGCGCCTGGTGCTGGGCAAAGAAGTCCGCCTGCGCAATGCCTATGTGATTCGTGCTGAGCGCGTCGCTAAAGATGAAGCGGGCAACATCACCTGCATCTACTGCACCAGCGACGTAGACACGCTGAGCAAAGATCCTGCCGATGGCCGTAAGGTCAAAGGGGTCATTCACTGGGTGTCTGCGGATCACGCGCAGCCAGCAGAGTTCCGCCTGTATGATCGTCTGTTCAGTGTGCCAAATCCGGGCGCGGCAGAGGACTTCCTGGCGGTGATCAACCCTGAGTCACTGGCGATCAAACAGGGCTTTGTGGAACCGAGCCTGCGCGATGTGGAACCGACCACTCCGTTCCAGTTTGAACGTGAAGGTTATTTCTGCGCCGACAGCGTTTACTCTACGCCATCGCAACTGGTGTTTAACCGCACTGTCGGTCTTCGTGATACCTGGGCGAAAACTGGCGAATAAATTTTTTTGAGGCTGACCTCATAAAATGACAAAAGGGCGATTTATCGCCCTTTTTTGTTGCCCTGATTTTACTCATTGCCGACATTTATTCTGATCTAACCGCAACCGATTAAATGCGGCATTGTGAGAGAAATCTGAGTTTAAAAAAATTAATCAATTTCCAGATGTGAATTATTCGCTTTCAGGTAGGCTATGCGCTCTCAAAGGTTGCAAAGCGGGTTACAGAAGGAAAAAAAATGACAGTTCTCGCCCAGGAAGCCAGAAACAGTGTGGTCGTTTTACATCAGCTCATTGAACGTATTTTTAACCAGCCTGCCGGATCTGACGACAGTTTTGAGCTGCTGATGTCCTATTTTCATCCTGAATTCCGCATGGTCACCCCAAAGGGCAGAGAGTGCAATCTGAACGAGGTCGAGGCGCTTTTCCGGCAGCTGCAGGGACAGCGCGAAGGGATGCGCATTGTCACCTGCGAACACGTCATCCTCTCTCATCATGAAAAAGAGATCACCGTACAGTATCGCGAGATGCAGATGATGAATGGCAATAATCAGAGCCGTATCTCGCTGGCGATACTGGACTGCAGCAGCTCTATTCCACGCTGGCGCTATCTGCAGGAGACGCTGGTCGCCTGATACAACAGCCGAAGACAGACGAAAAAAAACCGGTGAATTCACCGGTTTTTTTATTTCAGGTCGCGTTACTGGTCGTGCAGGGTTTCGTCTTCCCGGCAATCACCCAGCGTACAGTGTCCATAGAGATAGAGGCTGTGGTTGGTCAGCTTGATGCCATGACGGGTGGCGATTTCACGCTGACGCGTTTCGATCGACTCATCGCTGAACTCAATAACCTTGCCGCAATCCAGACAGATCAGATGATCGTGGTGATGCTGCTGCGTCAGTTCAAAGACAGATTTACCGCCTTCAAAGTTGTGACGGGTCACGATACCGGCGTCATCGAACTGGTTCAGAACACGGTAAACGGTAGCCAGGCCAATCTCTTCGCCGATGTCGATCAGGCGTTTGTACAAATCTTCCGCACTGACGTGATGGCACTCAGGTTCCTGAAGCACTTCCAGAATTTTCAGTCTGGGCAGCGTCACTTTCAGGCCAGCCTTCTTTAATGCGGTGTTATTGTCAGTCATGCGGATTTTGTCCTGTCACTATATTCACTTTTGTGGCTTATCGCCTTGAATGTCGATCTGCGCTCATTCTCATTTGCGTCTCATTATAGAACTGAAGCGATGAAATGAAAACCAGAGGGCGTGCCTGAATCATCACGGGCTGTGGGGGATAGGTCACCGGGCCGGGGAGGATTCTGGCAGATGTCTGTTGGTACATCGCTTAGTCTTACCGCCTGAAAAAATAAGCGGAAGATCGATGCGGGTATTCTACAGATTAAACGGAGAAAGTTAAAAAAATGTGGCTATTATTTCTATAGGAATTTCCATTGCCTCAATGTGAGCTGGCGCTCACATTGAGGCGGGCAGGATCAGGCTTCAAGGATATCTTTCAGCTGCAGTTCATCAGAAATCTGCTTAACCCACTGCTCTACGCGCTGGTTGGTCAGTTCAGGCTGACGATCTTCATCGATGGCCAGACCCAGGAAGTGGGTATCATCGGCCAGCCCTTTTGAGGCTTCGAAGTGATAGCCTTCAGTTGGCCAGTGGCCCACTATTACGGCACCGTGCGGCTCAATGATGTCACGGATCGTGCCCATCGCATCACAGAAGTACTCCGCGTAATCTTCCTGATCGCCGCAGCCAAACAGCGCAACCAGCTTGCCGTTGAAATCGATCTCTTCCAGCGTCGGGAAAAAGTCATCCCAGTCGCACTGCGCTTCACCATAGTACCAGGTCGGAATGCCCAGCAGCAGGATATCAAACGCTTCCAGATCTTCTTTTGTGCTTTTCGCGATGTCATGCACTTCTGCAACGTCTGTACCCAGCTGTTTCTGGATCATTTTTGCAATGTTTTCGGTATTGCCGGTATCGCTGCCAAAGAAGATGCCTACGAGTGCCATGAGTAAAATAACCTCTTAAATCCTGATAATGAGATGTGTGCCGCAGCACATTTCAGCGAATAATAGCAGACGAGAGAAAACCGGTGAACGGTTAAAGCCCCGACATTTGCTCCTGCGTGCGTTTTGCCCGCATTAATCCAGTTGGAGCTGTGCCAGCAGCATCTGTTCAATCAGTTCGCTGCGGCTGAGATTGCGCTGTTCTGCCAGCGTGTTGAGCGCATCGACGGCTTCACTGTTCATTTTCAGTTCGACACGACGAAGTCCGCGTCCTTTGTCACGTTTGAGTTGATTGCGCTTGTTAATGCGCAGCTGTTCATCACGCGAAAGCGGGCTGGTTTTGGGTCGACCAGGGCGGCGCTCATCAGCAAAGAGATCGAGCGTCGTGCGGTCAGTCTGTTCTTTTGCCATGGCTTAGTAAAACTGAATGGGGGCGGGCGCCAGTCACTCACCGCGCAGATTATAAATTATTGGCCATTGCCGCAGCAAAACGGACGCGCGGCAAAATTTTAGCGCGCCATCATACTTCACGCTTACTCCGGACGCCAATCCTAAACCTTTGCCGCCATCTATTTGCTTTTAAAGCGCAAAAAAGCGACGGACACTGCGCAAAACGGCATCGGGTTTCTCTGCATGAACCCAGTGTCCCGCGCCTCCAATGACATGGGCCTGCGCGGCAGGGAACTGCTGCAGTAGCGCATCGCGGTAGCGGTTGTCCAGATAGCTGGAGTCGCCGCCGCGAATAAACAGCGCCGGATGATCCCAGGCCGGAACCGGCTGCCAGCCCGAGATCGTGGTGTAGTTATCCCACAGCACCGGGACGTTAAAGCGCCACTCGCCCGCCTGAAATGACTTCAGCAGGAACTGAATCACCCCTTCTTCATTGATAAGCGTACGCATAATCTTCGCCGCCTCACTGCGTGACGAGACGCCTGCGTCGGTTACAGCTCGAATGCCGGCAAAGATCTCGTCATGGCGGCGGGTCTGGTAGTCGACCGGGGCGATATCGATCATCACCAGCCGCTCAATGCGGTCCGGCACCAGCGCGCTCATGGTCATGGCGATCTTGCCGCCCATTGAGTGACCGATCACCGCGACGCGTTCAATGCCGTGCGCATCCAGCGTATCGACCATGTCCTGCGCCATTACAGCGTAGTTCATCTCGTCAGATCGTGGAGAGAGTCCGTGGTTACGGACATCAACCTGCAGCAGAGGACCGGCATCTTTCAGTCCGCGCGCCAGCACGCCAAGGTTATCCAGACTGCCAAAAAGGCCATGGATAAGCAGGACAGGTAAGGAATCAGCAGGGGATTGTTCAGTTTGCAGACGGGCGTTCAAAATCATAGCAAAGTTCTTAAGTTTGAGACCTGTGCTTAGGTTATCATGGTTTCACCTTTTCAGGCGCGCCGGTTCCGGCGGCATTAGGACATATTCTGACTTTTGCCCGTAAACCGTTTGATTGCTAACAACCCGCCTGAATTTAACTTTATAATCCTGATGTTAGAACCCGCACATCCTTTGAATTGCCTGACTATACTCAGAGCTTTTCAGGAAACAGGTGGTTCTGTCATGAGAAAGAACCGTACGGAATAAGATGAAAACGATCGAAGTTGACGAAGAGCTCTACCGTTATATTGCCAGCCACACGCAACACATTGGTGAAAGCGCATCCGACATTCTGCGTCGTATGCTGAAGTTCACTGCCGGTCAGACTGCACCCGCTTCGCCTGCTCAGCCAGCCTCAAAAGAGGCAGCGAAAGAGTCTCAGCCTGCGTCTGTCGGTTCGCGCCCGCAGGATCGTGTCCGCGCGGTGCGAGAGCTGCTGCTTTCCGATGAATATGCGGAGCAGAAGCGGGCGGTGAATCGCTTTATGCTTATCTTGTCAACGCTCTATCGTCTTGATACTGCAGCTTTTGCTGAAGCTACTGCATCTTTGCAGGGCCGCACCCGCGTCTACTTTGCCGGTGATGAGCATACGCTGTTACAGAATGGCACCCATACTAAGCCGAAGCATGTGCCCGGCACGCCGTACTGGGTGATCACCAACACCAATACCGGTCGTAAATGCAGCATGGTCGAACACATCATGCTCTCGATGCAGTTCCCTGCGGAACTGACCGAGAAAGTTTGCGGCACCATCTAAAACTTAAGCGTCAGGGAGCAGCGCCAATGGCCAATCACCCACGTGCCGGGCAACCCGCCCAGCAGAGCGATTTGATTAACGTTGCACAATTAACGTCACAATATTATGTCCTGCAGCCCGATGTGGCGAATCCGGAACACGCGGTGAAATTTGGCACCTCTGGCCATCGTGGCAGTGCAGGGCGTCAGAGCTTCAACGAGATGCACATTCTGGCTATCGCTCAGGCGATTGCTGAAGAGCGTAAAAAGAACGGTATCACCGGGCCTTGCTACGTTGGTAAAGACACCCATGCGCTATCAGAGCCGGCGATCCTGTCGGTGCTGGAAGTGCTGGCGGCGAACGGCGTTGATGTGATTGTGCAGCAGGACAATGGCTATACGCCGACCCCTGCAATCTCGAACGCGATTCTTGAGCACAACAAAGCGGGTGGACCGCTGGCTGACGGTATCGTCATCACACCATCGCACAACCCACCGGAAGATGGCGGCATCAAGTACAACCCACCTAACGGGGGACCGGCTGATACCAACGTCACCAAAGTGGTGGAAGATCGCGCCAATCAGCTGATCAAAGATGGGCTGAAAGAGGTGAAACGTCTGCCGCTGGAACAGGCGATGGCGAGTGGCCACGTGGTCGAGAAAGATCTCATCCAGCCTTACGTTGAAGGTCTGGCAGAGATTATCGACTTCCCGGCGATCCAGAAAGCAGGTCTGAAGCTGGGTGTTGATCCCCTGGGCGGTTCCGGTATTGCTTACTGGCAGCGTATTGCTGAGCATTATAAGCTGGATCTGACGCTGGTGAACGACGCAGTCGATCAGACCTTCCGCTTTATGCATCTGGATAAAGATGGTGTTGTGCGCATGGACTGCTCGTCTGAAAGCGCAATGGCAGGTCTGCTGGCCTACCGTGACAAGTTTGATCTGGCGTTCGGCAACGATCCCGATTATGACCGTCACGGCATTGTGACCCCGGCGGGTCTGATGAATCCAAACCACTATCTGGCGGTCGCGATCAACTATCTGTTCCAGCATCGTCCACAATGGGGCCAGGATGTTGCCGTGGGTAAAACCCTGGTGTCCAGCGCCATGATTGACCGTGTCGTCAACGACATTGGCCGCAAGCTGGTGGAAGTGCCGGTTGGCTTCAAATGGTTTGTTGATGGTCTGTATGACGGCAGTTTTGGTTTCGGCGGCGAAGAGAGCGCGGGTGCTTCATTCCTGCGTTTCGACGGCACGCCATGGTCAACGGACAAAGATGGCATCATCATGTGTCTGCTGGCGGCTGAAATTACCGCCGTGACCGGTAAAAACCCGCAGCAGCACTATGATGAGCTGGCCGCGCGCTTCGGCGCACCAAGCTACAACCGTCTGCAGGCATCCGCCACTTCGGCGCAGAAAGCTGCGCTGTCGAAGCTGTCACCAGAGATGGTGAGCGCAGATACGCTGGCGGGTGATCCCATCACCGCGCGCCTGACGGCAGCACCAGGTAACGGTGCTTCAATCGGCGGTCTGAAAGTGATGACGGAGAATGGCTGGTTTGCGGCCCGTCCATCAGGCACCGAAGACGCTTATAAAATCTACTGTGAAAGCTTCCTGGGCGCAGAACATCGCGCGCAGATTGAGAAAGAAGCCGTAGAGATTGTTAGTGAAGTGCTGAAAAACGCCTGATTAGTCGGTCAGATAAAGAGGCGCATCGCGCGCCTCAGAGCTGCTGACAAACTCACATCAGGGTAAATCTGACCGCAACGGATTTATTTAACGCGCAGGGAGCAGGGTCAGAAGAGGAAAGCGTCACACGCCATGGACAAAAACGCCGGGAGCGTTTTTGAATAACGCAAAGCGTTAGCCCGGCAACGGTCGCACCTCACGGATGAGGTGCGTAATCGCGTGGGCCGAGCTGGTCATGGATTGGCTTTAGCGTCTTTCCGATCTGACCCTGTTTCCTGAGCAAGCTCGGTCTCACAGCGAACCGGGCCAGAATTTGTTGACAGTCTCTGGCGCCTTTTTTTATGGCATAAAGCGATAGCCGATCCCGGTTTCGGTCAGCAGATGCGCCGGTTGGGTCGGATTCGCTTCCAGCTTCTGGCGCAGATGACCCATATAGATGCGCAGATAATGGCTGTGCTCAACCGCATTGGGTCCCCAGACCTGGCTCAGCAGCTGCCGCTGCGTCAGCACCTTGCCGGCATTATTCAGTAGAATACTCAACAGACGAAACTCAATCGGGGTGAGGTGAATCTCACTGCCGCCGCGCTGTACCCGCCGTGCGGCAAAATCGACACTCACGTCGGCAAAGTGAATCCTGGCATCAGGCTGCTGGCCACTGTGCCGGCGCAGCGCCACCCGCACGCGCGCCAGCAGTTCGCCCACGCCGAACGGTTTGGTCAGATAGTCATCGGCCCCTGCATCCAGTGCGGCGATCTTATCCTGCTCATCACTGCGCGCCGACAGTACAATCACCGGGATAGCGCTCCACTGGCGCAGGTCGCGAATAAAATCGGTGCCATCTCCATCAGGCAGGCCAAGATCGAGGATCACAAGGTCTGGCTTGCGGGTCGCCGCTTCAATTAATCCGCGCTGCAGCGTATCGGCATCAAACACCTTCAGATCTTCATTTTCCAGCGCCAGCCGGACAAAGCGGCGGATCTCTTTTTCATCTTCAACGATCAAAACCGTGGTCACGCAATACCTGCCTTGAGTGAGGGCCGAAGCGCTACTTTATCAATATTTTATGCTGCCGTCCGCGCACTTCATCTTTCGGATATTCAAACCCTCCTGTAACCTGGCGGTAACTTATCTGTAACTAAATTACAGGTTAATTCTTAAACAGCAAAAATAGCGACAATTAAGTGGTCAGATGAGTAGTAAAATTACACTATCTGGCGTAAAGTTGAACACAGATCACATTCGCACACTTTAACTTACCGGGAGGAGAAACCATGTATCAGGCTTATCCACGTTATAAAATACTCGCACGCCGTACGCTGGTGGTTCTTCTCGGCGTTCTGGCTCTGCCTGTCATGTTGTTCCGACAGGATCGGGCGCGTTTCTACAGCTATCTGCATCGCGTCTGGTGTAAGACCAGTGCAAAGCCGGTCTGGCTGGCGCAGTCTGAAGCCGGTGGTGGCGCATTCTGGTAATGCGTCCTGCCACAGAACAGGCCTGGTCATCTGACCGGGCTTTTTTTTGCGTTTTTTCTGAGAATAAGCGGTCCGGAACCGCGTTTTACCCCTTTATTCCTGGCCATTTTGCGCTACACTTAAACCTCTACAAGATTTTAGAGGTTGTACAAGTATGAGCAAAAAAATCCCCGTTGGAATCAGTGCATGCCTGCTCGGCGATAGCGTGAGGTTTGATGGTGGCCATAAGCGTCTTACTTTTGCGACTGAGGATCTTACGCCATTTGTCCGCTTTGAGCCGATCTGTCCTGAAATGGCGATTGGACTGCCTACGCCGCGTCCGGCATTGCGTCTGGTAAAGCAGGGCGATGATGAGTTGCATCTTTGCTTCAGCAAAGACGGCGGCGAAGAAGTCACTGCTCAGATGCGTAACTGGTCTGCCGAGCGGGTCAAATCGCTGCATCATCTCTCCGGTTATATCCTGTGCGCCAAATCGCCCAGCTGTGGGATGGAGCGCGTGCGGGTCTACGAGCCTGACAACAACAACAACCGAAAAGTGGGCACCGGTATTTTTGCGGAGTTCCTGCAGCGTGAAATGCCCTGGCTGCCGCTGGAAGAAGATGGACGCCTGCACGATCCCGCCCTGCGTGAAAACTTTATTGGTCGTATCTGCGCACTGCACGAATTTAATCAGATGTGGGAAAACGGCCTGACCCGTCAGGGACTGATCGGCTTCCACAGTCGTTACAAACTGATGATGCTGGCGCACTCGCAGGAGAAATATCGCGAACTGGGGCCCTTTGTCGCCTCGATGAGCGAGTGGGACTCGCTGGATGCCTTTGCCTTTGAGTACCGTAATCGCATGATGGAACTGATGTCACGTCCCGCCTCACGTCGCAATCACACCAATGTGCTGATGCATGTGCAGGGCTACTTCCGCACGCATCTGAGTTCACCGCAGCGCCAGGAGCTGGCAACGCTGATTGACCGCTATCGTCAGGGCACACAGCCGCTACTGGTACCGATTACCATTCTTAAGCACTACATGGCCGAGTTCCCACATCCGTGGCTGGCACAGCAGCGCTATTTCGATCCCTATCCCGAAGCCTTGCGCTTACGCTACGGACAGTAATTCAGGAGGCGTATGACCACCCATCTGGTCTGGCTGCGTAATGATTTACGCATCAATGATAATCTGGCGCTCCACGCTGCCTGCAGCGACAGCAAAGCGAAAGTGATGGCGCTCTTCCTCGCTACGCCAGAACAGTGGCAGCAGCATGATATGTCCCCCAGGCAGGCGGCGTTTATTCACGCCAGTCTGTTGCAGGTGCAAAGTGCGCTGGCTGAGCGGGGCATTGAGTTGCACTATCAGGCGTGTCACGCCTTCAGCGACAGTATTGATGTGCTGGCAGAATTCTGTGAGAAGCATCAGGTCGATCAGCTCTTCTACAACTATCAGTATGAGGTTAACGAGCGTCAACGCGATGCAGAGGCGGAAAAGCGTCTTGACGATGCGGGCGTGATTTGTCAGGGCTTTGATGACAGCCTGCTGCTGCCACCAGGCAGTGTACAGAGTGGCGATCGCACGATGTATAAGGTCTTTACTCCCTTCAGCAAAGCCTTTGTCCGCCGTTTGCAGCAGAGTCTGCCGGAGTGCGTGCCTGCACCTAAGCCGCGCGACGGTGCGCCGCTGAAAACCGCCCCAATCCCTGCGTTTGACTATCTGACCGAAGCCTTTGATGAGGAACTGTTTCCCGCAGGCGAAGCGGCTGCCCTGAAGCGGTTGCGTCATTTCGCCACTCAACCCGTTATCGATTATCCCGCGAAGCGCGATCTTCCGGCGCTGGACGCCACCAGCCGTCTGTCGGTCTATCTGTCAACCGGCGTGCTGTCGCCACGTCAGTGCCTGCATCGCGTGCTGCATGAACATCCCGATGCGCTGGACAACAGTCGCGCATTTACCTGGCTGAACGAGCTGATCTGGCGTGAGTTCTACCGTCATCTGCTGGTGGCTTACCCGGCACTGTGTCGTCACAAGCCCTTTATCGACTGGACGCGTCACGTTGAATGGCAGCGTGACGACGCGCATTTCGAAGCCTGGAAAGCGGGAAAAACCGGCTATCCGATCGTCGATGCTGCAATGCGTCAGATGAAGGCGCTGGGCTGGATGCACAACCGTTTACGTATGATCACCGCCAGTTTCCTGGTCAAAGATCTGCTGATCGACTGGCGCGAAGGCGAACGCTATTTCATGCAGCAGCTGATTGATGGTGACCTGGCCGCAAACAATGGTGGCTGGCAGTGGGCGGCTTCCACTGGTACAGACTCAGCACCTTATTTCCGCATTTTTAACCCGACCACGCAGGGTGAGCGCTTTGATGAGCAGGGTGAGTTTATCCGTCACTATCTGCCGGAGCTGGCGGACGTCCCTGACAGCCATATTCACCAGCCTCATCTCTGGGCGGAAAAGAACAACAGGAAACTCGATTATCCGGCACCAATCGTGGATCATAAGGCAGCCCGTAAAAAGACATTAGACGCCTTTGAGCGCGCCAAAAGCGCCGCCTGAGGCCTCGAAGGAGCCTGAATGAATCATTACGAATTAGAGACATTGATCAATAAGCACCTCGATAGCCATAGCTTCAGTGATTATGCCCCCAACGGTTTGCAGGTTGAGGGACGTAACGAAGTCAGAACGATTATTACCGGTGTGACGGCCTGTCAGGCCCTGCTGGATGAGGCAGTCACACGTCAGGCCGATGCAATAATCGTCCATCATGGCTACTTCTGGAAAAGTGAACCGGCCGCGATTAAAGGCATGAAGCGCCGCCGTCTGCGGACGCTGCTGGCTAACGATATAAATCTCTATGGCTGGCACCTGCCGCTTGATGCGCATTCAGAACTGGGCAACAACGCCCAGCTGGCCAGACTGCTGGATATTGACGTACGTGGCGAAATCATGCCGCTGGTGTTCTGGGGTGAGCTGGCTGAGCCGATCTCGGGTGAACATCTGGCCCGCCGAATCGGCGATAAGCTGGGGCGTGAACCGCTGTATTGTGGTGATAACGCACCCGCGCTGATTCGTCGTATCGCCTGGTGCAGCGGTGGCGGACAGGGCTTTATCGACCAGGCTGCCGCTGCGGGCGTTGATGCCTACATCACCGGTGAAGTCTCTGAACAGACCATTCATAGTGCACGCGAGCAGGGGGTGCATTTCTTTGCCGCAGGCCATCACGCCACCGAGCGTGGCGGCGTAAAAGCGCTGGGTGAGTGGCTGGCACAACACCACAATCTTGACGTGACCTTCATCGATATACCTAATCCTGCCTGATTGTTTCTTCTGTCCTGCGCGCCTGCGCAGGACCTAAATCTGTTGACACATCCCTGCCACTTTCGCATAACTATTTGCTTTAAGTAGATAAGCCATCGGCTGATCGGGGCATCCGGTCAGGTCGGCCAGGCACGATCTCAATCAGGCAGGAGGTAGCTGTTGCAACGAGCACGGTGTTATTTATTGGGTGAACGCGCTGTCGTGCTGGAGCTGGAGCCGCCGGTCTCACTGGAGAGTCAGCAACGTATCTGGGGACTGAACCAGCGACTGCAGTCGTTTGCGGACGTGCTGGAGGTCATTCCCGGCATGAACAACATCACCCTGATCCTGCGTGATCCCCAGCAGAGTGCACTGGATGCGATAGAGCGGCTTCAGCGCTGGTGGGAAGAGAGTGAAGCGCAGTTGCCGGAGTCACGTCTGGTAGAGATCCCGGTGATTTACGGCGGCGAACATGGCCCCGATCTGACTGTGGTGGCGGAACATGCCGCGCTGACGCCCGGTCAGGTAGTTGAGCTGCACAGCAGCAGCGAGTATGTGGTGTTTTTTGTCGGTTTTCAGCCCGGTTTTCCCTATCTGGGCGGCCTGGATCCGCGCCTTCACATACCGCGTCGTGCGGAACCGAGAGTTGCGGTACCCGCCGGATCGGTTGGCATCGGCGGCAGCCAGACGGGCGTCTATCCGCTCGCTTCGCCCGGCGGCTGGCAACTGATCGGCCAGACGCGCACCGCGCTGTTTAATCCCCTGCAGCAGCCGCCCACACTGCTCCGTCCCGGTGACAGGGTTCGCTTTGTGCCGCAACAGGAGGGCATATGTTAAACATTCTGCGAGCCGGGCTGGCCGCCACCATCCAGGATGCAGGCCGCTACGGCTGGCGTCAGTATGGCATCAGCCCCGGCGGCGTGCTGGATCATCCCGCGATGTTCACCGCTAACGTGCTGGTGGGCAATGCGCCTGATAGCGCGGTGCTGGAGCTGGTGCTCGGCCAGTTTAAAGCGGAGTTTACCCGCGACGGCTGGTTCGCGCTGACTGGCGCAGGCTGCCATGCGGAGCTGGATGGTCAGCCGGTCTGGACGGGCTGGCGTACCCCGGTGAAACGCGGGCAGGTCCTGTCGCTGGCGATGCCGCAGCGCGGCATGCGCAGCTATCTGGCAGTGCAGGGCGGTTTTGACATCCCTGAGGTGCTCGGCTCAGCCAGCACCGATCTGAAAGCAAAATTTGGCGGATTTCAGGGGCGTACCTTACGGGATGGCGATCAGATCCCGCTGGGTAAACCGACGCGTCAGTTCGATCGCAAAGTCGGGGTGCGGCAACTGCTGTGGGGCAACCGCATCCGCGCACTGCCTGGCCCGGAGTATCACGAGTTCAGTCCCGACGCGCAGCAGGCGTTCTGGCGCACCGCATGGAAACTCAGCCCGCAAAGCAACCGGATGGGATACCGGCTTGAGGGACGTGAGCTTAAACGTGAAAGTCCGCGTGAGCTGCTGTCACATGGTGTGATGCCGGGTGTGATTCAGGTGCCGCCGAATGGACAGCCTATCGTGCTGATGGCGGATGCCCAGACCACCGGCGGCTATCCGCGTATCGCCTCCGTCATCGAAGCCGATCTCTACCATCTGGCGCAAATCCGCCTCGGTGAGCCGATTCACTTTATTCACTGCACGCTGCCGGAAGCGATGCTGGCACGCCAGCATCAGCAACGCGCGCTGGACCAGATGAAATGGGGACTCCATGAAAATTGATTTAAACGCCGACCTGGGCGAAGGCTGTGCCAGCGATCAGGCGTTGCTGGAGCTGGTGAGTTCCGCCAACATCGCCTGTGGCTTTCACGCAGGGGATGCGCAGACCATGCTGCAGTCGGTGCGCTGGGCGCACGCATGCGGCGTCGCTATCGGCGCGCATCCTGCTTTCCCCGATCGGGAGAACTTTGGCCGCAGTGCCATGCAACTGCCACCTGAAACGGTCTATGCCCAGATGATCTACCAGATTGGCGCGCTGAAAAGCCTGGCAGAGAGCGAAGGTGCGCGGCTGGTTCACGTTAAGCCGCACGGCATGCTCTATAACCAGGCCGCGGCTGATCCGGTGCTGGCAGACGCCATTGCCCGCGCCATCCGTGCTGTCGACAGTCAGCTGATTGTGGTGGGACTGGCGAACAGCGAATCGATACGTGCCGCGTCGCACTACGACTTACGCACGCGGGAAGAGGTCTTTGCCGATCGTGGCTATCTCAGCAGCGGTGCGCTGGTGCCGCGCAGCGAGCCCGGCGCACTGATTGACGATGAGCAGCAGGCTATCGATCAGACGCTGACGATGGTGCAGCAGGGCAAAGTGAAAAGTATTACAGGAGAATGGGTGGCAGTGAATGCGCAGACCGTCTGCTTACATGGCGACGGCGCACACGCCCTGCAGTTTGCCCAGCGGTTGCGTGATGCGTTTGCCAAACAGCAGATCCGTGTCACCAGCGCCTGAAAACAACACTTAGCCCGGCTTATGTCGGGTTTTTAACTCTGGGGGAAATCCATGGAAAGTGCAGTGAATCTCTGGCCTTTACTGGGCATTGCCGCGATCGTTGTCGGCTTCGTATTACGTTTTAACCCGGTGCTGGTGGTAATTGTCGCCGGATTTGTGACCGGTCTGGCGGCGATGATGCCGCTGGCTGACATTCTGGAAAAGCTTGGCGCGGGGTTTCTTAACACCCGTAACCTGCCGCTGATTCTGCTGCTGCCACTGGCGGTCATTGGGCTGCTGGAGCGTCACGGGCTGAAGGAGCGGGCACAGGCGTGGATTGCTCAGATCAAAACCGCCACCGCCGGACGTCTGCTGATTGTCTACCTGTTTGTGCGTGAAATCACGGCGGCACTGGGGTTAACCAGTCTCGGCGGACATCCGCAGATGGTGCGTCCATTGCTCGCACCGATGGCAGAAGGCGCCACTGAAAACCGCTACGGCGAAATCACACCTGAGCTGCGGCACAAGCTGCGTGCCATGTCAGCAGCCACCGACAACGTCGGCCTGTTCTTTGGTGAGGATATCTTCGTGGCGTTTGGTGCGATTATTTTTATGCACAACTTCATGCAGGAGTCGGCCGGGATTCAGACCGAACCGCTGCACATTGCGTTATGGGGCATTCCGACCGCTGTAGCCGCGTTCCTGATCCACTCGGCACGTCTGGTGCGACTCGATCGTCAGCTGGCGCGTGAGCTGCAACAGCTCAACAGCCAGGCGCTGAAAGCCAAAGGAGGTCAGTAATGTTCCAGCAACAATATCTGATGTGGCTGGCAGGCATTATCCTGCTGGTAGTAGCCATCCTCTCCTGGCGTGACAGCGCTAATCCGCGTCGCTTTACCACCGGACTGTTCTGGGCCTTGTATGGCCTGGTATTCCTGGTGGGTGACTGGACGACGCAGCTGATGAGCAGCCTGATGGGCTCGGACGCGGCGGGCACCCGAATGCTGCACATCACTATCGGTGTCATTGTGGTGATAATGGCGCTGATTGCCGGTCTGGGTGGGGTCCGGCTGGGGCGCTATCATCAGCGCAGCGATGAAGAGAAGCAGGCCAGTGCGCTGCGTCTGCGCAACAAACTGTTTCTGCCTGCGCTGGCCATTCCGGTCGTGACCGTGGTCGGCGTGCTGGCGTTTAATCATATTCCCGGTCTGCAGGATGTGGTGTTCGGTCCCGGGAATCACGCCACGCTGGTGACATTGTTTTCAATGATGGTCGGCTGTGTCATTGGCTGGCTGGTGGCGTTGAAACTGACCCATGAAAAACCGGTGCAGTCGATGCAGGAGACCCGTCGCCTGCTGGATTCGATTGGCTGGGCCTTTATCCTGCCGCAGATCCTTGCCACCCTGGGACTGCTGTTTACCAGTGCGGGCGTGGGCAGTGCCATTTCGCATCTGACCGAAACCTGGCTGGCGGTGGATAACCGCTTTATCGCGGTAACGGTCTATGCCGTCGGAATGGCGCTGTTAACCATGATCATGGGTAACGCGTTTGCGGCGTTTCCGATTATCACCGCAGGCGTTGGCATCCCGATTCTGGTGCTGCAGCACGGCGGAAATCCGGCAGTGATGGCGGCGATTGGTATGTTTTCCGGCTACTGCGGTACGCTGATGACGCCGATGGCGGCCAACTTCAATATTGTCCCGGCGGCGCTGCTGGAGTTGCCCGACCGTAACGCGGTGATCAAAGCTCAGATTCCAACCGGTGTGCTACTGTTAATCGTTAACATTTTCCTGCTCTATTTCCTGATGTTCCTGTGAGGCTGCATGAAAACTGTCCTGATGACCGCCTTTGAACCCTTTGGCGGTGAAACGATTAATCCCTCCTGGGAAGCGGTGCGCGCACTGGAAGGCAAACAGATTGGCGGGGCGACGATAGTGATCCGTCAGCTGCCGGTGGTGTTCAGTGAGGTACTCCACGTGCTGAACCAGGCGCTGGAAGAGGTCAAACCGGATGCGGTGCTGTCGGTCGGGCAAGCGGGCGGCCGCAGCGACATTACCGTTGAACGTATCGGTATCAATGTCGATGACGCCCGCATCCCGGACAACGCTGGTCATCAGCCGGTGGATGAACCGATTGTGGCTGGCGGCCCGGCAGCCTATTTTTCCCGTCTGCCAATCAAAGCGATTGTTGCCGCGGTGCGTAAAGCGGGCATTCCCGCATCGGTTTCGCAGACGGCGGGCACCTTCACCTGTAACCGGGTGATGTATGGCCTGCTGCACTGGCTGGAGCAGCAGAAGAGCCCGGCGCGCGGTGGCTTTATTCATATTCCTTATTTGCCTGAACAGGCGGCGCTCCATCCTGGTGCGCCGAGCATGGCGGTCGCGACCATTATTCAGGCGCTGGAGATTGCGGTAAACGTCACGCTGGAGACCGGCGACGATATCAAACAGGCTGGCGGCGCCACCCATTAAGAGGAAGAACGATGCCTGAAGGACCGGAAATTCGCCGCGTGGCGGATAAGCTTGAAACTGCCATCGTGGGTCAGCCGTTAACCGAAGCGTGGTTTGCGTTTCCTCAGCTTAAAACTTACGAACCCTCGCTGATTGGTGAGCAGGTGCAGGCGATTGAGACGCGGGGAAAAGCGCTGCTGACACATTTCAGCAATGGCCTGACGCTTTACAGTCATAACCAGCTTTATGGTGTCTGGCGCATCGTGAAACCCGATACTGAACTGAATACCACACGCCAGTTGCGGGTGCGGCTGGCGACGGCGAGCAAAGCAATTCTGCTTTATAGTGCCTCCGATATTGAACTGCTCAACGCAGATACGCTGGCGGCGCATCCGTTTCTGACCCGCATCGGACCGGATGTGCTGAACAGCCAGCTTAGCGTGGAAGAAGTGAAAGAGCGGCTGCTGTCACCCCGTTTCCGGCGGCGGCAGTTCAGTGGTCTGCTGCTGGATCAGGCTTTTCTGGCCGGGCTGGGAAACTACCTGCGCGCCGAGATTCTCTGGCTGGCGCAGCTGCTGCCCAATCATCGGGCGCAGGATCTCACTGAAGATCAGCTGACTGCTTTCAGCGAGGCGCTGCTGTCGGTGCCGCGTCATGCCTATCGGATGCGTGGAACCATGAAGAAATATCATGAGGAAGCAGCGTTTCAGTTTGAGGTTTTTCATCGTCAGGGCAAAAAATGCCGGCGCTGTGGCACAGTGATTGAGAAGGGCACGCTTTCATCACGGCCTTTTTACTGGTGTCCGGGTTGCCAGAGATAGAGGCGGCCGCATTGGGGAACAAAACAGGAAAAGGTTCTTACTGCAAACAGCTGACAAACCCGAATCCGGGAGAGTCCAGCCGCTACGAAGAAGTCTGACGCGCAGGGAATACGGTCAGAGGAGGAAAGCGTCCCGCCGCCCGGATAAAAACGTCGGGAGCGTTTTTGAACAACGCAATGCGTTGGCCCGGCTACGGGCGCACCTCAGGGATGAGGTGCGTAATCGCGCGGGCCGAGCGTGTCATGGATGACGGCTTTTGCGTCTTTCCAATCTGACCATGTTCTCTACGCAGGCGCGGTATCACAGCCAACCGCCCCGGCTTTAAAGCAACATCAGGCGGAGATCCCTCTCCGCTATCCACTGAGCCTTACTTTTTCAGCTGTGAGCTGAATTCGCGCTCGGTATAACCGGTGTAGAGCTGACGTGGACGGGCAATCTTCATGCCTTCGTCGTGCATCTCTTTCCAGTGGGCAATCCAGCCAACCGTACGGGCCATCGCGAAGATCACCGTAAACATGGACGAAGGAATACCCATCGCTTTCAGAATGATACCGGAGTAGAAATCCACGTTTGGATAAAGTTTACGCTCGATGAAGTACGGGTCGTTCAGCGCAATGTGTTCCAGCTCCATCGCCACTTCCAGCAGATCATCCTTCATACCCAGTTCATTCAGAACCTCATGGCAGGTATCGCGCATCACGGTCGCGCGTGGATCGTAATTTTTGTAAACGCGGTGACCAAAGCCCATCAGACGGAATGAATCATTCTTGTCTTTAGCGCGTTTAACAAATTCCGGGATGTGCTCAACGGTGCTGATCTCTTCCAGCATACGCAGAGTCGCTTCGTTGGCACCGCCGTGCGCCGGTCCCCACAGGGAGGCGATCCCGGCGGCGATACAGGCAAACGGATTCGCGCCGCTTGAACCGGCGGTACGTACGGTAGAGGTTGAAGCGTTCTGCTCATGGTCAGCATGCAGAATCAGGATACGGTCCATAGCGCGTTCCAGCACCGGATTCACTTTGTACTCTTCGCACGGCGTAGCAAACATCATATGCAGGAAGTTACCGGCGTAAGAGAGGTCATTGCGTGGATAGACAAACGGCTGGCCGATTGAATATTTGTAACACATCGCTGCCATGGTCGGCATCTTAGAGAGCAGACGGAATGCCGCGATTTCGCGGTGGCGCTCAATGTTTACATCCAGTGAATCGTGGTAAAACGCAGCCAGTGCGCCGGTCACGCCGCACATTACCGCCATAGGATGCGAGTCACGACGGAAGCCGTGGAACAGACGGGTAATCTGCTCATGAATCATGGTGTGGCGGGTAACCGTGGTTCGGAACTCATCAAACTGTTTCTGGTCCGGCGCTTCGCCATTCAGCAGGATGTAGCAGACTTCCAGGTAGTTAGAGTGGGTCGCCAGCTGAGAAATCGGGAAACCACGGTGCAGCAGGATACCTTCATCACCATCGATAAAAGTGATAGCAGATTCACAGGACGCTGTAGACGTAAAACCGGGATCGAAGGTGAACAGGCCACTTGAACCCAGAGCGCGGACATCAACCACATCCTGACCCAGCGTGCCTTTAAGCACGTCCAGTTCAATAGATGTTCCATCTTGCAGGGTTAGCGTTACTTTTTTATCTGTCATTTTCGTCTCCATAGCGCCTTATGTAGGTAAGGATCTTTAGACACCTGAAACGCGTTCATGTTGCGGTTGGCAAAACTACACAGTATCACTCTGCGGGGATAAAGCGGGTGCAGGGTACAGAGTGAGCGACGCGTTCCCAGCGGGAACCGGTGAGCCATGGACATGCTGCATATCGCGGTTGTTAAAGATCCGGTCAGGATATAACTTCTTGGTAACCAATAACCTGATGCTTTTTAATGCTCATTATCGCAATGTTACATAACTTGCGCTTAGGGGAAAGTGTATCCCCATAACTTTTGTGCATCATAGGAATTTACAGGCTTAGTTTGTAACTGAATTGTTGAACTATTGTCAAATCAGATAATTAAAATTGTATCAATTGTGAAAATCGTGAGTAGGATCACTGTTCCACCTAAAATATACCAAAGAGTTTGTAGGGGAATTGTAATCAGAATGTGATCCTCCTATACTCCTGGCAGGTCTCCGGAACACCCTGACACCAGGAGCCACCCAGCGTTTACTACCGCGTCAATTAACACTGGATGTTGCTTGTTTGGTGACGGTTAAGTCTGCCACACGTTGTGATTAGACTCCGCCTCAGGTCCGGAGGAAGCAAAATAAAAAAGAGCTGTGTGGGCAAAACCGTGAAAAAACAAAGACCTGTCAACTTGGATCTCTCGACGATCCGGTTTCCCGTTACTGCAATATCGTCCATTCTTCACCGCGTCTCCGGCGTAATCACTCTGGTTGCCATTGGCATCCTGCTGTGGCTGCTCGGTCTCTCTCTCTCTTCTCCTGAAGGTTTCCAGCACGCTGCATCCATCATGGATGGCTTCTTCGCGAAGTTCATCATGTGGGGCATCTTAACCGCGCTGGCCTATCACGCGGTGAGCGGGATTCGTCATATGTTGATGGATTTTGGTTATCTGGCTGAAACGCTGCAGGTTGGTAAGCGTTCTGCTCATATGACTTTTGTGATCACTGTCGTGCTGGCAATTCTGGCGGGAGTCCTCGTATGGTAAGCAATGCATCCGCATTGGGTCGCAACGGCATTCAGGACTGGCTGCTGCTGCGGGCAACTGCAATTCTCATTACGCTCTACATCGTCTACATCCTCGGTTTCGTTGTGATGACAGACACGCTGACTTATGACCTGTGGCGTGGCTTCTTCGCTTCCGCATTCACTAAAGTGTTCACGCTGCTGACGCTGTTCTCCATTCTGATTCATGGCTGGATCGGCATGTGGCAGGTGTTAACAGACTACGTCAAATCACTGCCAACGCGCTTGTTGTTGCAGTTTGTGATTGTCGTGGCGCTGCTGTGGTATGCGATTTATGGATTTGTTGTGGTGTGGGGTGTGTAAATGAGTTTGCCAATCAGAGAGTTTGATGCCGTGGTGATCGGCGCAGGTGGCGCAGGTATGCGGGCCGCACTGCAAATCTCCCAGGCCGGTCAGAGCTGTGCCCTGTTATCTAAAGTTTTCCCGACCCGTTCCCACACTGTATCTGCGCAGGGCGGTATTACCGTTGCGCTGGGTAATACCCATGAAGATAACTGGGAATGGCATATGTACGACACCGTCAAAGGTTCCGACTACATCGGTGACCAGGACGCGATTGAATATATGTGTAAAACCGGCCCGGAAGCAATTCTGGAACTGGAACACATGGGCCTGCCGTTCTCGCGTCTGGAAGATGGTCGTGTCTATCAGCGTCCGTTTGGTGGTCAGTCAAAGAACTTCGGCGGCGAGCAGGCGGCACGTACCGCTGCAGCAGCTGACCGTACCGGCCACGCCCTGTTGCATACTCTTTACCAGCAGAACCTGAAAAACAAAACCACCATCTTCTCTGAGTGGTATGCACTGGATCTGGTGAAAAACGCCGAGGGCGCAGTGGTGGGTTGTACCGCTATCTGCATCGAAACCGGCGAAACCGTCTATTTCAAAGCAAAAGCGACCATTCTGGCCACCGGCGGCGCGGGCCGTATCTATCAGTCCACCACCAATGCACACATCAACACCGGCGACGGCGTGGGTATGGCACTGCGTGCGGGCGTGCCGGTGCAGGATATGGAGATGTGGCAGTTCCACCCAACCGGTATTGCTGGTGCGGGCGTGCTGGTCACCGAGGGCTGCCGTGGTGAAGGCGGTTATCTGCTGAACAAACATGGCGAACGCTTCATGGAGCGTTATGCGCCAAACGCTAAAGATCTGGCGGGCCGCGACGTGGTTGCGCGCTCAATGATGATTGAAATCCGTGAAGGTCGCGGCTGTGACGGTCCGTGGGGCCCGCACATCAAACTGAAACTCGATCACCTGGGTAAAGAGGTGCTTGAGTCACGTCTGCCTGGCATCCTCGAGCTGTCACGCACCTTTGCTCACGCCGATCCAGTCAAAGAACCTATCCCGGTCATTCCGACCTGCCACTACATGATGGGCGGTATTCCGACTAAAGTGACCGGTCAGGCACTGCGTGTGAATGAGCAGGGTGAAGATGTGGTAATTCCTGGCCTGTTCGCTGTCGGCGAAATTGCCTGCGTATCGGTACACGGTGCCAACCGGCTTGGCGGTAACTCACTGCTCGACCTGGTGGTCTTTGGCCGCGCAGCGGGTCTGCATCTGCTGGAGAGTATTCAGGAGCAGGGCGAACTGCGTGACGCTACGGAAGATGAGATTGCCGTTGCGATGGCGCGCTTCAACCGCTGGGAAAACAATACCACGGGTGAAGACCCGGTTGAGATTCGTAAAGCGCTGCAACGCTGCATGCAGAATAACTTCTCTGTATTCCGCGAAGGCGACGCGATGGCGCAGGGTCTGGAAGAGCTGAAAGAGATTCGCCAGCGTCTGAAATCAGCGCGTCTGGATGACCGCTCACCGGATTTCAACACCCAGCGTATTGAGTGTCTGGAACTGGATAACCTGATGGAAACGGCCTTTGCCACGGCGGTCGCGGCTAACTACCGCACCGAGAGCCGCGGTGCGCACAGTCGCTTCGACTTCCCGGATCGTGATGATGAAAACTGGCTGTGCCACAGTCTTTATGTCCCGGAAACCGAAAGCATGACGCGCCGTGAGGTGAACATGCAGCCGAAACTGCGCGCGGCGTTCCCGCCGAAAGTGCGTACCTACTAATTTCGGAGACGATCATGAGACTCGAGTTTTCAATTTATCGCTACAATCCGGACGTCGATGACAAGCCGCGCATGCAGGATTACACCCTGGAGTCGGAAGATGGTCGCGACATGATGCTGCTGGACGCGCTGATTCGCCTGAAAGAGAAAGATCCGACGCTGGCGTTTCGTCGCTCCTGTCGTGAAGGCGTCTGCGGCTCGGATGGCCTCAACATGAACGGTAAAAACGGACTGGCCTGCATTACGCCGATCTCGGCACTGGGCAACGGCAAACAGAAAATCGTTATCCGTCCATTGCCAGGTTTACCGGTTGTGCGTGACCTGGTCGTAGACATGAGCCAGTTTTATGCTCAGTATGAGAAAATTAAGCCTTTCCTGTTGAATAATGGGGAAAATCCGCCAGCACGTGAACATCTGCAGATGCCGGAAGAACGTGAACACCTGGATGGCCTGTACGAGTGTATTCTCTGTGCCTGCTGCTCAACCTCATGCCCATCATTCTGGTGGAACCCTGAGAAGTTCATCGGTCCTGCCGGCCTGCTGGCGGCATACCGTTTCCTGATTGACAGCCGCGACACCGAAACGGATGCGCGTCTCGACAATCTGAATGATGCTTTCAGCGTATTCCGCTGTCACAGTATCATGAACTGTGTGAGCGTCTGTCCGAAAGGACTGAACCCGACGCGCGCCATCGGCCATATCAAGTCGATGCTGCTGCAGCGCGGCGCATAAGCAGTCTTCGCCGGGAACCTCAGGTTCCCGGTGTTTTACGGAAGCCTCTGTAAGCGCGGTGATGACCACGTTTACAAAGGTTCCCTTACGGGCCACGCGCGCTGCGCAGAGTGCTCGTATCGCTGAACTCACTACGGCAAACCGCGAAAGCGGCAACAAATGAAACCTCAAAAAAGCATAGCAATGCTTAAGGGATCACAATGCAGAACAGCGCGATGAAGCCCTGGCTGGACTCTTCCTGGCTGGCCGGCGCGAATCAGTCTTACATAGAGCAGCTCTATGAGGATTTCCTGACCGATCCTGACTCTGTCGATGCAGTGTGGCGCTCGATGTTCCAACAGTTACCGGGCACCGGAATGAAACCTGAGCAGTTTCACTCCACCACACGTGAGTACTTCCGTCGCCTGGCGAAAGACGCATCTCGTTACACCTCATCTGTCTCCGATCCGGAAACCAACTCCAAGCAAGTAAAAGTGCTGCAGCTGATCAACGCGTTTCGTTTTCGCGGTCACCAGCATGCGAATCTCGATCCGCTTGGCCTGTGGAAACAGGATCGGGTGGCCGATCTTGATCCGGCTTTTCATGACCTGACCGAGGCCGATTTTCAGGAAAGCTTTAACGTCGGCTCTTTTGCCATCGGTAAAGAGACCATGAAGCTGGCCGATCTCTTCGACGCGCTGACACAGACGTACTGTGGCTCAATCGGTGCGGAATATATGCACATCAACAACACGGATGAGAAACGCTGGATCCAGCAGCGTCTTGAGTCTGTAGCGGGCCGTGCAGCGTTCAGCAACGAAGAGAAAAAAGGTTTCCTGAAAGAGCTGACCGCGGCAGAAGGGCTGGAAAAATATCTCGGGGCTAAATTCCCGGGTGCCAAACGCTTCTCGCTGGAAGGCGGCGATGCGCTGGTGCCCATGCTGCGCGAAATGATCCGTCACGCCGGTAAGAGCGGTACCCGTGAAGTCGTGCTGGGTATGGCGCACCGTGGTCGTCTCAACGTGCTGATCAACGTGCTGGGTAAAAAGCCACAGGACCTGTTCGACGAGTTCGCCGGTAAGCATAAAGAGCATCTGGGCACCGGTGACGTGAAGTACCACATGGGCTTCTCTTCTGATGTGGAAACCGAAGGCGGTCTGGTTCACCTGGCGCTAGCGTTTAACCCGTCACACCTGGAGATCGTCAGCCCGGTCGTCATGGGTTCTGTGCGTGCCCGTCTGGACCGTCTGGACGAGCCTGCCAGCAATAAAGTCTTACCGATCACCATTCATGGTGACGCGGCGGTGATTGGCCAGGGTGTGGTTCAGGAAACCCTGAACATGTCACAGGCACGCGGTTATGAAGTGGGCGGTACCGTTCGCATCGTCATCAACAACCAGGTTGGCTTCACCACCTCCAATCCGAAAGATGCGCGTTCGACCCCTTACTGCACCGACATCGGCAAAATGGTGCTGGCACCGATTTTCCACGTGAACGCAGATGATCCGGAAGCGGTCGCCTTTGTGACCCGTCTGGCGCTCGACTATCGCAATACCTTTAAGCGTGATGTGTTTATCGATCTGGTCTGCTATCGCCGTCATGGTCACAACGAGGCGGATGAGCCAAGTGCGACCCAGCCGCTGATGTATCAGAAAATCAAAAAACACCCGACGCCGCGTAAAATCTACGCCGACCGTCTGGAAGGTGAAGCCGTCGCCACGCAGGAAGATGCGACCGAAATGGTCAATCTTTATCGTGATGCGCTGGATGCGGGCGAGTGCGTGGTGCCGGAATGGCGTCCGATGAGCCTGCACTCCTTTACCTGGTCACCTTACCTGAATCATGAGTGGGATGAACCTTACCCGGCTCAGGTCGACATGAAACGTCTGAAGGAACTGGCGCTGCGTATCAGCCAGGTGCCTGAAGAGGTGGAAGTGCAGTCGCGTGTTGCCAAGATTTATAACGACCGTCGCCTGATGGCTGAAGGCGAGAAAGCCTTTGACTGGGGCGGCGCGGAAAACCTGGCCTATGCCACGCTGGTTGATGAAGGCATTCCGGTGCGTCTGTCGGGTGAAGATACCGGTCGCGGAACCTTCTTCCATCGTCACGCGGTAGTCCATAACCAGGCGAACGGCTCAACCTATACCCCTCTGCATCATGTGCACAGCGGCCAGGGCCAGTTCAAAGTCTGGGACTCCGTGCTGTCAGAGGAAGCGGTGCTGGCCTTTGAATATGGTTACGCCACCGCAGAGCCGCGCATCCTGACCATCTGGGAAGCGCAGTTTGGTGACTTCGCCAACGGCGCACAGGTTGTTATCGACCAGTTCATCAGCTCCGGTGAGCAGAAATGGGGCCGGATGTGTGGCCTGGTGATGCTGCTGCCGCACGGTTATGAAGGTCAGGGGCCAGAGCACTCCTCTGCGCGCCTGGAACGTTATCTGCAACTCTGTGCTGAGCAGAACATGCAGGTCTGCGTGCCGTCTACCCCTGCGCAGGTTTACCATATGCTGCGTCGTCAGGCGCTGCGCGGTATGCGTCGTCCGCTGATTGTGATGTCGCCGAAATCACTGCTGCGTCATCCGCTGGCCATCTCCACGCTGGATGAACTGGCTAACGGCAGCTTCCAGCCGGCGATTGGCGAAGTCGATGATCTGGATCCGCAGGGCGTGAAACGCGTCGTGCTGTGCTCCGGTAAAGTCTATTACGACCTGCTGGAGCAGCGTCGTAAAAATGAGCAGACCGATGTGGCTATCGTGCGCATCGAGCAGCTCTATCCGTTCCCGCATCACGCGGTACAGGAAGCATTAAAAGCGTATGCTCACGTGCAGGATTTTGTCTGGTGTCAGGAAGAGCCACTGAATCAGGGCGCCTGGTATTGCAGCCAGCATCATTTCCGTGAAGTTGTGCCGTTTGGTGCCACTTTACGTTATGCAGGCCGCCCGGCATCTGCCTCACCGGCCGTGGGTTACATGTCCGTACACCAACAACAGCAGCAAGACCTGGTTAATGACGCGCTGAACGTTAATTAATTAAAAGGAAAGATAATGAGTAGCGTAGATATTCTCGTTCCCGACCTGCCTGAATCGGTTGCCGATGCCTCTGTGGCAACCTGGCATAAAAAACCAGGCGATGCAGTCACTCGCGATGAAGTGCTGGTCGAAATCGAAACTGACAAAGTTGTACTGGAAGTGCCAGCCTCTGCTGACGGTATCCTGGAAGCGGTTCTGGAAGAAGAGGGCGCCACCGTCACTTCCCGCCAGATCCTGGGTCGTCTGAAAGAGGGCAACAGCGCCGGTAAAGAGAGCAGCGCGAAGTCTGAAAGCAAAGAGTCTACCCCGGCTCAGCGTCAGACTGCGTCACTGGAAGAAGAGAGCAACGATGCGCTCAGCCCGGCTATCCGCCGTCTGATTGCAGAGCACAATCTTGATGCCTCACAGATCAAAGGCAGCGGTGTGGGTGGTCGTCTGACCCGTGAAGATGTTGAAAAACATCTGGCCAACAAACCGCAGGCTGCCAAAGCCGCCGCACCAGCGGCAGAAACTGCAGCCGTGCAGCAACCCGTGGCGAATCGCAGCGAAAAACGCGTGCCGATGACCCGTCTGCGTAAGCGCGTTGCCGAGCGTCTGCTGGAAGCGAAAAACAGCACGGCGATGCTGACGACCTTCAATGAAATTAACATGAAGCCCATCATGGATCTGCGTAAGCAGTATGGTGAGGCCTTCGAGAAGCGTCACGGTGTACGTCTGGGCTTTATGTCCTTCTACATCAAAGCGGTTGTTGAAGCACTGAAACGCTATCCGGAAGTGAATGCGTCCATCGATGGCGAAGATGTGGTTTACCACAACTACTTCGACGTCAGCATCGCGGTCTCTACGCCACGCGGTCTGGTGACCCCCGTTCTGCGTGACGTTGATGCGCTGAGCATGGCGGACATTGAGAAGAAAATCAAAGAGCTGGCAGTGAAAGGCCGTGACGGCAAGCTGACAGTTGACGATCTGACCGGCGGTAACTTCACCATTACCAACGGCGGCGTCTTTGGTTCCCTGATGTCCACCCCAATCATCAACCCACCGCAGAGCGCCATCCTGGGCATGCACGCTATCAAAGATCGCCCTATGGCGGTCAATGGTCAGGTCGTGGTGCTGCCAATGATGTACCTGGCGCTCTCTTATGACCACCGTCTGATCGATGGCCGTGAATCAGTGGGTTATCTGGTTGCAGTGAAAGAGATGCTGGAAGATCCGGCGCGTCTGCTGCTGGATGTCTGATTTTCACCGGGCGCGCCTCGCGCGCCCAACCTCAATACTCTTTTCAGACCTGAATGGATAGAACATCATGAACTTACACGAATACCAGGCGAAACAACTGTTTGCACGGTATGGCATGCCGGCACCAACGGGTTACGCCTGTACTACACCACGTGAAGCGGAAGAAGCAGCCTCTAAAATTGGCGCAGGCCCGTGGGTAGTTAAATGTCAGGTTCATGCCGGTGGCCGCGGTAAAGCGGGCGGTGTGAAAGTGGTTAACAGCAAAGAAGAGATTCGCGCATTTGCTGAAAACTGGCTGGGCAAACGTCTGGTGACCTATCAGACAGACGCAAACGGCCAGCCGGTAAACCAGATTCTGGTTGAAGCGGCAACCGACATCGATCAGGAGCTCTACCTGGGCGCGGTGGTCGATCGCGCAACGCGTCGCGTGATTTTCATGGCCTCTACCGAAGGCGGCGTGGAAATCGAAAAAGTGGCGGAAGAGACCCCGCACCTGATCCACAAAATGGCGCTGGATCCCCTGACCGGCCCGCAGCCTTATCAGGGCCGTGAGCTGGCGTTCAAACTTGGCCTGACCGGCAAGCTGGTAGGACAGTTCACCAAGATCTTCATGGGTCTGGCGACCCTGTTCCTGGAGCGCGATCTGGCGATGGTTGAGATCAACCCGCTGGTCATCACTAAACAGGGCGATCTGATCTGCCTGGATGGCAAACTGGGTGCCGATGGCAATGCCCTGTTCCGTCAGCCAGAGCTGCGCGAAATGCGCGATCCAAGCCAGGAAGATCCACGTGAAGCGCATGCGACACAGTGGGAACTGAACTATGTTGCGCTGGAAGGCAACATCGGTTGTATGGTTAACGGCGCAGGTCTGGCGATGGGCACCATGGACATCGTTAAGCACCATGGCGGTCAGCCAGCCAACTTCCTTGATGTCGGCGGTGGCGCAACGAAAGAGCGCGTGACCGAAGCCTTCAAAATCATCCTGTCTGACGATGCGGTTAAAGCCGTCTTCGTTAACATCTTCGGCGGTATCGTACGCTGTGATCTGATTGCCGATGGCATCATTGGCGCAGTCGCTGAAGTGGGTGTGAACGTGCCAGTGGTGGTACGTCTGGAAGGTAACAACGCCGAGCTGGGCGCACAGAAACTGGCGGACAGCGGTCTGAACATCATTGCAGCAACCAGCCTGACAGACGCCGCACAGCGTGTTGTTGCTGCCGCGGAGGGTAAATAATGTCCATTCTGATCGACAAAAACACCAAAGTCATTTGCCAGGGTTTCACCGGTGGCCAGGGGACTTTCCATTCTGAGCAGGCGCTGGCATACGGCACCCAGCTGGTTGGCGGCGTAACGCCAGGCAAAGGCGGCACGACTCACCTTGGCCTGCCGGTGTTCAACACCGTACGCGAAGCGGTAGAAGCGACCGGCGCAACCGCCACCGTGATCTACGTTCCGGCGCCTTTCTGTAAAGATGGCATCCTGGAAGCGATTGAAGCAGGTATCAAACTGATCATCACCATCACCGAAGGTATCCCGACCCTGGATATGCTGACTGTGAAAGTGAAGCTGGATGAAGCGGGCGTGCGGATGATCGGTCCAAACTGCCCGGGCGTGATCACCCCAGGCGAATGTAAGATCGGCATCATGCCGGGCCACATTCATCAGCCGGGCCGCGTCGGTATCGTTTCCCGTTCAGGCACCCTGACCTATGAAGCGGTTAAGCAGACCACTGACATCGGCTACGGCCAGTCAACCTGCGTCGGCATCGGTGGTGACCCGATCCCTGGCTCTAACTTCATCGACATCCTGAAAATGTTCCAGGACGATCCACAGACTGAAGCGATCGTGATGATTGGTGAAATCGGTGGTAGCGCAGAAGAAGAAGCCGCCGCCTTCATCAAAGAGCACGTGACCAAACCGGTTGTGGGCTACATTGCTGGCGTAACCGCGCCGAAAGGCAAGCGCATGGGCCATGCTGGCGCCATCATTGCCGGTGGTAAAGGTACAGCAGATGAGAAATTTGCTGCGCTGGAAGCCGCAGGTGTGAAGACCGTTCGCAGCCTGGCTGACATCGGTGACGCGGTTAAAGCCGTATTACCGGCAAATTAAGTCGGCGTCATCTGAGACTAAGCCACCTCCGGGTGGCTTTTTTTTATGCCGGTAACGCACAGTCTTAACGCAGACAATTAAAAAGAAGAGGGCAGAGTCAAATAACCATTCAGGTATTGGTTGCGTTAAAAAAAAGTATCAAAGGTAAACTATTTTTTCCCCGCCTTATTTCATTAATGACATCTCATTAACAAGAAACCCACCTGACTTTATCTGGAAACTTATTGCGTTAATCCAGATCAATTAATCACGATTTAAATCCAACTATATCGCTGGCAAAGCGCAACGCTAAGAGCGTAAATTGCGCTGCATCAATCCAGCCTTTTACACAAATTTTCAAACGTCTGCTCAACCCGGGATGACACCCGCTTTTCTCCTGTTAAAGCACGCGTTAATGAAAGCGCGGATTGACAATTTTCAGAGCTGCTTCATTCGCTACTCGCCTGTTCGGGCAGCTCACAGATCTGTTCTGCTGGTAATAAAAAAACTGGAATCAATAAACAGCCGTTCCTGACTCTGATTACGTTCGTTCTGATCGCGCGCGTGACAGAGACAAAGCGAGGAGCAAGGAGTCCTTATGTTAGATATCGTCGAACTGTCGCGGTTACAGTTTGCCTTAACAGCGATGTACCATTTTCTGTTCGTCCCTTTAACGCTGGGTATGGCGTTTTTGCTGGCGATCATGGAGACGGTTTATGTCCTGAGCGGCAAACAAATTTATAAAGATATGACGAAGTTCTGGGGCAAGTTATTTGGTATTAACTTTGCGCTGGGTGTCGCCACAGGCCTGACCATGGAATTTCAGTTCGGGACAAACTGGTCATATTACTCTCACTACGTCGGCGATATCTTCGGCGCGCCGCTCGCCATTGAGGGTCTGATGGCGTTCTTCCTGGAATCGACCTTTGTCGGCCTGTTCTTTTTTGGCTGGGATCGGCTGGGTAAAGTGCAGCACATGGCGGTGACCTGGCTGGTGGCGCTGGGCTCGAATATGTCTGCGCTGTGGATTCTGGTTGCCAACGGCTGGATGCAGAATCCCATCGCCTCGGAATTCAACTTCGAAACCATGCGCATGGAAATGGTCAGCTTCTCTGAGCTGGTACTGAACCCGGTGGCGCAGGTTAAATTTGTTCACACCGTTGCGGCCGGTTACACCACCGGCGCGATGTTCATTCTGGGTATCAGCGCGTGGTACATGCTGAAAGGGCGTGACATTGCTTTTGCTAAACGCTCGTTCGCTATCGCGGCCAGCTTTGGTATGGCGGCGGTGCTCTCCGTGATTCTGCTGGGCGATGAGTCAGGCTACGAAATGGGCGACGTGCAGAAAACCAAGCTGGCCGCTATCGAAGCGGAGTGGGAAACCCAGCCAGCCCCGGCGTCATTTACGCTGTTTGGCCTGCCCGATCAGGCAACGCAGGAGAACCGGTATGCCGTGCAGATCCCGTGGCTGCTGGGCCTTATCGCGACCCGGTCCATCGATAAGCCGGTCACCGGTCTGAAAGATCTGATGGCTCAGCATGAAGTGCGTATCCGTAATGGCATGAAAGCCTACACCCTGCTGAATGAACTGCGCAGCGGCAGTCAGGATCCCGCAGTACGTGACGCGTTCAACAGCCACAAGCAGGATCTCGGTTATGGTCTGCTGCTGAAGCGCTATACCGACAACGTAGCGGATGCGACCGAAGCACAGATCAAACAGGCCACGCAGGACTCTATCCCACGTGTGGCGCCGCTCTACTTCGCCTTCCGCATCATGGTGCTGTGTGGCGTACTGCTGCTGGGTATCATCGCGCTCTCCTTCTGGAGCGTAATACGCAATCGCGTCGGCAAAAACCGCTGGTTACTGAAAGCGGCGCTGTTTGGTATTCCCTTACCCTGGATTGCTGTCGAATCAGGCTGGTTCGTGGCGGAGTATGGTCGTCAGCCCTGGGCTATCGGTGAAATCCTGCCGACAGCAGTGGCCAACTCCTCGCTGACTGTTGGCGATCTGCTGTTCTCGATGATCCTGATCTGCGGACTCTACACGCTGTTCCTGGTGGCAGAGATGTACCTGATGTTCAAATTCGCCCGCCTTGGACCGAGTAGCCTGAAAACCGGGCGTTATCATCATGAGCAGATCACGGCAACCACTCAGCCGGTTCAGGGATAAGGAGAGCGACCATGTTTGATTATGAAGTTCTGCGCTTTGTCTGGTGGCTGCTGATCGGCGTGCTGCTGATTGGCTTTGCTGTCGCAGATGGTTTTGATATGGGCGTCGGGATGCTGACGCGCATGCTGGGCCGCACTGATACTGAACGTCGCATCATGATTAACAGTATCGCTCCGCACTGGGACGGTAACCAGGTCTGGCTGATCACCGCGGGTGGCGCGCTATTTGCTGCCTGGCCGATGGTTTACGCGGCAGCCTTCTCCGGCTTCTATGTGGCGATGATTCTGGTGCTCGCGTCGCTGTTCTTCCGTCCGGTCGGTTTCGATTACCGCTCGAAGATTGAAGATAACCGCTGGCGCGGTGCCTGGGACTGGGGCATTTTTATTGGCAGCTTCGTGCCGCCGCTGGTGATTGGCGTGGCCTTTGGCAACCTGTTACAGGGCGTGCCATTCCATGCCGATGCGTATCTGCGCCTGTTCTATACCGGCAACTTCTTCCAGCTGCTGAATCCGTTTGGCCTGCTGGCGGGTGTGGTCAGTGTGGCGATGATTCTGGCGCAGGGCGCAACCTACCTGCAGATGCGCACTACTGGCGAACTGCATCTGCGTTCGCGTACCGCTGCACAACTTGCCGCGCTGGTGATGATGGTCTGCTTCATCCTGGCGGGTGTCTGGGTGAAATACGGTATCGATGGTTATGTGGTGACCAGCACAGTGGATCACTTCGCCGCCTCGAATCCACTGGGAAAAACTGTCGTACGCGAAGCGGGTGCCTGGATGGTCAACTTCCAGAACCATCCTGTACTGTGGCTGTTCCCGCTGCTCGGTTCAGTGCTGCCGCTGCTTACCGCACTCTGCTCGCGGGTTGAGAAGGGCGCCTGGGCGTTCCTGTTCTCCTCACTGACCCTGGCCTGCGTCATCATGACCGCCGGCATTGCGATGTTTCCGTTCATTATGCCATCCAGCACCGTGCCGGGGACCAGCCTGACAATGTGGGACGCAACGTCCAGTCTGCTGACGCTGCAAACCATGACCGTGGCCGCCGCTATCTTTGTCCCAATCATTCTGATTTACACCACCTGGTGCTACTGGAAGATGTTTGGCCGTATTACCAAAGAGCAGATTGAAAGCAACAGTCACTCACTCTATTAATAAAGGAGATGTCGCATGTGGTATTTTGCCTGGATTCTCGGCACGTTGCTGGCCTGTGCCTTTGGTATCGTGACCGCTCTGGCGATTGAACACGTTGAAGCGCAGGATGAGACTCACTGATGCGCACGCCAATTCGGATGCTCTATGATCTGATGGATAAGGGCCCGTTACGGGCCCTTTCACTGCTGCTGGCGCTGCTGACGGCGGGCGGCGTGATGTGGGATCCGACCCGTTTTGCTAATCAGGCGGGCCAGCTTCCTGCTCTGCAGGGGCTGGTGCTGATCTGGGCGGTCTGCTGCGGCGTAATTCACGGTGTGGGTTTCCGGCCACGGAAAACCCGATGGCAGGCGCTGTTTACGCCGTTACCGGCTCTGCTGGTGTTATTGATTGCGCTTGACCGTTTTTACCTTTAATCCCCGCCTCACCCGCGCTGTCAGTGAATATTTGTCAGCGCCGGGTCAATAAATCTCTCTGAAATCGTTCCGTTTGTTACGGAGCGATAATTATTTTCGCCTGGCTCTGGCGACCCATTCCCAACCCCAATTCTCTTGCGTATAGTAGCAACGTTTAAAACGAGGCCGGGATGTAGAGTGAGTACAACGCTGTTTCGCTGGCCGGTTCGGGTCTACTACGAAGATACTGATGCCGGTGGTGTGGTTTATCACGCCAGCTATATCGCTTTTTATGAACGAGCACGTACCGAAATGTTGCGACAGCACCATTTCAATCAGCAGACGCTGTTAGAACAGCAGATCGCTTTTGTGGTACGGCGCATATCGGTGGACTATCTGGCGGCGGCGCGTCTTGATGACCTTCTGGAGATCCAGAGTGAGGTCACATCAATGACACGGGCTACCATGACGTTCACGCAGCGTATCGTGAATACTGAAGGCAAAGTGCTCAATGAGGCAGAAGTCCTGATTGCCTGCATTAACCCACACCTGATGAAGCCGATTGCGCTTCCCAAGTCTATTGTCGCGGAGTTCAAGCAGTGACTGACATGAACATTCTTGATTTGTTCCTGAAGGCGAGCCTTCTGGTCAAACTTATCATGTTGATTTTGATCGGCTTTTCTATTGCCTCCTGGGCCATCATTATTCAGCGCACACGTATTCTGAATGCGGCGGGAAGAGAAGCGGAGGCGTTTGAAGACAAATTCTGGTCCGGCATCGAACTCTCGCGCCTGTATCAGGAGAGCCAGGAGCGCCGGGAAGAACTGGGCGGCTCAGAGCAGATTTTCTATTCCGGCTTCAAAGAGTTTGCCCGCCTGCATCGCGCCAATAATCATGCGCCGGAAGCGGTCATTGACGGAGCGAGTCGTGCTATGCGCATCTCAATGAACCGTGAGCTGGAAGCGCTGGAAAACCACATTCCGTTCCTGGGAACGGTCGGCTCTATCAGTCCTTACATCGGGCTGTTCGGTACCGTCTGGGGAATTATGCACGCCTTTATCGCGCTGGGCGCGGTGAAGCAGGCGACGCTGCAGATGGTGGCACCGGGTATTGCTGAAGCACTGATTGCGACCGCAATCGGCCTGTTTGCCGCGATTCCGGCGGTCATGGCGTATAACCGTCTGAACCAGCGCGTAAACAAACTGGAGCAGGGCTACGACAATTTTATGGAAGAGTTCACTGCCATCCTGCATCGCCAGGCTTTCTCCAGCGATAGCGCTAAGTAAATAGAGGTTAATGATGGCCAGAGTACGTGGTCGCAAAAGCCGCGACCTGAAGTCGGAAATCAACATCGTTCCGCTACTGGACGTCCTGCTGGTGCTGTTGCTGATCTTCATGGCGACGGCACCCATTATTACCCAGAGCGTGGAAGTGGATCTGCCGGATGCGACCGATTCTAAAACGGTTTCCAGCGACGATAATCCGCCGGTAATTGTCGAAGTAGCGGGCGTGGGGCAGTACAGCCTGGTCGTGGATCACGATCGTATGGACCAACTCCCCCCTGAGCAGGTCATCAGCGAAGCGCAGCGTCGACTGGAAGCGAATCCTAAGACGGTCTTTTTGATCGGGGGCGCGAAAGAGGTGCCTTACGATGAAATTATTAAAGCGCTCAACCTGCTGCATCAGGCGGGTGTTAAATCTGTCGGTTTGATGACGCAGCCGATTTAAAATCGAACCGTTTTTTGGGAACCGAGTGTGTCGAAGGCAACCGAGCAAAACGAGAAGTTAAAGCGCGCGATAATCATTTCGGTGATTCTGCACATCGTGCTGATCGCGCTGCTGATTTGGAGCTCGTTTAATGAGCATGTTGACCCCAGCAGTGCGGGTGGTGGTGGCAGTGATATTGATGCAGTGATGGTCGATCCTGGTGCCGTCGTAAGTCAATACAATCGTCAGCAGAACCAGCAGAGTGACAGCCAGCGGGCTGAGCAGCAGCGTAAAAAGCAGGCGCAGCAGCAGGCTGAAGAGCTGCAACAGAAACAGGCCGCTGAACAGCAGCGTCTGAAAGCGCTGGAAAAAGAGCGTCTGGCCGCGCAGGAAACGGCGAAAGAAGAGGCTAAACAGCAGGCTGAGCAACAGAAAGCAGCTGAAGAGGCCGCTAAGCAGGCTCAGGAACAGCAGAAAACCGCTGAAGCAGCGGCAGCCAAAGCTAAAGCGGATGCGAAAGCCCAGGCGGATGCACAGGCAAAAGCCGCCGCCGAGCAGGCGAAGCAGGCCGCTGCCGACGCAAAGAAGCAGGCTGATCAGCAGGCGAAAGCCGCGGCGGCGGCCGCGGCAAAAGAGAAAGCCGTTGCGGAAGCCAAAGCAAAGTCTGAAGCGGATGCCAAAGCGGCGGCTGAGGCCAAAGTGAAAGCGGCCGAAGAAGCGAAAGAGAAAGCTGCAGAAGCCAAAGAAAAAGCCGCAGAGGCGGCGAAAGAGAAGGCCGCTGAAGCCGCGAAAGAGAAAGCTGAGGCGGCCAAAGAAGCCGCAAAAGAGAAGGCAGAAGCGGCTGCCAAGGCGAAAGCCGATGCCGCGGCAAAAGCCAAAGCCGATGCGGCAGCCAAAGCAAAAGCGGATGCCGCTGCTAAAGCCAAAGCAGATGCCAAAGCGAAAGCGGCCGCTGATGCGGCTAACGACAGCGATGTCGATGATTTACTGGGTGGACTCGCTTCCGGCAAAAATGCACCGAAAAGCGGCACCTCAGGTGGCGCAGCAGGGCAGGGCAACCAGAAGAAAGCGGGCGCATCAGGCGCGGAGATCAACTCCTACATGGGTCAGGTTGTGAGCGCGATTCAGAGCCGATTCTACGATGCCGATCTGTATCGCGGAAAAACCTGTGATTTGCGGATTAAACTTGCGCCTGACGGCTTGTTGATTGATGTTAAGTCAGAGGGGGGCGATCCCGCGCTCTGTCAGGCCGCGATTGCTGCCGCCAAACAGGCACGTATTCCGAAGCCGCCTTCGCAGGCGGTCTACGAAGTGTTTAAAAACGCCCCGATGCGTTTTAAACCGCAATAATGCAGTCACGGTCGGCAAGTTGATCTATGTTTAGCTTGCCGTACTTAAGTTGTACTCGTGGTTTCCAGGAACAGTGCCAATTATCGTGGACTGAGGTTCAGATAAGGGAGATAAAATGAAGCAAGCTCTTCGCGTTACGTTAGGCTTTTTTATCCTGCTGTGGGCAGCCATGCTGCATGCAGAAGTTCGAATTGAGATCACCCAGGGTGTTAACACCGCGCGCCCGATTGGTGTGGTGCCGTTTAAATGGGCGGGTGCGGGTGCCGCGCCAGAAGATGTCGGCGGTATCGTGGCGGCTGACCTGCGCAACAGTGGCAAATTTAATCCACTGGATCGCTCGCGTCTGCCACAGCAGCCTGCCAGCGCGCAGGAAGTTCAGCCTGCCGCCTGGAGCGCGCTCGGCATTGATGCCGTTGTCGTCGGTCAGGTTGCTTCTAACCCGGATGGCAGCTATCAGGTTTCTTACCAGTTGGTTGATACCGGCGGTGCGCCAGGTACCGTACTGGCTCAGAACTCGTATAAAGTGACTAAACAGTGGCTGCGTTATGCTGCCCACACGGCCAGTGATGAGACGTTCCAGAAGCTGACCGGCATTAAAGGTGCTTTCCGTACCCGTATCGCCTATGTCGTGCAGACCAACGGCGGTCAGTTCCCGTATGAGCTGCGCGTCGCTGACTACGATGGTTACAATCAGTTTGTGGTACATCGTTCACCACAGCCACTGATGTCGCCAGCCTGGTCTCCGGATGGCAGCAAAGTTGCCTACGTGACCTTTGAAAGCGGCAAATCTGCGCTGGTGGTTCAGACGCTGTCTAACGGTGCTATCCGTCAGGTCGCCTCTTATCCACGTCATAACGGTGCACCGGCGTTTTCGCCAGATGGCTCTAAGCTCGCTTTCGCGCTCTCTAAAACCGGCAGTCTGAACCTCTATGTGATGGATCTGGCGTCAGGTCAGACGCGTCAGGTGACAGATGGCCGCTATAACAGCACTGAACCAACCTGGTTCCCGGACAGCCAGACGCTGGCTTATACCTCGGATCAGGCGGGTGCGCCTCAGATCTATAAAGTCGGCCTTAACGGCGGCACGCCACAGCGTATTACCTGGGAAGGTGGTCAGAACCAGGATGCGGATGTCGCAACAGATGGTAAATCTATGGTGATGATTAGCACCAGCGGTGGTGCTCAACACGTCGCCAAACAGGATCTGGAAACGGGAGCCGTTCAAACGTTAACGGACACGTTCCTGGATGAAACGCCGAGCCTGGCACCAAACGGCACAATGGTAATCTATAGCTCTACTCAGGGGATGGGTTCCGTGCTGCAGTTGGTTTCAACCGACGGTCGTTTCAAAGCGCGTCTTCCGGCAACTGATGGACAGGTCAAATTTCCTGCCTGGTCGCCGTATCTGTAATGTCTGACAGTTCAGACATCGCAAACAATAAACAATAATGGGATTTTTGAAATGCAACTGAACAAAGTGCTGAAGGGTTTGATGCTGGCTCTGCCGGTTCTGGCAGTAGCGGCTTGTAGCTCACACAAAAACAACAACAATGACCAGACTGGCATGGGCGCTGATGGCGCTTACGGTGCAAACTCTGGCATGAACGGTAACGGCGGCAACATGTCTTCTGACGAGCAGGCTCGTCTGCAGATGCAGCAGCTGCAGCAGAACAACATCGTGTACTTCGGCCTGGACAAGTATGACGTTCAGTCTGATTACGCACAGATGCTGGATCAGCACGCGACCTTCCTGCGCAGCAACCCATCATACAAAGTGACCATTGAAGGTCACGCGGATGAGCGCGGTACGCCGGAATACAACATCGCCCTGGGCGAACGTCGTGCTAACGCCGTTAAAATGTACCTGCAGGGTAAAGGCGTGTCGGCTGATCAGATGTCTATCGTTTCTTACGGTAAAGAGAAGCCAGCCGTTCTGGGTCATGACGAAGCAGCGTATTCTAAAAACCGTCGTGCCGTACTGGTCTACTAAGAGAATCACATGGTTAGTAACTTCAGACGTCATCTGTTGAGTCTGTCGTTACTGATTGGCGTAGCGGCCCCCTGGGCCGCTAATGCCCAAGCGTCAATCAGTAACGTTGGCTCCGGCTCGGTCGAAGACCGTGTCACCACTCTTGAACGAATCTCTAATGCCCAGGCACAGCTGATGCAGCAACTGCAGCAGCAGATGAGTGATAACCAGCGTGATATTGATGCGCTGCGTGGGCAAATCCAGCAAAACACGTATCAGTTGAATCAGGTGGTTGAGCGGCAGAAGCAGCTCTACCAGCAGATTGACACGCTAAGCAGCGCCAGCAGCAGCGGCGGGCAGCAGGCTGCCGGCAGCGACGCCGCAGCGGATACAGGCGCAGCAGCAACCGCAGGCGCGGCAGCATCCACGGGGAGCGCACCCGCGCAGACCGGCGATGCCAACAGCGATTACAATGCGGCTGTGGCGCTGATTCTGGAGAAGAAACAGTATGACCAGGCGATCAGCGCGCTTCAGGCGTGGGTAAAACGTTACCCTGATTCGACCTATCAGCCGAATGCGAATTACTGGCTGGGTCAGCTGAACTACAACAAAGGCAAAAAGGACGACGCGGCTTATTATTACGCCACGGTGGTGAAGAATTATCCGAAGTCGCCGAAAGCTGCAGAAGCGTTGTTGAAAGTGGGTGTCATCATGCAGGAGAAGAAAGATACGGCGAAAGCCAAAGCGGTCTTCCAGCAGGTGATCAAACTTTATCCAGACACCGAATCTGCTAAACAGGCGCAGAAACGTCTGGCAGGCCTGTAATTTGTCCGGTTCAGACCAGATATCGTGTGATTTCTGGTCTTGCCGTATGAAAGGTAAGCAACTGAAGCATTTAGCAGAAATAAGAGTTGCGCTACCCCGCTAAATCAGTAATATATGCCGCCGTTGCCGGGACACATTGAAAAGTGTCTGGTCAGCCTGAAGATGGGTCGTTAGCTCAGTTGGTAGAGCAGTTGACTTTTAATCAATTGGTCGCAGGTTCGAATCCTGCACGACCCACCATCTCCTTCAGACGCGCTTTTACCGCGCTGTTTTAAGAAGAACACTTCAGCATTGCTTCACAACCTAAGATGGGTCGTTAGCTCAGTTGGTAGAGCAGTTGACTTTTAATCAATTGGTCGCAGGTTCGAATCCTGCACGACCCACCATCTTATCTCAGCCGCCTGGCGCGCTGAAGGGTTGTAAGCCCCCAGCGGGTCGTTAGCTCAGTTGGTAGAGCAGTTGACTTTTAATCAATTGGTCGCAGGTTCGAATCCTGCACGACCCACCAATTAAGAAAAAAGCGCCTTTAAGGCGCTTTTTTCGTTTCCGGGGCACGGACTTTATCGTGCAGGGTGAGAACCTGCAGCAGGTTCGACTGAATCGCCCGGCGATTCAGGCTGATGCGTTAGCATCACCCGGAGGGTGAGGCCCTGGAAGGGCCGAGGCAATCCTGCACGACCCACCCATTAAGAAAGAAGCGCCCTCAGGGCGCTTTTTTCGTTTCCGGGGCACGGACTTTATCGTGCAGGGTGAGAACCTGCAGCAGGTTCGACTGAATCGCCCGGCGATTCAGGCTGATGTGTTAGCATCACCCGGAGGGTGAGGCCCTGGAAGGGCCGAGGCAATCCTGCACGACCCACCAATTAAGAAAGAAGCGCCTTTAAGGCGCTTTTTTCGTTTCCGGGGCACGGACTTTATCGTGCAGGGTGAGAACCTGCAGCAGGTTCGACTGAATCGCCCGGCGATTCAGGCTGATGCGTCAGCATCACCCGGAGGGTGAGGCCCTGGAAGGGCCGAGGCAATCCTGCACGACCCACCCATTAAGAAAGAAGCGCCGTTAAGGCGCTTTTTTCGTTTCTGCGGCACTAACTCACTTTGAAGAAGCAAAACACCTCAAGTGCTTGAGGTTGTCGCTGCCCGCTGTTTGATCGAGCCTGCGCAGAGAACAGGGTCAGATCGGAAAGACGCAAAAGCCGTCATCCCTGACCTGCTCGGCCCGCGCCGTCCCTGGCGCGGGACGCTTTCCTCTTCTGACCCTGTTCCCTGCGCGTTGAGCATCTGTATTGTTGGGAAAATTACCCTGGTTTGCTTTCCTCAACAGTCTGAAAGCATCACTGGCGTTTTTGTCTTTGGCGCGGGACGCTTTCCTCTTCTGACCCTGTTCCCTGCGCGTTGAGCATCTGTAATGTTGGGAAAATTACCCTGGTTTGCTTTCCTCAACAGTCTGAAAGCATCACTGGCGTTTTTGTCCCTGGCGCGGGACGCTTTCCTCTTCTGACCTTGTTCCCTGCGCGTTGAGCTTCTGTATTGTTGGCAGAGTTGCCCCAAATCTCGCCCTCACGCCTTTTTCTTCACCTTTGCCACCGCCAGGCTCTCCCAGATATGCATCACCGCATAGCTGCGCCAGGGACGCCAGGATTGCGAGCGCGCTTCCGCTTCTTTGGATGACAGGCCGCCCAGGTTGTTACGGATGGCGATATCCTCTTTGGGAAAAGCATCCGGCCAGCGCAGGGCGCGCATCGCGATATAATGCGCTGTCCAGGGGCCAATGCCCGGCAGGCTGACCAGCTTTTTTATCACCTCGTCAGGCTGCTGAGCGGCGCTAAGACGCAGGTCACCGCTGGCGCAGGCGCTGGCAAAGGCGATGATGGCGCGGGAGCGCGCGGCGCTGACAATGCCCATCGGTGCAACATCGTCCACCGTCAGTCCGGCGATACGTTCAGGAAGCGCGGTATAACGGGTGAGATCGGCAAAAGGCGTCTCGCAGGGCTCACCGAAGGCGGCGGCAAAGCGGCTGCTGACCGTGGTGGCTGCTTTGACCGTTACCTGCTGGCCGATAATGGCGCGCACGCCCAGCTCAAAAGCGTCAAACGCGCCAGGCACGCGCAGACCCGGATGCGCGATCAGGCTGGGCGCCAGCAGCGGATCCTGGGCCAGGCAGGCGGCGATACGCTGCGGCTGCGCGTCAAGATCGAACAGGTCACGCAGACGGCGCAGCAGCAGAGGCAGCACTGGCGTCAGGGACGTTGAGAGCGTCACCTGCAATGCGTTCTTCTGCGGCAGATGGGAAACGCTGACCCAACCCCGGCAGCGACCCAGCGCCACGGTGCGTCGCCAGCTGCCATCTTCCACTGCTTCGACCTCCTTCATCAGGTGCGTCTGCAAAAACCAGAGCATCGCTGCCCAGTCGTAGGGTGGGCGATAGGCCAGCCGCAGCGTCACGCGGTCGCCGGGCTGCGCACGTTGAGTGCCCGTATCGTCCCGACGCAGCGCGCTCGGCGTCATGCGGTAGCGCGCCTGGAACACGTCATTAAAGCGACGCAGGCTGCTGAAACCGCTGGCGTAGGCGACTTCTGTAACCGGCAGTTGTGTTTCGGTCAGCAGCTGTTTTGCCAGCAGCATACGCCGCGTCTGCTTCAGCTCCATCGGCGAGACGCCGAGTTCAAGCTGCACGATACGGCGCAGCTGACGCAGGCTAAGGCCGAATTCAGCGGCAATCGCTTCCAGACCTTCGCGCTCCTCCAGCATGCCTTCCTCAATGCGCTGAATCAGCCGCTCCGCCACACGATGCGGCTGATCAACGGGCGCATTGCCGGGTGCCAGTTCTGGCCGGCAGCGCAGGCAGGGACGGAAGCGCGCTTTTTCCGCTGCCTCGGCGCTGCTGAAGAAAAGGCAATTCTTCTGCATGGGTGCTTTGACCGGGCAGATCGGACGGCAATAGATACCGGTTGACGTCACGCCCACAAAGAAAACGCCGTCAAAGCGGGTATCACGAGAGGTCAGCGCCTGATAAGCAATGTCGGGATCGATCATGGTATTTCTCCGGTAAATAAGCACAGCCTACAATGGTGAATCCCGAGAGACTGGCTGTTTTCGGACAGCACAACAGTTTAGAACCATGACCGAAAACAGCCAGTCAGGCTGATGAAAAGTGCGATAATAGGCGATGAAACCGTGACGGGAGAATCACTATGTACTACTTCAAACCGATAGTTACCCCGGTAGGCGAGCTGAAACTGGTCGCCAGCGACAGTGGCCTGGCGGGCATCTTGTGGGAAAATGATGATCCGAAGCGCACCCGATTTTTGCCCCAGACGCGCGATGACGATCATCCCATCCTGCTTGAAACTGAGCGTCAGCTCAGCGAGTACTTTACCGGTGCGCGTCGCTGCTTTGAGCTGCCGCTCGATTTTGTTGGTACCGAGTTTCAGAAAAAAGTCTGGCAAGCGCTGGTGGCGATTCCGTTTGGTGAAACGCGCAGCTACAGCCAGATTGCCAGAGAGATCGGCCATCCGCTGGCAGTACGGGCGGTCGGCGCGGCCAATGGCCGTAATCCACTCTCCATTGTTGCGCCATGCCACCGCGTGATCGGTGCCAACGGCAAGCTGACCGGCTTTGCAGGCGGGCTGGATATCAAAGCTTTCCTGCTGGCGCTGGAAGCGCCGCAGTCGCTTCCCGACAAAGCGGCTCCAGAGCCGGTCCAGTTAGTGATACAGGCGGACTAAAAATCCCACGACACAGTCTGACTTTTCCGTTATCGTGTTTAGCATATAAAACACGACGGCGGATTCATCGCCATTATTCGCCTTATCAGGCGATTTTCGTTAATTAGATAAAACGAGAGCTGTGTCATGAGTGTGATGTTCGATCCTGAAAGCGCCGTTTACCCTTTTCCACCTAAACCTGCTCGTCTGAGTGACGACGAGAAGGCGTTTTACCGTGAGAAAATCAAAGCGCTGCTGAAGGCGCGTAACGCGGTGATGGTGGCGCACTACTACACCGATCCGGAAATTCAGGCGCTGGCGGAAGAGACCGGCGGCTGCGTCTCTGACTCGCTGGAGATGGCGCGCTTTGGCAGCCACCATTCTGCCACCACACTGCTGGTGGCAGGCGTACGCTTTATGGGCGAAACCGCCAAAATCCTCAGTCCCGAAAAAACCGTGCTGATGCCGACGCTGCAGGCGGAGTGCTCCCTGGACCTGGGCTGTCCAATCGAAGAGTTTAACGCCTTCTGTGATGCCCATCCCGATCGCACCGTCGTGGTCTATGCCAATACCTCAGCGGCTGTCAAAGCGCGGGCCGACTGGGTAGTGACGTCCAGCATTGCGGTTGAGCTGATTGAGCATCTCGACAGCCTGGGCGAAAAGATCATCTGGGCACCGGATCGTCATCTTGGCCGCTACGTCACCCATAAATCGGGGGCGGATGTGCTCTGCTGGCAGGGTGCCTGCATTGTGCATGACGAGTTTAAAACCCAGGCGCTGCAGCGTATGAAAGCGCTCTATCCCGACGCAGCGGTGTTGGTGCACCCGGAGTCGCCGCAGGCGATTGTCGATCTGGCGGACGCGGTCGGCTCGACCAGCCAGCTGATTCAGGCGGCGAAATCCCTGCCACATCCGCAGATGATTGTCGCCACCGATCGCGGCATCTTCTACAAGATGCAGCAGGCAGTACCGGACAAAGAGCTGCTGGAAGCGCCGACCGCGGGTGAGGGCGCAACCTGCCGCAGTTGTGCTCACTGTCCATGGATGGCAATGAACGGCCTCAAAGCCATCGCAGAGGCGCTGGAGACGGGCGGGGCGGAACATGAGATTCACGTGGATGAGGCGCTGCGTGAGGCGGCGTTACTGCCGCTTAATCGCATGCTATCCTTTGCAGCGGAACTTAAACTCAACGTGAAGGGCAACGCCTAAGCGTTCCCGGACAGGTGCTCAGCATGGATTTCTTCAGCACACATAATATTCTGGTTCATATTCCTCTGGGTGCCGGGGGCTACGATCTCTCATGGATTGAGGCCATCGGCACGCTGGCGGGCTTACTCTGTATCTGGTTTGCCAGCCTGGAAAAAATCATCAACTATCCGTTCGGTTTGATCAACGTGACGCTGTTTGCGGTGATCTTCTTTCAGATCCAGCTCTATGCCAGCCTCCTGCTGCAGCTCTTCTTCTTTGCCGCCAATATCTATGGCTGGTACGCCTGGAGCCGTCAGACCGCCGATCATCAGGTCGAGCTGAAAATCCGCTGGCTGCCACTGCCCAAAGCGCTGGCCTGGGCGGCGGGTTGTGTGATCGCCATTGCGCTGATGACCCTCTATATCGATCCGGTGTTTGCGCTGTTAACCCGTACAGCGGTGACGCTGATGAACGGTCTTGGCCTGTCGGTAGCGATGCCCGCGTTGCAGCCGGATGCCTTCCCGTTCTGGGATTCCTGCCTGATGGTGTTGTCGATTGCGGCGATGGTGCTGATGACACGAAAATATGTTGAGAACTGGCTGCTGTGGGTCATCATCAACGTGATTAGCGTGATGATTTTCGCCCGTCAGGGCGTGTATGCGATGTCGCTGGAGTATGTGATTCTGACGCTGATTGCGCTGAACGGATCGCGTATGTGGATCCGCAGCGCGCGGCAACAGGGTTCCCGCGCGCTCTCGGCTCAGTGAGTGTGCGCTTCGCCTTTAGCGTGCGCAGGGTCATGATCATGGTCGTGAGAATGACTGTGATCATGGCCGGAGGCAGCAGCGCTGCTTAAGCCGAGTTCACACTCGGCACCGGCACAGGGCTGATACTCCATCTGCACGGTCGCATGCGCAATCTGATAGTGCTGGCGCAGATAGTCGTGGATACGATGCAGCAGCGCATCGTGATCGTAAGGCGGGATGACCTGCGCATGCAGCGTCAGCAGCGGCTTTTCGCCGACCTGCCACAGATGCACATGGTGAACATTGCGCACTTCGGCGATGTTCAGCGTCAGATCCCGTATCAGCCGGTTCACATCCAGCGAATGCGGTGTCCCTTCCAGTAACTCCTGCAGACTTTCACGCAGCAGCGCCCAGGCGCTGCGCAGCACCAGCAGGGAGACCAGCAGTGACAGAATCGGGTCGATAGGCGTCCAGCCGGTCAGCAGAATAATCACCGCCGCCACAATCGCGCCCACCGAACCCAGCAGGTCACCCATGACATGCAGCGCGGCAGCCCGCACGTTGAGGTTCTTTTCTCCACTGCCGTGATGCAGCAGCCAGAATGACAGAATATTGGCCAGCAGGCCGCCAATCGCGATCCCCAGCATCAATCCGCCCGTCACCGGCTGCGGGTCGGCAAAGCGACGCACTGCCTCCCAGACGATCAGCACGGTAATGCCCAGCAGCGCAATCGCGTTAACAAATGCCGCTACCGTGGTCAGACGCAGCAGGCCAAAGGTGTGGCGTGCATTAGGTTTACGGCGTGAGAAATGGACCGCCAGCAAGGCCATCAACAGAGCGGCGGCGTCGGTCAGCATATGCCCGGCGTCCGCCAGCAGCGCCAGTGAACCTGAGAGCCAGCCGCCAATGACTTCAGCAACCATGAAGACGACTGTCACCCCGAAGGCGGCCGCCAGACGCGTGCGATTACTATCCTGCCCGCTATGAGTGTGGGTATGTGCCATAAGATTCCAGTTTTTTCAGTAACCTGTTTGCGAATAATATCAGTAATTGCCACGTCTCAGACGTGTCCTGATGCTGTTTAACCTGCTCCGTCAGCTGCTGGCTGAGTTGCGCGCCATGCTCCAGCCCTGCCAGCAAGCAGCTTCCTTTCATCCGGTGTGCTGCTTCGGCGAACTGCGTCCAGTCTGCGCGTTCGTGTGCCTCACGCATCACAGCCAGGTCCTGTGTCACCGTACTGTGCAACGTCTGGCTCAGACGGCTGAGGAATTTGTCATTCTGCTGCGCCAGCTGCCACAGGTTGTCATCCAGTGTCGCCAGCGGATCGTCCTGCCACTCCTGCTGCCACTCTGCCAGCAGCGCGCTGAGATCGGCTAACTGCACCGGTTTAATCAGCACACGCTCGCCCGCCTCAGGTGACTGCGACAGCAGCTGCGCGTCAGCCGAGCAGAGCACCCGCATCGCCTGACGTCTGCGCTGGCGGTCACGACGACGCAATATGCGCAACAACAGCGTACCGTCAGGGCGCGGCATCATCTGGTCGATAAACAATAGATCATAAGGCTGCTTTGCGTCGGCCTGCAGCAGTGCGCGTCCCTGTTCGAAGATGTCAGCCTGAATTGCAAAGCGCGCCAGCTGCTGCTGCATCACCAGCAAATTGGCTGGATGGTCATCGACAATCGCCACCCTAAGCTGTGGAAAGCCGGGCAGGGTCGTGTCGTCTGCGTGGTTTACCGGTGCGCAGATCTGCAGCGGCAGCGTCACGGTGACCTGAGTACCGTGCCCAGGTTCAGAGGCGAGCCGGATGTCGCCGCCCATCCGCAGCACCATTTCCCGGCAGATAAACAGCCCCAGGCCGCTGCCCTGCACCGAAACCGATTTACCGGACGGCGCCTGATACCAGGGATCAAACAGCTTCTGCTGCTCCTCTGGCGGAATACCGCTGCCGCTGTCGCTCACTGTCAGAATCAACTGTTGTTGCTGTGCGGCCAGCGTCAGGCGAATCGCGCCGTGGCGGGTGAATTTAAGCGCATTGGTCATCAGGTTGTTTACAACCTGCTGAAGGCGGTCGGCATCAATCAATACGGTGCCAGGCAGCGGCGTCAGCGCCTCGACGATCAGACGTGGGCCGTCAGCGCGCATCAACGGATGATAAAAATGCTGCTGTTGATCGAGCCACTGCGCCAGCGCCAGCGGGCGAGGTGCCAGGGTAAAACTGTTGCTCTCGATGCGTGCATGATCCTGCAGGTCATTCAGCAGAGTCAGCAGCGATTGTGCGCTGCTGTGCAGTAGCGAAAGGTTCTGGCTGCTGTGCTGCTGCTTCTCCAGCTCCAGCAGACCCAGGATCGCCTGCATTGGGGTACGCAGCTCATGACTGACGGTCGCCAGAAACTGGCTTTTCATTGCATTGGCATGTTCCGCCTGTTCACGCTGCTGACGTTCCCGGCGCTGTTGCCAGTAGCGGCGCGCCAGCAGCAACAGCAGCAGCACAATGGCCGCACCTGCCACCGCCAGCACCATCATCGGCAGCGAACGCATCGCTATCACGCTGCCGGGCTGCGGCGGGGTTGACCAGCTGTCGCGCATCTGGCTCTGTGTGTCAGCCGGGATCTGCTGCAGCGCGCGATCCAGCAGGGTGCGCAGCACCGGCTGCTCAGGCGTGACGCCCAGCGCGATTGGCCAGGCGATATCGCTGGCGGCAAAGGCGAGATGAATACGGGCATCATCCCGGCTGGCGATGCGCCAGCGGGCGGAGAGCACGTTATCGACCAGCACATCGATCTGCCCCTTTGCCAGCGCGTCATAGAGACTATTACGATCGGCAAACGGCTGTGGCTTGAGATCCGCAGGCAGCAGACGCAGCGCCAGGTCATCCTGCAACACGCCGATCCGCTTGCCCTGCAGGTCGCGCCAGTGAGCCAGCGTATCGGACTGGACGCTATAAATGCCCCACAGCGCACGCCACACCGGCAGCGACGTGCTCTGCATCGCATCGCCATTCAGCGGCTGCATCAGCTGCAGCATTGCCTGCTTTTGCTGAATCAGCGTGCTGGCCTGACGGGGATTACTGACCCACACCGGCTCAAACGCTAATCCGGTGCTCTGCGCAATCGCTTTCAGCAAATCCACGCCATAGCCTCGGGCAGTTCCGCTGGCATCGCGATAACTCCAGGGATAGTTGTCCGGTTCGGCGGTATAGGTAATACGCGGATGATCGGCAATCCAGGCGCGCTCAGCGGGGCTGAGCATCAGAGTCTGGGTGTCCTGATAGCGCGGCAGCGTACTGCTCCAGCGCGCCTGCAGCGTGTTCATCAGTTCTGCAGGCAACTGACGCAGGCTCTGATTTATCCAGCTGATAAGCTGGGGATCGCGCGCCACCGCGCGCAGGTTGAGCTGGCCGGCCTCAATATGGGAGGCGATCTGATAAATCTGGCCCTGTTGCAGCTGGCTCAGCAGAAAACCGGCGCTGGTCTCATCTGCCACCACATAGTCATTTTGCTGATTAAGCAGGGTATAGAGCGCCTGCAGGTCGCTGCTGTAGCGTTGCCAGCTGTGACGGGCCGCCAGCGCAGATGGCAGCTGTGCCAGCGTGCTGTCACTGATAGCAAGCGAGGCATTCTGGCTGTTAAACATCACGGCACGCTGGTTTTGCTGATTGCGGTAAACCCGCAGCGGACTGCTGAACCAGTTTTCGCTGCTCAGGGTGCCGGGTGGCAGTGGGTCGCTCCACATGCCCAGCGCAAAATCGATCTGGCCGCTGGTCAGCGCCTGCATCAGATGTGGTTGATCGCTGTAGAGGTTAAGCGTGAACTGCGCACCGGTCAGCTGTCGCAGCGCGGAAAGATAGTCGGCATTGATGCCATAGAGGTCATTGCCGATGCGCATTGCCCAGGGCGCGTGGTTCTCTTCCAGCAGGCCGACGCGCAGGATCCTGCCCTGCATCGTTTCCGCGTGCGTCACCGGCAGCATCATCGGCAGATTCACGCTGCTCACCGGACGCACCTCAGCCAGGCCGGTGCCGCACCAGAACAGCAGGATCAGCAGAATAACCCTCACTGCTGGGCTTTCCACAGGTCAGCCAGTTCCACTACTGAGCGTGCTCCGGTTTTTTCCAGAATGTTCTTTTTATGAGTACTGACCGTTTTGTTACTGATGTGCAACTGAGCCGCGATTTGCAGATTGGATAGTCCACTGGCCAGCAGTGCCAGAATCTGACGCTCCTTCTGGGTCAGGGGCAGCTCAGGCTCATCATCCATCACCGGAAAGGCCGTCTGACCGCCCAGCACCGCCAGGATGGCGCTGAGTAATTGCGTCATGCGCTGACTCTTTACCACGTAACCGGCCGCACCCAGCGCCTGGGCGCGACGCACATAGTGGCGGGTCTGCTGCGCAGAGTAGATGAGCACCGGGCAATCAGGCCGATGGATCTTCAGACGACGAAGAAACTCCAGGCCATCACTGTCCGGCAGGCCGATATCCAGCACGATAATGTCCAGTGGCTCCTGAAGTAAGGGGCGGGCGGCTTTTTCACTGATGGCAGAGAGGAGTTTAATGGGTATGGGTGACTGGCTCAGGGCAGCTTCCAGTGCCACTTCAACCAGCGGATGATCGTCAATCAGAAGCAAAACGGCCATGAAGGATTTCCTGTAAATTTCACAGGATTAGCATAGCGGAAGAGTGGGGCAGAGGGGAGAAAAACCAGGAGAACGTCAGCTCTCCTGGTTTTAAACAGAATTACTGGGTGGTGCCGTCGGTTTTGGTATCTACGTCGCCGCCGCCCACTTTAGTCTGAACTTTTTTGTTGATGTTCGGACATTTGCCATCTTTACACTGGGCGTTCTGGTCCATTTCGTTAGCAGACATATTACCATGGCTGGTGGTGCTGCCAGACGTTGCAGGATTTGTGTCGGTGCCAGTGTTATTAATTTTGCTGTTATCAACATTATTTGGTGGCAGATTCTCTTTTGCTCCACCCGCCGCTGCACCTGCACTGGCTGCCTGATTCGCTGTACCGTTATTGCTGCTGCTGTCTGCAGCCAGTACCGCGCCGCTGCTCAGTGTCATTGCTGCTGTCAAAAAGATTAAGGCAAACTTTTTCATCATTATGCTCCCGTTAATAAATGAAGAGGCTTTAAGCCCAGAGGTGCAATTTCGGGTAAAAAAATTCCTGACGAAATAAAATTCGCCAGTTGGCTTAAACAGGGTAATTAAATAAGGTAAGCGGGACTTTCCTCAGTGCTTACCATTAAAAAGTCTAGTCGCTAAGCTGATTAATGCAAATATGACCCGCACATTTAACCCGCAGCAGGAATTTACACCCCTGGCGCTTCGGGCTACATTGGGCAGGATGTGTCCGGCGGGCGTCGGGCAAGAAATAATATGGAATCAGTATGAATTACCAGAACGATGATTTACGCATCAAAGAGATTAAAGAGCTGTTACCTCCTGTTGCGCTGCTCGAAAAATTCCCGGCGACCGATCGTGCTGCACAGACCGTTTCACAGGCCCGTCAGGCGATTCATCAGATCCTGCAGGGCAAGGACGATCGTCTGCTGGTGGTGATTGGACCCTGTTCAATTCATGACACCGAAGCGGCGAAAGAGTATGCAGGCCGCCTGCTGGCGTTGCGTGATGAGCTGAAAGGCGAGCTGGAAGTGGTCATGCGGGTCTATTTTGAAAAGCCGCGCACCACGGTGGGTTGGAAAGGGCTGATTAACGACCCCTATATGGATAACAGCTACCAGCTTAACGACGGTCTGCGTCTGGCGCGTAAGCTGCTGCTGGAGATCAACGACAGCGGCTTACCGGCAGCGGGCGAGTTTCTGGATATGATTACCCCGCAGTATGTGGCTGACCTGATGAGCTGGGGCGCGATTGGTGCGCGCACCACGGAATCTCAGGTACACCGCGAGCTGGCATCCGGTCTTTCCTGCCCGGTTGGCTTTAAAAACGGCACCGATGGCACCATCAAGGTCGCGATTGATGCGATTAACGCAGCGGGATCGCCACACTGTTTTCTGTCAGTGACAAAGTATGGTCACTCCGCCATTGTGGAAACCAGCGGCAACGATGACTGCCACATCATTCTGCGCGGCGGCAAAGAGCCGAACTACAGTGCGCAGCATGTTGCAGAGGTCAAAGAGGGCCTGGCAAAAGCGGGTCTGCCACAGCAGGTGATGATCGATTTCAGCCACGCCAACAGCAGCAAGCAGTTCCAGCGTCAGATGATCGTAGCAGACGATGTCTCACAGCAGCTGATTAACGGTGAGCAGGCGATTGTCGGTGTGATGATTGAGAGTCATCTGGTGGAAGGCAACCAGAGTCTGGAGAGCGGCGAGCCACTGGTCTATGGCAAAAGCGTCACCGACGCCTGTATCGGCTGGGAAGATACGGACAAGGTGCTGCGTCAGCTGGCGGCAGCGGTTAAACGGCGCCGCGGCTGATTGGTTATTCAGACTCATTAACAAAGTCTGGCCGGATTCGCTGTGGAGAGTGAGCCTGCTCAGGGAACACGGTCAGATCGGAAAGACGCTCAAGCCAGTCCCTGGACGCTCTGCCCGCGCCATCCCTGGCGCGGGACGCTTTCCTCTTCTGACCCTGTTCCCTGCGCGTCGAGCTAGTTTATTGCTGCCAGACTTAGACGGATTTGAATATGTGATTAGTCTGGTACGTACTCACATCCAGGATTTTACTCTGGCAGTTAAACATGACGCGCAGCATTGTCGGGCGCAGCCCAATAAAAAAGGCCAGACTTTCGTCTGGCCTTTTTGCCTTTTCAGCGAGAAATTACTTCGCTTTACCCTGATTTGCAACGGCTGCGGCTTTCGCAGCAATCTCGTCCTGGTCGCCCAGGTAGTAGCGTTTCAGCGGTTTGAAGTTTTCATCGAACTCATACACCAGCGGAACGCCGGTAGGGATATTCAGCTCGAGGATTTCATCTTCGCCGAGGTTATCCAGATATTTCACCAGCGCACGCAGTGAGTTGCCGTGTGCGGCAATAATCACTTTCTCACCGCTTTTGATGCGCGGCAGAATGGTGTCATTCCAGTAAGGGATAACGCGGTCGATGGTCAGCGCCAGGCTTTCGGTGGTTGGCAGCTGCTCCGGAGTCAGTTTCGCGTAACGCGGGTCATGGCCCGGGAAGCGCTCATCTGAACGATCCAGCTCTGGCGGGGTAACGGCAAAGCCGCGACGCCACTGCTTAACCTGCTCGTCGCCATATTTGGCGGCCGTTTCCGCTTTGTCCAGACCCTGCAGCGCACCGTAGTGACGCTCGTTCAGACGCCAGGTTTTCTCAACCGGCAGCCAGGCCTGATCCAGCTCATCCAGCACATTCCACAGCGTGTGAATCGCACGCTTCAGTACGGAGGTGTAAGCGAAATCAAAAACAAAGCCCTCTTTCTTCAGCAGCTGACCTGCTGATTTGGCTTCGCCACGACCTTTCTCAGAAAGGTCAACATCATACCAACCGGTAAAGCGGTTTTCGTTGTTCCACTGGCTTTCGCCGTGTCGCACCAGAACCAGCTTAGTTACAGCCATAGCTTAACTCCTTAATACTGTGATGTTTCTGTGAGATTGGAAACCTGCTGCTGCCCGCATGAAACACGAGCTGATTGCGCCATACCATAACGGAAAAGCGGGCAGCGCGTAAGCCTGTGTGTGACGCACTGCGCGTTTTTCAGCCGGAGGCTCAGCGTAGCGTGAAGCGATACCGCGTCACGGATTCCCAGCGATCTCCCGGCTGCAGCCAGCAATCAGGCTGAGGCCACTCAGCATGATTAGGCGAATCCGGTAAAAATTCACTCTCCAGCGCAATGCCCTGAAATGCATTATAGCTCGCCTGCTCACGGGCACGGGTGCCGGCCAGGTAGTTGCCGGTATAGAACTGCAGTGCCGGTGCCGAGGTAGTCACGCTGAGCTGCAATCTGCCATCTTCCGACCAGAGTTCTGCCGCAGGCTGACTATCGTCGCCTGCGCTGTTGAGCAGAAACGCATGGTCATAGCCCTTCACCGCGCGCTGATCATCGTCTGCCAGGAAATCCTGCGCCACGACTTTGGCGTTGCGGAAATCAAAGCTGGTATCGGCAACGGCTTTCAGCGGCGCATTCGGAATACCTTCGCTGTCGACCGGCAGATACTGGTCGGCGTGCAGTTGTAAGCGATGCTGGCGTGCGTCGCCATGATGCGCATCAAGGTTAAAGTAGGCATGGTTAGTCAGATTGATCGGGCAGGGCTGATCGCAGCGCGCTTCGTAGCGGATGCTCAGGCAGTTCTGGTCATCCAGTTGATAGCGCACGTCGGCAATCAGATTGCCCGGATAGCCCTGGTCGCCATCCGGCGAGTCGATGCGGTAGTGCACTTCGCTGTCGGACTGGCTGACAATCTGCCAGCGGCGTTTATCGAAGCCCTCCGGCCCGCCATGCAGCTGATGGGCACCCTGGTTTGGCACCAGCTGACGGTTCAGTTTATTCAGTTTTGCCCCGGCGATGCGGTTGGCGTAACGGCCCACCGTGGCACCCAGATAGGCATCCTGGTGCAGGTAGTCAGAGGGCGTGGCGCAGCCAAGCAGCGCTTCACGCACGGTGCCATCCTGCATCGGGACGCGGGCAGAAAGCCAGGTTGCGCCCCAGTCCATAAAGGTCGCCAGCATGCCGTTGGCATTACGCAGCACCGTTATGCGCCACGGCTGACCGTCGGGCGCATGGGAATTGACGTCATTCAGCATTGGCCCGCTCCTTCAGAGGCTTTGCAGACGTAGAAGGTCTCTTTGATGCCGGTCGCGGCTTCATACTGCTCAGCAACGGCGGCTTTCACCTGATCGACCAGATCCAGTGGCATCAGTGCCACGATGCAGCCACCAAAGCCGCCGCCGGTCATGCGCACGCCGCCGCGTTCACCAATCTGCGTTTTCACGATCTCAACCAGCGTATCAATTGGCGGCACGGTGATCTCGAAATCGTCACGCATTGAGGCGTGCGACTCGGCCATCAGCTGACCCATACGTGTCAGGTCGCCCTGAGTCAGCGCATCGGCTGCTTCCAGCGTTCGGGCGTTCTCGGTCAGAACGTGACGCACGCGTTTTGCCACCTGGGGGTCGAGCTGCGCCTGGGCTGCTTCAAACTCGGCCAGTTCAACGTCACGCAGGGCCTTCTTATTGAAGAAACGCGCGCCCGCTTCACACTGCTCGCGACGGGTATTGTATTCGCTGCCGACCAGGGTGCGGCGGAAGTTGGAGTTGATGATCACCACCGCGATATCTTCCGGCATCGACACCGGACGGGTGCCCAGCGTGCGGCAGTCGAGCAGCATCGCGTGATCTTTCCTGCCCAGTGCGGAGATCAGCTGGTCCATGATGCCGCAGTTACAGCCAACGAACTGGTTCTCCGCTTCCTGACCATTCACCGCGATAGCCGCGCCATCCAGCGGCAGGTTATAGAGCTGCTGCACCACGGTACCGACCGCCACTTCCAGCGAGGCGGATGAGCTCAGACCTGCGCCCTGTGGCACGTTGCCGCTGATCACCATATCAATGCCACCGAAATCGGCATGACGCTGCTGCAGATGTTTCACCACGCCGCGCACATAGTTAGCCCACATCGGTTCCTGCACGCTGACGATCTCTTCGTCCAGCGAGAAGGTGTCCTGCGCATTCTCATAATCGGCAGCGACTACGCGAATCTGGCGGTCGTCACGGCGGGCGCAGGCGATGACTGTCTGGTAATCGATGGCACATGGCAGCACAAAGCCGTCGTTATAGTCGGTGTGCTCGCCAATCAGGTTAACGCGGCCCGGCGCCTGAATGGTATGCGTTGCAGCGTAACCGAAGGTGTCAGAGAAAAGCTGCTGCGTGATGGTTTTTAAGCTCATTGTTGTGCCTCACGGAAGTGAACGTCGCTGACAGAACGCAGACGTTCCGCCGCCTGTTCCGCCGTTAAATCGCGTTGGGTTTCGGCCAGCATTTCATAGCCAACCATAAATTTACGTACCGTTGCTGAGCGCAGCAGCGGTGGATAGAAGTGCGCATGCAACTGCCAGTGGTCGTTGGCTTCGCCATTAAACGGCGCGCCGTGCCAGCCCATGGAGTAGGGGAAGGAGCACTGGAACAGGTTGTCGTAGCGGCTGGTCAGAAGCTTAATGGCTTTTGCCAGATCGGCACTCTGCGCTTCACTGAGATCGGTCAGCTGTTTAACGTGCGCTTTCGGCAGCAGCAGAGTTTCAAACGGCCAGGCAGCCCACCACGGCACGACGGCCAGCCAGTGTTCGGTTTCCACCACGGTGCGGCTGCCATCCTGCTGCTCACGTGCCAGATAATCGACCAGCATCGGCGAGCCATGTTTTGCGAAATAGTCGCGCTGATGATCATCTTCGCGCTGCGCTTCATTCGGCAGGAAGCTGTTGGCCCAGATCTGACCATGGGGATGCGGGTTTGAGCAGCCCATCGCCGCGCCTTTGTTCTCAAACACCTGCACCCACGGATAGTGCTGACCCAGATCGGCGGTCTGCGCCTGCCAGGTACGCACCACTTCTTCCAGCGCGCTCAGTGACATCTCCGGCAGAGTTTTGCTGTGATCGGGCGAAAAGCAGATGACCCGACTGGTGCCGCGTGCGCTTTCACAGCGCATCAGGATATCGTCGCTCTCGGGCGCGTCAGGCGTGTCGGTCATCAGCGCAGCAAAGTCATTGGTAAAGACATACGTGCCAGAATAGTCGGGGTTTTTGTCACCGGTAATGCGGGTATTTCCGGCACACAGGAAGCAGTCCGGATCGTGCGACGGTAAGGTATTAACTGCTGGCGTTTCCTGCGCGCCCTGCCACGGACGCTTGGCCCGATGAGGTGAAACTAAAATCCATTGATCAATCAGTGGATTGTAACGGCGATGGGGATGATCGACCGGGTTGAATTTTTCCATGTGAGATCCTGGTAAGCGTCAAAAGCCAGAGAGGCATCGGTAAAAAGTAGCACATCAGCGCGCCCGAAAGCGTGATCAAGTCTGGATAAATGGTATCGTTTACACAAGCTGAATATTCTTATTTCGTGGCATTGTGTGCAGTAATGCGGGATAAAAGGCAGGCCGGAATGGTAGCGATTACACAGGTGTACTTTAAAACGCCGCGATAGCGGCGTTGAGGGGCCGATGTGAACGCGTTAGCGCAACGTTTCCTGCTGAAAAGCGTAGCCGCCTTTATCGGGAACAAAGCTCAGGCGATGCGTGATACAGGCGGGCGCATCTTCGGCATGATGGGAAACAAACAGCAGCTGAGTGCGACCTTCGCCAATCAGCACATCGACGAAGCGCCGCACCAGCTGGCGGTTAATCGGGTCAAGTCCCTGGAGTGGCTCGTCCAGAATCAGCAGCGTCGGATGCTTAACCAGCGCGCGGGCAATCAGCACCAGCCGCTGCTGTCCCCAGGAGAGTGAATGGAACGGCGCATCGCCCAGCCGGTTATCCATTCCCAGCAGTGTCAGCCACTGTTGTGCCAGCGCTTTCTGCCGATCGGATGCCGCCTGATAGAGACCGATGGAGTCGAAGAAGCCCGACAGGATCACCGTCCGCACATTGGTGCTGACGCGATAATCGAGGTGCAGACTGCTGCTGACATAGCCAATATGCTGTTTGATATCCCAGATGGTTTCGCCACTGCCGCGACGACGGCCAAACAGGGTGAGATCATTGCTGTAGCCCTGTGGATGATCGCCGGTTACCAGACTCAGCAGCGTCGATTTCCCGGCGCCGTTCGGGCCAGTAATCTGCCAGTGCTCGCCTGCGTTAACCTGCCAGTTCAGCCCCTGAATGACCGGTCGGTCGTTGTAGGAAACGGTGCCGTTGCGCAGGATAACGCGCGGCGCATCATCCGCCAGTGAGGGCAGCTGATCCGGCACATCCGCTTCGGGCAGCGCCATTCCCATCAGCTGTTCACTGTGTGCCAGCTGTGCCACCAGCGCTTCCGTTAAAATCGTCTGGCGTGGGCCACTGTGAGTAAGAGTACACTCCGCCAGCACACCCACCTGCTGAACGAAATCGGGAATGTCGTCAAAGCGATTGAGCACCAGCACCAGCGTAAACGCCGGGTGCTGCAGGTTGCGCAGCGTATCGGTCAGGCTGGCGCGTGACGCCACATCCAGTCCGTCAAACGGCTCATCCAGAATCAGCAAATCTGGCTGGTTCATCAGGGCCTGACAAAGCAGGGTTTTGCGGGTTTCGCCGGTAGAGAGATATTTGAAGCGGCGTGACAACAGCGGTTCGATACTAAACTGCTGAGCCAGTTGTTCGCAACGTTCTGGCTGCTGCACTTCCGCCTGAATGACCTCTGCCACGGTCAGTCCGGTATCCTCTTCACCTTCGCTGAGCATGTCGGTGTTGTTGCGCTGCCACTCCTGCGCCACCAGCGTCTGTAACTGTTCCAGTGACAGCCGGACCGGCCTTGTGAAATCGCTGCTGACGGAACCCGCAAGCGGGGGCAATTCACCGGAGAGCGCGCGCGCCAGTGAGGATTTACCGCTGCCGTTGGCACCGACAAAGGCCCAGCTTTCGCCGCGCTGCAGTTCCACCTGATTCAGACTCAGTATCCGGGTATCACTGAGATGAAACGTGCCTTGCAAAATATGCAATGAAGCCATGATCTGTTCCATTTTTTGCATCGAATTACTGAGTTGTAACCATTGCCCGCAGTGAAGTCAACTCAACCGCTAGAGCAGGGTAGCGACGATAGCGTTCTCAGCATTGAAACTGGCGATCACCGCATCGCCGGGCTGCAGCTTCAGCTGCTGTAACTGTGCATTACTCAGAGTGGCACACAGGGTTTCGCCGCTGGCGAGCTGCATCAGCACCTCACTCATCTGCTCACCCGGTTCGATGGCAGTGACGATGGCGGTCAGCTGATTGTCTTCCTCTGCGGCGTCACGACTGATACGGATCCACGGCGCTTTGATCAGCACCAGCACCTCTTTACCCGCCGCCAGCTGCAGACGATCGGCGCTGCGCTGGGTCAGCGCAACATTGAGTTGCGTGACGCCATCAGCCAGCTGAATCATCAGATGCTGAACCACCTGCTGCGCATCGTTGCTCACCACGGTGCCGAACAGCTGGTTGCGGGCGCTGGTCTGCAGTGAAAAGCGGGCGATGGCCGCCAGCAGGCTGTCGAGCGGCAGTGTATCCTGCTGCAGTGCATCAAAGGCTTTCTGCTGGATCTGCTCCATCAGATGAAACAGCTGAATCAGGCGTTCACCGTAGCGGGTCAGCGTTGCACCGCCGCCGCCTTTGCCGCCGGTTGCCCTCGCCACCAGCGTTTCATCCGCCATCTGGTTCATCTCATTAATCGCATCCCAGGCACTTTTGTAACTGATGCCAGCCAGCTTCGCCCCCTGACTGATCGAGCCGGTCTGCTGGACGCGTTTCAGCAGCTCAATACGTCGTGGATCGGCAAACAGTTTCTGTTGTAAACGGATATGAAGGGACAGTTCGGCTTCCATGACAGCTCCGGCAAAGGGTTAAGGCGAAGGCCGATGATAGCGGCGTTTTATGTCCAAAGTAAAAGCACGAAAAGGGCTGCGCAAAATTTTACTGACCCGTTACAATCACTTTTTTGTTAGCAGAGTGAGACTCTCCATGCTGGAATTACTGAAAAGCCTCGCCGTGGCTGTACTCATGGTCCCTGTGGTAATGGCGCTGATGCTGGGTATGATTTATGGCCTGGGTGAAGTGTTTAATATCTTCTCTAAAGTGGGTCATCGCGAAAAATCTTCAGCCCGTTCCCATAATTAATTTCTGTGACGCCCGCCATCCTGGCGAGCGTCATCATTTTTGTCCCGCATTGATTCAACCTTCTCTGACACCTGCCGATAATTTACTGAACCTCCCTGATATTGCGTTATATTATTCGCTACACAACGAATAGCCGGAGAGAATCATGTCATCAAATTACACCCGCTGGGGCGTCGCGGCGCTGGTCACCGTATCGCTGGCCGGACAGGCAGTGGCCGCCGATAACATTACCGTGTTCGCCGCGGCTTCGCTGACCAATGCGATGCAGGATATTGCCAGTCAGTATCAGAAGGAAAAGGGCGTGACAGTCGTCTCTTCGTTCGCCTCATCCTCCACGCTGGCGCGTCAGCTTGAACAGGGTGCGCCTGCCGACCTGTTTATCTCTGCCGATCAGCAGTGGATGAATGATGCGGTGGCGAAGAAAAGCGTGATAACCCGCACCCGCTATACCCTGCTGGGCAACGACCTGGTACTGATTGCGCCACGGAGTGCCGCAGCTAAAGCGGTGACGCTGGATCCGCAGACCGACTGGAAAACATTGCTGCACGGCGAACGTCTGGCGGTGGGCGATCCGGACCACGTTCCGGCGGGTATCTATGCTAAAGAGGCGTTGCAGAAGCTGGGAGCCTGGGATGGCGTTGCGCCCGCGTTAGCGCCCGCTAATAATGTGCGGGCAGCACTGGCTCTGGTCGAGCGTAACGAAACCCCATACGGCATTGTCTACGGATCTGATGCGGTCGCCAGCGATAAAGTGCAGGTGGTCGGGCGTTTTCCGGCAACCAGTCACAAACCGGTGGAATATCCGATGGCGATCGTAAACGATCACGACACGGCCACCGTTCAAGCCTTTTATGATTACCTGAAAGGGCCGCAGGCTGCGGCGATTTTCAAACATTACGGATTCACACCGACGAAATGATACTCAGCGATCCCGAATGGCAGGCAGTGCTGCTTAGCCTTAAAGTCTCTGGCATAGCCGTGCTTGGCAGTCTGCCGTTTGGCATTCTGATGGCCTGGATTCTGGTGCGCTGCCGTTTTCCCGGCAAAGCGCTGCTCGACAGCCTGATCCACCTGCCGCTGGTGCTGCCGCCAGTAGTGGTAGGTTATCTGCTGCTGGTTAGCCTGGGGCGACGCGGCTTCATTGGCGAAAAGCTTTTTGACTGGTTCGGTTTCAGCTTTGCGTTCAGCTGGCGCGGTGCAGCGCTGGCTTCCGCCGTTATCGCCTTTCCCTTGATGGTACGCGCTATCCGGCTGGCGCTGGAAGCGGTGGATAGCCGGCTGGAGCAGGCGGCACGTACGCTGGGTGCCGGACGCTGGCGGGTCTTTTTCACCATCACACTGCCGCTGACGTTGCCAGGCGTGATCGCCGGAACGGTGCTGGCGTTTGCCCGATCGCTGGGCGAATTCGGTGCCACCATTACCTTTGTGTCCAATATTCCCGGTGAAACGCGCACGCTTCCGCTGGCAATGTTTACCCTGATCGAAACCCCTGGTGCAGAGGGTGCGGCGGCGCGGCTCTGTATCATCGCTATCGTACTGGCACTGGCGTCACTGCTGGCGTCGGAAGGACTGGCACGCGCAGGCCGCAAGCGGATGGGAAGCTGATGCTATCACTCAATTTTATGCAGCAGCAGGGCGCTCACCAGCTGGAGATCGACCTGCAGATCCCCGCCAAAGGCATCACCGCCATTTTCGGTGTTTCCGGTGCCGGTAAAACCTCACTGATCAACGCCATCAGCGGACTGACTCAGCCGCAGCGCGGGCGGATTGAGCTTAACGATCGTCTGCTGTTTGATGCGGAGCAGAAGGTTGCGCTGCCGCCGGAAAAACGCCGCATCGGCTATGTGTTTCAGGATGCGCGGCTCTTCCCGCACTATCGGGTCCGGGGCAACCTGCAATATGGTATGGCCCCGGCGATGAAAGCACAGTTCGACAGCCTGGTTTCGCTGCTGGGGCTGGAGGCGCTGCTGTCGCGCTTTCCGCTGTCGCTGTCGGGCGGTGAAAAGCAGCGGGTTGCGATTGGCCGGGCACTGCTGACCGCACCGGATATGCTGCTGCTTGATGAACCGCTGGCGTCGCTGGATCTGCCGCGCAAACGTGAGCTGATGCCGTATCTGCAAAAACTGGCGAAGCAGGTCGATATTCCTATGCTCTACGTCTCGCACAGTCTGGATGAGATCCTGCATCTGGCTGATAACGTGCTGGTGCTGGATGCGGGCAAGGTCAAAGCCTTTGGTCCGCTGGAGCGGGTCTGGAGCAGCAGCGCGATGCGGCCATGGCTGCCGGTAAGCGAACTGACCAGCGTGCTGCGGGTGCAGGTGCTGGAGCAGCATCCCGACTATCCGATGACCGCGCTCTCGCTGGGCGATCAACACATCTGGGTCAGCAGGGTGAATCAGCCGGTGAAAACGCCGCTGCGTATTCGCATCGCCTCATCAGATGTCTCGCTGGCGCTGCAACCGCCACAGCACACCTCCATTCGCAACATTTTACCGGCACAGGTAGTTGAGCTGCTGGAGGTCGGAGACCAGGTGGAGGTGAAGCTGCGTATCGGCATCAGCGAACTCTGGGCGCGCATCACGCCGTGGGCGCGGGATGAACTGGGCATCCGGCCGGATCAGTGGCTTTATGCCCAGATAAAAAGCGTTTCGGTAACGCCCTGATTACAACACGTACTGACGGAGGGTGTCGGCAATGCCGGGTTCAAGATTGGTGCCGATTACCTTTTTCACCCGCGCTTTGATCGCCTCGTCGGCATTGCCCATCGCCACGCCCAGACCGGCCGTTTCCAGCATGCTGAGGTCGTTGTAGTTATCACCAAACGCGATCACATCGGACATGCTCAGCCCCAGCGATTCAACCCACTGCGCCAGCCGTTTGCCTTTGCTGTTGCCGCCTCTGGCGATATCCACCTGATCGTGCCATGACCATTCGCAGGCCAGCCCCAGCTCCGCTTCCACTGTAGTGGCGAACTGTTGCAGCTCCTGATGGTTGTCGTGCGACAGGGCAAACTTCCAGATCGAACCGGCGTCACGTGCCGCCTGGGCTAAATCAGGCACCTGACAGAACAGCGGACGCTGATGCTCAGGCAGCGATTCGGCCCACTTCAGGGTGCGCATCACATGACCGGTCGGCGTCTGATAGAGCATGGCATCATCCACGTAGAGCAAACCGTGAATCTGCTGCTGATCCAGCCTATCAATCACCTGTAACGCCAGCTGCGGGTCGAGAGGATCGGACGCCAGCACCTTTTTCGCACGGTAATCATACAAATAGGTGCCATTACAGCAGATTGCGGGTGTATCCAGTTGTAGCGCCTGATAAAAAGGGTGGATAGCGCAGTGATGGCGTCCGGTCACGATAGCGACATGAACACCCGCCTGGCGGGCCTGGTTCAGCGCGTCAATTGACTGCGGCAGAATCGTTTTGGCTGGGGTCAGCAGCGTGCCGTCGAGGTCGAGGGCAATTACTCGGTAGCTCATTCATCCTCTCGTTTTTTCAGGTTTGCAGGGGCTGAAGTCTACACCTGTCCACGGTCCGGAGACAAAAAACAGGGCACAAATGATTCCAGCGTAGGGTAATAAAACGCGCTACAGTGATTCACAGATATGATCAGGCAGCAAAAAAAGGAGAATGCATGAAACAGGTTGTCTACACCGCCAGTCCCGAGAGCCAGCAGATTCACGTCTGGCAGATGAATGATGAGGGTGCGCTGACGTTGCTTCAGGTGATCGATGTCGCCGGCCAGGTTCAGCCGATGGTGGTGAGTCCGAAACGCGATTTTCTCTATGTCGGTGTGCGTCCCAATTTTCGCGTGCTGGCGTTCCGGATTGCCGCCGATGGTACGCTGACCGAAGCCGGTCAGGCAACGCTGCCCGGCAGTCCGACCCACATTTCCACCGATCGCGAGGGCCGGTTCCTGTTCTGCGGCTCCTACAATGATGCCTGCGTCAGCGTCAGCCCGATTGGCGATGATGGCATTCCGCAGGCCCCGCTACAGGTAATCAACGGCCTGGATGGCTGTCACTCAGCCAATATCGACACTGACAATAAAACGCTCTACGTCCCGGCACTGAAGCAGGATCGTATCTGTCTGTTTGCGCTGGGCGCAGACGGTCAGCTGACGCCGCGCAAACAGGCGCAGGTCACGACGGTAGAGGGTGCAGGCCCGCGTCATATGCAGTTCCATCCGGGCGGCCAGTATGCTTACTGCGTGAATGAGCTGGACAGTACTGTTGATGTCTGGGCATTAAATACCGGTGAAGGCGAAGCGGAAAGCGTGCAGACGCTGGATATGATGCCGCCGGACTTCAGCGGTACGCGCTGGGCAGCCGATATTCACCTGACGCCGGATGGCCGTTTCCTCTACGCCTGCGACCGCACCAGCAGCACGCTGGCGATTTTCAGCGTCAGCGAACTGGGCGATGAACTGACGCTGGAAGGGTTCCAGCCGACGGAAACGCAGCCGCGCGGGTTCAATATCGATCACAGCGGACGTTTTCTGGTGGCGGCGGGACAGAAATCGCATCACATCGAAGTGTATGCGATTAGCGAACCGAAGGGGCTGTTACAGCCGCTGGGACGTTATGCGGTAGGGCAGGGCCCGATGTGGGTGGTGATTCACCAGTTGCAGGCGTAACGCATCGTGAAAAAGCCTCTCCCGGGTGGGAGAGGCGTGAAATTGTTGACGGCGTTTGCCACTGCCAGCTGTGAGATCGTGCAGACACAGGCAATAGGGTCAGATCGGAAAGACGCAAAAGCCGCCATCCATGGCGTGCTCGACCCGCGCAATTACGCACCTCATTCCTGAGGTGCGTCCGTTGCCGGGCCAACGCGTTGCGTTGTTCAAAAATGCTCCCGGCGTTTTTTTCCGGGCGGCGGGACGCTTTCCTCCTCTGACCCTATTCCCTGCAGTTTAAGCTAATGCGTTGCTGCCAGGTCACTCAGCTTTGGGTTTGTCAGACGGACTGAATTACTGATAATTCACGGTCAGCGAGGCGCTCGCCAGTGCGTGGAAATGCACATTAAAGCCGACCATTGCGCCACTGGCGCCTTCATCCACCTCAATCGTCTCCACATCCAGCGCATGCACGGTGAAAATGTAGCGATGGGTTTCGCCCTGAGGCGGCGCCGCGCCACCATAGCCCGCCTGACCGAAATCGGTACGGGTCTGGATTGCGCCTGCTGGCAGTGACGCTTTGCCGGAACCGGCACCCTGCGGCAGTGACGTGGTGCTGGCCGGAATATTCGCCACGACCCAGTGCCACCAGCCGGAACCCGTCGGCGCATCAGGATCGTAGCAGGTCACCACAAAACTTTTGGTGCCTTCCGGTGCCGCTTCCCAGGCAAGATGGGGAGAAATATTCTCGCCCTGATAACCCATGCCGTTGAAAACATGCTTTTCTGGCATCTTTTCGCCGTCATTAAAGTCCTGACTAAAAACGCGCATCACATCTCCTTAACTGTCGATGAATAGCCTTTCATCATAACCAAAAGCACCACCAGTGCCAGTGGTCAGCCCGCATCAGGCGGCAAAATGTTGCGAATGTTCCAGCGCGCTGCCCATCGCCTGCACCAGCTGACTCAGCGCCTGCGGCGAGATGATGTAGGGCGGCATCAGGTAAATCAGTCGGCCAAACGGCCGGATCCAGACGCCCTGTTCAACAAAGAACTGCTGTAGTGCCGCCATGTTGACCGGCTGATGGGTTTCCACCACGCCAATCGCCCCCAGCACGCGCACATCGGCCACCTGTGGTGAACGGCGCAGCGGCAGCAGCTCAGCCCGCAGCTGCTGTTCGATCGCGGCCACCTGTCGCTGCCAGTCACCTTCCGCCAGCATGCTCAGGCTCTCCGCCGCCACCGCGCAGGCCAGCGGATTCCCCATAAATGTCGGGCCATGCATAAAACAGCCTGCCGCGCTGCGGCTGATGGTATCAGCCACCTCGCGGGTAGTCAGGGTCGCCGCCAGCGTCATCATGCCGCCGGTCAGCGCTTTGCCGACACAAAGAATATCCGCGGTAATACCCGCGTGTTCACAGGCAAAGAGCTTGCCGGTGCGGCCAAATCCGGTGGCGATCTCATCCGCTATCAGCAGCACGCCATAGCGGTCGCACGCTTCCCGGACCTGCTGCAGATAGCGCGGATGATAGAAACGCATCCCGCCCGCACCCTGCACAATCGGCTCCAGGATCACCGCCGCCAGTTGCTGGTGATGCTGTTCGATCAGTCGGGTAAAATCATCGAAGTCGCGCGCGTCCCATTCATCATCAAAGCCGCAGGCCGGAGCCGCCGCAAAGTGGTGCTCAGGCAGATAACCGCGCCACAGGCTGTGCATCGAGTTCTCGGGATCGCAGACCGACATCGCGGCAAAGGTATCGCCGTGATAGCCGCGCTTCAGCGTCAGGAACTGCTGGCGAGTTTCACCCCGGCCCAGCCAGTACTGCAGCGCCATCTTCATCGATACTTCCACTGCTACCGAGCCGGAATCGGCCAGGAAAACGCACTCCAGCGCCTCAGGTGTCATCGCCACCAGCTGACGACAGAGTGCCACTGCTGCCGGATGGGTAATGCCGCCAAACATCACGTGCGACATCTGCGTGACCTGCTCCGTGAGCGCCCGGTTCAGGCGGGGATGGTTGTAACCATGAATTGCCGCCCACCACGATGACATTCCATCCACCAGCTCACGACCATCGGCCAGCTGCAGCTGAAAACCCTGCGCGGCAACGACCGGATAGCAGGGCAGGGGATCCCGCATCGAGGTGTAAGGATGCCAGATATGCTGGCGGTCAAAACGGGCATCATCCAGGGAGAAAACAGGGGTAGTCATCGGAGTTGTAAACCAAAATAAAAAAATATAGTTTACAAGTATACCCCTGCTTTCTGTCGGGATGACACCCTTTTCTGGAGTACCTAATGGCTCAACGCTGGACAATTGCACAGGCGCAAGCGCTGTTTGATCAACCTTTTCTTGAACTGATGTTTGAAGCGCAGCAGGTGCATCGTCAGCACTTCGACCCGCGCCAGGTGCAGGTCAGTACCCTGCTGTCGATTAAAACCGGCGCCTGTCCGGAAGATTGCAAATATTGCCCGCAGAGCGCGCGCTACAAGACCGGCCTGGAGTCGGAACGTCTGATGGAAGTGGAGGAGGTACTGACCTCCGCGCGTCAGGCCAAAGCCGCGGGTTCAACCCGTTTCTGCATGGGTGCCGCGTGGAAAAACCCGCACGAGCGCGATATGCCTTACCTGGAAAAAATGGTTGAAGGCGTGAAGGCGATGGGAATGGAAACCTGCATGACGCTCGGTACGCTCAGCGATCAACAGGCGCAGCGGCTGGCGGGCGCGGGCCTCGATTACTACAACCATAACCTCGACACCTCACCGGAATTCTACGGCTCTATCATCACGACCCGCAGCTACCAGGAACGTCTCGATACGCTGGGCAAAGTGCGCGACGCCGGGATCAAAGTCTGTTCGGGCGGTATCGTTGGCCTGGGCGAAACCGTGAACGACCGCGCCGGTCTGCTGGTGCAGTTAGCCAATCTGCCGACGCCGCCAGAGAGCGTGCCGATCAACATGCTGGTCAAGGTCAAAGGCACGCCGCTGGCGGACAACGATGACGTAGAGCCTTTCGATTTTATCCGCGCCATCGCGGTAGCGCGCATCATGATGCCAACCTCGCATGTGCGTCTCTCCGCGGGCCGCGAGCAGATGAGCGAGCAGACTCAGGCGATGTGCTTTATGGCCGGGGCGAACTCGATTTTCTACGGCTGCAAACTGCTGACCACGCCGAATCCGGAAGAGGATAAAGACCGCGTGCTGTTCCGCAAACTGGGGCTGAACCCGGAGCATACCCACACCCAACATGGCGATCAGCAGCAGGAAGAACAACTCAGCGAGCAGCTGTTCCATGCCGACACTGAACAGTTCTACAACGCGGCACTGTAATGAGCTGGCAGCAACGACTTCAGCAGGGGCTGGCGCAGCGCCGTGCGGCCGATGGCTGGCGGCAGCGTCGAATCATCGATCAGCAAGCCACCCGCACGTTAGAGAGCGGTGGCCGCCGCTATCTGCACTTCTCCAGCAATGACTATCTTGGTTTAACCCGCCATCCGGCGGTGATTGCGGGCTGGCAGCAGGGCGCGGCGCAGGCGGGGGCGGGGGCGGGTGCCTCGGGACACGTCACCGGTTATCACCGTCAGCATGCCGATCTTGAGGCGCAGCTGGCCGACTGGCTCGGCTACGACCGTGCGCTGCTGTTTATCTCCGGATTCGCGGCCAATCAGGCGGTGATTCATCTGCTGGGCGAGAAAAACGATCGCATCCTGGCCGATAAACTCAGCCATGCCTCGCTGCTCGACGCCGCCAGCCACAGCCCGGCGCAGCTGCGGCGTTTCAGTCATAACGATCCGGAGAGCCTGGCAGCACGGCTCGCGTCACCCTGCGAGGGGGAGACGCTGGTGGTGACCGAGGGGATTTTCAGCATGGATGGCGACAGTGCGCCGCTGGCTGCGCTGGCACAACAGACGCAGCAGGCAGAGGGCTGGCTGCTGGTGGATGATGCACACGGCATCGGTGTAGTAGGTGAGCAGGGGCGCGGCAGCTGCTGGCAGCAGGGCGTTAAACCGGAACTGCTGGTGGTCACCTTTGGCAAAGCTTTTGGCGTCAGCGGTGCTGCGCTGCTGTGCTGCGCCGATATCGCTGACTATTTCCTGCAGTTCAGCCGGCATCTGATTTACTCCACCGCCATGCCCGCCGCACAAGCCACTGCGCTGCAGGCGGCGCTGCGCGAAATTCAGCAGGGCGATGTGCTGCGCCAGCAGTTGCAGCAGAACATTGCGCATTTCCGGCGTGGCGCGGCCTCGCTGCCGTGGCAATTGATGGACGCTGCCAGCGCGATTCAGCCGCTGCTGATAGGTGAAAACAGCGATGCAATGGCGCTCTCTCAGCGACTGGCGGAGGCAGGCTGCTGGGTCAGTGCGATCCGACCGCCTACCGTGCCGCCGGGAACGGCCCGGCTGCGTATTACCCTGACCGCGGCACATCGCCCTGAAGATATTGACCGGTTACTGGAGGCGCTGCATGACGCTGCGGGTTGATAAGCAGGCGGTGGCGCGCGCCTTTGGCCGCGCGGCCAGCCATTATGATGCGCATGCTGCGCTGCAGCGCCTCAGCGGCAATGCGCTGCTGGCACGTGCACCCGTACAGAGCGGACTGCAGCTGCTGGATGCCGGGTGTGGCACCGGCTGGTACAGCAGGGTATGGCGTGAGCGGGGCAAACAGGTCACGGCGCTGGATCTCTCTCCGCAGATGCTGCAACAGGCGCGGGACAACGACGCGGCGCAGCACTATCTGGCGGGCGACATCGACGCACTGCCGCTGGCGGATAACAGCCTCGACCTGGTGTGGAGTAACCTGGCTGTGCAGTGGAGTGAAAATCTGCCCGGCGCGCTGCGTCAGTTCCGGCGCGTGCTGCGCCCCACTGGCACGCTGCTGTTTTCTACGCTGGGCGATGGCTCGTTGCAGGAGGTGCATGAAGCCTGGTCCCATCTGGATGCGTCGCCGCACGCCAACCGCTTTCTCAGCGAGACGCAGATTGCGGCGGCCTGCTACGCAGAGCAACTGCATTGCAGCGCGGAAAAAGTGACGCTGCATTTTCCCGATGCGCTCAGCGCCATGCGTTCGCTGAAAGGGATCGGCGCGACCCATCTGCATCAGGGCCGCGACGGGCAGCTCCTCACCCGACAACGACTCAACCAGTTAGAGGCGCACTGGCCGCGCGACCGGCACGGCTATCGCCTGAGTTACCATTTAATTTATGGAGTAAGTGCATCATGAAACGGCTGTTTATTACCGGCACCGACACCGAAGTCGGTAAAACCGTCGCCAGCGGCGCACTGTTGCAGGCCGCCGCCGCCGCGGGCTACCGCTGTGCAGGCTATAAGCCGGTTGCTTCAGGCTGTGAGATGACGCCAGAGGGGCTCCGCAACAGTGATGCGCTGGCGCTGCAGCGCTTCAGCAGCGTGCCGTTGAGCTACCAGCAGGTCAATCCGCTAGCGTTTATCGAACCGACCTCGCCGCACATCGTCAGCGCTGAAGAGGGCAGGCCGATCACCCATCTGGCACTGTCAGCAGGTCTGGCAGCGCTGGAGCCGCTGGCGGACTGGATTCTGGTCGAAGGCGCGGGCGGCTGGTATACCCCGTTGTCAGAGACGCACACCTATGCGGACTGGGTGGTCAGCGAACAGCTGCCCGTGATTCTGGTGGTGGGAATTAAGCTCGGCTGCATCAATCACGCCATGCTCACCGCCGAGGCGGTGCGCGCGCGTGGCCTGCTGCTGGTGGGCTGGATCGCTAACACCGTCGAGCCGCCAGGCAAACGCTATCAGGAATATCTCTCCAGCCTGAAGCAACGACTACCTGCCCCCTGCCTGGGCACGATTCCGTATCTCACCGATGCAGCGCAGCAGGCGTCCTGTGGACAGTACCTGACGCTGCCGCAGTGAGGTTCAGGCGACCGTCAGCCACTTATCCACGGTGTGGTCATCGAGCTGCTCCATGCTGCCCTGCGCCACATTACGGCCACGGTGCAGCAGCAGGAAATAGTCCGCCACACGCCGGATCAGCGACAGCCGCTGCTCCAGCAGCAGAATGGTCAGCCCGTAATCAAGGTTAAGCCGGCGGATCAGGTTGCCCATCTCCTCTTCCAGCCACGGCGACATCCCATCAGTCGGCTCATCCAGAATCAGCAGTTTGGGCTGCAGCACCAGCGCGCGCGCCAGTGCCAGCTGTTGCTGCTGATCGATGGGCAGATCGCCGCTGCGTTGCTGGCGCAGCGAGTAGAGCGCCGGGAACAAATCAAATACCATTTCAGGAATAGCACGATGACGGTCGCGCTGGCTGGCACCCGCGAGCAGGGCAATCAGCAGGTTATCTTCCACGCTCATCTGGGTAAAAATATGGCGGCCCTGAGGCACATAGCCAATCCCCATCTGCGCCCGCTGTTCAGCCGGTTGCAGCAGCAAATCTTCCGGCGGCGAGCCATCCTCTTTCCAGGAAATTGTGCCGCTGTTAATCGGCAATCTGCCCATAATGCAGTTGACCAGCGTGGTTTTGCCCATGCCAGGACGGCCCAGAATGCCGGTGCAGGTGCCAGGCGACAGATCCAGGTCCACATCCCACAGAATATGGTTCTGACCGTAAAATTGATTTACCGAACGTAGACTCAGCATCTGACACTCTCCTTCCCGATCATTAGCCTGATTGCTTCCGCTCTCTGTCGTCTGGCAAACAAGTCATCAGCAACGGTAGCCTCACCATTGCAGCACAGTGCGCATAAAGCGCGGTGACGTTACTGACTCCTGCAATTCCCAGGCCAGATCTTAAAATGGCCCTGTTTCCTGATACAGTGCGCTGTATCAGGGATAAAAGGTGAGAAAAACTTATCAATTACCCATGGTCATCACGCGCCTGCACTTTTACAGTGCCTGCGGGCGCTGTTTGTGGTGCAGACGTGCTGCAGTAACGCAGAATGTCTGATTAAGAATCTTAGTGGAATGATGATAATTTGCGTGCCACGCCAGAAGACAGATTAAAAATGCAGAATAATCCGTCAGCAGCCGACGCGAAATTTAACGCAAAAAAAATTATTTTCACTGAGGCGGGAGGGCAGGGAAAAATTATACACAGCTGATGGCGGCGGGGCTGCCATCACTTATCCACCATTCCTGTGGATAACCTTGTGCATTAGGTAATGAAAACCGGTTAGAAGCGAGGAAATACGCGGCCTGGTAACATAATGACGAGATTCTGGCCTTATGAGCTTAAATCAATAAAATCAGCTGGTTATCAAAAAACAAGCCTGAGAATTCTCTGTCAGGTAACCGAACTGTAATTTTGTGACGTTCTATTGACAAATGTTAAATCTGATCCCGGTCTGGGGATAACATTGCGCAACTCGCTTTGCGATAACGCCTCCACAATACGGGCAGGCTAAGACTCACCCTGATTGCATTAACTTTGCACGATTACTGTTTTTATATCCAGTATTATTTTCTGGCAAAATCACCATAGCAGAGTAAAATAAGTGCCTGCCCGCCGACTTCTCCAGCAGGAACTGCATTCATGACCAAAGCTTTTAAACTCAATTCCGCCTTTAAACCTTCGGGCGACCAGCCTGAGGCGATCCGTCGCCTGGAAGAGGGGCTGGAGGATGGACTGGCCCATCAGACCTTATTAGGCGTGACCGGCTCAGGTAAAACGTTTACCGTCGCCAACGTCATTGCCGACCTTAACCGCCCGACGATGGTGCTGGCACCGAACAAGACGCTGGCGGCTCAGCTCTATGGCGAGATGAAAGAGTTTTTCCCGGATAACGCCGTCGAGTTTTTCGTCTCTTACTACGACTACTATCAGCCTGAAGCCTATGTGCCGAGCTCCGATACCTTTATCGAAAAGGATGCATCGGTTAACGAACACATCGAACAGATGCGTCTGTCGGCCACCAAGGCGCTGCTTGAACGGCGCGACGTTATCGTGGTGGCGTCGGTTTCGGCGATCTACGGTCTGGGCGATCCCGATCTCTATCTCAAAATGATGTTGCACCTGACCCGCGGCATGATTATCGATCAGCGCAGCATTCTGCGCCGCCTGTCAGAGCTGCAATACACCCGTAACGACCAGGCGTTCCAGCGCGGCACTTTCCGCGTGCGTGGCGAAGTGATCGATATCTTCCCGGCAGAGTCGGACGATATCGCGCTGCGCGTCGAACTGTTTGACGAAGAGGTCGAGCGTCTGTCGCTGTTTGACCCGCTGACCGGTCAGATCGATTCAGTAGTGCCGCGCTTTACCATCTATCCCAAGACGCACTACGTGACGCCGCGTGAGCGTATTCTGCAGGCGATGGAAGATATCAAAGTCGAGCTGGCCGACCGTCGCCGGGTATTGCTGGAGAACAATAAGCTGCTGGAAGAGCAGCGTATTACCCAGCGTACCCAGTTTGACCTTGAGATGATGAGTGAGCTGGGTTACTGCTCCGGTATCGAAAACTACTCGCGCTACCTCTCCGCACGCGGACCGGGCGAAGCGCCGCCGACGCTGTTTGACTATCTGCCCGCCGATGGCCTGCTGGTGGTGGATGAGTCGCATGTGACCATCCCGCAGATTGGCGGCATGTACAAAGGCGACCGGGCGCGTAAAGAGACGCTGGTGGAGTATGGTTTCCGCCTGCCGTCGGCGCTGGACAACCGTCCGATGAAGTTTGAAGAGTTTGAGGCGCTGGCCCCGCAGACCATCTATGTCTCGGCAACGCCGGGCAAATATGAGCTGGAAAAATCGGGCGATGAAGTGGTTGACCAGGTGGTACGTCCTACCGGCCTGCTGGACCCGATCATCGAAGTGCGTCCGGTCGGGACGCAGGTTGACGATCTGCTGTCCGAGATCCGTCAGCGCGTGGCGATCAACGAACGTGTGCTGGTGACGGTGCTGACCAAGCGCATGGCGGAAGATCTTACCGAGTATCTCACGGAGCATGGCGAGAAAGTGCGCTATCTGCACTCCGACATTGACACCGTAGAGCGTATGGAGATTATCCGCGACTTACGTCTGGGTGAGTTTGATGTACTGGTAGGCATCAACTTACTGCGTGAGGGGCTGGATATGCCGGAAGTGTCGCTGGTGGCGATTCTGGATGCGGATAAAGAGGGCTTCCTGCGTTCCGAACGATCGCTGATTCAGACCATTGGTCGTGCGGCGCGTAACATCAACGGCAAGGCGATTCTTTATGGCGATAAAATCACGCCGTCAATGGCGCGCGCCATTGAAGAGACGGAGCGCCGCCGTGAGAAGCAGCAGCTGCACAACGAGCAGAACGGCATTGTGCCGCAGGGCCTGAATAAGAAGATCACCGATATTCTGGAACTGGGCAACAACGTGGTGAAAACCCGTGGTAAAGCGAAACCCGCCCGACCTGGCGAAGCTCAGGCACTGGCCGATTTGCAACTGCTAACGCCGCAGGCGCTGCAGAAGAAGATCCACGAGCTGGAAGGGCAGATGCAGCAGCACGCGCAGAACCTGGAGTTCGAACAGGCAGCCAGCGTGCGCGATCAGCTGCATGAGCTGCGAACGCTGTTTATTGCGGCCTCGTAGCGCCGTCAAAGCCCTGAATGGCGTGTTCCAGCGCCACCCGTAACAGCTGGCGGTCGTGACGATATTTAATGTCAGCGGCCTCCAGCGGTTCACGGACAATCAGCCGGTTCTCAATGCCCTCTGTGGCGACCGCCGGACCGACCACGACCGCATCAATCACCCGCTTGCCGATATAACGTTCCATCATCTGAAGCTTGTCAGCCACCGAAAGACTGGCCGCGGCAGGACTCAGCTCGCGACCCAGATTACCGATAAACACCATAGTGGCAGGCGTGCGACGCAGTGCCTGCGCCATCTCTTCCATCAGCAGAATCGGCATCAGGCTGGTATAGAAACTGCCTGGGCCAATCAGGATCAGATCCGCTTCTGCAACGGCCTGTAGCGCTTCCCGCGTCGGCTGGACGTTGGGGTGCAGCATCAACTCCTGCGGCGGCTGCTTCATCTCGTCAATCGCGGTTTCGCCGTAAACCATATTGCCTTCGGCATCCATCGCCACCAGATCCACTGGCTGCTCTGACATCGGGATTAAAAAGGCGTCGACCTTCAGCAGGTTACGGATGATGTTGATCGCTTCCAGCGGACGAACGCTCAGATGATCCAGCGCCCGCAGCATCAGGTTACCGAGATTGTGACCGGCCAGTTCGCCGTTACCGGCAAAGCGATACTCGAACATCGCGGAGGCGACGCTCGGTTCTGCAATCAGCTGGTTGAGGCAGTTGCGCATGTCGCCCCAGGCGATACCGCCTTCGGATCGACGAATGCGGCCGGTCGATCCGCCGTTGTCGGTGGTGGTGACGATGCCGGTGAGACGTGAGCCCAGCGGGGAAAGAGCCGACATCACGCGGCCTAAACCGTGTCCGCCGCCCAGTGCCACAACGCGATCAAGATCGGCCAGTGTGCGATTCATACTTCTCCTTACTATCCTTTCGCGTAGCGTGGCTCTAAACGCTAAGCCCGCGCGGATGACTTACGTCAAAATCTGGATCGCATTTTAACGTATCCTGTCGCGAAAATGCGGTGAAAATTCGATATGTATAAGAATATATAGCGAAAAGAGCAAATGGAAGAGTGGCGGAATTCACGCTACCATCATGTTTACCGCGCTGATCAACGGGTCAGCGTACACTCAAGCCTGAATGCCTAAGTCTGCGGATAGGGGGTTCAGGCCGTAGCCATCGAGCTGCCAGGGTGCAGGAAGAAATGACTGCATCTCCCAATCTGGAAAGGTGTTCTGGTGTCACAATTTACTGATGCATACGCGCGTAAGTTCTATTACCTGCGCCTGTCGGTCACGGATGTCTGTAATTTCCGCTGTACCTACTGTCTTCCTGATGGCTACAAACCGCAGGGAATTCGTAACAAAAGCTTTCTCTCTTTGGATGAAATCCGCCGCGTCACGCGGGCCTTCGCCGCAGCCGGAACCGAAAAAGTGCGGCTGACCGGCGGTGAGCCGTCGCTGCGCCGTGATTTTACCGACATCATTGCGGCAGTGCGTGAAAACGCCTCTATCCGCCAGATCGCAGTGACCACCAATGGCTACCGGCTGGCCCGCGACGTGAAGCAGTGGCGTGATGCGGGTCTGACCGCACTTAACGTCAGCGTCGACAGCCTGGACGCCCGTCAGTTTCACGCCATCACCGGCCAGGATAAATTCCATCAGGTGATGAGCGGCATCGACGCGGCGCTGGACGCCGGTTTTCGCCAGGTCAAAGTCAACAGCGTGCTGATGCGCGATCTCAATAGCCGTAATCTGGCGACTTTTCTTGACTGGATCCGCACCCGTCCGATTCAGCTGCGCTTTATCGAACTGATGGAGACCGGCGACGGCGGCACGCTGTTCCGCGATCAGCATGTGTCCGGCATGGTGATCCGCGATCAACTCATCGCCCAGGGCTGGCAGCGGCGCGAAAGCGGACGCAGCGACGGCCCGGCGCAGGTTTTTTACCATCCCGATTATGTCGGCGAGATTGGCCTGATCATGCCTTACGCCAAAGATTTCTGTGCCAGCTGCAACCGTCTGCGTGTATCGGCGCAGGGTAATCTGCACCTGTGCCTGTTTGGTGACGGCGGTGTGCCGCTGCGCGACCTGCTGGCATCCGATGCGCAGCAGGCCGAACTGCAGGCGCGCATCGCCAGCAGCCTGGGGCAGAAGAAACAGACGCACTTCCTGCATCAGGGCAACACCGGCATCACACAGAATCTCTCTTACATTGGTGGCTAATTTCAGGAGGAAGTATGGGTAAACCAGCCAGCGAATTTCAGGCCGTGCAGATTGCGGTGATGACGGTGTCAGACCGTCGCGATGCCAGCAACGACACCTCCGGCGACTATCTGCGCGAGGCGGCGGCAGAAGCGGGCCATGACGTCGTCGATCACGCCATCGTGCCGGATAATCTCTACCGCATTCGCGCCACAGTATCGCGCTGGATCGCCAGTGACGATGTACAGGTGGTGATCATTAATGGCGGCACCGGCTTTAACCTGAAAAACAGCACGCCGGAAGCGCTGCTGCCGCTGTTTGACCGCGAAATCGACGGGTTTGGCGAACTGTTCCGGATGATCTCCTATGAAGAGATTGGCGGATCGACGCTGCAGTCGCGCGCCATTGCCGGTCTGGCTAACGGGACGCTGATCCTGGCCGTGCCGGGCTCCACCAGCGCCTGTCGCACCGCCTGGGAGCGCATTATTGCTGACCAGCTTGATGTACGCACCGCGCCCTGTAATTTTGTCTCACATCTGAAAAAACGGTAAGTATGTCTCAACTCACACACATTAACGCCGCGGGCGAAGCGCACATGGTGGATGTCTCCGCCAAGGCTGAAACCGTGCGCGAAGCACGTGCCGAAGTGCTGGTGCTGATGCAGCCGGAAACGCTGCAGATGATTATGGAAGGCAGCCACCACAAAGGGGATGTCTTTGCCACCGCGCGCATCGCCGGGATCCAGGCAGCAAAACGCACCTGGGAGCTGATCCCGCTCTGTCATCCGCTGATGCTGAGCAAAGTGGAAGTGAACCTTGAAGCGGAACAGGACCATAATCGGGTTCGCATCACCTCGCTCTGTCGCCTGACCGGCAAAACCGGCGTCGAGATGGAAGCGCTGACGGCCGCCTCGGTTGCCGCGCTGACCATCTACGACATGTGCAAAGCGGTTCAGAAAGATATTGTCATTGATCAGCTGCGGTTAATCAGCAAGCGCGGCGGCAAAAGCGGTGATTTTCAGGCGGTCGCCCATGATTAAGGTGCTGTTTTTCGCCCAGGTGCGTGAGCTGACCGGCACCGCATCGCTTGAGGTCGGTGCGGAGTATCCGGATGTGGCCGCGCTGCGCGCTGCGCTGGCTGAACGTGACGATCGCTGGGCACTGGCGCTGGAGTCGGGCAAACTGCTGGCGGCTGTCAATCAGACGCTGGTGCCGATGAGTCACCCGCTGCACGCCGGTGATGAAGTGGCCTTTTTCCCGCCCGTGACCGGAGGCTGAGATGGAAACAGAGATTCGCGTCGGTCCCGCACCCTTTGATATGGCGGAAGCGTATCGCTGGCTGGCGGCCTGTGACGAAGATGGTGCCGTAGTGACCTTTACCGGCAAAGTGCGTAATCACAACCTGGGTGCAGACGTGGCGGCGCTGACGCTGGAACACTATCCCGGCATGACCGAGAAAGCGCTGCAGGAGATTGTGGATGCGGCGCGTGAACGCTGGCCGCTGCAGCGCGTTACGGTAATCCACCGCGTTGGCGAGCTGTTTCCGGGCGATGAGATCGTGCTGGTGGGCGTTACCAGCGCCCATCGCGGCAGCGCCTTTTCTGCCGCGGAGTTCATCATGGATTATCTGAAAACCCGCGCGCCGTTCTGGAAGCGCGAAGCGACAGAGCAGGGCGATCGCTGGGTGGATGCCCGCGACAGCGACCATCAGGCGGCCCGGCGCTGGGACTAAGACGACATTATGGCTCAGCGGGCCGGAGGGTTTCTGCCCGCTGAGTTTTCTCTGGACGCCTGCCCGCCCAGGCCTGCACATCCCATCGCTTAAGGTTGCTTCAGCTGCTCTGCCGGGCCAAAGCCGGTCTGACCGTGGCTGTGCTCACCGCCGCCACTGGTACGCTTCAGCTGGATGACCTGACCCTTTTCCCACGCGTTGGCACCAGGTGCCGCCGGATGCGCGACGATATCCGCCCGATCGGCCCGGATCTGTTTGCTGTCCACGCCAAAGCGACGATCGCGATCCGCCAGCAGCCGGGAATCCAGCTGACCATCTTCGGTAAAGCCCATCATCAGCGCCGGAATGCCGATCGGCAGCGTTTTGTCGCGGTCGGTGTGCCAGGTGTGCCAGGTTTTGCCATAGGTATTCACGATGCGCGTCATCAGCGCATGGTCGGCAACTTTCGGTAAGCCTGGCGCAATCAGCGTGCCGGACTTCACCTCATACTGATGGCTGTGCCACAGCTTCTTCTCTTCGGGCGGCAGGGTCTTAAACAGCCGTTCACTGATGATGTACTCCACGCCCATCAGCCGCGCGTCGCGCGTGTTGCCGTCGTAAATCACCGCCTGCATCACATCGTCGTTCAGCACGGTGACATAGTGGTGCGCCTCCATCTGACCGTTCTTGTCGCCATTATAAAAATGGAAGCCATCGAGATAGGTATTGATGGCGTCGATGGGCGGACGTGACTGCATCACGCTGGCGCCGGTCTCCAGTACTTTAAGCGAGGAGGAGGTGGGCGCGCCCGGTGACTGCACCTGGGCAGGCGTATTATTAGCGCCGCAGCCGGTTAATAACAGGCTGAATGCCGCAGCAGGCCAGAGTTTAAACATCGTAAGTTCCTTTAACGTTAAAAAAGGTAACCTTAGTTCAGTTCTCTCCTGCCTGTGTAACTCTGGCGATGATAGAGTAGGGTTTTGGTTCATTCTGAGGACAGGCATGTCATCCACCCCGATTCTGCAACGTCTGACACTGGTCGCCGCACTGGTGCTGGCGGGTTGTAGCAGCAAGAAAACCCTGGAGGCGCCCGTACGGCAGCCTGAAGATGTCAAAGCACAGATCCAGCGGCTGCTGCCGTCGCACGTCAGCAATAAAGCGGCCTGGAGCGACGATATCTACACCACCTTCCGCACGCAGCAGATCGAACCCAGCGCCAGTAACCTCTGCGCGGTGATTGCCGTGGCGGATCAGGAGAGCAACTTCAGCGCCGAAGCTGCCGTGCCGGGACTGCCGAAAATCGCCTGGGGTGAGATCAACCGCCGTGCGGCGCAGGTGCATGTGCCGGCCTTCCTGGTTCGCACCGCGCTGCTGATTAAATCGCCGACCGGCGAAAGCTATGCGGCCCGGCTCGATAAAGTGCGCAGTGAAAAAGATCTCAGCGCCATTTTCGATGACCTGATCGATATGGTGCCGATGGGCCAGACGCTGTTCGGCAATCTCAACCCGATCCACACTGGCGGGCCGATGCAGGTCAGCATTGCGTTTGCCGAAGCGCACGCCAAAGGCTACCCGTGGCCGGTAGATGGCACGATCCGGCGCGAAGTCTTTACCCGTCACGGCGGGATCTACTTCGGCACCATGCACCTGCTTGGCTACCCGGCTGACTACAGCCAGCCGCTCTACCGCTTTGCCGACTACAATGCGGGCTGGTACGCCAGCCGCAACGCGGCGTTTCAGGCGGCAGTGTCAAAGGCTACCGGCATGAAGCTGGCGCTGGATGGCGACCTGATCCTCTATGGCTCAGACGCGGCAGGCGGTACCGAACTGGCTGTGCGCACGCTCTCGAAGCAGATCGATATGAGCAACAGCGCCATTCGCCGCGACCTGGAGAAAGGAGAGAAAGAATCATTCAGCGACAGTGAACTCTGGAAACAGGTCTTTGCCCTGGCGGATAAAATGGCGGGTCGTAAGCTGCCGCGCGAAATGCTGCCGGGCATCAAGCTGGAAAGCCCGAAAATTACCCGTAATCTGACGACGGCGTGGTTTGCGCAGCGCGTCGACAGCCGTTATCAGCAGTGTCTGTCGCGGCGTTAACCGGCATGTTGTGGCACAGTTGAGCTGAGCTGTGCCACACTTAACTCTGGCATGGCTCCCGGCAGGGAGCTGTTCATCCGTTCAACAAGAGGTGCATCATGGACCGATATCCACGCAATGATTCCATCGTTCAACCCGCATCTCGCGGTTTACAAGCCTATATGGCGCAGGTCTATGGCTGGATGACCTGCGGTCTGTTACTGACCGCATTTGTCTCCTGGTTCGCGGCGCGCACGCCCGCAGTCATGGAGCTGGTGTTTGCCAATCGCATTACCTTCTTCGGGCTGATTATCGCGCAGCTGGCGCTGGTGTTCTTCCTGTCAGGCATGGTGCATCGTCTGAGCGGGGCCGTAGCCACCGGGCTGTTTATGCTCTATTCAGCGCTGACCGGCATTACCATGGCGAGTATTTTCCTGGTCTACACCTACTCCTCCATCGCCAGCACCTTCTTTGTCACGGCAGGGATGTTTGGCGCGATGAGCTTCTACGGCTATACCACTAAACGCGACCTGAGCCGTTTTGGCAGCCTGCTGTTTATGGCACTGATAGGCATTGTGCTGGCGTCGCTGGTGAACTTCTGGCTGAAAAGTCCGGCGCTGATGTGGGCGATTACCTACATCGGTGTGGTGGTGTTTGTGGGATTAACCGCTTATGACACGCAGAAGCTGAAAAACATCGGTGAGCAGATCAATGCCCGCGACACGGAAAACCTGCGTCGCTACTCGATTATGGGCGCACTGACGCTCTATCTCGACTTCATCAACCTGTTCCTGATGCTGCTGCGGATTTTCGGTAACCGCCGCTAATTTTCGGTGTAAAAGGGGGAGACGCACAGGTTGCGCCTCCCCCTTTTTTATTATGACTTCTGTAACTTCTGCTCGTTCTTCTGACGCAGATGCTTCGCCCGACTCTCCAGCCCCAGATAGAGCACCAGCGCTAACAGCAGCGGCAGGATAAAGTAGAGCACGCGATAGGCCAGCAGCGCTGCGATAATGGTGCCATGCGAAGCGTGCTGACCGCTGAGCAGTGCCAGGAACACCGCTTCCAGAACCCCAATGCCCGCCGGAATATGAATGATTACCCCGGCAATACTGCTGATCAGCAGCACGCCCAGCACCATCGGATAACCGACGTCTCGTCCCAGCAGCAGCCAGATAATCGCCCCCATCACCATCCAGTTGGCGCAGGAAACCGCAAACTGCAGCAGTGCCATGCGCAGCGAAGGCAGCTGCAGCGTCTGGCCTTTAATGGTCCAGCGACGCTGCTTCGAGAAGGCGCAGGCCCAGAGGTAAACCGCCACCAGCACCAGCAGAACCACACCAATCAGCCGCAGCGTGGTTTCACCAATAAACCAGCCGCCGGGGATAGAGACCATGCCAGCGCTGAACACCACGCCCGCCAGCAGAATATAGCCCAGCCAGTTAGTCGCGATGCTTAGTGAGAAGATGCGGGTGATGGTGCCGCTGTCCAGGCCGAGGCGGGAATAGAGCCGGTAGCGCATGGCGACGCCGCCCACCCAGGTACTCAGCGTCAGGTTAAAGGCGTAACAGATAAACGACACCAGCATGACCTGTCGCTTCGCCAGCTTATGACCGCAGTAGGCGCGGCCAATCAGGTCATAGCAGCCGTATACCAGGTAACTCAGCACCACCAGTCCGGCGGCGGTCAGGACGACAAAGCGGTTGTAGTTAACGATGACGTCGTAAACATCTTCCCAGTTCACTTTGCGGGCATAAACCACCAGCAGAACCACCACCGCGACGAAAAACAGCACGGTGAGGATTTTTTTTGCCAGTTGCCAGCGTGGATGTTTTTTTGCCATCAGGATTTTGCTCCCGGGTTGTCTGCTTCTACACGATCCTGCGTCTCCATTTCAGGCTGTACCGGGGCGCTGACCTGAGCCAGCAGCGGTGTGTGCGCCGGAAGCCAGCCCGCGATGGCCGGGAAATGGCGCAGGAAATGGAATACCACCACGCTTTTACTCAGTTGCCACCAGTTGCGCGGCGGCAGACGATCCTCCTGCACGCGCTGGCAGTCGTTAGCCAGCAGCGCTTCGAGGTTGTCACGCAGCGTCTGGTTGAACGGCCTGTCGTGGATGATCAGGTTAGCTTCCAGATTCAGAGAGAGGCTCAGCGGATCGAGATTGCTGGAGCCGACAGTGGCCCAGTAATCATCTTTTACGGCGATCTTGCCGTGCAGCGGACGACGGATATATTCGTAGACTTCCACGCCACCATCGACCAGATAGTTGTAGAGCAGCTCCGCGCCCACTTTCACAATCGGCATATCCGGCTCACCCTGCACGATCAGCCGTACCCTGACGCCACGCTGCGCGGCATTGCGCATCTCACGCAGAAGCCGGTAGCCGGGGAAGAAGTAAGCGTTGGCAATAATCACATCGCGCTTCGCCTCGCGCAGCATCTCCAGATAATGCACTTCGATATCGTCACGATGCTCGTCGTTATCACGAAAGACATAGAGGACCTGGGCATCGCCGGGTTTAGCATTCACCGCCGGACGATGAGAACGCGATCCCCACCAGCGCCGGGTGTGCTGCTCGCTGCCAATCGCCTGTTGCAGATAGCGGGCGATGTCTGCCACGACCGGGCCTTTTACCTGCACGGCGTAATCCTGCTTCGCCTCCGGGCCGTAATCAGTATTGTGCTCGGCCGAGAAGTTGATACCGCCAACAAAGGCGACCACGTCATCCACCACTACCGTTTTACGGTGCAGACGGCGGAAGACGTTGGTACGCATCCCCATCACCAGCGGACGCGGATCGTAGTAGATGAAACGCACGCCCGCGCTGGTCAGGCTGTTCACAAATTTGTCAGAGAGTTCAGCGGAGCCGTAGCCATCGACCATCACTTCGACCCGCACGCCGCGCTGGGCCGCTGCCAGCAACTCACGATGCAGGGCGTTACCGACCTCATCTTCGAACAGAATAAAGGTTTCGATCAGAACTGAGCGTTCTGCCCGCTGGATCGCACCAAAGACGCGCGGGAAAAACGCTTCACCATTTTCCAGCAACAGCAGCCGGTTGCCTTCCTGCCAGTTAAAATTCATAGATGAATCTCCACCGCCAGCGGCGCATGGTCGGAAAGATGGGACCAGGGTTTTCGCGGCAGTGCCCACGGATGACTGACGGTAGCATTGCGCACATAGATGCGGTCAAGCCGCAAGAGCGGGAAGCGCGCCGGGAAGGTGCGCGCCGGGCGTCCGGTTTTCATACTGAATACCTCTTTCAGGCCTGCGCCCTGTTTTAAAATGGCGTTCGCACGTCTCTGCCAGTCATTAAAATCGCCTGCCACGACGACCGGCGCGTCGGGCGGCAGCGAGTTGACCATTTCACAGATCTTCTTCATCTGCGCGTGACGATGCGCCTCTTTGAGACCCAGGTGAACACAAATGACATGCAGCGTGCCGTGCGGCTCGGGCAGGGAGATCTGACAGTGCAGCATGCCGCGATTTTCACTGCCTGCCACCGAGATATCCCGGTTCTCATAGTCGGTTATCGGGAAGCGTGACAGCACCGCGTTGCCGTGATGCCCCTCCGGATAGACCGCATTGCGGCCATAGGCAAAATCGTTCCACATGGTGTCGGCCAGAAACTCATAATGAGGCGATTCAGGCCACTCTTCATGGTTAAGGGAGTGGATGGCATGTGTGCCCATTACCTCCTGGAGAAAGACCACATCCGCCGAGGTTGCGCGAACGGCTTCGCGCAATTCCGGCAGGATGAAGCGGCGATTAAACGGAGCGAACCCCTTGTGTGTATTGATCGTCAGGACTTTTATTGAAAATCCTTGCGCATTTTGTGGCATACTCGCGACGCACTCCTTTTCATCATCAATAGAATCAAAGTGTAGTCTTTGTCACAAATGGGTGGTGAGAGAGCGCGATATTTAGGGCGTTATCCGAAAATTGTTTTACATTGAGGAAACCGTTTCCGGCTTGTGCCGGTAGCACTTGGGCGACCTGTTGGGTCTGCCAGGAGAATTGAATGAAATGGTCTAATCGTATTCAAATCATCACGGGTCAGACGTTGTTGCATATCGCTATGCATCTGCTGGTGATCGCTGCGCTGATCTGGGGCTGGAAACACAAGGCGCTGGTTGATGTCTGCAGCACGCTGGTGGCGATGTACGCACTGGTTTTTGTTGCCATGCTGGTGACACAGCGTATCGCCCGTTTACGTACGCTCGGCGATTATCTTGAAGAAGCGACCACCACTTACTACTTTGGCGCCGCCATGATGACGCTGTTCCTTGTGTCGCGGATTTACCACAACAACCTGCTGCTGGCCTGTCTCGGCGTAGTGATGTTGCTGGGTCCGGCGCTGGTTTCGCTGCTGGCGAAAGAGCCACCGCGGCGCATCGAAAATAAACGTAGTTAAGTTGAAGGCCACCGCGAGGTGGCCTTCCTGTTTCTGCACCGTTAAGTTATGTCAGTAAATGTGAGCTATCTCGCACACTTCATTTAAAGCTGCTACACTCGCCCGCTTACGCATCGTAGTTTGTGCCCTTTTCACGCGTCAGCCCCAGCTGCCGTCACTATCCCTCTGAAAACTACACCGTGAATCACGGCCAGAGCGGACCGGAGTAAACCACGTAATGTCATTTGACTCTCTCGGCCTGAGTGCCGATATTTTGCGCGCGGTTGCCGAACAAGGCTACAGCGAACCTACACCTATCCAGCGCCAGGCGATTCCTGTGGTGCTGGCAGGCCGCGATCTGCTGGCGAGTGCCCAGACCGGCACCGGCAAAACGGCCGGCTTTACCTTACCGTTGTTACAGAAACTCTCTGCCACCGCGACGCCCGTACGCGGCCGTCGCCCGGTACGCGCTCTGATCCTGACCCCGACCCGTGAACTCGCGGCGCAGGTCGGCGAAAACGTCAGCGACTACAGCAAATATCTCTCGCTGCGTTCGCTGGTGGTGTTTGGTGGCGTCAGCATCAATCCACAGATGGTCAAGCTGCGTGGCGGTGTCGATGTGCTGGTCGCCACGCCAGGTCGCCTGCTGGATCTGGCGCAACAGAATGCCGTTGACCTGTCACAGGTCGAAATTCTGGTGCTGGATGAAGCGGACCGTATGCTGGATATGGGCTTTATCCACGACATCCGTCGCGTGCTGGCCCGTCTGCCGGCTAAACGTCAGAACCTGCTGTTCTCGGCCACCTTCTCGGATGAGATCAAAGGCCTGGCGGAAAAACTGCTGACCAACCCGGAAATGATTGAAGTGGCTCGCCGCAACACCGCTTCTGAGCAGGTGGCGCAGCAGGTGCATTTCGTTGATAAGAAACGTAAGCGGGAACTGCTGTCGCAGCTGATCGGCGAAGGTAACTGGCAGCAGGTGCTGGTCTTTACCCGTACCAAACACGGCGCTAACCACCTTGCCGAGCAGCTGGGCAAAGATGGCATCACCGCTGCCGCGATCCACGGCAATAAGAGCCAGGGTGCCCGTACCCGTGCGCTGGCCGACTTTAAGTCAGGCGGCATTCGCGTGCTGGTTGCGACCGATATCGCGGCCCGTGGCCTGGATATCGAAGAGCTGCCACACGTCGTGAACTACGAGCTGCCTAACGTCGCCGAAGATTACGTTCACCGTATTGGCCGTACCGGCCGTGCGGCTGCAACCGGTGTCGCACTGTCGCTGGTCTGCGTCGATGAGCACAAACTGCTGCGTGATATCGAACGTCTGCTGAAGCGTGAAATCCCGCGTCTGGCGATTGAGGGTTATGAACCCGATCCGAGCATCAAAGCGGAGCCGATCATCAACGGTCGTCAGCAGCAGTCTCGCGGCGGTGCAGGTGGCGGCGGTCGTGGGCGTGGTCAGGGCGGACAGGGTGCAGGCGCAGCGCGTTCATCTTCATCCGGCGACAAACGTCCTCAGGCGCGTCGTCAGAGCCAGGCTGCGCCTCAGGGCGATAAGCCCGCAGCCCGTCCGCGTCGTCCGGCTCCGAAGCGCACCGGAAACGTCTGAGTATGAGGGTTTTACTGGCTCCGATGGAAGGCGTGCTGGATTCACTGGTGCGCCAGCTGCTATCGGAAGTGAATGACTACGATCTCTGCATCACTGAGTTTTTGCGCGTAGTCGATCAACTGCTGCCGGTAAAATCCTTCACCCGTCTCTGCCCCGAACTGCATCACGGCAGCCGTACGCCATCCGGCACGCGGGTGCGTATGCAGCTGCTGGGGCAGCATCCCGAATGGTTAGCCGAGAACGCCGCACGCGCGGTGGAACTGGGTTCCTGGGGTGTTGATCTCAACTGTGGCTGTCCCTCTAAACTGGTCAACGGCAGCGGAGGCGGTGCAACCCTTCTGAAAGATCCCGATCTGATTTATCGCGGCGCGAAAGCGATGCGTGAAGCGGTGCCTGCCGATTTGCCGGTGACGGTAAAAGTGCGGCTCGGCTGGGATTCCAGCGCCCGCAGCCTGGAGATTGCCGACGCGGTCCAGCAGGCCGGTGCCAGCGAGCTGACAGTACATGGGCGCACTAAAGAAGAGGGCTATCGCGCAGAAGCGATCAACTGGCAGGCGATTGGCGACATTCGTCAGCGGCTGCGCATTCCGGTGATTGCCAATGGCGAAATATGGGACTGGCAAAGCGCGCAACACTGTATGGCGGTAACCGGCTGCGATGCGGTGATGATTGGCCGCGGTGCACTGAACATCCCCAACCTGAGCCGGGTCGTAAAATACAATGAGCCGCCGATGGCCTGGCCCGATGTGGTGCGGTTATTGCAAAAATATAGTCGGCTGGAGAAGCAGGGCGATACCGGCCTCTATCACGTGGCGCGTATCAAACAGTGGCTCGGTTATCTGCGCAAAGCGTACGGCGAAGCCGATGGCTTATTCAGTGAAATCCGTGCGTTAAAAAACTCGGGTGACATCGCGCAGGCGATTGACCGTCATGCACATGTTCATGGTTTGTGATAAAAAATCAGGCGACCCTTTAGCAGCCTGACGGTATAGTGGGCAAAATTTCCCACACCACAAGCCTGCTATGTCTGACAACGCTGTGTTGAGCAACAGTCAGCTCAACAAACGAATCCTCTCCGTTATTATCTTCACCTTCTTCTGCTATCTCTCTGTCGGACTGCCGCTGGCCGTGCTGCCGGGCTTCGTCAAAAATCAGCTTGGTTTCAGCTCCTTTATTGCTGGTCTGATTATCAGTATTCAATATTTTGCGACGCTGCTCAGCCGTCCACAGTCGGGCCGTCTCGCCGATCGCCTGGGGCCAAAACGGGTGGTGATGCTGGGACTAATCTGCTGCGGCATGAGCGGGGTGCTGACTATCGTGGCCGCACTGCTGAGCAGCTGGCCCTGGCTGAGCCTGGCGCTGCTGGCTATCGGGCGACTGTTTCTCGGCGTGGGGGAAAGCTTCAGCAGCACCGGCTCAACCCTGTGGGGTATGAACATCGTCGGGCCACTGCAGACCGCGCGCGTCATCTCCTGGAACGGCGTCGCCACCTATCTGGCGATGGCCGTTGGTGCGCCGCTGGGCGTGCTGCTGAACAGTCAGTTTGGCATGAGCGGATTTGCCGGACTGATTGCGCTGATGGGCGTCGTCGGGTATCTGATGGCCAGCCGCAAACCGGCGGTCACCGTCAGCGTGGGTGAGCGCATTCCCTTTCATCGCGTCTTCTCCCGCGTCTGGCTTTATGGCCTGGCGCTGGGCTTCGGCACTATCGGCTTTGGCGTCATCGCCACCTTTATCACTCTCTATTTTGCCAGCCGTGACTGGCAGGGCGCGGCCTATGCGCTGACACTGTTCAGTCTGGGGTTTGTGCTGGTGCGGCTGGGGTTTGGTCGCTTCATTACTCGCTTTGGCGGACTGCGCGTGTCACTTTTCTCTTTTCTGCTGGAGTGTCTGGGACTGCTGATTATCTGGCAGGCTGACAGCGCCTGGCTGGTAGGCGCGGGCGCGTTTCTCACCGGCAGCGGCTTTTCGCTGGTCTTCCCGGCGCTGGGCGTTGAGGCGGTAAAACGGGTTGAGCGTCAGGATCAGGGTTCGGCGCTGGGCACCTATTCCGCGTTTCTCGATCTGGGGCTGGGCTTAACCGGCCCGGTGGCGGGACTGTTTATCGGACACTGGGGGATGCAGTCGGTCTATCTGGCTGCCGCCGTAATGGTACTGGGCGCGCTGCTGATTACGCTGCGGCTTTATACGCAGCAACGGCTCACCACCTGACCGGTGGTGAGCGCTGACTATCAGAAATGGGTAAACGCCCAGTAGAGCAGGGCGGAGAGCAGAATGGAGACCGGCAGCGTTAATACCCAGGCCACAGCCAGATTACGCAGGGTTGAAAACTGCAGACCAGAGCGGTTGGCCGCCATGGTGCCTGCTACGCCGGACGACAATACATGGGTGGTTGACACCGGCAGGCCAAAGCCATCGGCTGCGCCAATGGTCATCATCGCCACCAGCTCGGCGCTGGCACCCTGGGCATAGCTCAGATGGGTTTTCCCGATGCGTTCTCCCACCGTCACCACAATCCTGCGCCAGCCGACCATGGTGCCCAGCCCCAGCGCAATTGCCACCACCACTTTCACCCACATCGGAATAAAGCGGGTGGCGCTATCGAGTTCAGTTTTCACCGCTTTCAGATTGCGTTCGGTCTCCTGCGGCAGTGTGACCTTTGCGGTCTGCAGGTGCTTAATCGACTCCGAGGCCAGATACATCTGATTGCGGGTGTTGGTCACCGCCTGGGCAGGAATGTTATCCATCGAACCGTAGCGGCGAATCTGATCGCCCACCTCGTTAAGCGTCCTGGCCAGCGCCGGTAACACCCCGGCATTCATCTGGTTGCTGCCGACAAAACCGGTCAGCACGTCGCGCGCCGCCGGAGGATGTGCCGTCGCCGGTTGCAGTTGCAGCAGCTGATGGGCGGTCACCTCGGTCAGTGCGGCCACGCGTGGGATCTGATCGGCCGGCAGCGATCGGTTCAGGGCGTAAGCGATCGGCATAGTGCCCACCAGGATCAGCATAATCAGCCCCATTCCTTTCTGTCCATCGTTGGAGCCGTGCGCAAAGGAGACGCCGGTGCAGGTCAGGATCAGCAGACCACGGATCCAGACCGGCGGCGGCTGGTCACTTTTCGGCGCCTGATAAAGCTGGCGATTACGGATAAACATCTTCATCACCCACAGCAGCAGCCCGGCGCAGACAAAACCGACCACCGGCGACAGCAGCAGGGCATAGCCGACCTTAAGTGCCTGATCCCAGTCCACGCCGCTCAGTCCGCTGCGGCCGTGCAGCATGGCGTTAGCCACCCCAACGCCGATAATTGAGCCAATCAGCGTATGCGACGACGACGAGGGCAGACCGAAATACCAGGTGCCCAGATTCCAGATAATGGCGGAGAAGAGCAGCGCATAGACCATGGCAAAGCCGTTGCCGCTGCTGGCCTGCAGGATCAGCTCGACCGGCAGCAGCGAGATAATGCCAAACGCCACCACGCCGCTGGAGAGCAGCACGCCCATAAAGTTACAGAAACCGGACCAGACTACCGCCACGCCGGGCGTCAGCGAATGGGTGTAGATTACCGTGGCGACCGCGTTGGCGGTATCGTGAAAGCCATTGACGAACTCAAAGCCGAGCGCAATCAGCAGCGCCAGTCCCAGCAGAAAGAACGGCAGATAGCTGGTGACCGGCATATTGGTTTCTTCAACATCATTGACCAGGTTAAGTCCGGCGAACGCCAGTCCGGCGACCAGCAGAATGAAAAACAGCGGCTTACTGAAGCGACTGCCCTTGCCGTTGAAATCGGGGCGTCCCCGGGCTGATGAGGAGGAGAGACTGTTTTCGCTCATGGTGTACCTCACGTGGCTGATGCCGGATGCTGATTTGCATCGGGTTAACGGAGTGTGATACGCGCTTTCTATGACAGATTAATGATGGCAGGTCTTGCGGAAAAGTTTCTTTACCTGATGGCGATATTAAAAGCTAACACCATTAACAGCGATGCCACATTCAGGCACTGGGACCGCTAACAGAAGCCTGTAATTTGGGTTAAGTCATAATTAAGGTATGATGCGTTTACTTAATAGCCATAAAGTTCATGAGGGATTATGACTGAAGGATTTTTTTTATATCACCTGGATAAAACCACCTGCGGCGGACGGATTCTTAGCGGCGCGTCTGATGAAACGTATACCATCGGCGGCATCGAGCGCCAGCAGGTCCGGGAGGGCGACCCGGTGACCTGCGGTAAACATGAAGGACGGTTTCGCGTCTGTGGGGGGATGGGGGACACCTATGAGGTGAATGGTGTCCTGAAAGAGTGGGCGGGCTCTCTTCACAGTTACAGCTCCTTGCCCCTGTCGTGCCCGTTTTATTCCCTCCGTCAGCACGCACACTTACGAGATCGACTGCAACGCTGGCCGTGCAGCCGAACGGGCTGAGGCTGCGGAGAGAAAAGCACAGCAGTCAGATCCAGAACAGCGTGCACAGGCAGCGAAGAAGAAACGGGAAATCACGCTCACCATCGGTGTGTTCTTTGATGGAACGGGCAACAATGCGAATAACACAACCGACCGTCAGGCTGTCTGTACCGGCGCACATTTCGGAATGAACGATGCGGAGTCTAAGTCCGTTTTGCAGCAGTGCATACGACTGAATCGCGGAGTAAATGGAACCGCTGCCGGAAGTTATCTTGGCTATTACACCAATGTGCATTGGCTCAACACGCTATATAAGCAAGATGTAACGCCTGATACGGGGGGAGGACAGTACGCTATTTATATCGAGGGTATAGGCACGGAAGACGGGGTGGGTGACAACGCTTATGGTATGGGAACGGGCCGGGGAGATACCGGCGTGGTGAAAAAAACTGATAAGGCTGTTTCGGCGCTGATTAACGGTATTCAGGGCTATTTGAATAGGTACGATGAAGCCCGTACCTGCATTATTAAAGAGCTGCAGTTTGATATTTTTGGCTTCAGCCGTGGCGCTGCGGCGGCGCGGCATTTTGCCAACCGGGTATTCAGCCAGGACAGGACCATTATCTCGGCAATTAAGATCGGGCTGGGTGATGTTGAGTTCTCCGGCACCCCCGGCGGTAGAACCCGATTTCTGGGAATATTCGATACCGTGGCGGCCATCGGAACGCCGGTTAACGGCCTGAACCCGCACAGCGCAGATACAGGTGAGGTGAATCTGGTACTGCGTCCGGGCGTGGCGGAAAAGGTATTTCATATCACCGCGCAGCACGAATGCCGCTTTAACTTTGCACTGAACAGCGTCAAACCAGCCTGGCCTGAGCTGGCTCTTCCCGGTGCGCATTCCGACATTGGCGGAGGTTACAATCCTGAAGAACGCGAAGCCTGTTTCCTTACCCGGCCGGAGTTCGAAACTGTACCACTCTCAACTCCCGATACAGAAACGCGGATTTATCGGCAGACCTGCGCGCAGCTTAAAACGATGGACGGCTATCCGGCGATAGCGCCGCTGCTGAATGCGGTGGAGGTCAATGCAGATGTCTGGCATGACGACAGAATGCCAGCCGATCGTTACGGCACACTACAAAAGCGCAGCGGTGCGGCGCTGGTTATTGACAGACTAACCCGCAATGACTGGTCGAAGGTGGCGCTGCGGGTGATGCTTGATGCGGCGCAGGATGCCGGTGTGGTGTTTGAACCTGTCGATGAAACCAATCCTGATTTTGCGCTGGGTGCAGAAATGAATGGACTGAGTGAAAAAGCGATTGTCATGGGGCGTGCGGTTCGGAATAGTCAATTCGTACAGGGATTTACTACACCGGAAATTCTGATGCTGGCCGAGAAGTATATTCACTGCTCGGCTAACTGGAACAGCGTACTTAGAGACAGTGAAGGAAGGGTCAGCGGTGCAGTCAGACCGGCAAAGCTTGTGACATTTACTAACAGACCGGACGAGCGCTGGCAGCGTACGGTTTACGATATGGACGGAAATAAAATATGGAAATAAAACGTATGGCAGGGCTCCTTACTATTCTGGTATTGACTGGCTGTCAGGTAGAAGCACACACAAATGATTCTCCTCAGAATGGTGAACCAGCAGAATGGACCTTTGATTTTTTCACCCCAAAAGCGCTACCGGCATTAGTGACGTTCGCCGTTGTACAAGATGCTGAAGGTACGATTTATCGCTTTAACACGCTGAACAGCACTCCCGACCTGCCTAAAGTAATCGGTGGATGGAACGATAAAGATCGTGCGCCTGGCGGCTACTGGAATCACGTTGAGCGCCCGCCAAAGCATATTATTTTCTGCTGGGACTCAATTATCGATAAAAAAGTGTATGAGACGGCCCTGACTATTCCTAAAGCCGATCTGGAGAAAATGCTCAGGCCGGCCGGGCAGAAAGACTATTGGGGGAAAAAAGCATATTACGACAGAGTACAGATCGGTCTGGCTCCGGGGGGAAAGGTAGCCGTCTGGTTGCAGGGGATCCGATCTGAGCCTAATTATCGTATCACACCATCAATTCTGAAAACCGTCTCAGGAGACAAACTGGATATCTGTAAAGGAATAACCAAACATCCAAATGGATATAAATATTATGGAGATACACCTGATTTTATCAAAGGGAAAAAATATCCTTACGGCCGATGGTAACGATCCCGATATTTAATTAATTGGCTGAAAGATAGTCATTTCAGCCATTTTAAAAGGGTGGTTAGTGAAACTGTTAAAGAAGAGTCAGCAGTGCAGTCAAACCGGCAAAGCTTGTGACATTTACTAACCGGCTGGACGAACGCTGGCAGCGTACGGTTTACGATATGGACGGCAATAAAATATGGAAATAAGACGCATGGCGAGACTTATTACACTTCTGATACTGACTGGCTGTCACAGTGCAGGCCAGACGGGTCCGGCAGTGGTCAAAACTGATGCTCCCTCAGAGTGGAAATTCAATTTCTTCACGCCAAAAGCGTTACCTGCTCTGGTGACATTTGCCGTGATTCAGGGTGCTGATGGGACGATTTATCGCTTTAATACACTTAACAGTACTTCTGCACTGCCTGAGGTTATCGGTAAGTGGAATGATAAAGATCGTGCCTCTGGTGGCTACTGGAATCATATTGATCGCCCCCCTAAACATTTTATCTTTTGCTGGGACTCGGTAATTGATAAGAAAGTGTATGAGACCCATCTGACTGTCCCTGATGTCATCGTAAAAAAGATGAACAGTGCCAGTGGGAAAACGGACCCCTATAATAATACCTATGACACCATCCAGATTGGCCTGGCTCCGGAGGGGAAGGTAGCGGTATGGCTAAAAGGTATCGGGTTTGAGCCTAATTATCGCATTACACCGTCCGTCCTGAAAACTTTATCCGGAGATAAGCTGGATATCTGTAAAGGGATTACACGTTTTTCTGACGGCTATGAATACGGCAAAGATACTGAGATTTTTATCAAAGGAAAAAAATACCCTTACGGCCAATGGTAACGTTCCTGATATTTTTAATGCGGATTGAAGATATATTCACTTCGGGTAACTGGAACAGCGTATACAAAGACAATCAGAGAATGGCCAGTGTTGCATTCAGACCGGCGCAGTTGATGATCTCCTTTAACTGGCCAGATGAGCGCTATAGACCTAATTCAGGCAATAAAAAAGCCAGCGACAGGCGCCGGCCTCTAAAAGCAGGGCGGCAATTACGAGCTGGTATTGGCCGCGGCTGCCGGTGCTGCTGGTGTTACCGGAGCGGCCGGTGCGGCTGGCTCAGTGGTCGGCTGCTGTGGCTGCGCGGCATCACTGCTGGCACCCTGTGGGGTCACCGGCGTCATCGGTTCTTCCTGTGGTGCAGCCTGCGGGTTTTCCGGCGCCGGGACAGGTGCGGTCTGGATGTTGTTTTCCACACCGTTCACTTTTACCGGCATACCGGTGCGGCCCTGAATAGCGCCGTTAACCTGATCCTGATTGACGCTGGCATCAACCAGCACTTTGCTTACGGCCTGCGTCAGCGTAATCGGCACCAGTTCACGTGAGTTGAACTGCTCTTCGGTGGTCGACAGCGGGTTATGCACTTCAACGTACCGTGAGCCATCAGGCTCTACGGTCGCTTTTACCGGCTGGTCAACGAACTGTACGCGCGTGCCGACCGGCACGTTCTGATACAGCCACTTAATATCGTCAGCGCGCAGACGCACACAACCGTGGCTCACGCGCAGGCCGATACCGAAGTTGGCGTTGGTGCCATGAATCGCATAGAGACGACCGATATAGAGCGCGTAAAGCCCCATTGGGTTATCCGGGCCTGCCGGGAACACGGCTGGCAGCGTTTCACCGCGTGCCGCGTAATCCGCGTGCATACCTTTGGTTGGCGTCCAGGTCGGGCCATCTTTCTTACGTTCTACCGCTGTGGTCCAGTTAATCGGGGTATCTTTACCCAGTTCACCGATACCAATTGGCAACACCACCACGGTTTTGCTACCTTTCGGATAGTAATAGAGACGCATCTCCGCGCTGTTAATCACAATGCCTTCACGCGGTGCGTCAGGCAGGATCAGCTGCTGTGGGATGATCATTTTGCTGCCAGCTTTAGGCAGATAAACGTCAACACCCGGATTAGCTTCCAGCATATTGCTGAGGCCCATCTGGTACTGCGCCGCAAAAGCTTCCAGCGGCAGCTTGCTGTCTTCAGGAACCGTAATTTCAATATTTTCCCCGATCAGACGGCTGTTGGCCGGCGGTAACGGGTAAACCACAGCAAAGGCTGACTGGCTGAACGCTGCCAGGGCCAGAGCGATTGAAGCGAAAGCGCGAATAATTTTCATATTTTACAAGTCTTTATCGCCATATTTCAGGCTGGTCTATGTGTCGAATTCATGCTGGCCAATGTGACCTGCTGCGCATTATATGTTCATTAATCTGACGTTGTGAATCGGGATTTTAACCTGCCTGCAATACTTTACGTAAATTCACCGCGGATGTTAGCGCATTTCCGGAAAGCAGGGCGCTAAAAATGGGGCTTTCCGGGCTTATCGCTGACTAAGGTTGCCACTGCGTCTGTTCACCACTGAGTTTGCGATTCAGGAAAAAGGCGGCACTGATTAACGCCAGATGCGTCAGCGCCTGCGGCGTATTGCCCAGCGCATGACCGTGGCTGTCAAATTCCTCGGCGTACAGGCCCAGCGGATTGGCGTAGCTCAGCAGCTTCTCAAACTCAAAATGCGCCTCCTGAATCCGGCCTGCGCGCGCCAGACACTCGACATACCAGAATGAACAGGCACCAAAAGAGCCTTCCGATCCCTTAAGGCCATCGGCCGGTGTTTCATGCGTGTTGTAACGCCGCACCATACCATCGCTGACCAGATTGGTTTTGATCGCATCCAGCGTGGCAATCCAGTCCGGGTCGGTGGCACCGACGAAGCGCACCAGCGGCATCAGCAGCATGGAGGCATCAAGATGTTCCCCATGACGGGTGGCAGAGAAATGGCCGCGTTCACTGTTCCAGAAGTTTGCCCAGATATCTTCGCGGATCTCCCGACGCGCCCGATCCCAGCGTTCGTAAGGCATCGGCAGGGATCGCTTCATGCCCAGTCGCAATGCGCGATCCAGCGCCACCCAGCACATCAGACGCGAATGCAGGAAGTGTTCCGGCTCGCCGCGCATCTCCCAGATACCGGCATCGGGCTGATTCCAGTTATCACACAGCCAGTCGATCATTTTGACCACATGCTCCCAGCCGCGCTGAGAGATCGCCTCACCATACTTATTGGCCAGATAAACCGCATCCATCAGCTCGCCATAGATATCGAGCTGGGTCTGCTGCCAGGCGTCATTGCCGATGCGAACCGGACGGGAGTCGGCATAGCCGGAGAGATTGAGTAACTCCATCTCATGTAGCTCGGTACCGCTGTCCAGCCGGTACATCACCTGCAGGCGCATCTCATCGTGATGGCTGTTTTCAACACAGCGTCCAACCCAGTGGGTAAAGTGTTTGGCTTCATCGACGTAGCCCAGCCGCATCAGGGCATACATGCTGAACGAGGCGTCGCGGATCCAGGAGGCGCGATAGTCCCAGTTGCGTTCGCCGCCCAGCTCTTCAGGCAGGCCAAAGGTTGCCGCCGCCGCAATCGAGCCGTGCTGATGTGAAGTCAGCAGCTTCAGGACCAGCGCCGAACGCTGCACCATCTCGCGCCAGCGTCCCTGATAGGTGCTGTGGGCGCTCCAGCGTCGCCAGTAGTTAAGCGTCTCTTCGAAACAGTGTTCGGTCGCCAGCGCTTCGATATGTGCATCATCCACGCTGCCAAATTCAAACTGCGCATGTTCGCCGGGCTTTAATGTGAAGTGGGCGGTGGCGCTGTCATCCTCCAGCGTCATGACCACGGAGGCCGCAAGGCGCAATGACGGCTGGCCTTCGGCATGGAAGTCGATGCAGCCGTTGTGCGCTTCGGCACGGGTCTGCGCCCGGGCATAGTCATGACGCGGTGAACAGTGCAGCTGGAAGGTTGCGCTGCCGCGGATCATTTTGACCCGGCGGATCAGGCGCGGCAGTTTGTTCTTATCATCACAAATCGGCATGTAGTCGGTGATTTCCGCTACGCCCTCATCATCCAGCCAGCGGGTCTGCAGAATATTGGTATCGGGCAGGTAAAGCTGCTGACGCCGCGCATTGGGCCAGTCAGGGGCCAGGGAGAAAAGGCCGGCATCATCGCTATCGAGCAGGGCGGCAAACACCGACGGGCTGTCGAGTTCCGGCCAGCAGAGATAATCAATGGTGCCGTCATTCGCGACCAGCGCACAGGTGCGCAAATCACCGATGACGCCGTGGTCTTCAATCTTACGTTTTACCTTACTCATCCTCATCTCCCTGTCAGTGTCCCTCCTAACTATAGCTGAGCCCGCCGATGCGGCTTCGTTTGGGCACAGATGGTTAACGCGGGGGTGAATAAGGACGGAGAGGGTAAGATGGGCGGGTGAGACTTACATTATCGTCAGCAGGTCGCCAGACGCTGTTCAGCGTCTGACGACCGGTGTGTTATCTGGTGAATACGCCGTTCATTTATTGCTGATCGGCCCGGCGGTTGTGCCAGCGGCGGATCACCCAGCGCAGCACAAAGGCGAAGACGACCGCGCCGACCAGCCACAGCAGATGTTTCAGATGCTGATCGAGTTTATGCAGCCACGGTGCGATGATGCCGCCCGCGAAATAGCCCAGCGTCACAAAGATCAGCGACCAGATAGCCGCCCCGATGACGTTGAGAATAAAAAATTTCATCGGGTTGAGGCGGCTGGCACCGATGATGATGGGACCAATCAGCCGGAAGCCATACATAAAGCGCACGCCAATCACGAACAGGCTGGGGCGGCGTTTAATCAGGCGGTTTGCCTTGACCACTTTGTCCTGATGCTTTTTAAAGCGGTGCAGGATCCGCGTGCCCCAGCGGCGACCGATCCAGTAGAGCAGTTGATCGCCAACAATGCCGCCGCCCATCGCGGCCAGCACCACTCCCACGTAATGCAGCAGCCCCTCATGCGCGGCAACACCGCCCAGCAACGTAAATGTTTCCCCCTCGGCGATACAGCCAATAAAAAGTGCCAGGTAACCGTACTGCGTAATTAATGCGTTGATATCCAGATGCAAAATGACCCTCCCTGTTCAGTGACTGTTTCTTCAAGTCTATACGCGATTTAGCTTTGCTTCCGCTCATGCCTCATGGGGCCGTTTATTTATGCTGTTTTTTTGTCCGGTCACCACGAAAATTTCACTGCCGTTTATACTTGAGAAGACGCTGCCCCTAAAGACGGATGCATCATCGGGCAGCCCACTGCATCAGAGGATTGAATCTATGAATCATGTCTGGGGTCTGCTGGCGCATCCGAATCAGGAAATGCGTCATATCAAGCAAGAGAATGAGAGCGTATCGCACCATTACACCCACCATGTTCTGTTGATGGCGGCGATTCCGGTGATCTGCGCCTTTATCGGTACAACTCAGCTGGGCTGGAATCTGGGCGAGGGGCAATATGTGCAACTTAACCTGGCAACCGGGATCGGGCTGGGCATTCTGTTCTATCTGATTATTCTGGGCGGTGTCGCGGTTATGGGACGCGTGATCCACTGGATGGCGCGTGATTTTCCGCAGCGTCCTGGCGTCCAGCGCTGCACCGTGTTTGCGGGATACGTGGCGACGCCACTGTTTCTCAGCGGGCTGGTGGCACTCTATCCGCTGGTCTGGCTCTGCGTGCTGGCCGCCGCTGTGGCGCTGCTCTACACCGGCTATCTGCTCTATATTGGCATTCCGCTGTTTCTGAATATCGATCGCGAAGAGAGTCTGCGGTTTTCCGGCTCTACACTTGCCATCGGCGTGCTGGTTTTTGAAGTGTTACTGGCATTGACCGTGGTGCTGTGGGGATATGGACCGCATCTGTTCTGACTGACCACTGCCGCCGCTCTGGCGGCAGTTCTCTTTTTACGCCCGGAAACAATCTCACCAGGAAATTTCTTAACCTTAAGCGTATGATGCTGCTGCCAGCCCGCGCGCCGACGTGAATGAAGCGGGCGGCCTGTGTCGGTCCGACACAGTACACAATCATAACCGGGTTTTTTTCTACGATGCCTGCAAAAATTCGCTCCACCCTGCTTTCGCTGGCGCTGCTCGTTTCCGGGCAGATTGTTTCACTTCCGGCGCAGGCGACGACTTCGCTGTCGCAACTTGCGCCTATTGCTCAGCCGCAGATCGCTTCTGGCAGTGCGATGATTGTCGACCTCACCACTAATAAAGTGCTCTTCTCCAGCCACCCGGATCGGGTCAGGCCGATTGCGTCCATCACCAAGCTGATGACCGCGATGGTGGTGCTGGATGCGCATCTGCCGATGAACGAGATGATTAACGTCGATGTCAGCCAGACGCCGGAAATGCGTGGCGTTTTCTCGCGCGTGAAGCTCAACAGCCAGATCAGCCGACGCAATATGATGTTACTGGCGCTGATGTCTTCAGAAAACCGTGCCGCCGCCAGCCTGGCGCACGCCTATCCGGGCGGTTATCGCGCCTTTATCCAGGCAATGAATGCCAAAGCGCGGTCACTTGGCATGAAACAGACCCGCTATGTAGAGCCAACCGGCCTCTCAACGCAGAACGTCTCCAGCGCACAGGATCTGGTGAAGTTACTCAAAGCGACGCGGGAATATCCGATGCTTGGCGCGCTCAGCACCACAAAAGAAGAGACGGCGGTGTTTGCCCATCCGAACTATGCGCTGCCGTTCCGCAATACCAACCATCTGGTCTATAAAAACGACTGGCATATTCAGCTGACCAAAACCGGTTATACCGACGAGGCGGGCCATTGCCTGGTGATGCGCACGATGATTAACAATCGTCCGGTGGCGCTGGTGGTGCTGGATGCCTTTGGCAAATATACCCACTTCGCCGACGCTAACCGTCTGCGCAGCTGGATTGAGACCGGCAAAGCCGCGCCAGTCCCCGCTGCTGCACTGGCGTATAAAAAGCAGAAGTCGGGCCAGGTTGCCAGCAATGGTGCCAGCAGTGCCGACGTTGAGTAGAGAATAGCGGGTGTCGCGCACGGCGCGCACTGGCATGACCTGCAGGCTGAGCAGGTCGCCGGGAAGAAGCAGGCAGAGGCGTACAGCGATGTTTACGCCGCTGCCTGTCCCGAATCAGCCCGAAAAATGCCCGTTATTCCTATATTGCCATCCCTTGCAAAGCCCTACACTTACGCGCGACTGGCGAGGGACGATCGCCTGAATTAAGCTGCCGGAATCTTACACATATGTTTATACGATCCCTTTTTGCATTGTTAATGCTGGCGCTGGTAGGGTTTGCCCCGGCGCTGGCGCTGGCCGCAGATGATGCGGCCGGTGCTGCTCAGGAACAGGATGCCCCGCCGAAGCTGAATGCCGCGGTTGAACTGCCGAAAATGCAGAAGATCCTCGACAAAATTAAAAGTCAGGTTTCTGTCGATGCTGGCGAAAACAAGCTGACGCAGCTGAATGAAATGGCGCTGGAGCTCTCCGGCAATGCCGATACGCTGGGTCAGGCGCTGGTTCCCGATCGCCAGCAACTGGAAGCCCAGTTGCAGGTGCTGGGTCCGGCCCCGAAAGCGGACAGCGGCGTCAAAGAGACGCCGGAGGTGACGCGCAAGCGTAACACGCTGGAGAGTCAGAAAAGCAAACTCGACGACCAGATTAAGCAGGCTGAAGGCATTAAAAATGGCGCACTGATGCTCTCCTCGCAGATTGTTAACCTGCGTCGCGATCAGCTGAAAAGCCAGCTGGCGCTGAACTCCGGCAGCATTCTCGGGGCGCGCTTCTGGTCACCGTTGCTCAGCACACAGGATCTGGATGGCGAGAAAATTGGTGAGTTCCTGCAGGAGTTGCAGGACACCGCAGCGCTTTCCTGGGAGCCGGGCTGGCGCGTCGGCAGTGTCTTCTGGCTGCTGGCGGCGCTGCTGGTGATGACGGCTGGCCGTCGTTACAGCGAAGAGTTTCTGGCCTGGATCAGCATTCACAAACTGCCGGAAGGTAAGCTGCGCCGCAGTTTCCTGGCGGCAGCGATAGCCCTGACCACCCTGGTGGCTGTCGTCCTCACCTTTAACTTCATCGCCCTGGCCTTTACCCGCCGTGATGAGGTTTCTGAAAACGTTCAGGACTTTGTGGATCAACTGGTTCGGCTCAGTGTCTTTTGTGGCCTGATTGCCGGACTGGGACGCGCTTTCCTCTCTACCCGTCGCCCCAGCTGGCGTTTACCGACCATCTCCAATGAAGTGGCGATGGCGTTAAAACCGTTTCCACCGATTACCGCCGTGCTGGTCTTTATCTTCCAGACGGTCGAGGCGTTTAACTACAGCGTCGGCACCAGCCTGAATACCACCATTTTTGCCAACGGGCTGACGGCCCTGCTGATCGGCAGCACCGCGCTGGCGATCAGCATGCGTACCAACCGCGTTCGTCGCCGTATGACTCAGGCGGGTACACCACCGGAGGCACGTTCTACGCTGGTCGGACTGATCCAGATGGGCCTGACGCTGACCGGGATCGCCATTCTGGTGTCGCTGCTCATCGGTTACGTCACGCTGGCGCGCTTCCTGAGTTATGAAGTGATCTGGTGCGGCCTGCTGTTTGGCTCGTTCTACTTCCTCAGTCATCTGCTGAAAGATGGCTGTGAGAGTCTCTTCTCAACCAGTAACGCTACCGGTCGTCGCATCCAGAGTTCGCTTAACATTAATGAGCGTCACCTGCAGCAGACGGCCACGCTGCTGGCGGCCATTGGTAAAACGTTCCTGGTGCTGATTGTCGCGCTGGCGCTGGTCAACGGCACCTTTGCCTCCTCAACGCCGATTGAGCTGCTGCAAAAAGTGATCGAGTTCTGGGGCGGTAAAGGACTCGAATCCCTGAACATCGTACCGGCGCACATGGTGAATGCGATAATCTGCCTGATTGTCGGAATCTATGTGCTGCGCTCGGTGCGTCGCTGGCTCGACACCGATTTCCTGCCAAAAACCACCATGGATGTGGGAATGCGGGTGTCGCTGGTGACGCTGTTCAGCAACATCGGTTACGTGCTGATTATCCTGCTTACCCTGTCGATCATGGGTCTGCAGTGGAACAAGCTGGCGTGGATCGTCAGTGCGCTGTCGGTTGGTATCGGTTTTGGCTTACAGGAGATCGTGAAGAACTTTATCTCGGGGCTGATTCTGTTAACCGAGCGTCCGGTTAAAGTCGGCGATCTGGTGAGTATCAGCGGCATCGAAGGGGACATCCGCCGCATTAACGTGCGTGCCACCGAGATCCAGCTGGGCGACAAGTCCACGGTGATTGTGCCTAACTCACAGTTTATTTCGCAGAACGTGCGCAATGCGACCATGGGCAATGCGCAGGGGGTGGTGACGATTACGCTGACTTTCCCCCTCGATATCGATCCGGTGAAGGTGCGCGATATTCTGCTGGAGGTTTACAACGAGAATGAGCGCATTCTGGAGACGCCGGAGCCGTCTGTTTCGTTTAAAGATCTGACCCAGCAGGGGATTGTGCTGAGCGTCACGGGTAACGTGGCGGGTCAGCGCCAGATCTCAGGCGCGAAGAGCGACCTGCTGTTTGATATTCTGACGCGTCTGCGTAAAGAGGGCATCCTGCTCTCGACACCGCAAACCATGATTATTGAGCGCCGTCAGCAGATGGCGGGTGTGGCGCCGGTACCGGAAGAGAAGCTGGTTTAGGTGTGAAAGGGCCGACATCTGTCGGCCTTTTTTATATTCACAACGCTGGCTTCTCAGCTCATGCTTAATCCCGCTTACTACAACGTTTCCACGCGACTGGTGCGCTGGCCGTCACGGCTGACGGAGCGGATTGTCACGGCACCGCTGATCTGCGGCGGTCTGTTAGCATCGTAGCGCTGCCAGTTAGCCCCTTTGTCCAGGCTGTACTCCAGCATCACGCCGGGCAAGGCGACATTCATCGACAGGATGCCATCTACGATTTTTGCTCCCGGCACCGGCAGGCGATAATCGATACCCGCTTTATCCAGCTTCGCCAGTTCCCGTTGTCCCAGCAGGTTGGCAAATCGCTGCCAGTCATGCAGGCGTGCCTGCTGATCGACGAGATGGGTTTTGCCTCCCGTGTATTCCTGACCTGGCTGGTAATCCCGCTCCCAGCTGGCGCGGTGCCAGCTTCGTTCCGCGACCGCAAACAGGCGCGGATAGATCATGTGCTCCATCTGGGCGTCAGTACGCACGGTTTCACTCCACAGCTGGGCCGACATGCCATAAGCACCACTCCACGGCTTCTCTGATTTGGCGCTGAAAAAATTGCCGTCGCGATCCACCGAGGTCTCCGCATTCTGCGGCAGGTTGTCCGGTGCAAAGCCAAAGATTTTACGCTCGTCGTTGAAACGTGTGCCCCAGTAGTAGCCGCGCTCCAGCGGGTTCACCTCATACGGGAAGTCCAGATAGAGGTAGTCAGGACTGGAGATCACGACATCGTATCCTTTCTGTGACCAGTCGGGGGCACTGTCAAAACCGCCCCAGTAGAGGGTATCCCAGAAGTTGACCGCAACGCGCGGGGTAGCGAAGGCTGCGGCATTTCTGGCATCTTTTAAACCATCCTGCCACGCCTGCATTTTGCCAATGCCGTGGCGGTTAACAATTTCACTGACGGACAGGGCGAAATAGCTCGGCAGGTGCGCCAGATCTTCCACTTTGCCGCTCTTCACCAGCGCCTGGCACGCCTGCGATTTCGCCCACGGCAGATCTTCGTTACGCCAGTCGCGCAGGCCGGTACCTGGTTTAGGGTTATTTTTGTCAGAGTAGCCTGCACCCAGGCGGATATTCTTCGCTTCATCCCCGCCGAAATGCCAGGTGCTTAATGGCTGTCCCGCTTCCTGATGCATCGCCTGAACCTCACCGATCACCTTGTCGACAAAGCGCTGAGAACCCGCAATGCAGGGATTGAGATAGCTGGTGCGGTCGTAGAGCTGCACCGAGGTGGTATTGGAGTCGTCGGTGGGATCGATCAGGCGGTACGCGCTGGCCTGTTCAGCGTCTCCCGCTTTCATCAGCCGCTGATAGCGCGCTTCCATTGAGATGACCGCCGCACGGGCGTGGGCGGGCATATCAATTTCCGGGATCACCTGAATGTGGCGCGCCTGCGCATATTTCACAATGTCGATGTAGTCAGCACGACTGAAGTAGCCGCTACCGTTGTTATCGCTGAACGGACCGGAACCGAGCTGCGGCAGCAGACAACGCTGTTCGGTCAGGTCATGACAGCGTTTAGCGCCCACGTCAGTCAGTTCCGGTAAGCCAGGAATTTCAATCCGCCAGCCCTCATCGTCACTCAGGTGAAAGTGAAAGCGGTTCATCTTCCACGCCGCCATCTGATCAAGCAGCCGCATCACCGCCTGCTTACTATGAAAGTTACGGGCAACATCAAGAAACGCGCCGCGATAAGCAAAGCGCGGCGCATCATGGGCTTCCAGCGCGGCGATACGCGCCGCACCTTCGCCAGGTACCAGTGAGAGAATCGACATCAGACCGTAGAAAGCCCCGGCAGCATCGTAGGCCACCACAATGGCGCGGCGGGGCGTGATATCCAGATTGTATGCGCCCGATTTTGCCGTTATGCCGCTGAAGTGGTCCGGCTTGATCTGTGTCGTGATGGCGAATCCATCTGGCGCTTCTTTCAGGCCGAGCAGGGTCAGGCGCTGTTTTACCGCTTCACCGGTTTCAGGTGTCAGCCCGGTAAGCATCAGCCTGACGCCGCGGCTGAGATCGGCATCCTGCGGGCGGAGCTTCATCTCAAGCGGCGTGGGTGTGATTTGACCGCGCAGCGCAGAGACGGGCAGGGCAGCAACATCGCTGTTTTTATCAAACCGGCTGACGGGCTGCATCAGGACATTGTGGTCATCGGCACTGCGTCGCCAGTGATCACCCAGCGGCAACATAAACTGGCTGGGGTCTTCATGGTCGGTGCTGGCAATAATTTTGGGCGTTGCCTGCCCGGACGTGACATACCAGCGCGGCATCACATCAGTGACAAACAGCTGCCAGTATTCATTAACGATGGGAATCTGCACCGACTCACCTGCACCAATGCCGGTAAACTTGTCCGTCGGCTCCAGTCGGGTTAAGTCGCCAACCAGGTGGGTCATTTTAAACTGATCGTTTTCGACCCGCAGCGTCTGGTGAACGTTGCTCATGTAGATGGCCCAGTGTTTGTCGGTCAGTGCCGGGCCGTTATTGGTCAGGGTAATGGTCGCGCGATTGCAGGCGGCATAGTCGGCACCCAGCGCGGCGCAGTCGGTGCCATTCAGAGCGGCCTGGTTGTCATTCACCTGATAAGTGATGCCAGACTGGCTGATTTGGTTCACCACCTGCTGCGCTGACGAGCTGGCGTGGCCTGAGGCTGCAGCGCCCAGCAGAGTGAGCGCGATAAGGCTTAACTTAAACATATTGATTCATCCTTGCTGCTGAAGAGATATCCGGGAGTCTGCAGGGCGTCAGAACAGGGTAAACGGCACGATAACCATAAATTTGATGTCCTTTTCGTCCTGAAAAATGTTGCCGTAACCGCCGCTGTAACTGGGCAGATTGCTGTGGTTGTCGTAGCGGGTGTAATGCAGTTTAAACAGGGTATCTTTGGCGCGGCCCTGCTGGATTTGATAGATCAGATCAAGGTTCCAGGCGGACTCTTTCAGCCGCTGGCTCTGGTCAACGGTGGGCAGGGTGGCGGGTCTGGCATCCCAGCCCCAGACGTATGATGCGCCCACTTTCCAGCCCGCCAGTTGCCACGGCGTTAAGTCGAGCATCGCACCGGCAAAGACCGCTTTTTCGCCATTGGCGTTCCAGTCGGAACGGGCATCCCACCAGATATCCAGTCGGCCATTGGAGCTGGCATAGCCCGGCGTCATGCGCTGCAGGAAGAAGCCCTGATTGCCCTCTGCTTTGACCCAGCTGCCTTCGAGGCGCAGATCCACCGGGCCGACGTTATAACCGATCGTGATTGCCTGTAGCCAGGCGAGGCCATCATAGACATCGCGGGGGTTAGCGGCACCGCCCTGCACGTTGTCGTGTGCGCCGTAAAACTGATAGCTGGTGGAGAGTGCATTGCCATACGGTGTGGCCGACCAGGAGGCTTTGGCAAAATATTGATCCATATAATCCGCCGCCTGACCGAATGCCCCTTCAAGGACCAGATTATTCTTGAAGTCATATTTCATGCCGAATGAGTGCAGATAGCTGATATGCGTTTTGCCATCAGCCTGTCGGAAATCATATAAATCACGATACCAGGGCGCCTTATATTTATCACTCCACATCCACGAGAATGATAATGCTCCGGCTTCCTGGAAATCATATAGCGCACCCACTTCGACGCCGCGATAGGTGCCGGGTAAGAAACTCCAGTGCGGCGCAAGGATTGTCTGGCCGGTGGGCTGAATATAACCGGCGCGTAACCAGTATTCGTTATATTTTAATTTAAGCGCGGCTTTATAAACCGAAGCGCCGCCGCTGTCGCCATTCCACTTTTCATCCCAGCGGGTACGTGCCTTACTGAAGCCAATTTCATTAGGAGCGGCGGGGCCGCTGTTGGCGAGTTCAGCAGCGCCAAAAACGGCCAAGTCCAGACCCATCCACTCCCCGGCGTAACCTGACTGGAAGTCGAGATTACTGTTGAGCGAGGCGTGATGTAAATTAGCCCGATACTGTCCCTGAGAGTCACTGGCGGGATCGGTGTCTCTGCGATCCCGCTGCCGCTGCCAGTAAAAAACATTACCTTTTAGCGATGCGTCATCAATAAATCCGGCCGCATAAGCGGGAGATGAAATTATTGCTGACAGGGCTATTATCACAGTGGCTATTTCCATTAACGCTAAAGCGTAATTATTTTTCCGCATGACTCTTCCTCCCTGAAGAAAATAAAGGTCATTAAACAGCTTTTAGTTTTAGTGGCGACAATCTATTTTTCGCGACGCGAATTATCAATTGGTGGCGGGGTATTTTGTGAGGTGTTGCGCAGAAACCGATGACAGTAAATAAAGCAGGTGCAATCTGGGAAGGAGAATTAATTTTTTGATGAAGATGTGAGTCATCAGCAGAGATAATACGGCAGGCAATTCCAGGAAGTGAGTGGATGGCTGCGTCGTATGACGGTCAGCCTGCTCAGACAGGCTGACCCATAACGCGCTTAAACCTGCTTCACCGCCCAGCCTTTTTGCTTGCTGGTTTTGCCAATGCCAGGATTAAAGCTATTGGTCGGATCGAGCTGGCGATAGAACGCCGCCAGTTGCGGTTTGGCCTGATAGAGATGACCGACGTTATGTTCAGCGGGATATTCTGCGCCGCGCGCCTGCAGGATCTCCAGCATCTGCGTTTTCAGCGCGTGCACATCCACCCCTTTTCTGACGATGTAATCCTGATGGAAGACGTGACAGAAGAAGTGACCATAGTAGAGGCGGTGGCTTAATGATGCGCGAATCGCATCGGGCAGGGTTTCAAACCAGTCCGCATCGTTGCGACGCAGCGCGATGTCCAGCGCCAGAATATCCTCGACCTCATCTGCATGGACTGCGTGGTAGCGCACGGCCGCACCCGCTGCCGCAAAGCGATGCAGAAACGCGTGCGCACCTTCTTTACCTTCACACTCAAAGAACTCACCACCGCCTTCACGAAAGTAGTCGCGCAGATAGTTACGCGCCTCTGCCACGCCATCGCCCGACATCTTCAGCATCAGATGATGTTCATACTTGTCACGATACTGCTTCATGCGTTTGGGCAGATGCGCCGGGAACAGTTTGCTCAGGCGCTGCAACAGCCGGTCGCTGAAGTGCGGTTTAACGAAGGAGAGCTTGCTCAGCCAGGCATCAATCCGACCCTTCAGCGTGAAAAACAGCGGCATCTTATCGGTGCCCAGCTTGTCGATCATCAGGAAGGTATCTTTGCCGTAGACTTCCGCAATGTCATAAATGTCGCGGTGCATATATTCGCCCGCCACCGGCAGATGGGTGAAATGCGCCAGGATGTGACGGCGGATATCGTTAAGCACACCGGGTTCATTGGTGCCGATGTAAAATACCTGCTGCTGCGGTTCGCTGGCGAAAGTATCCAGTCGCACGGCGAAGACCGCCAGTTTCCCGGCACAGCCGGACGCTTCAAACAGGCGACGCGCATCGGCGTTATAACGGGCGGGCGTATCCGCATCGACTTCACGGACGCGATCGGCATATTCATGATCGGAGGCGTGACGGCCATCGTGCTGCACATCTTTGGGTTGCCAGCGGTCGTCATCCAGCCGTCCCAGAATCTCTTCCGGTGAGGTCCCCAGATCGATACCCAGATGGTTCACCAGCTTCAGTCTTCCCTGTGCATCAATCTGCGCATACAGGGCCATCTCACTGTAGGCCGGACCGCGCTTAATCAGCGATCCGCCGGAGTTATTACAGATGCCACCCAGCACCGAAGCCCCAATGCATGAGGAGCCGATCACCGAGTGGGGTTCACGCCCCAGCGGCTTCAGTGCTTTTTCCAGCTGATAGAGTGTGCTGCCGGGGAATGCCAGCACCTGCTGGCCGTTGTCGATCAGCTGAAGCTTATCCAGCCGCAGGGTACTGACAATCACCAGCGGACGGTCGTAATCGTCGCCATGCGGCGTTGAACCTTCGGTCAGGCCGGTATTCGCCGCCTGCATCAGGATGATGACATCCGCTTTCACCAACGTTTGCAATACCCGCCAGAGTTCCAGCAGCGTACCGGGAAACGCCACGGCCAGCGCCTCACCTTCGCCGGAGCGAAAGCCTTTGCGATAGCGGGCAGTCTGTTCAGGTTCTGTCAGCAGATGGGCAGGGCCGACCAGGCGGCGCAGGTCAGAAAGCAGGGCAGAGGTTTGTATCATGAGCAATTCCCTTGTCTTATCAGTGCGTCCTAACTGTAGCACGTCAACTGACCTCAACGCAGTGTGACTCTGGCCGCTACCTGCTATTCTCATCTTGTGGCACACTGCCGCCTGTTTATTCGATATTGCGCAGTTACTTAAGAGAACCCAACCTGATGAAATGGATTTACTCTGTTAGTCTCGCTGTCTCCCTTGCGATGCAACCCGCACTGGCTGAGACAGTGCCTGGTAACCACCCGATGACCGAACAGGCGCGAGATGCCTTCGTTAACCAGCTGCTTAAAAAAATGACGCTGGACGAGAAGATTGGCCAGCTGCGTTTAATCAGCGTCGGACCTGATAATCCGAAAGAAGCCATTCGCGACATGATTCAGAAGAGTCAGGTTGGCGCGATTTTTAACACTGTCACGCGTCAGGATATCCGCGCGATGCAGGATCAGGCGATGCAGCTTAGCCGCCTCAAGATCCCCCTGTTTTTCGCCTTCGACGTGATTCACGGTCAGCGCACTATTTTCCCGATTCCTCTGGCCCTGGCATCAAGCTGGGATCTGGATGCCGTTAAAGAAGTAGGGCGCGTATCCGCCTATGAAGCGGCCGACGACGGTCTGAATATGACATGGGCACCGATGGTCGATGTCAGCCGTGAACCGCGCTGGGGTCGTGGTTCCGAAGGCTTCGGTGAGGATACGTATCTCACCAGCGAAATGGGTCGCAGCATGGTTCAGGCGATGCAGGGCAAAAGTGCCGCCGATCGCTATAGCGTGATGACCAGCGTGAAACACTTTGCGCTCTATGGCGCCGTTGAGGGTGGACGCGATTACAACACCGTAGACATGAGCCCGCAGCGCATGTTCCAGGACTATCTGCCACCATATAAGGCCTCACTGGATGCAGGCAGCGGCGGCGTGATGGTGGCGCTGAACTCGATTAATGGCGTCCCCGCTACGGCGGACAGCTGGCTGCTGAAAGATCTGCTGCGCGATAAGTGGAAATTCAAAGGCATCACCATCAGCGACCACGGCGCAATCAAAGAGCTGATCAAGCATGGCGTCGCCAGCGATCCGCAGGAAGCGGTACGCATCGCCCTGAAGTCGGGCGTGGATATGAGCATGAGCGACGAATATTACAGTAAGTATCTGCCGGATCTGGTGAAGAGCGGTGAGGTCACGATGGCTGAAATTGATGACGCGGCGCGCCATGTGCTTAACGTCAAATATGACATGGGCCTGTTTAACGATCCCTACAGCCATTTAGGTCCGAAAGAAAGCGACCCGCAGGACACCAATGCGGAAAGCCGTCTGCATCGCGCTGAAGCGCGCGATGTGGCGCGTAAAAGCATCGTACTGCTGAAAAACCGTTTGGAAACGCTGCCGCTGAAAAAATCGGGCACCATTGCGCTGATTGGTCCGCTGGCAGACAGTCAGCGCGACATCATGGGCAGCTGGTCCGCCGCAGGCGTGGCGAAGCAATCCGTTTCGCTGTTGCAGGGCATGCGCACTGCCACCGAAGGCAAAGCGACGCTGCTTTATGAGAAGGGCGCTAACGTCAGCGACAACAAAGGGATTCAGGACTTCCTGAACCTCTATGAGCAGGCGGTTTCCGTGGATACGCGTTCACCGCAGCAGATGATCGATGACGCGGTTGCCAAAGCGAAGCAGGCCGATGTGGTGGTTGCCGCCGTGGGCGAAGCGCAGGGGATGGCGCACGAAGCCTCCAGCCGCAGCGACCTGGTAATCCCACCGAGCCAGCAGAAGCTGCTCGCGGCACTGAAAGCCACCGGTAAGCCGCTGGTGATTGTCCTGATGAACGGGCGCCCGCTGTCGATAGTAAATGAAGATCGCATGGCTGATGCGGTGCTGGAAACCTGGTTCAGCGGCACCGAAGGTGGTAACGCCATCGCCGATGTGCTGTTCGGTGACTACAACCCGTCGGGCAAACTGCCGGTTTCCTTCCCGCGTTCAGTGGGTCAGATTCCGATCTACTACAACCATCTGCCAACCGGTCGTCCTTACAACTTTGCGAAGCCGAACAAGTACACCTCGCACTACTATGATGCGGTTAACGGCCCGCTCTATCCGTTTGGTTACGGCCTGAGCTACACCAGCTTCACCGTGTCGCCGGTAAAAATGTCTTCCCCGACCATGCCGCGTAACGGCAGCATCGAAGCCAGCGTGACCGTGACCAACAGTGGTAAACGCGATGGCGCGACGGTGGTGCAGATGTACCTCAACGACCCGGTCGCTTCCATCAGCCGTCCGGTGCAGGAGCTGCGTGGCTTTAAGCGCATCATGCTGAAAGCAGGCGAGTCACAAACTGTGACCTTCAAAATTGATGTGGATGCGCTGAAGTTCTGGAACCAGCAGATGCAGCACGTTGCAGAGCCCGGCAAATTCAACGTGATGATTGGACTCGATTCCGTTCGTACCGAGGATGGGCAGTTCAACTATTTATAACCGTCAGCCTTTTCCCTGACGTCAGGGGAAGGTGATGCGGCGCGTCGTTAGCGTCCTGCTACCGCGCGCCGCGTCATATCCACTATCAGAGCCGCTATGATTAATCTGCGTGATCGCATTCAGCAGCAGGTATTCCGCCTTAACGGCCTGTCGATGAATGAATTTGACCTCTCTCAACCACCTGGCGATCCCGGCCTGTTTGGCCCGGACAGCGTGATCTGGCGCGTCCACGGTGACTTCACCTCCATGATGTGCGGCGGGATCAGCGCGCTGCTGTTGCAGATGCTGCATCCGGCGGCACTGGCGGGCGTCTGGGATCACTCCAATTTCCGCGAAGATATGATGGGCCGTCTGCGCCGCACCAGCCAGTTTATCGCTGTCACTACCTACGGTAATTCGCAGGATGCGCAGACGCTGATCGACAGGGTGAAACGCATTCATCTGAAAGTCAGCGGCGTCGACAGCGCGGGCAAACCCTATGCCGCCAGCGATCCGCATCTGCTGACCTGGGTGCATGTGGCGGAGACCAGCCGTTTTCTGGCCGCCCATCTGCGCTACAAAAATCCTCAGCTTACCCGCGCCGGGCAGGATCAGTACTATCAGGAAGCGGCGCTCATTGCCGAAGCGCTGGGCGCAGAGAAGGTGCCGAAAAGCGTTGTCGATGTGGCGGATTACCTGCAACAGATGCGTTCAGAGCTGCGCTTTGACGAGCGTACCGCTGAAGTGACGCGATTGCTGATGAATGCCCCTGCACCCAGCTGGCAGGCGAAAACGGTGATGAAAATCATGCTGAAGTCAGGATTCGGGCTGATGCCCGCGTGGGCGCAGGCAATGTCCGGTACGGAGATTGGCCGCTTTCAGCAGGCGATGATTGACCAGAAGATTAATGCGATTGCGTTAGGGTTGAGATGGTCAATTCAGCGCGGGGCATGGTATCGGGCGATGGTGAGAATGGGGAGACTGGGATAAGGGGCTATGAATGTCCGCTTTGTGCCAGAAAAGGACGTTCAGGATATTATGACGCATTTAACGTCGAAGATCCGGCCGACTTTTTTCAAGTATGTTAATGATTAAGTCGCGTGGAAAAATTGTCTCATTGGTTTGTATTAGCTCTTGTATTGTCCACCAATGATGATCGCGAATGAGTTCCTTTTCATTGCTACTCCATCCTGAACGATCGAGATCTACTGTATTTGCCTTAATCATAAAGAAACGCTCATCAGCAAGGACTGTCTCTCCACTTGGTAGCATCATTGTGAAGGTTCGGGACGCTACTGCTGGTCCTGTTAATGTTTCTTTCAATCCCGTTTCTTCAAATAATTCGCGTATAGCGGCCTGCTCGAAAGATTCATTTTTTTCAAGCCCTCCTCCCGGCGTTGCCCAGTATGTTTTTCCCTTTAGAGCATCATCTTTATGACAGAACTTAAAGAGCAGGACATGATTTTCAGGCGAAAGAATGATCAATCGAGATGATGGTCTAATGCGCACCTATCCCCCTTAAAAAAGCTTAAATACTGATTTTCAATATTTATATAAACATAAATTGCAGCCTGAATCGCCCTATAGGTCTGTAATTTCTTACAGCTTTAATCTCACTCAACGTCCGCTTTTCGCTCATACCGGCCTTTAAGGCCAACAATGGTCACACTTACAAAGCTCAGTACGCCCCCCAACGCCCACACTTTGAGACTATTACCCTTGTCTCAGATAGCCGCAGCCAGGATCCTGCTCTATTCTCGGGGAAAATGGATTCCTCCAGGCTTTGTCGAGGCACTATGACGTACAAATCCCTGATTGCTGAAGTCCACAATCAGCAGCGCACCCTGACCGCCATTGTCGAGCAGGATGAGCGCACCACTTATTTTTACATCTGGCCCACCGACCTGTTCCGCAGTCAGTATGCGGTGCGCGGCTGCTGGCTTCGTAACCTGCTGCCTGCACCGGCACAGGAAGATCGCGGGGCGATGGAGCAGGGCATCGCCCCGCTGCTCAGCGCCGAGTATTGCCGTAATCTGGAAGCGGAGCCCGCGCTGGACCCGGCAGGTCTGCAGGTGCTGTGGGAGCCTTCTGATGATGGCGCTGCGCTGTGGTATTACGGCCAGCTGCTGGCGGTGATCCCCGGCTGGAGTCTTTATCAGGAGAAGCAGGTGAGCTTCTCTGCGGGCTGCATCAAAAAGAACCGGCTGACGGCCCCGCTGGGTTCAGCATCGACCAATGACTACTATGCCCGTGCGGAGCATCAGCGTCAGTTCTGGCGCGAATGGCACGACGGCAGCGAGTGGGACAGGGTCCAGCAGGATCTCATGGCCTGCTATCAGGCGCGTTTTGGCGAATCAGTGAAATATTACGCGATCGATCAGGGCAGCTGGCCGCCGATGGCGATCTCGCAGCACTGGCATCAGGGCGTGTGGTACTTCCTGACGCTCGGCATGAGTATCAGGCCGATGCCGCAGGTTGATTATCTGTTCGATGAGCTGGCACCGCAGTATCGCCGTATCGAGCTGGGCATGGCGGTCGATGGTGAAGTGATGACCGAAGGCAACGCGGTGCAGATGGCGAGCGCGCTGGCGGAGTTCGTGCATCTGCCATGGGCGCGACTCACCTGGCTGGGGGAGGGCCACACGCTGGCCTCAGAAGTGGCACCGGTCGGTTTTGAAAGCTTCCTGCTGGCGAATGAACTGGCACCTGCGCCAGCACAGTTCACGCTGCCGAAACGCGATGGCGATCGCCCGACGCTGCTCTGGTCCACGCCGATTACGGAAGCCGAGCGGCAGTTCGCGCAGGCTGACGAGCATGGCGGCCAAAAGTTACGAGAATTGTTAACAGCAGAAGGCAATGATCATGTTTTCCGCCCGCGCCTGCAGGTGGTCCATTCAGAAGAGTAAGCCAGTCTTATCAAGTCTCTTCGTCTGTTCCCCGGCAACCGTCGGGGACGTTATAGTAACTCTATGAAATTAAATTTTCACAAAAATCAAACATTTCTCAAATATGTGATCCCGCTCATCTCAAGTTCCCGTTAAGCGAGCCGTTAACCCGATCAGGCAATCGCGCCGCACCAGGTTCAGGGGAACAAAGATGTTTAAAACAACACAATCCCGCTTCACCGCAACAATGATCGCGTTCTTTGTTGCGCTTTTACTCGTTACAGTTTGGGTCATCAATCAGTTCGTCGCGCCACAGCTGGTCGACAGCGAAAGTCGTCTGGTTCGTTATCAGGTCGATTCACTCGCCTCTGGCATCGTTGAACAGATGAACCGCGTGCAGGCACAGCAGCGTGCGATTACCGAAGCCGCCTCTGTCATGGACAGCGCCACTATCGACACCCTGTTACCGACGCTGGTAAACCAGTATCAGGACAGCAACGTGTTTGGTGGCGGTATCTGGCCCCTGCCAAACCGTCGCGATCCGGCCAAAGAGAAAGACAGCAGCTTCTTTGCCCGTAATGCCAGTAATGAACTGCAGGTCAACACCTACTGGAACTCCGACGCCGCCGATAAATACTGGGAGCAACCCTGGTATAAAGATGGCCTGGCTGCCGCGAAAGGGCAGTGTGCCTGGGCAAAAGCTTATCAGGATGCTGCCAGCCCGCAGCCGCGTACCAACTGTGCCATGGCGATCTACCGCAATGGCTCGGCCTGGGGTGTCGCGACTATCGACGTGACGCTGGGGTTCTTCAACCAGCTGGCGAAGCAGATGGGTGAAACCATTCACGGCAATGTGCTGATCGTCGAAGCCGACGGCAAAGTCGTGGGTAATGGCGCGCTGGTCAATGCCGCGCCGAAGCTGGAGAACCTGGCTGACGTGCAGATGCCGATGGCCGCACCGCTGAAAACGTTGCTGAACGGTGTTGGCAATCAGCCGCTGGAAACCACTTATGACAGCAGCGAGGGCGAGCAGACCCTGTTCGTGCAGGCCATTCCTGGCAGCCCGTGGTATCTCGCCAGCAGCCTGCCAACCAGCCTGCTCAAAGCGCAGTCGCATAATATGCTGACCCGCCTGGGCCTGGTGCAGATCCCACTGGCGGTCATCCTGCTGCTGGTCTCGCTGGGCTTTGTCCGCGCCATGATGAAACGGCTTAACGTGCTGAACAGCAACATCGAAGCGCTGTCGACGGGGGGTGCCGATCTGACGCAGCGCCTGCCCGCCAGCAACAGCCCGGAGTTTAACGCCGTGGCGCAGAGCTTTAACCAGTTCATCAGCTATCTGCAGGGGCTGCTCCAGCAGGTGGGCGACAGCGCACTGGCGATTACTGCTGCGTCGCGGGAGATTGCCAGCGGTAACGCCAATCTCTCCTCCCGTACTGAAGATCAGGCCAGCTCGATTGTCGAGACGGCCGCGTCGATGGAGCAGCTGACCGGCACCGTGCGTCAGAACGCCGACAATGCGACGCATGCCAACCAGCTGGCAGCTGATGCCTCGCAGGTGGCCGCACGGGGGACTGAAGTGGTCCGTCAGGTGGTCACCACCATGGGTGAGATTCATCACTCATCCCGTAAAGTGGTCGATATCATCAGCGTCATCGACAGCATCGCATTCCAGACCAATATCCTGGCACTTAACGCCGCGGTAGAAGCCGCACGTGCCGGTGAACAGGGTCGCGGTTTTGCGGTGGTGGCTTCGGAAGTGCGCAATCTGGCACAGCGTTCAGCCAACTCGGCGCGTGAGATTAAAAAGTTAATCGAAGAGTCCGTGGCAAACATCGATACCGGCAGCGCGCTGGTTGAGCAGGCGGGTCAGACCATGGACGAGCTGATGAAAGGGGTAAGCAGTGTGACCACCCTGATGAGCGAAATTATGTCAGCCAGCCGTGAGCAGAGCCTGGGTATCGAACAGGTTAACGTGGCGATTACCCAGCTTGATGGTACTACCCAGCAGAATGCCGTGCTGGTGGAGCAGGTTTCCGCTGCCGCGCAGGCGATGGAATCGCAGAGCACCCAGCTTGAGCAGGTGGTTCAGAGCTTCCGCCTGTAATCCTTCGTCAGGCCAGCCTTGCTGGCCTGATTTCCTCTCTGCTTCATCCGCTTATCTCCGCCTGAGACGCGTAAAAATTCCGCGATGTTCCACCCAGACTGCTCATTCTGTGCCAGAATAGTTGGGAATAATCTCAAGGAAACGCCATGTCTGCTATTGAAGTTATCCTCGTTGACCACCTCGATCGTCCCACCGGCAAAATGGAAAAGCTGGAAGTGCATGAAAAAGGATTACTGCACCGCGCGGTGACGGTCTACGTCTTCAATTCCCGGCAGGAGCTGTTACTGCAGCGGCGTGCCAGCGATAAATATCACTGTGGTGGCTTGTGGAGTAATACCTGCTGTGGCCATCCTTATCCTCATGAATCGACCCGCGACGCCGCCGAGCGCCGTCTGCGTGAAGAGATGGGGATGATCGTGACGCTGACGCCGGTATTTGAGCTGAGCTATAACCTGAAGCTGAGCAATGGCCTGACCGAACATGAATATGGTCACGTCTTCTTTGCCGTCTGCGACACTTTGCCGCAGCTGAATCCGCAGGAAGCCGATGCCTTTGATTATCGTCCGATGGCGCTGATTGAGCAGCAGATGCAGCAGCAGCCACAGCTGTTCACGCCGTGGTTTTTGCATACCTTCCCGCGCATCCCGGACTATCTGGAGCATTTTCCTTTCCCGGTCATTACGGCATAAAAAAACCGCACTGAGGTGCGGTTTGCCTGCGCTCTTTACCCCGGCAGCTCAAAATCTTCTGCATCCACATCATAACCTGACGGTTCCCAGCGGATCGCCAGCAACGCCAGCAGGCCCGCCAGCGGGGCCAGGAAGATCACCCAGAAGACGCCGGTGCCCAGCGCGGCAACCAGCACCGGGAAGAGAAACAGCGAAACGGTCGAACTGCCGCGCATCAGCGTCTGGTTGAAGCCGACGCCCACGCCGCGCAGCGACGTCGGGTAGCTCAGCGACGCAAAGGTCATAGTATGAGACCCCGGCCCGAATCCCTGACCAAACAGGAACAGCGCCAGCATGCCAATCGCCAGCGCGGCTTCCTGACCGCCTTCGGGACGACCAATCAGCGCCAGCCCCAGCAGCGCCACGCACTGACAGCCATAACCCGCCACCGACATCTTCCACGCTCCCAGACGCGGCACCAGCCGCACCGCCAGAATTCCGCCGACAAAGGCGAACAGCAGATTCAGCGCCAGCGACACCAGAATGGTGGTGAGCATCGACTGAGCAAAGAAGCTTGAGATGATTACCGGCAGCCCAAACGCCACTGCGTTATAGGCAAACGACGAGGCGATAGAGGTGATGGTCGCCAGCAGCGTGCGGCGGCGATAAACGCCCTGCAGCAGCGCGCCATAGTTGCGCCAGCTCGCCTTGCGCACGGGTGTGGCAGCGGTCAGCCCGGCGTCGGGTGCCACCTGCGCGTTGATGTTCCAGGCACTGCGTAAAATCGCGGCGGCCCCTTTCAGATCCCCCTGATTCGCCGCCCACACCGGGGATTCGCTCATATAACGGCTGCGGATGGCGATGATGACAATCGCCGGAACGGCCCCAAAACCGAGGATCAGCCGCCAGAGCCAGTCGGTGTGGCTTTCAGGCAGCACCGCATAAAGCAGCAGCACCAGCAGATAAGAGATACTGATTGCCGCATACCAGGTCGGACACCACATCGCCACGCTGGCCGCTTTATTCCCCTTGCCGCGCAGCTTTGAAAACTCCGCCAGAAACGCCATCGCAACCGGCAGATCAATCCCGACGCCCAGCCCCATCACGAAGCGCGCGCCAGCCAGCACATACTCATTCGGGGCAAACGCACAGGCGATAGCCGCCACCACGAAAAAGAACATATCAGCCATAAAGACCCGATAACGGCCAATTTTGTCGGTGAGATAGCCGCCAATCAGCGCGCCGATGATTGCGCCGAAGGTGATGGCCGAGGCGACCATGCCGGTGCCGGTCGGAGTGAGACTAAACTCGCGCGTGATGTCTTTAATGCCAAACGCCAGCGCGCCCAGGTCGTAGGCGTCAAGGAACACGCCTCCCAGCGCAATCGCTACCACAATACGGGCATTGTTACGGGCGCTGTCGCCGCTGTTCACTAAGCGGGAGACGTCAGCTGCGCTGCGGATCCACTGTGTTTCGCCACCGGGCGAACTCCCTGCTGTTGCCACATGGGCGGAAGAGGTCAGGTCGGACATGATGTTGTACGTCTTTTATAATAAAAACAGATTTTCGAGAATAGCCGTTTAGACGCCCAGACGTAAATTCGTTTCGGTTATTGATAATAATTTTTTAATCCCAAATCGTTATAAATTTGCGATAAAGTCAGCTGCAGCGCCGCTGCGCCAGGCTACGCTTTTAAGGCAGATAATTTCCGCTGCACGCCTTGCCAGTCTCCCTTTCAGCGGCAGGCGAGCAGGCGAGCAGGCTCAACGCTAAGGCGTCCCGCGTCTTGCGCGTCATCACACGAAAACATCATGTAAAAACAACAGACTGCGATAAGGAAAAGGCCATGGTCAGAGTTCGGGGTTGGGTGGGAGTCAGCGCGTTGCTGCTCAGTATGGGGATGGTACAGGCGGCGGAGCCGGTGCGGGTCGGCTCCAAAATTGATACCGAAGGATCACTGCTGGGCAACGTAATCCTTCAGGTGCTTGAAAAGCACGGCGTAAAAACCGTCAATAAAATCCAGCTTGGCACAACGCAGGTGGTACGCGGTGCCATCACGGCGGGCGAGCTCGATATCTACCCCGAATATACCGGCAACGGCGCGTTCTTCTTCAACGATGAAAAAGACAGTGCCTGGAAGAATGCCGCTGAAGGCTATGAAAAGGTGAAGAAGCTGGATGCGGAGAAAAACCATCTGGTGTGGCTGACACCGGCTCCGGCCAACAACACCTGGACCATTGCCGTGCGTAAAGATCTGGCTGAGAAGAACCAGCTCACTTCGCTGACCGATCTCAGCGCCTTTCTGAAAAAGGGCGGAACCTTCAAGCTGGCCGCCTCAGCCGAATTTATCGAACGCAGCGATGCTTTACCGGCCTTTGAAAAAGCCTATGGCTTTGACCTCAAGCAGGATCAGCTGCTGTCGCTGGCGGGCGGCGATACTGCTGTGACCATCAGCGCAGCAGCGCAACAGACCTCCGGCGTTAACGCGGCGATGGCCTACGGCACCGACGGCCCGGTAGCAGCACTGGGTCTGCAGACGCTCAGCGATCCCAAAGGCGTTCAGCCGATTTACGCGCCGACGCCGGTAATCCGCGAATCGGTCCTCAAAGCCTATCCGCAGATTGCCGACTGGCTGAAGCCGGTGTTCAGCGCGCTTGATGAGAAGACGCTGCAGCAACTCAACGCCAAAATCGCGGTCGACGGTCAGGATGCCAGCAGTGTAGCGACCGAGTGGCTGCAGCAGAAAAAGCTGCTGTAACCGATGCAGATATCGCGGGACGCGATACGCCGTCCGGCTCAGCAGCCGGTGGCATTGCTGCTGCTGACGCTGCTGAGCCTGGCGCTGGTGGCCTTGCCGTTTCTTAACTTCGCCCCGAACCGTCTGGTGGCGGGTGAACCATTGATGGGCTGGCAGATAAACCGCTTCGGGCTATTACTGCTGCCATTAGTGACGCTTTGGCTGCTGCTGTGGCGTCCGCCCGGGCGCGTCACGCTGATTGTAGCGCTGCTGACGGCTCAGCTGATGCTGGCGGCGATCATCTGGCTCAGCGGTCATCAGGCGACGTTGCTGAGTCAGCAGGGCAGCCGTCTGGCACGCACCAGCTTTGCCAGTGGCCTGTGGTGCAGCGGTGCGCTGATCCTGCTGCTGATAACCGATCAGGTGCGGCAGCTGACCCCGCATCGGCTGGCACAGCTGCTGCTTAATCTGCAGGTCTGGCTGCTGCCGCTGTTGCTGCTGTTCAGTGGCCAGCTCGCCGATCTCTCCCTGCTGAAAGAGTATGCCAACCGTCATGCGGTGTTTGATGCGGCGCTGAGCCGTCATCTCACGCTGCTGGCCGGTACAGTCTTGCCTGCGTTGATGATTGCGCTGCCGCTGGGCGTCATGCTGTTCCAGCGGCCCGGCTGGCAGGGTAGCGTGTTTGGTGTACTGAATGTGATTCAGACGGTGCCGTCGGTGGCGCTGTTCGGTCTGCTGATTGCGCCGCTGGCCGGTCTGGCTCAGCATTTTCCGTGGCTCGGTGACTGGGGTATCAGCGGCATTGGTATGGCCCCGGCGCTGATCGCCCTGGTGCTTTATGCGCTGTTGCCGCTGGTGCGCAGCGTGGTGGTGGGGCTGCAACAGGTGCCGCATGAGGTGCGCGAAAGTGCGCGCGGCACGGGCATGAGCGGCTGGCAGCAGTTTATCGCGGTGGATGTGCCGCTGGCGCTGCCGGTCTGGCTCGCGGGCCTGCGTGTCGTCGTGGTGCAGACGCTGGGTATGGCAGTGGTGGCGGCGCTGATTGGCGCGGGCGGTTTTGGCGCGATTATTTTCCAGGGGCTGTTAAGCAGTGCGCTGGATTTGGTGTTGCTGGGCGTCATCCCGGTGATTGCGCTGGCGGTCGTCATTGATGCGCTGTTCCGCCTGCTGATCTCACTGCTGGAGAGAAAAGATGATTGAGTTTGATGGCGTTTCCCGCGCCTTTAACGGCAAAGCGGCGGTAAAAGATCTGTCGCTACAGGTGGCCAAAGGGGAGTTCTGTGTACTGCTCGGCACCTCCGGCTCCGGCAAATCAACCACGCTGAAAATGATCAACCGGCTGGTGGAGTTTGATAGCGGTGAGATCCGCTTTGCCGGTGAGTCGATTCGCCAGCTGGATGCCCGCATATTACGCCGACGCATGGGCTATGCCATTCAGTCGATTGGCCTGTTTCCGCACTGGACGGTGCGGAAGAATATCGCCACAGTGCCGGTCCTGCTGGGCTGGTCCAGAGCGCAGATCGATGAGCGCATCGCGGCGCTGCTGGCGCTGCTGAACCTTGACGCGCAGCTGCTGAATCGCTATCCGCATCAGCTCTCCGGTGGGCAGCAGCAGCGGGTGGGCGTGGCGCGGGCGCTGGCGGCGGACCCGGAAGTTCTGCTGATGGATGAGCCGTTCGGCGCGCTCGATCCGGTGACGCGCGGCGTGTTGCAACAGGAGATGCTGCGTATTCATCGGCTGTCTGGCCGCACTATCGTGCTGGTGACGCATGACATCGACGAAGCGCTGACGCTGGCGGATCGCATTGTGCTGATGGATAACGGTAAGATTGTTCAGCAGGGCAGGCCGGCAGAGCTGCTGACCCAGCCGAAAAATGATTTTGTGCGCGACTTCTTTGGCCGCAGTGAAATGGGCGTCCGGCTGCTGTCGCTGGAACAGGTCGGTAACGCCGTCCGGCGCGGCGAGTGGCTGGCGGGCGAACCGATTGCTGCGGCGCTGACGCTGCGGGACGCGCTGTCGCAGTTTATCGCCCGGCGCACCGATAAACTGCCGGTCGTTGACGATCAGCAGCAGCCAATGGGCGTGCTCCACTTTGGCGACCTGCTGCAACTGCGCGAGGGCTTCACATGCGCAGGCTAAGGGATCCGTTGCTGTGGCTGGTGCTGTTCTATGGCGCGCTGCTGACTCTGATGCCTTACAGCGGGCCGCTGTTTCACCGCTGGTTTCCGGAACTGGCGCGACCACTCTATCAGCAGGAGAGCTTCTGGCAGCTGACGCTGGCGCATCTGTTCCTGGTGATCACCGCCAGCCTGCTGGCCATCGTGATCGGCATTGGCAGTGGCGTGCTGGTGACCCGGCGAGCGGGACGCGCTTTCCGGCCGCTGATGGAAACTATCGTAGCGGCGGGGCAGACGATACCGCCGGTGGCGGTGCTGGCGATTGCGGTGCCGGTAATGGGCTTTGGCGCGTGGCCGGCGGTGGTGGCGCTGCTGCTGTACGGATTGCTGCCGATTTTACAGGGTACGCTGGCGGGCATTGATAGCATACCCGCCAGCAGCCGGGAAATTGCCATCGGGGTCGGCATGAGTAGCTGGCAGCGGTTGTGGCAGATTGAACTGGCGCTGGCTGCACCGGTGATTATCGCCGGGATACGCACGTCGGTAATCATCAACATCGGCACCGCGGCTATTGCCTCAACGGTGGGCGCAAAAAGTCTGGGATCGCCGGTGATTATCGGCCTGAGCGGATTTAATACAGCCTATGTGATTCAGGGAGCATTACTGGTGGCGCTGCTGGCAATAGTGAGCGATCGCCTGTTTGAACGCCTGCAGCGCTGGCTTAGCGTGAGTGGACAATAAGAGAATATCCCACCAGCATCAGACCGCTGGTGCCGCCGAGAGCCATAATGAAAAACAGCGTGGCGAAAAAGGCTTTTTTGACATTCATGGGTGAAACCTGAGCTTGTTAACAGTGAGGCGGGGATAATAGCGCGCGCAAGGCAGGAGGCAAAGTGCCCGGCGTGCGTTTTTGTTATCAGGTAGGTTCATGTAACCGCACGGCATAGCCCTGTTCCTGCCAGTGTGACAGCTGCTCCTGCTGACGACGGGTCAGTTTTTTACCGGTAAAGACAAACATATTCATGCCGGGAAAGAGTTCAGGACGGGGAACATCCAGGGGTTCTGCCAGTACATCAATCCGCCAGCCATGCTGCGAAAGACGCCAGCCTTCCAGCCAGATACGGGTCCGATCGTCGATGCCCCAGCCAATAATCAGCGCATCTTTACCCGATTTTTTGCGACTGGCGGTCAGACAAAATGCAACATAGTCGATCAGCAGACCATCAAGCAGACTGCACATGGTGCGGGCCGTGTTCTGATCCAGACTCAGCTTCTGGCGCACTGGCATAAAAACGTGATCAATCAGCGCATCAATCGGATGTTCGCGACCAATCGCGGCAATTTTATTACGAAGTTTAGCAGGCCTGACGTGGCGCAGTACGCTAATCAGTTCATCCTGCAGTGTGGTCCAGCCATCGTGTGCATCAACATCGCCACCTTCCAGCAGTGCCTTCACTTTACCGACCGGCACGCCACTTTCAATCCAGCGCATAATCTCTTCGATGCGCTGCACATCTTCTTCGTCAAACTGACGATGTCCGCCTTCGGTACGTTGCGGCTTCAGTAAGCCATAACGACGCTGCCAGGCGCGCAGGGTGACTGGGTTTATGCCACAGCGCTCGGCGACGTCACCGATACTGTATAAGGTCATAAATTCCTCTTTCGATTGGTCTGAGTACGATTACCATAACGAAGCAAATTAAGTTGTACAATACATTTCTCAATGTACAACTTGACTGATACGGCTTTTCCAGGCTATATCTCAAATAAGAGAATTATTCCCAAAAATGAGAGAACACCATGCCGGAGCTGAATACGGAGCAACGACTGGCGGTGCGGCTGGCAGAATTACGCCTGCAACGCGGCTGGTCACTTGATGAACTTTCTGTCGCTACCGGCATCAGCCGCGCGACATTATCGCGCATTGAGCGAAGCGAGACCAGTCCCACGGCGGCACTGCTTAATCGTTTGTGTGTTGCATACGGCTTAACGATGTCGCGCCTGCTCAGTGAAGTGGAAGAAGAGTCCAGTCTGCTGGTCAAAGAGGATCAGCAGCCGGTGTGGCAGGATGACGCCAGCGGTTTTATCCGTCGGAATATTTCACCACCTGCACTTCATTTTAGATGTGAACTCGTGGAGGGCAGGTTACGGCCTGGTGCGCGAATCGATTATGATGTGCCACCCATTCAGGGGCTGGAGCAGCATATCTGGCTGCGCGAGGGCGGTCTTACCGTCACGATGGGGTCTCAGGCGTGGACGCTACAGCCCGGCGACTGCCTGCGGTTTCATCTGGTCGGAAAATCGGCTTTTGAGGCGCACCTGACTGACGGCGCGCGTTACTTACTGGTGGTGGCGAAACCATGACGGATTACGCAACTCTCAGCGCGGCCCAGGCGCAACAGCTGCTGGGTGAACTGACCGACGTTTTGCAGAGCTGCGTGGCAGACGGTGCCAGCGTCGGTTTTATTGATGCTGAAGATGATGAGGTGATGGTGCGATTCTGGCAGCAGCGGAGTGCCAGCATCACCAGCGGCGACAGCGAATTACTGGTCGCGCGTCAGCGCGGGCGCATCGTGGCAACGGTCATCATCAGCCGCAGCGGCATGCCTAATGGCCGCCACCGCGCAGAGATCAGCAAACTGCTGGTGCACCCGCAGGCGCGCCGTCAGGGCATCGCCCGTGAACTGATGCAGCGCGCTGAGCAGCGGGCACGCGCACAGGGCAAAACCCTGCTGGTGCTGGATACGCGCAGCGGCGATGTCGCCAGCGATCTCTATCGCTCGCTGGGCTGGCAGGTGGCGGGGTCGATTCCCTGTTATGCCGAATCCATCGCAGGCGTGCTGGATGCCACCACCTATATGTACAAAGTGCTGGCGTAAAACACCGCTGTCGGACAACCGCTGATTTTACGGCGGGTCACGAAAAATTCGGCGCGAAAGCTGACGCCGCCAGGATACTGTGTAAAAATACAGGCCATTTTTTCGGTGTGGTAACGCAAATCATGGCCCTGACAGCCGCAGTAAAAAGCCAGATAGCGCAGTGGTATAAAGCGCTTCAGCAGCAGGTGCCTGATTTCATTCCACGTGCGCCGCAGCGCCAGATGATCGCTGAAGTAGCGAAATGCCTGGCGGGTGACGACGCGCGCCATCTGGCGGTCGAAGCGCCGACCGGCGTGGGCAAAACCCTCTCTTATCTGATTCCGGGCATCGCAGCCAGCCGCGCTCAGGAAAAGCAGCTGGTGATCAGCACCGCCAACGTGGCGCTGCAGGATCAAATCTTCACGAAAGATCTGCCGCTGCTGAAGAAAATCATCCCCGATCTCACTTTTACCGCCGCGTTTGGCCGCGGGCGCTATGTCTGTCCGCGCAATCTGGCGGCGATGGCGGCCGATGACGATCAGCAGGGCGATCTGCTGCTTTATCTGGATGATGACGCCGTCAGTAGTACCAAAGAAGAACAGACGCAGTGTGGTCGCTTACAGAAGTCACTGGATCGCTACCAGTGGGATGGCCTGCGCGATCACAGCGAGGAGAACGTCAGCGACAGCCTCTGGCAGCGCCTCTCCACCGACAAAGCGAGCTGTCTGGGTTCGCATTGCCACTGGTATCGTGAATGTCCGTTCTTTGTGGCGCGGCGTGAAATCGAGCAGGTGGATGTGGTGGTGGCGAACCATGCGCTGGTGATGGCGGCGATGGAGAATGAGTCAGTGTTGCCGCCCGCTAAAAACCTGATGCTGGTACTGGATGAAGGACATCACCTGCCGGAAGTGGCCCGCGATGCGCTGGAGATGAGCGCCGACATCACGCCGGGCTGGAGCAGCCTGCAGCTTGACCTGTTTATCAAGCTGGTTGAGAGCATCATGACGCAGATGCGGCCGAAGTCGCCGCCGCCGCTGGCTAACCCTGAGCGACTGAAAGCACACTGTGATGAGCTGCGCGAACTGCTGACCATCACCGCGCAGGCGCTGAATCCGCTGCTGCCGCCGAATAACCAGCCGGGCGAATACCGCTTTGTGCTGGGTGCGCTGCCGCAGGAGCTGCTGGATCTCTGCGCCCGGCTGTTCAAACTCAGCGATGCCCTGCGGGGACTGAGTGAAGGCCTGATTAATGCACTGAGTGAGCAGACCGGCAAGGTCGATATGGTGCGGCTGCATCGCAACCTGCTCCAGCTCAATCGTCAGTTTGGCTGGTTCGAATCAATCAGCAAACTCTGGCGGCTGGCGGCAATGGAAAAAGCCTCTGGCGCGCCGGTATCGAAGTGGATTACCCGCGAGCTGCGCGAAGGTCAGGCGCATCTGCTGTTCCACTGCGCCGGCATCCGCGTCAGCGACCAGCTGGAGAAAATGCTGTGGCGCAAAATTCCGCATGTGGTGGTCACCTCCGCCACGCTGCGATCGCTCAACAGTTTTAACCGCCTGCAGGAGATGTCAGGGCTTAGCGAAAAAGCGGGCGACCGCTTTGTGGCGCTCGACTCACCGTTTAACCATGTGGAGCAGGGCAAGCTGGTGATCCCGCAGATGCGACTTGAGCCGCTGATGGCGCACGAAGCGGAGCACATCGCCGAGATGGCCGGTTTCTTCCGTCAGCAGATTGCGGAGAAAAAGCATAAAGGCGTGCTGGTGCTGTTTGCCAGCAACCGGGCGATGCAGCAGTTTGTCGCCTGTCTGCCAGACCTGCGGCTCTCGATGCTGGTGCAGGGCGATCAGCCGCGCAGCCGCCTGGTGGATTTGCACCGTCAGCGCGTTACCAAAGGTGACACCAGCATTCTGATTGGCCTGCAGTCGTTTGCTGAGGGGCTGGATCTCAAAGGCGATCTGCTGAGTCAGGTGCATATCCACAAAATCGCTTTTCCCCCGGTGGACAGTCCGGTAATTTTGACCGAAGGCGAATGGTTGAAAAGCCTGAAGCGCTATCCGTTTGAGGTGCAGAGTTTACCCAGCGCCTCATTTACCCTGATTCAACAGGTCGGACGCCTGATTCGCAGCCATCAATGCTATGGCGAAATCGTGATTTACGACCGCCGTCTGCTGAGCAAAGCCTACGGCAGCCGCTTGTTAGCCGCACTGCCGATCTTCCCGATTGAGCAGCCGGAAACGCCAGAGCCGGCAGCGATACCGGCCATCGTGGTGCCAAAGCATACCGTGCGTAAACGCCGTCCCACGCGGCGCTGAGCCGCGCACTTAACCGGAAGCGAGTGATGGAACTGAATAAAATCATTAAAGAGGTGGGTCGCGGTAAAAATCATGCCCGCGATATCGACTTTGATACTGCCGTGGCGCTCTATGGCGCGATGCTGGCGGGTGAAGTACCGGATCTGGAGCTGGGCGCTATTCTGATAGCGCTGCGCATTAAAGGCGAAGGTGAAGCCGAAATGCGCGGCTTTTATCAGGCGATGCAGGCGCAGATGATGCAGTTGCGTGCGCCGGAAAATCGTCCGATGCCTGTGGTGATCCCCAGCTACAACGGCGCACGCCGCCAGGGGAATCTGACGCCGTTGCTGGCGCTGCTGCTGGTGAAAGTCGGCTTCCCGGTGCTGGTACACGGCGTCAGCGACGACGCGACACGCATCACCAGTGAAGCGGTGTTTGCCGCGCTGGGCATTGCGCCCGTCACCACCGCAGAGGCGGCGCAGGCGAAACTCGATCAGGGCCTGGCTTTTATCACCATCGATCATCTCTGCCCGCCAATGGCGAAACAGCTCTCGCTGCGCTGGCGGATGGGGGTGCGTAACAGCGCGCACACGCTGGCAAAACTGGCCACGCCGTTTGCGGAGCGGGCGGCGCTGCGGTTGTCCAGCGTCTCGCATCCTGAGTATGTACCGCGTGTGGCGAAATTCTTCAGCGACATCGATGCGCCTGCGATACTGCTCAATGGCACTGAAGGGGAAGTCTATGCGAATCCCCAGCGCTGCCCGGCGATCAGTATGATTAAGGGGGCGGGCGCGGAAGCGGAAGTGTGGGTTGAGCGTCAGCCAGAAGTGGCCGTTGAACTGCCGACAGACAAGACGGCAGAAGTCACTGCGCGCTGGATCGAAGAGGTGCTGAATCAGCAGCGTCCGGTGCCTGCGTCACTGCGACTGCAGCTCGCCTGCTGCCTGCGCGCCAGCGGCCGGTGTGACTCGCTGGCGGCGGCGGAGCAGCAGATCCTCGCCGCCGGGTATTAACTCAGGCTACCGGCAGCGCCTGTTCAACCAGGTCCTGCCAGAAACGGATGCCAATTGGCAGCAGCGCGTCGTTGAAGTCATAGCGGGCGTTGTGCAGCGGCGCGGAGGGCGTTTCGCCGTCCGCGCCCAGCCAGAAATACGCGCCGGGACAGGCTTCCATCATGCAGGCAAAATCTTCTGACGCCATTGACGGATTAACCTGCCAGTGAACCTGTTCAGCACCCAGTGTTGAGAGCGCTACCTCGCGCACCTGCTCAGCCGGTGCCACATGGTTGGCGGTGACCGGATAGCCCGGCAGCCAGTCAATCTCACCACTCACGCCAAACGGACGCGGCAGGGTCGCGACAAACTCATCAATCAGCCCGCGCACTTTTTCGCGCACGCTGGTCTGCAGGCAGCGCACCGTGCCGCGTAAAACAATCTGCTCCGGGATGACGTTAATCGCTTCACCACCGTGAATCTGCGTCACGCTGACCACGGCTGACGCCAGCGGCGAGAGCCGGCGAGACGGAATGGTCTGCAGCGCCAGAATCAGCTCGGCTGCTACCACCATCGGGTCGGCACCGCTTTCCGGCATCGCCGCGTGGCAGCTTTTGCCGTGCAGCGTAATTTCAAACGAATCCAGCGACGCCATCATCGCGCCAGGGTTCACCGCCAGTGAGCCGAGCGGCAGTCCCGGCCAGTTATGCATGGCGTAGATCGCATCCATCGGAAAGCGCTGGAACAGTCCCTCTTCCACCATTCTGCGTGCCCCGCCCAGATTCTCTTCGGCAGGCTGAAAGATGAAATGCACCGTGCCGCTGAACTGACGTGTGGCGGCCAGCTGGCGGGCGGCAGCCAGCAGAATGGCGCTATGACCGTCGTGGCCACAGGCGTGCATCACGCCTGGCGTCGCAGAACGCCACTCAGCATCACCTTTTTCCGTAATCGGCAGCGCATCCATATCTGCACGCAGCCCGATAACCGGGCCGGGACCGTTTTCCAGTGTGCCGATGACGCCGGTGCCCGCCAGGCCACGGAACACCTGTAAACCCGCCCGCGCTAACTCTTCCGCAATAAACTGGCTGGTTTGCTGTTCCTGGTAACCTAATTCGGGGTGGCGATGAAACTCAAGGCGCCAGCGCAGGGCATCTTCAAGCAGGGCAGGAGAAAGGGTCATGCAGAATCGCGCTCCATACAGAATGAGAAGATTTCACTTTAGTGGTCGGGTGATGCGGCGTCTATCGCCGTCAGGACTAAATCTGGCTATAGGCTAAATCAAAATGGAATAAGTAATAAGGAAGTGATGTTTATGCCAGGGTGTAAGAAGGAAATAGCGGGCGAGAAAGGGGGCAAGCTGCTGCTCGCCCCAGTCAACGGATTACTTCTGCATGGGCAGGTTCAGGCCATGTTCAGCCGCGCACTGCTGCGCCAGTTCATACCCTGCGTCGGCGTGACGCATCACACCGGTGGCCGGGTCGTTCCATAATACGCGACCCAGACGGGCATCGGCCTCTTTGCTGCCGTCACAGACAATCACCACGCCGGAGTGCTGTGAGAAGCCCATGCCGACACCGCCGCCATGATGCAGGCTGACCCAGGTTGCGCCGCCTGCGGTATTCAGCAGGGCGTTGAGCAGCGGCCAGTCTGATACCGCATCTGAGCCATCTTTCATCGCTTCGGTCTCACGGTTAGGAGAGGCGACCGAGCCGCAGTCGAGATGGTCGCGGCCAATGACCACCGGCGCTTTCAGCTCGCCGTTGCGGACCATTTCGTTGAACGCCAGACCGGCAAGATGCCGTTCACCCAGTCCCAGCCAGCAGATGCGGGCAGGCAGGCCCTGGAAGGCGATGCGCTCCTGCGCCATATCCAGCCAGCGATGCAGCGTTTTATGGTGCGGGAACAGCTCTTTGAGTTTCGCGTCGGTCTTGTAGATATCTTCCGGATCGCCCGAGAGCGCGACCCAGCGGAACGGGCCTTTGCCTTCGCAGAACAGCGGACGGATATAGGCTGGCACAAAGCCAGGGAAATCAAACGCGTTGCTGACACCCTCATCCAGCGCGACCTGACGAATGTTGTTGCCGTAATCCACAGTCGGGATGCCCATATGACAGAAGTCGAGCATCGCCTGGACATGAACCGCCATTGAGGCGCGCGCCGCTTTTTCTACCGCCTTCGGCTGTGAGACGCGCTCCTGCTGCCAGCGCGCCAGATCCCAGCCAATCGGCAGATAGCCATTAATCGGGTCGTGCGCCGACGTCTGGTCGGTCACGATGTCCGGCTTTGGTCCGCCCGCCTGAGCGCGTTTCACCAGCTCCGGCAGGATTTCGGCGGCATTACCCAGCAGGCCGACCGAAATCGCTTTTTTGGCGGCGGTGGCTTCGCTGATTAACGCCAGCGCTTCATCCAGCGTGGTGGCTTTGTAGTCCACGTAACGGGTACGCAGACGGAAATCGATGCGTGACTCCTGGCACTCAATTGCCAGCACACAGGCTCCGGCCAGTACACCCGCCAGCGGTTGTGCGCCGCCCATGCCGCCCAGTCCGGCGGTGAGGATCCAGCGTCCGCTCAGGTCGTTGTTGTAGTGCTGACGGCCCGCTTCCACAAAGGTTTCATAGGTGCCCTGCACGATGCCCTGCGCACCGATGTAGATCCAGGAACCGGCGGTCATCTGGCCGTACATCATCAGACCCGCTTTATCCAGCTCATGGAAGTGATCCCAGGTCGCCCAGTGCGGCACCAGGTTGGTGTTCGCCAGCAGCACGCGCGGCGCATCCGCGTGTGTGCGGAAGATGCCGACCGGCTTGCCGCTCTGGATCAGCAGCGTCTCATCCGGCTGCAGCGCCCGGAGCGAACGCAGGATCTGCTCGAAGCACTCCCAGTTGCGTGCCGCTTTACCGATGCCGCCGTACACCACCAGATCTTCCGGACGTTCGGCGACATCGGGGTCGAGGTTGTTCTGAATCATGCGGTAAGCCGCTTCAATCAGCCAGTTGGCGCAGTGCAGCGTAGTGCCGTGTGGTGCACGAATCTCACGTGCCACAGCCTGAGAAAGAGTTTCGCTCATGAAGGATTCCTTAATTCAAGAAGTTGGGCGCATGCTCGGCAGCAGCGCGGTCAATGCCTGAGGCCAGTCAGCGCGACTTGCCCACTGACGCATTGCCTCGATATCGGGCGCCAGCAGACGATCGTCTTCAAGGAAGGCGACCTGCTCGCGAATGGTGTCGATGGCCTGCTCAATCAGCGAGGAGCTTTTGAGCGGCCGGTTAAATTCAATACCCTGCGCGGCAGCCATCGCCTCGATACCCACCACGGCGGCGCTGTTAAAGCACATGCTGCCGAGACGGCGCGCGGCGTAGGTCGCCATTGAGACGTGATCTTCCTGATTCGCAGAGGTGGGCAGACTGTCGACGCTACCCGGATGGGCCAGCGATTTGTTCTCAGAAGCCAGCGCGGCGGCGGTGACCTGAGCGATCATAAAGCCGGAGTTTACGCCGCCGTCACGCACCAGGAAGGGGGGCAGGCCGGATAAGCCGCTGTCCAGCAGCAGCGCCAGTCGCCGTTCAGAGATGGCGCCGACTTCGGCAATCGCCAGCGCCAGAATGTCAGCAGCAAAGGCCACCGGCTCAGCATGGAAGTTGCCGCCGGAGATCACATCGCCGCTGTCGCTGAATACCAGCGGGTTGTCCGAGGCGGCGTTCGCTTCGATTTCCAGAATCCGCGCCGCGTGGCTGACGTTGTCCAGGCAGGCACCCATTACCTGGGGCACGCAGCGGATGGAGTAGGGATCCTGAACGCGGCCGCAATGGGTATGCGACTGCAGAATTTCACTGCCTTCAATCAGGGTGCTGACGGCCGCTGCGACCGCAATCTGGCCCTGCTGGCCGCGCGCCTTGTGGATGCGGGCATCGAACGGTTTCAGCGAGCCTTTGATCGCTTCCAGCGACAGCGCACCCGCCATCAGACCGGCGGCAAACAGGTTTTCACACTCGAACAGGCCGCGCAGCGCCAGTGCAGTCGAAACCTGGGTGCCGTTGAGCAGCGCCAGACCCTCTTTCGGACCGAGCACAAATGGCGACAGGCCCACGCTTGCCAGTCCCTCTGTTGCCGGGATCAGCGTGCCATTGACCCGCACCTGACCTTCGCCCAGCAGCATCAGCGACATGTGCGCCAGCGGTGCCAGATCGCCGGAGGCGCCGACCGAGCCTTTTTCCGGAATACAGGGCATCACGCCGGCGTTGAACAGCGCCAGCAGTGCCTCAACCAGTTCGATACGCACACCAGAGTGACCGCGCGCCAGGCTGATGATTTTGGTGGCGACGACCAGACGGGTGACATTGTCGGGCAGCAGATCGCCCAGACCAACGCTGTGTGACAGCACCAGATTGCGCTGCAGATCCGCCAGCCGGCTGGCCGGTATTTGCGTCTGCGCCAGCTTGCCAAAGCCAGTATTAATGCCATACACCACGTTGCCGGAGGCGACAATCGTCTCCACGGTCTGCTGCGCCGCCGCAATCGCCTGACGCGCACTGTCGTCAAGACTCAGCGTGACGTTACCCTGATAGATAGCGCGTAATGTGGCGAGGTCCACCTCGCCGGGCACCAGGCGCAATGCCTGAAACGAACCTGACATAGTCTACTCCTGTCTATACAAGTGTGCTGGCGTGGCTAAGCTGCTTTCCTTGCCCTGAACCAGCGGAATAATGCGAGTGAAACATAAGCGTTAATTCTTGTCTATGCTTGTCTATACAATCAAGCATACTAAGCAAGTGCCGTGCCAGACCGATCACAAAAATCGAATGTCCGCCCGGCGCGGGTCGCGGGTTAAACGCGACTGAGAGAGTGCACCATCAGGATGCGCAGACTGCACCAGTGGGGCACGGCGCGCGCTACTGGATGTATATACATTCACGCAGTGAGACAGTAAACTTAAGGGACTTTCAGCATAAGGAACAGCAAATGGTCGAGCATACGGCACTGGCACAACTGGCGGCGGCAATGAGCGATGAGCCCGCCCCGATTTATCAGCGGGTGAAGCAGGCCATCGTCAGCCAGATCCGTGAAGGGCTGTGGAAAGCGAATCAGCGTGTGCCTTCAGAAAGTGAACTGGTGAATGAGCTGGGCGTCAGCCGCATGACCATTAATCGGGCGCTGCGCGAACTGACCAGCGAAGGTTTTCTGGTGCGGATGCAGGGCGTCGGCACCTTCGTGGCGGAGATGAAAGGTTACACCGCTATGCTGGAGGTGCATAACATCGCTGATGAGATCGCTCAGCGCGGCCATCAGCACAGCTGTAAAATTCTCGCCATCGGCCAGGACAAAGCCGATCCTGAGCAGGCAGCCGTGCTGGGGCTCACCACAGGACAGACGCTTTACCATTCGCTGATTGTGCATTACGAAAATGATCTGCCGGTGCAGCTTGAGGACCGTCTGGTCAATCCGCTGGTCGCGCCCGACTACCTGACGCAGGATTATCAGCAGATGACGCCCTATACCTATCTGATGCGGGTCGCGCCGCTGACGGCAGGTGAGCACATTGTTGAAGCGGTGCTCCCCGATGCGCGTCAGCGTAAACATTTGTCGCTGGATGAACATGAACCCTGCCTGCTGATTCGCCGTCAGACCTGGAGCGACACGAAAATCGTCACCTATGCGCGACTGCTCTATCCCGGCTCACGTTACAAACTACTGGGCCGCTTCAGAGGACACGGTTAAGAGCCGAGCCCATCAGGCTATTTTATTTGTCAGTCTGCACCTGGGCAGTGCTCACACAGGCTGCTTTAGCAACCTGAACGCCCTGAAGTGCGGCCCTGAAGAGGCGAGCGCAGCGAGTCATCCTCACGTACTACGTGTACGCCTGCTTGTTCCGCGCTGTGCGTGTCCAGACTACCTGCAACCATTACGCGTGCCGGGATAGGCGCTAAGTCGGGTAAACAGCAGCCGCGCATCCGGCTCGCACGGGCTGAGTACTGTTTCTACATCGACCCACCACGCGCCCTGTTGCGCACTCAGCCTTTCTCCGTCCGCGGTCTGCCATGCACCTGCCAATACCCAGGCGACGCCATGCAGACTACTGACCGGCGCGGCAACCACTTCAACCGTGGCCTGCCATTCACCGCGCCGCGTCATGATATTAAAATCTTCGCTGACGCTGCCCTGCAGTTGCGCCGTTAAGGCGAGTTCTCCGGCAAATGCCCAGGGCTTTTGCGGCGTCAGCAGATGCTGCACGTCAGGCGCGGTTAATAACACCGGATCGCCATGCAGCAGGGTAATCACCCGATCGATCTCCGGAAAAGCAGAGAAGGGACCATCCTGTGCCAGGGTCGCAATACTGGCGCGCCAGCCGAAGCGATCTGCGCCGGGCGGGAAGCTGATGATCTCGCGGGTTTCGCCGCCACCATTGCGCCAGCGGCTGACCGCCAGCGCCTCGTAAGTGAACAGGGTGATCATCGCAGCGCCGCCATCGCCTGAGCAAAGCGTGCGGCACATGCAGCCTGCTGCGGATGTACCCCATCTTCAATCACGGCTTTACCGGCCACGTAAACGTCACGAATCTGATCGCGCTGTCCGGCAAACAGCCAGCGGTTCAGCACCGCATGTGAATCCACGCTGCCAAGCCACGCCTCATCCCGCAGCACCAGCCAGTCGGCGCGTTGTCCCACCGCCAGCGTGCCCTGCTGAATGCCGCACGCCTGAGCGCCACCCGCTGCCGCCTGTTGCCATAGCAGGTCGCCCACCGACGGCTGGCCGGGCAGGGTAATCCGGTTACGACGCTGGTCGCGCAGCCGCTGCGCATACTCCAGCCAGCGCAGCTCTTCCTGAGCGCTCAGCGAGACATGGCTGTCGGAGCCGATGCCCCAGCGTCCGCCCTGCGCGATATACTCCACCGCCGGGAAAATGCCGTCGCCGAGGTTGGCTTCGGTGGTCGGACAGAGACCCGCTACCGCGCCGCTTTGTGCGAGGCGCGACAGTTCGCTCTCATCCAGATGGGTGGCGTGGATCAGGCACCAGCGCGTATCTACCGCAAAGCGGTTCAGCAGCCAGGCTACCGGGCGCTCGCCGCTCCACGCCAGCGAGTCATTGACCTCTTTCTGCTGTTCAGCCACATGAATATGCACCGGCAGCGCCAGATCGCTGGCCGCCAGCACCTCGTGCATCTGGCTTTCGCTTACTGCCCGCAGCGAATGGAAACAGAGACCACGGTTCAGCAGGGGCCGCTGCTGCTGCCACGCATCCAGCCGCGCCTGCTGTTGCAGGTAGTGTTCGGTCTGCTGAATAAAACGCTTCTGACCCGCCGCCGCGGGCTGACTGCCAAAGCCGCTGTAGCTGTAGAGCACCGGCAGCAGGGTCTGGCCGATACCGGCGATCTCTGCTGCTTCAATCAGCTGTTGCAGCATCGTGTCATCGCTATAGGGCGCGCCGCTGGGGTCGTGATGGAGATAATGAAACTCTGCAACCTGGGTGTAGCCGCCTTTCAGCATCTCGATATAGAGCAGAGCGGCAATATCACCCACCTGCTTTGGCGTCAGACGCTGCACCATGCGGTACATCAGATCCCGCCAGGTCCAGAAGCTGTCCTGTGGATCGCCTGCCACTTCCGCCAGACCCGCCATCGCCCGCTGGAAGGCGTGCGAGTGCAGGTTGGCGATCGCCGGGATCACCTCGCCGTTGAGGCGGATAGCCTGATCCGCGTGGCTTTCCGGGGTAAGGGAGTCGATAAAACCGGCCTGATTGACCGTGATACGGACCTGCTGCTGCCAGCCCTCCGCCAGCAGTGCGCGTGGGGCAAAAAAAGTCGCCATGGTTGATCCTCATCGGATGTGGTTGTATATACATATACATACTTTGAAGCACAGTGTAAACGGCGGAGGCATGAGGCAGCGATGACAGAAGAGATGCGCGTAGAGGCGGTGTGGACGGGGGCCGACCTGGTCACCATGCGTGACGGAAAGTACCATCTGATACCTCAGGGCGCACTGGTGGTGCGGGCGGGCAGGCTGGTGTGGGTCGGGCCTGAAGCGGAGATGCCCGCGTTCGTCGCCGATCAGCATCATCGTCTGCCTGGCGGTATCGTGACGCCGGGGCTGGTGGATTGTCACACCCATCTGGTGTTTGGCGGCGACCGCAGTCAGGAGTTTGAACAGCGTCTGAATGGCGTCAGCTACGCAGAGATTGCCGCGCAGGGCGGGGGCATTCTCTCTACCGTGCGCGCCACCCGCGCGGCGACGGAAGAGGAACTGGTGGCTTCGGCCCGCTGGCGACTTAATCGCCTGCTGGCAGAGGGTGTCACCACCGTAGAGATTAAGTCCGGCTATGGTCTGGATGAAGAGAGCGAACTGCGGATGCTACGGGCGATTCGCCGGCTGGGAGAGAGCGTGGCCGCCGATGTCCACGCCACCTGTCTGGCAGCGCATGCCTTTCCGCCGGAGTTTAAGCATGACCCGGATGGCTGGATCGATATCATCTGCGACCGTCTTCTGCCGCAGGCGCAGGCGCAGGGGCTGGCGGATGCTGTAGATGCTTTCTGCGAGCATCTCGCCTTTTCCCCGGAGCAGGTGGCGCGGGTATTTGACCGGGCGGTGGCGCTGGATATGCCGGTGAAACTGCATGCGGAACAGCTTTCAGCGCTGGGCGGTGCCGCACTGGCCGCCCGCTATGGTGCGCTTTCAGCTGACCATCTTGAATATGCCACCGAAGAGGATGCCAGGGCGATGGCGCAGCATGGCACCGTGGCGGTGCTGCTGCCCGGTGCGTTTTATCTGCTACGCGAAACTCAGCGTCCGCCGGTGGATCTCTTCCGTCGCCACGGTGTGCCGATGGCGCTGGCCAGCGATGCCAATCCCGGCACCTCACCTGCGCTGTCGCTGCGTCTGATGCTCAACATGGGCTGCACGCTGTTTGGCATGACGCCGGAGGAGGCGCTGGCGGGCGTCACGCTGTGGGGAGCTAAAGCGCTGGGGCTGGCGGAGAGTCACGGCTCGCTGGAGGCGGGTAAAGTGGCAAACTTCGTCCACTGGCCGCTGTCTCGTCCGGCAGAACTGGTTTACTGGCTGGGTGGTGAACTGCCCTGTACCGTTATCTATCGTGGAGAACCGCAATGAACCCTTTCTATTTTTCCCAGGGCAGCCTGCCGCTGCTGGTCAGCATTCCCCACGCCGGTACTGAACTGACGCCTGAGGTGGACGCCGGATTGAGCGCGGCCGCGCGCGGCCTGCCCGACACCGACTGGCATATCCCGCTGCTGTATGATTTTGTGCGTGACCTCGGGGCCAGTGTGTTAATTGGCCGCTATTCCCGTTTTGTAGTCGATCTTAATCGTCCGCCCGACAACCAGCCGCTTTACACCACCGCCACCACCGGTCTGTTCCCGGAAACCCTGTTCGACGGCACGCCGACCTTTGCACCAGGCAAAACGCCCGATGTCACGGCGCGTCAGGGCTACATCGATCAAATCTGGCAGCCTTACCATCAGCAGATTCAGCAGGAGCTGGCGCGGCTCAAAGCGCAGCACGGCTATGCGCTGCTGTTTGACGCCCACTCCATTGCCAGTGAAATTCCCCGCCTGTTTGAGGGGCGTCTGCCCGATATCAACATCGGCACCAACGACGGCGCGAGCTGCACGCCTGAAATGAGCGCGGCCATAGAGGCGGTGTGCGCCGCCCAGCACGACTACAGCTGGGTGCTCAACGGACGCTTTAAAGGCGGTTACATCACCCGCGCTTATGGCCAGCCACAGCAGCAGATCGAGGCGGTTCAGCTGGAGCTGGCGCAGCTGAACTACATGGATGAAACCCCGCCTTATGCCTGGCAGCAGGCGCGTGCCGCAGAGCTACAAAAAGTGTTGAAGGCGATGATCCATACCATGCTGGCGCAGGCCAGGCCGCAATAAATCAGCGATGCGCCGCCCTGGTGCATCGCTGCGCTAATCGGGTGCAGGGGAGCGCTGCCTGTCTGGCGCGGACGGCTTTATCGAAGCGCCACCATTTCTGATCGGGGCGCTGGCTATCGGGCTTATCTCCGGCTCTTATCAGGCGGAAGTCTATCGCGCCACGCGGCTGGCCCTGGCGAAAGGGGAGATTGAAGCCGCTGTCGCGATTGGCATGCCGCGCTGGCGCATCCGCCAACGCATTCTGCTGCCGCAGGTGGCGCGCTATGCGCTGCCCGGCTTGTCAAACGTCTGGCAGATGAGCCTGAAAGATTCGGCGCTGGTGTCGGTGACCGGCATTGTCGGGCTAATGCGGGCCAGCCAGATAGCGGCCGGTTCGACCCGTGACTACTTCTCCTTTTACCTGGTGGGCGGAGCCTGTTACCTGCTGCTGACGTTGCTGTCGAACCGCGCCTTTCTGCTTGCCGAATCCCGTCCTGGCCGCGCCTGGCTACTGTTAAGGCAGGTGGTTGATCGCTGGCAGCAGGATCGCTGGCTGGCCCCCGACATCGCCCGCGCGGTGGCGCAGATCAAAGCGCACCGGGCCGATGCGCTTGTGGAGTGAGATTACCTGCGGCGGGCGTCCGGACGGACTAAATCAAAGCGCTGAGCTTCGCTGATGCCGTAATAGGCGCTGGGGCCGCCTGCACGCAGGATTGGCTCAGCTTTGGCGGTCTGATAAATGCCCTCCTCAAGCAGCGATTCATCGATGTGAATCGCCACCGCTTCGCCCATCACCAGCCAGCTGTCGAGCAGGGTGCCGCTGGCATCCTGCAACTGGATCAGCTGCGTCAGGCGGCACTCGAAGTTGACCGGGCTTTCCGCCACCAGGCTGGCGCTGACCTGGGAAGCCGCCAGCGAGGTTAATCCGGCAAAGGCAAACTCGTCCTGATCGGCAGGGAGCGATGCGGAACTTTCATTCATCGCTTCGGCCAGCGGACGGGTCGCCAGATTCCAGACAAACTCTTTAGTCTCTGCAATATTCCGGACGCTGTCTTTCCAGCCGCTGCTGGCGAAACCGATAATCGGCGGATGATAGTTGAAGCAGTTAAAAAAGCTGTAAGGCGCAAGATTGCGCTGGCCGCTGGTGCTGACAGAGCTAATCCAGCCGATCGGGCGCGGCCCGATAATGGCGTTCAGCGGATCGTGTGGCAGACCGTGGCCCGCACGGGGCTGATAAGAATAGCGTTTATGGCTCATAACGTCTCCGGCAGATGATTTTATCTATCTTAGCCCGACAGCATCGCCCGACGGAACCGGAATGAGGTAAGCGGATGGTGCGGGTTTATTTTCCGCCCTCTACAGCGTATTGTACGCGCGCCTGAATAATTGAGAGAACGTATGAAAAAGTCAGCCAGCACGTCGCCCTTCCACGCCCGCAATCGCCATCAGGGCGAATACGATTTTGCCGCGCTAACCGCTGCCCATCCGCCGCTGGCGGCGAAAGTCCGGCCTAACGGTTATGGCGTGCAGTCCGTGGATTTCGCGGACCCGGAGGCGGTGATGCTGCTGAACCAGGCGCTCATCAAACTCTTTTATGACATCGACTGGCAACTGACGCCCGGCTCACTCTGCCCGCCTGTGCCAGGACGTGCCGATTATCTGCACTACCTGGCCGATCTGCTGGCACTGGATAACAACGGCGCGATCCCGGCCGCGGACGTGCTGGATATTGGCTGCGGCGCAAACTGTATCTATCCGCTGATTGGTGCGGCGGAATATGGCTGGCGCTTTACCGGTACCGAAATTGATGAAGCCGCCATCAAAGCCGCTAATCGCATTGTCGCAGCCAATCCGCGCCTGACGCGTCAGATCCGTCTGCGTCGTCAGAAAAACAGCGATGCGGTGCTGGCGGGTGTGGTCAGCAAAAATGAATTTTTCAGTGCGGTGATGTGTAACCCGCCATTCCACGCGTCGGCGGAAGAGGCGGTTTCGGGTTCACAGCGTAAGGTGCGTAATCTTGGGCTGGATAAGAGTGCGCCGCTTAACTTTGGCGGGCAACACAATGAGCTGTGGTATCCCGGTGGAGAAAAGGCGTTCATCGGCAAGATGATCGCCGAGAGCGTGGCGTTTGGTCGCCAGATTGGCTGGTTTACCTCACTGGTGTCGCGCAAAGAGAATTTACCGGCGCTGGAAAAACAGCTGCAGGCGCTCGACGTCGCAGAGCTGCGGGTGGTGAATATGGCGCAGGGGCAGAAGCAGAGCCGCTTCCTGGCGTGGAGTTTTATGCCTGCCGCCCAGCGCAGCAAGCTGCTGAGTCGCCTGGGAAGCTAAGGCATCTCTTTTCGCGCATAACTGGAATCTATCTGCGGAGAAAAAAGGACGGGCTGCGATACGGCCGTTTCAGACTGCTGACAAACCCAATCAGGGTTGCTCTGGCAGCAACATATTAGCTAATAACGCAGGGAACACGGGCAGAGGAGGAAAGCGTCCCGCGCCTGGGACAAAAACGGCAGGCGTTTTTTGAACAACGCAACGCGTTGGCCCGTTTACGGGCGCACCTCAGGGATGAGGTGCGTAATCGCGCGGGCCGAGGGACCAGGGATGGTTTAAGCGACTTTCCGATCTGCCCATGTTTCCTTCGCAGCCTCGGTCTCACAGCTGGGCAGGGCAGACTTTGCCAACAATCAAAACGGGCCGCGATGCGGCCCGTTTTGATCAGGAGACGTGCTGCAGGAATTCGCGCAGACGTTCGCTGGGGGGATTGCTGATCAGGCTGTCGGGATCGCCATCTTCCGCAATCCGGCCTTTGTCGATAAAGATCAGACGCGATGCGACCTTTTGTGCGAAGCCTACTTCGTGCGTCACAATCACCATCGTCATACCTTCTTCCGCCAGATCCTGCATCACTTTCAGGACTTCGTGACGCAGCTCCGGGTCCAGCGCAGAGGTTGGCTCATCAAACAGCATCATCTTCGGCTTCACCGCCAACGCGCGGGCGATCGCCACACGCTGTTGCTGGCCGCCAGACAGCTCAGACGGGAAGTGGTGTGCACGCTCTGCCAGGCCTACTTTGCCCAGCAGCTCTCTCGCCAGCTGGCGTGCGGCCTCTTTGCTGGCACCGCGCACCCGGATGGGACCAAAGGCGACGTTGTCCAGCGCACTCATCTGTGGGAACAGATGAAACTGCTGAAACACCATACCGGCTTCCTGACGGATCAGGCGGTCATCGACTTTCGGATCGTTAACGCGCAGGCCATCAACAATCAGCTCGCCGCTGGTGATCTCTTCCAGCTTGTTAATGCAGCGCAGCAGCGTCGATTTACCGGAACCGGATGGGCCGATAATGACCACCACTTCACCCTGGTTAATCTTCAGATCGATATTGTGCAGCACCTGGGTCTGGCCAAAATGCTTGGAGACATCTTTAAACTCAATCACAGGATTTTCACCCTTTTCTCAATGCGGCGTAGCACAAAGCTCAACACCAGCGTAATCACCAGATAGATGATCGCGACGGCGCTCCAGATTTCCAGAGCGCGGAAGTTACCGGCAATAATCTCCTGACCCTGACGTGTCAGTTCAGCCACGCCGATAACGATAAATAGTGAGGTATCTTTGATGCTGACAATCCACTGGTTGCCCAGCGGCGGCAGCATACGACGCAGTGCCAGCGGCATAATCACGTAGCGCAGCGTCTCGCGGCTCGACAGGCCAAGTGCCAGTCCGGCTTCACGAAATCCCTTGTTGATCGACAGCACGGCACCACGGGTGATCTCGGCAATATAAGCACCAGAGTTAATCATGATGGTCACCACTGCGGCGGTGAAAGGATCAATACGCAGGTCAGGAAATGCCATCGGCAGCGCAAAGTAAATAAACATCACCTGCACCACGATAGGGGTGCCGCGGATGATTTCGATAAACACCAGTGCGATGTTATTGGTGATCCAGCCACCGTAAGCGCGGGCAAAACCGGCCACCAGCCCGATAAACAGGCCGCCAACCAGGCCAATGATTGAGATAATTAAGGTCAGTTTGGCGCCTTCGAGCAGCGCTGGCATGGCGGGCCAGATGACGCTCCAGTCAAACTCCATGGTGTCACTCCAGATATGTTGCGATGGAAAAAAGCAGGGAAAAAGTTTCCCTGCTGAAATCAGATAACGGGCAAATTATTATTTAGGTTCGGTGCCGAACCATTTTTTATAAAGCGTGTTGTAGGTGCCGTTCTCTTTCAGGGTTTTCAGTGCGCCGTTTACCTTCTCACGTAAATCGTCGCTGCCTTTCGGGAAGGCGATACCATACTGCTGCGCTTCAATTGAATCGCCTACCGCTTTAAAGCGGCCTTTACCGGCGGTGTGGATGAAGTAAAGGATGTTTGGCGTGTCATGCAGCACGGCATCCGCACGGTTGGTGCCCAGCTCCATGTAGGCGCTGTCGATGTTCGGGAATTGACGCAGATCTTTCGATTTGATGTTGGCTTTGGCATATTCCACAGAGCCGGTGCCGCTTTTTACTGCGACGACTTTACCGTTCAGATCGCTGATGCCTTTGATGTCGTTTTCATTGTTACGCACCATCACCTGCAGACCGCTTTTGTAATAGCCATCAGAGAACTCGATCGCTTTTTTACGTTCTTCGGTAATGGTGATGCCCGCCAGTGCCAGATCGACATTGCGCGTTTGCAGTGCAGGGATAATGCCGCTGAAGTCCATTGGCTTCAGGGTGTAATCGAGCTTCAGCTCTTTCGCAATGGCATCCCACAGATCCACATCAAAGCCGACATACTTGTCACCCTGTTTGAATTCAAACGGAACAAAGGCGGTATCAGTAGCGACGACCAGCTTCTTTTCTGCTGCGGTGGAGGAGAGGGAGAAGGCCAGCGCCAGCGCGGCCACAGAAACTTTTAACAGTGACTTCATCATTTTTCCTTTTTTTACTACCAGGCGGCAGGGCCTGCGTTTGCGGCTTGTCATATGAAAGAATTATGCCAACTTTGCAAAATCCGCGAAATCAGAGAGTTAAATAACACAGCTGACACGATTTTGCAGTTAATTCTGCCATTGCACCCTATTGGTGCTCAACTTTGGTGCAGGTGGCTATTTTGGTGCAAGCGGTAGTGTGCCTCAGATGTTAAGGCTGTGAAGCGGAGGAGGGAAGAACTGTTAACAGGGTCATAAAATTGCACTAACACAGACGTAAAAAAGGCGGGTTTCCCCGCCTGATTGCGTGCATTGCGTGTTATTCAATGTTGGCTTCGATGAACCACAGGAACTTGTCCAGATCGCGCGATGCCGCAGTAAAGATGTCAGCGGTATCTTCGTCTTTAACTTCTGAAATGGCTTTACGGGTATCATTCGCCACAACGCTGTAACGATCGGCCAGTGCTTTAAGATGATCCTGCACGCTGTGAATATTCAGCGGATAGCTTTTCAGCGGAGTCGTGTCATTTACAACCTGCGTGGTGCCCAGCGCCACGCCGCCCAACTGAACCACACGCTCGGCAATGGTATCCTGATGGTCAGTAATCGTGGTGCGGAAGCCATCCAGCATCTCATGCACACCAATGAAGTTAGCACCGCGCATGTTCCAGTGCGCCTGCTTAGTGATCAATGACAGGTCAATAAACTCGACTACCAGACGGTTCAACACCGCGATGGTGGCTTTCTTCTCATCTTCGGCCACGTCGTTGCGGGTATAAATCAGGTCAGAAGATTTCGTTTTAACCAATTTAGCGGTACTCATCGTTTCAGTCCTCTCTTTGATGGTTGTCCTAATCAAGTACGGGATAAGTATAGCAGCGCTTTTCAGCTTTGCAGAAACGACTTTGACGATGGATGAAATAGTGTCAGTCTTTTTTAAAAGCAGGGCTGTGCGGGTAAGGTTAAAGCTATGTTAAAATATAAATTTTATTAAATAGCTATCTAAATCATAAAGTTATACTAAATTGTAAATAGCAGGTAAGTGACTGTTTCAAAATAGGATGAACCGTAAATCGCAGCGTTTAAGAATAATTCTCATGCTGAGCATGATTGTTATTTCGCCCGCCAGCGTGCGGGCTGAAATCGCTTATTTATGCCTATCGTCTGATAATTCAACGCTGCTTAACTGACTCTTTTTCGGGCGCATAGTCAGTGTTGAGCCTGCTGAGGCGATGATGATGGCCAGCAACGCCAGCCACTGAAGCCCGGTCAGGGTTTCCCCCAGAAACAGCATGCCGGAAAAGGCGGCCATGGCGGGTTCAAGACTCATCAGTGTACCAAAAATGCGCGCCGGTAAGCGGGTAAGGGCGATCATCTCAAGGGAATAGGGAATGGCGCTGGAAAGCAGTGCGACCAGCAACGCGATTGGCATAACCGCCCATGTCCAGATGCCGCTTTCGGCGAACGTCAGCCCGAGTGGCACAAAAATGACTGAGGCAATCAGCGAACCGATGGCGACGGTTGCGGGGCCATGCTCTGCACCTGCCCGTTGTCCCGCCAGGATATAGATCGCCCAGCAGGCACCTGCACCCACTGCCAGCGCTGCGCCCAGCGGATCAATCGCGGTCATGTCTGTACCAAACGGCAGCAGGAACCACAGGCCAATTACCGCCAGCAACACCCAGACAAAATCCAGCGGCCGACGCGATCCAAACAGCGCCAGCGCCAGCGGGCCGGTAAATTCCAGTCCCACCGCCACGCCCAGTGGCACGGTACGAATCGCCAGATAGAACGTAAAATTCATGGTGCCCAGAGCCAGTCCATACATCAGGAGAGGCAGACGCTGCTCCCGGCTGAAGCGTAAACGCCAGGGCTTGAAAATGACACAGAGTATCAGGGTACCAAAGCCCAGGCGCAGTGCGGTAATCCCGGTGGCACCCACAGAAGGAAACAGGCTTTTTGCCAGTGAAGCGCCGCCCTGCAGCGACAACATCGCAATCAGTAGCACGGCAATCGGCATGACTATCGGGGCGAGATTTTTGGAAGCGGGAGAGGCAGACATCCTGTGTACTTTTCCTGGTCATTAACGTAATGAGTCAGCCAGTGTAAAGGAAATAGCGGGCAAAGAATCACGGAATCGCGTTTTAAATTTGACTTAACTGAGCAAATTTTGGCCAGAATCAGGGCCATTTAGGTAAAGAAATGTCAGGATTTTTTAGGATTTAACTTAAAGAACGAAATGAGCACAAAATGATTATTGCAGAAAGATGACGGATTTTATAAGAAAAATGAATGACATAGGATGTCGCATTAACTTCCTGTTACACCAAACTTTCTGTTAGACAACAAAATCCGGGCAGAGTTTCTCGCTATTTTTTGTTATATTTTCAGCGTTGTCAGGAGAGAAGTATTTTCACATTTGAGGTGGTTATGAAAAAAATTGCATGTCTTTCAGCATTAGCCTGTGTACTGGCAGTATCTGCAGGTTCAGCAATGGCACAGAGCACCGTAACTGGTGGCTATGCTCAGAGCGACTATCAGGGCGTGGCTAACAAAGCTAACGGCTTCAACCTGAAATACCGCTACGAAGACGGTTCTAACCCACTGGGTTGGATCGGTTCATTCACCTACACTGAAAAAGATCGTACCGAAGCTGGCATCTATAATAAAGGCCAGTACTACGGTGTGACCGGTGGTCCAGCTTTCCGTCTGAACGACTGGGCTAGCATCTACGGTGTTGTGGGTATCGGCTATGGTAAATTCCAGCAGAACGATACTGCATCACGCGCTAAAACTGATTCAAGCGACGTAGGCTTCTCTTACGGTGCAGGTCTGCAGTTTAACCCAATTCAGGACGTCGCGCTGGACGTTGGTTACGAGCAGAGCCGTATCCGTAACGTTGACGTTGGCACCTGGATTGCTGGCGTAGGTTACAGCTTCTAAGTTTAGCTTAGCTGACCTGCAAAAAAACGGCCCCTTGTGGGCCGTTTTTTATTGTGCTGATTTTACCATCCCGCCTTACACCGCGAATCGCTCTCTGATGACTCCTGCTATCCACTGCCGATAACCAGCCATCGTCGTTAATGCCGTAAGGCATAAAGGTTTCGTGGACAAATAAGAAAAAGGGATGCGGAAAGAGGGAAGTAAGCCTCTCAGCCGCTGGCTGAAAGGCGCTGAATCAGAATTAGCCGCGCCAGATCAGATTCTGGCAGCGACGATCGGCAGGCTTATGGCCCAGGAGCTTCTCAATCAACATCAGACGCAGTGTGAACGGGGAACGCGTCAGCAGGCACAGCCAGGATTTCATCTCCGTGGTTGTTTTCTTTTCAGCCTGGAAGCATTTGCTGCAATCTAAGCAACATTTCAGGGTGCTCATAGAATCACCTCCCAATCATTGTCGACGCGGTAGTCAGCAGCCTGCGGTGAGAAATGTCATCACACCGGCGCAACAGAGGATCAACCAGGATCCCACTTTTTTGCTGCTTACATTATCAACAAATATAGCACTGGCTATATTGTTTAGCCAAGCCTAATGACGAAAAATTTGAGCTTCTTTGCGGCTGGTTTACAATGAGCGCAGCTAAATCCGTATAGCAGTGTCAGTACGGGAAATAATAATGAGGAAGCTGAATGAGTCGTCGTGCTAAAAGCGTGGTTTCTGCGCCAAAAGGACCACTGAAAGATATTGAAGAGCATGTCGAAGGTTTTCGGCAGGTGCGTGAAGCGCATCGTCGGGAATTAATTGATGACTACGTTGAGTTAATCTCTGATTTGATTGGTGAATTTGGCGAAGCGCGTCAGGTCGATATGGCGGCCCGTCTGGGCGTTTCGCAACCTACCGTGGCGAAAATGCTGAAGCGGCTTGGCAGTGCCGGGCTGGTTGAGCAGGTGCCTTATCGCGGTGTTTTCCTTACCGGTGAAGGTGAGAAGCTGGCAGAGGAGAGCCGCGCCCGTCATCATATCGTTGAAAGTTTTCTGCTGGCGTTAGGCATCAGTCCCGAAACGGCCCGACGCGATTCAGAAGGTATTGAGCATCACGTCAGTGATGAAACGCTGGCTGTATTTAAGAAGTTCTCCGAAACCCGTTAACGCTAAGGCGTACCCTCACTATGCCTCAACTGCTTCGATCTTTTTTGCATGACTCTATTTTGCATTTATTAATCGTGATTGGCGTAGTTCTGGCATTTCTGGCGGATTTCCGCTGGGCCGATCTGCCCGGTGCCGTAGACTGGCATACCATTATCACGCTTACCGGGTTGTTAATCCTGACCAAAGGGCTGGAAACCAGCGGCTACTTTGACGTGCTGGGAGGACGGCTGATTGCGCGTTTCCGGCATGAACGCGCGCTTGCACTCTTTATGGTGCTGGCAGCGGCGCTGCTCTCTACGTTTCTGACCAACGATGTGGCGCTGTTCATTCTGGTTCCGCTGACGCTGACGCTGCGTAAGTTCTCCCGTTTACCTATCTCGCGACTGATTATTTTTGAGGCGCTGGCGGTTAATGCCGGATCGCTGCTGACACCGGTTGGCAATCCGCAAAACATTCTGTTGTGGAGTCACGGCAAGCTGAGCGTGGTGGCGTTTATCGTGCAGATGCTGCCGCTGGCCGCCTGGCTGCTGCTGAGTCTGGTGGCGTTAACCTGGTTCAGTTTTTCAAAGCGGTCGATTGATAAGCATGACAACCCGGAACAGCCGCAGTGGCAGAAGCCGCTGTTTATCGTCAGCGTCGTGTTGTACCTGCTGTTTATCGCCGGTCTTGAGCTGGAGATCACCGGCTGGATACTGCTGCTGATCCTCGCTATTTTCCTGGTGATGGCACGCCCGGTGCTGCTGCGCATTGACTGGAGCCTGCTGGCGGTGTTCATCGCCATGTTTATTGACGTCTTCCTGCTGACACGTCTGCCGGTGATGCAGGCGCACTTCGATGCGGTGACGCATTTCGGCCAGGGACCGCTCTATCTGCTGGCAATTGGTCTGTCTCAGGTGATCAGCAACGTCCCGGCGACAATTCTGCTGCTGCAAAAAGTTCCGCCCACGGATGTGCTGGCCTGGGCCGTCAACATTGGCGGGTTCGGTCTGCTGCCGGGATCACTTGCTAACCTGATTGCACTGCGCATGGCGAAAGACAAAGCTGTCTGGTGGCAATTCCATCTCTTTTCCCTTCCTCTGCTGGCCTGGTCAATGGCCAGCGGCTGGCTGCTGTTGCAGTTACTCCATTAGCCCGGACGCATCCTGCTACGCCCATCAAGTGGCAGGATGTGCGCCATTCCTCAAGTTTCGTAAAGTTGCACTGGATTTTGTCAATTTCCGAGATAAGGTTAACAGGACCTTTATGCCCGGAATCAGGGCCTTAGCCAGTGATGGGAACTATGAGCGAGAATAATCAACGCGATCAACACCAGCAGGACGCAGAAAACGCGACGGATAAAAGCCGTCAGCCAGAGGAAAATCAGGACAACGACCAGCAGCCTGAGCGCAAACGCCCCGGTAAAAAGCCGCTGATTATTCTGGCGGTGGTGGTGGTGATTATGCTGATTGTCGGCTTCTGGTTCTGGTTCTCTACCCGCAACATTGAAACCACCGATGATGCCTTTACCGAAGGCGATGCCGTTACCATTGCGCCTAAAGCGTCCGGCTATGTCGTGAAGCTGCTGGTAAAAGATAACCAGCGGGTGAAGAAGGGCGATCTGCTGGTGGAAATCGATCCCAGCGACAATCGTGCTCAGCGCGAACAGGCTAATGCGCAGCTCGGTTTAGCGGTCGCACAGCTGCATCAGGCGCAGGCACAGCTGGCGCTGTCAAAAGTACAGTATCCGGCACAGCGCGATCAGGCGCTGGCGGACCAGGCTAAGGCTGAAGCGAACCTGCTGAATGCGCAGGCGGATTATCGTCGCCAGCGTGGCGTTGATCCGCGTGCAACCAGTCAGCGTAATATCGACAGCGCGTCCGCGCAGTTACGTTCGGCGCAGGCGCAGTTACAAAGTGCGAAAGCACAGGTTGAAGTGGCGTCACAGGTTGCCCTGCAGATTCGTCAGCAGGAGACCAATGTTGAAGCGCGTCAGCAACAGGTTGAGCAGGCGAAAGCACAGTTAAGCACGGCCGATCTGAATCTCTCCTATACCCAGGTTCGTGCGCCTTATGACGGGTTTATCACCAAGCGTAACGTTCAGCTGGGCACCCTGGTGCAGGCCGGTTCCTCATTGTTCTCGCTGGTCTCACCTGAGATCTGGGTCACGGCGAATTTCAAAGAGTCTCAGCTGCAACGTATGAATCCGGGCGACAAAGTGGAAATCAGCGTCGATGCCTGGCCGGATATGAAGCTGGAAGGGCATGTCGACAGTATTCAGATGGGCTCTGGTTCGCGCTTCTCAACCTTCCCGTCAGAGAACGCCACCGGCAACTATGTGAAAATCGTTCAGCGCGTGCCGGTGAAAATCGTGGTCGATAAGGGACTTGATCCAAACCATCCGCTGCCGCTGGGTCTCTCGGTTGAACCGAAGGTAACGGTGGAATGAGTACGGCGCAGAGCTGGAAACCCGCCAGTAATCCGTGGTTAGTGGCGATCACGGTCACGCTGGCAGTGTTTATGGAGATCCTCGACACCACCATTGTTAACGTGGCGCTGCCGCATATCGCCGGTTCGCTCTCCTCCAGTTACGATGAGTCAACCTGGGTGCTGACCTCCTATCTGGTGGCGAACGGCATTGTGCTGCCTATCTCTGCGTTCTTCAGCCGGCTGTTTGGCCGTAAACAGTTTTTCCTGATCTGCATCGTGATGTTTACCATCTGCTCTTTCCTGTGCGGCATCGCTACCGAACTGTGGCAAATCATTCTGTTCCGCGTGCTGCAGGGCTTTTTTGGTGGGGGATTGCAGCCGGTTCAGCAGTCTGTGCTGCTGGACTACTTCAAGGCAGAAGATCGCGGCAAGGCATTTGGACTCTCTTCTATTGCCATTATTGTCGCGCCGGTGATTGGCCCGACATTAGGTGGCTGGATTACCGACAACTACAGCTGGCGCTGGGTCTTCTTTATCAACATTCCGGTCGGCGTGCTTACCGTGCTGGCGATCTATCAGCTGCTGGAAGATCCACCATGGGAGCGTAAGTGGGCCAAAGGTAAGCTAAAGATCGACTATATCGGCATCAGCCTGATTACCTTAGGACTGGGTTGTCTGCAGGTGATGCTGGATCGCGGAGAGGATGAGGACTGGTTTGCCTCGCACTTTATCGTGCTGTTCGCCATTCTGGCGCTGATTGGCATCGTCGGGGCCATCTACTGGCTGATGTATGCCCGTAAGCCAGTGGTCGATATTCTGGTGATGAAAGACCGCAACTTCTGGGTCGCCGGGCTGTTGATGGCGGGGATGGCGATGATTCTCTATGGCAGTTCCGTAGTGTTACCACAGCTGGCGCAGCAGGATCTGGGGTACACCGCCACCTGGTCAGGTCTGGTGTTGTCGCCTGGCGCGGTACTAATCGTGCTGACGATTCCGCTGGTGCTGAAACTGATGCCGATCGTTCAGACGCGCTACATCATCGCCTTTGGCTTCAGCTGTCTGGCCGTGGCGTTTCTCTACTCCTCGACTTTAACACCCAATGTCGATTTTAAAACGCTGGTGTTGATGCGCAGCGCGCAGTCGATCGGGCTGGGTTTCCTGTTTGTCCCGCTGACGACTATCGCCTTTGTCACCATTCCGCAGCGGCTTAATGCTGACGCCTCGGCGCTCTTTACCATGTTCCGTAACGTGGCCGGATCGATTGGGATTTCACTCTCGACCGCGGCCATTACCGAGCGCGAACAGGTACGGTCAGCGCACATGGTGCATAACATGACGCCGCTGAATGAGCCGTTCAACATTACGCTTCAGCACTGGGCACAGGCGATACGCGACTTTACCTCGGCGGTGGGCGATCCCGTCACGCTGGCAACCGGTCAGCTCTATCAGGAGATGATTGCGCAGTCGCGTATTCTCGCTTACATCGATGTCTTCTCAGGCCTGAGTATTGTCGCCCTGATTTTGATTCCATTTTGTTGGCTGCTGTCGCCGATTAAGAGCGAAGGCAGTGCAGGAGCACACTAACATGAAGGTTTATTTCTCTCATCGCCTGAAACCCCTGAGTTTACTGCTGGCCTTCGGACTGGCGGGCTGTGCCGTCGGACCTGACTATCAGGCGCCGAAACCTGCCGTGCCGGGTGGTTACAACACCCTGGATTCGCAGGAGGCGTCAAAGCCACAAAATGCCGCGATTAATTCACGCTGGTGGCGCAGCTTCAATGATCCGCAGCTCGACAGTCTGATTGAGCGGGCAATTGCGGGCAACCTGAGCCTGCAGCAGACGGTGCTGCGCATTGCCGGTGCACGTGAACAGCTGACGCAGGCGCAGGGCAGTCTGTTCCCCACCCTGGGCGGTTCAGCCAAAGTGACGCGTCAGCAGCTCGGGCTGGAAGGCTTGCTGAAATCCAATGGCGCAACCGATCAGCTCGACAGCAACGTGGCCAGCCAGCTCAATGGATTGACCCAGCCGGTTAACCTCTATCAGGGCAGCTTCGATGCCAGCTGGGAGCTGGATCTGTGGGGCAAAGTGCGCCGTCAGGTTGAGGCCGCCAATGCCCAGCAGCAGGCCGCGATAGAGCAGCGCAACGATGCGCTGGTTTCACTGGAAGCCGAAGTGGCGCGAGCCTGGCTGCAGCTGCGTGGCGCGCAGAGCACCATTCAGACGCTGCAGCAGCAGATTGAGGTGGCGCAGCAGACTACAGAGCTGACGCAGAGCCAGCAGCGGAATGGTCTGGCTCCGCTGACCGATGTGGAAAATGCCCGAGCCCAGCTCAGTACGCTGCAGGCCCAACTGCCGCAGTATCAGTCTCAGGCGCGACAGGCGATGAATGGGCTGGCGGTGCTGCTTGGTAAAACGCCGGGTGCGCTGGATGCTGAACTCAGTACGCCAAAAGCGTTACCGACGCTACCGCAGTTTGTCCCGGTGGGTATTCCCTCCACGCTGGCACGTCGTCGTCCTGATATTCGTCAGGCTGAAGCGACGCTTCATGCTCAAACCGCAGAGATTGGCGTGTCAGTGGCGCAGCTTTTCCCGAGCCTGTCCCTGACGGGTCAGCTGGGCGTGCGCAATACCGACGTCAGCTATCTGGATAACTGGAGCAGCCATTTCTACAGTTATGGTCCGTCGCTGTCGATTCCGATCTTCCAGGGTGGTCAGCTGGTGTCGAGCGTCAAACTCGCCCGTGCGCAGCAGGCCAGCGCCGCGCTGGATTATCGTCAGACGGTGCTGACGGCGTTGCAGGATGTGGAGAATGCGCTGGTCAGCTATCGCGCCGATCAGCAGCGTGTTACCGCGCTGGATGAGACGACCGGTGCCCTTCAGCGCGCCTTTGATCTCGCCAGCGACAGTTACCGGCAGGGGCTTTCAACCTTCCTCGAGGTGCTGGATGCACAGCGTCAGCTGGCACAGGCGCAGGAGCAGGCGACACAGGCGCGGATGCAGAGTGCGCTCGATTTAGTCGCGCTCTATAAAGCGCTGGGCGGCGGCTGGGAAACCTATCAGAACGTTGAGATGCCGCAATATCCGGTATTTGGCCCCGCAACCCAGGCAAATTAGCTCTCTGGCGGTCGCTGCCTCTGTGCAGTAACCGCCCTTAATCGTTCTTCCTGTCAGCATTGCATCAGATGCTGACAGCCTCTCACGGCTATTGATAATTATCTAACCTGTTGAATAACCAGGTATCTCACCGCCTCTGTTCCCGACACTGGCAGCAGAAAATAAACGCGTGATAAGCACAGGGTTATTATCAGCAGCCGCGAAGCGACGTTATTTTTATGTTGCTGGTCTATTCTGAGTCAGCTTTTTGAACTCCATCACCTTTCTGAGTTTATTATCCGGACGGATTTTTTAAGTTGCCTCATGACCAGGCTCGTAAGCCGGGTGCAACTATTCCTCCGCCTGCTTCAGCCAGAACTGTTATTGCGTAGCTGAGGGAACTGCGAATAATCTGACTCTGCTGCAAATCGCAGCGGCAAAAAAAAAGTTAACAGATGGCAACGGGCAATATTAAAAATTCATCAGGGCGGTAATTATTTTGGGCTCTTTAACGGCCCGGAGGGGGATTTTTAAACATAATCTGTAAGCTGGTGTGACTGAGATCGCGTTCAGAGCACGTTTTTAATCAGCTATTGCCAGGTGCGCAACCGTAAATAATGATGCTATGAAAACCCACTTTAGTGGATAAGATAAACTGCCAGCTTTCGCTATAAAGCCTCTGAAATCGTTTTCAACAATGCAACCTGAGCACGATTTGTTGTTAATTCAGCGTTAATAAAACGTCAGGCACTGCCGATTTTAATAGTGCTGTTTTGTCTGAATTAATACTTAAGAATTATCTGGGGCGTAAAAATAATTTATTTTTTTATTTAAATTAGGTAATCTTGGCGCTACAGTTTTATTAACCCCCCTTAAACAAGGACATTGTGATGAGTGACGCATTTAAAGTACTGAACAATATTCGCACATTACGTGCCCAGGCTCGTGAACTGCCACTGACCGATCTTGAAGAGATCCTGGAAAAATTAACCGTTGTTGTTACTGAGCGCCGCGAAGAAGCAGAAGCGGAAGAGACGCAGAATCGCGAAAAAGAAGAAAAGCTGTCTAAATATCGCGAAATGCTGCTGGCTGACGGCATCGATCCTAATGAATTATTAGGTGCGCTGGAAAGCGGAAAAAAACGTACCAAGCGTGCGCCGCGTCCGGCTAAATATTCTTACACCGACGAAAACGGTGAGCAGAAATCATGGACAGGTCAGGGCCGCACCCCGGCAGCGATTAAAAAAGCGCTGGATTCCGGTAAAAGCCTGGACAGTTTCCTGATCGATTGATCAACACAATCCTTGTAAGTGGGAGCCGGGGGGCCATTATGGTCCTCCGGCTTTTTTATTTCTGTCGGGATATCAATCACCCCGCCAGGAATCCACGCCTGACGCTGGCGTGCGCTGCGTCACATCTGGCATAATAGCCGCCGTTTTTTCATCCATTCTCTTCACAAAGGTCAATGCCGTGTTAGTTAGCAGCAATATCACCATGCAGTTTGGCAGCAAGCCACTGTTCGAAAATATCTCCGTTAAATTTGGCGGCGGTAATCGTTACGGTTTAATCGGTGCGAACGGCAGCGGAAAATCCACCTTCATGAAGATTTTGGGTGGCGATCTGGTGCCTTCAGGCGGCAACGTCTCTTACGATCCCAACGAGCGCATTGGTAAGTTGCGTCAGGATCAGTTCGCCTTTGAACAATTCAGCGTGCTGGACACCGTTATCATGGGTCACCATGAATTATGGGAAGTAAAGCAGGAGCGCGACCGCATTTATTCTTTGCCAGAAATGAGCGAAGAAGAGGGGTATAAAGTCGGCGATCTTGAAGCGCTTTACGGTGAGATGGATGGCTATAGCGCCGAGTCGCGTGCCGGTGAATTATTACTCGGTGTCGGCATTCCGGTTGAGCAGCATTATGGCCCGATGAGTGAAATCGCCCCTGGCTTTAAATTACGTGTACTACTGGCGCAGGCGCTGTTTTCTAATCCGGATATTTTGTTACTCGACGAACCGACGAACAACCTGGACATTGATACGATTCGCTGGCTGGAACAGGTTCTGAACGAGCGTGACAGCACCATGATTATCATTTCGCATGACCGTCACTTCCTGAATATGGTTTGCACCCACATGGCCGATTTGGATTATGGCGAGCTGCGGGTTTATTCCGGTAATTATGACGAATATATGACCGCGGCAACGCAGGCACGTGAACGTCTGTTATCTGATAATGCCAAGAAGAAAGCGCAGATTGCTGACTTACAATCATTCGTCAGTCGTTTTAGCGCCAACGCCTCTAAATCACGTCAGGCGACTTCACGTGCTAAGCAGATGGATAAAATTAAACTGGATGAAGTGAAAGCTTCCAGTCGTCAGAACCCGTTTATCCGCTTTGAGCAGGACAAGAAACTGTTCCGTAATGCGCTGGAAGTGGAAGGTTTAACGAAAGGTTTTGATAACGGTCCGCTGTTTAAGAATTTAAATCTGCTACTGGAAGTGGGTGAGAAGCTGGCGGTAATTGGTGCCAATGGTATTGGTAAATCGACGCTGTTGAAATCGCTGGTGGGTCAGCTTACGCCTGATAATGGCACGGTTAAATGGTCAGAGAATGCGCGTATTGGTTATTACGCTCAGGATCACGCCGATGATTTTGCCAATGACCTGACGGTATTTGACTGGATGAGTCAGTGGAAACAGCCGGGCGATGATGAGCAGACCATTCGCGGTATTCTCGGTCGTCTGCTGTTTTCGCAGGATGATATTAAGAAGCCAGCCAAAGTCCTTTCCGGTGGTGAGAAGGGACGTATGCTGTTCGGTAAGCTGATGATGGAAAAACCGAACATCCTGATTATGGATGAGCCGACCAACCATCTTGATATGGAGTCGATTGAATCGCTCAATATGGCGCTGGAGATGTATGAAGGCACACTGGTGTTTGTTTCGCATGACCGCGAATTTGTCAGCTCGCTGGCAACCCGTGTGATTGAGTTGAAAGCAGACAAGGTGGTGGACTTCACCGGTAATTACGAAGATTACCTGCGTAGTCAGGGTATCGTCTGATAAAAACGGGGTGGCGCAGGCCACCCCGTTTTTTTTGGTGCTGATGATTGGTTTTGTTATTTTTGATGCCGGTGGTTCGGCTGGTTCAGTCGTTCAGCATAGGCTCAGGGATTATCTGGCAGCAACGCATGTGCTCAAGGCGCAGGGAACATGGTCAGAGGAGGAAAGCGTCCCGCGCCATGGACGGCGCGGGACGAGCGCCTGGGAGGGTTTAAGCGACTTTCCGATCTGACCATGTTCCCTAAGCAGGTAAAACTGCAAAGCTGTGAGGGCTCAAGGAGCATACGTCTTGAGTTTTGAGCTGTCTGTAAAAGGATGTCCGCAGAGGGTTAAGCCCCTCCACCACACACTTCACAGTGCGCATCCTGCGCCACCTTCATGCTGCGAAACTCCGCGCTCATCGCATCGTACATCAGCAACCGGCTGGTGGCGGGGGTGCCGAATGCCGTCAGCACTTTAATCGCTTCCATCGCCTGCATCGCACCCATCACGCCAACCAGCGGAGCCATGACACCCGCTTCCACGCAACTCAGGGTCTGTTCGCCAAACAGGCGGCTGATGCAGCGATAACAGGGCGTGCCGGGCTGCCAGTTGAATACGCTGATCTGACCTTCCATCCGAATCGCAGCGCCGGAGACCAGTGGTATCCGCTGCTGTCGACAGAGCCTGTTAAGCTGCTCGCGCACCGCGACATTATCGGTGCAGTCCAGCACCACCTGCTGTTGGGCGATCAGCGCCAGCAGCGCCGCATCGTCAAGCTGTCCGTTGACCGGATGCAACTGGCAGTGCGGATTGATGGCGGCCAGGCTGTGTGCGGCTGAGTCCACTTTGGCGCGGCCAATATCCGCGTCATGGTGCAGGATCTGCCGCTGCAGGTTAGATTGCGACACGGTATCGAAGTCGAGCAGCGTCAGGCTGCCGACGCCGGCAGAAGCCAGGTAGGGCGCAGCCGCGCAGCCCAGCCCGCCCAGCCCGACGACCAGCGCGCGACTGGCTTTCAGCCGCTCCTGACCGTCAAAATCAAAGCCTCGCAGGACGATCTGCCGGTTGTAGCGCAGCATCTCCTCATCACTTAATTCAGGCAGCATTTACGCCTCCAGCAGGGCGTTGAACGGTTCCACCTCGACCCATTCGCCCGGTTCCACGTTGCCGCGTTCCCGTTCCAGCACAATAAAGCAGTTCGCCTGGGCAAAAGAGCTGAAGACGTGTGAGCCCTGCATCCCGGTGGTCTCTACCTCCAGTTCACCCTGGGCGTTCTGTCGCAGGATGCCGCGCTGGAAATCGAGCCGGCCTGGTGACTTTTTCAGCCGCGAGGCGCAGCGCACTTTCTGACGTGGCGGCAATGCTGATTTTTGCTGGCCGGTGAGGGTGGCAAGCAGCGGCTGCACCAGTTGATAGAAAGTGACGGCGGCGGAGACCGGATTGCCCGGCAGGCCGCAGAACCAGCTGCTGTTAAGGCGGCCAAAGGCAAATGGCTTGCCAGGCTTGATCGCCAGCTTCCAGAAGCTGATGGCACCAAGCTCTTCCAGCATCGTTCTGGTGAAGTCCGCTTCGCCCACCGAGACGCCGCCGGTAGTAATCACGACATCCGCCTGCCGATCGGCCTCGGTGAAAGCAGCACGCAGTGCGGACGGATCATCTTTGATGATGCCAAGGTCGATGACTTCGCAACCCAGCTTATGCAGCATCAGCGAGACCGCAAAGCGGTTGGTGTCATAAATCTGGCCGTCTGCCAGCGGCTCACCAACTGGCTGGAGTTCATCACCGGTTGAGAAGATAGCGACCCGCAGTTTTCGCAGTACGCTGACCTGAGCGATACCCAGCGAGGCGAGCAGCGGCAGCTCGGCGGCACCCAGACGCGTACCCGCTTCCAGCACCACATGGCCCGGCTGAATATCATCACCGGTCAGGCGGATATTCTGTCCCTGACGCACCGGCGCGGTAATCACAATCTCCTCGCCCTGCGTTTCGGTCTGCTCCTGCATCACTACCGCTTCACAGCCAGTGGGCACCGGCGCACCGGTCATGATGCGAATCACGCTGCCCTGCGGCCATTCACCGCTGAACGGCGCGCCGGCAAAGGCTTTACCCGCCACCGGCAGCGGCTGTCCGTTGCTGACATCGGCCAGCCTGACGGCGTAGCCATCCATCGCGGAGTTATCAAAGGGCGGCACGGCAATCGGTGAGGTGACTGCGGTTGCGGTGATGCGCCCGACCGCCTCGGCCAGCGGCACACTCAGCGAGTCGGTGACGGGCGTCAGCTGTGACAGCATTTTTTGTTGTGCCTCCTCAAGGGAGATCAAACCTGCAGTAAAACTTTCCATGAACAGTCCAGCCTGGTTATGTCAGATGCTGCCTATTATGGTGGGATTTGGTCGCTGAGTCACATCGGCGTCGGCCTGACCTGCCGGTCATTGCGACCAAAGTGAAATATGACGGTAAGAAAAGGTTATAACCACAGGAACAGTTTCCGCTTTACAACACTTAGCAGGCTTTCTATAGTCAAAAATCACCAAAAATGGGTGAAAACCATTTTAAATCAGTGTTTTTCGTCCTGATGCAATCACAGGGTAGAGCGTTATGGTCAATGCAGTGATCGCCATTCACGGCGGCGCAGGTGCGATTTCGCGCGCAGCAATGAGCGCTGAAAAGGAACAACGCTACCGTCAGGCGCTCCACGATATTGTCACACAGGGTCAGCAGATACTGGCGCAGGGCGGCAGTGCACTCGATGCAGTGACCGAGGCGGTGCGACTGCTGGAAGAGTGTCCGCTGTTTAACGCGGGCAAAGGCGCGGTCTTCACCCATCAGGGCACCCATGAACTCGATGCCTGCATCATGGATGGCCGTTCGCTGGAAGTGGGCGCGGTCGCAGGCGTAACGCGATTACGTAATCCGGTCCTGGCGGCACGTGCCGTGCTGGAAAAAAGCGAGCATGTGCTGTTTATCGGGGAAGGCGCAGAGCAGTTTGCCGTGGCGCAGGGGCTGGAAACGGTCGAGCCTGATTTCTTCTCTACGCCGGAACGCTGGGAACAGTTACAGCGCGCGCTCAACAGCGATACCGCGGTGCTGGACCATGATGGTGCTGCACTCAGTGACGACCCGCTCGACCCGGACCGTAAGTTCGGCACGGTCGGGGCGGTCGCGCTGGATCTGGCGGGCAACCTCGCTGCGGCCACGTCAACCGGCGGGATGACCAATAAGCAGGCCGGACGCGTCGGCGACTCGCCGCTGCCGGGCGCGGGCTGCTATGCCAGCAACGACAGCGTGGCGGTCTCCTGTACCGGCACCGGTGAAGTCTTTATGCGGACGCTGGCGGCCTACGATGTGGCCGCGCAGATGCGCTACGCCGGACGCTCGTTGCAGCAGGCGAGTGTTAACGTCATTCATGACAGCGTGCTGGAACTGGGCGGCAGTGGCGGCTTAATCGCTGTCGATCGCGCAGGCAACGTGGCGCTGCCGTTCAACAGCGAAGGTATGTACCGGGGCGTCGCGCGGGTCGGCGAGGCAGCTGACGTCGCTATCTACCGCGAAAATTAAGAAAGTTAAGGATGCAGTAATGAGCGACAGGCAAACGTTACCGCCGCTGGCACCTGGTCAGGTGCTGGCGGTGCGCGACCTCAATGTGCGTTTTCAGCACGAAGACACCGTCACGGACGCGGTGCGTCATCTGTCACTCGATCTGTTTCGCGGCGAAACGCTGGCGCTGGTAGGCGAGTCAGGTTCAGGAAAATCGGTCACCTCGCTGGCGCTGATGCGGCTGATTGAGCAGGCTGGCGGGAGGGTCAGCGGCGAGGTGCTGTTGCGGCGTCGCAACGGCGAGGTGCTGGATCTGATGCGCGCCTCAAAAAGTCAGATGCGTCGGGTGCGCGGCGCGGATATGGCGATGATCTTTCAGGAGCCGATGACCTCACTGAATCCGGTCTTCTCCGTGGGCGAGCAGATCGCCGAATCCATTCGTCTGCATCAGGGGATGAGCCACGCCGGGGCACTGGCAGAGGCGCGCCGGATGCTGGATATGGTGCGGATTCCCGATGCGCACAATGTCCTGTCTCGTTTTCCGCATCAGCTCTCAGGCGGAATGCGTCAGCGCGTGATGATTGCGATGGCGCTCTGCTGCAAACCGGCGCTGTTGATTGCCGATGAGCCGACCACGGCACTCGACGTCACTATTCAGGCGCAGATTCTGCAGCTCATCCGCGTGCTGCAAAAAGAGATGCAGATGGGGGTGATTTTTATCACGCACGATATGGGCGTGGTCGCCGAAATGGCGGACCGGGTTCAGGTCATGTATCGCGGCGATGTGGTAGAGAATGCGCCGGTCGCCGAACTGTTCAGCGCACCGCAACAGCCCTACACCCAGGCGCTGCTGGCCGCGGTGCCCAGACTCGGCTCGATGCAGGGCCAGCCCCTGCCGGCCAGGTTTCCGCTTCTGAATAGCGATGCGGTTGATGACGTGCCGCAGGATACGGTACGCCGCCTGCAGCCACCCATTCTGCAGGTACGCGATCTGGTCACCCGCTTCGATATTCGCGGCGGCCTGCTGAATCGCGTCAAAAGCCGGGTCCATGCTGTCGAAAAAGTGAGTTTTGATCTCTATGCCGGAGAGACCCTGGCGCTGGTGGGGGAGTCGGGCTGTGGTAAATCGACCACCGGACGCTCGCTACTGAAGCTGGTTGCCAGCCAGGGCGGCACGCTGACCTTTGACGGACAGCGCATCGACCATCTCTCAGGTGCTGCGCTCGCCCATCTGCGACGCGACATTCAGTTTATCTTCCAGGATCCCTACGCCTCGCTTGATCCCCGTCTGACGGTCGGCTTCTCGATTATGGAGCCGCTGCTGGTTCACAAGGCGATGCCGCGGCGCGAGGCGGAGCAGCGCGTTGCCTGGCTGCTGGATAAAGTCGGTCTGCTGCCGGAGCATGCTCAGCGCTATCCACATGAATTTTCCGGCGGGCAGCGCCAGCGCATCTGTATTGCCCGCGCGCTGGCGCTGAATCCGAAGGTGGTCATCGCCGATGAGTCTGTCTCCGCGCTGGATGTGTCGATTCAGGCGCAGATTATTAATCTTATGCTCGACCTGCAGCGCGAGTTTGGCATCGCCTTTCTGTTTATTTCTCACGATATGGCAGTGGTGGAGCGTATCAGCCACCGCGTGGCGGTAATGTATCTCGGTCAGATTGTTGAGATAGGGCCGCGTCAGGCAGTGTTTGAACAGCCTCAACACCCCTATACCCGAAAACTCATGGCCGCGGTGCCGGTAGCCGATCCGGCACACCGGCGTCGTGAACGCGCCTTACTGGTCGATGAGATCCCCAGCCCGATTCATGCGTTAGGGGATGAACCTGAAGTGGCACCGCTGATAGAGGTGGCTCCGGGCCATTTCGTCGCCCGCCACGTTATCAGCGCGACCTGAACAGTGACGATGTCGCCCCGGCGACCAACCCAACAGGGATTACAGGAGAACAAAATGCAGAGTACGATGCGTAAAGGGTTACTGGCGGCTGGCGTGTTAAGCAGCGCAATGGCATTGCCCGCCTGGGCAGCACAGGATGCGGTGATTGCCGTCGCGTCCAACTTCACCACGCTCGATCCCTATGACGCCAACGACACGCTGTCGCAGGCGGTCGCGAAATCGTTCTATCAGGGGCTGTTTGGCTTTGATAAAGAGATGAAGCTCACCAATGTGCTGGCGGAGAGCTATCAGGCCAGCGCCGACGGCCTGACCTACACCATCAAGCTGCGTTCCGGGGTTAAATTCCAGGATGGCACGGACTTCAATGCGGACGCGGTAAAGGTCAACCTCGATCGTGCCAGCAACCCGGATAACCATCTCAAGCGCTACAACCTGTTTAAACATATCGCCAGCACCGAAGTGGTGGATCCAACTACGGTGAAAGTCACGCTGAAAGAGCCGTTCTCCGCCTTTATCAACATCCTGGCCCATCCGGCGGCGGCGATGATTTCGCCTGCCGCGCTGAAAAAATATGGCAAAGAGATCGGTTTCCATCCGGTGGGAACCGGTCCGTTTGTGTTTGAAACCTGGAATCAGACCGACTTTGTGAAGGTGAAGAAGTGGGACGGCTACTGGAAACCGGGCTATCCGAAGCTGGACAGCATTACCTGGCGACCGGTAGTGGATAATAATACCCGCGCGGCCATGCTGCAGACCGGTGAAGCGAACCTTGCGTTCCCGGTGCCTTATGAGCAGGCAAAACTGCTGGAGAAGAACAGCAAGCTCAATGTGGTAACCACGCCTTCGATTATGCAGCGTTACATCAGCCTTAACGTGACGCAGAAGCCGTTCGACAATCCGAAGGTGCGTGAAGCGCTGGAATATGCCATCAACCGTCAGGCGCTGGCGAAGGTGGCCTTCGCCGGTTACGCCACGCCTGCGACCGGCATCGTGCCGCCCGCTATCGACTTTGCGCAGACCTATCCGGCTATCAGCTACGATCCCGCTAAAGCCAAAGCGCTGCTGAAAGAGGCGGGCTACCCGAACGGATTTGAAACCACGCTCTGGTCGTCGCACAACCACAGCACCGCGCAAAAGGTGCTGCAGTTCACGCAGCAGCAGCTGGCGCAGATTGGCGTGAAGGTAAAAGTTACGGCGATGGATGCGGGTCAGCGTGCTGCTGAAGTCGAAGGTAAAGGCCAGAAAGAGAGCGGCGTGCGTATGTTCTACACCGGCTGGTCTGCCTCAACCGGTGAGGCCGACTGGGCGCTGACGCCACTGTTTGCCACCGCTGCCTGGCCACCGGCAATCTTCAACACCGCGTTTTACAGCAATCCGAAGGTCGATAAAGATCTGGCCGATGCGCTGAAAACCACTGACCGTGCTGAAAAAGCGCGTCTCTACAAAGAGGCGCAGGACACCATCTGGCAGGACCATCCCTGGATCCCGCTGGTGGTTGAGCAACTGGTTTCTGCCAATAGCAAAAACCTGACTGGTTTTTATGTGATGCCCGATACCTCATTCAATTTTGATGAGGCCACGCTGAAGTAACGGAGCCGGCCAGCCCGCGTGGCTGGCCGCAACTGCAGGATGTTGCATGTTTAACTACTTTCTCAAACGACTGTTTGGGCTGATCCCCACGCTGCTGATTGTGGCGGTGCTGGTATTCCTGTTTGTTCACCTGCTGCCGGGCGACCCGGCACGCCTGATCGCCGGGCCGGAAGCGGATGCCTCGGTGGTGGCGCTGGTGCGTCAGGAACTGGGTCTCGATCTGCCGCTGCCACAGCAGTTCTGGCACTTCATGCTGAATGCGTTGCAGGGTGATTTTGGTCAGTCGATGGTTTCCAAACGCCCGGTTGCGGATGAGATCGCCTCGCGCTTTATGCCGACTCTGTGGCTGACGCTGGCCAGCATGATCTGGGCGGTGATTTTTGGCATGACCATCGGCATCGTTTCGGCGGTCTGGCGTAACCGCTGGCCCGACAGGCTCGGCATGACGCTGGCGGTGTCGGGCATTTCGTTTCCCGCCTTTGCGCTGGGGATGCTGCTGATGCAGGTCTTCTCGGTTGAGCTGGGCTGGCTGCCCACCGTCGGGGCTGAGAGCTGGAAGCATTACATTCTGCCCTCCATCACCTTAGGTGCAGCGGTCGCGGCGGTCATGGCACGCTTTACCCGCGCCTCGTTCGTGGAGGTGATGCAGGAAGATTACATGCGCACCGCCAGGGCTAAAGGGGTACGCGAGTCGCTGGTGGTGGTGAAACATGGCCTGCGCAACGCGATGATTCCGGTGGTCACGATGATGGGGCTGCAGTTTGGTTTTCTGCTGGGTGGCTCAATCGTGGTCGAGGTAGTGTTTAACTGGCCGGGCCTGGGGCGTCTGCTGGTCGACTCCGTGGCGATGCGTGACTATCCGGTTATTCAGGCCGAAGTACTGCTGTTTTCACTGGAGTTTATTCTGATCAATCTGTTTGTCGACATGCTCTATGCGGTGATCAACCCCGCTATTCGCTTTAAGGAGTCGCGATGAAAAACTGGCGACGTGAAGCGGCACTGAAAACGATGCCGCTGATAGCGGAGAACCGGGTGCGTACGCCGTGGCGTGAGTTCTGGCGACGTTTCCGGCGTCAGCCGGTGGCGCTGCTGGCCGGGGTGTTTGTGCTGATACTGATTGTGCTGGCGGTGATCGCCCCGTGGATTGCGCCGTTCGACGCCGAGAACTACTTCGATTATGACCGGCTCAACGACGGGCCGTCGCTGATGCATTTCTTTGGCGTCGATTCGCTGGGGCGCGATATCTTCAGCCGCGTGCTGGTCGGCACGCGTATCTCTCTCATTGCCGGCTTTTTCTCGGTGGTCATTGGCGCAGTGATTGGCACGCTGTTTGGTCTGCTGGCCGGGTATTACGAAGGCTGGTGGGACCGTATCACCATGCGCATCTGTGATGTGCTGTTTGCCTTTCCCGGCATTCTGCTGGCGATTGCGGTGGTGGCCATTATGGGCAGCGGCATGAGCAACGTGATTGTGGCAGTCGCTATCTTCAGTATCCCGGCCTTTGCCCGACTGGTACGCGGTAACACGCTGGTGCTGAAGCATCAGACCTATATTGAGTCGGCACGCAGCATCGGCGCGTCTGACTGGACAATCCTGATGCGGCATATTCTGCCCGGCACGGTATCGCCGATTGTGGTCTATTTCACTATGCGGGTAGGGACTTCCATTATCACTGCCGCCAGTCTGTCGTTTCTCGGGCTGGGCGCCCAGCCGCCAACGCCGGAGTGGGGCGCAATGTTGAATGAGGCGCGGGCCGACATGGTGATTGCCCCGCACGTGGCGATTTTTCCCAGCCTGGCGATTTTCTTCACGGTTCTGGCATTTAATTTGCTCGGCGACGGGCTACGTGACGCACTTGATCCTAAACTAAAGAGATGAAACCTTTCGATTATGATCAGGACTTCAGCACGATCGACTTCCGCCAGCATCCCGAGCTTTATCAGGTCGGGCGAGGTGAGCAGGGTGTGCTGATGGTCGAGCCTTATAAAGGCGAAATTCTGCCGCACTGGCGTTTTCGCACCGTCCCCATTGCTGAAGAGTCGGCTGAAAAAATCATGGCGCTGTTTGAGGATTACCGGCGTCAGGACGATTTTGTCGGCATGGATATGGCGCGCAAATTTATCCAGATGGGATACACCCGAGCGCGTCGTTACAGCAACCACAAAGGCGGGCGCAAATATGACGCGGATGGCAAGGAGCTGCCGCGTGGCGTCAACGAGGAAAAGGCTGCTGCAGCGGCCATTTTCAAGGGTTACTGGGACAAACTACGTGAAGACGAGGACTACCTGCGACGCAAGAAGGCGCATCAGCAGCAGTATGGTTAACCGCTAAATCTCCTCCCCCGGCCACCTCCACCGTGGCTGACATCATTGCCTGAACCCGCCCGGCTCATTCTCCGGGCGTTATCCTGCTCCCCTTTTCCTGCCCTGAAAGGCCAGATGCAAAACAGAAATCTTTGGTTTCGGTCAAACTGCGACGTAAAGTAGTGAAAAAACGCGTAAAAGCCGGTTCAGGACGCAGACAAAAAAAGTGGGTGGATCGCCCTCTGCCTTTTCCAGTAACTTCCCGTGCTGTAAAAAGAAATCGGCTCCAGGAACGCTGGATGGTGAATAAGCGAAACGCTGACGATGCCAGCGCTTCAGGGTTGTCTGAAAAACGCGGGTTGATATTCACTTGTTTTCATTAATAATAAACCAGCAAACCCCACTGAGGGGGCTATGCCCCTCAGGTAATGAAATGGATAATGTGAGAGCTAAATAATGAAAGAGATCATCAACGGATTTCTGAATTTCCAGCAGAATGTGTTTCCTGAAAGGAAGGATCTTTTCAAAAGCCTGGCGTCAAATCAAAATCCGAAAGCGCTGTTTATCTCCTGTTCAGACAGCCGTCTGGTGCCTGAACTGGTGACGCAGCAGGAGCCAGGAGAGCTGTTCGTTATCCGCAATGCGGGCAACATCGTTCCCTCATTTGGCCCGGAGCCGGGCGGTGTCTCCGCTACGATCGAATATGCTGTGGTCGCGCTGGGCGTCTCAGACATCATCATCTGCGGTCACTCCAACTGCGGTGCCATGAACGCCATCGCTTCCTGTGCCTGCATGGATACCATGCCTGCAGTTGAGCACTGGCTGCGCTATGCCGATGCAGCAAAGGCGGTCGTCGAGCAGCGTGAGTATGACTCACCAGAGAAGAAACTGAACGAGATGGTCAAAGAGAACGTTATCGCTCAGCTGAACAACATGAAGACTCATCCGTCGGTCTCCGTTGCCCTGCGTAACGGTAAGCTGCGTCTGCATGGCTGGGTTTACGATATCGAAAGCGGCACCATCATGGCGCTGACCCAGGGCGGTAAGCAGTTCATCACCCTGTCAGATAATCCTGATACCTGCTTCGAGTAATGGCTTTCACCCGCTGCGTTATGCAGCGGGTATATTCCTACCTTCCGCACAGATAACCCCTTAAAACACCGCTTATTTTCAGCCTTTTCCCCGTGATTTATCTATGCTTGCTTAAACCTTCCTGACACAAGCGAGTTGATCATGCGTATACCGTCCATTGCTGCTCTGCTGGCAGTCTCCGCACTGTTGCTCAGTGGATGTACTTCTCATGGTGCAGACAAGCAGCACTATTCGGGTTTCTTAGCGGATTACAGCCAGCTGAAGCCCTCTGAGTCAGCCAGCGGGGAACCGACTCTGCGCTGGATTTCTCCCGACTATAAGAGCAGCCAGTATCAGGATGTGCTCTATACACCGGTCGTGTTCTATCCGGCTGCCCGGCCTACGGCTCGTGTCAGTCAGCAGACGCTGGATCAGATACGCAGTTACACCGATATTCAGTTGAAAGGGGCGATTGCCACCCGTCTGCCGCTGGTTAATCAGGCTTCGCCACATACTCTTAAAGTGCGTGCCGCGATCACCGCCGTCTCGGCAGAGAACGAGGGCGTACAGTTTTACGAAGTCGTGCCGATCGCGGCAGTCGTCGCCAGCACCATGGCGGCATCCGTCCACCGAATTCCGAACAGTGAACTGTTCCTGGAGATTGAAGCCAGCGATGCCGTGACCGGCAAACCCTTGATCCGGATCGTGCGAAAAGCCGTTGGCAAAACGGTCAGTAACAGCACGACGCCAGTCACCTTTGATGATCTGAAGCCGGTTATTGATACGCTGGTTCGTGACACGGTCAGTTTCAACGCGCCATAACCTTTCGGGGCGGCACATCCTTGTCGCCCTGTTTAATCTTTTGTAAATCCTCAGGTTCACCACGCAGCGGATGACTACGCTTAAGGGCACGCTATCCCGTCAGGAGAACCTTATGTCCCGTTTTTCGACTGCTCTTGTGCTCGGCGGCGCGCTGCTTTGCGCCTCACCACTGTTTGCCGCCGACGTAAAGGTCGAGGTACTGCAGGATAAGTTACAACATCCATGGTCTGTTGCCTTCCTGCCCGACAACAAAACGCTGCTGATTACTGAGCGTAGCGGAGCGCTGCGCAGCTGGAGTCCGCAGAGTGGCCTGTCGCAGCCGATCCAGGGTGTACCAAAGGTCTGGGCAGAACGGCAGAGTGGTCTGCTGGACGTGGTGCTGGCACCCGATTTTGCGACCAGCCGTCGCGTCTGGCTCAGCTACACTGAGGCGAACAGCAGCGGCAAAGCGGGTGCCGTCGTGGGTGTCGGGACGCTGAGTCCGGATAACCGACAACTCAGCGATTTCCGCGAGGTAGTCCGGCAGACGCCGATGCTCTCCAGCGGCAACAATATCGGCACCCGGCTGGCGTTTGATACCCAGGGATACCTCTGGATCGCGTTCGGCGATAATTTTGTCAGCAGCGCAGCCCAGGATCTCGATAAGCTGCAGGGCAAGTTGCTGCGGCTCAACGCCGATGGCAGCGTGCCGGACGATAATCCGTTTGTGAAAAAGCCCGGCACGCGGCCAGAGATCTGGGCCTATGGTCTGCGTAATCCGCAGGGACTGGCGCTTAATCCCTGGACCGGCACGATATGGGAAAATGAACATGGCCCGCGCGGTGGCGATGAAGTGAATATCATGAGCCGTGGCAAAAACTACGGCTGGCCGCTGGCGACGTACGGCATTGACTACAACGGCGATAAAGTGCCGGAATCAAAGGGCACCCATGCTGCAGGCACCGAACAGCCGCTTTATCACTGGAAGGATTCGCCGGCCATCAGTGGCATGGCATTTTATAATAGCGCCCGTTTTCCGCAGTGGAAGAATTCGGTGTTCATCGGGGCACTGAAAGAGAAAAACCTGATCCGTCTGAGTCTCAACGGCGAAAAAGTGGTGGAAGAGCAGCGCCTGCTGGGCGATCAGATGGCGCGAATCCGTGATGTGCGGCAGGGACCGGATGGCTGGCTCTATGTGCTGACCGATGAGGCCAATGGTAAGCTACTGAAAGTGGGATTAGCGCAGGACGCTGGCGCGTCCCGCGGCTAAGAGCAAGACCTGGCAGACGATTTTATTTGTCAGTCTGGACCAGAGCAGTGCTCACAACCAGCACGTAATCCGTACGTGCTGGTTGTTGCGCGTAGTTCGTGTCCCGACTGACTGAAACAACGATGTCTGCCAGGAAGGCTCTGGATTATCGCGCCCAGTGATAAACCTGCCAGCCGCGGTTTAGCGCTTCCTGGTGCAGCTGTTCATCCGGATTGATAACGTGGGCATGATCGGCCTGCTTCAGCAGTGGCAGGTCGTTCATGGAATCGCTGTAGGCCCAGGTACGGTTAAAGTTCTCCTGCTGCTGCAGCGCTTTCCAGTCACCCAGGCGGGTCACTTTGCCCTCTTTGTAGGTCATGGTACCGTAGGTGTTGCCGCTGTAGCGCTCATCCACGATCTCAACGCCAATCGCCAGCGCGCCGCAGGCACCCAGCTTCTCAGCAATCGGCACCACCAGATGTTCGCCACTGGCGGAGATGATCATCACTCTGTCGCCGCGTGCCCGGTGCCACTCAATGCGCTCGCGTGCTGCAGGATAAACGCGTGGCATGATGTCACGGTGAATGAAGCGGCGCACCCAGCCTTCAACGGTCAGTGTCGCCATGCCTGCCAGAGGGGAGAGTGTTTTATTCATATACTCTTCAATCGACAGCGTACCGGCATAATACTGATTCATTAATGCCTGTTCCTGATCAATCAGTTCGCTGGGGGCAAATCCCTGTGATACCAGCCAGCGCAGCCACAGGCTGGTGCTGTCTTCACAAATCAGTGTTTCATCAAGATCAAAAAGGGCTAAGTCCATGGGTGGTCTCCTCGGCTGACTGGCTTTCAGGTTAGCCGATAATTGTGACGGGCTTAACGCTTCTGCGAAAAATCGGAATTTCACGCAGTTTTGAAAGTGACAGATGTGGGGAAAAGCGACACGCGCGCGGCCCTTATGCCAGGGTTACTCTACTAAACTCTAAAAAACTTTACGATTCGGCGGTTTTTTTCACTGCCGTCAACGGTTAGCGTTTGAGTGAGAATTTTCTGCCCCTGGAATTTCGATTTAACAAGGACAATCCGGCCAAGCCCATGACAAACTCTTGCTTCACATCTCGCCTGCGGCACCTCGTTGCCACTTCATTACTGATTATCGCCCCCCTTAGCGCTTTTGCTGAGCAGGCTCCCGCTGCGCCCGGCATTGATGCTAAAGCGTGGATTCTGATCGACTACGCCAGCGGTAAAGTGTTAACCGAATCCAGCGCCGATCAGCGTCTCGATCCTGCCAGTCTGACCAAGATGATGACCAGCTACGTAGTCGGTCAGGCGATTAAAGCGGGCAAAATCAAACCGGATGACCTGGTCACGGTGGGACAGGATGCCTGGGCGACCGGTAATCCTAAGCTGCGTGGCTCTTCGTTGATGTTCCTCAAGCCGGGCGATCGCATTCCGGTGCATGAGCTGAACAAAGGGATTGTGATCCAGTCCGGCAATGACGCCTGTATTGCGCTGGCAGATTATGTGGCGGGCAGTCAGGATTCCTTTATCGGCCTGATGAACAACTATGTGAAGGCGCTGGGACTGCAAAATACCCACTTTATGACGGTGCATGGTCTGGATGCAGAAGGCCAGTACAGCACGGCCCGAGATATGGCGCTGATTGCCCAGGCGCTGATCCGCGATGTGCCCGAAGAGTACGCACTGAATAAAGAGAAAGAGTTTACCTTCAACAATATTCGCCAGATTAACCGTAACCGCCTGTTGTGGAGCACCAACCTTAAGGTGGATGGCGTCAAAACCGGTCACACCTCCGGCGCGGGTAATAACCTGGTGGCTTCCGCGACCGAGGGCGATATGCGCCTGATCTCGGTGGTGCTCGGCACCGCCAGCGACGCGATTCGTTTCCGCGAAAGTGAAAAGCTGCTGACATGGGGCTTCCGTTTCTTTGAAACGGTAACGCCGATTAAAGCGGATGCGCCGTTTGCGCAGCAGCGGGTCTGGTTTGGTGATAAGAGCCAGGTGAATCTGGGCGTGGCGAAAGATGCCGCGCTGACCATCCCGAAAGGGCAGATGAAGAACCTGAAGGCGAGTTTCAGACTCACTACGCCACAACTCGAAGCCCCGCTGAAGAAGAATCAGGTGGTTGGTACCATCGACTTTCAGTTAGACGGTAAGACGATTGAGCAGCGGCCGCTGGTGGTGATGCAGGATGTGCCGGAAGGCGGCTTCTTCAGCCGGATGATTGATTTTGTGATGATGAAGTTCAACGGCTGGTTCGGGAAGTGGTTTTCATAAGTAAGCAGGGACGCTGATGTGTCCCTGAGTTGTTGATTCATGCTTCTCAAATAGCGGTCATATCGCGCCTGCTCAGGGAACACGGTCAGATCGGAAAGACGCTAAGGCCAGTCCCTGACATGCCCGGCCCGCGCAATTACGCACCTCATCCCTGAGGTGCGCCCGTAGCCGGGCCAGCGCGTTGCGTTGTTCAAAAACGCCTGGCGTTTTTATCCATGCCGCGGGACGCTTCCTCTTCTGACCGTGTTCCCTTCGCGTTAATTTTATACGTTGCTGTGAGATCCTGATTCAGGCATATGAGCAGCCACTTATTTTAATTCTGCGTCCAGCCCTTACGAATCGGCACGGCAAACAGCGCCCGATAGAGTGGGTTGATCACCGCCAGCATCCGCTCGCCGTAGAACTGCCACGCCAGATGTGACGCCAGACAACTCAGCAGACCCACCAGGAATCCACCCAGCATATCCATTGGCCAGTGAACGCCCAGGTAGACCCGCGACCAGGCGATGGCGCAACCCGCCACCATCAGCACCACGCCTGACCAGAGGCGATGCCAGAAAATAAATGCCAGAGCAAAGGTGAATATTGTTGTGCCGTGATCGCTGGGATAGGAGTCATCGGCGGCGTGAGGCAGGAACTGATAACCGTAGCCAATGGCGAAAGGGCGGGGATGCGGCAGCAGATGACCCACACACCAGGAGATTGCCAGCGCATAGATCAGCGCCATACCGGTTTTCAGTACCAGCGCCCGCTGCGAAGAAACCTGATCGCGCGGTCCCCAGAGCCACATCCCGACGATTAACAGCGGCACAATGGCGATGAGATCTCTGGCAATAAAGGTCGCCAGTTGCAGCAACCAGGTGGGTGACGCCGGTGTGGCATTGATGGCAGTAAACAGTGCGTGGTTCAGCTCTTCCATTTCGGGATAAATTCCTCAGCAGACAGGCCGGTCATCAGCGTCAGGTAACATCCGGTCACCCAGGCTCGATAACAGCGGCAAATAAACGTTCAGCGACAGCGCGCCCAACCAATCAAGCAGCACAATTTGCTAACTTATCAGAGCGCTATCCTGCTTTTTGTCGGCCAGTTCGTCTATGGAAAGGCTCTTAATCTCATGATGAGTTGCACAACTGTTTAAGTTTTATGACGGTTTGAGAGTTGATTCCGGTATGGAAGCGCGGGATGGGACGAAAAAAGGCATAAAAAAACCCGCCGGGAAAAAGACCAGCGGGCTCCACAATTTGGGGATTTCAAAGAAAAGCAGTGGCACTTATTATGACTATCGCTTAACAATAAAGTTCTGGACGTCAGCAAAAAAATTTTATAGGGGCAGTATCGGCCAGATAATCACAATCAGCGTCCCCGCCAGCGTCAGTAACACGTTAGCGATCGCATAGGTTCCGGCATAGCCCAGCGCCGGAATATTACTGCGTGCCGTATCGCTGATGATCTCCATAGCCGGTGCGCAGGTTCGCGCGCCCATGATGGCCCCAAACAGCAGGGCGCGGTTCATCCGCAACACATAGGCACCAAACAGATAGCAGATGATCACCGGAATCAGGCTCACCAGCAGACCGCACAACAGCATCAGCGCACCGTCGCTGCTCAGGCCGTGATTAATCCCGCTGCCGGCGCTTAATCCTACACCCGCCATAAATACCATCAGGCCAAACTCTTTCACCATGGTAAGCGCGCCCTGCGGAATATAGCCAAAGGTCGGATGGTTGGCGCGCAGGAAGCCGAGCATGATACCGGCGAAGAGCAGACCCGCCGCGTTACCGATACCAAAACTGAAATTGCTGAACTGGAACGTAATCAGACCAATCATCAGACCCACGATAAAGAAGGCACAGAAGGCCAGGAGATCGGTCATCTGACTGTGAATCGCGATAAAGCCGATGCGATCTGCCACGCTTTTTACCCGTCGCGCCTCGCCGCTGACCTGCAGCACATCACCTTTGTTGAGCATGATGCTGTCGTCGATCGGCATCTCAATCTGACTGCGTATTACGCGGTTCAGGAAGCAGCCGTGATCGGTAAGGTTTAACTTGCTGAGCCGTTTGTTTACTGCGTTATGGTTCTTCACGACGATCTCTTCGGTGACGATGCGCATATCCAGCAGATCGCGGTCAAACACCTCTTTGCCGTTACGGAAGCTGGGGTCAAGCCGGGCATGTGCATCGGGATAGCCGACGAGCGAGATATCATCACCAAGCTGCAGCACCGCATCCCCATCGGGACTGGCGAGAATACCGTTGCGGCGGATACGCTCAATGTAACAACCTGTCTGACGATAGATACCCAGCTCGCGCAGGTTTTTGCCGCCGCTCCACGCCACCAGTTCCGGGCCCACGCGATAGGCGCGGATCACCGGCAGAAAGACTTTACGCTGGCTGTCCGCATCCAGACCGCGTTCCCGGGCAATCTGCTGCGCACAGGTCGGCAGATCCTGATGTTGCAGACGGGGCAGGTAGCGTGCGCCGAAAATAAGACTGACCAGGCCGATCAGATAGGTCACGGCATAACCGAGGCTCAGCTGATCCTGCATCAATCCAAGCTGCTTTGGATCGCTGATGCTTTGCCGCAGGGTATCACCCGCCCCGACCAGCACCGGGGTTGAGGTCATCGACCCGGCCAGCATGCCGGCGGTAAGACCAATATCCCAGCCAAAGAGTTTACCCAGCCCCAGTGCCAGCAACAGCGCGCTGACCACCATGACGATGGCGAGCATGAAATAGTTTTTGCCGTCGCGAAAGAAAATAGAAAAAAAGTTGGGACCCGCTTCAACACCAACACAAAAAATAAACAGCATAAAGCCCAGACTCAATGCATCGGTATTGATCGCGAAGTGCTGCTGCCCTAATAAGAGCGAAACCACTAATACGCCAATCGAATTTCCCAGCTGAACTGAGCCAAGACGCAACTTGCCCAGACAGAGGCCGAGCGCTAAAACGACAAATAATAACAAAATGTCATTTCCGCTTAACAATCCTGCGACGTTAATATTCACTGTTTAACTTCTTGTTTACGTGTAACCTGTTGAAGAGTGGCCTGTTTTTCGCTATCGTGAGCAAGCCGTTGAGGTGCTGTTGTATCAACACTGCAAATGGAACCGTTATCGCGGCGCTATTCTAATCACAAATATCTTTCACAGCCATTGGCTGTTTTCATTCGTTGCCACAACGAACTGTTTATTTTTATTTCCACCAGAACGCATCAGGGATATCAGCAGGTTATTGTCGGGGTTACTTTTAATCAGTGGGGTGGTATGCCGCAGCGTTCTTATCTCTGGACTACCCGCCTGTGCGGCGTGGTGATGTACAGTCTGGTGTTTGTTTTTACCTGTCACTTCTGGCAGGTCGGTCCCGGCCCGCTTCGTGGTCAGCCCGAATTACTGCTCTTTATGTTACCTGGTATTGTGATGGCGTTGATGCAGGTGGAAAGCCCGTTAAAAAGCACGCTGCTGATGGGGCTCTGGGGAACGTTGCTGGCAGCACTGCTGCTCAATAACAGCCTGTTTATTCACAGCAGCGGACTGTTTGCCATCGCATGGAGTCTCAGTGCGCTGTTCTGGGCAGGCTGCGGGGCGTTGCTGGTACGGTTAATGCAGATTGTGATGGCGTCGCTCAACTAAACGGTGCCGGATGGCTGGCATCAGCCAGAGAGCAAAAAGGCGAGACAGGAAAATCCTGCCTCGCCTTTTTCATTCCGGTTATCTGCGCTTACGCGACAAATCCCAGATTCTCTTTGGTCCAGGCCGCAAACTCGGTGTAGCCACCAATATGTTTTTCGTCCACGAAAATCTGTGGCACGGTACTGACCGGTTTACCGGCGCTGGCTTCCAGATCGGCTTTAGTAATGCCTTCTGCATTAATATCAACATACTGATAGCTAAAGTCATCGCGCTCCGCGGTCAGTTTGTCGGCCAGTTCATGGGCACGGACACAGTAGGGACAGCCCGGACGACCAAAAATAACAGCAATCATTGAGAACTCCTTGCAGCGACTATTATGTGATGCGTATCACATAATCAAACAGAGAATGGCAACCATCATGCCCGCTCGTATCGCTTAAGGAAAGCAGGATTTGCCTGTTAGTCTGATGCCCGCACGCTATTGCCGCCGTTCAGGAAGCGTCTGAAACAAGAGCTTTTTCACAACGGCAGCCCGTGTAACCCGCGCAATTTTTGGGTTGTTGGCCATAATTGACGCTCAGTAAGCCGCAAAGGCAGGAGGAAGTGATGCAGAGTGTGGCCAGATTACCCCGGTTTATCCTGGTGCTGGAGGCGGCTGGCGGCCTGTTAATTCTGGGTGCGCTGCTGCTGATCAACCACTGGCTGCCGCTGCCAGACAAGGCTGGTGCCAGAACGCTGGCTACCGTGCTGTTCATCGCCGGCGTGGTGCTGATGCTGCCTGCTGCCTGGCTATTGATGTGGCGCACCGCGAAAGCTATCGCGCCACAGTTGTTCAATCAGATTGATAAAAAAAGATAATGTTGCTGGAGACTTTATGACACCGACCATTGATTTACTGTGCAGCCACCGTTCAATCCGCGCCTTTACTGACCAGCCGGTCAGCGAAGCCCAGCGTGAAGCGATTATTAATGCGGCGCAATCGGCGTCCACATCCAGCTTTTTACAGTGTTCTTCTATTATCCGTATCACCGACAAAGCGCTGCGTGACAAGCTGGTGACGCTGACGGGCGGACAGACGTGGGTCGCGGATGCGCCTGAGTTCTGGGTTTTCTGCGCTGATTTTAATCGCCACCTGCAGATTTGCCCGGATGCGCAACTGGGCCGTGCCGAGCAGTTGCTGCTGGGCTGCGTCGACACCGCGCTGATGGGACAGAACGCGATGGTCGCAGCGGAATCGCTGGATCTGGGCGGCGTCTTTATCGGCGGCATTCGTAACAGCATTGCGGAAGTGACCGAGCTGCTGGGCCTGCCAAAATTTGTGCTGCCGCTGTTTGGTTTCTGCCTGGGGCATCCGGAGTCAAAGCCGGACGTCAAACCGCGTATGCCGCATGCGATGCTGGTGCATGAAAACCGCTATCAGCCACTGGATCCGGCAGTGCTGGCAGAATACGACAGCCGCACAGAACTCTATTATCAGCAGCGCGACAGCAACCAGCGTAGCGAAACCTGGAGCGAGCTGATTCAGCGGCTGATCGTTAAAGAGACGCGTCCGTTTATGCTCGACTATCTGCATCAGCAGGGCTGGGCCACGCGTTAATCCATCAAGGGAGAGCTGCGATGAAGATAGCCATTTTGTCGCGCGATGAGACGCTCTACTCCAGCCGACGATTGCGTGACGAGGCCGCCGCGCGCGGCCACGAGGTGCAAATCATCGATCCGCTCTCCTGCTATATGAATATCAATCCCGCCTCACCGGCGGTTCACTATTGTGGTGAACCGCTGGGCCATTTCGACGCCGTTATTCCGCGAATCGGCAACGCCATTACTTTCTATGGCACGGCAGTGCTGCGACAGTTTGAGATGTGCGGCAGCTATCCGCTGAATGAGTCCGCCGCCATAACCCGCACCCGGGATAAATTGCGCTCGCTGCAGCTGCTGGCACGGGAAGGCATCGACATGCCGGTCACCGGCTTTGCCTCTTCACCCGATGACACTGACGATCTGATCGCCATGGTGGGCGGCGCGCCGCTGGTGGTTAAGCTGGTGGAAGGCACGCAGGGCATCGGTGTGGTACTGGCGGAAACGCGTCAGGCGGCGGAGAGCGTCATCGATGCTTTTCGCGGCCTGAACGCCCACATTCTGGTGCAGGAGTTTATTAAAGAAGCACAGGGACGAGATATTCGCTGTCTGGTGATCGGCAATCAGGTGGTGGCAGCAATAGAGCGGGTGGCGAAAGAGGGCGATTTCCGCTCTAATCTGCATCGCGGCGGTAAAGCGTATCCGGTGGTCATCACGCCTCAGGAGCGGCAGATCGCCGTGCAAGCAGCGGCCACGCTCGGGCTGGAAGTCGCCGGTGTCGATATTCTGCGCGCTCATCGCGGTCCGCTGGTGATGGAAGTGAACGCCTCGCCCGGTCTGGAAGGCATCGAAACCAGCAGCGGCCTTAACATTGCCGCGCTGATGATTCAGCGGATTGAGCAGCAGGCCATCCCCGGGCTCCGTCCTAAAACCGCTGGCTGACACGCGCTTTTCAGCAGTTTTCGTGGCATCGCCGCGCATTTTTCCGTAAGCTAAGTCGCCTGTTTATCACCCCACTGGGATTTTACGATGGATTCTCTTGTCGTTCCGGATATCGACCTGCTGCGTCGCTGGCTGGATCAGCAAAATATCACCTGGTTCGAATGCGATGCCTGTCAGGCACTTCATCTGCCGCACATGCAAAACTTCGATGGGGTGTTTGACGCCAAAATCGATCTGGTCGACAACGTCATTCTGTTTTCGGCGCTGGCTGAAGTGAAGCCGACGGCGCTGATTCCACTGGTTGGCGATCTGTCGCAAATTAATGCCAGTTCACTGACGGTGAAAGCCTTTATCGACATTCAGGATGATAATCTGCCGAAGCTCATTGTCTGTCAGTCAATGACCACTACCGCCGGATTAACCTTTGGTCAGTTCTCACACTTTATGAAACAGAGTGAAGAGCAAATCTCCATGGTCATCCTGGAAGCCTTTGCCAATAATCTGCTGATTGTGGGTGAAGAAGAAGAGCACGTTGCGGTGACCAGCGTTCATTCTGTGCTGCACTAAGCCCGACATGGTCGCCCACTAAGCCGTCCCTGAGACGGCTTTTTTATGCCCGCGATTTGCCGCCCCCTTTTTTTATTCTGCACTTTGCCCTTTACCGCCAGATATTTGTCGTGGTTTATGCCATCAAAGCCGAACCTCATAGCTCAAACATGCATAAAATATCGGTTTCAGGCGTTTTTTACGCTGGGGTCTGGTGAAGCCTGACCGGGGGGGCTATGCTTGCGGGGCTGTAACAGACGTGTAACTGCGTCCCAGCTATAGGATTTTGCTATTAAACTCCCGCTGAATAATGATTCATTGTGTCACTGACGTCTTGTACAGAACGCAATGCAGGGATCTCAGGTTTGCAGCGTTGAAATGACCCGCTCAGGAGGATGGAAAAATATGTTCAACTCACGTCAGAAATGGCTGTCAGCTGTAGTAGCTGCTGCGCTGATGGCCGCGTCGGCCACCAGTATGGCGGAAGATAAAACGCTGCACGTCTACAACTGGTCCGATTATATTTCGCCAGATACCGTGCCAAACTTTGAAAAGCAGTCCGGCATTAAAGTGGTCTACGATGTGTTTGACTCCAACGAAGTGCTGGAAGGCAAACTGATGGCGGGCAGCACCGGCTACGATGTCGTGGTGCCATCCTCCAGCTTCCTGGCGCGTCAGCTGCAGTCCGGGGTATTCCAGCCGCTGGACAAAAGCAAACTGCCTAACTATAAAAATCTCGATCCGGCGCTGATGGAAAAAGTGGCGCAGCACGATCCGGGTAACAAATATGCCATTCCTTATCTTTGGGGCACCACCGGTATCGGTTACAACATCGACAAGGTTAAAGCCGCACTGGGCGCTGATGCGCCGGTCAACAGCTGGGATCTGGTACTGAAGCCGGAAAATCTGGAGAAGCTGAAAAGCTGTGGCGTCTCCTTCCTGGATGCGCCAGAAGAGATCTTCGCCACCGTGCTCAACTATCTGGGCAAAGACCCGAATACCTCTGATGCCAAAGAGTATTCCGGCGCGGCGACCGACCTGCTGCTGAAACTGCGTCCGAATATCCGCTACTTCCATTCGTCGCAGTACATTAACGATTTGGCTAACGGTAACATCTGCGTCGCCATCGGCTGGTCGGGCGATATTCTGCAGGCGAAGAACCGTGCCGATGCAGCGAAAAATGGTGTGCATCTGGGCTACAGCGTGCCGAAAGAGGGGGCGCTGGCCTTCTTCGATATGATGGCAATTCCTAAAGATGCCAAAAACCTCGACGGTGCCTACGCCTGGCTGAACTACATCATGGATCCGAAAGTGATCGCTGATGTCTCCAACAAAATGAATTACGCCAACGGCAACAAAGCGTCGCTGCCGCTGATCAATGCCGACGTCCGCAACAACCCGGGTATCTTCCCGACGCCAGAAGCGATGTCGAAATTGTTCGTGCTGAAAGTCCAGGATCCGAAACTGGATCGTGTGCGTACGCGCGCATGGACTAAAGTAAAAAGTGGTAAGTAATTCGTCCTTAACGGATTGACCTGTCACGCATCAGCAACAGAGGCGCAGTGTCGGCCTCTGTTGTGCCATTTTTAGCGGCGGATTTTGCCGCCATGTTCCGCCTGGCTCCGGAGAGAACCCTTTGTGAACGATGCCATTCCCCGCCCTCAACATAAAACCGCAAAGGCCTTAACGCCGCTGCTGGAGATCCGCAATCTGACCAAATCCTTTGACGGCCAGCACGCCGTGGATGATGTCAGTCTGACCATTTATAAAGGTGAAATCTTCGCTCTGCTGGGCGCATCGGGCTGCGGCAAATCCACGCTGCTGCGTATGCTGGCCGGTTTTGAGCCGCCCACCAGCGGCCAGATTGTGCTGGATGGACAGGATCTGTCGCACGTTGCTCCCTATCAGCGTCCGATCAATATGATGTTCCAGTCCTACGCGCTGTTCCCGCACATGACGGTGGAGCAGAATATCGCCTTTGGTCTGAAGCAGGATCGGCTGCCGAAAGGGGAGATCACCAGCCGCGTCGCCGAAATGCTGGCGCTGGTGCATATGCAGGAGTTTGCGAAACGCAAACCGCATCAGCTCTCCGGTGGTCAGCGTCAGCGCGTGGCGCTGGCACGTAGCCTGGCGAAACGGCCAAAACTGCTGCTGCTGGATGAGCCGATGGGCGCACTGGATAAGAAGCTGCGCGACAGGATGCAGCTGGAAGTGGTTGATATTCTGGAGCGTGTGGGCGCGACCTGCGTGATGGTGACGCACGACCAGGAAGAGGCAATGACGATGGCGGGCCGTATCGCGATTATGAATCGCGGTAAGTTCGTGCAGATTGGCGAGCCGGAGGAGATCTACGAGCATCCGACCAGCCGCTACAGCGCCGAGTTTATCGGTTCGGTTAACGTCTTCGAAGGTTTGCTGCGTGAACGTCAGGCAGATGGCCTGGTAATCGACAGCCCCGGCCTGATGCATCCGCTGAAAGTCGATTCCGATGTCTCTGTGGTGGATAACGTACCGGTGCATGTCGCGCTGCGTCCGGAAAAAGTGATGTTGTGTGATGAGGTGCCGGCCAATGGCTGTAACTTTGCGGTGGGTGAAGTGGTCCACATCGCCTATCTCGGCGATCTCTCTATCTTCCATGTCCGTCTGCACAGCGGACAGATGATCAGCGCACAGTTGCAAAACGCGCATCGCTACCGCAAAGGGTTGCCGACATGGGGGGATGAAGTCCGTCTCTGCTGGGAAAGCGACAGTTGCGTGGTGTTGACGGTTTAAGGAGCGGCTATGAGCCAGATTTTTCAACGCGCCAAAGCGCCCGCCCGACTGGTCGGCACGCCGCTGCAACGCTGGGCCACGCGGGTAAAAATGCAGCATGGCCGCAAGCTGGTCATTGCTCTGCCTTATGTCTGGCTGGTGCTGTTGTTTCTGTTACCGTTTCTGACGGTACTGAAGATCAGCTTTGCGGACATTGCGCGGGCTATCCCGCCCTACACCGAACTGGTGAGCTGGGCAGATGATCAGTTCAGCATCGTGCTCAACTTCGGCAACTACCTGACGCTGACCGACGATCCGCTCTACGTCGATGCCTATCTGCAGTCGCTGAAAGTGGCGGCGATCTCGACCGTGATCTGTCTGCTGATTGGCTATCCGCTCGCCTGGGCCGTGGCGCACAGTAAACCCTCGATGCGCACCATCCTGCTGCTGCTGGTGATTTTGCCGTCGTGGACCTCGTTTCTGGTGCGCGTCTACGCCTGGATGGGGCTGCTGAACAACAACGGTATTCTGAACCGCTTCCTGCTGTGGCTGGGCGTGATTGATCATCCGCTGGTTATTCTTTACACCAACACCGCGGTCTATATCGGTATCGTCTACTGCTATCTGCCCTTCATGGTGCTGCCAATCTACACCGCGCTGACCCGTATCGACTACTCGCTGGTGGAAGCCTCACTGGATCTGGGTGCGCGTCCGCTGAAGACCTTTTTCAGCGTGATTGTGCCGCTGACCAAAGGCGGCATTATTGCCGGGTCGATGCTGGTGTTTATCCCGGCGGTGGGGGAATACGTGATCCCTGAACTGCTGGGTGGGCCGGACAGCATCATGATTGGTCGTATCCTGTGGCAGGAGTTCTTTAACAACCGCGACTGGCCGGTGGCTTCCGCGCTGGCGGTGATTATTCTGCTGATCCTGATTCTGCCGATCATCTGGTTCCATAAGCATCAAAACCGTGAAATGGGAGAGAAGGCATGAATAATTTGCCAACTATTCGCTCGCCCTGGCGTACCGGCATTCTGGTCTGCTGCTTCCTGTTCCTTTATGCGCCGATGCTGCTGCTGGTGGTTTACTCCTTCAACAGCTCACCGCTGGTAACGGTGTGGGACAGCTTCTCATTCCACTGGTACAAAGTGCTGTTTGAGGACAGCGCGATGATTGACGCGGTGCTGCTGAGTCTGAGCATTGCCGGGCTGTCGGCCACCATGGCGGTGGTGCTGGGCACGCTGGCGGCGGTCATCATCGTGCGCTTTGGTCGCTTCCGTGGGCACAACGGTTTTGCCTTTATGCTGACGGCGCCGCTGGTGATGCCCGATGTGATCACCGGTCTGTCGCTGCTGCTGCTGTTTGTGGCCATGGGCAACGCTTTTGGCTGGCCAAGTGAGCGCGGCATGCTGACCATCTGGCTGGCGCACGTCACCTTCTGTACCGCCTATGTGGCGGTGGTGATTAACTCGCGTCTGCGTGAACTGGACCGCTCAATCGAAGAGGCGGCGATGGATTTAGGCGCGACGCCGCTGAAGGTCTTTTTCGTCATTACCGTGCCAATGATTGCGCCGGCAATTGTCACCGGCTGGCTGCTGGCGTTTACTCTGTCACTCGACGATCTGGTAATCGCCAGCTTTGTGACCGGGCCCGGCGCCACCACGCTGCCGATGGCGATCTTCGCTACCGTACGCCGCGGCGTGAACCCGGAAATCAATGCGCTGGCTTCCCTGATCCTGTTTGTGGTCGGTTTAGTCGGTTTTATCGCCTGGCGATTCATGGCACACGAAGAAAAACAGCGTTTAAGCGATATTCAGAAAGCTAAACGTGGCTGAAATACGTAACCTTTGCCACTATATGAACGGGCCGGTTTAACCGGCCCGTTTTTCGATCAGGTGGAGTCAGGGACTATGTCAGAAATCTTCAAAAGCAGTGTAACGCTTTCAGACGCACCGGTTCCGGTGACGGTCGCGGGCATTGCCATTATTGCGACCCGCTGCCTGAGCGTACTGATGCTGGCCAATGAGCTGGGTTATAATGAAATCGCCAACTTTGTTCACCGCAGCGCCCAGTCCTGGGACTCTACGCTTATCTTTATCGCCAGCCAGCTGATCTTCCTGTTCGAACTGCGCTGCGCCTTTACCCTGATGCGCGGCAGTAACCGTGGCCGCTGGGGCTATGTGGCCACGCAGGGGGTTGTGCTGATCTATATGCTGTTCGCCTCGCTGGGCGGGATTTACCCGGAGATTTTCAGCATCGATGGCGACAATAACGCCCAGATTATCCACCATACCCTGTCGCAGAAAATCCCCGATCTGGTGGTGCTGATGCTGCTGTTTCTGCCTGCCAGCAGTCGCGCTTTTTTCAGGAAGCGATGATACAATCGCGCTCCGCCCGACCCCATCGTTAAGGCTCTACCATGCACTGCGCGCTTTATGACGCTAACCGTTGCCGCTCCTGTCAGTGGCTGGAAAAACCCTATCCCATTCAGCTAGGCGACAAACAGTCGATGCTGGAACAGTTACTCGCCGATCAGCCGGTTGCGTCCTGGTTGCCGCCAGTGACATCACTGCAGCAGGCATTCCGTAACAAAGCCAAAATGGTGGTCAGCGGTAGTGTGGAGCGTCCGGTGCTGGGTCTTGTTCACCGTGATGGTGAGCCTGTCGATCTCTGCGACTGCCCGCTCTATCCCGCCAGCTTCCAGCCGGTGTTTGCAGCGCTCAAACCGTTTATCGCCCGTGCCGGGCTGACGCCCTATAACGTGGCGCGCAAACGCGGCGAACTGAAATTCCTGCTGATTACCGAAAGCCAGCAGGGCGGCATCATGCTGCGCTTTGTCCTGCGCTCAACCGCCAAACTGGAACAGCTGCGCGCGGCATTGCCGTGGCTGCAACAGCAGTTACCGCAGCTGGTAGTGATTTCTGCCAACATTCAGCCGGTGCACATGGCGATTCTGGAGGGAGAGGAGGAGATTGCGCTGACGCCTGCGCAGTCGCTGGCAGAGAACTTTAATGGCGTGCCGCTGTGGATCCGCCCACAGAGCTTCTTTCAGACCAATCCGCAGGTTGCCAGCGCGCTCTATGCCACCGCGCGCGACTGGGTGCGTGCGCTGCCGGTTAACAGCATGTGGGATCTCTTCTGCGGCGTAGGCGGTTTTGGCCTGCACTGCGCGACACCGGAGATGGCGCTGACCGGCATTGAGATCAGTGCTGAGGCGATTAAATGCGCCCAGCGTTCTGCTGAGATGCTGGGACTGAAAAACGTGCAGTTTGCGGCGCTGGATTCGACGGCGTTTGCGACCGGACGTGACGCGGTGCCGCAGCTGGTGCTGGTGAACCCGCCGCGCCGTGGGATCGGTGAGGCGCTGTGTGATTATCTCAGCCAGATGGCCCCGGATTATCTGCTCTATTCAAGCTGTAATCCGCAGACCATGGCGCAGGATATTGCCCAACTGAATGACTATGAGGTCACGAAGGTACAGCTGTTCGACATGTTCCCGCACACCGCGCATTTTGAAGTGCTGACGCTGTTAACCCGCCGTCAGCACTGAGTCCGGTAATCCCCGAAGTTACTCCGGGAACCATTTCTGATTGAGCTGCTGCCAGCTGCCGTTGGCTTTCAGTTCAGTCAGTGCCTGATTGAACCGATCGCGCAGCGCCGTATTACCTTTACGCACAGCAATGCCCAGGCCGGTGCCGAAGTAATCTGCATCTGTAACATGTTCACCGACCGTCGCGAGATCCGGATTGGTCTTCAGCCACTGATTCACTACCGCGCTGTCGCCAAACACGCCATCCAGCCGGCCACTCTTCATATCCAGAATCGCATTCTGATAACTGTCATACGCCACCACTTTCACGTCCGGATGCTTATCCTGCAGGTATTTCTGGTGGGTAGTGCCGTTTTCAACGCCTATGCGTTTGTCTTTCAAATCACCGAAGCTGCTGAACTTACCTTTCTGCGCAATCACAATGGCGGAATTAGCGTAATAGGGCTGGGTAAAATCGACCTGCTTGCTGCGTTCCGTGGTGATATCCATACCAGAAATCACAGCGTCATAGCGGCGGAACTTCAGTGAGGGGATCAGGCTGTCGAAGGCATTGTTCGTGAAGGTACACTCTGCTTTCATCTGCTGGCACAGCGCTTTAGCCAGATCGATATCGAATCCGACGAGGTTATTTTCTTTGTCCAGAGATTCAAATGGCGGATAGGTTGCTGAAGCGGCGAAGCGAATCGTTTCCGCGGCCTGAGCGGTCACCGCCAGCGAAGCCAGCGCAGCAGCGATAATCCATTTTTTCATTTTATGATTCCTGTGATGTGGTCAGCCAGAGAAGGCGATACCCTGCCATAAAATGAATTTTTATGCAATTAGTATGATTTTTCAGGCGAAAAGGGCGAGGAGCCTCGCCCGGGAATCAGTTACGCTGTTCAAAGGCCAGGGCGCGCTTTTCGATCAGTCGCATCATCAGCGTCAGCAAACCGTTAACGCAGAGATAAATCAGACCCGCCGCGGCATAGACCGTGATGTCGTAGGTGCGGCCATAAAGCAGCTGGCCGTGGCCCATGACCTCCATCAGGGTGATGGTGTAGGCCAGCGAGGTGCCTTTGAACACCAGCACCACTTCATTAGAGTAGGAGGAGAGGGCGCGTTTAAATGCATAAGGCAGCAGAATGCGCAGGGTATCTTTGCGGCTCATGCCGAGTGCCGCGCACGATTGCCACTGTCCGGAGGGAATCGCCCGGACCGCACCGTAAAACAGCTGCGTGGTGTAAGCCGCACTGTTCAGCGAGAGCGCCAGCATCGCGCACAGCCACGGCTGCGACAGTAAATGCCACAGCCAGGGGATCTGCTGGATCGAGGGGAACTGTCCCGGACCGTAGTAAATCAGGAAGATCTGCACCAGCAGCGGCGTACCGGTAAACAGCGTGATAAATCCTTTTACCAGCGGATTCAGCACTGGCGTTTTCAGCGACAGGACCACAGTGAAGAGCAGTGCGAGTAGCAGTGCCACCACCAGCGAGGCCGCCGTCAGCGTCAGGCTGGTGTGCAGCCCTTTCAGGAGTTCAGGCAGATAGGCCAGCATTAGCTGTTCCCCCGTTCAAAGCGGGTGGTGCGCAGTTCGATGCGACGTAACACCGCCTGGCTGAATAGCGTAATTACTAAGTAGATCGCGGCCGCCACCAGGAACCAGGTAAACGGCTCCTGCGTGCGGGTGGCGATACTTTTGGTTTGCAGCATCAGGTCATTGACGCTGATTAGCGAAACCAGCGCGGTATCTTTCAGCAGCACCAGCCACTGATTACCCAGACCGGGCAGGGCGTGACGCCACATCTGCGGCATAATCAGCCGGAGAAAGATGACCGACTTTTTCATGCCCAGCGCCTGGCCCGACTCCCACTGACCTACCGGCACCGCTTTGAGTGCGCCGCGCAGTGTCTGCGAGGCGTAGGCGGCGTAGAGCATCGCCAGCGCAATCACACCGCACAGGAACGGACTGACATCGAAGTTCTCTATCTGCATCTGAACCGGCAGCGTAAACAGCCCGAAGTTCAGCGTGAAACCGTCAGAGAGGGTGAGCAGCAGCTGTGAGGCGCCAAAATAGATAAACAGCACCACCAGAATTTCCGGCAGGCCACGGATCAGCGTCACCAGGCCGGTGCCAATCCACGCCAGCGGTCTCAGGCGCAGTGACTCCCAGCCAGCGAAAATCATCGCCAGCACCAGGCCAGCGATGAGGGCACAAACAGCAAGGCCGACGGTCATACCGGCGGCACTTGCGAGGGTCATCATTTCATTCATCAGTGATTACTGCTGGAACCATTTGCTGTAGATGGTTTTGTAGGTGCCGTCTGCTTTGATCTTGTCCAGCGCGCCATTGAATTTAGTCTGCAGATCGGTATTACCGGTGCGTACCGCAATGCCCAGGCCAGTACCAAAGTAGGCTTTATCCGTCACTTTGTCGCCGACGGCAGCCAGCGCAGCATTCTGCTTCAGCCACTCGTTGACCACAGCGGTGTCACCGAAGACAGCATCAATACGGCCGTTTTTCAGATCCAGCACCGCGTTCTGATAGCTGTCGTAAGGCACGATGGTAATGTCGCTGTGTTTATCCGTCAGGTATTTCTGGTGAGTGGTGCCGTTCTGCACGCCAACCCGCTTGCCTTTCAGGGCTTCTACACTGGCGACTTTGCCTTTCTGGGCGACAAATAGCGCCGAGTTGTCATAGTAAGGCTTGGTGAACAGCACCTGTTTTTCACGATCCGGCGTGATATCCATGCCCGCCATCACCGCATCAAAGCGACGGAATTTCAGGCTTGGGATCAGGCTGTCGAACGCCTGATTGGTGAAGGTGCAGGTCGCGTCGATCTCTTTACACAGCGCGTTGGCCAGATCGACATCAAAGCCCTGAATCTTGTTGTCCGCATCCACAAACTCAAAAGGAGGATAAGAGGCTTCGGTCGCAAAACGAATCGTTTGTGCCGCGGTAGCGCTCAGGCTAAAACCGGCAAGCAGTGCAGCAAGTACCATTTTTTTCATTTTTAGCATCCTGACTTAGTGCGAAAGATAGTGAGCAAACGCTTCGGTTTGCGGCTGTGTAAAGCGGCTGGCATCGCCCTGTTCCACAATGTGACCGTTCTCCATATAAACAACGCGGCTGGCCGTTTTACGTGCCACTTCCACTTCATGGGTCACAATCACCTGGGTAATGCGTGTCTGCGCCAGTTCGCGAATGATACTGACAATCTGTGCGGTAATTTCAGGGTCCAGCGCGGCCGTCGGCTCATCGAACAGCAGCACCTGCGGCTCCATCATCAGCGCGCGGGCAATCGCCACACGCTGCTGCTGCCCCCCGGAGAGGTGCAGCGGAAAACGATCGCTGTAGGGCGTAAGGCGCAGTCGGTCAAGCAGCTTATCGGCACGGGCGCGGGCGTCGCTTTTACTGAGGCCCAGAACCCGGCAGGGCGCTTCGATCAGATTCTGCAGCACGGTCAGATGTGGCCAGAGATTATATTGCTGGAACACCATGCCGACGTTCTGACGCAGTTCGCGAATCGCGGCATCAGACGGTTTCTGCGTGAAGTCGAACTGATTGCCGGCAATCTGCAACTGACCTGAACGTGGCTGCTCCAGCAGATTAAGCACCCGCAGCAGCGAACTCTTGCCCGCACCGCTGGGGCCCAGCAGCACCAGGGTCTCGCCTTGCGGACACTCAAGGTTGATGTCGAACAGCGCCTGATGAGCACCGTAGAAGCAGTTTATTGCGTTTAGTTGAATACTCATGCGCCAGATTTGAATAGCTATTAGTGTCGCGGATTTTAACGTCACCAGAATAGTTATGCAATTAAGGTGGGTTAAAATTTGTAAAACAGCAGGTAAACAGCAAAAGCTTAGCACAATATCATGTGCTGTCTGGCTGCTGCCAAAGGCCGCAGGGCGGGCTTTGGCAATAAAAAAGCGCAGTCACCTGCGGTGGCTGCGCTTCTCATAACCGTTGAATCTGAATTATTTTTTTGATTTTTCAAGCATCTGGCTCAGGCTGCCGCCTTCGGCATGTGCAGGGTTCGCCATGTAGCGCACGTCGTCAACGACCCAGCAGGTGCCCTGGTGGATCATCAGCACTTCATCCTGCCACTGTTTGCCGTCGCGGCTCAGATCGACCCGCAGCGGGATGTTGCGTGCATCGCGGTTCGGAATGGTGGAAGCATCGGCGACGCTGGCAGCCGTCGGACCCTGTGACAGGCTGGAGAAGAGATCGCCGTTACGCCACTGTGAACCGGCATTGCTGCCGCTGGCCGCCTGCAGGGAGTGATAAAGCGCATCACTCAGGTAAGGGCGATATTTTGCCAGGGTATTGCTGTCAGGCAGACCCTGCGTAGGCTGTTCGACACGCAGGTCGTAAAACTTCTGGGCTACCTGGTCAGGACCGCCTTCAATACAGGGGGCGGTACGCGGGCCATTATCCTTAATGACTGGCTCAACGGTAGTACAGGCGCTGAGCAGCAGGGCCGCCGGGATCATTAGCGCAAACGCGTTGTTTCTCATCTCGATTTCCTTAGGGTTCTCTGGCAAGGTGCCCTTTTTAGCATAGAGTATAGCCGTGCTTTTTAGTCGAAAGAGCCTTAGCCCGGTTTTCAACAAGGAGAATGCGATGAAATTTTCAACAACCCCAACGCTGGAAGGTCACAGCATCAGTGAATATTGCGGTGTGGTTACCGGAGAAGCGATTCTGGGTGCCAACATCTTCCGTGATTTTTTCGCGGGCATCCGTGATGTGGTCGGTGGTCGTTCCGGCGCGTATGAGAAAGAGCTGCGTAAAGCGCGGGAAATCGCGTTTGAAGAGCTGGAAGCGCAGGCAAAAGCGCTGGGTGCCAACGCAGTGGTCGGTATCGACATTGATTACGAAACGGTCGGAAAAGATGGCAGCATGCTGATGGTCAGCGTCAGCGGTACGGCGGTGATCATTCGTTGAAACGCGGGCTGTTAATGCTGCTGGCACTGCTGCTGGCAGGGTGTCACTCTGGCATGGAATCCCGTGACGGCTACTGGGCCGATCTGCGGCATCCGGCGCAGGGTGCGCGGCCGCGGGTGAAGGTGATTGTGGTCCACTACACCGCCGAAGATTTTTCTTCGTCGCTGGCGACCCTCACCGATCGGGAAGTCAGCGCCCACTATCTGATTCCCCGCCAGCCGCCCCAACGTGCCGGTAAAGGCGTTATCTGGCAGCTGGTGCCGGAGCAGCAACTCGCCTGGCATGCAGGGCCCAGCTTCTGGCGTGGAGCCATCCGCATCAATGACACCTCGATTGGTATTGAGCTGGTAAATAAGGGTTATCGCCGGACGCTGACCGGCCTCGAATGGCAGCCCTTTACCGCCGCGCAGATCACCACGCTGGAGGCGCTGGTGCGGGATATTGCACAGCGTTACGGCATCCCACCAGAAAACATTGTTGGTCACAGTGATATCGCGCCGCAGCGCAAGCAGGATCCCGGTCCACTGTTCCCCTGGCAACAGCTGGCACAGCGGGGACTCGGTGCCTGGCCCGATGCCGGACGGGTGCAATTTTATTTAGCGGGGCAGGATCCGCACGCCCTTGTGCCCGTGCAGCCACTCATGGAAAGCCTGCAACGCTACGGTTATGCGGTGACAGCGGGGATGAGTGTGCGTGAGCAGCAGAAGGTGATTGCCGCGTTTCAGATGCATTTCCGGCCTGCGGATTATCGCGGTCAGCCCGATGCCGAAACCGCCGCGATAGCAGCCGCACTACTGGAGAAGTATGGTGCGGCGGAATAGCGGATTACTGCTGCAGAAACGCTTTCCAGTGGGCGACAACCTGCTCCAGCGCCGCACGATCAGCATCCAGATGGGTGACCAGTCGGGTGCGTGTTCCCACGCTGATTAACACGCCGCGCGCCTTCATCCACTCACCTAATGGTTTGACCTGGGCTTCCGGCACGGACACGAACAGCATGTTGGTCTGCTGATCGATGACGCTGACGCCCAGTTCATGCAGCTGCTGTCCCAGCCAGGCGGCATTGTCATGATCTTCCTGCAGTCGCGCCACGTTGTGTTCTAACGCGTACAGACCCGCCGCCGCCAGAATACCGGTCTGGCGCATACCGCCGCCGGTCATTTTACGCCAGCGACGGGCGCGCTCAATCAGCGCCGTATCGCCACACAGCAGCGAACCGACGGGCGTGCCCAGACCTTTAGAGAGACAGAGGGTGAGGGAGTCGCAGTAGCGGGCAATCGCCGCCAGCGTGATCTTCTGTGCGACCACGGCATTGAAAATACGCGCGCCATCAATATGCAGCGCCAGCTTATGCTCGCGGGTAAAGGTCCACGCCTGTTCCAGATACGCCAGCGGCAAAACTTTACCGTGATGGGTGTTCTCCAGACTCAGCAGGCGGGTGCGGGCAAAGTGAATATCATCCGGCTTAATGGCCGCTGCCACCACATCGAGCGGCAGGGTGCCATCATCGGCGGCCAGCACCGGCTGCGGCTGAATGCTGCCCAGCACCGCCGCACCGCCCGCTTCATATTTGTAGTTGTGTGCCTGCTGACCGACGATATATTCATCGCCGCGCTCGCAGTGGCTGAGCAACGCCACCAGGTTGGCCTGGGTGCCGGTCGGGAAAAACAGCGCCGCGGCTTTGCCGCTCAGCCGTGCAGCTTCCGCCTCCAGCGCATTTACGGTGGGATCGTCACGGTAGACGTCATCACCGGTTTCGGCTGACATCATTGCGCTTAACATGGCGGCGCTGGGCCGGGTCACGGTATCACTGCGTAAATCGATCACCTTATGCTCCTGAATGTGGCGGAAGATAAAAAAAAGGCGGGCATCGCGCCCGCCTGGATGGAATCACTGTTTTACCGCAGCCAGTTGGTTTTCGCCAGTTCTACCACCTCATCACCGCGACCGTTCATGATGGCGCGCAGCATGTAGAGGCTGAAGCCTTTGGCCTGCTCCATTTTGATCTGTGGCGGCATAGCCAGCTCCTCTTTGGCCGTAATAACATCCACCAGTACCGGACCATCATGGGCAAATGCCTGCCCCAGCGCGCCATTCAGTTCTGACGCCTTTTCCACCCGGATACCACGGATGCCGCAGGCCTGGGCGATAGCAGCAAAGTCGGGATTTTCCAGCTCCGTGCCGTCGGTGAGATAGCCCCCGGCCTTCATCTCCATCGCCACAAAGCCCAGCACGCTGTTGTTAAAGATCACCAGTTTTACCGGCATTTTCAGCTGCGCCAGCGAGATAAAATCGCCCATCAGCATGCTGAAGCCGCCGTCGCCGCACAGCGCAACGACCTGACGGTTGCGATCGATCGACTGCGCACCCAGCGCCTGTGGCATTGCGTTCGCCATTGAGCCATGGTTAAACGAACCCAGCAGGCGACGTTTGCCGTTCATCTTCAGGTAGCGCGCCGCCCAGACGGTCGGGGTTCCGACATCGCAGGTAAAAATAGCGTCGTCGCTGGCGTAATGGCTGATCTGCTGTGCCAGATATTGCGGATGAATCGGTTGCTTGTCGTTGGGCTGCGCCAGCTCATCCAGACTTTTGCGTGCCTCGACGTAGTGCTTGACTGCACTGTCGAGGTGGCTGCGATCGCTTTTGTGCGTCAGTTGCGGCAGCAATGCCTGCAGCGTGCTTTTCACATCACCGACATAGGCCTGATCAACGTGACAGTGTGATCCGAGACTACCCGGATTGATATCGATCTGGATGATCTTAGCGTTTTCCGGATAGAAGGCGCGATAGGGGAACTGGGTGCCAAGCAACACCAGCGTCCCGGCATTCATCATGGCGTGGAAACCAGATGAGAACCCGATCAGGCCGGTCATGCCGACATCATAAGGGTTGTCATACTCGATGTGTTCTTTGCCTCGCAACGCATGGACAATTGGCGCTTTCAGCGCTTCGGCCAGCGCCACCACTTCCTGATGTGCACCGGCGCAGCCACTGCCGCACAGCAGCGTAATGTCAGTGGCCTCGTTCAGCGTCTGTGCCAGCCGGGCCAGTTCGGCGGGCTGTGGCAGGACCTGCGGCAACTGCGGCGGATACCACTCAGTGCTGGCGCTTTCCGGTGCCAGTTTCAGTGCCACGTCTCCTGGCAGTACCACAACCGAGACGCCACGATTCAGAATCGCTTTACGCATCGCGATGCCCAGCACCTGCGGTAACTGCTCAGGATTCGAGACCAGCTCACAGTAGTGGCTGCATTCGCGGAACAGCTCCTGCGGATGGGTTTCCTGGAAATAGCCGCTGCCGATTTCGCTCGAGGGGATATGCGCCGCAATCGCCAGAACCGGGACGCGATTGCGATGGCAGTCGAACAAACCGTTGATGAGATGTAAATTGCCGGGTCCACAGGAACCGGCGCAGACCGCCAGTTCGCCGCTGATATGGGCTTCTGCGCCCGCCGCAAAGGCGGCGACTTCTTCGTGTCGTGTCGGCATCCACTCGATGGTGCCCATGCGATTAAGGCTATCGCTCAGGCCGTTAAGGGAGTCCCCGGTGACACCCCAGATGCGTTTGACGCCCGCGCTTTCCAGCGTTTTGGCGACCAGCGCCGCCACGGTTTGTTTCATGCTCTTCTCCTTTGTCGGCCCGCCCTGAGGAGTGACGTGACCAGAACCGAAAAAAGAAGCGTAGACGACACGGCAGAAAAGCAGGCGTGAAAAAATGCGCTGGCAGAGCTCAGCGCATATCAGACCGGGTTCAGGCAGAGAAGAGGGCGATCAGAATCGGGGCCAGCAGGCTCATGACAAAACCGTGCACAATGGCGGCAGGGACAATCTCATTGCCGCCCGCCCGCTGCAGCACCGGCAGGGTAAAGTCCATTGAGGTGGCTCCGCACAGACCCAGTGCACTCGAACGATGGCGACCAATCAGTGCCGGGATCAGCATGATGGCGACCAGCTCACGTACCAGGTCGTTGAAGAAGGCGGCACTGCCGATGACCGGGCCAAAGGCTTCGGTCATCAGAATGCCGGAGAGGGAGTACCAGCCAAAGCCGCTGGCTAGCGCCAGACCGGTCTTTAACGGCATGCCCAGCACCAGCGCGGCAATCATGCCCCCGAGCAGCGCGCTGACCAGCACGACAACGGCCACCAGCATGCCACGACGGTTCAGGATGATCTGACGCAGCGTCATGCCACTGCCGCGCAACTGAATACCCACCAGAAACAGCAGGAAAATCAGCGCATATTCGCTGGCGGTTGAGGCGTGATGCAACAGCGGCCACTGGTTCAGGCCAAGCAGAAAACCAAGGACAACGACGCCGCACAGCTTCAGGGAGTCCAGTGCCATATGCAGCCGCGAGGGCAGTTTCTCCTGCCGGTGTGCATGCTGCCAGGGCGCATACTTTTCCAGTCCGCGCAGCGCCAGCAGGTTGCACAGCAGAATGCAGAACGCCGCTACGAGTGCGGTGTGAAATATCGCCAGCAGGTTACTGCCGAGGTTGTCGAGAAAGGCCAGGCTGATGCCCATAAAGAAGAGAATGACGTAAACCATCCAGCCTAACAGCTGGTTTACCCGACGCAGCAGAGTGGTTTTACGGAACGGCAACAGCCAGCCGGCGATCAGCGGCAGCAGAATAATCAAAAGTCCGGAGTACATATCAATGCCATCCATGGGGGAAGAGGCAACACGCTAGCGAAAAAGCGTATCGGAGTAAACCCCATAGCAGCTTGACCGGTTCGCTGGCGGCAACCATGCTGTTTATAACCTGAGGACGGACGCCTATGATTCTGGAACATATCGATATTCGCGGTTTCCGCGGCATCAACAAGCTCTCACTCCCTTTAACCCGGACTAATCTGCTGATTGGTGAGAATGCCTGGGGCAAATCCAGCCTGCTGGATGCCCTGAGCATGTTACTTTCGCCCAATGAACCAGCTTATGTTTTTACCCAGGCTGATTTCCATTTCACCCCAGGTGATGTGGCCGATCCCATGCGCCGTCTGTCAATCGTATTTCATTTTCGCGATGATGGCAGCGACCCGGATGCTGTGCTCTCGACATTCTGGCAGCGCGATGCTCAGGGCCAGCGTCGGCTTTATTACAGCGTCAGCGCGGCCTGGCGTGACAGCGGCATCGAAACCCGACGGCGTTTCGTTGATGTGAACGCGCAGCTGTTGCCAGAGCAGCACTGCGCGGCGGCCATTGATCTGTTGATGAAACGCTATCCGGTGCTGCGGCTGCGCGATGCGCGCTTTAGTAAGCGGACGCGTAACAGTGCGCCTGTGGCTACTCCACATCCTGAGGTGCTGGCGGGCATGGCGTCGCTGGCGCGCGATCTGGAGCACCATCCCCAGCAGCTCAGTGATGAGGTGCTGCGACAGGGGCTGAAGACCATGCAGCAACTGATGCAGCACTACTTTCTGGTGCAGTTGCCCGATGCGGGCAATGAACTCAGGTCACGGGATCCGCAGACACGCGACGGGGAAAAGGGATGGCGGGCGCTGGATCATCTCAATCAGCTGATAGCCGGAACCGACTCCCGCAGCCGTCAGCTGATTCTGCTGCAGATGTTTACCCTGTTGATTGAGGCGCGAGGCGACATTCCGCTGGCCGCTGATGCCCGTCCGCTGCTGCTGATTGAAGATCCGGAAACCCGGCTGCATCCGATTATGCTGTCGGTGGCGTGGAACCTGCTAAGGCTGTTGCCGCTGCAAAAAATCGCCACTACCAATTCTGCTGAGCTTCTGTCTCAGGTGCCGGTAGAGAACGTCTGTCGTCTGGTACGCGGCCCCTCGCGCGTGGCCGCCTGGCGCATCGGGCCAGAAGGGCTGAGTGCCGAAGAGAGCCGGCGCATTGGCTTCCATATTCGTGTCAACCGGCCTGCGGCGCTGTTTGCCCGTTGCTGGCTGCTGGTGGAGGGGGAAACCGAAGTCTGGATTATGAATGAGCTGGCACAGCAGTGCGGTTACAACTTTGCGGCTGAAGGGGTGAAGGTAATTGAGTTTGCTCAGTCGGGCTTAAAGCCGCTGCTGAAGTTTGCCCGTCGCATGGGCATCGCCTGGCATGTGCTGACAGACGGCGATCAGGCGGGTAACAAATATGCCAGCACGGCACGCACGCAGTTACAGCCCGGCGATCCTGAGCTGCGTTTTCTGACGCAGTTACCGGCACTGGATATGGAGAATTTTCTCTATCACCAGGGTTTTCAGGATGTCTATCATCAGATGGCGCACCTGCCGTTAAACGTTCCGATGAGTTCCAGGCGTATTATTACCAAAGCGATTCACCAGAGCTCCAAGCCAGAACTGGCGATCGCTGTGGCGACATCGGCGGCGGAACGCGGGCCGGAAGCCATCCCGCCGTTAATACGGGAGATGTTTGCCCGGGTGATTGGGCTGGCGCAGGGCCAGGCAGATTAAGTCTGCTTCAGACAGGAAAATGCCAGCGGCACTGGCTGGCATTTTTGGGTCACTGTTCAGAGATGGGGTAAGTATCAGGCCACGGCCTGTATCTCAACCGGCACGATGAGGCTGGCGTGATTACCTTTCGGGCCTTCATGCACGTCGAACTGAACCTGCTGGCCTGCCTTTAGCGTGCGGTAGCCTTCCATCTGAATGGTGGAGTAGTGTGCAAAAATATCTTCGCCACCGCCAACCGGACAGATAAAGCCAAAGCCTTTGGAATTATTGAACCATTTAACTGTGCCCGTCTCCATGCTTTTACTTCCCTCGCAAGACATTTTATAAGTAGGTGAGGTCTTACAGGCTGTGAGTCTGATTTGATTAAAACTCAATCAGCCTGTGCAGGTAGAATGTAGAGAAAGCGCCGCCGGCGTCAAGCAAACCACCGGGCCAGGTGGGGTAAAAATCATCAAAATTTGAGGTGGTTAACGCTATTGGAAATTTTGTGATGCAGGTCGCGCAAGGGAATTTCTGAATAAAATTTCAGCAGCGACCAGGAGCTTGACAGGCATGTTAAACTCTCAACATGTAGTCATTAAAAGGCTAAAGCACAATCTCAACGGAACACTATGGCAAACACAAACGACTGGCTTAACTTTGAACATCTGGCCGAAGACAAAGTACGCGAAGGGTTAAAGCCGCCTTCTATGTATAAAGTCATTCTGAATAATGACGATTATACACCTATGGAATTTGTTATTGACGTCGTACAAAAGTTCTTTTCTTATGATGTTGAACGTGCAACGCAGCTGATGTTGAAAGTTCACTATCACGGCAAGGCGATCTGTGGTGTATTTACTGCAGAAGTCGCCGAAACAAAAGCGGCCCAGGTGAACAACTATGCGCGGGAAAATCATCATCCGTTGCTGTGTACGCTGGAAAAAGCCTGAACCCGTCTCCATATAGGAAACTGGTAAGGGCGATAATTGGGGGAGGTGCCTAATGCTCAATCAAGAACTGGAACTCAGTTTAAATATGGCTTTCGCCAGAGCGCGTGAGCACCGTCATGAGTTTATGACCGTCGAGCATCTGTTACTGGCGTTGCTCAGTAACCCGTCGGCCAGAGAGGCATTGGAAGCCTGTACGGTGGATATTGTGGCTCTGCGGCAGGAACTCGAAGCCTTCATCGAACAAACCACACCGGTGCTGCCCGCCAGCGAAGAGGAGCGTGACACTCAACCGACGCTCAGCTTCCAGCGCGTCCTGCAGCGTGCGGTTTTCCATGTCCAGTCATCCGGTCGCAGCGAAGTCACCGGGGCAAATGTGCTGGTCGCCATCTTCAGCGAGCAGGAGTCGCAAGCGGCCTATCTGTTACGCAAACATGAAGTCAGCCGCCTTGATGTGGTGAATTTCATCTCTCACGGTACGCGCAAAGACGAACCGGGCCAGGCGCCAGGCGCTGAAAATCCGGTTAACGAAGAGCAAGCAGGCGGGGAGGATCGTATGGAAAACTTCACCACCAATCTTAATCAGCTTGCTCGCGTCGGTGGTATCGATCCACTGATTGGTCGCGATAAAGAGCTGGAACGTACCATTCAGGTGCTGTGCCGTCGTCGTAAAAACAACCCGCTGCTGGTGGGTGAATCGGGTGTGGGTAAAACCGCTATTGCAGAAGGCCTCGCCTGGCGTATCGAGCAGGGCGATGTACCGGAAGTGATGAAAGACTGCACCATCTACTCGCTGGATATCGGTTCATTGCTGGCGGGCACCAAATACCGTGGTGACTTTGAAAAACGTTTCAAAGCGCTGCTGAAGCAGCTGGAGCAGGACGAACACAGCATTCTGTTTATCGATGAAATCCATACCATCATTGGTGCGGGTGCCGCGTCCGGCGGCCAGGTCGATGCGGCGAACCTGATCAAACCTCTTCTTTCCTCTGGCAAGATTCGGGTGATGGGTTCCACCACCTATCAGGAATTCAGCAACATCTTTGAAAAAGACCGTGCCTTGGCGCGTCGCTTCCAGAAGATCGATATCACGGAGCCTTCACCTGAAGAGACCGTGCAGATCCTGAATGGCCTGAAGACCAAGTACGAAGCGCATCACGATGTGCGCTATACCGCGAAAGCGGTGCGCGCAGCGGTGGAACTGGCGGTGAAATATATCAACGACCGTCATCTGCCTGACAAGGCGATTGATGTGATTGATGAAGCGGGTGCGCGTGCGCGCCTGATGCCAGCCAGTAAGCGCAAGAAAACCATCAACGTCTCTGACATTGAAACTGTGGTGGCCCGTATTGCCCGTATTCCTGAGCAAAGCGTGTCAGCAAGCGACCGCGATACGCTGAAAAATCTGGGCGATCGCCTGAAGATGCTGGTGTTTGGTCAGGACAACGCCATTGAGGCGCTGACGGAAGCGATCAAAATGAGCCGTGCAGGTCTGGGTCAGGATCGTAAGCCGGTCGGTTCCTTCCTGTTTGCCGGGCCTACTGGGGTCGGTAAAACGGAAGTCACCGTGCAGCTGGCGAAAGCGCTGGGTATTGAGCTGCTGCGCTTTGATATGTCCGAGTATATGGAGCGTCACACCGTCAGCCGTTTGATTGGTGCGCCTCCGGGTTATGTCGGCTTTGATCAGGGCGGCCTGCTGACGGATGCCGTGATTAAGCATCCTCATGCGGTGGTGTTACTGGATGAGATTGAGAAAGCACACCCGGATGTCTTCAACCTGCTACTGCAGGTAATGGATAACGGTATGCTGACCGACAACAATGGTCGCAAAGCGGACTTCCGCAACGTGGTGCTGGTCATGACCACCAACGCCGGTGTACGTGAGACTGAACGTAAGTCGATTGGCCTGATTCATCAGGACAACAGCACCGATGCGATGGAGGAGATCAAAAAGATCTTTACGCCAGAGTTTCGTAACCGTCTCGACAACATTATCTGGTTCAGTCACCTGTCCCCAGCGGTGATCCATCAGGTGGTCGACAAGTTTATTGTCGAGTTGCAGGCGCAGCTGGATGCGAAAGGCGTATCGCTGGAAGTCAGTGATGAAGCGCGTGACTGGCTGGCTGAGAAGGGCTATGACAAAGCGATGGGCGCACGTCCGATGGCGCGCACCGTACAGGACAGCCTGAAGAAACCGTTAGCTAATGAACTGCTGTTTGGTTCGCTGGTGGATGGCGGCTCAGTATCAGTCGCGCTGGATCGTGAGAAAGGTGAACTGACCTATCACTTCCTGAGTGCTGAAAAACGCAAAACCGAAGGCACTGTGCATTAATCACCTGCTACAGATGTGAAAAAGGCCGGATTAAAATCCGGCCTTTTTTTTCGCTGCAATATGCAGAGCGATGAGATTACTGCAAATTAGCGACTACGGAAGACAATGCGGCCTTTGCTCAGGTCGTACGGGGTCAACTCAACGGTCACTTTGTCACCCGTCAGGATACGGATGTAGTTTTTGCGCATTTTACCGGAGATATGAGCAGTGACCACGTGTCCGTTTTCAAGTTCTACGCGGAACATGGTGTTAGGTAACGTATCCAGTACGGTACCTTGCATTTCAATATTGTCTTCTTTGGCCATCGAATCCTCTGGGTGTACTACCTTTCAGTTGAACCGGCAAGATAATGCCCAATTCAACGATTTATGTAAAGAACCGTCGGCGATTTTGCCAACGCTTTGCCGGGGTGCACGTAAGTTGCGCGCATCCGGTAAAATTAGGGTGTTTAAGGTGACGTCTGCAGGGGATTAGCGGGCTAAGAATCTGAATCAACCGGTTACATGCGCACGATTGAAAACAGTTCCGAGAGTGCGTTGAGATTCCCAGCCTGGCAATTCCGGCTCGATATTGCGAAGCGCGGACGACATACCAAACCCGACTAATATACCACTTATGCGCCTTTATGTGTGCAAAACATCTCTGCAGGGCTAAAAAAGCGTTTGTGTCTGCCAGCAGCCATCGCTGACCGGCTGGTAAGCAAGGCTTTGCACATATTGCAGATAATCCGCGCGCGGGATCTCCTGCGCACCCAGCGAGGCGGTATGAGGATTAAGTACCTGACAATCCACCAGTCGGCCCTGATGTCGGACGAAATGCTGACAAAAGACCCAAAGTGCTGTTTTTGATGCATTCTGCTGACGGCTGAACATCGATTCACCGCAGAAGATTTGCCCCATCGCCAGCCCGTACATGCCACCCACCAGCTGATGTTCATCCCACACCTCGATCGAGTGCGCGTGGCCCAGTTCATACAGTCGTAACCAGGCTCGCTTCATCTCAAAGGTAATCCAGGTGCCTTCCTCGCGACCGCTTGCGCAGCCCTCAAGGACCTCGGCAAAGGACTCGTTCATTGTTACCCGATAAGGTGAACGACTGTGAAAACGCTTCATGCTACGACTGAGATGAAACTGCTCAGGCAGCAGGACGGCCCGGGGATCGGGCGACCACCAGAGAATGGGATCGCCGGGCGAAAACCACGGAAAGATACCGTGCTGATAAGCGTTAAGTAATCGGGCAGGGGAGAGATCACCGCCCATGGCCAGCAGGCCATTTGGCTCACGCAGCGCCATCTCCGGCGGGGGAAAGATCAGAGATTCCCGTGACAGTTGTACCAGTCTCATCGCGTTATGTTACTCATCGGCATTTCGCTAAGACTATAACGCAATACGCTGCCGGAAACGCCAGTAGCGCCCTGCTTTTGAGATTAATTCCGCATGACTGCCCTGCTCAACAATCGCGCCATTATCCATCACGCAGATGCGATCCATCTGTTCCAGGCCACTCAGCCGGTGAGTGACCATAAGCATGGTTTTTCCGGCAGTCAGCCGTTGCAGCAGGGCAAGAATATGTTGCTCGGTGGTGGCATCCAGCCCTTCGGTGGGCTCATCCAGCAGCCAGAGATCGCCGTCGTGCAGTAACGCACGCGCCAGCGCCAGCCGACGCAGTTCGCCGCCGGAAAGCGGGCGACCCCCTTCGCCCATCCAGGCGTTTAATCCTTCCTGATTCTCAAGCAGGCGTTGCAGGCCAACGTCGTTCAGAACGCGGCATAGCTGCTCATCAGTGGCATCGGGGCAGGCCAGCAGCAGATTAGCGCGCAGGCTCTGGCTGAAGAGGTGAACCCGCTGCGTCACCACGCTGATACGCTGGCGCAACGCGGACTCTGACCAGGCGGTAATCGGCAGATCATTCAGGCTGATGACACCGTGCTGGCTCTCACGAGCGCGGGTCAGCAGCGCCAGTAGCGTCGATTTTCCGCAGCCGGTCGGTCCCAGTAGCGCAATATGTTCACCCGCGGCCACCTGCAGGGTACAGCTGTTGAGTACCTTATCCGGACGGTCGGGGTAGCTAAAGTCGAGCCGATCAATATTGATGCAGAGCGGTCCTGACCGGGCGTCTGACCTTGCCGGGAAGGTGATAGCGGGTGACTGATCGATAATGTCATTAACCCGATGCGCGGCAGTTTTCACCTGCGACATAGGCAGAAAAGCCCCTGCAACCGGTGCCAGCGCCTCAAAGGCGGCAAGAGCGCAGAACACGACCAGCGCAATCAGCGAGCCGGGTAACTGCTGTTCTCTGATTGTCGCAGCACCAAGCCAGAGCAGCAGGGTTACGGTTATGCCGCTGATCAGCAGCAGCAGGCTCTGGGCGGCGGCCTGTAAACGCTGTTGCTGGCTCTGTGCCTGCTGCCAGCGCCGTTCATCTTCGTCAAGTTGCTGACGCCAGCCCTGCGAGGCCCCATATAACGTAAGTTCAGCCTGCGCCGCCAGCCACTGCATCAGCTGCAAGCGCCAGCGGGCGCGTCCGTGGGCAATCGCGATGCCTGCCGGTGAGCCCAGACGATAAAATAGCGACGGCATCAGAATCAGCGTACTCAGCATGATACCGCCCAGCGTCAGTGCCAGCGGAATATTAATAAAACTCATCCCGACGGTGACTACCACTATCACCAAAAATGCGCCAAGCAGCGGCGAAATGACGCGCAGATAGAGATGATCCAGCGTATCAACATCGGCCACAAAACGGTTGAGCAGGTCCGCCTGGCGGAACTGCAACAGCTGCTCTGGCGAAAGCGCCATAAGGCGGCTGAAGGTGTGGACACGCAGATGCTGAAGCACTCTGAATGTCGCATCATGGCTGACCAGACGTTCAGCATAGCGTGCGGCAGTGCGGATGATCGCTGCACCACGGACGCCTGCCGCGGGCAGCATATAATTGAAGGTATAGAGGCCTGCTACGCCTGCCACTGACGATGCGGCAAGAAACCAGCCTGACAGGGTCAGCAGGCTGATGCTGGCCAGCAGGGTAACAATCGCCAGCACAATGCCCAGCGCAAGACGGAAAGGGTGGCGCAGCCAGAGACGAAGAAAAGGACGCAAGGCTGACATCAGCGAATCTCCTGTTGACGATGCTTCAGCATCTCACTGAAGGGACCAGGCTGTTGCGACAGCTGCTGCCAGTTACCCTGTTGCACCAGCTTACCCGCCTCCATCACCCAGAGGGTCTGCCAGCGACTCAGCGTATCAATCTGATGAGTAATCATCAGCGTGGTCTGGCGGGCAGCCGCCTGGTTCAGGGCCACCATGACATGACGTTCGCTGAGTGCATCCAGGCTGGCTGCCGGTTCATCAAGCAGCAATAAATGTGAGGATTTATAGAGCGCGCGTGCGACCGCCACTCGCTGTGCCTGACCCACCGACAGCTGATGACCACCATCGCCGGGCTGGGTTTCAATGCCCCTGGGCAGACGAGGCAGGAACTCATTAATGCCGCACGATTCCAGCAGCGTTGCAAAGCGCTCGCCGTCCCAGGCAGCATTCATTACGATATTGTCGCGCAAGGTGCTTGCCGGTAACTGCGGGTTCTGTCCTACCCAGCTAAGCTGCTGATGCCAGTCACTCCGTCGTATATCACGCAGTTCAACGCCATTCGCCTTCAGCGAGCCCTGATAAGGCAGGAAACCGAGCAGGGCGTTCATCAGGGCCGTTTTACCGGCCCCGCTTTGACCGACCAGCGCAATCTGCTCACCCGCAGCGATGGTAAAGGTGAGCGGGCCGCACAGCACCTGGCCATCGGGCGCGCAGACTCGCAGATCATCGGCGACAAGTGAGATTGCGCGCTCGGCAGTGAAAGGCTGCGGGCCATCCTGCCGGATAACGTCGGGCGTCGCCTGCATAAAGGCTTCAAGTGCATCGGCACCGCCGACCGCCTGGGCTTTGGCATGATAGAACGCGCCGAGATCGCGCAGTGGCTGGAAAAATTCCGGGGCGAGGATCAAAACCAGGAACCCGGCAAACAGCGTCACGCCGTGGCCATAATCACCGAAATGCAATTTGCCCAGATAGGAGAAGCCAAAATAGACGGCTACCACAGCAATGGCTAACGAGGCAAAAAACTCCAGCACGGCGGAGGAGAGAAACGCTAAACGCAGCACATCCATGGTGCGCTGGCGAAAATCGGTGGTGGCGTCGGCAACCGCCTGCTGCTCTGCTTCACCACGATGAAACAGCCGCAGCGTTTCTCTGCCGCGCAGACGGTCGAGAAAGTTACCGCTCAGGCGGGCCAGCACCAGGAAGTTGCGGCGATTGGCCTCGGCCGCACCCATGCCGACCAGCGCCATAAACAGCGGAATCAACGGCGCAGTGGCAAACAGGATTAGACCCGCGGTCCAGTTCAGCGGAAAAACAGTCAGCAGAATGCAGCAGGGGATGAGCACCGCCAGCGTCATCTGCGGCAGATAGCGGGCGTAATACTCCTGCATCTCTTCGATCTGCTCCAGCAGCAGAGTCGCCCAGCTCCCGGCTGGTTTCCCCTGTATCCACGCCGGGCCCAGCGCAGACAACCGGTCTAAGACCTGCTGACGTAACGCCTGACGGATAGCCTGCCCGGCACGATAGCCGGTCAGTTCACGGGCATAGTTAATCAGGGCGCGCAGTACGAAGCAAAGCAGTAACAGCAGGATACTGACCGTCAGTGCTTCACGCGGTTGCTGGTCAACGATCAGCGCCTGCAGCAGCGAGGCCAGTAAACCAGACTGGGCAATGATCAGCAGGGCACTTACCATGCCCAGCAGCGTGTTGAGCCGCAACCAGCGACCGGCGAAACGACGTTGCTGACGAAGCCAGCGGGTAAGATGCTGCTGCCGCGATTTGTCCATGCGAGACCATACTAAATGTCGGTGACAGGGGAAAATGGAAAGACATTTCCATCTCTTCAGGCGCCAGAATCTAGCATGAGAGCTATAAAAAAGGCGACGGAAAAACCGTCGCCTGGAATATTTGAGATCAGAGGGTTAACAACTTACCGATCGTTTTTAACCAGCCCGTCAAGAAAACGCTCAGCATCTAACGCGGCCATGCAGCCGGTGCCCGCAGAGGTAATCGCCTGACGATAGATATGGTCCATCACATCCCCTGCCGCAAAGACGCCAGGAATGCTGGTCTGAGTGGCGTTACCGTGCAGACCCGACTGAACTTTGATGTAACCGTTCTCCAGCGCCAGCTGACCTTCGAAGATAGCCGTATTCGGACTGTGTCCGATAGCAACAAACAGACCCGCGACTTCCAGCGCTTCTGTTTCATCACTGTTCTGGGTAGAACGCAGTGTCAGACCGGTCACACCCATCTGATCGCCTGTGACTTCTTCCAGCGTACGATGGGTGTGCAGCACGATATTACCATTGCGCACTTTTTCCATTAGCCGGTCGATCAGGATCTTCTCTGCGCGGAAACTGTCACGACGGTGGATCAGATGCACTTCAGCCGCGATGTTCGCCAGATAGAGCGCCTCTTCAACGGCCGTGTTACCCCCGCCAATCACTGCGACTTTCTGGTTGCGATAGAAGAAACCGTCACAGGTTGCACAGGCAGAGACACCTTTGCCCTTGAACGCCTCTTCAGACGGCAGACCCAGGTAGCGCGCTGACGCACCGGTGGCGATGATCAGGGCATCTGCTGTGTATACGCCGCTGTCGCCAGTGAGGGTGAACGGGCGGTTCTGCAGATCAACGGTGTGGATGTGATCGAAAATGATCTCAGTATTAAATTTTTCGGCATGCTCGTGCATGCGCTCCATCAGCGATGGACCTGTCAGATCGTGCGGGTCGCCCGGCCAGTTCTCCACTTCAGTGGTGGTGGTCAGCTGTCCGCCCTTTTCCAGACCGGTGATCAGCACCGGATTCAGGTTGGCGCGTGCAGCATAAACGGCTGCGGTATAACCCGCTGGGCCGGAGCCCAGAATGAGTAACTTACTGTGTTTGGCCGTACTCATGCGTTCCTCAGTTTCATTCGGCTGACATAGCCTGCGATTGTAGGGAATATCCGGCGACAATAACAAGACTTAGCCAATTTTGTTAACGATAGCTGCAAGTGGCGTAGACGATGAGCGGCGGTTTTGCCTGGTCAATGCGCCAGAATGGGGCAAAAATCGGCTTTGAGAGGTGCAAAAGTGGAAAAATACTCATTTAAAAACAGATACCCAGCGGTCTGTCTGGCATCTTGTCCTGAATTTGGTGATTTTACTTTGACAATCGCCTGCGCTTTTGCGAAAACATTATCAGAAGCGAATAACATTTATCGGAACAAAACAGGTTTTCGTCGCCTGTTTTGCGTGTAACGCCGAATAAAAGCAGCCTGATATGGATAATGACGCATGATGTGGACAGACAACATGCGTCATATCGATAGGTGTCAGATCACAGGCTCTGTTAGCTCACTTCAGAAATGCCCCGAACATTGAGCGTTTTCAGGGCGTGGCAGGTAAAGGGAAGGAATTAAGAGAGACAATAATAATGGTAGACAATAAGAAACGCCCCGGGAAAGACCTCGACAGAATTGACAGGAACATTCTGAATGAACTTCAGAAAGATGGTCGCATTTCAAACGTAGAGCTTTCCAAACGCGTAGGCTTATCGCCTACGCCATGTCTTGAGCGTGTACGCCGTCTCGAACGCCAGGGATTTATTCTTGGTTACACCGCGCAGTTAAACCCGCACTATCTGGATGCCTCTCTGCTGGTATTCGTTGAGATTACTCTGAATCGTGGTGCGCCGGATGTGTTTGAGCAATTTAACGCCGCTGTGCAAAAACTTGAGGAAACTCAAGAGTGTCACCTCGTTTCTGGCGATTTCGACTACCTGCTGAAAACGCGCGTACCTGATATGTCTGCCTATCGTAAGCTGCTGGGTGAAACCCTGTTGCGCCTGCCGGGCGTAAACGACACGCGAACTTATGTGGTGATGGAAGAGGTCAAACAGAGCAATCGACTGGTGATCAAAACTCGCTGATGCGGGGCAGGTGCAAAACCTGTGAGATTTCGGTACACTCCTGTGCATTCATACAGGATCAGCGTCGGGCTTGCCCGACGCTGTTGCTTCTTACTTTACAGGCACCTGGAGAGTCCTCTTGAGCCAGGAATATACAGAAGATAAAGACGTTTCGTTACAATCGCTGAGCAGTGGACGTCGTCTGCTGGAAGCGTTGCTGATTCTGGTGGCGCTGTTTGCTATCTACCTGATGGTTTCACTGGTCAGTTTTAACCCTTCCGATCCGAGCTGGTCGCAAACGGCCTGGCATGAACCTATCCATAATATCGGCGGCAGCGTCGGTGCCTGGCTGGCTGACACCTTACTCTTCATCTTTGGTGTGATGGCGTACGCCATTCCGCCCGTCATCCTGGGTCTGTGCTGGATTGCTTTCCGTCAGCGCGACAGCCAGGACTACTTTGACTACTTTGCCGTCGGGTTACGCTTAATTGGCGTCCTCGCGCTGGTGGTGACGACCTGTGGTATGGCGGCGCTGAACGCCGATGATATCTGGTACTTTGCCTCGGGCGGCGTGATTGGCAGCCTGGTCAGTAATGCTATTGCCCCCTGGTTCAGTCCGGCTGGCGGCACGCTGATGCTGCTCTGCGTCTGGGCAGCGGGGATAACCCTGTATACCGGCTGGTCATGGCTCACCATTGCAGAAAGAATTGGCGGCGTCGTCATGGGCGTGCTGACGTTTGCCAGCAACCGCTCACGTCACGATGAGCCCTGGCAGGAAGAGGATGACGAGCGGGACGCGCAAGATTATGCGGATGTCCCTGCATTGCATGTCGCCGACCAGGATGATGACGTGCTGCTGTCTGCGCCGCGTGCTGCCGATCAGAAAGATGATGTGCTGCTTTCCGCGCCACGCGCTGCCCCTCAGCCTGTGCCGACACAGCCGGATCCGCTACTGGCGAAAGCGGCAGCCGCAACCAGTGCGGCAGTAGCCGCCACTGCGGAAGCTGCAGAAGTGACCATCGCTCCCGCAGCGCCGGTTAACGCGGCACCTGCTGCAGCGGCCTTTACTGCATCGGCGCCTGCCGCATCAGCAGCAATGCCCGCATCGCCAACGGCACAACCTGCTCCAGCATCTGCACAGAGCACCCCTGCATCCTATGGTACAACGATGGCCCCGTCTCCGGCGCAGAATGCTCCTGCACCCGCGGCCTCACCACCGCTTTACCACTTTGAAATGCCAGACGAAGCCCCGGCTGCGCCGTCGTTCAATGCTTACGACGATGACGAACCTAAAATGGGTAACTGGCGTGACACATCAGCGATCCCTGCGGCCGCTACAGCCGCCACTGCCACTGCCGCTGCCGCAACGGCGGCCACACGTACTGCACCTGTTTTTGACCTGGCACCTGAAACCAATCTGAATCCGCAGGTTAAGCAGGGTATCGGACCGGCGCTGCCGCGTCCTAATCCGGTAAAACTGCCTACACGTCGTGAACTGGCCTCTTATGGCATTAAGTTACCTTCTCAGCGCATGGCTGAAGAGAAAGCCAAAGCGGAAGAGAGCGAAACGGCCCCGGTTACGTCGGTTTCCACTGCATCTGATGCAGAAGAGGCACTGCAGCAGGCTGAACTGCGTCAGGCCTTCCAGTCTGAGCAGCAGCAACGTTACGGCACCAGCTGGCAGCAGGACGAACAAGATGAGCAGGATGCGCAGCAGCAGGATGCACTGGCACGTCAGTTCGCCGAGCAGCAACAGCAGCGCTATGAACCTGAAGTGAGAAAAGAGCCGGTATTAAATATTGATACTGCCTCAGCGTTCGATTTTTCACCGATGAAAGATCTGGTGGATGACGGCCCGTCTGAACCGCTGTTTACGATTGCCGCGACGCCGGAGCCGGAAGCACCTGCGGCTTCACACGAACCGTGGCAGCAGGTGAGTGAGGTCTCAAGCCCTCAGGCACCGGCTCAGGTGCCTGCACCTGCCCGTTTTGCACCGGCAGAACCTGCCTATAGTGCGCCAGCGACGCCTGCGGTACCCGCAGAGCCTGTTTATCATGCACCAGAGGCAGCTCAGGTCCCGGCTTATTCTGCACCTGCTTATGGTACGCCAGCAGAGCCTGAAGCGGATTATGCCGCTCCGTCTGCGCCTGTGTATGCTGCACCAACGGCGCCTCAGGCCCCGGCTTATGGCGCGCCGTCTTATAGCGCGCCGTCTTATAGCGCGCCAGCCGCTGAGCCGGTTCAGCCAGTTGAAGAAGCGAAACCTTCACTGCATGACAGCCTGATCCATCCGTTCCTGATGCGCCATGAGCAGCCGCTGGAGAAACCGTCCACGCCACTGCCTTCGCTGGATCTCCTGACGGCGCCACCTGAAGAGGAAGAGCCGGTTGATATGTTCTCGCTGGAGCAGACTGCCCGTCTGGTGGAGTCACGCTTAGGCGATTACCGCGTCAAAGCCGAAGTAGTTGGCATCTCGCCTGGCCCGGTTATCACCCGTTTCGAGCTTGACCTGGCACCGGGTGTGAAGGCCGCACGTATTTCTAACCTGTCGCGCGACCTGGCACGATCACTCTCGACTGTCGCAGTTCGCGTGGTGGAAGTGATCCCTGGCAAACCTTATGTGGGCCTGGAACTGCCAAACAAACATCGTCAGACCGTCTATCTGCGTGAAGTACTGGATTGCCCTAAATTCCGCGACAATCCGTCGCCACTGGCCGTCGTGTTGGGTAAGGACATTGCCGGTCAGCCGGTCGTGGCCGACCTGGCGAAAATGCCACACTTGCTGGTTGCCGGTACTACCGGTTCCGGTAAGTCTGTGGGCGTGAACGCCATGATCATCAGCATGCTCTACAAGGCGACACCGGAAGAAGTTCGCTTCATTATGATCGACCCGAAAATGCTGGAGTTGTCGGTCTACGAAGGCATTCCGCATCTGCTGACCGAAGTTGTCACCGACATGAAGGATGCCGCGAATGCGCTGCGCTGGAGCGTCGGTGAAATGGAGCGACGTTACAAGCTGATGTCGGCGCTGGGCGTTCGTAACCTGGCGGGTTACAACGAAAAAGTGGAGCAAGCCGAAGCGATGGGCCGTCCGATTCCTGATCCGTTCTGGAAACCGGGCGACAGCATGGATATGACCCCGCCGGTTCTGGAGAAACTGCCTTATATCGTGGTGATGGTCGATGAGTTTGCTGACCTGATCATGGCGGTGGGGAAAAAGGTTGAAGAGCTGATTGCGCGCCTGGCACAAAAAGCCCGTGCTGCGGGTATCCATCTGGTGCTGGCAACACAGCGTCCATCCGTAGATGTCATTACTGGCCTGATCAAAGCGAATATCCCGACACGTATCGCCTTTACCGTTTCAAGCAAGATAGACTCACGTACGATTCTCGATCAGGGCGGCGCGGAGTCACTGCTGGGTATGGGTGACATGCTTTACATGCCGCCAAACTCCTCACTGCCAGTTCGTGTTCACGGTGCCTTTGTGCGTGATCAGGAAGTGCATGCGGTGGTTCAGGACTGGAAAGCACGTGGTCGTCCGCAATATATCGACAGTATTACGGCAGGCGAAGAGAGCGAAAGTGCTGGTGGCATCGATAGCGATGAAGAACTCGATCCACTCTTCGATCAGGCTGTCGGCTTTGTGGTCGATAAGCGCCGAGCCTCGATTTCAGGCGTTCAGCGTCAGTTCCGCATCGGCTATAACCGTGCTGCACGTATTATTGAGCAGATGGAAGCGCAGGGTATCGTCTCTGCACCAGGCCACAATGGTAACCGTGAAGTGCTGTCGCCACCGCCTCACGATATGTAGCGGTTAAATGTTTTGAAACACTACTTAATGAGCCAGTTTCGACTGGCTCATTGTTTTTATACGGTTAACCCCCATATCTGGATCAGCTTTCGGCTTTTTCCTCTGTTCTGATGGCGGAACGGCGACCAGGCTTAATGCAGTTATCGATGGGAACGTTTAAATAAGGAATTGAAGCAGATGAAATTACGCGTAATCGCTCTTGGCCTGTTGGCCACTTTTTCTTCAGCCAGCGTTCTGGCTGATGCTTCCAGTGATCTGCAACAGCGCCTGAACAAGGTCAGCAGCTTCCACGCCAGCTTCACGCAAAAAGTGACCGACAGCAGCGGTGCCAATGTGCAGGATGGTGAAGGCGAATTGTGGGTTAAACGTCCCAGCCTGTTTAACTGGCACATGACCGCGCCGGACGAAAGCATCATTATCTCTGACGGTAAATCGCTGTGGTTCTACAATCCATTTGTTGAGCAGGCGACTGTAAGTCTGCTGCAGAATGCGACCAGCAATACGCCGTTTATGCTGATTGCCCGCAACCAGTCGAACGACTGGAAGCAGTACAACATCAAACAGCAGGGTGACAATTTCGAGCTGACACCGAAAAACAGTGATGGCAACCTGAAACAGTTCACCATTCAGGTGACCTCCAGCGGCACCATTAACCGCTTCAGCGCTATCGAACAGGATGGCCAGCGCAGTGATTACCAGCTGAAAAGCCAGCAGAATGGCGCTATCAGCCCGGATAAATTCACGTTCACACCGCCTAAAGGCGTGACGGTGGACGACCAACGTCAGTGAGGTCACGGTGAGTAACCTGTCTCTGGATTTTTCCACCGAAAATTTCAAACCTCTGGCCGCGCGTATGCGGCCAGAAACATTGAAACAGTACATTGGTCAGCAACATCTGCTGGGTGCGGGCAAACCACTGCCGCGCGCGATTGAAGCAGGGCACCTGCACTCGATGATCCTGTGGGGACCACCCGGGACCGGCAAGACGACACTCGCTGAAATCATTGCGCATTATGGTAACGCCGATGTGGAGCGTATCTCAGCTGTCACTTCGGGTGTGAAAGAGATTCGTGAGGCAATTGAGCGTGCCCGCCAGAATAAACATGCCGGGCGGCGCACCATCCTGTTTGTGGATGAGGTCCATCGGTTCAACAAGAGCCAGCAGGATGCTTTTTTGCCGCATATCGAAGATGGCACGATTACCTTTATTGGCGCGACCACCGAAAACCCCTCTTTTGAACTTAACTCCGCGTTGCTCTCCCGCGCCCGCGTCTATCTGCTGAAATCGCTGACTCTGAAAGATATTGAGCAGGTGCTGGATCAGGCGATGCAGGACAAAACACGCGGGTATGGCGACAGTGATATTGTGCTGCCGGACAACACGCGCAGGATGATTGCTGAGCTGGTTAATGGCGATGCACGCCGGGCGCTGAACACGCTGGAGATGATGGCGGATATGGCCGAAATCACCGCCTCGGGTCAGCGTGAACTGACGCCGCAGTTGCTCAACGAAGTCTCGGGTGAGCGATCCGCGCGTTTTGATAACAAAGGCGACCGCTTTTACGATCTGATTTCGGCTCTGCACAAATCTGTGCGCGGTTCGGCACCCGATGCGGCGCTTTACTGGTATGCACGCATTATTACCGCAGGTGGCGATGCGCTCTATGTGGCACGCCGGTTGCTGGCTATCGCCTCAGAAGATGTCGGCAATGCCGACCCACGCGGTATGCAGGTGGCAATTGCGGCCTGGGATTGCTTTACGCGTGTCGGGCCGGCAGAAGGGGAGCGTGCTATTGCGCAGGCAATTGTCTATCTGGCCTGCGCGCCTAAAAGTAATGCGGTCTATAACGCGTTTAAGGCTGCAATGCGTGATGCGCGCGACCATCCCGATTACGATGTACCTGAGCATCTGCGCAATGCGCCGACTAAGCTGATGAAAGAGATGGGCCTGGGCAAAGAGTATCGTTATGCCCATGACGAAACCAACGCTTATGCCGCCGGTGAAGTCTATTTTCCGCAGGAACTGGCCAGCGCACGCTATTACACTCCAACCCAGCGCGGGCTTGAGGGTAAGATTGGTGAAAAGCTAAGCTGGCTCGCTGAGCAGGATCAAAATAGCCCGACAAAACGCTACCGCTGAAACAGACGTTACGGTAATGTGGGCAATGTTTTCAACGCATTCCGCAGGAATGCGTCCCTTCTTTCAACCAACTTTTTATACACAGGATAAGCATGCTCGATCCCAATCTGCTGCGTAACGAGCCAGACGCAGTCGCAGAAAAACTGGCACGCCGGGGATACAAACTGGATGTGGAAACGCTGCGTTCGCTTGAAGAGCGTCGCAAAGTACTGCAGGTGGAAACTGAAAATCTGCAGGCAGAGCGTAATTCCCGATCCAAATCCATCGGTCAGGCCAAAGCACGTGGGGAAGACATCGAGCCGCTGCGTCAGGAAGTGAACGCGCTGGGCGAACGCCTGGATGCCGCAAAAGCAGAACTGGATGAACTGCAGAATCAAATCCGTGACTTTGCGCTGGCGCTGCCGAACATTCCGGCAGATGAAGTGCCGCTGGGCAAAGATGACAGCGAAAACCAGGAAGTGAGCCGCTGGGGTACACCGCGCGAATTCAGCTTCCAGGTTAAAGATCACGTTGAGCTGGGTGAAGCGGCGAAAGGTCTGGATTTTGCGGCTGCCGTGAAACTGACCGGTTCGCGCTTTGTGGTCATGCAGGGGCAGATTGCCCGCCTGCACCGTGCACTGAGTCAGTTTATGATTGACCTGCACACTGAGCAGCATGGCTACCTTGAAACCTACGTGCCTTACCTCGTTAACCACGAAACGCTTTATGGTACCGGACAGCTGCCTAAGTTTGGCGAAGACCTGTTCCATACCCGTCCGCTGGAAGAGCAGTCAGACAGCAGCAACTATGCGTTGATTCCTACCGCGGAAGTGCCGCTGACCAACCTGATGCGCGACGAGATCGTGGAAGAGGATAGCCTGCCGGTTAAACTGACCGCGCATACGCCATGCTTCCGTTCTGAAGCGGGTTCTTACGGTCGTGACACGCGCGGCCTGATCCGTATGCACCAGTTCGACAAAGTTGAAATGGTGCAGATTGTCACTCCGGAACAGTCCATGGATGCGCTGGAAGAGCTGACTGGTCATGCAGAGAAAGTGCTGCAGCTGCTGAATCTGCCGTATCGTAAGGTTTTACTCTGTACCGGCGATATGGGCTTTGGATCGACCAAAACCTACGATCTGGAAGTCTGGCTGCCAGCGCAGAATACCTATCGTGAGATTTCATCCTGTTCCAACATGGGTGATTTCCAGGCGCGTCGTATGCAGGCGCGTTATCGCAACAAACAGGAAAAGAAACCGCGTCTGGTTCATACCCTGAATGGCTCAGGTCTGGCCGTAGGCCGTACTTTGGTCGCGGTGCTGGAGAACTATCAGCAGGAAGATGGCCGCATCACCGTACCTGAAGTTTTACGCCCCTACATGAATGGCGTTGATATCATCGGCTAAGCGATTCACAATCTCTTAAACCCGGCTATGGCCGGGTTTTTTTATGCCTGATTTTTGAAAAAAAGGATTTATTGAGACGGAATTTATTCACAAATAAACGTTATCGATACCAGGTGCGCCGGAACGCTTAAAAAGCTAATTTTTCATAAAGATAGCGTTCAGCAGCGTGCCGCATAATACAATTGTAACCCACTGAAGATTAGTAAATTAAATTGTCCCGCAGCAAAATGTGCTGCTGTCAAATTCGGCCCATTGACTTTAAAAAAGCCAGTGGCAAACTGCGCGCAATTTCCTTCATTTTGCTCTGGTTTTTATCCCCTATGTCAACCTGGTCACGCCCCGTGATATTGCTGCTTTGCGGCCTGATGTTAATGACTGTCGCCATTGCCGTGCTGAATACGCTTGTTCCGCTGTGGCTGACGCATGACTTACTGACAACCTGGCAGGTGGGTATCGTAAGTTCCTCTTATTACACCGGCAATCTGGCAGGTACATTGCTGGCAGGCTGGTTAATCAGGCATTACGGGTTTAATCGCAGTTATTATCTGGCAACAGGACTCTTTGCCGTGGCAACGATTTGCCTGGTAACGATGGAAGGTTTCTGGGCATGGAGTTCGCTTCGTTTTGTCGCGGGCGTAGGCTGTGCACTGATGTGGGTCGTGGTTGAAAGCGCACTTCTCTGTAGCGGAACCGTCCGCAATCGTGGACAGCTACTGGCTGCCTATATGATCGTTTATTATCTCGGCACTGTAACCGGTCAGTTACTGGTCAGCACACTCTCAACAGAATTACTGAGCGTAGTACCCTGGGTCACTTCGCTGGTGTTCTGCGCGGTACTGCCGCTGGTCTTCACACGGGTATCAGCCACCGGTGAAGCGGCTGAAGCGGCACCGGCTCGCATCTGGCCGATGCTTCGTCGCCGCAGTTCACGTCTCGGCATCAATGGGTGCATTATCTCCGGTATCGTTTTAGGCTCGCTTTATGGCCTGATGCCGCTTTACCTGTCGCATCAGGGAATGAGTGATGCCAATGTCGGCTACTGGATGGCGTTACTGGTTAGCGCAGGAATTGTCGGGCAGTGGCCAGTTGGTCGTCTTGCCGATCGTTTCGGCCGCTTGCTGGTGCTGCGGGTGCAGGTCTTTGTCGTTATCCTGGGGGCGATGGCCATGTTAACCAATGCCGCAATGGCGCCAGCGCTGTTTGTTCTGGGACTGGCAGGCTTCACACTCTATCCGGTGGCGATGTCCTGGGCTTGCGAGACAGTCGCACATCATGAACTGGTTGCGATGAATCAGGCGCTGCTGATGAGTTATACCGTTGGCAGTCTGGCTGGACCCGCAATGACCTCTGTTCTGATGCAGAATTATTCTGACCGGCTGCTGTTTGTGATGATCGCCGCAGTGGCGCTGATCTATCTGCTGATGCTGCTGCGTAAAGTGGATCAGCAGGCGACGCCAGTGGCACATGCCTGATCGCTGAACAGTAAAAAGGGAGCGTTAAGCTCCCTTTTTTATGACCGATTATTCAGTACATCACTTCGTGACCGTAGCTGGCGAGAATGTTTTTAACGCGTTCCATCGTCTCTTTCCCCGGTGGTTTCACCCCATCCAGCTTGTACTCTTCACCCATCGCAATCCATTTATGCTTACCCAGCTCGTGATAGGGCAGTAATTCAATCTTCTCGACGTTCTTCATGTCACGTGTGAATTCACCCAGCCGATGCGCGGTGTCATCATCGTCAGAATAGCCAGGTACCACGACAAATCGGATCCAGGTCCGCTTGCCTTTTTTCTGCAGATAGCGGGCAAAATCCAGCGTACGATGATTGGATACACCCACCAGAATCTGATGCACGTCATCATTCATCTGTTTGAGATCGAGCATCACTAAGTCAGTCACGTCGAGCAGTTCGTCGATCACTGGATCGTAGCGGCGTACGAAACCGTTGGTGTCGAGACAGGTATGGATGCCTTCGGCCTTGCAGGCGCGGAACCAGTCACGCACAAATTCAGCCTGAAGAATCGCTTCACCCCCTGACGCAGTAACACCGCCACCAGACGCATTCATAAAGTGGCGATAGGAGAGCACATCCGCCATCAGCGCCTCGACGCTGATCTCTTTTCCGCCGTGAGTATCCCAGGTGTCACGGTTGTGACAGTAGAGACAGCGCATCAGGCAGCCCTGGAAGAAGGTGATGAAACGGATGCCGGGACCGTCGACGGTCCCGCAGGATTCAAATGAGTGGATACGACCGTTAACTGACATTGCGATGTTTCTCCAGTGAGTCTGCCGGGACAGACGGCGCAATCTCTGTTGCGCTCAGGGCAGGAAATCGATTCTGAGAGGAACCTTGATGAAGATGACCATCAGAACAGACTTTTAAGGAAAAGGCTCCGCGAGGAGCCTTTTTATCGGGTTTAGCCGTGATTACAGTGACTGTGTGAAGGTACGGGTAATCACATCCTGCTGCTGCTCTTTAGTCAATGAGTTAAAGCGTACAGCGTAACCAGAAACGCGAATTGTCAGCTGCGGATACTTCTCCGGATGCTCCATCGCGTCCAGCAGCATTTCACGGTTCATGACGTTGACGTTAAGGTGCTGGCCGCCTTCGATGCTGGCTTCGTGATGGAAGTAACCATCCATCAGACCGGCAAGGTTGGTTTTGCGCACATTATCATCTTTACCCAACGCGTTTGGCACGATTGAGAAGGTATAGGAGATACCATCTTTCGCATAGGCAAACGGCAGTTTAGCGACAGAAGTCAGTGAAGCCACAGCACCTTTCTGGTCACGACCATGCATCGGGTTAGCACCGGGTCCAAACGGTGCGCCAGCGCGACGTCCATCCGGCGTGTTACCGGTTTTCTTACCATACACCACGTTCGAAGTGATAGTCAGGACAGACTGCGTCGGCACGGCATTGCGATAGGTAGTCAGCTGTTGAATTTTCTTCATGAAGCGTTCAACCAGATCGCAGGCCAGGTCATCAACGCGGGCATCGTTGTTACCGAACTGTGGATATTCACCTTCGATATCGAAGTCGATCGCCAGACCATCTTCGTCACGAATTGGTTTCACTTTGGCGTATTTAATTGCTGAAAGTGAATCCGCAGCAACAGAAAGACCGGCGATACCACAGGCCATGGTGCGATAGACATCCCGGTCATGCAGGGCCATCAGTGCCGCTTCATAGCTGTACTTATCATGCATGTAATGGATGATGTTCAGCGAAGTCACATACTGCTTCGCCAGCCAGTCCATGAAGTGATCCATACGCTCCATGACGGTGTCGAAATCCAGCACGTCGTCGCTGATTTTGTCGCCTTTCGGTCCAACCTGCATTTTCAGTTTTTCATCCACGCCGCCGTTGATTGCGTAAAGCAGCGTTTTCGCCAGGTTGGCACGTGCGCCAAAGAACTGCATTTGTTTGCCGACAATCATCGGGCTCACGCAGCAGGCGATGGCATAGTCGTCATTGTTGAAATCAGGACGCATGAGGTCATCGTTCTCATACTGCAAAGATGAGGTATCGATAGAGACTTTAGCGGCGTATTTCTTGAAATTAATGGGCAGTTTTTCTGACCACAGAATGGTCATGTTTGGCTCAGGTGAAGGACCCATGGTGTAAAGGGTATTCAGGAAGCGGAAAGTGCTTTTGGATACCAGTGTACGACCATCAACGCCCATACCTGCCAGTGATTCGGTTGCCCAGATTGGGTCACCAGAGAACAGCTCATCATATTCTGGGGTACGCAGGAAGCGAACCATGCGCAGTTTCATGACCAGATGGTCAATCAGTTCCTGAGCCTGTTCTTCCGTCAGCTTACCGGCTTTAAGATCACGCTCAATGTAAACATCCAGGAAGGTTGAGACGCGGCCAAAGGACATGGCAGCACCGTTTTGTGATTTAACGGCAGCCAGGTAACCATAGTAAGTCCACTGCACAGCTTCCATCGCGTTGGTGGCCGGACCGGAAATGTCATGACCATATTTTGCGGCCATCTCTTTGATCTGGGCCAGCGCATGATGCTGATCGGAGATCTCTTCACGCAGACGAATGGTCGCCTCGAGATTCACACCGTTCTCTAAATCTTCCTGCAGTGATGCGAACTGAGAGAATTTATCCGCCATCAGGAAATCGATGCCGTACAACGCCACACGACGATAGTCACCGATAATACGACCACGACCATAAGCATCAGGAAGACCGGTCAGAATACCTGATTTGCGGCAGCGCAGAATGTCCGGGGTATAAACATCGAAGACACCCTGGTTGTGTGTTTTGCGGTATTCGGTGAAGATTTTTTTCAGAGAAGGGTCGAGTTCACGGCCATACACTTTGCATGAACCTTCGACCATTTTGATGCCGCCATAAGGAATGATGGCGCGTTTTAATGGTGCTTCAGTCTGCAGACCAACAATTTTTTCCAGAGACTTATTAATGTAGCCCGCGTCGTGCGAGGTAATTGTGGAGGCGAGATCGGTGTCGAAGTCGACTGGCGCGTGGGTGCGGTTCTCAATTTTGATGCCTTCCAGCACGCTTTCCCACAGCCTGGTGGTTGCTTCAGTGGCGCCCGCCAGGAATGACTCATCACCTTCATAGGGGGTGTAGTTTTTCTGAATGAAGTCGCGCACATTGACGCTGTTCTGCCATTCGCCTTCAGCAAATCCTTCCCATGCTGAAGCCAGTTTTGCATTAAGTTCGGTCATAATATACCTGCCTTATATGAAGAGACTTTACGGTCGGGCACAGTCAACGTCCTGTGCCGTCAAAAATGCGTTTAATGTACCTGGTCACCTTTGCGGAGATAGATAACCCAGTAAGTCAGCCCAACCAAAACGCCACCGCCGATGATGTTACCGATCGTTACGGGAATCAGATTATGGAGAATAAAGTTACTGACGGTCAGCGAATGAAACTGTGCAGCCGTGGTGCCAGCAGCCTGCCAGAACTCAGGTGTTGCGAAGTCGCGGATAGTAATGGCATAGGGAATGAGAAACATGTTAGCGATGCTGTGTTCGAAACCGCTGGCGACAAACATCCCAACAGGCAGAATCATCACGACCAGCTTATCGGTCAGGCTGCGACCGGAATAGCTCATCCAGACGGCGAGGCAGACCAGCAGATTAGCTAATGTACCCAGACAGACTGCTTCTATAAAGGTGTGATGCATCTTGTGATCGGCGGTTTCCAGGACATTCAACCCCCATGCACCATTCGCAACCATATGCTGTCCGGCAAACCACATCAGGGCGACAAAGAAGAGTGCACCGGCCAGGTTACCGGCGTAGACGTTAATCCAGTTGCGGGCCAGCTGACCCCAGCTGATGCGACCACTGGCTTTAGCCACGACGATTAGTACCGTCGAGGTAAAAAGGTCGGCACCACACACCACGACCAGCATCAAACCGAGAGAGAAGCAGATACCGCCAATCAGTTTGGCTATACCATAAGGCATCGCGCCACTGCCGGTAGTCGCTGTAATATAAAAAACGAATGCGATTGAGATGAATACGCCAGCGTTTATGGCCAGAAAGAAGGTAGTAAAGGGATGTTTGGTTGCTTTATAGATACCGGCGTCTTCGGCCACTTTCGCCATTGCGGCGGGTAATAAAAGATTAAAAGGGTTGTCAGTTTTCACACTAACTTACTCCTGAAGTTGTCTGAAAAAATACTAACAAAGGAGTATAGGTCAGTAATTGATGTGGATCATGTTTGACGAAATGGTAGCCAGGCTATCGTGTTTAAATGGAAAAATAATTGCGTAACTTACTGAAAATAAAGTATTAAATAAATTTTAAAAATACAAATATATTTTAATGACAGGCGATTGCGCGCGTTTTTAATTCAAGCGGTGTTATAAATTAATATCTTATATGTTAAGTAAAATAATGGAATGTGGCGGAAGGTATTTTTATTACAGCTAATGTTTCATTGAGATAGAGGAAAATTATGGCACCAGATAAATCCAGTGCCATGTTGAGCTATCTGTTTCCAGCGTCAGGCGTTATGCCTTACGCTTTTTTCCAGTAATGACGTTTGGCAGCTTGCAGTTTTTCGTATGCAGCAAGCAGGGATTGATGAGCCGGAAATGCCTGCAACTCTTCATCCACAGCCTGAAGCCCATTAAACGGATTCTCACCACTGATAGCGGCGGAAGCCGCTTCCATTGCGTTCTCACCATACATACGCAGGAAGGCGTGATGATATTGCAGCGGATCGCGCTCATCTTCCATTGCCAGTAACAGCAGGGTCTGCAGGCAACGATAGTAATTAGCCCGCTCTGGCGTAAAGATTGAGCTGTTAAACTCCATTGTCCATTCTGTCCAGATCAATGCCTGATCCAGATCGCCGCCCGCCAGCGCCAGCATCGCTTTTAGTTCGCCAATACGCAGCGTGTACCAGCCGTTGTCTTTACCGGTTGCCAGACCCAGCAGCTCGCGAACACGGGTGAAGTCGTCAAAACCTTCATCATCCAGCTGTCCAATCAGATCCAGATACTCTTCCGGATTCCAGTTGCTGTCAGGCAGGGCAAGCAGGGTTGCACGGATGCCAGCACCCATGCTGTTATTCGCCAGGAACAAATCTTCCGCCGGGTAGATATCAGACATGCCAGGTACGATAATGCGGCAGGCATAAACACCCAGGTGCTCGTAGTCAGCGATATAGACTTCCTGATCTTCTGAAGCGAAGATCGCCATCAGCGTAGCAAATTCCTGCTCGGTGCTGCCTGCGAAAGACCAGTCGACAAAGGGATAATCCGCCGTCTCTTTAAACAGATCCCAGGAGATAAGACCGCTTGAATCGATGAAGTGTGTTTCGAGGTTGGCATGTTCAGCCACTTCTTCGTCATCAAAGGTCGGTGGTGTAAACACATCCAGATCTTTGAGGCTGCGACCCTGCAGCAACTCGGTGACGGTACGCTCCAGCGCCACACCGAAATCAGGATGCGCACCAAATGAGGCAAAGCAGGTGCCGTTGGTCGGGTTAAACAGTACCACACAAATAACCGGATATTTGCCACCCAGCGAGGCGTCATAAGCGAAAATCGGGAAGCCTTCTGCTTCAAGGCGCGCAATCGCTTCAATGACGTCAGGATAGCGCTGCATCACCTCATCAGGAATCGCTGGCAGGCTGATTGCTTCCGCAATAATGCGGTTTTTAATGTAGCGCTCAAACACTTCTGAAAGCCCCTGAACACGGGCTTCATTTGCGGTGTTACCTGCAGACATGCCATTTGAAACATAGAGGTTGCCGATAATGTTCATCGGAATATAGACAGTGTGCTGATCGGACTGGCGGGTAAAGGGCAGAGCGCATATACCACGCTCAGCATTGCCGGATTGCAAATCAATGAGGCCGGAAGCCGTCAGAGCATTGTCGGCATCGTAAAACGCGTGCAGGCGCGCATCCAGAATGCCTTCAGGTAAGGAATCATCCTCTGGTAACGCAAACCATTTTTCATTGGGATAGTGAACAAAATCACCGTCAGCGATCTTTTTCCCCAGCCAGAAGTCAGCAAAAAAATAGTTAGTAGAGAGACGCTCGAAATACTCACCCAGTGCAGAGGCCAGTGCCGCTTTTTTACTGGCGCCTTTACCATTGGTAAAACAGAGCGGGCAATCGCGGTCGCGGATATGTACTGACCAGACGTGGGGGACAGGATTCAGCCAGGAGGCTTCTTCAATGTTAAAGCCAAGATCCTGCAGCTTGTTCTGGAAACGCGCGATGGAGTCTTCCAGTGCGGCATCTTTGCCCGGGATAAATGTTTGCGTCATAGTGCCGCTCTCTCTGTTGTCATAGGGTGCGTAAAGCGCGCCATGATACGGATTTTGCTAACTGACCGCTATCAGGGCGGGACATTTTTACTGGCTTAGTTTACCGACGTAGTTTTCATCACAGCGGCACTCTGGCCAAACGCAAATTGATGGCGCTGGATAAAGCCTCACAAAATTCCGTTGAGATTTACATTGGTAACATAACCTCCGGCGAGCCGGATTCAGAAAATGTGACCGCACCCTGATTTATGATTGCAGCTATCAGAATGCAGTGATAAAACCGGATGGTTATTCATAACCGTTCGATATGACAGTGGTGAGGGGAAATGACGCAAGTTTATAATTTTAGCTCTGGCCCGGCGATGCTACCGGTTGAAGTCCTTCGTCGTGCAGAACAGGAGCTGACGAACTGGCGCGGTCTGGGTACCTCTGTAATGGAGATCAGTCACCGCAGTAAAGAGTTTATTCAGGTGGCTGAGGAAGCGGAGCAGGACTTCCGTGATCTGCTAAAAATACCGGCTAATTACAAAGTTTTATTCTGTCATGGCGGCGCGCGTGCGCAGTTCGCTGCAGTACCGGGTAATCTGCTCGGGCAAGCGACCAGCGCCGACTATGTCGATGGCGGCTACTGGGCACACAGTGCAATTAAAGAAGCGGAAAAGTATTGTTCTCCGCGTACGCTGGATGTGAAAACCACTCGCGATGGTAAACGTGCCATTCTGCCGATGAGCGAATGGCAGGTGAGTGAATCGTCTGCTTATCTGCATTTCTGCCCGAATGAAACTATCGATGGCATCGCCATTGATGAACAGCCCGATTTCGGCAATAAAACTGTTGTCGCTGACTTCTCATCTACCATTTTGTCACGTCCGATCGATGTGAGCCGCTATGGCGTGATTTATGCGGGTGCGCAAAAAAATGTCGGTCCGGCCGGGTTAACGCTGGTTATCGTTCGCGACGATCTGCTGGGTCAGGCGCACGCCTCTGTACCTTCAATTCTTGATTACAAAGTGCTGGCCGATAATGATTCGATGTTTAATACCCCGCCAACATTTGCATGGTATCTCTCAGGCCTGGTGTTTAAATGGCTGAAAGAGAAGGGCGGTGTGGCCGAAATTGATCGTATCAATCAGGCAAAATCTGACCTGCTTTATGGCGTTATCGATCACAGTGGCTTCTACCGTAACGATGTGGCTAAAGAAAATCGCTCGCGCATGAATATTCCTTTCCAGCTGGCGGATGCGTCGCTCGATGCACTGTTCCTGGAAGAGTCATTTAAGGCAGGATTGCATGCGCTTAAAGGCCATCGTGTAGTAGGCGGTATGCGCGCCTCTATTTATAATGCGATGCCGCTGGAAGGTGTGAAGGCGCTGACCGATTTCATGGTCGACTTTGAACGCCGTCACGGCTGATTATTAAGATATCAGCGTTGATGCTGATGCCAGACCTCGTCATAGGGCGAGGTCTCTGTATTTTTTGAGGATTTCGTTTCACATGCAGGACTCCCTGACTCTCCAACCGATCGCGCGCGTCGATGGCACCGTAAATCTGCCCGGCTCAAAAAGCGTTTCCAATCGCGCATTGCTGCTGGCTGCGCTGGCTGAAGGTACCACCCGTCTCACCAACCTGCTCGACAGCGATGATGTTAAGCATATGCTGAATGCGCTGACCGCGCTGGGCGTAAGCTATACGCTCTCCAGCGATCGCACCGTGTGTGAAGTGACGGGAAATGCCGGGCCACTGCACTCCTCTCAACCGTTGTCGCTGTTTCTGGGCAATGCCGGAACCGCAATGCGTCCTCTGGCCGCTGCACTCTGTTTGGGCGAGCACGATATTGAGCTGACCGGCGAACCCCGCATGAAAGAGCGTCCAATCGGGCATCTGGTTGATGCACTTCGTCAGGGTGGAGCAAGTATTGAGTACCTGGAAAACGAAAACTATCCGCCGCTGCGTTTACGCGGTGGTTTCACCGGGGGGGAAGTCAGTGTAGATGGCAGCGTCTCCAGTCAGTTCCTGACAGCACTGCTGATGACCGCGCCGCTGGCACAGCAGGATACCTGCATCACTATCAAAGGCGATTTGGTTTCCAAACCTTATATTGATATCACACTCAATCTGATGCAGTGCTTTGGCGTCGGGGTTGAGAATCAGAACTATCAACGCTTTCTGATTAAGGGACAGCAACAGTATCAGTCACCGGGCGATTACCTGGTTGAAGGCGATGCCTCTTCCGCCTCCTATTTCCTGGCTGCCGGCGCAATAAAAGGTGGCACGGTTCGCGTCACCGGTATCGGACGCCAGAGTGTGCAGGGCGATATCCGTTTCGCTGATGTGCTGGAAAGGATGGGTGCGGTGATTGAGTGGGGTGATGATTTCATTGCCTGCACGGCCGGAAAACTGCAGGCCATTGATATGGACATGAACCATATCCCGGATGCTGCCATGACCATCGCGACCACCGCGCTGTTTGCCGACGGCACGACCCAGTTACGTAATATTTATAACTGGCGGGTAAAAGAGACTGATCGACTGAGCGCAATGGCTACAGAGCTGCGTAAAGTGGGGGCGGAAGTTGAAGAGGGTCATGACTATATCCGTATTACACCGCCAGCATCGCTGATTCATGCTGATATTGGTACCTACAACGATCACCGCATGGCAATGTGTTTTTCGCTGGTTGCCCTTTCCGATACACCAGTAACTATTCTCGATCCTGGCTGTACAGCGAAAACCTTCCCGGACTATTTTGTTCAGCTGGCTAAAATCAGCCAGCACGCCTGATATCGCCTTTCCGGTGCGGTTCCGCACCGGGTCTCCCCCTGATTTAATCTGGCTGTAACCTGACCGATATCCTCTGAATTGACTAACGTTTCGAACCCGGTCAGTGCGAAAGGGTAACCAAGCCTTGCTATGCAGCGTATAATGCTAAGCATTAAGGGTGACCTGAAGGTCATAATGCACGCAGCAACAGGAGGGAATAATGACAGTAACTGCCCCGGTCATAACTATTGATGGGCCAAGTGGAGCGGGAAAGGGAACCCTGTGCAAAGCGATGGCAGAATCGCTGCAGTGGCATCTGCTGGACTCCGGTGCTATTTATCGCGTGCTGGCGTTAGCGGCATTGCATCATCAAGTGGACATTGAATCTGAAGAAGCGCTGGTGCCGATTGCTGCACATCTTGATGTGCGCTTTTTGTCACAAAATGGTGAAATGCAGGTCATACTTGAAGGTGAAGATGTTACCGGTGAAATCCGCACTCAGGAGGTCAGCAACACCGCCTCACGTGTCGCTGCCTTTCCGCGGGTGCGCGAAGCGTTATTGCGCCGTCAGCGCGGTTTCCGTGAGATGCCGGGCCTGATCGCTGATGGCCGCGATATGGGCACCGTGGTTTTCCCGGATGCGCCAGTAAAGATTTTCCTTGATGCCAGCCCGGAAGAGCGTGCTCAGCGACGTATGCTACAGTTGCAGGGAAATGGCTTTAATGTTAACTTTGACCGCCTTTTAGCCGAGATAAAAGAACGCGACGACCGCGATCGTAACCGCGCAATTGCGCCTTTAGTCGCTGCTGCCGATGCACTGGTTCTGGACTCTACAGAGATGTCTATCGACCAGGTCATTGAAAAAGCGCTACACTATGCCCGCAAGAAGCTGGGCATTCCGGCTTAACTGAATTTATCACCCTGTACCACGGATCCGGTGCCGGGCATGTGAAACAACCCCATCCGACATGAAGTCAGATGGACGTTAAATTGAAGAATCCTGAAGATTATCAATATGACTGAATCTTTTGCTCAACTATTTGAAGAATCCTTAAAAACAATCGAAACCCGCCCGGGTTCTATCGTTCGTGGCATCGTCGTTTCTATCGACAAAGATGTCGTTCTGGTTGATGCGGGTCTGAAATCTGAATCTGCAATTCCTGCAGAGCAGTTCAAGAACGCAGCCGGCGAACTGGAAATCCAGGTAGGCGACGAAGTTGATGTTGCTCTGGATGCAGTGGAAGACGGCTTCGGTGAAACCCTGCTGTCCCGTGAGAAAGCTAAGCGCCATGAAGCATGGATCACGCTGGAAAAAGCTTACGAAGACGCTGAAACTGTTACCGGTGTTATCAACGGCAAAGTTAAAGGCGGCTTCACAGTTGAGCTCAACGGTATCCGTGCGTTCCTGCCAGGTTCACTGGTAGATGTGCGTCCGGTGCGCGATACGCTGCACCTGGAAGGCAAAGAGCTTGAGTTCAAAGTCATCAAGCTGGATCAGAAACGCAATAACGTCGTGGTTTCACGTCGTGCGGTTATCGAATCCGAAAACAGCGCAGAGCGCGATCAGCTGCTGGAAAACCTGCAGGAAGGCATGGAAGTTAAAGGTATCGTTAAGAACCTCACTGACTACGGTGCATTCGTTGATCTGGGCGGCGTTGATGGCCTGCTGCACATCACTGATATGGCATGGAAACGCGTTAAGCATCCAAGCGAAATCGTTAACGTTGGCGACGAAATCACCGTTAAGGTGCTGAAGTTCGACCGCGAGCGTACCCGTGTTTCTCTGGGTCTGAAGCAGCTGGGCGAAGATCCATGGGTTGCTATCGCTAAACGCTATCCGGAAGGCACTCGCCTGACCGGTCGTGTTACCAACCTGACTGATTATGGCTGCTTCGTGGAAATCGAAGAAGGCGTTGAAGGTCTGGTACACGTGTCTGAAATGGACTGGACCAACAAAAACATCCATCCGTCTAAAGTTGTTAACGTAGGCGATGTTGTTGAAGTTATGGTTCTGGACATTGACGAAGAGCGTCGTCGTATCTCCCTGGGTCTGAAACAGTGTAAATCTAACCCATGGCAGCTGTTCGCTGAGACGCACAACAAAGGCGATCGTGTTGAAGGTAAAATCAAGTCAATCACTGACTTCGGTATCTTCATCGGCCTGGACGGCGGCATCGACGGTCTGGTTCACCTGTCTGACATCTCCTGGAACGCGACCGGCGAAGAAGCCGTTCGTGAGTACAAAAAAGGCGATGAAATCGCTGCCGTTGTACTGCAGGTTGATGCAGAGCGCGAGCGTATCTCTCTGGGCGTTAAACAGCTGGCAGAAGATCCGTTCAACAACTACATCACTCTGAACAAGAAAGGTGCCATCGTCACCGGTAAAGTGACTGCAGTTGATGCTAAAGGTGCTACAGTTGAATTAGCAGACGGCGTTGAGGGTTACCTGCGCGCTTCTGAAGCTTCACTGGACCGCATTGAAGATGCAACTCTGGTTCTGAACGTTGGCGACGACGTTGAAGCTAAGTTCACCGGCGTTGATCGTAAAAACCGTGTCGTAAGCCTGTCTGTCCGTGCGAAAGACCAGGCTGATGAGAAAGAAGCTATCAATACTGTTAACACCAAACAGGAAGAAGGCAATTTCTCTAGCGCTATGGCTGAAGCGTTCAAAGCGGCTAAAGGCGAGTAATCGACCTGAAGCACCGGGTGGGCAACCACCCGGTTTCGGTAAAAGCTGTCATACATTCCTACAGGGATAAACCGGAGGTTACATGACCAAGTCAGAACTGATCGAAAGACTGGCGGGACAGCATACTCACATACCGGCGAAAGTCGTTGAGGATGCAGTAAAAGAGATGCTTGAGCATATGGCCACTACGCTGGCACAAGGCGAACGCATCGAAATCCGGGGATTCGGCAGCTTTTCTTTGCACTATCGCGCTCCGCGTACTGGACGTAACCCGAAAACGGGTGACAAAGTGGATCTGGAAGGTAAATACGTTCCCCACTTTAAGCCAGGCAAAGAACTGCGCGATCGCGCAAATATCTACGGCTAAGCCGATACCGAACCAGATAAACGACATCTCCGGATGTCGTTTTTTTTTGCCTGCTATCCAGGTTGAGACCTGACATCCAGATTACGGTCATCCACACTGCAATGCCGCGCTCTCCTTGCGAAACGGCTCCAGCCTCACTCATTGTCCACTGTTAATTTCTCCCCAATTGCCCAGAATAATCGAACTGAATCAATGGATATGATTATGCTGACATGGACCATTCTGGCGCGACTGGCGATCGTTGCAACGTTACCGCTACTGCTGATGGCGCGGCTGCCTTCCGGTGAGGTGATGTGGGGCTTCCTCCTCACAGGACTGGCTCTGCTGCATTGCCCTTACCAACCTGTCCGTCTGGCCGGTCTTACTCTGCTGTTTCTGGCATGGGCCTGTAACGACGCCCGTCTGATGGTGCGGGATATCGAAAAGTTCTCGGCGCGTCCTGCCACCTACACCCTTCAGATCAGTGAACTGCGAAAAGAGCGGAAGCAAATCCGGGTTCGTCTGCTTGAAGAACAGGGCAGGATGATATTTCCGCCTCGCTTTGCCTGGCTCTTTTTCGATACTGATCCAGAGATTTACTGTCCGGGCCAGCGCTGGACCATGCACCTCCGTCTGCGACCGGTCCATGCCCGCCTTAATGAAGGCGACTTTGATGCACAGCGTTTTGCACTCGCGAATAATACGCCGCTTCAGGGGCGGATCCTTAAACAGGATGCTATCAGCGATCGCTGTGATGGCCGCTGGCGATTTATTGTAGGGCACCGTGACAGGACCCGTGAAATGCCTTCGCGTGGCACGCTGGAGGCGCTGGCATTTGGTATCCGGGAAGAAATGAGCCCACAGACGCGCCAGCTACTGCGTGATACCGGCACGGCGCACCTGATGGCGATATCGGGCATGCATATTGCCCTGGCAGCCAGCACTGGCTGGGTGCTTGCGCGAGGCGTGCAGTTTATATTGCCAGCCCGCTTTATCGGCTATCTTTTTCCCCTCATCGTGAGCTGGCTGTTTGCAGCAATCTATACCTGGCTTTCAGGGGCGCAGCCTCCTGCAGCCCGTTCTCTGCTCGCCCTGACGCTATGGACGATAACACGGCTTGCGGGTGTTCAGCTGAACAGCTGGCAGATCTGGACGTTCTGTATTGCGTTGCTGCTGGTGATGGATCCACTGACCGTGCTGTCTGACAGCTTCTGGCTTTCGGTACTGGCTGTCGGCATGTTGCTGGTCTGGTATCACTGGTTCCCGCTGCCTGCAAAGTTCCGCCATCAATGGCGCTGGATTCCGGTACAGCTACTGCATTTGCAGGCGGGCATGATGATTTTAATGGTGCCGTTGCAGGTGGCGATTTTCAACGGCATCAGCCTGACTGCGCTGGTGGCGAATGTTGTCGCGATTCCGGTCGTCTCGTTTATTACCATGCCTCTGGTGACGCTCGCCCTGCTGCTACCGGTGGCGCATTTATCTGGCTTCTTCTGGGGAGCGGCCGATCTCTCTTTACGCGCACTGTTTCATTGCCTGACGTTGCTGCCACCAGGCTGGTGGCCGCTGAGTGGCACAACCTGGTTTACGGTCATGGTATGGGGTGGCCTGATTCTCTGGCGTGCGCAGCTCTTCTTCTCTCTGCCACTAAGCAGCTGCGCGTTAGCGCTGGCGATGATACTGAGTCGCCAGCCAAATCAGGAGCAGGGCTGGCGCATCGATATGCTGGATATCGGGCACGGTCTGAGTCTGGTGATCAGCCAGGGCGACGAGGCCGTAATGTATGACACCGGCCCGCGCTGGCAGAACGATAATGCGGGGAGTCGGGTGATCATTCCGTGGCTGGAGCGCAGGCAGTTACGGTTAAAACAGGTCATCCTGAGTCATAAACATCTGGATCATACTGGCGGGCTGGAGGCGATTACGCAACGCTGGCCAGCGGTTGACGTCAGAAGTGCGCTGGCTGATGAGGCACACTTACCCTGCGTACGGGGCACGCAGTGGCGCTGGCGTCAGCTCCACTTTCGGGTGGTCTGGCCGCTGACGGCCCCCCTGCCGGGCGGAAATAATGACTCCTGTGTGGTGATCGTCGATGATGGTCAGGTTCGTCTGATGTTAACCGGTGACATTGAAGCGAAAGCGGAACGCCAACTGGTGGCGCTGGAGAAGCAGGGGCTGAAGGTCGATATTCTGCAGGTCCCGCACCACGGCAGCCGTACTTCGTCGACCTCATTGCTGCTGCGTAAAGCCGCAGGCCACACCGCTATCGCCTCGCTGGCACGCTACAATGCATGGCGTATGCCCGCGAAAAATGTGCTGGAAAACTATCGAACGGCCGGTTTTCAGTGGCTGGATACGGGCCAGTCAGGACAAATCAGTATCAGGATAGCGCAGGGCAGAGCGCAGGTTTCGACCTTGCGGGATCAATTAATGCCCCGTTGGTATCATCAGTGGTTTGGCGTCAAACGCGAATCCAGGTAGAATGGCCGGCTATTTCCAACAGCGTGAATAAATAATGCATCAAGATAAAGATCTCTCTACGTGGCAGACGTTTCGCCGACTCTGGCCGATGATCGCGCCTAATAAAGCGGGATTAATTGCGGCCTCAGTCGCCCTGATTATTAATGCTGCGGGCGACGCCTTAATGCTCTCACTGTTGAAACCGTTACTGGATGATGGTTTTGGTAAAGCTGACAGATCGGTGATGCTGTGGCTGCCGTTAGTGGTTATTGGCCTGATGCTGGTACGCGGAGTCACCAGTTATGTCTCCAGCTACTGCATCTCCTGGGTCTCTGGCAACGTCGTGATGAACATCCGCCGTCGTCTGTTCAGCCATATGATGGGCATGCCGGTTTCGTTTTTCGACCAGCAGTCAACCGGCACCCTGTTGTCACGCATTACTTACGATTCTGAGCAGGTCGCCTCCTCTTCTTCGGGCGCGCTGGTCACCGTAGTGCGTGAAGGGGCTTCCATTATTGGCCTGTTTATCATGATGTTCTACTACAGCTGGCAACTGTCGCTGATCCTGATTGTACTGGCACCTATCGTCTCCTTTGCTATCCGCACCGTCTCTAAGCGCTTCCGCACCATCAGCAAAAGTATGCAGAACACTATGGGGCAGGTGACAACCAGCGCCGAGCAGATGCTGAAAGGGCACAAAGAAGTGCTGATTTTTGGCGGACAGGACATTGAATCGGAGCGCTTTTCCCGCGTCAGTAACCGGATGCGTCAGCAGGGAATGAAACTCGTTTCAGCCTCCTCCATTTCCGATCCGATTATTCAGCTGATCGCGTCGCTGGCACTGGCTTTTGTGCTCTATGCTGCCAGCTTCCCCAGCGTCATGGATACCCTGACAGCCGGTACCATCACCGTGGTTTTCTCCTCGATGATTGCCCTGATGCGCCCGCTTAAGTCTCTGACCAACGTCAACGCCCAGTTCCAGCGTGGGATGGCGGCCTGTCAGACACTGTTCTCTATTCTGGATAGTGAGCAGGAAGTGGATAACGGTACGCGCGAAATCACCCGTGCTAAAGGGGATATTGAATTCCGTGATGTGACCTTTACCTACCCTGGTCGTGAAATTCCGGCCCTGCGCAATATCAATCTGTCGCTGCCGGCAGGAAAAACGGTGGCGCTGGTGGGCCGTTCCGGTTCCGGTAAGTCTACGATGGCGAGTCTGCTGACCCGCTTTTATGACATCCAGCAGGGCGAAATCCTGCTGGACGGTCATGATCTGCGTGAGTACAGCCTGCGCTCATTGCGTAATCAGGTGGCGCTGGTGTCACAGAATGTGCACCTCTTCAACGACACGATTGCCAATAACATCGCGTATGCCCGCAGTGAGCAATACAGTCGTGAAGAGATCGAGCAGGCGGCCACCATGGCGCATGCCATGGACTTTATCAATAAAATGGATAAGGGTTTGGATACGATGATTGGCGAGAATGGCGTGCTGTTATCTGGCGGTCAGCGTCAGCGTATCGCCATTGCCCGTGCGTTGCTGCGTGATTGTCCGATCCTGATCCTCGATGAAGCGACCTCTGCACTGGATACCGAGTCAGAACGCGCGATTCAGTCTGCACTGGATGAGTTGCAGAAGAACCGTACCTCGCTGGTAATTGCGCACCGCCTTTCTACCATTGAGAAAGCGGATGAAATCGTGGTGATCGAAGATGGTCAGATTGTTGAACGCGGAACGCATCAGGTGCTGTTAGCAGAACGCGGCGCCTATGCACAGCTGCATAAAATGCAGTTCGGCCAATGATTGAACGTATCTGGAGTGGTCGCTCACCGCTATGGCTACTGCTATGGCCATTCAGCCTGCTGTATGGCGCGATCACGGCCCTGATACGCTTCAGTTACAGGCGCGGCTGGCGTAAAAGCTGGCGTGCGCCTCTGCCGGTCGTGGTGGTGGGTAACCTGACTGCCGGCGGGAATGGAAAGACGCCGGTGGTCATCTGGCTGGTCGAGGCGTTACAGCAACGTGGCCTGCGCGCTGGCGTCGTCTCCAGAGGGTATGGCGGCAAGGCGGACCACTATCCTTTGCTGGTCACGGCGCAGACCCCCACGCAACAGGCCGGTGATGAACCGGTACTGATCGCCCAGCGCACCGGAGCGCCGGTTGCGGTTGCTCCCAAAAGGCGACAGGCGATTGAAGCGTTACTGAAGCAGGGGCCGCTGGATGTGATCATCACGGATGATGGCCTGCAACATTACGCCCTGCAGCGCGATCGCGAAATCGTGGTGGTTGATGGGGTCCGTCGCTTTGGTAATGGCTGGTGGTTGCCTGCCGGTCCGATGCGTGAACGTGCCGATCGTCTGCGGCAGGTGGATGCCGTCATCATTAATGGCGGTAAGGCCCTGGGTGACGAGATTGCGATGCAACTTCAGCCCGGACTCGCCACCAATCTGCTGACCGGGGAAACCCGCGCACCTGAGCAACTGGGCGCAGTGGTTGCCATGGCCGGTATTGGTCATCCTCCGCGCTTTTTCACCACGCTGAAACAGCAGGGTATTACGCCGGTTGCAGAGATCGCCTTTGCCGATCATCACGCCTACAGTGAAGATGAGCTGACACGATTATTACAGCCGGGTCAGCAGCTATTAATGACTGAAAAGGACGCAGTGAAATGCCGTCACTTTGCGCAGCCTGACTGGTGGTATCTGCCGGTGGACGCCCATTTAACCGGTAAAGCCGTAACGCCGTTACTGGACGATATTGAACAACGCTGCCGTCGCCGGCTCTGATAGCCGCACCCATTCAGGTGAAGCCTGATAAGGAAGAGGATGAACACCCCGCATTCACTTTCGTTACAGCAAGCACGTCATCTTCATCTCGCCGCGCAGGGCCTGCTGCGCCCTCCGGCAAAACGCGCGGTTTATCAGGATCTGATTAGCTGCATCTCCCGCATGTCACTGCTGCAAATTGATACCATTCATGTGGTGGCACGCAGTCCTTATCTGGTGCTGTTCAGTCGCCTGGGGAACTATCCTCAGGCATGGCTGGAACAGGCGCTGGCCCAGGGCGAACTCTTCGAGTACTGGGCGCACGAAGCCTGCTTTATTCCCCGCGCCGATTACAGACTGCTTCGTCATCGCATGCTCTCTCCTGAACGTCTGGGCTGGAAATACAATGCGCAATGGGTTGCTGACCACCAGCAGGCGATTACCGAATTACTGCAGCTGATTCAGCAAAACGGCCCGGTGCGCGCCGCCGATTTCACCCATGCCGATAACCCGAAGTCGGGCTGGTGGGCATGGAAACCACACAAACGCCATCTGGAAAATCTGTTTAGCGCCGGTGAGCTGATGGTCGCGGAACGCCGTAACTTTCAGCGTGTCTATGATCTGCGCAGCCGCGTCATGCCCGACTGGCAGGATGCGGTGCATGGCATCAGCGAAGCCGAGGCCACCCGACAGATGCTGATGAACAGCGCCCGTAGCTTAGGGATTTTCCGCGCGGCCTGGCTGCCGGACTACTATCGCCTTAAACGAGCACCCCTGAACGACTTTATCGCTGATGCCCAGGCCGCGGGCGATCTGGTCGCCGTCGATACAGAGGGGCTGGGTGAGATGTGGCTGCATCGTGACTACCTGCCATTACTGGAGACACCGCTGCAGGCGACGCACAGCGCGCTGCTGTCCCCGTTTGATCCGGTAGTCTGGGATCGCAAGCGTGCGCGGGAGCTGTTCAGTTTTGACTATCGTATCGAGTGTTACACCCCCGAGGAGAAGCGTAAATTTGGCTATTTCGTTTTGCCCATCCTTCATCGTGGTCAGATAAAAGGACGGCTCGATGCCCGTATGCTGCGTCAGGCAAAACAGCTGGAGATTAAAAAACTCTGGCTGGAAGAGACGACCCGCATCACGGCGCGCTTTGTGGTGGATATCCGGCGTGCAATTGAGCGCTTCGCGGTCTGGCAGGGAGCAGAAAGCGTCGCTATTCTGCAGGCACCCGATGCACTCAACGATCACTGGCCAGCCCAGTGGCGGCTGGATTAATCAATTTTGCGGCAGCCGCTGCGGGAAGGCGTTTTACCCCATCCCGCCTGCGCTGCGCTATGGTATGCTTGATGCCTTAAGCATTCGGTTCCTGATGGAGGACATATGGATCATCGTTTACTCGAAATCGTTGCCTGCCCGGTGTGCAATGGCAAACTTTACTTCAACAATGCTCAGCAGGAGCTGATCTGCAAGCCTGATGGCCTGGCCTTCCCGGTTCGGGATGGTATTCCGGTGCTGCTGGAAACCGAAGCCCGTACTCTGTCAGTTGAAGAGATTCATCCATGAGTTTCACTGCCATCATTCCTGCGCGCTATGCGTCAACCCGGTTACCCGGCAAGCCGCTGCTCGATATTCACGGTAAACCGATGGTGGTGCATGTGATGGAACGCGCCCGTGAATCGGGTGCCAGTCGGGTCATTGTTGCTACCGATCATCCTGACGTCGCCAGAGCAGTGGAGGCGGCAGGCGGTGAAGTCTGCATGACCCGCGTCGATCACCAGTCCGGCACGGAGCGGCTGGCGGAAGTGATCGAAAAATATCAGTTTGCAGATGACGAAATCATCGTCAATGTGCAGGGTGATGAGCCGATGATCCCGGCAGAGATTGTGCGCCAGGTGGCGACCAATCTGGCGGGCTCAGCGGCCGGGATGGCAACGCTGGCGGTGCCAATAACCGATGTGGAAGAAGCCTTTAATCCGAACGCGGTGAAGGTGGTCATGGATGCGAATGGCTATGCGCTCTATTTCTCACGGGCCACCATTCCCTGGGATCGGGAACGCTATGCTGCCTCACGCGAGCAGATTGGCGATACGCTACTTCGTCACATTGGTATCTATGCCTACCGTGCCGGTTTTATTCGCCGCTATGTTGCCTGGGCACCTTGTCCTCTTGAACAGATTGAGCTGCTCGAGCAACTGCGTGTTTTATGGTACGGCGAAAAAATTCATGTCGCCGTAGCAAAAACCATTCCCAGCGTGGGTGTGGATACGCCAGATGATTTGCAACGCGTCCGCAATGCCATGCAGGCCTGATATACGGGGAGTCAGTCTCCCCGTTTCAGCGCAACGTTATTGATCCGCCGCTAAACTTATCGCCAGTACTTCCTTCAGGATATTATGATACTCATCTGAGGAGGATGCCGCATGGAACAGCTTAAATCAGAACTCACGCTGGCGCTGGGTGAAAGCATCAGCCGCCTCGAATTAATCAGTGAACATCCGCCCACCCGACTCTATGCCCTGTACGATAGGCAGGGGCACCCCATGCCGATGGTGGCAAAATATTTTCGTCATCAGGGGCGGGCAGCGCTGGAAGCCAGAAAGCTGGCATTACTGGGGCAGGCCGGATTGATCCCTGTGCCAGCGGTCTATGGTCTGGTGCTGAGCCAGCAGCCGCCGGTGCATGAAACGCTTCTGATGGCGAGACTGAATGGCGTGACGGCGGAGGCGCCTGCGCGGGATGCTCAGCGATGGCAACAGTTTTGCGAGCAGGCAGTCGAGGGTCTGCTGGCCTGGCACCGGCTCGACAGCCACGGTCTGGTCGGAACGGTAGACAGCACGCAGCAGAATTGCTGGCCGGCCTGGTATGCACAACGGGTTGAGGTATTGTGGTCGACACTCAGCTATCTGCGCCCACCCGGCTTCACGCTGGAAGATCGCCAGATTCTGTTCCGCTGCCGGTCACGTCTGGCGCATCTTTTCCGCGACTTCGATGATCCCTGCGTGATGGTTCACGGCAACGTGCGGCTGCAGAGCATGCTGAAAAACAGCCGCAGTGACCAGTTAGTCGCGATGACACAGCCGGGCACGATTCTCTGGGCGCCCCGTGAATATGACCTGATCCATCTGGATACCTCACCTGCTGAGACAGCGCTGCTGCACGACTACCTGCAACGGGCACCCGTCTCTGAAGGCTTTGTCTGGCGCCGGTGGGTTTATCAGCTGTGGGACTGCATCGAACATCTCGTGCAGACCGGCACGTTCAACCGCCCGCGTTTTGACCATGCCCGTGCGCAACTACTTCCCTGGCTCGGCTGAGTCGGGTTTCTCACCTTTAAGCCGCTGCAGTAACGTGCCCAGCGTTTCATACACTGCCCGTTCGCTGTGGCTCAGCCAGATCGATGAAGGTATCGCGCGTTCCCAGCCATTCAGCGGCGAGGTAATCGCCAGCTGATTGGCAGGGGCAGCAATCGGCTTCAGACCGACCGCGTGGAAAAAGCGTATCGCCCGCGGCATATGATTCGCTGAGGTGACCAGCAGCAACGTGCGATCGCCTACTACCGTTTTGACCGCCTGCGCTTCATCCGCGGTATCACGAGGCTGGTCAAGAATCTGAATGTGTTCGCGCGGTACGCCCAGACTTTCTGCCACCTGAGCGGCTACCCAGGCGCTGCTCTTCGGATTGGTGCCACCGGCAGCGCCGGTAAAAATCAGGGTCGACTGCGGATTGCGTTGCCATTGACGAATACCTTCCGCCACGCGTGGCAGACTGTTATTCAGCAGGTTTGAGCTGGGTGCCCATGCCGGGTTGAAGGTATAGCCTCCGCCCAGCACCACAATGTAGTCCACCTTCTCTGCACCGTTCCAGGTCGGATAGCGGTTATCCAGCGGCAAAAGCAGCCGATCCGCCAGCGGTTGCAGGCTCAGCAGCAGCAATAACAGCCAGCTGACAGAGATCACGGTTTTGCCGCTTTTTTGCCAGTCAGTAAACCAAAGCAGTAAAATGCCCAGCGCCATCAGCAAAAGCAGAAACGGCAAGGGTAAAAGCAGCCCGCCAATCACTTTTTTCAGGGTAAATAACATCGAAAACGCGTCCTGTTGTCCGAAAATAGAGCACCCGGAAGGGAAGATGGGGATGAAAGGTTCATTCTTCTGATGCCTGTGACAAAATAGCACAAGTCTCACCGCAGCATACCGGAGCGCATGCCATGCAGGATCGTAACTTTGACGATCTCGCGGATAAATTTTCGCAAAATATTTACGGCACCACCAAAGGGAAGATACGCCAGGCCATCCTCCGGGATGAGCTGGAGAAGATAGTGCCCGGCCTGTCACCGCACCCGCTATCGGTGCTGGATGCTGGTGGCGGTGTCGGCCAGGTCTCCAGCGGGCTGGCTGCACAGGGCCATCAGGTTCTGCTGTGCGACCTCTCTGCTGAGATGCTGCGCCGGGCCGCCGAAAATGCGGCGGCACAGGGTGTGAGCCACAACATGCAATTCAGACAAATTAGCGCGCAGCAGGTGGGCGAACATTTGGATAAGCCGGTGGATCTGGTATTGTTCCACGCTGTGCTTGAGTGGGTCGCTGAACCGGAGAAGGTGCTCAAAGCGCTGTTCGATCTGCTGCGTCCGGGGGGCGTCATGTCGCTGATGTTTTACAATCTGCACGGCCTGACATTGCGCACCTTAACGCTGGGTAACTTCGGCTATCTGCGCACCAACCTGACTAAACGCAAAAAGCGAACCCTGTCGCCTGACTATCCGCGCGACCCAGAGCAGGTCTATCGCTGGCTGGAGGCGTGTGGCTTTGTGATTGAGCAGCGTGCCGGGATCCGGGTATTCAGTGACTACATGAAACCGCCGAAAGGCGAGCCAAAAAGCGACGACGAAATTATTGAGATGGAGCGGCGTTACTGCCGTCAGGAACCCTTTTTAAGCTTAGGGCGCTACATCCATGTGACCGCGCGTAAACCGGGGCAGAAGGACGAATTATGAGTGAATTTTCCCAGACGGTACCTGAACTGGTCTCCTGGGCGCGCAAAAATGACTTTTCCCTTGCGCTGCCAGTGGAACGTCTGGCCTTTTTGCTGGCTATCGCCACCCTCAACGGTGAGCGGATGGATGGCGAAATGAGCGAAGGCGATCTGATTGACGCTTTCCGTCATGTCAGTAAAGCTTTTGAACAAACCCATGAAACCGTGTTGGTTCGTGCCAACAACGCCATCAACGACATGGTGCGTCAGCGTCTGCTCAACCGCTTTACCAGTGAACTCACCGAAGGCAACGCTATCTATCGCCTGACGCCGCTGGCGATCGGCATCACCGACTACTACATCCGTCAGCGTGAGTTTTCAACGCTGCGCCTGTCGATGCAGCTGTCAATTGTGGCCAGCGAGCTCAAGCGGGCAGCCGATGCCGCGCAGGAAAACGGTGATGAGTTTCACTGGCATCGCAATGTTTTCGCGCCGCTGAAATATTCGGTGGCGGAGATCTTCGACAGCATCGATATGACCCAGCGTCTGATGGATGAACAGCAGCAGGCGGTGAAAAACGATATCGCTGAACTGCTGAATAAAGACTGGCGCGCGGCGATCTCCAGCTGTGAAATGTTGCTCTCTGAAACCTCCGGGACACTGCGTGAACTGCAGGATACGCTGGAAGCGGCGGGCGACAAACTTCAGGAAAACCTGCTGCGTATTCAGGATGCCACGCTGGACAGCCCAGACCTGGGCTTCGTCGATAAACTGGTGTTTGACCTGCAAAGCAAGCTCGACCGTATTACCAGCTGGGGTCAGCAGGCGATTGACCTGTGGATCGGCTATGACCGGCACGTTCATAAATTTATTCGTACCGCCATCGACATGGATAAAAATCGCGTCTTTGCCCAGCGCCTGCGGGTATCGGTACAGAACTACTTCGACGCGCCCTGGGCGCTGACCTACGCCAATGCCGACCGCCTGTATGACATGCGCGATGAGGCGCTGACGCTGCGGAATGACGAAGTGATGGGCGAACTGCCGCCAGAGATGGAATACGAAGAGATTAATGAAATTCGCGAACAGCTGGCAGCGATGATTGAAGAAGCGCTGCAGGTCTACAAATCGCAACAAAAACCGCTCAACCTCGCGTCAGTGATGCGTGACTACCTGGCCCAGTATCCACGTGCCCGCCATTTCGACCTGGCGCGCATTGTGGTGGACCAGGCGGTACGCCTTGGCGTAGCGGAAGCTGATTTAGCCGGTTTGCCTGTGGAATGGCAAGCCATCAATGATTACGGAGCCAAGGTGCAGGCACATGTCATCGACAAATATTGAACAAGTGATGCCGGTTAAGCTGGCACAGGCACTGGCCAACCCGATTTTTCCCGCGCTGGACAGCCAGTTACGCGCCGGACGCCATATCGGAATTGAAGAGCTGGATAACCACGCTTTTCTGATGGACTACCAGTCATTTCTCGAAGAGTTTTACACCCGCTATAACGTTGAGTTAATTCGTGCGCCGGAAGGCTTTTTCTATCTGCGTCCGCGTTCAACCACGCTGATTCCGCGTTCTGTGCTCTCTGAGCTGGACATGATGGTTGGGAAAATTCTCTGCTACCTCTATCTCAGCCCGGAACGCCTGGCTAATGAGGGAATCTTCACCCAGCAGGAGCTGTATGACGAACTGCTCTCGCTGGCCGACGAGAACCGTCTGCTGAAGCTGGTTAATCAGCGTTCAACCGGTTCGGATCTGGATCGCACCAAGCTGCAGGAGAAAGTGCGCGCCTCTCTGAGCCGCCTGCGCCGTCTTGGGATGGTGTGGTTCTTCGGCAATGACAGCAGCAAATTCCGTATCACGGAATCGGTGTTCCGCTTTGGTGCCGACGTGCGTGGCGGTGATGATGCCCGTGAAGCGCAGCTTCGCCTGATTCGTGATGGCGAAGCCATGCTACTGGAAAATGCGACTGCACCGATCGACACAGATGAAAGTGAAGGGCAGGAAGGCGACAGTGAGAACGCAGAGGAAGAACAGGCATGATTGAGCGCGGAAAGTTTCGTTCGCTTACGCTGATCAACTGGAACGGTTTTTTTGCCCGTACCTTTGATCTTGATGAACTAGTGACCACACTGTCAGGCGGTAACGGTGCGGGTAAGTCCACCACCATGGCGGCATTTGTCACCGCACTGATCCCCGATTTAACACTGCTGCACTTCCGTAACACCACAGAAGCGGGCGCGACGTCGGGATCCCGTGATAAGGGTCTGCACGGTAAATTGCGGGCCGGCGTCTGCTACTCAATGCTGGACGTAGTGAACTCACGCCATCAGCGTGTGGTGGTCGGTGTCCGTCTGCAACAGGTGGCCGGACGCGACAAAAAAGTCGATATCAAGCCGTTCAGTATCCACGGTCTGCCAACCGACACTAATCCGACCGATATGCTGACGGAAGTGCTTAACAGCCGTCAGGCACGCGTCTTACCGCTGAATGAGGTAAAAGAACGGGTTGAGGCACAGGAAGGCGTGCAGTTCCGCGCTTATAACTCGGTGACGGATTATCACGCTATGCTGTTTGATCTGGGCGTGGTGCCGCGTCGTCTGCGCTCTGCCAGCGATCGCAGCAAGTTCTATCGCCTGATTGAAGCCTCGCTCTATGGCGGTATCTCCAGCGCCATCACCCGATCGCTGCGTGATTACCTGCTGCCTGAAAACAGCGGCGTGCGTAAAGCGTTCCAGGATATGGAAGCTGCGCTGCGCGAGAACCGCATGACGCTGGAGGCAATCCGCGTTACCCAGTCCGACCGCGACCTCTTTAAGCATCTCATCTCCGAGGCGACCAGCTACGTGTCGGCTGACTATATGCGTCACGCCAATGAGCGCTGTGGACATCTCGACAGCGCATTACAGCTGCGCAATGAGCTGTTCAGCAGTCGTAAGCAACTCGCCACCGAGCAGTATCGTCACGTGGAGATGGCGCGCGAGCTGTCAGAGCACAGTGGTGCAGAAAACGATCTTGAAGTCGATTATCAGGCCGCCAGCGATCACCTGAACCTGGTGCAGACGGCGATGCGGCAGCAGGAGAAGATTGAGCGCTACGATGCGGATATCGAAGATCTGACGCTGCGGCTGGAAGAGCAGACCGAAGTGGTTGCCGAAGCGCGCGAAATTCAGGAAGAGAATGAAGCGCGTGCTGAAGCGGCTGAGCTGGAAGTGGATGAACTGAAAAGTCAGCTGGCCGATTTCCAGCAGGCACTCGACGTTCAGCAAACGCGCGCCATCCAGTATCAGCAGGCCTTGCAGGCGCTGGAACGCGCCCGCACGCTGTGCCAGCTGCCCGATCTGACTATCGATAACGCGGCAGAATGGCAGGAGAGCTTCCAGGCTAAAGAGGAAGAAGCGACAGAACGCCTGCTGCGCCTGGAGCAGAAGCTGAGCGTGGCCGAAGCCGCGCACAGCCAGTTTGAACAGGCGCTGGCGCTGGTGACCAGCATTGCCGGTGATGTGACCCGTCAGGATGCCTGGCAGACCGGCCGCGAACTGTTGCGTGATGCCAGCAATCAGCGTCATCACGCCGAACAGCTCTCGTCGCTGCGTCTGCGGCTCAATGAGCTGGAACAGCGTCTGCGTGAGCAGCATGAGGCGGAGCGACTGCTGGCCGAATTCTGCAAGCGTCAGGGACAGCATTACGAAGCCGATGCGCTGGCTGGCCTGCAGCAGGAGCTTGAAGCGCAGATCGAACAGCTGAACAGCAGCGTCTCGGACGCCGGTGAGCAGCGCATGATGATGCGTCAGGAGCTGGAACAGCTGCGCGAACGCATCACCAGCCTGACAGCCCGTGCGCCACACTGGCTGGCGGCACAGGAGATCCTGACGCAGCTCAGTGAACAGACCGGTCAGGCGCTGAACAGCAGCCAGGACGTTACCGAATTTATGCAGCAACTGCTGGAGCGCGAGCGTGAAACCACCGTCGAGCGCGACGAAGTGGCGGCACGCAAACGTGATATCGAGCAGCAGATTGAGCGGCTCAGTCAGCCGGGCGGGGCGGAAGATGCGCGCCTGACCCAGCTGGCGGAACGCTTTGGCGGCGTATTACTCTCTGAGATTTATGATGATGTGACCCTGGATGATGCGCCGTACTTCTCGGCGCTCTATGGTCCGTCACGTCATGCAATCGTGGTGCCGGATCTCTCCCGCGTGCGTGAGATGCTGGATGGTCTGGAGGAGTGCCCGGAAGATCTCTACCTGATCGAGGGTGACCCGCAGTCATTCGATGACAGTGTCTTCAGCGTTGATGAGCTGCAGAATGCCGTTGTGGTGAAAGTGGCAGAGCGTCAGTGGCGCTACTCCCGCTTCCCGAAAATCCCGCTGTTTGGCCGCGCAGCGCGCGAAAATCAGCTGGAGCTGCTGCACCTTGAGCGCGACAAACTGGCTGAGCGTTACGCCACGTTGTCGTTCGATGTGCAGAAAACGCAGCGTCTGCATCAGTCATTCAGCCGCTTTATCGGCACGCATCTGGCCGTTGCCTTTGACGCCGACCCGGAAGCGCAGATCCGTCAGCTGGGCGCGCGTCGGGGTGAACTGGAGCGGGCGCTGAATCAGCATGAGAGCAATAATCAGCAGCAGCGTCAGCAGTATGAGCTGGCGAAAGAGGGCGTATCGCAGTTAAACCGACTGCTGCCACGCGTCAACCTGCTGCTGGATGACACGCTGGGCGATCGCTGCGAAGAGATCCGTGAGCAGGTCGATGCGGCTCAGGACGCGGCGCGCTTCCTGCATCAGCATGGCGCGAAGCTGGCGAAACTGGAACCGATCCTCGCCGTATTGCAGAGCGATCCGGAACAGCACGAGCAGTTACAGGCAGATTATCAGCAGGCGCAGCAGCAGCAGCGCAACGCGCGTCAGCAGGCCTTTGCGCTGACAGAGGTGGTGCAGCGTCGCGCCCACTTCAGTTATGACGACTCCGCCAGCATGCTCAACGGCAACAATGACCTTAGCGATAAGCTGCGTCAGCGTCTTGAGCAGGCTGAGGGTGAACGCAGCCGCAGCCGCGATCGCCTGCGTGAACATCAGGCGCAACTGACGCAATATGCGCAGGTGCTGGCTTCGCTGAAAAGCGCTTATGACGCCAAGCGCGACATGCTGAAAGAGTTGCAGCAGGAGATGCAGGACATTGGCGTCCAGGCTGACAGCAGCGCAGAAGAACGCGCGCGCGTTCGCCGCGATGAGCTCTACACGGCACTGAGCCACAATCGCGCCCGCCGCAATCAGCTGGAGAAACAGCTTACCTTCTGTGAAGCGGAGATGGATAATCTGCAGAAGCGCCTGCGTCAGCTGGAGCGTCAGTATCATCAGGTGCGTGAGCAGGTGGTCAGTGCAAAAGCGGGCTGGTGTACCGTCCTGCGTCTGGTGAAAGAGAATGGCGTTGAGCGTCGCCTGCATCGTCGTGAACTGGCTTACCTGAGCGGCGATGAGCTGCGCTCGATGTCGGATAAAGCGCTGGGTGCATTGCGTCTGGCGGTGTCGGACAACGAACATCTGCGCGACGTACTGCGGCTGTCGGAAGATCCAAAACGTCCTGAGCGTAAGATTCAGTTCTTTATTGCGGTCTATCAGCATCTGCGCGAGCGTATCCGTCAGGATATTATTCGTACCGACGATCCGGTCGAAGCGATTGAGCAGATGGAAATCGAACTGAACCGTCTGACCGAAGAGCTGACCGCGCGTGAGCAGATGCTGGCGATCAGTTCACGCAGTGCGGCGAACATCATCCGCAAGACGATCCAGCGTGAACAGAACCGCATCCGCCAGCTCAACCAGGGTTTGCAGACTGTCAGCTTTGGTCAGGTCCGCAGCGTGCGGCTTAACGTGAACGTCCGTGAAACCCACGCTATGCTGCTGGATACGCTGTCAGAAGAGCATGAGCAGCATCAGGATCTGTTCAACAGCAACCGCCTGACCTTCTCTGAGGCACTGGCGAAGCTCTATCAGCGACTTAACCCGCATATCGACATGGGTCAGCGGACGCCGCAGACCATCGGTGAGGAGCTGCTCGACTACCGCAACTATCTGGAGATGGAAGTGGAAGTGAACCGGGGTTCCGATGGCTGGCTGCGTGCAGAAAGCGGTGCGCTCTCAACGGGTGAGGCGATCGGTACCGGTATGTCCATTCTGGTGATGGTGGTACAGAGCTGGGAAGAGGAGTCCCGTCGTCTGCGCGGCAAAGATATTTCGCCATGCCGACTGCTGTTCCTTGATGAAGCAGCACGTCTGGATGCACGCTCCATCGCCACACTGTTTGAACTCTGTGAGCGACTGGAGATGCAGTTAGTGATTGCCGCGCCGGAGAATATCAGCCCGGAGAAAGGCACGACCTACAAACTGGTACGTAAGGTGTTTAATAACACCGAGCATGTGCATGTGGTCGGTCTGCGGGGTTTTGCTGCCGATCCTTCGCCGGTGCGTGCGGGAAGTGACGCAGATGCGCTGCCCGATTTAACCGCTGAAAATTCGCAGGCGGAAACGTAGTCAAAAACTGAACCATTCGTTAATCTGGTTACGGCATTTGTCGCATGAGGCAAATGCCGTTTTTGTTTGTATACTCACATGATGAGTCACGGCGCGGTCGCAGTGGATACAGGGAACACTGCGAAGTTGAAAAACAAGGGGGCAGGGATGTTGCTGGTAAAAAAATTAAATCATCATCGCGTTCTATCATTGTTAGCGCTGGCGCTAACCGTTGTTCCATTTACGCTACCGCAGGCCGCTGTCATCGCCGCTTTGCCCGGGACAACGCAGGCGGCTATCTCCGTTTCCGAAAGTCAGCAACGCATCCGGCAGGCGTTTTCCAGCGCCGATCAGCCGTTTTATCTGGCACCGCTGGCGACGCTCTATGCATCCCGCCATATGCAGCCGCTCTGGCAGGATGCTCAGGCGGTGCAAAAATTTCAGCAGCAGCTGGCTGAAGTGGCGCTTTCAGGTGTTCAGCCACAGTTCACGCGCTGGATTGAGCGTCTGACGAATCCGGCTATTACCGGCTTTGCCCGCGATGTCGCGCTCTCCGATGCAATGCTGGGTTATCTGCAGTTTGTTTCAAATGTGCCGACACAGGGTGAAACGTGGCTCTACAGCAACGTTCCTTACAGGCTGACACAGCCGTCGATCGCGGTCGTGAATCAGTGGCAGAACGCGGTCAATGCGGGTTCTGATAACACGTTTATTGCCTCATTACAGCCGCAGCACCCACAGTATCAGCCTATGCACGCCGCGCTGAAAACGTTGCTCAGCGATAAGCAGCCCTGGCCACAACTGAAAAGCAGTGAAACCCTGCGTCCCGGCCAGGTCAGTGATGACGTTCCAGCCCTGCGTGAAATTTTGCAGCGCAGCGGCATGTTAACGGCACAGGTTAACGCGCCCGCACCGGATGACGATGCGGTGCCTGTCGCGCCGTCGCCGGTGACGCACAGCGACCAGCCTGTCGCGGTGAGTCCTTCCGCTACGCCAGTCACTAATCTGCTTACGCCATCACCGCAGTCACCGGGTAATGTCCAGGGTCAGACGCTGGAAGGGAATACCGCCAATGTCTATGACGAGACGCTGGTGGCCGGTGTGAAGCGTTTCCAGCATTGGCAGGGACTGGATGGCGATGGCGCTATCGGTGCCAGAACACGGCAGTGGCTTAACGTCTCTCCGCAGATGCGTGCTTCTCTGCTGGCGCTGAATATTCAGCGCCTGCGTCTGCTGCCGGACGATATGCACAACGGCATCATGGTGAACATCGCCAACTATTCGCTGATCTATTACAACAACGGCAACAAAATTCTTTCATCGCGCGTTATCGTCGGTCGTCCCGATCGTAAAACGCCACTTATGCGCAGTGCGCTGAATAATGTCGTGCTTAACCCGCCGTGGAATGTGCCGACAACCCTGGTGCGTAAAGACATCATTCCAAAGGTGAAGCAGGATCCAACCTATCTTTATAAGCATGGGTATACCCTGCTGTCAGGCTGGAGCGCAGATGCTGAAGTAATTGATCCCAGCATGATCGACTGGCGCATGGTCACCGCCTCATCGTTCCCTTACCGATTGATTCAGGCCCCGGGCGTGGCGAATGCGCTGGGCCGGTATAAATTTAATATGCCGAGTTCAGATGCGATCTACCTGCATGACACGCCAAATCATAACCTGTTCCAGCGTGATATCCGTGCGCTCAGTTCAGGTTGTGTGCGGGTGAACAAAGCGTCTGAGCTGGCAGGCTTATTGCTGCAGGATGCGGGCTGGAACGACTCCCGAATTTCCAGTACGTTGAAAGAGGGTGACACCCGCTATGTGCCGATTCGCCACCGCATTCCGGTCAATCTCTATTATCTGACGGCGTGGGTCGCTGATGATGGCAAACCGCAGTTCCGCACAGATATTTACAATTATGATGACACCGCCCGTTCGGGCAGTCAGGCTCTGAGTCGGGCCGAGCAATTACTGCTCTAGTAATTGATTTTAAATCGTTCCCCGCAAATCCTTATTAAAGAAAAATCTTATCAAATGGCGATCCCTCAGAGGATCGCCTCGCAAACTCATGGCAGATGGGTTGACGCTTCTCTGAGAGAAAGTTATGGTTCGGCCTGTGCGCTTTTTGCACATTTCTATGGCTCCACTCTCAGGTAAACCGTTACATGTCTACTATTGATTCTTTTCGTCGCAAACTACTGCTGTGCGGTAGTGCCGCCGCCGGACTGGCATTATTGCCAGCTTCTGCAAGGGCCTCGCTTTCAACGTCTCGCCCGCGTGTATTGATGCTTAATAATCTTCACACCGGTGAAACCCTTAAAACTGAGTTTTTTAATGGTAAGAGTTACGACAAGGATGAGCTGTCACGATTAAATCATTTTTTCCGTGACTATCGCGCCAACAAAGTGAAAAGCATCGATCCACATCTGTTTGACCAGATTTTTCGCCTGCAGGCGCTGCTGGGTATGCGTAAACCGATACAGCTGGTTTCTGGCTATCGTTCACTGGCAACGAACAACATGTTACGTGAGAGCGGTCCGGGAGTCGCGAAACACAGCTATCACACCAAAGGCCAGGCGATGGATTTTCATATTGAAGGCGTTTCGCTGGCGAATGTACGCAAAGCGGCGTTATCTCTGCGTGCGGGTGGTGTAGGATATTATCCCCGCAGTAACTTTGTACATATTGATACCGGTCCGATCAGGCACTGGTAATGACACCGGCAACGCTGCGTGAGCCGGTCATGGAGCGTTATGAATTACCACATTATTCCTGTTACCGCTTTTGCCCAGAACTGCTCAGTTATCTGGTGCGACACGACTCGCGAAGCCGCACTGGTCGACCCAGGCGGCGATGCCGGACTGATCAAACAAACGCTGGAACAGCTTAAACTTAAACCCGCTCAGATTCTGCTGACACATGGACACCTTGATCATGTCGGGGCCGCTGTTGAACTGGCAGCATTTTATCAGATTCCGATTGTCGGACCGCAAAAGCGCGATGCCTTCTGGCTTGAAGCGCTGCCAACTCAGAGCCGGATGTTCGGACTTGACGAGTGCGCGCCGTTTACCCCCGATCGCTGGCTGGAAGAGGGAGAGAGCGTGCAGGTCGGGCTGATCACGCTGGACGTTCTGCACTGCCCGGGACATTCACCTGGCCATGTCGTGTTCTTTGACCGGTCAGGACGATTACTGATTTCAGGCGACGTGATTTTTAATGGTGGTGTTGGGCGTACTGACTTCCCACAGGGCGATCATCAGCAGCTCATCGAGGCTATCCGCACAAAATTACTGCCGCTGGGCGATGATGTGACTTTTCTTCCCGGTCACGGCCCGATTTCTACGCTGGGGCATGAACGCATCAGTAATCCTTTCCTGCAATAAAAAATGGGCCAGCAGGCCCATTTTTGTTTCGTCGACAGCGTTACAGCACCGCGACAATCGCTTCGCACAGCGCCGACATATTGTCTGGCGTCATGCCCGCCACATTCACCCGCCCTGAGTTCACCGCGTAGACGCCAAACTCTTCACGCAGGCGAATCACCTGGTCTTTGGTCAGGCCACTGAAGGAGAACATACCGTTCTGCTTAATAATAAAGCTGAAGTCGCGCTGTGCGCCTTTTTCCGCCAGAGTATTTACGAAGAGCTGACGCATGCGCTGAATGCGCTGACGCATGTCCGACAGCTCCTGCTCCCAGATGGTACGCAGGGTATCATTGCCCAGAATGGTGGCGACGATGGCGGCACCATGTGCAGGCGGATTGGAGTAGTTCGCGCGAATGGTGTACTTCACCTGACTGAACGCGGTATCTGCCACGCTCGCATCGGCGGCAACCAGCGTGATGGCACCAACACGTTCGTTATACAGACCGAAGTTCTTGGAGTAAGAGCTGGCGACGATCAGTTCCTGATGCGAGGCGGCAAATATGCGCAGGCCTTCTGCATCTTCATCCAGACCACGGGCAAAGCCCTGGTAAGCGAAGTCGAACAACGGCAGCCAGCCATTGGCCTGTGACAGCTGCGCCAGCTGTTGCCACTGCCCGGCGGTCGGGTCGATACCGGTCGGGTTATGGCAGCAGCCGTGGAACAGCACCACGTCGCCTGGCTGAACCTGTTTCAGTGACGCCAGCATGCCATCGAAATCCAGCGTATGGTTTGCCGGGTCGTAATAGTGGTATTCACAGACCTCAAGACCGGCAGCCTTAAACACGTTGTTGTGATTTGGCCAGCTTGGATTGCTTATCCAGACCCGCTTCACCGATGTTTGCGTGGCGAGGAAATCGGCTGCAACGCGTAGCGCACCTGTACCACCCGGTGTCTGAGCCGTGCGGGCGCGGCCAGCGGTGATTAGCGGACTCTGGTTGCCGAACAGCAGGGCCTGCGTGCAGCGGGCAAAATCCGCCAGCCCATCAATGCTGAGATAGTTTTTGGTGGTTTCATTTTCCAGCAGGTATTGCTCAGCTTTTTTAACACTGGTCAGTACCGGGGTCTTGCCGGTTTCGTCTTTATAAACGCCGATACCCAGATTGATTTTTTCAGGGCGGTCATCAGCACGAAACAGATCGGCCAGTCCAAGAATAGGATCGGCGGGTGCAGCAGAGATCGATTCAAACATGTGTCAGGTCCATTAGCGTGAACTTTAGCAAGAGGGCTCTCAGGTTAGCGTCCGGCCAGACAAATGCCAACCGTTTGCGAGACAAATTCATACATTTTGCAGTGTGGATTGCGCGACGGAGAAAGGTAGTGATTAAAGCGGGGTAACGGCTCGGGGCAAAACGCACCTGTTGGGAATAGCAGTCATAAAAAACGGGGCCGTAGCCCCGTTTTTCAACATGTTTAAAGCGGAATTAGAACTGGTAAACCAGGCCAACACCAACCACGTCGTCTGTGTTCAGACCCAGACGGTTGTTGTCATCCAGCTGGTTGATCTGATAGTCCACATAGGTAGACATGTTTTTGTTGAAGTAGTAAGTCGCGCCAACGTCGATGTATTTAACCAGGTCAGCATCGCCCACGCCTTCAATGTCCTTGCCTTTAGACTGCACGTAAGCAACGGAAGGACGCAGGCCGAAGTCGAACTGGTACTGTGCAACCAATTCAATGTTCTGAGCCTTGTTAGCGAATGCAGTGGTGGTGGTGCCAGGAGCAATTGTTAAGTCAAATGGCGTTGAGTTACGGGTTTCACCGTAGTAAGCAGCCAGGTAAACATTGTTCGCATCATATTTCAGACCAGTTGCCCAGTTTTCAGCGCGTTTGCCCTGACCAACAACTGTACCGTTAGCAGCAACACCGGCTGCCTGTGCATCAGTACGATCGCTGCTGCTATAAGCACCAACAACACCTACGCCGATTGGTGAAACGTAAGAGGTTGAGAGACCCCAGCCGTCGCCGTTAGCACGACGAATGTCACTACGCTCGTTTTTGCCCTGATACTGAACTGCGAAGTCCCAGCCATCTACCAGACCAAAGAAGTTGGTGTTGCGGTAGGTCAGCAGGCCGGTGCTACGACCGTTCATGAAGTTATCTGAGTATCCTGAGTCGCCACCGAACTCTGGCAGCATATCGGTCCAGCCGATTGCATCGTAAACCACACCGTAGTTACGGCCGTAGTCGATTGAGCCAGCATCACCGAATTTCAGACCCGCAAAGCCCAGACGGGTTTTGTTGTTATTCTGTGCGTCGGAACCTTCAGAGTTGTTAGCCTGAATGTTGTATTCCCACTGGCCGTAACCGGTCAGTTGGTCATTAATCTGAGTTTCACCTTTGAAGCCGAAACGAACGTATGACTTGTCGCCATCGCTGCCATCGTTATCAGAGAAGTAGTGCAGGCCGACTGCTTTACCGTACAGGTCCAGTTTGTTGCCGTCTTTGTTATAGATTTCTGCAGCGTTTGCTGCGCCGGCGGCTAACAGAGCAGGGATAACCACTGCAAGAATATTGCGCTTCATCATTATTCATTACCCTCATTGGAGTTATTTGTACACCTGCCACTGCCGTCAGGAAATCTTTACAGAACCCTGAGCGAAGTTTGGTGTCTTCCTGTGTCTGCACGCATCTTTCCATCCCACCCGCCGTAATTCTAGCGCTTAAATGCTACTAAACTCGTAATCTTGTTTCAGTAAGAAAATATGTATTACAAAATGTAAAAAATACGGAACTTTGTGAGAGAACTCAAAATTTACAAAAATAAAAAAAGGCCGGCAGTGCCGACCTCTTTATATATATGAATTTCTTATATTTAATGCTGAATTTTAGAAACTTGCATTGCGTGGCGTGCGCGGGAAGGGGATAACGTCCCTGACATTTTGCACGCCAGTCACATAGGCGATTAAACGTTCAAAGCCCAGTCCGAAACCTGAATGTGGCACAGTACCGTAGCGACGCAGGTCACGATACCACCAGTAATCTTCTTTATTCAGACCCATCTCTTCCAGACGCGCATCCAGGACATCCAGACGCTCTTCACGCTGTGAACCGCCGATGATCTCACCAATGCCTGGCGCCAGAACATCCATCGCCGCCACGGTTTTGCCATCCTCGTTCAGGCGCATATAGAACGCTTTAATGTCTTTCGGATAGTTTTTCACCACCACCGGCGCTTTAAAGTGTTTCTCGGCCAGGTAACGCTCATGCTCTGAGGAGAGATCGATACCCCAGGAAACCGGGTTTTCGAAGGTCTGACCGCAGTTCATCAGGATCTCAACCGCGTCGGTGTAGTCGACCTGGGCAAAATCGGTGGTAATGAAACGCTGAAGACGCTCAACGGCATCTTTATCCACGCGCTCAGCGAAGAACGCCATGTCATCGGCACGCTCTTCCAGCACCGCGTTGAAGACATACTTCAGCATTGCTTCGGCCAGTGCAGCCGCATCATCCAGTGAGGCAAAGGCGATTTCCGGCTCCAGCATCCAGAATTCCGCCAGATGGCGGCTGGTGTTGGAATTCTCTGCGCGGAACGTCGGGCCGAAGGTGTAGATCTTCGACAGGGCGCTGGCATAGGTTTCGCCGTTCAGCTGACCGGAAACAGTCAGGAAGGCTTCTTTGCCAAAGAAATCTTCGCTGAAGTCGACTTTGCCCTGATCATTACGCGGCAGGTTTTCCATATCCAGCGTCGAGACACGGAACATTTCGCCAGCACCTTCGGTATCGGATGCAGTGATCAGCGGAGTGGAAACCCAGAAATAGCCATTTTCATGGAAGAAGCGATGCAGCGCCTGCGCCAGAGTATGGCGAACGCGGGCGACCGCGCCAATCAGGTTAGTGCGTGGACGCAGGTGTGCCACTTCGCGCAGATACTCGATGCTGTGACGCTTCGCCGCCATCGGGTAGCTGTCCGGATCTTCTACCCAGCCGACGACTTCCAGGCTGGTCGCCTGAATTTCAAACGCCTGGCCCTGACCCGGCGACGCCACCACTTTACCGGTCACGATGACGGAACAGCCCGTGGTCAGACGCAGCACTTCATCCTGATAATTATTCAGAGAATTATTGACGACAGCCTGAACGGGATTAAAGCAGGAGCCGTCATAGACAGCGATGAAGGAAAGACCGGCTTTGGAATCTCTTCGGGTACGCACCCAACCACGTACGGTGACTTCACTGTCAACCGCGACGCGACCGTGCAGTACGTCCGCTACAGGCACTACGCTCATAAATATCTCTCTATATAGAAGAAGTGAGTTAAAAGTTGCCCCATCCGGGGTTTTGCTATGTTACTTGTGAGTCTTCAGGAAACAAGCAAAATTCAGGGGGAAAGCGGATTTATTACAGCAGAGGCGGGGCGCATCAACGCCCCGATAAGAAGAGGTTTAACTCGCTTTTTTCACCAGCGGCAGATCAAAGGCTTTTCGCAGCGCTTTGACAAAAGCCTTATCCTGGCAGATGGTTTTGCCCGGGCTGTCTGAAAGTTTCGCTACTGGCTTGCCGTTGCACTGCACCAGCTTGATAACGATGTTCAGTGGCGTTACGCCCGGAATATCGCAGGTCAGGCGGGTACCGATGCCGAACACGACATTCGTCCGCTGACCAAAGTGGCGATAAAGCGCCAGCGCTTTGTCGAGATTTAAGTTGTCAGAAAAGACCAGATGTTTACTTTGCGGATCGATACCCAGCTTCTGATAATGAGCCAGTGCTTTCTCGCCCCATTCAACCGGATCGCCGGAGTCGTGACGCAGCCCCTGGTAGCGGCGGGCAAACATCGGACCGAAATCGCGCAGGAACGCATCCATCGCGATGCAATCGGTCAGCGCGATACCCAGCTGATCGTCATACTCGTCCAGCCAGGCCTGCAGCGCAGCACGCTGACTGTTGGCGAGAACCGGGCTGATTTGCTGGAAGGCCTGGAACCACTCATGCGCCTGAGTACCGACCGGCGTCAGAGACAGACGGCGCGCCAGATCATAATTACTGGTGCCAATCAGCCACGGAAAATCCTGTTTCAGTGTGGAGACAATCGCCTGCTGCACATCCTGCGAATAGCGGCGACGGGTGCCGAAATCCATCAGGCGGAAGCGCGACATATCCAGATCCGCTACCTGCGTCTTAAAGTCGCCGAGTTTCTGATGCAAATGGTCGATCGCCTGCTGAGTGGTGACCTGCGGCGTGCGATGTCGATGCACAATCTCACTGATCAGCGCCAGTAGCGGCACCTCCCACATGATCACCTCCCGCCACGGCCCCTGGATACGAAGTTCCAGTTTGCCATGGTGATTGCGCACCTCAACCTGCTCCGGGTTATAGCGGAACTGGCGCAACCAGCTGAGATAATCCTGCCGGAAGAAGGGCAGGCGGGATAACCAGGTCGCTTCATCATCAGTCAGCGCCAGGTGTTGCATGGCAGTAATCGCGTCACGAATTTCGTCAGCGTAGAGACCCAGTAGTTCGTCGCCGCGGCAGCGAAACTCCGCCGCCACCGTTACGTCATGATAGCGGTGGAAAACGGCCTGCTGCATATGGAGTTTATAGGCGTCCGTATCCAGCAGGGAGGTCAGTATCGGGGAAGCATGTCCTGTCATGGCGCGTTTCAGCATCCTGTTCGGTGGCGCAGTGCCCGGTGTTGTACACAGTCATAAAGACGCAAAAGTATAATTCACTATCTGAAGCCGATCACAGCATATTTCAGTCGGGCGGGTCGAGGCCAATCTGTGCCTTTGTTAACAAAGTGTAGCCATTTCACCCTTTAGGTGCATTGTGCGTGGCAAGCTTGTAGTAACAAGCTTAGACTTTGCCGGTAAACTTATAACAACGCGAGACGCAATATGACGCAACAGCCCCAAATCAAGTATCGCCACGACTACCGTGCACCCGATTACACCATCACCGATATCGATTTAACTTTTGAACTGGATGCGTCGACGACCCGTGTAACGGCCATCAGCCAGGTTAAACGCGTGGGCGACAGCCAGGCTGAGCTGCGACTGGACGGCGAAGCGTTAACGCTGATTGCGCTGGAGGTCGACGGGCAAGCCTGGACGGCCTTCCGTGAAGAAGAGGGCGCACTGGTCATCAGCCAGCTGCCGGACAGCTTCACCCTGAAAATCATCAATGATATTCATCCGGATCAGAACACCGCGCTGGAAGGGCTGTACAAATCGGGCGAGGCGCTCTGCACCCAATGTGAGGCTGAAGGCTTCCGTCATATTACCTGGTATCTCGATCGCCCTGATGTGCTGGCACGTTTTACCACCACCATTTATGCCAATGGTGAGCGTTATCCATTCCTGCTCTCCAACGGTAACCGGATTGACAGCGGCCGGGATGAGCAGGGTCGCAGCTGGGTGAAGTGGCAGGATCCGTTCCCGAAACCGTGCTACCTGTTTGCGCTGGTGGCGGGCGATTTCGACGTGCTGCGCGACAGCTTCACCACCCGTTCAGGCCGTGATGTGGCGCTGGAGATCTTCGTCGATCGCGGTAACCTCGATCGTGCCGACTGGGCGATGACCTCGCTGAAAAATAGTATGAAGTGGGATGAAGAGCGTTTCGGCCTGGAGTATGACCTCGACATCTTTATGATTGTCGCAGTGGACTTCTTCAACATGGGCGCCATGGAGAACAAAGGCCTTAACGTCTTCAACGCCAAATATGTGCTGGCGAAAGCGGAAACGGCGACGGACAAAGATTACCTCGGCATTGAGGCGGTTATCGGTCACGAATATTTCCACAACTGGACCGGTAACCGCGTGACCTGCCGCGACTGGTTCCAGCTCAGCCTGAAAGAGGGGCTGACCGTCTTCCGCGATCAGGAGTTCAGCTCCGATCTGGGTTCACGTGCGGTGAACCGCATCGATAACGTGCGTATCGTACGCGGCGCGCAGTTCGCCGAAGATGCCAGCCCGATGGCACACCCGATCCGTCCGGATCAGGTCATTGAGATGAACAACTTCTATACCCTGACGGTGTATGAAAAAGGGTCAGAGGTCATCCGTATGATGCACACCCTGCTGGGTGAAGAGAATTTCCAGAAGGGCATGAAGCTCTATTTTGATCGCCATGACGGCAGCGCCGCCACCTGTGATGACTTTGTTCAGGCGATGGAAGATGCCTCAAATATCGATCTGTCGCAGTTCCGCCGCTGGTACAGCCAGTCCGGTACGCCGGTATTGACGGTGCGCGATGATTACAACCCGGAGCTGGAGCAGTATACGCTGCACGTCACGCAGCACACCCCTGCAACTGCCGATCAGAAAGAGAAGCTGCCGCTGCATATCCCGCTGGATATCGAGCTATATGACGGTGAAGGCAAGGTGATCCCGCTGCAGAATAACGGCCATCCGGTGCATCATGTGCTCAATGTCACCGAAGAGTTCCAGACCTTTATTTTCGATAATGTCTACTTCCAGCCGGTGCCGTCGCTACTGCGTGAATTCTCCGCCCCGGTGAAGCTCGATTACAAATGGAGTGATGCTCAGCTCACCTTCCTGATGCGTCATGCACGCAATGACTTCTCCCGCTGGGATGCGGCTCAGAGCCTGCTGGCGACCTATATCCGTCTGAATGTCGCCCGCTATCAGCAGGGCCAGCATCTGTCGCTGCCGCTGCATGTTGCCGATGCTTTCCGCGCGGTGCTGCTCGATACCGACTGTGACCCGGCCCTGACCGCGCTGATCCTGACGCTGCCGTCAGAAAATGAGATTGCCGAGCTGTTTGACACTATCGATCCGCAGGCGATTGCGCTGGTGCGTGATGCCCTGCAACGCACACTGGCACGCGAACTGGCCGATGAGTTCTTTGCGATCTACAACGCCAATCAGCAGCCTGAATATCGCGTGGAGCATGACGCGATTGGTCAGCGCAGCCTGAAAAATATCTGCCTGACCTATCTTGCCTTCAGCGATGCGCAGCTGGCGGATAAACTGGTGCAGACGCAGTATCACCAGGCGACCAACATGACCGATGCGCTGGCGGCGCTTTCCGCTGCTGTTGCGGCACAGTTACCGTGCCGTGATGCGCTGCTGGCAGCTTACGATGAGCGCTGGCATCAGGACGGTCTGGTGATGGATAAATGGTTTGTGCTGCAGGCGACCAGCCCGGCTGCCAACGTGATGCGCAACGTGCGTCAGCTGCTGAATCATCGCTCTTTCACCATGAGTAATCCAAACCGCGTTCGCTCGCTGGTGGGGGCTTTTGCCTCGGCTAACCCGGCCGCATTCCATGCTAAAGATGGCAGCGGTTATAAGTTCCTGGTGGAGATGCTCACCGATCTGAACACCCGCAATCCGCAGGTTGCGGCACGAATGGTGGAGCCGCTGATTCGTCTGAAACGTTATGACGAAGGCCGTCAGGCGATGATGCGTCAGGCGCTGGAGCAACTGCTGGAACTGGATAAACTCTCTGGCGATCTCTACGAAAAAATTACCCGGGCACTGAACGCCTGATAATAAAAAAGGGAGCGTCTGAGACGCTCCCTTTTTCAGCGCTGCTGCGCGTAACGTACCGGCTGCGGTCGTTCCGTACGCTGCATCACCCGATCCAGTACCTCTGCTTCCAGCTCGGCCAGCCGCGCAGACCCACGACGCCGTGGTCGCGGCAAATCTACCAGCAGATCCAGACCGATTTCTCCCTCTTCGATCAACAACACACGATCCGCCATCGCGACCGCTTCACTGACATCATGCGTGACCAGCAGCACGGTAAAATGATGTTGCTGCCACAGTGACTCAATCAATCCCTGCATTTCAATGCGTGTCAGGGCATCCAGCGCCCCCAGTGGTTCATCCAGCAGCAGTAAGCCGGGCCGATGAATCAGCGCTCGGGCCAGCGCCACGCGTTGTTTCTGTCCACCAGAGAGTGCAGCCGGCCACTCATTGGCGCGATCGGCCAGTCCCACCGCCGTCAGGGCATCCATCGCTGCGCTGCGCCATTCGCGGCCGCGCAGGCCCAGCCCGACGTTATCAATGACTTTTTTCCACGGCAGCAGTCGCGCATCCTGAAACATCAGGCGGGTATCGTCGCGTGCTGACTGCAGCGGCGTATTCCCTGCCAGCAGTTCACCGCTGGAGCTGTGTTCAAGTCCGGCCAGCAGGCGCAACAGGGTGCTTTTGCCGCAGCCGCTGCGACCCACTACCGCCACAAACTGACCCGAAGGAATATGCAGGTCGATCTTATTGAGAATGGTACGACTGCCATACTGTTTGCTGACGCCGTTAACGCCAACCGGCGTGCCAGTGTCAAGGCGGGCTGGTGAGAGAGTCTGGCTCATGCGTTCTCCTCCTTCAGTTGGTAAGCGGGGTGCCAGCGCAGCCAGACGCGTTCCAGTAACAACGCGGCGACATCCGCCAGTTTGCCGAGCAGGGCATAGAGAATGATGGCGACCACCACCACATCGGTCTGCAGGAATTCACGTGCGTTCATTGCCAGATAGCCGATGCCCGCGTTGGCGGAGATGGTTTCAGCGACAATCAGCGTCAGCCACATCAGACCCAGCGCAAAACGCACGCCGACCATAATATTCGGCAGTGCGCCGGGCAGGATCACCTGGATAAACAGGCTCCAGCCGGAGAGGCCATAGCTGCGTGCCATCTCAACCAGTCCGCGATCGATATTGCGGATGCCGTGATAGGTATTCAGGTAGATCGGGAACAGCGTGCCCAGCGCCACCAGAAAGATTTTGGCGGACTCGTCGATACCGAACCAGAGGATCACCAACGGGATCAGCGCCAGATGTGGCACATTGCGCAGCATCTGCACCGACGTATCCAGCAGCCGTTCACCGGTTTTTGAGGTGCCGGTGATCAGCCCAAGTATCAGGCCGATCGAACCGCCAATGCCGAAACCGATCAGTGCCCGCCAGCTGCTTAATGCCAGATGCTGCCAGAGTTCACCGCTGACAGTCAGCTGCCAGAAGGTGGTCACAATTTTCTCCGGCGCGGGCAGAATACGGTTCGATAACCAGCCGGTTTGCGAAGCAATTTGCCACACCACGACAAGCAGTGTCGGCAATAGCCACGGCACCAGCGTATCAGCAAGGCGTTTTCGGGTTCTGGCCATCATGCTCTCCTCAGCCCCGGGCGGCTTTTTTCTCAGGGGTAAAATCGTTGGCTACCGCTTCACCGTGCGCCTGAACGACGCGCGGCTGAGGCACGAGTGGAACCTGCAGATCAAGATGCGGGAACAGCAGTTCGCCGACGCGATAAGCCTCTTCCAGATGCGGATAACCTGACAGGATAAAGGTCTCAATGCCCAGTGCTTCATACTCTTTGATGCGTGCGGCAACGGTTGGGCCATCACCGACCAGCGCTGTACCGGCTCCACTGCGTACCAGACCCACACCTGCCCACAGATTCGGGCTGATTTCGAGTTTGTCGCGGCGACCACCGTGCAGCGCGGCCATCCGGCGCTGCCCTACAGAATCGGCCCGCTGGAACGCTGCCTGTGCCTTCGCAATAGTGGCGTCATCGACATTGGCAATCAGCCGGTCGGCGGCCTGCCAGGCCTCTTCGTTGGTTTCGCGCACAATCACATGCAAACGGATACCAAACCGCACCGTACGTCCCTGCGCGGCCGCTTTCGCGCGCACCTGATCAATCTTCTCTTTAACCTGAGCAGGCGGTTCGCCCCAGGTAAGGTAAACATCGACCTGTTCGGCCGCCAGTTCCTGAGCCGGTTCAGAAGAGCCGCCAAACCACAGCGGTGGGCGAGGCTGCTGCACCGGTTTAAACATCAGACGCGCGCCGCGAACCTTCACGTGCTTGCCTTCGTAATCGACGGTTTCGCCTTCCAGCACCCGGCGCCAGACGCGGGTGAACTCGGCAGATTCTGCGTAACGCTCACGGTGATCCAGGAACACGCCGTCGCCCGCCAGTTCTTCCGGATCGCCGCCGGTCACCAGATTGAACAGCGCACGGCCATTGGAGAGACGATCCAGCGTGGCAGCCTGACGCGCCGCCTGAGTCGGTGAAATGACGCCGGGTCGTAGCGCGACCAGGAAACGCAGGCGCTGCGTCACCGGGATCAGCGAGGCGGCAACCAGCCAGGCATCTTCGCAGGAGCGGCCGGTCGGGATTAATACACCACCAAAGCCGAGACGGTCAGCGGCCTGCGCCACCTGCTGTAAATAGGCGTGATCAACCGGTCGCGCGCCTTCGGCGGTACCAAGGTAGTGGCCGTCGCCATGCGTCGGCAGGAACCAGAATATGGATACGCTCATTATTGCTCCTTACTGCGTTACGGTATGCGGTTGCCAGATGCGATCCTGAATCGTCACTTTGACTGGCAACAGATGATTGGCATAAAACAGATCAGCGGTACGCTGCTGTGCGGCTGCGGTTTCAGCACTGACCGGCGAAATCCGGGTGGGTGGACGATGGCTGAGATAGCTGGCAATAACGGGTTCAGACAGGCCCATCGCCTGGGCAAGAAGCGTGGTGCTCTGCTTAGGCTGGCTGATCGTCAGCGCGTCGGCACTGCTAAAGGTGTCCAGCACCTGCTGGATAAACGCGCCGTGGGCTTCGGCATAGCTGCGCGTCGCCAGATAGAAGGACCCGGTCAGATTCAGTGAGCTGCCATCAATCAGCAGGCGCGAATTACCCTGCAACAGTACTGAAGAGTAGTAGGGATCCCAGATTGCCCAGGCATCCACATCACCCTGCTGGAAGGCAGCGCGCGCATCGGCTGGCGTCAGATAAACCGGCGTGATGTCTTTAAACGTGAGGCCCGCCTGCTGTAATGCGCGCAGCAGTAAATTGTGTGAACTGGAGCCTTTCTGGAAAGCGACTTTTTTGCCTTTCAGATCGGAGACCTGTTTCAGAGCGCTGTTTTTCGGCACCAGAATCACTTCTGATTTCGGTTTTGGCGGCTCCGAGCCGACATAGAGCAGATCTGCGCCTGCGGCCTGGGCAAACAGTGGCGGAAGGTCACCGGTACTGCCGAGATCGATACTGTTAATGTTCAGCGCTTCCAGCATTTGCGGGCCAGCCGGGAACTCGATCCACTTAATCTGAGTATGGGGGAACCGTTTCTCCAGCAACTGATGTGACTTCGCCAGTACCATGCTGACCGAACCTTTCTGATAGCCGATGCGAATCTCAGCCGGATCCGATTCTGCGGCCTGTACCTGAAGGCCAGCCAGTAAGAGTCCCGCCACCAGCCACTTTCCTAATCTCTGCTTCATTGATCGCTTCCTTATACTGCCTGCGCAACGGGATGGTGATGACGGGTCAGCGCCAGCCAGAACGCGGAGACGGCTTCGTCAAGACGCTCTGCCAGTGAATCTTCCAGTACAGGCTGACGATCGTAATGCGTGACCTGGCTGTCTTCGGCGTAGACCCCATGCAGAATTTCCTGTGCTTTCAGCGCGTTGAGAACCGGTTTCAGCGCGTAGTCCAGCGCCAGCATATGGCCGACACTGCCGCCGCTGGCGAGTGGTAACACAACTTTATGCTCCAGTGCGCGCTCAGGCAGCAGATCGAGCAGGGTCTTCAGCGCGCCCGAAAACGACGCTTTATAGATAGGTGTTGCCACAATCAGCCCATCAGCCGAGGCCAGATCGTCACGCAGGGCCAGCAGCGCGGGTGCATCAAAGCGCGCATTAATCAGATCGTCAGGCTGAAAGTTGTGAATATTCCAGGGAATGACTTCAATGCCACGAGCTTCCAGTTTGTGCTGACACAACGTCAGTAATGAAGTTGAGCGGGAGGGAAATCGTGGGCTGCCTGCCAGCGTAATAACTCGCATTATCACTCCTTATAACTAAAAGTTATTGATTATTTAATGTTGAGAACTTATGCCTTCATACTGTCAGAGCAGGGGAGTGGGCTTAAATGATTTATCCGGCAAAGCAAGGATAAAAACTGCAAATAGACGTGCCTGTAGCAGCGAATAAAACTACCGCTTCCGATAATTCTTAAATTAGGCGCTGGCAGCTGAGCAATTCATTAATGGGTATGATATGAGATTGCCATAATGGGGTGATTGATCAGAAAAATTCTCTTTCGTCTGATTGCTTAATCAATCTTCCTGAGAATGACGCGGTGTTAAAGCGAAACGGTTGAAAAAATAGCCTCTGAAGCGGCACGGAATCAGCGTAACTGCGGCCGCATCCGCCAAAGATTAAGATTAATTGCAGAAAGTAAACTGTAATAAAAATGAAGGAATAGTGAAGATATTCATCTTTTCAGATGTTCGCTTACAGATTTCTGAATCTGGTTACGCCTGCTTTGTGGGGGGATTTTAAATCATTCCTCAACGGTTTTAACATTACAGCGGGCTATAGATGCACTTTTTTTAACAGTGAAAATCAGGTGAAACGTTTAGATAATTTTTACAAGTGGTCTTTTTTCGCATAACCGGTTTAAGATAATCAGGCTCAATCAAAGCCATCATAATAGTAGCGTATTACTCTTTTCGACGTTTCGCCTCTGGTCAGGCCCTGCATCTGGCAGGTGACTCGTATTGTCTTTTTTCTAACAGCAGAGAATTGCCTATGTCTGACACTTTATTATCAGTGATTATTCCAACCTACAATGTTGAAAAATATATTGTGGAGTGCGTCGATTCATTATTACGTCAGGTTAAAGCACCCAATGAAATAATCATTGTGAATGATGGCTCCACCGATGGAACATTAGCCTTACTTGAACAGAATTATGCACACCTTGCTCAGGTGAAAATAATGACGACTGAGAATGGTGGTGCCGGTCATGCACGTGATGTGGGTATTGAGCAGGCTAAGGGTCAGTTTCTCTTTTTCTGCGATCCAGACGACGTCGTGGCGGATGGGTTGGTCGCTGAACTGAGCATGGTGGCGGAAAAGCATCCTGAAACGGATCTGTTCTGTTTTAAATCGTGCGTCTATCGCGACGGCCATATTGATATCACCTCGCCAAAAGTCAGACACGAATACTTTGGGCAGCAAAAACCGCAGGACGTCTTATTGGGCCTGCTGCGTAACGGCAGCTATACGTCAGCGGCGTGGAGCTATGTCATCAGCAAACGTGTTATTGAACAGCATAAATTACGCTTTGTTAAACGCGTTCATGAAGACCACAATTTTACGCTCTCCTGCTTTATGAAAAGTCAGCAGGCCTGGGTGAGCCATCAGGTTTATTATAAACAGCGTATTCGTAACGGCTCACTGACGAACAGTACCAAAAGTAATGAGTTTTTCTATCAGCGTTATGATGCCTTTATGCACGCCTACAATACGTTAACCGGCTCTCTGGTTAAATCAGCGTGGCGCGATACGCTTGAAAAAGCCTATTTAATTCACTCGTTTCGTCTGATGATCTACTTATCACTTTATAATCGTACGCCTGTGCCGGAATATGTGCTTAACGCAATTCGCTTTATGGGTCGCAATGTGAAAACAGAAAACGTTAAAGAGTGGCTATTGTTCAATCGGCCTGAACTGTTTATTGCACTTCAGCATTACAAGGTCAAAAAAGAGCTGAAAAACGCCGCCTGATTCTGAAAAGCAGCCTGATTCTGAAAAATGTGAAGCGATATTGTTTATGCCTTTGCGAAATGAGAAGGTGAGACATGCAATGTGTATAAGGTTGTTGCGTCATGGCAAAAGTACTCGATAAAAGTCTGGTTATTAATATTTTCTCGCTGCTGGCCTACCGCGGCGCATCATTTTTGTTTCCGCTGGCCACGCTGCCCTATCTTGCCCGCGTTCTGGGTGTAGAGCAGATGGGGACGCTGGCGCTGGCCATCGCCTGCGTGCTCTATTGCAGTACCATCTCTGACTGGGGATTCAACGTCTTTACTACTAAAGACATTGCTCATCATCGTGATGATAAGGAACGCGTCAGTCAGCTTTTCTGGTCAACGTTTAACGCCAAGCTGATGCTGCTGGTGGTGACCAGTGGCACGTTACTGACGGCGACCTGGTTTAATCCCGCCTGGCATCCGCTGTTTTTTATCATTCTGGCGAACTGCACCACGCTGATAGGCTCGCTGTTTTCATTCGGCTGGCTGATGCAGGGGTTTGAGAAACTGGGTAAAACGGCGATGATCGCCACCTTCGGTAACTTCTGTGCCATTCCACTGACCTTTTTGCTGGTGAAATCCCCGCAGGATACCTGGCTGGCGGCGCTGATCCCTGGCACTGTCTCCATCATCAGTGCAGCGATTACGCTGAAGTTTGTGCTGGAGATGAAGGTCATTGGCCGTTACCGCTTTGAGCCGCGCGAAATCAAACAGCGCATCACCGACAGCATGGATGTGTTTATTGCTATCGCGGGTGCCAATCTGTTTAACAGCGTCAACGTGGTGATCCTGGCCTCCTTTACCTCTACTTATATGGTCGGGATCTACAACGGTGCGGATCGTCTGCGTAAAGCGGCTAACTCCGTACCCGAGCAGATCGGCAGTGCTTTCTTCCCGCGTGTCAGCCATCTGTTTGGTCGGGATAAACGTGCCGCCATTGCGGCAACGCGCAAAAGCCTGCTGCTGTCATTCTCACTGAGTCTGTCGATTGTGATCTTTACCTGGTTCTTTGCTGACCTGGTGGTCTCTATTTTACTGGGTAAAGACTTTATTCCGTCGGCGGATGTGCTGCGCGTCTTCGTGCTCTGCTTCCTGTTCGGCAACATTGCCTATCCGGCTGGATTACAGATTCTCATCCCGCACGGTCTGGCGCGTCAGCGTATGTGGGTCATGATGGCCGCTGGCGTGATAAACGTGCCGCTATGCTGTTTCCTGGCGTGGAAATTTGGTGCTATCGGTGCTGCGTGGTCGATGGTAGGGGCTGAAGCGTTTGTCTGTCTCGGTATCTTTGGCATCATGCAGCGTCACGGCATTCTGCGGGAGTATCTGTTTCCTTCCGAAGTGAAAAACCAGCCCGTAAACGATTCCGCCGTTTAAGATCAAAGCATTTTCATATAGTTTTCTGCATCCCCGCCCTTCGATTTACTTTTGCGCCAGAGCACTTTACCATTCTGGCGCACATTTTCCCGTGCACCGACTTTCACGATTGCTTCCGTCCTTCAGGAGAGTGCATGTTTTATCCTATCGTCCGACCGGCGCTGTTTAAACTCGACCCCGAACGCGCGCACGAACTCACCTTTAAGCAACTGCGTTTTATGAACGGCACGCCGCTGGAGCTGTTTTATCGCCAGAATCTGCCGTCGCGTCCGGTCACCTGCATGGGACTGACCTTTAAGAATGCCCTGGGCCTGGCTGCGGGTCTGGATAAGAACGCCGAGTGCATTGATGCGTTTGCGGCGATGGGCTTTGGTTTTGTTGAAGTCGGCACCGTCACGCCGCGCGCCCAGGCAGGTAATGATAAGCCGCGGATGTTTCGTCTGGTGGAAGCGGGCGGCATTATCAACCGGATGGGATTTAATAATCTGGGCGTTGACCACCTGGTTGAGAATGTGAAAAAAGCGCGTTTTAACGGCGTGCTTGGGATCAATATCGGTAAAAATAAAGATACGCCGGTTGAGCAGGGCAAAGAGGATTATCTGATCTGCATGGAAAAGGTCTATGCCCATGCCGGTTATATCGCCATCAATATTTCCTCGCCTAACACGCCAGGTTTGCGTTCACTGCAATATGGTGAGGCGCTGGATGATTTGCTCTCTTCCATTAAACAGAAACAAAAAGAGCTTGAAAAGCGCCATCTGAAATATGTTCCGCTGGCCGTAAAAATTGCGCCCGATCTCTCTGAAGAGGAGTTAATTCAGGTCGCGGACAGTTTGATTCGTCATCAGATTGATGGCGTCATTGCCAGCAATACCACGCTCGATCGTTCGCTGGTAAGCGGTCTTAAGCATGCTGAAGAAGCGGGTGGATTAAGTGGACGGCCAGTGCAGTCGCGCAGTACGGCAGTGATCCAGCGCCTCTCTCAGGAGCTGCAGGGGCGTCTTCCCATTATCGGCGTTGGCGGCATTGATTCTCTGACCGCTGCGCGTGAAAAAATCGCCGCTGGCGCAACGCTGGTTCAGATTTATTCAGGCTTTATTTATCAGGGGCCAGGATTAATTAAAGATATCGTTACGCATCTCTAAGACAATTCTCACAATGATTGGCCGGGGGGTTTATTTATCCCCTCGGCTCGTTTATATTTTGTCCTGTTGCACGCTTTTTCAGCTTTTCCTTATGTTTCTTTTTTCGCTGAATTCTGCGCGATTTTTGGCGCAGCGGTAAATACAGGGCACACGATGAAAATTAAACCCGATGATAACTGGCGCTGGTATTTTGATAGCAGCCACGACCGAATGATGCTCGACCTGGCTGACGGGATGCTTTTTCGTTCCCGCTTTTCCCGCAAAATGCTCACGCCGGATGCGTTCTCTGAGTCGGGTTTCTGTGTCGATGACGCCGCTCTGTATTACACCTTTGAAGAGACCTGTCGTCAGTGCAAACTCAGTGGCAGCCATTGCGCTGAACTGGTGCTGAATGCGCTGGTCGCCGCGCGTTTCCTCAAACCACTGATGCCAAAAAGCTGGCATTTCGCCGCTTATGCCCCTGCAATGCAGCCCCGTCCCGGTGAAATGGTGCAGGTTACGCTGGCAGAAGAGGGCACACAGGCACGTCTGCTGGTGGTTGAGAGTGGTGATAATGCGGCGCTCTGCCTGCTGGCGCAGCCTGGATTAACCCTGGCCGGTAAAAATATGGTGCTCGGCGATGCCATCAAGGTCATGAACGACCGGCTGCAACCCTGGTACCAGGATGTCGCGCACTACGCCCGCGCTGTCTGATTACTTCACTTCTATATCACCTGCCGGAATACAGCTGCAGCTTAAGAGGGTGCCGTCCTGACGCAGGGCACTCTGTTTAAGCGCTTTTACTTCACCGGCTACCAGACTCAGCTTGCAGCTACCACACAGACCTGCCCGACAGGAGTAAGGGATGCGAAAGCCCTGCATCTCCAGCTGATCCAGTAATACCTGCTGATTATCCCCGGTGAAGGTCTGACCCTGAAACGTGATGGTCACGGCATCCGGCGTCTGCTGCTGTGGTTTCAGCGTTTCGACCACTTCGCCGGCACCATAGATGCGGGGCGCATGACGTTTCAGGACGATCATTTCATCACCCGTACGCACCACACCACTGTTCCGCGCCACTAAGTTCAGACCGAAATCGATGTCGCCACTGCCATCCTGAGCGGTGCGGAAAGTCTGCAGTGTCGCCAGCGGATGACCGGTGGGATGCTTAAGTCCGGTCTCGGTGCTGACCGTAGTAAGTACACAGCGACTGCAGGGCTTGGGAGCCTCAAAGATGACGTCGCCAATCTGAATCTCTGCCCAGCTATCCTCATCCCAGGCGGCCGCACCGCTGACGATCAGATTCGGGCGAAACTGTTCGGCACGCACGCTGGCCGGGCAGCGCTGTTGCAGATCGTGCAGCGAAGCATTGTTGATCAGCAAAAACGGAAAGCCATCGGCAAAGCTCAGCGGAATATGATCAAACTTTTTGACCCGGCGAGTCGGTTGCGGCCCGACCCAGCGCAGTTGAACGTCACGCGGGAAGAACTGGCTCAGCCACTGATTAACTGCTTCGGGCGCAATGCGCGCAGTGAAGTGGTTGCCCCAGACTTCGGTGGGATGATCCTGCTCACTAAAATCGCTGAAGCGGATCAGGGTCTGGCTGCCATCCGGCGCAGCCAGCAGCAGGCCATCCGGCAGGAGTGCCGGTGTAAAGCGCACCATCTCCGGGTGCTGGCGTGCAGTAATAAAGGTGCCATCAGGTTCGGTCACCATAAACAGACGATCAAACGCCAGTCCGCTGTCAGTGACCAGCGCATGTGACAACGCTAATCCCCGCATTGACTTCACAGGATGAATAAATAAGCGGGAAAGCGTGATCATGGTGTTCTCCTTGAACCCGACGCGCGACACAAAAGAAGCTAACTTTATGACATAGGTCTCCGATTCGCTATAATGCGCGACAATTTTCTCAAGAGTTAAAAAGTGACAATATGAATTCTCTGTTTGCCAGCACGGCGCGTGGGCTCGAAGAGCTGTTAAAAAGTGAGCTGGACGCGCTGGGTGCGCAGGATTTGCAAGTGGTGCAGGGAGGCGTTCACTACGAAGCCGACGATCGCGCCATGTACCAAAGCCTGATGTGGAGTCGTTTAGCATCACGCATCCTGTTGCCGCTGGGAGAGTTCGGCGTCTACAGCGATCTCGATCTCTATCTGGGTGTACAGAGCGTGGACTGGCCGTCGATGTTCGGCAGCGACAAAACCTTTGTTGTGCATTTCAGCGGCACCAACGACGCGATTCGTAACAGCCAGTTCGGTGCGCTAAAAGTTAAAGATGCCATCGTAGACAGCTTTACCCGTCAGAATCTCGAGCGGCCTGATGTCGATCGTGAGCAGGCGGATATTCGTGTCAACGTCTGGCTGAATGACGACCGCGCCAGCATTGCGCTGGATCTCAGCGGCACCTCGCTGCATCAGCGCGGTTATCGCCAGCAGACCGGTCAGGCACCGTTAAAAGAGACGCTGGCGGCGGCTATCGTGCTGCGTTCAGGCTGGAAGCCGACCACGCCGCTGATCGATCCGATGTGCGGTTCGGGTACGCTGCTGATTGAAGCGGCGCTGATCGCCAGCGATCGGGCTCCGGGCCTGCTACGTAAGCACTGGGGCTTCACTGCCTGGAACAAATTTGATGCTGCGCTGTGGCAGGACGTGAAAACCGAGGCGCAGAACCGTGCCCGCGCGGGCACAGCCGCGACTCAGGCGCGCTTCTTTGGCTACGATAACAATGGCCGGGTGCTGGAGTGGGCGCAGGCGAATGCCCGTCGTGCTGGCGTCTTTGAACTCTTTACATTTGCGCAGCAGGACCTGCTGCAACTGACCAATCCGCTCGAACCGGCGGTTCACGGTACGGTGCTGAGTAACCCGCCGTACGGTGAACGTCTGGAGAGCGAACCGGCGCTGATTGCGCTGCACAGCCAGCTCGGACGTCTGATGAAGCAGCATTTTGGCGGCTGGAACCTGTCGCTGTTCAGCGCCTCGCCTGAACTGCTGAGCTGCCTGCAACTGCGAGCCGATCGCCAGTTCAAAGCGAAGAACGGTCCGCTGGATTGCGTGCAGAAAAACTATCAGCTGGCGGTTAACAGCCATGAAAGCGCCGGGCAGATTGCGGAAGATTACGCAAACCGTCTGCGTAAAAATGTGAAGAAGCTGGAGAAGTGGGCGCGTCAGGAAGGCATTGAATGCTACCGCATTTATGACGCCGATCTGCCAGACTACAACGTTGCTGTCGATCGCTATGGCGACTGGGTCATTATTCAGGAATACGCGCCACCGAAAACCATCGATCCGAATAAAGCGCGTCAGCGCCTGTTCGATGTCATCAGCGCGACACTGAGCGTACTGCAGCTACCTGCTGACCGTCTGATTATGAAAACGCGTGAGCGCCAGAAAGGTAAAGCGCAGTATCAGAAGCTCAGCGAGAAAGGCGACTATTTCGACGTTAAAGAGTTTAATGCGCGTTTCTGGGTGAACCTGACCGACTATCTCGATACCGGCCTGTTCCTCGATCACCGCATTGCCCGTAAAATGCTCGGCCAGATGAGTCAGGGTAAAGATTTCCTGAACCTGTTTGCCTACACCGGCACCGCCAGTGTGCATGCCGGCCTGGGTGGGGCGCGTTCAACTACCACGGTAGATATGTCGCGTACCTATCTGGAGTGGGCGGAGCGCAACCTGCGTCTTAACGGACTAACCGGACGTCAGCACCGCCTGATGCAGGCAGATTGCCTGAGCTGGCTGAATGAGAGTGACGAGAATTTTGACCTGATCTTTATCGATCCGCCAACCTTCTCTAACTCAAAACGTATGGAAGAGAGCTTCGACGTTCAGCGCGATCATATGATGCTGATGCGTAACCTGAAACGCCTGCTGCGTCGCGGTGGCACCATCATGTTCTCCAATAACAAACGTGGTTTCAAAATGGACATGGATGGTCTGAAAGCACTGGGCCTGCAGGCGCAGGATATTACCCAGAAAACGCAGTCGCAGGACTTCGCGCGTAACCGTCAGATTCACAACTGCTGGCTGATCACTCATGCCGGTAAGGAATAAGATTACATGTCATTAATCAGTATCCACGGCGCTTATCTCTCCTTCAGCGATGCGCCGCTGTTAGACAATACCGAGCTGCACATCGAAGAGAACGAACGCGTCTGTCTGGTGGGCCGTAACGGTGCGGGTAAATCCACGCTGATGAAAATCATCAATGGCGAACAGCCACTGGATGATGGCCGCATTATTTATGAAACCGATCTGGTGGTGGCGCGTCTGCAACAGGATCCGCCGCGCAATATTACCGGTTCGGTCTACGACTTCGTAGCTGAGGGCGTTGAAGAGCAGGCTGAGCATCTCAAAGCCTATCACGCCATTTCCCATGTGGTGATGGAAGATCCCAGCGATAAAAACCTCAATGAGATGGCGCGACTGCAGAGCATTCTCGACCATCAGAATTTGTGGCAGCTGGAGAGCCGCATCCATGACGTACTGGAACAGATTGGTCTGCAGCCCGATACCGAGTTGTCGTCGCTCTCTGGCGGCTGGCTGCGTAAAGCCGCGCTGGGTCGTGCGCTGGTGAGTAACCCGCGCGTCCTGATGCTGGATGAGCCAACCAACCACCTTGATATTGAAACCATCGACTGGCTGGAAACCTTCCTGAAGAACTTCAGCGGCAGCATCGTCTTTATCTCGCATGACCGTTCGTTTATCCGCAATATGGCGACGCGCATTGTCGATCTTGACCGTGGCAAGCTGGTCTCCTGGCCGGGCAACTACGATCTCTATCTGGAAGGCAAAGAGGAGGCGCTGCGCGTTGAAGAGATGCAGAACGCGGAATTTGACCGCAAGCTGGCGCAGGAAGAGGTGTGGATCCGTCAGGGCATCAAAGCCCGTCGTACACGTAACGAAGGCCGTGTACGTGCGCTGAAAGCGCTGCGTCGCGAACATTCAGAACGTCGCGAAGTGATGGGCAAAGCCAACATGCAGGTCGGTGAAGCCTCCCGTTCCGGCAAGATTGTATTTGAGCTGGAAAATGTCGACTACGCAGTGGGCGGCAAAACGCTGGTGAAGGATTTCTCTACCCAGGTTCAGCGTGGCGATAAAATTGCGCTGATCGGGCCGAACGGCTGCGGTAAAACGACCTTACTGCGTCTGATGCTGCAGCAGCTGAAAGCCGATCATGGCCGCGTCCATTCCGGCACCAAGCTGGAAGTGGCCTACTTCGACCAGCATCGCGCTGAACTGGATCCGGATCGCACCGTGATGGACAACCTGGCCGAAGGCAAGCAGGAAGTGCTGGTTAACGGCAAACCGCGCCACGTGCTGGGCTATCTGCAGGACTTCCTGTTCCATCCAAAACGTGCCATGACGCCGGTGCGTGCACTCTCAGGGGGTGAACGTAACCGTCTGCTGCTGGCGCGCCTGTTCCTGCGTCCCAGCAACCTGATGATTCTGGATGAACCGACCAACGACCTCGACGTCGAAACGCTGGAGCTGCTGGAAGAGCTGATTGATGGTTATCAGGGCACCGTCTTACTGGTGAGTCACGATCGTCAGTTCGTCGACAATACGGTCACCGAGTGCTGGATTTTTGAAGGCAACGGCGAAATCGGTACCTTTGTGGGCGGTTATCACGATGCACAGCAGCAGCGTGCCGCTTACCGGCAGCACAGGTCTGCTTCACCGGCAAAAGCGACAGCGAATACCGCTAAGCCAGCCGCCGAAAAGAGTGAAGCGAAGCGTAGCGTAAATAAGCTCAGCTACAATCTGGCGCGTGAGCTGGAACAGCTGCCGCAAAAACTGGAGCAGCTGGAAGCGCGCATCGGTGAACTGCAGGCGAAGATGAGTCACCCGGACTTCTTCAGTCAGGCACACGATCAGACGCAACCGGTGCTGGATAATCTCGCTCAGGCTGAGCAGGAGCTGGAAACCGCTTTTGCGCGCTGGGAAGAGCTAGAGTCACTGAAAAACGGCGCGTAGGGCAGGGCTAACGGATGTGTTTAGCAGTGAAAAGTAACGCGTGGATGCTCTGTCCACAATGCGATTTAATGATTAAGCTGCCGGACATTCCCGTTGGCAGCCGTGCGTCATGCCCGCGCTGCGATACCTCTCTGACGGCCAACTGGCACGAACCCCGTAAACGGCCAACGGGCTATGCGCTGGCGGCACTCTTTATGCTGCTGCTGGCGAATCTGTTTCCTTTTGTCTCCATGAAAGTGGCGGGGCTGACCAGCCAGATTACGCTGTCGCAGATCCCACAAGTGATGGTGGCGGAAGATTACAGCAGCCTGGCGACACTGTTTCTGCTGTTTGTGCAGGCGGTTCCGGCCTTTTGCATGATCACCATTATTCTGCTGGTCAATCCGGTCCCTCTGCCCGTCCGTCTCAAAACTGGTCTGGCGCGTATTCTGTTTCAGCTGCGTAACTGGGGCATGGCCGAAATCTTTATGGCGGGTGTACTGGTCAGCTTTGTCAAACTGATGGCCTATGGGGATATCGGACTGGAAACCAGCTTCTGGCCGTGGGTGATGTTCTGCCTGTTACAGTTGCGGGCCTTTCAGTGCGTTGACCGGCGGGGCTTGTGGGACAGTCTTTCCCCGCGACCTGCGATCCCTCATTCACCCGAAGTGGGCATCAGTGGTTTAGAGCAGGGCCTGCGCTCCTGTCCCTGCTGTACCGCCATTCTGCCGGAAGCTGAGCACACCTGTCCACGCTGTGGCGTTACCGCACAGGCGCGGCGTAAGCACAGCCTGCAATGGACGCTGGCGCTACTGTTCACCTCAATACTGATTTACATCCCGGCCAATCTGTTGCCGATCATGGTGACGGAAACCCTCGGTACGGCTTATCCCTCCAATATCATGGCAGGGGTCATTGTGCTGTGGGGCGATGGTTCCTATCCGGTGGCGCTGGTAATCTTTATCGCCAGTATCATGGTGCCGACGCTGAAGATGCTGGCCATCGGCTGGCTCTGCTGGGATGCCAGCGGACGCGGGCGGCGTGACAGTCATAAGATGCATAAAATTTATGAAGTGGTCGAGTTTGTTGGCCGCTGGTCAATGATCGACGTGTTTGTGATTGCCGTGCTCTCTGCGCTGGTGCGTATGGGACAATTAATGAATGTTTATCCCGCGTGGGGGGCAGTATTGTTTGCGATGGTGGTGATTATTACCATGATCGCTGCCATGACCTTTGACCCGCGATTAACCTGGGATCGTGTACGCGAAAACAATATGAAGGAGTCGCGCCTTGACGGAAACTAACCACGGCCATGCAAAGGTGGAACAGATTAAGCGCTGGTCGCCGGTCTGGATTGTCCCCATCGTTACGCTGTTAATCGGTGGCTGGATCCTCTTTTATCACTTCAGCCATCAGGGGCCGGAAGTCACCTTAATCACCGAAAATGCCGAAGGCATTGTTGCCGGTAAAACCACGATTAAAAGTCGCAGCGTCGATGTCGGCGTGGTGGAGAGCGCGGTATTAAGCGACGATCTTCACCATGTGGAAATCAAAGCGCGTCTGAATGCGGGCATGGAAAAGCTGCTCCACAGCGACAGTGTTTTCTGGGTAGTGAAACCGCAGGTGGGGCGTGAAGGGATCAGCGGGCTTGGCACGCTGCTGTCAGGTGCTTATATCGAACTGCAGCCCGGCACCAAAAAACAGCCACCCGAGCAATTTAAGCTGCTGGATGCGCCGCCGTTAGCGCCACCGGATGCCAAAGGTATTCGTATCGTGCTGGACAGCAAAAAGGCAGGCCAGCTTAATCCGGGTGATCCGGTGCTGTTCCGTGGCTACCGTGTCGGTACGGTTGAGACCAGCGTTTTTGATACTGACAAACGTATGATGACCTATCAGCTGTTTGTCGCTGCACCCTACGATCGCCTGATTACCACCAATGTCCGCTTCTGGAAGGACAGCGGCATTGCCGTGGATATGTCCGCCTCAGGAATGCGGGTGGAAATGGGATCGCTCACCACGCTCTTCAGCGGCGGTGTCAGTTTTGACGTGCCGGATGGCTGGGCGCTGGGCGAGCCCGCGCAGAACAAGTCTGACTACCATCTGTTTGATGATCAGCGCAGTATTCAGGACTCGCTCTACACCAATCATATCGACTACGTGATGTTCTTCTCTGACTCGATTCGTGGGCTGCAGGCGGGCGCGCCGGTTGAGTTCCGTGGCATTCGTCTGGGTACTGTCTCCGAAGCGCCACTGATGAAAGCGGGCCTGGTCCAGGCACTGAATAACGATTACCGGGTGCCGGTGCTGATCCGCATTGAGCCGGATCGTTTTGTCAGCCGATTGGGTGAGAACTTCGATCTGGAGCAGCATCTGCAGGATGGTAAAAAACGTGGCCTGCGTGCGACGCTGAAAACCGGTAGCCTGCTGTCGGGTGCGCTCTATGTCGATCTCGACTTCTATGACAATGCACCGCCTTATAAAGGCCCGCAGAAAGTTTCTGGTTATGAAGTCATCCCAACGGTCAGCGGCGGCCTGAGCCAGATTCAGCAGAAGCTGATGGCGGCGCTGGATAAGATCAATAGTCTGCCACTGAACGGTATGGTCAATGAAGCGACAGGTACGCTCAAAGAGAGCCAGAAAACGATGCGTGATCTGCAGCGCACCATCGACAACATCAATAAAGTCACCGGCAGTCCGGCCATGAAAACGCTGCCAGAAGATTTGCAGCAGACGTTACGCGAGCTTAACCGCAGCATGAAAGGCCTGCAGCCAGGTTCGCCTGCCTACAGCAAGCTGGTCGGCGATATGCAGCGGCTGGATCAGGTTCTGCGTGAACTCCAGCCGGTGTTAAGAACGCTTAACACCAAGAGCAATGCGCTGGTATTTGAGGCGAAACCGGGACAGGATCCCCAGCCGAAGAGGGCGAAACAGTGAAAAAAGGATTGATACTTTGTGCCGCGCTGGTGTTGAGTGCGTGCAGCAGCAGCGTTGACAATACCTGGTATCAGCTGCCATCCGGGGCGGCTTCCATGAAGGTCAGCAGCAGCCAGCTGAATGAAGCGCAACCGATGTTATGGGTGCAGCAGGTGACGGTGCCGGATTATCTGGCAGGCAACGGACTGGTTTATCAGACCAGCGATGTCAAATATGTTATCGCCGCGAATAATCTCTGGGCCAGCCCGCTTGATCAGCAGTTGCAGCAGACATTGATCACTAACCTGAGCAAGGCGCTGCCAGGCCGGCTGGTAGCCGGGTCACCGTTAGGCGCCCAGCACGACACGCTGAATGTAACCATTACAGGCTTCCAGGGACGCTACGATGGCAAAGCGATTGTCAGTGGCGAATGGACGCTGGAACATCAGGGCCGTGTGACCAAACAGGCATTTAACCTCGTGCTGCCGCAGACTGAAGATGGCTACGATGCGATGGTCAGAACGCTGGCGGCGGGTTGGCAGCAGACCGCACAGACGATTGCTAATAATGTGGTTGCGTTAAATTAAGATTAATGTGAATAAATAAGCTAAGCCCCTGAACGATTGTCGTGTTTTATCGGCGTCATTCAGGGGCTTTTTTATTAGCTTATTCAGAAAGATAGTGTTGGCGTATGCATCACAAAACGTCCTTAATTTTACCGATTAAGGTCACATTTATGACACTGGCATGAAGATTGGGCATTGATCTTTGGGTGCGCAGGAGGTAGAACATTAGGGTGGTTGAACATTAATTCACCACTTTTTCTTTCCACCAGATTCCACAGACCTTACATGAGGGACACGGAGTATGAAGAGACAGAAACGAGACCGCCTCGAACGCGCCCATTCACGTGGTTATCAGGCAGGCATTACTGGACGCTCAAAAGAGATGTGTCCGTATCAGTTGATTGACGCTAAGTCTCACTGGTTGGGAGGTTGGCGACAAGCCATGGAGGACAGGTCGGTAGCTGCATAACCGGATGTCACTGAAAAGGGAATATAACCTCCGCCATGCGCGGAGGTTTTTGTTTCCAGGGGAAACGCTTAAAAAGCGGCAGTATCTTTAAACAGGCCGACTTTCAGATCGCTGGCGGTATAAATAAGGTTGCCGTCAACCAGCACTTCACCATCTGCCACGCCCATCACCAGTTTACGGTTAATCACACGTTTGAAGTGAATGCGGTAGGTGACTTTCTTCGCTTCAGGCAGGACCTGTCCGGTGAATTTCACTTCACCCACGCCCAGCGCACGACCTTTACCTTCGCCGCCCAGCCAGCCCAGATAGAAACCGACCAGCTGCCACATGGCATCCAGGCCCAGACAGCCCGGCATCACCGGATCGCCAATAAAGTGACAGCCGAAGAACCAGAGATCAGGATTGATATCCAGCTCCGCTTCAACAAAGCCTTTGTCATATTTGCCGCCGTCTTCGGTCATTTTGACCACGCGGTCCATCATCAGCATGTTGCCAGATGGAAGCGGCGGACCATTTTCGCCAAACAGTTCACCACGACCTGACAGAATCAGATCTTCTTTGGTATAGGATTCGCGTTTATCTACCATGTTTTCAATAAGCCTTGTTTTAGTGAATCACGAATATTAGCGAACAGTTGTACGCTGAGCAAATCGGATTAACGGTGGTTGAACCAGTTAAGCCAGCGGAGCGCCCAGGGACGTTGCGGCACGTCCGGCTGGTTAAACAGGCTAATGCGTTCCTGGATGGTGTTCAGCAGGCAGTCACCCTGACCATCTTCAGTACTCCAGATTTTACCGGTCAGGAGCGGCAGCGCTTCATCAGCACGGTCGATCGCCCAGATGTGGAAGCGACCCTGTTCAACCGCTGTCACAACGGCCTGGTTAAGACTGAGATGACGAACGTTGCAGGCAGGAATAATCACACCCTGCTGACCCGTTAGTTCACGCTGATGACAGATATCAAAGAAGCCTTCGATCTTCTCATTCAGTCCGCCTACCGGTTGTACGTTGCCAAACTGATCGACTGAACCAGTCACGGCGATTTGCTGATTGATCGGCTGATTCGCCAATGCGCTGATTAAGGCACAGAGTTCAGCCAGCGAAGCGCTGTCACCGTCCACCTCGGAATAGGATTGCTCAAAGACCATTGAGGCTGAGAAGGGCAGTTGCTGATCGAGCTCCAGCTCGGCAATCAAAAATGCCTGCATGATCATCATGCCTTTAGCATGAATGTTACCGCCCAGCTCCGCCTTACGCTCAATATCCATGAACTCGCCATCGCCGGGATGAACCACGCAGGTAATACGAGAGGGGTCGCCCCAGGCACGGGGATGACCAGGATATTCCACCACCGACAGGCCGTTAATCTGACCGACTACTTCGCCTTCGGTTTCAATCAGAATCTGTCGCAGCAGAATCTCATCACGCATCCGTTCATTGAGATAATTCTCGCGCCACAAGCGCGCTTCAAGCGCATCACGCAATGCTTCAGCATTGAGTACGTCGCCCATCAGAGCCGACTCGCGCATCTGACGCTGCAGCCAGCGCGGGCAGAGGGGTAGCGTATCCTGATCGCCGCTGTAACGGACACCTTCTTTGATCAGCTCTGGCCAGAAGTCCGCTTCCGGCACGGGCAGGCCCGCCTGTTGCGCCAGTTCAGTACTCCAGCGACACCAGGCCAGCATGTCATCTTCATCAAGAACCTGAATGTTCTCTTCAAATTCAGTATAGATGGCCATTTCATGCGCTTCAGGGTCGAGCTCCTGAAAATCCGCAAGCGCTTCGCGGTCGCCGCACAGGACCAGGTTAAGACTGAGCGGTAATGAAGGAATCGAGACAGGTAGCGGGCGGCGTTCATCCTGAGAGGTCCACTCAACATAGCCTTGCTCAATACACTTTTTCAGGCGCAGCCATAGAATTGGCTGCGTCAGCAGGCTACGCAGTGACAGTACCAGCGTGCCGCCATTGGCGCGATGGATCAGCCCTGGCTCAAGCTGGATGCGATCTTTATACTGCCGCACGCAGCCAAACAACTGCTCCATCTCAATCCACTCAGCAAAGTGAATACCACCCTGACTGGTGAATGGGCGTTGCGGATCGGATGGGGGCTGAAGCGTGACGTTGTCAGCCATGATATGGTAATCACCGCCGGACAGAGTGGTACTGTCAGCCATGACCCGCTGCGCGGCCTGAACGATGAATGTCAGATAATCGCGATTCTCCTGGCTTCTAACCAGCAGTAACGGGAATCCCTGCGACTGGTGATGTAAATGCGCCAGCGCATTCAGCAACCGGGGCTGTACCGTTGCCAGAGCATCAGTTTCTTCATCAGCAATTCGGGAGAAAACGGATTGGTATTGCGCGCTATCCGGCTGTAAGGTCTGCCACGTAAGTTGAGTGCTGGTCAAAATAATCGCATTTATCTGTTTTAAGAAAAGCGAGATTATACAGGATTCACCCTTGTTAAGCACTGCAGACTTCCTGTTGAAGATGTGATGATGGCAGCATGTTTTTCGTTGCTGCATCCGGGAAAAAAGCTGTTATTCTTAGCCCGTTACGTGATCACGATGAGATTCCGATGAAATACCAGCAACTCGAAAATCTTGAATGTGGATGGAAGTGGAAATACCTGGTGAAAAAACATCGGGAAGGTGAACTGATCACGCGTCACCTTGAGTTAAGCGCGGCACAGGCGGCAGTGGATAAACTGCTGGCGATGGAAAATAATCCGGTGACGGTGAACGAGTGGATTGCAGAACATATTCATTCTGATCTTGATAACCGGCTGAAGCAGACCATCCGGGCCAGGCGCAAACGCCATTTCAACGCTGAACATCAGCATACCCGAAAAAAATCGATAGACCTGGAGTATCTGGTCTGGCAGCGGCTGGCAGGCCTCGCTCAGCGGCGTGGCTGCACGCTTTCTGAAACGATTGTTCAGCTGATAGAAGATGCGGAACGCAAAGAGAAATATGCCACTCAGATGTCGAGTCTTAAGCAGGATTTGCAGGCGATTCTGGGTAAATCGGGTTCAGAGAGCGAGTAAGCGGGCAGGGAATTCAGAGTATAGGCGCTAAAGACCGATTGATTACCGTCACAAAAAAACCCCGCTAAGGCGGGGTTTTTTATGACGTGTAAACTTAAGCCTGTGGCTGAGTTACAACGTCTTTGATACCTTTAACGTCGATTTCTACACGACGGTCCGGCGCCAGGCAGTCGATCAGGGCATTACGGCCTTTCACGCTGTCACAGGTGTTGCCGGTAACTGGGTTAGATTCACCCATGCCACGTGCAGAGATCTTGTTAGAAGGAATACCTTTAGATACCAGGTAATCTACGACTGACTGAGCACGTTTCTCAGACAGTTTCTGGTTGTACTGCTCTGAACCGATGCGATCGGTGAAGCCCAGTACGACAACGGAACCATCTTTAGGATCCATTGAGCTCAGCTGGCTGTACAGCTGATCCAGAGCCTGCTGGCCTTCTGGCTTCAGGGTAGATTTGTTGAAGGTGAACAGAACGTCAGACTTCAGAGTGAAACGCTTGGTTTCAACAACTGGAGCTGGTGCTGGAGCCGGAGCTGGCGCCGGAGCAGCGACGTCATCCTGACCGAAGCGGTATGAAACGCCTACGCTCAGCATGCCGTTGTCTGGACGCGTACCAACGGTCTGTGCATCACCGATGTTGTTAACCCACTGGTAGTCCAGACGGGTAGCCCAGTTTTTGGTCAGCGCATATTCAACACCAACAGCAGCCAGCGGAGATACGCCGGTGTCGTGGTCGCTGATGCGGCCAGTAGTTGGGTTAGTCTGCGTTGAATCTGCACGCCATACCATGCCGCCCAGACGAGTATACACGTCCAGATCGTCATAGATTGGGTAGCTCAGTTTAGCAGCCAGCTGAACGCCCTGTGCTTTGAATGCGCCGTTAGTCACGTTGCCTTTGTTAGGCATGCGACCCAGCCAGTCATAGCCCAGCTCGAAGCCCAGGTATGGATTTGCCTGGTAACCAACGAATGCACCTGCACCCAGCTGGCTTTCATGAGTTGGACCGTCATTGTTTTCGTAACCGTTACCGTAGTAACCAGTGTCGTGATACTGAGACCAGCCCAGTTTAGCACCGGTGTACCAGGTGTCATCTTTTGGAGCGGCCTGCGCTACGGTAGCGAAGCCAGCCAGTGCCACTGCAATTGCGATAGCTGTCTTTTTCATTTTGCGCCTCGTTATCATCCAAATAGGCAATGAGCAAAAAGGTTGCTCTTGGTTTAAATCCTTCGCCGGGTCAAAACGCTCGCTTATGACTCTACCGCAAAAAACGGAGGTTATTGAGCACCCTGGCGAGATAAAGTCTACAACGAGATTGGAAACTTACAAGTATGATGTGAGGCGCTTCTGTAAAAAAACAGCGATTTATACACAATTTCTAACAATTAGCCTGGTAGTATTGTCGCGGCAAAAAGCCTTAAAAACCTGCTAAACCATTGTCACAGCTCGAACTAACAGAATCAGTGGTTTAGCGACGACAGATAAGAAAAATAGCTTGGGAAACTTCTGATTTTTACTTAATGAAACAAATCCGACTGAATTTTTATCGCACTTTGCGGTCTGAGAGGCGCTTCCGATGTCCCGCTTGCCCGCAAAATCAAACCCAGCGCGTCACCCTCTGCCGCCGCATTTTCAAGTTGACGGCGCTCATCTTCGCCAAGGTCATAAGGAATCCATGCCAGAACGACACTGTAATTTCCTGTACGTAATGCCTTGACCATCGCTTCCACCGCATTCAGACGTTCAGAATCGGCGATATGCATACTTTTATCCAGCGGTAATCCCGACTCCTGCATCCAGGTGCGATTCAGTTTATGTGCCGGTGTTAACCACAACTGCCAGCGTGATTGCTGACTCAGCTGCTGTAATAATGGCAACAGCAGCATCTGCATCATACCGGGCTGCTCGCTGCAGCGTAACTCAGTAATTCCACCGCCCTGAGAGGCCGGAACGGAAGAGGACGCGTAATGATGAGCATAGCGTGCATTATCAGGATGTTGTGTTCGCATAAGTTAATCACCAGCAGTTGACTGTATGAATATACAGTACTGTCATCCTGGATAAAGATCAACCCAAATTTCTGAAAACGCCTCGCAAAAACGCGACAAGATTAGTTGAAGCGTTATTTATTCATTGAACCGGCTGACACTTTTTTCTATCTTCTAATTGCCTGATACCCAAGGCAATTTAAGAAGTATTTCTGACATGGAGGTGGTGCAATGAAAAAGGTGAATCCGGTCGTAGAGCGCTCCAGAGCGCGCCTGGCCCCATTGGGACCAATAGAGTCCCGCACCCAGTTTGGGGGGTATGCTCTGGCTGTCGAAAGTGTGGTTTTTGCCTTAATTAATCAAGACGAACTCTATCTGCGGGCCAGTGAACCGCTGCGCGAATACATTACCGATCGCCCGCTGCAACCGTTGATTTTTCGCAAGCGGGGAAAACTGGTCAGCCTCAATTACTTTCGGGTTGATGAGGCCTTATGGCGCGATTCTGACCATCTGCTGGCGCTCTCTGCTGCCTCATTAGAGACGGCGCAGCTGGAGTTGCAGGACAGGCAAGCGTCTCCGCGGCTGAAAGATTTGCCTAATCTCAGTGTACGCATGGAGATGATGCTCTTTGAGGCGGGCGTAATGAGCGTCAATCATCTCTACCAGATAGGGGCCAAGCAGTGCTGGCTGAAGCTGAAAGCGATCAACCAGCACGTGGGATTTCAGACATTACTGGCGCTGCAAGGGGCTATTACGGGCCGCCATGCGGCTGCGCTGCCGCAGGCAACCCGGGCGGAGTTGAATGCATGGTTCCAGCGCACGCTTTTATCACACCCGGACTTCAGAAGTAGTGAAAGCTAGTCAGTAATGAGCGTGCGGCGCAGGCGAGCCACATCCGGCATTAATGCCACCAACAGACCGAGTTGCTGGAGCACCAGCGGCGCACGCGTATCTGCATCTGCAGCCAGCTGGCTGATTCGCTGAGCCAGTTGCTGGCGCATCAGTTCAACATGTTTATCGCTGACCACGTCCGTCTGAAGCACATCCTCGACATAGCAAACCGTATCATCCAGTAAGGCGAGCAGGTCCGGCGCTGTAATTTTATCGCGGTGAGCGCCCAGCGCGGAAATGTAGCTCAGAAATGAGTGATTGGAGCAGAGCAATTGAAAAGCTGAATCACGCAGTTTCTGGCTGGTACGACTTTCACTGCTCATGTTTGAGACGACAGACGCCAGTTCAGCATCCGCATTATGCGCATCACGGCGGGCAATACGATAGGCAAGCCGGTTATCTTTACCCTGGTGATATTGCTCCATGATGGCATCCAGATAACGACAGTTCGCTTTCAGCGTTCGCTCTGCCACAGCTGGCAGCTGACGAAAGCGCCAGTCAGGCCAGATAAAGGCGACAGCCAGCCAGGCCAGACCACAACCGAGTAAGGTATCCACGACACGGGGCAGCGCGACTTCAAACCCTTCACCTAACAGGTTAAAGCAAAGCAGCACCAGCAGAGTGATAAACAGCGTAGCCTGCGCATACTGCACCTGCCTGAAAGCGAAGAACAGCACGCCGGTAATCACTATCAGGATTAACTGCCCTTCAATGGAGGGTACCAGCCATAAAACGGGTAAACCAATCGCAATCCCCGCCAGCGTTCCGCCGATGCGCAAGGCAAGGCGTCGCTGCGTGGCGTTATAGTTGGGCTGGCACACAAACAGGCTGGTCAGCAAAATCCAGTATCCCCGCTCCAGTCCGGTTATCTGAATGAAGCCGTATCCAATACAGAGCACCACTGACATGCGAACCGCATGCCTGAACAGTGCCGACGCGGGAGAGAGATGGCGGCTGAAGCGCAGCCGGATATCACTCCAGCCACTCAACCCTTCACGTGACAGCAGATTGTCACTGTGCTGCGGATCTTCACCGGCCAGCGTCTGCTCTGACTCAATGGATGCGAGCTGTGCGTCAATGGCACGCAGGTTACGTAGCAGCCAGAACAGCGCGCGGGTATGTGGCGCCTCAGGCTCATGTTGCTCAAGTCGTTCAATCGCTTTCTGCAATCGTTCAAACGCACGTTCAAAGCGGCTGTCATGCACCCATCTTTCACGCATCAGGATGCAGTGTGCCAGCTGGCGACAGGCTTGCGCCTGCATATTCAGCAGACGCTGAAAGCGAAACAGAATTTCATTATAGCGCCAGTCGCCGCGCAGCAGGTGATATTGCAGATGAGAGGAGCTGGCGCGTTCATGAATATCCTGCGCCACAAAGTAGTAGTGCAGACTGCGACGGGTGCCGCGCGATCCGCGATCGCCGCGCAGACGGCTCTGCAGCGTGGTTTTGGTCAGATTGAGCTGCGCCACTAACTGGCTGTTGACCATTGCCGCATCAATAAACGCAGCATCATCCTGCTCGCCCGCATCAGGATCGAACAGATTCGCCTTTGCATCAAGGTAGCGGGCCAGTTGTGAAAAGCTTCCCGCCAGCTGTTCCTGTACCGGTCGGACCGGGAACATCAGATGACCCAGCAGGGTCAGAAGGTTATACCAGAGAGCGCCGACCAGCAGCAGCATTGGCTGCATGTACCACTGGCTGAACAGCCCGATGCCGAGCATGGTATAGACCGCAATCAGCAGCGCACCAAAAGCGATAGTGGCGTAGCGCTGCCCCAGAGCACCCAGCAGAATAAAGCCCCAGGTCGAAATCGCCAGCCCGACCATAAAGGCGAACGGCCAGGGAAACAGCAGCTCTACGGAAACCGAGGCGATGCAGAAGCAGAGCAGGGTAATCAGCAGATTCTTCAGACGTCCGGCCAGACGATCATCAAGATCGGCCAGCGCAGCCGCGACCACCCCCAGCGTCAGAGGAATCGTCCACTCAATCTGATGCAGCCACCAGGGGATGGCAGCGCAGCCACTCAGGGCAAACAGGATCCGCAGCAGATAGCGCCACGTACTGTTAAACAGATATTTTCGCCAGCCAGGCACTGCATCAGACATCATATTAATAGCGGCGGGCATTGGCGTCGCGCGCAGCACGCGCCTCTTCTACTGACACCACCCGGCGTCCAACCGGCCAGAGCGCAATAGCGGCGATCTTAAAGTTTGCAATCCCTGTCGGAATACCGATGATGCTGATGCACTGCACAATGCCCACGGAAATATGCGAAAGGCAGAGCCACCAGCCGAAGAAAATCAGCCAGAAGATGTTCAGAAAGGTGCCGCCGGTATTCAGAATATGACTCTTACTTTCAGGACGCAGCACATCGACATGCACCGCCTCGTTGCCAAACGGCAGCAGCGAGAGTTTAGTGATTTCCCAGCAGGAGCGGGTCAGCGGCAGGGTAAAAACCAGCACGACGCTGATCAATGTGGCAAACAGCCAGCTCAGGGTGGTGAAAAAGCCGCCCAGAACAAAATTCAGAATATTTAAAACGGTGCGCATGATCTTCTTTTCCTTTTGCATTCCGCAAGATGTGACGCCAAGTTTAGCCTGTTTTAAGGCTGGAGCGCCAAGGGTCTGACAGGTAAACTCCCCCTAATCCTCTTATCTGACGTTGGTGTCGGCGTGGAACTGAAAGCAACTTCAATGGGCAAACGGCTTGCTCAGCATCCTTATAACCGTGTTCGTCTGCTGGCAGCGGGTGTCGAAGTCAGTGGCGATAAGCATGAGTATCTGATCCCCTTTAACCAGTTACTTAATATCGCCTGCAAGCGTGGGCTGGTATGGGGCGAGCTGGAATTTTTGCTGGACGATGAAAAAGTGGTCCGGCTGCACGGAACGGAATGGCAGGAGACGCAGCGCTTTCACCACTATCTGATGCAGGCCTGGCAGAACTGGAGTCTGGAGATGAGCACGGTGTGCCGCGAGGTACTCCAGTCACTGCGCGACGAAATCGGGACGTTTGGCGCGCAGGATCGCTGGCTGAATCGCCACGAGCTGCAGGCGCTGAAGATAAAAATTCTCAAACAGTTCGACGCGTTACCGATGCCGCTCACCCGCTTAAACGATTTTCCTGACTGCCGTGATAGCCTGGCATTTTGCCAGCACTGGCTGGATCAGGGTGAGTTGGCTCTGCGGCAGCGAAACCGTGACTGGACTAACGCTATGCTGACCCGCTATCAGTCGTTCTTTGCCAGCGTCGAGAGCACGCCACTCAATCAATCGCAGTGTGAGGCGGTGGTTAATGGCGAGGATTCTCTGCAGGTACTGGCTGGTGCGGGCAGCGGTAAAACCTCGGTGCTGGTGGCCCGTGCAGGCTGGTTAATGGAGCGCAGACTGGCCAGCGCCGATCAAATTCTGTTGCTGGCATTTGGCCGCCAGGCTGCTGAAGAGATGAACGCACGTATTCAGTCCCGGCTCTCTGCGGGTGACATCCAGGCAAAGACTTTCCATTCTCTGGCTCTGCATATTATTCGTGAAGGGAGCAATAAGCAGCCGGTTATCAGCAAGCTGGAGAGCGATGCGGATGCACGTCGCACGCTGCTACTCAGGGAGTGGCGGCAGCAGTGCCACGAGAAAAAGGCGATGGCAAACGGCTGGCGTCAGTGGCTCCGTGACGAACTGGCGTGGGAGTTACCGGAAGGGCCATTCTGGGAGGACGAGAGGCTGGCAAACCGGCTGGCGTCACGTCTGGAGCGCTGGCTCGGTCTGATGCGCATGCATGGCGGTGCGCAGGCAGCGATGATCGCCGACGTGCCGGAAGAGATTCGGGATCGCTTCAGTAAACGCATCAAACTGATGGCACCCCTGCTGAAAGCGTGGAAAAGCGCGCTGAAAGAAGAGGGCGCGGTCGATTTCTCGGGACTCATTCACCAGGCGATTGCCATTCTGGAAAAAGGACGCTTTATCAGTCCGTGGAAACACATTCTGGTGGATGAATTCCAGGATATCTCGCCTCAGCGTGCCGCATTGCTCAGCGCACTACGCCAGCAGAATAAGCGCACCGCGCTGTTTGCTGTCGGCGATGACTGGCAGGCTATCTACCGCTTCAGCGGCGCAGAGATGACGCTGACCACCGCATTTCATCACTACTTCGGTGAGGGCGATCGGTGCGTGCTGGACACCACCTACCGCTTTAATGATCGCATCGGTGACATTGCGAACCGGTTTATCCAGCAGAATCCGCAGCAGCTGGCAAAACCGCTGAACAGCGTCACCAAAGGCAATAAAAAGTCGATTTCGCTGCTGGCGGAGGATCAGCTGGAAGCCCTGCTGAACAAACTCAGCGGTTATGCGAAGCCTGAAGAGCGGATTCTGCTACTGGCGCGCTATCACTATCTGCGACCGGAACTGCTCGATAAAGCCAGAACCCGCTGGCCGAAACTTAATCTGGAATTTATGACAATCCATGCCAGCAAAGGTCAGCAGGCGGATTACGTTATTTTGCTGGGATTGCAGCAGGGCAAAGAGGGTTTCCCGGCGGAAGTACGTGAGTCGATTATCGAACAGGGCCTGTTACCGCAGCCCGAAGCGTTTCCGGATGCCGAAGAGCGCCGTCTGGCCTATGTGGCGCTGACGCGAGCGCGCCAGCAGGTTTTTCTGATGTTTGATAAGGCCGCGCCGTCACCGTTTGTTGATCACTTCCGCGAACTGGGCGTTCCTGTGCTGCGTAAAGCCTGAGTTATTTCAGACGATCGGCCAGATAGCGCTGATAGTCAGGAATCATAATCTCAACGTTTTGGGCAAACAGTGGCGACTGAATAATAAAATCCGCTGTGGAGCGGTTCGTGGCGACCGGGATATTCCAGACGGTCGCCAGACGCAGCAGGGCTTTTACATCCGGATCGTGCGGCACGGCGTTGAGTGGATCCCAGAAAAAAATCAGCGCATCAATTTTACCTTCCGAGATCAGCGCACCTACCTGCTGATCGCCGCCCATGGGGCCGCTCAGCATAGCTGTCACATTCAGACCGGTATTACGATTGATCAGGTTTCCGGTGGTGCCGGTCGCATAGAGGATGTGTGGTTCAAGTGCGGGCTGGTTTTGTTTAATCCATTCAAGCAGAGCGGCTTTACAGTGGTCATGGGCGACCAGCGCGATATGTTTTGTGGTGCCAAGGGTACGAAAAGTCTGTTCCATAAAGGCGTCCTGATAAGGCTCATGCGCAAGAAGAGAGAGCACGAGTGTACCTCTGGCCCTTCAACGCTATCAACTCGTACGTAACATTTTGACCAGGGTCAGTAATTGCTGACGCGTGGCTTCGTCGAAGCGGTGAAACCAGCGATGCAGCGAGGGCAGTTCGGCCTGCGTTGTCCAGTCCAGATCGGCGGTGAGGCGGGAAGAAGAGGGCGTAGCAGAAGCGGAATTTGCAAACCGGGGTACAGAGGCAATCTGATGGGTGCGATTGTAATTCAGCATCGCTTTTTCCATATCAGCTGTCGCGGTGGCTGGCAGGTGGTCACGCACGCTGGTTATCTCATTGCCTTTCTCATCCACCAACTGAAAATTCAGATTGCGGTCAAAATGATAACGCTCACGTTTTGTCTCCAGCGCCGGCAACCGGATAGTGATGGTTTTGGCCACGGCAGTAAAGGTAACGATCATCGGTGCAGACTGATAAGCGATCACACTCTCTTTCTGCCCTTCACGCTGCTGCTCTACCCGAAACAGAAACTGATGCTGACCGCTATCCAGCTCTAAGCTGTCTGCTCCTTTGAGGAACGAGCCTGAAATTTTTCGGCCATCCAGCACCAGCATATCGATTTGGGGATCGAGCTTTAATGTGATGGCAGAACAGGACGCCGAAACAAGGAGTGTAAGTAACCCCGTTAAGGCCAGCGACAGCTTCATTTCAACTCCGGTAAGTGGTGACGCAAAGGATGGCGTGTAGCAAATTCTTACATTATGGCAGCTAATTTACATTTAAACATATTTATTCGTGCGCAGGTTCAATTAATTTCGTCAGGGACTTAACTGTTAAAGCATGCGTCAAACTACACTCAACACTGACCTGAAAGGAGATAAAGATGAACGACCAGACAATTCGCGATGTGCTGACGCGTACCCAACGTATCGCCTTAGTAGGGGCAAGCGATCGTCCCGACCGTCCCAGTTATGGTGTGATGAAATATCTGCTCGATCAGGGCTATGACGTGATCCCGGTCAGCCCGAAACTGGCCGGTAAAACCCTGCTGGGGCAGCAGGCTTATGGCAGCCTGGCGGATGTACCGGGCGAGATTGATATGGTAGATGTCTTCCGCAATTCAGAAGCCGCATGGGGCGTAGCGCAGGAAGCCATTGCTGCAGGTGCAAAAACATTATGGCTGCAGCTGGGTGTGATTAATGAGCAGGCGGCGGTACTGGCACAGGATGCGGGTATGACGGTGATTATGGATCGCTGCCCGAAGATTGAAATTCCGCGTCTGGGGATAACGCGTTAAAAAATTAGCGTGGCGGCAGAGCGTGCCGCCACAGATTAATGCCGCAGATGAGGTGCCTGTAATTGCTGACGTACTGACGCCGCCAGCTCATCCATTGATGGCTGCTCAGGATGCTCAATGCTGGTTTCACCGGACAGCTGAATTTCGGCAACATAGGTATGAACCTGATCGCCTTCCTCATCTTCCATCACCACATGATACCAGGGTGCGGTGCGCATTTTCTCTTCCGCGCCAACATCTTCAATTTTAGGTGCATCTAACGAGTATTCAGGATCGACATCGACGATAACGCCCAGTACGCCGGACAGACGATGACGAACCTGCTGACCAATACCAAATTTACTGGCAATCATAGTGACCTCCGAAAAAAAAGCTCTCTTTCCAATATGGGGGCAGGAGCTGATTTTTCAAGTCACATCACGCGGCAGGCGAAACCTTTCAGATAGAGACCTTCCGGATAGCTGGCGATAACCGGATGATCCGATGCCTGCCGGAACTGCTCAATAAACTGCACTTCGCGACCAGCATCCAGTGCGGCATCGGCAATGATCTTCTGGAACAGATCGGTAGCCATCAGACCGGAACAGGAGAACGTCAGCAGCACGCCGCCCGGGTTAAGTAGCTGAATGGCGAGCATATTAATATCTTTATAGCCGCGGCAGGCACCCATTAACTGGCTTTTGTTTTCGACAAACTTTGGCGGATCCATGATGATCAGATCAAATTTTTCCCCGCTGTCACGATAACGGCGCAGCAATTTGAATACATCATCACGTTCAAAGTGCGCGCGGGAAAGATCCAGCTCATTCAGTTCAACGTTCTGACGGGCAACGTCCAGCGCTTCCTGTGAGGTATCCACGCTGATCACTTCTTTACAGCCGCCCATCAATGCAGAAACCGCGAAGCCGCCAGTATAAGAGAAGCAGTTAAGCACGCGGGCATCCTGGGCGTAACGACGCGTGGCAAGACGGCTGTCACGCTGATCAAGGTAATAGCCGGTTTTATGACCGCCCTGAATATCAACCAGCAGCTTCATGCCATGCTCGGTAATCGGCAGCAGAGGCGGGGGAAGTTCACCGGTGACGGTGCCCTGCGTCAGTTCCAGGCCCTCTTTCTTACGAACAGCGACGTCAGAGCGGTCATAGATGGCACAGCCAGGGAAGCACTGTTGCAGGGCAGTGATGATCGCCGCGCGCTGATATTCCGCGCCTGCTGAAAGCAGCTGAAGTACTAAAAAGTTGCCAAAGCGATCAATGGTAACGCCCGGTAAACCATCTGATTCACCGGCGATCAGGCGATAGCTATCCAGACCATCGCGGGCCGCCAGCCATTTGCGCCACTGCTGCGCCTGTTCAAAACGGCGGACAAAGAAGGCGATATCGATGGATTCATCGGCCTGCCAGCTCCAGACGCGGGCGCGGATCTGCGACTCGGGTGAATAAGCGGCACGCGCCAGCCATTTACCGTTGCTGTCACACACGTCAATGGTTTCACCCAGTTGCGCTTTACCTTCCAGACGTGCAACGGCTCCTGAAAAGACCCATGGATGGCGACGGAGCAGGGACTTTTCACGTCCCTTTGCGAGAATCAATCTGACTGTCATAGTTTGCTATGCTTACCTGAAAAAATGAGGCGCCATTGTCCGGTGGATAACGGGAAATTGCAACGAACAGCAGCAGGAGAGAATCATGTCAGCAGCCTGTTTTAAAGCATGGGTTCATGGCCGCGTCCAGGGCGTTGGGTTTCGCTACAGTACGCAGGCTGAAGCCAGAACCCTGGGCGTACTGGGGTACGCGCGAAATCTGGATGACGGCAGCGTCGAGGTGCTGGCCTGGGGCGAGGCGGATCAGGTTGAAGCGCTGATTGCCTGGATTAAAGCGGGCGGACCTCGCAGTGCGCGCGTGGATAAGGTGCTGGTGGAGCCACATCAGCCCGCAGAACCGCCCCGCGATTTCAAAACCGGTTAATTACAGACATTTCGCCGGTTTAGGCAGACCGGCGATTTTCGTCGCCTGTTTAGCGGGTCCTTCCGGGAAGAGGCGAAACAGGTAGCGGCTGTTGCCTTTCTCTTCCCCATACTTCTGCGCCATTGCCTTTACCAGCATTCGCACGGCGGGTGAGGTGTTAAATTCCAGATAAAACGCGCGCACAAAATGGACCACCTCCCAGTGCGCTTCAGTCATAGTAAGCCCTTCCTGTTCCGCGATGTGCGCCGCCAGCGCCTCACTCCAGTCGGCAGTATGCTTCAGATAGCCTTCGGCATCGACGGCGATTTCGTTACCGTTAAAATTCACGTGATGTCCTCTCTGTAAATGACGGCGCAGTTTAGCAAACCTGGCGGGCAGTAAAAGCAAAAACCCCGCCGAAGCGGGGTTTCAAAGGGTGACTGTCACTGCCGGTTAGTTGCTGCGGGCAAAACCCAGCAGGCTCAGCAGACTGACGAAGATGTTATAGAGCGAAACATAGAGGCTGACCGTCGCCCGGATGTAGTTGGTTTCGCCACCCTGGATGATGTTGCTGGTCTCCCACAAAATGGCACCAGCGGAGAACAGGATGAACAGGGCGCTGATAGCCAGATGCAACGCAGGCAGCTGCAGGAAGATATTCGCGACCACCGCCACCAGCAGCACCACAAAACCAGCCATCATCATGCCGCCCAGGAAAGACATATCACGACGGGTAGTCAGCACGTAGGCAGAACAGCAGAAGAACACCAGCGCCGTACCACCCAGTGCCAGCGCGATCACGTCGCCCATGCCTGCGGTCAGGAACGAACTCAGGATAGGACCCAGGCAATATCCCAGGAAGCCGGTGAAAGCAAACGCGGCCAGAATCCCCATCGGGCTGTTTGCCAGACGGTAGGTTAAAAACATCAGGCCATAGAAGCCGACCAGCATCAGGATCAGACCAGGCGCAGGCAGGGCCAGCAGGGTGCTGGCTGTCGCCGTCACCGCGGAAAAGGCCAGGGTCAGCCCCAGCAGAAAATAGGTATTGCGCAGAACTCTGTGCGTTGACAGCAGTGAAGACTGCGATGAGGTGACAATTCTTTCCATGTTGCGCTCCTTTAAGCAGAACACTAAATATGTGCCGAGAATACGCAGGCCATTAAAGAGGGAAAAGGCGTTTTACCCTTCTTTACGCGCTATTCTGCTAATTGTTTGAGCAGAGTGGCGATTTTCACAGCGAAAAATCACAATCTGGCTGTTTTTCAGGCGAATAGACAGATAGACGCTTTACATCGCTAAACGGGATGTTTATAGTGCGCGTCATTGCGGAGGGGTGGCCGAGCGGCTTAAGGCAGCGGTCTTGAAAACCGCCGATGGGAAACCATCCGAGAGTTCGAATCTCTCCTCCTCCGCCACTTTATCTGCCACGGGCAATAAAGCGGTAAAATCAATAAGTTTACCGAAGCAGTACAGTTTCAAAACGGAGGGGTGGCCGAGCGGCTTAAGGCAGCGGTCTTGAAAACCGCCGATGGGAAACCATCCGAGAGTTCGAATCTCTCCTCCTCCGCCACATTTTACAGGCCAGCACATAGTGCTGGCCTGTTTCGTTTCTGCCACTCCTGTTTCTTCCTCCAGTCTGAAAAATTACGCCTCTTCTGATGACGTGCGGCTGCACATTCATCTGCCCTATGCATCTCTGCTATAGTCCACTCACTGTTTTTGCAAACATCTGGCGCTTTTCTGAGGCGAGCTGAGTTACACTGTTAAATACATCGCTCTGAGGCGAGCTAATCGGTTGATAGCCTGAGTGTTTCTTTACTGAATGAATGGAATAGGCACAATGATCAAGAAACTGAGTCTTTGCGCATTGTCAGTGCTCGCTGCATTGCCGGTCGGAACGGCAGCATTTGCTGCTGATGGCGATATGCAGCTGCAACAGGTGCTGATGGTAAGCCGTCACAATCTGCGCGCGCCGCTGGCGGATAATGGCAGCGTGCTGGAGCAGTCGACCAAAAAGAGCTGGCCGCAGTGGGATGTTCCCGGCGGACAGCTGACCACGAAAGGTGGCGTGCTGGAAGTTTACATGGGTAACTACACCCGTCAGTGGCTGGCACAGCAGGGCCTGGTAAAGAACGGCAGCTGTCCTGACAGCAATAATGTCTTTGTTTACGCGAACAGCCTGCAGCGCACTGTCGCTACCGCGCAGTTCTTTGTCAATGGTGCCTTCCCAGGCTGTGACGTTGCCGTCACGCATCAGGATGAAATGGGCTCCATGGATCCTGTCTTCAATCCGGTCATCACCGATGACAGCGAAGCCTTCAATAAAAAAGCGTTAGCCGCCATGGCCGCCGCCAATGAAAAACTGCCGCTAAAACCCGCCTTCCAGCGTCTGGAAAAGATTGTCGACTACAAAAATTCGCCTGCCTGTAACAATAAAAAGCAGTGCGACCTCAGCAGTGGTCAGAACACCTTCAGCGCTGAAAATGGTAAAGAGCCTGGTGTCAGCGGTCCACTGAAAGTGGGTAATTCGCTGATGGATGCTTTCACGCTGCAATATTATGAAGGCTTCCCGCTGGAGCAGGTTGCCTGGGGGCAGATCAAAACGCCTGAACAGTGGAAAGAGCTGTCAGCCATTAAAAATGGTTATCAGGATGCGCTATTCACCAGCCCGGATGTTTCCCGTGAAGTGGCTGCACCGCTCGTGGATTACATTCGCAGTCAGTTAGTGGATCAGGACAAAGCTAACGCGCCGAAAATTATGCTGATGGTCGGCCATGACTCGAACATCGCCTCGCTGCTGAGTGCGTTACAGGTCAAGCCTTATGACCTGCCTGACACCTTCGAAAAAACGCCGATTGGCGGTCAGGTTGTTTTCGAACGCTGGCATGATGCGAAAAACGATAAAGACCTGCTCAAGGTGGAGTATGTCTATCAGACCGCCGATCAGCTGCGCAATGCGGATGTACTGAGCCTGAAAAACCCGCCGAAGCGCGTGACGCTGCAACTGGCGGGTTGTGAGGCCGATGCGAACGGCTATTGCAGCTGGGATCAGTTCTCTCAGGTGCTGAATGCTGCGCTGCAGGGCACGCCAATGCAGCCAGCGGCGGCACCACAACCGGCAGCCCAGTCTGACGACGACAGTGCGAAAGCCGCAGCGACGAATGACGCTGCTGCTGATAAGGCTGAAGCGGATAAAGCGACCGCAGCCAAAGAGAAGGCTGACGCCGATAAAGCTGCCGCTGAGAAGTCTGAAGCGGATAAAGCTGCCGCAGAAAAGGCAAAAGCGGATAAGGCTGCAGCCGAGAAAGCTGCAGCAGAAAAGGCAAAAGCGGATAAGGCTGCAGCCGAGAAAGCTGCGGCTGAAAAGGCAAAAGCTGACAAAGCAGCAGCAGAAAAAGCCGCTGCTGAGAAAGCGAAAGCTGACAATGCAGCAGAATCAGCCAGTGATAATAAAGCCACGACTGACAAAGCTGACGCCGCAAACGCGCCTGCAACCGCGAAAGATGACCATTCAACGTCAGCGGCTGTGGCCACACAGTAACTGCGCTTTACGGCCAATACGAAAAAACCCCGTCGAGACGGGGTTTTTTTATGGCTGCAGGACGATTATCCCGCTACGACAACCAGTTTCTGATTAGCAAACTCTTTAATGCCCAGATCAGAAAGCTCACGACCATAGCCTGAACGTTTCACACCACCAAACGGCAGCTCAGCAGAGGTATCGCTCTGGGAGTTGATAAACACCATACCGGTTTCAATGGCAGAAGCCAGTTTACGACCACGTGCAATGTCACGGGTCCAGACTGAGCCACCCAGACCGTAGTGCGAGTCATTTGCCAGCGCCACAGCTGCGTTATCATCACCCACAACGTAGATCTGCGCGACAGGACCAAAGAACTCCTCATAATAGGCGGGGTTGTCCGGGGTAATGCCAGTCAGAATGGTTGGCTGATAAAAGCAGCCCGTTCCTTCAACAGCTTTGCCGCCCGTCACCAGTTTTGCGCCACTCGCTACGGCTTCGTCTACCTGCTTCACCAGGCGGTCGCGCGCGTCAGCAGAAGAGAGTGGGCCAAGGGTGGTCTTCTCATCCAGTGGATCGCCCAGTGTGGCAGAACTCAGCGCGGCGCTGAACTGGCTGATAAAGCGGTCGGCAATCTTCTCATGCAGAATGAAACGTTTTGCGGCGGTACAGACCTGGCCGCAGTTACTGAGACGCGCCTGCACGCCCTGACGGACGGCTTCATCAAGATCGGCGTCATCCAGCACCACAAACACGTCATTGCCGCCCAGTTCAAGCGTCGATTTCTTCAGATGCTTACCGGCCTGCTCAGCCACGGCACTGCCCGCGCGCTCGGAACCGGTCAGGGCAACACCCTGAACCCGATCATCAGCAATCAGATCGGCGACCTGATCTGTAGAGATGAACAGGTTAGTCCAGGCGCCTTCTGGCGCACCTGCTTCACGCACCAGCTTTTCAAAGACATCGGCACAGTGCGGCACAATGTTAGCGTGTTTCGCCAGTACCGGATTACCCAGCGCCAGGTTAGGAGCCAGTACGCGCATCAGCTGATAGTAAGGAAAGTTCCACGGCTCGACAGCGACTAACACGCCAATCGGGTGATACTCAATCCAGGCTTCGCCCAGATCGCTGGGATAGGACTGCGGCTGCAGAATACGTTCCGCATTCTCTGCGTAGTAGCGGGCAATCTGCGAACAGATTTTCACTTCGCCACGGCTCTGACCAATCAGTTTCCCCATCTCTTTACTGGCGATGGTGGCCAGTTCTTCCGCGCGGCTATCAATCAGGTCAGCCAGTTTTTTCAGCACCTGCAGACGCGGCTGAATGTCACCTTTGCTCCATGAGGAGTGGAAAAGATGATCGGCCACATCCAGGGCATGGCTGACGGCGGCCTCATCATGTGACGGCCAGCTTTTCAGCAACTGGTTGTTCGCGGGATTAATGCTTTGATAGGAAGACATAGCGTACTCCTTGGTGAGGTAAAAAAATTGAGGGCGGGAAAGTCCCGCCCCTGAATCAGACGTTCTTACGTTCTACGGGCTTGTCATCCCAGGTCAGGAGATCTTTATCGGTTTTTTCAAAGGCACGAATCAGCACGTCATCGCTGCCTTGCTGACGCCAGATCTCTTCTGCCAGTCTCTCATCGTAATTCGCCACTTCGAAAATGGCCTCGGCAATTTCAGGGGAGGTATGACGCAGACTGGCCCATTCGCCAACGTGATGTGCTTTCGATTGTTCAGTAGACATACTTTTCTCCTTTGTTTAAATCAGTCCTGCAGTTTCACTGTCAGTCCGGCAACATGTTCACCCTGGAAACGGGCAATATTCAGTTCCGCTTCAGTCGGCTGACGCGAACCATCGCCGCCCGCCAGCGTGGTCGCACCATATGGCGTGCCACCGCGAACCTGTGAGATATCGAACAACTCTTTGGTGCCGTAGCCGATAGGCACAATGACCATGCCGTGATGCGCCAGTGTGGTCCAGACCGAGGTAATGGTCTGTTCCTGACCGCCACCGGTACCGGTTGAGGTAAAGACGCTGGCAACCTTGCCAAACAGCGCGCCTGACGCCCAGAGACCACCAGTGCGATCCCAGAACGTCCGCATCTGTCCGGACATGTTGCCAAAGCGGGTCGGAGTACCGACGATAATCGCGTCATACTGCGGCAGTACCTCAGGCGTCGCTTCTGCTGCCTGTTGATGGGTTTTGCCGCCCACCTGTGCAAAGCGATCGGCCTCCATCGTTTCAGGAACCCGCAGGATATCCACTTCCGCGCCGGGAACCCGACGAGCGCCTTCTGCAACAGCGTTCGCCATCGTTTCGATATGTCCGTACATCGAGTAGTAGAGCACCAGAATCCTGGCCATAGGTCTCTCCAGATGGTTTTGACGTCCAGAAAAGTATAGAAGAGCTTTCGCTTTACGCAGGCGATGCTTACTCCGCAGTGGATGAGTCGGGCAAGAAATCTGCAGCTAATCGGTTATATGTCGGCAGAATGTTCGTTCTTTAATCAAATTGCTGATGATTACTCTGTTGCTAAATGTGACTGTCGCGGGAGTTAAAGAAGAATCTGGCTATTATTTAACCATGAGTTGAATTCGGCTTCGGACCGTCAGCTCTCTGCTATTTCATTCTTATTTATCGCACTATGCGACAGGAGCAAATCATGGCAACACATCGTGGAGGTTCAGGGAATTTTGCTGAGAACCGTGAACGTGCCGCAGAAGCGGGACGTAAAGGGGGCAAAAACAGCGGTGGGAATTTCAAAAACGATCCGCAGCGCGCCGCGCGTGCCGGTGAGAAGGGCGGGCGCAGCAGTCCTAAAAAAACGGACGCATAATCCCACTCTGCCGCCGGTCAAGGCCGGCGGTTAACGTCGTTGCTTTTCCCCCTCGCTCTCCCCACAATATCGTCCGGACACATCATCAGGTGAATTATGTCGGACACATCCCGCAGTTTAACCCTGCGCCTGACGCGGCAGGAGCTGGTATTACTTTTTATCACCATGATCTGGGGCGGCACCTTTCTGGTGGTGCATCGGGCGATGCAGCACTCAGGCCCGTTCTTCTTTGTCGGCCTTCGTTTTGCCACCGCCGCACTGCTGCTGGCGCTCTTTTTTCGCCGCTATCTGGCCGACATGACCTGGCTGGAAGTGAAAGCGGGCGCACTGATTGGTCTGTCTATCGCCGGAGGTTATGGTCTTCAGACCTGGGGCATGCAGACTATCTCCAGCAGTCAGTCCGCCTTTCTTACTGCGCTTTATGTTCCGGTGGTGCCATTGCTGCAGTGGCTGTTTTTACGCCGTCCGCCGGGGTTAATGTCGTGGCTGGGGATTGTGCTGGCATTTGCCGGCTTGTTGCTGGTGGCCGGGCCGCAGGATGGCCGTATCAGCCTGAATGCAGGTGAAATCGCGACGCTGCTCAGCACCCTGGCGATTGCCGCCGAAATTATCTTGATCAGCCGCTATGCCGGTCAGGTTGATGTACGCCGCGTGACGCTAATCCAGCTGGCGGTGGCGTCGCTGTGTGCCTTTGCTTTGATGATCCCCAATGGCGAAACAGTGCCCGCAATTTCAACGCCGCTGCTGCTCAGCGCGCTGGGGCTGGGCGCGGCCAGCGCCCTGATTCAGGTCACCATGAACTGGGCGCAGCGCAGCGTTTCGCCAACCCGCGCCACGGTAATCTATGCCGGGGAACCGGTCTGGGCGGGCGTGGTAGGGCGAATTGCCGGTGAGCGACTGCCTGCGCTGGCGTTGCTGGGTGGGGCGCTGATCGTCTGCGGGGTTATCGTCAGTGAACTGCGGCTGAAACGGAAAAAAGCGGTGCAGCCTGCTGCGACACCGCTGGAGTAGTTAACCCTGCTGTCGCACCAGCGGTTTATCCTGCTGTGTCGCACTGCGTCGGCGCAGAATGGCATTGAGGATAATCGCGCCAAAGGTAGCAGTGCCGATCCCGCCAAGCGTGAAAGAGCCAATTTTCAGCGAGAAATCCCCTGCGCCAAGCACCAGCGTAGTGGCGACCATAATCAGGTTGCTGTTCTGACCTAAATCGACATGGTTCTGCACCCAGATGCGTGCGCCCGCCACCGCAATCAGCCCGAACACCACAATGGATGCACCGCCAATCACCGGGGCCGGAATGGTGTGGATCAGCGCACCAAACTTCGGTGAGAAACCGGCGAGGATGGCGATAATAGCTGCGGCGACAAACGCCAGCGTGGAGTAGACCTTAGTTACGGCCATCACCCCGATGTTCTCAGCATAGGTGGTTACGCCACTGCCGCCCATCGAGCCGGAAAGCATCGTAGCCAGTCCATCGCCCACAAAGGCTCGTCCCATGTAAGGGTCGAGGTTACGGCCGGTCATCCCCGCCACGGCTTTCAGATGTCCCAGGTTTTCCGCCACCAGAATGATCGCGACCGGGGCGATCAGCACCATCGCCTGCAGATCAAAGGTCGGTGCGGTGGTATGTGGCAGGCCAAACCAGGCTGCCTGTGACAGCAGCTTAAAATCGACCGGCTTGCCCAGCCCCAGAACGTTAGTCAGCAGCGCATAGATCGCCCAGGCCAGAATCAGTCCGACCAGAATCAGCAGACGCTGTACCATCCCGCGGGTAAACACTGCGACCAGACCGATACAGAGCACGGTCATCACCGCAACCCAGCTGTCGAATGAAGAGGCGGAGACGCTATGCACCGCGATGGGAGCCAGATTCAGCCCGATTGCCATCACCACCGCGCCGGTCACCACTGGCGGCATCAGATTTTCAATCCAGCGCGTGCCTGACTTCATGACCACCAGCCCAATCAGTGTGTAGAGCAGGCCGCAGGCGATCACGCCGCCCAGCGCCACGCTGAGGTTGGGATTCAGTCCCTGACCGCTGAAGCCGGTCACCGCAATCACCACGCCAACAAAGGCAGCGCTCGACCCGAGATAGCTGGGCACGCGACCACCGGTTATAAAGAAGAACAGCAGGGTGCCAATACCCGAGACCAGAATCGCCAGATTGGGATCCAGCCCCATCAGCAGCGGCATCAGCACCGTTGCGCCAAACATCGCTACCGCATGCTGCAAACCCAGCACCAGCGTCTGCCCCAGCGGCAGTGTTTCATCCGGGGCGATAATACCGTTTTCGGTCAGTGCCGACTTCTTTTGCCATTGCGGAAACCAGGATCGTGCCATCGTTTACTCCAGAGCGTGATGAATGCCGGTAAGGTTCAGGGAAGAGTTATCAGGCTTCCTGCCGCATCAGGGGATGATAGCCCCGGTCAAACCACATGAGGCCATGGGTATCATCATTTCGCACTATGCCCACGACTTCGCAGAACAGCGTGTCATGTGTACCGACGCTGACAATCTGCGTAATGCGACAGTCAAAGGAGGCAACTGCGCCGCTCAGTACCGGCGAGCCGGTCACGGCCGTCGACCACTCAGCGGCAATAAAACGGTCAGCCATCGGCGTTTTTCCGCCGAACAGACTGGAGAGCGCTTCGTGTCCCGCCGCCAGCGTATTGACGCAGAGCTGCATGTTTTCGTGGAACACCGGATATACCGAGGCTGAGCGGTTCAGGCAGACCAGCAGCGTTGGCGGCGAATCGGTGACGCTGCACACCGCTGAGGCGGTAAAGCCTGCGCGTCCGGCCGGGCCTTCCGTCGTGATGATGTTGACCGCAGCGCCGAGCCGCGACATCGCATGACGAAACTCAGTTTTCTCAACGGCGGGGGTAAGGGTATCCAGGCTCATAGTCTTCTCCGCGAAAGGGTTATCCTGCGACGCGCTGCAGCGGCTGCACGTCATCAGTCTGATCCAGCCACTGCAGCAGCAGGGCATTAAATTTTTCGGGGTCGGTAACGCTCATGGCGTGGCCGCCCCAGGCCATCATCTGTTCAGTCGCGTTCGGCAGCGCCGCGGCCAGTTCGGTTGAACAGCTCCACGGCACCAGCAGATCGTCCTGGCTGGCAATTACCAGCATCGGTTGCGGAATGGCGGCAGCCCGGGCGCTGAAGTCGGCGCTCATCAGGGCATGCAGCCGTCGCATCAGATTTTCCATCCCCTGAAAATGCGTGACGTGATGGCTGTCTTCCTGCTCCAGACGCGTCTGATGCCCGGCCATCCACTCAGCAGGATAGAGAAACAACGGCTGAGCGCGGACGAAAGCCTCGACGCCGACATTGAGCAGCAGATCCTGCCGCACCTGGAAGCAGCGGCGGGTATGCGGATGCAGCGTCAGCCAGCCGTTGATCACCACGATCCGTTCGATCCGATCCGGATAATCCAGCGCCAGCTGCATTCCCACCAGACCGCCCAGCGCGTGTCCAATCAGGCTGAATCGCAGGATGCCATGCTGCGCCAGCGCGTCGGCCAGCTCCGCCGCCATCATCGTCATGCTGTAGCCTTCCGGTAAGCTGTCCGCGCTGCGACCGGTGCCGCGCTGGTCATAGAGCACGACCCGATAGCGTGCTGTCAGCGCCGCCAGTTGCGGCTGCCAGAAACCCGCCACGCCGCCCAGACCGGAAGAGAGCACCAGCGTCGGTGCTTCGGGATTTTGCAGGCCCAGAATATCCAGCTGCATCAGACCTCCGGCTTGCCGATGTGCGCCACGCTGGCGATCTCAATCAGCGCGTCAGGCTTGACCAGCCCACACTGAATGCAGAAACGGGCAGGCTTATCACCGGGGAAGTATTCGGCGTAAACCTGATTTACCGCGGCATAATTCGACCAGTCGGTGATAAAGATCGAGTTAAATGTCACATCGGCCATGTTGCCACCAGCGGTCTCAATCACCTTTTTAATGGTTTCCAGCACGTGACGGGTCTGCGCGGCAGCATCACCCACATGGACCACGTTGTTGTCACCATCAAATGGCAGCGTGCCGGAAACATAGATCACGCCGTCCGCCAGCGTGCCAGGGACAAACGGGGCGATGGGTGTGGTGGTGCCTGGTGGCACAATAATACTTTTCGGCATAGCGACGTCCTCTTAGTGGATTAGCGGGCATTCAGGCTTTCGCAGAAGGTATCGACATCCGATACCCAGCCAAAAAAGGTTTCGATATTGAACAGCGCTGCCTGCTGAGCAAAGGGCGGGCCAGCCTGATACGTGGCGTCTTCCAGCACCACACCGAAATACTCCAGAAAGAAGCCGTCGCGCAAGGTCGACTCCACACAGACGTTGGTGGCGATGCCGGTGAAAATCAGATGGCGGATCCCGCGACTGCGCAGCATGCTGTCGAGTGGGGTGTTATAGAAGCCGCTGTAGCGCGATTTTGGCAGCACGATGTCACCGGCTTGTGGCATCAGCTCATCGACCAGCGCGTAATCCCAGCCGCCTTTTGACAGCAGTGAACCCTGCAGTTCTGGCCGTTTACGCATGGTTTTCAGCGCATTCGATTTGTGAAAGTTAGGGGAACCGGCGTCACCGGCTTCAACATAGTCGCTGTCCCAGCCGTTCTGGAACCAGATGATCTGAACGCCGGCCGCACGGGCCGCCGTCACCGCCTGATGGATCTTCGCAATCACCGGCTTCGTCGCGGAAACATCAAAGCCCGCCAGGTCGAGGTAGCCACCTTCGGTGGCGTAGGCGTTCTGCATATCCACAACAATCAGTGCCGTCTGGCCAGGCGGAAAGGCGATCGGCTCAGGACGAGCAGGCAGTTCAACCTGGGGAACATCCGGCGTGTGGGCGCAATAAACGGTATTCATTATGCCACCTCCTGCTGTGCGTCGAGCAGGGCGCTGCGACAGGCCATCAGCGGCTGAATGTGCTGGCCGAAGTTCTCAATACCTTCCAGGAAATCATCAAAGGTCAGCAGCACGCCGTGCGTGCCTTCTACCTGCGCCACTTCATCCAGCATCCGCGCGACACTGGCGTATGAACCCACCAGGGTGCCCATATTGATATTGACGGCTGAGGTCGGGTCCGCCATCTGGCGCACATTGGTGTCGCTGCCTGATTTGGTATCCTGCTGACTCTGGGTGGTGAGCCAGGAGAGCGCCTCTTCATCTGCACCAGCTTTGTAGTGTTCCCACTTAGCCCGCGCCTCTTCATCTGTTTCGGCGGCAATAATCATAAACAGCACGTAGGAGCCAACATCGCGGCCCGCTTTTTCGGCGGCCTGCTTCATGCGAATCGAAGTTGAACTGAAAGCAGCAGGTGTGTTAACCCCTTTGCCGAAGCAGAAGTTGTAATCGGCGTGCTGAGCAGAGAAGGCCATACCGGCATCGCTCTGTCCGGCGCAGATCACCTTCATCGGACGCTGCGGCTGTGGACTGACGCGGCAGTCATTCATAGTGAAGAACTCACCTTTGAAGTCCGATTTTCCGGTGCCCCACAGGTCGCGCAGCACGGTAACGTACTCGGTCAGATAAGAATAACGGCTGCCGAAGTACTCATCGCCTGGCCACATTCCCATCTGCTCATATTCAGGTTTCTGCCAGCCGGTCACCAGATTAACGCCGAAACGACCGCCTGAAATGGAATCGATAGTGGACGCCATGCGCGCCACAATCGCCGGTGGCAGCGTCAGGGTGGCCGCGGTAGCGTAGATTTCGATGCGAGAGGTAACGGCCGCCAGGCCCGCCATCAGGGTGAATGACTCCAGGTTATGATCCCAGAATTCTGTTTTTCCGCCGAAGCCGCGCAGTTTGATCATCGAGAGTGCAAAGTCGAAGTGGTAATGCTCTGCTTTCAGCACGATGGCTTTGTTCAGTTCAAAGGTCGGCATGTACTGCGGCGCGTTGGACGAAATCAGCCAGCCATTGTTACCAATCGGAATAAAGACGCCTATCTTCATGTGAAACCTCGTTGCGATGGGGGAAAGGTGTTTCACGCGCTGCACTGCATCCTGCTACGTCCGTATAAGCCGCGCTCAGTCACAATTCTGCAAATCGTGTGCCACATTTTTTATTCTTATAAATAACAAACAGTTAAAATTAACCCGAAAGAGGTAAGTGGAGTAACTGGTCCATTTCGGACCATCTGGTCAAAATTCACTGCACGTTTTGCATGCAGGCTGAGCAAAAAAGGTGCAGGGCGCGGATTGGGCAGCGACTCATCCCTTTGCTATGATGCGCTGACACCAGAAGGATGAGGTAAACGTGTGAATAGCGATGAAAAAAAGCCAACGCGTCGTTCGCGTGCGGTGGCAGCGAAGCGGGCTGCCATACTGGAAGCGGCCTTAACCTTCTTCTCACAGTTTGGCATTCACGGCACCAGCCTCGATAAAGTGGCCGAACGGGCCGATGTCTCTAAAACGAATCTGCTCTACTATTTTCCCTCTAAAGAAGTGCTCTATGTGGCCGTGCTGAAACAAATTCTGGATGTCTGGCTGGCCCCGTTGCGCGCGCTGGCGCATGACCAGGATCCGCTGGTCGCCATCCGGCGTTATATCCGGCTAAAGCTGGAAGTGTCGCGCGATCATCCTCAGGCTTCTCGTCTGTTCTGCCTGGAGATGCTTCAGGGCGCACCCTTGCTGAAAGGGGAACTGGCGGGCGACCTCAAGCAACTGGTGGATGACAAAGCAGCCATTATTGAACGCTGGATTGATGAGGGACGGCTGGCGGGCGTACAGCCACAGCACCTGATCTTCATGCTGTGGGCCACCACGCAACATTACGCCGACTTTGCCACCCAGGTTGAGGCCGTGACCGGTCAGACGCTCAGCGATCCGGCGTTTTTCGATCAGACCGTCGAAAACGTCCAGCGCATGATCATTGAAGGGATTCGCGTACGCTAATTCAGGACACATTTACAATTCGGTGACGGAGTGAATCAATGGATTCTGTTTCGCAGTTGGTGTTGGGTGCTTCAGTCAGTGTTGCGGTGATGGGACGTCGGGTGCCGATCTGGCAGGCCGCGCTGGTGGGCGGCGTCTGCGGCACCTTACCCGATCTGGATGTGTTTATTGACCATGGCGATGCGATACGCAACATGACCCTGCACCGTACGGAAACACATGCGCTGCTCTGGCTTACATTGATCTCACCTCTGATGGCGTGGGGAGTGTCGGCAATGTTCAGGCAGCGGGTGAAGTGGTCGCACTGGTGGCCCGCCGTCTGGCTGGCGCTGATTACCCATCCGCTGCTTGATTTAATGACGGTGTACGGCACCCAGCTTGGCCTGCCGATCACCGATTATCCCTATGCCATCGGCAGTATTTATATCGTCGATCCACTCTATACGTTGCCACTGCTGATAGGGCTGAGTGTCGCGCTGTGGCGTCGTGGTGACAAAGGCATGCGTGGGAACCGGATCGGCCTGGCGCTGAGTACGCTTTATCTGGTCTGGAGTGTGGCCATTCAGGGTGTCGCAGGCTGGCAGATCAGCGCATCGCTGGCGGAGCAGGGTATTCCGGACAATAAAGTGCTGGTGACGCCGACGGCCTTTAATACGCTGGTCTGGCGCAGCGTGATTATGACGCCGGATCGCTATGGCGAAGTTTACTGGTCGCTGTTGTCGCCCTCACGGCCACTGCAGGTGGCTTGGTACCCGCGTCATCCTGAACTGTTCGACGCCTTCCGGGGTAGCTGGTATGCAGAACGTGTTGCCTGGTTCAGCCACGGCTTCTACGCGCTGCGTGAGCAGGACGGGCAGACGACGATTGCCGACCTGCGCATGGGCGAAGGCGATAACTATACCTTCACCTTTGGTCTGGGCACGCCTCAGCAGCCCGATCCCCGGCCGCAGCGCTTACCTAATGAACGTCCCACGTTGTCCGCCATTTTCTCTGCGCTCAGTGAACGCCTGTAAAAAAAAGCCCGGTCAGGTGACCGGGCTTTTTTCATGCTGTCAGCGATTAGCGGCTGCGACGCGTACGCAGCATCCAGCCCACACCCAGCAGCGCAAACCAGAGTGGCGTCACCATCAGGGCCTGGCGTGTATCTTCCTGCAACGTCAGCAGCACCAGCACAAACGCAAAGAAGGCCATGCAGACCCAGCACATGAATTTGCCTAGTGGCATCTTAAAGGCCGATCTGGCATGGCGCTCAGGATGCTTTTTACGGTAAGCCAGATAGCTGCACAGAATGATGGTCCAGACGAACATAAACAGAATGGCTGAAACGGTGGTGACCAGCGTAAAGACCTTCATCACATCCGGGATCAGGTAGATCAACGCCACGCCGAGTAACAGACACAGACAGGAGAAGAACAGGCCGGTAGTCGGGACCGAACGGGCAGAGAGACGGCCAAACGCGCGGCTCGCGACGCCCTGCTGCGACAGGCCATAGAGCATACGGCTGGTGGAGAAGATGCCGCTGTTGGCTGAAGAGGCGGCAGAGGTCAGCACAACAAAGTTAACGATACTCGCCGCAGCAGGCAGGCCAATCAGCACGAACATCTCAACAAACGGACTGCGGTCAGCCATAACCTGGGTCCAGGGCGTTACCGCCATGATCACCATCAGCGCCAGCACGTAAAACATAATGACCCGCAACGGAATTGCATTAATCGCGCGTGGTAAGACTTTATGTGGGTCGTGGGTTTCAGCGGCTGCCGTTCCAACCAGTTCAATGCCGACAAAGGCAAACACCGCAATCTGGAATCCGGCAAAGAAGCCGCTGAGGCCTTTCGGGAACATCCCGCCGTGATCCCAGATGTTGCTCAGCGCCGCGGTGCCGCCACCGGGTGAAGGGTAGTGAATCGATACCAGCACAATCCCGGTGACGATCAGCGCAACAATGGCGACGATTTTGATTATCGCGAACCAGAACTCCATCTCACCAAACAGCTTAACCGTGGCGATGTTCAGCGCCAGAAAAACCACCACGCAGAGCAGGGCGCTCATCCAGATCGAGAAGCCCGGAAACCAGAGCTGGAAATAGGCGCTGATGGCCACGACGTCGGCGATGCCGGTTACTACCCAGCAGAACCAGTAAGTCCAGCCGGTAAAATAGCCCGCCCACGGTCCAAGCAAATCCGCGGCAAAATCGCTGAAAGACTTGTACTCAAGGTTGGAAAGCAGCAGCTCTCCCATGGCGCGCATCACGAAGAACAGCATAAAGCCGATGATCATATAGACGAAAATGATCGAGGGACCAGCCAGACTAATGGTTTTACCGGAACCCATAAAGAGGCCGGTACCGATAGCACCCCCTATGGCGATCAGCTGAATATGGCGATTATGCAGGTTGCGCTGTAGCTTGTCGGGCGCGTCGTGCGCGCGTGCGGTTTCTTTAGATTGGTCAACCATAGAATTGTCTTTCCTGTCTTGATGTTGTGTCAGCTCTGCTGGCTGTTAGTAAACGAGTCTGCCCGAGGGGCAAGTGGGCATAAGATAGAGGAAGAGGGCCGGAATCGGGTAACGCTTTTTTATCAATTGTGAAGCCTGACGCCCCGCAAGCCGTAATAACGGGCAGTTTCGTTCAATCCTGCGTCAGTATGGGTAATTATTCATCACGTTATGTCAGGCAGACTGCGTGAAGCGGAATGTGCTTCTACACTTTTTAGTTATTAATCATTATGCTGCAAAGGGAATTATGCGCACGCTTATCCTGTTTCTGCTGTTAATTGCGCTGGGATGGGTCAGCTTACCCTGGCTTAAGCAGCATCTCCCGCCGCAGTTCAATCCCTTTACACCGCTCTCCGTCACCGATCCTCCAGGCTGGATGACGCAGATAAAGATGAAAAGGCTGGCCCAGAATCCTGACGAATGTCTGGCGGTGATGCGTCATGCCCAACAGGCAGGCTGGGTCAGTTTCAGCGAGCGTCCTGCTGTCACGGGCAACTGTCCGATCAGCCATCCACTGCGAATTCAGAAATTTGGCCCGGTCAGCCTCAGCAGCAGCTTTCTCGCCAGCTGTCCAATGGCCGTCGCCAGCACCATGTATGCCCTCCGCAGCCGGGAACAGATTGCCCGGGATATGCACAGTCCACTGGTACGAATTACCCATGTCGGCAGCTATGCCTGTCGTAATATTTATCATCGCGCAAAGGGGCGGCTCAGTGAGCATGCCACCGCAGAGGCCTGGGATGTGACCGGCTTCCAGCTGGCTGATGACCAGCGGCTTGAGGTCAGTCGTCACTGGCAACAGCCAAAAGAGAAAGCGGCCATGCTGCACACGCTGTGGCGTGGCGGCTGTGACGTATTCGGCAATGTGCTGGGACCGGACTACAACGCCGCGCACGCCTCACATTTTCATCTGGGTATGCGTGGCGCGGGCTACTGCCGATAAATCATCAGGCAGGATTAATACCGTGTTTGATTAAGAATCAAACTGCCGGTAAGGGAAAAACCAAACCAGTTATCATTGCCAGCGCGGACATACCTGACAATGAGTAGCAACAAATCAGGCGGCTGATCAGGCAGCCTTTTTCAGGGCCGCAAGTGACAACAGAAAAGTGCCCATAAATGCAATCAGCCGTAAAGTTTCGCCGCCTCATCTGGACAGTGCGAGCAACGTCAGGATGAAATTAATTCACGATGCTGCAAAGTGAATTAAGGGAAATTAACTGCATCGATAAAGTGTGCAGAATTAAATAACGATCGGGGATTATACCTTGGATTTTTTTAGTGATTTTGTTGCGTGACTATCGTTATCGTGATTTTCGTGACTAAAAGAGAGCCAGCGTTGAGCGTACTGCTGCCATAACATACTGTCAGCATAAATAGTGATCTGTACCACGCATTATGTGCAGGCAGGAGATAAATAAAGCTGATTTTCTTTAATACGTTGCTTTCGGTTCAGATTATTCTCAGTGAAAAATTGTTTAAGGGTTGAGCGGGGCAATTTGTCCGGTAGTGATTGCTGTCGGGCAGAATATTCTAATTAAACAACTCTTCGCTACGCCTGTCGGATAGCTAAGGCAAAGGGAGCTGAATCAGCATTGAGAGGCGGCAGATGTAGTCTGCGCACCTGTTAGCTTTTCCGGTCAGAGAGGCGCGTGCTTCCGTGTAGAGAGACTGTGCACAGGAATGCGGTATCGCCTGAACAGCAGAGCTTATTTCCTGATAAAAAATATGCCAGCAATTTTCGGCTGCCGCTTCGCTTATTAGGACGCAATTAACGCATTGTTTACACATTATTTACTCGACATCCCGTAGACCGATTCAATATTCCCGGCAGCTTTTCAACATCTGAGATGAAATTGATTCATTGGCAGGGATTGAATTTCTATCAGAAAAATCTTATTCTCCTGAGGTGATTGAAATTGCTGTGGCTGGCCTCACATTACAGGGGCAGGGGCATTTTTTCACTCTGCCATAACGTTGAATGGCATTATGCGCTGTTTAGGGTGAAGGATTCACCTCAACGATAAATTAATTTTCTAAGATTAATTAAATTTATCCGATGAATCCGAATGAATAATACCGGAAGGGCGAGTGAAAATTAACGCTGAGGCAATATGAGTACTGAAAACTATTTCGCCTGGCGAAATGAGGTGAAAGAAAAATTTCAGGCGTTAACGGCTTCTTCTGAATTGAAGACGTTATTGCAACAGTTTACTGAATCATTAGGCTTCGATTATTTTGCCTTTTTGATTCAGCATCCGGTGCCATTTACCCGGCCGCGTTTTCATTTACATAGCACCTATCCCAAATTATGGGTTAAACGTTATGAGAAGCAGAATTATTACGCTGTCGATCCGGTGCTCACATTGTGTCAGCGACCGGGCAGAGGGATGGCCTGGATAGAGGAACAGTTCGCTGACGCCGGCAATCTTTGGCAGGAGGCGAGAGAGTATGGGCTCCAGAGCGGATTTTCTTGCTCCGCAATGGCACCAAATCGCGTCATTGGTATATTATCTATATCGTCGCAACAGCCCATTTCTGTCCAGCTCCGCCATGCTGAGCTGGAGGTGAAACTACACCTTTTAGCGGAACTAAGCCTGGATACGCTGGAACGCTTTAACGATGATGCAATGATGGTACTAAGAAAAACGTTTAGTCAGCGCGAGTTGGAAATTCTGAAATGGACAGCCGAAGGAAAAACGGCGGTCGAAATTTCACTTATTTTATCCATCTCTGAACATACCGTTAACTTTCACCAGAAAAATATGCAAAAGCGTTTCAATGTTTCCAATAAAACGCAGATTGCCTGCTATGCAGCGGCAATCGGACTGATTTGAACATAATACAACTGCTACATTTGGCAGTTCCTTTGTACAGGTCTGTTGTCTACCCTGCGCCGGGGCTTTGCCGGGCTGGCGCAAAGAAATCATTGCAAATATGGGGATGTCAGAGGCGCATGATGAAAATAGTGCAAACGCAATTAAAGGATATGCCATCCTCTTTGCTTGCCGAACTCGGCAGCTACCGTTATAGCGTTTTTGCGCGCGGCGAAGGGTGGTCAATACCCCCACGCCTGAGCACGCCAGGGCAGGAATATGATCGCTACGATCGTTCAGATGTCACCTGGCTAATCGCATGGAATGCGCGCGAGGGCATCAGTGGCTGCGCGCGTCTGATGCCCTGGTTCGAACCTGAGCAGAGTGAGGGCATTGTGCTGCCTTTCAGCCATGAGAAAGTGTGGGAGATGTCGCGCTTCTCGGCACGGCTGGAAGTTGACGCTGAACTGCCGCTGAACATTCTCTGGCACGCGGTACAGCTGGCAGAGCTGAACGGCATGGAGTACATCATCAGTTCGGCAACGCCGATGCTGGAGACGATGTTTGAGGAGCACGGCGTGGTGTATGAGCCGCTTACGCCGGGGCTCATTCTGTCAGAAGATAATCTGTTTGCGATCCGTATTCCGGTTGTTCAGCCCACTCTGGCAGAAAAATATCGGGGAACACGTCGTTTCAGCCCGGAAGAGGTACTGCCAACGCTGGGCGTTTCAGTTAACTGGCAGGCGCACAGTTAGCGTATTTGCCCCCGCTACCGGGGGCAAAAAAGCTTACTGACGGTAGGCTGTTTTGATCTGTTTGATGGTATTGCTGAACACTTCCGCCTGAGGCTTGTCGCCCAGCGTCTGCACATAGCGTTCCATGTTAATAATCACTTTTCCGGCATCAGCCTGTCCCATACCTTTGAGAATCAGGGTAATCATCATCTTCAGGCCCGCGATTTCATCCGCTAATTTCCGGGCTTCCTGGGAAGTTGCAAAATCTTCATCGCTCATGCGTTTCTCCTTGGTGAATGACAACGTGTCGGCAATCTGTCCGAACAGCAGTGCGTGAGTATATCACAGGGGCGGTAAGTTGCTGAGACGGCCGCTCCGCTTCGCCCTGAAAGACGGGTTTGTCCAGTACAACTAATCAATCGCTGAAAGTAATCACAGGCTTCATCGGCTCAGCAGCCGCGAGGATGCACGGCACTGAACCCTGAAGCGATACGGTCTTAATACACTGAAAAAACTATCATTTAACGGTTATTTCGCCATCTGGACACAATGCATAACCGTCCCTGAATCTCTTCAGGATGGACCTAGCAGCAATCATGTAATGCTTACACTGTTTTGCTTTGTTGATGTGCTTTTGAGGTAAAAGCGGGTATGATTGACGCCTGAAATCGTGAATTACTTCTTCTTTTTTAGCCTCTGGAGTTTCCCCGTTGATCAGTGTGCTTCTTGTTGATGACCATGAACTTGTCCGCGCGGGTATCCGTCGCATCCTGGAGGATGTGAAAGGTCTGGCCGTGGTCGGAGAGGTCAACTGTGGTGAGGATGCCGCCAGATGGTGCCGTGCCAGTCAGGTTGATGTGATCCTCATGGACATGAACATGCCGGGGATCGGCGGACTGGAGGCGACGCGCAAAATCGTGCGTTATAATCCCGATATCAAAATTATCATGCTGACCATCCACACGGAAAATCCGCTGCCTGCTAAAGTGATGCAGGCGGGTGCAGCAGGCTACCTCAGTAAAGGTGCTGCGCCACAGGAAGTGATTAATGCGATTCGCTCGGTGAATGCTGGTCAGCGTTACATCGCGTCAGACATTGCTCAGCAGATGGCGCTGAGCCAGATTGAGCCGCAAAAAGCGGAATCGCCCTTTAGCTGTTTGTCGGAAAGGGAATTGCAGATTATGCTGATGATCACCCGAGGACAAAAGGTGACGGAAATTTCCGAGCAGTTAAATCTCAGTCCTAAAACCGTTAACAGCTACCGCTACCGAATGTTCAGTAAGCTGAATATCAGTGGCGACGTAGAGTTAACGCATCTGGCCATTCGACATGGCCTCTATAATGCGGAGCCGTTAATCAGTAGTGAATGACGTTTTTGATTCCAAAGCCTTTCTGAGTACGGTAACCAGCAAACCCGGTGTTTACCGCATGTATGACGCCTCAGGCACCGTCATCTATGTGGGCAAAGCCAAAGACCTGAAGAAGCGTCTCACCAGCTACTTCCGCACCCAGGTCGGCAGCCGCAAAACCGAAGCGCTGGTCAGCAATATCCAGCACATCGATGTCACCGTTACCCACACCGAAACCGAAGCGCTGCTGCTTGAGCATAACTACATCAAGCTCTATCAGCCGCGCTACAACGTACTGCTGCGCGATGATAAATCGTATCCCTACATTTTTCTTAGCAGTGATACCCATCCGCGGCTGGCGATGCACCGTGGCGCAAAGCATGCCAAAGGCGAATACTTTGGCCCGTTCCCCAACGGCTATGCGGTGCGTGAAACGCTGGGCCTGCTGCAAAAAGTTTTTCCTATTCGCCAGTGTGAAAACAGCGTCTACCGCAATCGCTCCCGGCCCTGTCTGCAATATCAGATTGGTCGCTGTCTTGGTCCCTGTGTCGCGGGTCTGGTCAGTGAAGAGGAGTATGCGCAGCAGACTGATTACGTACGCCTGTTTTTAGCCGGTAAAGACGATCAGGTTCTCAATCAGCTGGTCAAACGCATGGAAGAGGCGAGCATTGGCCTGCGCTTCGAAGAGGCGGCACGACTGCGCGATCAGATTCAGGCCGTGCGCCGCATCACCGAAAAGCAGTTTGTCTCCAATCAGGGGGATGACCTGGATGTGATGGGTGTAGCTTATGAAGCGGGTATGGCCTGTCTTCACGTGCTGTTTATCCGTCAGGGCAAAGTGTTGGGCAGCCGTAGCTACTTCCCGAAAGTGCCGGTGGATACCGATCTTGCCGAGGTGGTTCAGACTTTTGTCGGGCAGTTCTATCTGCAGGGCAGCGAGGCACGGACGCTGCCGGGTGATATTCTGCTGGACTTTACCTTGCCGGAGCGCGAATTGCTGGCGGAGTCGCTCAGTGCACTGGCGGGACGCCGCGTGAATATCCAGAGCAAGCCGCGTGGCGATCGCGCCCGTTATCTTAAGCTGGCGCGCACCAACGCCGCGACGGCATTAACCACGCGTCTGTCGCAGCACTCCACGATTCATCAGCGGTTGATGGCACTGGCAGAGTTTCTTGAGCTCGACCGGATCACGCGCATGGAGTGTTTCGATATCAGCCACACCATGGGTGAGCAGACCATCGCCTCCTGTGTGGTGTTTGACCAGAACGGTCCGCTCCGTGCTGACTATCGTCGCTATAACATTACCGGCATTACGCCGGGCGATGATTACGCTGCCATGAATCAGGTGTTACGACGCCGGTATGGTAAGGCGATTGAAGAAGATAAAATCCCGGATGTGATTCTGATCGATGGCGGTAAAGGCCAGCTCTCTCAGGCAAAGCAGGTTTTCGCGGAGCTGGATGTGCCCTGGGACAAAAACCGGCCCATTTTACTCGGCGTTGCGAAAGGCAGCGACCGTAAAGCCGGACTGGAAACGCTGTTCTTTGAAGCGGAAGGTGAGGGCGTTTCGCTGCCACCGGATGCGCCAGCACTGCATGTGATTCAGCACATTCGTGATGACGCTCACAATCATGCCATTTCAGGTCATCGTAAAAAACGAGCCAAAGTAAAGAACACCAGCGCACTGGAAAGCATTGAAGGGGTAGGGCCTAAACGGCGTCAGCAACTGCTTAAGTACATGGGGGGCCTGCAACCGCTGATGAATGCGTCGGTAGAGGAGATCGCCAATGTACCCGGTATCTCCCACGCGCTGGCAGAAAAAATATACTACTCGTTGAAACACTAGCATTGAAACGGGGGGGGCAATGTAGGAACATAGGCTAAATTTTACCTATATCCAGACAGTTACCGGCATATGCAATTAAACATCCCGACGTGTCTCACCCTGTTTCGAGTCGTGCTCATCCCGTTCTTTGTGCTGGCTTTCTATCTGCCGTTCACCTGGGCACCGCTGGCTACCGCACTGATTTTCGTTTTTGCTGCCATCACCGACTGGTTTGATGGTTTTCTGGCGCGCCGCTGGAAACAGACGACGCGCTTTGGTGCCTTTCTCGATCCGGTAGCGGATAAAGTGATGGTGGCGATTGCGCTGGTACTGGTGGCGGAATATTTCCACGCGTGGTGGATCACGCTGCCTGCAGCCACCATGATTGCCCGCGAAATCATTATCTCTGCGCTGCGTGAATGGATGGCGGAGATTGGCAAACGCAGCAGCGTGTCGGTTTCCTGGATTGGTAAAGTGAAAACCACCGCACAAATGTTCTCTCTGTTTGCCTTGTTGTGGCGTCCTGATGCCACCGTTGTCGCGGTGGGCGTAGTCGCGTTATACATTGCTGCCGTGCTGACTTTCTGGTCTATGTTCCAGTATTTAAGCGCCGCGCGCGGCGATCTGCTCGAACCGTGATCGATACGATTTAAAAAGCAGCAAACGGACACGCTGTAAGGATAATTTTATTGACTCATTGCGTCATCTAAGTAGAATGCAACGCATCGAGCGGCAGCCAGGCTGCCAGAAGATAAATGAAATCAGCAGGTTCGACGAAATTGCTGAAAATTGCGGGAATAGCTCAGTTGGTAGAGCACGACCTTGCCAAGGTCGGGGTCGCGAGTTCGAGTCTCGTTTCCCGCTCCAGATTCGCAGGTCAGGTTAACCTGACGGCACATCAGTTTAAGGCGCGTTGGCAGAGTGGCTATGCAGCGGATTGCAAATCCGTGTACCTCGGTTCGACTCCGGGACGCGCCTCCAGTTACACCCTGCCCGGGTGGTGAAATCGGTAGACACAAGGGATTTAAAATCCCTCGGCTGTAAGGCTGTGCGGGTTCAAGTCCCGCCCCGGGCACCATATTTCTGGCGCAGAAAAACGAATAAAACAAAGTAATATGCAGTAATGTCGTAACCGCCCAAGGGCGGTTTTTTTGTGCCTGTTATCTGGCATGACGGCGACGAAACCATCCGACTGGCGGTATTAACCGCCGTCAGCCGCGGGAGCTGAACACCAGTTCATCATCCGTATCACTTACCAGCACCATTCGTTGCGCCTCTCCACTGGATGAAACAAAGGTCACTTCATGCCCGATGCTGATTGCATCGAATGCATCTGTTGGCTGTGACTGCTTCTGGATCTCCAGAACCATTCGCGAGGCAAAGGGTTTATCATTGACCCTATCCAGACGATAGTTGGCGGTAAAGCTCAGTTCGGGCTGATCAACCACGTAGAATTGTCCTGAAGGCATAGTCTTGACCTCTGTGTTGTGTTGGCCATATGTCCCGGCCGGGACAGGCTGCCTGAAATTTAAGGTTAGCGGAATAATCAATGTCTGCAGGTGCCCGTGCCTTGTTTATGGGATTATGCCGCGATTGCTGAATATACACGCCGCTTGCGCTTGTCAGTTCTGAAAGGAGTACTAACCTTGTTTACACAGTGCGCTTTCCTGGCAAACTTTCGGGCATGGTATAAAGGTATTACTGCAACTCTTAATGGGTTGACGATGCGGGTTCAATTCCTGCTGCCCGGTCCATCTCTCGCCTCTTCTTAACCCCCGCTGCTCTGCCTCCGCAAACCCAGTTACATCTGATTTCACTCATTTTTGCGGCCTGCATCGAACTATGTAACCTGTTGTAACACCCTTGCTTACCGTAAAGTGGGGGATTGTTTGTCGTCTCAGAGAAGTTAACGCCAATGAGTTCACCTTCTATTCCTGTTTTAACGGAACCGGCTTTACCCCCGATTATCGGCGTTGTCGCCAGCCAGCTGCTCAACCCCTGCCAACAAAAAATGCTGGATGAGGTAACGCGCCAGCTCAATGCGCGCGGGGTTATCACCGTGCTGCTGAATGCCGAAACCGACGTGGCACTGACCGCACTCATCCAGCAGGCGACACCCCTTGCGCTGCGGGGGTTGCTGCTGTTGCCCGGAAACAAGGCTATCAGTGCCTGCAATCTGCCGGTGCTGGAGATTGACGCAGAACCTGAATGGCAGGCGGATGCGCTACGGGCGGGCGAAGTAACCGCAGCGTTACTGCTCGCGCAGGGGCATCAGCGGTTTGGCTTTTTGCAGAGTCAGCCCGGTGACATGGCGCAGAAGCAGAGCTACTGCACCACATTACAGGCGGCGGGCATGACGCTGGATGCAGAACTGACTGCTGGCGCTGACGACCGTGACGGCGCTTATCAGGCGATGATGCAGTATCTGAAAAAAACCCGTGCCGCTGAGCGCATTCAGGCACTTTTCTGTGAAAGCGATCTGCTGGCGTTTGGTGCGATACAGGCAGTACGCGATTTTGGTCAGGGTACGCATCTGGCGGTGGCTGGATTCGGCGACAGTGAGGAAGCCCGCAGTCCGACCTGGCATCTGACCAGCTGGTCACCTGACATCAGACAGCTCATTGGCCGGGCGTTAGATCGCTGGCTGGGGCAGCAGGCAGAAAACAGCGGTGAAGAGGGGCAATTACAGCAGCGTCATTCTCATTCTGGCAAAGTCATTCCGGGTGAGATGTCAGCCTGCGGCTGCGCCTTCCGGCACTAGCCAGCCTGCGAGGCAGGCTGGCTAAAGAGCATTACGCCTGCGGCTGTCCTGCCGGGCCGACACCGCCCGGTGCACCCACTGGCTGCTGTCCGCCTGGCGGTGGGGGTGGTGGGGCATCTCTGCCCGGCGGTGGCGGTGCACAGGCGGTGAGAGTAGCAAGAATAGCCAGCGTCGATAACAGATAAGCCGTACGTTTCATCGTAATTCCCTGATCAGGTAAGCGGAACGTAAAGTATAGAGAATCGCCAAAAAATCGCGCAGTCAGCGTTGAGCGCCCACAACGTTGCGTAAATTAAGGGTGATTATTTGAAACGCCTCTCAACTCCTGCAAGCCGGAAATGCATTACGGGCAGGAGCACGCTAAGGTAGCGCTTTATTTAAGAGGAGTCGTTATGAATGGCATTATGAAGTTCGTCCGCGGCTGGCTGGTGTTCTCTGTACTGTGGGGCGTATTCATGTGGTTTATGTCATGGCAGCAGCAGGGCAAGGAGCCTGGTCTGGCGATTCTGACAAGTCTCTACGCCGGTTTAATCTATCAGGCGTTGATTACGATGGTGGGCCGTTATCGGGCGCGCCGACAACAGGCTGAGTAAATTCTGCTGCCTGAGAGGCAGCAGAACACACCCTCTTATCCGAAATTACCGGTCAGGCGCTGATGGAAATCAGTACTGCGTGGATCCAGCCCCTCAATGGTCACCTCTGCACCATAACGCTGATAGCGATACTCAATGCCATCCAGTGCCGCAACGCTGGATGCATCCCAGATTTGTGCGTGGGTTAAATCGATCGTCACCTTTTTCGGGTCATGTGCATAATCGAAATGCTCAAACAGATCGTTGCTGCTGGCAAAGAACAGTGGACCACGCACCACATAGCGCACTGACCTGCCATCGTCGCTCAGCTGGCGTTCCGCATGAATAACGTGGGCAATACGGCGGGCAAAGAGCAGCATCGCGAGGAGCACCCCAGCCAGCACGCCCAGCGCCAGATTCCCTGTCCAGACCGTCACTGCCACCGTCAGCACCATAATCAGCGTCTCTGACCACGGCATACGTTTCAGGGTAGCGGGCTGCAGGCTATGCCAGTTAACGGTTTTCACCGCCACCACCATCATGATCCCAGCCAGCACCACCATCGGGATTTGCGCCATAATCCGGCTGAGGCCGGTCACCAGTAACAGCAGCACCAGACCGGCGGCTACGGTGGAGACACGGCTACGCGCCCGGCCCAGCTCAACGTTAACAATCGTCTGCCCTATCATCGCGCACCCGGCAATGCCGCCATAAAAACCGGCAAAGATATTTGCTACCCCAAGGCCCCAGGCTTCACGTCGCTTACTGGAGGGGGTATCGGTCAGATCATCGACCAGTTTGGCGGTCAGCAGTGATTCCATCAGTCCGACAAAGGCGATGCTCAGTGCGGTGGGCCAGATAATCTGCAGGGTCTGCAGGTTGAGCGGCACCAGCAGACTGTTAAAACCGGGCAGGCCGGGGCTCATTGGCCCTTCGTCGCCCACGTTCGGCATGCGATAGCCCATTAACAGTGCGACCGCAGTCACCACAACAATGGCGACCAGAGGAGAAGGAATACTCTTTAACAGGTGCGGTAACAGCAGCACGATAGCCAGGGTGACGGCAAAGAAGATCCACACCAGTGATGACTGCCCCCAGACGTGCGGCACCTGAGCAAAGAAAATCAGCACGCCGAGCGCATTCACAAATCCCAGCATGACCGAGCGGGGGATATAGCGCATCATGCGCGCCAGACCGACGACGCCAAACAGAATCTGAATGACACCGCCCATCACCACTGCCGGCAAAATATATTCAACACCGTGCAGATGGACCATCGGCCCGATAACCAGCGCCACAGAACCTGCCGCTGCCGTGACCATTGCCGGGCGTCCGCCCAGTATCGACAGCGTCAGGCAGAGCACCACCGAGGCGACCAGGCTGACTTTAGGGTCAACGCCAGCAATAACGGAAAAGGAGATCACTTCAGGGATCAGTGCCAGCGCGGTAATCACACCGGCCAGGCATTCGCGGGTCAGCAGCGCAGGCGAACGCAGAACGCGCCCCACACTGACATCGCCCGCCACAACGTTGGTCGCGGCAACATCATTGGTTTGGGTCATAAAGTTTTGCAGGCTCTTTAGTTGTTTTGCTCCCGCACGAGGGGCGGGAAGATTTGGATAATGGTAAGGGCAGATAGTACCGGGCGACTGGCGAAGATGCCAGAAAAAGGGGTATGACTCCCTCCATGGAGTCGCGATTACAGTGAAAAATCGTCCGGGGTTTTATGGACTACCAGGTCAAGCAGCTGCCGGTAGATGTCCAGCATCTCCCTGTCGCTTTCCAGTTCCAGCCGGTGAATAAGCTTTGAGATAATGGCTTTATTACTCACTGGCATGCCTGACTGCAAAATTTCTGCAACAAGGATACCCAGCATTTCCATCTCGCTGGCTGGCTTATTGGCAGCAGGATTAAAGTAATCAGCAATTTCCTGATTGGTCCGGGGAAGAATAGTTTGCATGTGTAAGCCCTTCAGAACAGCCCGATTCCGGTTCGGATGTCAGGACAAAATCGATCAAAAAAACCATCACATGGACAGATGCGATGGTGCCAGCTGCAAAGACTGAACAGATAAAAAATAACCTCTGAAGGTGGAAATCCACTGACACCTTCAGAGGCGACGCAAGTGCATCATTCGTTACAGAGTCGCATGACAACTCATGGCAGTAAACTTATACAATGAAGGGTAATTTGTACAATCAGAACCTTTGATAAAAAGTGCTATTATTCACTTATCAGTCGCTTATAAGGATTAATCCGAATCAAAATCTGTACAAATAACCTATACAAACGACGGGGCCGGCTGATGGAATGGGAGAGTCAAGGGAAACAGCAGTCTGCTTCCTGTTGAAAAACTAACTGAAAAGCGCCAGTTTTGCCGTCAGCTTTCGCAGCGCTTTCTTATCGCCAACGATAGCAAGTCCAGACAGACGCCAATGCTGACGCAGTTGTTGCCGTAGTACGTCACCCAGCGCCTGATAATCGGTGGTGCTCTGACCCGCTTCGGGAAACAGCACCAGATCGTACTCCGCCTGTTCGCACTGTTCCCGCAAAACACTGAGCTGTTCGTCGGTGGCGGCCAGGACCGGAATGCCGGTAGTAATCAAACCGGGAGAAGGGCGCATCTCTGCGTCCGTCAGCGCGTTGCCAACCAGCATCGGATGACGCTGTCCCAGGGTTAAGGCGATTACGGCGGCGGCGTTGGTTGCTTTGCCTGGCGGCAGAGCGGCATTGAGTATCATTACACATCGTTTGTCCTGCATAGCGCTTCTCCTGTCTGAAAAAACGCATTGTGGCAAGTGGCTTAACCCAGGTCTGGAAGATTTGTGCAGGCGTGCTGATAACGGGCGGGGGAGAGCTGGCAGGCGCGCTTAAACCAGCGGCCCAGATGACTCTGATCGGCGAAACCCAGCGCAGCGGCTACATCGGCGACAGGCTGGCCCTGCGCCAGCTGGCGTCGTGCCTGGCTCAGTCGCCACTGCACCAGCCAGGCGTGGGGCGGCAAACCCCAGTGCGTCTGAAACAGGCGCGACAGCCGGAAGCGATCTGTCTGAAGATGCTGTGCCATCTGCGCTACCCCGGGATTATCCGCATGATGGGCAATCAGCCAGTCACGCGCCTGCAGCGCCAGCCGGGCATCTTTGTCTATGGGCTGTGCGGGCAGTGACCAATGCCGGTGCGGGGTGAGCTGACCAAACATCCGGTCCATCGCTGCCTCTTTGATGATGGCAGGATGGTTGTGCCACAGCGCATCAAATGCGTGCCAGACGGCATACGCCAGCGGGCGGTCATCGCGCAGCGTGGCGGCAAACCGCAGCTCACGCGGTGAGGGGGCATCAGCCTGATCAGGGGCGAGGTGGCGGGCAATCTGCTGTGGAGAAAGATAGAGCATCCGGTAGGTGAAACCGCTGTCATTGATGGCATCCCCATCATGCAGCTCCTCCGGCTCCAGCATAAAGACCGTTCCGGGACGACTCTGATGCTGTTTGCGTCGCGAATGAAACTGCTGTACACCTTGCTCGGTCACGCCAATCAGATAACTGTCGTGCCAGTGCGGATCATAGGCGTGACCGGTAAAATGGGCGCGCAGAGCCTCGATACCACTGACGGCGTCGCGATGCAGATCGATCCAGTTTGCTGATGCCTGTTGCATGTTGTCTGGCTCCCGGTTGCGGCCTCTGGACATTCTGCCGCGATCCACTAATTTTTAACAGGCCGGACGCTTTTCAATCGTGTTTCGCTTTGCGTATAATAACGCTTCCACTCAATTAGAACTCTTACTATTAGGCTGCTAACATTTGTCTCAGCACACGCGTACCTTTACCCATTTACTGCATCTGACCGCTCATGCCTGGCGGCTGGCGGTGGATCGTCACCTCAAAGATAGCGGCTTAAGCATGAGCAGCTGGATGGCTATCGGGCTGATTGCCAGCGAACCGCAACGCATGACCCAGACCGAACTGGCTCAGTTGCTGGGGCTGGAAGATGCCAGCATGGTGCCGCTGGTGGATCGGCTGGTCAAACAGTCACTGCTGACGCGGGTACAACCGCCGGAAGATCGTCGTAAACGCCACCTGGTGCTGACCGAAAAGGGCAACGAAGCGTTTGCTAAAGTGAAAACCGAAGCTGATGCACTCCGTACTGAAATGCTGGCCGATATTGATCCGCAGGATCTGGCCGTCACCGAACGTGTACTGCAACAACTGCTGAGCCGTATGGGAAGTATGTAGCAGTGGCAAAGCGAAATCCCTACGCTGTCCGCGAGTGGTTGCCGCATGAAAAACCGATGCTGCCGGGTTCGCCCTCGACCCCGCTGCATCCGATGCCAAAACGTCTGGCGTTTGGTCTGATCGGCTTACTGATCTCGTTGACTGGTGCGCTAAGTAACGCGCTGGTCACGGCAAATCTGGTTAATCTGCAGGGCACCTTTGGGGCCTGGTCGAATGAGATTGCCTGGCTGCCTGCGGTCTACGTAATGGGTAATATCTCGATCAACCTGCTGCTGGTGAAGTTCCGTCAGCAGTTTGGCCTGCGTGTCTTTACCGAAGCGTTTCTGGTGCTCTATGTGCTGGTGGCGTTCTTTCATCTGTTCGCCAACGACCTCAGCTCGGCGATCGTTGTGCGCACGGCCCATGGTATGGTGGCTGCGGCGCTCAGCTCGCTGGGTATTTACTACCAGGTACAGGCCTGGCCCGCGAAACACAGGCTGAAAGCGCTGGTGATAGGCCTGACGGTCTCGCAGCTGGCTATCCCGCTGGCCCGCTTATTCTCGTCGGAACTACTGCAGCTCAACGAGTGGCGCGGTCTCTATCTGTTTGAACTCGGTCTGGCGCTGATTGCGCTCGGTGGGGTCCTGCTGGTGAAACTGCCTCCGGGCGATCGCATTAAAACTTTTGAGAAGATGGACTTCGTCACCTTTATCCTGCTGGCGCCCGGCATGGCGCTGTTGTGCGGTGTATTGACGCTGGGGCGTATTGAGTGGTGGTTTACCACGCCCTGGCTCGGTATCTGTACCGCGATTGCCCTGACGCTAATTGTCGCGGCGATCGTCATTGAGCATAACCGGCGCAACCCGCTGATTAATACCCGCTGGCTCAGCAGCGGCATGATGGTGCGGCTGGGCATTGTGATGATCATGATCCGTATTGTGCTGGCGGAACAGAACACCGGTGCGGTCGGCTTTTTGCAGCAAATCGGCCTGCAGAACGATCAGATGCGCGGTCTGGCATTGGCAATCATGGCCGGGGTTATCGCGGGCATTGCTGCCAGTGCGCTGACCATCAAGCCTGCACATCTTAACTGGCCAATTGTCACCTCGCTGCTGGTGATGATTATCGCCTCACTGATGGATGCGCAATCCAGTCCGCTGACCCGTGGCCCCGAGATGTATTTCAGCCAGTTTCTGCTGGGTTTCAGCAGCGCTTTTTTCATGGCACCCGCCATGCTGATGGGCATTGGCAGCGTGGTTACGCAGCCGAAAAATCTGGTGAGCTTTGTGGTGCTGTTTGGCATGAGTCAGAACCTGGGCGGGCTGATCGGCTCGGCGATTCTGGGCACGTTTCAGGTCTGGCGGGAAAAATATCACTCCAGCCTGCTGGGCGATCAGCTCTCATTGCTCGATCCCAATGTTACCGAGCGACTCAGCCAGTACAATGCGCTGTTTAATTCGCTGGTGGGTGACGACGTTCTGCGCAGTGCGCAGAGCACCAGCCAGTTACAGACGGTTGCCACGCTGCAGGCCAATGTGCTCGCCTGGAACGACACTTATTTGTTAACCGCGGCACTGGCGTTGATTACGCTGATGTGGGTGATCTGGCGTTTAACCCGACGTCGCTATCTTGACTGGCGTCAGGCGCAATTTAACCTGCGTGAGCAGCAACAGCTGGCCGCGTTACAGGAATCAACGGAGAAACAATGAGTCAGCAGGATGAGCTTCAGGCGGCGGAACGCGAGCGCGCGAATCGCCGCCGTATTCTTTCTATTGCCGCAGGCAGCGGCATTGTGGTGATTGGCGTACTGGTTATTCTCTACGCCTGGCAACTCTGGCCCTTCACCAGCGCTATACAAAGTACCGAAAACGCCTATGTGCGCGGTCAGGTCACCTTTATCAGCCCGCAGGTTAATGGCTATCTCACTTCGGTAGAAGTGATTGACCTGCAGCCGGTGAAAAAAGGGCAGCTGCTGATGACGATTGACGACCGTATCTATCGCCAGCGGGTGCATCAGGCGCAGGCGCAGCTGGCGATGAAGCAGGCGGCACTCAACAATAATCTGCAGCAGCGGCGCAGTGCCGAAGCTACTATCCAGAGCAACAAAGCGGCGCTGGAGAATGCTAAAGCCCAGGCGCTGAAAAGCGGCTTTGACCTGAAGCGCGTTGAAAATCTTACGGCAGATGGATCGCTGTCAGTGCGTGAGCGCGACGCCGCCCGAGCCGCAGACGCCCAGGCGCAGGCGCAGGTACGTCAGGCTGCGGCGCAGATCGCCGTCGCCCAGCAGAATCTGCAAACCGTCATCGTTAACCGTGATGCGCTGGAAGGCGATGTCGACAGCGCACGCGCTGCGCTGGAGCTGGCGGAGATCGATCTGGCAAATACCCGCATTACCGCGCCCGATGATGGCCAGCTCGGTCAGCTGTCGGTTCGCACCGGTGCCTATGTCACGGCAGGTACGCGCCTGACCTCGGTGGTCCCGAATCACAAATGGATTATCGCGAATCTGAAAGAGACCCAGCTGGCCCATATTCGTCCCGGCCTGCCGGTGACAATTCGGGTCGATGCACTGGATGGCAAACGCTTTAACGGGCAGGTGGAATTTATCTCACCGGCCGCCGGTTCGGAGTTCAGCGCCATTTCGCCCGACAACGCTACCGGCAACTTCGTTAAAATCGCACAGCGTATTCCGGTTCGCATCCGCATCCACGATCAGGATATGCATCAGTTGCGTCCGGGGATGTCGGTCGAAGTTAACATCGACACCGCTGCTCAGCCCACTGCTGAGGCCGCGCCATGATACGACGCGGCTTACTGGTCAGCGCGCTGACGCTGGCACTGACAGGCTGCGCCACGCAGGTTGAAAAGGCACCGGCCTCTCTGCCGATCCCCGAAGCCTGGCGCAACAGTGTCGGGCCAGCGGCTGCGCCGGAAGCAGAGTGGTGGCGCGCGTTTCATGATGAATACCTCAACCGGCTGGTGACGCAGGCGTTGCGCAATAATCCCGATATTCTCACAGCGCGATCCCGCGTTGATCAGTATCGTGCTCAGCTACGCGCCACGCAGGGCGATAACTTTCCGACTCTGAGCGCCGGGGTTGCTGCGACCCGCGAACGTACGCTCTCATCAGTGACGGGCCAGCCGTATGAAACTGATGTTTTTCAGGGCTTATTACAGGCGAACTATGAGGTCGATCTCTGGGGAGCGCGCAGCAGTAGCATTTCGGCCGCACAGGCGACTTTAGCGGCGCAGCAGGCCGCCGCATCTGCGGCCGAGCTGACCATCGCCAGTTCGGTGGCGTCAGGATATCTTAACCTCTGTGCGCTGGATGAGCAGTTGCGGGTGACGGAGGCGACGCTGGCGACCCGCAACAATTCGCTGAAGCTGGCACAGCGTCAGTTTGAAACCGGCTATACCTCCAGACTGGAGTGGATGCAGGCCGCCTCGGAATATCAGTCAGCCAGAGCGCAGATGCCGCAGCTGCAGCATCAGATCACCCAGCAGGAGAATGCGCTAAGCATTCTGGTGGGCATGAATCCGCGCAGCATCGCCCGTCGTCAGCAGTTCGACCAGATCTTACCGCAGCAGATGCCGTCACTGCTGCCCTCAGAGCTGCTCAATCGCCGTCCGGACATTGTGCAGGCACAGCGTCAGTTACTGGCCGCAGATGGGAGCCTGGCATCGTCGCGGGCGAAGCTGTTGCCTGGTCTGAACCTCACCGCCACCGGCACCCTGCAGAGTTCGGTGCTACATCAGCTGGCGGATGACCCGTTCCGGTTGTGGAGCGTGGGGGGCAGCATCCTCGCACCGCTGCTGAACCGTGAAGCGCTGACGGCGCAGGTGGATGTCTCCATGGCGACACGCAATCAGGCACTTTATGGCTATGAAAAAGTGGTGCGCAACGCCTTCTCGGAAGTTAACGATGCGATAGACGCTATCAGGCAGCGTGAGGCACAACTTCAGGAGCTGCAAAAGCAGGAGGCCTATGTAACGGAGGCGCTGCGCATTGCCCGCAATCGCTATCAGAACGGGTACGCCTCTTATCTTGATGAACTGGATGCCCAGCGAACTCTGTTTTCAACCCAGCTCAATCGGGTGACGGTTAAAAATAATCTGCTGCTGGCGCAGATCGACCTCTACCGCGCGCTGGGCGGTGGCTGGACTCCCGCTGCCACACCGTAATTGCCCTGGCCGCTCAGTAATGTGCGCGCGGTTGCCATGATCTGTCGGCAGACGTTTTGAGTATAAAGATTGCCAGCAAATTGCCGACAAATCAGATGACCCGCTATTGCTGAACCGCAGAATAAACTTCTACTGTGAAAGCCTGATGCGGCGCTTATAAAGGCTTTCAGGCACGCACTCTTTAACACCAGCGGGAGCAACCCAACGAACGCCGGCTTCACACCGATAACGAAAAGAGTGCAGGGATGAAACTCGCTTACTCACAGGTCGACTGACAGGCTCGGGTTCCATGATTTCACGAGCCGGTTTATTTTCCGGACGAAAGAACCGGACGATAATCCGCCTTTCATTTACACTGTCACCTGCCGCATCACGTCCGGCGCCCCCCTATTTTTTACAGGATAGTTATGTCTTTGCCCTTGCCGCCCGACGATCACGATGAGCCAATTCGCCAGTCACTTGACGATGCGCACTTTGCGATAGTGGTGCTTGCGGTGACCTCGGTAACGCTTATAATCTTTGTGCTGATGATTACGCTCTGGATGAGCTGACGCACACAGGGGCTCCAACGGACTGAATAAGGAGAAGGCGATGGACTCCGGAGATGATAAATTAATCGCAATTATCGGTTTACTGGCTGCCTGCCTGATCGGAGTGACGTTCCTGTTTACGATGGTCTGGCTGACCGACGTTCGTCATCCTGCCGACCCCACGCTCGACGTTCAGTCGTGTCACCCCAAAAAGCTACCGTCTGAGCATGTCTGATTACGCGTCGCAAACTTAATCTGCTGACTGCGCAACACCAGCGCTAACGCCTCATGCAGGTTTCGGTTGCCATTAGGATCGGCGAGTCCCAGCAGCGGACCTGGCGACCGCCGGTCATCGGCCCAGGCGGGATATTCCACCACCGGATAGAGCGAAATACCCTCCACCGCAATGCCCTGATCCAGCGCCACCGCCACATTTTCACTGATTTCCTGCAGCCAGGGCGCACGTGCGTCACCTTCTGCGCCGGTTTCGGCAATCAGCATCGGCCGCTGGTAGCGCTGCCAGCACTGCGCCAGCATAATATGCAGCGGCTCGCGCACCGGATCATCCTGTGACATCGGTTGATCGGGGAAAAACCAGTGGTTGTCGGGATAGTAGTTCAGGCCGAGAATATCCAGGCAATCTTCACTGCCGCCTAACTCCTTATCAACGCGACCGGCCAGCATATCCCAGGCTTCGAACTGCGCCTGATGCTGTGCATCGGCATAGGGTTTGCTGTCCGGGTTATCGGGATGATGGGCAATCTGAACCAGCGGGTCGGTCAGGACAAAACGTGCCTCCGGATAGATGTCGCGAATGGCATGAATGGCTGCCAGCGAGGCGCGGACCAACTGGCGCTTCAGCTCTTTACCACGCTGCGCCGCATGAGGATTAAACCAGGCGACATCTGCACCAGCCCATGACCAGAATGATATTTGATTCACCGGCGTAAAGAAGGGGCGTTCAATGCCCTGGTCGCACATCAGTTGCGCCATTGCGCGGGCGAACCGGCTAAAGTGATCAACAAATTCGGCTTTCCAGATATTAAGATGATCGGGATAACCGAAGTGCGCCAGCTCCCAGATGATCTCCATCTGCTGACGTCGTGCGGCGTCAATCATGGGCAGAAAGCTCTGCCAGTCATACTGACCTGGAATCTTTTCAATCAGATGCCAGCGCGCACCGTCACGGGCGGTATGCAGATGCTGCTCAGCCAGTGCGGCATAATCTTTTTCCAGCAGCATATCGTGTCCGCTGCTGATCACCATATCCAGCCGTTTCCCTGGCGTACGGCAGGCAGTGGAGCAGGGAAAACTGCCCTGGAAAAAGCTGCGGAACAGGCTGGGATGGTAGCGCTGGCGGGCATCTGTAAGGGATTGATGGGACATATTCCTCTCCTGCCGGACAAATGCCGGTCACAGATCGTCCGGTTAAGTCTAGACTAAAAAACGCCCGTGACCGCTCATTCAATCGGGCAGAGGTATGGCGTCAGACGCCGGGCCGGGGAATAATAAAAATAACTGCATTTTACAGGGAATTTTCATGACCGAAGCGTTTGAGCTCTCGCAGCGATCAGAACAGACCAGCTGGCTGGAAACACGGCTGGAGCCTCAGTGCCAGCGCCACCCAGGGCTGAGCGGTGTCCATCAGTTGAGCGACGGGCTGGATGCCTTTGCTGCCCGTTATCTGCTGATGCAGAAAGCGGAGCGGTCACTCGATATTCAGTATTACATCTGGCAAAACGATCTCTCTGGCCGGCTGCTGTTCAGCGCCGTACTGGAGGCAGCCCGACGCGGCGTAAAGGTACGGCTGTTGCTGGATGATAATAATACGCCGGGCCTGGACGAGACGCTGGCCCAGCTTAATCGCCATCCCAATATTGAGGTCCGGCTGTTTAACCCATTCTCGTTTCGCACCCTGCGAGCGCTGGGCTATCTCACCGATTTTGCCCGTCTGAACCGCCGCATGCACAACAAGAGCTTTACGGTGGATGGCGTGACGACCGTGGTTGGCGGGCGCAATGTCGGCGACGAATATTTCGGCACCGGTAATGAACCGCTGTTTGCCGATCTCGACGTGATGGCGATTGGCCCGGTGGTGAAAGAGGTGGCAGAGGATTTTGAGCGCTACTGGCACAGTAAGCCGGTGTCCCCGCTGCAGAAGGTGCTGGATGATGAGGCGCCGGATGAGGACAGTGTGAGTCTGCCAGCAGAATGGCGTCACAGTGAGCCGGTTCAGCGCTATCTGAAGCGACTGGAAAATTCATCCCTGCTGCAGGAGCTGGAAGAGGGGACGCTGGCGCTGACCTGGGCAAAAGCACGCCTGCTGAGTGACGATCCGCGTAAAGGGCTGGGTAAAGCGCGCGCCAGAAGCCTGCTGCCGCAGCGGATGCTGGAGGTCATTGGCACGCCGCAGGAGCAGTTCGATATCATCTCTGCCTACTTTGTGCCAACCCGTGCAGGCGTCGCCCAGTTGCTGGCGCTGAAGCGCAAAGGGGTGAAAATTGCCATTCTGACCAACTCGCTGGCGGCCAACGATGTGTCGATTGTTCATGCCGGTTACGCCAAATGGCGCAAGAAATTGCTGCGCCATGGCATTGCGCTCTATGAGCTAAAACCACAGGCGAACGTCCCTGAAGCCCCGCACGATCGGGGATTAACCGGTAACTCTGGCTCCAGCCTGCATGCCAAAACCTTTTCGGTGGATCAACAGACGCTGTTTATCGGCTCGTTTAACTTCGATCCCCGTTCAGCGGTGCTGAATACGGAAATGGGACTGGTGATTGAGAGTGCGGCGCTGGCCGGAGAAACGCATCAGCGCTTCAGTCAGTCGATGCGCGATCGGGCATGGACGCTGCGGCTGGATAAGTGGGGACGGGTAAACTGGCTGGAGTATCCGGATGAGCCGCAGCAGATCGTGCATAAACACGAGCCGGGCTGCTCCTGGTGGCAACGGCTGCAGGTGCGGTTAGTGTGGCGACTGCCGATTGAATGGCTGCTGTAAGCTGTAACTTACCTGGGTACAGGCTCTGGCTCAGAAAGCATACGCCTTCCGCAAAGACGCAAAACCCGCCATCCCTGGCGGGCTCAGCGCGGGCCGTACCTGGCCCGCTATGCTTTGCTGCGGGCGTATGCGCCCATCGCTGTTGAACTCTTTAGCTGTCTGCGGCTAAAACCATAAATGGCTGAACCATCTTATTTACGCTCAAACTTCCCCGAGAACAGGAACCGCAGCAGCGGGATGCGCAGGTGAATCTCATACAGCAGAAATGCGATGCCAAACACCATCAACAGGCCAACGAAGAAGCCCAGCGTGTTGTTTTCGATGCGCGGCGTGACATAAATGCCATACAGCAGCGTCAGCGGATGGTGCACCAGATAGATAAACAGTGATGCATTGACCAGATACATGATGCGCGGTGAATGCGCGTTAAGCAGTTTGTGACCAAAGCAGAAGCAGACGTTCAGCATGCAAAGTCCCATTAGCGTCGTGATGATTGCATCCAGCTCATATAACCAGCCATCGCCGCTGCTCAGACGCTGATTGGTACAGTAGGCGACAAACATCAACACCGCGCCAATCCACATCACGGGATTAAACCGCACAAACAGCTGCTTCAGTGGTGGATGCTTCCACGCCAGCGCCCCAAGCATAAAGAACGGCAGATAGAAAAGTGTCTGCATCACGATGATATTGAACAAACCATCCATCAGCCAGGCGGGCTGGAACAGAAACACCAGACGGCGAAACACGCACCAGACCAGCGCCCACGCCAGTACGCCAGCGGTCAGTGCACCCCAGCCAACCCGCGTGTAATCAATGGTGCGATGCTGATCGCGCAACCAGCGGAACGTCACCATGCCCAGCGTGGTCAGCATCACCAGTACTACCAGGAACCACAGGTGTGAAATCAGTTCCCACATCAGGTTATTAAATTTCTCATACGGCGTGAAACGAGGCCAGTCAGCCAGCTTATCTGTCCACGCTTTCAGCATGAAAAATTGCGGCAGCGTGAGCAGTGGAACGGCGGTGAGAAGCGGTATCCCCACGCGTTCCAGACGCACCTTCAGGAAACGTCGTGGCTGATAGCGCAGATACAGCATGTAGGAGAAGTAGCCCGAGATGACAAAAAAGACCTGCATACGAAACGCATGAATAAAATCATTCAGCAGCGTCAGCCATAATGAGGCCTCCTGGCTGTTTACTGCCCATTTCTGTGCTGAGTAGATGAGGGAAACGTGAAACGGCACCCCCAGTAACATCAGATACGCGCGGATGGAGTCGAGGAAGTATTCACGTTCAGGTTTTACAGTACTCATAAAGTTCCAGTTCGTTAGTACGTTTGGCCAGTTTCACCCTGAAACCGGATTATGCTCGGGCAAAATTCTACCTGGGATAAACCGGGTATACTATCAGTGGAATCCGTAGTGTCTAATTGTCCTAAAAGTAGCGTTAAGCCTGACGAAATGCGGGAACAATGTTGCGCATAAGCTGTCGGAAAACCGAATAATCCTTTAAGATAAACGGGTTTGATTTAAGCACACGAAAGGGGGGGATGTGCTGACTAAAGAAAAAAATAAAGCCGGACTGATGAAGGTACGCTGGATTGGTACTGCAGTTCTGCTGGCGTTGTACGCTAATAACAGTTGGGCGTTTAATATCGATGATGTTGCAAAACAAGCCAAAGCGTTGGCAGGGAAAAGCTTCGAAGCGCCTAAAAGCAATTTACCCTCTCAATTTCGTGAAATGAAATTTGCTGATTATCAGCAGATCCAGTTTAACCACGATAAAGCGTATTGGGGCAAACTGCGCACGCCATTCAAGCTGGAGTTCTATCATCAGGGCATGTACTTCGATACCCCGGTGCAGATTAACGAAGTGACCGCCAGCGCGGTGCGCGAGATTAAATACAACCCCGATTATTTTAATTTCGGTAATGTAAAACATGACGCGGATGCGGTGAAAAACCTCGGTTTTGCCGGTTTCAAAGTCCTTTATCCACTGAACAACAAGGGTAAAAACGATGAAATCGCCAGCTTCCTGGGTGCCAGCTACTTCCGGGTGATCGGTGCCGGTCAGGTTTATGGCCTGTCGGCGCGTGGACTGGCCATTGATACGGCGCTGCCGTCCGGTGAAGAGTTCCCGCGTTTCAAAGAGTTCTGGATTCAGCGTCCTAAACCACAGGACAAACAGCTGGTGATCTATGCACTGCTCGATTCGCCGCGCGCGGCGGGTGCGTATCGCTTTGTGCTGCATCCGGGTGAGGCGTCAACCGTTGATGTGCAGTCAAAAGTTTACCTGCGTGATAACGTTGGCAAACTGGGTATTGCGCCGCTGACCAGTATGTTCCTGTTCGGGCAGAACCAGCCATCTACGGTGAACAACTTCCGTCCGGCTCTGCACGACTCTGACGGTCTCTCCATCCACAATGGCAACGGGGAGTGGATTTGGCGTCCGCTGAATAACCCGCGTCATCTGGCGGTGAGCACCTATACTATCGAGAATCCAAAAGGCTTTGGTCTGCTGCAGCGCGGGCGTGACTTTAACAACTATCAGGATCTTGATGACCGCTATGATCTGCGTCCAAGCGGCTGGGTTGAGCCAATCGGCGACTGGGGTAAAGGCCGGGTCGAACTGGTTGAAATCCCGACGGCCGACGAAACCAACGACAACATCGTTGCGTTCTGGACGCCAGAGACGCTGCCAGAGCCTGGCAAAGAGATGAACTTCAAATATCGTCTGCACTTCTCACGCGATGAAAACCAGCTGCACTCCGACGATACGGCCTGGGTCAAAAACACCCTCCGTTCAGCGGGTGACGTGAAGCAGTCTAATCTCGTGCGTCAGCCGGATGGCACCGTGGCTTTCACCATCGACTTCGTGGGTAAAGACATGAGTAAGATGGCGGAAAACAGCCAGGTGGCACCGCAGGTCAGCGTCGGCAAAAATGCTGATGTGGTCGAGCAGAGCGTACGTTATAACCCGGTCACCAAAGGCTGGCGTCTGGTGTTGCGTCTGCGTGTAAAAGATGCCAAACAGTCCACCGAAATGCGTGCGGCCCTGGTCAGCGGCGACAAGACATTGACGGAAACCTGGAGCTATCAGTTACCTGCCAATGAATAAATCCACTTTTACACCTCAACGTTATGTGGAATCTCTGCCGCTGGATGCGGCAGGGAAGGCCCGCCTGAGCGTCTCATTGCAGAATGCCAGCGAGTTCCACTTCATCCATGATGCGCTGGGCAGGGATGTCGCAGCCAGTGATCGTCCCGACGATGCGCCGTTAAAATCGGTCTCATCGCGGGTCGAAATGGCCTGGCCCGATTCGCTGGCCGACGGCCAGCAGTTGGGTAAAGATTATCTCGACCGTACCACGCTGAAAGCGATGCCGAAGGTTAAACGCTCACTGATGTTCCCGGAAGCCTGGCGTACCAACCCGGTTGCCCGTGCCTGGGACTCACTGCGTGGTCACAAATCGGTGCCGCGTTATGCCAATGCGGAAGAGCAGCGTGCCGAAGAGAAGTGGCGTCATGTCGGTTCGATTCGCCGCTATATCCTGCTGATCCTGACCATTTTCCAGACCGTGGTCGCCACCTGGTACATGAAAAGTATTCTGCCCTATCAGGGCTGGACGCTGCTGGACCCGATGGAGATGATCAATCAGAACTGGCAGCAGTCAGTGATGCAGATCCTGCCCTATGTGTTGCAGACCGGCATCCTGTTCCTGTTCGCTATCCTGTTCTGCTGGGTTTCAGCCGGTTTCTGGACCGCCCTGATGGGCTTCCTGCAACTCTTGATTGGCCGTGACAAATACAGTATTTCGTACTCAACGGTCGGAGATGAGCCGCTTAATCCGGAACATCGTACCGCGCTGATTATGCCGATCTGTAATGAAGACGTTGAGCGTGTCTATGCGGGTCTGCGTGCAACCTGGGAGTCTGTGGTTCGCACCGGTAACGCTGAACATTTCGATGTCTACATCCTCAGTGACAGCTACGATGCGGATATCGCCATTGCCGAGCAGAAAGCCTGGATGGAACTGGTGCGGGATGTTGGCGGGGCGGGCAAGATCTTCTATCGCCGTCGTCGTCGTCGTGTGAAGCGTAAAAGCGGTAACATCGATGACTTCTGCCGTCGCTGGGGCAGCAACTACAGCTACATGGTCGTACTGGATGCCGATAGCGTCATGAGCGGTGAGTGTCTGACCGGTCTGGTGCGCATGATGGATGCGAATCCGAATGCCGGTATCATCCAGTCGTCGCCGAAAGCCTCGGGTATGGATACGCTCTATGCGCGCTGTCAGCAGTTCGCAACCCGCGTCTACGGTCCGTTGTTTACTGCCGGTCTGCACTTCTGGCAGTTGGGCGAGTCTCACTACTGGGGTCACAACGCCATTATCCGCGTGAAACCCTTTATTGAGCACTGTGCGCTGGCCCCGTTACCGGGTGAAGGCTCTTTTGCCGGTTCAATCATGTCACATGACTTCGTTGAAGCCGCGCTGATGCGTCGTGCCGGCTGGGGCGTCTGGATTGCCTATGACCTGCCGGGTTCCTATGAAGAGCTGCCACCGAACCTGCTGGATGAGCTGAAGCGTGACCGTCGATGGTGTCACGGCAACCTGATGAACTTCCGCCTGTTCCTGGTAAAAGGGATGCACCCGGTTCACCGTGCGGTGTTCCTGACCGGCGTCATGTCTTACCTGTCGGCTCCGCTGTGGTTTATGTTCCTGGCGCTCTCCACTGCCTTACAGGTGGTGCATACGTTGATGGAACCGACCTACTTCCTGCAACCGCGGCAGCTGTTCCCGGTCTGGCCGCAGTGGCGTCCTGAGCTGGCGATAGCGCTCTTCTCGACCACGATGGTGCTGCTATTCCTGCCAAAGATGCTGAGTGTGGTGTTGATCTGGTTTAAAGGATCGAAAGCCTACGGTGGGCCGCTGCGCCTGCTGGCATCACTGGTGCTGGAAACGCTGTTCTCGGTGCTGCTGGCACCGGTGCGCATGCTGTTCCATACGGTGTTTGTGGTCAGTGCCTTCCTGGGCTGGGAAGTGGTCTGGAACTCACCGCAGCGTGATGACGATGCCACGCCGTGGAGCGAGGCGTTTAAACGTCACGGTTCGCAGATGGCATTGGGTCTGGTATGGGCAATTGGTATGGGACTGCTGGATCTCAACTTCCTGTGGTGGCTGGCTCCTATTGTTTTCTCACTGATCCTGTCGCCGTTTGTTTCGGTGATGTCGAGCCGCGCAACATTGGGCCTTAAGAGCAAGAAAGCCAAACTGTTTCTGATCCCGGAAGAGTACTCGCCGCCGCAGGAGCTGGTCGATACCGATCGCTATGTGCTGCTGAACCGCGAACGTGCGCTGGAAAATGGCTTTATGCATGCCCTGTTCCATCCCGCCTTTAACGCGCTGGCAACGGCACTGGCGACATCACGTCATAAGCAGAGTCAGTTACTGGACTATGCCCGTGATCGACGTGTAGATCAGGCGCTGAGCGATGCTCCGGACAAACTGGGTCGCGAGCAGCGTTTGCAGTTGATCAGCGATCCGGTGGTGCTGGCCCGTGTTCATACCCGACTGTGGGAAAATGCGGACAAGTATCATCAGTGGGTAGAGAGTTATCAGAAACTCACGCTTAACCCTCACGCGCTGGCAAAAAACGCGTAATCTGAAAAAGCGGCAGCGATGCCGCTTTTTTTATCGGATTAAAACAGCATCAGGATGATAAATTGAGTGCTGGCCGTCACCGCAGGCAGCGTGTGACGATTTCAAAGGCTGTTCAGGGCGGATATCAGTGGTGAAAGGGTTATTTAAGACAGGCGTTATCGTTGCGGCTGTGCTCTGTTTAAGCGGATGCGGCAGTATTATCAGCCGTACCGTGCCCGGACAGGGGCACGGTAATCAGTATTATCCCGGCGTGCAGTGGGACGTGCGTGACAGCGGGTGGCGGGTACTGACCATCCTTGATCTGCCGCTGTCACTGGTGATGGACACCCTGTTATTACCGGTGGATGCCAGTCACGGTCCTTACGAATAACTGCGATCGGAGTCGCTGTTATCATCCTCCCACTCTTGTGCCGCAGCTTCACCCTCTTCGGTGTCAAGCGGCGGCTCCAGCTGGAATTCGCCATCATCCCACTCATGCAGCGTATTTTCCGCTAACCACTCCTGACGCAGCTCCACTTCATCAAAGTCAGCATCAAAAATAGCCTGCGCACCTTCGCCACTGCGGAAAGGCAGACATTCACCCGCATCACCTTCATCTGCCAGGAACTCAGCCTGCCACATGATATCGCCATCCTGCATCACATATTTTTGCAGACCAAACTGACCGATTGAAGCTTCTTCTTCATCCACTTCAGGGTTGTTAGCGAGGAACTCCTCACGTGCAGCATCAATCGCTTCCTCTAACGTACTGTACATGCTCATCGCTCTTCTCCTTACGGGTTCATTAACTACGGATTGTTTTGATTTCAGTGAAGGATAGACGAAATCTGAGGGAGGGAAAGGGCAGGGCGGTGCAACTGGCGGGAAATAAGCCATTTTCCGCCAGCCAGGATCAGATCATCTTTTGCGGAAAGTGCAGGACGGGTTGAACAGACTCATGAATCACCGGTGATGAGTAGCGGATACAACATTTTATACAGGGCTTCACTTTCTTAAAATTAATTCTGGCGATCGAAAGTGCCTGACTCAGATTATATAATGTGCCGATAAATATCAGCTCGTCTTTATCAGGCAAGCGTTTGCACCCCTTTCGATGGAGAAAATGATAATTGTCCTGATCGGTGCCGATAGTAACGTAATAGTAGAGACCTTTGTTCATATAATCTGTCCCGTTAGAGGTTGCTGTGTATTGTCTTTTTTATAGTTTTGGCCAGGTCTGTTAAAGGTCTGACTGTTACAAATGAAATTACCGATAATCACAAACGACTTCAAATTCCATAACGATCTATCAGTATGTTAAAAAAATAAAAAATGGAATATAAGCCAGATTTACTGAGTAATCGATTGTAAAATCAGTTAATTTTTATCGATTCATAAGCGCAGAGATATCATTAAGGCCGGCTAAATAGGATTAGGCCTGGCATGCGGAATAAATAGCGCCAAATAAAACTAAACAGAGATCGTTGCAATATTAATTAATAAAAAGCTAAAGTGAGCGTTCAGCGGTCTGCGGTGAATTAATTGGTTAGCGATTTTAACGGTAAACAGAAATAAATTATATTCCGGTTATAGTCCCATACTCCTCGCTGGCCCTGAAATATGACTGAAAGGATTCTTCTGTGCTGAGTGACTGATTTATTTAGCAGGATGTCGGGTCAGAAACGCGCTAAATGTCAGGTGAACATTTAGCGCGAACTGATTAATAACGTGAAGGCTCGCCTTCAGGGCGTGTTTTAAAGCGGCGGTGGAGCCACATGTACTGTTCGGGAGCCAGCAGGACGCCCTCTTCGACCACTTTATTCATCCTGGCGGCGGTCACTTCATCGCTTTCCAGCGTAAATTCGGCGCTGATGTCAGGCAGTATCATCAGTTCATAACCACGGCCGTCGGGCAGACGACGCGGCACAAAGGGGATAACTGCCGGTTTACCGGTGCGGATCAGCAGATGCGTGCCCACTGTCGTGGCTGCTTTTTCTACAGCGAAAAAGGGCACAAAGACGCTGCTACGCGGGCCATAATCATGATCGGGTGCGTACCAGATGATGTCACCGTGCTTCAGTGCGCGGATCATGCCTTTGAGATCTTTACGATCGATCATGCTTTTATTTGACCGCATCCGGCCTTTTACCTGCAGCCAGTCGATCAGTTTATTGTCATTGGGGCGATAGACACCAATGCCAGGATTATGGATGCCAAACATGCGTGCACCAATCTCCAGCGTCAGAAAGTGCATGCCGATGAGCAGCACGCCACGCTGACTATCTCGCGCCTGCTGGATATGCTCCAGACCCGAAGGCTTATGCCATTTGTTGATGCGCCAGTCTGGCCAGAACCACGCCATACCGGTCTCAATCAATCCCATACCGACTGATTCAAAATTGTGCTTAACCATCGCTTCGCGTTCGTTAACCGGCATATCAGGAAATGTTAATTCCAGATTACGTCGGGCGATACTGACGCGTCGCGTCATAAAACGCATCCCAATACGACCAATATTGCAGCCGAGCACATAAAGCAGGGGATAAGGAAGTAGCACCAAAAGATAAAGAGAAGCGACACCCAGCCAGGTCAGCCAATAGCGCGGGTGAAGCAGTTCTCGTGAAAACTGAGGCAACTGAGTCATGTGAAGATTAATTTTCCTGCGTCGCGCACCATGCAGTGCTGATATCTCATTGATTTACGCTATTGTGCCAGTTTTTATCGTGCGTATAAATATCACTGACAGAACGGACGACTGCAGGCTGCTGTTAAATAGCCAGATAGTGCCGGAAAAAACAGCAACCCGCGCCTGATTCCGAGACTGGTCTTTGCATCCCGGTGAAATCAGGTATCATGTGCCCGCTAAATTTCTCCTATTGATAACAGGAAAGAACACCATGCCAGTGTTACATAACCTCGTTTCCAATAAAGAGCTGAAGGCGCGCATGCTGGCTGAAACTGAGCCGCGCACCACAGTCTCTTTTTATAAATATTTCCAGATTGCCGACCCTAAAGCTTTCCGCGACGCGCTCTACCTTGGCCTGACGTCACTCAAGGTCTTTGGCCGCGTCTATGTCGCGCACGAAGGTATTAATGCACAGATCAGCGTGCCCGCCAGCCAGTATGAAAAGATGAAAGAGTGGCTGTATGGCTTTGATCCGGCGCTGAACAACCTGCGAATGAATATTGCGCTGGATGATGATGGAAAATCATTCTGGGTATTGCGCCTTAAAGTGCGCGATCGCATTGTTGCGGACGGTATCGATGACGCCAGTTTTGATGCCAGCGACGTAGGTCAGTATCTGAAAGCGGCCGAGGTTAACGCCATGCTGGACGATCCTGATGCCCTGTTCGTTGATATGCGTAACCACTATGAATATGAAGTGGGCCGCTTCGATAATGCGCTGGAAGTGCCTGCTGACACCTTCCGCGATCAGCTGCCGATGGCGGTTGATATGCTGCAGGATCAGAAAGACAAAAAGATCGTAATGTACTGCACCGGCGGGATCCGCTGTGAAAAGGCGAGCGCCTGGATGCGGCATAACGGCTTCGAGGATGTTTACCACATTGAAGGCGGTATCATCGAGTATGCCCGGCGCGCCCGTGAACAGGGATTACCGGTTCGCTTCAAAGGCAAAAATTTTGTGTTTGATGAGCGGATGGGTGAACGGATCTCTGACGACGTGCTATCGAACTGTCATCAGTGCGGCGAGCCCTGTGATACCCATGTCAATTGCGTCAATGACGGCTGTCATCTGCTGTTTATCCAGTGCAAAAGCTGCGCAGAGAAATTTGAGAACTGCTGTAGCCCGATCTGTCAGGAAGAGGCGAAACTCTCACCGGAGGAGCAGCGCGCTCGTCGGGCTGGACGCGAGAATGGCAACAAGATCTTTAACAAGTCGCGTGGCCTGTTAAACATGACCATTCCGTCACCAGTGAAGAAATAATCGTGGCCGCCTGAAGTCAGCTTCAGGCGGCTTGCTGTGTTACTGGCGCACACCTTCAACCGAGATCATCAGCTCCACTTTCTGCGAAGCTGGCCCCAGATCTTTGGTAATGTTAAAATCTTTCAGTGTAATTTCGCCTTCGGCTTCAAAGCCAGCGCGGTAGCCGCCCCACGGGTCTTTGCCTTCACCCAGCATTTTTGCCTCCAGCGTCACCGGCTTAGTCACGCCATTCAGCGTGAGATCGCCGGTAATCATCAGCTCATCACCCTCTTTCTTTACTGCTGTGGATTTGAAGGTGGCCTGCGGGTTTTTGCTGCTGTTCAGGAAGTCAGCGCTACGCAGATGCTTGTCACGTTCCGCGTGATTGGTATCGACGCTGCTGGTGTTAATGGTCACGTCAACTTTATCTGCTGCCGGGTTCTTCTCATCGAAGGTGAAGCTGCCGTCAAAATCTTTGAAGGTGCCGTAGAGCCAGCTGTAACCCAGGTGCTGAATGCGGAACTGGATAAAGGCGTGCTGGCCCTCTTTATCAATCTTATAGTCTGCGGCACCCGCAGTCATTGAGCCGAGCAGCAGGCTGGCACCGGTCATCGCCAGCAGGGTCTTCTTAAACATATTATTTATCCTTTTCAAAGGGGAAGGGGAGACGTAAACCTGACATCCGTTTTAGGGTGATATCGCGATCGATAACGTGATGCTTTAGCGCAGCCAGACCATGCAGTACCGACAGGACCACAACCGTCCAGGCCAGCCAGAGATGAATGTCGCCTGCCAGGTCTGCCTGTTCGCCTGCGCCGCTGAACAGCGCGGGCAGCGTGAACCAGTTAAATACGGAGATGGGCTTGCCATCGGCGGTGGAGATCAGATAGCCACTGATCAGAATGGCCAGCAGCAGGGTATAAAGGAGCAGGTGCGCCACTACTGAACTGATGCGCACCAGCGGGGAATAGCTGCTCAGCGGCTTTGGCGGTGGGGAAATAACGCGCCATAGCAGGCGAATGATCAGCGTCAGCAACAGAATGACGCCAATACTTTTATGGATTTCCGGCGCGTCGTGATACCAGCTATCGTAATAGCCAAGACCAACCATCCAGAGTCCTAGCGCAAACATGGCATAAATCGCCAGCGCCATTGACCAGTGCAGTAGCACAGTAACCAATCCAAACTGATGGGGTGTATTACGTAATAACATAATGTGGGTTTCATAAAGAAATAATCTGAAATAAGCATCCACATTATGAAATATAAAAGCAATCGTCCTTACGCTTCTATAAATTTTAATTTCCAGGATGAAAAGGTTGAATAAAACTGCAGCGAGATGAGCAATATTACTGAATGAGATATTTCTGGCGGGAGAGTCGTCAACGTTAAATGGCGGCAATTAACCATATGGGCGAAATAAACACTATCATTATGTCAGGAAAATTCAGTTTTCGTCAGATTATGTCAGCCGGGTGGCATCAGACTGATGCCACCCGTTATCAGAGTCAGAAACGCGAGAGGCGGAAGCGGGACAAATCAAAGGAGAACGGTTTTTGCTGTGCGAATTCCGCAGCAAGCTCGCCTAAAACGCTGGCAAATTTAAACCCATGTCCGCTGAGTCCGGTGATGACCATGCGGTCGGGTTCACCCGGCAGGGTATCGATAATAAAGTCTTCGTCCGGACTGAAATCGTAGCTGCAGGCTTCGCCATGCAGACAGACGCCGACACCAGGTAAAAACTGACGGAGAAAACCAAAGGCCTCACTGCCGTCCGCCGCTACCGTGCCAAAAGGTTTACGATCTTCAGGCTGCTGCATCAGCTGACCGCCATCATGGCGACCTACCTTCAGTGCGTTGTTGTCCGCCGGGAAGCCGTAAAACTGGCTGCCATCTGCCATCTCAACCGTAAAGCCGGGGAACTGATTATTCTCGCTGTAGCGGCCATCTGCCTGATACCAGGCAAATACCTTGCGGGTAGGGGCGACCGGCAGGCCAGGAATTAATTTGCCGACCCAGGTTCCAGCGCTTATCAGCATTTTGCGTCCCCGATAGATACCATCCAGGGTGGTGACCTGCTGCAGGTCGCCATCACGACCAATCTCAGAGACCGGGCAGTTAAACAGCTGCGCACAGCCCGCCTGTTCCGCCAGCTGGATCCAGCTGCGAACCGCCTGTTCACATTTCAGAAAGCCGGACTGCGGCTCAAATATGCCCAGATAACCCTCTGGCACGTTGATTTGCGGCCAGCGCTTTCGCACTTCATCAGGCTGCATCACCTCGATATTGAGCTGCCAGCGGGTCGCACTGTCGATAACGTTCCGGATAAAGGGGGAGTGGTCAGGAGCAAGGTTAAGTACGCCGCTGCGATGCATGATGCGCTCACCGGCGCGCTGTTCCAGCTCATCCCACAGCGTCTGCGCCCGCAGAACCAGCGGAACATAATGTTCGCCTTCACCATAGGCGTGACGAATCAGCCGGCTCTCACCATGATGCGTTCCCTGATTGTGAGGAGGATGGGCGCTGTCAATCATTAATACCGATAAACCTGCCTGGGTAGCATAGTAGCCAGCCGCCGCGCCCACTGAACCACTGCCGACGACGATAAGATCATAAATCATGATAACGACACTCTAAGAGTCAGATAATCAAAAGCATACCAGAAACAGAAACGAAAAAGGCACCCCTGAGGGCGCCTCTTTGATGCGGCAGAAATTAATGCTTATTAAGAAGTCGTTCTGGTTGCTCAGCTGATTCTATCTTGGCGATGCCCGCTTCGAGGATCGAGATAAACTGCCTTGCCACATCCGTTGTCAGCCAGTAGGTCGGGCCAACATCCGCTTCTTCTTCTTTTTGATCCTGCGACGACAGCGAGTGCAGGCGGATCATCATGGCATCATAGCTATCAACGGTACTGATGTCCCAGCCCACCAGAGGATGGGTCTGGATAACGTCTTTTCTTCTGTCCATTATAACCTCCTTATTACTCGTTAAACGAAGTGCATGATGAGGTTCAATGCGGCTTTTTTATTGCGATAGCGGAACAATTATAACAGTAAACCTGGGTATCACTGTTTAAAAAATGCCGTGAACCAGCTTCTCATAGAATATTTGCGTTTGAAAGGAGGGCGTTGAAAAATAAAATGCCTGACGGGCAGGCATTTTTTATCACTGTTCAATGGGCATGTAAAAGCGGGTTAGCCACGTGAGCGGGCTTAAAGTGTCGGGGTTTCCGGCACGATGCCACCGCCACGTTTTTGCAGTGTTTCTGCAAGACGGGCAAAGTGCTGCTGGAGCTGCTCATCATGGTTTTGATTTTGGGCTTCCAGCGACAGATTGTGCACCAGCAACTGACTGGCACGATCGTCAAGACAGAAAATCAGACTGGAAAAGGCATTTTCCAGCACCGTTAAACGACGCTTCTGATCACCAATCAGTGCTAACAACTCACCAAAGGTCATCGCCTCTTCCGGTTTATCAGTAGTCATGGTGTCGCACCTCCTGTTATGCGTGACGAGCGCAAGGATAGGGCATTGATCATTAAGAGTCTAGATGCAGAGAGGGGGAAGTGCGAGAGGGGAGAAAAGATAAAAAAACCGGGTGGCGACACCCGGAAAAAAGCACAGTGGCGGTTAATCAGTAATGAACCAGTCGTCAGCGCTTTCCCACGTCTGCTGCAGGATTTCGCTGATCTGGTCGCGCGTCTCTTTTCCACCGCCCAGCACGCTGAGATTGTTGGCACTGGCGTAACGTACCTTGACGTGATTGGTCGAGTCAGGGAACTGTTCGTCGATGCGGCGCGATAATTCATCGCTTAACGCTTCAATCGCGCCAGCAGGAAGAGGTCGGGTATTGGATACGGTAATTTCAACGCGCATAATAGCCTCCGGTTAAGATGCTGTATATATTTACAGTATCAATGAGCCGGAGGCAAGCAAAATTATGCGATGCGCCAGTTCAGCGTTTCACCGGCCAGGAACGGCACCAGTGAGTGGCTGCCAAGCGCAATTGACTCTGGTACCTGCCACGGCTCACGCACTAGCGTGATCGTCCCCTCATTCAGTGGCAGACCGTAAAAACGCGGGCCATTTTCAGAACAGAACGCTTCAAAATGTTCCAGCGCGTTCAGCTCTTCAAAAACGGTGGCGTAGGCGGGCAACGACGTCGGCGCATTAAATACGCCCGCACACCCGCAGCTGGCCTCTTTGAGATGACGCAGATGCGGTGCTGTGTCGGTGCCGAGGAAGACGCGCGGATGACCACTCGCCACTAATTTGCGCAATGCTTCCTGATGCACGTTGCGTTTAAGAATCGGCAGGCAATAGAGGTGCGGACGAATACCGCCCACCAGCATGTGATTGCGGTTAAACATCAAATGCTGCGGGGTAATGGTCGCGCCCAGCGTCTCATCGGCGGCGGCAACATACTCTGCGGCGTCCTGAGTGGTAATGTGCTCCATCACCACTTTCAGTGCCGGAAACTGGCTGCGCAGCGGCACCATAACCGTTTCGATAAACCGGGCTTCGCGGTCAAAAATGTCGACATGCGCATCGGTGACTTCACCATGGATCAGCAGTGGCATACCGAGCGTCTGCATCCGATCCAGCACGCAGGTAATGGACGCGATGTTGGTCACGCCATGACTGGAGTTGGTGGTAGCGTGCGCCGGATAGAGCTTCGCCGCAGTGAACAGACCGGCGGTGAAACCGCGCTCAAGCTCATCAGGATCCAGCGAGTCGGTCAGGTAGCAGGTCATCAGCGGCGTAAAGGCGTGATCGGCGGGCAGCGCCGCCAGGATGCGATCGCGGTACGCTTCACCTGCTGCCACGCTGGTCACCGGCGGCACCAGGTTAGGCATCACAATGGCACGACCATTCACCGCGCTGGTATAGGGCAGGACCGTGTTGAGCATCTCATCGTCGCGCAGATGAATATGCCAGTCGTCAGGGCGACGCAGGGTAAGTTGCTGAGGTTGTGCTGTCATCAGTGAAGCTCCGGCAGAAGGGAAACAAAAGGCGTGTTTTGGCCGGGGTCTAAGCATAAGGATTCAGGCAACCGTTTGCACCTGCTTTTTATGCCGCCAGAGAAAATCCGCGCCAGGGGCGCGGAAATCGGGATTACTGCGTAAAGGGAATAACCAGTTCGCCAGGCTTCACTTCCAGTCCTTTGGCAAATTTCTTCGCCAGCGACTCGCCTTTGCTGCGGTCTGCGCTGAGCACATAGGCGGGTTTTTGATCAAAGTAGCTTTTCAGCGACTGATTCAGATAAGGTGTCAGCGTCTTCATGATTGAGGCCATTTTTTCCGGGGCCACCTGGGCGTCAACAATCTCCAGATCGCGCAGATAAATTGCGCCCTGCTGCTGATCATAAACCGGCTGAGCACGCATTTTCAGTTGCATATCGGCCTGCTGCGGGCCAAACAGTGAGGTGACGTTGATTTTTGCGTTACCGGAGAGCGTCACTTTACCTGGTTCTTCGCGACCAATCTGACTGGTCAGATTGTTCAGCACGATGTGTGCGTTAACCAGGCCGGAAACGCCAATATCTTTCTCGTAGTTGTTGTGTTTCTGCAGCGCCTGGTTTACTTCCTGTTCGCTGATGGTGTATTGCGTCAGTTGATTACAGCCGCTGATTAGCAGCGCCATCAACAGGGCAGTCAGCCCGAAAAAAACCTTTTTCATCGATCTTTATCCTGAATATCAGAGCCAGTAAACAGGCCATAGCCTGCCTGAATGCGTGGCGGGTGTCATCAGGAAAGGGATGAGAAACGCCGCAGCGTCTCTCATCGGAGGCGGGACTAATGCGCTATCGAAGAGAGCAGATTTACCTGAGTCTGTTTGGCCATGTTATCGCGGTAGTCCGCGACCCGGCTCGGCCAGTCGATACCGGCGACCAGCGTCAGAGAGCGGAGTAGCGGGAAGAGATTAAAATCATCTTCCGATAGCTCGCCGTTTACCGCATTGGGCTGAACGATTAATTTGTCCAGTTTGCGCAGATCTTCACTCACATTCTTAATCAGCCCGGCCGAGTGGCTTTTCAGCGTTTCAAAATCACCGAGGCTCGCCTGTTTTTTGCTGCGGAAATAGTCACGCGCCTCAGGCGTAGCGAACTCGGCAAACGCCGCTTCGGCAATGCGCGGCAGCAGCAGTTTATTGACATAGCTGTTCATGTGACGCAGCCAGTCGCCAATTGCCGGGTTCAGCGCGCCGGTGATCAGCGGTGCGCCATCCTGCTGATCGACGTACTGCACGATCTCCATGCTCTCAGGCATTGCGCTGCCATCCTGCTTTTGCAGAATCGGTGCCATTTTCTGCCCGATCAGTCGTTTTGGCGTCTCTTCATCGTCGTTGAGCATCACCACCAGCTCAACCGGCTTATTTTTCAGACCAAAAATCATTCGCGCTTTAACGCAGAAAGGACAATGGTCATAGATATAGAGTTTCATCCTGATCTCCCGGATTTTTACAGGTTTAGTGTTTAACAGAGTGAATCAATTCATCCTGTTTTCGGGCGCGTAAAAAGTATGGAAGAGATTACCCTGCAGGGCAAACCTGCCAGCCAGCATGTGGGACTTTAGCCGGGCGAACCGACGGGTCATCGCTGTGATAACAGAGTAAAATCAACCTCTTTAAAGCTAAACCACTGTAACGTTTTACCGCAGCCCAGGCGGCGGTTATAGTGAACGCCGGGTAATGACGGCTTTCACTCACAGCCATTGATTTCAGGAGTCAGGATGTTTGGCTATCGTTCTGCCGCGCCCAGGGTGCGATTAACCACCGATCGTCTGGTGGTCCGTCTGGTTCACGAACGTGATGCCTGGCGAATGGCAGATTACTATTCGGAAAACCGCCTGTTTTTAAAACCATGGGAGCCGGTGCGCGACGATAGCCACTGCTACCCTTCGGGCTGGCAGGCGCGCCTCGGGCTGATTTCCGACATGCATAAGCAGGGAACGGCCTTCTATTTTATTCTCATGGACAGCGATGAAACCGAAGTGCGGGGCGTGGCGAACTTCAGTAACGTGCTGCGCGGTTCCTTTCACGCCTGTTATCTCGGCTATTCACTGGGTGAAAAGTGGCAGGGGCAGGGGCTGATGTTCGAAGCCTTGCAGTCGGCTATCCGCTATATGCAGCGCCAGCAGCATATTCATCGCATTATGGCGAACTACATGCCGCACAACCAGCGCAGCGGCGATCTGCTGGCGCGACTTGGTTTTGAGAAAGAGGGTTACGCGAAAGATTATCTGCTGATCGACGGACGCTGGCAGGATCACGTGCTGACAGCCTTAACTCTGCGGGAATGGACGCCTGACCGGCGTGGACAATAATGAGGACGCGAGCATGAAGATGGCTTTATCAGCGCAGGCGTTGCGCGTGCTGGGCTGCCTGCTGGAGAAGCAGGTCACCACGCCAGAGCAGTATCCGCTGTCACTGAATGGCGTGGTAGTGGCCTGTAATCAGAAATCGAATCGCGAGCCGGTGATGGAGCTGAGTGAAAGCGAGGTACAGAATCAGCTCGATCAGCTGGAAAAGCGTCATCTGATCACCGCCAGCAGCGCCGCCGGACAGCGGGTGGTAAAATATGAGCAGCGTTTCTGTAATTCTGCGTTTGGCACACTGAAACTCAACAGTGCGGAAGTGGCTCTTCTCACCCTGCTGCTGCTGCGCGGGCCGCAGACGCCAGGCGAACTGCGAACCCGCAGCGGTCGTCTGCATGAGTTCAGCGATGTCGGCGACGTGGAACAGACGCTGGAAGGCTTGATGCAGCGTGACGACAGTGCACAGGTCATCCGCCTGGCGCGTGAGCCAGGCAAGCGCGAAAGCCGCTTTATGCATCTGCTGGGCGATGAAGATGATGCACATCAGGCTGCCGACGCGCCGGACGAGCAGGGCGATCTGGCGGCGCGTGTTACTACGCTGGAACAGCAGGTCGCAGCACTTCAGGCGCAACTTACCCAATTGCTGCAAACGGAGAGCTGAGATGACATTACGTATAGGCGTGGTGGGATTGGGTGGTATTGCGCAGAAAGCCTGGCTGCCGGTGCTGTCTGCGGCGACGGACTGGACGCTGGTGGGGGCGTTTTCCCCGAATCAGGCCAAAGCCCGCCCAATCTGTGACAGCTATCGCATGCAGTGCTTTGGCTCACTGAATGAAGTAGCCGCAGCCTGCGACGCGGTGTTTGTCCACAGCAGCACCGACACCCACTATGAGGTGGTCAGGGCTCTGCTGCTGGCAGGAAAAGATGTCTGCGTCGACAAGCCGCTGGCTGAAACACTGGAGCAGGCTGAAGCGCTGGTGGCGCTGGCGGAAAAACGCCAGCGTAAACTGATGGTGGCATTTAACCGCCGCTTTGCCCCGCGCTATCAGCAGCTGCAGGCGGAGATGGCTGGGGCGGCTTCTCTGCGGATTGAAAAGCACCGCAGCGACAGCGTCGGGCCACGGGATCTTCGTTTTACCCTGCTTGATGACTACCTGCATGTGGTGGACACCGCGCTCTGGCTGGGCGGCAAGCCTGTTCGCCAGGTTCACGGACGCATTGATACCAACGAGCAGGGGCAGATGCTCTATGCCGAACACCATTTCGCTGTTGAAGGCCTGGCGATCACCACCAGTATGCACCGGCGCGCAGGCAGTCAGCGCGAGCGGATCAGCGCAGTGTGTGACGGTAAGTGCATCGACATCAGCGAGATGCGCGACTGGCAGGAAGAGCGCAGTGATGGCCTGCTAATCACTCCGCCGCCTGCCTGGCAGAGCCATCTGACGCAGCGCGGCTTCAGCGGTGCAGCACGCCATTTTATTGACTGCGTACAAAATCAGACGAAGCCTGAAACCAGCGGTGAGCAGGCGCTGATGGCGCAGCGTGTGGTGGAAAAACTGTGGCGTGAGGCGACGCAGGAATAACGCCTTGTAACACTCCGTGCTGGTCATTTCCCTCCGTGGCAGTAGACTGTCGCCGGGCATCCTCGGGTGCCCGCGCTAATTCTCCTTTTTTGCCGATTCTTTTCAGGATGCGCCGTCAATTATGAATTTGTTGAAATCGCTGGCAGCGGTCAGTTCTATGACCCTGTTTTCCCGCGTACTGGGCTTTGCCCGTGATGCCATCGTGGCGCGGGTGTTTGGTGCCGGAATGGCGACCGATGCCTTCTTTGTTGCGTTTAAACTGCCCAATCTGCTGCGCCGTATTTTCGCTGAAGGCGCATTTTCTCAGGCGTTCGTGCCGATTCTGGCTGAATATAAAAGCAAGCAGGGTGAAGAGGCGACAAAACTGTTCCTGGCGTACGTCTCAGGCCTGCTGACGCTGGCACTGGCGCTGGTCACGATGGCGGGGATGATCGCTGCGCCCTGGGTCATCATGGTCACGGCGCCCGGCTTTGCCGACAGTGCCGATAAGTTTGCACTGACCAGCTCGCTGCTGCGGGTGACGTTCCCCTACATTATGCTGATTTCGCTGGCCTCGCTGGCGGGGGCGGTGCTGAACACCTGGAACCGCTTCTCGGTGCCGGCGTTTGCGCCGACCCTTCTGAATGTCAGCATGATTGGTTTTGCGCTGTTTGCTGCGCCGCATTTTCATCCACCAGTGATGGCGCTGGCCTGGGCCGTGGTCGCGGGCGGTGTGCTGCAACTCGGCTATCAGCTTCCTCACCTGAAGAAGCTGGGAATGCTGGTGCTGCCGCGCCTGAATCTGCGTGACGCGGGCGTATGGCGGGTGATGCGTCAGATGGGACCGGCCATTCTGGGCGTTTCCGTCAGTCAGATCTCACTGATCATCAACACCATCTTCGCCTCGTTTCTGGTTTCGGGTTCGGTCTCCTGGATGTACTACGCCGATCGGCTGATGGAGTTTCCTTCGGGTGTGCTGGGCGTGGCGCTGGGCACCATTCTGTTGCCGTCGCTGGCTAAAAGTTTTGCCAGCGGCAACCATGATGAATATTCCCGACTGATGGACTGGGGGCTGCGCCTCTGCTTCCTGCTGGCGCTGCCGAGTGCCGTGGCGCTGGGCATGCTCTCCGGTCCGCTGACCGTGGCGCTGTTCCAGTACGGTAAATTCACCGCCTTTGATGCATTGATGACGCAGCGTGCGCTGATCGCCTACTCCGTGGGACTGATGGGCCTGATTGTGGTTAAGGTGCTGGCACCGGGCTTCTATTCCCGTCAGGACATCAAAACGCCGGTGAAAATCGCGATTATCACGCTGATCATGACGCAGCTCATGAACCTGGCGTTTATTGGTCCGCTGAAACATGCCGGTCTGTCACTGTCGATTGGTCTGGCGGCCTGTCTGAATGCGTCGCTGCTCTACTGGCAGCTGCGTAAGAAGAATATCTTTATGCCGCAGCCGGGCTGGAGCAGCTTCCTGCTCCGCCTGCTGATTGCCGTGGTGGTGATGGCCGGCGCGCTGTTTGCCATGCTGCAGTGGATGCCGGCATGGGAACAGGGCTCCATGCTGTGGCGACTGCTGCGTCTGGCGGCGGTTTGTGCAGTGGGTGGCGGGGCTTATTTCCTGGCGCTGGGGCTGCTGGGCTTCCGGTTGCGTGACTATGCGCGGCGCACCGCTGTGTAAAGCTTGCAGCAATAAATAAATTCAACGCGCAGGGAACAGGGGCAGAGGAGGAAAGCGTCCCGCGCCATGGACAAAAACGCCGGGAGCGTTTTTGAACAACGCAACGCGTTGGCCCGGCAACGGGCGCACCTCAGGGATGAGGTGCGTAAACGCGCGGGCCGAGCGGCCAGGGATTGGCTTTAGCGTCTTTCCGATCTGCCCCTGTTCCCTGTGCAGGCTCAATTTTAAAGCTCATCATGGTGAAGGAAAAACGCACCAATAAAAAATCCCGCACCAGGCGGGATTTTTTTCGCTACTTTCCGGTTCAGGCTTTGCGACTTAACGTCGCCTGGCCTTTACCCATCCCATCCGGGCCGTAAAAGGCCTGGGTCTGATGCGGCTTCAGCACTTCAAGTGCATTTTCCGTGTAGCGGATCTGGTGTTGCAGCAGCAGGCCATTATGAACATTGGCGTCCTGCAGACGACGGGTATGCTGCTGAATGCTGTCCCAGCGGCGCGCCATGTCGTTCTGACCACGATAAGGTGCTGCTGTCGCCTGACTCTGTTCAGCGGTGCGGCGCATCTCATCCAGATAGTTCAGCGTACTGAGCAGTGCACTTTTATCTTCGGTGATGCGCTGCAACAGGTTGCTGTTAATGCTGCCCGCTGCCAGTTGCTGCTGCTCTTCTTCCAGCACCGCTGAAAGCGACGCCAGCACGTCCTGCATCTTATCTAATGTGGTCTGCAAATTACTCATGGCAATTAATTACCCTCTAAATACGCCTTAGTGTCGGCAATCAGCGCATCGGCGATTTTGCCGGTATCCATCTTCAGTTCGCCATTACGAATGGCCGTTTTCAGTTGTTCAACGCGCTCGACGTTAATATCTTTGCTGCTCGGCTGCATCAGCTGCGACTGCGCGCTGCTCAGGCTGACCTGGGCTGCAGCGGGGGTCGTGGCTGCTACCGGGCTGGCACTCTGACGCACTTTGCTGCTGCCAGTCTCGCTGCTGTCGCGGCTCTGGACGGTGCTGGCGGGTTTCAGAGGTTGCGTTCTGTCAATGCTCATATTCGGGCTCCTGTACGGTCAGGGGAAGTCTGCCACCTGAATCATAATAGCGTTATCGCTTTGTTGATTCTTCTATCGGCAGCACTACGGGCTTCTTTAACACTTTACAGCGTTATAAGAATATTCCCATCCTCGCGAACTTTACCGCTGACAATCTGGCCATTTCCCATCCTTACCCGAACCAATTGCGAGCGGGCGGCATTGTTCAGCGCCTTGCCCTCACCGCTGGCGTCAAAGCCGTCACCGCTGGCAATCACCATCACATTCTGACCCGCCTTAACACGCCATGGCTGACGCAGCGTGGAAGGATTAATCGGCTGTCCTGGCTGGATATCACGCAGCACTACGGCGTCTGCAACTGCGTCCGCATTCAGCAGGGCGCGGGCAGGCAGGGTATCAAGGCGGCCGGTCTGCAGCGTGAAATCACTTTCGCTGACGCTGCTGCCCTGGCTTAGCAGCCGGGTCGCCACCAGATAGGAACCGGTGACCTGAACCTGTACCTGGATATAACGGCGATTCTCATCGCAGTTTGCCGCCACGCTCATGTTGCCCCATAACCGGCTATTGCCTGGCAGGGTGAACTTTGGCATGTCACAGGCTGGCCATTGCTCTTTCGGCGTGCGCACCACGACAACCATGCCTTCAGCATGCTGAGCGTCACGCGCTTTAAAAAATTGATTCAGTTGTGCATTGAGATCCCCGGCAGAAGCCGGCAGGGCGATCATGACCAGCAGGCTGGTCAGCAGAGTCAGATATCGACGCATTGTGCAGTTCCTCACTGATGATGGCGACGAGTGTACCCGTTAAGAAAAATCCTCAATTGTCAAAATAGCGGTCATTTAAGGCGTTATTCAGACGATGACGGCTTGCTTTTTCAAATTAAGCTGCGAACTCGAAATTCTCATACGCGGAGGAAACATGCTCGACAAACTGGATGCGGCGCTGAAATTTGGAACGGAGGCCCTCAACCTGCGTGCTCAACGTCAGGAGATCCTGGCGTCAAATATTGCCAACGCCGATACCCCTGGTTATCAGGCCCGGGATATCGACTTTGCCAGCGAGCTGAGTCGGGTGATGTCCAATGGTCGTGCGGAAGGCAGCAGCATGGCGTTAAAAGTCACGTCAGCTCGCCACATTGAAGCACAGACAAACGGGGCGCCATCAATGGATATGCTTTATCGCATTCCTGACCAGCCTTCTGCCGACGGCAACACCGTAGATATGGACCGTGAGCGTACGCAGTTCGCGGATAACAGCCTGAAATATCAAACCGACCTCACCCTCATCAGTAGCCAGATCAAAGGCATGATGAGCGTGTTACAAGGGCAATAATTATGGCCTTGCTGAATATTTTTGACATTGCCGGCTCAGCGATGACCGCGCAATCACAGCGATTAAACGTCAGTGCCAGTAACCTGGCAAACGCCGACAGCGTCACCGGCCCCGATGGCAAGCCTTACGTGGCAAAGCAGGTGGTCTTCCAGACCGATGCGGCCCCGGGTTCAGCGACCGGCGGTGTGAAAGTGGCACGCGTCGTGGACGATCCGACACCTGCGAAGCTGGTCTATGACCCGGGCAACCCGATGGCCGATGCCAAAGGCTACGTGAAGATGCCGAACGTGGATGTGGTTTCTGAAAGCGTCAACACCATGTCGGCGTCACGCAGCTACCAGGCCAACGTCGAGGTGCTCAACACCGTGAAGTCGATGATGATGAAAACCCTGACGATCGGGCAATAACGGAGAAAAATGATGGCTATCGCGGTAGGCGTTAATGAAAAGCTGGACCCCACGGTCCTTAGCTCATCCAGCACCAGTGGCACCGGCAACAACGCGCAGGATCTGCAGAATCAGTTCCTGACCATGCTGGTGACGCAGTTAAAGAACCAGGATCCAACCAATCCAATGGATAACAGCCAGCTCACCACGCAGCTGGCACAGATCAATACCCTGAGCGGCATTGAAAAACTGAATACCACACTGGGATCGATCTCCGGACAGATCAGCACCAGCCAGTCGCTGCAGAGCTCCACGCTGATTGGGCATGGCGTGATGGTTAATGGCGGACAGATTCTGGTAGGCAACGGCACCACCACGCCATTTGGCGTGGAGCTGGCTTCCGCCTCTACCGGCGCATCCGCCACCATTAAAGATGCCAATGGCACGGTGATCGACACCGTCGATCTGGGCGCGCTGAGTGCTGGCGTCCACACCTTCTCGTGGGATGGCAAGCTGACTGATGGCTCTGTCGCGCCGGATGGTAAATACAGCGTTGCGATTGCCGCAAGCAATGGCAACACACAACTGGTGGCACAACCGCTTAACTACGCCTACGTCAATGGGGTGAGTACTGCGAACAACACCACAAAACTGGATCTCGGCACCATGGGCTCCGCCACCCTTGACGACGTACGTCAGATTCTCTGATTAACCTGTAGACAGGAAACAAACACATGTCATTTTCCCAAGCGGTCAGCGGCCTTGGTGCTGCTTCAAGTAACCTTGATGTCATCGGTAACAACATTGCTAACTCCGCGACAGCGGGCTTTAAATCCAGCACCATCGCGTTTGCCGATATGTTTGCCGGTTCTAACGTCGGTCTCGGTACCAAAGTCGCTGCGGTGATCCAGAACTTTAACGATGGCGCGACCACCACCACCAGCCGTGGCCTGGACGTTGCGCTGAGCGGCAACGGTTTCTTCCGTATGACCGACAGCAGCGGCGGCGTTTTCTATTCACGTAACGGCCAGTTAACGCTGGATGCCAACCGTAACCTGGTAAACACCCAGGGCCTGAACGTCACCGGCTATCCGGCAAGCGGTTCACCGGCCACTATCCAGTCGGGTGCCAACCCAGTGGCGCTGCGAATTCCTACTGAGCAGATGCCAGCCCGCGCCACTACCACCGCCGGTCTGGTTGCCAACCTGAACTCAACGGATACCACGCCAACGGTGACCACCTTCTCGACGGCGAATGCAGACAGCTACAACAAGAAAACCACCGCCACCGTGTTCGATTCGCAGGGTAATGACCATGCGCTCGACATGTATTTCGTGAAAGACACCACCAGCAACAGCTGGACCGTCCACACCATTGATGGCAACACCGGCACCTCAGCGGGTGACTTCAGAATGGCGTTTGATACCAGCGGTAAGCTGACCAGCGTCTCTAAGCTGGCTGCAAACGGTACGGTAGCGAGCACCACCACGGATGGCACTGTTGGCCTGACGCTGAACGTAGGTGGCGCCAATCAGCCAATCAACCTGAGCATGCTGGGCAGCCTGCAGCAGAACACCGGCGCGACCACCTTTGGCAGCCCGACGCAGGATGGCTATGCGCCAGGCGATCTGACCAGCTACGCGATCAATGATGACGGCACCATTACCGGTAGCTACTCAAACAAGAAAACCCAGCTGCTGGGTCAGATTGTCCTGGCGAGCTTCTCTAACCCGGAAGGTCTGCAGTCACAGGGCGACAATGTCTGGCAGGCTTCGAGCGCATCCGGTCAGGCAGCCATTGGTCTGGCCAACACCGGCACCTTCGGTTCACTGACGTCGGGCGCACTGGAATCGTCCAACGTCGACATGAGTAAAGAGCTGGTGAACATGATCGTCGCGCAGCGTAACTATCAGGCGAATGCGCAGACCATCAAAACTCAGGACCAGATTCTCAACACGCTGGTTAACTTACGTTAATTCGCTAACAGGATTGCCATATGGATCACGCGATATATACCGCGATGGGCGCGGCCAGCCAGACGCTGGATCAGCAGGCGGTGACCGCCAGCAACCTCGCCAACGCCTCAACACCGGGTTTTCGTGCACAGCTGAATGCGCTGCGCGCGGTGCCGGTGAGTGGCTGGTCGCTGCCGACCCGTACGCTGGTCGCCGCCTCTACACCCGGCGCCGACATGAGTCAGGGCGCGATGGATTACACCGAGCGTCCGCTCGATGTGGCGGTGCAGCAGGATGGCTGGCTGGCGGTGCGTACCGCTGACGGCAGCGAAGCCTATACCCGCAACGGCAATATGCAAATCAGTCCGACCGGTACGCTGACGGTTCAGGGCAATCCTGTGATGGGCGATGGCGGTCCGATTGTGATCCCGCAGGGTACGGAAATCACCATTGCGGCAGACGGCTCCATCACCGGACTGAACGCCGGTGATTCGCCGAATGCCACGGTTCAGCTGGGCAAGCTGAAGCTGGTCAGGGCAACCGGGCAGGAGCTGCAGCGCAGTGATGACGGCATGTTTCGTCCTACCGCAGCGACGCAGGCGACCCGTGGTGCTGCACTGCAGGCTGACGCCACTATGCAGGTGATGCCTGGCGTGCTGGAAGGCAGTAACGTCAAACCAGTGGAAACCATGGTCGATATGATCGCCAACGCCCGACGTTTTGAGATGCAGATGAAAGTCATCACCAACGTCGACGAAAATGAACAAAAAGCCAATCAGCTCCTGAACATGAGCTAAGGCGCGAGGATAACAACATGATTCGTTCTTTATGGATCGCTAAGACCGGTCTTGATGCGCAGCAGATGAACATGGACGTCATTGCCAACAACCTGGCAAACGTCAGCACTAACGGCTTTAAACGTTCACGTGCCGTGTTCGAAGATCTGATGTACCAGACTATGCGCCAGCCGGGCACGCAGTCGTCAGAACAGACAACGCTGCCATCGGGCCTGCAGATCGGTACCGGTGTGCGTCCGGTGACCACTGAGCGTCTGCATACTCAGGGCAACCTGTCGCAGACCAGTAACTCAAAAGATATTGCTATTAACGGTCAGGGTTATTTTCAGATTCAGATGCCGGACGGCACCTCTGCTTATACCCGTGATGGCGCGTTTCAGGTTGATCAGAACGGACAGCTGGTGACCAACTCCGGTTTCCCGGTACAGCCAGGCATTACCATTCCGGCCAACGCCACCAGCATTACGGTGTCGCGTGACGGTGTGGTCAGCGTGACGCAGCAGGGTCAGGCTCAGGCCGCACAGGTCGGTCAGTTAACGCTGAGCACCTTTATGAACGACGCCGGTCTCGATAGCGTGGGTGAAAACCTTTACAAGGAAACCCAGGCATCGGGCGCACCGACCGACAGCACGCCAGGTCAGAACGGCGCGGGTCTGCTCTATCAGGGCTATACCGAAACCTCGAACGTTAACGTAGCGGAAGAGCTGGTCACCATGATCCAGACGCAGCGCGCTTATGAAATCAACAGCAAGGCGATCAGCACCTCTGATCAGATGCTGGCGAAATTAACCCAGCTTTAATCCCGAACAGGGCCAGCCCGTGCTGGCCTGAGATACAGACATTAATAAGGTCGTGACACCGTGGCGAAGCAACAGATTCTCAAGCCTGGACATTGGTTAGTCGCCTCGTTGCTGCTAACTCTTAACGGATGTGCCCTGGTCCCGCGTACTCCGCTGGTCGAGGGGGCAACCACGGCGCAGCCGATGCCGTCCGCGCCACCGGTGGTAAACGGCTCTATATTCCAGGGCGTCGCGCCACTTAACTACGGCTATCAGCCGCTGTTTGAAGATCGCCGTCCACGCAACATCGGCGATACCCTGACCATCACGCTGCAGGAAAACGTCAGCGCCAGCAAAAGCTCCTCAGCCAGTGCCAGCCGCGACGGCAGCAACAGCTTTGGTGTGAGCGGCGTGCCGACGGGTCTGGCAGGCCTGGTGGGTGCAGGTGGCGAAAAAGCCAATCTCAGCGCCGAAGGCAAAAACGACTTCGCAGGTAAAGGCGGCGCATCCGCCAATAACACCTTTACCGGCACCATTACCGTCACCGTGGATCAGGTGTTGTCAAACGGCAACCTGCACGTAGTCGGTGAAAAACAGATCGCCATTAATCAGGGCACGGAGTTCATTCGCTTCTCGGGCGTGGTCAACCCACGCACCATCAGCGCCAGTAACGCCGTGTTATCTACCGCTGTCGCCGATGCACGTATTGAGTACGTCGGAAATGGTTACATCAATGAGGCGCAGACCATGGGCTGGTTCCAGCGTTTCTTCCTGAACATCTCGCCGATGTAAGAGGTTTCAATGAAAAAGTTAACGCTGTTACGCGCCGGGCTGGCGCTGCTGCTGGGCGTCAGCCTGCTGGCCAAAGCCGATTTGATTCGTGATTTAACCACGGTACAGGGCGTACGTGATAACCAGCTGCTGGGCTACGGCCTGGTCGTGGGTCTGGATGGCACCGGTGACCAGACCACGCAGACGCCCTTTACTACCCAGACGGTGAGCAACATGCTGTCGCAGCTTGGCATCACCGTGCCTGCGGGCACCAATATGCAGCTGAAAAACGTGGCAGCCGTTATGGTGACCGCTAAGCTGCCGTCGTTTGCCCGTCAGGGACAGAACCTGGATGTGGTGGTCTCATCGCTGGGTAATGCTAAAAGCCTGCGCGGCGGCACGCTGTTAATGACGCCGATGAAAGGGGTTGATAACCAGGTCTATGCGCTGGCTCAGGGTAACATCCTGGTCGGTGGTGCAGGTGCCTCTGCGGGCGGCAGCAGTGTTCAGGTCAACCAGCTGAACGGTGGCCGCATCACTGGCGGTGCAACGGTTGAACGTGAACTGCAGAGCAACTTTGGCTCGCAGAACACCCTTAACCTGCAGCTTAACAATGAAGATTTCTCGATGGCGCAGCGTATTGCGGACGCGATCAACGCCCGTGGCGGTTATGGCGCAGCGCAGCCGCTGGATGCCCGTACCGTGCAGATCCGCGTGTCACCGAATAATGGTGCGCAGGTGCGTCTGCTGGCTGAGATCCAGAACATTGATGTTTCGATTCCGGTTGAAGATGCCAAAGTGATCATCAACTCCCGTACCGGCTCGGTAGTCATGAACCGCGAAGTCACGCTGAATCAGTGTGCAGTGGCGCAGGGCAACCTGTCAGTGACGGTTAACCAGCAGCAGAACGTCAGTCAGCCTGATACACCGCTGGCCGGTGGTCAGACCGTGGCAACGACGCAGACCCAGATCGATCTCCGCCAGACCGGCGGTGCGCTGCAGCGCGTCAATGCCAGCGCTAATCTGAATAACGTAGTCCGTGCGCTGAATGCGCTGGGTGCATCACCTATCGAGCTGATGTCGATTCTGCAGTCGATGCAGAGTGCTGGCTGTCTGCGTGCCAAACTGGAAATTATCTGATGGCTGATATGCAATCTGTCACGAGTCCGGCTTTCGACAGCCGCTCCCTGAATGATCTTAAACGCCAGGCGAGCAACGATCCGAAAGGACATGCGTTGCAGGTTGCACGTCAGGTCGAAGGGATGTTTGTACAGATGATGCTGAAGAGTATGCGCGATGCGTTGCCGCAGGACGGCATTATGGGCAACGAGCAGACCAAACTTTTTACCTCTATGTATGACCAGCAGATTGCACAGGAGATGGGCAAGCGTGGCCTCGGTCTGGCGGAAACCATCGTCAAACAGATGCAGCCCGCCACCGCGCCGGATGAAAAAGCCGGTACGGTGCCGATGAAGCTGGATAACAGTTTTATTCTCAGCACCAGCGGAGCCACACCACTGCCCGCCCAGCAGCTGGAGCAGATGGTGCGGAAGGCGATGCCACGACTGCCGCCGGTCGCGTCACCCACGGGGCTGCCGAGCGACAGCCGTGAGTTTATCGCTCAGCTGACGCAGCCAGCGCAGGCGGCCAGTCAGCAGAGTGGTATTCCACATCACCTGATTCTGGCGCAGGCTGCGCTGGAGTCGGGCTGGGGCCAGCGACAGATCCTGACCCGCGACGGCAAGCCGAGCTATAACGTGTTCGGGATTAAAGCCAGCGGAGACTGGAAAGGTGACACCACCGATATCATGACCACCGAATATGAGCAGGGTGCAGCGAAGAAAGTCCGTGCCAGCTTCAGGGTGTACAACTCCTATTTCGAGGCGCTGACCGACTACGTCAAACTGTTGACCAAAAACCCTCGCTATGCGGCAGTGACCAACGCCTCAAGCGCAGAGCAGGGCGCGCAGGCGTTACAGGCGGCAGGCTATGCCACCGACCCGAAATATGCGCAAAAGCTGGTGGGAATGATTCAGCAATTCAAAAGCATGGGCGATAAAGTCGTCAAAGCATACAGCCAGGATATTGGCGACCTGTTCTGATCATTTCGCCTCAAGTTTCACTTAAGCAAGCCGATAACATCCCTATAGCCAGAAGCGTTTCGCCTGCTGGCGCCCACTTTGATGTCTGCCAGCCCGGTTGACGGGGAACGTAAGGAACCGAGATGTCCAGCATAATTAACTCCGCGATGAGCGGATTGAGTGCCGCGCAGGCCGCTCTGAGCACCACCAGTAACAACATTTCTAACTACACCGTGGCGGGCTATTCACGTCAGACCACGGTACTGGCGCAGGCGAACAGTACCCTTCAGGGTAATAGCTATTATGGTAACGGCGTGAACATTACCGGTGTACAACGTGAATATGATTCATTTATTGCCACACAGCTGCGGGGTGCCAGCGCGAGTTACAGTGCAGTCGACACTCAGCATACGCAGATTTCTAACATTGACGATCTGCTGTCGACCGCGACGACCAGCCTGTCGACCTCGCTGCAGGGCTTCTTTACCAACCTGCAGAACGTCGTCAGTAACGCCAACGATCCGTCAGCGCGTCAGTCGATGCTCAGCAATGCACAGGGTCTGGTGAACCAGTTCCAGACCTCAGCGCAATACCTGAACAATATGCAGAACAGCGTCAATGCTGATGTCAGCTCCAGTGTTAAACAGGTCAACACCCTCACCAGCCAGATTGCCGATCTTAACCAGCAGATTGGCAAGTTGACTAATGGCAACGGTGCGGCGCCTAACGATCTGCTTGATAAGCGTGATCAGCTGGTCAATGACCTGAATAAAGTCGTTGGCGTGACGGTATCGCAGCAGGATGGCAATTACACAGTATCAATGGCCAACGGCCTGACGCTGGTTAACGGCAACAAATCTCACGAGCTGGTGGCGATGAGCGCCAGCAGCGATCCGACGCGTACCACGATTGGCTATGTCGACAGGCAGGCGGGCAACGTTGAGATTCCGGAAAAACTGATCACCACCGGCTCGCTTGGCGGTCTGCTGGCGTTCCGCACTCAGGATCTGGATCTGGCACAGAACCAGCTGGGTCAGTTAGCGGCGGCGTTTACCACCAGCTTCAACGACGTCCATAAGCAGGGCTTTGACAGCCACGGCGACCAGGGCGTCGACTTCTTTAATATCGGCAGTCCAGCCGTGGTGAGCAACAGTAAAAACAGTACCGCCGCCTCCGTGACCGCTGAATGGACCGACACCAGCGCGCTGAAAGCCACTAACTACACCGTGAGTTATGACGGCAATAAATGGACCGCAACGCGTGCGTCAGACAGCACCGCAGCCGCCATCACCCAGAGTACCGATGCCAGTGGCAATACCACGCTGAGTTTTGATGGCCTGAAACTGACTGTGGGTGCCTCGCCTGCACCTGCCGCCAAAGACAGCTTCCTGGTGAAGCCGGTCCAGAATGTGATTAACGACATGTCCGTGGCAATCACCAGTGAATCTCAGGTGGCTGCTGCGAGCGCGGTTGGCGGTGAAAGTGATAACCGCAATGCGCAGAAACTGCTGAATCTGCAGGATGTAAAGCTGGTCGGCGGCAACGCCACGCTGTCGCAGGCCTATGCGGCTATCGTCAGCACCGTGGGTAACAAAACCAGCTCGCTGGAAACCACCAGCACGACGCAGAAAAGTGTGGTCAGTCAGCTGACCGAACGCCAGCAGTCAGTCTCTGGCGTCAACCTCGATGAGGAGTACGCCAATCTGACCAAATACCAGCAATATTACATGGCCAATGCGCAGGTGCTCCAGACTGCCAGCACCGTGTTTAACGCATTGATTAATATTCGCTAAGGGCAGGAGATAACATGCGAATCAGTACAAATATGATTTTTGAACAGCAGGTGCGCGGCATTACTGACTCGCAAGCCTCCTGGCTGAAAGTGGGTGAGCAGCTCTCCAGCGGTCGCCGTGTAACGAATCCCTCCGATGACCCGATTGCCGCGTCACGTGCTGTTGTGCTGACTCAGACTCAGCAGCAGGGTGAACAGTATGCGCTGGCGCGTACCTTTGCTGAGCAGGGCCTGTCACTGGAAGACAATACGCTGAAGGGCGTTACCAATGGCATCATTGCGGCGCAGACGCTGATCGTCAATGGCTCAACCGGTACGCTGAGTGACGATGACCGTGGCTCGATTGCCACTCAGCTGGAGGGGATCCGCTCACAGCTGCTTAACCTGGCCAACAGCAAAGATGCCAATGGCCGCTATATTTTTGCCGGCTATAAAACTGACAGCGCGCCGTTTGTTGATACGGCAGGCACGGGCGTCAGTTATGCTGGCGGCACCGAAGCGATCACCCAGAAGGTTGATACCAGCCGTACCATGACCGTGGCGCATACCGGTGACAGCATCTTCATGTCAATCACCGGCAATGCCACCAAAGAGCCGGATGGCAGCGCCAGCGAAACCAATGTGTTTAAGATGCTGGATAGCGCTATTGCGGCATTAAAAGTCCCGCAGGATGATGCGGACGCCACGACTAAACAGACCTTCCAGGCCGCAATGGATAAAACCAACCGCGGGCTGGGTAATGCGCTGAATAATGTCTCAACCGTGGTTTCTGAGATTGGTACTCAGCTTGGTGAAATCGATACGCTGAATGCGCAGGGTGATGACCGTAAAGTGATTTACAGCTCGCAGATGAGTGACCTGGTTAACGTGGATTTAACTGAAGCGGCTTCCAGCTACACCATGCAGCAGACAGCACTTCAGGCTTCTTATAAGACCTTTACTGATATGTCTAAGATGTCACTGTTCCAGATGAATTCGTAGTCTGACCTGAAATTTTGAGCGTACTTTAACCGGATGCGCTTACTTTTTCCCACCCTCCTGCTAAAGGAAGGTGGGATTTTTTTGCCTGTGATTCAGCCGGTGGCAGGGCGATTGGTCATAAAGCCTGCCTGTCTGGTTTTTTTGCTTCCTCACTTCACGCTATCCCGCCGCATGCCTGCCTGATGCTTTCCCGCACTTTATTACGGCCAGCGTGCCTGACGCCCTCTTTACTGATGGCTGACGAATTAAACGGGTTGGTTATTTCCCCTTTGACGGCCTGATGACTGAATCGACGCCATAAAAAAACCCCGGCTTTCAGGCCGGGGTTCAGTTTACAACAGCTTATGCGTTACGGCTTTGTCGCCGGGGCAGTGGCCTGATGTGTGGCGCTATGACCACCCGCAGAACCGCGACCATCGAACTCATAAGGTGCCCGTACCCAGTCACTGTGCGGAGCAGGCTCTGACTGCCAGACCGGCGCAGGCGCTTTGGTCATCGGTGCAGAGGCATAGTGCTTCCAGCGCGTACCGTCATTTGGCACCGCTTCAGCAGCAGGCGCTGATGCACCAGGCTCGACCGCCGTTACCGGTGCTGCAGGCGCGATATCGCGAGCGGCAACCGGGGCATGAGGTTCACTGACTGGCGCGCTTTCAGCGTTAGCAGCAACCGGCGCGTTCAGCACTTCTTCCACCTCTGCGGCGATCTCTTCACTGATATCAGTAGCTGACTGCTCTGCAACGTCTGCAGGCTGTGAAACTTCAGCGGCTGGCGTTACCACCGCTGTTTCGGTGACCAGGTCAGCAGGCTGTGACACTGGCGTTTCAGCGACGGGCTCAGCAGGCACAGCTTCAGCCGCTACCGCTTCCGCTTTGGCTTCATCAGCAGCCGGAACAACAGAAGGCTGCTCGTCAACCGGGGCGTCGATAGCACGGGTATCGTCAGTGTTGACGATCGCTACTGGCGTTTCTGCCTGCGGCTCGGCCTGTTGCACTGGCGCGTCCTGAGCAACCGATTCAACGGCGGCAGCAACCGGCAGCGCATGGGTCACGTCTGCAGTCTCTTCGCTGTTATAAGCTGGCGTCTCGTGCATTACATTCTGAACCTGCTCTTCGCTGGCCTGGCTTACCGGATAGCGAATCCAGACTTTACCGGATGCCATTTCAGGTGAAGCAGCGGCAGCAGCCAGCGGCATTGCTGACTGCGTCGGGTAACGCTCATCACGGTAACGACGACGACGCTGTCCGCTGACGCGCAGATGACGTGGCGAACGACGTGAACGACGCGGCATATTGGCGTTATCACGGTTATCGTTATCATCCTGCTCGTCACTCTGCGAAGCCTGGAAATCAGGCTGTGTCTGAGCAACGTCAGCTGGCTGTGCCTGACGCCCTTCAGCAGGCGGAGCGATGTCGCTGGCTTCGGCTGGCAGAGGCTGACGGTTATCATCAACACGCACCTTCTGGTTCAGCTGACGCGGCTTACGACGCGGCATAACCTGAACGCGTTCATCATCCTGCGCCTCAGTGACGCTCAGGGCTTCAGCAACGACTGCTGGCTGCTCAGCCGCTTTGGCCGCTTCTTCACCGGCACGTTTCTCTTCCTGACGACGACGCTGACGTTCAGCACGCTGTTCACGGCGCTGTTGCTGCTGCTCGTCACGCTGCTGGCGCGCTTCTTCGCTCAGTGCCGGACGCTCTTCGCGTACTTCACCCGTCTGAGACTGACGCTTGTTGCGACGGTTATCGTTGCCATCGCGCGGCTCGCGGCTTTCACGTGGCTCACGACTTTCGCGCGGTTCACGGCTTTCACGCGGCTCGCGACTTTCGCGTGGTTCACGGCCTTCACGAGACTGTGCATTATCACCGTTACGCGGCGTACGCTCACGACGATTGTTGTTACGACGGTTGTTATTGTTGCTGCGGCGCTCGCCACGGCCACTGTTGCTTTCCTGCTCTTCAGTTGCTTTCTGCGTTTCAGCAACCTCAGTGGCCACTGGCGCAGCAGCAGGCGCTTCTTCGCCAGCGAACATTTTTTTCAGGCCGCCAAGCAGACGCCCGAAGAAACCGGTGCTGACGGTCGCGGGTGCAGCGACAGCCGGGGCTGATTTTGCTGCTGGCTGAGCTTCAGCGCGCTTCACTTCTGGCTCAACTTCTACCGGCGCAGGAGGCGCATCAGGCATCACAAAGGCGGCCAGAGCAGGCTGCTCAGGACGACGGCGCTCAGCATGTTCCTCTTCCGACGGCATGGCCATTTCGGCTTCATGCAGCTTCGGCAGATGATAACTCAGGGTCTGCGTCTCTTCGCCTTTACGTACGCGCAGCACGGAGTAGTGCGGGGTCTGCATCTTGTCATCAGGAACAATGATTGCCCGCACGCCGCCCTGGCGTTTTTCAATCGCGTTGACCGCTTCACGTTTTTCATTCAGCAGGTAAGACGCAACCTGAACCGGAACAATGGCATGAACTTCTTTGGTGTTGTCTTTCAGCGCTTCTTCTTCGATCAGACGCAGAATGGACAGCGCCAGTGACTCGTTATCACGGATAGTGCCGGTACCGCTACAGCGTGGGCAGACATGATGACTGGATTCACCTAATGACGGGCTCAGACGCTGACGGGACATCTCCAGCAGGCCGAAACGTGAAATGTGGCTGATCTGAATGCGGGCGCGGTCCTGGCGGACAGCTTCACGCAGACGGTTTTCAACAGCGCGCTGATGGCGTACCGGCGTCATATCGATATAATCGATAACGATCAGGCCGCCCAGGTCACGCAGGCGCAGCTGACGGGCAATCTCATCGGCCGCTTCAAGGTTGGTGTTGAACGCAGTCTCTTCAATGTCACCGCCGCGCGTGGCGCGTGCTGAGTTGATATCGATAGCGGTCAGTGCTTCGGTACTGTCGATCACAATCGATCCACCGGAAGGCAGGCGGACTTCACGCTGGAAAGCGGATTCGATTTGCGATTCGATCTGGTAGTGGCTGAACAGCGGGATTTCACCGGTGTAGAGCTTAATTTTGCTGCTGAAGTCCGGACGACCCAGCGCCGCGATATGCTGACGCGCCAGTTCCAGCACTTTCGGATTATCGATAAGGATTTCACCGATGTCCTGACGCAGATAGTCGCGGAAGGCACGCACAATCACGTTGCTCTCCTGATGGATCAGGAACGGAGCAGGGCGATTTTCAGCAGCTTTCTTAATCGCTTCCCAGTGCTTGAGACGGAAGCTTAAGTCCCACTGCAGCGACTCGGCAGATTTACCGACGCCGGCAGTACGCACAATCAGGCCCATGCCTTCCGGCAGATCCAGCGCCGACAGCGCTTCTTTCAGTTCGGTACGATCGTCACCTTCGATGCGGCGAGAGATACCGCCTGCACGTGGGTTATTCGGCATCAGTACCAGGTAGCTGCCCGCCAGAGAGATAAAGGTCGTCAGTGCAGCGCCTTTATTGCCGCGTTCTTCTTTATCGATCTGAACAATGACTTCCTGGCCTTCACGCAGCACGTCTTTAATATTCGGACGACCATGTGCGTTGTAGCTGGAGGGGAAATATTCGCGGGAAATTTCTTTTAACGGGAGGAAACCGTGACGCTCTGCGCCATAATCGACAAACGCAGCTTCAAGGCTGGGTTCAATGCGAGTGATTTTACCTTTGTAGATGTTGGCTTTTTTCTGTTCGTGTCCAGGACTTTCGATATCCAGATCGTACAGACGCTGACCGTCAACCAGGGCAACGCGCAACTCCTCCTGCTGAGTTGCGTTTATTAACATTCTTTTCATCGTGACTTACTCGTTATTCTTTCATGAGTGATTACAGCTGCGGGCATAGTTACCCTGGACGAGTATCAACCGATGGCCCCGTGACTTAGTGCAATGTCGTCAACCTCACGGCTGTCGACCGCGCGAGGGGCGCAAATAACGTCGGTGGCCTGTTTTTCATAAGGAAAAACAGCACCAGATAGTGGAAATGCCTGAGAGAATAAAGAAAACCCGTGCATCCCATACTGTTGTCCAGGCCGCAACCCGCAGCCCGCTAAGTGCCTGATTTCGCATTACGTCTTACGCCATTGCTGCGTGTCTGCTCAATCCGGCAAAATGACAATTTCGCTCGGTTTCTGCACTGAAATGCTTCAGTTAAGAAACTCAGGCATTATTCCATTGCTAACCTTCATATAGCAAGGCGACTTTAGCCAGCTTGTGAAGTTTCTTTACATTTAACTTGCTAATGTGTCGGACAAAGCAGCGGTTTGCTGAAAAAGCCAGCAGAGAAGCGACCTGCCATCACATTAACCCCAGAGTTAAGCACAGAAAAAGGGGTGGCGCTATCAGGGGACACTATTTAGAATCGCCGCCATGAAAACAGAGAATCCCGGCGTACATTTTGTCGCCATCACGGCTGAAAATGCCGGACAACGTATTGATAACTTTTTGCGCACCCAGCTCAAGGGTGTGCCAAAGAGCATGATTTATCGCATCGTACGCAAGGGCGAGGTACGGGTGAATAAAAAGCGCGTCAAGCCTGAGTACAAGCTGGAGGAGGGTGATGAGGTACGCATTCCGCCGGTCCGGGTAGCGGAACGCGATGAAGATGCCGTATCACCTAAGCTGGCAAAGGTCGCTTCGCTGGCGGACGCTATCCTCTTTGAGGATGAGTCGCTGCTGGTGATGAACAAGCCCTCTGGCACTGCCGTGCATGGCGGCAGCGGACTCAGTTTTGGGGTGATTGAAGGGCTACGCGCGCTGCGCCCGGAAGCGCGCTTCCTGGAACTGGTGCATCGCCTGGATCGTGACACCTCGGGCATTCTGCTGGTCGCAAAAAAACGCTCGGCGCTGCGTTCCCTGCACGAGCAACTGCGTGAAAAGGGGATGCAGAAAGATTATCTGGCCCTGGTGCGCGGCAACTGGCCGTCACATCTTAAGGTCGTTCAGGCTCCCCTGCTGAAAAATATTCTCCAGAGCGGTGAGCGTGTCGTGCGTGTCAGCAGCGAAGGTAAAGCCTCTGAAACCCGTTTTAAAGTGGAAGAGCGGTTTGAGTTTGCCACGCTGGTGAAAGCAAGTCCGGTCACCGGACGCACCCACCAGATTCGTGTCCATACGCTGCACGCCGGGCATCCCATCGCCTTCGACGATCGCTATGGCGAACGTGACTTTGACAGTCAGCTGGCGTCAACAGGTCTGAAACGCCTGTTCCTGCACGCGGCGGCACTGACCTTTACTCATCCCGGCACTGGCGAAGTCATGCGTGTTGAAGCGCCACTGGATGATGGCCTGAAGCAGTGCCTGAATAAGCTGCGTCAGCTGAAAGTGTAATCGTTCTCCGGCATCAGTCCGTTAAAGGGTTGATGCCGGCCTGCTGCAACATTCCGTTGAGTGCAATCAGCGGCAGCCCGACCAGCGTATTAGGATCGCGCCCCTCCAGCCGATCAAACAGACAAATTCCCAGACCTTCACTTTTAAAACTACCTGCACATTGCAGCGGCTGCTCCTTTTCCACATACCCGGCGATTTCAGCGTCCGTTAAGGAGCGGAAATGCACCACGAAGGGTTCGCAACACTGCAGCAGCCTGCCGCTGGCCGGATGAAAAAGAGCCAGCCCGGTGTAAAAGGTAATCGCCTGACCGCTGGCGACACGCAGTTGCGCCCGCGCATTCTCTGCCGTATGAGGCTTACCGGCGATCGCGCCATCCAGCACGCAGACCTGATCTGAGCCGATTATCCAGTGATCAGGCCAGGCTTTTGCCAGCGCCTGCGCTTTCGCTACAGCAAGACGGGTGACCAGCGCTTCGGCATTTTCACCGGGCTGCGGTGACTCATCCACCTCAGGCGCAGCGGTAATAAAAGGCAGGCCCAGCTTGCGCAGTAATGCCTGCCGAAAGGGCGAGGTTGAAGCTAAAAGAATTGATGGCGTCATTTTTTTTCAATAGTGATAGCGAATTGGTGACAGTCATTTTAAACTGTGCGCCGCACTGGATGCGAATAGTGGTTGAAAGATGCTGTTTAACGGCCTTTTTCTTTGACTCTATGACATTACAAAGTTAATATGCGCGCCCTATGCAAAAGGTAAAATTACCCCTAACGCTGGACCCTGTCCGCACCGCTCAGAAGCGCCTTGATTATCAGGGTGTCTACACATCTGTTCAGGTGGAGCGTGTGGCCGAGTCGGTCGTTAGTGTGGACAGTGATGTGGATTGTGCCATGTCGTTTGCGGTTGATAACCAACGTCTGGCGGTACTGACGGGTACTGCTGAAGTTCAGGTGACGTTACGTTGTCAGCGCTGCAACCAGACCTTTCCCCATCACGTAAAAGTGAGTTATTGCTTCAGCCCTGTCTCTTCTGAAGAGCAGGCCGAGGCACTACCGGAAGCGTACGAGCCGGTCGATGTCAACGAGTTTGGTGAGATCGATCTGCTGGCGGTTGTCGAGGATGAACTGATTCTCGCGCTGCCGGTCGTTCCGGTGCACGATTCTGAACACTGTGAAGTGTCCGAGGCGGACATGGTCTTTGGCAAACTGCCTGCAGAGGCGGAGAAACCAAATCCATTTGCCGTATTAGCCAGTTTAAAGCGTAAGTAATAGGAGTAAGGTCCATGGCCGTACAACAGAATAAACCCACCCGTTCTAAGCGTGGTATGCGTCGTTCACACGATGCGCTGACCACTGCTGCTCTGTCAGTAGATAAAGTTTCTGGCGAAACTCATCTGCGTCACCATATCACTGCGGACGGTTACTACCGCGGTCGCAAGGTTATCGTTAAGTAAGTTTCTTGCTTAGCAAGGCGATACCTTGACACGTTTGACCCTGGCGATTGATGCCATGGGCGGGGACTTCGGTCCCTGCGTGACAGTGCCTGCAGCATTGCAGGCACTGGCCTCTCATACGGAACTATTCCTTCTTCTGGTCGGACATCCCGACACCCTCACGCCATTGCTTGCCAAAGCGGATTCCTCCCTGATGGGGCGTTTGCAGGTTATCCCTGCCGAATCGGTTATTGCAAGTGATGCGCGGCCCGCTCAGGCCATCCGGAACAGTCGCGGCAGTTCAATGCGCGTGGCACTGGAGATGGTTAAAGAGGGACGTGCACAGGCCTGCATCAGCGCTGGTAATACCGGTGCGCTGATGGGGCTGTCGACACTCTTATTAAAACCGCTGGATGGGATTAAGCGTCCTGCGCTGATGTCCGTTTTACCGCATCAGCAACAGGGTAAAACCGTGGTGCTGGATCTGGGTGCGAATGTGGGCTCAGACAGTGCGATGCTGGTGCAGTTTGCTGTGATGGGGTCGGTGATGGCTGAGCATGTGCTTGGTATTCCACGGCCCCGCGTCGCGTTGCTTAATATTGGTCACGAAGAGACCAAGGGGCTGGAAACCATCCGCGACGCCGCAGTAGTGCTGCGAGAATCACCGCAAATCAACTATATTGGTTACCTTGAAGGTAACGAACTGCTTACCGGTAAAACAGATGTGATGGTCTGTGACGGTTTTGTCGGAAACGTCACGCTGAAGACGATGGAAGGCGTGGTAAGAATGTTTCTTTCTCTGCTGAAGTCATCAGGGGAAAGTAAAAAACGGTCATGGTGGCTTCAGTTGCTGGGGCGCTTAATCCAGAAACGTCTGGCGAAGCGCTTCGGACAACTCAACCCTGACCAGTACAATGGCGCTTGTCTGTTAGGATTGCGCGGAACAGTGATCAAGAGTCACGGCGCAGCAAATCAACACGCCTTCGCCGTGGCGATAGAACAGGCAGAGCAGGCGGTGAGGCAGCAAATTCCCGAGCGAATTGCTGCGCGCCTTGATGCTGTATTAGCCAGGAGTGACAAAGCCTAGATGTATACCAAAATTATCGGTACGGGCAGTTATCTGCCCAGCCAGGTTCGCACCAATGCCGATCTGGAAAAAATGGTGGAGACGTCGGACGAGTGGATTGTTACCCGTACCGGCATCCGTGAGCGTCGCATTGCTGCGCCTGACGAAACCGTCGCCACCATGGGATTCAGCGCGGCGCAACGCGCGCTTGAAATGGCAGGCATTGACGCGAACGATGTTGGGCTGATTATTGTCGCCACAACGTCGTCCAGCCATGCTTTCCCCAGCTCCGCCTGCATGATCCAGCAAATGCTGGAAATCAAAGATTGCGCGGCCTTTGACCTTGCTGCCGCCTGTGCAGGTTTCACCTATGCACTGAGCGTAGCTGATCAATACATCAAAAATGGCGCGGTTAAGCATGCTCTGGTCATCGGCGCTGATGTCCTGGCACGCGCGCTGGATCCGGACGATCGCGGCACCATCATTCTGTTTGGTGATGGCGCGGGTGCGGTCGTGCTGGGCCAGAGCGAAGAGCAGGGAATTATCTCTACCCATCTTCATGCCGATGGTCGCTATGCACAGCTTCTGACGCTGCCTTATCAGGATCGTGCCCATCAGGATCAGCCTGCCTATGTCACTATGGCAGGTAACGAAGTCTTCAAGGTTGCCGTCACCGAACTGGCCCACATCGTTGATGAAACGCTGCAGGCCAATAATCTCGATCGTGAAATGCTGGACTGGCTGGTACCGCATCAGGCTAACCTGCGCATTATCAGCGCTACCGCGAAAAAACTCGGTATGACCATGGATAAAGTGGTCGTCACACTGGATCGCCATGGCAATACCTCTGCTGCATCGGTGCCCAGCGCACTGGATGAAGCGGTGCGTGATGGCCGCATCAAACCCGGACACCTTATTCTGCTGGAAGCCTTTGGTGGTGGATTCACCTGGGGTTCTGCGCTGGTTCGCTTTTGATTGACAGGAACAGAAGATGACGCAATTTGCATTTGTTTTTCCGGGTCAGGGTTCACAGACTGTGGGCATGCTGACTGAATTAGCGGCGACGTATCCGCTGGTAGAAGGGACCTTCCGTGAAGCCTCTGACGCGCTGGGCTATGACTTGTGGCAGTTAGTGAGTCAGGGGCCGGCTGAAGAGCTGAACAAAACCTGGCAGACTCAGCCTGCACTGTTAGCCGCCTCTGTAGCAATCTACCGTGTCTGGCAGCAGCAGGGCGGTGAACAGCCTGTCCTGATGGCCGGTCATAGCCTGGGCGAATATTCGGCGCTGGTTTGTGCGGGTGTGCTTAACTTTGCGGATGCGGTGAAGCTGGTTGAACTGCGCGGCAAACTGATGCAGGAAGCGGTGCCAGAAGGCACCGGCGCAATGCAGGCAATTATTGGCCTGGATGACGCGGCTATCCGTAAAGCGTGTGAAGAAAGCGCGCAGGGCCAGGTCGTTTCACCGGTTAACTTCAACTCGCCGGGCCAGGTGGTTATTGCGGGTAACAAAGAAGCCGTTGAACGTGCGGGTGCTGCCTGTAAAGCTGCGGGCGCTAAGCGTGCTCTTCCGCTGCCGGTCAGCGTGCCTTCTCACTGCGCACTGATGAAGCCCGCTGCCGATAAACTGGCCGTTGCCCTGGAAAGCATTACCTTTAATGCCCCTGCAGTACCGGTGATCAATAACGTCGATGTGAAAGCGGAAACTGACGCTGCGGCCATCCGTCATGCGCTGGTTCGTCAGCTCTACAGCCCGGTTCGCTGGACCGAGAGCGTGGAAGCGATGGCGGCACAGGGCGTGACACAACTACTGGAGATGGGGCCAGGTAAAGTCCTGACCGGTCTGACTAAACGTATTGTCGATACCCTGACAGCGGCTGCCGTTAACGATACGACATCCCTGACGGCTGCACTCGGTAAGGAATAAGAGGAAAATCATGAGCTTTGAAGGTAAAGTTGCGCTGGTTACCGGCGCGAGTCGCGGCATTGGTCGTGCGATTGCAGAAACACTGGCGGCACGTGGTGCCAAAGTGGTAGGAACTGCAACCAGCCAGAGTGGCGCCGATGCCATCAGTGCTTACCTTGGCGACAAGGGTAAAGGCCTGTTACTGAACGTAACTGACGCTGATTCAATTAACAGCGTTTTAGAGAATATTCGCGCTGAATTTGGCGAAGTGGATATTTTAGTCAATAATGCAGGCATTACGCGTGATAATCTTCTCATGCGCATGAAGGACGATGAGTGGCAGGATATCCTGGATACTAACCTCACATCGGTATTCCGCCTTTCTAAGGCGGTCCTGCGTGCCATGATGAAAAAGCGCGTGGGCCGTATCATCACCATTGGTTCCGTTGTTGGCACCATGGGTAACGCGGGCCAGGCAAACTACGCAGCAGCAAAGGCGGGTTTGATTGGCTTTAGCAAATCACTGGCGCGCGAAATCGCGTCACGTGGCATTACCGTCAACGTCGTGGCTCCAGGCTTTATTGAGACTGACATGACGCGGGCACTGAACGAAGATCAACGTTCCGGTATTTTGGCGGAAGTCCCTGCGGGTCGCTTAGGCGATGCACAGGAAATCGCCAATGCTGTGGCATTTTTAGCCTCTGACGAAGCAGCCTACATCACAGGTGAAACGCTGCACGTCAATGGCGGAATGTACATGGTCTGATAAATCACGAAATCATTTGCTTTATTTGCGGTTAAAACCGCAAAATAACGCAAAATCGTGGTTCGACCAGCCGGGATTTTGTTGCATCTTTTTCACCATTTTATACACTACGAAAACCATCGCGTAAGCGAGTTTTGATAGGAAATTAAATAGTATGAGCGATATCGAACAACGCGTTAAGAAAATCATCAGTGAGCAGCTGGGTGTGAAAGAGGAAGAAGTCACCAACTCTGCATCTTTCGTAGAAGACCTGGGTGCCGATTCTCTTGATACCGTTGAGCTGGTGATGGCTCTGGAAGAAGAGTTTGATACTGAGATTCCAGACGAAGAAGCTGAGAAAATCACTACCGTTCAGGCAGCGATCGACTACATCAATAGCCATAAAGGCTAATGAATATCTTCAGGCGGTCGCTCGACCGCCTGATTTTTTGTTTGTCCCACATAGTTCCCTATTTCCCCTCCCTGGAGGACGAACGTGTCTAAGCGTCGTGTAGTTGTGACTGGTCTTGGCATGTTGTCTCCTGTCGGCAATACCGTAGAGTCTACCTGGAGTGCTCTCCTTGCCGGTCAGAGCGGCATTACCCTGATCGACCATTTTGATACCAGTGCTTATGCAACCCGTTTTGCAGGTCTGGTAAGAGATTTTAATTGTGATGACTACATCTCGCGCAAAGATCAGCGCAAGATGGATGCCTTCATCCAGTACGGCATTGTGGCCGGTATGCAGGCCATGCAGGACAGCGGTCTGGTTATTACCGATGAAAATGCAAGCCGTATGGGCGCAGCAATTGGCTCCGGTATCGGTGGCTTAGGTCTGATTGAAGAGAATCATACCTCACTGGTCAACGGCGGCCCGCGTAAAATCAGCCCATTCTTTGTGCCTTCAACCATCGTTAACATGGTGGCGGGTCATCTCAGCATCATGTATGGCCTGAAAGGTCCAAGCATCTCTATCGCGACAGCCTGTACCTCTGGTGTGCATAACATCGGTCATGCCGCACGTATCATCGCCTATAACGATGCTGACGTGATGCTGGCGGGTGGCACAGAGAAGGCCAGCACGCCATTAGGCGTCGGTGGATTTGGTGCAGCACGCGCCCTCTCAACCCGTAACGATAACCCGCAAGCGGCCAGCCGCCCGTGGGATAAAGATCGTGACGGTTTTGTGCTGGGTGACGGCGCTGGCATTGTGGTGCTCGAAGAGTACGAACATGCGAAGAAACGTGGTGCGAAAATCTACGCAGAAATCGTAGGTTTTGGTATGAGTAGCGATGCCTACCACATGACTTCACCACCAGAAGATGGCTCAGGTGCAGCGGCGGCCATGACCAATGCGCTGCGTGATGCTCAGCTTACGCCAGAGCAGATTGGCTACGTCAACGCGCACGGTACCTCCACGCCAGCCGGTGATAAAGCGGAAGCGCAGGCGGTGAAATCGGTCTTTGGGGCAGCAGCCAGCAGTGTCATGGTCAGCTCAACCAAATCAATGACCGGACACTTACTGGGTGCCGCAGGCGCTGTTGAATCAATTTACTCGATTCTGGCACTGCGCGACCAGGCCATCCCACCGACCATTAACCTGGACAATCCGGATGAAGGCTGCGATCTCGACTTCGTGCCTCACACCGCGCGTCAGGTTCCCGGTCTGGAGTACACCCTGTGTAACTCCTTTGGTTTCGGTGGAACCAACGGTTCGTTGATCTTCCGTAAAGTGTAATCGTTGCAGATTGTTAAAAAGGCCCGCGATGCGGGCCTTTTTTTATCCTGCAGAATGCGCTGAAATCACGGGTCACGCTCAGGAGAGAACCATGTGGATTAACGGATTCAAACAATCGACGCTGGCCGCCAGCGACCGCGGCCTGCAGTTTGGGGATGGCTGTTTTACTACCGCTGCTGTGCGCGAGGGGAAAATCGTGCTGCTGGAAAGCCACATCCAGCGCCTCAAAGCGGGCTGCGAGCGGTTATGGATTGGCGGCGTCGACTGGGATCAGCTTGAGGCTGAGATGAGTCAGGCCGCGCATGAGCAGGCGCAGGCGGTGCTGAAAGTGATTATCAGCGCGGGCAGCGGCGGACGGGGTTACAGCCGGCGCGGCTGTGGTGAACCCACCCGGGTCGTTTTGCTGGCGCCCTGGCCGCTACACTACGCCGATTTACGGCAGCGGGGAGCTTTACTCCGGCTGAGTCCGATTCGTCTGGCGCGAAACCCGCAGTTTGCCGGTATCAAGCACCTTAACCGGCTGGAACAGGTGATGATTCGGGCTCATCTTGACCAGACAGACGCTGACGAGGCGCTGGTGCTTGACACTGAAGGTTGGGTGGTGGAATGCTGTGCGGCCAATTTATTCTGGCGGCAGGGCGGGCAAATTTTTACGCCTGATATCTCCGCGTCAGGCGTGGATGGCATTATGCGGCGAAGTCTGATGGCGCAACTTGCAGCAGCAGGTCAGGCTTGTCAGGTGATAAAAAGCGAACCGGCACAGCTGCTGGCCGCTGATGAAGTGGTGATATGTAACGCGCTGATGCCGGTTCTGCCGGTCCGACAGATAGAAGCCGTACAGTTTACTGAGCGCTCGCTGTTTAATCAGTTGCACGCAGGCTGTAAAAAGATAATGGATGCATCATGATTCGAAGCAAAAAAATTCTCGTCAGCCTGCTGGCGATTGTGGGTCTCGCGGCTGCGCTGAGTTACTGGCAGGTTAAGCAGTTTGCGGCTACTCCGTTGACCATTAAGCAGGAAACAATCTACACATTGCCAGCCGGTACGGGCCGGGTCGCGCTCCAGGCACAGCTGGAAGAGAAAAACATCATTCCACACAGTATCTGGTTTGGCGCGCTGCTGCGTCTGGAGCCGGAGCTGGCGACCTTTAAAGCGGGCACCTATCGCCTTGAACCGGCCATGACCGTGCGCTCGCTGTTACAGCTGCTGGCCAGTGGTAAAGAGGCGCAGTTCCCTTTACGGTTTGTGGAGGGGCAGCGGCTGAAAGAGTGGCTCAATGAGCTGCGTAAAGCGCCCTATATCCGTCACACTCTGAAAGATGATCAGTTCGCCACGCTTGCCAGCGCACTCAACGTGGAGCCTGAGCAACTGGAGGGCAACTTCTTCCCGGACACGTATCTCTACACCGCCAACACGACCGATATGGCGCTGCTGCAACGCGCGCATGAGCGGATGAAGAAAACCATCGATGAGGTCTGGCAGGGACGGGCGGATAATCTGCCGTACAAAACGCCACAGGATCTGGTGACCCTGGCCTCGATCATTGAGAAAGAGACCGGCGTCAGCGAAGAGCGGGCGCGCGTGGCCTCGGTGTTTATCAATCGCCTGCGCACAGGTATGCGTTTACAGACCGATCCCACGGTGATCTACGGCATGGGTGACAGCTATAACGGTACGCTGACCCGCAAAGATCTTGAGACGGCGAGCGCGTACAATACCTATATCATTAATGGTCTGCCGCCGGGACCGATCGCGATGCCGGGCAAAGCCTCACTGCAGGCAGCGGCCCATCCCGAGAAAACGAACTATCTCTACTTTGTTGCAGACGGCAAGGGCGGACATACGTTTACCACCAACCTCGCCAGCCATAATAAGGCGGTGCAGGTCTACCGGCAGACGCTAAAGGAAAAAAATGAACAGTAAGTTTATCGTCATCGAAGGCCTGGAAGGCGCCGGAAAAACCACCGCACGCGACGCCATTGTCGCTACGCTGCGCGCTCGTGGCATTAGTGATCTGGTTTTTACCCGTGAGCCTGGCGGTACGCCGCTGGCAGAACAGCTCAGGGTGTTAGTCAAGCAGGGCATTGAGGGTGAGCAGGTGACGGATAAAGCCGAACTGCTGATGCTCTATGCGGCGCGGGTTCAGCTGGTGGAGACCGTAATCAAACCGGCACTGGCTCGCGGTGCATGGGTAATTGGCGATCGTCACGATCTCTCCTCTCAGGCTTATCAGGGTGGTGGCCGTGGTCTGGACAGCGAACTGATGCAGACGCTGCGAGATGCAGTCCTGGGCGATTTCCGTCCCGATCTGACGCTCTATCTTGATGTCACGCCTGAGATCGGCCTGCAGCGCGCCCGTGCGCGCGGTGAGCTGGATCGCATCGAGCAGGAGTCGCTGCGCTTCTTTGAACGTACCCGTACACGCTATCTGGCGCTGGCCGCAGACGATCCCACTATCCTGACTATCGATGCAACTCAGTCACTGACCGAGGTGACAGCGTCACTTCAGATGGCGCTGGACAGCTGGCTGGCGGAGCAGATGTGATGAACTGGTATCCGTGGCTGAATCAGCCTTATCGCCAGGTGATTGGCCAGCATCAGGAGAATCGCGCGCATCATGCGCTATTGATCCAGGCGATGGCTGGGATGGGCGATGACGCGCTGGTCTGGGGGATGAGCCGCTGGCTGATGTGCCAGCAGCCGGATGGACTGAAAAGTTGTGGAGCGTGCCACGGTTGCCAGCTGATGCAGGCTAACACGCATCCTGACTGGTATCGGTTAGAGGCGGAGAAGGGCAAAAGTACCCTGGGCATCGACGCGGTGCGGCAGGTGACAGAAAAAATGTATCACTTTGGTCAGCAGGGCGGCGCGAAAGTAGTCTGGCTGCCGGATGCCGCGCAGCTTTCGGAAGCGGCGGCCAACGCCCTGCTGAAAACGCTGGAAGAGCCGCCAGCCAACAGTTGGTTCTTCCTCAGCAGTCGCGATCCGTCACGTCTGCTGGCCACGCTGCGCAGTCGCTGTATGACGCTGCATCTGACGCCGCCCGATGAAGGACAAAGTCTGCTCTGGCTGAAAAAGCAGTCCTCGCACGATGAAAAGATGCTGCTGGCGGCGCTACGCCTCAGCGCAGGTGCGCCGGGCGCGGCGCTCAGCCTGCTGGAAAACGGGCCGTGGCAGGCGCGGCAAAAGCTTTGCGATGCGCTGCCCGCGGCATTGCAGCAGGACATCCTGCAACTGCTGCCTGCGCTGAATGCTGACGATGCGGCAGCACGTATCGGCTGGCTGCTCTCTTTACTGCTGGATGCGATGAAATGGCAGCAAAATGCAGGTCAGTGGCTGAGTAATATTGACCGTCAGGATGTGGTGCAGTTGCTGGCCGGATACTTTTCAGCCAGCGCGCTCAACAGCAGTACCCTGGCCTGGATGCGCTGTCGCGAGCAGTTACTGCATATAGCGTCAGTGAATCGCGAATTATTGCTGACCGATCAGCTTCTGAGCTGGGCGGACAAACAGAAGCCCGCGCAGGTGTGCTAAACCTATCTGAGAGTAATTATGTTTATTGTGGATTCCCATTGCCATCTTGATGGCCTGGACTATGAAAAGAACCATCGTGACCTGGATGATGTGATCGCCAAAGCGGCGGCACGTGATGTGAAATTTATGCTGGCCATCGCCACCACGCTGCCGGGTTTCCATACCCTGAAGAGCCTGGTCGGCGATCGGAAAAATATTGCGCTCTCCTGCGGCGTGCATCCGCTGAATCAGGAAGAGGCCTATGACGTTGAGGCGTTTCGCCAGCTCTCTGCCGATCCTCGGGTCGTCGCGCTCGGTGAAACCGGGCTGGATTATCATTATCAGCCTGAGACAAAAGATCAGCAGCAGCGCTCGTTCCGGGAACATATCCGTACCGGGATTGCACTGAATAAACCGATCATTGTCCACACGCGTGATGCGCGCGAAGATACGCTGGCGATTCTGCGCGAAGAGCAGGTGGAACGCTGTGGCGGTGTGCTGCACTGTTTCACTGAGGATCAGCCCACCGCAGCTAAGCTGCTCGATATGGGCTTTTATATCTCCTTTTCCGGTATCGTCACGTTCCGTAATGCAGAACAGTTACGCGAAGCGGCGCGTTATGTGCCGCTGGACCGGATGCTGGTCGAAACGGATTCACCTTATCTGGCGCCAGTGCCGTATCGTGGTAAAGAGAATCAGCCTGCTTACACACGCGATGTTGCCGATTACCTGGCAGTACTGAAAGGGATCGATGTGGAAACGCTGGCCGCCGCTACCACGCAAAACTTCTCAACGCTGTTCCATATCCCGATGAGCCAGCTTGGCGCGTGATCGGCTTTTATTTCAGCCTCTGTAATTAATCTGTAACCTGCCTGCATGACCCTGTTTTTTCAGACAGGGTCAGCTTTTTATCGTCAATTACCGATGCGCTTCAGTGAGAAATTTCGTAAAGTGCGCCTCTGTAATTGTCGAAACGTGATAGCCATCAAAGTAACAAAACGGGATTTATTTTACCCTTCGTAATAAATCAAAAGGCGGTCACCGCCAGCCCGGCAAAGAATCCTCCCTCTTTGCCACGCGCACTGCGCAAATATGCACTCATACTCAGGAGCTTCACGCTATGTTCAAAAATGCTTTTGCCAACCTTCAAAAGGTCGGTAAATCGCTGATGCTGCCGGTATCGGTTCTGCCGATTGCCGGTATTTTGTTAGGGGTCGGTTCAGCCAATTTCAGCTGGTTACCTGCAGTGGTTTCGCATGTAATGGCAGAAGCGGGTGGATCGGTGTTCGCCAACATGCCGCTGATTTTTGCTATCGGTGTGGCGCTGGGCTTTACCAATAACGATGGCGTTTCGGCGCTGGCAGCAGTGGTTGCCTATGGCATCATGGTGAAAACCCTGGCGGTGGTTGCGCCGCTGGTACTGCATATGCCTGCGGCAGAGATTGAGGCTAAACACCTCGCCGACACCGGGGTTCTGGGCGGCATTATCGCGGGCTCCATCGCCGCTTACATGTTTAACCGCTTTTATCGCATTAAGCTGCCGGAATATCTGGGCTTCTTTGCAGGTAAACGCTTTGTGCCGATTATTTCCGGTCTGGCAGCTATCATTCTCGGCGTGCTGCTCTCCTTTATCTGGCCACCGATAGGTTCTGCGATTCAGGAGTTCTCACAGTGGGCTGCCTATCAGAACCCGGTTGTCGCCTTTGGTATTTATGGCGTAATCGAACGTGCGTTAGTGCCGTTTGGTCTGCATCACATCTGGAACGTTCCTTTCCAGATGCAGATTGGTGAATACACCAATGCGGCAGGTCAGGTGTTCCACGGTGATATCCCACGCTATATGGCGGGTGACCCGACCGCAGGTAAACTTTCTGGCGGCTTCCTGTTCAAAATGTACGGTCTGCCAGCGGCAGCGATTGCTATCTGGCATTCAGCGAAGCCTGAAAATCGCGCTAAAGTGGGCGGTATAATGATCTCCGCCGCACTGACCGCATTCCTGACCGGTATCACCGAACCGATTGAATTCTCATTCATGTTCGTGGCACCGATCCTGTATGTGATCCATGCGCTGCTGGCGGGTCTGGCATTCCCAATCTGTATCCTGCTTGGGATGCGTGATGGCACCAGCTTCTCACACGGTCTGATCGACTTTATCGTACTGAGCGGCAACAGCAGCAAAATCTGGCTGTTCCCGATTGTTGGTATCATCTATGGTCTGGTTTACTACACCGTGTTCCGTGTACTGATCGCGAAGCTGGATCTGAAAACGCCTGGCCGTGAAGAGAGCAGCAGCAGTGAGCAATCTACCGCGACCGGTACCGAGATGGCGGGCAAGCTGGTGGCGGCGTTTGGTGGTAAAGAGAACATCACTAACCTGGATGCCTGTATCACTCGTTTACGCGTCAGCGTCGCCGATGTGGCGAAAGTGGATCAGACTGAACTTAAAAACCTCGGCGCCCGTGGCGTAGTGGTTGCCGGTTCCGGCGTTCAGGCAATTTTCGGGACTAAATCCGATAACCTGAAAACCGATATGGATGATTACATCCGCAGCATGTAATGATTCAGCGATATGAAAAAGCCCCGCTTAGCGGGGCTTTTTTTGGCATGTGTTACAGGTAAACGCGCAGATACTCAGTCAGGCAGAGCAGGGCCATTGCCTGACCATAGGGCATCGAGGTGAGAGGAACCGTGCGGTAGTAGTCCAGATCACTGCCCATCGCGGTACCAAAGGAAACCTGTTTCAGCTCGCCATCGTCATCGATATTCGCAATCACGCCGCGCAACGCTTTTTCCGCTACCTCACGGTACTCAGCAGGGAGATAGCGCTTGCGAACCCCTTTCAGAATGCCATAGGCAAATCCTGCCGTGGCGGAGGCTTCCGGGTAGCTGTCGGGATCATCGAGCAGGGTATGCCACAAGCCGCTGCTGTGCTGACAGGCCTTTAACGCTTTGACCTGTGTCTCCAGCACCTGCTGCAGGAAGCGGCGGGTAGCGTGATGCTCAGGCCAGTTCATCATCTCCAGGAAGTCAGGAATCACAATCGTTACCCAGCTGTTGCCACGAGCCCAGCGTGCATCAGCAAAGTTATGGCGGCCATCGAAGTTCCAGCCGTGGAACCATAAGCCGGTTTCGCGATCCATCAGATACTGGGTGTGCAGCAGGAACTGATAGCTCGCTTCTTCCACCCACTCGTCGCGTTTCAGCAACTGGCCGATTTTGGCCAGCGCCATTACGCTCATCATCAGCGTATCGTCCCAGAGCTGCTGTGTGTTTTCATTGTTATAGACGATGTGCTGCAGGCCGCCCTGTTCGGTGCGCGGCATTTCATACATGACCCACTCAGCCCAGCGCTCAAGCACCGGCACCCAGGCCGGGTTACCGGTCTCTTCATAACGGTAAGCCAGCGTCAGAAAAGGACAAACGGTATTCACATTTTTGGTCGGCGTTCCTTCCGCCAGACGCTCAGTGAACCACTCATCAATGATCGCCAGCGTCTGCTGATCGCCGGTTTGCTGATAGTAGTGCAACATGCCATACAGACCGATGCCATGTGTCCATTCCCAACCCGCCCAGCCTTTGGTATCAATCACCCGGCCATCGTCCAGCCGTAATAAAAATTCGCCTGTCTCATCGGTGATGTTAACCAGATTTTGTGTCAGCTTTTGAATCAGCTGTACCAGTTCGCTGCGTGGCAGCAGATGCTCAGGTTGGCACAATAATTTGCTGTGTTTAACGGGAAATACAGTCATGGTTTATTCCTGTCGTTTTAAGGTCGGGTTTATAGAAGGGTGTAAAGAGGGGTGCGCGGACAATTTTTCCGGCGCTGGCTTATTACGGTTAAGAAAGCCAATGTTATTGTTGCCCCACAGATTTTCGTAAGGCATGCCTGCCAGCGTTTCAACTACCCCACGTGCTTCCGGGGTGATGCTTTCCGGCACGATGCGGTCCGCTTCGCGCATTTTCAGCGTCTCCTGGCGCAGGACAGTATGGGTCTGTAGATTAAGTTTAAAGCGCAGCGACACAATAAAGCCGCAGGCCAGAACGGCCACTGTACCGATACTCAGGATCGCCAGGATAGTGTGGCTGACGCCGGGTAGCTGGGTCGCCTGGCCAGAGACAAAACCAGAGAGCTGCAGCACGATACCGACCAGCATGACGGCACCAGCCTGCGACGCTTTACGTGTCAGGGTCATAATGCCGGCAAAAATGCCTTCACGGCGCTGACCGGTGATGGCCTCATCGACATCTGCGATATAGGTATAAGTGTTCCATGGCACATAATTAATGCCGCCACGTCCCAGGCCTGCCAGGGCAGAGATCGCTAACAGCAGGGACATGTTGTCGTTCATGCCGGCATACCACAATCCGGCATAGGAGAGCGACGCCAGGCCAAACAGGATAGCCACCAGACGGTAGGCAGGTGCAGGCCCCATGCGGATACAGAGCGGGATCATCGCCATCACGGCAATAAACTGCAGCACTGCCATGGTGCCCATCAGACTGGAGGCAACCTGGGCACTCTGCATCAGCACAAAGACCACATACCAGGTAAAGACGGCATTAAAAACATCCTGGGCAATGTAGCCGCCGAGGTACATGCCAAGGTGCTGGCGGAAGATGCGGATACGTAAAGTTGAGGCCAGCTCAACGTACAGCCGTTTAAGATTCTGCATCAGCGTCAGCTGCTGTTTTTCCTGTTCAGCACGCCGCGACTCGGCAGAGAAATCATCCGGGTGACGCTCCCAGGTAAAGCACCACACCAGCGTCAGCACCAGCGCGCAGATTACCGAGAACACCAGGCTGGCGTAGAAGAAGGAGAGAGGATTATCTTTGCCCAGCATACCCAGCAAAATACCGGGTAAAAAGGCGGCCAGAATGGCCGATAGCTGAGCCAGGCCGATGCGGGCACCGGAGAAGCGGGTTTTTTGTTTGAAATCGTCGGTCATTTCCGGCACCAGCGTTTCATACGGCACCAGGATCATGGTGTAGACGATATCAAACAGCAGGTAAGTGCAGAGATACCACCAGAAACTCATGTCGCTGACCCACATCAGGCTATAACTGAATACACAGGGTATGCCGAGCAGGATAAAGAATTTGCGGCGGCCAAAGCGCTTGCCCAGCCAGGTCGAACCGAAGTTATCGGTCAGAAAGCCCATCAGCGGACTGACTATCGCATCCAGCACGCGGGCAGCGGCAAAGATCAGCGTAGCCTGAATCGGGGTTAACCCACAAAAGGTGGTGTAAAAATAGAGCAACCAGGCGGCGGTCAGCGCCGTGGTACCTGCTCCAAGAAAATCTCCGGAACCGTAGGCCAGATAGTGGCCAAGACCAATTTTACGTGAGCGCATGTCTGATGCTCCTTGATGTTTATGGCGGTTTATCCCTGGTGACGCCGGTCATCTCACCCGGACTGGTTAGCAAAGTAGAACTGACGGGGCGGCTAAACCTTCGCAATTTGGCAAGTGCTGGCGCTGAAGTGGCAGTCATACAAAGAAAAGGGTGGCGAAATTCTAATTTATAAAACAGCGTTTCATTTTATGGTGTGGCAGCGGCGTTGCCGGCATTCTGAACAGGGTGCGGGTCACGGAGAGAGGGTGCTGCTGCAAAGGCAGGCGAACAATGCAAGAAAAGTGGTCCTGAGGTTGAAAGAAAACAAATTTCTCCCGCATACTGATTGATTAAGACTCAGGCTAAAGCTAAAGGAATTGCACCATGGCAGAAGAAACCATTTTTAGTAAAATTATCCGCCGCGAAATCCCCGCTGATGTGGTTTATCAGGATGAGCTGGTCACTGCCTTTCGCGACATTTCGCCCAAAGCCCCGACCCATATTTTAATCGTGCCGAATGTGCTGATCCCAACGGTCAACGAGGCGGAAGCGGCGCATGAGCATGCGCTGGGACGTATGTTTACTACCGCGGCGAAAATCGCGCGTCAGGAAGGTATCGATCAAAATGGTTATCGGCTGATTGTGAACTGCAATCAACATGGTGGTCAGGAGGTCTATCACATCCATATGCATCTGCTGGGCGGCGAACCGCTAGGCCCGATGCTCTCTGACTGACCTGATAACGGAAAAATGCTATGCGATCCTGGCTGACTGGCCTGCCGATCCTGCTCTGCCTGACGGCCTGCAGCAGTGAAAAACCGATGATCAATACGTCACAGTCGCTGGTGATGGAGTCCTCTGTGTTGTCGGCAGGGATCATTACCGATGAACCGACGCTGGATGAGAACGATGGACTGAAGCGTGCCACCAGCGTGCTCTATAATCAGCGCGAAACACCGGTTGTTGTGCACTATCGTTACTACTGGTATGACGACAAAGGGCTGGAAATCACCCCGCAGGAACCGGCGCAGACCGTTACCGTTCCGGCGCAGGGCAGCATTGTCGCCACCTCGCAGCTGGGTAACCTGACTGCCAGCAAGGTTCGTCTTTATCTCTATCTTTAAGGATTTTCTACGTGATACGCAGTGTTAATCGTACCGGAGCGCTCCTGATGGCGCTCATTCTGACCGGCTGTGTGGTGAAACAGCAGCAGCCTGCCCCGGTTGAACCGACTCAACCTGTGGAGCCGGTGCAGCCCGTTCCACAACCTGAACCGGTGCCGCAACCACAGCCAGTGCCGCAACCACCGAAACTGGTCACTATCAACTGGGATGCCAGCGTTCAGCCGCTGGTGGCGCAGATGTTACAGGCCGCCAGCGCCGAGCCGGGCAGCGTGTTGCTGGTAGACCGCATCAAAAACAGTACCAATGGCGCGCTGCAAAGCGAAAAAGCGACAGCGGCTATCCAGAATGCGCTGAACAACAACGGCAAATTCACGCTGGTTTCTGCCGATCAACTGGCGCAGGCTAAGCAGACGCTGGGATTATCGCCGGATGACAGCCTGAACTCGCGCAGTAAAGCGATTGGCCTGGCGCGTAACGTTAATGCTCAGTATGTGCTTTACAGCAACGCGCGAGGCGATGTCAAAGCGCCGACGCTGCAGATGCAGCTGATGCTGGTTCAGACAGGCGAGATCATCTGGTCCGGCAACGGCATTGCACAGAATTAATTCCGCCTTTCAGCGGGTAATTCAGCAGGTTACCGGCGAGCCAGATAAGGTATCCACTATCCCGCTGGCCGGTCTGACCGGGCACAGCCAGAAGATTGTCAGCCCGCGCGGAACCTTTATCGCGCGGGCGGCACCGCAACCGGCTATTCCGTTTGTGGATCGGCAGCGCGAATTCCGTCTGTTACGCAAATTGCAAGACAGCGGACTGGCACCGCAGCCCGTGGCAGGGCATCGTCAGGGGATTATCCTGACCTGGTGCGCAGGCGAAGCGCTGGATGAACACTGCTTCAGCCAGCAGCGTCCACAGATCGTGGCACTCCTGCGGCAGCTACATCAGCAGCCGCTGACCGGCTATCGTCTGCAGTTGTTGCCGCTGTTATGGCGCTACTGGCAGCTCACGCCACAGCGGCATCACCGCTGGTTGCGGGCGCTCAGGCGTCTGACGCAGCAGGGTGAACCCCAGCCGCTGAGGCTGGCTCCGCTGCACATGGATCTGCATGCCGGCAATGTCATACAAGGTCCCGAAGGTCTGCGTCTGATCGACTGGGAATATGCCGCCGATGGCGACGTGGCGCTGGAGCTGGCGGCTGTCTGTGCCAGCGATCCGCAGCACCATGCTGACTGGCTGGCAGAGTACGCCGCAGCGATGCAACTGCCTCTTCCCGCGCTGGTGCAGCAGGTCAGACGCTGGCAACCCTGGCTGCGTCTGCTGATGGCCAGCTGGTATCAGCTGCGTGCCGGTCAGGGTGACGACGAAACATTACACCAGCTGGCCCGACAGAGCTGGGAACAGATTTAATCGCGTTACGCAGGTGCGTTTCGCTACAGGATTCAGGTTATGAGATCAGATTTACCCGGCCCTCTGATGCTCGACGTCGAGGGTTATGAACTGGATGGCGAAGAACGCGACATCCTGCAGCATCCGCTGGTGGGCGGCTTAATTTTATTTGCCCGAAACTATCACGACCCGGCTCAGCTGGCAGAGCTGGTGCGACAGATCCGCGCCGCCTCTCACACCCGGCTGGTGGTGGCGGTGGATCAGGAGGGCGGTCGCGTGCAGCGTTTCCGTGACGGCTTTACCCAACTGCCTGCCATGCAATCCTTTGCGGCACTTCACGATGCAGAAACCGCTGGCGAAATGGCGCAGCAGGCGGGCTGGCAGATGGCGGCCGAGATGATTGCCATGGATATCGACATCAGCTTCGCGCCGGTACTCGATATTGGTCATATCAGCGCCGCGATTGGCGATCGTTCTTTCCATGCCGATCCGGCGATTGCTCTGGCTGTTGCCCGCCGCTTTATTGCGGGGATGCACGAGGCGGGCATGAAGACGACCGGCAAACATTTCCCGGGACATGGCGCGGTCAGCGCTGATTCGCATAAAGAGACGCCACGCGATCCACGCGATGAAAAAACGCTGCGTGAGCACGACATGGCGATTTTCAGCAGGCTGATTACCGAGCAGGCACTGGATGCGATTATGCCTGCACATGTCATCTACACCGACGTTGATTCGCTGCCCGCCAGTGGTTCGCCCTACTGGCTTAAAACTGTGCTGCGCGAGCAGTTGGGTTTCGACGGCGTGATTTTCTCCGACGATCTCTCAATGGAGGGCGCCGCTGTAATGGGCAGCTATCCTGAGCGCGCGCAGCAATCCCTTTCTGCCGGTTGTGACATGATTCTGGTCTGCAATCAGCGGCAGGGTGCTATCAGTGTGCTGGATAACCTGATCCTGGTCGGGTCAGAGCGGATTACGCAGCTGTATCATCAGGGCAGGTTTACCCGCGATGAACTGCAGGCTACACATCGCTGGAAAAATAATGCCCAGCAACTGAGTGCACTTCAGGAACGCTGGCTGGCTCACAAAGCGTCGTGGTAGGCAGTGACTGCCCGGCGCTATCACTAACCTGAGGATTATCATGATCATCTATCTGCACGGTTTTGATTCCAGTAGTCCGGGCAATCACGAAAAGGTGCTGCAACTGCAATTTATCGATCCAGACGTCAGGTTGATCAGTTACAGCACCCGTCATCCTAAACATGACATGCAATTTCTGCTGAAAGAGACCGATAAAATGCTGACGCTGTCCGACGACGACCGCCCGCTGATTTGTGGCGTCGGGCTGGGCGGTTTCTGGTCAGAGCGCATCGGTTTTCTGTGCGGTATCCGGCAGGCGATCTTCAATCCCAACCTCTTTCCGCAGGAGAATATGGAGGGGAAGATCGACCGGCCAGAAGAGTACCAGGACATCGCCACGAAATGCGTCAGCGATTTTCGCGAACGCAATCGTGACCGCTGTCTGACTTTTCTCTCCCGTCAGGATGAGGCACTGGACAGCCAGCGCACCGCCGACCAGCTGCATCCCTTCTATGAAATCGTCTGGGACGAGACTGAGGGGCATAAGTTCAAAAATATATCCCCACATCTTCAGCGGATAAAAGCTTTCAAAACATCAGGTTAAGCCGAACAGGCACCGCAAGGTGCCTGTTTTTATTACGTAATTATCCGAGTTTTATTTCCCCGCTTTGATGTATATCAATATTCTTATGTTCTCCTCTTCCCGCCATGTTATTCTGCCAGCAGATTGCGATTTTAACTTCGCCAACCCTATGTTTCTTAAGGTTTAATTTAACCTTTGGTTAACTTTTGGTTCACAATTTGAGGGGGTCTTTGTTGACTACGTCTGTTAAGAGAATTGTTATTGTTGGAGGGGGAGCGGGCGGCCTGGAAATGGCAACGCAGCTGGGCCATAAACTGGGTCGTAAAAAGAAGGCCGAGATTATCCTGGTGGACCGTAACCACAGCCATCTGTGGAAACCGCTGCTGCACGAAGTCGCTACCGGTTCGATGGATGAAGGGATTGATGCGCTGAGCTATCTTGCTCATGCCCGCAATCACGGTTTTGAGTTCCAGCTCGGTTCGCTCACCGACATCGATCGCAGCCGCAAAGTAATCCGTCTGGCAGAAGTGCTGAATGCGCAGGGTGAAGTGCTGGTGCCACAGCGTGAAGTGGCCTACGACCAGCTGGTAATGGCGCTGGGCAGCACCTCAAACGATTTCGGCACGCCGGGCGTCAAAGATCACTGTATCTTCCTGGATAACCCGCATCAGGCGCGTCGTTTCCATAATGAGATGCTTAACCTGTTCCTGAAATTCTCCGCCAGCGAAGGCAGGGTCGAAAAAGTCAACATCGCCATCGTGGGTGGCGGCGCAACGGGCGTTGAGCTGTCAGCGGAGCTGCATAATGCGGTCAAACAGCTGCACAGCTACGGATTTAAAGGTTTGGGACGCGAAGCGCTGAACGTGACGCTGGTCGAAGCGGGCGAACGTATTCTGCCTGCACTGCCACCGCGCATCTCAGCTGCGGCGCATCAGGAGCTGACCAAACTGGGCGTGCGCGTTCTGACGCAGACCATGGTTACCAGCGCTGAGCAGAATGGCCTGAATACCAAAGGCGGTGAGTTTATTGAAGCCGATCTGATGGTCTGGGCGGCGGGCATTAAAGCGCCGGACTTCCTGAAAGAGATTGGCGGACTGGAAACCAACCGCATCAATCAGCTGGTGGTAAAGGAGACGCTGCAGACCACGCTGGATGATGACATCTACGCGATTGGCGACTGCGCCTCCTGTGCCTTGCCGGGCGGCGGATTTGTACCACCGCGCGCCCAGTCAGCGCACCAGATGGCCTCACGCGCCATGGACAATATCCTTGCTCAGCGCCAGGGCAAACCGCTGAAGGCTTATGTCTACAAAGATCATGGCTCGCTGGTGTCGCTCTCCCGCTTCAGTACGGTCGGCAGCCTGATGGGCAACCTGATGCGCGGTTCAATGATGGTAGAAGGGCGCATAGCGCGCTTTGTCTACATCTCTCTCTATCGTATGCACCAGATAGCACTCCATGGCTATTTTAAAACCGGCCTGATGATGCTGGTCGGCAGTATTAACCGGGTTATTCGTCCCCGGCTGAAGCTGCACTAAGCAACAGCAATAACGCTGGCTAATTAATGCTAAGCCTCCTCGATTCTGAGGGGGCTTTTTTATTCCCTTGAGGGGCACACATTAAGACAAATTAAACTTCAGTTTCCTGTATGATGATTAATAAGAAATCCCGGCCTTAATGCCGGGATTTTTCTTTACAGGTCAGTCAATTATCCTTCATTCGCCAGCCGGATGATCAACTGTCCCGGCCCGGTGATCACCTCGATCTTCTGCCCGGTCGTAAATCCCAGCGCTTCCAGCCAGCGGCCTTTAATGGTGAGCTGCGGCAGTGGGTTCGGCTGGCCCCTATTAGGCCGGTATCCCACTCTGTAATAATGTGCTCGCGATTCACCAGCGGCGGTTGTGGACGTGCGGGTCCCTGACTTATGATGCGTGTCAGCCATAATTAACTCCCAATCAGTTAGTTGTGGTCAGCGGGCTGTTGGTGTTCCACCACCTTCAGCCCGCGCTAAAAAATCTCTCGTTATGTGCTTCCTGTTCCGTTTTTACCTGTTTAAATATACACCTCCTGCCACGTAAACTCGCTGAAAGCTGAGTAATAAATTGCGAGCTATCTCTGAAAACCAGATAGTTTTTCTCCGGTCTGGCTTTCGTTCATTTTTTCTTCGCAGTCAGCTTGAGGGTGACGCTTTTTGGGAAAATACAGGTATTATTTTTCCGAATGCTTTCATTTATTCAGAGGGGTTTAAATAGAACTGTAACTTAGTCTTTTAATGGGTTGTGGGTATATAGGTCAGTTAATAATCTGCGTTAATGGATTGTATAAGGCAGGATAATTTTCTGGATGTATGTGCCGAAATGGTTTCCAGGGATTTTTGCTTTTTTATGGCAACTCGGTCTTGATACCTCTAATTCTTTTTGGTCTAATAATGCCATTAAGGATTGATTGGTAATTAACCGCGAGAATGATTCCTGTGGTTAAATTCTTTACTTAACCTAAATTAAATGGCCGAAGTTCCATTTAATAAGGCTGGCGTTTAAGTTTCACATTGACTCAGGCCAGCCTGATTTAAAAAATCCGGGTATGAATAGATGCTCTCCGACCGATCTGAACATCAGGCGCGGAGCGCTACATGAAATTCCTGTCCGATACAGATGGATTGATAAAAACTCTATCCTGTCCGTCGGGTATGGGTGATTCAGGGAATGAAGTCCTGCGATTAGCGCAGGGAAATAATGTTAGATTATGAAAAGGAATTAATTACATGACCTCTAAAATGACGATGCTGGCATTACTGTGTGGCGGTCTGCTCGTGGGCAGCAATGCGCTGGCTGATAATCACACTGTCTCGATCGGCTATGCTCAAAGCAAAGTTGATGACTTCAAAAACATTCGTGGTGTCAATGTTCAGTATCGCTATGAGTGGGACTCTCCTCTCAGCGTTATTGGTTCGTTCAGCTATCTAAAAGGCGATCAAAGTTTTTCTGAGCGAGAAGATTTTTATGGCGATGTCAGCGGATATGATGGAAAAACCAAAGTGAAATATTACTCACTGATGGCAGGTCCTGCATATCGCATCAATGACTACATCAGCTTCTATGGATTAATTGGTGTTGCCCATACCAAAGTGGATGAGAACGTGACTTATCCCGGAGTCTACTCCGAAGAATATAGCGAAAATAAAACCTCTTTTGCCTATGGCGCTGGCGTTGTCGTGAATCCTATCAGCAACCTCTCTGTGAGTGTTGGCTATGAAGGTACTCGCGTAAAATATAACGAAGATGTTGCCATCAATGGTTTTAACATCGGCATCGGATACCGTTTCTGATTCAACGCTAAAAACCGCAACCCTGGTCATCTGGTCAGGGTTGTTTTTTTGCACTCTGGAAAGGACCGTTTTTTATAAAGGTCGAATCAGGCAGTTCTTCGATACATTTAAAATAGTACCTGATCCTGTCTGACCAAAGACGTCGATCTTCTGAATTAACCGGTTTGAATTTTGTTAAAACAAAGAAAAACAATTACAGCTTCAGGGGGCGAGAATGTTATGCATTAAATGTCAGGAAGCAGAAGAGAATAAATAATCAGGCTTTTGTGATAATTGTGAAAAAAAGAAGAGGGCAGGATTAATGGCTTATTATATCTGCCAGCTTTAGGCTTGATTATTGGTTTTTTTACGATGCTGTATAATGATTTTTGTATTGTTTCGTTGATTGCCAACACTTATCAGAAACAAGGTGTGGTTAATAGTTTTAGTGTTTTATTATTAGCGCTGTCCATTATTAATGCTCCCGTAACAGTGCTGGCTTGCTGGTTCTTCTTTAGGAAGAAAGTAAAAACCAGATACGTGATGATAACGTAATATTTATACGGTCTTATCTTTGCGAGTTTTTGCACGCTTTATCCTGCTTTGGTTTTTCACGTAAACCTTACGCAGCCTGCTATCAATATGCTGGCTCGGGCCTTAATCAGTTGTCTGATATGGGTACCATACTTTATTTTTTCCAGCAGGATTAATAAAGTCTTTGTGCATTAATACGGTCAATATTTTTTTGTCACAAAATAAACGATGTGTAACGCAACACCCGCCTCGTTATAGTACCAATAAAATAACCAGTTCCAGTCTGTGTCAGTTAAATTAAGGATAATAAAGAATGGCTGCAAAAATTTTGATCACCGGATTGATAGCACTATTATTGAGTGGCTGCACGGCAGGTTTCAGACCTTCACTGGATGATTATAAAGGACAGGATGCGGCCCGGATCCGCGTCGCTTCAGAGGGCAATACGGCTCTCCAGTTCTTTGAAAAGCAGAGTTCAGGTTGCTATAAAAAAGTACTGGAACGCCGTATCACTTCTGGCTTTGCCATTCTGGGCATTCCTGTCACTGGCAATAAACGAATAGGTATGCCAGCGTCATCCGAGAACAATGGCGCTTTCATTAATGAATTTACCCTGAAGCCAGGACAAATGATTCGTGTCATCCATTACTGGACTCAAGCTGGGTACCATCAGAACACTCAAAAATCTGCCACTGTTGAATTTATTCCTCAGGCTAACGATGATTACGATATCGTGGTCAGAGGCTCTGAATATTCAGGCGATAGCGTTTCAATCAAAAATCTCACCCCAAACGGCATCGTTGTGGGCTGGGGCGAGGTGAAGGAATGCCCGTCAGAGAGTATTTTTGATTAGTCTCCTTTTTCTTCCTTCCTGAAGCCTGGGTGCTTCAGGAAGGAATATGCCCGATGACGGCATCCAGTGAACATGCTTACAGGTAGCGCTGAAAAGGCCGCTGCCAGAACAGACAGTCAGCGTCTGCATAACGCTTGAGATAAATTTATCCAGTTGATTTAATTAGTTAAATTTTTTTATTAAATCGACACCAGCAACAACTCCCTTCACCTCAGAACTCTCCTAAAAACTGGTCCTGATAGCAAAGTGACCAATTTCCTCCATTTATCTGATGTTGCATTTTCGGTCCATCTGTAAAACTTCATCTCAACAAACACGGCGCGTCGCGCACGCCGGTTATACCTCAGTCAATGAGGATGCTTTAACAGCAGGATTGCGCGGTAACACTTTCAGGAGGAACTTCCTGTGAATAAATCAATGTTAGCGGGTATCGGTATTGGTGTGGCAGCAGCGCTGGGTGTTGCCGCCGTAGCAGGCATGAACGTGTTTGATCGCGGTCCTCAATACGCTCAGGTACTGGCTGCAACGCCAATCAAAGAGAGCATCAGACAGCCACGTCAGGAGTGCCGTAATGTCACACTGACTCACCGTCGGGCCGTACAGGATGAGAACCGTCTTGCTGGCTCTGTATTAGGTGCAGTGGCAGGTGGAGTTCTCGGTCACCAGTTCGGTGGCGGTCGCGGTAAGGATGTCGCGACAGTAGCAGGTGCGTTGGCAGGCGGTTATGCGGGTAATCAGGTCCAGGGCGGACTGCAGGATCGTGATACCTACACCACAACCGAACAGCGCTGTAAAACAGTGTACGACAAACAAGAGAAAAAACTGGGATATGACGTGACCTATAAAATAGGCGATCAGCAGGGTAAAATCCGTATGGAGAACGACCCCGGCACGCGTATTCCACTGGATCGCAATGGTCAGCTGATTCTCAACGGTGACCAGGCGTAATTGGGCAAAGCTTTGCCGCACTGGCGGCCACACAGCACAACGTAATGAAAAAGGCGCATCTCAAAGATGCGCCTTTTTTATCGCCATTTTCCCGCACTTTACCGATTAGCTCAGCAAAGCGCGGGCAGAGGGTTACGCCTGATGCTCAGCCAGTTGTGAAACGAAGCCCTGCACCCAATCCATACGGATTTTTCTTTCCGACAGCTCGCGGGTAAACCGCAGGCGTGTTGGCCCATCCAGTTTCCACTGCTGTGGCTCTTTCTGCAGCAAACTAATCAGCCATGCCGGATCGACCTTGTTCTGCGGCGCAAAATCGAAATAGCCGCCTTTGTCGCTGGCTTCGATCTTACGCAGACCGACCGCGCGGGCTTTCAGACGGATAATCGCCACGTCCAGCAGATTACGCGCAGGGTCAGGGAGCAGGCCGAAGCGGTCGATCATCTCAACCTTCAGCTCCTGCAACTCCTCTTCAGCCTCCGCGCTGGCGATGCGCTTATAAAGTGAAAGACGGGTGCTGACATCCGGGATGAAGCTCTCGGGCAACAGCGCCGGCATGCGAAGTTCCACCTCAGTCTGGTTGCTGGTGAGATCTTCCAGTGACGGCTCGCGACCCGCTTTCAGCGCATCGACGGCATTCTCCAGCAGCTCCATATAGAGCGTGAAGCCCAGCGTCTCCATCTGTCCGCTCTGCTCATCACCCAGCAGCTCGCCAGCCCCGCGAATCTCCAGGTCGTGGGTTGCCAGCGCAAAACCGGCGCCCAGATCTTCGAGTGAGGCGATCGCTTCCAGGCGTTTATGTGCGTCCGCGGTCATCGACTTCGGATGCGGCGTCAACAGCCAGGCATACGCCTGATGATGCGAACGACCGACGCGACCACGCAGCTGATGCAGCTGCGCCAGGCCAAAGTGGTCGGCCCGTTCGATGATGATGGTGTTCGCGGTCGGAATGTCGATCCCGGTTTCGATAATGGTGGTACAGACCAGCACGTTGAAACGCTGATGATGGAAATCGTTCATCACCCGCTCCAGCTCACGCTCGCGCATCTGTCCATGACCAATCGCCACCCGCGCTTCCGGCACCAGATCGCTGAGACGCTGCGCCGCTTTATCTATATTTTCAACGTCATTGTAGAGATAGTAGACCTGTCCGCCACGCAGAACTTCACGCAGAATCGCTTCGCGGATCACCACGTCGTCGTATTCACGGACAAAGGTTTTTACCGCTAAACGGCGGGCAGGCGGGGTAGCGATAATGGAAAGATCGCGCATGCCACTCATGGCCATATTCAGGGTGCGCGGGATCGGCGTGGCGGTCAGGGTCAGGATGTCCACATCAGCACGCATCGCCTTGATGCGCTCTTTGTGACGCACCCCAAACCGGTGCTCTTCATCGACAATTAGCAGGCCGAGATCGTGCCACTTGAGGTCACTCATCAATAGTTTGTGGGTGCCGATCAAAATGTCGATTTTACCCTCGCTGGCCTGTTCCAGCACCTGTGCCTGCTCTTTGGCGGTACGGAAGCGGGAAAGCATCTCAATGCGAACCGGCCAGTTGGCGAAGCGGTCACGGAAGTTGTCGTAGTGCTGCTGTGCCAGCAGGGTAGTCGGCACCAGTACGGCCACCTGTTTGTGGTTCTCGATGGCCAGAAACGCCGCGCGCATCGCTACTTCCGTTTTACCAAAGCCCACGTCACCGCACACCAGACGATCCATCGCCAGCGGTTCGCACATATCGCTCAGCACGGCGTTGATCGCCTGTGCCTGATCGGGTGTGGTTTCAAACGGGAAGCTTTCGCAGAACAGCTGATACTGCTCACGGTCATGCTTAAAGGCAAAACCGGTTTTGGCGGCGCGCTGGGCATAGATATCGAGCAGTTCGGCCGCCACATCGCGTACTTTCTCCGCCGCTTTCTGCCGCGCGCGCGACCAGGCATCACTGCCCAGCTTATGCAGTGGCGCATTATCGTCAGCTCCGCCCGCATAGCGGCTGATCAGGTGCAGCGATGAAACCGGCACATAGAGTTTGGCGTCATTGGCGTAGGAGAGCATCAGGTATTCCGCCTCAATGCCGCCTGCTTCCAGCGTAGTCAGGCCGATATAGCGGCCCACGCCGTGCTCCAGATGCACTACTGGCTGACCGGGATGCAACTCCGCCAGGTTACGGATCAGAATGTCGGGATTGATGGTACGACGGGTATCCTGACGGCGACGGCTGACGCGTTCGCCCAGCAGATCGCTTTCGCAAATCAGCGCCCGGTTACCCTGGGTATCGATGAAACCACGCTCGCTGGCCCCGATCATCAGCGTGAAACGATCGTCGACGGTTTCATCAAAACGGTGCACTGACTGAGGACGCAGTTTAATCCGGGCCAGCAGCTCCTGCAGGCTCTCGCGGCGGCCTTCACTTTCGACCGAGAAGACCACGGCGCCGCTGAAAGTCTCAATAAACTGCCGCAGATGGTCGAGCGGCGCTTTCGCCTGCGCCTGAACGGCGAGATCTGGCAGCGGGATGTAACCGAGATTGGTATTCGCGGCTTTGGCGGGCAGCACCTCGTTGGTCATCTGGATGCGCGGCCAGGCTTTCAGTTCGCCCATTAACGCGTCGGGACGCAGCCACAAGGTGACCGGTTCCAGCAGCGGACGCATCGGGTCCACGCGACGGTTCTCATAGCGCGCCTCAGCATCCTGCCAGAAGCGGCTGGCGCTGCCTTCAAGGTCGCCGCAGTTCACAATCAGGGTGTTGTCAGGCAGATAGCTGAACAGGCTGGGTAACGGCTGCTCGAAGAACAGCGGCTGCCAGTATTCGATGCCCGCGGGCAGCGTGCCTTTGCTGACCTGCTGATAGACGTGCTCCGACTCGCGGCGCACATCAAAAATTTCGCGCCAGCGGCTGCGGAACAGCTCAATGGCGGCTTTGTCGCTGGGAAATTCATGTGCGGGCAGCAGATTGATTTCCGGCACCGCTTCCAGCGTACGCTGATTATCGACGTCGAACAGGCGCAGGCTGTCGATCTCATCATCGAAAAAGTCGATGCGGTAGGGCTGATCGCTGCCCATCGGAAACAGATCGAGCAGGGCGCCGCGCGTGGCGTATTCACCGTGCTCCATCACCTGATCGACATGGCGGTAACCGGCCTGCTCAAGCTGATCGCGCAGCCGGTCGCGTGACAGCTTTTGTCCCTGCTTCATTACCAGCGCATGGCCGTGCAGGAAACTGTGCGGACAGACGCGCTGCATCAGGGTATTGACCGGCATGATCAGCAGACCGCGCTGCATCACCGGCAGCTGGTAGAGGGTCGACAGTCGCGCAGAGATAATATCCTGATGCGGCGAAAAGCTGTCATACGGCAGCGTCTCCCAGTCGGCAAGGTGCGACACCGGCAGATCGGTAAACTGGCGGATTTCATCCAGCAGACGCAGAGCGGTTTGGGTATCGGGTGTAATCATTAACACCGGACCAGCATGTCGTTCGGTAATACTGGCACACTCAACCGCATGCGCAGCGCCGATAAGCTGGCCGAGCTGGCGATGATCGCCGGATTTAACGGGCAGGGTATAACGAGTCTGTTCGGGCATGGGATCTCGGGGTTGCTCCATTTTTCCAGGACGTAATCATTCCATATTATGTCAGGGGGATCACCTCTGCGGCACAATTTTCCTGCCGCGCCGCGCTGAACCCGGGGATCGGTCAGCCATTACCGGGCGTCGGCGGTAATACAGCGGATAGAGAGAGGATAGACGAGTCTGGAGCGGGATCAGAAAAAACCGCCGTCGCTGTGCAGCGACGGGGTTAAACGGGCATTCTATTTTATGGATTGCTGTGTGTAATACATGCGTGGGCGGTCGATATTTGCCCAGGATAACTCCTGCTCAGGATGATAGCTGAGGTTGCCGTCGTCCCACTTTACGTAGTAGCCGGCTGGTGCGCTTCCCTGCTCAAAGACGTTGATGATTTCGCCTCTGATTTCCCCGGATTGATGTTTAACGATGCTGCCTTTGGGAAATTTCAACATGGTCGCTGCCTCTATCGCTGTGCGATAAATTACCTCTTATCCTGTTACAGATTATAGTCTACGCGCCAGGGCGCTGGATAATCAGCCAATAAGCGATGGCTTTATCGTCTATTCTGCGGCTTTAGTCGTAAATGTGACGTATTCTGACGCAACTTTGCTGCCGACTCAGAGGGTTAGAGGTTTCATAAAACGAGCCGCTCCTTTATCATCCCCCTACCTATTTTCAGGCAACGGCTTACTGGATTCCATGTATCAACCTGTCGCGCTATTTATCGGTCTGCGTTACATGCGCGGACGAGCATCGGATCGCTTCGGTCGCTTTGTCTCCTGGCTCTCAACGATTGGCATCACGCTCGGCGTGCTGGCGATGGTCACTGTCTTATCGGTGATGAACGGTTTTGAGCGTGAACTTGAAGGCAATATTCTTGGCCTGATGCCTCAGGCGCTGATCACCAGCGACAAAGGCAGTCTCAATCCACAGCAGCAACCCGCCACTTCGCTGAATCTGCAGGGTGTCAGCCGTATCGCGCCGCTGACCACCGCCAGTGTGGTGCTGCAAAGCCCGCACAGCGTCTCCGTTGGTGTGATGCTGGGGATTGAGCCGGAAGAAAAAGATCCGCTGACGCCGTTCCTGGTCAACACCCAGCAGAGCGTGCTGCAGGCCGGACAGTACAATGTGATCCTCGGTGAACAGCTGGCGTCACAGCTTGGCGTTAAACGTGGCGATCAGCTGCGTCTGATGGTGCCGTCGGTCAGCCAGTTTACCCCGATGGGACGCGTACCGAGCCAGCGTCTGTTTACCGTGGCAGGCACCTATGCCGCCAATAGCGAAGTCGATGGTTATCAGATTCTGGTCAATCTTCAGGATGCGTCGCGCGTGATGCGCTATCCGGCCGGTAACATTACCGGCTGGCGACTCTGGCTGGATAAACCGCTGTCGGTCGACAGTCTGAGTCAGCAGACACTGCCTGCGGGCCTGGTCTGGAAAGACTGGCGCGAGCGCAAAGGCGATCTCTTCCAGGCAGTACGCATGGAGAAGAACATGATGGGTCTGCTGCTGAGCCTGATTATCGCCGTGGCCGCCTTTAACATCATTACATCATTAGGCCTGCTGATCATGGAGAAGCAGGGCGAAGTGGCGATTCTCCAGACCCAGGGCCTGACGCGTCGGCAAATAGTGGCGGTGTTTATGGTGCAGGGTGCCAGCGCCGGGATTATCGGCACGCTGCTCGGCACGCTGCTCGGTGTACTGCTGGCCAGCCAGCTTAATAACTTAATGCCGGTGATTGGCCTGTTCCTCGATGGCGCCGCGTTGCCGGTTGATATCAATGTGTGGCAGGTGGTCACCATCGCCCTCAGCGCGATGATTGTGGCGCTGTTGTCTACGCTCTATCCTTCGTGGCGCGCTGCCGCCGTTCAACCTGCTGAGGCTTTACGTTATGAGTAACACTCCTTTGTTGCAGTGCCGCGACCTGTGCAAACGCTATCAGGAAGGCAGCGTGCAGACCGATGTGCTGCGCAATGTGGCTTTCAGCCTCCAGCCCGGTGAACTGACGGCGATTGTCGGCAGCTCCGGTTCCGGTAAAAGTACGCTGCTGCATCTGCTGGGCGGTCTGGATGCGCCGACGTCGGGCGATGTGGTGTTTGATGGTCAGTCGCTGAACGCCATGTCCTCGTCGGCCAAAGCAGAGCTGCGTAACCGCGAGCTGGGCTTTATTTATCAGTTCCACCATCTGTTGCCGGACTTCAGTGCGCTGGAGAACGTGGCGATGCCGCTGCTGATTGGCAAAATCGCGAAAGCGGAAGCGCAGGATCGCGCCCGCGAGATGCTGGCTGCAGTCGGGCTGGACCATCGTGCCGCGCACCGGCCGTCTGAACTGTCCGGCGGCGAGCGTCAGCGCGTAGCGATCGCCCGTGCGCTGGTCAACCGTCCACGGCTGGTAATGGCAGATGAGCCCACCGGCAACCTGGATGCGCGTAACGCCGACGCTATTTTTGAGTTGCTGGGCGAGCTGAACGTCCGTCAGGGCACCGCCTTTCTGGTGGTGACGCACGATCTGATGCTGGCAAAACGCATGACGCGTCAGATGGAGATGCGTGATGGTCAGTTAAGCGATCAGCTCACTCTGGCAGGAGCGCTGTAATGGGTTCATCGTTATCCCTGTTGCTGGGCCTGCGCTTCAGCCGTGGACGCCGTCGTGGCGGGATGGTTTCGCTGATTTCGGTGATCTCCACCATCGGGATTGCGCTGGGCGTGGCGGTGCTGATTATCGGCCTCAGCGCCATGAACGGTTTTGAGCGTGAGCTGAATAACCGCATTCTGGCGGTGGTGCCGCACGGTGAAATCGAGGCAGTTAATCAGCCGTTCCAGCACTGGCAGTCGATGATTGCCCCGATTGAGAAGGTGCCCGGCATTGCGGCGGCTGCGCCTTACGTTAACTTCACCGGCCTGATTGAGAGCGGTGCCCGGCTGGAAGCGCTGCAGGTGAAAGGTGTCGATCCGGCCCAGGAACCGCGCCTCAGCGCGCTGCCACAGTTTGTGGCCGATAACGCCTGGTCCTCTTTTGCCGCGGGTAAGCAGCAGATCATACTGGGCGGCGGCATTGCCAAATCGCTGAAGGTGAAGCAGGGCGACTGGATCACCATCATGATCCCCAACAATGAGGGTGATAACAAATTGCTGCAGCCAAAACGCATCCGGCTGCAGGTCAGCGGTATCCTGCAACTCAGCGGCATGCTCGATCACAGTCTGGCACTGGTGCCGCTGGCCGATGCGCAGCACTATCTGGAGATGGGTGACAGCGTGTCCGGTATTGCGCTGAAGATGACAGACCCGTTCCAGGCCGTGAAACTGGTGCGCGATGCCGGTGAAGCGACCCGCTCCTATGTCTACATCAAGAGCTGGATTGGCACCTACGGCTATATGTACCGCGACATTCAGATGATCCGCGCCATCATGTATCTGGCGATGGTGCTGGTGATCGGCGTCGCCTGCTTTAACATCGTTTCCACGCTGGTGATGGCGGTGAAGGATAAGAGCAGTGACATTGCGGTACTCCGTACCCTCGGCGCGAAAGATCGGCTGATCCGCGCCATCTTTATCTGGTACGGTTTGCTGGCGGGTCTGCTGGGCAGCGTCAGCGGCGTGGTGGCTGGCGTACTGGTGGCGCTGAATCTGACCTCACTGGTGCGTGGGCTGGAATCGATTACCGGTCATCATCTGCTGGCAGGAGATATCTACTTTATTGATTTCCTGCCCTCGGAACTGCACTGGATTGACGTGTTCTCAGTACTGATTACCGCCATTCTGCTGAGCCTGCTGGCGAGCTGGTATCCCGCCAGACGCGCCAGCCGCATTGACCCGGCTCGGGTATTAAGCGGTCAGTGATAAAAATGCGGCGCGAGTGATTTCGCGCCGCATCTGTTTAAGACCTTTGCTGTTGGGTCATGCCCTCAGCAACCGTTACTATCGGGTGATGTTAACCCGGAATCTGTTTAGAGCGGCTCGCCGCAGCTGCTACGCCAGGAGATTTTATGCGTACACCACGTCGCCGCATACGACTTGCCCGCCTGAAGAAAACCCGGAGAAAAGTGCATCAGCGCTTTCGCCAGCGCATATTTGAGCGCGATCGTCAGGCCGAACTGGCCGCCCACCCTCAGCCGCATGTTGTGGTGCTGACCGGCGCAGGCATCTCAGCGGAGTCCGGCATCCGGACCTTCCGCGCGGCTGACGGCCTGTGGGAAGAGCACCACGTTGAAGACGTTGCTACGCCCGAAGGCTTTCAGCGCGATTCCGCGCTGGTGCAGCGTTTCTACAATGCGCGCCGCCAGCAGCTACAGGAAGCCGACATCCAGCCTAATGCTGCCCATCTGGCGCTGGCTGAGCTGGAGCAGGTGTTGGGCGATAACTTCCTGCTGGTCACGCAAAACATCGACAATTTGCATGAGCGTGCCGGTAACAGCCGGGTGCTGCATATGCACGGTGAACTGCTAAAAGTGCGCTGCGTCACCAGCGGTCAGGTGATTGAGTGGACCGGCGATATCACGCCGGACGATCGCTGCACCTGCTGCCAGTTCCCCTCTGTGCTGCGGCCGCACGTGGTCTGGTTTGGCGAGATGCCGCTGGGTATGGAGCAGATTTATCAGGCGCTGGAACAGGCCGATTACTTTATCGCTATCGGTACTTCAGGCCATGTTTATCCGGCCGCAGGCTTTGTGCATGAGGCCAAACTGCAGGGTGCGCACACCGTTGAGCTGAACCTGGAGCCGAGCCAGGTGGGTAACGAGTTTGCCGAACGGCATTACGGCCTGGCGAGCGAAGTGGTGCCGGAATTTGTTCATACCCTGCTGCGCGGACTGTATAAGTAGGCGGGCGGCTGATAGCCGCCTCTTTAACTCTTCTAACGGCCCGCTTTAAGCTGCTGGAACAGAGTTTCGTACTGAAGGCTGGCGTCGCCAACATCATCCTGCCATTCACCGTGCTTAATCACGTCAGCAGGTGGATAGAGTGACGGATCGTTCGCCACGGCGGGTGGCAGCAACGCCTTCGCTGCGAGGTTCGGTGTAGGATAGCCGATGGTTTCCGCCACTTTCGCCGCGACGTCAGGACGCAGCAGGAAGTTGATCAGCTTCAGCGCGCCTGCCTTGTTCTTCGCGTTAGCCGGGATCGCCAGGTTATCCATCCAGAAAATGCCGCCCTCTTCAGGCCAGACGATCGCTAACGGCGTGCCCGCCTGACGTGCGACATACGCCGAACCATTCCATAGCATGCCCAGATTCACTTCGCCTTCCATATAGGGATTACCCGGATTATCAGAGTTGAAGGCCAGCACATTGGGCATCAGCTTTTTCAGCTCAGAATAAGCGGCTTTGATCTGCTCAGGATCGCGGGTATTGCCGGAGTATCCCAGCTTGCGCAGCGCCATCTGAAACACTTCGCGCGCGTCGTCGGTCAGCAGCAGGCTTTGCTTATATTCCGGCTTCCACAGATCGGCCCAGCGGGTCACGCTTTTCACGTCGATCTCATCGGTGTTGACACCGATTGCCGTCGCGCCCCAGATATAGGGAATCGAGTAGTTATTGTCAGGATCGAAGGGTTTATTCAGCAGGTCGGGATCGAGGTTGCTGAAGTTGCTGAGCTGGTTTTTGTCGATTTTCTGCAGCATCCCTTCGTTTCGCATTTTTGCCACGAAGTAAGTTGACGGCACGACCAGATCGTAAGCGCCATCTTTCCAGGTTTTCAGTTTGGCGTACATGCTCTCATTGGATTCATAGGTCGAATAGATCACTTTAATGCCGGTCTCTTTCGTGAACTGCTCCAGCAGCCCCGGCGGCACATATTCGGTCCAGTTGTAGAAATAGAGGGTATTACTGTTGTCTGCCTGCGCCACGTTCATACCCAGCAACAGTGCACCTGCCGCCAGCCAGTGAGATCTCTTTTTCATCTTCAATCCTCTTATTTATTTCTGTCACGCAGCAGCCACTGACTGGCCGCGACCAGCAGCAATGACAGCAGCATTAAAATGGTGGCCAGCGCATTCACTTCCGGTGAGACGCCTACTTTTACCATCGAGTAGATCTTCAGCGGTAAAATCTCAAACGTCGGACCGGTGACAAAGGAAGAGACCACCACATCATCCATTGACAGGGTAAAGCTCAGTAACCATCCAGCGGCGACGGCTGGCATCGCCAGCGGCAGAATGATTTTGCGCAGGATGATGGTTTCGCTGGCACCCAGATCTTTGGCTGCCTCCAGCATGCGCACATCAAAGCCCTTCAGACGTGAGTAGACAGTAATCACCACAAACGGCAGGCAAAATGTAATGTGGGAAAAGAGCAGTGACCAGAAGCCCAGCGAAATGCCCAGCAGCATAAACAGCACCAGCAGGGAGATAGCCATCACAATGTCCGGCGACATCATCACCACGAATAGCATGCCACTGACAAAGGGCTTGCCCCGAAAACGGTAGCGAAAGAGTGCGACAGCGGTGAGTGCGCCGATCAGTGTGGCACAGCTGGCTGAGAGCACGCCCATGATCAGCGAGTGCTGCGCCGCCTGAATCAGACTGTCATTGTTCAGCAGCAGGCTGTACCAACGGGTCGTGAAACCCTGCCAGTTAATGCCAAAGCGGGAGGCGTTAAATGAATTCACGATCAGAATAACAATCGGTATGTAGAACCAGGCGTAAATAATCGCCATAAAACTGCCGCGTAACAGGCGTGCCATCATCCTAAATCCACCTGGTTATTCAGCAGTCGCGCCGCGCGCCAGTAAATCAGCAACAGCAATCCCATCAACAGCGTCATCACAATGCTGGTGGCCGCGCCAAACGGCCAGTCGCGGATGTTGAGGAACTGACTTTTGATGACGTTGCCGATCAGCAGATTCTTTGCGCCGCCCATCAGGTCGGCGACGTAGAACAGCCCCATCGCCGGGATCAACACCAGCAGACAGCCCGCAATGATGCCCGGCATGGTCAGCGGCAGAATAATACGGAAAAAGGTCTGCAGCTTACCGGCACCCAGGTCGCGCGCCGCTTCCAGCAGCGGTTTATCAAGCTTCTCCAGACTGGAGTAGAGCGGCAGCACCATAAACGGCAGCAGAATGTAGGTCAGCCCGAGGATCACCGCTTCCGGGGTATACATGATGCGAAACGGTTTATCGATCAGCCCCAGCGACAGCAGGAAATCATTCAGCCAGCCCCGGGTGCTGAGGAAAATTTTCAGGCCGTAGATACGGATCAGCGAATTGGTCCAGAAAGGTACAATCAACAGAAACAGCATCAGCGGACGCAGGCGCGGCGTGAGTTTTGTCAGACACCATGCAAAGGGATAGCCGAGCAGCAGACAGCCGATCGTGGCAATCAGCGCCATGTTCAGCGAGTGCAGCAGCACCTGCGCATAGAGCGGGTCGAGCAGCCGGGTGTAATTCCTGAAGGTCAACATCGCGCTGACGACGTGCGCATCATCGCGCGTCAGAAAACTGGTAACAAAAATCATCAGATTGGGCACAAAAACGAACAGCGCCAGCCAGCCGACGATCAGTACGATGACCCCCTTCTGAAAACCATTACGCATCAGCTTCATAGGGCAGTACCACCTCCCATCCCGGCACCCAGCTCACGGCCATCTTCTGATTAAGCGAGTGATCAACGTCCGGGTCATCCTCATTAAAGAACTCGCTGACCGTAACCAGCTTACCGTTCTCCAGCTCTACCGCAGACTCCAGCGTCATACCTTTATAGTTACGTTCGCGCACATAGCCAATCAGGCCATCTGATGCGCTGTCATCATGGATCTCCTGCACCCGCAGATCTTCCGGACGCAGCAGCACATGAAGCCGGTCACCCACGCTAACCGGGAAAGTACAGTGGATCTCGCACTCGCGTCCCTCTACCCGGGCCCGCACGTCTGGCGCGCTGTCGCTGGCGAGCACTTCAGCGTCAAAGACATTAATTTCGCCGATAAAGCGGGCAACAAACAGGTTTTTGGGCTCTTCATAGATTTCGCGTGGTGTACCATCCTGCACTACCTTGCCGTCGCGCATGACCACGATGCGATCGGACATGGTCAGCGCCTCTTCCTGATCGTGGGTGACAAAGACAAAGGTAATGCCGAGCTTACGCTGCAGGGCTTTCAGCTCGTTCTGCATCTGACGGCGCAGCTTATAGTCCAGCGCCGAGAGGGATTCGTCCAGCAGCAGCACTTCAGGGCGATTGACTACCGCGCGGGCAATGGCCACACGCTGTTGCTGGCCACCGGAAAGCTGATGCGGACGGCGATCGGCAAAGTGCTCCAGCTGCACCATTGCCAGCGCATCCTTTACCCGGCTCTCAATTTCTGCCGACGGGGTTTTCTGCATCCGCAGGCCAAAAGCAACGTTTTCAGACACGGTCATATGAGGAAACAGCGCGTAGCTCTGAAACACGGTATTGACGTGACGGTGTTCGGCCGGCGTATCAGTAATGTCCTGGTCATCGAGCGAGATACGGCCGCGATCAGCCGCTTCCAGCCCGGCAATCAGGCGCAGAATGGTGGTTTTGCCACAGCCCGACGGGCCGAGCAGGGTGATGAACTCACCGTGATGGATGGTCAGGTTAAAATCATCAATGATGGTCTTTCCATCAAAAGCTTTACTGATGCCAGAAAGCGTAACCAGCGCCTGCTGTGCGCGTGTTTGCGTCATTTTAGTCTCAGTCTGTCTAAGGTCGAACAGTTACAGCATAGCCGCTCAGTGCAGCCAGCCAGCAAAGAGGGGCGGATGATACCTGAAAAATAAGGCATTGCCATGTTTTGCCCGCCTGGCCGCGGCAATTCGCCCGGCTGTTAACAACATTGCGAGGTTTGCCGCAACAATCACGTAATCAGGCGTTTTTTTCGGGCTTATTACTTTCCCAAAGGTCACCGACAGCGCTAACCTGTCTGCGAATGATTTTACGCAACGTTGTGACCGGCGGGTCTGTGAATAATACCGGACGGCACTTTTAAAGGATGGGATATGGAACAGTTACTTGAGCGCTTTTTAAGTTATGTGGCAGTTGAGACACAGGCTAAGCCGCAGGCGCGCCAGGTGCCCAGCAGTGAAGGGCAGTGGACGCTGGCGCGTCAGCTGCAGGAGGAGCTGCTGGCCCTGGGTTTTGTTGATGTCACCCTGAGCGATCACTGTTGCGTCATGGGCACGCTGCCCGCCAATGTTGACTGGCCGACGCCAGTTATCGGTTTCATCTCCCACATGGATACCTCGCCTGATTTCACAGCGAAACATGTGAACCCGCAGATCATCGAAGATTATCGCGGTGGCGACATTGCGCTGGGTAATGGCAACGAGGTCCTGTCACCGGTCATGTTCCCTGTGCTGCACAAGCTGATTGGACATACGCTGATTACCACCGATGGCAAAACCCTGCTGGGCGCGGATGATAAAGCGGGTATCGCCGAGATCATGACGGCGATGGCGCAGCTGGCTAACAGCGATACGCCCCACGGCGCGATCCGCGTCGCCTTTACCCCTGATGAAGAGATCGGTCGCGGCACCTCATATTTTGATGTGGAGGCGTTCGCCGCCGACTGGGCCTACACCATTGATGGCAGCGATCTGGGTGAGTTTGAGTATGAGAACTTCAATGCCGCCTCGGCTACGGTCAAAATCGTCGGTAACAACGTACATCCAGGCTCCGCGAAAGGCGTGATGGTCAATGCACTGGAGCTGGCTAACCAGTTTCATGCGGCCGTACCGGCCGGCGAAAAACCGCAGTACACCGACGGCTATGAGGGCTTCTACCATCTGCATCAGATCAAAGGCAGCGTCGAGCACGCCGAGATGCTCTACATCATTCGTGACTTTGAAACAGAGAGTTTTGAACAGCGTAAACAGACGCTGCTGCAGATCGCTGCGGAGATCAACAAAACCCTGCACCCTGACTGCTCGGTCACTGTTGAGATCACCAATAGCTATCGCAACATGCGTGAAAAGGTCGAGCCGTTCCCGCATATCATTGATCTGGCTTTGCAGGCGATGCGTGACTGCGGCATTGAACCCGTGGTGAAACCGATTCGCGGCGGCACCGATGGGTCATCGCTGTCGTGGAAAGGATTACCTTGCCCAAACATCTTTACCGGAGGCTATAACTATCACGGCAAGCATGAGTTTGCGTCGCTGAATATCATGGCGAAGTCAGTGGAAGTGATTGTGCGTCTGTCAGAACTGGCCGCGCAGAAGAAGGATTAAATTAAAAAAGGCTCTCCTGCCATGACGGCAGGAGAGCCTGATTCAGCCGCAGCGCACTGTTACGCGCTGCGGGTTATTCCTCGCCGAAGTACCAGTAACCGGCATTCACCAGACCGGCGATCTGCGCCAGTACGGCCGGATCATCCAGCGCATCACCCAGATCCTCCAGTGTGATGCGATAGTGATTCGCCAGAACTGCCATCACATCCGGGCGTGAACACTCAACCCGCTCACCATTGATATAAACAGCCTCACCAATCGTCAGGACACGCAGGCCACCCAACCGGCTCAGCGCATCCCCCTGTTGCAGCGCATCATAAATTTCATCAGGCTGATAAGGCGGTTCCGGCGGCGCGACGTCGAGTTCGTGGCGTGACTGCGAAATGAATTCGCCGAACCACTGCTCAAACTGCGCTGGCTGATTAACTACATCCAGCATCAGCTGGCGCACGCCTTCAATCTCCTGCGGCAGGATCTGCGACGGGCAATCACGTGCAGGCACATCCGGATCGCTGAAGCGCAGGCTGCCCAGCTCATTGGCCAGGGCATAGTCCGCAAAGCCGCTGATTAACTCGCGACCGCTGGGGGCGCGGAAACCCACAGAGTAGTTCAGTGCGTTTTCCAGCGAGTAGCCTTCGTGCGGGAATCCCGGCGGAATGTAGAGAATATCGCCCGGCTCCAGCTCTTCATCGATGATGGCATCGAACGGTTCAACCTGCAGCAGATCCGGGTGCGGGCAGTGCTGCTTCAGCGCCACTTTTTCACCGACGCGCCAGCGACGGCGGCCAGTACCCTGAATAATAAAGACATCATACTGATCAAAATGGGGGCCGACGCCTCCGCCAGGCACGGCAAACGATACCATCAGGTCATCAACACGCCAGTCAGGCAGAAAGCGGAAAGGGCGCATCAGCGCGGCTGAGGGTTCATGCCAGTGATTGACCGCCTGGACCAGCAGTGACCAGTTGTTCTCTCCCAGATGATCATAGCTCTCAAACGGGCCGTGGCTGACCTGCCATTTGCCGTCCTGATGGCTGACCAGGCGGCTGTCCACCTCGTTTTCCATTGCCAGTCCGGCGAGTTCATCCGGTGAAAGGGGATCGACAAAGTTTTTAAAACCACGCTTCAGCACGACCGGGCGTTTCTGCCAGTAGCGCTGAATAAAATCGGGCCAGTTAATATCGAGCTGATAGTCCATACAAGGGTTCCGCTTAGGGCTGTAAATGCCAGCAAGTATAACAGTCCTGAGGGTTTTCTACTCGCGGTGATGTTCGACTTCCTGGCGCTGAAAAACTACTTCCATACGTGTTCCGCCAAGCGCACTGCTAGTGGCGATGACATTTCCATCATACTGTTCCAGTATATCGCGTACCACTGCCAGACCTAAGCCCTGGCCTGGCCGCAGCGTATCGGCACGCTGACCCCGGACAAACACTAAATCGCGCTTGCTCTCGGGAATGCCCGGGCCATCGTCGTCAATATAGAGATGCAGTGCATTTTCGCTTTGAAAAGCGCTGACTTCGATAAACTCCAGACAGTACTTGCAGGCATTATCCAGTACGTTGCCCAGCACTTCCATAAAGTCATTCTGGTCGCCAATGAAGGACAGCTCCGGAGAGATATCCAGCGTAATCGCCACGCCTTTGCGCTGATAGACTTTATTCAGTGCTGAACAGAGCTTGTCGAGCAGACCGGAAACGGAATGGATATCGCGCTGCAGCGGATTGTGATCGGCCTGCATACTGGCGCGGTGCAGGTAATATCCCACCTGCTGTGAAATACGACTAATCTGCTCCAGCATGACCGGCTCCGCCTGTTCTACTGTCAGCTCTTTGCCGTTGCGCAGCGATCGCAGGGTGCTCTGCAACACGGCCAGCGGCGTTTTCAGGCTATGGGTCAGATCAGAAAGGGTGGTGCGATAACGTGTATAGCGCTGCCGCTCATTGGTCAGCAGCAGATTGAGGTTGCGCACCAGACTGCGCAACTCCTGCGGTGGATTATCCGCCAGATTTTCGCGCTGACTGGTTTCCAGTTCGCGCACCTGCTGTGTCAGCGTACCAATTGGCCGCAGACTCCAGTGCGCCGCCAGCCACAGCAGCGGAATAATGAGAATCAGGTTAGCCGCCAGCACATAGCTGAACCACGACCAGACCACATCAGAGTGCTGCAACTCCTGCGGAATAGAGTCGACCACCACAATGGTGAGCGCGGGCAGATTCGTCGTGGCATCGTAACGGTTAACCGCAACCGAATGGGTAAAGGTATCGTTGCTGTCAGTGTCCCAGTCATTAAGCCGTTGCTTAGCATTGAGATTATTGCCCATCGCGACCATGCTGGTGCGGTTGCTGGTATCGATCTCGTAGAAATCAGGCTTCAGCAGCCATTCGCGGCGGATCTTTTTGCGAATATCCGGCACGTCGCGTTGCTGCCACAGCAGCTTGCCATGCTCATCGTAGATGAAGACCAGGGTAGGAAAATTCAGCGTCATTCGTTCCGGCTGCGCGATGGTGAGCTTGTTGTCATGCCATTGCGCCAGCGTAAAGAACAGATTGCTCTCGCCGCGCATCACCCGGTAGGTATTTTTATCGAAACTCACCACATAGCCAATCACCGCGACCATGCCGTAAGAGAGTGAGAGGAACAGAACTATCGCTGCGGAGGCCAGCAGAAAGCGGGCGCGCAGCGAAATAGGGCGGTAACGATTAAACCAGGACATGGTCAGAGATCAAAGCGGTAACCCTGGCCACGCACGGTGGCAATGACATCAGTGGGGTGCAACGCCAGAATCTTTTTGCGCAGACGACCCATCAGGACGTCGATGGTGTGGCTTTCGCGCAGTTCAGCGTCAGGATAGAGCTGCAGCATCAGTGAGTCTTTGCTCACCACTTTGCCGGCGTTACGGATTAGCGTCTCGACAATGGTGTACTCAAAGGCGGTGAGTTTTACTGGCTCTTCATTCACCGTCAGCTCACGGCGTGAGAGATCCACCTGAAACGGGGCCATATCGATGATTTGCGACGCATGACCGCTGTTGCGGCGCATCAGCGCCTGCAGGCGTGCCGCGACTTCTTCAATGTGAAATGGCTTGGTCACGTAGTCATCCGCACCGGCTTCCAGCGCTTCGACTTTCGCCTGCCAGCCCTCACGGGCAGTCAGGACCAGAATTGGCTGACGCACGGCATCACTGCGCCAGCGACGAATCAGCGACATGCCATCTTCATCCGGCAGGCCGAGATCCACCAGCGCGATATCGGGCAGATGTTCGCGAAGAAAATAGTCAGCTTCTTTGGCGTCTTCGGCGGCATCGACCTGATGGCCCATGTCACGTAACTGGACGGCGAGATGATGGCGCAGCAGGGCATTGTCTTCAACAACCAGAACACGCATAGAAATTCCTTACACTCTGTTTGAGTCAACCTGCAGAAAGTATACGCGAAATGTATTAAACAAGATGTTAACGCAGACCGGACTGAGCCGGTCTGCGGCGGGCATTATTTCAGATCGTCAACCATCTGGATAGCGCGACCAATATAGTTTGCAGGCGTCATCTGCTTCAGACGCACTTTTTCCTCTTCCGGCAACGCCAGGCTGTCGATAAAGGCCTGCATACCGGCAGCGTCCACGCGTTTGCCGCGCGTCAGCTCTTTCAGCTTCTCATAGGGCTTTTCAATGCCGTAACGACGCATCACCGTCTGGATCGGCTCTGCCAGCACTTCCCAGTTGTGATCCAGCTCGTCCAGCAGGCGGTCACGGTTCACTTCCAGCTTAGAGATGCCTTTCAGCGTCGCCTGATAGGCGATCAGCGCATAGCCCACGCCCACCCCGAGGTTACGCAGCACGGTGGAGTCGGTCAGGTCACGCTGCCAGCGTGAGACCGGCAACTTGCTGGCCAGATGCTGCATGACAGCATTCGCCAGACCCAGATTGCCTTCGGAGTTTTCGAAGTCGATCGGGTTCACCTTGTGCGGCATGGTTGAGGAGCCAATTTCACCCGCAATAGTTTTCTGTTTGAAATGGTTCAGCGCCACATAACCCCAGATATCACGATCGAAATCGATCAGGATGGTGTTAAAGCGGGCGATACAGTCGAACATCTCAGCGATATAGTCGTGCGGCTCAATCTGCGTGGTGTACGGGTTCCAGGTGATCCCCAGTGAGGTCACGAAGTTCTCGCTCAGCGCGTGCCAGTCCACTTCGGGATAGGCAGCAATGTGAGCATTGTAGTTACCGACCGCGCCATTGATTTTACCCAACACTTCAATCTGCTTCAGCTGACGTAACTGACGCTCCAGACGATAGGCGACGTTGGCCATCTCTTTACCCATGGTCGACGGCGTCGCCGGCTGGCCGTGGGTGCGGGAGAGCAGCGGAATGTCACGGTATTCGCTGGCAAGACCTTTCACGGCGGTAATTAGCTGGTCCCAGTAAGGCAAAATCACGTCACGGCGGGCCGTTTCCAGCATCAGGGCATGCGACAGGTTATTGATATCTTCAGAGGTGCAGGCAAAGTGAATAAATTCAGAGACGGCATGCAGGGCAGGGATATCAGCCACTTTCTCTTTCAGGAAATACTCAACCGCTTTTACATCGTGGTTGGTGGTGCGCTCAATGGTTTTGATGCGGGCGGCATCGTCTTCTGAAAAACCGGCGACAATTGCATCAAGGAAAGCGTTTGCGTCGGCATCAAATGCAGGAACTTCCTTGATCTCTGCGGTCGCGGCCAGTTTTTGTAACCAGCGAACTTCAACCTCAACGCGGAATTTCAGCAGACCGAACTCGCTGAAAATCGCACGCAGCGGGCTGACTTTATCGCCGTAACGACCATCGACAGGTGAGACGGCGGTCAGAGAGGATAATTCCATCAGTGCAACTCCTGAATCATTTAGCAGTGTTTTGCCGCACCGACTTAGTAAGTCAGTGGCAGCCGGGATAAGAGGGTTTTCGCTTCACGCAGCAAACGCTGACGCGAGAACATCAGTTGCAGTCGGCCACCGCCGACCTGCTGCCACAACACGGCAGCGCGGATACCGGCTAACAGGGTGGCGCGCACTTTGCTCTGCACCTGCGTATTCTGCAGCACCGCAGGCGAACCGGTAACCTGAATACGCGGGCCAAGCGGGCTGATCACATCCACATAGATGCCAGCCATCGCGCTGAGGATGGTGTCTGACTCCAGTTCATAATGTGCCAGCTGGCGATCCAGCTGCGTGATGCGCTGTGCCAGCGTCGCCATGGCGGATTTACTGGCGCTGAGCTTGCGCTCCAGCACCATCATGCTGAGCGTGTAACGTGTCAGTTCTGCGCCGGCACCCTGGCGACTGCTGCTGTTCAGCACCGCCATCAGGGTTTCAAGTCCGAGGCGCAGGTTGGCTTCATTATTGCCGAACACCGCCAGCGTGGAGCCAGGATTAAGATCCAGCACGCTGCGCAGCGACACGGTCAGCGCCTCGGGCTGGCAGTGACCCTGCTGAGCCAGCTGCTGCACGAGATGGGCGGACTGACAGATGCCCGCCAGCGCCAGCGTGATTTCCTGATAATTTTTCGCCACGGTTACTCCTGTTTACGCGTCATCAACGCGGGCTGAGCCCGCTTACTCCGCCACTAACGGCAGACGCTGTTCGATAATACCGCCACCGAGGCAGACGTCGCCAAGATAAAACACCGCAGACTGACCTGGCGTGACTGCAGCAACCGGCTCGTCGAAACGCACCGCAATCCGGTCGTCGCCCTGTGGAATAATCTCACAGGGAATGTCGGTCTGACGATAGCGGGTTTTCACGGTGCAGCGCAGCGGAGCGGTGATTGGCTGACGATCAACCCAGTGCAACTGCTGCGCAATCAGGCCAACGGACATCAGACGCGGATGATCGCCGCCCTGGGCAACAATCAGACGGTTACGCGCCACATCTTTGTCGACCACATACCAGGGATCATCTTTGCTCTCTTTCAGGCCACCGATACCGAGACCCTTACGCTGTCCAAGCGTATGGTACATCAGCCCCTGATGTTCACCGACGATCTGACCTTCCGTAGTTTCTATTTCGCCAGGCTGAGCCGGGAGATAGCGCGCCAAAAAGTCGCGGAATTTGCGCTCGCCGATAAAGCAGATGCCGGTCGAGTCTTTTTTCTTCGCGGTGATCAGGTCCAGCTGTTCCGCGATGCGGCGCACTTCCGGTTTTTCCAGCTCGCCGACCGGAAACAGACTTTGGGCAATCTGCTCGTGGCTCAGAGTATAGAGGAAGTAGCTCTGGTCTTTGTTACCGTCCAGTCCGCGTAACAGCTGGCTCTGACCATCGACGTCCTTGCGGCGCACGTAGTGACCTGTAGCGATAAAATCTGCGCCCAGGTCTTCCGCCGCGAACTCCAGGAACGCTTTGAATTTGATCTCTTTGTTGCAGAGGATATCGGGGTTAGGCGTGCGGCCCGCTTTGTACTCTTCGAGGAAATGCTCAAAGACGTTATCCCAATACTCTGCGGCAAAGTTAACTTTATGCAGCTTCATACCGAGCTTGTCGCACACCGCTTGCGCATCCGCCAGATCGTCCGCGGCGGTACAATACTCCTCGCCATCGTCCTCCTCCCAATTCTTCATGAACAGGCCTTCAACCTGGTAGCCCTGCTGCTGCAGTAACCAGGCGGAAACGGAAGAATCGACGCCGCCGGACATACCGACGATCACTTTTTTCTGGCTGTTGTCAGACATGACACGCTCGCATTACGATAAAAAAACAGGCGGCGCATTCTATCATGCAGAAGGCAGACGCGCACCCTCGTGAAACGGCCACTGGAACGGGCTGACCAGATGTAACGGGTAGCGCGCGCCCTGTTGCCACAGGCGTACGCTTTCAGCGACCAGTGGCGAACGCAGGTTAGACGCAGTGAGAATCTGCGCTGGCGGCAGCCACCAGCAGCGATCGATGTCGCTGTCCTGCGGCTGAGTTGGCGCTTTTTCCGCCAGATCGACGCCAAACAGAAAACGCACAAAAGGCGTACTGTCGGGCGCGATCCACTGGTTTATCCCGATGAAATAGTGCATCGATGCCGCAATACCCGTCTCTTCATAGAGTTCACGTTCGGCGGCTTCCAGCAGGGTTTCATCCGCTTCGAGATGTCCGGCAGGCTGGTTCCAGGTAGGACGACCGTTGATCGTCTCTTCCACTACCAGCAGTTCACCCTCTGCCTGAACCAGACAGGCGACAGTCACATGAGGTTTAAACATTACTTCTCCGTAATTGTTAACCTGAGGTTATAAAAAATAGATTTTCAGGCAGGGCTCTCGCTGATTTCACGCCACGTACCCGGCGCCAGATCGTCGAGCGAATAGTTTCCCATGGCGTACCGAATTAACCGTAAGGTGGGAAAGCCGATATGGGCTGTCATCCGGCGCACCTGACGATTACGGCCTTCATACAGGGTGACTTTCAGCCACTGCGTCGGGATATTTTTGCGCTCGCGGATTGGCGGCTGACGCGGCCAGAGCCACGCCGGCTCAGCCACTTTTTCCACACCAGCGGGCAACGTCATGCCATCTTTCAGATTAACCCCTCCCCGGAGAGGCTGAAGATCCGCCTCCTGTGGCTCGCCTTCCACCTGCACATAATAGACCTTACCCGTGCGTTTGCCGGGCTGCGTCAGCGCGGCCTGCAGGGCACCGTCGTTGGTCAGTACCATCAGGCCTTCGCTATCACGGTCAAGGCGACCTGCGGCATAAACGTCTGCGACGCTGACAAAATCTTTCAGGGTGCGGCGGCCCGCTTCATCGGTGAATTGCGGCAAAACGTCGAACGGTTTGTTAAACAGAATGACACGTCGTGGAGCAGCAGGGCGGGCAGGCGCACGTCGCACATCACGCGTCGGGCGGCTGAATCGTTTATCCTGGTGAATTCGTTGAGTTGTTATTCGCATGGGCTTTGCAGTCAGAAACATTCGGCGCATTATAACGTGAAATTGCGGTGATTGGCGTGACGGAAATATTCAAGTAGTATTGACGCGCATCTTACAAATCATTAACAAACGCCCAGGAGAGGTTAATGGAAAGCAAAGTAGTAGTTCCGGCGGAAGGTCAGAAAATCACCCTGAATCAGGGCAAGCTTACAGTGCCAAACAATCCGGTCATTCCTTACATTGAGGGTGACGGTATCGGTGTTGATGTTTCCCCGGTGATGCTGAAAGTCGTGGACGCGGCGGTGAAGAAGGCCTACAACGGCGAGCGTAAAATCTCCTGGATGGAGATTTACACGGGTGAGAAGTCAGTTGAACTCTACGGTCAGGATGTCTGGCTGCCACAGGAAACGCTCGACTTAATCAAAGAATATCGCGTGGCCATTAAAGGCCCACTGACCACCCCGGTCGGCGGCGGTATTCGTTCACTGAACGTAGCACTGCGTCAGGAGCTTGACCTCTACGTCTGCCTGCGTCCGGTACGTTACTACAAAGGCACGCCAAGCCCGGTTAAACGCCCTGAAGAGACCGACATGGTGATCTTCCGTGAAAACTCCGAAGATATCTATGCGGGTATTGAGTGGAAAGCGGGCTCTGCCGAAGCGGACAAAGTGATCAAGTTCCTGCGCGAAGAGATGGGCGTGAAGAAAATTCGCTTCCCTGAGCAGTGCGGTATCGGCGTTAAGCCGTGTTCAGAAGCGGGTACCAAACGTCTGGTCCGCGCGGCAGTGGAATACACCATCACCAACGATCGTGATTCACTGACCCTGGTTCACAAAGGTAACATCATGAAGTTCACCGAAGGCTCTTTCAAAGACTGGGGATACCAGTTAGTGAAAGACGAGTTCGGCGGCGAACTGATCGACGGCGGCCCGTGGATGAAGTTCAAAAACCCGAACACCGGCAAAGAGATCATCGTGAAAGATGTGATTGCTGATGCGTTCCTGCAACAAATCCTGCTGCGTCCGGCAGAATATGACGTTATCGCCTGTATGAACCTGAACGGTGATTACATCTCTGACGCCCTGGCGGCGCAGGTTGGCGGTATCGGTATCGCACCAGGCGCTAACATCGGTGACGAGTGCGCGCTGTTTGAAGCAACCCACGGTACAGCACCTAAGTATGCCGGTCAGGATAAAGTGAACCCAGGTTCAGTGATCCTGTCTGCAGAAATGATGCTGCGTCATCTGGAGTGGTTCGAAGCGGCTGACCTGATTGTTAAAGGTGTTGAAGGTGCTATCGCTAACAAGACTGTGACTTACGATTTCGAACGCCTGATGGATGGCGCTAAGCTGCTGAAATGTTCAGAGTTTGGTGACGCGATCATCGAAAATATGTAATCCGCATTACTTAACATACAGCCAACACGAATGTAAAAATCGTGTTGGCTTTTTTTTGACTTTTTCCTGCAAAACGCCAGCAAAATCCTTCTGCTAAACTGAACGTAAATCGTACTGTTTTATACCGCCACCACCAGTCAATCTTTGCCCCTGTCATCGTCGTATTTATCGGTCTGCGTCTGGTTTTTTATGACCAGGTAGTGCTGTATGTCCATGCCCTGTTCACGATATAACCGCTCAGCCAGTGAGCGCTGCTCGTAGAATGTTGGTGGGGTGTCATTCTCTGTCAGGCTTGTCATTTTACGTGCTTTGATTAAGCCGGTAGTGATGGAGCTGATAGTTAGCGCTTCGCCACGTTCTGCCTGTGATGTTGTGTGATGATGGTGAATCACAAGTACGAAAGCTCTGATACTGAGGTTGAGGGTTAACCAAAAAAATAGTTGCTATGAATTAGCTAATAAACCTTTTTTACAGGGCCTTATGTCAGTCGACTTGTTTAACCGATCAATTCTGGAAAATTGATCGGTTAAACAAGTCGGAGCCAAATTAAAGATGAGTATATTTTGAACATGGTTAGAGAGAGCCTGATATATGAATAGGAAAACAACGTGAAGTTAATATTATTTGGGTGTGTGATAGGGTGGATAATAATATTTTTAATAATGAGCTTTTATAGAGTTTTCTTAATTTTATCTGCCAACACCAGCCCGGCTATTGCCGGGCTTTTTTTGTTCAATATGTTGCTCGTTGATTCCATGTGTCGCGGTAAATTACATTACCCTCCGTATACTTCCATGTAATCGCCTCATAATGTAATTCGAGCGTTTCGAGATGAGTACTACTCATACCGTTAGGGGCCAGATACGGCGCAACCGTTGTAAATTTTACGTTTTCCAGAATGATATTGAAATATTCTGCTTCGATGCCAGATTCCAGAATACGATACATTCGGATTATCGCTTTCTTCATGGTCCGGCCTTCGCAGACAGCGCGGTATAGGAGTGGCGTTGTTTGATCAAACTCTTTAACTATTGTAATGGGGCTGTGTACACGCGTACCTGTTAATTTTCCCCAGCTGGGATCTACAGGGATAGTTACGCCGTGTGAGAATGATTTTAATTCAATTGAGCCTAACCTTAATGGCATCTGGCAACTACCAACAATTGGTGATCCGTTTTCATCTTCAAGCCATAAATGAGCTGGTGTAGACATGTTATTTCCTTATAAAATCTTATGTTATTGCTTTCGTTTGAGCTTTAAGACTTCATATATTGATAAACTAACCATCAAAAATACAAAGAATAGAGGGATTAGCTATATAGGACTATCCGGGAAAAACATACCCTGAATCAGAGCGAACAATATGGTTAATGCTGTCGGTCCGTAATCCGAGATTAAAGATCTGGAAATTCGGCTTAAAAAATTTTAATTATAATTACCATTTCACATATCGACTAAATATATATATAACTGCTATGGCGAAAACCGGCACAAGCCAAAGCGGGGCGGCAGGAAAATAATTTATCTGAATCATTGCATAGGTTATTATTAATGCCTGTGGAGCGTATAACCCTACTAGAGATGTGAAAACTCGCCTCAGTAATCGTTTAATAATATTCAAAAGCATTATCCTATCATCCTGGTGATAATGTTTGCTATATTTTTATCCGATAGGGGTTGCTGGAAAGCACCAGCGCGTTTAAATAATGGCTCTATTAAGAAATACATCATTTCAAGTTCTTGTGTATAAAGAGCATTGTGATAAGTAGGGGACTGAATACTTAATCGATGAGCACTGTCAGCAGCGTTTTGTACGACGCCGTAAAGACCTGATAGCAATATAATACCACCTGTAAATCGCCCTGTAAGTGCGGCCATGTCTAGATTAAAATGCAATCCGAGAGAAACGGCGGCTGCCGTCGCCAACACAAATCCGTGATTAGTCAGGGAGCTAGCGGCGATATGAATATTCACCCCCATCAACAAACGTTTGATGTATTCTAACTGTTCAGATGTTTTATGGCGAAATACCTCATTAAAGTAGATTGTGAGCATTTCATAAACAATGTCTTCATGTCGCAAAATATGGTAAATACCTTTTACGAATCGAGTATCCTCAGTCTTTTGTTGCTGGCAAACATCGTTATAGGCATCGGTAAAGCAGGAAGTGTAATAGAGCGCGCGTCTGGCACCTGCACCTATAGTATCAATCTGGTTTGAGACTGCTTCTTTGACGCCTAAAAGAGCGTTGTCGAGATTTTTAGCTAAAATGTCATTTCCTTGTAAAAATCCTATTACCTGGTTGCTGTATTGCACTAGCCATTTCCTATGATCAATCCATGATTAGTGTTTTCAAATTATTAAAAAAATCTTTATATGTAAATACGTTAATCGTTTCAGTGGTGCGTTTGATCAATATAATTTGGAAGAGATGCTACAATTTTGTGATAAGTTTAACACAACGTTTAAATGGTTTTCTTTGAACAGGAGTCGGAATATGAAAAATGGATTTGAAGAAGCTATTTATAAGGCAGCATAGCCTGACATGACTATGGGCGAGGCTGTCTGGCAGCTGGTGGCCAGAGATGAAACGGTGACGCTGGAGACAATCGCCAGCGTGGTTGTGGCGCTATCAGAGCGGCGCGATAATCTGGCTGCCAGTATTGCACTGTCAGTCCTGCAGCAAGAATGGAAAACTCATCCACCGGCCTGTAAATTCAATAACTTTAATTGTTATTCAACTTTATTGCTTTGTGGCTTCTTTGCTTAAAAAACGCACTGTCAGATGAGGTCGAATCTGCTTCTTCGTATTGTGGCATCGCTTACGGGAGGAGGTGTTATGGAAGATAAATATACAACAGATGCAATCCACATCTGTCGGTTGATGTTTGGTCAAGCGGTGCTGGAATTGCTCAGCGATGATCAACTGGTAACCAAGGTTGCCCTGGAAGATAAAGTGAAGAAAATGCTTCCCGACTGCAAGCCCGAACTGGTTTACGATGTGGCTATTATGTTGCTCAAGCATAACATTCACTAAAATGTGAGGCTGGTTAAAAATCCCGGCAGCGTCAACTGCCGGGCTGACCACAAATAACCCGCTCAGTGGCGGGCTAGATTATCAGTGAATTTTTCTGCAAAACCCTAATCAATTCACCGATCTATATAGCTTAATCCCTCACATAAAAAACAGTTTGAACTACCCCAGTTAAGTTTTTATCGCACTAAATCAATAGATTAACCTCCTGATATTAGGGTAATGCTGCGTCACCTGGAGTGGTTCGAAGCGGCTGACCTGATTGTTAAAGGTGTTGAAGGCGCTATCGCTAACAAGACCGTGACTTACGATTTCGAACGCCTGATGGATGGTGCTAAACTGCTGAAATGTTCAGAGTTTGGTGACGCGATCATCGAAAATATGTAACGTCTGCTTAAGCCCACATCGCGCTAAACGCGATGTGGGCTTTTTTGTATCCGCTTTTCACACTTTTCCATTCTCTTCTCCTCCGCCTCTTCAGCCATGACGTGGTCAGCATTGATGCTCTGCTGACTCAGTAAAATAACGGGCGATTAGCGTCCCCTTCAACGTATGACTGAATTACTTTTCATTATCAACATCCTGAAAAATTCTTACCTGCGACTGAATATTTTAATATTTCTGCAAAATGCATTATCTGATGCCACTACAAAAGAAACCGTGAACGCAAAACTGGCATCTGTTTGTGACTGAATATCGTTACTGTAATAGCTCACTCATAAGGAGGATTTATGGACGCTAATTATACAAAAGACGCGATTTATATCTGTCGCCTGATGTTTGGGCAGGCTGTGCTGGAATTATTAGCAGATAATCAGCCAGTAACTAACCGCGCACTGGAAGCAAAGATAAAGGTAATGTTACCTGATGCGCAGCCTGCAATGATTTATAATGTTGCTCTTGATCTGTTGAACGACACTCTTTGTTAATAACCCCTGCTTCAGGTCAGTGCCCGGCATTAACGGTTACGCGCCAGGCTCTCCGCGCGTTTCACAGGATTCATTTTTGTAATCTGTGCCGCAAAATAAACAGTTCAGCATGATCCTGCTGCCGCAGGAGTGTACTCTTCTGCCGATACACAGGGAGAATATTATGGATGATGAGGCTGTAAGTGATGCCATTGCGGCATGTCGACTGCTGTTTGGTCAGGCTGTGATGGAAATTGTGGCTGAAGATAAGCCGGTAACCCGCGAGGCCATTACTGAAAAAATTCACCGCATGTTTACCGGCATTGAACCTGAACCCGTTATGAGGCTGGCCATCAGCCTGCTGAAAAATAGCGCCAGCTAATATAACGGTAATGTAACCACCACGTCAGGCCGCCATTCGCGGCCTTTCCTCCTTCTTTACGCTGACGCCTTAGCATGGGTGTTGTTAAATCAATCATCCGGCGGATGCGTGAGGCATTTCACTTGCCTGAAAAGCACCCATCGGCTTTCCACAATACGGCGACCATGGAACCAACCTCAATCTGCGCTGACTAATTTGCTGACTTATGCCGTTACGTTAGCGCTTCAGAGACGTTAATTGTGCGAGTCTCACTTTTATTCAGCCAGAACGGCGTAGCCTGTGCGCAGAGGATGTCAGACATGCGGGTTTTAATTATTTGTCGGGATAATATTGGCGATACCTTGCTGACCACGCCGCTCATCAGTGCGCTGGCGCAGTCGGGCCAGTATGAGGTCGATGTACTGACCAACAACTACGCTGCGCCCGTGTTACAGCATAATCCCGATATCCGGCAGCTCTTCTATTACACCAAGTTGCATCACCGTGAGGCAGGGCAGGGACGACTGGCCTGTGTGTTACAGCGACTGAAGCTGATGCTGAATCTGAAAAAGCAACGTTACGACATAGTGATTCTGGCCAAAAGCCGCTGGGATCAGCATGGCCTGAAGTGGGTTAAAATCGTACGTCCCGCCAGAGTGATCGCGCTGGGGAAGCAGCCGCATCCGCTGATCAGCGATTTACTGCCGCCGCCCAGCCAGTCACCCTGTCATATCAGCGAAACCCTGTTTAGCCTGGGGAGGGATTTGCGTCTCAGCGCCACTGCGCCAGGTAAACTGACCCTGCGGCCGGATGCGGCTATTGCGGCCGGCCTGCGAGACACCTGTGCGATTGATTCTGCTCTTCCGATCTATGCACTCCAGATCAGCGCCCGTAAGCCAAGTCAGCAGTGGGAAGCCACGCGGTTTGCCGGGCTGGCGGAGAAGATCGCGGCGCATCATCCCTGCCAGATCATGCTGCTCTGGTCACCTGGCAGCCGCGATAATCCGCGTCATCCGGGGGATGATGAAAAAGCGCGTGAAATCATGGCGCTCTGTCCGCACCTGCCGATAAAGGCGGTAGCAACTACCAGCCTGCCACAGCTGATTGCGGCTATGTCGTTATGTCAGGGGCTGGTGAGCAGTGATGGCGGAGCAATGCACATCGGTGCCGCACTGGGCCTGCCGGTGGTGGCGCTGTTTGGTGACAGCGATCCGGCGTGCTGGCATCCGTGGAAGGTCAACTATCAGGTGCTGCAACCGGCGTCACGTGAGGTCAACGCGTTGAGCAGCCGCGAGGTCTATGATGCCTTCGTCCATATGATTATTCAGTAATCTGCTTCAGGCCAGCGTCCACGGCTGGCCGCTTCACATAACATCGCGACCGTTACGGGACAATATCCGCCAGATTTAAACCACTTCATTGGTGTCATTCGCCGCAGGTGCGCCGCCGGAAAATAGCGGGCATCATCATAATGCTCAGAGCAGACGTTGAACGTGGCAAAAAAATCATTCATCAGAATCGCAAACTCCACTTCATTCAGTGGCAGCTGCTGCAGATGAAAACCCGCCCGATCCACTTTCCGGAACCCGCCCAGGGCGGTTGGCTGATTGTGGTATTCAATCAGCGCCATAATGGCGTGAGAAAGCTCGTTCATTATCCCACCAGTTTCGCCACGGCCTGCTCGACTTCTTCAGCCTTGATCGACGCCATCGGATGCTGTGTCGCCGTTTTATCCGGGCGATGAATAACAATATGGCGATCGCTGTCCTGGCAGGGGCCGGTATAGCGTGGATTGGCGGTAGAGAACAGGCTGACCGTTGGCGTCTGTGCCGCCACGGCGATGTGCAGTGGGCCGGTATCGCCGGTGACCAGCACGTTCAGCGTGCGGATCAGCGTAATCAGGCCGCTGAGATTCGTTTTGCCCGCCATTGGCGTCACACGCTTACGGCAGTGCAGCGGCAGGCTTTCGATAAATTGTTTCACAAGAGGCTGCTCAGCAGCCGTACCGGTGACAATGATTTCAGCGTCAGGCCAGCGTTCGAGCAACGCGGTCGCCAGCTGGCTGAATGAAGCCAGCGGCCAGCGGCGAATATCTTTTGATGCGCCTAACTGAAAACCGATACGGCGATGGCTGGCCGTTGCAGCCGAGCTGCTCGTTACCTCGGGAAGATGCATCCGGGTCTGCTCTGTCTCTGCACCCAGCGCTTCAATCAGTTTCAGCTTACGCTTAATGGTGTGGTCGTCGAAATAACCTGAATAGTGATCAAGATATTTATTCAGTACAGGGGATTCGCTGCCGTAATGATCGCGCACAATTGCTTTACTGCCGGTCAGCACCGAACTCATAATATCGTAAGGGAAATGGGCGTGTAATATCACTGACAGATCAGGTTTCTGGCGACGCAGTTTGAAAAATAGCGGCAGGAAATTCGCCACTTTGTTATCCCAGATATAGATCTTATCGAACCAGTTATAACGACTGACCAGATCCTTATTTTTCTTGCTGGAAACCAGAATAAATTTGCTGGTGGGAAAGCGATTTTTCAGGCTCCAGATAGCCGGCGTATTCATCAGAAAATCGCCCAGTGCCGTGGTGGAGTAAATCACGACTGTGCCGGGTGTCAGGGCCTGCAGGGCCTGCAGTTTTGTTCTGCCTGAAAATCGAGAATAAAGCGTTAAAAGTCGGTCTATCAGATAAATCTTTCTTTTCTTCACGGCTGAATTCTCTTTAATGCATCAATAATATTAAACAAAAGGTGTTGTGCATTATTAGAGAATATTCTTACGTCTAAAGTTCAGTAGGGAGAAATATTTTTTATTCTCCGTAGAATATTTGTTTAAACTGTTTCCACATTTTTAGTGTTGTTTATTCAGGGTATATATACAAAATTGTGTAAAAGAGGTAGGAAATTAGCGAAAAGAATTGGGACAATTCTTATAATAATGATATTCCATATTTTTAATCCCGCACTTAATTACTAGCAGGTTAACTATCAGAGGATTTATTTTACGGGTGCTATTCAATATAAAAAAAGAGAAACAAACCCCGGCACGCGTGCCGGGGCAGGGTATTACGACTGAGGCTGACCCACCGGGCCTGAACCCAGGGTGCCGCCCGGTGATGACTGGCCACTTGGCGCATGGGGACGGCCATCTTCTTTAATCGCGTCGCTTTTATGTGAGCAGCCCGCCAGAGAGGTTAAGGTCGCTGCCACCAGCAGCAAAGCAGGTATCGTTTTCATAAGGTCACCTTGATGTTGTCAGAAAGAGAACGTAATTAAGACTGAAGACTCACCGTGAGCTGGCCTGTGAAGGCTTATCTTTCAGATGTTTCTCAGCATGCAGTCAGCTAAAGCCAAAAAAAACGGAAGCCAGTGGCTCCCGTTCTGTCGACGTGTGGCGGTATTACTTACGACCCAGCAGGAAGCCGATAAATACGCCAACGCCTGCAGCAATGGCCAGACCGGCAGCAGGATTGGACTGAACCTGATCGCGAATGGTCTCAGCAGCATCACGTGCAGCATAGCTTGCCTGATTGGTGTAACGACGCGCTGCGCCTTTAGCCTGATGCTCAGATGAACCGGTTGCTGCACCCCATTGTTCCTGAACTGCGCCAGCGGCTTCTTTTACTTTATCTTCGATTTTTCCTGACATTTAAATGCTCCTTGGTTTTGAGTAAGACTCTCAAAGCGTAGCAAAGATAGTGAGTTCTGCTCCGCCAGCGCCCGATAAGGGCCTAAAAAATCATTTCCGGCTGTTAATGGCGCTGCATTTGCGGGCCCGCCATTTCCTGTCTAGCCTTTTGAGAAGAAAGTCACAGCCGGAGGAGAAACGATGAAACGTGATGCACTGAATGATGATGACTATGATGAAGTCTGCCGCGTTATTGGCGATGCAGTCATTGTGCTGATGGAGCGCGGTCATGACACCCGGCGTGGCGAAATCTACGACCTGCTTAAGCGTATCCGCCAGCAGCGCGCCCACAGTGAACGGGATGAGCAGCGGATGCTGGATCACGCTATCCGGCTGGTTAAATCTGACGTGTAGCGAAGTGTGGAAGCGTTGCGCTATTGCAGCAGCACGCCCTGAATCAGGCTGGCCTCAACAATCTCCACCTCATCCATTTTCAGCGCCTGCATATACCCTTCCACCAGTAACAGGTTACTCACGTCAGTGGCGCGGTAGTCACCCTGCAATTCGCTGTCGCCTTTCCAGACCTGCTGCTGCGAGAGCTGGCTCAGGGTCGCCAGCGTATAGTGGTTGGGTTTACCCGGTAACTGATTGCGAATCGAAAAACCGTGTACGCCTCCGATCCCAATCACCCGACGACCGGCCACATCCTGTTTGATCTGCGGGCTGACTTCGTTAGTCGCGTAAAACTGCACAAAGCGCAGCACCGACTGCCGCCAGGAACCAATCGGGTTGGGCGATTTAGCCTCCGGGCTGTTCTTCAGCACCGTCAGGATAAAGTTTTTCAGCGTCACTGAGGCCAGTCTGCCCCGGTAAATATCCGCTACCGGCTTGCCCGCCTGCTGTCGCCATGCCGTCATCTGCATTGACCCACCGCCAATATCCCAGACCAGCAACTGCTCATCCCGTACTGCCGGATCGTTAAGCGCGGCTTTGGCAGAGAGAAAGCCAAGCATCGCTTCCTGCTGCTGCGAAATAATGCTGATTTGCGCACCACTCTGGCGCTGCAACTGTTCAATTACGGCCTGACCGTTGCTGGCATTGCGAAACACTGCCGTCGCCACGCCGCTGATTCGCTGTGGATGAAAGCGCTGTGCGTGCGCGACCAGCTGCTGCAGTGCGGCGGCACCTTCGTGGGTGACTGCCGGACTCAGCTGGTTATCCGCTGAATGGGCTAATGCGTCGTTCCAGGCCACGGCGCGCTGATCCTGATACAGCACTTTTTCGATACGCTGCTGGCAGACATTGACGCGCGCCACCGCAATTTTGGTGGTACCGGAACCGATATCCAGACCGGCGCGAATTTGCTGGCAGCGATCGGCCTGGGCCGACGCGGCAAAAAACAGCGAGCAGAACAGCGTAAAAACAGACAGCGCAGCAGAACGCATAGCGACTCCGGGAGAAGTGGGGATCAGAGCGAACGGCCGGCGATGCAGGTCGGATAGACGCTCACCAGGAAATGACGCAGATGGTCAAAACACCATTCGGCGTCATCGGCCTGCGGACAATAGAACTGGATAGTGATTTTTTCGTAATCGCGCTGACGCTGATGCAGCGGCGACCAGCTCCAGTCGAGTACCGAACGGGCATAGTTGACCAGTGTCCCGGCGGGCAGTTGATGTTGCTGCTCCTGTCCGGTCAGGTAATGGTGAAAGCTCGCCTCCAGCTGCAGGGCTTCCTGGTGACCGTGCTGCGGCAGGTCGGGACGAAAAGCCACATCGATAAAACCACAGACCGCATCTTCCTGCTGCTGCCAGTCACAGGCCAGGGTCATAAACAGCCCCTCCTGCAGATTAACCTCCTCGACCAGTCGCCGCAGATTCGCTGAGCGATTCAGTACGACGATCTCTTCAAGGCGACCGGTTTCCAGCGTCAGATCAAAGCCACAGGGATTAACCGAGCCATCCGCATTGCGCGTAGCGGGGAAGGGGAAGTCGATATAACCGTTGTTATCCAGACGCTTTTCCATCGGGGAACCCTGCTGCTTGACGTTTCCTGACAATAAACCATCTGGCAGCAGGATTCATCCCTTATGGACAGGTCCAGGTGATTTGGGTGTCCTGATAAGGATTAATCAGGCGGAACTGCTTATCTGACAGGCGCTGCGCAAAGTAACCTTCATGCGTCACGGCGGAGGGGACATATTTAAACCGATCCAGCGACTGCAGCGGGCCACTGTTAACGCTGACATTGTCTCGTGTCACGGTAAAGCTGTTAACCAGGTCAAAAATCACGCCCTGTGTCTGTCCCATCGACTGACCATAAATTGTCGAGACCTCACCCGGACATTCCACCCCTTTCGGGCCAGATGAACATCCAGTCACCAACGCGATGAGGATAAAAATGCTGAGTCGCATCATGATTTTCTACCTGCTTCAATCCCTGGGAGTGTCGTGGCGCAGAGTCTATCCTGTTGCACCACCAATCACGTAATTATAGCAGTTTCCGCTACGCTTCCTGTTTGTGATTTGTTTAATCGTTAAGCAACAGGAATGTAAAGGGGTGACTTTGCTTATCAATAAACGGTATTCTTGGCTCCTTTGCGCACCACTTAGGCAAATCCAGGGATAAATGATGAAAGAAGAAGAAGCAAGTCTAATGATTATTCGCCACGCGATTGACGAGCTGGAAGCCGATAAGAAGCAACAGGTGCTCGCCTGCTCAGCGAATATTCGTGCAGCCATGCAGGCTTATGATAGCGAAAATGCCGGGCTGGCGCTGATGTTAGTGGCCGCCGAGGTCGCTGCCGAATAGTCACAATCCGGCCAGGCGGGTACGCTGTCAGGCTGGCCGGATTACTTTATCTTTTCTCAACTTTCAGGTTTTTTCGCACACCGATTCCACCTTTTAATGGTCTTAGTCACGCTCCCCTCACGCCTCTCCTCTGGTTTTTCTATGTTAAGCTAAGAAAATTCTCAATGAAATCAGTGGAGACACAGCATGAAGGCAGCGTTAATTGCCCTGGGCCTGCTGGCCTGTCATATCGCACCCGCCTGGAGTGAAACCGAATTTCAGCTTAACTGTCCCGGTCGGCCGACCATGACAGTTTCACGTGCCGAATATGGTTTAACCACCCTGATGTGGCCGGAAAATCATTTCCAGATTGCCGCCGGTCAGCAGCGAACCCGCTTAGAAGCGGGCGATCAGGTGGCGATTACCCGCTTTCGCAATGGCGATCAGCTGATTGTGAACCAGCGCAGCCAGGCAACCTTCTTTGTTTACCGCGACAGCGATAAACTGCTGCCCTGCAGCCGCAGCGAAAAACGCGATGTGGATGCGCTGACCCTGGAGCGTTACGACGATCGTCAGCGTTCCGACAGTTAACCCCCTGGAGCCACTATGCAACCTGAGATTACCGACAACGTTACTGCGCAGGATCTGGATGAGGTCAGGCTGGCTCTCAATGCCTTCAACAGCAAATTTATTGATGTGAATACGATCAGGTCAATTGGCGTGTTTATCCGTGATGAGCAGGGTAAAAAGCTGGCCGGACTGACCGGCTCAACGACCGGTAACTGGCTGCGGATTGATATGCTCTGGGTGAGTGAGGCGCTACGCGGGCAGGGGGCAGGCAGCAGGCTGATTCAGGCTGCCGAGCAGGAGGCCCGGGATCGCGGCTGCCGCTATGCACAGGTAGATACCGCCAGTTTTCAGGCGCGGCCGTTTTACGAAAAACTCGGCTATACCCTGCGGCTTACACTGGCGAACTACATGGATCATCATCAGCGGCACTATCTGACCAAAGAACTGTAATCAGAACAGCGGATTTTCCCGCAGATCCAGGGGATGCTGTTCAGCTTCATCAATGGCAGCCAGCCAGCTTTGCAGCGTCACTTTTTTCCAGGAAAGATGGCCGCGCGTGGTACTCATCAGTACCACGTCGGGGCGCAGCGAGCGGTAAAATTCCAGCGTCTGACTCAGCTCAGCCGGATTACTGTCCGGCACCAGCACCGTGATCCAGTTGTCATGAGAGCGGGTCACGGTATCGCCGACAAACAGATAGGTTAGCCCCAGCGGCGAGGTATAGAGAAAGCTGCAACTACCCGGCGTGTGTCCGGGCGTTGGCAGCAGATGGAAATCGCCGAAATGTGTCTCCGGCTGCGAAAAGGTGTCATCCGGCTCCGCAAAACGACTGATAGGGCCTAATGAGCGGCTGTGGCAGTAGAGCGCGCTGCTAAACCGCTGCTGGATCACTGCCGCACCGGGCGCGGATTCGTGCCAGTGGGTCAGATAGTGACGGATCACGCCGCCGGTATCGGCAATCACTTCATGATCGAGCGGATTTTCAACGCGGCCAATCAGCAGATTGCCGCGCGGGTGACGCAGCATAAAGCCATGCATCATCAGGTCATTAACGGCATCTTCCACCGGGAATTCCGGGGTTGAGATCCACAAATCGTCATACAACGGCTTCAATGTCGATCTCCTGAAACGCTCTCTATTCCCGCAGGACGGGATGCCCGGTCGCCTGCAAATGGGCGTTGCCCTGGTTGACCGCTAATCGTGCGCTGGCGCCCAGCGGCAGTGTGACGGTGTCAGCGGCATGTCCAAAATCTAATCCACAGATCACCGGCAGATCGGTAGTATCACGCACGCGCTGCCAGACGGTACTGAAATCAAACCCATTGTCATAGTCCGACAGGGTTGTGCTGGTGAAGCTGCCTGTGACGATTGCCCGCTGTCGCGCCAGAATGCCGCTCTGCTCCAGCTGAATCAGCATGCGTTCAATGCGGAACGGATGCTCATTGACATCTTCTATCACCAGAATGCCGTTCTCAATCTGCGGCATCCACGGCGTGCCGATCAGAGAGCAGATCATCGCCAGATTCCCGCCCCACAGCGTACCCTGCCAGTCACCCTGATCTGGCGTTTCGCTCTGCCATTTCACCTCTACTGTAGGTGATGTCAGTGCCTGCCAGAAGTGGTGCAGGGTAAATTCAGATAAGGTCGCGGCACCGAAGTTACCGGCCAGCATCGGTGCACTGAAGGTAATCAGGCCGACCTGCGCCAGCAGAGCCAGCTGAATCGCGGTAAAGTCGCTGTGGCCGCACAGCGCCAGCGGCTGATTCAGCAGACGGCGTTGCAGGGCGACGTAGTCGATGGACGCCAGTAACCGGCTGGCCCCATAACCGCCGCGCACCGCCAGCACCACGTCGGGCAGCGTAGTGAGGCTGGCAAGCTGGTTGATATCCTCAAGGCGCTCTGCGTCCGTTCCGGCGAAGCGCTGAAAACGGCGGGTGATCACCTGCTCGTTCTCCACCTGATGGCCCGCCGCGCGCAGTCGTGCAATGCCCTGCAGTGCCGCAGGCTGATTATGACAGTAACCGGAGGGGGAGATAAGACGAACTGAACGTGAAATCATCATACTTTCCTGCTGTTAGCGCACATGACTGACGGCGATGATGGCGAAAAAGCCCGCTGAAGTCACGGTGCGCGCCGCATAATCGTGTATTTAGGATAAACGGTAATTTTGCTCTCAGGCTGCCTGGGTATGATAGCATTCGCCACAATCGCGATGAGACGAAAAATTGCTGAAAATCCGACACCTTATACTCTCGGCGTTACTCCTGACTGGCTGTGCCAGCGAGCCACCGCACCATGCCGTTAAGCAGCGCAACACGCCGTTAACGCAGGCACCGCCTTCCAGCGTCAATGGAACCTGGGCCATGTTTACCGAAGATGCCGCCAGTCATTATGGCGTTGATGAGAAGTTGATCAGCGCCATTATCAGTGTCGAATCGGGTGGAAATCCGGGCGTAGTGAGCCGTTCCAATGCGGTCGGGCTGATGCAGATTAAAGCGTCGACCGCGGGACGTGAAGTCTATCGCACGCTGGGCCGCCGGGGTCAGCCGTCGAATGCCGAGTTGCGCGATCCGGCCAAAAATATTGATATCGGCACCGCCTATATCCGCATCCTGCAGGACTCTGCGCTGTCGGGCATCCGCGATCCGCTGACCCTGCGCTACGCCACCATCGTCTCTTATGCCAACGGTGCCGGTGCGCTGCTGCGAACATTTTCCCGCGACCGCGATCGGGCCATTGCGATGATCAACGCCATGTCACCGGATGAGTTCTATCAGCATGTGCAGAACAGGCATCCGGCGGCGCAGGCACCGCGCTATCTCTGGAAAGTCACCACCGCTTACCGCACCATCTGACCGGTTTTGACTACGCCTGCGGCGTGAGCAGCAGCCGGGCCGTGGGATAGTCAATAATCAGCACCTTGATATAACCGCCCAATAGCGCACCGCGAATCGCCTGCGCTTTCTCCCGTCCGCCAGCCAGTCCGACGACCTGCGCGCACTGTTTCACCTGCGCCAGTTCCATTCCGATCACCGGATCTTCTTCCGCTTTCAATACCGGCTGGCCACAGGCGTCAAAATAGTGCAGGCAGATATCACCGACCGCACCGCGTGCCGCCAGCGTCTGCAGCATTTTGCCATCGTAGTAGTTGCCAGAATTGCGCAGCAGCGCTGACGGCTCCAGATCGCCGATGCCGACAATCGCCAGATCGACCTGCTCAAATTTACTCAGCACTTCGGCAACCTCGGCATTGGCCGACAGCCGCTGGCGATCGCTGACCGAATGCTCAATCGACTGCGACGGCAGTAGCCAGGCAGGGCAGTTCAGCAGCGCCGCCAGATTCTGGGTCAGAATGGTGGCCTGCACGTTGCCGTTGGCGCCGACGCCGCCCAGCAGCTGGATCACGCCCTTACAGGCGCTGTTGAGCGGATGCAGTGCATCCACCATCGCCCGGATAGTGCCGCTCCACGACGAAATACCAATCAGCTCATCGTTGCGCAGCCGGGTCTCCAGATAGTGAGCAGCCGCCGAACCAATCGCCTGTTTAATCTGCAGCGGCGAGGCCTGATCCGGCACATCCACCACAATCGCCTGCGGCAGGTTGTAGGTCTGCTCAATCGCCTTTTCCAGTTCCGGATAGACGTTGGCCGGTGGCACCACGCTGATCTTGACCACCCCCTCTTTCACGCTGCGATTAAGAATGCGTGAGACAAATGATTGCGATAGGGTCAGCGACTGTGCAATCTCTGACTGCTTCAGCCCTTCGACATAGTAAAGCGTGGCAATCTTCACCATCAGTCGCTGTTCATCCTGTTTTGCCATCGGTTTTTCCCTCTCTGAATCTGCCCGGTATTGTTAACCAGGATGATCAAAATCACAACGCAGGCTAATTTGTGATCGTTTTCGCTTTTTAACGATCGCGCATTGGACGGCGCGTCAGCGCAGGCGCATAGTCATTATGCATATAAAATCGCGTGTGAATATATATTCAAGCGGAGAGAAATAATGACGCGTCCTCTGATCAAACTAACCCTGCTGGCTTCGATGTTCGCTTTTTCTGCAACGGCGCTGGCGGCAGAGCAAGGCCTGCTGGCGATTATTACCCCATCTCATGACAACCCGTTTTTCAAAGCCGAGGCAGAAGGCGCGTTAGCCAAAGCCAAAGAGCTGGGTTACACCACGCTGGTGGCGTCGCACGACGATGACGTTAACAAGCAAAACCAGCTGATTGAGACCGCGATTGCGCGCAAAGCGAAAGCGATCATTCTGGATAACGCTGGCGCGGACGCCACCGTCGGGCCGGTGCAGAAAGCCAAAGATGCCGGTATCCCGACCTTCCTGATTGATCGTGAAATTAACAAAACCGGTATCGCCGTGGCGCAGATCGTCTCCAATAACTATCAGGGTGCGCAGCTGGGTGCAGAGAAATTTGCAAAGTTGCTGGGCGGCAAAGGCGAGTACGTTGAACTGCTGGGCAAGGAGTCTGACACCAACGCGGGCGTGCGGTCACAGGGCTATCACGACGTACTGGATGACTACACCGACCTGAAAATGGTGGCGCAGCAGAGCGCTAACTGGAGCCAGACCGAAGCCTTCAGCCGCATGGAAACCCTGCTGCAGAAGCACCCCAACATCGTCGGTGTGATCTCCGGTAACGACACCATGGCGCTGGGCGCGGAAGCCGCGCTGAAAGCCGCCGGGAAAACCTCAGTCATCGTGGTGGGCTTTGACGGCAGCGACTACACCCGCGATTCGATCCTCAATAAAGGCAACATCAAAGCGACGGTACTGCAGCCGGGCTGGGATCAGGCGCAGATGGCGGTCACGCAGGCGGACTACTACCTGAAGAACGGCAAAGCGCAGAAACAGGAGAAGCAGCTGATGGACTGTGTGCTGATTGACGACAGCAACGCCGCTAAGCTGAAAAACTTCAACCTGGCGAAATAACCATGAAACGGATACTGGCGGTATTGACCGGTATGGCGCTGCTCAGCGCCTGCACCGTGGTGGATCTGGATGCGGACGGTAACCCGATTCTGCCGAAAGATCCGCACGCGAAGCCCAGCTATACCACCCAGACGCCACAGCAGATTGCGGAAGAGACCTGGCAGCCGCGGGTCATGACCACCGCGAACAGCCACGCGCTGAGCTGGGCCGACATGGAGGCGAAAAGTCAGACGGTTAAACCCGACGGGCGTGAAAGCGTCTTCGTACGGGCCAGCGGGACGGCCAGCGCCCTGGATGAGAGTAATCCGCGTGAACGCACGCTGACGCTGACGATCAACGGTAAACCGGTGGCAGTCAGCGTCGGGCCGGTGCTGCGCAGCAACGCTATTCGCGACGCCGCCGGGTTCCGTTTCGAGGAGTTTACGAATCAGGTGCAGTACGCCCAGCTGACCCGGGCGCTGAACCGTCATGCGGTGAAGCAGCTGCCGCCGCTGGATGCCAGCTGGGTCAACCAGCCGGTGCAGGCGCTGCTGGCGGTGAGCATCGGTCACAACAGCGTTGAAGAGGTGGTGGCGGTTGAGCTGAAGCGGGGGACGCCCTGATGAACGATGAGATCATACTGCGGGCCGAACAGATATCGATGCTGTTTCCCGGCACGCTGGCGCTGGATCGCGTCGACTACCGGGTCTGGCGCGGCAAAGTTAACGTCATCATCGGTGAAAACGGGGCGGGAAAATCGACCCTGATGAAGATTCTGGCCGGGGTACAGCAGCCCACCGCCGGTTCGCTGTTCCTGAATGGCGAGCCGCTGACGCTGAGCAGCACCCGTGACGCCGCCCGGCACGGTATCGGCATGGTGCATCAGGAGCTGAATCTGTTTGAAAACCTCACGGTGGCGGAGAACCTCTTTCTGGGCCGGGAGATCCAGCGCGGCCTGTTACCCATCAATGAGGCGGAGCAGGCACGCCGCACCGCCGCACTGATGGCACGACTCGACCAGCCGATTTCGCCCACTGAGCGGGTCGGCAATCTCAAAGTGGGTCAGCAGCAACTGGTGGAGATCGCCAAAGCGCTGGCAGAAGATGCAGACATTCTGATCCTCGACGAGCCGACCTCTGCGCTGAGCAAAACCGAAGTGGAGATCCTGTTCCGGGTGATCCGCGACCTGACGCAGCAGGGCGTGACCCTTATCTATATCTCCCACCGGCTGGAGGAGCTGATGGCAATTGGTGACGTGATTACCATTCTGCGCGACGGACGTTTCCAGGCGGAAGCACCGGTCAGCACCATTGATGTGCCATGGATCGTGCGCGAGATGCTGGGCAGTGAGCCGGTCACGACCTTTTTGCCGGATGAGCGTGAGTTTGGCGCGCCGGTGCTGGAAGCACAGCATATTACCTGCGTCAGCCCCAACGGCAATACGCTGGTCGATGATGTCAGTTTTCAGGTGCGTGCCGGCGAAATTGTCGGGATCTACGGACTGATGGGCGCGGGTCGCACCGAACTGTTTGAGTGTCTGCTCGGCAGCCAGCGTCACTATCTCGGCAAGCTGTGGCTCGACAGTAAACCGCTGCCAACCCGTCTGCCGACCGCCGATCGCATCCGCATGGGCATGAGTCTGGTGCCGGAAGATCGCAAACGCGCCGGGATTTTCCCGGTCTCGTCGGTCGCCAGTAATCTCACCATCGCCAGCCTGTGGCGGCGGCTGTCGCGCCGTTTTGCCATAGCGCATCAGGCGGAGCTGCAGGCGGTGAACCAGACGGTGGGCAACCTGGCGATCAAAATCTCTTCGCCGGACGTCGCCATCAGCGCACTCAGCGGCGGCAACCAGCAGAAAGTGGTGATTGGCCGTGCGCTGCTGACCAATCCACGCCTGCTGCTGCTGGATGAGCCGAGCCGCGGCATTGACGTCGGGGCCAAAGCCGAGGTGTTTCGCACCATGGTGGCGCTGTCGCAGCAGGGTATCGCCGTGCTGTTCTCCACCTCAGATCTGAAAGAGATTATGGCGGTAGCCGATCGCATCCTGGTGATGTCGGGCGGCAAACTTACGGCTGATCTTCCCCGCGACCAGGCGGAAGAGGCAGCGCTGGTGAAAGCAAGTGCGCAGGGGTTCTGAGCATGAAAAGCAATAACAGCGTCGCGCTGAACACGCTTCCGGCTAAGGCATTCAGTTCACGCGAAAGCATTCTGCTGCTGCTTCTGAAACTGCGCACCTTTATTGCGCTGATTCTGATTGTCGGCTTCTTCGCCATCACCGTGCCGGACTTTCTCGCCACCGGCAGCCTGGTGATCATGGTGAAGCATATCGCCATCAACGCCTTTCTGGCGCTGGGCATCACCTTTGTCATTATCACTGCGGGGATCGACCTGTCGATTGGGGCCACCTTAGGGCTGTGCGGCATGATCGCCGGCTGGCTGATCACTAAAGGGATTGTGCTGCCGATGTTTGGCATCGCTATCTTTCCCAGTGTCTGGGTGATTGTGCCGGTGGTGCTGTTTATCGGCGCGCTGATTGGCGCGGGCAATGGCTGGATCATTACCCGCTACAACGTGGCCCCCTTTATCTGCACTCTCGGCACCATGTATATCCTGCGCGGCGCGGCCATGCTCACCTCCGGCGGCGAGACCTTTCCCGGTTTACAGGGTAATCCGCTACTGGGCAATACCGGCTTCGATCGGATTGGTGCGGGGACGTTACTCGGGCTGCCGTATGCCATCTGGATGATGGTGCTGCTGGCGCTGGTCATCGGCTATATCGCCCGTCGTCTGCCGTTTGGCCGTCAGGTCTATGCCATCGGCGACAACGAGCGTGCTGCTGAACTGTCGGGTGTGAAAACCCGGCAGGTGAAAATTCTGGTCTACACCCTGTCGGGCTTCTGCGCAGCCATTGCCGGCATCGTGGTCTCATCGCAACTGGTCGCCAGCCATCCGGCGAACGGCACCGCGTTTGAGATGAACGCGATTGCCGCCGTGGTGCTGGGCGGCACGTCGCTGGCGGGCGGACGCGGCACCATTGTCGGCACGCTGATTGGGGCGTTTGTCATCGGCTTTCTGGCGGATGGCCTGATCATGATGGGCGTCAGCGAATTCTGGCAGATGGTCATTAAGGGTATTGTCATCATCATTGCGGTCATTATCGATCAGACTCAGAGCCGGATGCAGCAGAAGGCGGCGGTGGTGGCACAGAAAGCATTAATCGAGGAGGGCACACCGGCAAAACCCTGATCGCGCTGAGTCGGGCAGGCCGGACTGCTGCATGTTTCTGCTCACGGGGATGGCCTGCCCGGTCAGACGCGCAGAGTGGCAGACAGAAGGGCGTGCCAGTGTAAGGCACGTATTTTTGGCAGAAATTTTCTTAACCGACGTGAATATATATTCATAAACGATTTAAAATTCAGAGGTAGTGTATGAATCCTTTCAATCTTCCGGTCGAAGACCTTGAGCGTCGGGCGCGTGCTATCCGTCGTCGCATCATCCAGCTAAATGCGGGTAGCCCGGCAGGCGGTCATACCGGTGCCGATCTGTCACAGGTGGAGATCCTCACCGCGCTCTACTTCCGCATCCTGAACTGCGCCCCGGATCGCACGGACGACGATCAGCGTGACATCTACATCCAGTCTAAAGGACACGCGGTGGGCGGCTATTACTGCGTGCTGGCGGAGGCGGGCTACTTTCCTACCGACTGGCTGGCAACCTATCAGCATGCCGACTCACATCTGCCCGGCCATCCGGTGCGGCAGAAAACGCCTGGCGTTGAGCTAAACACCGGCGCGCTGGGTCACGGCCTGCCGGTGGCGGTGGGCATCGCTATCGCAGCGAAAAAAGATAACAGCTCGCGCCGCATCTTTGTGGTGACCGGCGACGGGGAACTGGCCGAAGGCAGCAACTGGGAGGCGGCACTGGTCGCGGCACATTACGGCCTCGACAACCTGATCATCATTAATGACAAGAACAAGCTGCAACTGGCGGGCGCGACCCGCGACATCATGAACACCGATCCGCTGCCGGAAAAATGGCGTGCCTTCGGGCTGGAGGTTACCGAATGCAACGGCAATGAGATGGCGGCGGTCGTCGACACCATTGAAAACCTGCCGAAGAACGGCAAGCCGCAGGTCATTGTCGCGCATACCGAAAAGGGCTTTGGTATCTCCTTTATTCAGAGCAAAGCCGAATGGCATCACCGGGTGCCGAAAGGCGAAGAGATTGCGCTGGCACTGGAGGAACTGAAAGATGAGTAATGCACAACATTTAGCAAGCGTCATGGTGACGGCTTTCATCGACGCGGTGAATCGCGGCGTGGATCTGGTGCCGGTGGTAGCTGACTCCACCTCAACCGCCAAAATCTCCCCCTTTATTAAGGCGTTTCCCGACAGGCTGATCAACGTCGGCATCGCCGAGCAGACGCTGGTGGGCACAGCGGCGGGGCTGGCGCTGGGTGGCAAAGTTGCGGTGACCTGTAACGCCGCGCCGTTTCTGGTATCACGCGCCAATGAGCAGGTGAAAGTTGACGTCTGTTACAACAACACCAACGTCAAACTGTTCGGGCTGAATGCCGGGGCCAGCTATGGCCCGTTAGCCAGCACCCACCACAGCATTGATGATATCGCGGTGATGCGCGGTTTCGGCAACATCGAGATCTATGCACCTTCCTGCCCGCTGGAGTGCCGCCAGATCATCGACTACGCCCTTGAGCATGTCGGCCCGGTTTATATCCGTCTGGATGGCAAAGATCTGCCGCAGCTGCATGACGAAAACTACCGGTTCAGGCCGGGCGCGATCGACCTGTTACGGGAAGGCAGCGACATCGCGCTGGTGGCAATGGGCTCAACGGTTCACGAGGTGGTTCACGCCGCTGAGCAACTGGCTGAACAGGGCATTTCAGCCGGTGTGATCGCGGTTCCATCGATTCGTCCCTGTGATACCCAACAGCTGCGCAACCTGTTAAATCACTACCCAGCGGTGATTACCGTAGAAGAGCACAACGTCAATGGTGGTGTCGGCAGCCTGGTGGCCGAGGTGCTGGCGGAGGGCGGCTGCGGCATCCCGCTGTTACGGCTCGGCATTCCGGATGGCGAATATGCGATTGCCGGCGATCGCGCCTCGACCCGCGCCCGTCATGGCATTGATGCCAGCAGCATAGTTAACAGTGCAGCACGCATCTGCGCAGGAGCATAAAAATGGTGGGACCCCTGATTCTGGCGATTGACGAAGGCACCACCAACGCCAAGGCGATTACGGTTGATCGCAGTGGCCGCGTAGTGGCGCGCGGCAGCCAGAGTTTAACCCTGCAACATCCGCAGCCCGGACTGGCGGAGCAGGACCCTATGGCAATCTGGCAGGCGGTAAAGCAGGCAATCATCCAGTGTCTGTCAGCCTGTGATGGCGCGCCTGTTGCGGCCGTGGCGATCAGCAATCAGCGCGAGTCGGTGCTGATCTGGCAGCGGTGTGATGGTCAGCCCCTGACGCCACTGGTGAGCTGGCAGGATCGCCGCTCTGAATCATTCTGTCGCGATCTGCATCAGGCGGGCAAAGCGCCACGTATCACCGGCTTAACCGGGCTCGCCGTTGATCCGATGTTTCCTGCCGCCAAGCTGACCGGGATGCTGGCCGCCATTCCCGATGGCGCAGCGCGGGCCGCAGCCGGTGAGCTTTGCATCGGCACTGTCGACAGCTGGCTCAGCTGGCAGCTCAGCGCAGGCGAGATATTCGTTACCGATCACGCCAACGCAGCCCGCACTCAACTTTACAGCCTGCATCTCAATGACTGGGACGACGAGCTGCTGACGCTGTTTCAGCTACCGCGCGCCGCACTGCCACGTATTACCTCCTCCGCCAGCGAACAGGGCGTTGTCGCGGTGCGTAACATTCCCGGCTTAGCGCCCGGCACGCCAATTCTGGCGCGCATCGGTGACTCCCATGCTGCACTGCAGGCGCAGCGGCGCGGCGAGTCAGAAGTGGTGAAAGCCACCTACGGCACCGGCTCTTCACTGATGATGTCGATGGCGACGCCGCTGCTGACGGAAAATGGCCTCAGCACCACCGTGGCCTGGCACGACGGCACGCTGCGTTATGCCTTTGAAGGCAATATCACCCATACCGGTTCCGGTGCCGCCTGGCTGGGCAAACTGCTCGGCGTGCAGGATCCGCGTGCGCTGACCGCCATGGCGCAGCGCTGCGACGACAATCAGAGCATCTATTTTGTCCCGGCGCTCTCCGGTCTGGGCGCGCCCTGGTGGGATCTGCAGGCGCGCGGCATGGTATGTGGACTGACGGACGCCGCCACGCCCGATGTACTGGCACGGGTCGCGCTGGAGTCAATCGTCTGGCAAATCGCCGACGTCTTTTTTGCGATGGAGCAGGCCAGCGGCCAGCAGCTCCCGGCTCTCTGTGTGGATGGCAGCGCCACCGAAAACAGCTGGCTGATGCAGTTACAGGCGGATGTGTTACAGCGGCCGCTGCAGCGTGTGCCGACCGCCGAGGTTTCCGCGCTGGGCGCGGCGCTGCTGGCGGGCAAAGTACTGGGATGGTGGCAGCAGGGCAGTGATATGCAGGCACTGCAGGGTGGCAGTGTCATCATGCCGCGTGAAGAGCTCGCGCAGCGTATGCAGGAAAACTATAAAGGCTGGATCGACGCCGTTGCACGCTGTCGTTATCAGCCACATTAATCCTTAACCGGAGCAGAGCCATGTCAACACTTCCTCAGCAGTTAACCTTCGGCGTCATTATTGGCAACCGGGGATTTTTTCCCAGCTATCTGGTGGGCGAGGCGCGCCAGCAGGCGGTTGCGCTGTTTGAAAAGATGAACATTAATACGGTGATGCTGGATGAAACCCAGACCAATCTGGGCGGCGTCGAGACGCGGCAGGAGGCCAAAACCTGCGCTGCGCTGTTTCGCCAGCATCGCGAAGCGATTCACGGCATTGTGGTGCTGCTGCCTAACTTTGGTGACGAAAAGGCCATTGCCGAAGCGCTGCGTCTGGCCGGGCTGAATGTGCCAGTGCTGGTGCAGGCAGAAGAGGACAACCTGGATAAAATGGGGCTGGCGACCCGACGTGACAGCTTCTGCGGTAAAATCTCGCTCTGCAACAACCTGCGGCAGTACGGCATCCCGTTTACCCTGACCCGTCAGCATGTCTGCGCCCTGAGCGGCGAAGTTTTTCAGCAGGATTTACAGCGTTTCAGCCAGCTCTGTCGGGTGGTGAATGCGATGCGGCGGGTTCGTGTCGGCGCGATTGGTGCGCGGCCCGCCGGATTCAACACCGTGCGCTACAGCGAAAAGCTGCTGGAGAAGATGGGCATCGCGGTAGAAACCCTGGATCTATCAGAAATTTTTACCCGCACTAACCGGCTGCGTGATGACGATATCCGCGTGGCAGAGAAGCGCGAAATCCTGGAAGCCAACGCCGATGCGCGCGGGATTCCGGGTGACAAACTGGTGACCATGGCCAAACTGTTTGTGGTGATCAGCGAGTGGATCAGCGACAACGATATCGATACGACTGCCATTCAGTGCTGGACGTCGCTGCAGGAAAACCTGGGCATCAACGTCTGCTCAATTATGAGCGTGATGTCGGGTCAACTGATGCCCAGCGCCTGTGAAGTGGACGTGATGGGTGCGCTGTCGATGTATGCGCTCGCCAGTTGTTCGTTGAGTCCTGCTTCACTGGCGGACTGGAACAACAACTTTGGCGACGAGCGGGACAAGTGTGTGCTGTTTCATTGCGGGAATTTTGCCAGCGCCAGCCTGGAGTCACCGACCATGGGCACGGCGGATATTATTGGCACCACCGTGGGCAAAGAGAACACCTGCGGCGCGGTGCATGGCCGGATGAAGCAGGGCGATCTCACCTATTTTCGCCTCTCGACCGATGACTTCAGCGGCGAAATCAAAGCCTATGTGGGTGAAGGAATGTCTGTCACCGATCCGCTGGACACGGTCGGCTGTCGCGCGGTCATTCAGGTGCCGCAGCTGGAGACGCTGCTGGCGTGGATCTGCCGCAATGGCTTTGAGCATCACGTGGCGATGAACCACTCGGCCACGGCTGGCGTGCTGCAGGAAGCGTTCAGTGAGTATCTCGGCGTGAGCTGCTACCGGCATCAGTAAGCGGTAAGGCGGAACGGCTGAATGCAAGGGGTGAAGCAGCCGATGCGGTCACGATTCCGCCCGCACCGGCTTGTATGCCCGCTACTCCTGAAAAGAAAGGCGGGCACTGATTTAGCGCGCCACTCTGCGCATCTCGTCATCGTCATTCTGTATCGCAACCAGATCCACCGGCGGCAGATTACCCCCGCTGAACTCAACCTGACGAATCGGGAAGGCGAAACGGATGTTACGCTCTTCCAGTGCCGCCATCAGCTGCAGGTTAATCTCCTGCTGAATATCCATGTACTTATTGTAATCCGCATCCAGCACAAAATAGACCACTTCAAAGGTCAGTTTTGAATCTTCAAAGGCCAGGAAGTGGGCGCGGTCAAAACGGGTGGTCTCAACGCCCTGGATAATCTCTTTCACCAGCGGGCTGATCTCCCGGACCTGCTCTGACGGCGTGGCGTAGCTGATACCAAACTTAAACACGATGCGGCGCTGCTGCATACGCTTATAGTTGTGGATCGTCTGCTGCAACAGAATGGTATTTGAGCAGACGATCTGCTCACCACTCAGGCTGCGCAGCCGGGTCGTTTTCAGGCCAATGTGCTCAATGGAACCGGCAATATCACCAAAGACAATAAAATCGCCGTGCTCGAACGGCTTATCGAAGCCAATCGCCAGCGACGCAAACACATCGCTCAGTACCGTCTGAATCGCCAGCGCAATCGCGATACCACCCACTCCAAGGCTGGCGACCAGTGCGGTAATATTGATGCCCATGTTCGACAGAATGGCCAGGAACATCATGATCCAGACCACCACCCGCAGCAAAATCCCGAGGATCACCGTAGTGACCGGGTTGCGTACGTGCAGCGGGTCACGCAGCAGGCTTTTCAGCCAGAGCCGGATGCCGCAGTCGATCCACAGCGCGAGCTGAACGATCAGCGCCAGGAACCAGCCGTGTGCGATGGTGACGCTCCAGGACGCGGGCAGATCCACAAACTTCAGGGCAATCAGCAGTGAAAAGATCAGCAGCAGGGTCTGGCTGGTGCTGCGCAGTATCTCCACCAGAATCGCGGTCGCGCGGACATGACGATGTTCGCTGTAAAGTGCAATCCGGTTGGAGATAAAGCGAATCAGGGTACGTAATACCCAGTAAATCACCAGCGTGGAAACTACTACGATGGCGCTGTTGAGCCAGAGTTCCTGATTAAAAAAGAGGGATTGAAAACGACGTGAAGCGAGCCAGTTTTCCATTGGGGAGGATCTCCTTGCTGGGTTCCGGTTTAAAAGAAAACAAGCAAGAAGCATAGCCTGGATGCGGCCCACCTGCGTGGCGCATCCATAAAGCGGTTACTGGAAGCGGTTTGATTTATCGCGAGCCAGGCGCTCAAGGGCAAAAATAATCTGCTGAAGCTGCCGCTCCTGCGTCGGGTTCAGCGTGGCAAAACGAAAGCTCAGTCGCGGTGTGATGCGGGTTTCGTTCTTGCGGGTCACCACGCTGCGCTCGCCAATGCTCAGCAGCTTTACCGGCACGTCAAAATGACCATACTCCCCCAGCTCGACCCGGAACGGATTGAAGCTGTCACCGTTCTGCAACCCCTCCGGCAGCGGTTCATCCACCAGCACGCCGATTCCGCCCAGTGACAGATCCTGTAACCGCAGGCGTGTTTTACTGCCATCCGGCCACACGGTATGACACCAGAACTGCGGTTCCAGCGGGGCGCAGACGCGGAAAAACTCACGACGCTGAATCTGCCACAGCAGCTCCGGTAACGGTGCGCTGAAGGCAGGCAATCCTTCAAACTCCACCCTCTCCAGTGAGGCGAGGCTGAACTCTACCTTCGCGCCATAGGTTTCAGCAGTAATGCTGAGATCGTCGCTGGTCAGGGCGTACTCGTTATCCAGATTATTACTGCCCAGGTCAAACAGCAGACGATCTTCATCGGCAGCCAGCATCCGGCTGATAAACTGCCCGCGCGCGAAGCGCACCAGTAGTGGCGTCTGCAGGCGCAGCAGATCTTTCATTACGCCCAGAACCGCCAGCGTGCCACGTTTTAAATATTGTTCCTGGTCGGCTTCTTTCACGTCCTGCTCCGCAAGGGGTTACTGTATTTATGCTGTTTTTTTGCCTCATCCCGGTTATCGGCGCGGCAAAAAAAAGCTTTAGTCGCTGAATTCTTAAAAAATAGTGTGACCCGTGAGGCGTTTTTCAAAAAGCTGGCTATACTTATCGCGGTAAACCGCTTGATAAATCAGGCGTTCACGCTTTAATCATAAAAAGGAAGGAGCAACAGATGGGTATTATTTCCTGGATCGTCTTTGGCTTAATCGCGGGTATTCTGGCTAAGTGGATTATGCCGGGTAAAGACGGTGGCGGTTTCATTCTGACTATTGTTCTGGGTATTATCGGTGCTGTAGTGGGTGGCTGGATCAGTACGCTGTTTGGCTTCGGCCGCGTCGATGGGTTTAACTTCGGAAGCTTTGTGGTCGCTGTTATTGGTGCCATTGTGGTGCTGTTTATCTACCGCAAAGTACGCAGTTGACCGTAACGGTTTAAACGAAAAAGGGGACGAAGCGATTCGTCCCCTTTTTTTATCTCTTACTTTTAATCAGAAGTCGTAACCGATGGTCGCCATCACGCTGCGTTCTGCGCCCCAGTAGCAGTAGCCCGTACCGTAACAACCGGCTACATAGGTACGATCGGTCAGGTTGTTAGCATTGACCTGAACCCATGCCCCTTTCAGGCTGCTGTTCCAGACGCCAAGATCGGCCCGCACCGACGCATCAAACAGCGTCACTGACGGCACACGTGTGGTGTTTGCATTGTCTGCCCACTGTTTGCCGATGTAACGCACGCCTGCACCCGCACTCAGACCATAATCAAACTGATAGTGACCCCAGAGCGCCGCCATGCTGTTGGGGGTGACATACGGGGTATGCCCACTGTTGCCATCCACCGAATCTTTGAAGCGCAGATGATTCAGCGTATAGCTCGCCACGGTGCTCAGACGTGGGGTGAGCTGGTTACGCGCTTCCAGCTCGATACCCTGTGAGTGAACTTTGCCTGAGGGGGTAAAGGTTCCGTCCTGAACGTTGCGGTTCGCCACATCTTTCTGCGTCAGGTCATAGACCGCCACGCTATAGAGATCGCGGGTGCCGACCGGCTGATATTTCACCCCGGCTTCATACTGCTCAGCGGTGGTCGGCTTGAGCAGATTATTGTTGGGATCGGTGAGCGCGGTCGGGGTAATCGCCTGGCTCCAGCTCACGTAAGGCGAGATACCGTTGTCGAAGGCATAGAGTAGTGCCGCGCGTCCGCTGATATGATCATCCTGACGGCGATCGCTGCCGCTGTTTTCGGCGACGATGCGATCGTAACGGCCGGAAAGATCCAGATGCCAGCGGTCCAGCTTCATCTCATCCTGCAGATAGAGGCCGGTCTGGTAATAACGGCGGGTGTTTTCAGCCCAGCTCTGAGCAGGCATTTCACCCACCTGCTCGCCGGTCAGCGCATTAAGCTGGTTGGCCGCACCGGAAGCCTCGCTGATCTCATTTTTGTAACGATGATACTCGGCTCCTACCGTGACGCGGTGCTCCAGTTCGCCCGTGTCAAACTCTGCCTGTAAACGGTTATCGGTGGACCAGGCGGAGAGCGACGAGCGCTCGCCAGAGTAGTAGCGGTTCAGCAGATCGGGATTCACGCTGTCCCAGCCAATCTGATAGACCTGATCGAGATCGACATTGGAGTGGCTGTAGCTGCCAGTTGAGGAGAATGACCAGACGTCGTTAAAGCGATGGGCGAAGTCGAAGCTGTAGATCTGCTCGCGGCGCTTGAACTGATCGAGGTCGCTGTTACCCTCATAAAAGCCATTGCTCAGCTTGTAGCCGTTGTGTTCGGTGAGGCTGCCGTCGCCTGGTACGGAACCGTGGTAACCCCCTGACGGATCTTTCTGAAGATAGGCTTTCAGGATCAGATGGGTATCTTCATCCGGCTGCCACATCAGCTGCGGCATCAGCGCATATTTCTCTTCGCGGGTGTGATCGTACTGCGTATCGCTGTTGCGGGTCACGCCGGTCAGGCGAAACGCCCACTGGTCGTTGATCGCATTGGTGTAGTCAAACATCGTGCCGGTGGTGGCATTACTGCCCGCCTGCAGCTGGATATGCCCCTCTTCGCTGAACTGCGGACGTTTGGTCACCATATTAACCAGCCCGCCCGGCACCGTCTGACCATAAAGGGCAGAAGAGGGGCCTTTGATCACGTCGATGCGCTCAAGGAAGGCGTTATCCACCTGCAATACGTTGAAACTGCCGCCGTCGCTCATCAGCCGCATGCCGTCGAGGAAGGTGTTATCGACATCGCCGCCGTGGAAGCCGCGCAGCGCAATGGTGTCGTAACGGGTCGCGGCACCCCCAAAGTTGGTGAAGACGCCGGAGCTATAGCCCAGTGCCTGGTTCAGGGTCAGCGCGCCCTGATCCTGCATCTGCTGGCGGGTGACCACGGATATCGACTGCGGCGTGGTGATCAGCGGACGGTCGCTTTTGGTTGCGCCCTGGCTGGTGGTGGCCAGATAGCCCTGGGTCGGCGAGGTCGAATCTTCCTGCGGTTGTGCAGTCACCACCATATCGGCAGCGAAACTCAGAGCAGGCGCGGTCAGCGCCAGGGTGCAGAGGCGAATATACCCTCTCAGCGACAGTGACAGTTTCATCGGAGTTCCTTTCATAGCAAAGATTAAGGCAGGTGAGTAAAGTTGTTAATAGGCAATCTCATTATCATAATGAGAATTATTACCTTTTGTAAATTGGCTGCAATTTTGCCTGTTGATGTAAGAAGGTCAAGTAAAATTCGCTGAAAAGGCGTGCGGATACCTCCGGCGAGGCCAGAGGTATCCAGAGTGGATCAGTTTTGCGAGGCAGACGCCTGAGGAATATCGTGGGCGCTGTTACAGGTTTTATCTTTCGGGCAGTACTTATCGAGCAGTTTCAGCGTGACGCCGTTGGTCCAGCCGAAGCCGTCCTGCAGCGGATACTCACCGCCACCGCCACCGCCGAGATTTTTGCCATCAACGACATATTTCTCCACCAGCTTATGCTCACGGTCATAGGTCATCTGGACGTTTTGCAGGAAGCGTAAGCCTACCTCTTTCGCCAGTTTTGGCTGGTTGTAATGCTCCAGGCCTTCCACGGCAACCCACTGCAGCGGGGCCCAGCCATTCGGGGCATCCCACTGCTGGCCGTTGTTCACGGTGGTAGTCACCAGACCGCCGGGCTTCAGCAGCTGCTTTTCAACCGCGCTGGCAGTGCTTTCAGCCTGCTTATCGCTGGCGACCTGCAGATAGAGCGGGAACAGCGCGGCAGCCGTCAGCTGCGGATGAACCTGCTTTTTCTGCCAGTCATAGTCGGCATACCAGTTCTGTTTGCTGTCCCACAGATAGCGGTTGATCGCTGCCTGGCGCTTCTCTGCACGATCGGCGTACTGCTTCGCCAGATCGCTCTGCTTGTTCATCTGATAGCCTTTCGACAGGGTCTGCTCCAGATGGAACAGCAGGCTGTTGAGGTCAACCGGAGCCAGTTGCGTGGTACGGATTGTCGACAGGTTATGCGCATCGGTAAACCAGCGCGAACTGAAATCCCAGCCCGACGCCGCACCGGAACGCAGCTCACGGTAGAGTTCGGCTTTATTCCTCTGCGGCGCTTTCTGCGCGGTGGCAATGTCATCCATCCAGGATTCGGTGCGTGGCACGTCGCGCGCATCCCAGTAGCGGTTGAGCAGGCTGCCGTCCGACAGCTTAATCACCCGCTTGCTGGCTGCACCCGCCGCGACGTTATCGCTGTCGGCCATCCAGTAGTCATACTCTTTCTGCAGCTGTGGCAGATAACGGGTATAGGCTTTGCCGTTATCGTGCGTCGCCAGCAGATCGACCATCAGGCTGAAGAACGGTGGCTGTGAACGGCTCAGGTAGTAGCTGCGGTTGCCGTTGGGGATGTGGCCATAACGGTCGAGGAGTGAGGCGAAGTTATCCGTCATATCCTGCACTTTATCCCAGTGTCCGCTCTCGGCCAGCCCCAGCATGGTGAAGTAACTGTCCCAGTAATAGACTTCGCGGAAACGCCCGCCTGGCACCACATAGGGCTTAGGCAGCGGCAGCAGCGAGTCATACTGACCGGCGCTGCTGGTGGTGCGCGTCAGCACCGGCCACAGGCCATCAATGTGCTCACGCAGATTTTGGCCGGCGGGCGGCACATATTTGTCGCCCGCAGCGGGCAGCGTAAAGTTAGCGTCAACAAAACGTTTGAGATCGAAATTGCGCTGTTTCTTCTGCATCTGCCAGTCGGCAAGAATCGACGCGGGATCAAATTTCGGCACCGCATCGGCAAAGGTCTTCTGATCGGGGTAGAACTTCGCCTGCTGCACGGCATTAAACAGCGGCCCTAAACGCACGTCCGGCGGCTGCGGCTGATTATTCAGCATGCGGCTGTTGTCGTCGGCATGGGCGGTGAAAGCAGGTACGCTCAGCAGCAACGTGAGCAGAAAAGGCGCATAACGCTGACGCCGTGAGTCGGCGTTTACCTCAATTTTTGTCATCGGTTTTTCTCCTTGTCCGAAATGCGGCCGCGCGTAACGCATTGACCACAGGACCAACTTTAGACCTTATCTGCCCACTTCACCCTGAAGCGAGCCGGAAATGTGAAGCCACGGGAATTATTTTTATGGGAAAAACCGCTTTTTCACGCGGGTTTTTTCTTGCTCTCACCTCGCTTTTCCCTGACGCTGAAAGAAAAAAGGAGAGCAGGATGGAGATCATCTGGTATCACCCGTCGCAGTCTGCAGCGGCCTGGATTAACGGTTTACAACAGCGTCTGCCCCAGGCGCGGGTGCGTGCCTGGCAGCCGGGCGACGACGGCCCGGCTGATTATGCGCTGGTCCGCTCACCGCCCGCAGCGATGCTGCAGGGACGCGCCACACTGCGCGGCGTCTTTGCGCTGGGTGCAGGCGTTGATGAGATTCTGAAACAGCTGCAGCAGCACCCTCAGATGCTGCCCGACAGCGTGCCGCTCTACCGGCTGGAAGATACCGGGATGGCGCGCCAGATGCAGGAATATGCCGTCCATAGCGTACTGAACTGGTTCCGTCGTTTTGACGACTACCGTCTTCAGCAGCAGCAACAGTGCTGGCAGCCACTGCCTGCTTACCCGCGTGAAAGTTTCACCGTCGGGATTCTGGGGGCGGGCGTGCTGGGGCAGCGCGTGGCGGAGAGCCTGAAACCCTGGGGATTCCCGCTGCGCGTCTGGAGCCGCTCACCGAAAACCATCGACGGCGTGACCAGCTTTGCCGGACGCGATGCCTTGTCAGCCTTTCTGCAGGAGACGCGGGTGGTGATCAACCTGCTGCCGAGCACGCACGAGACCATTAATCTTGTTGACCACGCCTTTTTACAGCAGCTACCGCACGGCGCGTTCTTCCTCAACATCGCACGTGGCGCGCAGGTGGTGGAAGACGATCTGCTGGCCGCGCTCAATAGCGGGCAGCTGAAAGCGGCGGCGCTGGATGTGTTTCAGGTTGAACCGCTGCCCGAAGCGCATCCGTTATGGTCACATCCGCGTGTGACGATTACGCCCCATAATGCGGCGGTAACCTTGATCGACGAAGCTATCGACTACATCGCCCGCGCCATTACCCAGGATCAGGCAGGCGAGCCGCCGCAGGGCAGGGTTGATCGTCAGCGCGGCTATTAATGAACCGGCCCCGTCAGGGGCACTCAGCAGGAGAAGAGGATGTATCCGGTAGATCTGCATATGCACACCATCGCCAGCACGCATGCTTACAGCACGCTGCACGACTACGTGACCCAGGCGAAGCAAACTGGCCTGAAACTGTTTGCCATTACCGATCACGGCCCCGATATGGCCGACGCACCGCACTACTGGCACTTTATTAATATGCGCGTCTGGCCGCGCGTGATCGATGGCGTAGGGATTCTGCGCGGTATCGAAGCCAATATTAAAAATCAGCAGGGCGAAATCGACTGTTCCGGCCCGATGCTCGATGCGCTGGATTTAATCGTCGCCGGTTTTCACGAGCCGGTTTATGCGCCGCGCGACCGGAAACATCACACAGACGCGATGATCGCCGCGATGGCGGGCGGACTGGTCCATATTATCAGCCATCCGGGCAACCCGAAATTCCCGGTCGATATTCCGGCGATTGCCGAGGCCGCAGCGCACTACGACGTGGCGCTGGAGCTGAACAACTCCTCCTTTACCCATTCGCGTCCGGGCAGCGAACCTAACTGCCGCGCTATCGCCGCCGCCGTGCGCGATGCCGGTGGACGCCTGGCATTCGGCTCCGATTCCCACACCGCGTTTACGCTCGGCCATTTCGATCACTGCCTGCGGATTGCCCGCGAAGTGGATTTTCCTGAGGATCGGGTGTTAAATGTCACGCCGCGTCGCCTGCTCGACTTTCTGGAAATGCGTAGCGGCAAACCTATTGCTGAACTGGCTGACTTTTAATTTATTTTGCCTCAAGGAAATCTGACTCATGAATGAGTTTTCCATTCTGTGCCGCGTGATCGGCTCACTGTTTAATCGTCAGCCGCAGGACCCGCTGCTGGTGCCGTTGTTTACACTGCTGCGTGAAGGCAAACTGCAGTCGCAGTGGCCGCTGGAGCAGGATGAGCTGCTGACCCGTCTGCAACAGAACAGCGATCCGCAGGCGCTGGCCGCCGATTACAACGCGCTGTTTGTGGGCAGCGACTGTAATGTGCCGCCTTACGCCTCACAGTGGCCGGAAGGCAAAACGGAACCGGAAGTACGTGCGTTCTTAACCTCACGCGGCATGCCGCTGAGCGATGCGCCTGCTGACCATTTTGGCGTGCTGCTGCTGGCCGCGTCCTGGCTGGAAGATCAGTCAGCGGAAGATGAGAGCGCAGCGCAGCTGGCGCTGTTTGAAGAGTACCTGCTGCCGTGGTGCGGTGCGTTTCTGGGCAAAGTGGAAGCACACGCGACTACCGCGTTCTATCGCACCCTCGCGATGCTGAGCCGTGAGGCGATTCAGGCGATGTACAACGAACTGCTTGAGAGCAGTGAAGAGACGCCCGACGCCTGATTCACCACGTCGCCGGGTGCGTGCCCGGCGTACAACCCGGTGTTGCGCAGAGCTCTGGAGTACCGGGCAGCCAGGCGGCTGCCCTGAGCCTTACCCCAAACCCCCACTGCGTTAACTCGTAACAGGGCAGGTTATCCTTAACCTGCGGCACAATGCCGGAACCCGCGTGCTCACCGGTGGGATGCTGCTGCAACAGCCACGCGGTGCGTGCCAGCGACAGCCGCACCTGGCTGCCCTCTCCTTGCGTCACGCGTCGCCGTAATCCTTCCAGCACGGCGGCTGCCAGCAGATAACCGGTGGCATGATCCAGGGCCTGCACCGGCAGCGGAACCGGTTTGTCGCTCTGCTGCCACTGCATGCCCCGTTCAGCAATGCCGCATCCCATCTGCACCAGACTGTCAAAACCCCGGCGGTTGCGCCACGGACCCTGCCAGCCCCATGCATTCAGACCGGCATCAACCAGACCGGGCGAGAGTGACTGAAGCGTCTGGGCATCAAATCCAAGGCGTTCCAGCGCATCCGCCCGGTAGCCATGCACCAGCACGTCCGCTTCACGCAGCAGGCGGATAAACCGATCGCGATCGGCGGGCTGCGTCAGGTCGAGCACCGCGCGACGCTTGCCGCAGCTTATCTCCTCATCCAGCGTCGGCTCCTGCCAGCCGGGCGGATCGATGCGCAGCACGCTGGCGCCCAGACTGGCCAGAAAACGGGTGGCGACCGGCCCGGCGATAATCCGCGTCAGATCCAGAACTTTAATACCCAGCAACGGACGCGCTTCGGCCAGCGGCCAATCCGGCGCAGGAGCAGGCTGTGTGGTCTGCCAGCTAAACAGCGATTCATGCTGTACGGCCTGGCCCTGCGGATGCCGTTGCCAGGCGGCAGCGCTGCGCATTTCTGCGGCACAGCCACCGGCATCAATAATCGCCTGCTCCAGTTCGCTGGCCTGCCACTGTTGCACCTGCTGCGCCAGCGCCGCGCGATCGGCGTGCGTACCCAGCACCTTTTCCATCGCCAGCCGGTGATGTGTGGCGTTGGTATGCAGGCGGATCCAGCCATCGCGGCTGCGATAGTCACCGGCAAACGCGTCCCACATCGCAGGTGCCGCACGGTTAAGCGGGATAAAACTCTGCTGGAACCAGCGTGACGCCAGGCGCACATTGACGGCGACAGGCGGAGAGCGATATTCAGGGCAGGAGGCGGCGATCAGTGCGGCGGTGGCCTGCGTTGCCAGACCGATGCTGGTGGCCGCCAGTTCACTGACGGCAAAAGCAGAAGCGAAGGTGGCGCGATCAATGAAGGCAGGAAGAGGCAAGGCGTCGTCGCGACCCCGCAATCCCTGCTGCATCTGCTGCCAGAGAGAGGCGGCAAGCTGTGAGTCCATGTTGTGCTTCCTGAAAGGGGTGATTTCTCAAGCATAGCACGCAGGATCAACGTCGCCGCAGGCGCGGGAAGCGGGCATGCATCCGCAGGTTTCGCAGGTTGAGCACCGCGATAGCCGTGCCGAGGATCACCAGTGAGGCCCCGATAATCTTGAAGCTGTTGAGGCTGTCACCCAGCACGACAATCCCCATCACCACCGATAAAACCGGCGTCAGCAGCGAATAGGGCATGATCAGATTGACGTTATATTTCTTCAGCAGCATATACCACAGCGTATAGGCCACAATCGACGAGGCGATGGCGCTGTAGAGAATGGCGAACCAGCCGCGCCAGCCCGCATGCTGCAGTGCATAAAGCTGATGGGATTCCATCACCAGACTGGAGCCGCCGACGATGGGAATCGCCAGAAACGCAATCCAGCCGGTCATGGTCAGCGGTTTAATCGGCGGTGACTTTTTCACTATCAGGTTACTGACGGCCCAGCCGGTGGCGCTGCACAACAGCAGACAGAGCACCCACCACGAGGGAATCGTCGGACTGCCTGATAGCACCACCACGCCGCTCAGCGAAATCATAATGCCCAGCAGCTGCACCAGCTTCAGCTTCTCTTTCAGTACCACCATTGCCAGCAACATTGCAATCGGTGTGCCCAGCTGCACTACAATCGCGCCCGTGCCGGCATCGGTGTAGCGCAGGCCGACAAACAGCAGCGAGAAGTGCATAAAACCGAAGGTGAAAGCCAGCAGCAAAAGCCAGGGCAACTGCTGACGGTTAATGCGGCAGAACGGTACCAGCACGATGGCGACGACTACAAAGCGCATAAAGGTCAGAAACAGCGGCGGCAGTTCCAGCAGCCCCCATTTCACCGCCACGTTGTTGAAGGCCCAGATAGAAACCACCATCAGAATCAGAAAAAAATGCCGCACAGCCACGATAATATCCTTTTGATGATTTTTGCTTAGCCCGCTAATGATGGCACGAACTGCGGTACTCCAGCCAATCGCAGTGAGAAATTTTCTGCGATGGCGGTGCAGCCCGATGAGACTTTCGGATGCGATGCTGGCAGACTGATTCGAAATGACTTCTTAAAGGAACCGATTCGGTATGACCTATTCGTCCGCCTTACCCCTTGCGTTAATTCAGCTTGAAGTCCCACCCGCAAACGTCGTTTCAGAGATTGGTGAACAGCCGCGCTGGTTTATTGATGCACTGAATCTCCAACCCGATGAGTACCTGATTGTGCGGCCTCATCTGGGCGAAGCGTTACCCGATTTTGACACGATTTCCGGCGCAATCCTCAGCGGTTCCTGGGCAATGGTCACCGATCACGCCGACTGGAGTGAACGCAGCGCCGCCTGGATCAGAGCGGCGATTGATCATGGTCTGCCGCTGCTCGGTGTGTGCTACGGCCATCAGCTGATGGCGTATGCGCTGGGCGGTGAAGTGGCAGACAATCCCAACGGCTGGGAGCGCGGTCTGTTACCCATTCGCTGCTCAGATCAGACACAGCGCGATCCGCTGCTGCAGACGCTACCCGCCGACTTCAGCGTCTGGCTGTCGCATCGTCAGTCGGTCGTCAGCGCGCCGTCCGGGGCGCAGGTACTGGCCGCTTCTGCGCGCGATGGCTGTCAGATTGTGCGTTATTCACCGCAGGCGCTCTCGGTACAGTTTCATCCCGAATTTTCACGGCACATCATGAGTGTCTGTACGCCGCCGGGCTGCACAGAGGATGGGGCCAACGAGATTGAAGGGAAAGACTGGGCGCGTGAGTTGCTGGTGACCTTCTGGCAACAGACGCGCCCGGCAGTAGGGCGTGCTCAGGGCGCGTAGTGACGCGTGCAGCGGTAAACCCAGGCGGGTGGTACATTTTTCAGCACCCGCTGGCGCTCCCAGGTGAAGTACCGCGACAGGTCAGGCTGGGTCAGCGAGGTGTACTGAAACTGTATAAAAACGCCGTCCGGGCCGAGGGCGTTATAGACCGCCCGCAGAATGGCTTCACGCAGTTCGGGCGGTAAGGATAACAACGGCAGGCCGGAGAAGATCACGTCATAGTTGCCGTTCAGATACTCCGCAGAACAGGTGCGCACGGTCATGCGCGGATCCTCCAGCGCGGTTAGCTTGCCTGCCAGCGAAGTGCTGATTTCAAAGGCATCCAGGGTGGCGTCGGGCGCCATCTGTGCCAGTATCTGCCGGGTCAGTACGCCATCGCCCGCACCAAGTTCCGCGATGCGCGACGCTTCAGGCCATTTCACCGATGTAATCATCGTCCGGCACAACGCCTCTGACGAGGGGGTAATGCTGCCCATCTTGCGCGGATTGCGGATAAACTGATGCACGAAATTGGCTTTAGCGCGCATCTGGGTAAAAGCTGAAGCCAGCATGCTTATCTCCAGAATGAATTCATCCTCAGGTTGACCCCCTTTGTGCCGCACAAGTTTCTCTCTGACTACGTTTTCGGGAAAAAGTCGGAATTTTCTCTAAGCGCAGCGTAAACGCCTATTCCTTCGGGGCGGTCACAGTTTCCGGTTAACAGACCTGACAGGCTCACAATGTTCCTTCATGTTAATAATAAGTTTAATCATTGTTACGTCAGTCACCTGTCAGGAGAATGATCATGCGTTACGCTGCCCCCGGAGAACAAGGTTCTCTGATTACGCTACAGAAGAATTATGGCAACTTCATTAATGGTGAATTCGTCGCGCCAGTGAAGGGTAACTACTTTACTAATACCTCGCCGGTAAACGGCTCTGCGGCCGGTGAGTTCCCGCGCTCAGATGCTACTGATGTGGATAACGCGGTGGCCGCTGCTGCTGCTGCAGCGGATGCCTGGGGCAAGACCTCGCCACAACAACGCTCACTGCTGCTACTGAAAATTGCCGATCGGCTGGAACAGCATCTGGAGACCATGGCGGTCTATGAAACCTGGGATAACGGTAAACCGGTGCGCGAAACGCTGGCGGCCGATATGCCGCTGGCGGTCGACCACTTTCGCTACTTTGCCGGTTGTGTCCGGGCGCAGGAGGGCAGCGCGGCAGAGATTGATGAGTTCACCGCCGCCTACCATTTCCATGAGCCGCTGGGCGTGGTGGCGCAGATTATCCCCTGGAACTTCCCGCTGTTGATGGCAGCCTGGAAACTGGCTCCGGCGCTGGGAGCAGGGAACTGCGTGGTGCTTAAACCGGCTGAACAGACGCCGCTGTCGATCACCATCTTTGTCGATCTGATTAAAGATCTGCTGCCGCCGGGTGTGCTGAACGTGGTGCACGGCTTTGGTAAAGAGGCGGGGGAAGCGCTGGCGTCCCATCCCGGTATCGCCAAGGTCGCCTTTACCGGCTCCACCGCTACTGGCGGGCACATTCTGGAGCTGGCAGCCAAAAGCCTGATCCCCTCGACGGTCGAGCTGGGCGGCAAGTCACCGAACATCTTCTTTGAAGACATCATGCAGGCGGAGGAGAGCTTTATTGAGAAAGCGGCCGAAGGCGTGGTACTGGGCTTCCTGAATCAGGGTGAAGTCTGCACCTGTCCATCGCGTGCGCTGGTGCAGGAGTCGATCTACGAGCCGTTTATGGCAGCCGTAATGAAGCGGGTAAAAACCATCAAACGCGGCGACCCGCTGGACACCGAGACCATGGTAGGCGCGCAGGCGTCGCAGCAACAGTTCGATAAAATTCTCTCTTATCTCGAAGTGGCGCGGCAGGAGGGGGCCGAAGTGCTGGTGGGCGGCGGCGTAGAGAAGCTGGATGACTCACTCAACAGCGGCTACTACATCCAGCCAACCCTGCTGAAAGGCAACAACAGCATGCGGGTTTTCCAGGAGGAGATCTTTGGCCCGGTGATCGGCATCACCACCTTTAAAGATGAAGCGGAAGCGATCAGTATCGCCAACGACTCGATTTATGGCCTGGGTGCCGGCGTCTGGACCCGTGATATCAACCGTGCCTATCGGGTGGGCAGGGCGATCAAAGCGGGGCGCGTCTGGACGAACTGTTATCACCTCTATCCGGCGCACGCTGCCTTTGGCGGCTACAAGAAGTCGGGCATTGGCCGTGAAACCCACAAAATGATGCTCGATCACTATCAGCAGACGAAAAACCTGCTGGTCAGCTACAGCATCGAACCGCTGGGCTTCTTCTGATAGCCTCAATCGTGCCGGAGTAATGCGGCACGCTCTCTCGCTAAACCACGCTACGGCGTGGTTTTTTTATGCTCTGTCGGGGCTGTGAGCTGCTCACTAAGCGAGCCGGTAAAGCATAATTAATCAGTCTGCTCTTAAAGCGGGCATGACCTGGTTAACGCTTCGCTTATTGCGTTTAAATCGCCATCCATTCTCTGTCTGCGCCATGCCAGGCGCATAGCTGCTTAATCATCTGATAATCAGGCATTTGCCGCGCAGCCGACTGACGCAAAACGCTGAGTCTGGCTGCCTGAACAACATGAACGTCTTTTGATTTGGCTTAAATCAGAACCATTTAAAACATGAGTGATTTTAATGCCAGTCTCAGAAAAAACTTATTTATGTGCAATAAAACTTCATACTTTCGTATGTTGTTAAGATTAGTCCTAACCGCGTGCTTAAAACTAACCCTTATTTGTATTAACTTAATTAGTTAAACTTTGCTTAACTAAATTCTTCTGAAAGTGGGCCGTTGAAATTTTGTCAATCTTCTGTAAACTCGCAGCTAATATTTACACATGGATTGTAATTTCAGACTCACGGGCAGGATCTACCTGACTCGTGCGGTAGCTATGAAATTTCGTTAAAGTTATAAAGTATTGAAATTAAAAGAATATAATGAGAATTTATCGGGCATAACGCGTCATTTTTTACTGCCGGGTAATTAACTCACTGCTACTGGCTTAATTCAATTCGACGGTTTTTCGACCAGGGATGGCATAAGGAAAGCTTGGGTTTACCCCACCTTCTTAAATTTGCCGGGAAAAAATTGATCATGTTTCTGATCGTTGTTTACCAGGTCAGATTCCTCCCTTTTCCCGTTTACGTCCCCGATGTTGCTTTTTTATACTTAACTTTTGCTGATCGGTTAACCTTTCGCAGCAAGACGCTTAAGCGCTTTTTGTTTAAGGATTGTTTTTTAATCTGGCACTAAGCGGCTTCCTGTGAAGATGACATCTCGATTTTCATTACTGACACCCGGCCTCTGGCCACTCTCCAAGGTATGAATGGAACACAACATGAAAAAAATGGTGAAGCTCCGCGTTGCGTTAGGCCTGATGTTTGTTTTTTCAGTCGCCGGTTGTAAAACCCCGCCAAAAATGACCGATGACACCCTGGTTACCAGCACGGTGGACGGTGTGGCGATCAGTCACCGTTATGCCGTAAAACCGCCAGCGCAATTCAGTCCGGTCAATGAAACCTATCGCGCCCTCTATCCCGGCTCGGTGATGAGCCAGCCAGGTTACGGCGGCAAGGTGGTAGAGACGCTGAAAACCGGCGAAAGCTACACCGTGATTGGTCAGGTCGAGAACAACTGGCTGGCGCTGGGTGAACCCGCACAGGCCGCAGCAGAAGCTAAGCCGGACAGCGCCACCACTGCCGTGAAAGATGCCGCTCAGCCTGCCGCGCCGCAGGCAACCGTCCAGCTGACAGGCTATGTGCCATTCCGCGCCGTAGTGAAAAGCGCACTCTACGATCAGACCGTTAAAGCCGATCAGCCGAAACGCCGCGTGCGCAGCAGCAGCAAGAAAAAAACCTGCGTCGCGGTTAACGGTGACAGCACCGCCTGTCAGAACAGCACTAACGGAACCTGGATCATTAACTAATCGCACTGAGCAGGGAGGGCTTGATGATGAGAACAACACAACTGCGCGGTGGGTTGATCGTGCTGCTGATGTGGCTGCTGACGGCCTGCAGCGGCAGCAGTACGCCGCCGGTGGCTTACTACAACCTGGACGTTCAGGGGCAGAATCAGCTTAACGGCGGTGCGCCGCTGAAGGTCCGTGTGGTGTTACTGAGCTCCGATGCGGAGTTCATGTCAGCAGACTTTTACTCCCTGCAAAACCAGTCTGCAACGGTGCTGGGCAGTGCGCAGCTTAACACCCAGCAATTCTTCCTGACGCCAGAGCAGCGCAGCAAAACGCTGCGGATTAAGAGCCTGCCTGAGGCGCGCTTTATCGGCATCATGGCGGAATATCAGGCGCTGGATGGCAAGGTGTGGCGACTGTCGCTGCCGGTTCCCGAAGGGGAGTCGCCCTCATTCTGGGCATTCTGGAAACGAGACGATAGCGAGCTGAATGCGCGCATCGTGGCGGGAATGAATGGCCTTCGCGTGGAAAAACAGTGATGCCGATGAACAGAGCCGAAAAGGTCGTCTGGACCGAGGGGATGTTTCTGCGTCCTCACCATTTCCAGCAGTCAGAAAATTATCTTCTCAGCACCCTGCGTGAATGGGGTCAGTCACAGCGTGTCTACACCTGGGGCTTTTACGATCTTGAGTTTGATGAAGCGCTGTTGCGTCAGGGCAAACTGGCGCTGAGCGCGGCCAGCGGTTGTCTGCCAGACGGCACGTTTTTCGCCTTCAGCCAGCCACAGCATGGCCCGGCACCGCTTGATCTGCCGGCCACTGTTGATCGCAGCAAAGTGGTGCTGGCAATACCGACCCGGCGCAACGGTCGCGAAGCCGTCGCCTTCCAGGAGTCGCAGGATTCTCTGGCGCGCTATCTGGCCTGGGAAGCGGACGTGGAAGATGACAACGCACAGGCCGTGGGCAGCGCGACGGTACAGTTCGGCAAGCTGCGCCTGCGGCTGATGCTGGAGCAGGATCTGACCGCCGAGTGGACCGCAATGGGCGTTGCGCAGGTGATTGAAAAACGCAGCGACAACCACATCCGGCTCGACAGCGATTACATCCCGCCGATGCTGACCCTGAATAGCAGCCGTCCGCTGCAAAACATGTTTAATGACCTGCACGGGCTGATCCAGCAGCGCAGCCAGCAGCTGAGTCAGCGTGCACCCGGAACCGGCCGCTTCAACAGCGCCGATATGGTCGATTTTATGCTGCTGGCGCTGCTCAATCGTCAGCTTGGCCTGCACAGCCATCTGCAACATCTGCCGCTGCTGCATCCTGAAACCCTCTACAGCCACTGGCTGCAACTGGCCGCCGAGCTCAGCACCTGGACGCCCGCGCGCGCGCCGGAAGGACTGCCGCTTTACGATCATGACGACCTGCACAACTGCTTCAGCCGTCTGTCGCTGCTGCTGCGTCAGGGGCTATCGCAGGTGATGGAGGAGAGCGCCATTCAGCTGCCGCTGACGCAGCGTTCGCACGGCCTGAACGTCGCCACCGTGCCGGAGAGCAGCATGGTGCATGAGTTCGGCTTTGTGCTGGCGGTGAAAGCCAGCGTGCCGGCCGACACCCTGAAAACCCATTTCCCGGCACAGATGAAAGTCGCACCGGTCAGCAAAATCCGCGATCTGGTGCAGCTTCAGCTGCCGGGTCTCGCACTTCGGGCGATGCCCGGCGCGCCGCCGCAGATCCCGTGGCATGCCGGATACAGCTATTTCGAACTGGATAAGAACAGCGAGCTATGGAAAGAGATGGAGCGCTCGGGCGCTTTTGCGCTGCATCTTGCCGGTGAGTTTCCGGGCCTGAACATGGAGTTCTGGGCCATCCGCAGTCAGTCAGAATAATAAACTGAGCACGCAGCATGATGCAGGAACAACAACATTCACACAGCGATCTTGCGCCGGATGCCAGCCACCAGAATGTGCTGGTTGCGGCGGCCAACCCCCTGATTAACGCGATTCCACAGATCCGCCATTCGGTGTCGCATGAAGACCCGGCGCAACTGCGTCAGCAGCTGATCGACCAGATCCGCCGCTTCGAGCTGAGCTGCCAGCAGTCTGGCCTCGGCTACGAAGTGATCATCGGCGCGCGCTACTGTCTCTGTACCGCGCTGGATGAGGCGGCGGCGCTGACGCCTTGGGGCAGTCGCGGCGTCTGGACCAGCAATGGTCTGCTGGTCACCTTTCACAACGAAACCTGGGGCGGCGAGAAGTTTTTCCAGCTGCTGGCGAAGCTGTCGCAGAACCCCAGACGTCACATTCTGATGCTGGAGCTGATCTACTTCTGCCTGCTGCTGGGGTTCGAAGGACGCTATCGGGTGCTGGACAATGGCCGCTCGCAGCTGGAGACCATCAAACAGCGCCTGCTGCAGATGATTAAAAGCGTGCGCGGCAGTTACGCCGCGGCGCTGTCACCGCATCCCACCGATCAGCCGGTGCTGCGCAAGCTGTGGCGACCAATGATCCCGCTGTGGGCGTGCGCCGCCGTGGCCGGGCTGGCGGCCTGTCTGTTCTATATCGTGCTCAACTGGCGTCTGGGCGATTACACCTCGCCGGTACTGGCCCGCATCTATCAGACGGCGCTGCCGGAAGTGAAGATCGGCAACCCGGCACCGCCTCCGCCTGCCACGCTCAACCTGCGGGCCTTCCTGAAGCCGGAAATTGATGCCGGGCTGGTGGCGGTGCGTGATGAAGCGGACCGCAGCGTGGTGACGCTGAAAGGGGATGGGCTGTTTGCTTCGGCGGCGACCGAGGTGCGCGGCGGCTACATTGACGTGATCCAGCGCATCGCGGCGGCCATGAACAACGTCAGCGGCCAGATTCAGGTGATTGGTTACAGCGATAACGTGCCGATCCGCAGCGCGCGCTTCGCCTCCAACTTTGAACTGTCGCTGGCGCGCGCCCGTTCGGTTCAGACTCTGCTGCAACAGCAGCTGGCGCAGCCGTCACGGGTGAAAGCGGAAGGGCGCGGTGAAAGCAATCCGCTGGTGCCGAACACCAGCGCAGAGAATCGCGCGCGTAACCGTCGTGTTGAAATCACGTTACTGGTTGCGCCGGATGCGACGCATGCCGAACTCAACGGCCTGGCGAGAGGGAACTGATCCATGCTGAATATTCTGTTTGCGGTGCTGACCAGCCGCCTTGCGTGGGGCTTTGTCGGCATCACCGCGCTCTCATTTATTATCTGGGTGATTGGCCCGGTCTTCTCTATCGTTGATTCGCGGCCGCTTGAGCCAGAGCAGAACCGCATGATCAGTATCGCGCTGCTCTATCTGGTCTGGGGCCTGGGGCAGGCGATCCCGCGGCTCTACAACTACTGGCTTAACCGCAAGCTGATGTCGAGTCTTGAAACCGGCAAAAGCGATGCACCGGAAGCCGATCGTCAGCGTCTGACCAGTGAAGAGCAGGTGCTGGCAGGGCGTTTTTCCGAAGCGACTGAGATGCTGAGAAAAGCGCACTTCCAGCGCCACAGCAGCAAAGGCACGCCGTTCTGGGCGCAGCGCTTTGGCCGTCAGTATCTCTATCAGCTGCCGTGGTACATGATTATCGGCGCACCTGGTGCCGGTAAAACGACGGCGCTGGTCAACTCGGGCCTGCAGTTTCCGCTGGCGGATAAGTTTGGCAAGTCAGCGCTGCGCGGCATTGGCGGTACCCGCAACTGCGACTGGTGGTTCACCAACGACGCGGTGCTGCTCGATACCGCCGGGCGCTACAGCACCCAGGAGAGTCAGCAGGAGCGGGATGCCAGCGAATGGCACCATTTCCTCGACCTGCTGCGTAAATATCGCGGACGTCAGCCGATCAACGGCGTCATCGTCACCCTGAGCGTTTCCGATCTGCTGAGTCAGTCACCTGAGGCGCTGCGCAACCAGGCGCTGGCGCTGCGTCAGCGCCTGATGGAGCTGCACGATCGTCTCGGCATCCGTTTCCCGGTCTATGTGCTGGTCACCAAAGCGGACCTGCTCAAAGGCTTCCGCAGCTACTTCGCCTCGCTGGACAAAGCGCAGCGTGAACAGATCTGGGGATTCACCTTCCCGTGGGCGAAAGCGTCCGCCGCCGATTTCGAGCTGAACAGCCAGTTCCAGCAGGAGTATTCCCTGCTGCAACAGCGGCTCGATGCCGGACTGGCCGATCGGCTGCTGACGGAGAGCGACGCGCAGGCGCGGGCAGAAAGTTATCTCTTCCCGCAGGAGTTCGCTGCGCTGCGTCCGTTGCTGGCCGACGCGCTCGACACGTTGTTCGCCCGCTCCGATTTTGAAACCCAGTTCGCGCCACGCGGCATCTACTTTGCCAGCGGCACCCAGGAAGGTCTGCCGTTTGATCGGGTAATGGGTGAACTGAACCGTGCCCTGAATCTGCCTGGCCAGCAGGCGGGCGAATCGGGCAGCTGGGATCAGGTCGATAAGGACGCCCCGATTCCGCAGAACAAAGGACAGAGCTTCTTCCTGAAAGGCGTGCTGGAGAATGTGATTTTCCAGGAGTCAGGTCTGGCAGGCAGCAACCGCTGGTGGGAGCTGCGCAACCGCGCCGGACTCTGGTCAGGCTATCTGGCGCTGCTATTGCTGTTACTGGTCGCGGGCGGTCTGTGGCTCACCAGCTACAGCAAGAACAAAGCCTATCTGCAGGAGATGGCCGCTAAAGCGCCGCAGGTGGAGCAACTCGGCGACCAGCTTCAGAAGCAGGTCAACGGCGATCTCTTTGCGCTGGTTCCTTATCTCAACACCCTGTTACACCTGCCGGAAAGCGCCGACTTCTCGCTGGAATCGCCGCCGCTGACGCGCCGTATGGGCCTTTATCGTGGTACCGAGGTCAGCGATGCGACGCGTGCGCTCTACGATAAAGCGCTGAAGCAGCTGCTGTTGCCGCAGGTGGCGCAGAACATCACCCGCTGGCTGCGCAATGACAATGGCAGTGACGCTGACTACAGCTATGAAGCGCTGAAGGCATATCAGATGCTCTACCAGCCGAAGCACTACGACGGCAAGTTTTTGCAGGCGTGGCTGATGCTTAACCTGTCGCGCGAGCTGCCGCAGAACGTGACGCAGCAGCAGGTAAAACAGCTGGCGTGGCATCTGCAACAGCTGCTGGAGACGCAGATTCACTCGTCGCCGTATGCGAAGGATGACGCGCTGGTAAAGCGCGAGCAGGCGCTGATTAATCAGATGCCGCTGTCACAGCGCGTCTACGGACGGCTGAAGCGCCTGCTGCAACGTGATGACAGCCTGCAGCCGGTGACGCTGGCAGCGCTGGGCGGTCCCCAGAGCGAGCTGGTTTTTTCCCGTAAAAGCGGTAAATCGGTGAATGATGGCGTAGCGGGGCTCTATACGCCGGACGGCTACTGGCAGCATGTGGACAAGCAGATTGGTCCGGTGACGCAGGCGCTTTATCAGGACGATCTCTGGGTGCTGGACGGCGCTGCGCCGCAGCAGAAAAGTGAGCAGACCGATCTTGCGGTGCGCCAGCTCTATGTGCAGGACTACATCCGGCAGTGGGAGCAGTTCCTGAGCGATATTCAGCTCAACAGCAGTGCCGATCTTGCGCAACGTATCAACACTGCGCGCTTGCTGTCGGGCAACCACTCGCCGCTGCGCCAGCTGGTAATCAACCTCAGTAACCTGCTGACGCTGAACCGGGCGCAGCCCGATGAGAAAACCGCGCAGGCGGCGAAGCCGTCGGATAACAGCGCCACCCGCACCCTTGAAGCGCTGTTTACCTCGCCCGAAGCGGCTGCGGCGCGTGGGCAGGCGGCAGCGCAGGCGTCACCGGAGCAGGCGGTTGCGGTGCATTTTTCGCCAGTGCTTGAGCTGGCCCAGCCGTTACAGCAGGGCAGTAAGGTGCTGGCGGTGGACGACTTCCTGCACCAGATTGACGATCTCTATCGCTACCTCACGGCGGTGCAGGATGCCGCCAACAGCGGAATGCCGCCACCGGCCAGCGATGCGATTAGCCGTTTGCAGGCCAGCGCCGGACGTCTGCCCGGTTCGCTGCAGAATATGGTCTCCAGCATGGCGGTCGGGGCCAGCAGCGATGCGCAGCGCCGCGACATGGATAACGTCCGTAAACGCATCACCATGGAAGTCGGCAGTTTCTGTCGTCAGGCGATCGCCGGACGTTATCCGCTGGTGCGTTCCGCGCGCAGTGAGGTGACACCCGACGATCTGGCGCGGATGTTTGCTCCCGGCAGCGGCATGATGGACAGCTTCTTCCGCGACAATCTGGCCAGCAAAGTCGACACCACCAACGCCTCATGGCGCTTTACGCCGGGTATTGACGGTAAAACCCTGCCGGGTGGCGAAGCACTTCTGCGTCCTTTCCAGCAGGCGCAGTCGATTCGTGATGCGTTCTTTGCCAACGGCGCCACCACGCCAGGTTTCCGCGTCACGCTGCGCACCGTAAAAATGGACAACGACATTCTTAACCTGACGCTGGATGTGGATGGACAGCAATTGCGTTACAGCCACGGGCCACAGGCGGTGCAGATGGTCAGCTGGCCCGGTCCGGGCGGCACCAGCCAGGTGCGGATGCAGCTGGGCCTGACCAACGGCACTACCTCAACGCTGGTCACCAGTGGGCCCTGGGCACTCAATCGCTTCTTCGATCGCGCCCGTGTTACGGCGGCCGGCGGCCTGACCCGCGAAGCCACATTCAGCGTGGAGGGGCATCAGGTCACGCTGTCGTTCACCCCTGGCAGCATTCGTAACCCGTTCCAGCTTCCCGGCTTTAGCTGCCCCTGAAACAGGACCCGACAATGACTCATTACGCTGCACCCTGCTGGTACGGCAAATTGCCCAGCGCCGGTGACTTTGTGAAGCGCCGCTTTCCTGATGTCCTCTATCGCCAATGGTCCAGCTGGTTCCAGGTGGGCCTGCATCACTGGCAGAGCAGTCAGGAGGGGGATAACGCGCCGTCGCGCCCGTTCCTCAACGCGCCGGTCTGGAATTTTGTGGTGCCGCCGATGCTGGGCAGTCAGCTGATCCAGATGGGCTGCCTGATTGCGGCTCGGGACAGCGTGGGACGTAACTACCCGCTCTGCGCGCTGCGTCACTTTACCCCCACCGAGTGGTCGCCGGCCCTGCTGGCACGCTCCGGCGAGTGGTATCAGCAGGTGGGCAATACGCTGCTGCGGGTGGTACAGGGCGGCGGATCGCCGGAGCAGCTGGATCAGGCGCTGATCAGCATTCCACAGCCGCAACCGCCGCAGGAGACGGGCGAGCCGTCAGATATTCTTAACGTTATCGGCCATGGCGACACGCCTTCAACGCTGAACTGGACGCTGCCGGGCGAGAATTTCGACCCGCAGTTCTATACCAGTTTCTGGTGGACCAATCAGAGCGATGGGTTCCCGCTTTATACCCAGGTTCACAGCGGTAACTTCACCGCGCAGCTCTTTTCCTTGCTGTTTGATCCGGCCGGTGGGGCAAAGCCGGGACGAAACGGACTTTATCCCCCGATGTTTGAATCCTGAGGCGACACGCATGACGATGAATACAGAGGCTTTACTGGCTCCGGTCAGTGATGACAATCCCGGCGGCGATAACCTGGAGTACGACGCCGATTTTCAGGCGATGGAGCAGGCCAGTGCCGGTAAAGCGGAACAGCAGTTCGGCAACACCATCATTCCGGCAGAACCCGCCGACTGGAACAAAGTCGAGAAGCTGGCGATAGCGCTGCTGGCCCGCAGCAAAGATTTGCGGGTGATGCTGGCGCTGACCCATGCCTGGACGGAGCTGAAAGGGCTGCCTGGCTATGCCCAGGGGCTGAAGCTGATTGAACAGGCGCTGCTGCTCTACTGGGAACCGCTGTGGCCGCGACTGGAAGAGTATGGCGAACAGGATCCCTTCTACCGTATCAATGCTCTGGCGCTGCTGGGTGACAAGACTGAACTCAGTGGCGCAGTGCGTCAGTGCTGGCTGCTGCGCTATCCGTCCGACGGTATCTCGCTGCGCGATGCCGCTGCCCTGTGCGACGGCAGCAAAACCGAAGTGGCGGACTACCCTGGCGGCCTGCCGCGTCTGATCGACGAACTGGCGCGCGGCGACCAGCCCGGCATTGAGGCCGTGTTGCAGATTCATGAGCGGCTGCAGACCATCTGCGAAACCGTGGCCGAACGGCTGGGCGACGCGGCGGTGCCGGAACTGGCCCTGCTGCGCAGACAGATTGCGCTGATCGCCGAACGCTGCCAGGCCACCGACATCAGCCAGCTGATTCCCACCGCAGCGGCGGAACAACCCGCAGAAGCGGCGGCCCCGGCGGCAGTCGCCACGGCGTCGCGCGCGGCCGCGGACTGGCGTACGGTGCAGATCGGTTCCCGCGCCGATGCCCAGCTGATGCTGGAGAAGGTGAAGCTCTACTTCACTCAGCATGAGCCGAGTCATCCGGCCCCGCTGATGATCGACCGGGTGCAGCGCTTAATCGAGCGCGACTTCCTGGAGATCATCCGCGAACTGGCACCCGATGGCGTGCATCAGCTGGAAACCATTTTCGGACGTCGCGACTAAGCAGGCGTGACCCACTCACACAGCGGGACCTGCGCGCCTGCTGTGGCACATTATCCGCGCATCATTGATGGAGAAAACCATGGCAACAAGCAAATCCAGTGGGCAGAAGTTCATTGCCCGCAATCGCGCGCCTCGCGTTCAGATTGAATATGACGTGGAAATTTATGGCGCGGAACGCAAAATTCAGCTGCCGTTTGTGATGGGCGTGCTGGCGGATCTGGTGGGTAAACCGCTGGAGCCGCAGCCGGGCATCGACGACCGCAAATTCCTTGAAATCGACATCGATAACTTCGATGAGCGCATGAAAGCGCTGAAGCCACGCGCCGCGTTCCAGGTAGACAACACCCTGAATGGTGAAGGCAAGCTGAACATCGATCTTACCTTCGACAGCATGGATGACTTCTCGCCGGATGCCGTGGCCCGCAACGTCGAGCCGCTGAGCAAGCTGCTGGAAGCGCGTACCCAGCTGGCAAACCTGCTGACCTATATGGACGGCAAAAACGGCGCTGAAGAGCTGATTGGTAAGGTGCTGCAGGACCCAACGCTGCTGCAGGCTCTGACCCATCTGCCTAAGCAGGATGAGGCCACTGAAGGTAAGGAGCCGCAGGCATGACGCAGACTTCACAACACCCCCAGTCGCAGGGCGCGGCCAGTTTCAGCCAGGATGAGTTCAGCGCGCTGCTGAACAAAGAGTTCCGGCCGAAAAGCGACCAGGCACGCGCCGCCGTCGAAAGCGCGGTGAAAACCCTGGCGCAGCAGGCGCTGGAGAACACCGTCACCGTCTCCAGCGACGCCTATCGCACCATTCAGGCGCTGATCGCGGAGATCGACGAAAAGCTGTCACAGCAGGTGAACCAGATTATTCACCATCCGGAGTTTCAGTCGCTGGAAAGCGCCTGGCGCGGCCTGAGCTATCTGGTGAACAACACCGAAACGGACGAGATGCTGAAAATCCGCTTTATGAGCATCTCCAAGCAGGAGCTGGGCCGCACCCTGAAGCGCTACAAGGGCGCGGGCTGGGATCAAAGTCCGCTGTTCAAGAAGATCTATGAGCAGGAGTATGGCCAGTTCGGCGGCGAGCCGTTTGGCTGTCTGGTAGGCGACTACTACTTTGACCACAGCCCGCAGGATGTTGAGCTGCTGGGTGAGATGGCGCGCATCGGTTCGGCCGCCCACTGTCCGTTTATCACCGGCACCGCGCCGGAAGTGATGCAGATGGAATCCTGGCAGGAGCTGGCGAATCCGCGCGATCTGACCAAGATTTTCCAGAACACCGAATATGCTGCCTGGCGCAGCCTGCGTGAATCGGAAGATGCACGCTATCTGGGTCTGGTGATGCCGCGTTTCCTGGCGCGTCTGCCTTATGGTATTCGCACTAACCCGGTCGACAGCTTCGATTTCGAAGAGCAGACCGACGGTTCCGATCACGGCAACTACACCTGGAGCAATGCCGCCTACGCCATGGCCGCCAACATCAACCGCTCCTTTAAAGAGTATGGCTGGTGCACGGCCATTCGCGGCGTGGAGTCGGGCGGGGCAGTGGAAAATCTGCCGTGTCACACCTTCCCGAGCGACGACGGCGGCGTGGATATGAAATGTCCGACCGAAATCGCCATCAGCGATCGTCGAGAAGCCGAACTGGCGAAAAACGGCTTTATGCCGCTGGTGCATCGCAAAAACTCTGACTTCGCTGCCTTTATTGGCGCGCAGTCACTGCAGAAGCCGACGGAATATCACGATGCCGATGCCACCGCCAATGCCCGTCTGGCCGCGCGTCTGCCTTATCTGTTCGCCTGCTGCCGCTTCGCGCATTACCTGAAGTGCATCGTGCGTGACAAGATCGGCTCCTTCCGTGAGCGTGATGAAATGGAACGCTGGCTGAACGACTGGGTGATGAACTACGTCGATGGCGATCCGGCTAACTCCTCGCAGGAGACCAAGTCACGCAAGCCGCTGGCGGCTGCCGAGGTGAATGTGGAAGAGCAGGAAGATAACCCAGGCTATTACGCCGCGAAGTTCTTCCTGCGTCCGCACTATCAGCTGGAAGGGCTGACCGTTTCGCTGCGTCTGGTCTCTAAGCTGCCGTCACTGAAAAATGATAATGCGTAAGGGCTGAGTTGCAGTGGTATCAGGCGCGAAAGGGTTTTGCGCCTGATGTCTCACAGAAAGGTTGCTGAGATGAACGTCAGGGAGGATGACAGGATGGTTAAAAAATTAGTTCTGCATTTACTACGTTATTTACTGGTTTTTATTTCAGCCCTGATTTTATCCACCTGCGCAGGTTATTTCATTTTCTTCTGTGACTGGAATGTCACGATGATCAGGAAAATAACTAACGGCATTCTGATTACTCTTTCAGTCACTGTATCGTTAAGTTTTTACTGGGCGGCGGGTAAGCTAAGGAAATTTATTGAGTGCTTGTCTGCTTCCTGAATAACGGGTCAGAACCTCAATTTCTCATTATGAGAATCCAATAAATACATTGCCCGGCCTGGTGCCCGGCAACGCACTATCTGAAATATGGTTTATGACGATATTTCAGAAGAAAGGCAAAGGTAAAATATGGACTGTTTTATTCAGCCCCATGCTTTTCTTTTTGCCATATCCTTGCTTTTTTGAAAGCAATAATCTCAACCAATAAAGAGTGAAAGATAATGGCTATTGATATGTATCTGAAGGTAGACGGCATTACCGGCGAATCTAAAGATTCAAACCACACTGGATGGATCGATATTGACTCCTTTTCCTGGGGTGCCAGTCAGCCAGGCAATATGAGCGTGGGTGGCGGTGGCGGTGCGGGTAAAGTTAATTTCAACGACCTGCACATCAACGCCAAAATCGATAAGGCGGTCACTGCACTGCTGAAAAACTGCGCCAGCGGTAAGCACGTCGCGAAAGTCGAAGTGTCAGTTTGCAAAGCGGGTGGCACCCAAATCGAATACACCCGCATCACGCTGGAAGATGTGCTGGTGACTAACGTTCAGTTTGTGGGTTCTGAACACGACGACACCCTGGGCGTAACTTATGCCTTCCAGGCTTCTAAAGTGAAACAGCAGTACTGGGAGCAGAGTTCTTCCGGTGGTAAAGGCGCAGAAACCAGCGCTGGCTGGGATATCAAAGGCAACAAAGAAGCGTAAGAAGCGATACGCCTCCGTACAGGAGGCGTATCTCTCCTGGCCAGAGAAGCACGCGTCGTCATGCGCATTCTCCAGCCGGTTTACACGGATTCTCTGAATCAACATTATTGTGCGGAGAGAGTAAATGAGTATTTCTGGCTCGGTTGGTGTCGGTGGCCGTAATCAGTACGGCGACGTGAAAACAGTACAACAGTTGTTACAGCGCAATGGATATCCACAACTCCGTGCCGATGGCCGCATGGGACCCAAAACCATTGAGGCGATTAAGCAGTTTCAATCCCGTTTTATGTCTCGCCCGGATGGTGTTGTCGATATCCATGGCAAGACGTGGAATACGCTTTCTAATCCTTCAGGTAGCAATACAATAAACCCTCCGTCTACGCCATCAGAAAATATTAATAATAATTCTGGTCGCCTTACTGTGAGTGCCGGACAGGTTACCTTCGATGCCGAAGGTAATGATAATCCCCATAGTCCTTTTTTTAGCCGGCATATACACTGGCCTGGTGGTAAGTCAGGCGTAACCATTGGCCGGGGTTATGATATGGGAGGAAGAAGTTCAGATGAAGTCTATCTGGATCTTATTCGGGTTGGAGTTGAAGAACAGCAGGCAAGAGCGCTATCTTTAGGTGCTACTAAAAAAGAAACTTCAGCGCAATTATGGGTAAGAAGAAACAAAATAGAGTGCGGTGTAATTACGCGTGAATCGCAGGCCAGGCTTTTTGAAACTATCTATCCTATATATGTAAGTCGGGCCAGATCGGTTTATTTATCAGCGACTGCGGAGAAAGCTGAAAGAACGAGTTGGGATGAATTAAAACCGGCGATAAAAGATATCGTGGTGGATTTGGTTTATCAGGGAGCTGGTTTTAAACTTAACATGCAAGCCGCTATGTATAATGATATTGACAAGCTGGCTGATTTTATTGATAGTTCAAGCTTTCTTCAACAGTATGAGAAAGGCCGTAATCGTGCTCGTTATCTTCGAAGCCGGAAATGAAATGGGAGATGTATGAAAAAGTTGTTATTTATCTCGATGTTAGCAGCTGGTTTTTTTGCGGTGCAGCCTGCTTATGCAACAACGGACTGCTCACAAGGTAATAATGTTCAGGAAGTTTATTCCTGTGCCCAAAAAAACAGAAATGAAACTGAGCTTGATTTAAATAAAGAATATAAACTTGCTAAAGGAAGAGTTGAAACACTTTTTAAAGGTGATGATAAAGAGTTAAGTCAATATATGGATACGTTGACTGAAGCTCAGCGAGCCTGGCTGAAATATCGAGAGAATGACTGTAAGCTGGCATCTTATGCTGCAGATAAGGGAAGTGATTTAAGTAACGCTAACGTCAATATGTGCACTTCAGAACTTAATGAGCAAAGAATTAAAAAACTTAAGTTACTACCTTATCATTGATAGTGAAAGTACTGTTGACAGTGTTGAAATTTGCATGCCGTGAAAAAATTAAGCGTTATATGATTTCTTAAAATTATTTATCAGCCCCGATAAAGTCGGGGTTGATAAAAATTTGGTTTGTATTAAAACGGCTGAAAAAAGTATGAAAAGACTACATGAAGTGGCTTTGATCGCTGTCTCTCTTTGCATAAGCGCTTCAGCATTCGCTGAAGATACCTGTGCAAAACAGCCATCAGACGGTGCATTGTTTCAGTGTACTGTTCAGCAGAAGAAGCTGGCGGAAGATGACCTGAACAAAGCGTACCAGACAGCTAAAAAACGCATTGTACAGATGTACGGCACGCAGAAAAAACTGGCTGATGACTATGTCGCCACGCTGGTGGATACGCAGCGCAGCTGGCTCAGGTATCGTGACGGTCAGTGCAAACTGGAAGCCTTTGCCGCTGAAGAAGGCAGCAATGCGAATGCGGTTGCCACCAGCCTCTGTGTTATCCGCATCGACAAAGAGCGTACTGCTATTCTGAAGCAACTGCCTTACTGATTACGTTGTCGTGCTCAGTCTTTACAGAATGGGCACGACATTAATTATAAAATAACTCCCTGCATTACGCTGTAATCGCGTTTATTAAATTCAGGTAAGTAATATTTTGTTAATTATATTCCTGCGGATTACGCACTGTTGATTTGTATGGAAGCTAAATTCGAGTCTATTTTTATTCTTATCCCATCGTTCATTGGGATTAATTTTTTTCGCAATAATCTTATTTAAAAAAGCTGCCTAACCGCTCTGTTTAAATAGGTAAGTCAGCCCAGCGATAATATAAAAACCCAACCCCACTATTAAAAACTCACCGCTCCCTATACCCCGCGCCTTTCCCCGAGAGGTATGCGGTATAGATGCCGAACCGCTAACCGCAGGAATCCGTTATGCGCTTTACGATAATAACGACTAAACCCGGCCAACAGCCGCCGCAAACTCATTGTGATTTCTTCCCGCCCGGCGGCACCATTGGTCGCGGCGTGGATAACAATCTGGTGCTGCCGGATGACGACCGAACGCTCTCCCGGCTGCAGGCCATTGTGCACATCACTGCGAACGGTGAATGTCGCCTGACTAACCGTGGCAATGTGACGCGCGTGCTGCTCAACGAGATTCCGCTGGAACGCGGTCGTCAGGTTGAGCTGCAGGATGGGGACATACTGGGCATTGATGATTATCAGCTGCTGGTCAGCGATCTCAACAGTGCGCAGCTGCCGCAGGCTGAAAGGGCGGTTTCGCGTCCGGAGCCGGTCCAGCCCACAGCGCCTGCTCGCGAACCGGCAGCGGAAAAAGCGAGCACCACCGCCGCCATCCCCAGCGAAATCTGGGACAGCCTGGCGAAAGAGTTTTCGATTTCTGACGATCTCTCTAAACGCAAAGCGGTGCCGGAGATGCCGGATGCCCATCCGCTGACCGCGCCCGCCATGCCAGACCGCAATCCGGAAGATCCGCTGGCACAGCTGATCAACGATGCGCCGCTGGATTATGGTCAGCAGCCCAAAAACAGCAGCCTGTTTGACGGCGGCGATGCGCTGTTCGCACAGCAGAGCATTTTTGACGACCGCACGCCAAGCACGCTGGCGGCTCAGCAGAACACTACGCCACCGCAGGCTGAAACGCCTGCCGCTGAACTGGATCCACTGAGCCTGTTCGACGGCGAGAACAGTGCGGACGTGCGCAACCATGATGATCCATTAGGACTGATGATGGGGAACGCGGTGCCGCTGGCGCAGCCGGAGCCAGCGAAACCGGCGACGCTGCATGTGCCGCCTCAGCAAGAGGCAAGGCCTGAGCCGGTTGCCGCACGCTCACCTGAGCAGGCCTCCGTCAGCCTGAACGAAATGAATCACTCTCCGCTGTTCAGCGGCGATGAATCACAGATTGACGATCAGGCCTACAGCCCGCCTCACGGCGACGCTCCGCGCCAGACGCTGCTGGCAGATGAGGCGGAGTCTGGACAGACAGACGCCGTGAATCCGCAAAACGACTACGGCGGCATTACGCTGCCGACACCGCAGGCGGTGCAGCGTACTCCTTCTCCGACGCCAAAAGGGCGGCTGCGCATTGATCCGGTTGCCTCGGGTCACCAGCATGCCGCCGCCGTGCAGCCCTCCACCTCCAGCCAGAGCAGCGGCGAGGCCCTGAAAGGCGAACTGCTGGACGCGCTGCTGGAAGGGATGGGCCTGCGTGATCTGCAGCCGACGCCGCAGTTTGACCGTGAGCAGATGCTGCAGTTTGGTCAGATGCTCAGTATGTTCTCGCAGGGTACGGTCGCGCTGCTCTCGTCGCGCTCGATCCTCAAGCGTGGCGTTAAGGCCGACATGACGGTGATCCTCGATGACGCCAACAACCCGTTCAAGCTGCTGCCGTCGGGCAAAACCGTCCTGATGCAGATGTTCGGCAGCCGGATGCCGGGCTTTATGCCACCGCGTCAGGCGGTGCGGGATGCGCTGATCGATTTGCAGGCGCACCAGCTGGGCATGATCGCCGGTATCCGCGCCATCATCGCCTCGATGCTGCAATCGTTTAATCCCGAGCAGCTGGAAGAGGAGGCGCGTCAGGCGGGGTCGGTTTCCCGTATCGGCCTGCCGGGTAGCCGTAAAGCGGCGCTGTGGGAGCATTTTGTTGAGCGCTACGGCGAGACAGCGGGCGAGATCGAAGACGATTTCCACACCCTGTTTGGCGAAGCGTTTCTGCACGCCTATGACCTGGAAGTTAATCAGTACAAAGACTCACAAACCCACACGGATGACGCATGAATATCACTATTGCCTCGACGTCGAACCAGGGCGATCGCGCCAGTAATCAGGATCAGATCGGTGATGTCATCGGTAAGCGCTCCGCCTGCTTTGTGGTGTGCGACGGTGTGGCCGGGTTTCCCGGCGGCGACAGGGCGGCCGCCATCGCCCGCAGCAGCCTGCTGGAAGCGTTTGATGGGGATGCGCATCTCAATGCGCAGTCGATTCGCAACTACGTCAATCACGCGAATCACGCTATCCGGCAGCAGCAGAAAGCCAGCAGCGAGCACAGCCGGATGGGCACCACGCTGGTCAGCCTGTTCATCGACCGCGACTACCATCTTGCCTGCTGGGCCCATGCCGGTGACAGTCGCCTTTATCTGTTCCGCCGCGGCTATCTCTATCTGGTCACCACTGACCACAGCCTGGTACAGCAGATGAAAGATGCCGGACATCGTACCGAAGGCATCAACAGCAATCTGCTCTATTTTGCACTGGGAATGGGTGATGAGCAGCGCGACGCCAGCTACAGCGACGTGGTCGGGATTGAGGATGGCGATGCCTTTCTGCTCTGCACCGATGGTTTCTGGCACGGCGTGACGCTGGAGCAGATGCAGCAGTCACTGCACATGGTGAATACGCCGGAAGAGTGGCTGACGCTGATGCAGCAAATCATCAAAAACGATCAGTCAGATCAGGGGCAGCAGGATAATTTCAGCGCACTGGCCGTCTGGATTGGATCGCCCCAGGACACCACTTTGCTGCACTCGCTCTCTGAAGCGGCGCAGTTCTTCCCTCTGCGAGATTGAGAACGCCAACATGAAATATGGATTACTGGGTCTGGCTGCGCTGCTGCTCAGCACGCACGCTTATGCTGAAAACTATCGCATCGTTCAGTCCCCGGCTCAGAAACTGGATGTCTGGATTGATGACGTCAAAAACAATCAGCTGTCGAGCTGGTGTAACAGCACCATTAACCTGCGCATCGTCACGCTGGGTGAGAAAAACGCGTCGGTGCTGAAAGAGTTTCTGCCACGGGTGGCTGGCCTGATGGCGTCGCAGTGTAAACCGCTGCAGCAGCTGCACTGGCAGCTGACCGATACAGCGGGCAGTGAAATCGCTACTGGCAGTGCCGCCCGGGCGCAGCAGTGGAAGACCGTGGTGACGCCGCCCGCGCCGCCAGCACAGCAACAGCCAGCCACGGCTGCCGTGCCCGCGGACCCATTGGTCAATGCCGCCCAGGCGGATACCTCGCCATGGCTGCAGTTCAGCCTGCTCGACGGCTGCCATTTCCGCACCTGGTGGCAGCATCCGGCGCAGGGCAGCGCAATGTTTGTGCCGGCTAAGCAGGGGCTGGTCTGCGGTTCCGATGGCTGGCTCAGCGGACACAGTCGTCTGACGCAGCAGGGCAACGGCGCACCGGCAACCGTCGGCGTGACCTTCCTGCAGGGCTTCCCGGTGATGGGGCTGAACAGTCAGTCGCCCACCGCCGAACTGCACATCACCACGGTTAATAGCGAGCGCATGGTGCTGAGTAACGAGAAATCCCCGGACAGCTGGCTGGTTCTGCCGTTCAGCAACCGCTTTAACGGCTGGCAGGCGACCCGTCAGGTGGTGGTGCTGATGCCCGCCAGTGAAGCCGCTGATGAGAGTGCTTTGCAGGCACGTCTGCAGGAAGTCCGTAAAGTCTGGTCACCGTGGGTCAGCGGCAATACCACGCTGAGCGTGCAGCTGGTGGAAAAACTGCACCCTGAACTGAAAGATCCCGCCGCTGCGGTTTATCGCACCCTTAACTGACGCAAAAGGAGTTTGCATGGAATCCTTACAACATCATCTTGCGAACGCCACGCTCAGCGAGACGCTGGCTGACGTTACCCGCCAGATTCAGGCCAATCCGGCGAACGCCGATCTACGCGCCGCCTTTGTGCAGCTGCTCTGTCTGGCGGGCAACTGGTCGCGTGCGCAGACGCAGCTGCAATCCTGGCTGGCGTTAAGCCCGCAGGCGCAACCTACCGTCAATCTGTTGCAGCAGGCGATTGCTGGTGAGCTGCAGCGTGACGCCGTGCTGCGTGGCGTGGCACAGCCGGTGCTGCCGGGCAGCGCGTGGCACTGGTGCGATACGCTGCTGGCCGCGTTGCAGGCCGAAACCGCGGGCGATGTCGCGCGCGGCAGCGCACTGCGTGCTGACGCGCTGGAGCGTGCGGCCGCCAATCCCGGCACCGCGACTCAGCAGGATCAGCCGACCGCCTTCAGCTGGCTGATGGATGGTGACAGCCGTTTTGGGCCGGTGTGTGAAGTGATCAATCAGGGCCGTTATTACTGGATCCCGTTCGCCGCCATTCGTGAGATGCAGTTCCAGGCACCCGCCAGCGTCACCGATCTGGTGTGGCGTCATACGCGGGTGCAGCTGGTGGATGGCAGCGAGCAGGTGTGTCAGATCCCGGCGCGCTATCCGCTGCTGGCGGGTGCGGATGAGCGTTTTCTGCGTGCCAGCGTTACCGAATGGCAGCCGCTGAGCGACGACCCGAACCAGTTTATCGGCCAGGGACAAAAAATGTGGCTCAGCGACAGCGCAGAGTTCTCGCTGCTGAGCCTGCAGCAGGTCGCGTTTGATAATACAGAGTCTGCCGATGAGTCATGATTCCGGCGCACACAATGATGGCTATGCCCAGCTGCATGGCGGCTTTCGCGCGCGCAAAAAGCGCGATGCCCTAACCGCCCGCGACAAGCTGCAATCCTCATTGCTGGATCGCCTGACCGACAACGCGCCGGACAGGCAGCAGGAGGCGGAAAACAGCATGCTGATCAGCCACAGCACGCTGCGCCGCCACGTCCTGCGCGATCTGCAGTGGCTGTTCAACACCATTAATAACGAAGCGCAGCAGGAGCTCAGCGGCTTCGGTCAGGTGCAGCGCTCGGTCTGGAACTTCGGCGTTGCGCCGCTGGCCGGGCAGAACGTCTCCGATATCGAATGGCAGGATATGCAGCGCAAAATGACCAACGCCATTCTGCACTTCGAGCCGCGCATTCTGCCGCAGGGACTCCAGGTGCGCTGCGTCAGCGATCTCGGCTCGCTTAGTCTGCACAACGTGCTGTCGATTGAGATCAAAGGGCGGCTCTGGTGCGTGCCTTATCCGCTGGCGTTTCTGTTCCGCACTCAGGTTGATCTGGAGAGCGGCCATTTCGAACTTCAGGATGCAGGGTAATCATGGACAGCAATCTGCTCGACTATTACAACCGTGAACTGGCTTACTTGCGCGAGATGGGGGCGGAGTTCGCGACGCGTTACCCTAAAGTGGCGGGACGTCTCGGCATGCATGGCATCGACGTGGCAGATCCCTACGTCGAGCGACTGATGGAAGGATTCGCCTTCCTGACGTCGCGCGTGCAGCTGAAGATGGATGCGGAGTTTCCGCGCTTCTCGCAGCGTCTGCTGGAGATGATTGCGCCATCCTATCTCTCACCAACCCCGTCAATGGCGATCGCTCAGCTGACGCCGGACAGCCGCAAGGGTGACATCACCCAGGGCTTTCGCGTGCCGCGCGGCACCATGATGGAGAGCCAGAACCTGAAAAAAACCGGGGTGACCTGCAGCTACACTACCGCGCACGATGTGATACTGCATCCGCTGCGCATCAGCGAAGTCACTCTCGGCGGCGTGCCCGGCGATCTGCCCTCCGGCGAACTTAAATTGGGTGGTCTGGGGGCGGTCAGTGCGCTGCGTATCCGCATCACGTGTGAAGGGATCTCCTCGCTCAGTCAGCTCAGTGTGGATGACCTGATGCTGTTTCTCAGCGGCCCGGATATCCAGGCGCTGAAACTGCTGGAGCTGCTGATGCAGCACCGGGTGGGCATCGTGCTGCAGTCCGCAGAGCAGCGGCCACAGCGTCAGGTGCTGACGGATGAGGCCCTGCAGCAGGAGGGCTTTGCGCCGGAGCAGGCGCTGCTGCCAGACGATCTGCGCAACTTCGACGGTTATCGTCTGTTGCAGGAATATTTCGCCTTTCCGGCACGTTTCCAGTTTATCAGCCTGAGTCAGCTCGGCCCGTTCCTGCGCCGCTGTGACAACGCCACCGCATTCGACATCATCATCCTGCTCGACAAAGCGGACAGCGCGCTGGAAAGCGTGGTCGATAGCACACATCTGGCGCTGCACTGCACGCCGGTTATCAATCTGTTCCCGAAAACCGCCGAGCGCCTGAAGGTCAGCGACAGCCAGCATGAATATCATCTGGTGGTGGATAACATCCGGCCACTGGATTACGAAGTGCATTCGGTGCAGCGGCTGTTCGCCACCGTAGAAGGCCAGCGGGAAGAGCAGGTTTTCCGTCCGTTCTGGAGCACCTTCAGCGGTGACCAGGGTGACTACGGCGCTTACTTCTCGCTGCGCCGCGAACAGCGCACCCTGTCTGAGCAGGCGCAGCGCTACGGCACGCGCACCGGTTACATCGGTTCCGAAGTGTTTCTGTCGCTGGTGGATGAACATCACGCGCCGTGGCGCGATGACGTGCGCTATCTCTCCGCCGACGTGATGTGCACCAGTCGCGATCTGCCGCTGATGCTGCAGCAGGATCAGGGTAACTTCGTGATGCCGGACTCTATTCCGGTATCGGAGCTGAAGCTGTGCAAAGGGCCGACGCCGCCACGTCCGGCGCTGGCCGAGGGCCTTTCTGCCTGGCGGCTGATCAGCCATCTGCAGATGAACTACCTCAGCCTGATGGACAGCAGCGACGGGGAAGGCGCGGCCGCCCTGCGCCAGTTGCTGAGCCTCTACGCCAACCTCGCGGAAGCGCCGGTTGCCCGCCAGATTGACGGTATCCGCCATTGTACGCTCAGCGCGGTCAACCGCCGCGTGCCGGAGCCGGGTCCGGTGGTGTTTGCGCGCGGCGTCAGCATCACGCTGGAAGTGGATGAGCAGGCGTTTTCGGGTGCCAGCCCGTGGCTGTTCGGCAGCGTACTGGAGCGGGTCTGTGGCCGCCTCGTGGCGCTCAACAGCTTCACGGAGTTCACCCTTAACAGCCAGCAGCGCGGCGAAGTGGGCTACTGGCCGCCGCGCATGGGCAGGAAAGCGCTGATATGAGTGGCGAAAAAGTGATTTCGCTGCCGCGGCTGACCCGACTGCCGGATGATTTCTGGCAAAAAGTGATGGCCGCGCCGTGGCGCTACGATCTGTTCCAGCTGCTGCGGCGGCTGGATGCGCAGGGCGGTCAGCGCTATCCGCTGGGCCGTGCGCCGCTGCCGAAGTTCGAATCGGTACGCATCGGTCAGACGCCATCACTGGCGTTTGCGCCCGCCACCGTCGCCAGCGCCATGCCACGTGAGGAGGCGGGACGCCATGAGCTGTCGATCTACAGCTTTGGTTTGTTTGGCCCCAATGGCCCGCTGCCGACCCATCTGACCGAATATGTGCATGAACGTATCGTGCATCATCAGGATCACAGCCTGTCGGCGTTTGCTGACCTGTTTCACCATCGCGCTACGCTGCTTTTTTATCGTGCCTGGGCCGATGCGCAGCCGACCGTATCGCTGGATCGCCCCGACGACAGTCGCTTCCTGAACTATCTCGCCTGCCTGGCGGGCATCGGTTTACCGGCCCAGCAGCAGGCCAGCTCGCTCAGCCTTCATGCCCGACTGATGCTGGTGGGTCACCTCAGCCGCCACGGCCACGATGCCGAAGGGCTGGTGCGCATTCTGCGCCACTACTTTGGCGTGCCGGTCCGGCTGACGCAGAACCTGCCGCACTGGCTGACGCTGGACAGTCGCGATCAGGCCCGGCTGGGCGCGGGACGTCACATGCCCCGGCTGGGCGCTTCTGCATTTCTCGGCGTGGCGGTGCGCGACGTGCAGCACCGTTTTCGCCTGCACCTGGGCCCGCTCAGCGCCGCGCAGTATGCCCGTTTTCTGCCGGATGCCCCCGGCGCGCAGGAAGTGCGCGACTGGGTGCGTCACTACCTCGGCATCGAAATGCAGTGGGATCTCAGCCTGATCCTGGCCGCTGACGAGGTGCAGGGCGTGGCACTGGGCGGCATTGCCCGACTTGGTTACACCAGCTGGCTGGGGCAGATGCCGCAGCCGCAGGATCGAGAAGATTTTATGTTTGAGGTTGAGGCGGCTTCGCGCTAGCCCAGCCGCTTTCCCTGTTACACAGCCTGCGTCTTTCATTGAAGAGAGCCCCCTATGTCAGAAATCAGCCGTGCCGTGCTATTCGGCAAACTGGATACGCTGTTATTTACCTCGCTGGAAAGCGCCACCGCCTTTTGCAAACTGCGCGGCAATCCCTATGTCGAGCTGGTGCACTGGCTGCATCAGCTGATGCAGCAGCAGGATGGCGACTTACAGCAGGTCATCACACATTTTTCACTGGATGAAAAGGCCCTGACTCAGGACATCGTTGCCGCGCTGGATCGTCTGCCGCGCGGTGCCAGTGCGGTCTCCGACCTCTCTGAGCATATCGACAGCGCCGTCGAGCGGGCGTGGGTTTACGCCTCGCTCAAATATGGTGCGACCCGCATTCGCGGCGGCCATCTGCTGATCGGCATGCTGAAAACCTTCAACCTGGCCAGCGTGCTGAAGGGCATCTCCGGCCAGTTCAGCCGCGTCAACGCCGATGCGCTGCTGGCGGAGTTCGACACGCTGCTTAGCAACAGCAAAGAAGCCCAGCAGGCGCTGAGCGCACCGGCGGATGCCGCTGGCGCACCCCCTGCGGCCGGTAGCAGCACGCTGGAGCAGTACGGGCAGGACCTCACTGCGCGCGCGCGTGAAGGCCGCATCGATCCAGTGACCGGGCGTGACGATGAGATCCGCCAGATGGTCGATATCCTGATGCGTCGTCGCCAGAACAACCCGCTGCTGACCGGTGAAGCGGGCGTCGGCAAAACCGCGGTGGTCGAGGGCCTTGCGCTGCGTATCGCGGCGGGCGATGTCCCTGCGCCGCTGCGCGATGTGCAGCTCTGGCTGCTGGATATCGGCCTGCTGCAGGCGGGTGCCGGGATGAAAGGGGAGTTTGAAGCGCGACTGCAGGCGCTGATCAATGAGGTGCAGTCCAGCCCGACGCCGATTGTGCTGTTTGTGGATGAGATCCACACCCTGGTCGGCGCAGGTGGTCAGCAGGGCACAGGCGATGCCGCCAACCTGCTGAAACCGGCGCTGGCGCGCGGCCAGCTGCGCACCATCGGCGCGACCACCTGGGCCGAATACAAAAAGTACATCGAGAAAGATCCGGCGCTGACCCGTCGCTTCCAGACCGTGCAGGTGCAGGAGCCGGATGAAGCCAAAGCGATTCTGATGCTGCGCAGCACCGTCAGCGCGCTGGAGAAACACCATCGCGTGCTGCTGCTGGATGATGCGGTCAGTGCGGCGGTGAAACTGTCGCATCGCTATATTCCGGCGCGCCAGCTGCCGGACAAAGCCGTGGCGCTGCTGGATACCGCCTGCGCCCGCGTGGCGGTCAGCCAGGGCGCGCAGCCTGCGGCGCTGGAAGATTGCCTGCACCGTCTGGCGGCGCTGGAGATTGAAGCGGAGATCATTGACCGCGAAATCCGGGTGGGTCTGGGCGATGTGACCCGACAGCAGGCGATTACCGCAGAGCGAACGGGGCTGGAAGCCGAACGCGATGCGCTGCAACAGCGCTGGCTGCAGGAGCGCGAACTGGTCGAGACGCTGATTGCGCTGCGCGCCCGCTGTGTGACCGAAGAGGATGCGGCGCTGCGTGAACAGCGTGATGCAACGCAGCAGCAACTCACTGCGCTGCAGGGCGACACGCCGCTGCTCTTTGCCGCCGTCGATGCGGGCGTGGTCGCCGCCGTGGTCTCTGACTGGACCGGTATTCCGCTGGGCCGGATGGTGAAGAATGAGATCGACGCCGTGCTGAACCTGGCTGACACTCTGAACCAGCGCGTTATCGGACAGCGTCACGGTCTGGAGCTGATCGCGAAACGGGTTCGCACCACGCGCGCGCGCCTCGACAACCCCAACAAGCCCGCGGGCGTCTTTATGCTGTGCGGCCCTTCCGGCGTCGGCAAAACCGAGACCGCGCTGGCGCTGGCCGAGTCGCTGTATGGCGGCGAGCAGAACATCATCACCATTAACATGAGCGAGTTTCAGGAGGCGCACACCGTCTCGACGCTGAAAGGTGCCCCGCCGGGCTACGTCGGCTACGGCGAAGGTGGCGTGCTGACCGAAGCCGTACGACGTCGTCCCTATAGCGTGGTGCTACTGGATGAGATTGAGAAAGCGCATCCGGATGTGCATGAGCTGTTCTTCCAGGTGTTTGACAAAGGCTGGATGGAGGATGGCGAAGGCCGCCACATCGATTTCCGCAACACCATCATCATTCTGACCTCAAACGTCGGTACGCAGTTAATCAGCGCGATGTGCGCCGATCCTGAGCTGATGCCTGATCCCGATGCCCTGAGCACCGCGCTGCGTAAGCCGCTGCTGGAGGTGTTCCCGCCTGCGCTGCTGGGCCGTCTGCTGGTGGTGCCGTATTACCCGCTCAGCGATGACATGCTGGCGGAGATTGTGCGACTGCAGCTGGCGCGCATTGTGCGTCGTCTGGCCGACAACCACGGCATTGAGGCGCAGATCGACGAGTCGGTAGTGAGCCAGATCGTCCAGCGTTGCACCGAAGTCGAGTCGGGCGGTCGCATGGTCGATGCCATCCTTACCAACACGCTGTTGCCGCAGATGAGCCAGATACTGCTGAGCGCCCATGCCCGCGATGAACGCTATCGCCGCGTTGAGGTGCGTTGTGAGCAGGGCGAATTTGTCTGCCAGTTCGCTGTTTAAAGCCCAGTCATCAGAGAGTTTTCGAATATGTCGGAACATGATCAACCCCTGAATGTCCCCAACGCCCTGCCGCTGGGTTACCGCTTCAATGAGTTTGAAATCAAAGAGGTCATCGGCGGTGGCGGCTTTGGCATCGTCTATCGCGCCTGGGATCACCAGCTTGAGCGCGATATCGCCATCAAAGAGTTTATGCCCGCTTCGCTGGCGGTGCGCAGCGATGACCTCAATCTGGTGCTGCGCAGTGAGCGCTTCAGCAAAACCTTTCACGCCGGACTGAACAGCTTTATCCAGGAGGCGCGGCTGCTGGCGCGCTTTAACCATCCGAACCTGCTGCACGTGCTGCGTTTCTGGGTGCAGAACGACACCGCCTACATGGGCACGGTGTTCTACAGCGGCACCACGCTCTCGAACTTCCGCGAACGTCATCCGCAGTCGGTGAATGAGGCGTGGATCCGTCGCATGCTGCCGCCGCTGCTGGGGGCGATTAAAACCATCCATGAAGCGGGCTATCTGCATCGCGATATCTCGCTGGATAACATCCAGATCCAGAGTAGCGGCGAGCCGATCCTGCTGGACTTCGGGTCGGCCCGTAAAACCATCGGCAACCTGTCGGATGAGAGCGAGACCATGCTGCGTCCCGGCTATGCGCCGATTGAGCAGTACAGCGATAACGATGAGAGCGAGCAGGGCGCATGGACTGATATCTACGCGCTGGGCGCGGTGCTGCACACGCTGATTACCGGTGCGCCGCCGCCGGTCAGCGTGGTGCGCAGCATCGAAGATAACTACCAGCCGCTGGTGCAGCGTCGTCTGGCGGGCTACTCCACCGCGCTGCTCAGCGCCGTCGATCACGCGCTGGCGCTGAAACCGGAAGACCGTCCGCAGAGCATTGATGATTTTGCGGTGCTGATGGCGCTGCCGGAGCGCGAGCCTGAACCGCTGCTCAGCGCAAAAATGAGCGGGCCGGGCACCATGCTGGTGCCGATTGAAGAAGAAGAGGTCGTCACACCCGCCTCGCCGCTGAAAACGCTGCTGGGGCATCGCTTTGCACTGCCGGGTCTGGTGGCCGCAGGCGTGCTGGTCGGCCTGTGCGCCGGTCTGCTGATGTCGCGTGGTGAGGACCAGACGGCGCAGGCTGAGACCGCGCAAAACAGCGCGCCTGCCGCCACCGTCGCGCCGGTTAATCAGCCGGTGGCTGCGCCACCGACGCAGGCTGAGACCCCACCGGATACCGTTGCCAGCGCCCCGGCTCAGACTGCTGAGCCTGCGCAGACCGCCGCACGTGAACCCGATCCTCAACCGGCACCGCCACCCGCGCCGGTCGCCCAGGTCTATATCCGTCTGCAGCAGGGTGAACGCGTTCAGGTCAACGGTCAGCCGCAGGCGCTGGTCCCTGCGGTGAATGGCTTCGCCACGCTGCAGCTGGCACCGGGTAACTACACCTTTGCCATCAGTGGCCAGAGTGGCACCCGCCAGCAGATGCTGACCATCAGCGAAGAAGGCGTCTGGTTGCTCGATCCACACAGTTAATAGTCAGGGATTACTTATGTTCTCACGCATTACTGCACAGCTGCCGGCGGACGGCCTGCTGTTCCATACGCTCACGGGCAGCGAGACGCTGTCCCGTCCGTTTGTGCTCACTGCCGAACTGCTGGCCACCGACGCGCGCATCGACCGCCATGCCCTGCTGGGCAAGCCGGTCACCTTTTCGCTGCCGACCGATGGCCTGATGAGCGCGCTGAGTCCGCGCTACCTCAACGGCAAAATCACCCGGATAGCGGTGCGCAGCCAAGAGCTGAGCGGCACGCGCTACGCGGTCTACCAGCTGACGGTCGAGCCGGACCTGTGGCCGATGAAGCGTGACCGCAACCTGCGTATCTTCCAGAGCCAGACGGTGCCGCAGATTGTGCAGACGCTGCTGAAGGAGTACGCGGTCAACGTTGAGACGCGCCTGGCGGGTAACTACCGGGTGTGGGAGTACTGCGTGCAGTATCAGGAGAGCAGCCTGGACTTTATCAGCCGCCTGATGGAGCTGGAGGGGATTTACTACTTCTTCCGCCATGAGGCGGACAAACACACGCTGGTGCTGTGCGACGCGCCGGACCAGCATCAGGCGTTTCCGGGCTATGAGACCATCGCCTATCACGTCACCCAGTCCGGCGGCGTGGTCACGGAAGAGGGCATCAGTCAGTGGTCGCTGGCGGAGAGCGTGACGCCGGGCATCTACAGCACCGACGACTACGACTTCCGCAAGCCGAACGCGTGGATGCTGCAGGCGCGGCAGAACCCGGCGTCGCCGGTGCCGGGCTCGGTGGACGTCTACGACTGGCCGGGTCACTTTGTCGACCACAGCCACGGCGAGTCCTACGCGCGCATCCGTCAGGAGGTGTGGCAGGCCGAGCACCACAGCGTCAGCGGGTCGGGCACCGCCACCGGCATCGCGCCTGGCTTCACCTTCGCCATCATCAACGCGCCGCACTTCAGCGACAACGGCGAGTATCTGGTGACCTCGGCGACCTATGACTTCGCCGAGAACAGTTACGCCAGCGGCGACACCGGCGAGAGCCGTCACAACATCCATTTCACGGTGCTGCCGTCGTCGGTGACGTACCGCACGCCGCCGGAGACGCCGTGGCCGAAAACGCACGGTCCGCAGACCGCGAAGGTGGTCGGGCCGAAAGGCGAATCGATCTGGACCGACCGCTACGGCCGGGTGAAGGTGAAGTTTCACTGGGACCGGCTGGCGAAGGGCGACGACACCAGCTCCTGCTGGGTGCGCGTCTCCAGCGCATGGGCGGGTCAGGGCTTCGGCGGGGTGCAGATCCCGCGTGTTAACGACGAAGTGGTGGTGGACTTCATCAACGGCGATCCGGATCGCCCGCTGATCATCGGCCGCGTGTATAACGAGGCGAGCATGCCGCCGTGGGCGCTGCCGGCAGCGGCGACGCAGATGGGTTTTCTGAGCCGTAGTAAAGATGGACACAAAGATAATGCCAACGCTCTCAGGTTTGAGGATAAAGCAGGACATGAACAGATCTGGATTCATGCTGAAAAAAATATGGATACAGAGATTGAACATAGTGAGACACATGACGTCGGCGTTGACCGTAAAAAAACTATCGGACAGGATGAGCATGTCACGGTTAAGCGTAACCGGGATGTCAATACAGGGGTAAATTCAACCAGTAATACAGGAAGTCAGCACAAAATAAACGTCGGTAAAAATCAGACTGTGCTAACCATGGACAAAGAGGGTAACGCTCTGCTGGAAGCGACAGCCTCTATTAAACTAAAAGTGAATGAGAATTATATTCTCATTACACCCTCGAGCATTGAAATTATCGTCTCTGAGGGAGCGCTTAAGGCAGAAAGTATTACTGAAGCCTCCTTCAAAGGCACGCAAATTACGAAGCTGGGTGGAGGAATAAATTCCGAACTTAAAGCGAATGACACGATAAATATCAGTGGAACTAACCTGACGGATATTAAAGGTGCTGTGGTTAAAGTTAATAGCTGATTTCTTATTAAGGAAAAATAATCATGGGGCAGCCTGCCGCCAGAGCGATCATTGATATCAGCGCACATACTGGTCCAATACAATCAGGAAGTCCGGATGTGATTATCGGAGGGTTTCCGGCAGCAAGAAAAGGCGACACGTTATCCTGTTCCGAGCATGGCAACGGCTTAATTGTCGGTGGTTCTGGCACCGTTTTCGTCAATGGTATACCAGTTGCACGCAAAGGAGATAAAACGCATTGTAATGACGGAGGTGAACTTCCGTCATCAGGCTCTAAACCTGCTGCGCCACATTACTGGGGCGGATCATTGGCAAAAAAGGCGGGTGAAGATGGGATGCTACATGATGAAATTTACGATGCCCGCGTACTTGGTGCTTATGCCAGTCTGGAAGATAAAAACCTCAATGGGGATTTTGATACGGCATCGGCTGGTTTTGCGTTATCCGACATTACTCTGGGCAACCTAAAAAGCCAGGATCTCTTACGCGGAGAGATGCGTACGAAAGTCGCCGTTGCCAATGCCACTGGTTCATTATATGGAGGTGGTAATGATATTTATGGCCTAAATACGAATGCGACCGCGACAGGCATACAGTATGGGGGCTCGGCTGCTGCAGGGAAAGAGGGCACTTTGTATGGAGGAGTATCTGGTGATGTCACTATTGGCACCGCAGAGGCAAAAGCCGTTGGTGAAATATATAGTGGTAACAAAGGTCGATATGGATTTACGCTTGAAGGTGGAGCCGAAGCAAAGGGAGTAAAAGGTGAAGTGTCAGGAAGTATTGATATCTTAGGCATAGTTTCTGGCGAGGCTAAAGCAGATGCTAGCTTAGGTTCTGTGGGGTTATCTGGTGGAGGAAGTTTGTTCTGGGAGACCACAGACTCCTCAGCGAATTTAAGGGTTGCAGGTGGAGTCGCAGCGCTGATTGGTCTTAAAGGTGATGCAAGTTTGAAAGTAGCCTTTAAGCCCGTTCTGGACTTCTTTGACTCTCTGTATGGTGATGATGAAGTTGTTCAAACACCTAAACAGCCAGGCGGCGAAGGGACAATCAAAACCGGTTGTGTTACTGTTTTGATCGGCGATTAAATCCTTGGAGATAACTACAAAATGAAATGGTCAGGTTTTATTTTTTTTATTATTATTGCTTTAATTTATATCTGGAATGGAAAGGATGTCTTTTCAAGAAAGGAGTGGGTGTCTTTTTTTAAAAAGTTTCTCGCCGTTCTGATTGGTGCTTTTATTTTGGTGGTTATTCTTGTGGGCTTATCTAAATATTTGCATTTGATCGATAGAGAAAGTGCAAGGGCGCTATCAGTTCTTATACCTGCTTCTGTCATGACGATATTGATTTCAAAATTATTTGTCATTTCTCTTTTTGCTCTATTCAGATTTATAATGCGATTCCATCATCGTTATAATACTTCTGAAAATTACTCGAAATTATCATTGATTGGTAATTCTTATGGAGCAAGGCTGAGCTTGTTTGTCAAAGTAATTGCTTCGTTTGGATGCGTTATTATGTTTTATGGAATCTGGTTTGGCAGCACGGTCTGAGTTAGAGAGGTTGTATGAATACTGAGAATAATTATGCCTTTCCCGTAGTATCAAACTATACCGACGAGGAGGCCAGGTCAAATTACTGGAAGTGCCAGTACACTTCCGCTGATAAGAAAATGCTTCACTATTGGGTGGTTCTGCCCAATCGCGTCAAGCCTGCGGAGTTGAAGTTGCAAAATATTGCTGAAGTTGGCCTGATTAATATCGGACGCTATTCGACGAATGATAATCTGCCTTATATGGAAGTCTGGGCCGCTTATGAACGTTGCCAGTGGGAAATGAACCCTTCAGATTGGTTGTTCAATAAGCTAGAGTTAATGGGCGAAAAAATAATAAATAAACGATTAATTGTTAATCCAGCCGGGAATGGAGTTTTTGCAGACGTACTCACTCTTAAAACCCACTCTTCAGGTGACGAAGTTGTTTCACGCTATACTGTTCAAAAGGATTATAATCCCGAGGAAAGTGGTGGGAATTATTTTCTGATAAAAGCCGCTTGTGCATCTCGAGATTATCCTCTACTGGCAAATGATATTTATTTTACTGTGGTTAACTGGGATTTAATGCATCGCAGTAATCTTGCCTTTGCTGAACTCCTTCAGACTGTGAGCCTAAGTGATAACAACAGTAGTGGTTTTAAAATTCCTGAGTCCTGGCAAGTAAAACCTCTCAGTGAAACGCGACTGGTAATTGAACATACGTTGAACGGGCTCAACTCTGGTGTGATTAATCTCTGCTTCTATTCACAAGAGATGTTATTTACAGAGCAGGATGTTTTTAGCGTGTCAATTAAGCGATTTCATGATCATCAGCCTGCCGTTAAGTTGACAACTGACACTCTTAAAACTATTCCGAACGAGTTTAATGCTTTCTTTGGAGAAACTCTCGCTACCTGTGCGGGAGAGATTGTAAGCACTGAGGAAAAGATAAGCGCCTTTTATCAGTGCTATGTTTTTAGTGTGGGGCAGTTATGGTGCTATGCAGAATTAGTTGGCAAGCATCGAAATCACAAAAGCTATTCTTATGAGGCTAATAAACGTTGCCTTGAGATTATCCTTTCCTCATTCCATCTTGAAAAGTTCTGATCCGTAAAATGAAACTCATGTTGAAACATGAGTTTCATTTTGACGTTTTAGATAAAAGTATAACCGAAATTATCATTAATACACTGTCTCTTAAGAGCGTACCTTATCTTTTTATATCAGGATAGCTTTGTTAAAACTATTCTATCCTTATAGCCATTACCTCCCATAAGAAGCTGTTTTAGTAAAAACCCTTAATCCCTCCACTTTTACTGGCACGCTTTTTCGTCAGTTGTACTCGTACGGAAAATCTCTATGTTCTCACGCATTACTGCACAGCTGCCGGCGGACGGCCTGCTGTTCCACACGCTCACGGGCACCGAGACGCTGTCCCGTCCGTTTGTGCTCACCGCTGAACTGCTGGCCACCGACGCGCGCATCGATCGTCACGCCCTGCTGGGTAAGCCGGTGACCTTTTCGCTGCCGACCGATGGCCTGATGAGCGCGCTCAGTCCGCGCTACCTCAACGGCAAAATCACCCGCGTGGCGGTGCGCAGCCAGGAGCTGAGCGGCACCCGCTACGCAGTCTACCAGCTGACGGTCGAGCCGGACCTGTGGCCGATGAAGCGGGACCGCAATCTGCGCATCTTCCAGAGCCAGACGGTGCCGCAGATTGTGCAGACGCTGCTGAAGGAGTACGCGGTCAACGTCGAGACACGCCTGGCGGGCAACTACCGGGTGTGGGAGTACTGCGTGCAGTATCAGGAGAGCAGCCTGGACTTTATCAGCCGCCTGATGGAGCTGGAGGGGATTTACTACTTCTTCCGCCATGAGGCGGACAAACATACGCTGGTGCTGTGCGACGCGCCGGACCAGCATCAGGCGTTTCCGGGCTATGAGACCATCGCCTATCACGTCACCCAGTCCGGCGGCGTGGTCACGGAAGAGGGCATCAGTCAGTGGTCGCTGGCGGAGAGCGTGACGCCGGGCATCTACAGCACCGACGACTACGACTTCCGCAAGCCGAACGCGTGGATGCTGCAGGCGCGGCAGAACCCGGCGTCGCCGGTGCCGGGCTCGGTGGACGTCTACGACTGGCCGGGTCACTTTGTCGACCACAGCCACGGCGAGTCATACGCGCGCATCCGTCAGGAGGTGTGGCAGGCCGAGCACCACAGCGTCAGCGGGTCGGGCACGGCCACCGGCATCGCGCCGGGCTTTACCTTCGCCATCATCAACGCGCCGCACTTCAGCGACAACGGCGAGTATCTGGTGACCTCGGCGACCTATGACTTCGCCGAGAACGCCTACGCCAGCGGCGACACCGGCGACAGCCGTCACAACATCCACTTCACGGTGCTGCCGTCGTCGGTGACGTACCGCACGCCGCCGGAAACGCCGTGGCCGAAAACGCACGGCCCGCAGACGGCGAAGGTGGTGGGACCCAAAGGCGAGTCGATCTGGACCGACCGCTACGGCCGGGTGAAGGTGAAGTTTCACTGGGACCGGCTGGCGAAGGGCGACGACACCAGCTCCTGCTGGGTGCGCGTCTCCAGCGCCTGGGCGGGACAAGGCTTCGGCGGGGTGCAGATCCCGCGTGTTAACGACGAAGTGGTGGTGGACTTCATCAACGGCGATCCGGACCGTCCGCTGATCATTGGCCGCGTGTATAACGAGGCGAGCATGCCGCCGTGGGCGCTGCCGGCAGCGGCGACGCAGATGGGGTTTTTGAGCCGGTCGAAAGATGGCACGGCGGACACCGCGAACGCGCTGAGGTTTGAGGATAAGGCGGGTGAGGAACACCTGTGGATTCAGGCGCAGAAGAACATGGATACGCATGTTAAAAATGATGAGTCACACAGTGTTCTGAACAATCGGACAGTTTCGGTAGGTGCCAATAACGAGACTCGGGTAGAGGGCGATCATACTCTCGGGACTCAGGGAAACAGCAAGACGCTGACAACCGGCAACCGTACTGAACAGGCTTTTGCTTCTTACACAATTGCAGCCGGAGATACTTTACGGATTGAGTGTGGCCTAAGCGCAATAGAGTTAACTAAAGAGGGCGCAATTAATTTCATTGGCAAAAATTTTAATCTTACCGTCGATAATAATGGTGAGATTAACACTAAGGGTGGGGAGTTACATTTAAATCCTGAAGGAGGAAGCGCTGCAACAATTGCACCGGGTAGCGGACATAAAGATAAAATAAAAAATGAAATTGAAAGCTACTTCTCATCATCAACAAAAGATAATAAAGGATAAAAATGGCCACCTATACTCTCCAGGAAGCGTCAATTGAATTGCCCGATATATTTAAAGACCGGACAATGAATCTTTTTACGATCAGTGAAAATAACGCGAGTGAGTTTACGTTCGTAGTTTCTCGCGCATCTGCTTTTCATGACGATACAGTGCAAAAAGTGGCCGCAAGAATTATCAATGAGATGAGTGTGACTGTTCCCGCTTTTGTAAGCATAACATCACAACTGATTGAGATAGATAATCTGCCTGCAGTTGAGCTTTTTTATCATTTTGAAAATGACGGCGCTGAGATCTGGCAAAAACAATCGATAGTTTTACTTGATGATGACGCCGGGGGGAAAAAGATTGTTTGCTATATTGGAACATGCCCAGGGCGATTTAATGATTATTATACTAAACAATATCATGAGATTATTGGCAGTATAAAATTTAATTCTTTCGATTCTGATCATGAGCCGGTGCCGATAGCAGCTGATGCATCGGGAATTTTCTTTTCTTTTGATAACGATACTAAAGTGCTTACCGCATATGAAACGGTGACATTACTTTATCAGAATGTTGATTTGAAAAGATCATTGAATGGCAGTTATTTGTTCTTTGATTCAGCGGGAAGCCCATTACATATCGCCGCCTTAAATAATGGGGACCCATTACGCTATGCACTATGGACATCACCAAATAGAAAGAACTCATCTTTAAAAGATATTCTTGGTATGGCAAAAGCATTTAAAGGACCCGCAGATCTCGCCAGCGAACAACAAATCCTTGCGTTTCTTCAGAGACATAAGGATGTATAAATTATGGCTGAATTCAATGCTGCCAGAGAGCAGGACGAAATAGCGCATACGGCTTCCAAAGGCTGGATGATCGCCGGTCTCATTGGCGGTGCAATATTAGGTGCAGCAGCCGTTGTCGTTACCGGTGGAGCGGCTCTGGTTGTGGTTTCAGCAGCAGCAGCCGGTGCCTGTGCGGCTGGAGGGGTGGGAGAAGTACTTGGAAGCATGTCTTGGGCTCCGCGGCATAACACGGGCAAACTGTTATCCGGATCGCCGAATGTTTTCACTAACAGCAGAGCAGCGATACGGGCACATTTATCCAAAGGCGACTGCGATGAGCACAGCGGCTCATCGCAACGGGTAGCTGAAGGTTCCGATAAGGTTTTTATTAATAACTTTCCTGCCGCCCGTATCGGAGACCGTTTGACCTGCAGTGCGGAGATATCTGGTGGTTCCGCAAATGTGTTTATTGGCGGAGGTAAACTTCAGACTGACGACATCAATCCCGAAATCCCCGGCTGGGTGAACTGGTTGATGATGGGGGTAGGGACTGCTGCCGTCGCGGTGCTGGCTTCTCCGGCTATTGCGCTGCTAGGGTTAGCAGGCGCGATGGGCGGCGGTTACGCCGGCAATTGGGTAGGTGGCAGACTGTTCGGGGAAGGCTCTGACGAACAAAAATGGTCTATGCTGGTGGGCAGTTTTGTCGGTGGGGCATTGGGTGGCAAAGGGGGCATGAAGTTTGATGCCTGGCGTGGTCGTAGTAATATTAATGCTAACAAACTTCCGTTAAATGATGAAGAAATCGCCGAAATACAAAGTATCGAAAAAACATTTAGGCCAGACCCCGAAACATATTTACCTAAGGATTATATTGATTCTCATGCAAAATCCTTTGAAAATGGCGCATCTAGAATAGTCACTAGAAAAAGTTTTGAAGATTATGGTATTGGTAAACCTGATCCAGGGAGGACGGAATTTGTTCTAACCAAGGAGCGCGCTGGACAAATGATTTCTGAATCAAAAGGAGATGTAGGAGTGATTGCAGATAAATTAGGCATTCCACAGGAACAATTGAAAAACGATAGTCTTGTTTTGATTGAATTTAAACCTACAGAGTTGTACTCTCCAAAAATGCCTACTGGTAATGAATGGGGAGCTAATAAGCAATGGATTCCGGGTGGCAAACTACCACAAGGTGATCTTGAGGCTGTAGTAAAAACCGAAGGAATGGTTAAAGGCAGAGATTATACCGTGACCGATTTATTAACAGGAGAAAAATTATAATGAGTAAAAATAAAATAGCAATGAATCCTTGGGATTTTACTCTGTATGAGTGTGACGATACCTCATATGTAATGAAGGTTATGTTTAGTGAAGGTGATTACAAAGTTGATGTCGAAAGGTTCTTCATTGTAACTCCATATATTGATATCCGTTCTATCGATATTGAAATGTTAAAAGATCTTTCAAAAAAAATAAGGGAATGCACAGGGCAGTACGTAATAAATGAAATCAGCAAGGAGGATTTTGAATTAATATAGTTTTAGGGTTTTCTATTTGGTGAGTAAAAAGGTCTGTCTTTGGCTTACTTTATACATTCCGTTTGTAATAAGGTTGGCCCAGTGATTTTTAATTCAAGATCTGCCTTTGCTCTCAAACAAGAAGAGTGCATATTGGGTTTATGATGAAGAAAGAAGAATATACTGCTTTAGACTACATCAATGATGCTATTGATATCACTAATCGAAGAGCCATGGAAAAGCTGGGGTTTACAGTTTTTCAGGTTGCTTTGGAACAACTTGTTTACTTAAAAAGGTATTAACGGGTGAAGAGAAAGATAAAAGTATCTTGCATAGCATGAATCTGGGGAGTTTGGCTTCCAAAGAGTTTGATACAACTGACCTAGTGCTTGCTAAACATCTTTCAAATGCAAATTATATTGCATCTCAAATAGGTGCTGGGCTAAAAGTTATCCTCCCTCATCAAACCGATCCGGAATATGAAAAGCGTAAAAAGAGATATTTAAAATCCCAAGGGTAAATGGATGCTGATGTATTGATTTGTAAAGCTAGCACAGGTAAATAAAATAAAATGACGTTATAAGATTTACTCCTGTTTTATTTGATTTTAATTGGTTTTTGAAATTGTTTTAGAGTGTGGATTTGTAAGGATTTTTTATGATTGATCTTAGGGCTGATGATGATGCGCTTTTCATTTATGCCAGACGTTACGCTCATTTAATACCCCAGGCGTCACGGCAGTTGATGAATAGAATGTCTTATGAACAAAAACCTTTACGCGCTAAACCTGAGGACGCTCTCAAGCCAGAATGGGCGAAATCTTTACCTCAGAAAATTACTGATGAACAGGCATTAGATAAATGTCAGGGTGCTTTAATGGGGTTGGCGGTTGGAGACGCTATAGGCACAACGCTAGAATTTATGCCAAGGGATAAAGCTCGCGTTGATGACATGGTTGGCGGGGGACCTTTCTCTCTTAAACCCGGTGAGTGGACTGATGACACCTCGATGGCGCTGTGTCTCGCTGAAACTTATATTGAAAGCAATAAATATGATATTACATTGTTCCGACAAAAGCTACTCAACTGGTATAAGAATGGGACAAATAGTTCTAATGGCGTATGCTTTGATATAGGTAATACAACGCGCTATGCACTTGAGCAGTTTGTCCTTCATGGACCAACCTGGATGGGGAATACTTCTCCTGAAACTGCAGGGAATGCAGCATTAATTCGCCATGCACCTACTGCTATTTTCAGAAGGAAATCGTTTATTGACGGTTGGCGAGATGCGATGCTACAGAGTGAGGCTACACATTGTGCCGCAGAGTCTATAGATAGCTGCCGCTTTTTTAATGTCATGCTTCATTACATCTTAAATGGTTACAGTAAGAGTGAGAGCTTTGCTCCTCATCTTATGGGATCAACATTACGTGTATTAATCATCAATGCCGGTGAATATAAAGAAAAGCATCGTGATCAAATCCGTTCCTCTGGTTATGTCATCGACACCCTTGAGGCAGCATTATGGGCCGTCTGGCATACAGACAATTTTAAAGATGCCATTTTGCTGGCGGCAAATCTTGCTGATGATGCTGATAGTGTAGCGGCGACGGCAGGTCAGCTAGCGGGCGCATTGTATGGACTGTCAGGCATTCCTCAGGAATGGGTTAATAAAATAGTCGATAAAGACAGAATTCTTTCGATGTCAGAAGAGCTGTTTCACCTTGCACCGGAAGAAACGGATTAATTCTGACATCCTGTATTTCAGGTAGCGGATTTTTTGTTGCCCTGATATAACCCGGCAGGGTCGCTGGCATTCGTCATAAATGTTCTCATCAGCGGCCCGGCGTTAGTTACTCCGTAAACCTTTTTCTCCCCTTGTCCATATCCATCCCTCCAGCCCGAACACGATCTTTTTCCTATGACCCACTCCTTCTTTTACTCCATCCCCTGTCCAATCCCCCTGAAAAACTCACCAATCATCACTATTACCTCTGGCTATAACCTGCCGTTATACCCTCCTGCTAAACAAGCATTCGTCACCTTTCAGAACGCATGAAATAGTGGTTTCAGAACCTGATCTTTTGGCTGAAACGAGAGACAACATGCTAATCCCACAACCCTATTTACTCTTTCCTGGCGATGTTACCGATCCCCTTGCGGCAAAAACGGCGCGCGGTATTCATATCTGGCGGCCGGAGCAGTGCGTTGGCGAAATTAAATTGCCGGGCTGTACGGTCAGTCTGGGTCGGGATGAACTGGACATTCCCGGTGCCATAGCGCGCGGAGCGAAAACGCTGGTCCCTGGCACTGCCAATGCCGGGGGCTATCTGCCACAACACTGCCTGAATATGCGTTGCGCTTCACCGCTACCCATCCGGCTAATTTATGATCTGCATCACAAAATTCTAAGAATTTCGTCCTGATTTGAAACCAGGTTCGCTCGCGCATCACTCAACCCTGACGCTGCGGGGTGAGTTGCTCATTTCGCAAATTATCAACTGACCGATTACTGATAACCGGCATAACCTGGCGGAGTGAGAATTATGGATGGAATTAGACGCCCACCTTCCCCTGTACATAACGAAACGATTGAACTGCCTACGCGCGGTGGGCCATCAACTAACGCAGTCACTGCTACAACCCCTGCTGAGAGGGCTCGTTCAGCGGAGATTAGTCGTATTACCACGACTCTGCATAACGCGTGTAAAGGCGGACCGGACGTGCGTGAATATCTGCAGGGAATCGCTGTCGAGCTGCACGATGAATTGCACCAGACGGACGATCAGGTAAAAGATGTCCTCAAATTGGCTAGCAGCTGTGACACGATGATCATGGCCAAGGCAAAGGGGGCGATTGGAATGACCTATGCCCTTTCCGGTGTACCTGGCGATCTGGTGGGTAAGGGGATAGCGAGCGCGATGAAGCTGGAGCCGGGTACTCCCATGCACAACTTTGTCGCTGGCGTAGCGGGAGGGATGACCGCAGTGGCTTTTAAAGCGGTGCTCACGCGGGTTATCGGTAGCAGTATCCAGGATTCGAGATGGATGCAGGCAGATGGGGATGCGCTGAATCCTCTTATGAAAAAAGAGGCAGAAAAACGCGAGACTTTTGGACATAAATTAAAAATGACGGCGCTGGGCGGGACGGGCTTTAACGTCCGCAACCCGGTGACGGGGGGAATTTCCGGTGCAACCCAGCTATTACCCGAAAATAAACCGCGGCCAGAGCCGATGGGGATTATACAGGGTGCGCTCAAGCCGGGTTATGCCATCAACCAGATTGCAGGTTTTGGCCTGACTTCCGCTGCCGGTGCATTGAGTGGAGTCGTTGAAAACTACTACGACAACCTGCACGGCGCGGAGTTTTTATTTGGCCGTAACGACTGGAAGGATCGTTATAAGGCGCTGTCCAACGGGCACACGAATAGTAGCGAGGGGAGCCACTTCGATGCAGTGTGGGAACACGCCAAATCGCCAAAACGTTGGGTTGAAGGTGTTACAACGCTGAGTGCATTAAGTGCGGTAGCCTCTGAGACGATGGAAGCGCTCGGTTTGGGTTTCGGAGCGGGCGCGGCACGTGTGACCAAAGGGGGTGCAGAGAAGCTTTTCACCTCCGGCAAGACGAGTGCGGCAGAGACCGCTTTAGATCTGGCGAACAAATCCAGCTTCCGCGTTTCGCGCGAAAGTGTTGGCAATGCGGCTGCCCTGCTGCCAAACGCCTATTCTTACCTGCAACAGGGGGTGTTCGGTCTTCTTTATCAGGAGGCTGAGCGAGCAGTGGCAAACAAGCTGCACCCGAAGGCCGCCGACACGACAGAGGAGGGAGCCCCGGTAAGTTCCGGGGCAAGAACACCAGACGGCACGCCAGCACCGAGTGTGGGTACCGGGGCGAGAACACCAGACGGCACGCCAGCGCCGAGTGTGGGTACTGAGGCGAGAACACCAGACGGCACGCCAGCGCCGAGTGTGGGTACTGAGGCGAGAACACCGGATGGCACGCCAGCGCCGAGTGTGGGTACTGAGGCGAGAACACCGGACGGCACGCCAGCACCGAGTGTGGGTACTGAGGCAAGAACACCTGAAGGCACGCCTGCGCCGAGTGTGGGTACTGAGGCGAGAACACCGGACGGCACGCCAGCACCGAGTGTGGGTACCCGGACCAGAGTACCGTCAGAAGAAGGCGAATCGGACAGCGGCAGCGTGCATTCGCAGAACTCCGGCCCATTACGTAATACCCCGCCGGAGCGTTCATCAGAGATGCGCACCGCGGGTGATACTCATGCATGGTGGCACGCCTTCCCGGAGCTGGCGAATATCAAAAGCCCACAGCCTGAGAAGTTAACCCAGGCTGACTATGAAGCCATCATCGCAGTCCTTGAAGCTGAAGCGGAGAAGATGAGCGAGCGCATTGCGGAGATGATACCGTTGCCAGACTCTTTACCGACATCGGCAGCAGCATCAGAGGCACCCGGATCATCTGCATCTTCAGAAGCCGGAGGACCAGCAGGATCGCCAGAGCCTGAAGAGACGAAAAAAGCGTCCTGATGCCACACCGTAAAAGCCGCAGCGATGCGGCTTTTTTACGCCTGAATTTGCGCTGTCTCACGCGCCGTCCGGAACTCCCGCTTCGCGCTTTCCACTCAATCCTACCCCGGTCATAGCGGGAAAGAGGTGTCAGTCTGACTGGCGCTAATGATGACGCTTTGTTGAGAGGAGAGAAGGATGAATATCTCGTCAGGGTCGGTTTTCGGGCCGATACAGCCGCAAATGCCTGATTTTAGTGCGCTCGATGAAAAAAATATAGCCGCGTTTGGCCCGTCAGATGCTGGCGGCAGCAGCCAGGCGATTAACTTTGGCAATGATGCCATGAGCGGCACGGATTTCAGTCGCCTCACCGCCACGCCCGACAGTGGGAGCAGCAGGGATCCGATGCAGATGCAGGGGCTGATGCAGCAACTCGGGCCGCAAATAGAGGCACTACTGCAAATGCTATTAATGCTGCAACAGCTTTTCTCTGGTCAGCAGCAAAATAACAGCGCAGGAGCAGGAGCAGGAGCCGGGAGTGGCGGCGATGCCAATATGCCGGGCACCTCAGCAGAAGGGGGGACTTCGCTCAACGCACCGTTTAACGCCGCTCTGCAACCGCCAGTTAACCCGACCGATGCCGCGTCTGCGCAGCAACCGCTTCCGGCCATTACAGCGCCACAGCCGGGTACGGCTTCTGATGCAGCACTGAACACGCCTGCCTGGCAGACGCCAGCATCCGGCGGCGTCCCGCTGATAAAAGGCGAGTCGGGGTTACATTTACCTGCTCCGTTACTGGATCATGAGCAGGCTATCATGCGTGCCGCCAGAGAGACTCACCAGGCGCCTGAAGTGCTGGCAGGGCAAATCTGGCAAGAGTCACGCGGAAAAACAGAGGCGACTACCGTTAACGGCGGTAATGGTCTTTCCGACAGCGGCCTGATGCAGGTTAATTCCAACACCTTCGCCGATCTGCAAAGCAGATACCCGCATCTGCTGGGGCCTGATGCCAGCCCGTCTGCCCCTGAAGACAGCATCATGGCTGGCGCGCTCTATCTTAAAGAGCAGCGGGAAACTTTTGGGGGCGATCTCGGTGCCGGGCTGCGAGCCTATAACTCAGGACCGGGGAATGTGAATGTCAACGATCTGACGGATATCTCGAAAACCGGAACCGGCGATCCGACCTATGTCGGGAAAGTTCTCAACTTTGCCGACATTATCGCCAGTGGCAAAGGCACGTTACCTGCATAAGGGGCAAAAAAAGTCCCTGTACCGGGTACAGGGACAGACATAAGCCACGTCAACATCAGGCAAACGGCGGCGGTTCGTTCTTGCCTTTCCCTCCGCTATTTTCCACCGCAATCTGCACGGTATCGGTCGCTGCGGTGATGCCCCAGCCAATCGGCCCACGCGCCACGCTCATTCCACCCTCGGCCAGTCCTTTCAGGCCACCGGTAAAGACTTCACCCAGGTTGCGGGCCTCGCCAATATTGTTAAAGAAAGGCGCAGCAACAGATTTGAGAATCGGGATGTTCGACAATATTTTGCCGAATTCACCCATGCCCCACTGGAAGTTGTCTTTATTGGTGCCATCCATACGAACGTGCGAATCATTTGTCTCCGGCAGCTGTTTATTCTCCGGCAGCATCTTCAGACCCTGCTCAGCGATATCCTTCAGCACACCCGCCTCGGTACCGTGGCGTGCGTCACCATCTTTGGTGATGCCCTCTATTTTATCGTTAGCTGAGATCTCCTTCCGTTCGCTGCCATCGCGCGCATTCAGGCCTTTTATGCTGTTTAACACGCAGGCCATGTTATACGCCGCATCCGCACGACTCTTCGGATCTTTATTGGCATCCGTCCAGTCGCCGAAACGCTCTTTTAGCTCCGCCTGCTTGATATCTTTCTGGTTGCCGAGGTTTTTCAGCACCGGGTTTTCATCAATGATCTGTTCGGCGCTGCGGTTATCACCCGGTGGGCGACCCTTCAGATTCTCCTCCGTCGGCCTGACGCTGATATCCTTCTCACTGGTTCGCACGCCATCGCCCGGTGCCTGAGGAGTATCTTCACCGGCTGTTTCGCTGGCAAATAACGCCGTGGGCATCGTCTCTTCATCAGCGGCTGATGGATCGACCAGCGCCCCCAATCCAGCCTGCGTTAAGAGTTGATCAAGCTGCTGGAGCGGATCGGTCAGGCCCGCCAGCGGCGTTCCGCTCCCACCGGCGTAGCTGATGGGGAAATCGCTGCCCGGCCCTGAGAACGCAGAGCCGGGCAGGGGAGTGGATAATGGCAGGTTACCCGGCAGTGGCCTGCCGGGTGAAAAAGCGGGGGTAATTCCCCCCCCGCCAGGTATTGGCATAACCATACAGGCCCCCTGCGTTAGCTTTGCGGATTTTTCTGGGAAGATTGGCCCTCACCGCCGCCCAACAGCCCCTGCAACAATGAAGAAAGCCCTAACAGTGACAGCAGGTTTTGCATCATTCCGCCCTGTTGCCCGCCATTGTCAGTCGCTCCCTGAGCCGGTGCCTGCGGTGCATTTCCGCCAGATTCTCCGCTGTCTGACCCTTTACCTTTATCGATCCCCATCATCTGCTGGAGCAGTTGCTGAAGCATCTGCATCAGCTGCTCAAGCGGATTGCCGTTGTGATTCGTGCCCTGTGAAGGCGCAGGCGTATCTGGTTGCTCCGGCTGCTGCGCCTTATTACCGCCACCCAACAGCTGTTGCAGACCTGTCAGCATCATAATCTGCTGCAGTAAGCCACCGCCCGACGGGATGTCGGGCGAGTTTGCACCGTGTGACTGGCCGTTTTTCTGACCTCCGCCTGAACCGGTCAGCGAAGCCAGCGTGCTCAGGCCGTCAAAGGCGTTACTGGCAAAATTGAGCGGGCCTGTTTTCGCATTACTGAGAAAAGGTAATGACGATTTTCCGGGCTGATCGGGTAAGTCTGGTTTACCTGACGGACTGCCCCCCGTTTTGCCTGGCATATTTGCCGGAGGCATATCGATTTTATTCGCGTTTGCAGCTCCACCACCAAATCCTGGAATCTTCATAAATTTATTCCTCAGAGTTAATAAGTCAGCGATTGATTAGGCAGCAGCAGCGGTAACATTTTGCAATCCTGATTACTGACGATTGCATAATTTTACCGTTCAGGCTGATGCTACCTCGCACTGTGAGTGGCAGTTGTCCCGGGATAGTTCCAGTAAAAATGTTCCCTTTGTGATGCAGATTCAGATTTGTAAAAATTCAGCAGCATTGCCATCAATAAATTATGTGGTTGTTTTAAAAGATTTTTATTCGGTTCATGTAGGGTGATCCTTACCGACTGAGCGTCTATCCCTACAAGATAATAATCCTGGACTGATAGCGGGGGTGACCTGATTGGGTGAGAGTGAGGCCGCGGTAAATTTGTAATTCTTTGCATCAGGCTCTGCTTCCAGAACATCCACAAGTGCTGAACGAGCAGCGTGTCACATGTAAGTCGCGCTTATGTGAAGCTAATGGAGAATGTATGGTTCGTCTTTACAGGACACAGTCAGACCAGGTGACTGTCGATGAGGAGAGTGCGGATAACGTCTTACGGCAGGTTGATTCCCGCCCACATATAGCGGCGGATTACCCGGAGCCCGTAACCGATATCCATACTCATCTGTATAAGATTTTAAATACGATTGCACCGTTAAACATAGATGTCTTAATCGAGGGAGAAACGGGTACCGGGAAAGATGCACTGGCCCAGCGGCTGTATCAACTTTCCGGCTGTCGCGGCCCGATGGTGCCGGTCAACTGTGCGGCTATCCCGGAAACACTTGCCGAAAGTGAGCTGTTTGGGGTCATGGCCGGGGCGTTCACCGGCGCAAGCAGTTCCCGCGCCGGGTATATTGAGAGCGCTAACCACGGGGTGCTGTTTCTGGATGAAATAGACAGTATGCCGCTCACGATGCAGGCTAAACTGCTGCGTGTACTGGAAAACCGCGCGGTAGAGCGGCTGGGCAGCACCAAAAGTATTGGACTGGATCTGCGGGTGGTCGTCGCCTCGCAAATTCCACTGGCGCAGCTGGTGGCTCAGGGGCGTTTTCGTCGGGATCTCTTCTTTCGCCTCGACACAATTAAAATTGCCACGCCAACCGTTCGATCACGACCGGAGCTGATTTTGCCCATGTTTCGCCAGTTTACGCAGGAGGCGGCGCTGCGTCTGAATCAGCCCCTGCCGCCAGGATCGCTCGCGCTTGATGAAACCCTGCTGCTGCATAGCTGGCCGGGAAATATCCGCGAGCTGAAAGCGGCGGCAGAACGCTTTGTGCTGGGCTTACCGCCGCTGTGCTGTGAGATAAAGCAGGAAGGGCGCGTGTTATTAAAAGACAGAATGCGGCGCATTGAGCGCAGCCTGATCCACGACTGCCTGAACCGGCACGACAATCGTATTGATGATGTTATTCTTGAGTTAGGGATCCCCAGGCGCACCCTTTATCATCGCCTGAAGCTGTTAAAACTTACCGCCTGACAGATCGCCCCCCTCGCTTGCCGTGGGCCAGAGGGCTTAATCTGCATAAATATTTACTCTGCGATGGAACCGGATAGCTTCATTTATTACTTAATGAAGGCAACACCCAAACACAATCTATCATCAACGCGAGGAATGACTATGTCAGGTGCTAGCTTACTTTCCAACGGGATCACCAACGCAGCTTCTGCTTACACTCAGGTTGCCGGTGCTTACAGCGGTGCGAAATATATGGTCCGTTCGCAACAGGCGATGGACAAGATGCAGGAAAACCAGGCCGATAAAATGGATCGCGATGTAGAATTCCAGCGCATTAACGGCATCGCCGAAAGTAATGCGCAGGCCGCGTCTGCCGCAGCCCAGGTCAAAATTCAGTACTAATCGACTCCGGCAGGGAGGTGTTTTTCATGTCTCCCTGCTCTCTCATCCCTCAGGAGTTTGCTGATGAAAGTTTCTCAATCTTCCTTGCTCACTTCAGAGCCGGTTCCGTCAGTCGAAATGTATCAGGAAGCACCGTCGGCGGAAGATATTCAATGGTTTAATGCAAAGCTTAATGGCCCTGCGCCTGACAGCAGCCAGATGAGCGCTTCAGAGCCGGGCGTGGTCGGCAATATTCTGCAATCGCTGAGCGGCAGCCAGCGTGCGCAAAAAGAAGCCTTTAGCGATCTCCGAGTTGCTTCACGGTCATCCAGTGCGGAAGATTTCTCCCGCGCCAATGCGCAGCTCTCTGATTACTATATCGAAAGCCTGATGAACGCCAAAGTGATCGCCAAAACCGTTCAGTCAGTCGATAAACTCAGTAACCTCCAGTGAATCTTATGAATGGCGCCGTCATTAAATGCTTCTGTGCCCTGTGCCTGGCGTTGCTGCTTACCGGCTGCGGTGATCAGACCCAGTTGCACAGCGGGCTGTCAGAAAACGATGCCAACGATGTGGTGGCAGAGCTGAGCCGCTTTAAGATTGAGGCGGAGAAACAGGTTTCTAAAGAGGGGATAAGCGTCAGCGTCGCACGCAGTGATATTGAGCGGGCGGTGAATATCCTCAACGCCGCCGGACTGCCCCATCAGGCACGGACCAGCCTCGGCGCGGTTTTTCAGAAAAGTGGGGTTATCTCCAGTCCGCTGGAGGAGCGCGCCCGCTATATCTATGCGCTGTCACAGGAGGTAGAGGCAACACTGTCACAAATCGATGGCGTCGTGGTGGCGCGTGTGCATGTCGTATTGCCGGAACGTATTGCCCCCGGCGAGCCGGTACAGCCCGCTTCCGCCTCTGTATTTATCAAATATCATGAAAACCTCGACCCGGACAGTATCGAACCGCGCATTCGCCGGCTGGTGGCGACCAGCATTCCAGGGCTGGGCGGGCGCGATGATCGCGACCTGGCGATTGTCTTTGTCCCGGCGAAAGCCTGGCAGGATAAAATTGAAATGGTGCAGCTGGGGCCGTTTCAGCTTAGCCCGGAACGATACAGGATGATTAAGATAGTTACAACATGCTTAGGGGCGTTGCTGCTGTTACTGGTGGCAAATTCATTCATTCGTCAGGCACTGAGTCGTAAGCGCCAGGCTGCGCAGGCGAAGTGATTGATTATGCTCAACGCTGCACCTGATGAGGACATTGCCCTGCGCTGGTTGCGCTGGTGGCACGCTGACTTCTGGTTACAGGCTGATGAAAGCTGGCGCATCCAGCCACTGGCACGGTTATCTGCGCCTTTACAGAGGCACTATCTGCGCCAGCATGCCGCGTGCTGGCAACGCACGCTGGGTGTACCAGGCCAACTGGTCGCGCCGGAGCCGATGGTGCTGGCCATCAGCGACTTAAGCGGCGAGCAACGCGCGCAACTGTTGATTGTCGTCGCGGAGATTTGCGCCGGAGCCATGCCGCTGCCCGCAGAGTTAAAGATCTGGTTGCGGCGTCTGGCGAAAGGAATTCGCACTGAGTGCTGGCTGCCCGCCGGGCTGTTCACGACTGGCGACAGCGCCGACAGCCTCTGTCTGCTGCAGGCGTTATTTCCGGCTATCTGGCCGCGCCTGCGGCTACTCTTCCCGGCAAGCGACGCGCCGGTAAACCCGGCGCTTTCACTGCCTGGCCATCGTCTGCGTCCTTTATGGGAAACGGCGCTCTGGCAGGTGCAACACCCTTCGCGAGAGACGCACGATGTGGAAACTTAAAAGCCTGCCTCTGCAGGGCGGCAGCGCGCCACCGGATAATGTGCTGCGCCGCGAAGAAATTGCGCTCAGGCTTGAAGCGGCTTCCATCATCGAGCTGGCCCATAAACAGGCGCAAACGATCCGCGAGCAGGCACGCGCCGAGGCACAAGCCGAAAGGGCGGTCAGCCAGCGCGAATGGGAAGCCCGGTTCTGGCAGCAGGCTCAGACGCTCTTTGCTGACTGGCACGAACAGCGTGCAGCCGAAGAGACGCAACTGGTGTTGCTTGCCGGAAAGGTTCTGAATGAGGCACTGCAACACCTGCTCGATGAGGTGGATGATGAGCGCCGTTTTCACGCGTTGCTCAGACAGTTGTTACGTCACTATCCGCGTCAGCAGCAGGCGACGCTCTATTGCGCCAGCGGGCAGGAGCAGGAGATTAACGGCTGGCTGGTCGTGCAGCCTCAGCTGAGCTGGACGCTGTGCGCCGACCCGGCGCTTGATCCAGATTGCTTGCGTCTTATTACCGACGCGGGTGAGCTGATGATTAGCTGGCGGACACTGAGCCAGCAACTCGCGCCAGCACTGGCAGAAGAGAGTACATAAAAAAAGCAAAATCAGTGGAACTGCTTCGCTTGTCGCGCCACTTAACAGGGGTGCCCAACAAGAGGAGTCAACATCATGAGTTCCAGCGATCTGTTACAGCGTCAGTTATCTTCCAACTCAAACCGCAAACATCATGAAGCCTATCAGTTTGCCCGCGATGTTTCGGGCGAATCGTTCAGCATTGCGGATATGTATGCTTTCCAGAATCGCCTGCAGGATATGTCCAACGCCAGCTGGGCGAGTTCGCAATACACCCAGTTTAAGTTTGGCATCCGTAAAGCGATCATCGACGCTGTTAACTAAGCCCCTGTCATCAAGGAGTCAGGCGTGTTTATGTTTTCTTTTCCGGGCCGCCTGCTGGCGGCCATTACCCTGCTGCTACTGAGTATGGGCATCACAAACGCTCGTGTGCCGGATGAGTGGAAGCAGGGTGCCTATGCCTATTCGGCAGATAATACCCCGCTCAACATTATTCTTGACGATTTTGCCAGCAGCTTTGGGGTTGAGGTCAATCTTGGCACGCTGGGCGACAGCAATGTCACCGGTAAACTACGGGCAGACAGCCCGGAAGCCTTCCTTAATCGCCTGGCGCTTGAGTATCGCTTTCAGTGGTTTGTCTACAACAACACTCTCTACATCAGCCCCCAGGCAGCGCAGACTTCACAGCGTATCGAGATTTCACCGGAAGCCGCGCCGGATCTGAAAGAGGCGCTGCGCGGTGTCGGCCTGCTGGAACCCCGCTTCGGCTGGGGCGAACTGCCGGATGAAGGCGTGGTACTGGTGACCGGTCCGCCGGAGTATGTGCGCCAGATAACGGAATTTGCCCGTAAATCGGAAAGCAAACCTGAAGCCGGGGCCAGTAAAGATATGATGGCATTCCCGCTGCGCTACGCAGCCGTGGCGGATCGCACCATTCGCTATCGCGATCAGGAGCTGCTGGTGCCGGGCGTGGCCACCATACTGAATGAACTGCTGGGTCAGTCCGGCAACGCCTCTTCCGGCAAACTGTCATCAGGCCAGGGCGAGGATGAGCAGGTATCACGCGAACAGTCGCAAAGTGTTTTAAACGAGCTGATTAATCGCAATATGCCGGTCTCCGGGCGTAAAAAGGCACCTGTCAGCAGCCTGGCGGGTAAAGTTTCAGCGGATGTGCGCAACAACCTGCTGCTGGTGCGAGACGATCCGAAAACCCGGAGCGCGTATCAGGCATTAATTAACGCCATTGATGTTCCGCAAAAGCTGATCGAGATCGATGCGGTGATTGTCGATATCGATCGCAGCGCACTGAAGCGCTTCTCCAGCAACCTGGCCGGTCAGTTTGGCAGTGTCGCCAGCGGCGCCAGTATGCTCTCCGGCGCCAGCACACTGTTTGTGACCGATTTCCAGCGATTTTTTGCCAGTATCGAGGCGATGGAGGGGGAAGGGACGGCATCCATTATTGCTAACCCCACTATCCTCACGCTGGAGAATCAGCCCGCGGTGATTGATTTCAGCGATACTGCCTTTATTCGCGCTATTGGCGAGAGGGTGGCGGATATCCAGTCTGTTACCGCAGGGACCAGCCTGCGGGTGACGCCACGCGCTATCAGCACTTCACAAAAATCGGCTATCCAGCTCATTGTTGATGTGGAAGATGGCAAGCTCGATAAAGATGAAGAGGGCGACGCGCAGGGAACCCATAACGCAGCGGTCAGCACTCAGGCGCTGGTGGAAGCGCGACGCTCGCTGGTATTGGGCGGGTTCCATTCCAAAGAGACGGGCGACCGCGAGCGACGCATCCCGATCCTCGGCAGTATTCCGCTGATCGGAAAACTCTTTACCTCAACGCGCTATGAAACCTCCCAGCGTGAGCGGCTGTTTATTATTACGCCGCATTTAATTGGCGACCAGGTCGATCCCACCCGGTATATCGCTGCCGGGTCGCGCGAGCAGCTGAATAGCGCGATGGATGAGGTGACTAACCGTCATAAATACACCGACGTCAAAGGGATGGTGGAAGGTGCGATGCGGGACCTGGCGCTGAACCGCGTGCCAGCGGGAATGACCAGCGGTGGCACGGGGCAGACGCTTTCCTCCCTGTGCCGCATTCCGGGCGCTTTCGGGAGCGATTTCCGCCGCCATCAGTGGTATGGCAACAGCAACGTACAGATAACGGTTGGGGTGATCACCAACAGCACCGGTCAGATGCAGCGTTTTGATGAGAGCCTGTGCCGCAGCGACCGCACGCTGGCGGTAGCGGTCTGGCCGCGTGGAGAACTGCGCCCGGGTGAATCAGCGGAGGTCTTTGTCGCCTTTGATAGCCATGCCCCGTCACGTCCGTCACGCGCTTCGCTGCTCTCTGCAGCAGGCGGCGCACCGGCTAAAAACCTCTACTGATCTGATAAGGAAAAAGCATGTTAGTGAGAATAATCGTGCTGACCGCCGCCGCGCTGATGCTGAGTGCCTGCGCGAAGCCGCAGAGTGGGTGTAATGACGTGGGCTGCCGCCCCTCTTCAGACCTGCATAACCTGACCATCTGGTGGCAACCCCAGCTGCGTAATGGCCCGAACGACTTCACGCGGATAACGGTAGATAACTGACCGCGTTCCGGCAGTCTCAGACCCCGGCTGATCGCTGGGGTCAAATTTAGGCGAGGATCGAACATCACCATTTCCCTCCTGTTTCTGTGAAGCCTGCGTACGGCGCACTCTGTGTCGCATGCCAGTGCTGGTACCACTATTCCATTACGTCCGTTTTCCCGCCGCCTGCAGCAGACCGCAGGCGGCGCTGTTATCAGTAACCGCTCGCCCGTTTAACCCCGGCGACTTTTAGCGCTTCTATACTGGCTTTTATTCGGCAGGCAGGTGAGATGCGACTGTTACTGTCGGAGCGTGTTGCTGCCTGATAAGAGAATGCGGCGTTAAACTCAGCACTATTCTTCCCGAATCTCAATCACCTCCTCCAGATAGTGATCCTCCAGCTCCCGCAGAAGACGATAGACCTGTGCGACGGCATTTAACGTTTCGCGTGGAATATAAGCCCCTTCGCGCGTAGTGCGCCAGAGAGTGCGGGTCAGCCAGATAAAGCGGATCACCGGTCTCTTTTTACGCTGCGCCTCTTCAATTAATGCCCGCGCCTCTTCATCGCAAGCCTTAAACAGCAGTCGCGGCAGCGGCGTTTCATCCGGGCGGTAATAGAGACCGACGGCAAAATGGGTGGGGTTGATCAGCAACACATCCGCCTCTTCCACGTTAATCTCACGGGCAGGTACCGACTCTTCATTCAGGATCTCCTGCGCCACCTGACGGCGGTGGCCTTTCATATGCGGATCGCCTTCGCTCTGCTTGAACTCGTTTTTGATATCTTCATGACTCATACGCTGCTGTTTAAGGAAGAAGTAGCGCTGAATACCAAAATCGAACAGGCTGATTATCAGCATCACCATCAGCACCCGACGTGACACCTTCATAAACAGCGCCATGACCCCCTGCCAGAAACCGTTGAGATCGCCAAGCGCCAGCTGAGCAAGGCCACCGAGGTCCGGCATGATCGCCTGCCATACCACCAGACCTATCACCACTGCTTTAAAGATGCTGGTCAAAAGCTGGGTAAACTGGCGGGCGGAAAACATATTCTTCAGGTGATTAAACGGGTTAAGCGTATCCAGTTTCAGTGCCAGCGCTTCGGTGGAGAAGAGGGGGCCGAACTGCACCCAGCCGCCCACCACCCGCAGCAGCATGGCAATGGCGCACGGGATGCCCACCAGCACCAGCATGACGGTGACACTATCACTGATCACTTCCTCCATGGCGTGATCGAATGGGTCGCGCAGACGCGTTAACGGCAGCAGCATCATCGCCTGTAACCGCTGCATCCCGGTGTGCACAAGAGCAAACAGGATCTCAAGGATACCGATTGAAATAAGCAGCTTAGGGATATCCTGGCTCTGGCTGACCTGGCCTTTTTTGCGCGACTCTCTGAGTTTTTGCGGTGTGGCGTCTTCGGTTTTTTCGCTCATGGCGCGCTCCCGGCTGAGGGGGCAAATATCTGCGACAGGACAGGGATAAGATCCCGGAGTTCATACAACCGCGCGTTTCCCAGATGGTCCAGCAGCGGCAGATAGAGGATAAAAAACAACATGCCGAGCAGGCATTTCAGCGGAATTGTCAGGGCGGTCGCCTGGAGCTGTGGGCTATAGAGACTCATCACACCGATGGCAAAATCGAGCAGCAGCATCAGCGCCACCGGCGGCCCGGCGTAAAGCACCATATCGCTGAAGATTTTCCCCAAAAGCGTAAGCCAGACGTGAAAACCCGCCTCTGTGGGGAAAGGTATCCACTGGGTGGCGGACCACAGATGATAGCTGTCCCAGATAACCTGGGTGATGGTCGATAGTCCCAGCCCTGTGACCAGCAGCAATATCAGCACCTGCTGCATTAACTTACCCAGCGGCGTCACATCTGGCCCCAGCTGGGGGTTAATTTGCCCACCCATTAAGGCACCACGCTGGTTATCGAATAACGCACCGACAGACTCATACAGCCAGAAAGGCAGCGCCAGCAACAATCCGAGCAGGGTGCCTATCATCAGCTCTTTGAGTACCAGCCCGGCCAGCAGCAGCATCGTCGGCTCAAGCGCATCGATTTGTTCTTTGATACCCGGGGTGATAAAAAGCGCCAGCGCCACAGCAATGGCGGTTCGCAGCAGCCCTTTTATAACGCTAAAAGAAAAGATCGGTGTCAGTAACAGGCAGGGAAAGATGCGCGCCATGCCAAGTCCCAGCGCGAGGATGGCATGAAACGTATCGGTGAGAGGGTAACCTGTCAGCATCAGGAACTGACCGTTGACATCATCGCAAACGCAGCCTGCGCCAGCTCCATCAGCTCAATACCGACCCAGCGCCCGGTAAGCGCCAGCGTCAGGCCGACCGCGATAAGTTTGATGCAGAACGGCAGGGTCTGATCCTGTAACTGCATCGCGGCCTGCACCAGTGAAATAATTACCCCGGCGATCACGGCCACCAGCAGCGGCGGCGCAGAGAGAATCACCACCAGCAGTAACCCCTGGCGAAACAGCGTCAGAATATCCATGATGACCTCATAAATAGCTGTAGAACAGACCGTCTAACAACCGCGTCCAGCCGCTGATGAGCACAAAAAGCAGGATCTTCAGTGGCAGCGAAACGGTCATCGGCGACACCATCTGCATCCCGAGCGCCAGCAGGATATTCGAGACGATCAGGTCAACGACAATAAAAGGAATAAAGATCAGAAAGCCGATTTTGAAACCATTCTGCAGTTCCGACAGAACGAAGGCCGGGATAATGAGCAGCATATTGTCGGGGGTGACCGAAGCCGCCATTTTCTTTGGCCACATACGCTGAGCATTTTCCTGCAGATGGATGACGATGTCCGGATCGGTGTTTTTATGCATAAACATTTTCAGCGGTTCGATACCGTTCGTGGCGGTATAGTCGAGCCGCTCCATACTGCTGAAATCGACAGGGATCGCTTTCAGCCGCTCGGTCATATCGCTGAATACCGGCGCCATAATAAAAAGCGTTGCCGCCAGCGCAATGCCGTTGAGCGCCATCGTCGGCGGCACCTGCTGCACGCCCATCGCGTTGCGCGTCAATTGCAGCACCATTGTAATTTTCAAAAAGCTGGTACAGATAATGAGCATCATCGGCAGCAGTGCCAGCGCGCCGAGAAACAGCGCCAGCATAATCGGGTTGAGTGGCCCCATCTCCATCGGAATCACCTGTTCACATCCCCGACGCTCGCCACGCCCGGCAGCATATGAGTAATCTGCAACCCCAGACGCCCTTCGACATCGACCAGTTCACCTTTCGCCAGCGGAAACTCGCCGTGACACAGCAGTGCTTCACCGGGGACGACATTTTCGACCGTCACCGTCGAGCCGACATCCAGACGATTTAACTCACCCAGCGTCAGCCTGAGATGGCCGCAGCGTACCGTTAAGGCCAGCGGCAGCGCATCAAAAGGTGAGGCCACAGGCACCGTTGTTTCAGTCAGGCCTTCATCCGGTTGGGGGGTATCGGCAGGCAGATTATCTTCGGGGGTCACATTCATGTAACTATTCTCCAGACGGGTAATAAGAAAACGGGCAGGATGCCCCTCCCCGAACAGCAATTCGCCCTCAAGGTGCAATTGCGCAAGGCGAAGCTCGCCGCGACCGGTCGGGAAAAAATACGAGGTAGCAGGGAAAATCACATCGCCGGGGCGAAGTGTGCGTAACTGCGAGGGGGCAAACGACACTGCACCCAGATCGATCGGCAGCGATAACGGCAGGGCGCTGCAAAGCGGTGCAGGGAGCGGAGCCCAGCCAGGCTGGTTCAACAACACCGCAAGTGTGGCGGGCGCAAGATATAACTGACTTTGCGCCTGCGCCTCACCCATCGTGACGCTAATCGCAAGCCACATCCCCTCAGCCGGTGCGCAGAGTGCGTCCTGCGGCGCCAGGTCGCCAAACAGCGTGCGCAGGGCCGGGCTGAGATGCTGATTAAAGAGCGGCCAGTACCAGTCAGCGCACGCCCCGGGTTCTGGCAGCAGCGGGCAGGTGGAAAACAGACTGAGCAGCGCTTCACTCCCCGACAGAGATAACCCTCCCGCTTTGCAGGAGAAGTTCTGTGTCGGTGGCCGCTCGCCGGGCGTGGCGAGCCGCAGCTGAAGCTCACCCGCTTCGCCCGCAAGGGTAAAGGGATAACCCAGACCGTGGCCGATACGCTGGCGCAGGCTGGCTTCCTCGCGCGGCAGCGTGCGCAGGGACAAGGGTTTCATGCCCGGCCTCCACGCTGCTCAAAGCGCAGGCGCACCGCGCAGGCCATCCGGCGGCGCAGTGACTCCCGGCAGCGCTCCTGATGGGCCGCCATCATCGTCATGGCGGGTGACGCAAAACGCAGGCTGATATCCCAGCCCGCGGCAAAAGGACTCAGGCGGGCATCCACTTCGCCTAAAAGGGGCAGCAGCAGCGTCATCGATACCGGGCCGGCGGGCTGCTTTTCCACCATGGCGCACAGGGGAGGCTCCAGTTGTTGCCAGGCTCTGACCGGAGAGGCGGAAGGCACCGGCTCATGGGGTAACTGTGACCCAAAAGAGGGCGAGCCTTCCCACGGTGTAATCAGCGGTTGCGGCAGTTCGCCTGGGGTGAGCAACAGCGCGTCAAACAGCGAACACTCTTCGCGAAACGGCTCGGCACGGGATTTACGCTCGGACGCTGCGGCATCTGAATGGCCGGTCTGCGGGGAGCGGCGCTGCACCTCCGGGCGTGCAGGCGGCGCTGGATGAGTTTGCGGGGGATGGGGTAAGGCTGTCATCGTAATGCCTCGCTGTGCGCCATCAGATATTCCATTTTTTCCACATCGCGCAGACGCGCCTGTGTTTGCTGCTGTGCGTGCTGCACCTGTTGCTGTTGCATGACCTGTTGTGCGCGGCACTGTTGCAGCTGATTACGCTGCCCACTCACCGCGTCGCTGGCCTGACGCTCCCGGGTCAATCCTCCGATCAGTCGCTCCTGTTTTTGCAGCCCCGACTGGTGGTGTCCGGCAAAGCTATCGCGCAGCTGCTGATAATGTTGTTGTGCGACTTCAAGCTGTTGTTCCGTTTCGGCAGACTGACGTTGTGTTTCGCACAGAGCCTGCTCCGCTTGCCGTTGCAAACGTTCGCTGCGGCGTAAGCGCTGGCGGCGAATCGGCAGCAGCAGAGAGAAGGCCTGCTGCAATTCAGTGCTGCTCTCTTCAGTCGTGATGTCGTGATCAGGTAACGGATGACGGCGCATGCTGGCTTACCTCCGCTAAGTGGTGCAGTGTGTCGTCATACCCGCAGGGCGCGTGCATCGCCTGTTGCAGATAGCCATTTATCGCCTCCTGAGCCGATACCGCCGCATCGGTCATGGCATCGTGCCCCGGCTGGTATTCCCCCAGGCGGATCAACATCTCTACCTGCTGCCAGGCGGACATCATGCGGCGCAGCTGCGTGGCGTCGCGGATATGCTCGCGAGTCGCGACGTTGCTCATGGTACGGCTCAGACTTGCCAGCACATCAATAGCCGGGTAGTGACCGCGCTCCGCCAGACGACGGGTCAGCACAATGTGGCCATCAATCAGGGATCTCACTTCATCCGCGACCGGATCGTTCATTGAATCGGCTTCAATCAGCACGGAATAGAGGGCGGTAATAGACCCGCGTGAGGTCTGTCCTGCACGCTCCAGCAAGGTGGGCAATAAGGTATAAACCGAAGGCGGCAGCCCGCCACGACCCGGCGGTTCGCCCAGCGCGAGACCGATTTCACGCTGGGCGCGGGCAAAGCGAGTCAGGGAGTCGAGGATCAACAGCACGCTCTTGCCCTTATCGCGCCAGGCTTCAGCGATGGCCGTGGCGGTAAAAGCGGCCCTGGCGCGTTCCATACTGCTGCGATCGGAGGTGGCGCAGATGAGTACCGTACGGCTGCGCAGCGCCTCATCCAGCTCGTGGTCAAGAAACTCGCGCAATTCGCGCCCACGCTCGCCAATCAAACCAAAGACAATGACATCGCAGGGCGTATTACGGGCAATCTCCGCCAGCAGGGTGGTTTTCCCGCAGCCCGCACCGGCGAAGATCCCCACCCGCTGTCCCACGCCGAGAGTCAGCGGACCATCAATGGCGCGAATGCCGGTCGGCAGCGGCGTATCGATGCGCGGACGATCGGTGGGTGCCGGGGCATCGCCCAGTACGCCTGCCGCATCATCCACCGTACCGGGCAGGGCGAACGCGCCAGGCTGGTCTGAATCCAGTGGACGGCCGAAGCCGTCAAGTACGCTGCCGAGCAGGGCGTCCGACACCACAATACTGTGCGGCAGGCACAGCGGAACCACGCGCGCGCCCCGGGCTATGCCGTCGAGTTGGCCAAGGGCGGAGAGCAGGGTGTGCTGCGGGTTAAAGCCGACCACCTCTGCCAGCACGCTTTGCCCGTCATCCCGGGCGATCTGGCAGAGATCGCCAATCCGCGCCTGGGGCAGGCTGCTTTCGAGCAATATCCCGCTGATCCCGGTAATGCGGCCAAAACTTTCGACCGGCGAAAAGCTGGTCAGCCGCCGCCGCTGCTGTTGATACCACTGCTCCAGCGCCATCGTCATCACCAGCTCACCTTAATGTTATCGCGCCCGTTAAACTCGATCTGGTTACTGGTAATCGCCACCAGCCGCAGGTTGTCGACTTCATCGCCGATAAACAGACGCTGCCCATCATCAGTGACGATATTGGCGCGACTACCGGTGGTGATTTGCACAATGCGAAACGGCAGCCTGACCTTCAGCAGCCTGACCTGGTTATCCAGCGGGAGGTCGCTGGTGTACGTTGCGTTAAAACGCTCCAGCATTCGTTTAAAGATTTGCATCTGTGGCTTACTGAGGCGGCCTGTAAGACGCAACCGCTGGTTATGCATGTCCACTTTCACGAGGCTCGCCAGATCGCGTTCGCGCAACATTTTCTCTAACGGCGCCTGCAATGCTGCGGGGGTGCTCAGTGGCCGGGAGGAGGTGACCTGAGTCTGGGCAACGGTGGGCTGCAAAACCCAGCTCGTTACCGTCAGGGTGAGCAGCAGCATCAGGCTCCAGGTCAGCGTACGGATGCTGCGGGTGAGTATCCCTTTACGGGCGGCGGCAGGGGGAACGGCCTCAGTCGGCGTTTCAGCAGATTTTTCGGGCACAGAAGGGGTGGCAGGCGGCATACAGGCGGCCCACGGCGTGTCGATACGCGCAACGCAGAGCCAGACGTCAGCGACCAGAAAAGGTTCCTCAATGTTAATGCCACAGGCTTCCCCGCCCTCCGGTTTTACCCGCCACTGAGTCTCTTCACGGCGCAACTCGCACTGGCGGGCAGCAACGCAAGCATCGCTAAGCATCAGATCGGCCTCATCAGCGTGACCAATCAGCCATTTATCGCCGAAGAGGGGTAACGCGGCGCCTAAATGCAGGCCAGACAGCACGCGCAGTTCGAACATGATTAACTCTCCCACGTGGTAAGCGAGTAAGCGGCTGGATCAGGCTCTATACGCCCCAGCACATTTACTGCGAGATTAGGTTGCAGCTCTGCAAACGAGAGCACCGGCACATAGTGGAACTCTTCCTGGATAAGCCCGCGCAGCGGGCTGCGCAGATCCTGGGCGACCAGCAGCACGGCGCTTTCCGGGGTGTCAGCCGGGAATGCGTTGGCGATGACCGGAAGAATGGCGCTGATCTGCTCATGGGTTAGCGCAAAGAAGAGATCGTTTTGCGTCTGACGAAGCGAGTCACGCAACTGTTCTTCCAGTTCCGGTGTCAGCAGCCAGACATGCAGGCCGTCCGGACGGGCATACTGGTAACAAAGATGGTTTTTTAACGAGATGCGCACCTGGTCGGTCAGCAGCCCGATGTCACGCTCATGCTGCCCATGCTCGATCAGCGCTTCGGCAATGGCCCGAACCGATCGCAGCGGAATACGTTCTGACACCAGTTTTTGCAGGACGCTGGAGAAGCGTGAGAGGGGCATCACGCGCTGCAACTCCTGCGACAGCTCCGGCTGCTCTGATTCCAGCCAGCTCACCAGCGCGCGGGTTTCCTGCAGACCAATAAAATGCGGGCTGCTGGCGTGAATCGCGTTCTCCATGCGCTTGACCAGGAGTTCGCGCGCGGTCCAGCGCTCGACCTCTTCGTTTTGCAGCAGCGGATGATCCGCCGGCAGCCAGATAAGATCGTTTTCCTGACGCCGCGCATCGCCCTCTGCCACGCTTTCCCTGTCAGCGGACGCGATCTCCTCCAGCCAGCGGCGTTTCACCGCCCGGTGCGACACGTTAAATGTGCCTTTTACTTTCGGGATTTCATAAACCGAGAAGCGAAACTCATCTTCCGTCTGCTGGTCGAGAAACTCGATATCGAACGCGGGCAGGGTAAAGCCGAAGTGGTAAACGATACGGTTACGCAGGCGGCGAATATCCTGCACCAGCTCCAGCATCTCCGTATGGCCGCGCCATGAGGAGGAGAAATTGATCAGATAAGGCCGTGTCGGGTTAAACTGACGTAAATCCTCCTTGCCGTTCAGCTCAGGGGGAATGACCTCATTTTCCATTTGTGGCTGCGCAAGGTTCAGGGTCTTCCTGACGCGCCAGATCTGAAAACCGCCGCTAATCATCGTCAGCGCGGCCAGCAGTAAAAAAATTGCCGTTGGCATACCCGGCAGCAGGGCAAAGCCCACCATACCCATGGATGAGAGCAGCCAGGCTTTCGGCTGGCTGGTTAACTGCTCGGCAATCTCGCGGCCGATATTATTATTGACCGTCTGTTCATCGTCGGACGAGACGCGGGTAATCAGCATCCCGGCGGTCAGCGAGATCAGCAGCGCAGGGATCTGCGCAATCAGTCCGTCACCGATGGTCAGAATCGAGTAGATATGCATCGCTTCGCCGGCCGGCATGCCCAGCTGCAGCACGCCAATACTGATGCCGCCAATCAGGTTAATCACGACAATCACCAGCCCGGCGATGGCGTCACCTTTAACAAACTTCATCGCGCCATCCATCGCCCCGAATAACTGACTCTCTTTTGCCAGTGCATTACGCCGGTTTCTGGCCTGTACCCCATCAATCAGTCCGGCGCGCAGATCGCTGTCGATGGACATCTGCTTACCGGGCATCGCATCAAGGGTAAAACGCGCGGCCACTTCGGCTACCCTTTCGGAACCTTTGGTAATGACCAGGAAGTTCACCACAGTCAGGATCAGGAACATCACCATCCCAACTGCAAGGTTGCCGCCCACCACAAAATTACCGAAAGCCGCCACCACATGGCCCGCATCCTGCTGAATTAAGATCTGGCGGGTGGTGGAGATTGAGAGTGCCAGACGGAACATGGTGGTGAGCAGCAGCACGGCGGGAAAGGTCGAGAACGCCAGCGGCTTGGGCAGATACATGGCCAGCACGACCAGCAGAGATGACAGGCAGATATTCACCGCTATCAGCGCATCAATTAATGGCAGCGGTAAGGGAATAATAAGCATAAACACCAGCGCCATGGCAAAAGCCGCACCGACCACTTCGGAGCGTTGCATGGCGCTGATAGCGATGCGATTCAGTATCTGAAACAGGGTATTCATCTTTGTTGCCTCACGACGCAGCGTTCCGGTTGCGGCGTTGCTGTTGCTGCTCAGTTTTGGTGACGTCCGTAATCATGCCGCGCAGCAGTTTTAACGCGTTGTCGCGGTTTTCCTGGGCGGGCCACAGCGAGGCAGGCACGCTGTGAAGGAGCGGAAAAAGCGAACTAAAAAAGAGCGGCAGATGCTGCCTGTTCTGGCCAACAATCTCATCCGCCAGCCCGGTGAAATCACTCTGATAAGCGCCGTTATGGCTGATTTGCAACATCCGGCGCGCCAGAGTCAGGCTGTTCATGGCAACACCGGGCAATTTGCTGCGCATACGCTGCAAAAAAGTCGTGCTGTCGCTTAGCGTCTGGCTTATCCCGGCAGCATCGCGCAGTCCGCGGTGGATACGTCCGAGAGTCATGACGCTGATTGAGGGGGCAAGCGCGGCGATATCATCCGCCAGCGCGCGCTGCATAGTACGCAGCGTCGGTATCAGATTACGTGAGCCGATCAGCTCCAGTAGCATATCCAGCATCCTTGTTGCGGACTGCTGGTGGACGATGCCGTCGTAATAGAGGTTGCGCAACGACTGTTTACGCTGCGGATCGCAGGTGTACCCGGCGATGGCTGACGCCGTGTTGTTGCCTGCACGAATGGCCTGGCCGTGAGTCTGCTGTAGCTTATTCAGCTGGGTTCCGGCCAGCCCGGCCAGTTCTCCGTCGCCTTCATCCTGTGCCTGTTCGCCGAGCATACGCAGTAACAGGGCGGTACGTGCCGGATCGCCGCCGGTCTTTTCAAGGAGTGTGTCGCTATCCGGTGGCGGATTCTGGCGCAGGACGCTGCGCAGCCACGCCATCTGCTCCAGCGTTTGCTGTTCATCGCCGCCATCGAGCAGGGAAAATAGCGCATTCAGCTCACCGACTTTGCTGATCGCATGCTTGACACGCTGCGGGTTACGTGACGCGTTACGGCGGTTCTGCGCCTTTTGCCTGCGCTCCATCTTTTCACTGAACGTGGCACCAATTTCTTCCATCGCGTCATTCAGTGACGATTCCCGCGCGCGGACATTATCCGGCAGGTCGTTTTTACCTGCTGCCTGTGGCGTATTTTTATGCAGAGCTTTTAGCGAGTGCGCCAGCGCCGGTATCGCATGTTGTATTTTGAGCATCGCCAGCCATCCTCAGTGGTTATTACTATCTTTCTGTGTCAAAGCACGCCTGTCGGTTCCGAAAAAAGCAGTAAAAAAAAGGGCGAATAATTTCGCCAGGAAATCAGTGCAATTTTTTGCATTATTCAGCGATAAGGAAAGGTAAAAACTGTCTCAGATAATTCTGTATTAAGAATTAATTGTTTTCATAAACAGTGGGTTATTTGCTGAGCGGCGGATGGCATATCTCTTGCTATGTCAGGCAATCAATAGCCACTACTCAGAGAGATAAGAAAATGATTAATTCAACGCTCGTATCCGCTGTCGCAGAGTCACCCTTATCAATTAACGTAAACTGGGATGAGATCTTCATTACGCATAATAAGAAGCTGTTAAATTTCATTCGAAAACGTATTGCCAGCCATGAAGATGCTGATGACATCCTGCAAATGACCTGTCTGGAAGTGTTGTCTAACTGCCATAAGTTTCGCGGCGCATCCCGTCCGGAAACCTGGGTGTTTGGCATCGCAGTTAATTTAATTCGCAACTATTACAAGTCGAAACAGATGCACTATCTGTTTGATAACCTTAATGATGAGGTTGTCGCCGATCTGATGCTGGATAACGATCCCAGCGATCTGACGGAAAACAGACAATTACTGAGTCATACGCTGGCCTCCCTGGAAATTTTGCCGAAAGACGTCAGGGTTATGCTGTCTATCCTTGTGGAGGAGGAGGGCAGCTATCAGGATATCGCTCAGCATTTAGCCATCCCGGTCGGCACCGTGCGTTCCCGACTCTCACGCGCGCGGGAAACATTGAAAGGGAGGATTTACGCATGAACCCGGGCTTACGATAAATGGCAATTTAACTGCTAAGCTTATCAGCTCGTTAATATTTAGCGGGTTATGACTATTATGCCGTCGGGACGTTATTCTCTGCGGCATGATAAATTCGTGGAGGGAATAATGCTTTTACAGGGTGTATCAGGTCAGAATGAAAATCACGAAATTAATATCACCGGCTTATCAAATATTGCCTTAAACAAAATTCATGATGCGATATATTTGATAGACAGCCAGCTGCATATCAAATATGTCAACGATAAAGCCTGCCAGTTGACGGGATATTCCCGTGAGGCATTTTCGCAACTTAGCTTTGACATCATAGATAAAGAACTGCGCGACAATGATGTTTTTGCCCTGTGGTGGAAACTGAGTACCCGCCCTGAAGGGATACAATTCACTTCACATCATACCGGTCGGCATGACGTTTTTCCCGTAGAGGTGAGTTGTAGCGGATATCACCAGGATGATGAGCTGCATATCTTATGCATTGTGCGTGATATGCATGAAATTCGTAGGCAAAAAGAGCAGCAGCAACTGCGGGAAAAACAGCTGCATCAGGTAGTGGAAAATTCTCCCGACCTCATTTTACGTTTTGATTTGCAGACCCGTTGCCTCTATGCCAACCTGGCGGTCCGCAGCTGGTTTAATCTTAGCGAAAACGATATCAGTCGGATGCCGCTGACCGAAAGCGTGCAACGCGGGGGGATTGGACTGAGCCTGTTTAAGCTGGTCTCACGCACGATGGTTGATGAGAAAGTGGCCGAAGATGAGCTGGTGGTAAAGCATCAGGGTGATAAACGCACCCTGCATGTGCGCTGCGTGCCGGAATATGATTTACAGGGCGAGCTGGTTAGCGTGCTGGCGGTTGGGCGCGATATCACCGCAATCCGCAAGACCGAAGAGGAGTTGCGGCAGTTAACTCATAATCTGGAGCGGGCGCGGGAAGCGGAAAAAAAACAGCTTGCGCGTGATATTCATGACGAGCTGGGGCAGCATTTAACCGCGCTGCGCACCGGATTGTCGCTGCTGGCGATGCGTAAAGATCAGTCTGTCAAAGCGCAGCAGGCAAAAATACAGCAGCTGATGGTGCATCTGGACAGCACGATTCAGGTGGTGCGCGATGTTTCGACGCGCCTGCGGCCTAATGTTCTCAATCTTGGGTTAATTCCGGCGCTGGAATGGTTGCGCGATCAGTTTATAAAAGACAATGGTATCCGCTGCATTTTGCTGGCACCTGATGAACACACCGTGGTGCTGGATGAGGCGACGCTGACGGCGGCCTTTCGCGTGGTACAGGAGTCCCTCACCAATGTCATCCGCCATGCCAGAGCCAGCAATGTGTATATCTTCGTCAAACTCAAGCCGGATGCGCTGCTCATCGAAGTGGTCGATAACGGTAAAGGGTTTCATCTGAATCGTGTGAAGAAAGGGACGTGTGGGCTGCACGGCATCAGGGAGCGAGGACGCATGCTAAATGGAGAAGCGACCATCGATAGCACGCCCGGAAAAGGGACCCGGGTTAAACTGAAGTTCCCCCTCTCTGTAAGCGTTAAATCAGAAGCATCCAGTCCGAAAACCGGGAGTATTAACCGATGAGTAAATGCATACGTCTGATGATTGCCGACGATCATGCCATTATGCGCGAAGGTCTGAAGCAAATTTTTGCTCTTGATGACAATATCGACGTGGTATGCGAAGCATCGGATAGCGGCCAGGTGCTGGAGCGTCTGCGTCAGCACGAAGTCGATCTGCTGCTGCTGGACATTTCGATGCCTGGCATGAGCGGAGAAGATCTGATTACCCGCCTGATGCCTCTCTATCCTGGGCTGCACATTCTGGTATTGAGTATGTACAACGAACCGCAGATTACCCGGCGGGTGTTAAATAATGGCGCGCTGGGCTATATCACCAAAGACAAAGCACCTGATGTTTTACTCAACGCGATTCGTACGGTGGCGCAGGGATCACGCTATATCGATCACGATCTGGCACAGGAGATTATTTTCTCCGACTACCAGAGCAATAATCGTGCGCCTCATGAGAGCCTGACAATGCGCGAACGGCAAATCATGATCATGCTGGCCCACGGGGAGTCGATTAATGCGATAGCCGATGCGCTCTCCATCAGCAATAAAACCGTCAGCACCTATAAGTCACGCATGATGAAGCGAATGAAATTTACCAATAATGCCCATATTGTGAAATATTCCCTGCAGCATAACCTGGTGCAATAACATGCTGAAGGCACCGTCTGATACGCCTGGGGCGGGGTCGATCTGAGCCTGTTTTGAAGCTCGGCTGGTGGAGAGGACGTCTCCGCATGAATTTTACGCCCGACCGCACAATAAAAAATCCACGCAGTTGCGTGGATTTTAAAGATTTTTGCATCTTCATGAGATTCAGTAAAACCTCATATGGCATCAACCCAATCAGACGTTAAACAGGAAGTTCATCACATCGCCATCTTTCACGATGTACTCTTTACCTTCTGAACGCATCTTGCCGGCTTCTTTCGCGCCTTGCTCGCCTTTGTAGGCGATAAAGTCTTCAAACGCGATAGTCTGGGCGCGGATAAAGCCTTTCTCGAAGTCGGTATGGATTTTACCGGCTGCCTGTGGGGCAGTGGCGCCAACCGGGATGGTCCAGGCACGCACTTCTTTCACGCCAGCGGTGAAGTAGGTCTGCAGGTTCAGTAGCGAGTAACCGGCGCGGATAACGCGGTTCAGGCCCGGTTCTTCCAGTCCCAGCTCCGCCATGAACTCTTCACGCTCTTCATCTTCCAGTTCGGCAATGTCCGACTCAACGGCGGCGCACACCGGCACGACGACTGAACCTTCTGCTTCGGCGATAGCACGCACCTGATCCAGGTACGGGTTATTCTCGAAACCATCTTCATTGACGTTAGCAATGTACATGGTCGGCTTCAGGGTCAGGAAGCTCAGATAGCGGATGGCCGCTTTGTCGTCAGCATCCAGATCCAGTGAACGCAGCATGCCCGCTTCAGAAAGATGCGGCAGGCACTTCTCCAGCGCAGCCAGCTCGGCTTTGGCATCTTTGTCGCCACCTTTGGCTTTCTTCTGCACACGCTGAATCGCACGCTCACAGGTTTCCAGATCGGACAGCGCCAGCTCGGTGTTGATCACGTCAATATCTTCCGCCGGGTTTACTTTACCCGCAACGTGGATGATGTTGTCGTTTTCAAAGCAGCGCACCACGTGGCCGATCGCTTCGGTTTCGCGAATGTTGGTCAGGAACTGGTTGCCCAGGCCTTCACCTTTGGACGCGCCTTTTACCAGGCCCGCGATATCGACGAATTCCATGGTAGTCGGCACCACGCGCTGTGGCTTAACAATCTCAGAAAGCTGGTCCAGACGCAGGTCAGGCATGGGTACCACGCCGGTGTTTGGCTCAATGGTACAGAAGGGGAAGTTAGCCGCTTCGATGCCCGCTTTAGTCAGCGCGTTAAACAGAGTGGATTTACCGACGTTCGGCAGGCCCACGATACCGCATTTGAATCCCATGGTTTGATACCCTTTATAACTGGATGGACAGCACGCCATAAGGCGGACTGTCGGAGACGAATGGAAAAATTTCGCGCATTATACACGGAATCACGACGATTCGGGCGTTTAAGCAGGCCTGAAGGCGTGCAGCCGGTTCATTGCCTTGATGCGATCCTCTTTCAGCCACAGTTCGGTGCAGCGCGCCGCCTCATCAATGGCCTCATCAATCAGCTTCTGCTCGCTGGCGGGCGGCTTGCCCAGCACAAATCCGGTCACCTTGTTGCGATCGCCGGGATGCCCGATACCGATGCGCAGCCGATGAAAATTATTGTTGTTGCCCAGCTTGCTGATGATGTCTTTCAGCCCGTTATGGCCGCCATGGCCGCCGCCTTGCTTGAACTTTGCCACACCGGGCGGCAAATCGAGTTCATCATGCGCCACCAGAATCTCTTCTGGCGTGATGCGATAAAAGGTCGCCATTGCCGCCACCGCTTTACCGCTCAGGTTCATAAAGGTGGTCGGCACCAGCAGGCGTACATCCTCGCCGGCTATCGCCAGGCGTGCAGTGTAGCCATAGAATTTGCTTTCCTCTTTCAGTGACTGATTGTGGCGCTCAGCCAGTAGATCCAGATACCAGGCACCCGCATTGTGGCGTGTGGCGGCATATTCAGCGCCCGGATTGGCCAGTCCCACAATCAGTTTAATGCTGCTCACAATGATTATCCTGCTGTTATCGCGAAAGGGCGTTAGTTTACTTCGCCACAGGCGAGATGACAAAGCACAAGCATTGAAATGGTTCAGAACGGTGATTAATCATTTTCCATCTGAATCAACAGGCTGCATTCAGGGCCAGGTCATTCTTTATGGCTGATGTGTGATCCAGTCCGCAACGTGGACCCCAGCCATTGCCTAAACTTATGGCACTTAACATTGTGTGCGGTTATTAACTCATATGGATGGAGGTGCAGCATGAAACATCAACACTGCCGCGTAGCGGGTAACAGCTTGATGGTACTGGGATTAGTCACAATGGTGTTGGGTGTTGGGTTTTCAATCATGAACCAGCTGCCGTCACTCGATTTGCCGCAGTTTCTGGCGCAGGGCGCGATTCTGAGCATCTTTATTGGCGCACTGATGTGGCTGGTGGGCGCGCGTATCAGTGGCCGTGAAAAAATTGAAGATCGCTATTACTGGCTGCGTCACTATGACAAGCGCTGCCGCCGGTCACACAATTCCCACCACTAACTGATGGCTGCCGGGACCGGATGCTGCGCTGTGCAGTTCCGGCCACTGGCTTTGGCGTGATAGAGCGCCGCATCAGCAAGCGCCAGTAAACTCTCAAAATCCTGCTGGCCGTGCGTGACCGTGGCAAAGCCAATGCTGACCGACCAGGCAATTTCATTGGGTTGCGATGCACAGACTGCCAGCCGGATCGCCTCACACCACGCCTCTGCATCCCGTGCTTCAGCCGGAATGATGGCCGCAAACTCTTCGCCGCCCAGTCGTGCAAAACGCCCCTCAGCCGGTATCAATCCTCTGACAATTTCGCAAAAGTGAATCAAAATCTGGTCGCCCTGATGATGGCCATACCGATCGTTGATGCTTTTAAAATGATCGAGGTCGAACAGTATCGCGCTGAACGGCCGGTTCTGACGGCGGCAGCGCGCCACTATTTTCTCCGCTTCAGCAAATAGGGCGCGGCGATTCCAGACGCTGGTCAGCGGATCGTGCAGGGATGTGTGTTTTAACGCGATCTGCATCCGCTCATTTACCATGGCCAGAATGGTAAACGTCAGGCCGATGACAAACAGAATGGATTCCAGAATCACGTAAACCGAGAAGTCCGATCCGCCAATCGCCCCAGGTTGTGTACTGGGAATGGCGCTATCCAGAAACAGGCGCGCCAGATGAAACAGCAGGTGGATCCACAACAGCAACTGGGCAGGCCAGAAAGTGGCTTTCAGCGTGTCACGCGCCTGCCAGACCAGCTGGATCAGTGCGGCAGTATAAGCAACGCAGGCGATACACAATACCAGTACCCGTTTGGGTAAGCTGTAATAAAACGCCGGAAAGCAGCAGAGGAGTGCCCAGAGCAGAGCACCCAGTAGCCAGTGCGTGCCGATAGGTTTACCGCAGAAGCGCCGGAACGCATTTAATAATCCGCCATAAGCGAGCATCACTAACACATTGCCCACTGCAACCGGCAGAAAATGCAGGCCGCTGCTGCGCAGACTGCTTAAGAATACGGCAATCAGGGTGAAAATCAGTGACAGGCAGGTGAAGCCAAGAACGCGGTCATAGTGCGACCCCACCCAGGCAAAAACCATAATGATGCTCAGAAACCCCAGTACATAGAGCTCGCAGACAAACAATGTGTAGATATCGAGGCTCATGGTGGCTGAATTCTGATGGGAAATGCGCAGCAAATTACCACTTAACGCTTAACGGCAGAAGCGGGGGAACATCGCGTTTTAGTAAAAGAGTGGGAGGCGTTGAAAATAGGGGATTAAAAGGAAATTTATCGGGGAAAAGTCAGAAAAAAAAGCGCGTTAATCCATACGGCAGAGATAAAAAAACCGGGCACAGGGCCCGGTTCCGCGAAGATTAATGCTCGAACATCGCCGAGATCGATTCTTCGTTACTGATGCGGCGAATCGCTTCGGCCAGCATGCCAGATAAGGTCAGCGTGCGCACATTCGGCAGTGACTTAATCTCGTCAGAAAGCGGGATGGTATCGCAGACGATGACCTGGTCGAGTACAGATTTACGCAGGTTTTCAACCGCATTGCCGGAGAAGATCGGGTGCGTCGCGTAAGCAAATACGCGTTTGGCACCCCGTTCTTTCAGCGCTTCAGCCGCTTTGCACAGCGTGCCGCCGGTGTCGATCATATCGTCGACCAGCACGCAGTCGCGGCCAGCAACGTCACCGATAATGTGCATCACCTGAGAAACGTTCGCGCGAGGGCGGCGTTTATCGATGATAGCCATATCGGTGTCGTTCAGCAGTTTAGCGATAGCACGGGCACGTACTACGCCACCAATATCGGGAGAAACAACAATCGGGTTTTCCAGACCGATCTGCATCATATCTTCCAGCAGGATCGGGCTGCCAAATACGTTATCAACCGGGACGTCGAAGAAGCCCTGGATCTGCTCGGCGTGCAGGTCAACCGTAAGAACACGGTCAACACCGACGCTGGAAAGGAAGTCTGCCACTACTTTAGCGGTGATGGGCACACGCGCGGAACGCACGCGGCGGTCCTGACGGGCATAACCAAAGTAGGGGATGACTGCGGTAATACGACCAGCAGAAGCACGACGCAGCGCGTCGACCATCACAACCAGTTCCATCAGATTATCGTTGGTGGGAGCACAGGTGGACTGGATGATGAAAATATCACCACCGCGTACATTTTCATTAATCTGTACGCTCACTTCACCATCACTGAAACGGCCTACAGCGGCGTCTCCCAGGCTGGTGTAAAGGCGATTGGCAATACGTTGTGCTAGTTCCGGGGTGGCGTTACCAGCAAATAGCTTCATATCAGGCACGAGAAGAACCTCAGGCTTTGCGTCCAGAGAATGAACGGCATGACTGTAACCGGCGCGTACGGTCATAGACGTTCACACGGGTGTGTTAATGCGAAACGTGCAGTGTCTGGAACGGGGTGACACTGTCACGCATTCGCTAATCGCCTCGCAGGGTACGCTGTAACGGCGAGACATTAACGCCCCGGGCTACAAATCCGCGTACCCCATTCGGGGCAAGCTCCAGCACCTGGCGGGCGGCGGACTCGGTGTCAAATTCAGCAAACACACAAGCGCCTGTGCCAGTCAGGCGTGACGGCGCGTATTCTAGCAGCCAGGAAACAAGCGCATCAACCTCACGAAAACGTTTTCTTACCACTGCTTCACAATCATTGGTGAAGGGTAAGGCTAAAAGCGTCGATAAACTGCGCGATGGCGTATCCCGCGTCAGCCCGGGGTCGTTGAATACCACGGGTGTGCTGATGTTCACACCGGGATGGGCGACAAGATACCACTTTTCTTCCGGCGCTGCGGGCTGAAGTTGTTCACCCACGCCCTCTGCAAAGGCCGCAAAGCCATGCACAAAGACCGGTACATCCGCTCCCAGCTTCACGCCGATTGCCGCCAGCTCATCCGGTGTGAAGCCGGTTTGCCACAGATGATTCAGCGCCACCAGCACGGTCGCCGCATCAGAAGAGCCGCCACCGATTCCGCCGCCCATAGGCAGCCTTTTCTCGATAGCAATCTGCGCACCTGCGCGTGCGGGCAGGCGATGGTTGTCCTGTGCCGCCTGTTTCAGCATGGTCGCAGCGCGCACAATCAGGTTGTCCGCATCCGCGACGCCCGGCACCGGCGTTAACAGCTGAACAGAATCGCTGTGATCGACGCTAATCTGCAGTTCATCACCGTAGTCGAGAAACTGAAACAGCGTCTGCAGGTTGTGGTAGCCGTCGGGACGACGGCCAGTGATGTAGAGAAAAAGATTCAGTTTTGCCGGGGCAGGCCAGTGGGTGATCATTGAACGGTCCAGCCGTCCATACGCAGTTTAATCCGCTGATCGCCCTCTTTCAGCTCCAGGCTTGACGGCAGCGGCGGGGTAACCTTGCTGTCGTAGCCCGCAATCGAAACCTGCCAGTTCTGACCGTCGCGGCTGTAGTTGAGGCTGCTCAGCTGATAGCTATCGTTAAGTTTATAATCCGTGGCATCGCCTGGCAGACCCATCATCCACTGACGCAGATTGGCCAGCGGAATGTTCATGCCGGTCAGCTGCGAGATCATTTTCTGCGCATCGTTACTGACGTAGCGCTTGCCTTTGTTATCGACGATCTGCACCACCGAGCCTTGCGCATCAAGCTGCAGTTCAGTGCTGCCGAGCGGATTGGTCAGCAGCAGGCGATAGCGATCGGGTGCGGTCTGCTGCCAGTTGAAGCGGGCGTAGACTTTCTGCTTGTCAGAGAGGTAGGCAAAGGCGCCGCGGGTCTGGTAGTGCGTGACCTTTGAGACCGCCTGCTGATGCTGTTGCCACTGTGGCGCGGTAACGCTGGGGCCGGGACCTTGCGGTTTGTTGACGCTACAGGCCGCCAGCAGCACGCTGGCAAGGGGCAAAAGGCGCAACAGATTGCGTGGTGAATTAAGCATCAAGTGGTCATCTCCTCGGACACATTTATTATTCGTAACGGATAACGCTAACCGTCCCGGTTTTAACCGTCAATGCTGTTATGCAGCAAATTGAGCACGAACAGGTTAATCTTATTACAGTCATAGCCTTTGTATGGCTTTTCTTGATCTGTCGCATCTTGTAGAATGCGCCTCACAAAACCCTGACATTATTGGGACATCCCAACCAAAACCGCCATGACGCTGCTCGCTCTCGGAATCAACCACAAGACTGCCCCCATTGCTCTGCGCGAACGCGTTTCGTTCGGGCCGGAGACGCTTGAGCAGGCGCTGAACAGCCTGTTATCACAGCCAATGGTGCAGAGCGGCGTGGTGTTGTCCACCTGTAACAGGACGGAACTCTACCTCAGTGTAGAGCAGCAGGCCGATTTACAGGCGCGTCTGGTGAGCTGGTTATGCAATTATCATCAGCTGGATGAAGAGGATGTGCGCAACAGCCTCTACTGGCATCAGGACAACGAGGCGGTCAGTCACCTCATGCGCGTCGCCAGCGGACTCGATTCACTGGTGCTGGGCGAACCCCAGATCCTCGGTCAGGTAAAAAAAGCGTTTGCCGACTCCTCACGCGGTCATGCGCTGAGCAGTGAACTGGAACGCATGTTCCAGAAAACCTTCTCTGTTGCCAAACGCGTACGCACGGAAACCGATATCGGTGCCAATGCGGTGTCAGTGGCGTTTGCCGCCTGTACGCTGGCCCGTCAAATCTTCGAATCCCTCTCGTCCGTCAATGTGTTGCTGGTTGGCGCGGGTGAAACCATTGAGCTGGTGGCACGTCATCTGCGTGAACATCAGGTGAAAAATCTGATCATCGCGAACCGTACCCGCGAGCGTGCCGAAGCGCTGGCGTCGGAAGTCGGCGCGGAAGTGATCACGCTGGCGGAGATCGATGCCCGTCTGGCCGAAGCCGACATCATAATTTCCTCAACCTCCAGTCCGCTGCCGATTATTGGCAAAGGGATGATGGAGCGCGCCCTGAAAGCGCGCCGCAACAAACCCATGCTGCTGGTGGATATTGCCGTGCCGCGTGACGTAGAGCCGGAAGTCGGCGATCTGCCTAACGCCTATCTCTACAGCGTGGATGACCTGCAGGCGATCATCGAGCAGAACCTGGCGCAGCGCAAAGCGGCCGCGGTTCAGGCCGAAAGCATCGTCGTTCAGGAAAGCAGCGAATTCATGGCGTGGCTGCGTTCACAGGGTGCGGTGAATACCATCCGTGAATATCGTTCTCAGGCGGAGGATATCCGTGCTGAGCTGGAAGGCCGTGCGCTGCAGGCGCTGCAGCAGGGTGCCGATCCGCAGAAAGTCATGCAGGAACTGGCGCACAAGCTGACCAACCGTTTAATACATGCGCCAACCAAATCACTTCAGCAGGCCGCCCGCGATGGCGATAATGAACGCCTGCAGATTTTACGCGACAGCCTGGGTCTCGATTAGGCACACCGCTGTCGCCACCTGTTTACGGGAATCCCACATTTAAATGAAAACCTCTATAGTTGCCAAACTGGAAGCCCTGCAGGAGCGCCACGAAGAAGTGGAAGCCATGCTGGGTGATGCTGGCGTGATCGCCGATCAGGAGCGTTTCCGTGCGCTGTCACGTGAATATGCTCAACTGACCGATGTGACCCGTTGCTTCCGCGACTGGCAGCAGGTTCAGGACGATATCGAAACGGCGCAGCAGATGCTCGACGATCCTGAAATGCGCGATATGGCGCAGGAAGAGTTGCAGGAAGCGCGTGAGAAGAGTGACGTGCTGGAGCAGCAGTTGCAGGTGTTGTTACTGCCGAAAGATCCCGACGATGAGCGCGCCTGTTTTATCGAAGTGCGCGCCGGAACGGGCGGCGATGAAGCCGCGATCTTCGCCGGCGATCTCTTCCGCATGTACAGCCGCTATGCCGAAGCGCGTCGCTGGCGTGTGGAAATCATCAGCGCCAACGAAGGCGAGCATGGCGGTTACAAAGAAGTGATTGCCCGCGTCACCGGCGACGGTGCCTATGGCCGCCTGAAATTTGAGTCAGGCGGACATCGTGTGCAGCGTGTGCCGGAGACCGAATCCCAGGGCCGTATTCATACCTCAGCCTGTACCGTGGCCGTGATGCCGGAAATTCCGGAAGCGGAACTGCCGGAAATCAACGCTGGTGACCTGAAGATCGATACCTTCCGCTCATCCGGCGCAGGCGGTCAGCACGTTAACACCACCGACTCTGCGATCCGTATTACCCACCTGCCAACCGGCATCGTGGTGGAGTGTCAGGACGAACGTTCTCAGCATAAAAACAAAGCCAAAGCGCTGGCGGTGCTGGGTTCCCGTATTCACGCGGCAGAGATGGCCCGCCGTCACGCTGCCGAAGCCAGTACCCGCCGCAACCTGCTGGGCAGCGGCGATCGTTCTGACCGTAACCGTACCTATAACTTCCCGCAGGGCCGCGTGACTGACCACCGCATCAACCTGACAATCTACCGTCTGGACGAAGTAATGGAAGGCAAACTCGACAGCCTGATTGAGCCAATTGTGCAGGAGTACCAGGCGGATCAGCTGGCAGCGCTGGCTGGTCAGGATTAATGGATATTCGTCACTGGCTGAAACAGGCTGTCGCCACGCTGTGCGGGGGTGACAGTCCGAAGCGTGACGCAGAGATCCTGTTAGGTTTCGTGACCGGCAAATCGCGCAGCTGGTTAATTGCCTTCGATGAAACGGTGCTCAGCGATGCCCAACTCGCACAGCTGGACAGCCTGCTGGCACGGCGTGCACGGGGTGAACCGGTGGCGCATCTGGTGGGCGAACGCGAGTTCTGGTCGCTGCCGTTACGTGTCAGTGACGCCACGCTGATCCCGCGCCCGGATACCGAACTGCTGGTTGAGCAGGCGCTGGCGCATCTGCCCGCGACGCCCTCGACCATTCTGGATATGGGCACCGGCACCGGGGCGATTGCGCTGGCGCTGGCCAGCGAGCGGCCCGACTGTCAGGTGACCGGCGTGGATCGCATTGAAGCCGCTGTTGAGCTGGCGAGCAGCAATGCAGCACAGCTCAACCTCCCTAATACCACCTTTCTGCTCAGTCACTGGTTCCAGGCGCTGACGCCGCAGCGCTTTACGCTCATCGTCAGCAATCCACCCTATATTGATGCCAGCGACAGTCACCTGGAGCAGGGCGACGTGCGTTTTGAACCGCGCAGCGCGCTGGTGGCGGATGAAGCGGGACTGGCCGATCTGCGCACGCTCATCGGGCAGGCGCCCGCGTGGCTGCTGCCGGGTGGCTGGCTGCTGCTGGAACATGGCTGGCAGCAGGGTGAGGCGGTGGCCACGCTGATGCGGAATAATGGCTATCACGCCGTTGAAACCGTCGCCGATTACGGCGGTAATCCGCGTGTGACGCTGGGTCAGTTCCCTTCATAAAAGCGCTTTGAAAAGGATTCATGATGTTTGCTTTTTATCCCCTGATTAAAAATCTGCATATCTTAACGGTCGTGCTGACCGTGACGCTGTTTCTGCTGCGGTTTTACTGGCTGCGCCGTGGTTCGGCGATGATGACAAAACGCTGGGTCCGCATTCTGCCGCACGTTAACGATACCCTGTTACTGCTGACTGGGGTCTTGCTGGTGGTGATTACCCACTTCTATCCCTTCACGCCACAAGGAAGCTGGCTGACGGAGAAGCTTTTAGCGGTTATCATCTACATCGCCTTAGGATTTGTGGCATTGAGTCGCCGTCCACGCACTGATCGCACCCGCTGGATCGCTTTTCTGGTGGCGTTAATCGCCCTGGTGACCATCATTACGCTGGCGCTGACCAAAATGCCGTTATGGGGATAGCATGACCTCGACCGAACAATTAGATTTCAGCCAGACACCGCTGTGTGAAGCGGTGATTGGTGCCACGCTTGCCATCCGCGCCGATTTCCCGGCGGTGTCGGTGGAAGCGCAGCTTGCGGCGTTAGTCGCCGAAGCGCGCGACTATGTCAGCGACATCGAAGATGCTGACATGCAGCTGGAAAAGCTGCTGGAACTGTTTTATCGCCAGTGGGGATTTGGCGGTGCCAGCGGCGTCTACAATCTTTCTGATGCGCTCTGGATCGACAATGTATTAAAGACCCGTCAGGGCACCGCCGTGTCACTGGGCGTGATTCTGCTGCATATCGCCGCCGAGCTGGAACTGCCGCTGATGCCGGTGATCTTTCCGACGCAGCTGATTCTGCGCGCCGACTGGATTGATGGCGATAAGTGGATGATCAACCCATTCAATGGTGAAACCCTTGACCGGCATACGCTGGAAGTGTGGCTGAAAGGCAATATCAGCCCTACCGCGCGTCTGTATGACGATGATCTTGATGAAGCCAAAACCGTCACCGTGATGCGCAAGATGCTCGACACGCTGAAAGCAGCGTTGATGGAAGAGAAGAAGATGGAGCTGGCGCTGAATGTCAGTCAGGTGCTGTTGCGTATCGATCCGGATGATCCTTATGAAATCCGCGATCGCGGTTTGATCTACGCGCAGCTGGAGTGCGAACATATCGCCCTGAGTGATTTAAACTATTTCGTTGAGCAGTGTCCTGAAGATCCGGTCAGCGAAATGATCAAAGTTCAGATTCACGCAATCGAACAAAAACAGGTCACGCTGCACTAAGCGGACCCACTGAAAAGGAAAGGGCATGACACAGAAAGTCGTGAGTATTGGCGATATCAACGTTGCAAACGATCTGCCATTTGTACTGTTTGGCGGGATGAACGTGCTGGAGTCGCGCGACCTGGCGATGCGCATCTGCGAGCACTATGTCACCGTAACAAATAAACTCGGTATTCCTTACGTGTTTAAGGCGTCGTTTGATAAAGCGAACCGCTCCTCCATTCACTCTTACCGTGGCCCTGGCCTGGAAGAGGGGATGAAGATTTTCCAGGAGCTGAAGCAGACGTTCGGCGTGAAGATTATCACTGATGTCCATGAAGCGGCACAGGCGCAGCCGGTTTCCGAAGTGGTGGATGTGATTCAGCTGCCGGCCTTCCTGGCGCGTCAGACTGACCTGGTGGAAGCGATGGCGAAAACCGGTGCGGTTATCAACGTCAAGAAGCCGCAGTTCGTCAGCCCAGGTCAGATGGGCAACATCGTGGATAAGTTCGCTGAAGGTGGCAACGAGCAGGTTATCCTGTGCGATCGCGGCAGCAACTTTGGCTATGACAATCTGGTTGTCGATATGCTGGGCTTTAACGTGATGAAGAAAGTCACCAAAAACAGCCCGGTGATTTTCGATGTGACCCATGCGCTGCAGACGCGCGATCCGTTTGGCGCAGCATCCGGCGGGCGTCGTGCGCAGGTGGCAGAGCTGGCGCGTGCCGGTATGGCTGTCGGCATTGCCGGTCTGTTCATCGAAGCGCACCCGGATCCGGAACATGCCCTGTGTGATGGCCCATCTGCATTGCCGCTGGATAAGCTGGAGCCGTTCCTGGTGCAGATGAAAGCGATTGACGATCTGGTGAAAAGCTTCCCGGAACTCGATACCAGCAAGTAAGTTTGCTGCAAAAAAAGAGCGATTAATCGCTCTTTTTTTTCGCCTGAACTCCGGTGACGTTACAGCATGATGGTCATCAGATAGCCAATAAACAGCGCCAGATGCGCAGCACCGTTCAGCACATTGGTGCGGCCGGTTGAGAAGGAGATCTGACAGAGGATCAGCGATGCCATCATAATCACCATCTGCGGCGGCTCCAGCCCGAATATCAGCTCCTGTCCGGTCAGCGTGGCGATAATGGTTACCGCCGGTACCGTGAGTGAGATGGTCGCCAGCACCGATCCGAAGAAGAGGTTCATGGCGCGCTGCACCTGATTCATCAGCACCGCCTTAATCGCGCCCAGGCCTTCAGGGGAGAGGATCAGCAGGGCCACCAGGAAACCGGTGAACTGTGCTGGTGCATTCATCTCCGTCAGCAGGCTTTCCAGCGTGTTGGCGTTCATTTTGGTTACGGCAATAACAGCAATCAGATGCACGATCAGCCAGATGGTGTGCCAGACGCTGCTGTGAGCCGAGGGTTTACCATGATGCGGATCACCATCATCGCTATCATCTTCATGCTCATAGACAAACAGGCTCTGATGCGTTTTGGTCTGAATCAGCAGGAAAACACCATACATCGCCGCGGAAATCGCCGCAATCAGCAGCGCCTGCGCCACCGAGAAATTGCCGCCCGGCAGCGCGTTGGGAAACACCAGCACCAGAATCGCCAGCGGGAAGATAGCGATGAGATATTGCTTTACGCCCGCCAGATTAACGTACTGCGTCGCAAATTTGTTACCGCCCAGCAGCAGCGCAAAACCCACCAGCCCGCCGGTCACAATCATCACTATCGAATAAAGCGTATCGCGCATCAGCCCAGGTGCGGCATCGCCGGTCGCCATCAGCGCTGAGATCAGGCTCACTTCGAGAATCACCACCGACAGGCTCAGGATCAGCGAGCCATAAGGCTCACCCAGGCGGTGGGCCAGCACGTCAGCGTGACGCACAACGCTGAATGCGCTGCTCAGAATGGCAACCAGCGCCACTAAGTTAATACCGACAATTATCGGAAACGAGGTGTTTGCACCAAAAAAATAGAGTATACCCAGCGTGATAAGCGGAAGTATCAGTGAGAATTCCTTGTGACGTGTTTTTTCATGTGAAGGCATTCACCATCCTCTCTGGTTAATGATTATCCGGACGCAGCGGATGCTGCTGTTAGAAATATAATCAGTTTTAGGGCAGGGCGCAGTTTATCTTTTCACCGGCCCGGATGGGAAAAATTTACTGCTTTTTACTTAAATGCAATAAATTTCCGAAGGGGTCTTAACCTGAAGTTATCTCAAATATTGCAATAGTAATCAGTCCACAACAATTATGACTTATGCACCTATCCGGTCTCATTCTGCCGAAAATCCGGCTTATGATTGTGATTTGCAGGGCGAGATTCTCCTTTTTAATCTGAAGTGCTAATAAGTCACTGTTTGTATTTTTGCTGTCCTGCGCCAGGCTTAGTGTGAATCCATAAACTGAGGAGCCGTTATGCCTTACGCTAACCGAGCCGACTTACCGGACAATGTAAAACATGTACTTCCTGCACATGCGCAGGAGATCTATCAGCAGGCCTTTAACAGTGCCTGGGATCAGTATAAAGAGGCTGAAGATCGCCGCGGTGATGACTCACGGGAAGAAGTGGCGCATAAAGTCGCCTGGGCCGCCGTGAAGAAAGAGTACGAAAAAGGTGATGATGATAAGTGGCATCCTAAACGTTAACCTGGCGGCTAGCCGGTTTGCGGTAAAGGGCCAGGATTATCTGGTCCTTTTTTTTGTCTGCGCTATCAGGTTTATCTGGTTTTTTTTAACCTGCGACGGGAATCACGCTTGAAACGCCGCGCGTAAATAGATTAATGTCAGTTTGATGATCGAAACGCCGTGCCGTTTTGGCGATCATGTTAAAGGAGCCATTCTGCAGGACGCTGTTGAAGTCGAGGAGGTCGCATTGCTTACCCGGGAATTTCTATTAAGAGCGGATTGTAAAACGTCATTCGGGGATATCGATGAGACGCTGCTCTGGAGTTGCGAGCAGCGCGCGGCTTCGCTGGCAGCCACGCTGGCCTGCCGTCCCGATCACAGCCCGGTCTGGATCTTCGGATACGGCTCGCTGATGTGGAACCCGATTTTTGAGGCGGATGAAGTCGCATCCGGTTCGCTGGAGGGCTGGCATCGTGCTTTCTGCCTGCGGCTGATTGCCGGACGCGGCACCGCCACGCATCCCGGCCGCATGCTGGCACTGAAGCAGGGTGGCCGCACCACGGGACTGGCATTTCGTCTGCCGGAAGCGCGGTTACATGAAGAACTGACGCTGCTGTGGAAGCGTGAGATGATTACTGGCTGTTATTTACCAACATGGTGTGAGTTACAGCTGGAGGATGGCCGCAGCGTCACTGCGCTGACCTTCATTATGGACCCGCGCCATCCGCTTTATGAATCGGACTCCTGCCCGGAGGCAATTGCGCCTTTAATTGCCGCAGCCAGCGGCCCACTGGGATCGAATGCACAGTATCTGTTTGCGCTGGAAGAAGAACTGACCCGGCGCGGTATGGAAGAAGAGAGTCTGAGCCGACTGGCGCATCAGGTGCGGACGCTGCAGCAATCCTGCCTCAGGCAGGCCTGAATCCCGACCGGCATAGCAAAAGGGCGCGTTTTTATGACGCGCCCTTTATTATCTGCGCCGCTGACAGCTGCGACGAACCTGCTAATCCGGTCAGCTAGTTGCCAGGATTAATCAGCCAGGTGCCCGGCTTATCAATCGTCAGAGATTGCGTGTGCAGCTCACTGCCATTTTTAACGTCAATTTTATACTGTCCCGCCGCCAGATTCAGCGCGGCAAATCCGCTGCTGCCAGGTTTGACCTCAACCGGCTGTCCATTCAGCACCACGCTTTCACCGCTCTCCAGCTTAAGATAAACCGTCGCCAGCGCGGCAGGCACGGCGGCGGCTGGCGGGGTTGATGCGGGTGCCTGCGTTGCGGCTGCCGGGTTATTAACGACATCCGGTGTGGCACTGTGGCGATTAGCCAGCCAGACGGTGACGACCACGGCCAGAAGCGCCACGGCAGCCAGCCCCAGCAAGCCTGGCGACAGCCGCCGCACCGTGCGCGGCGTTACCGGCTCCGCTGACGCCGCAGCATGATTCATCGCCATCACCACCGGCGGAGCCGCTTCAACCGGCTCCTCGACGGGCAGCGCGGGCGGCTCGCCCGGCACCGGGAAGCTGTTTACCACGGCTTCCACATCACTGACCGGCAGATCAATCAGTGCCGCAAAGGCGTCAATCGTTTGCGGACGATCGCCGGGTTTCATGGCCAGCGCGCAGTCAATGGCATGCAGCAGCGGCAGCGAGTAGCCTTCTGGCTGACGTTCCACCAGCGGCTGATAATTATCTTCAATACAGCGCACCACACTCACTGGCGGTGGATTGCCGGTAATCAGGCTATGCAGCACCGCGCCCAGCGCGTAAATATCGGTCCACGGTCCCTGTTCGACTTCACCTTCTTCGCTGTACTGCTCAATCGGCGCAAAGCCAGGTTTAAGCATGATTTCGGTTTCATCAGAGAGGTTGCCAATCTCTTTACGCGCCGAGCCGAAATCCAGCAGTACCGGCAGCTGGTTCTCCTGAATCTGGATATTGTCGAGCGAGATGTCACGATGCAGATAGCCGGCCTGATGGATAGTGCTGATGGCCCCAAGGAGCGGCGGCAGCAGGCGGCGGATCCAGGCTTCAGAGATCGAGGCCGGGCTGGTGAGCTGCCACTCTTTCAGCGTCATCCCGCTGTAGTAAAGCGTGCCCATATAGGCCGTGCCGTTCTGTTCCCAGAAGCGCAGCACGTGCAGCAGGCCGGGATGATTAAAGCGGGCCAGCAGACGCGCTTCCTGAATAAAACTGGTCAGCCCGGCATTAAATAGCTTCTGGAAACGTTCACCGCGCAGCTCCAGCGTTAAGTCGGCGGCACGGACAGCCAGCGACACAGGCATATACTCTTTAATGGCAATAGTACGTTCAAGCTGGTGATCCCACGCGCGATAGACGATGCCGAAGCCGCCGCCTCCGATCACTTCCTTGATCTCAAATTCATTGAAACGGTATCCGTCAGGCAGGGCATTCGGAACGGTTTTCGGATTATCATTAGCCGACATAGTGAACTCTCTGTACACGGCCTGGTCGTCAGGCTGCGCGGTAATTAATTGATGTTACGCCAGGCACCAATGGCAGGATCAACCAGATCCGCGTGCAGGGTGTCGATGAGTAACACATTCACTTTTTGCTGTGGCATGAAATAGGGCGCCCACTGGCTGCGCAATGTATCGACTCGCGATTTCACAGCGTCAGCATCCTGCTGCGCAGCATTCTTATCCATCTTTATTAACAGCGCACCATTGAAGCGCCAGACATGCTGCCGGGGATCAAAAGGCAGCACCAGCCAGCTATCCGGCGTATCCTGGCGTGTCACAATCATGCGCTGATTATTGGCAGCAATGACTTCCAGCTTGCTGTCCGGAATCGTCAGGTTGGCGATGGGGTAACCCTGATAAAAGGTGACCGCAACCGGCGTCGGATGATCCGCTGTCGCCAGCGTCAGTTCACTTTTGCCTTCTGCCCAGCCGTCCGGCGAGCACTGCTGCTTGCTGACATCCGGAATAAACAGGGTCTGTGCATTGTCATCCCAGGCGGTGCGGAAATGGCAGCCGCTGGGGAGATCAAAATGTTGCAGCGGTGTGCTGTTGGCGGGCCGTGACAGGTCGAGTGGGGCAGCATTGCTGTCACTGGCGCTGGCTGTCGCATCCGCCATCACAATCGGCCGCCAGTTCTGCAACTTGCTGGCGCTGCCGCTGGCCAGTACGCCACCCTCTTTATTGGTCATCTGCCAGGGCAGTTCGTCCAGTAAGCCGCACTGATTCGCGAGCAGGGTGCCCACGCGCGGTAAAAAGGTGGTCAGTACGGCCGAATCCTTACTTTTGCCGGAGACGATACGCAGCGGTAGCGTCTCTTTACACCAGTCGTCAGGCGCTTTACTCACCACATTATCGATATAAACCTCCAGCGCCAGGCTGGGGGAGTAGACCACACGATAATTTTCAGCCTGGGCATTAAAGGCAATCAGCAGAGTGATGATGCCGGGCAACCACAGTTTCATAAGGATCCTTGGAATCAAAAACGAGGCGGCAGAAAGCGCGCCGAATCAGCCAGTGAATAGAGCAGTGTTGCCTCCTCCGGCTCACCAATCCAGACCGCCAGTGCGCTGAGATTATCTTTTTTAACGTTGCGGCTCACCGCCTGTTCCATCAGAGCCAGCCACTCTTCGCAGGCATTTACCATGCGCAGCGCCTGTTCCATTTCACTACTGGTCAGATTCAGCCAGAAGCCATCGGTGCAGACCAGAAAAGCGTCCCCATCCTCCAGCGCAATCTCCTGCGAAAAGCTGACTAAGCGAGGCGGCTCAGCGCCGAGCGCATTATAGAGTAAATTACTGTTAATGCCGGTATTTTCATAGCCCGCTTCTTTCAGCTGCTGGGCCAGACTGTGGTCCCGGGTCACCTCGTGAAGCACGCCCCGTCGGAAGTGGTAAACCCGGCTGTCACCGGCATGCGCCCACCATGCACGCTGTTTCTGGCGGTCAATAAACAGGGCTGCCAGCGTGGTGCTCATGCGGGAATATTTCGGATTTTTACCCTGTGCCTCATGCAGCGCTAAGCGGCACTGCTCGATCGCCTGATGGGTGATTTCCGGCGTAAAGTCGGTGTGCGCCTGTATCTGGCTCAGCAGGGTGTCGCGCACCAGCTGTGCCGCCATCTCGCCACCGGGTAGACCGGCCACGCCATCGCAGACCACAAAACAGGCTTTTCGCTCATCCAGCTCGGCACCCGTGCGATCCTGATTCTCATCGCGTAGCCCCTGCTGGCAGCGGCTGGCAAAAACGATTTTCATGCGTCGTCCACCCGCGTCTGAGAATCTTTATACTGATTCACTTCCATGTCATAGGCATGAAGGAAAGCTTCGCCAAACAGCGTATGGAAATCATCTTCGATCTCACCGGCAGTACGCTGGTAATTACGCATGAAGTAGTCCCATAGCGCCGCTTTCTTCGCGGTGGAAAACGGCAGTTTTGACACCAGACCATCGGCGCGCGCCTGCTCCTCCAGCCGCTGCGGATTAAAGGATTGCAGCATCGCCGCGATAATGGCGCGAATGCCGGCAATCATGCCCAGCTGGTGGGCCTGCAGATCGACCAGCGCATCGCGCACTGCCTGTTCCGGCGGCATAAATCCGGGCATCTGACTCTGATACATCTGCATCAGCACGGTTTTGCCGGAGGGCAGGATTTTGAACGGGTTGTTGGCCTCATTCAGAATCATGGTCATGTCCGCTTTCACGCCCCGTTTGAGAATGGAACGTGATGAGAGCAGGGCCACGGTGCCCTGAGAAAAGAGGCTCAGCATCCGGCCGGTAATGCGCATCTGCTCTTCGTCAACCGGTGTGGCGTGGCCGTTGCTCAGCCCCATGCCGTCCAGCAGGGCGGCGATTAGCCGATCCTGATCCACCGGCTGTGCCGCCAGCGCCCGGCGTGGCTCACTGGCCTGCGGCTCGATCGCCAGCCGCGCATCACTGTGACGCTCTTGACGTGAAGGCGGCACGTCGTTGACCAGCAGCCGATCCTCAACCTCATGATGTTCGTGAATGCCCAAAGGATTCGCGGGCTGGGCGCTGTCACCCGCAAACAGCGCCAGCGGATCGCTCTGCGCGTTCTGGCAGGCGGGATCGCGCACTTCGAGCGCATACTCACCGATACGCAATGCGTCGCCGTGCTTAAGCAGCACCTGCATGCCGCGACCCAGCGTAATGCCGTTATGCTCGACCGGCGTTACGCTGCCCTGGTTGGTCAGCCGGCACTCCCCGTCATGCGACAGGTGAACCAGCGCCTGCAGGCGCGAAATAGCCCGCGTCTCATCCGGCAGCACCAGATCGTTGTCCTGACTGCGGCCGATGGTGCCGCCAGGCGGTTGAAACGCGACGCTTCTGACCGGAACATCCGTAGTGCATTGCACGATGGTAAATTGCATGAGTTATCCCAGATTGAACGGCAAACGCATCCGGCCTCACTCGAACATCGGAGGATAGAGGCCATTACGTCCCGGCTGTGCACCTGCCGCCGGGTTAAACAGTAACGAAAACAGTTGCGCCGTGAGGTTGCCGCTGTGCTTGTGGGTCGCATGGGCAAAACCATCACTGCGATTACTCCACCAGTAGCTCATATGCTGCTGAGGGTCGAAACGTTCGGCCACTTCACGCCAGCTCAGCGTGCAGGGCAGATCCTGAAAACCGATCACATCCATAATCTCAGAGGGCTTCCTGGCGGGCACCAGCAGCGGCGGCAGCGCCTGGATCTGCTGCTCTAACTGCTCGCCGTTCAGCGGCGTCTGAACCGCCCGTAACAGGGTCACGCCCAGATCCTGAAACCAGTCACCGGAGATGGTCAGCTGAGCCGGATGCCACTGTGCCAGCGGAAAGCTGTGCAGTGCCAGCAGCGGCCAGGCGCGCCCGACGCGGTCACAGGAGGGCAACAGACAGCCCATCTGTACGTGTGGCCGGGTCGCGGTCACCGGCAGGACAAAGTTCCATACCGGCGCGTGAAGAAAGTTCGCGCTGTATGACCAGGCCTGCTGATGCCAGTGCATTAATCCCTGCTGGAACCAGTGATTCCACGGGCTAATCTGTTGCTCACTCAGACGACGGTGCAGAAAGTCACCGGTCGACGGCAGCTTGCCATACCAGCCGGGGGCGGTGTAAGCAGCCATGTTCACCTCACCATTACTCGCTTTGCGAGTGTGATCGCGCGGCCGGGTGCAGCGGTGCTGCCGCCAGCACGCTGCCCACCTGGCCCGCGATTTTAAGATTGTCTGCCAGCTTGCGCATCATCAGTGCATTGTCACGCGCATAAGGCGATGACTGAATCTGCTGATCCAGCAGCTGGCTCAGGTGCCAGTCGAGCTGCTGCAGATCGCGGGCGCTTACCGTATCGGGCAGCGAGCGCTGTAAGTTTTGCAGCAGCCATGCCCGTAAAAATTCGCCATCGTAATTGCGCGGTTGATAGAGCATCTGATAGGCGCGCAGCGCATTGCGGCTGTAGGCGTTATCATCACCCGGATCGTTGCGCAGAATGTTGGTGATCTGCTGCGCCACGCGCGGCAGCAGCAAAGACTTAAGCGCATTTTGATAAAGCACCCAGGCGGCATCGCTGACCTGACTGCCGCGATATAAGCCAGCCCGCATAGTAAGCGGCGGATTATCGAGAGAAAAACGTTCCGACAGCGGCAGCTTCACCAGGTTGTTAAGAAAGGGTAGCAGATCAAAAATATTATCAGCAGGCTGATGAATCACCTGCTGACTCTGCTCACGAATGGCGGGTACGCGCGCGGCCACCTGCTGCAGATAGTGCTGATTCTGGTAGTAGCTGATGCCCCACAGGCTGGAGGCGATTAACAGCGCGCCTGCCAGCACGCCGTAGCCAATCCAGTGGAACAGCTGATTGCGATACTCCCAGCGGCGATTACTGCCCGCCAGCCCGCTCTCTTTAAAGACCAGATCGCTCAACAGGTCTCGAATAAAGAAGCTCTGGCCTTTGTTGCCGGGAATCGGACTGTTGCGATTAACGCTGTCCCAGGCGGCAATCGAATGTTCGCCCGCCTGACGTAACTGCAGTTTACGGCTCAGTTCACCCATCACCCGATCAAACGGCAGGCCTTCCTGCGTGCCGCTGGTAAAGAAGAGGCCGCGCGGGCTCCAGGCGACGGCATCCTGATGATCAGAAAAGACGATATCGAGATACTCGTTCAGCAGCGGGCGCAGTGAGGCGAACTCCTGCGGGAAGAGGAAGCATTCAGCGCGCTCATTCAGGTCGCGCTCCTGAGTCATCTGCTCCGCCAGCTGCTGCTGTAGCTGCTCTTCCAGCCGCTGAAATTGCTGGCCAAAATGACGATGCCAGTCATCTCTGTGCGGCCTGGTCGTCTCCCGGTTAAACGTAAAGCCCCAGATAGCGTCACGCCGCGCTTTATCAATGTTGCCGAAGTAGCTCATAAAGCCTTTCAGCAAATCAGTTTTGGTGACCATCACATAGACCGGGAAGTGAATGCCTGTCTGCTGATGCAGTTCCGCCATGCGCTCACGCAGCGCACTGGCCTGGGCAAAACGCGCTTCGGCAGAATCGCTCAGCAGATCGGCCACACTGATGGTCATGATGACACCGTTAATCGGCTGGCGGGTACGATAGCGTTTCAGCAGATTGATAAAACTGTGCCACTCCGCGGCATCGCGCACGCGCTGGCTCTCCTGCAGCGCATAACGCCCTGCAGTATCAATCAGCACCGCGCTGTCGGTAAACCACCAGTCGCAGTTGCGGGTGCCGCCGACGCCACGAATCGCCTGCTTACCCAGCGTATCGGTCAGCGGGAAATCGAGGCCCGCATTAAACAGCGCGGTGGTTTTACCGGCACCGGGCGCACCCATCACCAGATACCAGGGCAGCTGATAGAGGTAATTGGCATTAAAGCGCGAGAGCAGATTGCCGTTGTGACGACGGCCAAACTGGGTGCGTTTCAGCTGCATCGCCGCTTCGCTGAAGCGCTGATTAAGCCGCTCCTCCGTCATCTGACGTTCCGCCGGATCGTCGTTGCCCGCCAGTTGAAGCTGGGTCAGTAAGCGGCTGTTAAACCAGGCACGATAAAGCGACGGGATTAGCTGGAACAGGATCCAGAGAAAATAGAGCGCGCTCACGGTGAGCTGGCGAGGGAGCACCGGTTCCAGGGGACGCGACTCGCCCCATGTCCAGAACGGCCCCAGCATCCAGACCAGACAGCTCAGCGCCGTGACGCCAATAAAGCTCCACAGCAGGCGATGCGTTAACAGCAGGCGAAGGGAAGCGCGCATTATTGTGCTCCTTGATGATTACTGAGCGTTTCAGGCGCGGCAAACAGGGTGATCTCAACGCGGCGGTTGCGGGTCCGGTTTTCGCTGCTGTCGTTGGGCAGCAGCGGGTCGCTGTCACCACGGCCTTCAGAGCGTACCGTATGACCGTCCTCCAGCTGCAGCTGCAGCAGCTGGGTGATGGCACGGGCGCGGGCGAATGAGAACTCATAGCTGGAGGCAAAACGGCTGTTATCCACCGGATGATCGTCGGTAAACACGGACACCAGAATGGTGCCTTTGACATCTTTCATCGCAGTTGAGACGCGGGCCAGCAGCGCGCGGCCCACCGGGTTAATCACCGTGCCTTGCTCGGCAAACAATTTGTCTGCGGGAATAATCACTTTACTGCCAAAGGCACCATCGCTGACTTCGAGCTGTCCGGCAGCGATCACATCGTTCAGTCGCTGACGCAGATCGAGCAGCGCCTGCGGAGAAGAGGGACGGCGGCCCGCAGTAATCTGCGGCAGCGGGGTCTGATAGATGGTGCGCAGCAGCGGTTCGGCAGCGTTGCCGAGTCGCCAGTTCAGGCCGCTGTAGATCAGGCAGCCGATGAGCGCGACCAGCATGGCGCAGGCCCAGAGCGGCACCATCGGGCGGGCGAGGGTACTGACCAGCGGATGCACCTCGACCAGCGGGGGTTGCGGGGTCTGGCGCTGGGCGCGCGTCTCGTCAATCAGGCTTTTCAGGCGCTTACGGATACCGTCGCACTGGGCGCGGCCATTTTCACTGCCGCGATAGCGGCCTTCATAGCCCAGCAGCAGGCAATATTGCACCACTTCCAGCAGCCAGAGGTGTTGTTGCGGACTTTGTGAAATGCGCGACAGCAGCTGAAAGAATTTCTCGCCGCCCCAGCTTTCATTGTGAAAGGTCACCAGCATGCCGTTGCCCGACCAGACGCCACGCGTGCCCCAGGGGGTTTGCGCCGCGGCTTCGTCCAGCGCGCTGCAGATGCAGTAACGCGCGCCGATAATCATCTCAAACGGCAGCCCTGCCTGTTTACAGCGTTGTTCAAACTGGCGAATTTCATCGATCAGAGACTGGCGCAGACCCGCAGGGTCATCATGGGTGGCTGCCTGACGAATTTGCACCACCGCATTCAGCAGTGGCGCCGCAGCCTGAAGTAATAGATTCTCATTGCCCGAGGGGGTCGCCTCACGCGCAGGGGATTCCACAGTCATTAATTCGTGATCTTCCAGCCAATGGCAAATCCCTTTACCCGCAGCACAGGACGGTGCTGCGGGCAATATGCGCCGGATTTCATATTCAGTCTAAGATCCAGGTCGCGGTATCATTAGTCCGACAGGCTTTACTCGCGCCCCCGACGGCCACGCAGACCTGTTTCGCTTTCCGCGGACGGGGACGATCGCTCTGCAGCGTGGCATCGTAACGACTGCTCTCTACACCCGCTTTTAACGGTACATAACCAATCAATGGGCCATCGGCCTGGTCAGCAATCGCCAGCCAGCTGTGCTCCACATTACCTAATACTTCAAACGGTTTACCCGTTTCGAGATAGCGAACGACTTTGCCGCCGTAATCCGGCGAGGTCATAACCGAGGCACCATAGAGCGCCCGCCAGGTCTGATTGACCGGCTCAAATTCAGTCGGTGCTGCGACAGCGTGTCGATGGACCAGTTTAACGCCGTTAATTTCGCTGGTGACCAGCGTATCGTCAGTGACGGGCGGCGGCGGGGCCTTACAGCCTGCCAGGGTAAGCACCGCCAGCAGCGTTAACGCAAGACTCTTTTTCACCATGTTCCTCGTGATCTCATCAAAGTATCTGCATATTGCCAGGCCCGATGCAGGAGGCGCTGTTTTTCGCGCCGCATCGTGCCGAAAGTCTGTTTTTCAAAAAAAGTTCAGATTACATCAGGATAGTTACGCGTTTAGTCTACCTAAGACTTTTGAGAATTCAAACCATTGCACACGCTGCCGATGCGTGATAGCAGACGCTTTCTGGGCGGGCTGCGATATAAGAAAAGCGCCAGGCAATGCGATAGTTAAAGCGAACTGAATTATCGCGGGGACAAACTGGTTGAGAACAGTGCCGCGCATTCTGACATGCAATGGATTCGATTGGAAACTATTAAGTCTTTCTAATATTTTGCTGCCGATAAAATTTATCTCTTCAGCTAAACGATCTTATCAAAATCAGAATTTACGCGCCGGATACGCCTGCCTGTTTTCCGGAAAGCGGCACGCCTTTTGCTTCAGAAAGGTTTTAACGGCGGAGAGGTGAAACATGGATGCCCTGACCTGGCTGCAGGCCTCGCGTGACAGCGATATTGCCAGCCTGCAACGGCTGCTTGAAACCGGCGAGCTGATGGCCGCCGTCAGTGAGCTGGTTCATCGGCTGCAGCGGGAACGCGGCGCAAACAATCTCTGGATCTGCTCCGGTGGCACGCTCTTCAGCGCCGAGCGCCACGCCCGTCAGCAGGAGGTCAGCGCCGGCCTGCACCATTTTTACCAGGCGCTGCCGCACGCCATAGCACAGCCCGGTTTCAGTCGTTTCTGCAACCTGATTGCCGCCGCCCTGCAGGCACTGGAGGGACTGCCCGCGCTGCGTCAGCAAATCAGCCAGCATGAGCGGGATCAGGCTGCGGCGATGGCGGCGTTTAATCAGGTGATCCGCACCTTACTCAATCTGGTGTTTGAGGCAGCCGACACCGCCAGCGATCCCGGTATCTCGCGTGCACTTATCGCGCTGTTCAGTTTTATGCAGGGCAAAGAGCTGGCAGGACAGGAGCGGGCCATCGGCTCCGCGGGCTTTGCGGCGGGGCACTTCACGCCTGAGCAGCGCAGCCAGATGGTGGCGCTGATTGCGGCTCAGGAGCAAAGCTTTACCACCTTCCGGGAGTTTGCCGACGGCGTCGCCTGTGCAAGCTGGCAGCCGCTGTCTCAGGCCAGCCGGGATATCGAACGGCTGCGGCGCATCGCCTGCACCGGTAGCCAGTATGATGAAACCGGCGCACTGGAGTGGTTTTCTCTGCTCTCCGATCGGCTGGACCAGATGAAAACCCTGGAGGATGCCCTGACGGCCACGCTGATGCAGCGTTGTCGTGAGGCGATTGAGCAGGCGCAGCAGCAGGCGGCATCGCCGGTCGTTCGGGGCGACAGCAACTTCTCGCTCTACGTCTCGGGAGCTGACTGGCTGCCCGGCGCGGCTGCGCTCAACAGTGACGGTCTGGCCCCGCAACTTGGACGGTCGGTGCTGTCGCTGATTGGTGAGCAGTCACAGCGCCTGCAGCAGCAGGCGGATGAGCTGGCATCAATGCGCGCTTCACTTGACGAGCGACGGGTGATCGATCAGGCCAAGCACTGGCTGATGAAGCAGCAGGGTTTCAGCGAAGAGGCCGCCTGGCAGGCGCTGCGCAAAAGTGCGATGAACCAGAACAAACGGGTACTGGAGATCGCGCAGGCGGTGCTGGCGGTGGCGAAAACCCTGAGCAACTAACCCGGATGAGGTAGCTGCACAGCCTTTGTGCGTGATCTGCGTCAGAAACGTGCAAAAAAGGTTAATTTCTCACCAGGCTGCCCCCCGCAGATTGGCATTAACACGGCTTGAGCGATCTGGCACACCCTTTGCTTTAACCCTACAGAGAGTACGCATTGCTCCCGCCAATGGCGGTGGGGTCGGTGCTTTGGATAAAGGCGTCCATCCGCAGGCTTCGGCTTGTCGGAGGATGCCTTTTTTTATTTCTGTTCAGGGGCAAGATGATGAGCAAAACGCCATTTTCACTGACACGACGTCAGGCGCTGATCTCCGGTGCGGCGCTGGGTGCGGCCTGGATCGTGCCGGGATTACGAAATGCAGTCTGGGCAGCCGGCTCCGATGCGCCAGAAAAGGCGCAGGTGCGGGTCGGCTTTATTCCACTCACCGACTGCGCGCCGGTCGTCATGGCGTCAGTAAAAGGCTTCGACAAAAAGTATGGCCTGACATTGCAGGTCAGCAAAGAGGCGAGCTGGGCAGCGGTGCGCGACAAACTGACCTCCGGCGAACTGGATGCGGCGCATGTGCTTTACGGCATGATCTACGCGCTGCAGCTGGGTGTGGCGGGGCCGCAGCACGATATGGCAAACCTGATGACGCTTAACCACAACGGCCAGGCGATCACCCTGTCGAACCAGCTCAAGGCAGGCGGCGTCACCGATGCGGCCAGCCTGAAAAAAGCCGTTGATGGCAGTCCGAAAGGCAGCCTGACCTTCGCCCATACCTTTCCTACCAGTACGCACGCCATGTGGCTCTACTACTGGCTCGCCAATGCCGGCATTCATCCGTTTGACGATGTGCGCACCGTGGTCGTGCCGCCGCCCCAGATGGTGATGAACATGAAGATTGGCAACATGAGCGGTTTCTGCGTCGGTGAGCCGTGGAACCAGCGTGCCATCAGCGACAACATCGGTTTTACCGCTGCGACCAGCCAGCAGATCTGGCCGGAGCATCCGGAAAAAGTGCTAGGCACCCGCGCGCAGTGGGTGAAAGAGAACCCCAATACGGCCCGCGCGCTCACTGCTGCCGTACTGGAGGCGGCGCGCTGGATCGATGCCTCAGACGATAACCGCCGTGAAACCGCGCAGGTGTTAGCCGGTCGTGCCTGGATCAACACCAAAGTGGAGACGCTGCAGGGGCGGATGCTCGGCCAGTACGAGAACGGGTTGGGACAGTCGTGGCAGGACGCGCATCCGATGCGCTTCTTCGACAACGGCAACGTCAGTTTTCCGTGGCTCTCCGACGGGATGTGGTTCCTGACCCAGATGAAACGCTGGGGACTGCTGGCCAGCGATCCCGATTACCTCGCCGTGGCCCGCCAGATCAACCGCATCGACATCTACAAACAGGCCGCCAGCGCCGTCGGGCAGATGGCACTGCCCGCCAGTGAGATGCGCAGCAGCACCCTGATCGACGGCAAAGTCTGGGATGGCAGCAATCCTGCCGCCTATGCCGCCAGTTTCGCCATCAAACGTTAAGAGAGGTTGTTATGAAAACTGACGTGCGCGCCCTGACGCAGCCGGTACAAACCCCCGGCAGTGCCACCGTTATTCCGTTACAGGTCACCCCCAAAGCCGCCGTTCGGCCGGCACGGCTGCGTCCGTTTTTGCAGCACTGCATTCCGGCTGCGGGCGGCCTGCTGCTGATGCTGCTGGTGTGGCAGATCGCCGCCCTGTCCGAACCCTCGTTTCCCTCGCCTTACGCGACCTGGCAGGCCGCGCAGGTACTGTTCGCTGACCCGTTCTACAGCAATGGTCCCAACGATCAGGGCATTGGCTGGAATGTGCTGGCCTCGCTGCAGCGCGTCGCCATCGGATTCGGCCTCGCCGCGCTGGTGGGCATTCCTGCCGGATTTCTGCTGGGGCGCTTCACCTTTATGGCGCGCATGTTCAATCCGATTATTGCCTTACTGCGCCCGGTCAGCCCGCTGGCCTGGCTGCCGATTGGGCTGCTGCTGTTTCAGCGCGCCGAGCCGGCCGCCAGCTGGACCATTTTCATCTGTTCGATCTGGCCGATGATCATCAACACCGCCGAAGGGGTGCAGCGCATTCCGCAGGATTACCTCAACGTGGCGCGGGTGTTACAGCTCTCTGAATGGACGGTGATGCGCCGGATCCTGCTGCCCGCCGTGCTGCCTGCGGTGCTCACCGGGGTGCGTCTCTCTATCGGCATCGCCTGGCTGGTGATTGTGGCCGCCGAAATGCTGACCGGCGGGCTGGGGATCGGTTTCTGGATCTGGAACGAGTGGAACAACCTCAACGTGGCAAACATTCTGATCGCCATTCTGATTATCGGCGTCGTCGGGCTGCTGCTGGAGCAGGGTCTGATGCTGCTGGCGCGTCGTTTCAGCTGGGAAAAATAAGGAGAACATCATGCAGCAACACATTATTCGCGTTCAGCAGGTGAGTCAGCGTTTCAACACCGCCAGCGGCGAGTTTCTGGCGCTGGACAACGTCAGTTTTGATATCCACGAAGGGGAAACCCTGAGCCTGATCGGCCACTCCGGCTGCGGCAAATCGACGCTGCTGAACCTGATTGCCGGATTAACCCGTCCCAGCAGCGGCGTGCTGCTATGTGATAACCGCGAAATCACCGGACCCGGCCCGGCGCGTGCGGTGGTATTTCAGAACCATTCGCTGCTGCCGTGGCTGACGGCGTTTCAGAACGTCGAACTGGCGGTGCAGCAGGTGTTTAAAGGACGCTTCAGCAAAGCGGAGATGCGCGACTGGATCGAACACAACCTCAATCGGGTGCAGATGAGCCACGCCATGCACAAGCGGCCTGGCGAAATCTCCGGCGGCATGAAGCAGCGTGTCGGCATTGCCCGGGCGCTGGCAATGAAGCCGCGCGTGCTGCTGCTCGATGAGCCATTTGGCGCGCTGGATGCCTTAACCCGCGCCCACCTGCAGGACAGCGTGATGCGCATTCAGCAGGAGCTGAACACCACCATTGTCCTGATCACCCATGACGTGGATGAAGCGGTGCTGCTCTCCGATCGGGTGCTGATGATGACCAACGGCCCGGCAGCGCAGGTCGGCGAAATCCTCACCGTCGATCTGCCGCGTCCGCGCTCGCGGGTCGCGCTGGCGGATGAGCCGCGCTACCACCAGCTGCGCCAGAAAGTGCTGCATTTCCTCTATGAAAAACAGACCACGGCCGCATAAGGAGCAGACCATGAGGCAACGGTTGCTGGTGATAGGTAATGGCATGGCGGGGATGCAGATGGTGGAGAGCCTGCTGCAGCGTGCGCCGCTGCGCTACGCCATTACGGTCATTGGCCGCGAGCCGCACGGCAACTACAACCGCGTGCTGCTGTCGCCGGTGCTGGCCGGTGAAAAGTCCTTTGGTGAAACCCTGATCCACGATCGCGACTGGTATCAGCGGCATGGCGTCACGCTGCTGACCGGGGAAACCGTGCAGCAGGTCGATCTGGCCGCGCGTACGGTGCAGACCGATCAGCGCCAGCTCGGCTGGGATCGGCTGGTGTTTGCCACCGGTTCACAGCCTCGTCTGCCCGCGATTCCCGGTATTGATGCCCGCCACGTACTCGGTTTTCGCAGCATCGCCGACGTCCGGCAACTGCTGACGGGCCAGGGGCCGGTGGTGATTCTGGGCGGCGGTTTTCTCGGCATTGAAGCGGCGGCGGCACTCCGCGCCCGTGGCCGTGAGGTCACGCTGGTGCACCACAAACCCTGGCTGCTGGACCGCCAGCTGGATGCCAAAGCGGGCGAGCTGTTGCTGACGGCATTAGCGCAGCGCGGCATTCGCTGCGAACTCAGCAGTGGACTCACGGCGATTGACGAGGCGGGCGTAACGCTGACCTGCGGGCGTCACTGCGCCGCCACGCAGGTCGTGATTGCCATCGGTGTTCAGCCTGCGGTGACGCTGGCGCTGGCGGCGGGTCTGCCGTGTCAGCGCGGGATTATGGTTGATGGTCAGCTGCGCAGCGCCATTCCCGATGTTTACGCCGTGGGCGAGTGCTGTGAAATCGCGGGCGAAACCTTTGGCCTTGTCGCGCCCTGCCTGGCGCAGGCAGAGATTCTGGCGGCGCAGCTGGCGGGATCGCCGCTGGCGGATTTCGTCAGTGAGCCGCTGGCGACGCGGCTTAAGGTTAGCGGCATTTCGCTGTTCAGCGCCGGTGATGTCAGTGAGGCGCCATCCATCAGCAGTTTTGATCCGATCTCCGGCGACTATCGCCGCCTTTTTCTCCGTCAGGGCCGCCTCTGTGGCGTGCTGCTCTCTGGCGATACCCGGCAGGGTGCGGCGTGGCTTGAACGTCTGCAGCGTGCCGAACCTGTCACGCTCGATACCCTGTTCGATCACCATCAACCTGAACCGCAGCCGCAGGCTGCTGAGAGTCCTGAGATGAGTAAACCGGTTTTAGCCGTGATTGGTCACGGCATGGTCAGTCACCACTTTCTTGAGCAGCTGGTTGCCCGCGAACTGCATCAGCACTATCACGTCGTGGTTTACGGCGAGGAGCGTCAGCAGGCCTACGATCGCGTGCATCTGTCGGACTATTTCAATGGCAAAACGGCCGGCGATCTGTCGCTGGTCGGCGCGGACTTCTTTGTCCGGCACGGTATCGAACTGCGCAGTGGCTGCACGGTTGTGGCCATCGATCGCCAGCAGCGCAGCCTGCGTGACAGCGCGGGCAGTGAACTGGCGTGGGATAAGCTGGTGCTGGCGACCGGCTCACGCGCATTCGTCCCGCCGGTGCCGGGCCACGATGGCGACCGCTGCTTTGTCTACCGCACGCTGGACGATCTTGATGCCATTGCCGCCTGCGCCCGCCATAGCCAGCGCGGTATCGTCATTGGCGGCGGCCTGCTGGGTCTGGAGGCGGCGAATGCGCTGCGGCAGCTCGGGCTTGAAACGCACGTGGTGGAGTTTGCGCCGCGCCTGATGGCGGTGCAGCTTGATGAGGGCGGGGCGCTGATGCTGCGCCAGAAGATCGACGCGCTGGGCGTCATCATCCACACCTCAAAACAGACCGAGCTGATCGAGCAGCAGCCCGATGGCAGCGTGGTACTGCGCTTTGCCGACGGCAGCAGTTTACCCGGCGATCTGGTGCTGTTCTCCGCCGGTATCCGTCCGCGCGATGAGCTGGCGCGTGAAGCGGGCCTGACGCTGGGACCGCGCGGCGGCATTGAGATTAACGATCGCTGCCAGACCAGCGATGACGATGTGTTTGCCATTGGGGAATGCGCGATGTGGAACGGCCAGATTTTTGGCCTTGTCGCGCCAGGATATCAGATGGCACGGGTGCTGGCCGGACATCTGGCGGCTGAACCTGCCGCCTTCAGCGGCGCGGACATGAGCACTAAGCTGAAACTGCTGGGCGTGGAGGTGGCGTCGTTCGGTGATGCCCATGGCCGCACCCAGGGCAGTCAGCACTATCACTGGACCGACGGGCCAAAAGGCGTTTACAAAAAAATCGTGGTCAGTGCTGATTGCACACGACTGCTGGGCGGCGTACTGGTCGGCGACAGCAGCGATTACGCCACGCTGCTGCAGATGATGCTCAACGACCTGCCGCTGCCTGCCGCGCCGGAGAGCCTGATCCTGCCTGCGCTGGCCGGTGCGCCAAAAGCGCCGGGCGTCGCGGCATTGCCCGACAGCGCACAGGTCTGCTCCTGTCACAACGTCAGCAAAGGCGACATCTGCGCAGCGGTGAAAGGCGGATGCGGTGAGATGAGTAGCATCAAGAGCTGCACCAAAGCAGCCACTGGTTGCGGCGGTTGTGTGGCACTGGTGAAACAGGTGATGGAGTTTCAGCTGGAAACGCTCGGCGTCGAGGTGAAAAAAGATGTCTGCGACCACTTCAGTTATTCACGGCAGGAGCTTTATCACCTGGTGCGGGCGGGTGAGTTCAGAACGTTTGATGCGCTGCTAGCCTCACACGGTAAGGGGCAGGGCTGTGAAGTGTGCAAGCCGCTGGTGGGGTCGATACTTGCCTCCTGCTGGAATGACTATCTGCTGAAACCGGCGCACCTGCCGTTACAGGATACGAATGACCGCTACTTCGCCAACATCCAGAAAGATGGCACCTATTCGGTAGTGCCGCGTGTCCCGGCGGGTGAAATTACGCCACAGGGGCTGATCGCCATTGGTGAAGTGGCAGCGCGTTATGACCTTTACACCAAAATCACCGGCGGGCAGCGTATCGACCTGTTTGGCGCGCGGCTCGATCAGCTGCCCGCTATCTGGCAGACGCTGCTTGAGGCCGGTTTTGAAACCGGTCACGCCTACGGCAAGTCGCTGCGCACCGTGAAATCCTGTGTCGGATCCACCTGGTGCCGCTACGGCGTGCAGGACTCGACCGCCTTCGCCATCACGCTGGAGAACCGCTACAAGGGACTTCGCGCCCCACATAAAATCAAGATGGCGGTCTCGGGCTGTACTCGCGAGTGTGCGGAAGCGCAGAGTAAAGATATCGGCGTGATCGCCACTGAAAAGGGCTGGAACCTCTATGTCTGCGGCAACGGCGGCATGAAGCCGCGGCACGCCGATCTGTTTGCCAGCGACCTCGACGATGCCACGCTGCTGCGCTATGTCGATCGTCTGCTGATGTTCTATATCCGTACTGCGGATCGTCTGCAACGCACCAGCGTCTGGCTGGACAATCTGGAAGGCGGTCTCGATTACCTGCGTCAGGTGGTGATTGAGGACAGCCTTGGGCTGGGTGCAACGCTGGAGCAGGAGATGCAGCGGGTGGTTGACGCCTGGCAGTGCGAGTGGCAGACCACGCTGGCGGACCCATCGCGACGTGCGTTGTTTACGCCGACGATCAACAGCGAGCAGCCCGATGAAACCCTGCACTACAGCCGGGTACGCGGTCAGCGTCAGCCTGAATCCGTGGCTGCGCGTCCGCTGCTACAGCTGCCCGCCGAGCCGTGGAGCGCAGTCTGCGCACTGGAGGCGATTCCGCCCGAAGCCGGGATCGGGGCGCGACTCGGCAGCGAGCGTGTTGCCCTGTTCCGCTTTGGCGATGCGCTCTATGCGCTGGAAGATCGTGAACCTGGCAGCGACGCCAGCGTGCTGTCGCGCGGGATTCTGGGCGATGTCGGCGGCGAGCCGGTGGTGATCTCTCCGCTCTACAAGCAGCGGGTACGGCTACGTGACGGGCAGAGTCTGGATAATCCGCAGCATCAGCTGCGCTGCTGGCCGGTGAAGCTGGAAGCGGGGCAGATCTGGCTGGCAAACCGTCCGCAAAATCCGCTGGCGCAGGCATCATGAACAGCACCTGTCCCTATTGCGGCGTCGGCTGTGGCGTCTGCGTCACGCCGCAGGGTAATCATCAGGCAACGGTGATCGGCGATGCGCATCATCCCGCTAACGCAGGCCGGTTGTGCGTTAAGGGCGCGGCGCTGGGCGAGACGCTGACGCCACAGGGGCGTCTTCTTACCGCTCAGGTTAACGGCCAGCCGGTCAGCCTTGATGCGGCGCTGGATGCGGCGGCGGCAGGATTGCGCGCGGTAATCGATCAATATGGTCCGCAGGCAGTGGCATTTTATGGCTCCGGGCAGCTGCTCACCGAGGATTACTACGTCGCCAACAAGCTGATGAAGGGCTATATCGGTGCCGCCAACATCGATACGAATTCCCGGCTCTGCATGGCGTCGGCGGTGGTCGGCTATAAGCGGGCGCTGGGGGCGGATGCGGTGCCCTGCTGTTACGACGATCTGGAACAGGCGGATCTGGTACTGCTGGTAGGGTCCAATGCCGCCTGGGCGCATCCGGTGGTCTGGCAGCGGCTGATGCAGGCGAAGCAGCAGCGACCGGCGATGCGCATTGTGGTGATTGATCCGCGCCGCACGGCCAGTTGTGACCAGGCCGATCTGCATCTGCCGCTGCGCCCTGGCAGTGATGCGGCGCTGCTTTCCGGTCTGCTGCACTGGCTGGCGCAGCACGATGGCCTGGATGCCAGCATGTTGCCGCATCTGAATGGCGTGGGTGAAACCCTGGTGGCCGCCGCGCAGTGGGATGTCGCGCGGGTTGCAGAGACCTGTGATTTAACGGAACAGCAGGTGACGCACTTTTTCCGGCTGGTCAGCCAGCACGATCGGATGCTGACGCTGTGGTGCATGGGGATTAATCAGTCCGCCACCGGCAGCGACAATAACCAGGCGATTCTTAACCTGCATCTGCTGACGGGCAAAATAGGCCGTGCAGGCTGCGGGCCTTTTTCGCTGACCGGACAGCCAAATGCGATGGGCGGACGCGAAGTGGGTGGCCTGGCGAATCAGCTGGCGGCGCACATGAGTTTTACGGAAGCGGACTGCGATCGGGTGCAGCGTTTCTGGCGCAGCCCGTCGATGGCCCGCCAGCCGGGACTGACCGCGCTGGATCTCTTCAGGGCAATTGCGGAAGGTGAGGTGAAAGCAGTGTGGATTATGGGCACCAATCCGGCGGTGTCAATGCCGGAAGGCAACCGCGTGGCGCAGGCGCTGGCGGCGTGTCCGCTGGTCATTGTCTCGGATGTGATGGCGCAGACCGACACCAGCGCCTTTGCCGATATTCTGCTGCCCGCCCAGGGCTGGGGCGAGAAGAACGGCACCGTGACGAACTCAGAGCGGCGTATTTCGCGTCAGCGCGCCTTTGCCGCCGCGCCGGGGGATGCCCGGCCTGACTGGTGGCTGCTGGCGCAGGTGGCGCAGCGACTAGGGTTCCGAGAGGGCTTTAACTGGCAGCATCCGTCGGAGATTTTCTGCGAACATGCGGCGCTGTCGGGGTTTGAGAACGACGGTCAGCGGGCGTTTGATATCAGCGGGCTGGCGCCGTTGAGCCAGGCTGCATGGGATGCGCTGCGTCCGGTTCAGTGGCCGGTTAATGCTGCTCATCCGCAGGGCTGTGCGCGGTTGTTTGGCGACCGCCGCTTTTTCCACGAGGACGGAAAAGCCCGGCTGCGTGTCCCGGCTACGCCTGCCTTAACCCCGCGTGATGCTGCTTATCCGCTATTGATGAACAGCGGTCGGGTGCGCGATCAATGGCATACCATGACGCGCACCGGGCTGGTGCCGCGTCTGATGCAGCATTGTGATGAGCCGTTTGTGGCGCTGCATCCCGCTGATGCCGTGCAGTATGGCGTGACGGCGGGCGGTCTGGCGCGGGTGCAGTCAGTACAGGGCTGGATCAGTGTACGGGTACGGGGTGATAGCGGGATGCGGCGCGGCGAGCTGTTTGTGCCGATGCACTGGAACCGGCAGTTCAGCCAGCAGAGTCACGTCGATATGCTGGTCGCCGCCCGCGCCTGTCCGTTTTCAGGGCAACCCGCGCTGAAGCAGACGCCGGTGCGGATTCTGCCGCTGACGGTGAGCTGGCAGGGCTGGCTGTGGCAGCGTGGAATGACGCAGCCCGCAGGCTTGCGCTACTGGTCGCGTACGCCCTATCCGGCGGCGCAGCGCTATGCGGTCGCGGGCGAGGGAGTGCCGCAGGCGTGGCTGGCCGGACAGGTTGATTTGTCAGGTTATGACCTGCAGGTCGCCTCCGGCAGCGGTTGTGATTACCGGTTGCTGGCATGGCGCGACGGTGAGTTGCAGCTGGCGTTTTATGCCGGTAGCGCGTTGCCATCGCTGGATAGCGCATTTGTCGCGGCGGCCTTTGCGGATGCGCCGCAGGATGCTGCCGGGCGGCACAGCGTGCTGGCGGGTCAGGCGATGCAGGGCAGCGCGGCAGGCCGGATTATCTGTAGCTGTATGGGGGTAGGCGAACAGACGATTTTGCAGGCGGTGGCGGAGGGATGTCGTACCACTCAGGCGCTTGGCCGGAAGCTGAAGTGCGGCACGCAGTGTGGCTCCTGTATTCCGGAGCTGAAGCAGCTTTTGCTGTCCGATGTGGTTGTGGAGGAATGATGACGCGAGCAATTAATTCTCTGGATAAGTTACTGGCCCCGGTCGGTGTGGCAAAGCCGCAGGGTGCGGTGTGGCTGGTGGGCGCAGGCCCTGGCGATGTGGAGTTGCTGACGGTAAAGGCGTTGCGGTTGCTGCAGCGGGCTGAAGTAGTGGTGTATGACCGGCTGGTGAGTGAAGCGGTGATGGCGGAGGTGCCGGAGAGCGCGTTAAGCATTGACGTGGGTAAGCAGCCGGGTCAGCACGGGCTGAAGCAGGCGCAGATTAATCAGTTGCTGGGGGATCTGGCGCGCAGCGGGCGCAATGTGATCCGGCTGAAAGGGGGCGATCCCTTTATTTTTGGGCGCGGTGGCGAGGAGATGGTGAGTCTGCAACAGGCCGGGATCCGCTGTGAGGTAGTGCCGGGAATTACGGCGGCGGTGGGCTGTGCGGCCGCCAGCGGGATTCCGTTGACGCATCGGGATTGTGCGCAGTCGCTGCGGTTGATTACCGGGCATGGCCGGCGTGGCGAGCCGCAGCTGGATGCAGCCGCACTGGCGGCGGTGAATCAGACGCTGGTGTTCTATATGGGGCTAAGCTGGAGTGCGTCGATCAGTGCGCAGCTGCAGGCACAGGGACGGGATACGGCGACGCCGGTGGCGATTATAGAGAACGGCACCCGGCCGGATCAGCGGGTGTTGATTACCACGCTGGGAGGGCTGGCGGAGACGGTGGCGCAGGAAAAGCCGGTTTCGCCATCGCTGCTGGTGGTGGGTGAGGTCGTGCGGTTCTATCGGGCGGATTTGCAGGTGCGGGATGATGTGACGGTGAGCCGGTGCGATGGGCAGGAAGTAGGGTGCGTCGTGCAGGAAGTAGGGTGCGTCGTGCAGGGAAAACCTGCCTGATCGCAAAGGAATCCCGCATCCCTGCGGACTGGGCTCGCCATCCCTGGCTCGCACACTTTGCTTTTCAGGCAGGCCATTCCTGCACGGCTGGCATGGGTGAGGGATTTTGTAGATTTGTTGCAATGGAGTGCAAATACGGTGCGTCGTGCAGGAAAAACCTGCCTGATCGCAAAGGAATCCCGCATCCCTGCGGACTGGGCTCGCCATCCCTGGCTCGCATACTTTGCTTTTCAGGCAGGCCATTCCTGCACGGCTGGCATGGGTGAGGGGTTTTGCAGATTTGTTGCAATGGAGTGCAAATACGGTGCGTCGTGCAGGAAAAACCGGCCTGATCGCAAAGGAATCCCGCATCCCTGCGGACTGGGCTCGCCATCCCTGGCTCGCACACTTTGCTTTTTCAGGCGGGCCATTCCTGTACGGTTGGCATGGGTGAGGGGTTTTGCAGATTTGTTGCAATGGAGTGGAAGTACGGTGCGTCGTGCAGGAAAGGCCTGCCTGCTCGCAAAGGAATTTCGCCTCCCTGCGGACTGGGCTCGCCATCCCTGGCTCGCACACTTTGCTTTTTCAGGCAGGCCATTCCTGCACGGTTGGCATGAGTGTGGAGGTTTTGATGGTTTGCAGGCATGCCCGCGCTTTCCTGCGCCTGAAATTCTCGTTTCTCCGTGCTCTGGAATCACTCACGGCACTTCGGTACGGAAGTTCAATTACATCGCCCGCTTCAGCGGCAGCGGAGCCACCAACACTTTCACGCCCAGGGCCTCAAACGCTTTGACCTGCGCGGCGCTGATGCCGCTGTCGGTAATCAGGTAGTGGATGTTGCTCCAGTCACAGGGCAGCGCGAACATGGACACCTTGTCGATTTTGCTGGAGTCCGCCACCACGTAAACCGTGCTGGCAGATTTGATCATCGCCAGTTTTACCTTGATGTCCGTTTCGCTGGGGAAGCTCAGGCCCAGACGCGGTGAGATGCAGGCGGTGGCCAGAAAGAGTTTTTCGGCCAGCACATTTTCGAAAAAGCTGGCCGCTTTCTCGCCCGAGGTGGAGAGCGTCGGAAACTTAAAGGTGCCGCCGGTCAGCAGGATATTGATCCCCGGCTCGCCGCCCAGTTTCAGGGCGATATTGACTGCCGTGGTCACCACGGACAAACGGCGGATGTGGCTGATGGCGTCGGTAATCGCCGTGGTGGTGGTGCCGGAATCGAAAATCACCGTGTCGCCATTTTCGATATGCTGCGCCGCCAGTCGGCCAATCGCCTCTTTCTCTTCCAGATGGGTCTGCCGCTCCAGCAGCATCGCGCCGGTATTCTGCTTGCCCGTCATCAGCGTTGCGCCACCGTGGTAGCGCTGCACAAACCCCTGTTTTTGCAGCATGCGCAGGTCGCTGCGTAATGTGGCTTCAGTCAGTCCAAAGGTCTCGGTCAGCGCTTTGACCGTGACCGTACCATCCTCACGGATCATCTCCAGAATTTTCTCGCGGCGTTGCTGCATGTCAGCGAACTGCTCACTTTTGCTTTTCAATCGAAATGCTCCCTTTTTCAGTAACCTGATGGCTTGGGCGGACAAGGTCTCTGTGGCTGAGTTTAACGCGCCATTTTTATGAATGCGAGATGACCTGACAGGTCTGTGATTTTCGAACGAAAATAAATAATCAGCAGGTTATTGAATCTCCCAGGCTTTCCCGATTGCCGCAGAGCAGCTTTATTTCGGGACTGGAACCCAGATCACGTCTTTTCAATCAGATAAGCCGCTTTGTACAGCAGATGGTCGAAATTTGATCTGCTCCACATATCATTTCTTTTCGATAGCTTATATTTTTGTTCGAAAATGATTGAGTCAACGGCATCAGCAAAAATCAGGGGAAGAGTGGGATGAGTGGTGAATATGACGTAAACCTGCGCTACGGCGTGGATACTGCAATGAATCTGGCCGGTAAGGTGGCGGTGGTGACCGGCGGGCTGGGCGGCATCGCCATGGCAACCAATGGCATGCTGCTGGAGAAGGGCGCGCATCTGGCACTGCTCTATCCGCCGTTTGAAGCGGAGAAAGTTGCCAGTCTGCAGGCGGACTTCGCGGCCGATCGGGTACAGTTTGTCTGCTGTGACGTCACCGATCCCGCGTCGGTGGAAAAGGCGTTTGACGCGGTGGTTTCCCACTATGGCCGCATCGATATTCTGGTCAACTGCGCAGGCTACGTGATGCTGCAGCCGGTGATTGAGACTGATTTTGCTGAGTGGCAGAAGCAGATCGCGGTGAATCTTACCGGCCCTTTCCTCTGCTCGCAGGCGGCCGCACGGCTGATGATTCGTGCCGGTGCGGGCGGCAAGATTATTAACATCGCCTCCCAGGCGGCGTCCATCGCGATCGACAATCATGTCGCCTACACCTCCGCCAAAGCGGGTCTGCTGGGCATGACTAAAGTGATGGCCAAAGAGTTTGCTCCGCATCGCATCAACGTGAATACCCTGTCGCCCACCGTGGTGCTCACGCCGATGGGCGAGAAAGCCTGGCGCGGCGAGAAAGGCGAGCAGATGAAAAAGCTGATTCCGCTGGGTCGCTTTGCCTATACCGATGAGATCGCCGCCGCCGTGCTGTTCTTCGCCAGCAACGGCAGCGACATGATTACCGGCGCAGATTTGATGATCGATGGTGGCTTCACCATCTGGTAAGGCCAACCCAACACCTGGGACTTCATACCCTGCCATAACGATAAGAGAGAACATCATGAAAAACCGTACCCTGCTGTGTACTGCCGTGGCTGCCTGTCTGGTTTCTCAGGCGGCGTTTGCCGCCGAAAAAGGCACCATTATGATTCTGGTTAACTCACTCGATAATCCTTACTACGCCTCCGAAGCCAAAGGGGCCAACCTCAAAGCGCAGTCGCTGGGCTACAAAACCACGGTGCTGTCGCACGGCGAAGATGTGAAGAAGCAGAGCGAACTGATCGATGCCGCTATCGGTAAGAAAGTGCAGGGTATCGTGCTGGATAACGCCGACTCCACCGCCAGCGTAGCGGCGATCAAAAAAGCCAAAGATGCCGGCATTCCGGTGGTGCTGATCAACCGTGAAATCCCGGTAGATGACGTGGCGCTGGCGCAGATTACCCACAACAACTTCCAGGCGGGTTCAGATGTGGCCAACGTCTTTGTCGAAAAGATGGGGGAAAAGGGCAAATACGCCGAGCTGGCCTGTAACCTGGCCGACAACAACTGCGTGACCCGTTCTAAATCGTTCCATCAGGTGCTGGATCAGTATCCCGATATGCAGAGCGTGGCGCGTCAGGATGCCAAAGGCACCCTGATCGATGGCAAGCGCATTATGGACAGCATCCTGCAGGCGCACCCGGATGTGAAAGGCGTGATCTGTGGTAACGGTCCGGTCGCGCTGGGTGCCATTGCGGCGCTCAAGGCAGCCGGTCGCAACGATGTCATCGTGGTGGGGATTGATGGCAGCAACGACGAACGCGATGCGGTCAAAGCGGGTACGCTGAAAGCCACGGTGATGCTGCAGGCGCAGGCGATTGCCGCTGAAGGCGTGACCGATCTCGATAACTTCATTCAGAAAGGCGTGAAGCCGGAGAAACAGCGTGTCATGTTCCGCGGCATTCTGATTACTCCGGAAAACGCCAAAGGCGTCCAGGACTTTAACTACAAGTCGTAATTAACCGCTGCCGCGCCTGCGCGAGCGGGCGCCAGGGAGAAGAAGATGTCCCGAAGAGTCTGGCTGACGCTGGTAGTCATGCTGCTAAGCGGCTGCAAAATTATGTCGCAGCAGGAGCTGGCTGACCTGAAGAATCCCCCCAATCCGAAGATGGCCAACATCGACCAGCTCTGGCAACAGAAGCTGGTGCCGCAGGTCCAGGCGGAGGCGAAACCGCTGGCAGCGCTGATGACGTCGCTCCAGTCTGCCAAAGACTTTGACAGCGCCTGTCAGACCTACGGCTATCGCAGTCAGGCTGAGAACCCCTGTATTTTCAGCGTCTCCGTTCGCGGTCAGGTAACGGCTGTCAATACCACTTCCCGCAGCGGAAAGATGACCGTAAAGGATGAATCAGGTGACAGTGTCACTATTCAGGTGGGACCGATCATCCGGGGCACGGCGCTGCGCGATGTCTATAAAGGCGCGAGTTATCAGGACTTTAACGATCAGGTGCTTTTTGGTGATTACGGTAAGGCGATTAACCAGCACGCCTCAGCCCTGATGCAACAGTTCGCGCCAAAAGTGGGCGACAAAGTGATGGTCAGCGGCGTGTTCAGCAGCTGGGACATTCCGCAACAGCTGCCGGATATCACCCCGGCTGCCATCACCCGGCAATAAGGAGCGGCAGATGCAAAATCCGCAACCGCAAACGTCCGGCGACGTGATTATCGAAACGCGCAACGTGTCGCGTCTCTATCCCGGCGTGACCGCGCTCGATCAGGTCAGCTATCGGGTCTACCGCAACAAAGTGAATGTCCTGATTGGGGAGAACGGGGCCGGCAAGTCCACCATGATGAAGATGCTGGCCGGGGTTGAAACGCCGTCGTCGGGCGAGATTCTGCTGGATGGCAAGGTGGTGTCGCTGAACTCCACCCATCAGGCGGAGAAGCAGGGGATCAGCATCATTTTTCAGGAGCTGAATCTGTTTCCCAACATGAACGTGATGGACAACATTTTTATCGCCAACGAGTTTTTCCAGCGCGGCGTCATCAATGAGAAGTATCAGTACGCGCTGGCGAAGTCGCTGCTGCAAAGGCTGCAGCTCGATGTCGATCCCTATGCACCGCTGGGCGAGTTGGGCATCGGGCATCAGCAACTGGTGGAGATTGCCAGAGCGCTGTCGAAGGATACCAGGGTGTTGATCATGGATGAACCCACCAGTGCCCTGAGTCAGTCGGAAGTCAAAGTGCTGTTCAATGTCATCGACCAGCTGAAGCGACGCGGCGTCACCATTATCTACATCTCACACCGGCTGGAAGAGTTGATGGAGATAGGCGATCACATCACCATTTTTCGCGATGGCCGTTTTATCAGTGAGCGCGAGGTGCGCGACGCCAGCGTGCCGTGGATTATCGCCCAGATGGTGGGCGATAAGAAAAAACAGTTCGACTATCAGCCTGCGCCACAAGGAGAAACGGTGCTGGAGGTCGAGGGGCTGACCGCGCTGCATCAGAACGGTGGCTACAAGCTGAATGAGGTCAGTTTTACCCTGCGCAAGGGCGAGGTAATCGGCATTTATGGTCTGCTGGGTGCCGGGCGCACCGAGCTGTTTAAGGGGCTGATTGGCCTGATGCCCTGTCAGTCGGGCCGGGTACGGCTGTCCGGTAAGGATCTGGCAAAGCGCAGCTTCCAGCAGCGGCTGAAAAGTGGCATCGCGCTGGTGCCGGAAGATCGCAAAGGCGAAGGGGTGATTGAACTGATGTCGATCACCGCCAACATGACACTCTCTGATTTCAGCCTGCGCGGTTTTCGCCGGGCGCTGGGGCTGCTGAATCCCGGCCGGGAGCAGCAGCGGGTCAATGAGATGATCGGCCATCTGGCGATCAAAGTCAGCGATCCCGATCTGCCGGTCACGGCGCTAAGCGGGGGTAATCAGCAGAAGGTCGTGCTGGGTAAAGCGCTGATGACCGGGCCGCAGGTGGTGTTGCTGGATGAGCCGACGCGCGGCATCGATGTCGGTGCCAAAACCGACGTCTATCACCTGATTGGCAATCTGGCTCAGCAGGGGCTGGCCGTCATGTTCTCATCGTCTGAACTGGATGAGGTGATGGCGCTCGCGGACCGCATTTTAGTGATGGCCGATGGCCGGATAACGGCCGATCTGCCCCGCGCAGCGGCAACGAGAGAACATCTGATCGCGGCATCAACCCCGCAGGATTAAGCGCCTGACCCATTGGGCTAAGCTGGCCGGAGAATGTCATGAACCAAAAATACCTGCTCTATATGTACCTCCTCAAGGCGCGCACCTTTATTGCGCTGCTGATTGTAGTCGGCTTCTTCAGCGTGATGGTGCCGAACTTTCTGACGCCCTCTAACCTGCTGATTATGACGCAGCACGTCGCCATTACCGGACTGCTGGCGATTGGCATGACGCTGGTGATCCTCACCGGCGGTATCGATCTCTCGGTGGGCGCGGTCGCGGGGATCTGCGGCATGGTGGCGGGCGCGCTGCTGACCAGTGGCATTCCGTTATGGGGCGGCAATACGCTGTTTCTCAACGTGCCGGAAGTGATTCTGGTGGTGGCGATCTTTGGCGTGCTGGTGGGGCTGATTAACGGCACGGTGATCACCCGACTGGGCGTGGCCCCCTTTATCTGCACCCTGGGCATGATGTATGTGGCGCGCGGGGCGGCACTGCTGTTCAACGACGGCGGCACCTACGCCAATCTGGTCGGGATGCCCGCGCTGGGCAACACCGGTTTTGCCCTGCTGGGTTCCGGCACCGTGCTGGGCGTGTATCTGCCGATCTGGCTGATGCTCGGCTTCTTACTGCTTGGCCTCTACCTGACGCGCAAAACCCCGCTGGGCCGTTACATCTACGCGATTGGCGGCAATGAGTCCGCCGCGCGACTGGCGGGCGTGCCGATTATCAAAGTGAAAGTTTTTGTCTACGCCTTTTCCGGCCTCTGCGCCGGTCTGGTTGGGCTGGTGGTGGCCTCTCAGTTGCAGACTGCGCATCCGATGACCGGCAACATGTTTGAGATGGATGCCATTGGTGCCACCGTGCTGGGCGGCACGGCGCTGGCGGGCGGGCGTGGGCGGGTGTCCGGCTCGATTATTGGCGCGTTCGTGATCGTCTTCCTGGCGGATGGCATGGTGATGATGGGCGTCAGCGATTTCTGGCAGATGGTAATTAAAGGTCTGGTGATTGTCACAGCCGTCGTGATCGACCAGTTCCAGCAGCGTCTGCAAAGCAAAGTGGTGCTGCTGCGTCGCCATGAAAAAAAGCAGCAGGCAGCGCCTCTCACTGATATTCGTCACAGTTAACAGGAGCAATTATGAGCCGCGAACAACGTGCAAAAACAGTGGTGATTACCGGTGCCTGTCGCGGCATCGGTGCCGGGATCGCGGCACGTTTCGCCCGCGACGGGGCCAGGCTGGTGATGGTGTCGAATGCCGATCGGGTCTTTGCCACCGCTGACCAGCTTCAAGAGCAGTACGGCAGTGAGATTCTGGCGCTGCGGGTCGACGTTACGGATGAAGCGGCGGTGCAGCAGCTCTATCAGCAGGCCTTTGAACGCTTTGGACAGATTGACGTCTCGATTCAGAATGCGGGCGTGATCACCATTGACCGTTTCGACACCATGCCGAAAAGCGACTTTGAGCGGATTCTGGCTGTGAACACCACCGCCGTCTGGCTCTGCTGTCGTGAAGCCGCGAAATATATGGTGAAGCAGGGCAGCGGCAGTCTGATTAACACCTCATCGGGGCAGGGACGGCAGGGCTTTATTTACACGCCGCACTATGCCGCCAGCAAAATGGGGGTCATCGGCATCACTCAGAGTCTGGCGCTGGAGCTGGCACCGTGGAACATTACGGTCAACGCCTTCTGTCCCGGCATCATTGAGAGTGAGATGTGGGATTACAACGATCGCGTCTGGGGCGAGATCCTCAGCAGCGAGGAGAAAACCTACGGCAAAGGTGAGTTGATGGCCGAGTGGGTGAAAAATATTCCGCTGAAGCGTGCCGGTCAGCCGGAGGATGTGGCCGGGCTGGTGGCGTTTCTGGCTTCAGAAGATGCGCGCTATATCACCGGACAGACTATTAATGTCGATGGCGGCTTAATCTTCTCCTGATGACGCCAGAGATGATCCAGGCCTGCTGCATAGCAGGCCTTTTTTTCTGCCAGACTTTTCTGGTATATGCACAATTTGCCTCTGCTGTCCTGCATCGCCGTCACAATATGTTAAGGTAACTGTGAATGAATTTGACTTTTATCGCAGTGACAAATTAATCAATGTGCCAGGTGACATGATACGGAAAACAGGGGTTCTCTCTTTGATTGCGCTGTCGCTCTCTGCCTTGCAGAGCGCTCACGCGTTCCAGACTGAAACAACAGTGTCAGAAACGCCCTTCGACAATCCTGCGCGCTACAGTGATTCGCTCCCGACGCTCGGCAGCACCCGCGACGAGGATGAAGCATGGAGCAAAAAGCTGGCGGCTGTGGCGAAAAGCATCGGTGAAGCGAGTAACAACAGCGACAGCAATGTGACGTTTGGCCAGCAGGCGGGCGTCTGGGCGTTCAATCATCTGCGTGATGAAGTGGCCGGTCGGGTTGAGAGCGAAGGGCAGTCACTGCTGTCGCCTTATGGTAACGCGCAGCTGGACCTGAAAGTCGACATGAACGGAAACTTCACCGGCACTGGCGGCGATCTCTTCAGCGCACTGGCCGACGAGAATAGCCAGCTTACCTTCAGCCAGCTTGGCCTGCATGATACCGGTGAGGGTCTGGTCGGCAATGCGGGACTGGGACAGCGGTGGGACGCCGGTAACTGGCTGCTGGGCTACAACGGCTTTGTTGATCACGTCTTCAGCAGCGGCCTGCAGCGCGCCTCGGTGGGAACTGAAGCCTGGAGTGATTCGATGCGTTTCTCTGCCAACTACTATCAGCCACTTTCCGGCTGGAAAAATCTGGGCAGTTCGCAGCAGCAGCGCATGGCGCGCGGCTATGACATCACCAGCCAGAGCTATCTGCCCTTTTATCGTCAGCTGGGCGTCTCGGTAAGCTATCAGCAATATCTGGGTGAAAATGTCGATCTGTTTAACAGCGGCAACCGCTATCACAATCCCTCTGCCATGTCGTTTGGCCTCTCTTACACACCAGTGCCGCTGGTAACGCTGTCTGCTACTCACAAAACCAGCAGTGCCGGTGAAAGCCAGGATCAACTGGGGCTGAAACTGAACTATCGCTTCGGCGTGGCGCTGAGCCGTCAGCTTGACGCCGGTAACGTCGCGGAAGCGCGCTCTCTGCGTGGCAGCCGTTACGATACCGTGACCCGCAGCGATACGCCGGTGCTCTCATTCCGTCAGCGCAAAACCCTGTCGGTATTTCTGGCGACACCGCCCTGGCAGTTAAGCAGTGGCGAGAGTCTGCCGCTGAAGCTACAGGTGCGGGCAAGCAATGACATCAGGGCAGTGAGCTGGCAGGGTGACACGCAGGCGCTGAGCCTGACGCCACCGGCCAATAACGCCGATCCGCAGGGCTGGAGTGTGATTTTACCGCAATGGGATCCGTCGCCAGACGCCAGCAACGAATACCGGCTGTCGGTGACGCTGGAGGACAGCAAGCAGCAGCGTGTCACCTCTAACTGGATCACCCTGAAGGTTGAGCCACCGATGGCGATGGACGCGGCTCCGCAGACCGATCGTTACGATTTAATGGCGCCTACCGGTACGGCGCTGTAGCGGGAACCTGCCAGCACTGCGCTCTGGCGGGTAAATCTGACCAGCGTGATGCATGACCCGTCCGCCCGGATTCATCTGACCACTGTACCGATGCTGTGCGGCCGTCAGGCTTATGTGTCAGTAGTAACATCATGTTGCAATCATCAGTCGCAACTATCGCAGCGATGCGTAAGGGACGCTGGCAAAATGCCGATGATAAGAGCAATTCCATCGTTTACTGGTCTTGCTTATGCGCCTGAGTTTACTGAAATATCTTGTCCCTGCTTTTCTTCGTCAGCGTGATCTGCACGCCGCCGCGTCTTTCCGCTCGCTGGGGCGCGCTATGCCCGTGATTGAGTTCACGCCTGAGGGCATTATTCAGAAAGCCAGCCCGCTATTTCTGGCCGCCATGGGATACCGGGCGGACGACATTGTCGGCCAGCATCACAGCATGTTCTGCCCGCCCGCGCTGGTGAACTCGCCAGAGTACCAACGTTTCTGGCAGCGTCTGGCGGCAGGCGAAAGCTTCAGTGATAAATATCTGCGGCTGGCGAACGGCATGCGACCAGTCTGGCTGGAGGCGAGCTATATTCCGGTGACTGACCGGCGCGGACGGGTATTCAAAATCGTGAAAATAGCGGCTGATATTTCAGAAAGAATGCAGTCATCACTGGAGCAGGAGTCCATCATCAATGCGATCAGCCGCTCCATGGCCGTGATCGCATTCAGTCCTGACGGCCACGTGCTGGAGGCAAATGATAACTTCCTTAAGGCTACCGGCTATCAGGCTGCTGAAGTAACAGGAAAGCATCACCGGCTTTTCTGTTCGGATGCGCTCTCTCAGAGTGAGGAGTATCGGCAGTTCTGGGTGAGGCTGAATCAGGGCGAGTTTTTTTCGGGCCAGTTTCCCCGTCTTAACCGGCGTGGCGAACCGCTCTGGCTCAGGGCCACTTACAACCCGGTTTTTAACAGCGATGGACAGCTCATTAAAATTGTTAAATTCGCCACCGATGTGACGGAACAGGTGCTACGTAATCAGCAGGAATATGATGCGGCATTAAATGCCTGGAACATGGCCGTACAGACGCGGGGAAGTGCACAGGCGGGTGCGGATGTTATCGACAACAGCATTCAGATGATCAGCCGGATTGCTGAAGAGATGAGCGTGGTCTCGGCAGATGTGACGCGCCTGAACAGCCAGTCTGACAGCATTAATGGCATGGTTGAAACCATCCGACGCTTTGCCATGCAGACCCGCCTTATTGCACTGAATGCCGCCATTGAAGCGGCGCGGGCGGGCACGTCAGGCCGCAGCTTTGCCGTTGTGGCGGCAGAGGTCCGCAGCCTGGCGGCCAGCGTCAGCAGTGCGACCGAGGAGATTGAGCGGGTAGCCACAGGGAATAATCAACTGGCCAGAGAGGTGCTGCGGGGAATTGAAACCTCGCTGGCGAACACCGGTCAGGGGGTACTGCTAATGCGTGAGGCAGGAGACGTGATTGCCAGTATTAAGAAGGATTCAGAGCGGGTTGAAAGCGCCGTCAGAGACGTTGCCCGCGCGGCACATAGCGAATAACGACGCCTTCATCGGCCGGGTAAACAGGGCCGGTGAAGGCGTGGCCCGGAAGAGCAGGGATGAATCGGGCCAGGTCCGGCGTGGGTACGAACAGGAGAATAAGGAACGGCGGTTGTGACGCTTATCTGAACAGCGCCGCTCAGCCCGGCATGGTCAGTTAACCAGTTTCGTCACGACACGAACGGCTCTGGCGTAGACTTCTCTCTGACCGTTGACAGACCGCGCTTCCTGTTGTTTCAGAAACGCAATGATTTCCTGGATTCCTGCTGTCTTACCTGACTTCAGCAGGCTGGAAACAGCCTGTCCTACCACGGCATGGACATCATCCATATCCGCCGGTTTATCGATGCTCAAAAGAAACTCCAGGGCAGCAATTCTGCTGAACAGCATCTGAATGGGCAACGCGTCGGTGATTCAGCCTGCCCGTCTGTTTATCGAAAGCGAGCATTATGGCAGAGCCTTAAGCAGTTTTTCCCGCAGTGTGGCAACCTGGGTCGTCAGTTCACCCAGCTCACTGCAGGCGGTATCCATTACTGAGATCATATCTGCCGGGACACCCGCCGCCGCGACTTTAAGCTGGTGGCCCTGTTCCGTCAGTGAGACCACAACCCGACGCTCATCCTTCCCGGTGTCACGCTGCCGACAGATAATGCCAGCGCTCTCCAGCCGCTTCAGAAGCTGACTGAGCGTGCCGGAATCCAGCCGGACGCGCGCGCCAATCTCAGAAACGGTCAGGCGATCTTTTTCCCACAGCACCAGCAGTACCAGATACTGCGGATAGGTCAGCCCAAGCGGTTTCAGCCGCGACTGATAGAGCTTTGTCATGGCGAGCGATGCGGAATAGAGCGCAAAGCAGAGAAACTGGTCGATGGTTTCTGGCGCTGCACTGGCGGGAGACGTATCAGCGATCCCCACGGTTTCATCATTCATATTTTTACTCATTCTGAGTCCGGGGCAGGAGAGCCAGACCACCGGCGGCTTATCAGCCCTGAAGTCTTGCTAAGTGTATATCGGGGAGATGCTGACTGCAGCAGCATCTCTTTTCGGGTGTCAGAAACCCAACTTTCAATCGCTTTCGCGGCGAGAGGAAAAGCCGTTGGCTACGCCTCCGGTTGAAAGGTGGCTCAGTATTGAGTCAAATTAAATTGAAGTCAATATAACCGGGCGCAGCCCCTGGCGCACAACGTGCGCCAGGGGCAAAACGGCGAAGATTTGCTGCAAAATTTCAGCATTTAACGCAGAAGTGAATGCCGTGCACTGTCAGCGCCCTGATCCGGTCATCGGGTAATGACCGCGCAGCGCAGAAAGTTATCCATGACCGCAATCATTCTTCCCACCGCCAGCAGGTCAGCGGCCAGCAACAGGTCGCTGCGCACCAGTTTGTCCATCAGAGCGCGATCACTCATGTGCGCCTGAATCTGGCTGTAAAGCTGGGTCAGATGTATCCAGTTATTGGCGAACGTATCCACACTCAGATACTCGCCTTCACTGAGTTGCTGAAGCAGAATATCCACATCCTGTTTCAGGCCACCGATCCGGCTGATAAGGTCAGCCGTGCCGACGGAGAGTTGTCCGCCGGAAGGGTTCATACGGTGAAGGTCCCCACCATGCCGCGCAGATCGCGCGCCTGCGCCAGCAGGGACTGTGACGCGGAAGAGGACTCTTCCACCAGCGCAGCGTTATTCTGCGTGACGCCGTCCATCTGACTGACTGCAATACTGACCTGGGAGATGCCCTGCATCTGTTCACCGGAGGAGAGTGAGAGGTTGTCCATGGCATCGGCCAGTTCGCCCACGCGGCTGACAATTTCCAGGATGCGCTCACCCGTTCCTGCCGCCACGGTGACGCCTTCCTCAACCTGCGTGACCGCCTGCTCAATCAGCTGCTTGATGTCGCGCGCTGCAGTGGCGCTGCGCTGGGCCAGCGAGCGGACTTCACCCGCGACCACAGCAAATCCGCGACCGTCTTCACCGGCACGTGCTGCTTCTACGGCAGCGTTAAGCGCCAGAATATTGGTCTGGAAAGCGATACCTTCTATCACAGAGGTAATGTCACGCACCCGCACGGCACTCAGCGAAATGTCATGCATGGTTTCTGACAGGCGCTGAACATCCACTTCGCCCGCATGAGCCAGCGTGGCAGCCTCGCGTGCTGAACCCGCCGTCTGATGCGCGCCCGCCGCATTGCTTTTTACGGTGGCAGTGAGCTGCTCCATGCTGGCTGCGGTTTCCTGCAGCGCAGCAGCCTGCTGCTCGGTACGGGATGACAGCTCACTGTTGCCCTGAGAAATCTCATCGGCCGCCAGCGCCACCGAAGCGGAAGCATCTTTAATTTGCGACACCAGCCCGCGCAGATTGGTCTGCATACCGCTTAACGAGGCAAGCAGGCTGGTGCTGTCGCCACGGCGTAGCGTAACTGCGGAGGTGAGATCGCCAGCGGCAATTGCGGCAGCCAGCGTCTGTGCCTGAACAGGTTCGCCGCCCAGCTGACGCATCAGCATACGCACAATAAACACGCAGGTGGCGACCGCAGCCAGCACGGAGATTGCTGCCAGGATGATCAGTATCCAGGTGGTGCGGGCGATCGCGTTACCGTTTTCCACCACCGCATCCCGGCTGTTGCGCATCTCAAGCTCCGTCAGATCGTTGATCGCTTTAAGCAGAGTCTGCTGCGCAGGACGCGCTACGGTTAACAGATAGTCGGTAACCTCCTGCTGACGGTTTTCCAGCCCGAGTTTCCCGGCGTTCATCAGGGTGGATAGCGCGGCCCCTTCGGCAGATTCAATTCTGCCCATCGCCTCGCGTCCCGCGGGGCCGGCGTCAGTTTGCATCATGTGCGACAGCGCTTCACGATTGCTGATGTAAAGCGCCTGCTGTTTTTGCAGACGTTCCCATTCTGGCTTCATCGCAACAGGATCGGTCATCAGGGCCAGGTTACGCACTGCAATAGCCATATCCCGCACGCCGCCACGCATATCCAGTACGGTCTGGTACTTTTTCAGCCGGACATTGACCACTTCGTCCATGCTATTACGGGCGCTATTAAGCGCCTGAATCGCGGTACCGGCACAAATAATAAATAGCAAAATCAGCAGGCCAAAACCTGCGCTAAGGCGCGTTGAGATTTTCATCGATCTTCCAGAAGCGTTCGTTGGGTAATCCGGTATCGGCAGTCGGAGAGGGTTCTGTAGGGTTGGGTTCAACTAAATTGATCGCTATTTAGTTTTGTACAACAAAAGTCCGTTCTGCCGGAGTGTGCCCCGCGTGATTGGACCGACAGTAAAAAAATAAAAAAGTGTCATATTCTCAGGCTTTGTAACGCAAATTTGCGCAACGACCTGCGGCGATAATGACACATCAACTTATTGTTAATTAAAAATTTAATATGGCTGGCATGGTGCATTCTGACGCGCTGTGCGGTGGTGCACCATCCCGGATGCATAACCCGTCGGAACCCTTGTAATGCACAAATATAACCGGACCGGCCTGTTAATCTCGCCGCCGCTGCCGATAGAACACTCATCGATATTGATGACGTAACCGGCACGCGCCGCTCAGTGCAGCTCTTCTGTTGTGCTGGCGCGAGGCGGGTGAGAACGCGTGATTTCTATAAAAAGAAATAGCGGAGGGGTGATTATCGTCGGTAGTTAAGCTGACAGGCTATAAGAAATACACCCCGGTTTTTTACTGATAATTAAAACAACACTCTGACACTCTCTATCACCGGGAATGAACGCATGCGCCTGAAACTTTTCTGGCTCGCAGTGCTGAATATTGCGACCATCATTTTACTCTCAACACTGTGGGAATTCGGGCTTGAGGCACGGATTTCCAGCCTGCTGGGCCTGGGCTACGATCCCGATTTTGAAACCAGTGAGCGGGTGCGGTTTATCGTGACCTCAACCTCATTTGCCGGGCTGGCGATGATTATTCCGGCGCTGTTTATCGCGAATCTGATCCGCAAAGCACTCAGAGCGGAAAAAGATGCGCTCAGGCTGGCCGGAACCGATGCGCTGACCGGGGTCCTGAACCGCCGGTCCTTGAATGAGTATATTGCAGAACTTGATGCTGGTGAGGTGCCCTATACCCTGACACTGCTCGACATTAATGAGTTCAAAAGTATCAATGATCTGAACGGTCATCGTCAGGGTGATGCCACGCTGATCGCTTTGGCCAGTCTGCTGACTGCCTCGGCCGACAGCGGGAGCCAGGTATTCCGCGTAGGTGGGGATGAGTTTGCCATTGTTGCCGATGCTTCTCAGGCGGATCAGGCGCTTGATGCCGCGAGGCGTTTCTGTCAGCAGGCGACATCCATCCGCACCGGTCCCCACACCTTCCTGAGTCTCTCAGCCGGTATTGCCAGCTCAACCTGCACGGCGCAGGCTGATGTGATGCGGGCAGCCGATCTGGCGTTATACGAGGCGAAGCAGGATAAGGGCGCCTATCTGGCGCGCTTCTCGCCAGATATGGAACTGCGTTTTCGCCAGCGCGAAAGGCTGGAGCAGGAGGTGGTTGCCGCCGTCAGCGGCCACGCTATCGTTCCCTTTCTGCAGCCGCTGGTGTCGCTGCGAAGCGGAAATATTACCGGCTTTGAAATACTGGCACGCTGGATCACCGCGTCGGGGCAGACGGTTTCACCGGCCGAGTTTTTGCCGGTGGTGGAACGGCTGGGGTTGATGGACAGCATGACCGTGGCGCTGCTGCAGGATGCGGTCAGTGCAACACGGGCATGGCCTGCCGGGCTCTGCCTGTCGCTGAACATTACCCCGGAGCAGCTGCTGAGACCGTCGCTGACCACCTGTCTGTCCCGCATTATGCAGCAAGCCGGACCGGTTATGCTGGAACTGGAGATCACGGAACAGAACGTCATGACCATCTCTGATGATGCCCGTGAGGCGATACGTCAGCTGAAAGAGGACGGTATCGGCGTGGTACTGGACGATTTCGGTACCGGCTATTCCAATCTCTCCGTATTACTGGGGCTGGGTATTACCAAAATCAAAATTGATCAGACGTTTATTGCCGGAATTGTGACCGGGTCGGAGCAGCGGAAAGTCGTGGAAACGCTGCTGGCGCTCTGTCAGGGGCTGAATGTGGTGATTACGGCAGAGGGGATCGAGGACGTCACCACGCTGCGGTGGCTGAGAAAACGCGGCTGTGATTATGGTCAGGGGTATCTTTTCAGCCGTCCGGTACCTGCCGGGCAGGCAACCACGCTGCTGGCCTCGGCCAACGTGGAAGAGCTGATGGAGGAAGAGGCCGTGGCGGTTAACTTAGTCAGGGCGCTGGGCTGAAACCGGCGTGAGAACAGATTATGCCTGGCGTGAGTCAGTCAACAGGCCCGGCAGGAAGCGCCGGGCCTGCTGTCTCATCAGAACTGGTAAATCAGACCCAGCGCGGTGATGTCGTCGGTCGCCAGACCGAGCGGGTTGTTATCTTTCAACAGGTTGATGCGATATTCACCATAGACCGACATGTTCTTGTTGAAGTAGTAGGTGGCACCCACGGCGGTGTACTTAATAATGTCGGCATCGCCGATATTTTCAATCTCTTTGCCCTTCGATGAGACGTAACCCACGGATGGACGCAAGCCGTTCAGGAACTGATACTGCGCCACGGCTTCAAAGTTTTGCGCTTTGTTGGCGAAGCCGCCGCTAATCGGCGTGGCGTTCAGAGTTTCGCCGTACATCGCGGCCAGATACACCTGGTTCGCATCATATTTGACTGAGGTCGCCCAGTGCTGGGCTTTATCGCCTTCACCGCGTGCGGCTGCGTTCTGCGCCGTGGTGCGATCCAGGCTGGCAAATGCGCCAGCGAAGCTCAGGCCGAAATCGAAGTCATAAGACGCGGAGAGGGCAAAACCATCGCCATTGGAACGACGCACGCCGTCGATGTTACTGCTGCGGTCGTTTTTGCCCTGATACTGTGCAGCAAGGTTTAACCCGTCTACCAGACCAAAGAAATCACTGTTACGCCAGGTCAGCACGCCGGTTGAGCGGCCAGAGAGGAAGGCGTCGGTATAACCGGAATCACCGCCGAAGAACGGCAGCATATCGGTGTAACTCAGCGCGTCATAGACCAGGCCATAGTTACGTCCGTAATCCAGCGCACCGGCCTTGCCAAATTTCAGGCCAGCATAACCCAGACGGGTGCGGTTGGTAGCCTGTGCGTCACTGCCTTCGGAGTTGTGAAGGCTGTACTGATACTGCCAGAAACCATAACCGGTGAGCTGATCGGTAATCTTCGTCTCGCCCTTGAAACCAAAACGGGCATACGAAGAAGTATCGCCGTTGTTGTTATCGTCATCAGAAAAGAGGTGTGACACGTTAATCTTGCCGACCAGGTCCAGCTTATTGCCATCCTTGTTATAAATTTCTGCGGCCTGTGCGGAGGAAAGACCGATCAGTAACGGCATAATAGCCGCCAGTAAAGTGCGCTTCATCATTTAATTATTACCCTGTATTCATTAATTATTATTCCCCTGATGCGGGGTGAAATGAAAATGACACAAAAAGTTAAAATTACAAAGTGCAATAAAAGTAACAAAATGTGATGTCTATATTCAGCTAATGGATATCATCGGACAACAGAAGATTAAATGACAAGGTAATAAGATTTTCTTCTAATAAAATGCCTGAACTTTCTGTATAGATATGGTTTTTAATCAATGAGTTAAATGCCTTTTTTCGCTAAAATTCATAACTTTAAAGTATATAAATTAATCAGATAAAGCTCTGCATTAATTATAGTGAGTATTCTGATAGTGATAATTCCACAAGGATTCACTTCTAACCATTAGTCTGCATATTAATATCTGTGCATCTTTTAATAAATATTATTTCCCGCCCGATAATCACGTCAGAAATAATCCGCACGAGAGTGATTAAAGCGTCATCATATTGATCATTAATTGAACGATAACAGGCGGGGAAATTAATTCGCCTGGCGTGATAAATGAAAATAGTTTGTTAAGTTTTGCCATTAACCCCTCTTTTGCCAGACGAAATCCCGCAGCTACGGCTGCACCAGTGAGAGGCAAACTGCGCTAAAAAAGGGCAAAGAATGGGTTTTTATGGAGAGATAATTTATCAGCGATCACAAAAGCGATATTTCATCCCGCGAATGCATAATTCTGCTGTTTAAAACCCGGCTTTGCCGCTTCAGTCAGAAAATTATTCACTATATATGCAAATTAAGTGAATATTGTAACCACCTAACTCATTGATATTGCGTTGTGGTAACCATTTTATGCATTAATTCTCTGGCTGGCACGTTAACTGCACTCTACAGTAGGGCTGCACTACAACATCTTTTAACAATTTTAAAACATAAGCTTTACCCGGCCGGTAAAGTAAAGCAGGAGAGTGGGTTATGGCACTGCACGTTTCGCGTCACGATTTCGATCAATGGATGATGCCGGTTTATGCACCAGCGACCTTTATACCGGTTCGCGCAGAAGGCTCGACCGTTTGGGATCAAAACGGTAAAGACTATATCGACTTTGCCGGTGGCATCGCCGTCAATGCGTTAGGGCATGCGCATCCGGCGTTACAGCAGGCGTTGCAGGAACAGGCCGCACGGTTATGGCACACCGGTAATGGCTACACCAACGAACCGATTCTGCGACTGGCGAAGCAGTTAATCGACGCCACCTTTGCAGACCGGGTGTTCTTCTGTAACTCCGGCGCGGAGGCAAACGAAGCAGCACTGAAACTGGCGCGTAAAGTCGCGCATGATCGTGCTGGCCCGCATAAAAGTGGCATTGTGGCGTTTAAAAATGCGTTTCATGGTCGCACCCTGTTTACCGTCTCAGCCGGTGGTCAGCCCGCCTACTCAAAAGATTTTGCGCCGCTGCCGCCTGAGATTCAGCATGCACCGTTTAACGATCTGGCTGCAGCTGCCGAACTGATTAATGACCATACCTGCGCCGTAATTGTTGAACCGATCCAGGGTGAGGGCGGCGTGCTGCCTGCCGATCCAGCGTTCCTGCGCGGACTGCGTGAACTCTGTGATAAGCATCAGGCCGTGCTGATTTTTGATGAAGTGCAGAGCGGCGTGGGGCGTACCGGTTCGCTTTACGCCTATATGCACTATGGCGTCACGCCGGATGTCCTCACCAGCGCCAAAGCGCTGGGTGGCGGCTTCCCGATAGGTGCGATGCTGACCCGTGACGATCTGGCGCTGGTGATGGGCGTCGGTACCCATGGCACCACCTATGGCGGCAATCCGCTGGCGGGCGCGGTTGCCGGTAAAGTGATGGAGCTGATCAACCAGCCTGACATGATGACAGGTGTCACGCAGCGCCACGAGTGGATTGTCGCGGCCCTTGATGAGATCAATCAGCGCCTGCATCTGTTTAAAGAGGTGCGCGGTCTGGGTCTGCTGATTGGCGCGGTGCTCAGCGACGACTTTGCCGGTAAAGCCAAAGAAATCAACCTTGCCGCCGCTGAGATGGGCGTGATGGTGCTGATTGCCGGGGCCAACGTGGTACGTTTTGCCCCCGCGCTGAATATCAGTGAGCAGGAAGTGAAGCTCGGCATGGCACGCTTTGCTGAGGTGTGTGCACGCCTGGTTCGAGGGTCCGCATCATGATGGTAATCCGTCCGGTTGAACGCGATGATTTAAGCCAGCTGATGGCGCTGGCCGGTAAAACCGGCGGTGGGCTGACCTCGCTGCCCGTTGATAGCGCCACCTTACAGGCGCGTATCGATCGATCGCTGCAGACCTGGGAGGATACGCTGCCGCGCGCTGAACAGGGCTATGTCTTTGTACTGGCGGACAGTGAAGATAATCGCGCTGTCGGCATCTGCGCTATCGAGGTGGCGGTCGGCCTGCAGGATCCCTGGTACAACTTTCGCGTCGGCACGCAGGTGCACGCCTCGAAAGAGCTGAATGTCTACGCCGCGCTGCCAACGCTGTCGCTGAGTAACGATCACACCGGCAGCAGTGAATTGTGTACGCTGTTTCTCGATCCCGATTACCGTGACGGCAAAAATGGTTATCTGCTCTCGAAGTCCCGTTTCCTGTTTATGGCGAACTTCCGTGAACGCTTCACCGACCGCGTGGTGGCTGAGATGCGTGGTGTCAGCGATGAGCAGGGCCATTCGCCGTTCTGGGAGAGCGTGGGCAGCCGTTTTTTCTCAATGGAATTCAGTAAAGCCGATTTCCTCAGCGGCACCGGCCAGAAATCGTTTATCGCGGAGCTGATGCCGAAACACCCGCTCTATATCGACTACCTGACGCCAGAGGCGCAGGCGGTCATCGGGCAGGTGCATCCACAAACTGCCCCTGCCCGTGCCGTGCTGGAGGCGGAAGGTTTCCGCTACCTCAACTATGTTGACATCTTTGATGGCGGCCCGACGCTGGAGTGCGATATCGACCATATCCGTGCTGTGCGCAAAAGCCGTCTGCGCAGCGCAGATCGGGGTGAAAACCCGGCTGATGCGCCGCTCTGCCTGGTTGCCAATAACCATTACCGCCAGTTCCGTGTGGCGCTGATCCCGGCCCATGCCGACAGCGACAGCGTACAGCTTACGGATGAACAGATGCGGGCGCTCCATTGCCAGCCGGGCGACAGCCTGCGCGTGGTGACGCTCTGCAAAGAGGAGAAAACAGCATGACGCACCTGATAAAGGGAGAATGGGTAGACGGTGACGCGGAGGTCCTGACCAAAGCGGATCCGGTCAGCGGCGAGACGCTATGGCAGGGCCAGGCGGCATCGGCCGCGCAGGTCACGGTGGCCTGTGACGCGGCGCGCGGCACCTTTCCGGTCTGGGCCAGACGCCCGCTGGCGGAACGGCAGGCGATCATAGAGAAATTTGCGGCCGGGCTTGAAGCGCACAAAACAGAAATGGCAGAAACCATTGCCCGTGAAACCGGCAAGCCGCGCTGGGAAGCGCTGACCGAAGTCGGCGCGATGATCAATAAAATCGGCTTTTCAGTAAAGGCGTACCATAGCCGCACCGGTGAGCAGCATGAAGGCGAAAGCTCGCTGCGCCATCGTCCCCACGGCGTGCTGGCGGTGTTTGGTCCCTATAACTTCCCCGGTCATCTGCCAAACGGTCATATCGTCCCGGCGCTGCTGGCGGGCAACTGCGTGGTCTTTAAACCCAGCGAACTGACGCCGCTGACTGCCGAAAAAACGGTTGAGATCTGGCTGGCCGCGGGCTTGCCAGCTGGCGTACTGGCGCTGTTGCAGGGCGGACGTGAAACCGGGCAGGCGCTGGCCACCTGTAGCCAGATCGACGGCCTGCTGTTTACCGGCAGCGCCCATACCGGCTATCAGCTGCATCGTCAGTTTGCCGGTCAGCCTGAGAAGATGCTGGCGCTGGAGATGGGCGGCAATAACGCTCTGATTGTAGAAGATCCGGCTGACCTGGATGCGGCCGTCAACATCACGTTGCAGTCCGCCTTTATTACCGCCGGACAGCGCTGCACCTGCGCCCGGCGTCTGCTGGTTAAACGCGGCAAGGCGGGTGATGCGTTTCTGCAGCGGCTGGTGGAGGTGGCGGGGCGACTTCAACCGGCCGCGTGGAATGCGGAGCCACAACCCTTTATGGGCAGTGTGATCTCGACCGGCGCGGCAGAGAAGATTATGAGTGAGTGGCAACGTCGGGTTGAGGCGGGCGGTGAGGTGCGGCTGGCGATGCGCTGGCCGGATCGCCACAGCGCCATTCTGACGCCAGGCATTATCGATTTGACCGGCGTGCAGGGCATCCCGGATGAAGAGGTCTTTGGTCCGCTGCTGGGCGTCGTCCGCTATGACACCTTTGATGAGGCGATTGCGCTGGCGAACCAGACCCGTTACGGGCTGTCGTGCGGATTAATTTCGCCTTCGCGCCAGCAGTTTGATCAGCTGCTGCTGGAAGCACGCGCCGGCATCGTCAACTGGAACAAACCGCTGACTGGCGCAGCCAGTACCGCACCATTTGGCGGCATTGGGGCGTCGGGCAACCATCGCGCCAGTGCCTGGTATGCGGCGGATTACTGCGCCTGGCCGATGGCCTCACTGGAGACGCCAGACCTTACGTTACCCGCTACGCTGTCGCCGGGACTCGATTTCTCCGCACCGGAGACGAGATCATGAAGGCAACCGAAGCCAACTTTGATGGGCTGGTGGGATTAACACACCACTATGCCGGGCTGTCGTTTGGTAACGAAGCCTCAACCCGCAACCAGCTGCAGCCCTCGAATCCCCGTCTGGCGGCAAAGCAGGGATTGCTGAAGATGAAAGCGCTGGCCGATATGGGCTACGTGCAAGGGGTGATCCCGCCACATGAGCGGCCCAATATTGCGGCGCTGCGTCAGCTCGGATTCAGCGGCAGCGATGAGCAGGTGCTGGCGACGGCCGGGAAAACTACGCCGGGAATACTTTCCGCCTGCAGCTCCGCGTCGGCAATGTGGGTCGCCAATGCCGCTACGGTTTCGCCGTCAGCAGACAGCCTGGATGGCCGGGTTCACCTGACGGTGGCAAACCTTAACAACAAATTCCACCGGGCGATGGAAGCGCCGGAAACGGTCTGGTTGCTGCGTTCCATCTTCCGCGACGACCGCCATTTTGCCGTGCATGATGCGTTGCCGCAGGTGGCGATGTTTGGTGATGAAGGCGCGGCTAACCACAACCGGCTCGGCGGCGCCTATGGCGAGCGCGGCGTGCAGCTGTTTGTCTATGGCCGCGACAGCAGCCATGAGGGCAACGCTCCGCAACGTTACCCGGCGCGGCAGACACGTGAGGCCAGCGAGGCGGTGGCCCGTCTGCATCAGCTTTCACCCGAACGCGTGCTGTTCGCCCAGCAGAATCCTGTGGTGATCGATCAGGGTGTGTTTCATAACGATGTGATTGCGGTCAGCAACCAGCAGATGCTGTTCTGTCATCAGCACGCCTTTGTTGATCAGCCTGAACTGCTGGCGCAGCTTCGGGCGCGCGTCCCCGGTTTTGTGGCACTGGAAGTGCCGGCAGATCGGGTGTCAGTGAAAGAGGCGGTAGAGACTTATCTGTTTAACAGCCAGCTACTGAGCCGTCCCGACGGCACGATGATGCTGGTGCTGCCGGAAGAGTCACGTCAGCATGCGGGCGTATGGCGCTACCTGTGCGAACAGGTCGAAGGGGACTCGCCACTGAAAGCCCTGAAGGTATTTGATCTGCGCGAAAGCATGTATAACGGAGGGGGGCCAGCCTGCCTGCGTTTGCGGGTCGTGCTGACACCAGAGGAGCAGCAGGCAGTGAATCCGGCGGTGCTGATGAACGATCAACTCTTTAGCACACTGAATAGCTGGGTTGACCGCCATTACCGCGATCGCCTGACGCAGGCCGATCTGGTCGACCCGCAGTTGCTGCGTGAGGGACGGGACGCGCTGGATGAACTGACGAAGCTGCTAGACTTAGGAAATGTATACGCATTTCAGCAGTGAAGCAGGAGGTAGAAGAGTCTGCCATCTGCTCAGGCGCAAAGGAGGAATGATGCAGGACTTTTTACAGCAAACGCTTTCCGGCGAGGTGCCGCGTAAGCGCAGTGGTGAAACGGCGCATCTTCGCTGGCAGTGGTTGTATCACGGCATACTGTTAATGGAGCCAACGGTGCCGGTTAAACAGGCGCTGGTTCTTTCCGCCGGGATCCACGGTAATGAAACCGCCCCGGTTGAAATCGTGAACCAGCTGATTAATCCCCTGCTGCGCGGTGAAAAATCGCTGCAGCAGCGCATGCTGGTGATTCTGGGTAATCCCATAGCGCTGCGGGCGGGTAAGCGCTATGTGCGCTATGACATCAACCGGCTGTTTGGCGGACGCTGGCAGCAGATTGACGATGGCGATGAGGCCCGCCGCGTGCTGCGGCTGGAGCAGACGCTGGAAACGTTCTGGCAGCTGGGCGAGTGCGATGAGACGCGCTGGCATCTCGACATGCACACGGCGATTCGCGGCTCTTATCATCCTCAGTTCGGCGTGATGCCGCACAACGAGCGCTCCTGGCCGCCTGCGTTTCTTGACTGGCTGGCCGCTGCCGGGCTTGAAGCGCTGGTTTTCCATCGCGCGCCGGGCGGCACCTTTACTCACTTCAGCTGCGAACACTTCGGTGCGGCCAGCTGTACCCTCGAGCTGGGCAAAGCGCTGCCGTTTGGCGAGAACGATCTCAGCCAGTTCAGTGCAGCACAGCAGGCGCTGGCATCTTTACTCTATGGTGAAGCCATGCCCGTCACTACCGTTAAGCCGCGCCACTATCGGGTTGCGCAGCAGATCACCCGGCTGAGTGAGCACTTCACGCTCCATATGTCGCCGGAAACGCTGAACTTTACCGCCTTTCCACAGGGGACGTTACTGGCGGAAGATGGCAACACCCGCTATTACGTGCAGCAGGCACGGGAATATGTGCTGTTCCCAAACCCCAACGTAGCAGCCGGGTTGCGTGCCGGGCTGATGCTGATAGAAGAGGGCGAACAGACTCAGGCACTGCCGGTCTGATGGCTGAACTTACCAGCGCTGTTCATGGCGCTAAAAAATCGGCAGGAAAAGCGCGAGAGAGCCTTCCGCTTTCCTGTCGTAACCATTACACTCCTCCATGATTTCTGCGAAATTCGCTGTAAATTCATAAACGTTTTCAATTCCTCACGCCTTTCTTCTTATTCTCTTCATGATTGCCCGATTTTTATCTTTTATGCTTTCACGGCTTTACTCAGGCTCTGAGTAGTTGACGTTCAGCGTCGTATGCTTGTTTCCGAAGACGCGACAGAGTGCTGTCGTCATTATCATGAATTATAAGGACACGATTATGCGCAAACTGACTTCCCTTTTACTGGCTTCTTCGCTGGCGTTTGGTGCAGCCACCGCCGTCCATGCTGCTGCAGATAACCTGACTCCACCGCCAGCAGGCAGCGAAAAAGCACTGCATAAACCGCCAATGCGTCATGGCCCGGAGATGATGTTTAAAGGTCTGAACCTGACCGACGCGCAGAAAACGCAGATGCGTGACATCATGAAAGAGAGCCACAAAGATATGCAGCGTCCGTCGCTGGATGAGCGTCGCGCAGCCCACAGCATCATTGCCTCTGACAGCTTCGACCAGAGCAAAGCAGAAGCGCAGGCAGAAAAAATGTCCGCAAATGCGAAAGAGCATGCGCTGAAGATGCTGGAAACTCAGAACAAGCTCTATAACGTGCTGACGCCGGAACAGAAAAAACAGTACAACGCGAACTTTGAAAAGCGTCTGACTGAGAAAGGCCCGCATGATGGAAAAATGGCACCGCCAGCAGAACCGGCTGAATAACCTTAGCTAAGCCACCGGTCTGAGACCGCCGACGCTGTCCACTGAAGTAAGTGGGCAGCATCGGCGGTTTTTTTATAGCGGAAGAATCGGGTAGGCACCCGACAGAATCGGGCGGCAGAGGATTTTGTAGCCGTCGTGGTCAAAACCGCCTTTGGGCCGCTGCAGTTTTCTGGCCTCATCCATGCTGTTCACCGAACCAAGATAGAACCAGTGGTCGATGACGTGAATCTGGGTCATCTCTTTGCCTTCCTCCACCAGACCTACGGCACCCTGCCAGGGCCAGCAAAAGACCCGGACATTCTCCAGCGCTTCCAGCAGACGATCCTGATGATCGCTGACCGGCTCTTTACCGCAGCAGGCACCGGCGCAGCGGCGCAGTGCCGAACGGAAGCAGCCCCGACCCGCACTCAGCGCTTCCAGACCCAGCAGGCCATGACAGAGCTGATACTCATCCGCAAGCTGCTTCAGTCGTTCAAGCGCAGCAAAGCGACTGCGATAGAGGCCAAACAGGTTGGGAGACTGGCTGAAATCGAGATCTTTTGCGTAAACCACATTCGGTTTGCCATCGGTAATCTGTAACGAGCAGAGCTGCCGGTTTTTGCGCAGCCGCTTATTAAACAGCGGTTGCTGGGTTTTGATCATCTGCGCTTCCAGCAGCAGTGCACCGAGATCACCTGCGGTAGGGATCCAGCTTACTCGCCGCGACTGACGCAGCATTTTCGCCTCATCAGGGGTGCGAAAATGGGACATTACCCGCGAACGCAGATTGACACTTTTACCGATGTAGAGCGGCAGTGACTCACTCTCGCCGTGAAAGGTATAGACACCAGGGTGATTCGGCAGACCTTCCAGCCATTCACGCAGGTGTTCAGGATATTGATAAATTTTATTCGCGTCGGGTTCGGGACGAAGAATGGCAGCACGTCTGGCCAAAATGAACTCCACTTACTGGTTGTCCATACAGCATAACAGGCAGGCGAAATGATCGCCAGCCGTCTGGTTAAAGACGCCGTGTCGCCAGCCAGTAGATCAGCGAACCCAGGGTAATCATCGCGACCCCCTGCCAGAAGACCAGCGGTGGCGTCAGGCCGAGCCATAGCGATCCCAGCAGGGCCGACAGCACGGGCGTGAAATACGAGGCAGTGGCCAGCAGCGTCAGGTTGCCCTGCTGAATCCCGTGGTTCCAGGCGGAGTAGGCGATAGCGGTAGAGAGTCCGACAAACAGCACCTCCAGCAGTGGAACCAGTGCAAAGGTCATCGGCGCGGCACGATCGCTAAAGACATATTTAATCCACAGCGCCATCGCGGTCAGGATAAAAAACAGCGTGACGCCGTTCGAACCCCGGGCGCAGCGGCGGGTAACGTTGTTGTAGATCGCCCAGGTCAGGGCAGCGATAAAGGCGAGTGCATAGGCGACAGGATTACGCAGCATGTTCTGCCATAACAGCGCAGGCGACCCGCTGCCGCTGCTTTTCATTACCCAGACGATCCCCAGCAGCGACAGCAGCAGTCCGGGCCAGAGCCAGACGCGGAAACGTTGCTGACTAAATGGAATAGCCAGCACGATGGTGAGGCAGGGCCAGAGATAGTTAATCATTCCCAGCTCCAGCGACTGACTGCGATCGCTGGCCAGCCCGATCGCCAGCGCCAGAGAGATTTCATAGCCCACGAAGAGGGTCCCGCCCAGCCATAAATAGATCGCAGGCATTGCGCCGGGCTTTGGCAGGCCGCGGGTCAGGCAGAGCAGGAGCGCTGTGGTGGTATAGATCAGCGCCGCGCCGCCAGTGGCACCAAAGGCTTCACTGACGCTGCGCAGCAAGCCAACGGTGGTGCTCCATAGCAGAATGGCAATAAGTCCGATGAAAGTGGCGCGCGAAACGGTGACAGGCATGCAGCGATCAACAAGGTGAGTGAGAGAAGCCTCCCTTGTCGGGGCAAAGGAGGCGTGGAATTACTTCCAGAAGTCGTCAAATACCGTGATCGGCGGGCGACGTTTGTGCTCGGTCTTCAGATACCAGCCTTCGATGATGCGGGCGTTATCAGGATTGATGGTTTTCCCTTCCAGATAATCATCGATCATCTCGTAGGTGACACCCAGCGCCACTTCATCCTGCAGGCCAGGACGATCGTCTTCCAGATCGGCAGTCGGTTTCTTCAGGTAGAGATGCTCCGGGCAGCCAAGATGCTTCAGCAGCTGTTTGCCCTGGCGCTTGTTCAGGCGGAACAGTGGGTTGATATCAGTGCCGCCATCGCCATACTTGGTGAAGAATCCGGTGACCGCTTCTGCCGCGTGGTCTGTGCCGACCACTACCCCTTTGGTCATGCCTGCGATGCTGTATTGCGCTTTCATTCGCTCGCGCGCTTTTTCATTACCGCGCACGAAGTCGGAAAGCGTAATACCGGCTTCTTTCAGCGCGCGCTCACTGGCCAGCACCGACTCTTTGATATTGACCACCAGTGAACGGTCAGGCCCGATAAACGCCAGCGCGTCCTGACAATCCTGCTCATCCGCCTGCACACCATAGGGCAGACGCACGGCAATAAAGGTGTAGTCATTATCGCCACTCTCCTGACGCAGTTCCGTAATCGCCGTTTGCGCCAGCTTGCCTGCCAGGGTTGAATCCTGGCCGCCGCTTATTCCCAGCACCAGCGTTTTCAGTCCGCTGTGACGTTTCAGGTAGGCTTTAAGAAAATCGACGCTGACGCGCACTTCCTGGTCGGCGTCGATAGCGGGTTTCACACCCAGTGCTTCAATAATTTCCTGCTGCAGTGACATGAACTTCTCCTCAGGTCAGTGGCCTGTCGGCTTAATGCGAACGTTTTAATAAAGCTAACGTGCCTTCGCCAAAACAACAAGCTTAAGCGGCAACTGATTAAGGCTTAACATTGCGAAATCAGTGAGTTTTTACCCGCGGCAGCGGTTTTTTGGCCAGCAGGCTGAACATCAGAATTGCCATCATAAAGCAGCCAAAAATGGTGGCGCACATGCTCAGTACCGAGGTACCGCCGATGCCGGTGATCGGCACGGTAACCGCGCCCAGGGTGAACATGGTGACGCCAATCACTGCGGAGGCGCTGCCCGCGCGGTGGCCCTGACTCTGCATCGCCAGTGATGAGGCGGTGGTGGCGATCACGCCATTACTGGCGATGGTAAAGAACAGTGCCACCAGCAGTAGCGCTAACGGGGCATGTAACAGCGCGGCCAGCAGCAGCAGACTGGAGGCGACAAAGGCCAGCGTCAGCCCGCCTTTCAACACCCGATACTCGCCCCAAAGTGGACAGAGGCGGGCGCTGGTTTGCGAGGCAATGATCAGACCAAATCCGTTGGCCGCAAAACAGAAGCTGAAGGCCTGAGGCGACAGGCCATAAAGCTGTTGCAGGACAAACGGTGAGGCACCGATGTAGGCGAACATGCCGGACATCATAAATCCCTGGGTCAGGCAGAAGCCCATAAAGGGGCGATGGGTTATCACCTGACCCAGCGCTGCGTAGGCGGAGAAAATCGATCCTTTACTGCGCCGTTCTTCTGGCAGCGTTTCATGCAGCTTCCAGCGTGCCAGCAGAATCAGGAGAATGGCTATGCCGCCCAACACCATAAAGATGCCGCGCCAGTTGACTATCGTCATCAGCACACCGCCCAGTACCGGTGCGCCAATCGGTGCCAGGCCGTTGACCAGCATCAGCAGCGCGAAGAAACGCGTCAGCTCATGACCGCTGTACATATCTCGCGCAATCGCCCGTGACAATACCGCACCACCTGCACCGGCCAGTCCCTCGAACAGTCGTGCCAGCAGCAGCTGGTTAATATCCTGCGCCAGTGCACAGCCCATTGAGGCGATAAACAGCAGCCCCAGTGACAGGGTCAGCGGACGCAGGCGGCCGAACTTATCGCTCATTGGACCAAACAGCAGCTGTCCAACGCCCAGACCCAACAGACCGGCGGTAAGACTCAGCTGCGCGGTTGCGGTTTCAGTGTGCAGATCCTGCGCCATTTGTGGCAGGGCAGGCAGATAGAGATCGATGCAGAGCGGGCCCAGTGCGGCCAGCAGGCCGAGCGTAATGGCGTAAACCAGGCGGTTGGCGTGTACAGGGGTCATTTATCCTCGGATTCGTCAGCGATGGGGTGAACAGAAAGCAGGTAAGCCAGTAAATTACAGAGACCCGTTACGCAGCTATCACACCGATCAACGCCCTCACAGATGATGGCCGATGAGTCTGAAAACGGGTCGTTACGGCGTGTCTGTTTTGCGGGGAAGTATACGTCTGCGTTGACAGCAAAACAGCCTTCTTTACGATATCCTGACGTTTACCATGCCACGAATTGTTACTCATAAACTTGATAAATCAGCATTTATGTTCCAGGCTTGTTTCCACATGGACAATAAATGAGGAACAACAAGATGAATAAAGTGATGGGATGTATCGCTGCGGCGCTGACGCTGGCTGCACTGTCTGGTTGTACGACTTACGATCGTGCTGAAAGCTACGTGACTAAGCCAGTTGTTAAGGATGTTAAAAAAGGTATGACCCGTGATCAGGTTCGTCAGATCGCCGGTACGCCGTCTACTGAAATCACCATGGTTCACGCGCGCGGCACCTGCCAGACTTACGTACTGGGCCAGCGCGACGGTAAAGCACAGACTTACTTCGTGAGCTACAACGATACTGGCCGTGTGATGAACTACGGCTTCCAGAGCTGTGCGGAATATGACACCGATCCGCAGGTTCAGCAGTAACACGTAGCACTCCTGAATAGCAAACGGCCCGTCGTCATGACGGGCCGTTTTTCGTTGTGGCGCGGATTACAATCCTGCCGGACGTGGCACCTCAACATAATCACCGTCTATCTGCCGCTGGTAGTAGTGGCCATCCTGCACATAAAAACGTTTACCATTAAAGTCGAGTACCCGCATTTCATTGCTGACCCGCGACCCGGCTGGCGGTTCGACCACCACATATTCATCCCCGTGACGCTGATAATAACTGCCGTTCAGCAGGTAGTAGGTCAGTCCGCCAATCAGCACCGCGGTAGCGGCTTCAGGTAAAAAACGCACCGGGCCAGGACCGCCCCAGTGGGGGCCGGGTCCGCCATGTCGACCCCATCCACCCGGGCCCCAGTCGCCAGGGTGGGCGAAAGCCAGCGCGGGCGTCAACAGCGCCAGCGTCAGAAGCGAGGCAATAATTTTTTTCATCGGATGTCCTCCTCATAAGACTGGATGCAGAATTCGCTTTTTGCCGGGCAAAGACAAGCATTAAAGCGGCGATTTTTCGCCTGTTTACCATGCTTAACGCTTTCTTAACGGCGTCGCCATCAATGGGGAGGATTATGGAGAGGCAGGGCGGAAATAACCTGGCGCGGGCGCGCCAGGTTTACAGCAGATTAACGATGCGCCAGCTCGGCGTTGTCGTCACTTTCCAGTACGCGCTTATCGGTCAGACCTAACCAGCGGCTGGTCAGGGAACCGGCGGTCATGGAACCGTTAACGTTCAGTGCCGTACGACCCATATCAATCAGCGGCTCAATGGAGATCAGCAGCGCCACCAGGGTGACAGGCAGGCCCATTGCAGGCAGAACAATCAGGGCGGCAAAGGTGGCACCACCGCCGACACCGGCCACGCCTGCGGAGCTCAGCGTCACTATCCCAACCAGGGTGGCAATCCACAGCGGATCAAACGGGTTGATTCCAACCGTTGGCGCAACCATCACGGCCAGCATGGTTGGATAGAGGCCGGCACAGCCATTCTGTCCAATTGTGGCACCAAAGGAGGCCGCGAAGCTGGCAATCGAATCAGGTACGCCCAGACGACGGGTCTGCGTCTCTACGCTCAGTGGAATGCTCGCTGCGCTGGAGCGGCTGGTGAAGGCGAAGGTGATCACCGGCCACACTTTACGGAAGAAGCGCAGCGGGTTGATGCCATTCACCGACAGCAGCAGGGCGTGAACACCAAACATGATGGCCAGACCCAGGTAAGAGGCGACCACAAAGCTGCCCAGCTTGATGATGTCCTGCAGGTTAGAACCGGCAACCACTTTGGTCATCAGCGCCAGCACACCGTAGGGGGTCAGCTTCATTACCAGACGAACCAGCTTCATAACCCACGACTGCAGCGTATCAATTGCGACCAGCACGCGCTGACCTTTCACTTCATCATCTTTCAGCAACTGCAGGGCAGCGACACCCAGGAAGGCGGCAAAGATGACGACGCTGATAATGGAGGTTGGACTGGCGCCGGTCAGATCGGCAAACGGGTTTTTCGGGATAAAGGAGAGCACCAGCTGTGGCACGCTCAGGTCAGAGACCTTGCCGACATAGTTGCTCTGGATCGCACTCAGACGCGCGGTTTCCTGCACACCCTGTACCAGACCTTCCGCGCTCAGACCAAACAGGCCGGTCACGAACACGCCAACCAGCGCCGAAATCGCGGTGGTAAACAGCAGCACACCAATGGTCAGTACGCTGATTTTCCCCAGTGACGAGGCGTTATGCAGACGGGCAACCGCGCTCAGAATTGAAACGAACACCAGCGGCATCACCACCATCTGCAGCAACTGGACATAGCCATTACCGATGATGTTAAACCAGCTGATAGACTCTTTTACCACTGCGCTGTTTTCGCCGTAGATCAACTGCAAAACCAGGCCGAACAGCACGCCGATCACCAGACCGGTCAGCACTTTTTTCGACAGGCTCCAGTTCTGACGGCTGAAGCGGGAGAGTAATACCAGCAGCACCACAAAGGCCACGATATTAAGCGTAAGAGGAAGGTCCATGCTGAAACTCCAGAGTAATGCGGCTTTCCCACCCGGGAAAGCCGCATAATGTTAATCACGAATTAAGACAGCAGGAATGGTAACAGCAGGTGCAGAGGGTGCCTTATATCCAAATGGCATGGTTTATAACTTAATGGTGTTTTGTGCGGATTTATTGCGCAGTATGACTGGAAATTAATCGACTGACGCCATTTTGTAGCGTATCAAACAGCTGAGCCGGCCAGCCGTTTGCACCAAAATATGGCATGCCGACCGGGAACCACAGCGCATAGCCGACCAGTCCCAGACACAATGCCCGCTCAAGCTGGTTTCCTTTCTGACTGCGCAGAATCGGCAGGCGGAAGCGCCAGCGGCAGGGCCATAGCAGCGGAACACCGGCGGGTGTCAGCATATCGGCCACAATATGACTGAGGTAGCCCAGCGTCAGACCCTGCAGTACGTCTGCCGGTATTGGCGACGACTGGGGCAGGTTTATCTGAAAAAGCCATAAACCGGCGGCCACCGCCAGCAGGCTATGGGTAAAGCCCCGATGACCGAACGCGCGCGCAATAGGATGAGAAAGCCAGCGTAGTCGCTGTCCCAGCAAAGATTTGGGGTGATCGATATCGGGCAACAGACATGTCAGTAGGGCTGAGGGAACAAGATGCCACCAGTCGGCCTGCGCCAGTACGGGTGTCAGCTCAGCACGCTTCGCAAAGATAGCGCTGGCAATGGCAAAAATAATGTGGCCTTCGCCCGTCATGATAGAACCTGGTTGCAAAGAAAGCTGTCGATGCATCCAGTATAGGGATTTATCCAGTAAATGAGAACATGTGACGCTGTAACGAAGCATGAATATTTTTAGCAAGGCGGACAGCGATGAAACACTGCCCGCCCGTTCTGCCAGAAAGATTAACGTGCCAGCCAGCCGCCATCTACCGCCAGAGTATAGCCATTCACGTAGTCAGATGCGGAAGAGGCCAGGAAAACTACCGGCCCCATCATGTCATCAGGCACGCCCCAGCGGCCTGCCGGAATACGCCCCAGAATCTCTTCACTACGCGACTCATCATTGCGAAGCTGTTCCGTATTGTTGGTGGCCATGTAACCGGGAGCGATGGCATTGACGTTAATGCCATGTTTTGCCCACTCGTTCGCCATCAGACGGGTCAGACCCATCACGGCACTTTTCGACGCCGTATAAGAGGGCACCCGGATACCGCCCTGGAAGGAGAGCATGGAGGCGATATTGATGATCTTGCCGCCATTACCCTGCGCGATAAACTGACGGGCAACCTGCTGCGACAGGAAAAACAGGCTCTTGCTGTTAAGATTCATCACGTCATCCCAGTCCTGCTCGCTGAAATTCAGTGCGTCCTCACGGCGGATAATGCCGGCATTGTTGACCAGAATGTCAATTTTACCGGCAGCGGCCAGCGCCTGTTCAACCACTGAGGCCACCACGCTGGTCTGCATCAGATCGGCCTGCACCGGCCAGAACCGGCGACCCAGCGCCTCCACTTTACTGTGGGTATCATCCGGGCCATCACGATTAACGCCGACGATATCACAACCCGCCTGGGCCAGGCCCAGCGCCATACCTTGCCCTAAACCGGTATTACAGCCGGTCACCAGCGCGACTTTACCTTCCAGGTTAAACGTACTCAGTACCATGGTATTTCTCCTCTGCTCAGCGCAGTTCACTGATTTTGACGTGGTCCATGTCATCAAAGACCTGATTCTCACCCACCATGCCCCAGATAAAGGTGTAACGCTGGGTGCCGACACCGGCGTGAATTGACCAGCTGGGTGAGATCACCGCCTGCTCGTTGTGTACCAGCAGATGGCGGGTTTGCTGCGGTTGCCCCATCATGTGGAAGACGGCGCACTCTTCGCTCATATCGAAGTAGAAATAGACTTCCATGCGGCGTTCGTGGGTGTGGCAGGGCATGGTGTTCCACAGGCTGCCTTCATCCAGTCTGGTTAAGCCCATGGTGAGCTGGCAGGTGGGCAACACATCCGGCACGATAAATTTGTTAATGGTGCGGCGATTAGAGGTCGCGGCATCACCCAGCGTCGCGGTTGCTGCGTCCTGCAGCGTGATTTTCTTGTCCGGGAAGGTGCTGTGTGCTGGCGCACTGTTGTAATAGAATTTGGCCGGCTGTGCAGGGTTCAGGCTGCGGAACTGCAGGTTGCGCGCACCTTTGCCGATGTAAAGCGCCTCTTCGTGACCGAGCTCCCAGGCTTTACCGTCAATCTCGACCAGACCCGGGCCGCCAATGTTGATCATGCCAAGCTCGCGGCGTTCAAGAAAGTAACTGACGCCCAGCTGTTTTCCCATCTCATCACCGATAATGACTGGCTTATTAACCGGCATCACGCCGCCAATGATGATGCGGTCGATGTGGCTGTAGGTCAGGGTGTAATTGTCAGCGGAAAAAATCGTTTCAATCAGAAACTCGCGGCGCAGCGCGTCAGTGTCGAGTTGTTTAGCGTGATCGCTGTGAATGCTTTGGCGAATGTCCATCTCAGGCCTCTCTGCAGGTCAGGTTATTCATGCCCCGAATGGGGACGCTTCGGGCATCTTAGGCAGAGCGGGAGGGGAATTCAATAAAAATGAAACGTTGTTTTATTTTTTTTGCGGGGTAGATCAACTGGCAGGCGCAGTGGGCAAAAAAAAGCCCGCTATGCGCGGGCTGTTTATTATCCCTGCAGATGCTGCAGGCTAAGCTGTGTCAGATTGTCCAGCCGGACATCCGCCAGCGCCCAGCGCGGATCGTCACGGTGTTCAGCGGCGGGTACCACAATCGACCGCATGCGGGCCGCTTTGGTCGCGATCATGCCATTAAACGAATCTTCCAGCGTGACGCAGTTGAGCGGATCGATCGCAAGGCTGGCGGCGGCGTTGAGATAGACCTGCGGATGGGGCTTGCTGTAGGGCAGCGCTTCTGCTGAAGACAGCACATCAAAATAAGGGCGCAGATTGAAGATTTCCAGCACCTGTTCCAGCATCTTTAGCGGCGATGCGGAGGCCAGGCCGATTTTCAGCCCATGTTCCCGGCACAGTTGCAGTGCCGTTTCCACGCCCGGCAGCAGTGGCCGCGTCTGATCCACCAGCGTCATGGCGCGCGTAATAATCCGCTCAGTGACCTCCTGCTGAGAGGGGCCATGCCACGGCAGCGTTTCGTACCACATCCGCACAGTCTGATCGATACGCAGGCCAAGGGTATCGGGCATTTCACTGCGGCGTGACAGGTCAACGTCCAGCGTTGAAAAGATATCCAGCTCAGCCTGATCCCATAGCGGTTCAGAATCGATCAGTAAGCCATCCATATCAAACAGGGCAGCAAGGACAGGGCGGTGCCAGGCCATCAGCGGTCTCCTTATAAATAAAGTCGGTTTAACCATAACATCATTCTCTGCTGACGCCTGCTTCATCCTATTGACCACGCTTTATTTGGGAAATTTCTCCGTTGGCAGGTAGACTGACGGCAAATTGGATTCCAGGTTCAGGAGATATTATGACCTATCAACAGGCTGGCCGTATCGCCATCCTTAAGCGCGTGGTGGGCTGGGTGCTCTTTTTAGTGGCACTCCTGTCGACCATTATCTCAGTATTGAGCTTTATGTTTAAGCACAGCGAGAAGCAGCCAGGTATTGACGCCGTTATGCTTGATTTCGTGCATGTCATTGTCGATATGCTGCGCTTCAACACGCCGTTCCTGAACGTTTTCTGGCATAACTCGCCGGTACCGGAATTTAATGGTCAGATGAACCTGGGTTTCTGGCTGATCTACATTCTGATTTTTGTCGGACTGGCGCTGGAGTCATCAGGCGCGCGGATGGGACGGCAGGCACGTCACGTCAAAGAGGGCATTGAAGATCAGATGATTCTGGAGCAGGCAAAGGGCAGTGAAGGACGCAGCCGTCAGCAACTGGAAGAGAAGGTGCGCGTTCCTCGCCACACCATCTTCCTGCAGATTTTCCCGCTTTACGTCCTGCCAGTGGTGATTGCGATAGCCGGATATTTTGCGCTGTCGCTGCTGGGCTTTATCTGACCGTGAACGCCGTCAGGCCGGTCTGGCCTGACGGGTGCCGAGCGCATCTTCATCCAGCAACTGGCCAATGGCGAACTGCGCATCGCCAGGCCAGTGTCCGCCAAACACGTTAGCCCGATTCAGCAGATAGTAGAGCTGGTAGACCGGCAGACGCTGCGAAAAACCATCCGGTAGCGGCCACACCGCCTGATAGCCATCGTAAATCTGGCGGGGCAGGTCAGGATACCAGCTCAGCATGGCTAAATCGCACTCACGGTCACCCCAGTAACAGGCCGGATCGAACAGCCAGGGGCCACTGTCACTGCTGGCGCAGTTAGCGGGCCAGAGATCGCCATGCAGCAGCGATGGCTGCGGATGATGTGACGCAAGCACCCGCTGCACGGAGGCGATGATCAGCTCGGTATCCCCGTACTGAATCCCCTTTTCGGCCGCCAGCTGCAGCTGCCAGCCAATGCGCTGTTCGGCAAAAAAGACCGACCAGCGTCGCAGCCAGCTATTAGGCTGGGGCGTGGTGGTGATGTTGTTGTCGAAATCGAGGCCGAACTGCGTCTGTTCGCTCCACTGGTGCAGGTGCGCCAGCTGCTGACCCAGCTGATATGCACGCTGCTCATCAAGCGGCTGTGGCCTGATGTACTCCAGCAAGAGAAAGCTCTCCTCGCGATGATGACCCACACCATACACTTTTGGCACTCGAACCGTGCCGGTGCGCGCCAGCAAGGCAAGCTGGTCGGCTTCCCAGGTAAAAAGCGACAGCATCTCGCGGCTGTTACTTTTGACGAAGACATCGTGGTCACCGTAGCGAATATGCCAGGTGGGATGGATATCACCACCCGCAAGGGCGTGACGTTGAGTGATTTCGGCGTTGCCTAACTGCTCGCTTAACAGACGACTGATGGCTGACCACATAGGGCTATCCTCGTTGTTCGCTGCGTAAGTCCGATGCTGATGCCTGAATATTCACCAAAACCAGCGTGATTGCACCTTTTATTCTGGCGCGGAGGTGGCGGGGCGATGACTGGCAGTGTCCCGCAGATACTCTTCAAAGGTCATGACAGTCACATCCGGTTTCTGACCCAGTGCGTTTTCACCGGCAGCCGCAACCTGCTGTCGCAGATCCTCAGCGTCCAGCGTACTGACGATGCCATAACTGTTCGTGCCCAGTTCATGGGGATGGCCGTTTTCATCAGCCAGCGTGGTGGTGAAACCGGCGGCGGTCATCGCGCTGGTCAGCTCCAGGATGTCACTTAATCCCGACTCCTGATAATGAAAGGTCACGATATAACGGGTTAAGGCCGTATTGCTCATGAGGCACCTCCGGGAAAGAGAAACTGAACTGAGCGTAGACTATGGTGAAAATTCAGGCGAATTATGAAAGAGATGCTAAATGTCTGTCGTGACGCATAACGTAAATCAGTGTCAGGAGCCCTGCCATTGACGTAAAAATCTTTCTGCCGTTACGTCTGGCTTTTCATCTGGGCAGCACTATAATGCGCGACGTTAATAAGATGAGTCCCAATTAACATGGGTTGTCAGGGTGATTCCAGGCATTTTGTGTAAGTTAATAATTTTTTACAAAACTTACCGTAAATTGCATTGAATGCCGGGCAAAACGCTTCAGACTCTCCGTTTTTTAAACAGTCGCACGGATCACATTTAATGAAAGCCTATAACAAGCTGTCTGCTGTTCTTTTGCTCTCCGCCGGAGCGTTTTGTCACCAGGCACTGGCCGATAACGCCGTATTCACCTCAATGGATGACCCTTCCACGGCTAAGAAGCCATTTGAAGGCTCTGCTGCTGCGGGATACCTGGCGCAAACCGGTAACACCACCAGTTCATCAATGACGGCTCAGACCAATATGACCTGGTATCAGTCATCTATGGCCTACAGCTTGTGGGGTAACGCAGCGAACACCTCGTCAAATGATGAACGCTCTTCAGAGACGTACAACATCGGTGGTCGTTCACGCTATAACCTCAACTCCTATGACTACCTGTTTGGGCAGGCGAGCTGGTTAAGCGATCGTTTCAATGGTTATGATTCACGTGACGTGCTGACTGCCGGTTACGGTCGTCAGATTCTGAATGGTCCGGTGCACTCGCTGCGTGCGGAATTGGGTCCGGGTGTGCGTTATGACGATTACCACGCTGGCGGTCATCAGACCAAGGCGCTGGGCTATGGCGCAGTGAGCTATCAGTGGCAGTTGACCGACACCACCAAATTTATTCAGGGCGTATCCGTGCTGAGCAGCTTTGGTGAAGACACCACAGTGAACTCCGAAACCGGCCTACAGGTCGCTATCAATAGCCACTTCGCGCTGAAGCTGGCTTACAACGTCACCTGGAACAACAATCCGGCTGAGTCTGCGCCAGATCGTACCGACACCAAAACCTCAATCATGCTCTCTTACGCAATGTAAGCGCATTTTAAACTGCGGCATGCCTGGCGGTCTGACACTGTGGGTCAGGCCGCTTTTTTTTGTTCGCTCCATGGCTTAGCGAAAAGGGGATGGTTTTTCTCGTCGGCGAAAACTGCTATCATCCGCTACGCACTGCAATCCTGGCGACATTCCGACAATGTGGGTCTGATATCACGCCAGGTCACTCATTTTACATTACGTTGCATGTAAGCTTTCGTGTGGCTTACCACTGCAAATAAGGACATGAAATGCCTGTAATTACGCTTCCTGATGGCAGCCAGCGCGTGTTTGACCGCCCTGTCAGTGTCATGGATATTGCGCTGGACATCGGTCCAGGTCTGGCGAAAGCCTGTATCGCTGGCCGCGTTAACGGTGAACTGGTTGATGCTGTTGATCCCATCACCGACGATGCCGCTGTCGCGATCATTACCGCAAAAGATGAAGCGGGTCTGGAAATTATCCGTCACTCCTGTGCGCACCTGTTAGGGCACGCCATTAAACAGCTGTGGCCGGATACCAAAATGGCGATTGGCCCGGTCATTGATAACGGCTTCTATTATGATGTCGACATCGATCGTACCCTGACCCAGGAAGATATCGACCTGCTGGAAAAACGCATGCATCAGTTGGCTGAAACCAACTACGATGTGGTGAAGAAAAAAGTCAGCTGGCAGGAAGCACGCGACGTCTTTGCGGCGCGCGGCGAAATCTACAAGACCACCATTCTTGATGAAAACATCAGCCATGACGATAAGCCTGGCCTGTATCATCACGAAGAATATGTCGACATGTGCCGCGGTCCGCACGTGCCGAACATGCGGTTCTGCCATCATTTTAAACTGCAGAAGATCTCCGGTGCCTACTGGCGCGGCGACAGCAGCAATAAAATGCTGCAGCGTATTTATGGCACCGCATGGGCCGACAAAAAGCAGCTGGCAGCCTATCTGCAGCGTCTGGAAGAGGCGGCGAAGCGTGACCATCGTAAGATTGGTAAGCAGCTGGATCTCTATCACATGCAGGAAGAAGCCCCCGGTATGGTCTTCTGGCATAATGACGGCTGGACCATCTTCCGCGAGCTGGAAGTGTTTGTCCGCAGCAAATTAAAAGAGTACCAGTACCAGGAAGTTAAAGGTCCGTTCATGATGGACCGTGTCCTGTGGGAAAAAACCGGGCACTGGGAAAACTATAAAGAAGCCATGTTCACCACCTCATCTGAGAACCGTGAATACTGCATCAAACCGATGAACTGTCCTGGACACGTTCAGATCTTTAATCAGGGTCTGAAATCCTACCGTGACCTGCCGCTGCGTATGGCAGAGTTTGGTAGCTGTCACCGTAATGAGCCATCAGGTGCGTTGCACGGTCTGATGCGTGTTCGCGGCTTTACCCAGGATGATGCACACGTCTTCTGTACAGAAGAGCAGGTGCGTGACGAAGTGAACAGCTGTATCCGCATGGTCTATGACATGTACAGCACCTTCGGCTTTGAAAAGATTGTGGTGAAGTTATCCACCCGTCCTGAGAAGCGCATCGGTACAGATGAGATGTGGGATCGTGCCGAGGAAGACCTGGCCGCCGCGCTGAACGAAAACAACATTGAGTTTGAGTTCCAGCCTGGCGAAGGCGCGTTCTACGGCCCTAAAATTGAGTTCACTTTGTACGATTGTCTTGATCGCGCCTGGCAGTGCGGAACAGTTCAGCTAGACTTCTCCCTGCCAAAACGCCTTGAAGCAACCTACGTAGGTGAAAACAACGACCGTCAGACGCCAGTGATGATTCACCGTGCGATTCTGGGATCGATGGAGCGCTTCATCGGTATTCTTACCGAAGAGTTCGCCGGTTTCTTCCCAACCTGGCTGGCACCGCTGCAAGTTGTGGTAATGAATATTACCGACGGACAAGCGGAATATGTTGAGTCTTTGACGCGTAAGCTGCAGAATGCTGGCATTCGTGTGAAGGCAGACTTGAGAAATGAGAAGATAGGCTTTAAAATCCGCGAGCACACACTACGTCGCGTCCCTTATATGTTGGTCTGCGGTGATAAAGAGGTGGAATCAGGCAAAGTTGCCGTTCGCACCCGCCGTGGTAAAGACCTGGGAACGATGGATGTCGATCTGTTTGTTGAGAAGTTGCAACAAGAGGTTCGCAGCCGAAATCTTCACCAATTGGAGGAATAAAGTATTAAAGGCGGAAAACGAGTACTACCGACGCGTCCGAACAAAATTAACAGTGAAATCCGCGCAACTGAAGTGCGCTTAACGGGCATGGATGGCGAGCCGATTGGCATTGTCACATTACGCGAAGCTCTGGAAAAAGCCGAGGAAGCGGGCGGCGACTTAGTCGAAATCAGCCCGAATGCCGAACCGCCGGTCTGCCGTATTATGGATTACGGCAAGTTCCTCTATGAAAAAAGCAAATCTTCTAAGGAACAGAAGAAGAAGCAAAAAGTTATTCAGGTTAAGGAAATCAAATTCCGTCCTGGAACCGATGATGGCGACTATCAGGTCAAACTACGCAACCTGATTCGCTTTCTGGAAGATGGCGATAAAGCCAAAATCACGCTCCGCTTCCGCGGTCGTGAGATGGCGCACCAGCAGATCGGTATGGAAGTGCTTAACCGCGTCCGTAAAGACCTGTGTGAAGATCTGGATTTGGCCATTGTCGAATCCTTCCCTTCGAAGATCGAAGGCCGCCAGATGATCATGGTGCTCGCTCCTAAGAAGAAACAGTAGGCTTTCAAGTAGCAATAGCCGCGCAGCGTTCGCGCCGTGCGGTTATCTGTTCGCCTGTCTGGGTCATGTTATTAACAATGCGAAGTGGATATTTTTAAAATGCCAAAGATTAAAACTGTACGTGGCGCGGCTAAGCGCTTCAAGAAGACCGCTTCTGGCGGCTTCAAGCGTAAACACGCAAACCTGCGTCATATTCTGACTAAAAAATCTACTAAGCGTAAACGTCACCTGCGCCCTAAAGGCATGGTGTCAAAAGGCGATCTGGGTCTGGTTATTGCCTGCCTGCCGTACGCATAAGTAAATTTTTTTCATTAATTCAGAATATTAAACAGGAGAGCTAAATGGCTCGTGTAAAACGTGGTGTAGTTGCTCGCGCACGTCACAAAAAAATCTTAAAACAAGCTAAAGGTTATTACGGTGCACGTTCACGTGTTTACCGTGTTGCTTTCCAGGCTGTTATCAAAGCTGGTCAGTATGCTTACCGTGACCGTCGTCAGCGTAAGCGTCAGTTCCGTCAGCTGTGGATCGCGCGTATCAACGCAGCGGCACGTCAGAACGGCATGTCTTACAGCCGTTTCATCAATGGTCTGAAAAAAGCAGCCATTGAGATCGACCGTAAGATCCTGGCCGACATCGCAGTATTCGACAAAGTGGCATTCTCTGCACTGGTCGAAAAAGCGAAATCAGCCCTGGCGTAAGTCAGATGAAAAAGGGAGCTTGCTCCCTTTTTTATTGCCTGTAACCTACGCAAAAGATTGACATTTTCGTCGCAGAGCTTTTCAATAGACCCCCTGTATCGCATGACAAGGTAACCGCAAGCATGAATGCTGCTATTTTCCGTTTCTTTTTTTACTTTAGCGCCTGACATTCGGGGGCTTTTGCGCATAAGAGAAGAAACGAAAAACCGCGCTAAAAGCCTCCCTCGTGGAGGCTTTTTTGTTTCTGGCGCTAGCATATTGGACCGGCAGGTCCCAACGAGAACTGACCAGCCTGACTGGAAAAAGAGGAAATTATGTCCCAACTCGCAGAACTGGTGGCCAGCGCCACGGCGGCCATCGACGGGGCGACGGATATCGCCGCCCTTGACGCGGTGCGCGTCGAATACCTGGGTAAGAAAGGACATCTGACACTGCAGATGACGACGTTACGCGAGCTGCCAGCAGAAGAGCGTCCTGCAGCAGGTGCGGTAATCAACGAAGCGAAGCAGCAGGTCACTGAGCGCCTGAATGCACGCAAAGATGCCCTGGAATCCGCCGTGCTGAATGCCCGTCTTGCGGAAGAGACCATTGATGTCTCGCTGCCGGGTCGCCGTATTGAGAATGGCGGTCTGCATCCGGTCACCCGCACCATGGATCGCATTGAGACTTTCTTTGGCGAGTTAGGCTTTGGCGTGGTAACAGGGCCGGAAATTGAAGATGATTATCATAACTTCGATGCGCTGAATATTCCTGCGCACCACCCGGCACGTGCCGATCACGACACCTTCTGGTTCGACGCCACGCGTCTGCTGCGTACTCAGACCTCTGGCGTGCAGATCCGCACCATGCAGGCTCAGCAGCCGCCTATCCGCATTATTGCGCCAGGCCGCGTCTACCGTAACGATTACGACCAGACTCACACGCCGATGTTCCATCAGATGGAAGGGCTGATCGTTGATAAAAACATCAGCTTTACCAACCTGAAAGGCACGCTGCACGATTTCCTGAACAACTTCTTCGAAGAAGATTTACAGATTCGTTTCCGTCCTTCTTACTTCCCGTTCACTGAGCCATCGGCAGAAGTGGATGTTATGGGTAAAAACGGCAAGTGGCTGGAAGTGCTGGGTTGCGGCATGGTGCACCCTAACGTGCTGCGCAATGTCGGCATCGATCCGGAAGTTTACTCTGGTTTCGCCTTTGGTATGGGCATGGAGCGTCTGACCATGTTGCGCTATGGCGTGACTGACCTGCGTGCTTTCTTCGAAAATGATTTACGTTTCCTCAAACAATTTAAGTAAGGGCAGGATATCCAATGAAATTCAGTGAACTCTGGTTACGCGAATGGGTAAATCCAGCCCTGGACAGCGCTGCGCTGTCTGAACAAATTACTATGGCCGGTCTGGAAGTGGACGGGGTTGAGCCGGTTGCCGGTGCGTTCCACGGCGTTGTGGTCGGTGAAGTAGTCGAGTGCGGCCAGCACCCTAATGCCGACAAGCTGCGTGTCACCAAAATCAACGTGGGCGGCGATCGCCTGCTGGATATCGTCTGTGGCGCGCCGAACTGCCGTCAGGGACTGAAAGTCGCCGTCGCGACCGTAGGCGCTGTGCTGCCAGGTGATTTCAAAATCAAAGCGGCCAAACTGCGTGGCGAGCCCTCTGAAGGAATGCTCTGCTCGTTCTCTGAGCTGGGTATTTCCGACGATCACAACGGCATCATCGAACTGCCTTCGGATGCGCCGGTTGGCACCGATATCCGCGCTTATCTGCAGCTGGACGACAACACTATCGAAATCAGCGTTACGCCTAACCGCGCCGACTGTCTGGGTCTGATCGGTATCGCCCGTGATGTTGCCGTGCTCAACGGCCTGCCGCTGAACGTACCGGAGATGCAGCCGGTCGCGGCGACGCTTAACGACACGTTCCCGATTCAGGTTGACGCGGCAGAAGCCTGCCCGCGCTATCTGGGCCGCGTCGTGAAAGGGATTAACGTTAAGGCTGCTACGCCACTGTGGATGAAAGAGAAGCTGCGTCGCTGCGGCATTCGCTCTATCGATCCGGTCGTCGATATCACCAACTACGTTCTGCTGGAGCTGGGTCAGCCGATGCACGCCTTCGACCTTGACCGTGTTGATGGCGGTATCGTGGTGCGTATGGCGAAAGAGGGCGAAAAGCTGACGCTGCTGGATGGTACGGAAGCCGCCCTGCAGAGTGATACTTTAGTGATCGCCGATCATCATAAAGCGCTGGCGATGGCCGGTATCTTTGGTGGTGAACATTCGGGTGTGAACGGCGAAACGCAGAACATCCTGTTTGAGTGTGCTTATTTCGATCCGCTCTCTATCACTGGTCGCGCTCGTCGTCACGGTCTGCATACCGACGCATCACATCGCTACGAGCGTGGCGTTGACCCGGCACTGCAACACGTTGCGCTGGAGCGTGCCACTCAGCTGCTGCTGTCTGTCTGCGGCGGTGAAGCGGGCCCGATTATCGATCAGACTCATCAGTCAGCGCTGCCTGTACCCGCCACGATCACGCTGCGTCGCGAAAAGCTGGATCGTCTGATTGGTCACGTGATTGCAGATGAGCAGGTTACCGACATTCTGACGCGTCTCGGCTGTGACGTGACTGTAGGTGAAGGGCAGTGGCAGGCCGTCGCACCGAGCTGGCGCTTCGATATGGCCATTGAAGAAGATCTGGTCGAAGAAGTGGCCCGTATTTATGGCTACAACAATATTCCTGATGTGCCGGTACAGGCGGGTCTGGTGATGACCCATCACCGTGAAGCGGATCTGTCGCTGAAACGCGCCAAAAACCTGCTGGTAGATAAAGGTTATCAGGAAGCAATTACTTATAGTTTCGTTGATCCGAAAATCCAGCAGCTGCTGCATCCAGGTGAAGAGGCGCTGCTACTGCCAAGCCCGATCTCCAGCGATATGTCGACAATGCGTCTGTCACTCTGGACCGGTCTGCTCAGTGCGGTGGTTTACAACCAGAACCGTCAGCAGAGCCGTGTACGTCTGTTTGAGAGCGGCTTACGCTTTGTGCCAGATACGCAGGCGGATTTGGGCATTCGTCAGGATCTTATGCTGGCTGGCGTCATCAGCGGCAACCGCGTTGAAGAGCACTGGGATCTGGCGCGTCAGACAGTTGACTTCTATGATTTGAAAGGCGATTTAGAGTCGCTGCTCGATTTAACCGGCAAACTGGATGAGATCAGCTTCCGGGCTGAGGCGAATCCGGGGTTGCATCCAGGACAGAGCGCGGCGATTTATTTACGTGATGAACATATCGGATTTATCGGCGTTGTTCATCCTGAGCTGGAACGTAAGCTTGATCTCAATGGCCGCACCTTAGTCTTTGAACTGCTTTGGAATAAGGTCGCAGACCGCGTCCTGCCTGACGCGCGCGAGATTTCTCGCTTCCCGGCGAACCGCCGTGATATTGCCGTTGTAGTGGCTGAAAACGTCCCTGCAGCAGATATCATTGCGGAGTGTAAGAAAGTTGGCGTAAATCAGGTAGTTGGCGTAAACTTGTTTGACGTGTACCGCGGTAAGGGCGTTTCTGAGGGCTTCAAGAGCCTCGCAATCAGCCTGATTTTGCAGGATACCAGCCGGACACTCGAAGAAGAGGAGATTGCCGCGACCGTTGGCAAATGCGTTGCGGCATTAAAAGAGCGATTCCAGGCAACCTTGAGGGATTGAACCTATGGCGCTTACAAAAGCTGAGATGTCAGAGTACCTGTTTGAGAAACTCGGGCTGAGCAAACGCGATGCCAAAGAGTTAGTAGAGCTGTTTTTCGAAGAGGTACGTCGCGCTTTGGAAAATGGAGAACAGGTAAAACTGTCTGGGTTTGGTAATTTTGACCTGCGTGACAAGAACCAGCGTCCTGGCAGAAACCCGAAAACGGGTGAAGATATTCCGATTACTGCGCGTCGCGTAGTAACGTTCCGCCCAGGACAGAAGCTGAAAAGCCGCGTAGAGAACGCTACACCCAAAGAGACTGACTGAATTTCAGCGTTTCAAAAAGGCCGCGCAAGCGGCCTTTTTTCATGGTTCCGGTAAGCAGCTTTCAGGGTTTCAGTAAGCCAGGATCCCGCTTCCCGCGCCCGTCAATGCCCACACCAGCCTGGCGCAGAGCCCCTTTCAGCCTTTCTTTTTTCACCAATCTCTCTACAATCAAATCACTGTTTTCTCAGCTAATCCCGCTTATGTCTCTGCTCGACACGTTCGCACGCCAGGCCGGTCAACGCGGCCAGAAGTGGCTGATTGCGCTCGCCCTTATGCTCGCTGCACTGCTTTGTCTCAGCCTCTGTGCTGGAGACAGCTGGGTCGCGCCCTCTGCGTGGTTCAGCGATAGCGGACAGCTCTTTGTGTGGCAATTGCGGCTGCCCCGCAGTCTGGCTGTCGTCCTGGTGGGCGCGTCACTGGCGGTATGCGGCGTGGTGATGCAGGCGCTGTTTACCAATCCCCTGGCGGAGCCGGGCCTGCTCGGCGTTTCGAATGGTGCCGGTATCGGCCTGGTGCTCGGCATGCTGCTGGGCAGCGGCTCGCTGTGGAGCCTTGGGCTGGCGGCGATGGCCGGCGCGCTGATTATTACGCTAATCCTGCTGCATTTTGCTCATCGTCAGCTCTCGGTCACCCGGCTGTTGCTGACCGGCGTGGCGCTGGGGATTATCTGCAGTGCCATCATGACCTGGGCGGTTTACTTCAGCACCAGCCTCGATCTGCGTCAGCTGATGTACTGGATGATGGGGGGATTCAGCGGCATTGACTGGCGCTATGGCTGGATGATGCTGGCACTGCTGCCGGTGATGCTGGCGCTGGGGGCGACCGGGCCGATTCTCAATCTGCTGGCTCTGGGCGAGACCTCCGCCCGTCAGCTCGGGCTGTCACTCTTCTACTGGCGTAACCTGCTGGTGCTGGCCATGGGCTGGCTGGTCGGCATCAGCGTCGCGATGGCCGGCGCTATCGGCTTTGTCGGGCTGGTCATCCCGCATCTGCTGCGCCTGAGCGGCATCAGCGATCACCGCTATCTGCTGCCGGCATCGGCATTGGCGGGCGCGGCGGTGCTTCTGGCAGCCGATATCGTGGCGCGTCTGGCACTGACGTCAGCGGAGTTGCCGATAGGCGTCGTGACGGCGACACTGGGCGCGCCACTGTTTATTATTTTACTGGTGAAATCTTCGCGCTAGCTTCGGCTGGCTACTCTGTATCCACAACCGCATCCATTACAGGAAAAAGCATGAACATTTATGAGACTGAACTGGTTACGCTCGACGGGGAAAAAACCACGCTGTTAAAGTGGCAGGGCAAAGTCCTGCTGGTCGTCAACGTTGCCTCGAAATGTGGTCTGACGCCGCAATACGAAGAGCTGGAGAACCTGCAGAAAGCCTGGCAGGATCAGGGTTTCAGCGTACTCGGCTTCCCCTGCAATCAGTTTCTGGAGCAGGAACCGGGCAGCAGTGAGGAGATCAAAACCTTCTGCAGTACCACCTATGGCGTGACGTTCCCGATGTTTGCCAAAACCGAGGTTAATGGCCCGGCGCGTCATCCGCTCTATGCACAGCTGATTGCGGCCCGACCTGACGCGGTGCGTCCTGAAGGCAGCGGCTTTTACGCGCGTATGGAAAGTAAAGGACGCGCGCCGAAAGAGCAGGGCGACATCCTGTGGAACTTTGAAAAGTTCCTGATTGGTCGTGACGGCAGTGTGATCCAGCGTTTTGCACCAGACATGACGCCGGAAGATCCCATCATTCTGGAAACGATTAAACAGGCGCTGGCAAAATAGATGCTGTTGCGCCTGCAACAGGCCGCCGTCCCCGGACGGCTGCTGCCCCTGACCGGCGAACTTGCCGCCGGTCAGTTGCTGCACATTGCAGGCCCGAACGGAGCCGGTAAAAGTACCTTACTGAGTGTCATTGCGGGGCTGCAATCCGCCTCTGGCAGGGTGTTGCTGGATGAACAGCTGCTAAGTAACTGGAACGGTGCGGCACTGTCCAAGGTGCGCGGCTGGCTGCCACAGCAACAGGCACCCCTGAGTCAGATGCCGATCTGGCACTATCTGCGTCTTCATCTTAAATCGGCGGGGCCGCAGGCCGATGCCCGTCTCAGCATGCTGCTGCAGCGGCTTCAGCTGCAGGATAAGTTATCGCGTTCACTGACCCGGCTCTCCGGCGGGGAATGGCAGCGCGTCCGGCTGGCAGCCGTCTGTGCTCAGATTGATCCTCACATCAATCCTCACGGGCGGCTGCTGATCCTTGATGAGCCGTTGACGGCGCTGGATATCGCACAGCAAAAAGCGGTGGACGATTTGATTGCAGCGCTGTGCGCGTCGGGGATCAGCGTAATCGCCAGCAGTCACGATCTTAACCACAGCCTGCAACAGGCAGACAGGGTCTGGCTGATGGATAGCGGGCAGGTGATCGCGCAGGGCGAACCTTCAAAGGTTCTGACGCCGCAGCGCCTGACACCGCTCTACCAGATTGCATTCCGGCAGATTGAGCTTGAAGGACGCACGCTGCTGACCGTTCTGCCCTGATACTTGCTACCTGGCGGGCTTTACCGCTACATTATGCCGGTTGCAACTTCTGATAAGGACATTTGGCGATGCGCCTGGGTTTGCTGATTTTAGTTCTGCTGCTGACGGGATGCAGTCATCACGCTCCGCCGATTAATGGTCGTCTTTCCGATTCAATCACCGTGATAGCGGAACTGAACGATCAGCTCGGTCACTGGCGCGGTACCCCTTATCGTTATGGCGGCATGAGTCGTAACGGTGTTGACTGCTCCGGCTTTGTCTATCTGACCTTCCGCGATAAATTTGCACTGCAACTGCCGCGCACCACCTCAGCCCAAAGCGATATTGGCACCCGCATCAGCAAAGATGAACTGCTGCCAGGCGATCTGGTCTTTTTCAAAACCGGACGCGGTGAAAATGGCCTGCATGTGGGCATCTATGATACCGATAACGCTTTTATCCACGCCTCGACGAGTCAGGGCGTCATTCGCTCCTCACTCGACAATGTCTACTGGCGAAAAGTGTTCTGGCAGGCTCGCCGTATTTAACAGCAGGTTTGCGAAATCAGACTTAAGTCCAATTTAAAATAGAGTTAAAACAAAGGGTAAAAGTTTTATTTTAAATGAACGTTTAGCGTGAGGATTTAATAAAAAGAATAATGGCTGATTTAATTCCACTAATAACCGGTGTTTTATCACCTTTATTTGGCTTAAGCGTGATCGGCTGTTGTCAAACGGCAATGGAAGCGTAAAGAAGGTCGTCTCTTCAATGATTTGGCACTATTGCCTGCAGCTGACCATTACTATACGATATCAACATCGCCGCATATTCTGGCATTAAAATGAAAATTCATCTCTCGGCCGACTATCAGTCGGAAATCTGGTTTTATCCTGTCTGTGATGTTGACGGACGGTTGACCGCTGTCGAGCTGGTTACGCAGTTTGTGCATGAAAGTGCGCCCATCACCCTGCCACAGGATCTGCTGCTTCCCCAGCTTGACGAGTCGCAGCAGTTGCGCCTGCTGCAAAGCCAGATTGGATTGCTGGAGCAGAATCGCGGATTATTTGAAACGCATTCCGTGTCAGCCTTTATCCGTATTGATGAAGGCATGGCCCGGACGCTGCTTGCCAGTGAATTAGTCATGCGCAAAATAAAACAGCTGCCGTTCATTCTCCTGAATATCACTGAAACGTTTCCGCAACTTAAGCTGGGCAACAATAATCCGCTGCTGGCGAGCCTGCATGCTGAGTTTAATTTAGCACTTTCACATTTTGGCGCGGGCAAAACACCCTCTAATGCGGTCTACGATAATTTATTCAGCTGCATCTGTCTCGACAAAGAGTTTATTCACTCCCTGGCAAAGCGCGCATCATTCGTGCCGTTTATTCAGAGCATTATTGATAATTTCCGCACGCATTGTGACCGCCTTATTATTTGCGGCATTGACGATGAAGTGCTGTTCGAAAAAGTGAGTCAGCTGAATGGCGCTGAGTTTCAGGGTTCACTCTTCCCGGTGGTAAAATCTGATGCGCTGCATTCGCTGCTCTGTGCCGACGAGCGCATGCCATCTTCTCAGCATCCTGGCTGACCTGACCTGTTAATCCCCGGCATCAGCGTTACACTAAAGGACTAACCTACGTATCGCTGAGTATCGCATGGGAGAAACAATGTCCTCAGGCAAGGCCTCTTTTGACAACACCTGGTTCCGTGAGCTTTCCGGGTGTTATACCGCGCTGAACCCCACGCCGCTGGCAGGCGGACGTCTGCTGTATCACAACGCACCGCTTGCAACCTCAATGGGGCTGGATAGTGCGCTTTTTGAGGGTCACGGTCACGATGTGTGGCACGGTGCGGCACTGCTGCCCGGCATGCAGCCGCTGGCGCAGGTCTACAGTGGCCATCAGTTTGGTGTCTGGGCGGGTCAGCTCGGTGACGGGCGCGGTATCCTGCTGGGTGAACAGCGTCTGGATGATGGCAGCAAACTTGACTGGCATCTCAAGGGTGCAGGCCTGACGCCTTATTCCCGCATGGGCGATGGTCGTGCCGTCATTCGCTCCAGCGTCCGGGAGTTTCTCGCCTCGGAAGCGCTGCACCATCTGGGCATCCCCACCACGCGCGCACTCACTCTGTCGATAGGCGATGAGCCGGTCTACCGCGAAACCACTGAACGTGGCGCGATGCTGATGCGCATTTCACCGAGCCACCTGCGTTTCGGTCATTTCGAGCATTTCTTTTACAGCCAGCAGCAGGAGAAAGTACAGCAACTGGCCGACTACGCCATTCGCCATCACTGGCCGCATCTGGAAGGAGAAGCGGACCGTTATCAACAGTGGTTTGCCGACATTGTGTTACGCACGGCTCGCCTGATTGCGCTGTGGCAGAGCGTGGGCTTTGCGCATGGCGTCATGAATACTGACAATATGTCGATCCTTGGCCTGACTATCGACTATGGCCCGTATGGTTTTCTGGATGATTATCAGCCTCACTTTATCTGTAATCACAGCGACTATCAGGGGCGCTACAGCTTTGAAAATCAGCCGATGATTGGCATGTGGAATCTTAACCGTCTGGCACATGCGCTGTCGGGGCTGCTGACCACTGAGCAGTTGCGAACGGCGCTGAGCGCCTATGAACCTGAACTGATGCGGGTCTGGGGTGAAAGGATGCGGGCAAAACTCGGCCTGCTGACACAACAGAGCAGCGACAATCAGATTCTGACCGATCTGCTGGCGCTGATGATGCAGGAGCACAGTGATTACACCCTGACGTTCAGACTGCTGAGTGAGACCCGGCAGACTGAACGTCGCTCACCGCTGCGCGACGAGTTCATCGATCGTGAGGCGTTTGATAGCTGGTATCAGCGCTACCGCAGCCGTCTGATGGACGAGCAGGTCAGCGATGCGGAGCGTCAGGCTGTGATGAAGGCGGCCAATCCGGCGGTGATTCTGCGCAACTATCTGGCACAGCAGGTAATTGAAGAGGCGGAGCGGGGCGAGCAGGGTGCGCTGGCTCGTCTGCATCAGGCGTTACAGCAACCCTTTAGCGATGAAACAGCCGCTGAGTATCGTCAGCGGCCGCCAGACTGGGGCAAAACCTTAGAGGTCAGCTGCTCCAGCTAATCGGAACTCAGAGGCGGTGCGAAACCGCCTCGGCCAGCAGGGCGAGCACCTGTTCGCTCTCCTGCCAGCCGAGGCAGGGATCGGTAATCGACTTGCCGTAAACCAGCGGTTCGCCGCTCACCACTTTCTGATTGCCTTCTTCCAGGAAGCTTTCAATCATCACACCGGCAACGGCCCGCGATCCTGATTTAATCTGCTCTGCCACCTCTGCCGCCACATCCATCTGACGACGATGCTGCTTCAGGCAGTTGCCGTGACTGAAATCGATCACCAGCTGCTGCGGCAGATTAAATGCCCCCAGACTCTCCGCGGCGGCGGCGACATCACTGGCATGATAGTTTGGCTGTTTGCCGCCTCGCAGGATCACATGACCATGCGGGTTGCCACTGGTCTGATAGATAGTCATCTGGCCCAGTTTATCCGGCGACAGGAACATGTGGCTCGCGCGTGCGGCGCGAATTGCATCTACCGCGATCTGCACGTTTCCATCAGTGCCGTTTTTAAAGCCGACCGGGCAGGAGAGGGCCGAGGCCATTTCACGATGGATCTGGCTTTCGGTGGTACGTGCGCCAATCGCGCCCCAGCTGATCAGATCGGCAATAAACTGTCCGATCACCATATCCAGAAACTCCGTGGCAGTGGGCAGGCCCAGCGCGTTGATATCAATCAGAAGCTTGCGGGCAATGCCGATGCCCCGGTTCACATCGTAGCTGCCATCCAGGTCCGGATCGGAGATTAAACCTTTCCAGCCGACAACGGTGCGTGGCTTCTCGAAGTAGGCACGCATTACAATCTCCAGCCGATCTTCATAGCGGCTGCGCAACGCGTTCAGACGCGCAGCATACTCCAGGGCCGCTTTCGGGTCGTGCAGCGAGCAGGGGCCAATCACCACTAGCAGGCGGGGATCTTCACCCGTCAATATACGGGCGATACGTTTACGGGCAGCGGTGACGTTGTCGGCAATCGCCGCGGAGACAGGATGTTCAGCCGCCAGGCTGGCGGGGGTAATCAGACTACCAATGCGTGCGGTACGCAGTTCGTCGGTTTTGTTCATGAGTATCTCGAAAAGGGTTCTTCGCAGCGGTGGAATACCGGGAAGTGATGGTGGTCACAATAAACCATTAGTCTGCGAATTCAACCCGTGATTTGATAATGAAATCAAAACCCACGGCAGCGGCGCTTTACATCTTCGATCTGATTTCCCTTCAATACATGCGGCGTGTCAGGCCCATAATGTCGAGAATTTTGGTAGCGATCTCTTCGACCGAGTAGTTGGTGCTGTTGAGATAGCGGATTTGATGGGTGCGGAACAGCGCTTCCACTTCGCCTACTTCCAGCCGGCACTGACGCATTGAGGCGTAACGGGTATTTTCCGCCCGCTCCTGCCGTATTGCTGCCAGGCGTTCCGGATCGATGGTCAGCCCGAAGAGTTTATTCTGGTGGGCGCGCAGCGCGGGCGGCAGTTTAAGATTATCCATATCGTCGGCAATAAACGGGTAGTTGGCGGCACGAATACCAAACTGCATCGCCAGATAGAGGCTGGTGGGTGTTTTGCCACAGCGCGAGACGCCTAACAGAATCACCTGCGCATCCTCCAGCCCGCGCAGCGAGATGCCGTCATCATGTGCCAGGGCGTAATCGATCGCCGCAATACGCGCGTCATATTTCCCCAGATTACTGGCGTCCAGTCCGTGGGTACGATGTGCCACTGGCGCTGGCGATAAGCCCAGTTCCTGCTGAAGAGGTGCCACCAGCGCTTGCACGATATCCTGACAAAAACCCTCACTCTGCACGATAATGTCGCGCACCTCGGGTGTGACAATGGAGAAGAACACCAGCGGCCGTACGCCGCTCTGCTGATAGAGTGCGTTAATCTGGGCTTTAACCGCCAGCGCCCGCTGGACGTTTTCCACAAATGGCAACGTCAGGCTGGTGATATTGACTGGAAACTGCGACAGCACCGCATGGCCCAGGACTTCAGCTGTAATCGCTGTACCATCGGAGATATAGAAAACGCTTCTGTCAGTTGTCATAATGAATTCTGCCTCAGCCAGGAGTGAGCCATCAGCATGCGCGATGCGACTTAATAAATCATCTCTGATTTTAATTTCTGGAATGTCTGCCCGGATTATCTGTCTGCAGTTTCATCACACTAATAAAAATGAAAAGGCGTTTCGATTCGCCGGAATTCTTTTCAACCGTGATCGGGCTACAAATAGCCCTGCGTCTGTTGCGCAACAAAACAGAATGCATAAGTGGCTGAAAATCTTCCATTTCCTGCCACATCAATCAGTTAGAGGAATATAGCGACTTTGCGCAACAGCAAAATAATCCGCTCACAATTCCGAAACTGCGGCTGAAATTCTGCTTTAACGATTCAACAGATCGTTATTGATGGGGTGATATGCCAGGCTGGAAACAGCTCACTCTCTGTGTCCATTCATTGATAATTGATTAAGGATAAGCGCGATGTCCACTCAAGAACAGCCACTGGTGCTCTGGTATAACCAGCTTGGTATGCATGATGTTGATCGGGTAGGCGGCAAAAACGCCTCCTTAGGTGAAATGATAACGAATCTGTCGTCGCTGGGCGTTTCCGTGCCCAATGGTTTTGCGACCACGTCGTACGCCTTTAACCTGTTCCTCGATCAAAGCGGGCTGAACCAGCGAATTTATGCGCTGCTGGATGAGACAAATATTGATGATGTTGATGCGCTGGCAAAAGCGGGTAAACAGATTCGTCAGTGGGTGGTGGAAACGCCGTTTCTGCCGGAGCTGGAGTCCGCCATTCTGGACGCTTATCAGCAACTGTCTGCCGATGATGCTGACGCGTCGTTTGCCGTCCGCTCCTCTGCCACCGCCGAAGATATGCCCGACGCCTCCTTTGCCGGCCAGCAGGAAACCTTCCTGAATGTGCAGGGCATCGACGCCGTGATGGTGGCGGTCAAGCATGTCTTTGCTTCACTGTTTAACGATCGTGCTATCTCTTACCGTGTGCATCAGGGCTACGACCATCGTGGCGTGGCGCTCTCTGCGGGCATACAGCGCATGGTGCGTTCGGACCTGGCCTCGTCAGGTGTGATGTTCACCATTGATACCGAGTCCGGCTTTGATCAGGTGGTCTTCATTACTGCCGCCCTGGGACTGGGTGAGATGGTGGTGCAGGGCGCTGTTAACCCGGATGAGTTCTATGTTCACAAGCCAACGCTGGCGGCCGATCGTCCGTCTATCGTACGCCGCAACATGGGCTCAAAAAAGGTGCGCATGGTGTATGCCGATTCTCAGGCGCATGGCGAACAGGTACGCATCGAAGATGTGCCTGAGGCCGAACGCGACCGATTCTGCCTGAACGATGAGGAAGTGCAGGCGCTGGCGAAGCAGGCGGTGCTGATTGAACAACACTATCAGCGGCCGATGGATATTGAGTGGGCCAAAGATGGACATACCGGCAAGCTGTTTATTGTTCAGGCGCGTCCTGAAACCGTGCGCTCAAATGGTCAGGTAATGGAGCGTTATACGCTGCAGGGTCAGGGCAGCGTCGTCGTTGAAGGGCGAGCCATCGGTCATCGTATCGGCGCAGGCGTGGTGAAGGTCATCCACGATATCAGCGAAATGAACCGCATTGAAAAAGGCGATGTGCTGGTGACGGACATGACCGACCCGGACTGGGAACCCATCATGAAAAAGGCGTCAGCCATTGTCACTAACCGTGGCGGACGAACCTGTCATGCGGCAATCATCGCGCGTGAGCTGGGTATTCCGGCGGTAGTGGGCTGTGGCGATGCCACCGATCGGCTAAGAGAGGGCCATCAGGTTACCGTTTCCTGCGCTGAGGGCGACACAGGCTACGTTTATGATCAGCTGCTCGACTTCGACGTCACCAGTTCGCAGGTCGATTCACTGCCTGAACTGCCGCTGAAAATCATGATGAACGTGGGCAACCCCGATCGTGCTTTTGATTTTGCCTGTCTGCCGAACGAGGGTGTTGGCCTGGCGCGGCTGGAATTTATTATTAACCGAATGATTGGCGTCCACCCTAAAGCGCTGCTTGAATTTGATCAGCAGACGCCGGAACTGCAGCAGCAGATCCGTAAAATGATGAAAGGATTTGATAATCCGGTGGAGTTTTACATCGCTCGTCTGACCGAGGGAATTGCCACGCTTGGTGCAGCATTTGCACCGAAACGCGTAATTGTCCGACTTTCCGACTTTAAAACCAATGAATATGCCAACCTCGTTGGCGGTGAACGCTATGAGCCGCAGGAGGAAAACCCGATGCTGGGATTCCGTGGTGCAGGTCGCTATGTGGCGGATAACTTCCGCGACTGCTTTGCGCTGGAGTGTGAAGCGGTAAAACGCGTTCGCAACGAGATGGGCCTGACCAACGTCGAAATCATGGTTCCGTTTGTGCGTACTGTGGATCAGGCGCAGGCCGTGGTGGAAGAGCTGGCCCGTCAGGGGCTGAAGCGCGGTGAGAACGGGCTGAAGATCATCATGATGTGCGAGATCCCGTCTAATGCGCTGCTGGCAGAGCAGTTCCTGCAGCACTTTGATGGCTTCTCTATCGGCTCTAATGACATGACGCAGTTGACGCTGGGGCTGGACCGCGATTCCGGTGTCGTCTCCGCGCTGTTTGACGAGCGTAACGAAGCCGTGAAAGCGCTGCTTTCCATGGCCATCAAAGCAGCCAAAAAGCAGGGCAAATATGTTGGAATCTGTGGGCAGGGACCGTCAGACCATCAGGATTTCGCCGCATGGCTGATGGAAGAGGGCATCGATAGTCTGTCGCTGAATCCGGATACCGTAGTGGAAACGTGGGTGAGTCTGGCACAGTTAAACAAAACCGCCTGACACCGCTTGCAGAAATGATGAAAGGCCCGCACTGCGGGCCTTTTTCTGTTATAGCTGGTCAGGTTCAGGCAAAAAAAAAGCCCATCACAGGGGATGGGCAAAGACTACACACAGCAATTCTTTACGCTACTCAGGGGAATCAGGTTGTCTGAAAATCAATAGCTTGACTTCGAACATAGGAAACATGTTATTCATACCGCTGGCTGGCGTCTTTAAGAATCCTCTTATTAGTTTAAAGCCGATAATCTTTTGTCACCTTTACTTCGCCGTTTGACTTAAGAAACAGTGCAGAAAGTAATCTTTTTTAGGCCACAAAGGTCAAATAAAGGCCAAAGATGGCTTTTTTCTTAAAAATCGCTAATGGAAAACAGAATTTATCTGATTGGTGAGAGTAGGTGCGGTTAATCATCATTAACCGCACTAATCAATGCTCAAAAGGGGGATTGGCGAAACGCGTTACTGCATCGCATCAGACGGCAGGCGGGGTTCCCTCATGATCGGCCAGCGCATCCGCCACGGCCAGCGGGTCATTATCTGGCGCTGGCGCTTCATGAACCCAGACGGAAACGAGACGGTAAGAAACAGCCAGAACTACCGGCCCGATAAACAAACCAATCATGCCGAAGGCAAACAGGCCACCTATTACGCCAGAGAGGATCAGGATCATCGGCAGATCGGCACCCATCCGGATTAACATGGGGCGCAGAACGTTATCCATTGTACCGACCACACAACTCCAGACCAGCAGCACGGTCCCCCAGGTTGTATCGCCGCTCCAGTAGAGATAGATAATGGCCGGGACCAGCACCAGCAGCGGGCCAAGCTGAACCAGACAGCAGAGGATCATCAGCACCGTTAACAGCGTGGCATAGGGAATGCCGGAGATCGCCAGACCAATACCGCCCAGCACGCCCTGAACCAGTGCCGTCACTACCACGCCAAGCGCCACGGCACGAATGGACTGTGCTGCCAGCAGCACGGCGGCATCACCGCGCCGTCCCGCCATGCGGAAAGCAAAGTGACGGATGCCCTGGGCAGCCTGTTCGCCACGCCAGTAAAGCAGCACACTGAATAGCAACATCACGCCCAGATGGATCATAAAGCGGCCAAAATGACCGGCCTGCGCGACAAAAAAGCCGGTAGTACGGCCAATGTAGGGCTGAATTTTGGCCATGATGCCGGCACCACCGCTCGCTACCAGCGTGTCATAACTGACATAAAGCTTTTTGCCGACCATCGGCACATCCCTGAGCCACAGCAACTGCGGCATCGTATGACCCTGGGTAACCCAGGCGATAACCGGGGCACTGTTATCGATCAGGCTGCTGACCAGCAGTGCGATAGGGATGATAAACAGCAGCAGCAGCAGCATTGTCATCACGATCACCGCCAGCGAACGGCGCCCCCATAACAGTCGCTGGAATTTCAGCATCAATGGCCAGGTCGCAATCACCACCATGCTGGCCCAGGCAAAGCCCAGAATAAACGGCTGCACCACCCATAAGCAGGCGACGATCAGCAGCAGAATGAACATCAGGGTGAAGAGTATTTGCGGTAAATCCATATCCCGGTACTGGCTTTTCATCATTGACTCATAACCTCGTCTTAATCCTTCATTTCAGGGCATTCGGGTGCCCGTTTTTATCATGATCTATTTGCCAGGGTTTAAACAGCGTCGCGGAGAAAGGTTTTTGTCTTTTCTGAAAAAAGGGCAGTCGCAGAAAAAATATGATAAAACGAGAAATCGCTCACGTATAAACGCAAACGTTTACAACACCTTCGGTCAGACAATCATGATCCCACAGATTTCGCAGGCACCGGGCCTCGTTCAACTGGTGCTGACGTTCCTTGAGTCGCTGAAAGAGCAGGGTTTTACCGGCGACATTGCAACCAGCTATGCCGATCGTCTTTCACTCTCCACCGATAACAGCATCTATCAATTGCTGCCCGACGCGGCGCTCTTTCCGCGTTCGACGGCGGACGTTGCGCTGCTGGCCCGTGTGGCTGGAGAAGCACGTTTTGCCAGCCTGGTGTTCACCCCGCGCGGCGGCGGCACCGGCACTAACGGTCAGTCGCTGAATCAGGGCATTGTGGTAGACATGTCGCGCTACATGAACCGCATCCTGGAAATCAATACCGATGAGGGCTGGGTACGCGTCGAAGCCGGCGTCATCAAAGATCAGCTGAATGCCTGGCTGAAGCCTTTCGGCTTTTTCTTTTCGCCTGAATTGTCCACCAGTAACCGCGCCACGCTGGGCGGCATGATCAATACCGACGCGTCGGGCCAGGGATCGCTGGTCTATGGCAAAACCTCAGACCATGTACTGGGCCTGCGCGCCGTGCTGCTGGGCGGCGATATTCTTGATACGCGGCCGATGGCCACCGCGCTGGCTGAAACGCTGGCACAGACGGCAACCCTCGAAGGCCGTATTTATCAGCAGGTGCTGACACGCTGCCGCGAGCACCGCGATCTCATTGTGGAAAAGTTTCCCAGGCTGAATCGCTTCCTGACCGGATATGACCTGCGTCATGTCTTCAGCGACGATATGCAAACCTTTGACCTGACACGTCTGCTATGTGGCGCTGAGGGCACACTGGCCTTTGTCACTGAGGCGCGTCTCGATATCACCCCGCTGCCGAAAGTGCGGCGGCTTGTGAACATTAAATATGACTCCTTCGATTCTGCCCTGCGTAACGCGCCCTTTATGGTGGAAGCGCAGGCGCTGTCAGTTGAGACCGTTGATTCCAAAGTGCTGAACCTGGCGCGGGAAGATATCGTATGGCACTCGGTACGTGAATTGATTGCTGACGTACCCGATAAAGAGATGCTGGGTCTGAACATCGTTGAGTTCGCGGGTGACAATGCCGCGCTCATCGATCAGCAGATCGAAAAACTGTGTGCCCGGCTTGATGCGCTGATGCAGCAGCAGCAGGGCGGCGTGATTGGCTATCAGTTCTGTAACGATCTGGCGGGCATTGAGCGCATCTATAACATGCGTAAAAAAGCGGTAGGTCTGCTGGGAAATGCTAAAGGCCGGGCTAAGCCGATTCCGTTTGTCGAAGATACCGCCGTTCCGCCGGAAAAACTGGCGGACTACATTGTCGAGTTTCGCGCGCTGCTCGACAGTCACGGCCTGAGCTACGGCATGTTTGGTCACGTCGATGCAGGCGTCCTGCACGTGCGTCCGGCGCTGGATATGTGCGATCCGCAGCAGGAGATGATGATGAAACAGATCTCTGACGAAGTGGTGGCGCTGACCGCGCGCTATGGCGGCCTGCTGTGGGGCGAACATGGCAAAGGGTTCCGCGCCCAGTACAGTCCGGCATTTTTCGGTGAGACGCTGTTTAATGAGTTACGTCGCATCAAAGCGGCGTTCGACCCGCTTAACCGCCTGAATCCGGGCAAAATCTGTACGCCCTTTAACAGCAACGACGAGATGATGCAGGTTGATGCGGTTAAGCGCGGAACATACGATCGGCAGATTCCGTTAACGGTCCGGGATGAATGGCGTGGAGCGATGGAGTGTAACGGCAACGGGTTATGTTTCAATTTTGATGCCCGCAGCCCGATGTGTCCCTCCATGAAGATTACCCGCAACCGTATTCACTCGCCAAAAGGGCGGGCAACGCTGACGCGGGAGTGGCTGCGGCTGCTGGCCGGGCAGGGCGTTGATCCGCTGGTACTCGAAAAACAGCTGCCGGAAAACAGCCTGTCGCTACGCGGGTTGATCGCCCGTACCCGCAACAGCTGGCACGCCAGCAAAGGGGAGTATGACTTTTCACACGAGGTGAAAGAGGCGATGTCCGGCTGTCTGGCCTGTAAAGCCTGTTCCACCCAGTGTCCGATTAAAATTGACGTACCTGCTTTCCGTTCGCGCTTTCTGCAGCTCTATCACACCCGTTATCTGCGCCCGGTCAGCGATCACCTGGTGGCGGCAGTCGAAGGTTATGCGCCTCTGATGGCGAAGGCACCAAAAGTGTTCAACTTCTTCCTGCGCCAGCCGTGGGTGAAAGAGTTAAGTAAAACGCATATCGGCATGGTCGATCTGCCGCTGCTTTCGTCTCCTAACCTGAAACAGCAACTCAGCGGCCATCCCGCCATGAACATGACGCTGGAACAGCTGGAGGGACTGACAGCCACGGAACGCGCCAGCTGTGTGCTGGTGGTACAGGATCCCTTTACCAGCTTCTATGAGGCACAGCTGGTGAACGATTTTGTCAGGCTGATTGAGAAGCTGGGTTACCGCCCGGTGCTACTGCCTTTCTCGCCAAACGGTAAAGCGCAGCACGTGAAAGGCTTCCTTCAACGTTTCGCACGCACGGCAGCCCGTACCGCTGATTTTCTCAATCGGGTTGCAAAACTGGAACTGCCGATGGTCGGCGTCGATCCGGCTACCGTGCTCTGCTATCGCGATGAGTATCGTCACACGCTGGGTGAATCGCGCGGCGACTTCAACGTATTGCTGGTGCATGAATGGTTAGAGCGTGCCCTGGCAGAACGTGAGGTACAGGCCACGGGCGGGGAGTCCTGGTATCTGTTTGCACACTGCACTGAGGTAACAGCTCTGCCTTCAGCGCCCAACCAGTGGCAGGCGATTTTCTCCCGTTTTGGCGCAAAGCTGGAGAACATTAATGTAGGTTGCTGCGGCATGGCGGGCACTTATGGGCACGAAAGTCAGAACCTTGAAAACTCGCTGGGGATCTATGCGCTCTCCTGGCATCCCCAGCTTCAGCGACTGCCGCGCCAGCGCTGTCTGGCCACCGGCTATTCATGCCGCAGCCAGGTCAAGCGTGTGGAAGGCAACGGCATGCGCCATCCGCTACAGGCATTGTTAACGCTAATGTAAAAAAATTGTGCGCGACGTCACGTCGTGACTGGATTAGAATATCCAGCCTGCGTGACGCACGAAGTCACTTTGCAGCACGGCGGCTTTGTTCCACTCTCCGACCATAGCCAGTTGATGGCAGAGGCGGGTCAGGGACAATCGCGCCAGTTGATAGGCCTGAAGGCGAAACAGGCGATCGCGATCGTTGTTTCCCATCTCCTGCACCAACCGGTGATGCAGTTTACCCATCGCATGCAGGTAACTCTGATCGTCACCGTTCAACTGGCAGACTTCTGCCATATCCTGGCAGGCATCGTTAAACTGACGTAGCTGATGAATCGTGCAGTCGGCCCGGTCGAGTTTTGCCTGCGCCATATAAAAGTCGACGGTGATATCACGCACCGAAAACTGGTACTCGTCGATTTTATGCTGCAGCCAGGCGGAGACAGAAAGCATTATGGCGTCACCCTCAATGTTAATGATAATAATTATCATATTCATTTGGGGCGCGATTGCAATTGCAGGAGAGAAAAATTTATCGATTTATCCTGCCTGTCGGTATAATCGGAAATAACAATCTGTTTACATCAGAGAAAGGCGTAACCTATCAATAAACATTTTTATCAAAAATGGTTATTTCAAATAGAGTGATTTATTAATAGGTTATCACTGGCTTATTGAGACTGACTCTGTTCACACAGGATGAACGGAAGCAGCTATGCTTAATAATTGAGCGAATAAAACAGCACAAGATGATTATCCCTGCAAAACAAGAGGTTGAAGTGATTGGTCAGATCACTACCATAGGGGGATAGCCTGAAAAGGTCCGGACTCAAGAGGTATCAACATGGCATCTGTTAATACAGACTCTTTCTCACCCGACGATTTTGTCTGGAAAGGTCTGACGCTGACTGAAACCGCAGCGCAACAAATTCTCAATCTGGCGGCTCAGGACCCTGAAGTCAAGGGGCTGCGTCTGGGCGTAAAACAATCCGGTTGCGCCGGTTTTGGCTACGTCATGGATCTGGTGAAAGAACCCGTCGAAGACGATCTGCAGTTCTCATTCCACGGCGCAACGCTGTTTGTGCCGCTACAGGCGATGCCATTCGTTGATGGCACTGAACTGGATTACGTTCGCGAAGGCCTGAATCAGATTTTTAAATTCAATAACCCTAAAGCTCAGCACGCCTGCGGGTGCGGTGAGAGCTTTGGCGTCGAGTAAGTGAAATATGTCACGACACAGCGAAACATCTGACGATGTACAAATCTGGGAAGGCAAGCTCAACTACAAAGAGGGCTTCTTTACCCAACTGCAGACCGAAGAATTTGCCAACGGCATCAATGAAGATGTGGTGCGGGCGATCTCGGCTAAGCGTAACGAGCCAGAGTGGATGCTGGAGTTTCGTCTTAAAGCGTTTCGTGCCTGGCTTGAAATGGAAGAGCCGCACTGGCTGAAAGCGCACTACGAAAAACTCGACTATCAGGATTACAGCTACTACTCCGCGCCCTCGTGCGGTAACTGCGATGACACCTGCGCCTCAGAGCCGGGTGTGACGCAGGCTTCAGGCAGCGCGCCAGCCAGCGACTACCTGACGCAGGAAGTGGAGAACGCTTTTAATCAGTTGGGTGTGCCGGTGCGTGAAGGGCGGGAAGTGGCGGTTGACGCCATTTTTGACTCCGTCTCTGTGGCAACCACCTATCGCGGCAAGCTGGCGGAGCAGGGGATTATCTTCTGTTCATTCGGCGAAGCGATTCAGGAACACCCGGAGCTGGTGAAGCAATATCTCGGCACGGTAGTTCCGGCTAACGATAACTTCTTTGCCGCACTGAACTCGGCGGTGGCCTCTGACGGCACCTTCGTCTATATCCCGAAAGGGGTGCGTTGCCCGATGGAGCTGTCGACCTATTTCCGCATTAACGCAGCAAAAACCGGTCAGTTCGAGCGCACCATCCTGATTGCCGATGAAGACAGCTACGTCAGCTACATCGAAGGCTGTTCAGCCCCCGTGCGTGACAGCTATCAGCTGCATGCCGCCGTGGTGGAAGTGATCATCCATAAAAATGCTGAAGTGAAATATTCGACCGTTCAGAACTGGTTCCCTGGCGGCGAAGGCGAGGGCGGTATCCTCAACTTCGTGACCAAGCGTGCGCTGTGTGAAGGTGACCACAGCAAGATGTCCTGGACCCAGTCTGAAACCGGTTCAGCGATCACCTGGAAATACCCGAGCTGCATTCTGCGCGGGGATTATTCGGTGGGTGAGTTCTACTCGGTGGCACTGACCAGCGGTCGTCAGCAGGCCGATACCGGCACCAAGATGATCCACATTGGTAAAAACACCAAATCGACCATTATCTCCAAAGGGATTTCGGCCGGTAAAAGTCAGAACACCTATCGCGGCCTGGTAAAAATCATGCCAACTGCCACCAATGCCCGTAACTTTACGCAGTGTGACTCAATGCTGATCGGCCCTGATTGCGGCGCACATACGTTCCCGTATGTCGAAACCCGCAACAATACTGCCCAGCTTGAGCATGAAGCCACGACCTCACGTATCGGCGAAGACCAGATGTTCTACTGTCTGCAGCGCGGTATCAGTGAAGAAGACGCCATCTCGATGATCGTGAACGGCTTCTGTAAAGACGTATTCTCGGAGCTGCCACTGGAATTTGCTGTGGAAGCCCAGAAATTGTTAGCCATCAGCCTTGAGCACAGTGTGGGCTGATGCCGTCACACGCCTTGCCGGAAGCAATGTGAAGGAATAAGAATGTTAAGCATTAAAGATTTGCAGGTCAGTGTTGAAGATAAAGCCATTCTGCGTGGCCTGAATCTCGAAATTAAACCGGGCGAAGTGCATGCCATCATGGGGCCGAACGGCTCAGGTAAAAGCACGCTGTCAGCCACGCTGGCAGGCCGCGAAGATTATGAAGTCACTGGCGGTTCAGTCAGCTTCAAAGGTAAAGATCTGCTGGAGCTGGCCCCTGAAGAGCGTGCCGGTGAAGGCATTTTTATGGCGTTCCAGTATCCGGTAGAGATTCCGGGCGTCAGCAACCAGTTTTTCCTGCAAACCTCGGTTAATGCGGTGCGCAAATATCGTCAGCAGGACGAGCTGGATCGCTTCGATTTCCAGGACTTCATTGAAGAAAAAATTCAGCTGCTGAAGATGCCGGAAGATCTGCTGACCCGTTCAGTGAACGTTGGCTTCTCAGGTGGTGAGAAGAAACGTAACGACATCCTGCAGATGGCGGCGCTTGAACCTGAGCTTTGCATCCTGGATGAGACTGACTCCGGTCTGGATATTGATGCCCTTAAAATCGTGGCTAATGGCGTGAACAGCCTGCGTGACGAGAAGCGTGCCTTTATCATCGTCACTCACTACCAGCGTATTCTGGACTACATTAAGCCAGACTTCGTTCATGTTCTGTATCAGGGCAAAATCGTGAAATCTGGCGACTTCTCGCTGGTGAAACAGCTGGAGGAGCAAGGTTATGGCTGGCTTACCGACGAAGAGTGATTCTGCGCTGCAACAGTGGCATCACCTGTTTGAATCACGTGGCGACGTGCGTTCTCTGCAGGCACAGCAGCACTGGCAGCAACTGATGCGGGTTGGCCTGCCAACCCGCAAGCATGAAAACTGGAAGTACACGCCGCTGGATACGCTACTGTCCCAGCAGTTCGTGCTGCCCGATGCGCCGCAGACCCTGAGTGCTGAACAGGTTGATGCACTGGCCCTGCCGCTGGATGCGATCCGTCTGGTGTATGTCGACGGTCAGTTCCAGCCCGCCTTCAGCAGCCGCGACGTCGAACTGTTTGAGATCCAGCACAGCGTGGCCGCCGAGCGCCGTCCGCTGCCTGCAGCGGTTCAGCCGGAAGTCTTCCTGCACCTGACCGAGAGTCTGGCAGAAGCGGTGACGACACTGCGTCTGGCACGCGGTAAAGCCGCAGCCCGTCCGGTCTACCTGCTGCATATCACTAGCGGCCAGCAGACGGGCATGAACACAGTTCACTATCGTCATCACCTGCAGCTGGAAGAGAGTGCCGAGGCGGAAGTCATTGAGCACTACGTTTCACTGGATGAGCGCGCCCATTTCACCGGCACGCGCTTTACCTTTGCGATTGGTGACAATGCGAAACTGACTCACACCAAGCTGGCCTTTGAAAGCAGCGCCAGCTACCACTTTGCGCATAACGATCTGGTGATTGGTAACGATGGCCAGGTCAGCAGCACCAGCTTCCTGCTGGGTGCGGGCCTGTCGCGTCACAATACCAGTACTCAGCTGAATGGCGAAAATACCATACTGGCAATTAACAGCCTGGTTCTGCCGGTGAAACAGGAAGTGGCGGATACCCGTACTTACCTGGAGCACAACAAAGGCCACTGTGTCAGCCGCCAGATGCATAAAACCATCGTGCGTGACAAAGGGCGTGCGGTATTTAACGGTCATATCAAAGTGGCGCAGCATGCACTGAAGACCGACGGGCAGATGACCAATAATAACCTGTTGCTGGGCAAGCTTTCTGAAGTCGATACCAAACCGCAGCTCGAAATTTACGCGGATGACGTTAAATGCAGCCACGGTGCTACCATTGGTCGTATTGATGATGAGCAGATGTTCTATCTGCGTTCTCGCGGTATTGAGCAGGATGCGGCACAGACCATGATTATTCATGCGTTTGCAGCTGAACTCACCGAAACACTGGAAAATGAGGTGATGCGTCAGGCCGTGCTGCAGCGTATCGCGCAACGTTTTCCCGGAGGCGACATATGATGAACTTCGATCTCGAACGCGTCAGGGCTGATTTTCCTATCCTGAAGCGTGAGGTCAACGGTCATCCGCTGGCCTATCTTGACAGTGCGGCCAGCGCACAGCGTCCACTCTCGGTGATTAACGCCGAGAGTCATTTCTATCAGCACGGCTATGCGGCCGTGCATCGTGGTATCCATACGCTGAGCCAGCAGGCGACCAGTGATATGGAGAACGTGCGCGATCAGGCTGCCCGTTTCATTAACGCCGGCTCACAGGAAGAGATTATCTTCGTTAAAGGCACCACCGAAGGCATCAACCTGGTGGCAAATACCTGGGGCAGCAGTAACCTCAGGTCTGGCGACAACCTGATCATCACGGAGATGGAGCATCACGCCAATATCGTGCCGTGGCAGATGCTGGCACAGCGTACCGGTGCAGAAGTGCGTGTTCTGCCATTAAATGACAACGGTGAGCTGGCGCTGGAGCAGCTGGCGGGGCTGATAGACAGCCGCACGCGCCTGCTGGCGGTTACGCACGTTTCTAACGTGCTCGGCACAGTTAACCCGGTTAAAGCCATCGTGGCCCAGGCAAAAGCCGCTGGCGTGATTACGCTGGTGGATGGCGCGCAGGCTGTGATGCATGACAAAGTGGATGTGCAGGATATCGGCTGCGACTTCTACGTCTTCTCCAGCCATAAACTCTATGGTCCGAATGGCGTCGGTATTCTCTATGGGCGCAAAGCACTGCTGGATGAGATGCCACCGTGGGAAGGCGGCGGTTCGATGATCGGTCAGGTTCTGCTGCCCACCGGCACCACATGGAACAGTGCGCCGTGGCGTTTTGAAGCAGGTACACCGAACACCGGCGGCATTATCGGCTTTGGCGCGGCGATGGCCTATGTGCAGGCGCTGGGACTGGATACCATTCATCAGCGTGAGACGGCATTGATGAATTACGCGCTCGATAAGCTGGGCACCGTTCCGGATATTCAGATCTATGGCCCGCAGTCTCGTGCCGGTGTTATTGCCTTTAACCTGGGCAAACATCATGCTTTCGATGTCGGCAGTTTCCTGGATCAATACGGTATTGCCATCCGCACCGGACATCACTGTGCGATGCCACTGATGCAGCACTACAATGTCCCGGCGATGTGCCGTGCTTCCTTCACCTTCTATAACAGTGAAGAGGAAGTGGATCGTCTGGCTGCTGGTTTGGCACGCATTCATCGTCTGCTGGGCGGCTGAACAGTTTTAACGGAGTCACTGATGGCAAATTTGCCTGAAAAAGAGAAACTGGTTCGCAACTTCAACCGTTGCGCTAACTGGGAAGAGAAGTACCTCTACATTATCGAACTGGGTTCAAAGCTTCCGGAATCTTCTGAAACGTTACACCAGCCGGAAAACGCGATTTCGGGTTGCCAGAGTCAGGTGTGGATTAGAATGACCCCGCAGGCCGATGGTTCCATCGCATTTGAAGGTGACAGTGACGCTGCTATTGTTAAAGGTTTGATTGCTATTGTATTTAGTCTCTATCAGAACCTGCCACCCGCTGAAATTCTGGCGCTGGATGTGCGCCACTGGTTTGGCGAACTGGCACTGGTGCAGCACCTGACGCCCACCCGATCGCAGGGGCTGGAGGCGATGATTCGGTCTATTCGCCATACCGCTCAGAACCTCAGCTAAGTTACACTCGACAGACGCCATCCGGCGTCTGTTTTTTTATCTGACGAGAAAATTGCATGAAACCTGCTTTACGTTTAGCCGGTGCATTGCTGCTGACCTGCTTTGGGCTCTCTGCACCCGCATTCGCCACCGAATACCCGCTGCCACCGCCTGACAGTCGCCTGATTGGCGAAAACGTTCTGACTCAGGTTCCTGATGATAAACAACCACTGGAAGCCATTGCAGCCCGCTACCAGGTCGGGCTGCTGGGCATGCTGGAGGCGAATCCCGGCACCGATCCCTGGCTGCCCAAAGCGGGTACCCAACTGACGGTACCGCTGCAGATGATCCTGCCCGACACGCCACGCGAAGGGATTGTGGTGAATCTGGCCGAGCTGCGTCTCTACTACTATCCCAAAGGGGAAGATAAGGTTATCGTCTATCCCATCGGCATTGGCCAATTGGGTGCGGCAACGCCGGTCATGGTGACCCAGATCAGCCAGAAAATCCCGAATCCGACCTGGACCCCCACGGCTAACATTCGCAAGCGCTACGCCAGAGAGGGCATTACATTGCCTGGCGTGGTACCAGCCGGACCGGATAATCCAATGGGACAGTTCGCCATGCGTCTGGCACGGGGTACCGGCCAGTATCTGATCCACGGCACCAATGCGAAGTTTGGCATCGGCATGCGGGTCAGTTCAGGCTGTATCCGTCTGCGTTCAGAGGATATAGAAGCGCTGTTCAACGCCGTCCCCAAAGGCATGCGTGTTCAGATCATCAATCAGCCGGTTAAGTACGCGTTGGAGCCGGATGGAAAACGCTACGTGGAAGTGCATCAGCCGCTGTCGCGTAACGATAAAGACGATCCACAGACCATGGCCATTGCGATCGGCAGTGACCTGAAGAAATTCATGAAGAGTGAGAAGAGTGATAGCGCGCTGATTAAAGCCAGCTTAACGCGACGCTCAGGCATGCCTGTGCTGGTCAGCAGTGGCGAGCCGGTGCAAAGTGATACCGTGCCGCCTGCGGGGCTGGAGAGTGCATCTGTGGGGGTTGATAGCCCGGTGACACAGGCTGAGGGTAACGCGGTTCAACCCTGACTGGATAAGTGTCTGTGGAGGGCACTGAATTCGGAGCAAAAAAAATGGCGCCATAAAGGCGCCATTTTTAAACCAGAACTCTTACTTACGGTAAGAGTGAGCCTGGTTGTCCAGACGCTGGTTAGCGCGAGCTGCGTCATCTTTAGCAGCCTGAACGTCTGAACGCACTGCGTTCACGTCGTTGCTCAGCTGGTCAACTTTAGCGTTCAGAGTCTGAACGTCTGAAGACAGCTGGTCGATTTTAGCGTTGCTTGAGCAACCAGCCAGCATAGTTGAAGCCAGAACTACCGCGCCCAGTACCAGTTTAGTACGATTCATTATTTATACCCTCTAGATTGAGTTAATCTCCATGTAGCGTTACAAGTATTACACAAAGCTTTTTAAGTTGAGAATAAATTTTTGATGAGAAGATGCTTAAATTTGATCGTTCGCTCAAAGAAGCAGCGAATCCCAGAATATGATAAAAAAATTTAGCGAAAACAGAGAGATTTAATCGGATTAACCTTAATATTAAGAGTATTTGAATAGTTATTTTCGATTGGAATTTTCCGGGATTTGGTTTAAGTAGAAATAAAAAAAGCGCCTCATTAAGGCGCTTTAAAATAATGGCAAAAAAGAGTTTTACAGTACGTGTACAGAGGCGGTGTTGGTAGTTCCGCTTGGTACTAATGCACCTGACACCAGCACCACAACATCACCTTTCTGTCCATAACCACTTTCCAGCGCGGCTTCTTTACCCAGACGATAGAAATCATCGGTTGAGGCGATTTCAGTGACCAGACGGGTCTCGATCCCTTTGCTCAGGATCAGCTGACGTGCGGTGGTCTGATTGGTGGTCAGTGCCAGAATGGTGGCGTTCGGGAAATATTTACGTACGGCTTTAGCAGACTTACCACCTTCGGTCGCGACCACAATCAGTGGCGCTTCCAGCTTCTCAGCCGTCTCTACCGCACCACGGCAGACTGCTTCAGTGATACGCAGCTTGCGGGTATCGTTCTGGCTGTCGATGCGTGACTTCATGACGCGGTCGGTACGCTCACAGATGGTCGCCATGATGGTGACCGACTCCAGCGGATAACGACCCTTAGCGCTCTCACCAGACAGCATGACTGCATCGGTACCGTCGAGGATGGCGTTCGCTACATCACCGGCTTCTGCACGGGTAGGGCGCGGGTTCTTGATCATGGAATCAAGCATCTGCGTCGCGGTGATAACAACTTTACGTGCTTTATTACATTTTTTGATCATCATCTTCTGCGCGAAGATCACTTCTTCGACCGGGATCTCAACACCCAGGTCACCACGCGCAACCATGATGCCGTCTGACGCTTCGAGAATTTCGTCGAAGTTATTCAGGCCTTCCTGGTTTTCGATTTTAGAGATGATCTGGATATGCTCGCCGCCGTGCTGTTTCAGGTGCTCACGAATTTCCAGGACGTCTGAACGCTTGCGGATGAAAGAGGCGGCGACAAAATCTACGCCCTGCTCACAACCAAAAATCAGGTCGCGCTTGTCTTTCTCAGCCAGAGCAGGCAGCTGGATGGAGACGCCCGGCAGGTTAACGCCTTTGTTCTCACCCAGATCGCCATTGTTCAGGACTTTGCACACGACGGTATTTTCAGTGACTTCGGTCACTTCCATGCCAATCAGTCCATCATCGACCAGCACGGTGTTACCAATTTTCAGGTCGGCTGTGAAACCCGGGTAGGTCACCGCAACGCGTTCGCTGTTGCCGATCACACTCTGGTCGGTAGTGAAGGTAAAGGTCTGGCCAGCTTTTAGCGCCGCATCGTTGCCGCCTTCCAGCTTCATGGTGCGGATTTCAGGGCCTTTGGTGTCCAGCAGGATAGCCGCCTGACGACCGGTTTTTTGCATGACGGCACGCATATTAGTTATGCGTTGACCATGCTCAGCGTAGTCGCCGTGAGAGAAGTTAAGACGCATAACATTCATGCCCGCTTCAAGCAGTTGAGTCAGCATCTCTTCGGATTCGGTTTTCGGGCCGATTGTACAAACGATTTTAGTCTTTTTCATGACGGATTTTCTGTAAGTTGTGATGGATGAATAAGGGCGAAATCCGATGGCAGCGCATCGAAGTGAAAATTCTGATTGAGACTGAAATGGGCAGTACTGAGTAAGAATAGGTGACGAAGGCCAGGCGTGCAGGGAAGTTGTGTGGTTACGGTTGGTAACCACCACGCTGTTGTTGCGCAAATCATTTGAGTTATCGCAGTAAGCACGTGATCGCTGAAACCTTTCAAGTAAGCAACGCGGGACAGTATAGACGCTAAGTATGCGAAAACCAATCAAAAAGCAGAGGGGGGAGCGATGCAGATCAATAAAAGGGAGAGTTGCGCAAGCTGAAGAAATTCTGAAAGTGGTGCGCTCTAATGGACTCGAACCATCGACCCCCACCATGTCAAGGTGGTGCTCTAACCAACTGAGCTAAGAGCGCATACTGAATATTGGTGCGTCCGAGTGGACTCGAACCACCGACCCCCACCATGTCAAGGTGGTGCTCTAACCAACTGAGCTACGGACGCACTTGGTGCGCTCTAATGGACTCGAACCATCGACCCCCACCATGTCAAGGTGGTGCTCTAACCAACTGAGCTAAGAGCGCAACATGCTGTCAGGGCGACAGCGGGGACGAATATTAACGGCAGCGCAGAAGCCTGGCAAGGGGAAAATAGTTTTTTCGCCATGACTGAGCAGCAACTGTGCTAACCGTCGTTTTTTTCGTCATCGCGGGCCATAATTAACCCGCTTTTACGGTTATCGCGCCGCGCGCGCCAGAATGATTTCCGCAGGTGACCGCTGTAAGCGTCTGATGCGCCAGATCATCATGACTGCCGCCGAGGTCAGACCGATAATAAAGCCGCACCAGAAGCCTGCTGGCCCCATCCGGGGCACCAGCCAGTCAGTCAGCGCCAGCAGATACCCGGCGGGCAGTCCCAGCAGCCAGTAAGCGATGAAGGTAATAAAGAAAATGGACCTTGTGTCTTTATACCCACGCAGGATCCCGCTGCCAATCACCTGTATCGAGTCCGAGAACTGATAAATCGCTGCCAGCAGCATCAACTGCGCCGCCAGTGTGACCACTTCAGGGTTGTCGTTATAGAGCAGGGCAATCTGGTGACGAAACGTCACGGTAAAAATCGCGGTCAGCGCTGCCATGCTGATGCCCACACCCTGAGCGGTCCAGGCGGCGACTTTTGCCTGCTCGGTAGAACCCTGACCCAGACGATAGCCGACGCGGATGGTGGTTGCGACGCCCAGCGACAGCGGTAATACAAACATCAGTGAACTGAAGTTCAGCGCGATCTGGTGACCGGCCACATTCACGATCCCCAGTGGTGAAACCAGCAGGGCCACAACGGCAAATAGCGTGACCTCAAAGAACAGCGCCAGTGCCACCGGCAATCCCAGCGTCATGAGACGGCTCAGAATCGGACGCGAAGGCGGCGACCAGTGGCTCTCCATACGGATATCGCGCATGCTGCCCATCCGGCGCACCCAGAAGCGCATGCAGATAAACATCACCCAGTAGACCGATGCCGTTGCCACGCCGCAGCCGACACCGCCCAACGCGGGCATGCCGAAGTGGCCGTAGATAAAGACATAGTTCAGCGGGATGTTAAACATCAGGCCCAGAAAGCCCAGCACCATGCCGGGTTTGGTTTTCGACAGCCCCTCGCACTGATTACGCAGCACCTGAAAGAAGAGATAGCCTGGCGCGCCGAACAGCAGGGCATGCAGATAGCCCTCGGCTTTAAGCGCCAGCGCGGGATCGATGTCATGCATCGCCCGGATAAGATAACCGGCGTGCCACAGCAGCACCATAATCAGCAGTGAGACAAAAAAGGCGAGCCAGTAGCCCTGGCGGATCTGTTCGCCGATGCGTTCGCGGCGGCCTGAACCGTTGAGTTGCGCAACGGTGGGCGTCAATGCAAGCAGAAGACCATGACCAAACAGGATGGCCGGAAGCCAGACAGAGGTGCCGACAGCAACGGCGGCCATATCCGTGGCGCTGACTGCGCCGGCCATAATGGTATCCACAAATCCCATTGCGGTTTGGGCCACCTGAGCAAGGATGACCGGAATCGCAAGGGCCAGCAATTGACGCGCTTCTGTTAAATACTTCTGCACGTTAACACCTGACTTATTAAATGAATTAAAAGGGCAGAAAAGCCCTTGGGAATAGCGCGCATCAGTGTAACCGGGGTAACAGAATTCGCCAATCTTTGTCACACAATGCGTTTTGCCACAGATTACAGAGGCGGTGCGGGCTGAATTCTAACAGCCTACCGGAGCTGTGATAAACTAGCGTAAACTTCGCAGAGGCAAAGACTATGTTTACCGGTATTGTGCAGGGCACCGCAGAAATCGTGTCCATTGAAGAAAAAGAACTGTTTCGTACCCACACTGTCCGACTGCCGGAAGAGCTCTTACCGGGCCTGGCGCTGGGCGCATCTGTTGCCCATAACGGTTGCTGTTTAACCGTAACGGCCATTGAAGGCGATTGCGTCAGTTTTGATTTAATTAAAGAGACGCTGCGGGTCACTAACCTTGGCGATTTACGTCAGGGCGATGTGGTTAATATTGAGCGTGCAGCGAAATTCAGCGATGAAATAGGCGGTCATCTGATGTCAGGTCATATTATGACCACCGCTGAAATCTGCAAGATTATCCAGTCAGAACACAATCGCGAAGTCTGGTTTAAAATCCAGGATCCAATGCAGATGAAATATATCCTGCATAAAGGTTTTGTCGGTATCGACGGCATCAGTCTGACGGTAGGCGATGTGACAAAGACTAAATTCTGTGTCTATCTGATCCCGGAAACGCTGGAGCGCACCACTCTGGGCACGAAGACGTTTGGCGACCGGGTCAATATTGAGATCGATCCGCACACGCAGGCAATTGTAGAGACCGTTGAGCGGGTGTTAGCACAGCGCGATGCCGCGGCAGCAATGAGCATGCTGACCGGCCATTCAGCCTCCGAGAATGAATAAAAGGCGTGTAAGCGCTGCAGGCAGCCAAATCGGTTTTAATCTGTCAGCATTATAAAAGCTCAGGGCGCAGGGAATCAGGTCAGAAGAGGAAAGCGTCTCGCGCTATGGACAAAAACGCCAGGCGTTTTTGAACAACGCAACGTGTTGGCCCGTTAACGGGCGCACCTCAGGGATGAGGTGCGTAATCGCGCGGGCCGAACATGTCAGGGATGACGGGTTTTGCGACTTTCCGATCTGACCCCGTTTCGTGCGCAACGCTCCCTGTTAAAGCAAAACAGACCTTTCTTTTCAGGTCTTCGGCCGGGAAAGCGCCTTCGTAATTACCAGCTTTTATACTCCCTATCGCGCCACCCGTAATCCACCCTCAACACCGCGGCTGAACACAATCTGCCACAGCTGAATATCGCGCGCCCGGAAGGCACCGGCACAGGCATTGAGATAATAGGAGAACATTCGCTTAAAGCGTTCGCCATAGTTGTCGGCCAGCGCCGGCCAGGCCTGCAAAAAGCGCTCATGCCAGGCCATCAACGTTTTGTCGTAATCGGCCCCGAAGTTATGCCAGTCTTCCAGAATAAAATGCGGCTCGCTGGCATCCGCCACGTGACGCACGGAAGGCAGGCAGCCGTTAGGGAAGATATATTTGTCAATCCAGGGATCGACGCTCATATCGGTTTTAATCGCGCCAATGGTGTGAAGAAGGAAAATACCATCAGGTTTTAAATTACGATCAACCACATCAAAATAGGTGGCGTAATTCTTTGGCCCGACATGCTCGAACATGCCTACTGAAACGATGCGATCAAACTGCTCATTCAGATCGCGATAATCCTGCAACAGAATCGTGACATCTAATCCGCTACAGCGCTGCTGCGCCAGTTTCTGTTGTTCGGCGGAAATCGTCACGCCATGCACTTTAACGCCATAATGACGTGCGGCAAATTCCGCAAGTCCGCCCCAGCCACAGCCGATATCCAGCAGCGACATTCCCGGTTCCAGCGCTAATTTACGGCAAATCATATCCAGCTTGGCTTCCTGCGCCGTCGCCAGGGTCGTGGCCTCTTTCCAGTAGCCACAGGAATATTGCATATAGGGGTCAAGCATCAGTGAAAAGAGATCGTTACCCAGGTCGTAATGCTCTTTACCGACAATCCAGGCCCGCTTTTTCGACTGCAGATTGGTTAAGCGGGCAGCGGCGATGCGCAGCGTATCTTTAAAGTGATGCGGGAGTTGCTGATCGAGTTTATGTTTAAGCACCTGATGGAAGAAAATATCCAGCCGGTCGCACTCCCACCACCCATCCATGTAGCTTTCACCGAGCCCAAGCGATCCTACCTGCAGAACACGCTTAAAAAAGCCGGGATGATTAATATGAATATCCCAGGGACGTGAACCATTAATTTCAATATCCGCTTTTTCCAGCATTTCGTGGACGATGCGATACCACTGGTTTTCTTCAGTGCTCACTGCTTCTGCATAAGATGAACTCATAGCTTTTCCACCACCTGTCCAATCTGAACCTGAACAAAGAGTAGTCAATTTTGTCAGGCATTGAGAAACGGTACGGATGATTCCGCACACCGGTTGACTGTGTGATACAGAGGACTGGAATAGCCTGCAGCAGGTCGGTCAGGCTAAGAATAACGCGCGCGAATACCGTCCCGGCAACAGGGTGCCAATCAGATTATTACGTTAGTATATTATTGATTTATTACAGGTTTGTTGACCCGAATGAGTATATTCTCACGCGGGTCAATATTCAATGACTTATTGTTAGGATGCTAACGAAAAAGTCAATGTGTCACTGGTTATCCTGGCAGGCAGGTTGCGGAGAGGCAACAACAGATTGTGCGCTTGCGGTACGCTGCATGGCGTAACCGAGTAGCGCCAGCAGAATCGTTACCGTCATTATCAGCGTAGTGGTAAACAGCGCCTGGGTTAATCCGGCAGAGACTGCCAGGCTTGCAGCGAAGCAGAGTCCGAGTTGTAAGGTGTTCTGCAATGCGGCCGCTTTACCGGTGGCGTGCGGGAAGGGCGTCAGCGCACTGGAAACCACAATCGGATAAATTGCGCCGTTAGCCAGCGCCATCCCACAGAACGGCACCATCAGGCTCACCAGCGTACTGTTGCCTGCAAGTGCAACAGCAAACAGCGCCAGAATGCTCAGGCTGTAGACGCCTAACAGCCAGGGGAGCAGCTGTGCGCCGTTAAAGCGGTTGAGCAGGGCGCGACAGCCAAATCCACCGATTAAAAAGGCGAGGGTCTGGGGTACATAACTCAGGCCGATATCGGCGGGCGAGAGACCCAGATCCGCCAGAATGAACGGCGATCCGGTCAGCCAGGCAAAGAAGCTGGCAGAACAGGCAGAGTAGATCAGCACGTTGCCGCTGTAGACCCGGGATTTCAGCAGGGTGAGAAAGCCGGGCTGTGCTCCTTTTTCGCGTGCTTCCGGGCGTACTGTGGGCAGACGCAGGGTGGTCAGAATCAACGCCACCGCAATCAGTGTCAGCACCAGAAAAATCGAACGCCAGTGGAAGTGACCGATCAGCCAGGCACCCAGCAACGGGGCCAGCGCCGGGGAGAGCGCAACCAGCGGCATAATCGTTGCAAAGACTTTGTTGGCGCGCGCGGCGGGGTAGCGATCCACCACCAATGCCTGCCAGCTCACGGCGGCAGCACAGACGCCAATGGCCTGCACAAAGCGCAGCGCCAGCATCAGAGTAATATCATTCACCCACAGCATGCCCGCACAGCCGACGCCAAACAGGGTCAGTCCGGCCAGCAGCACCGGCTTACGGCCGATGCGGTCGGAGAGCGGTCCCCAGAAAAGCTGACCCACGGCAAAGCCTCCCAGAAAGAGGCTCATACTGGCGCTAATCAGGCCGGGCGAGGTATTAAAGGTGTGCTGCATCGCACCAAAGGCGGGCAGATACATGTCAGTGGCTAAAAAGCCGAGCATGCTCAGCAGGGCAAGATAGGGCATAAATCCTTTATTCGACAGCATCTCATTCTCATTTTTGCAGGATAAACGCGGCAGAGTGTAAAAGGTGCGTTTGCCGCTGTGAAACGGTAATATTTGCCGGTTGCTGTTAAAATTTTTGAAGGCAGATTATGTGGTCAGAATATGCATTAGAGGTCGTTGACGCGGTTGCCCGAGGGGGCAGCTTCAGCGCAGCCGCGCAGGAGCTGCATCGGGTACCTTCTGCCATCAGCTATACAGTGCGTCAGCTGGAAAACTGGCTGGCGGTGCCGCTGTTCGAACGCCAGCATCGTGAAGTGGTGCTGACGCCAGCAGGCGAACATTTTGTCCGGGAAGGGCGCAGCGTCATCAAAAAAATGCTTGCTACACGGCGGCAGTGTCAGCAGCTGGCCAATGGCTGGCGCGGGCAGCTCAGCATTGCCGTTGACCGTATCGCCAAACCTCAGCGCACCCGGCAGCTGGTCAAAGATTTCTATCGCCACTTCCCCGATATGGAGCTGATCATCAGCTATGAAGTTTTTAATGGTGTCTGGGATGCGCTGGCCGATGGCCGGGTGGAAGTTGCGATTGGGGCCACCCAGGCAATTCCGGTGGGCGGACGGTTTGCGTTTCGCGATATGGGTACGCTCAACTGGCGCTGCGTGGTCGCGCCCGATCATCCGCTGACGCAGGCGAGCCAGATAGATGACGACACGCTGCGTAGCTGGCCGTCCCTGGTGCTGGAAGATACATCACGCGCACTGCCGCGTCGTATGACATGGACGCTGGATAACCAGCGCAGGCTGGTGGTGCCGGAGTGGCAAACCGGACTGGAATGCGTGCAGGCGGGCTTGTGCGTGGCGATGGTGCCGGGGCATCTGGCCAGGCCACTGCTCGACAGTGGCGAGCTGGTGGAGCTAACGCTTCCGGTAGCATTTCCGGACAGCCCCTGCTGCGTTAGCTGGGCCGAGGATCGCGCATCACCGGCGACAGGCTGGTTGCTCAGCTATCTGGGTGATGCGCAAACGCTTAATCAGGAGTGGTTAAGCGAGGATTAGCGGCGATAGTCGCGGAACGGACCATCGGCCACTGAACGGCGCTCAATCAGCGTCGGATGGACTTCAATCGTTTGTGACACTTCGCGCTTACTGGTGATGCGGTCGAGCAGCATATCCAGCGCCTTCTCACCCAACTGGGCTTTAGGCTGATGCACCGTGGTCAGGGCAGGGGCGAAATAGCGTGCGTTGCGCACATTGTCATAACCGATTACCGAAATATCCTGCGGCACGCGCAGACCCATCTCGTCGGCGGCGCAAATGGCCCCCATCGCCATGATGTCGCCGCCGCAGAAGACGGCGGTCGGGCGCTGCTTTTGCGACAGGATCTGCTGCATCGCCTGATAGCCCGACTCTGGCTCAAAGTCACCCTGCACAATCCACTCCGCGCGCGGCTGAATTCCCGCTTCTTCCAGTGCCTTCAGGAAACCGGCATGGCGTCCGCCGCCGGTATTGCGCTCCATCTGACCCGGAATGGCACCGATATCACGGTGTCCGCGTTCAATCAGATAGCGTCCCGCCAGATAGCCGCCCTGGAAGGCATTATCGAGAACCGTATCGGTAAAGTCGGCGCGCGATTCGCCCCAGTCCATCACCACCATCGGGATATTGCGGTTCTCTTCCAGCATCTGCAGCAGATCGTCCGGATACTCAGAGCACATCACCAGCAGGCCATCGACACGCTTCTGCGCCATCATGCTGAGGTAGGCGCGCTGTTTTTGCAGGTCGTTATGCGCATTACCCAGAATCAGCGTATAGCCTTTATCAAAACAGTGATTTTCAACCGCCTCAATAATTTCAGCGAAATAGGGCGCTTCGCTGGAGGTGGCAAGCAGACCCAGCGTCTTGGTGTGGTTTACTTTCAGACTGCGTGCTACAGCGCTCGGCGAGTAGTGCAATTCTTTAATTGCCTGCCAGACCGCCTCGCGCGTCTCTTCAGCGACAAAGCGGGTTTTATTGATGACGTGCGAAACGGTGGTCGTTGAGACGCCAGCGCGTTTCGCCACATCTTTAATTGTTGCCATGAAAATCGGACTCCAGTGCTTACCTAACTCTATGATAAGCGTAATGTTAAACGTTTGCGTCTGCTCAGGGTTTTTTCCGCAAAAATGCGGCTTTTCTGGCCGGTAAACAGGCTTCAGGCGGAGAAAAAACGCCTCAAAAGATGCGCAAACGGAATCAGGGTTGCACGCGTTGCGCAACAAAGGCGAGATTCTAACAAGGCTGAACGGATAAAACGAGATTTTTACCGGACCCTGTGGGAAAATGCCATATCCCTACAAAGTGTGTGACTAAGGAGCAAACAATGAGTACCGATCTTAAACTGGCGTTAATGACCACTGTCGGCTGTCTGCTGATGATTGTGGCTTTCAGTTTTACCGCCATTCTGCACTAATAAAAAAAGCCGGGATAATCCCGGCTTTTTTCGGACTGTAGTGCTGCTCAGCGAATGGTTTTCGGCGTCATCACCCGACGGGCACCAATATAGTGGCGCTGCCAGTAATCTTCGCCTAATGCACTGATCTGAATATCTTTGCCGGTACGTGGCGACTGAATAAACTTGCCATCGCCCAGGTAAACGCCGACGTGGTCCGCCGTACCGCGACCGTTAATGCGGAAGAAGACCAGATCGCCTTTCTCCAGCGATTCACGCTTAATCGGTGCTGCGTCACGCAGGTGATACATCTCGTTAGCGGTACGCGGGATCTTAAACTTCACCAGATCTTTATAGGCATACCAGACCAGACCGCTGCAATCGAAACCAGTATGTGGTGAGGTGCCGCCCCACTGATACGGTTTACCCAGCTGTCCCATCAGCTTCGTCATCGCGGTTTCTCGCGCTTTCTGGTAGCGCTGACGGTGTGATTTGCTCATTTTAATCGTGCCAGGTTCGCTGGTGGTGACCTCAGCGGTTTTCAGCAGGCGCTGATGACCATAGCGTTTTTTTTCTTTATTTTTTTCTTTGCTTTTGCTGATACGGGCGGTTTTAAGCGAGGTCTTCTTAGCAGGCGTCTGTTTAGCAGTGAGTTCGACTTTTTTCTGTTTTTTCGTTTTGAGTTTTTGAACAGGGCTGAGGCGAGTTTTTTTGGTCACCGTTTTTACCTGGCGACGCTTGCGGCGCTCATCATCGCGCGCACTCTTTTTTTCTGCTTTATGCGTACTGACGTTCACCGGCGTGTGCGGGGAAGCAGCAGCGACGTTGAAAAACAGTTGCGCAAAGGCCAGCATGAAAAGCGTAATGATTAAACGCATAGTCCGTTGATTAGTTAAGTTGTCAGGGCCACTACGCACCGCGACAAAGTTGAGATTAATCTGATCCAGGATCAGTGCCCAGGCCATTCTAGTCCAGTTCTTTTAAAAACTGTAATGCCTTTTAATATTAATCTTTGCAACCCATGCAATCGCGCTGAAAATGAACATTTTCAGCATCTTATCTCGACGAAATTATTACGAATTATTAAACTGTTACCAGCTGTTAATAATCAGGCATTCAGGCGTCCCGAGGCGGAACTTAACAATGATGGCGATTTAATCGGACAGCGGTAAAATCTCGTTTTCAGTCACGCTGCGAAGTCGCTACAATAAACAAACACGAAGTAACGAATTAAGGAAGGCAATTATGAGTACTGTAGAAAAAATTCAGCGCCAGATCGCAGAAAACCCGATCCTGCTGTACATGAAAGGTTCCCCGAAACTGCCAAGCTGCGGTTTCTCTGCACAGGCGGTGCAGGCGCTGTCAGCCTGCGGTGAGCGTTTTGCTTACGTGGATATTCTGCAGAACCCGGACATTCGTGCCGAGATGCCGAAATTCGCTAACTGGCCGACCTTTCCGCAGCTGTGGGTCGATGGTGAGCTGGTTGGTGGATGCGATATCATCGTTGAGATGTTACAACGTGGTGAGCTGCAGACACTGATCAAAGAGACTGCAGAAAAGTTTAAAGAAGCAGAATAAAAAAAGGCCGACATCATGTCGGCCTTTTTCATTGTGGCATCCCTTATGCGGAGGCGCAGGCGTCTGCGTCGCCCTCGGCGAAGGGCAGTGGCCAGCCGCCTAACCGTTTCCAGCGGTTTACCAGCTCGCAGAACAGTGTCGCTGTCTGCTGAGTGTCATAGAGCGCAGAATGCGCCTGCGTACTGTCAAACTCCATTCCCGCCGCAATACAGGCTTTCGCCAGCACCGTCTGACCCAGCACCAGTCCGCTCAGGGCCGCAGTATCAAAGGTGGCAAACGGGTGAAACGGGTTGCGCTTCAGGCTGGCACGTTCTGCTGCCGCCGACATGAAATTCAGATCAAACGTGGCATTGTGCGCCACCATAATGGCGCGATTGCAGCCGCTGTCTTTAATGCCCTTGCGGACCATTTTGAAAATGGCATGCAGTGATTCATATTCACTGACTGCGCCGCGCAGCGGATTACTCGGATCGATACCGGTAAAGGCCAGCGCTTCCGGATGCAAAAGCGAGCCGACAAAGGGTTCGACGTTGAAATGCAGCGTCTGATCAATCTGAATCCATCCCTCTTCATCCATTTTCAGCGTGATAGCGGCAATTTCCAGTAACGCATCGGTTTGCGCATTGAAACCCGCGGTTTCAACGTCGATCACCACCGGATAGAAGCCACGGAAACGTTGATTGAGTGCATTAGGGGAATTCGATTCAGACATCAGGATCTCGTTGCAGAAAAAGGGCAGCGCGTATTATGGCAAAAAACAGGGCCGGGTGCAGCAGATGAAGCGCAGAGAAGGGGATTCAGCCCACCTGATCAGGCAGGCTGAGAGGCAGGTTTAGTTGCCCAAGCCGTTACCGGCATCTTTGTTTTCGATCAGTTCGATTTTGTAGCCATCGGGATCTTCAACAAAGGCAATAATGGTGGAGCCGCCTTTGACCGGGCCCGCTTCACGGGTCACATTGCCGCCATCTTTGCGGATACGTTCGCAGGCTGCTGCTGCGTCATCGACGCCCAGCGCGATATGACCATAAGCATTACCGAGGTCATATTTATCAACGCCCCAGTTGTAGGTCAGCTCGATCACCGCACCTTCGCTTTCGTCGGTGTAGCCCACGAATGCCAGGGTATATTTATATTCGGTGTTTTCACTCTGACGCAGCACGCGCATGCCCAGCACACGGGTGTAGAAATCGATTGAACGTTGCAGATCGCCAACGCGCAGCATGGTATGAAGTAAACGCATAACATCCTCTTTTAAATAAAACGCCATCGCCGGATGACCCAGGCGCTAAGTATAGCGACGAAAATCGCCATTGAATAATGGCTGCCGTCATCGTCCCGGACGGCAGCCCAAACGGATTACAGCGTCGGGTAGTCGATATAACCTTCCGCGCCGCCGCCGTAGAAGCTTTCCGGACGCTGTGGGTTGAGTGGGGCATCCTGCTGGAGACGCTCAACCAGATCCGGGTTAGCAATGTAATCACGACCAAACGCAACCGCATCGATCAGACCGCGACCAATCAGATCATCTGCTTTCTCAACGGTGTAGGCACCGGCACCAATGATGGCACCCGGGAAGAGATCACGCACTTTCTGACGGAATGCGTCGGTGTAAGGCTGACCACCGGCCCAGTCTGGCTCTGAGAGATGCAGATAGGCGATGTTGCGTTTTGCCAGCTCGCCAATGTACCACAGCGCCGCTTCTTCTTCGTCCGGACCGTTGTCCAGATTCTGGAAGCTGCCGATAGGCGAGACGCGGATACCAATACGATCGGCAGACCAGTTAGCGATCACCGCATCGACCACTTCCAGCGCAAAGCGACCGCGTTTTTCGATGCTGCCGCCATATTCGTCAGTACGCTGGTTTGAACCCGGCGCCAGGAACTGATGCATCAGGTAGCCATGCGCGGAGTGCAGCTCAAGCAGGTCGAAGTCTGCTTCACGTGCGTTCGCCGCAGCCTGACCAAAATCGGCTACGATCTGCTGGATCTCAGGCACGGTCAGTTCGCGCGGTACAGACGTGTCTTCGCGATAGACGCTGCCATCTTCAGCACGCAGTGACGTACGCGTACCCGCAGCAATGGCTGATGGCGCGACCGGTGCTTTGCCTTCCGGCTGCACGCTGTTATGCGAGATACGGCCGGTGTGCCATAACTGTACTGCGGTGTGACCGCCCGCCTGATGGACACCTTCGTTAATCACTTTCCATGCGGCAATCTGTGGTTGAGTATGCAGGCCTGGCGCACCGGCATAGCCTTTTGCCTGGAAAGAAATCTGGGTTGCTTCGGTGATGATCAGACCGGCGCTGGCGCGCTGACGGTAATACTCCGCCATCATCGGGGTAGGGATGTCGCCTGGCTCAATGCTGCGCAGACGGGTCAGCGGTGCCATAAATACGCGGTTTGGGACGGTAATTGCGCCAACTTTCAGCGGACGAAACAGCTGGGTACTCGCCATAATAGCTCCTGATTAGTAGACCAGTCGTCTACAAACACGTTTTTTAAAAATCAGTGGCTTTTAAGCCACTGCTCGATGGTACTCAGTGCCAGACGCAGTGGCTGCGCCTCGCGGGAAATTTTGCTCTGCAGGCTGGCGCCCAGCCACAGCAGCGACAGCAACTCAGCCATCTGCGCGGGGGGCTGCGGCAGGCTCAGCGACTCCTGCTGCTCTGCGGCAATCAGCGTCCGGGCATAAAGCGCGGTAATCTTTGCTGCACCCTGCTGCAGTGCATCACGCATCGGCTCAGAGAGATCGCACACCTCAGCAGAAACTTTCACGCCCAGACAACCAACGATGTGACCCTGCTGCACAAACAGCTCAACGGCAGCACGAAAATGGTTAAGCAGACGTTCACGCGGCGTGCCGTCTGTCTGGTTGAGCTGTAACTCCACATCCTGCAGGTAACGCACAAAGTAGCGTTCCAGTAACGCCACACCAAACGCTTCTTTAGATCGGAAGTAATAGTAGAAGGACCCTTTGGGCACCGCCGCCTGAGTCAGCAGTTCACTAAGGCCCATTCCGGTAAAGCCGCGTTGCAGACAGAGCTGTTCACCTGTCTGGAGCAGGTGTTCGCGGGTTTCATTGCGTTGTAGCGTCTTATTCATGGCAGAGAGAGTAGTAGACCGGTTGGTCTAATGCAACGCGGCACCGGGCATTTGGCACAGAGTGTTCATGCACCCGCTAAAGAAAAGGATAATTCTGACGGGGCATGGCTTAATTCCTGCGCAACCAGGCTACGCTTTTTACTGGACTGTTTATTCTGTGAATCCGGAGTCATGGTGGCCGAGCAGCTTGAGTTTTTCCCGGTTCCCAGCCCCTGTCGCGGCATCTGCCAGACGGATGCGCGCGGCTACTGCCTGGGATGTTTACGCAGCCGCGATGAGCGGTTCAACTGGCTGCGCTTCAGCGATGCGCAAAAGCGGGGGGTCATTCGTCTCTGTCAGCAGCGTCGTCTGCGCCTGCAGCGGCAGCAGAAAGGTGAGGAGCCACCTGAGCCACAACAGCCGGAGTTATTCTGACGACTTTCCGCTTTCCGTTATACTCTCTGACACATTAATTACAGCCAACGCGCAACAGGGAGAACGCCATGTTAGAACCGCAGGCCATCGCTTTACAGGGCCCCGATTTTTCACCGCTGGTTATGGGGTACTGGCGTCTGATGGAGTGGGGCATGTCGCCGCAGGAGCGGGTTGCGTTTATTGAGCACCATCTGAGGCTCGGCATTACTACCGTTGATCATGCGGACATTTACGGCGACTACCAATGTGAGGCGGCTTTTGGTGAGGCGCTGAAGCTGGCTTCCGGACTGCGCGATCAGCTTCAGATTGTGACCAAGTGCGGCATCGCTACCCGCGCCCGGCCTGAACATCAGATTGGGCACTACATTACCGACAAAAATCATATCCTGCAGAGTGCTGAAAACTCACTGCGTCATTTCCATACCGATCGTCTCGACCTGCTGCTGATCCATCGCCCCGATCCGCTGATGTCGGCCGATGAAGTGGCCGAAGCCTTTATGGCACTTCATCAAAGCGGCAAAGTGCTGCATTTTGGCGTCTCGAATTTCACGCCATCCCAGTTTTCACTGCTGCAATCCCGTTTGCCGTTCTCGCTGGTCACGAATCAGCTGGAGATTTCACCCGTCCAGCAAAGCGTGCTGCTGGATGGTTCGCTGGATCAGTGCCAGCAACTGCGCATTCGTCCGATGGCCTGGTCCTGTCTCGGCGGCGGACGCCTGTTTAACGATCCTCACTTCCAGCCACTGCGTAATGAACTGGAGGTGGTGCGGCAGGAAACCGGTGCGACCAGTCTGGAACAGGTGGTTTATGCCTGGATACTGATGCTGCCGTCGCAACCGCTGCCCATCATTGGTTCAGGCAAAGCGGCGCGGGTCAGCGAAGCCGCCGGGTCACTGAATTTGTCCCTGTCCCGGCAGCAGTGGTTCCGTATTCGAAAAGCGGCGCTGGGATTTGATGTGCCCTGAAGCGTAAAACTGCGTCAATCTTCGGCAAAATAGTGCAACAGCGGCCAGACTTATCTCAAACCCTGGGATACAAATGGAGTCACCATGAAAATGAAAGCAGTTGCGCTTTTTGCCCTAATCGCCTGCGGCTCAGCACAGGCTGCCAGCGAGCAGGTTACGATCCATCAGGTTACCGCTGAAGGAACAGGAAAATCGCTGGGCACCGTTAAGATTGACGAGACCCAGTATGGTCTGCAGTTTACGCCGGAACTGCAGGGACTGAAGCCGGGCATTCACGGTTTTCATGTCCATGCTAAAGGCAGCTGTGAGCCAGGCGAATCTGAAGGCAAAGTGGTCGCTGCCGGTGCGGCAGGCGGTCACCTTGATCCGGCTAACAGCGGCAAACATCTGGGGCCCTATGCTGAAGGGCATCTGGGCGACCTGCCCGCGATTTATGTCGATGAGAAAGGCAACGCCTCCTATCCGGTGCTGGCACCACGGCTGAAGTCGTTGAAAGAGATCAAAGGTAAAGCGCTGATGGTGCATGCTGGCGGGGATAATCATGCCGATCATCCTGCCCCGCTGGGCGGCGGCGGAGCGCGTTATGCCTGCGGCGTTATCTGAATTTCCGGGCGGCAGGCGATAGCCGCCCTTTTTTATCCCGCCTGTTTATGAATTGTTATACCATCCCTGACATTTCCCCCCTATGATATTGATTCAGGTAAGAAAGCGTGATGGGGAAAGGAGCAGGAAAATGAAATTCAAGGGCGCATTACTGCTGTGTCTGCTGCTGGTGGGATGCGATAAACCCAATGATACGCAACTGGTCACTGAAACCGGACGGGAGCTTCAGCGCACCATCGATACCAGTCCGATGCGGGTCACCTGTGAAAAGATTGCTAAAGGTCGTGAATGGCTCAGCCGCCACATGGTGCGCAAGCTGGAAGCGCAGGGATGCGATCAGGTCTTTCGCAGCGCAACTGAAACCAATTTTACTGACACCACGATCTATCGCCGCACCATGACTATGGTGTGCGGTGGCATTCATGGTCAGAGTTTCACCGGCACTGAACTGACACGCCGTTTTATCTTTTCACCTGATGAGAAAGCGCTGGTGATTGAACCGATGACCGAGATGGATAAAACCCGTTTTGAGGGCCATAAAACGCTGCAACAGCTGCAGGATGATTTTAACCGGCAACAGCAGCAGTATTGCCAGTAATCACTCCGGCACAGCCTGCTTCAGCTGTGCCAGTGAACAGCGTAACCGCCAGATAATCCCCGCCAGTTCGCTGGCCTCGTTGTTTTTCAGGGCCAGTAACGCGGTAATCGTCGCTTCCAGTTCCGTCAGCATCTGATCCAGCGAAATGTGCCGTACGCCGCGGCTGCTGATAATCTGCTGCAAATTCTGCAGGCTGTTATCGCGAAACGCCATCAGCGTTGCTGAACCGGCGCGCCATTCACGCAGCTGCCAGACGATATGCGAGCAGTTAAGCAGCACCACTCCCCAGCGCAGTAACCAGACACGCGCCTGCTCATCCCGGCTGTGACTGAGCTGGCTGATGCGATGGTAAATCTGCGATTCAAAGCGGCTCTCGCTGAGCCGTGGCCGTTGCCGCAGTTGATCGAGAAATGCCAGCCGCAGCGCCCGGATATGCCGCCGGCTGCGCCGCGCATCGGAGCTGGGCCGCAAAATCTGAAAGGCCAGCCAGGCGAGCAGCACTCCGCAGACTTTGGCGATGTTATTGTTAAAAAAGTCCTGATAATCCCAGGTGGGCGGATTAGTCACCGCGATAAACGAGCCCATAAAGACGATGAACTGTCCCCACATCCCGGCGCGCTGTTTCTGCTGCAGTTTGAAGAGTTGCAGCGTCACCAGCAGCGGAAACAGAAACAGTAAAAACGGCCATAGCTGACCGATCTGCACCATCAGGCCAAACTTCATCACAAAACTAAATGCAAACAGCCACAGCAGCGTTTTCAGCAGCAGCGTGACGCTGCCGCCGGGTGAAGGGGCAGAGGCATAGAGCACGCAGGCAATAGCGGTCAGGGTAAGCGCCGAGGCCCCGGAAGACCATTGCGTATTAATCCAGAAGGCGCAGCCCAGTACAATCGCACAGAAGGTGCGCAGGGCGCTCCAGCCCGCTTCGGCACTGTCACTGTCACGCGCCAGCGCCGGAACCGGCGGCGGCTGAAAGCGGGTATCGGCATCGGCGCGATCCAGCAGGCGGATCCAGCGCAGCACGTTGAGGTACATCCAGCAGAAGTAGCGCAGCCGCTGACAAAAGGCGCGCTGCCGGTAGTCCCCCTCTGCCGCAGGCGTCACGCTACGCAGGATTTGCGCCAGACGATATTTATCACACGCCGGTTTCGCCAGCTCCGCCAGCAGTTGCTGCAGCGCCTCAAACAGCGCCTCTGGCGCGTCGGGCCAGTTCAGCAACATGCGGCGCAGGCTGGAGAGCACGCTGGTGAGTCGCAACTGCTGGTGCAGCACATAGTTCAGGACGTTGTTCTGTCGGCGAAAGCGGTAGTGGCTCCAGAACGCCTGAATCCGCAGCAGGTTCATGGTCAGGATCTGGCTGATGACGTTTTCATGTGCGGTGCGAATGGTGTCGCTGGTCGAGGGCTGCAGCAGTAACACCGCATGTTCCAGCAATCGCGCATGCATCTGTTTCAGGGAGGTAATCAGCGTTTCGCCATCGGAGGTGCTCGGCAGCACCATCATCATCAATCCAGCGCAAAGAATACCGGAGATCACCTCACAAACGCGTGCCTGGGCGATCGTCCATAGTGAGGTGATATCAGTGATATTGACGCTGCTGAAGGCGATAATAGCGGCGGTGTAGCCCGCCAGCGAAAAGGCGTAGGCAACGTTGTTCTGGTAGTGGTTTGCAATGCCAGTGCACAACGCCAGCCAGCCGGCAATCGCAAAGGTAAACAGCCAGGGTTCATTCAGGGTATGTCCGGCAATCAGCAGCGCGGCGCTCGCCCCAAGCAGACTGCCAACGATGCGGCCAAGACTTTTACTGATTGCGCCGCCAACGGTAGGAAAGCTGATCACCGCAGCAGAGGTCATTGCCCAGTAAGGTTCATCAAGATCCAGGCCATAGGCGATGCTCAGCGCCAGACACATCGCGATAGCATTCCGCAACGCATAGCGCCACTGACCGGCGTTCGCCTTAATCCAGGGCAGTTGATCCCAGGCCAGCCACTGAACATTCATGGCTGGATGGTGATGGTGCAGCTGGTGCCTGCCACCAGATTGGCATCAACCGGTAGCGTATCGAGACGAATGCGCACCGGCACCCGCTGCGCCAGCCGTACCCAGGGCACATTGGGTTTGATATCGGGCACCAGGCCGCTGTCAGTCTCAATGCTCTGGTCATAGATAGCGCGGCCAATGCTGTCCACCTGGCCCTGCAGCTGCATGCCATTACTGTAAAGCACCACCTGCGCCGCCGCGCCTGTGTGAATATGGCGCAGCTTGGTCTCTTCGAAATAGCCTAAGACGTAGTAAGAGTGGCTGTCGACCAGCGCAAACAGGGGCGATCCCGCTGTCGCATAGTTGCCGGGACGAAGTGTCAGATTCGTGATCCAGCCATCAGTCGGTGCAGTAAGCGTCGTTTGCTGCAGATTCCAGCGCGCCCGCTCCAGCTCCGCCTGCGCGGCTTTGGCACTGGCGGCGGCGGCTTCCGCGCTTAAGCGTGCCGCATCAAGATCCTCGGCGGAGATGATGTTGCGCGGCAGGCTGCTGCGCCGGTGATATTCGTGCTGCGCTTTCGCCAGGTCCGCCTGCGCTTTGCTGAGCTGAGCGGCAGCGTTGTCGAGCGCAATCTGCCATGGCACCGGGTCCAGCGTTAACAGCAGCTGGCCCTGATGCACGAACTGATTGTCTTTGACTTTTAGTTGCGTAATCCGGCCCGACACCTGGGGCGTGATATCCACCAGCTCCGCCCGTACTTTCCCGTCACGCGTCCAGGGCGACTGCATGTAGTAGTTCCACAGCCAGCCAGCAGCCAGCAGCGCCAGCGCAAACACAATCAGCGTTGAGAAATATTTTACCGCGTTAAATTTCATATCGATTATCCGTGACCGATGAGCCAGAGTGCGGCGGTAACGCACAGCACAAACAGAGAGAGATCAAACAGGGTGGGATGCCAGACATCGCCGGAGTAGATCCAGCCGCGCACCAGCGGGTGAATCAGCAGCCAGAAAAAGAAGCCGAGCAGTACCGCTTTAAATATCGGCGGGAAAAAAAGCGAGGCGCCCACGACCAGATCGGTTAGCGGTTTCGCACCTGAAAAAGCAGGAGTGAGCACGTGATAACATCCTTCGTTAACCCAAACGGCAGACTGAACGCGCTGCCGCGTAATCGTAGCCTGGTCCGGGATTTGTAATTTGTCCTGTAAACTCGCAGAATAGTGTAAAATCTGGCTTGATAGCTAGCAAGCTAATTATAAGGAGATGAAATGGATACGCCCCTCGGAACGGATTTATCTCGCCTGGTGCGCATCTGGCGCGCGTTGATTGATCAGCGGCTCAAGCCGCTTGAGCTGACTCAGACTCACTGGGTGACGTTGCATAATATTCATCAACTGCCGCCCGAACAGTCGCAGATTCAGTTAGCCAAGGCGATTGGTATTGAACAGCCTTCTCTGGTGCGGACGCTGGATCAGCTGGAAGAGAAAGGACTGATTACCCGGTCGACCTGCGCCAACGATCGTCGTGCCAAGCGCATTAAGCTCACGCAGCAGGCTGAGCCGATTATCGAACAGGTTGAGAGTGTGATTGATGAGACGCGGGATGACATTCTGTCCGGCATCAGTCGGGAAGAGATCAGTCAGATGGTGACGCTGATCGCCCGGCTTGAGAAAAACATTCTCGAACTTCAGCACAAAGAGAAATAAAAAAACCGACGCCTGCGCGTCGGTTTTTTGTTTTGCAGCCTTAGCGAGGTGAAACCGTCACCTGGCTGCCGTTGGACGCCATCGCTACACGCTGGCCAACGGAGTAACGTGAGGCAGCCTGCTTCTGAACCACCATGATGGTGTTGCCATCATCCTTGCGGATTTCCAGCTCAACGCCATCGGCTTTATTGACTGCGCCCTGTACGCCCTGGCCTGCTACGCCGCCCAGCACCGCACCACCGGCTGTCGCCAGGCTACGTCCGGTACCGCCACCAATGGTGTTACCCAGGAAGCCACCCAGTACCGCACCGCCGATTGCACCGATGACGTTGCTCTCATCACCGCCCTGGATTTTCACCGGACGCACAGAGACCAGAGTACCGTACGACACGCTCTGCACCTGCTTCGCTTCACTGGCACTGTAGGTATCACCCGACAGCGTACTGGTATTGCTACAACCTGCCAGCATCGCACCGGCCAGAGCGACCACAATTACACGCTTAATCATTTGAAACTCCTTTAGTCGAGAAGGCGCCACGTTTATCGCTGTATCCTGCACACAGTATAAGACACAAAACTGGCAAATTAATCCCTGTCCGAATAAAACACGGTTGGACGAAGCATAGACTATGTAAGATCAACAATAATTCAATCGTCGTTTAAAAATAGTCCCGTAACGTAACTGGTTAGCACGATCGGATAAAAAGAATTTAATCATAGAATTAGCGATCATTATTTGTCAGGCTAGCCGCAGATGAATCGCACTTCCCGCCGGAAGTAAGGAATGGTTATGAAATCAGGACGCTATATCGGGGTAATGTCAGGCACCAGCCTGGATGGCGTGGATGTGGTGCTGGCCGCCATTGATGGGAATATGGTGGCGCAGCAGGCGAGTTACTGCCATCCGATGCCATCTGCACTGCGTCAGGCCATTCTGGGGATTTGCCAGGGACAATCCCTGACGCTGTCACAGCTCGGTCAGCTTGATACCCGCCTCGGCCAGCTGTTTGCAGAAGCCGTGGTGACATTAATGAAGCGCGAGTCGCTGGATGCCAGCGATATCACGGCGATTGGCTGTCATGGTCAGACCGTCTGGCATGAGCCCCAGAGTGACGCGCCGAATACGCTGCAGATTGGTGACAATAACCAGATTGTCGCGGCAACCGGCGTCACCGTGGTGGGCGATTTCCGCCGTCGTGATATGGCGCTGGGCGGGCAGGGCGCGCCGCTGGTGCCCGCTTTTCATCAGGCGCTGCTGATGGATGCCACGGAACGCCGCATGGTGCTGAATATTGGTGGCATCGCCAATCTCTCGCTGCTGATCCCGGGACAGGCGGTACGCGGCTTCGATACCGGTCCCGGCAATATGCTGCTGGACGCCTGGATCTGGCGGAATCAGGGACAGCCGTATGACAAAGATGCGCAGTGGGCGCGCAGCGGCTCGGTGATCCCGGCACTGCTGGAGGCGCTGTTACGTGAACCCTGGTTTGCGTTGCCGCCGCCGAAGAGTACCGGGCGCGAACACTTCAACCTGGGCTGGCTGGAGCAGCATCTGCGCTATTTCCCGGGTCTGGCACCGCAGGATGTGCAGGCCACGCTGGTGGAGCTGACCGCCATCACCATCACACAGCAGGTGTTACTCAATGATGGCTGCGATCGTCTGCTGGTGTGCGGCGGCGGCAGTCGCAATCCACTGCTGATGGCGCGGCTGGCGGCGCACCTTCCCGGAACGGAAGTGGCGACCACCGATGCGGCGGGTATCAGTGGTGATGACATGGAAGCGCTGGCGTTTGCCTGGCTGGCATTTCGCACGCTCTCCGGCCTGCCGGGCAATCTGCCTGCGGTGACAGGCGCACGGGAGAAAAGCGTAATTGGCGCAATCTATCCGGCTAACGCTCTCTATCGACGCTAAGCAGGGGTACGGGGGCAAGTTCTGCCCCCTGATGTTACAGGCGGCCGTCAGGCGGCGCCGGAGAGATGCGTCAGATTACGAACCCCGGTGATCACCGTGGCAACCATGGTTTCACGTCGGGTAATCACCTCAACCTGATAAAACCGGCTGCGGTAGGCGATGGAATAGATGATGGGATGGTACTTATTACCTTCTCCGTAGCGGGCGTAGTGCGCTTCGAGCGCACGGGTCGCTGCCAGGATATGGGAGGGTTCTTTATCACCGCGGATGATTTGCTTCATTCAGTTCCTCAAATGCTGTCCCTGGAGTCACGTCGCACGTAATGGCGCGTAGCGCTGGCCTAACACTGAACATCTGACTGCTAAACATTTAATCACTGATGGGGGTTATGACTGACTGTGACACAGGAAGATGACAGAAAGATGATCCTCCGGCGCTGTTAATTATTTAGCAGCAGCCGGATGATCCAGCAAGGCAGGGAAGCGTAAATTCATCCAAATCGCAGGGGTTAAATCAGCTCCGGCCAGGCGACGGCCGCAACGCCATTCAGTTCAGGCCTGGAGAACAGGAACCCCTGAAACTGGGTCACGCCCGCGGCTTCAAGCCACATCCACTCTTCCGGTTGTTCTATGCCTTCGGCGATAACGCCAATCTCCAGTGAGGCGCAGCATTTCAGAATGGCATGAATGATTGCCTGTTTGGGCCCACTTTTATGCACGTCAGAGATGATGGCGCGGTCGATCTTAATCTTGTCGGGCTGAATGCGGGTCAGCAGCGACAGCCCGGCAAAACCGGCACCGAAATCATCCAGCGCCAGGCTGATGCCGGCTGCTTTCAGCTGCCTGATGGCGGCTTCAAATGCCTCCGGCTGCGAGATGATTTCATTCTCGGTAAACTCAACCATGACCTGCTCTGGCACCAGTCCCTGGGCCGCAATCTCATTCAGCAAAAAGGGAACGGCGTCGGGCACTTCCACCAGGGTCATCGGCAACAGATTAATCGACAGGGTCATCCCCTTAATCTCCAGCTTCTTCGCCTGAGCAAAGGCGATCTTTTTTGACCGAAGATCGACCTGATAAAGCTCTTCGCGTGTCAGTCGGGCAAAATAGTCGAGCGGCGATTCTCCCTGCGGACCGCGCAGCAGTGCTTCCAGCGAAACGATCTCGCAGGCGAAGGGATCAACAATAGGCTGAAACGCAAAGCTGACTTCATTCGTAGCCACCAGCGCCGCATCGCCTTCGCGCTGCTCTGTCTCGTTACGAATAAACGTCCAGCCGCTGGCGGCAGGGATCTCGAAATAGTTCTCTTTTTCGCGCGCTTCAACAAAGGTGCGCAGGAACTGCAGTGCGCGATCGGCATAGGTCATCTGATATTTCGTGGTGCATTTTTCCAGCACTGACTCCAGCACGGTTTCCTGATCGTGGAGCCGCAGATCGAAGAGCTCCATACCAACATGACCAAAACGTCGCGCCGGGGCGTAATCGCGCAGCAGTTCGACCAGATTATGGTGGCGCGGATCCTGGCAAATCCGGCTATAGACCGCCTTTACTGCCGCCTCCGGACCCTCCAGAAGCTGGAAAAAATGCGTGCCATTGAACAGTAAAATTCCGGTGACATTGGACGATTTGTTGATTTTATTTGCTTTCCGCGCCAAATCATTCAGGGTCTCGAGCTGCACATTTTCAGTGAGGTGGCTGCGATAGATGATTGTCGACAACATAAAGGTTTCCCGACTTTTTTATTTTTTTGTTAAGGCACTTTACCAGAAGCTTCTCCTGGGGAAAACGAGGGCCAGTATGACTTTCTTATTCTTACGCTATTATTTTAATCAACTGGCGGCGTGGTATCGCCGGTTCCCAAAGAACGTTGCATGAAAACGGTATCCAGCCAGCGGCCCTGTTTGAAACCCACCGAACGCAGGATGCCTGTCATCTCAAAACCTGCTGCCTGATGCACGGCAATCGACCCCTGGTTCTCGCTGTCGCCCACGTTGGCGATCATCTGACGAAACCCTGCCTGCTCAGCCCAGGCAATGGCATGCTCTAACAGACGTGAGCCGGCACCACGCTTCTGAAAGCCGGGATCGATATAAATCGAGTCTTCCAGCGTATGCCGGTAGGCGTAGCGCGGGCGATAAGGTGCCAGATAGCAAAATCCACGTACGTCGCCGTCGCTGACAGCAATGAACCACGGCAGCCCCGCCTGTTGAATCTTACGCATTCGCTCGCCCATCTCTGCAGCGTCAGGGGGCACGGTCTCAAATGAGCCGGTGCCGTTAAGGACATGCCAGGCGTAGATCTGCTGAATCGCCGGGATATGGCGTTCATCTGCATCAAAAATTTCCATCATGGGGTTTTGCCCTTATCGGCTGCACCTGTTGGAAAACAACGGTATAGCGGGCGCTCATAGCGCGCAATGTAATTCTCGTGCGCATTAGCAATTTTATTATGGGCGCTTCCTCCAGGACTATTCCTGGCGAAAAAGAGAGACTCATTCCTGCCGGTTGAGTCCCGCTACTGAATGGCGGTTAAGCCTATTCTGAAAACAGCGTTAGCCGGATGATTCATGCCGTGGTTAAGGCTATTATCTGTGCCGTTCCGATAGGGTTAATAATTCACGGGAGGCGCAGCGTGATGCGATTTGTTGATTTTCTGAATAGTAAGCAGGGGCTGCGTGCAGCACGAAATCACTGCTTCGAATTAAATGGGGTCGTGCTGGGCCATTTCACAGCGTTATTCCTGCAGGATAATCAGATTATTTTCACCAAAGATGGTAAGCAGTGTGCGGTGCCATATTATCTGGGGCCCGATGAAGATTTGCTTCAGCAGAAGGTCAATCCACGAATTAAAAATATCCGCGCGATCTGAAAAGCGTCGGTGCTGCCTTTATCCGTTTAATTATAAAGTGACATGGTTATTCCTGATGAGCCGGACAGTTCTGTTTTACGCTGTCTGGCAAATAATATAACCAGTTAACTCCCCGGCTTTATGCTGCTTTTAATTATTAACGTCTTATTTATCTGATGCGTTACTATTCTGCGACGGTGTAATAAACAGCAGGAGCAGGGCACTGAGTGCAAACAGCGTTAATGCCGTAATGGCACCCAGCGCGGCGTAAAGCTGACCAAACAGCAGCGATCCTGCGACCTGACCAGCTGCCAGCATAAAAAAAAGGATACCGACGCCTGTCGCGGGCTCTTCAGCTGTGGCCTGTGCTCCCCACACCAGCAACACGCCCGACAGCGTGACGTAACCTGCGCCGCAGCAGGCCACCGCAATCAGTAAACCGGCAGATTCACCGTGACTGAAGGCCAGAACCAGCAGTGGCAATGCCATTCCGCACAATGACAGCCGGTAAACCGCGTTCAGCCCGATACGGGCAGCGACCGGGCCGGTTGCGGCACCCACAATGCCTGCACCTCCGGCAACCAGCCAGAGTAAACGGGCGGTCTCTGCATCAACGCCGACATGCTGGCGCAGCAGCGCCGACCCAAAGCTCCACCAGGCCGCACTGACAAGACCCGACATTAACGCTATGCCCATCAGCCGCCGCATCGCGCGACGGTAAAGACGCTGGTACCAGCGGGTGACGCGGGCGGCGCGACCAGCCCCATGAACCGACAGCACGCGCATCACCGGCAGCAGACAGGCCAGTGACAGCAGGGCGAACAGCAGGCAGGCGGCCCGCCATCCGCCAGGCAGCACGCTCAGGATCACCACGGTCAGAATGATACCTGCGCTGGTGCCGGCGTTGATCAGGGTATTGATGCGCGGCTGATCGGCAACCGCAATCCGGTTACTGACTGCCGCGGCCAGAGCGGGCGATGCCAGCCCTGAACTCAATCCTGCAACAAACAGTCCTGTCGCCAGCAGTAGTGGTGAGGAGGCACAGGCGAGCAGCAGCAGCCCTGATGCTGCACTCAGGGCCGCCAGCAGCGCGGTCAGTCGGGCACCATAGCGGTCTGCCAGTGCGGCTGCGGTGAGAATAGTGAGGCAGTAGGCCACAAAGCTGCAGGCTGACAATAATCCCGCCTGCTGCGGGCTGAACGGAATATCTGCTGAAATCGAAGGCAGCATTAACCCCCACGAGAAGCGCGCCATGCCGTAAGTCACAGCAATCAGGCTAAAGCCTGTCAGCGCCAGCGTGGCGGGTGACCTCATCAGACCGCACCACTCTGCAATAACTGGCTGGCGACCTGTTCCGCCTGCCGCACAGCGTCAGGACCGGTAATCAGCGCTGTGGTAATCGCCCCCTCAAAGAGTATCCAGATGGCATCACTCAGCTGCTGATTAACGCCGCCGCGCAGATGCGTCACGCATTGCGTAATGTAAGCACGCATCGTGGCGCGAAAGGTCAGTGCCTGCGATGCCAGCTCACTATCCCGCTCGGCATACTCTCCCCAGGCTTTCAGAAAGAAGCAGCCACGCGCGCCGTTTACTACCGTCCACTCATTCAGCACTGCAAACAGATGCGCGATTGCCTCAGGCTGTTGCGCTGGCAACAGTTCCGCCATAAAGCGCTGCTCGCGGGCGTCAAGCACCGCGGCGGTAAGTGCTTCGCGAGAGGCGAAATGATGATAAAGCGTGCGTGTTGAGACGCCCGCTTCGCGACAGAGTTGATCGGTACTGGTGGCGTGGAAGCCATGGGTATAGAAGAGCCGCTCGGCGGCCTGAAGAATATCGTCTCTCTTTTTCATTCCTTAAAAGTAAACCGATCGTTTTACTTTTTCAAGCCAGTTACGGTTAATTACTCCCGCCGGTATTGATAAACCCCTGACTCTGCCTGTATCAGCGCTTCGCTAAAAGAGAGGCGCTCTGCCGCTTTCACACTTTTTCAGCCTCAGTTTATCAATACTCATAAGTACCCCTGCGGCGAGTAATATCGTTTGTTGTGGCTCTAATCATAACGGCCGTGACATATCAGGCTGGTTATAGTGAAATTTCAAATAAATGACTGTTTTATAACGATTATTAGGATTGCTGGCTTTTTATTGATGCATTAGAACCCTAAATGAAAGCGGGGCTGTAAAGCGGGGCGGGAAGTTTAAGCGCGCTGAATGACTGAAGCGATAATCGTGGCTGAAAAGGGCATATTCTCAAAGTCGGTTTGAGTTACGCAATAAAGTGGTTTTAGGGATAATTCTCAGTTAGTTTAATAAAGCTTCAGATTACAAATAAAAACTCTTACGAATTTTGGTTCGTTTTTTACGATACATACAGCAACTATCAGGATGACTACCATGCTCAAAGCCAGCTATTATTATCTGTGCCCGCGTCCCATGGGTGGATGGATTTTACACAAAGAAGGTTGCGTAAATCTGTCAAAGAACGATAAACGCGTTTTTATTGGTTCGCTTTATACCCGACAGCAGGCGCTGGCGGTGGCGAAAGTCCATCACGCTAATGCCATATTGTGTAATGCCTGTCTGAGCACCTTTATTTGCCCGACCACAATCAGCACGGCAATTAAACCGGCCCGGGCGGCAACGCCAACCCGCCACACGCCAAAACATTGATTGCTGAAATTAAATGGCAGCAGTAAAAGAGAATAAAAGGAATTAACAGGGCGGGGCGTTCAGAATAAAAAAGGCAGCGTAATACGCTGCCCTGATACTTATGCCTGCTTAGGCTGGCCATTTGAGGCGGTAATTCCGCCATCAACCGGCAGATTGACGCCGGTAATATAACTGGCTTCATCGCTGGCAATAAAGAGAATCGCACGAGCAATATCATCCGCTTCACCGGCACGGCGCAGCGGAATACGATCGTAAAAACGCTCCAGCAGTTCCTGATCCTGTTTGGCATCTTCGGTGAGATCGGTAAAGGTGAATCCGGGACAGATAGCATTGACCCGCACGCCATCCGCACCGTAATCCATCGCCAGCGCACGGGTGAAGTTGGTAATCGCCCCTTTAGCTGCGTTGTAGATGCTCATACCCCAGTCGCCGCCTAAGCCGGAAACGGAGGAAATGTTGACGACGTTACCTTTGCTCTTCAGCAGCGCTGGCATGAAGTAGTGAACACCGTGGAAAACGCCGTCGAGGTCAGTTTTCATCAGGGTTTTCCATGCGTCGAGGTCGACTTCATGGATGCGACCCTGAACGATAACGCCCGCATTATTTACCAGCACATCTACACGGCCATACTTCTTCAGCACCGTTTCTGACAGCTGTTTAACCTGTTCGGCTTCTGAGACGTCGCAGGCAGCCACCAGATGATCGCCCGCCGTCATTTCGGCCAGCGTCTCTTCCAGTTTCTGTCGGGTGCGTCCTACCAGCACCACGGATGCCCCTTCTTCAGCAAAGCGCTTTGCGCTGGCTTCGCCAATGCCGGATCCGGCACCTGTCACAACCACAACCTTCTGTGTAAATCTGGACATTATGCCTCCTTATCAGCATCAATTCTTACTGTTAACAACCGGTTAAGCCTGGCAACGATCTGCAAAAAAACAAGCGCAGCGCGAAATGCGCTGCGCCTGATGCCTGATTTTTAACCTGTTCAGTGACTAGGGACGTCTGAACAGGGCAAAGCTGCGTCCTTCCAGCTCGAAATCCTTCTCTTTGGTGATCACCAGTCCCCGCTTTGTCACGTCGCTGGTGGTCAGCTCCAGCACCCAGCCGCCTTCGCCAAACTGTGGAATGCGGAAGGGCACATTGCCTTCGAACGGATTAAGCAGCATCAGGACGTCATGCCAGATGCCTTCCTCGGTCTGCAGATCCGGCCGGCCGATATAGACGCCCAGCGTTGAGCCTTCATCCCACTGCTCACTCTGCTGGAAGCCGCCACCGGCGTTAAACCACTTGATATCCATGCCGTCGCGCCAGTTTTCACGGCGCAGCAACGGTTGCTGAGCACGCAATGTCAGGATCTGACGGGTGAACTCGCGCAGCGCCTCGGCAGATTCCGGCAGGTTATCCCAGTGTACCCAGGAGATTTCGCTGTCCTGGCAGTAGCCGTTGTTGTTGCCCATCTGGCTGCGGCCAAACTCGTCGCCTGCCAGCAGCATCGGCGTGCCGTGGGAGAAGATCAGCGTGGCGAGGAAGTTGCGTTTCTGTCGCTCGCGCACCGCGTTAATGCCTTCGTCATCGGTCGGGCCTTCAACGCCATAGTTGTAAGAGCGGTTGTCGTTGTGGCCATCGTTGTTGTCTTCACCATTCTCATCGTTATGTTTGTCGTTGTACGACACCAGATCGTTTAGCGTGAAGCCGTCGTGCGCGGTGATAAAGTTGACGCTGGCCCATGGACGCCGACCATGCTGATCGTAGAGATCGCCGGAACCCAGCAGGCGGGCAGCAAAGTCTGTGGAGACGTTGTTGCCTTTCCAGTAGTCACGCACCGTATCGCGATACTGATCGTTCCATTCTGCCCAGCCTGGCGGGAAGCTGCCCACCTGATAGCCGCCCGGACCGATATCCCAGGGTTCACCAATCAGCTTTTTCTGCGACAGGATCGGGTCCTGCATGATGGCATCGAAGAAGCCGCCGCGCGGGTCAAAGCCATCCGGTTCGCGCCCCAGAATCGTACCGAGGTCGAAACGGAAACCGTCGATATGCATCGACTCAGACCAGTAGCGCAGTGAATCGAGCACCATCTGCAGCACACGCGGATGCGAGGTGTTCACAGTGTTGCCGGTGCCGGTGTCGTTGATGTAGTAACGATGCTGGTCGGGCATCGTACGATAATAGGAGAAGTTATCGATGCCTTTAAATGATAGCGTCGGCCCCAGTTCATTGCCCTCGGCGGTGTGGTTGTAGACCACGTCGAGGATGACCTCAATACCGGCATCATGGAAGGCACGCACCATGTCACGGAAGCCCTGAATGCCGCGCGGCCCGAAGTAGCGGGTCGCGGGCGCAAAGAAGCCCAGCGTGTTGTAGCCCCAGAAGTTTTTCAGCCCCTTATCCAGCAGGTGCTGATCGTCCGGGAACCAGTGCACCGGCAGCAGTTCGACCGAGGTAATGCCTAAGCTTTTGATGTAGTCAACGGTCGATTTGTGGCTCATGCCGTCAAAGGTGCCGCGCATTTCAGGTGGCAGTGCGGTGTTGAGCTGCGTAAAGCCTTTCACGTGGGTTTCATAGATGACGGTTTTCGGCCACGGCACATTCGGGCGGTTTTTATCCTGCCAGTCGAATTCATCAGGGTCGATCACCCGGCACTTTGGCGTAAACGGCGCGCTGTCGCGGGTGTCGAACGTCAGATCTTTATCGTCATGGTAGAGATCGTACGCGAAGTGCGCCTCGTTCCAGGCGATGTCGCCCGCCAGTTCACGGGCGTACGGGTCGAGCAGCAACTTGTTCGGGTTAAAGCGGTGACCATTTTCCGGGTCATAAGGGCCATAGACGCGATAGCCATAGAGCGCGCCGGGCTTCAGACCTGGAATGTAGCCGTGCCACACTTCATGGGTATATTCCGGTAGCTCCAGCCGGGCAATTTCCGTTTTGCCGCTGGGATCGTACAGACAGAGTTCAACCCGCTCGGCGTGGGCGCTGAACAGGGCGAAGTTCACGCCCTGGCCATCAAAATTGGCCCCCAGCAAATGGCTGTAACCCGCCGTAATTTCAAAACGCTGACTGTTTGACATTTATGCCTCGTTATTCAATGAACAGATTGACGCGTAATAAACAAATTCTTTCTGACTTCACTGTGCCACCAGCACGGCGCACCACTGTGACGCCAGTGCGGTAAGCGGCAGCGGGTCGCCTGCATTGAGGGTTTTACCGCTCAGCACATCCTGATAGCCGCGCTGACCGAGTGCCGCGGGCAGGGCGATATGCGTATCAGCCCAGCGCGCCTCAGACGGCTGATCGAGATTCTCCGGCAATGCGTTAAAAACCCGGCGTGAGACAATCACGATGACCGCCTGATCCTCATGGGTGCGGGCAAAGGCGAGCACGTTATCCTGCTGCGCGCCCTCTGCGGACAGCGGCAGGTAGTCACCGTGGCGGAACAGCGCAGGCTGCTGCTGACGCAGCGTTAACAGCTTTACAATCGCCTGCTGATTGACCTGACCGCGCAGCCAGTGCGTCTCACTGTCATCGTGCTGTGGCGCGTTAAGCATCGCCGCCAGCGCATCAAAGTCGGGTTCGCGGCGGTTATCGGGATCAACCAGGCTGAAGTCCAGCGCCTCGCTGCCCTGATAAATATCGGGTACGCCAGGTGCGGTCAGTTTTACAACGGTCTGGGTAAGGCTGTTGACCAGTCCGGCGCGCATAAAGGGTTGCAGCGACTGACAGAAATCAGTCAGGAAGGTGCTGTTGCCGGGCGCAAGCAGATGACGGGCATAGCTCAGCACCGCCTCTTCATAGTCATCGTTATTGTCGGCCCAGTCGGTGCGCAGTTTGGCTTCACGCATCGCTTTCTCAACATAGACCACAAAGCGGGCTTCCAGCGCCGCCAGACCTTCCGCATCCTGCGGCTGCAGGGTGGTCGGCCAGACGCCGGCCAGCGCTTCATACAGCATCCACTCAACCGCCGGTTCCGGTGCCGGGCCATCTTTCAGGCGTACGACGTGATCCCTGTTCATCTCCCGCCAGCGGCTCACGCACGCCGCCCAGCGCTGTGGCGCTTCGGTCAGGGTATAGAGCCGCGCACGGGCATCTTCACCGCGCTTGGTGTCGTGCGTTGAGGTGCCCGACAGCGCATCGGGTTGATGTTCGCGCCGCGCCTGCATTTCCGCATGGAATTGATCCAGCGAGAAGTGGCGCGCCAGCGGCTCAGCGCCGACTTCATTCAGCGCCAGCGCCATATGCTGGCGGAAGAAGAGGGTGTCCTCGACGGATTTCGCCATCAGCGGACCAGTCAGCTGCTGGAAGCGGGTGCGGAACTGCGTGGCATCGTCACGAGCCGTGTCGCCCACCTCTGCACGCAGAATGCGGGTCAGGAAGTCGAGCGCCTGTGTGTCGGGCGCGTGTGCACTGGCTTTGACCTGGCTGACCACCTGGTCCAGCAGCGCGGTATCGGCTGGCGTCAGGCCTTCCGGCGTGCCATAGGTGCGGTAAACCGGGAACGCGACCAGCAGCTCACGCAGGGCATTTTTCAGCTCTGCTTCCGGCTGAGTCGTGCCTTCTGCCTCAGCAATCTTCAGTGCCAGTTGCAGTAAGCGGTTAAATTCGCCAGCAAAGTTGCGGTTGGCCATCAGCAGCTTAGCGGCACGCAGCTCCGCTTTCATGTCGACGGTTTTGCCAATCACGGCCTGGTAGGCTTTACGCAGTCCGCTCAGGCGCTCGCTGTCGACCAGCAGATTAGCGAGTGCAGCCATAAACTCATAACCGGTGGTGCCGGAGACCGGCCACTCGTCCGGCAACTGTTCATTGTCACCAAGAATTTTTTCCACGGTGAGATAGCAGTCGGGACCGGCAGCCTGGCGTAACTGCTCCAGATAGCCGCGCGGATCGGCCAGACCATCCACGTGGTCGACGCGCAATCCCTGCACCGCGCCGCTGTGGACCAGTTCGAGGATCAGCTGATGAGCGGCATCAAAGACGGCCTTGTCTTCCACGCGCACGCCGACCAGACCGGTCACTTCAAAGAAGCGACGGTAGGAGAGATCGTTGGGTGCGTCGCGCCATGACATCAGTCGCCACGGCTGCTGGTCGTGCAGCTCGGCGATCTCTGCGGCATCGCGCAGGGCGAGTACCGCCTCTTCACGATCCTGCCAGGTCTCAGGTTTCAGCGGATAGAAATTGTCAAAGTAGGCCAGCGCCGGTTTACCGGTCTGCGGATCGCGCTGCACGCTGATATCACCGTTTTCCAGCACCGCCTCAAACGTGTCACCGAGGAACGGCAGCGTCAGGCGGCGTGACCAGTCGATATCGAAATAAGTGGCATAGCGACTCTGTTGGCCATGCTCAATGACGTCGCGCCACCACGGGTTCTCCAGCGAGGCGGCCATATGGTTAGGCACGATGTCGAGGATCAGCTCCAGCCCGGCCGCTTTCAGCGCGGCCACCATGCGGTCAAAACCTTCCCGGCCGCCAATCGACGGCTCAATCTGGTTAACGTCGGTCACGTCATAGCCGTGGGTTGATTCAGCGGTAGCGCTGAAGATCGGCGAGGCATAAAGATGGCTGATGCCCAGCTGTTTCAGGTAGGGCACCAACGCCGCCGCACGGTCAAAGGTCATGCCATTGCGGAACTGGATGCGGTACGTTGCGGTTGGAATAGTCATTCTGCTTCTCTCTTAGCCAGACGCACCACGATAGCGTTGGGAATCAGTTCGGTTGCGGTCTGCGGCCAGGCAAACAGCGTTTCACCCGGCAAATCCGGGATTGGCTGCGTGCTGTCGCCAACGTTCAGCGCCAGTGATAGCGTGCCCAGCGGGAAGTCCCAGCGCACCGCCAGGAAATCGTCTGCTGTTTTCACTATCTGCCCGGCATCACCACCAGCGGTCTGTAGCAGCGGCACAATATGTTCCTGACGCAGCGCCAGCAGATGACGCGTCAGCGCCAGCCACTGCTGACCTTCAGGCGTTTCTGTACGCGGCCAGTCAAGTTTCGACTGTTCAAAGGTGGTGATATCGTTAGGATCCGGCACGGTTTCGCCGTGACCGGCATGGCCTTCAAACTCGCGGGCGCGACCTTCACGCACCGCTTTAGCCAGATCGCCGTGGAAATCGGTGAAGAACAGGAACGGTCGGGTTTCGCCATACTCTTCGCCCATAAACAGCAGCGGAATGTGTGGCGAGACCAGCAGCATGGCCAGCAGCACCTGCGTCCGCTCTGCACCCGCCAGCGAGACCAGCCTTTCGCCCTGCGCACGGTTGCCCGTCTGGTCATGGTTCTGGATGAAGTCGACAAAGGCGACCGGCGGCTGACTGCTGCTCTTCACGCCGCGCGGCTCACCCGACTGCTTTGAGATTTCGCCCTGATAGACAAAGCCTTCTGCCAGCGCCCGCGCCACCCGCTGTGCCGGCTGTTCAGCGAAATCCTGGTAATAGGCGTGAGTTTCACCGGTTGCCAGCACATGTACGGCGTTGTGGAAGTCATCGTTCCATTCGCCGGTAAACAGCGGAGCGTCTCCGTTTTCGTCGCGCGGATGCAGGAAAGTGACGTTGCGGCAATCTTCCGTGGTGAGATGAATGGGGCGATCGGTAATGGTGGCGCGGATGCGCTCGGCAATCTCAACCAGCACATGCTTTTCGCTCGGGTCATCAATCTGATCGATGGCATCAAAGCGCAGGCCATCCAGATTAAACTCCTGCAGCCAGTAGAGCGGTGCTTCCACGATATAGCGGCGTACTGCATCAACGTCATAGGCGATACCGGCGCCCCACGGCGTCTGCCGCTCTTTATGAAAGAAGTCTGGCGCGAGCAGCGGAAGATAGTTGCCCTCCGGGCCGAAGTGGTTCAGCACGATATCCAGCACCACCGACAGGCCGTGACCGTGCGCCGCATCGATAAAAGCTTTGAAATCATCGGGTGATCCGTAGGCGGCATGCGGTGCATAGAGCAGCACGCCATCGTAGCCCCAGCCGCGATTACCGCCAAACTGCGACACCGGCAGCACTTCAATCATGGTGATGCCGGTCTCAGCCAGCACTGGCAGTTTCTCAATCGCCGCCCGGAAGGTGCCTTCCTGGGTAAAGGTGCCGATGTGCAATTCATAGACCACTGACTCTGTCCATGGACGACCCTTCCAGCCCATGTTCTGCCACTGATACGCGTCAGGATCGATCACCAGTGAGGGACCGTTGACCTCCGCTTTCTGGGCGCGGGCGGCGGGATCGGGCACTGCCGTACCATCTGCCAGCACAAAATCATATTCGGCATTCGCCGCCACACCGGCGACCTGGGCTTCAAACCAGCCGTCAGCCTGCGGTGTCATCTCAATGTCTTGACCGGCGAGACGCAGCGTCACGCGTTGCTGACCGGTTGCCCAGAGGCGGAAACGCACCTCGTCACTGGCAACCCGTTCAGCGCCCCAACTTTTAGAAAAAGATTTGGATTCCATTCAGTTGCCTCATTTAGCCTGGAATTACGCGATGGTGACCATCGCGCGAATAGGATGTCGATGACGCAAGCGTCAAAAAATCGTAAAGCTATCAGTGAGACCCGGATGCCAGGTGGGCTGGCGCGCCTCTTCAGCCAGGAAGCTGGACTGGTATTCAGCGTGGTGCGTCGGGAAGGGAAAAGTGAGACCGCTTCCACGCGGCATACAGAGAGTAATCATAGACTAAGATGTTGCAGTCGCAGGGCGGCAGGCGGTTCAGGCGCATTAATTTGCGTTAATTGCCTGGAATCGGCCTCTGACAGGGGGAAATCATGGAAGGCAGGTTCAGAAAACCCTGCCGGATGGCGCGGATTCGCTATAAGCTTAAGCGCGATCGCGCCGGTCACGCTGGAGGACCGGCGACACTGAACATATCAAAAGGATATTACGTGAGGAAACGCGTTCTGTTAGTCACGCTGCTGCTACTGATTTCCGCCTGTTCTAACCGGGTCGGGCACCGGCTGGACAGCCGTAATCTGCAGCAAATTCATGCCGGTCAGACGACTAAAGCCCAGTTGATCGCGCTGTTTGGTCAGCCTGACAGTGAGACGCCTTATCCGGACGGTCAGCGGTTGCTGAAGTGGACCTACAGCGAGGCGCGCACGCTGAACACCACCGAGGGGCAGACGCTGACCGTGCAGATGAAAAATGACAAAGTGCTGAACTATGCGCTGAGTAAGAGCTAATGACCTGAGCCTCAGTGAGCTGCTGTGGCGGTGCGGGACTGCCCCAGCAGGTCACCGGTTACGGCATGCCGTTTGGCTCTGCATCCCCGCTGACGGGACGCGGCTGCGCCAGACGGGCGAAATCAGACCCTGCCGGATGCTGGTAAATCTGTAGCTCAAAGTGGCGGGCCATGGCAAAAATATACTCAAAAATCGCCGCCTGGGTATTTTCATAATCGGCCCAGAAAATGGATGAGGTGAAGCAGTAGATCTCCACCGGCAACCCATCCGGCGACGGTTTCAGTGGCCGTACCACGATATACATCTCTTTCTTAATATCATCACGCTGCGCCAGCCAGGCGGTCAGGAATTTACGGAACACCATCAGGTTAGTGATGCCGTTCTCCATAAACCAGCGGTCGCCAACGGCGCTGATATCCCGTCCATCCAGCAGCTCAGTAATTGATTCGCTGGCGATGCGGATCTGGCTCATCGCCTGCAGCATCTCCTGATTTACAAAAGTGATCGATTTCTGATCAAGATAAAAGCTGCGCATGATGCGGCGTGCGCCCGAGGAGAACATCGCCTGCCAGTTGGTGTAGGTTTCGGTCAGGAAGTTCTTGGTCGGAATGCGCGAAATGGTGTTATCCCAGTTGCGGATGGTGATGGTATGCAGCGCAATATCGATCACCTCGCCGCTGATATTTCTGTCCGGCATCTCAATCCAGTCACCCAGTTGCAGGACATCGTTGGAAGAGAGCTGGATATTCGCCACCAGCGACAGCAGCGTATGCTGGAAGATCAGCATCAGCACCGCGGCGACCGCACCCAGCGAGGAGATGATAATCGCGGGCGACTTGTTGGACATAATCGCCAGAATCATGATCGCGGCAATAATATGCACCAGGATTTTGCCAATCTGGATATAGCCCTTGATCGAGTGATTCTTGCGCTTCGATTTGCGTGAGTAAGAGTTGTTAACAATCTCCAGCACTTCGTTGAAGAAGATCGAGAGATAGACAAAAAACAGGATGCCGCAGATGGTCTGAATCGCCACTTTCAGGTTTTCAGGCAGGCCCGGCATAAATTGCAGGAAATTGTAGACCACAATCACCGGCACAAAATTTGACAGCTTCTGAGAGAGGCGGACATCTTTATCCAGCGGAACGTCTTTTTTATGACCGCTGAAAAAGACCTTCCTGATCACTTTGACGATGAAAAATTTGCAGATCAGGTGAGTGACCATCCCGGCCATAATCAGCAGCAGCAGGCTGAAGCCGATCGACAGCACCCGGTTTCCCTCAATAAAACTCATCAGACTCTGAATGTAATGCATGTTAACCACGTGCGAAAAATGTAAGGGGCGAATTCAACCACAGCATGGGGTTGCTTGTTAAGCGCGGAATGCGTTCAGGCCCCGTCGCCCCCTTTTTTCAGTGCAGTACGACGGGCTGGCTGCATCCGGCGTGTTGCGGAGAGCAAGCTTCTCAGCGACTGTGCTCAGATAAATGCCTCGCTGGCCGATAACAACTTTATCTTCTCTGATATGAGTCTGCGGACATGCTTAAAAATCTTAAAATAACTCACGGTATTCTGGCGGTGCTTGCCGTCTTTATTACGTTACTGACCCTGACCGGATTTCTGTTCTACAACGGCGTATCCAAAGCCGACAAAAACTTTGTGGCGGCCGAGCAGTTGACGCTGCAGCAGCAGCACCTGAGTGATGCCGTAAAAACCCTGATAAAAACCCGCGTCACCATCAACCGCGTGGCGATCCGCTTCCTGAAAAATCAGCAGGACCCAAAATCCCTTGCGGCGATGGCTGCGCTGCTAACACAGGCAGGTCAGTCAGCGGAAAAAGCGGATGCAGACTTTAAAGCGTGGCAGGCGATGCCGCGTAAAGCAGGACAGGGCGAAGCCCAGTCAACGCAGGTTCAGACTGCCTATCAGCAGATGCGTGACACCATGCTGGCCTCCATTACCTTTCTGAAGCAGGGCAACTACCCGGCGTATGGCAATCTCGAAGCACAGGCGGCGCAGGACCAGCTCGACACGGCCTATGAAGCCTGGCGTGCGGTGAACATCCAGCTGATGAAAGATACCTCTCTGCACAACCAGCGCAGCCTGACCGACGCGCTCTGGGCGCTGCTGACTATCGGCCTGATTACGGCTGTGATTGGTGTGGCAGTCTGGATGGGACTGCAGAAGCTGCTGATTAACCCGCTGGCCAGGCTGACCGCGCATATGCGCGCTATCTCGGCCGGTGATTTAACCTCTGATATTCAGCACGAGGGCCGCAACGAGATGGGCCAGCTGATTCAGGAGCTGCAGCAGATGCGCGATGCGCTGGTGGTCACCATTACCTCGGTCGATGACGCCACCCGCTCGATCTTCACGGGTGCAGCGGAAATTTCCGCCGGCAGCACCGATCTCTCCTCGCGTACCGAACAGCAGGCAGCCGCGCTGGAACAGACTGCCGCCAGCATGGAGCAGCTTACCTCGACGGTGAAACTCAACGCAGACAATGCGCAGCAGGCGACCACGGTGTCGAAAGAGGCATCAGCTACGGCTCTGCAGGGCGGTGAGACCGTTGCCCGGGTGATCGCCAACATGGATCAGATCAGCGAAAGCTCGAATCAGATCGCCGGTATTATCGCCATTATCGACAGTATCGCCTTCCAGACCAATATTCTGGCGCTGAACGCTGCGGTTGAAGCCGCGCGTGCCGGTGAACAGGGTCGTGGATTTGCGGTGGTGGCGGGTGAAGTGCGCTCGCTGGCCGGACGCAGCGCCAGCGCCGCGCAGGAAATTCGCGGACTGATCGACCGCTCAGCCGAGCGGATTAAAACCGGTGCCGGCCATGCTGCGCAGGCGGGCGTCGCGATGGAGAGCATCGTGACGTCGGTGAGTCGCGTCACGCAGCTGATCGAAGAGATCGCCGCCTCCTCGACGGAACAGACCCGTGGCATTGAGCAGGTCTGCAAAGCGGTCTCGGAAATGGATGGCGTGACGCAGCAGAACGCCGCGCTGGTGGAGGAATCCGCCACTGCCGCCGCCTCACTGGAGGAGCAGGCGAGCTACCTGCGTAAAACGGTATCGGTATTCAAAACCGGCACGCTGCATACGGCGTTCTCTGCCGCACCGGTAGCGAAGGCGATTGTTGTGCCAAAACGTCAGCCTGTCGCTGTGATGGATAATGAGAACTGGCAGACCTTCTGATAATGGAACGTCTGACGGATCACCGCACATGCGACAGTGCTCCGGTTTTCAGCATAAAAAAACCGCCCCTGGAGGCGGTTTTTATTCACTCAACGCATCAGGCCGGGACGGACTGTGCCTTCTGGCTGCGCGACCAGACGCGGTGCGCTTTCATCGCCTGCGTGAACTCTGACATCAGCGCGCTCTCCGCCGAGTCGCCCTGCACAATACCTTCTTCCTGATCCGCATCTTCCAGACCGAACTGCGCTTTAAAGCGACGCGCGTTACCCACCAGACCAATCACCTTAAGGTGCTTGTAGGCTTCCAGCAGGAAATAACGGGCATCGCCGCTTAACAGCAGGGCATCGATATTGCCATCCGGTACGATGACCGCATCAAAGGTCAGAGAAGGCAGGCCGGCAAAGGTGGCATCAACCGGCAACACAGAGCCGTCATCCGCGCGCACCTGACCCATATGCGGCGCCAGCAGTTTGGCATGCACACCTTCCGCTTTCAGCGCCTGCAAAATCGCCAGCACATCAGCGGCTTTTACACCATCGCTCAGCAGCAGCGCCACCTGACGACCTTTAATCTCACCATCCGGGATAGCGTAAAGGCTCAGGCTGTCATCTTTGGTCAGGCCGTTCACCGCAGCCGGTGGCTGGAGATTGAGCTGCTCATCAGTCAGGGCAAGTCCGAGGTTATCCGCCACGCCCTGCGCCAGTCTGGTATCAATGCGTGCCAGATGATCGACCACACGCTCACGAATATAGGCGCGCGCCACTTTACTCAGCTCAAACGAGTAAGCACCGATGATGTGCTGCTGCTCGACTTCAGTCTGGCTGTTCCAGAACAGGCGCGGCTGGGAATAATATTCGCCGAATGACGGGCTGCGCTCGCGCACTTTGTGGCCCTCAACCCGCTCCTGATAGCTTTCGAAGCCGCCGCCTGTTGCAGCAGGTGGGGTTTCGCGCGGCCAGTTGTCGTTGATTGAGTTCGGCTCGTAGTTTGCCGGATTGGTGTCGATATCCTGACGATGCATGCCCTGACGCTGGAAGTTATGGTACGGGCAGGTCGGTCGGTTGATCGGGATCTCATGGAAGTTCGGTCCGCCCAGACGACTGATCTGCGTGTCGGTATAGGAGAAGAGGCGACCCTGCAGCAGCGGATCGTTGGAGAAATCCAGACCCGGCACGATATGGCCAGGGTGGAACGCCACCTGCTCGGTTTCGGCAAAGAAGTTGTCCGGGTTACGGTTCAGCACCATCTTGCCGACAATTTCCACCGGCACCAGTGCTTCCGGGATCAGCTTGGTGGCATCCAGAATATCGAAGTCGAATTTGAACTCATCTTCTTCCGGGATCAGCTGCAGGCCCAGCTCATATTCCGGGAAATCACCCGCTTCAATCGCTTCCCACAGATCGCGGCGATGGAAATCGGGATCGCGACCGGTCAGTTTCTGCGACTCGTCCCACAACAGCGAGGCTTTACCCGCCACCGGCTTCCAGTGGAAACGGACAAAGGTCGCTTTGCCTTCGGCGTTAATCAGGCGGAAGGTGTGGATACCGAAGCCTTCCATGGTGCGATAGCTGCGCGGAATGCCGCGGTCTGACATCGCCCAGATGACGTTATGCATGGTTTCCGGCTGCAGAGAGACATAATCCCAGAAGGTATCATGGGCACTCTGGCCCTGCGGGATTTCGTTGTGTGGCTCTGGCTTCACGGCATGCACAAAGTCAGGGAATTTGTGCGCATCCTGAATGAAGAATACCGGCGTGTTGTTGCCGACCAGGTCAAAGACACCCTCTTCGGTGTAGAACTTGGCGGCGAAACCGCGAATATCACGCACGGTATCAGCCGATCCGGCTCCGCCCTGAACCGTAGAGAAACGCACGAAAACCGGCGTGGTCTGCTCGGGATCGCTGAGGAACTGCGCTTTGGTCAGATCTTTCAGGGAGCGGTAAGGCTGAAAATAGCCATGTGCGGCAGAGCCACGGGCGTGCACGATGCGCTCCGGGATACGCTCATGGTCAAAGTGCGTGATCTTCTCACGCATAATAAAGTCTTCCAGCAGCGTCGGACCGCGCGAACCGGCACGCAGTGAGTTTTGATCGTTGGCGATGCGTGTGCCCTGGTTGGTTGTAAGGGCGCGGTCGGTGCCGTTTTTACGGCTGGCTTCAAGCTGGTCAAGTTTGGCGTTGTGCGTCTGTGGTGCTTTCAGGCTGCCTGGGGCGGTAGGCTGCTTGCCTGGCGGGGTCGGTTCGGCTGGGGGCAGATGCGAACCATCTTTCGGTGCCAGCGATCCCAGCCCCGGCTCTGATGATTCCGGGCCGGTGGTCGGTGCGCGTTCGCTCAGGGGTTTCTTCTCAGTTTCTTTCGACATTAATTCATGCTCCAGCTGGTATTTTACGTTCGGCGACACTAAATATAGAACAACCTGAACAATGCTGAGGTTAATTCGGCCATTTAACTGTAGTGACAGCGCCTTTTTCATCCGACAGCAAAACCGGGCTTATCGCTGACTGCTGATTATCGCTTCGCTTATTTACACCTTGTGCCGTCTGGCTTAGCGGCCTGCCAGCTCGCGCCTGCTGTGCTGGCAACGCGCTTTACAACCCCGTCAGATTGCTCTGCGACAGGAGAAGGCTATGCACCAGAAGATGACTCTGATCATTAAAAAAATTAATAGGGCGACAGGCAGATTTAGGTTGAATTGTGAAATGTTATATCATAACATTTCATCCTGTTACATGAATCGGGGATCGGGCTTTGAAAAATCATGCAGGTAAATGGATAGGAATCGCAGGCACGCTGTTAATCAGTCAGCAGGCGCTGGCACATGGTACGCATGCCCATGGAAAACCGCTGTCAGCGATGGAGCAGAAGGCGGCTGAAGGCATCTTCGCTGACAGCGATGTAAAAGATCGTCCGCTCTCTGACTGGGACGGAATCTGGCAGTCGGTCTATCCGCTGCTGAAAAGTGGCGAGCTGGACCCGGTCTGGCAGAAGAAAGCCCAGCAGGACAACAGTAAAACGGCAGAACAGTACAAGGCCTATTATCGCAAAGGCTACGCCACCGACGTCGATACCATTGGCATCGAAAATGGCGTGATGGAGTTCCATGTCGGCGATAAGATCAGCGCCTGCCACTATCACTATTCAGGGCACAAAATCCTGACCTACACGTCCGGGAAGAAAGGGGTGCGCTATCTGTTCGAGTGTCAGGACGCCAGCAGCACCGCCCCGAAATATGTGCAGTTCAGCGATCACACCATCGGGCCGCGTAAGTCCGCCCATTTCCATATCTTTATGGGTAACGCCTCTCAGCAGGCCCTGCTGGCGGAGATGGACAACTGGCCAACCTATTACCCTTACCAGATGTCGAACGCACAGGTGCTGGATGAGATGCTGCACCACTGAGTGCCGGGGCGGGGGCTGATGGCGTGCTGGTCAGGGCGGGTTTTCATTATTACCTTTCGCCGCCTTTATCCCACCCACACCGGGCGGCGTGAGGCAGGGATGCCGCGCACCACCCGCTGATATGACTCCTCAACCAGCTGCTGAATCAGGCCTGGCGACAGGCCGTCGCCGGGATAAACCGTAATCCAGTGGCGCTTATTCATATGGTAACCGGCGGTAATCGAGGGATAGATCACCCGGTGCAGCTCCGCCTGTTGCGGTTCGCATTTCAGGGTGATAATCGGCACTCCCCGCAGTTCGGTCAGCAGTAAAAACACTTTCCCACACACTTTAAAAACCTGATGTTCCGGCCCGAACGGATAGCCCGATTCGGCGGCGGGCAGCCGTTCAGCTGCGTCGATAGCGATACGCTGGATCGCGTGACCCTGCATAGTCTCTCTCCCTGTCATTATTCACTCTGCCTCTGTGGCCCGCGACTGGCTGGTCGCCAGAGGCCTGTTACACTTCTGATAAGCATCAATCAGGAGCAGTCATGAAATTAGGCTTTGCATGTAAGTATCTCAATAGCGACGGCAAACAGTTTTTCCCGTTTCGCGCGACTACCCGTAAACGATTTCTGAGTTTACCGCACGCTGAACGTCACCAGCTGGTTCATGAGATCACCGTTACCAATCTCAATAATCTCTACCTGACGCTTGAGCATCTGGCCACGTTACCCGCGCCGCTGCGAATGATGCGTATCGGCAGCGATCTGCTGCCGCTTTATACGGTGCCCGAAGCGACGCCGTTGTTTGCGGAATTCCTGCCTGAACTCTACCCGCTGTTTGCCCGCTGTGGTGAGCTGGCGCGGGCGCATGACATCCGGCTCTCATTCCATCCGGGCCAATATACCGTGCTGGCTTCCGACAATCCCGATGTCGTGGTGCGAGCCCTGGAAGATGTGGAGTATCACACGCTCTGCGCCTGTCTGATGGGCTACGGCAAAACCTTCCAGGATTTTAAAATCAACATTCATATGAATGGTAAGGCGGGATTCGACGGCTTTAAACACTCATTTAATCAGCTCAGCCCGGAAGCGCGACTGATGCTGACGGTGGAGAATGATGAGATTTCCTGCTCGCTGGATGATGTGCTGCAGGCGGCACCCCTCTGTCCGGTCGTGCTGGATATCCACCATCACTGGGTAAAAGAGAGTGAGTTTATTCAGCCGGATGATGCGCGCGTTGCCAGAGTAATCGACTCATGGCGCGGCGTACGGCCGGTGCTGCACTATTCGATTTCGCAGGAGGGGATTATTCCGCAGGCGGGCTGGCCCGATCAGCAGCAACTGGGCGTGAGCAAAAGCAAACTTCGGGCGCACTCCGACTTCTTTTTCAATCCGACGCTGAATGGCTGGGCGCTGTCGTTCCACGCTTTCGACATCATGTGCGAAGTGAAAATGAAGAATCTGGCGCGGGAGCCGCTTTATCAGTGGGGAATAACGCAGAAGCTGATAGAGAATCCCCTGGCCGAAGCGACCAGGGAATCGGCAAACGTTAAATAATCGCCACGCCGCCTGTGACGGCGATGGTCGCCCCGGAAATGTAGCTGGCTTCATCACTGGCCAGCATCACATAGGTTGGCGCCAGCTCAGCAGGCTGACCGGCACGCTGCAGCGGCACTTCACTGCCAAAGGTCTTCACCTGTTCAACCGGCATGGTCGACGGGATCAGCGGTGTCCAGATGGGGCCGGGCGCAACCGCATTGGCTCGGATGCCTTTTTCCGCCAGCAAGGCGGCCAGGCTACCGGAGAAGTTAACGATGGCGGCTTTGGTGGCGGAGTAGGCGAGCAGTTTCGGTTTCGGCTGGTCAGCATTGATCGAAGCCGTATTAATGATCGACCCGCCTGCAGGCATATGTTTTGTGGCCGCTTTAGTGATGTAAAACATCGCGTACAGGTTAGTCTTCATCGTCCGATCAAACTCGTCGTCGCTGATCGCATCCAGCGAGTCGCGCGTCATCTGATACGCCGCGTTATTCACCACAATGTTAATCTCACCAAAGGCTTCAACGGCTTTATCAACCAGCGCGTTGCAGTGTGACGCATCGGTAATGTCGCCGGGCACCAGGACGGCTTTCTGACCGGCGGCCTCAACCAGTCGGGCGGTATCCTGCGCATCCTCATGCTCATCAAGATAAGAGATCAGCACGTCAGCACCTTCCCGGGCAAAAGCAATCGCCACGGCCCGGCCAATGCCGGAATCGCCGCCGGTAATAATCGCTTTTTTACCCGCCAGACGGCCTGAACCCTGATAACTTTCTTCACCATGATCGGGCTGTGGCTGCATCGCGGCGGTGCTGCCAGGCCACGTCTGCTGCTGCTCTGTGAATGGGGGTTGTGGACGCTGAGTGGATGACATGACTTCTCCTCCGTAAAAAATGGAAAAACCTGTCAGGGCATTGGTCCCTGACAGGCGGGTAATTATGGTTTCGGTGGCGTAACGCCATCAATCTGCTCTGACTGTGCACCGGAGCCGGGACGGGCATTGCCCAGCAGCGGCTCATCACCCAGAATCTCGGGCTGCTGCTTCGCGCTGAACTGCCCATGACCATCGTAAGCCGGGCCACTGCTCCAGCGACCTTCCGGCAGCGGTTTGTCCAGTGAGGTATTCAGGCAGTAGTACGAGTGCTCCTGCGCCTCATGTTCCTGCGGGAAGCTGTTCGGGATCGGCAGCGATGCGTTCAGGCCACCCATCTCTTCGATCACCGCCAGCCACTGCTGCTGGTGCATCGTGTCACGGGCGATCAGGAAGGAGAGGAAGTCCTTCATCCCTTTGTCTTCGGTCATGTTGTAGAGCCGGGTAGCCAGTACGCGGCCGGTGGCTTCTGCAGTGACGTTAGCCAGCATATCTGCCGCCACGTTGCCGGAGGCGTAGATGTGGCTCATGTCGAACGGCATGCCGTTGGCATTCACCGGCATCGCAGCCAGACCGGAAGAGAGGATATGGCGTGGGTTCATGCCACCCAGAATGGCATTAACCACCGGGTCTTTGGCTGACGCTTCCTGGTAAGAGAGCGGTGCGCCTTCAAGGTTCAGCGCCACGGCGTAGCCCAGCATTTCGATATGGCTCAGCTCTTCGGTGGCGGTGGAGATCAGCAGATCCCGAATCCGCACATCACCCCGCGCGCCCATCGCCTGGAAAAAGTATTGCATCGCTACACGAATCTCACCTTCGACGCCGCCGATGGCCTGCTGTAACAGCATGGCAAACTCTGGATCGGGCTTCTCTACACGAACCGGGAATTGAAGTTTTGATGAATGATGAAACATGATTATTTTCCTCGTCTGTGTTTGCAGTAGATGCAGAAAAAGCCTGGGCACAGATATCGGATAAATAAAGCGAACCGAGAGCAATTAATCGCAATTTAAGGTGAAATAAGCGGCAAAAACGCTAAATAGTAGAGCTATATCTGGTCCGGCAGGGCAGGCAGTACGGGAGGTGAATATAGAAGCGGGTGATGCAGTGCAGCAGAAATAAAAAAGCCCCTTTAAAAGGGGCCGATTCCGTAGTGGAAAAGCATCCGTGCTAATTCGCGTTCCGTCATGACAGACACAGGTTTTTAGCTTTCGCTGGTGGCCGTTGCACGCTGCAGAACATGTTCAAGAGCCTGACGGTAAATATCCTGCTTAACCATGTCGCGCTCGCTCTCCAGGCGGTGAATCAGACCCAGCACAATGTCTTTATCGGAGACATGGGCTTTGGCTCGCGCAAGTTCAGCATGAACTGCGGCGATCACCTGTTTTTCTGTGGTCAGCGCTGTACCAGAGTTCATGAAGTAATCAGAAATCTGAGACTCTGTATTCATCGTTGTTTGCATGTCAGGCCTCATAAGAAATTGGGAAGGAATGCGTTGATTCAGATCCGGTAACCGGCTGACGCAAAAAAATTGCATCTGAAGGTGGAAATCCACAACACCTTCAGATGCGGTGCAAAGCACGCTCGTTACAAGTGATTTAACATCACGAGGTAAAGTTATACAAAAATGGCAAAGTTGTACAATAAAATTTGACAAAAGATCACTGGTCAGATGTGTTGAGGGAAAGATGGCACACAGGACAAAGCGAGGCTTTCACTCTTTATGTTATATTATTCAGTGAATTAACAGGGATTTCCCATAAGATGATAACGTCTGCTGGTGAGTGCCAGCTATTTTTCTGCCGTCCTGTAAAACGATACAATAGCCGTTCAGGCAGACATTTTTGCAAAAAACCTGTACAGCCCGTACAGGTTTTTTTGCGCAGGAAAAGCGGACAACGCAACACAGCTGCTGCAATCCTGTCCGCCTGACAGGTCATGCCACATAATTCACTTCCCACGCCTGATGCAGAAGGCTAAGGTTGAGCCCTTATTCATCACAAGGAAATGATCATGGTTCACGACTATTTTGCGATTCCGCCTGCGGGCGTGACGCAGGAACAACATAAACGTTCAGTGGCTGTGGCAGCGGCGCTGTCAGTGGCAAAGGAATCCGTCAGCGCTTCAACGTCAGCAACCGGTTCAAAAGCCTCCTGGGACCTGCAGGCCGTGGCGAATGAAATTGGTAATCTGGCCGATGCGATTCAGGATGCGCTGGAGAGTGATAGCCAGGCTTAAAGGCTAATCCGCAGCGTCTCAGACGGCTGCCGGGACGGGGCAGGGGATGGCAGTGTTCAGGAGCCGGTAACGTCCGGTGAGCGGACGCTGCCGGAGAGTCCTATTCCATCGTGGGTGGCTCATATTTAATATACTGACGCAGGGCGTCATGGATTGCCTGATTATTGCCTTCCTCCAGACCACGTTCGGCATATTCTTTCGCCAGCGCGGCCAGCACATCGTCAAATTTCCCTTTGTAGTTGAGATTATTGAGCGCAATTTGCTGACCGAGTATCGCTTTTAATACCGTGGTCTCAACCGTTAACTGCGCAACGGCTTCTTCCAGATGTTTAATTCTATCGTCGTCTGTCATAACCCCTCCATGCCTTAAAAAAGGCAGAATAACCAGCCCGCTCTGAATATTCAAACCTCGGCGAATGCCACAGAGACGTTGTCAGATTTTCCTTAAGTAAAAATAATCAGCGGGTGAATTTATAAGATTAGTTACTGAAAGAAAAAAACGCTGATATTCCCGTGCTGCGGCAAAAGTAACCCGTTTCCGCTTACTCTCACAGCAGTGAGAAAAAAGAGGATTAAAAAAGTGTATTACCATCAACTCCTTTGCTTAAAAATGTTCCGTGTCACTTGATTAAAAGGGGGATTAGCTATTACTGTATTTATATACAGTAATCTGAGCAAGGAGTGAAATTGTGGAATTCATTAAACCTGCGGACATTCGCGCCGTTATGCCTTTACCGCTTTATATCGAACGTGTGCCGTGCGGATTTCCCTCCCCGGCGCAGGATTATGTCGAACAACGTATCGATCTCAATGCGCTGATGGTGCAGCATCCCAGTGCCACCTATTTTGTCCGCGTCAGCGGCGAGTCGATGATTGAGGCGGGCATTAACGATGGTGATATGCTGGTGGTCGACAGCTCGCTCACCGCCTCACACGGCGATATCGTGGTGGCCGCCGTCGATGGTGAATTTACCGTTAAACGTCTTCAGCTTCATCCCTGCCTGCAACTGATGCCGATGAACACCAAATTTAAACCGATCGCTATCCAGACCGAAGATGCGCTGGAAGTGTTTGGTGTTGTGACCTTTGTTATTAAATCGACGCACTGACCATGTTCGCGCTGGTCGATGTGAACTGCTTTTATGCATCGTGCGAAACCGTTTTCCGGCCCGATCTGAAAGGCAAACCGGTGGTGGTGCTGTCGAATAACGACGGCTGTGTGATTGCGCGCAGCGCCGAGGCAAAAAAAGCCGGCATTAAAATGGGTGCACCCTATTTTAAAATGCGTGAAGAGCTGACGCGTCATGCGGTACAGGTCTTCAGCTCAAATTACGCGCTCTATGCCGACATGAGTGAGCGGGTGATGACCATCCTCGAAGAGATGGCTCCCTCGGTGGAGATCTACTCGATCGACGAGGCGTTTATGGATCTTACCGGCGTGCAGAACTGCATGGCGCTGGAGACCTTTGGCCGGCAGGTTAAAGAACGGATCCGCAAAGAGACCCATCTGACCGTCGGCGTCGGCATTGCACAGACCAAAACGCTGGCTAAGCTGGCGAATTTTGCGGCCAAAAAGTGGAGCAAAACCGGCGGCATTGTCGATCTGTCGGACCCCGAACGACAGAAAAAGCTGCTGGCGCTGATTGATGTGGCTGACGTCTGGGGCGTAGGGCACCGGATCGGCAAACGGCTCAACGCCATGGGCGTTATGACGGCGAAAGATCTGGCCGATCAAAGCACCGAATCCATTCGCAAACAGTTCAGCGTGGTGATGGAGCGTACCGTCAGAGAACTGCGTGGCGAATCCTGCCTGGAACTGGAGTCAGTGACACCGGATAAGCAGCAAATCATGTGTTCCCGTTCGTTTGGCAGCCGCATCTCCGATTATGACCAGATGCGTGAAGCCGTCTGTGCCTATGCTGAGCGTGCGGCAGAGAAGCTACGCCGCGGTAACCAGTATTGCCGTCAGGTGGGGGTCTTTGTGCGTACCAGCCCGCATGCTACGGATGAACCCTTTTATGGTAATCAGTCTACCGGCCAGTTGGTCATCCCGACACAGGACACGCGCGATATTGTCGGCGTTGCGATGGCGTGTCTGGATAACATCTGGATTGAGGGGCATCGCTATATCAAGGCGGGCATCGTGCTGGGGGATTTTTTCAGTCAGGGCGTGGCCCAGCTTGATCTGTTTGACGAGCATCAGCCGCGCCGCAACAGCCAGGAGCTGATGCAGCTGATTGATAAAATTAATAAAATCGGCAGCGGAAAACTCTGGTTTGCTGGGCAGGGGATCAACAAGGCCTGGGCAATGAAGCGCGAGATGCTGTCACCTGCCTATACCACGCGGGTAACGGATTTGCCGGTGGCGGCGGTTAAGTAGGCGCGGGTCCGGCTTCCTCTGTTGCTGACGTAGCAGCAGCTGTTATACGCTTTTTTATCACGCGATTAAAGTGACAGGAAGTGATGCTTTGCCTGGCCCGATGAGTAGTTTTTCATCGGGCATTTTAAAAAAATAACCACGTAAATATAGTGGGTTTCAGAGCGTTTGAAGCCAGAGTCATGCTCTGGCCTGCAATACATTTCACAGCAATCATTCAATCCCGCCACCATGACGACGATGAGATTTATGTGGTCGACGGCAACAGCACTATAAAAACCCGACTCTTTTTATGTTTTGCTGACAATGAGCACCACGCCAGCCTGCTTATTAAGCAGTCTATGTTATGGCTGATTAAAATAAACACGCAGCAACGGGCAGATCGCCGCAAAGAGACCGCGTTATTATCTGAGTAAATCGTGACCGGTTTGCTCTGTAACCTCTGCCGGGTTGCAGGGTACAACCGGTTACTCCCCTTGATCATCAGGCGACAGAAACGGACAGGCGTCAGTGTCAGGCCGCTATCTATACTTGTTACCCATGCCTGGGATAGAATCCGGGCTGATTCTGACAGGAACGTCCTTACCAGACCGGTAACAATGATCATGACAGCGACAGCGCAAAAAAACAAAGAGCGGGGACGTCCCAGAGAGTTCGATATTGAACAGGCTCTGGATCACGCCATGATCGTTTTCCGACAAAAAGGGTATCACGCCACATCAATAAGCGATCTGGGTGAGGCGATGAACCTCTCTGCTGGCAGCATCTACAAGGCCTTTAAAGATAAGCGCTCGCTCTTTCTGCAGGTGTTTGAACGTTATCTGTTGCTCAGAAATACCGAGCTGCGCCGTCGTCTGGCACCCTGTGTCAGCGGACGGGAAAAAATAACCGAGCTATTGCAGTTCTATCTTGACTCGGCGCGCGCCATCGAAGGGCGGCGCGGCTGTCTGGTCGTTGCCAGCGCCATTGCGCTGCAGACGATGGATCAGGCGCTGGGGCAGCGCATTGATGAGGTGGTTCAGCGTAATCAGCGCTTCCTGGTCTCGCTGCTGGAGCTGGGGCAACGGGATGGCTCAATCGATAACACACTGGACAGTGAAGCGGCAGCCGGTTTAATCCTCTGCATGGCATACGGTATGCGGGTTGCAGGCAAGGTCAGCGATGTGACCAACGAACAGCAGACGCTGGCGCTGGCATTGAAAGTGCTGGGGTAATCATTACGGGGAGGGGCATCAGTAAACCGGCATTTCCCCGCCCACGTTTTTCGGACAGAAAAAGTCTGCAGTGCGCTTTTCCCGACGCTGTTTATGTGCCAGGCTTTTACGCTTTATTCTGTAGCGTAGAAAATTAAGGCCTGCTTCGTGAAAACCTCAATCTTACTGACACTCGTCGCCGCTATTGGCTGCTCTGTCTTTGCTGCACAGGGGGGATTTGAAACCCGCGCAGTGAAACATCCGCTGCAACAGCAGGTGACGGAAAGCGGAGAGCCCTGACGCGCTGACAGAAGTCGCTGGCAGAGAGCGTCCGCTGCTTAACGGCCAAACAGCAGGCTGATGAGGGCACGGTAATGACGCTCCTCTTCCTGCGTGGACGCTGTCTCCAGCCGACGGAGAAGTTTGGTGCAGATCGATTTACGGTTTACGTTCCCGCCTGCATGCAGAATTTCCACCACCACCTGACCCAGCGTTTCCTGCTGTGAGGGCAGGCTTGCCGCATTAAAATAACGGGCAATATCGTCTGCCGTCCGCGGCAGTCTCTGGTTCGGGTACATGGATAATTTCCTGTGAGGTGATGGAAAAACGATCAGCTTGCGCCAAAGTTATACAAAAAAATCGAATCTGTATAGCTATTTCAGCGCAGGACCGGTGGTTTTCGTGCGATCTGCATAGCTTCTGGCGATAAACAGAAAAAATGCAAAAACTGGCGTGATGCCGCGGAGTGGTGAGTGGCACCAGGCGAGGCCTGGCACCCTGAACCGACAGGACATTCTTTAGCACATTAGCGGTAATCTTTAAGGTAAACCGGCGCCTGTCCGGTTTCAACCAGCCAGTTTAATTCGGCGCGGTCGCGCGTTGAGGCCTCGATAAAGCCTTTAAGCCAGTTACGTGTATCAGCAATCTGCGCGACGCGCTCATCGCTGCGTTCGTTTTCAGCCATTTCAGCCAGCTGGCGAATCAGTGATACCAGCGTGATCTCCTGCTCTTCAAACGCCAGATTAATGGCGGCTTCACCAAGAATGATATGACCGATTGTTTTATCATGGTAAACCATCAGCGACCTCCTGATTGAATAACGATATGAATAGTCTAGTTAAAGGTCATCCGGACTAAAAGATCGGAAACCGCCGATAAACACAGTTGAAATGATTAAAAAATAAAATGAACCTTTAAGCGAAGCGATAAGCCTCTAATAAAAAAGAATAAAAACAGAGTTCTGTTTTACGGGTAAAAGAGCTTGAGCTATTAAGCTGGTTAAAAAGGGTAGGGGTTGCCTGAAATTCAGATAAGTAATAAGCAGGTGAATCACGATTACTGTCATGTTGACTGCCATATTATGGCTATAACATAACGGATATTTCTGATTCGAATCGGCAGGTGGCGGGAAGCTTCGTTCGTACCACATGTTGCGCTAAGCACAGGAAAAAATAAAGCCGCCCGTAGGCGGCTTTATTAAATGAACGATAGTGCCCGGTTTATTTCTTCGGTACTTCAGAAACCGCTTTAACGTCCGCTTTATTAATCTGTTGCTTCACGCCATTGGCGTCGGTGTAGGCCAGCAGACCGGCATCTGACTCAGAAGGCTTGCCATCACTAATAATGGTACGTCCATCATTAGTCTGAATCGCATAACTGGTACGGGTGCAGCCGGTTAATACGGTCATACCAATCAATGCGGCGAGAGGTAAAATCAGCGCTTTTTTCATCTTATTCACCTTATATTAGTTGTCGAGTTCACTCATATTACTGATCTCATTGCGATTGATCTGCTCAGTTTTTCCTGTCTGAGCATCGCGATAAGAAACCAGGCCAGTATCTGAATCGATCTGCGGTTTACCATCAGTGACAATGGTACGGCCATCAGTGGTCTTAATTGACTGATTCGAGGCGCAGCCTGCAAGCGTACCTAAAGAAAGCGCCAGCAAAGCAATGGCTGACAGGGATTTCATTTTCATTTTTTTTAACTCCATGAAGTATAACCAGACGTTTACAGCATAGACGGCTTTATAGAGTTTGCTGACCCTGTCACGTTTCGCTGCCGGTTTTTTAGACAAAAAAGGGGGGTGTAGCGATTATTCACGGGAATGACGGTGGGGAATAGCATTTATTGCAAATGTGCACGGCTGTTTATGCCGTTTCAGCAGAGGCATTACATGGCCTGAATAAAAGTGAGGTCAGGGTGGAAAATAAGCACGGCAGCCGGAGCAGATATTCTTCGTTAAAGCCAGCGTCGCCATAGGGGTAATCGTCTGCACCAGCGTTAACGGCTGCTTATATCCGCTGGCCCGATACCCTGATGACTATCGGGCCAGTGAAGAAGGGGATCAAAGAATGGAGTCTTCGCCGGCTTTGGCTGCCGCTTTTTCCGCTTTCATGGCGCTGACCGGATCGGATGCGCTCAGCCAGCGATCAAATTTCTGGTAGGTGTCGATAAAGGTTTTAAAGTAGCTGCTGGCGACGGTGGCATTCTCTTTGTGGTTCATAAACGCCACAGCCAGCTTAAATGCATCTTCGTTATCAAATTTCATATTTGTTTTCCTCGCTTAAGATCTATAGAGCGTAGCCTGAGAACGCGGCCTGTGCATTCAGACAACCGCCTGAAAATGCGGAATAATTCAGGCGGCATGACAGCATCCACCAGATTGGCGCGGATTCCCACTTACTTCGCGCAAAATCCTTCTTATAATGCCAGCTTCACTCGTGAAGGAGACCCGCTTATGTTGAAAGGATTGACCGTTGCCGCGGTGCTGTTGCTGTCGGGCTGTAGTCTGATGCATAAACAGCCACCGTTGCCGCAGACCCTGCATTATCGCTGTGGAACCCTGCCCCTGACCGTGACACTGGATGAGGCGAACGAGCAGGTGAGCTTCATCATGGATGGCCAGCCCCTGACGCTGAAGCAGACGGTATCGGCTTCCGGCGCACGCTACAGCGACAACACCTATGTGTTCTGGTCCAAAGGAAACGGCGCATTTATCGAACGTAACGATAAAATCGTCGTGAACGATTGTGAGCTGCAACCTGCCAGCTGACTCTTTATCTGAATAGGCGAGCATTATGAGCGACAGCGAAACGCTACACACCATTGCCCATCTGCGGCGTGAATATACCCGCGGCGGATTGCGTCGTAAGGATCTGCCGGATGATCCGATTACGCTGTTTGAACAGTGGCTGAGCCAGGCGTGTGAAGCAAAACTGCCCGATCCCACGGCAATGACCGTGGCCACCGTGGATGAGCAGGGCCAGCCGTGGCAGCGTATCGTGCTGCTGAAGCACTTCGATGCGCAGGGCATGGTGTTTTACACCAATCTTGGCAGCCGCAAGGCGCTGCAGCTGGCGCACAATCCACGTATCTCCCTGCACTTCCCGTGGCACTACCTGGAGCGTCAGGTGATGGTGCTGGGCGAAGTGGAGAAACTGTCGCCGCTGGAGGTGCTGAAATATTTCCACAGCCGCCCGCGCGACAGTCAGATTGGAGCCTGGGTGTCGAAGCAGTCGAGCCGTATTTCGGCCCGTGGCATTCTGGAAGGGAAGTTTCTGGAACTGAAACAGAAGTTCCAGCAGGGTGATGTGCCGCTGCCCAGCTTCTGGGGTGGATACCGCGTGAAATTTCACACAGTGGAGTTCTGGCAGGGCGGCGAACATCGCCTGCACGATCGTTTCATCTATCAGCGCGATCGCGATGGCTGGAAAATCGACCGTCTGGCACCCTGAATCTGCATGATTTCCCCCTATCAGCGCTGGCACAGAAGGCGTCAGCGCTTTATGCTATAGCCCTCATTTTTTTCGATTCCGCAACTCAGCGGAAAGCTGTGTACCAGCATAGGTGCAGTCTGATCAATTTGGAGTCAGTAATGACCAGCAGTAACCTGATACAACAATTGCAGGAGAGGGGCCTTATCGCCCAGGTGACGGATGAAGACGCGTTAACAGAGAAACTGGCGCAGGGGCCAATTTCGCTCTATTGCGGCTTTGACCCCACTGCTGACAGCTTGCATTTGGGCCATCTGGTACCGCTGCTCTGCCTGAAGCGTTTTCAGGATGCCGGCCATCAGCCGGTGGCGCTGGTCGGGGGTGCAACCGGCCTGATTGGCGACCCGAGCTTCAAAGCCGCAGAGCGTAAACTTAATACCAGCGACACCGTCAACGAATGGGTTGAGAAGATCCGCCAGCAGGTGGCGCCATTCCTCGACTTCGATTGCGGCAGCAACAGCGCAATCGCCGCCAACAACTACGACTGGTTTGGCAGCATGAACGTGCTGACCTTCCTGCGTGACATCGGTAAACACTTCTCCGTTAACCAGATGATCAATAAAGAAGCGGTGAAGCAGCGTCTGAACCGTGACGATCAGGGCATCTCCTTTACCGAATTCTCTTACAATCTGCTGCAGGGCTATGATTTCGCCTGCCTGAACGAGCGTCACGGCGTATCGTTGCAGATTGGCGGTTCCGATCAGTGGGGTAACATCACCTCCGGTATCGACCTGACCCGTCGTCTGCATCAGAACCAGGTCTTTGGTCTGACCGTTCCGCTGATCACCAAGTCTGACGGCACCAAATTCGGTAAAACGGAAGGCGGCGCAGTCTGGCTCGATGCGAAGAAAACCAGCCCGTACAAGTTCTATCAGTTCTGGATCAACACCGCTGACGCCGATGTCTATCGCTTCCTGAAGTTCTTCACCTTCCTGAGCATTGAAGAGATTAACGCGCTGGAAGAGGAGGACAAAAACAGCGGCACCGCGCCACGTGCGCAGTATGTGCTGGCTGAGCTGGTAACGCGTCTGGTGCATGGCGAAGCGGGTCTGTCGGCGGCAAAACGCATCACGGCCAGCCTCTTCTCTGGCTCCGTGAGCGACATGACCGAAGCCGATTTTGAACAGCTGGCGCAGGATGGTATGCCCACTATCGTACTGGGCGCTGACGACGATCTGCAGCAGGCGCTGGTGAAAGCCGAGCTGGTGCCGTCTCGCGGTCAGGCACGCACCATGATCGGCTCCAATGCCGTTTCTCTGAATGGTGAAAAGCAGTCTGACGCGGAATACCGCTTCAGCGACAGCGACAAACTGTTTAACCGCTTTACGCTGCTGCGTCGCGGTAAGAAACATTACTGCCTGATTAACTGGCAGTAAGATTTCAGGGCCGGTTTCCGGCCCTTTTTTATGGCAAGGCAGGACAGGGCAAACAAGTGAAAAATATTTTAGCGATTCAGTCGCATGTTGTTTTTGGTCACGCCGGTAATGCGGCGGCTGAGTTTCCGATGCGCCGTCTGGGAGCAAACGTCTGGCCGCTGAACACCGTGCAGTTTTCCAACCATACGCAATATGGTCACTGGACCGGCACGGTGATGCCTGCCACGCATTTAACTGACATCGTTAAAGGCATCGCAGATATTGACCGTCTGAAGACCTGCGACGCGGTGCTGAGCGGCTATCTGGGTTCGGCAGAGCAGGGTGAGCAGATTCTGCAGATTGTTCAGCAGGTCAAAGCGGCTAATCCAGATGCCTGGTACTTCTGCGATCCGGTGATGGGTCATCCCGAGAAAGGCTGCATCGTGGCACCCGGCGTGGCGGAGTTTCACTGTAAAATGGCGATGCCGGCCAGCGACATCATCGCCCCGAACCTGCTTGAGCTGGAGATGCTGAGCGAACGCACTGTCACCGACGTCGACGCGGCAGTCGACGCTGCGCGGGCGCTGATTGCCCAGGGACCACGCGTGGTGCTGGTGAAGCATCTGGCGCGCGCCGGTCGTCGCAGCGATCGCTTTGAGATGCTGCTGGTGACGGCGGAAGACGCCTGGCACATCAGCCGTCCGCTGGTCGATTTCGGTGTGCGTCAGCCGGTCGGCGTAGGCGATCTTACCAGCGGTCTGCTGCTGGTGAATCTGCTGCACGGCAAATCATTGCAGGATGCGCTGGAGCACGTCACTGCGGCGGTCTATGAGGTGATGCTGAAAACCCATCAAATGGGCGAGTATGAGCTGCAGCTGGTGGCGGCCCAGGATGCCATCGCCAGTCCAACCCAGCACTTCACGGCAGAAAAGCTGTAATGCATCAGGGCCGGTTGACCGGCCCTGTTCACTCAGGCTAAGCCTTCCGCTTTCAGCGCCGCCTGCACCGCAGGACGTTCCGCAACACGATCAAACCACGCCTCCAGCGCCGTAAAGCCGGACAAATCCAGTCCCAGCGCTTTTGCCCAGCGCGTCACCACAAACAGATAGGCATCCGCCACGCTGAAATGCAGCCCCATCAGCCACTGTTTGTCACGCAGTGACGCATCGACATAGCGGAATTTCGCTTCCAGCTGACTGCGCGTCTGCGCTTTCACCTCATCGGAGTAACCCGGGCGAAACAGCGGCCCGAAGCTTTTGTGCAGCTCACTGCCGATGTAGCTGAGCCACTCCACGGTGTGATAACGCGTCAGGCTGCCGACCGGTGCCAGCAGATGACGATCGGGCTTGAGATCTGCCAGGTACTGCACAATGGCATCGCCTTCCGTCAGCACGGTGCCGTCGCTGAGCAGCAGCGCGGGCACCTGACCTTTAGGGTTAATCTGGCGGAAATCATCGCCCCGTTCAGTGCGTTTTGTGGCCAGATCAACGTTCACCTGAGTGAAATCGAGACCGCATTCGCGCATGACAATATGGGGAGAAAGAGAGCAGGCTCCTGCTTTGCAAAACAGTTTCATGACCATGTACTCCTTGTTGCAATGGGATCACAGCATAGTAAAGGCTCAGGGTGGAATTACCAGTGATAAGGATCAGGGATCGATGAGGGGAAAGGGTCAGCAATAAAAAAAGCCGGGCAAAGCCCGGCTGATTCGTATCACGGCAGCGATGACGCCTGCACGTTATTTTTTCGCGTCAGGATCCTGCGCCATGCGGTTCAGCATCGGCGCCGTAATCAGCATCAGCAGGGCGATCACCGCCGTCACGATACCAATCTGCTGGAATACGCGGCTGTAGGTCGCCAGCGAAATCAGTGGATCGGTAACGTTTTCCGGCACCGCCATCAGGTTGGCCACTTTACCGGCAATGACCGCCGCGCCTGCGGTGGTCAGGAACCAGGAGCCCATGATAAAGCCCATCAGACGCTGAGGCACCAGCTGTGCCACCATCGCCAGGCCGAGGCCGGAGATCATCAGCTCACCGATACTCTGCAATGCATAGCTCAGGATCAGCCAGTTAACAGAAACGATACCGGCATCGCTGGCGAACTTCGCGCCCACCGGCAGCACCAGGAACGCCGCGGAGCAGAGCACCATACCAAAGGCAAACTTGTGCGGCATAGGCAGCTTATCGCCCAGCTTGTTGTAGAGCGCCGCCAGCAGCGGACTGGCCAGCATGATCCAGAACGGGTTCAGCGCCTGGAACTGCTCGGGCGCAAAGGTAATGCCGAGAATCGTGTGCTCAACGTTGCGGATAGCAAAGAAGTTGAGTGACGTTGGCATCTGCATGTAGAGCACGAAGAAGAGAATCGCTTCGACCATCAGCAGGAAGGCCACAATCATTTTACGACGCGCCGCGCCCTGCAGTGCAAAGGCTTCTTTAGCAAACACCAGCACGATACCCAGCGCAATGACCGCCAGCACCAGGCGTGCAATGACCTGATGATGCAGCATCCAGTTCGCCAGCGCGATTAGCACCACGACGCCAACCAGGGTCATCAGCAGTTTTCCAACCTGCAACGGTGCAAAGTCCGGCTTAGAACCGTAATCCTTGACCATGCGTTTGCAGAACAGGAAGTTAAACAGGGTGATGATCAGACCGATAACGCACAGTGAGAAGGCAACGCTGTAACCATATTTCGCCGCTAACCACGGGGTGAGCATCATCGAAAACAGTGAACCGATGTTGATCGACATATAGAACATGGTGAAGGCACCATCGATACGCGGATCATCTTTTTCGTAGCAGGTGGAGAGCAGAGAAGAGGGGTTCGCCTTGAACAGGCCGCTGCCCACGGCGATCGTTGCCATACCGATATAGACGATGCTGACGTTATGACCGGAGAATGCCACCAGCGCATAACCCAGCGCCAGCACCAGCACGCCCAGCACAATCACACGTTTGGTGCCCAGCACTTTATCGCCGAGCCAGCCGCCAATGGCGACAAGTCCATAAACCAGCGCGCTGAATGAAGAGAACAGGGTGATGGAGTCTGATTCAGACAATCCCAGTTGCTTCACCAGGTAAACCGCCATAATGGCCTGCAGGCCATAGAAGCCAAAACGTTCCCATAACTCAATCGAGAAGATTAAGTAGAACGCCTTCGGCTGTTTAAACGCATTGAGACTGACAGCCTCATCAGTGTGTTTGTTTGCAGTTGACACATGTACCTCAGTTTTTTCATACCCTGTTTCGGGACAGCAATTAAGTCCGCGTCATGTGAGTTTTTCATGCGCGAGATTGTTATTAGAAGGGAAAAGCGGCGACTAATTTGGCTGATTACGGGCGGCAGGGCAAGAATTTTCTGACAACCTGCCTGAGCTGATAATCCAGAGTTAAAAACCTTATAACAAACTGTTGATCAGGTTTTAATATTGATGGAAAAGAGTATATCAGTATAAATCAACTGAATGCGAGTGAGGCGCTGGATGAATTTAACATTAACTGCTAATGAAGAGTAATTCAGATGAAACGTTTGCCGCAGATTTTATCAGCAGCATTTACAGGAGGTTTCAGGCCATTATTCAGGCAATGTGACGAAAAAGTAAACGTTAACGTGTCTCATCTGGCGGCAAAGCATACAATTGCTGATCGAGAGCACAAACCAGCGATTTAATTCAGAAAGCAAAAGAAGAAACCGATTGCGTTGCTGCGCAGGAAAGCTAAAAAGCCTGTCGGCAGCATAAACCTGCAAAAAAGTTTTCGCTGAAGAAAAGAGAAGCAGACTGTGATGAAGGCATGATGCTCCCTGTACTGAGTGGCAGCATTATGACGCGACTGTCAGGCCGCTCGACTTGAAATTAACATTCCTGTAACCTCTCCATTTCTCCGGAAAGGATCATTCCAATGTCGTCTCCCCTGCGCTTATCTCTGGCTGGTGACTACCGCGCGGATGCGGTTGCCCATCAGGCCATTCCTCTTGCTATTGAACGTGCTGCCCGCTGGCTGAACATAGCGGTTGAAGCTGAATGGGTTGCCAGCGAAAAACTCGCTGAATCCGATCTCAGGCGCAGTGACGCAGTCTGGGTGGTGCCGGGCAGTCCCTATCATAATGATGAGGCCGTTTTTGATACCATTCGCTGGGCGCGGGAAAGTGGAAAGCCTTTCCTGGGCTCCTGCGGGGGATTCCAGTATGCGGTCATCGAGTATGCACGCAATGTACTGGGCTGGCACGATGCCAGTCATGCCGAAACCGACACCGGTGGGCGCATGGTCATAGCCCCGCTGAGCTGCTCGCTGGTGGAACAGCGCGGCGCGGTCAGATTCGAACCTGGTTCGGGTATTGCTACGGCCTACGGCATGCTGGAAAGCGATGAAGGCTATCACTGTAACTTTGGCGTCAACCCCGAATTCAGTGCGGCGCTGGGTGATAACACCCTGCGTATTACCGCCTGGGATGAAGCAGGTGACGTACGCGGTGTGGAGCTGCCAGATCATCCTTTCTTCGTCGCGACGCTGTTCCAGTCAGAGCGCGCGGCACTACAGGAGAAAGAGTCTCCCCTGGTCATTGCCTGGATGCAGGCGGCGCTGGCACAACGTTAAACGCGGCCATCCTGTGACACTGTCACAGGATGGCCGTCATCAGCGCAGCAACGCCGGGCGTTTGGCGTTAAACGACCAGTTATCAATCAGAAACTGCATGCCCAGCGCATCGTTACGATTTTTATCCGGCAGCGAATTGTAGAGTGCATGTGCCGCTTCGACTCGTTCCATATTCAGGGTAATACCCAGCCCTGGCCCCTCTGGCAGTTCCAGATGCCCATCCCGAATCTGCGGCGCATGCTGCGTCAGCTGTTGTCCATCCTGCCAGATCCAGTGTGTATCAAAGGCCGTCAGGCGATCGCCGGGTGCAGCCGCCCCCAGATGCGCCACCATCGCCAGTGAGACATCAAAATGGTTGTTTGAATGGCAGCCGGTGGTCAGCCCCCACTCCTGACAGAGCTGTGCCACGGTATGCGCATTGCGCATCGTCCAGAAGTGCGGATCGGCCAGCGGAATATCAATAGCATTGAGCTGTAACGCATGCTGCAACTGTCGCCAGTCATTGGCGATCATATTGGTGGCGACCGGAATACCGGTGGCCCGTTTAAACTCGGCCAGCGTTTCCCGGCCGGAGTAGCCCTGCTCTGCGCCACAGGGATCTTCCAGATAGGGAATGCGGCCCGCCAGCTGTTTACCATAATAAATGGCTTCGTCCAGCGACCAGCTGGCGTTAGGGTCGACCGTGACACGAGCCTGCGGAAAACGCGCCAGCAGGGCATTAACCGTCTCGACCTCCACTTCACCGTGGTGTACGCCGCCCTTGAGTTTGAAGTCGCGGAAGCCATAGCGTTCCGCTGCGGCCTCAGCCAGCCGCACGACGCCTTGCGCATCCATTGCTTTTTCATGGCGCAGTTGCAGCCAGGCATCACCGCCGGCCTGGCCTGCCTGATAGTTCATACTGGTCAGGTTGCGGTCGGCGATATAGAACAGATAGCCGAGCACCGGCACCCGATCGCGCTGCCTGCCGCTGGCAAGTAACTCGGCAACCGGCAGATTCAGGTGCTGGCCCATCAGATCAAGCAGCGCGGCTTCAATCGCTGCGGTGGCGTTGTAGAACTTCTCCGGGTTCATCTGCGGAATGTGGATGTCATCGGTATGCGCGGTCTGCTGATGTCGTGCATCACTCGCAAACAGCGTGGCGATCGTCGCATTCAGCCGCAGCAGCTCGCTGCCCTCAATCTGCGGTCGAAAACGTGCCAGCAGCGCCAGCGTCGAAGCGTGACAGGGACTTTCGCCAACGCCGGTACGGCCAGCGGAATCGGTCAGGATTACCAGGATGCGGGTAAAGTAGCAGTTATGCGCGCCACCAATGTTCAGCAGCATGCTGTCATACCCGGCGACCGGCACCACACGCATTGTTTTAATGACTGGACTGTCTGACATGGTGATTCTCCATAGGATCAAGGGAAGGCGGGGATGGCCTGCGGCGCAGCAGCAGCCACAACCCGGTCAGCAGCGAGACGCTGGTCAGGGCATAGAGGCCGCCGGTAGTGGAGCCGGTTTTCATCTCCAGATAGCCAAACACCGTCGGTGCGAAAAAACCGCCAAGATTGCCAACAGAATTCACCAGCGCAATACCCGGCGCGACAATCGAGGCGGGCAGTTCTCCCTGCGGCATCGGCCAGAAAAAGGTGGCGCTGACTTTTGAGCCGATGCAGGCCACGATCATCGCCAGGAAGCCAAACCACGGGGAACCTAACGTCGCCATAAAAGTGCCGCAGGCCGCGACCAGCATGGCGACGCCCAGCGCTTTATCGAGTCTGTCACGGTGGCGATCTGAAAAGCGGCTCAGCAGGTTGATGGCGATAATGGCGCACAGCCACGGCACGGCGGTGAGAATGCCGATACCAAAACTGCTGAAGCCCTGAATGCGCTGAATAATCTGCGGCAGCCAGAACACCAGCGTGTAACCGGTCATGGTCATGGTGAAGAAGATTGCGCAGAAGAACAACAGGCTGCGATTGCGTAACAGCGACATTTTTCCCGGCTCACGATTAAGCGCGTCACGCTGCGCCTCTTCACTATCCAGTTGCTGCACCAGCGCCTGTTTCTCCGCGTCACTCAGCCAGCGCGCATCAGCAGGACGCGACACCAGTACCCAGGCGGCGAGGATCCCGATCAGTACCGAGGCACCACCTTCGAGAAACATCACCCATTTCCAGCCCGCTATTCCCAGAAAATTATGCATCATCAGGATAGCGCCTGTGATCGGCCCGGAGAAGAGGAAGGCGCCAGCCGTGGCGCTCAGGACCATTGCAGTGGCCCGGCCGCGCCAGGCATTGGGCACCCACTGACGGAAATAGAACAGCACGCCGGGAAAGAAGCCCGCTTCGGCGACGCCCAGTAAGAAGCGCAGCAGGTAAAATTGAATGGGTGAGGTGACGAATCCGGTCAGGACCACCACGAATCCCCAGGTAATCATGATGCGTGTCAGCCAGACGCGTGCGCCAAATCGCTTCATCATCAGATTGCTCGGCACTTCAAACAGCGCATAACCAATGAAAAAGAGGCCCGCACCCAGACCAAAGGCGGCGGCGCTGATCCCGGCATCGGTGCGCAGCTCGGCTTTAATAAAGCCAATGTTGGCGCGGTCGATCTGATTAATGATCAGCATCACCACCAGCATTGGGATGATATGGGTGAAGAATTTTTTGATGGCGGAGGCGATCAGCTCATCGTGCTGCGGGGATAAGGCGCTATCCATCGTTCTTCCTCATGAGAAACGTAAAGAAGAGCAAAGTGTAGGGTACTGAAAAGGCGGGCTCTATGGGCATCCGCCCAGGACCGGATGGGCGTCCGGCCTGGGTGGCTGTGTTATCAAGATGTTACTCGAAAGGTGAGGCGAAGCGGCTGAGCAAAACTGTGGCAGTGATCAACGTTGTGTGTGTCAGTCGGCCACGCGGAATATGCCGACAGTACAGGATGCGCCAGCAGCGGTCAGACTTCAGCCGCTAAACTGACGGCGCTGCGCAATCTCTTCAGCGCGCAGCAGCAGCGCCTGCAAATCATCTTCGTCAATATCCAGCAGTTCGCCGCCCTGTAAAGCCTGATGCAGATCGGCACGCGTGAGCGGGACCGGCATGGCAACCGGCTCGGGTTTAACTTCCTGAGGCGCCAGCGGATGGGGGTAGCGACGACCGGCCAGATTATTTAACAGCAGGGCCAGCAGAGCCAGCGTCAGTGAGTTAAGCAGAATCGGCGTCAGGACAAAGTGATAACCCAGCTGCTGCACTGAAGGCCCGCCCAGAATAGCGGTCAGCGCCACTGCGCCGCCGGGCGGATGCAGACAGCGCAGCTGGAACATCAGCAGGATCGCCACACAGGCCGCGACACCGCAGGCGATGGCCGGATCGGGAATCAGCTGGCTGACAGTGACGCCTGCCAGCGCGGACAGGCTGTTGCCGCCGACGATTGCCCACGGCTGCGCCAGCGGACTGGCAGGCAAACCAAAGAGCAGGACTGCTGATGCGCCAACCGGGGCGACAAACCAGAGGTTCAGCTCGCCCAGCATCCAGTGGCTCAGCAGGCTGGTCAGCACCAGGCCAATGCCCGCACCCAGTCCGGCGATCACCACATGTTTTTTACTGACTGCCAGCGGATGCGGCCAGAGGCGTGCCAGAAGCAGGCGCAGACGATGCCTTCCAGCAGAAGGGCTTTTCTTCATTACGTTACTCACCGTGTCATAACTTTTTCTTATCATCAGGGGCGGCGATTTTCCATCATCAACATCAATGTAACAACCCGACAAACTGTGCCGGTATTCAGGCGCGTCGGAAAGCGTGGTGAAAAGGCGGATCGCGCAGGAGAGGTCATGCAGCGGGCACAGGCAGATAATAAAAAACCCGCCGCAGCGGGTCAGTTATCAAATCACTCGACTTTGTCGGGGTACTCGCAGAGATCTTCAATCAGGCAGGCGCCGCAGCGCGGTTTACGTGCCACGCAGGTGTAGCGGCCGTGCAGTATCAGCCAGTGGTGACAGTCAACCTTATAGGCTGCCGGAACTACCTTCAGCAGCTTCTGCTCGACCTCTTCCACATTCTTACCCGGCGCAAATTTTGTCCGATTGCTGACGCGAAAAATATGGGTATCAACGGCGATCGTCGGCCAGCCAAAGGCGGTATTGAGCACCACATTGGCGGTTTTACGGCCAACACCGGGCAGGGCTTCCAGCGCTGCACGATCTTCCGGCACTTCGCCGTTGTGCTGCTCCAGCAGAATGCGGCAGGTCTTAATCACATTCTCCGCTTTGCTGTTAAACAGGCCGATGGTTTTGATGTATTCCTTTACGCCATCCACGCCCAGCGCCAGCATCGCGGCAGGCGTATTCGCCACCGGATAGAGCTTCGCGGTGGCTTTGTTCACGCTGACATCGGTCGCCTGCGCCGAGAGCAGCACCGCAATCAGTAGCTCAAACGGCGTGCTGAAGTTCAGCTCGGTGGTCGGATGCGGATTGTTCTGCTGCAGCCGGTGGAGGATTTCGGTGCGTTTGGTCTGATTCACACCGCTTTCCCGGCTACGCCCTGAGGGGCCGCGGTTTCAGCCGCCTGAGCACGCAGCGCTGCACGCTGTTTCATCTTCTGATCGATCAGGTACTTGGCCGCCAGCATCATGCCCAAGCCGATAAACGCGCCAGGCGGCAGCATGGCCAGCAGCATCGGCGAGTCGAAATGCACCACTTCGATACGCAGCGATTTTGCCCACGGGCCAAGCAACTGGTCGGCACCGTTAAACAGCGTGCCGCTGCCGATGATTTCGCGCAGCGAACCCAGCACCACCATGGCGCAGGTTGCGCCCATACCGATGGCGAAGCCATCCAGCGCCGAGAGCGGGATGCTGCTTTTAGAGGCGACGGCTTCAGCACGGCCCACCACGATGCAGTTGGTCACGATCAGCGGGATAAAAATTCCCAGCGACTGATAGAGACCGTAGGCATAGGCGTTAATCAGCATCTGCACGCAGCTCACCACCGAAGCGATGATCATCACATAAATCGGAATACGGATTTCCGACGGCACCCAGCGGCGCGAGGCGGAAATGAAACTGTTGGTCAGGGTCAGCACCAGCGTGGTAGCCAGACCTAAACCCAGCGCGTTCGTCGCCGTCGCCGTTACCGCCAGCAGCGGGCAGAGGCCCAGCAACTGTACCAGTGCTGAGTTATTCTTCCACAATCCACCAACCAGCAGACTTTTAGCTTCACTCATTTGTGTCTCCACATGCCGGTAACGAAGAGAGTCTCTCCGGAAGCGTTTTCATCAATAGCGCGGTGCGTTTCGTCGCATTGACCACCGCGCGTGGGGTAATGGTGGCGCCAGTAAATTGATCGAAATCGCCGCCATCTTTTTTAACTGCAAAAGCTTTATCCGCCGGACCCTGCACCACTTTGCCATTAAAGCTGTTGATCCAGTCAGAGATGCGCAGTTCGATCTTATCGCCAAGGCCAGGCGTTTCATGGTGTTCAATCACCCGCACGCCCAGTACTTTACCCTGGAAATCGGCACCGACCAGCATCTGTATCGCACCAGAATAGCCGTCAGGTGCGGTTGTCTCCAGTGCAGCCGCGACCGGCTGGCCCCCTTTACGTGCCAGGAAGAGATGATGCGGCGCATTGTTGCCCAGTGCTGCATCCGTGACAACGTAACAATCCTGCTGAATGTTGTTGTCATACAGCTCAACCGGCACCACCTGGTCCAGCAAACTTTTCTGCTGTAACTGGGTCTGATGCTCCACCGTTGGTTTGGTGACCGTATTCACCACCGCGGTAGCGGCCGTGGTAATCGCGGCGAAAATCGCCAGCGTGACGCCATTTTTACGAATCGTCTCCAGCATCGCTTAATCCTTCTGATGGCCGTAAACGCGCGGCTGGGTGTAGTAATCGATGAGCGGCACGCAGATGTTGGCAAGCAGAACCGCAAACGCCACGCCATCGGGATAGCCGCCAAAGCTGCGGATCAGCCAGACCAGCAGTCCAATCAGCGCGCCATACACCAGGCGGCCACGGTTAGTCGTTGAGGCGGTCACCGGGTCGGTGGCAATAAAGAACGCGCCCAGCATGGTGGCACCGGAGAAAAGGTGAATCAGCGGACTGTTCAGCGATTCCGGGGAGAAGAACCAGCCCAGTGTGGCGCAGAACGCCAGTGACAGCAGCATGGCGGCCGGAATATGCCAGCGAATCGCACTCTTCCACAGCAGGAACAGGCCGCCCGCCAGGTAACCGACGTTCACCCACTGCCAGCCGAGCCCGGCCAGCACGCCGCTGTAAATCGGCTGCGCCAGCAGATGTTCGGCACTGTGGCCGGCACGTAAGCCGGTTTTAAAGGTATCCAGCGGGGTCGCCTGGCTGATGCCATCCACACCCAGCTGCAACTGCTGCATGGTGTCACCCGCCACCGTGTGGCCCTGGAACACCATGCTCAGACTGTCCATCAGTCCGGGTTTAATCGCCTGTAGCATGTCAGGCGGCAACCAGCTGGTCATCTGCACCGGGAAGGAGATCAGCAGCACCACATAGCCAACCATCGCCGGGTTAAACGGGTTCTGGCCCAGTCCGCCATAGAGCTGTTTGGCAATGACCACCGCAAACAGGGTACCAATGACCACCAGCCACCAGGGTGCCAGCGGCGGCAGGCTGATACCGATCAGGATGGCGGTCAGCAACGCCGAGTTATCCGCCAGGGTGCTGGCAACCGGTGCTTTACGCAGACGCAGGATCGCCGCCTCTGTCAGCCAGGCGGTAAGGGTCGCCAGTAAGACCTGTAAAACGGTGCCGTAGCCAAAAAAATAACACTGTGCAGCAAAACCGGGCACCGCCGCCAGCACCACCAGCAGCATGATGTTGCCGGTACTTCGGCGGTTATGGGTATAGGGAGAACTTGCGATACGAAAAGCCATTTAATCCTCAAGCGTCGTAGACGACTGCGCTTTACGCGCTTTGGCACGGGCGATGGCGGCGGCAATAGCGGCCTTGCGCGCATCATCGGGTTGATTCAGTTCAGGTGCCTGTTCAGGTTCAGCATTGGCGTTATTTGCCTGCTCCTGCGCCTGTTCCGCGTTCTCTACCGCAAAGTGTGCGGCGGTGGCGAGCGCTGCGGCGTCACGTGACGCGGCATCCGCCGCACTTTCAGCCTGTGCCGCTTTCTTCGCTTTAGCGCGGGCGATAGCCGCCTGAACCGCGGCTTTACGCGGATCGGTTTCTACGGCGGCGTCCGACGCGGCTTCTGGAACGCTCTCCGAAGCAGCCGGAGCCGTCGTATCAGCGCCTTCTGCCTGCGCGGCTTTCTTCGCTTTGGCGCGGGCGATAGCCGCCTGAACCGCGGCTTTACGCGGGTCGGTTTCAGCGGCAGCGTCCGACGCAGCTTCTGGAACGCTCTCCGAAGCAGCCGGAGCCGTCGCATCAGCGCCTTCTGCCTGCGCGGCTTTCTTCGCTTTGGCGCGGGCGATAGCCGCCTGAACCGCGGCTTTACGCGGATCGGTTTCTACGGCGGCGTCCGACGCGGCTTCTGGAACGCTCTCCGATACAGCCGGAGCCGTCGTATCAGCGCCTTCTGCCTGCGCGGCTTTCTTCGCTTTGGCGCGGGCGATAGCCGCCTGAACGGCGGCTTTACGCGGGTCGGTTTCAGCGGCAGCGTCCGACGCAGCTTCTGGAACGCTCTCCGAAGCAGCCGGAGCCGTCGTATCAGCGCCTTCTGCCTGCGCGGCTTTCTTCGCTTTGGCGCGGGCGATAGCCGCCTGAACCGCGGCTTTACGCGGATCGGTTTCTACGGCGGCGTCCGACGCGGCCTCTGTAACGCTCTCCGATACAGCCGGAGCCGTCGCATCAGCGCCTTCTGCCTGCGCGGCTTTCTTCGCTTTGGCGCGGGCGATAGCCGCCTGAACGGCGGCTTTACGCGGGTCGGTTTCAGCGGCAGCGTCCGACGCGGCCTCTGTAACGCTCTCCGATACAGCCCGCGTCGTCGCATCAGCGCCTTCAGCCTGTGCCGCTTTCTTCGCTTTGGCGCGCGCTACAGCGGCCTCGACGGCGGCTTTGCGCGGATCGACACTGGCGTCAGCAGCCGTATCAGCCGGTGAAACTTTCTTCGCTTTTGCCCGAGCAATAGCCGCTTCAACCGCCGCTTTACGCGGATCGACTGACTGACGCGTCACCGGCTGGGTTTCAGCCTGCGCCTCTGCCTGACGCAGACGCGCCTGCGCATGGCGGGCCTCACGCTGCGCTTCAAGCGACGCTTCATCCGGTTCAGCGGCCTGGCGGGCTTTCACCCGCGCTTTGGCTGCGGTCAGTTCGCTGGTATCGGTGCGGGCAACTCGCTGTTTCGCCTCTTCATGACGCGCTTCACGGGCCTGCTTCTCACGCTCCAGGCGCGCCTGACGCGCTTCGAAGCGGGCTTTGGCCTCCAGCGTGCGTTTCGCTTCCAGATCGATGGCGCGCAGTTCCGCTTTTTCCTGACGGTAATATTGCACCAGCGGGATATTACTCGGGCAGACATAGGCGCAGGCACCGCATTCGATGCAGTCATCAATATGATGTGCACGCGCTTTATCGTGATCGCCGCCCTGGCTGTACCAGTAAAGCTGCTGCGGCAGCAGCTTAGCCGGACACGCATCGGCACAGGCAGAGCAACGAATGCAGGACTGCTCTTCGTCGTTATTGCCCATCTCACTGGCAGAGGGCGCAAGAATACAGTTGGTAATCTTCACCACCGGCACATCCAGCGATGGCAGGGTAAAGCCCATCAGCGGACCGCCCATAATCACCATCTGACGCGGTGCAGGCGTGAAACCCACCTGATGCAGCAGATGGCTGATTGGCGTGCCAAGACGACTCCAGACGTTACGCGGCTGGGCAATCGCCTCGCCGGTCAGCGTCACGACGCGTTCGGTGATCGGTTCACCATTGATGATGGCCCGTTTAACCGCCCAGGCGGTACCGACGTTCTGCATCAGCACGCCGATATCGGTTGAGCGTCCGCCGTGCGGCACTTCCATGCCGGTCAGAATGCGGGTCAGCTGCTTGGCACCGCCGGAAGGATATTTGGTCGGGATCACCCGGATTTGCAGATCGCGCTCGCTGCCCAGCGCCTGTTTCAGTGCGGCGATCGCTTCGGGTTTATTATCTTCAATGCCAATCAGTACCCGTTCAGCCTGTAACACCCAGGCGAGAATGCGGCTGCCTTCCAGCACTTCGGCGGCGTAATCCTGCATCAGGCGATCGTCAGCGGTGATGTAAGGTTCACACTCCGCCGCATTAATAATCAGGGTTTTAACCCCGCGCAGGCCGCCTTTCAGTTTGGTGGCGGTCGGGAAGCCCGCGCCGCCCAGCCCCGCGATGCCCGCATCATGAATTCGCTGCACGATGTCGGCGCGCGGATGCTGACGGTAGTCTGGCAGCAGATCGAGCGGCATCCAGCGGTCTTCACCATCGGGCGTCAGGAAGATGCAAAGTTCGGACAGACCAGAAGGGTGCGCGGTCATATGCTGACCGATATCCGCAATTACGCCAGAGGTGGGTGCATGGACCGGCAGCATACGGCCGGTACCAAAGGTCAGGGGCTGACCGCGCAGCACTTTGTCGCCGGGCGCAACGCAGATCTCACCTTCATGTCCGATGTGCTGTTTCAGCGGAATAATAAAACGGTGCGGCAACGGCAGTTCGCTGAGCGGCGTGCCGTTGGACTGGGTTTTCATTTCGGGCGGATGAATGCCGCCCTGAAAATCCCAGACCTTCTCTTTTTTCAGGAAGTTAAACAGATTAAGCATGAGTTTCTACCGGGATCACCCGTACAGGAATGGTATTCAAATCCCACTTCCAGTTAGCTGGCGTGGTGGCGACCGGACGCATTTCAATACAGTCAGTCGGGCAGGGCGCGACACAGAGATCGCAGCCGGTGCAGACATCGCTCAGCACAGTGTGCATGGCGCGGGTTGCGCCGACAATCGCATCAACCGGACAGGCCTGAATACATTTGGTGCAGCCAATGCAGTTGGCTTCATCGATAAACGCCACGGTGCGCACCGGCTCTTTCGCCGTTTCATCGCCATCAATCGGCTGCGGTTCAACGTTAAGCAGCGCAGCCAGCTTGAGCATGGTCTGCTCCCCGCCCGGCGCGCATTTATTGATTGCTTCTCCGTTGTTGCCGACCGCATCGGCATAGGGTCGGCAGCCCGGATAGCCGCACTGGCCACACTGGCTCTGTGGCAGAATGGCATCAATCTGCTCAACGATAGGATCTTCTTCGACCTCAAAGCGGCGCGAGGCGTAACCCAGCAGGGCGCCAAACACCAGGCTCAGGGCGCTTAATACAGCTACAGCAATCCAGATCGCGGTCATCAGAATTTCACCAGACCGCTGAAGCCCATAAACGCCAGCGCCATCAGGCCTGCGGTAATCAGGGCAATGGAGTTGCCTTTGAACGGCGCAGGCACGTTGGCCAGCACCAGTCGCTCACGCATTCCCGCGAACAGCACCATGACCAGCGAGAAGCCGATAGAGGCACTGAAACCATACAGCGCGGCCTGCATAAAGGTGTGGTTAAGGTTAACGCTCAGCAGAGGCACGCCCAGCACTGCACAGTTAGTGGTGATCAGCGGCAGGAAGATACCCAGCAGGCGATAGAGCGACGGGCTGGTTTTACGCACCACCATTTCGGTGAACTGCACGACGACAGCGATCACCAGGATATAGGCCATGGTGCGCAGATAGACCAGGTCCAGCGGCAGCAGGATCAAGTGGTTGACCAGCCACGCGCAAATAGAGGCCAGCGTAATCACGAATGTCGTGGCGAGGCCCATGCCAATCGCCGTTTCCAGTTTTTTGGAAACGCCCATAAAAGGACAGAGGCCGAGAAACTTCACTAAGACGAAGTTATTCACCAGCACGGTGCCAACAAAGAGAAGCAGATAATCGGTCATTTTTTCGCCTGGGAGCCGGAAAGCGGCTTATTATCATTGATAGCGCGGCGTATCTCAATATCCGCGCCTCCCGCAAGGCGGCAGACCGCACTCAGAATTAAATTCCTGACATAACTCACAGCGTTACGGCGCGATAAAGGTGGTTTTTACCCGCTTTGAACGTTTGAAATAGGGTGCAAATACCGCCGCCGCGAGCAGTGACAGCAGTAACGTCTGAAGAGCACGGCTATCGGCAACCGGCGTAAAAGCAAAGGTTTTCAGCGCCAGCAGCACGGTTATGAGCAGCCAGAGCAGATAGTGGCGCGGCAAACGGCGCGAGCGCTTAAAGAAAAGCCAGCTGATCCAGAGGCTGTAGGCCCAGACCGCCACGGCGGTAAGCAGCGAGATGGCCCAGTAAGAAAGGAGGGTGCTGCCGTGTGAAAACAGCGCCACACGCCATTCCGGATTAAAGAGGGGGGTCAGATACATCGCCAGCACCAGAACGGTGGTTAACAGGGTCATTATCAGCCAGGCCAGCGGCAGCAAAAGCCAGCCACCAATACGCGGCGCAGCAACCTGTTCATTCATCGTGGTTATTCCTGTCTCGGGGAGTCGAAGCGCAGCAGAATAACATGTCCAGAGGGGCACGCCCATCCGGACAAGGTCAGAGGTAAAGAGAGCCATTAATCAGCCGGATATCAGACCACGTAGCGCCACACCGTTTTAGGGACACAGCCAAGATCATATAATCGTCCGCCAGAAACCAGTTCGGCACGACGATGATCGGCAGCCCGATACATATTGATGATTTCCATATCATTTGTAAGGGAGTAGTTAAGGTGATCGAAAAGCTTTTCCAGACTGTCTGAATTATTTACTTTGCGGAACTTAAGCAGGTAATCGTGCGCAGTCATCATTGCCATAACAGATAGAAGTACAAAGGAGTGCTCAGTATAGGGGGCAAGCCAGGGCTGTCCAGATCGGGCCGGTTAAAAAAGGCGAAAATCAGACTAAAGCACCTTATCAGCTATTAAAAGTCCAAATCTGCTATTTTTATCGCAGTCAGTGCCAGCCTGCCCGCGCAATGATAGTAAATATGGCATTAGCTCACACAAATGCATGCCGGAATACATCGTTGAACGCGTATTTTAAATATCATTTTGCATTCCTTCAGGCCAGCCAATGCATCAATGCCTCCTTTCTGACAATTTCCGGTCAGAAGAAATAATCCTTTTGAAACCACGCGCATAGAAACGTTTCGCGCCCAATCAGCACGCGCAAACGACTGTGCGGGCAATCACAAATCCCATTTTTTGTTCATCGCAGGCCGGATAACCCATTTAGTACGCCTGTCTGTAATCGTTTCCAGTGGCGTTAAGCATAAGCGATTCTGTTTATTACAATTATTTAACGGACATTGTTTTATTACTCAGTCGTTTTATCCATAACGCTGTGACCAGCGAACCCGTCTGGCTGCACGTAACTCCTTTAAATTGCTCTGATTTGTGAAGTGTGTCGCCATTATGCACGCTTTTTTAGTCCAGTCTAAGCAGGCTCTCTACCCTAAATAGCAAACGCCTTTCAGAGGATTAAAAACTATGTGGAAACGTTTACTTCTGACCACGCTGGTCAGCGCCGCGTTAACCGGCCCGGTGCTCGCTGCAGATATGACGGTCGGCTTCTCGCAGGTAGGTTCGGAATCTGGCTGGCGTTCGGCAGAGACCAGCGTGGCGAAAAGCGAAGCCAAAAAACGCGGAATCACCCTGAAAATCGCCGACGGGCAGCAGAAACAAGAGAATCAGATCAAGGCAGTACGTTCGTTTATTGCGCAGGGCGTTGATGCCATCTTCATCGCGCCAGTCGTACAGACCGGCTGGGAGCCGGTTCTGGAAGAAGCCAAAGATGCCAAAATCCCGGTTTACCTGCTGGACCGCGCCATCGTGGTGAAAGACAAATCGCTCTATCAGGCCGTAGTGACGGCGGACAACGTGCTGGAAGGCAAACTGATTGGCGACTGGCTGGTGAAAACCGTGGGTGACAAGCAGTGTAACGTGGTGGAACTGCAGGGTACTGTCGGTGCCAGCGTGGCAATCGATCGTAAGAAAGGCTTTGCTGAAGCGATCAGCAACCATCCAAATATTAAAGTGATCCGCTCGCAGTCCGGTGACTTTACGCGCAGTAAGGGTAAAGAGGTGATGGAGAGCTTTATCAAGGCTGAGAACAACGGCAAAAACATCTGCATGGTTTACGCGCATAACGATGATATGGCGATCGGTGCCATTCAGGCGATTAAAGAAGCCGGCCTGAAACCAGGCAAAGACATTCTGACCGGCTCGATTGATGGTGTGCCGGATATCTACAAAGCGATGCTGGCAGGGGAAGCCAACGCCAACGTGGAGCTGACACCGAACATGGCTGGTCCGGCATTTGATGCCCTGGAGAAATTCAAAAAAGATGGCACGCTGCCGCCTAAAGTCATCAAGACCGAGTCGAAGCTGTTCCTGCCTGCTGACGCGCAGGCGGAACTGGATAAGAAAAAGGGTATGGGTTACTGATCCACAGACCTGCCAAAGACCAGCCGCAGACCGCCCTACGGGGCGGTTTTTCATGACGTGAGGCGGAGTGAGCAGAATGACCACGCAAAATGAAACACCGCTGTTATCCATCAGCGGCGTCAGCAAAGGGTTTCCCGGCGTTAAAGCGCTGAGTCATGTTTCCTTTGATATTCGCAAAGGGGAGATCATGGCGCTGCTGGGGGAAAACGGTGCGGGGAAATCGACCCTGATAAAAGTGCTGACCGGTGTTTACAGCCGTGATGCCGGAACGATTACCCTCAATGGTGAACCAATTACCCCGCATAACACCGCGCAGGCGCAGGAGATGGGCATCGGTACCGTTTATCAGGAAGTGAATATGCTGCCGAACATGTCGGTGGCAGATAACCTCTATATTGGTCGTGAGCCGCGTCGCTTTGGCATGATCGACCGTCGCCGCATGGTACGCGATGCCGATGCGCTGATGCGGAACTACGGTTTTTCCCTCGACGTGACGCGCCCACTGGGCCACTACTCGGTGGCGATGCAGCAGATTATTGCCATCTGCCGCGCGGTGGATCTTTCGGCGCAGGTGCTCATCCTCGATGAGCCAACCGCGAGTCTGGATGCCAGCGAAGTCGAAATGCTGTTTACCCTGATGGCGCAGCTAAAAGCCAAAGGGATGAGCCTGATTTTTGTGACCCACTTTCTCGACCAGGTGTACCGCATTACTGACCGGATTACCGTGCTGCGTAACGGGCAGTTTATCGCCACCCGCGATACCGCCACGCTGCCGCAGATTGAGCTGATTAAGCTGATGCTGGGTCGCGAACTGCTGGAGACTGCATTACAGCGTCAGGGCAGCACGCTGCGAAGTAATCAGCCGGTGGTGTCGTTTGAAGATTACGGCAGGAAGGGCACCATCGAACCCTTCAACCTGGCGGTGCGTCCTGGTGAAGTCGTCGGCCTGGCCGGGCTGCTGGGATCTGGCCGCACAGAAACCGCTGAAGTACTGTTTGGTATTCGTCGGGCCGATCGCGGAACCGCGAAGATCAAAGGCAAAGTGCAGCGCATTCCCAACCCGGCGAAAGCCTCACAACTTGGCATGGGATTTTGCCCGGAGGATCGGAAGACGGATGGGATTATTGGCGCAGCCTCCGTTCGCGAAAATATTATTCTGGCGTTGCAGGCGCAGCGCGGCTGGTTAAGGCCAATTAAGAAGCGCGAGCAGCAGGCGATTGCTGACCGTTTTATTAAGAGCCTGGGCATTCGCACGCCACACGCCGAGCAGCCGGTAGAGCTGTTATCGGGCGGTAACCAGCAGAAGGTGCTGCTGTCGCGCTGGCTGGTGACTAAACCGCAGTTTTTAATCCTCGACGAACCGACGCGCGGCATTGATGTAGGCGCACACGCCGAGATTATCCGTTTAATTGAATCCCTGTGCGCCGATGGTCTGGCGCTGCTGGTGATCTCCTCTGAACTCGAAGAGCTGGTCGGTTATGCCGATCGGGTGTTGATCATGCGCGATCTGAAGCAGGTGGCAGAAATTCCGCTGGAGCAGCTTTCGGTGGCGTCGATCGTCAATGCTATCGCGGACGGAGGAGCAAAACATGCTTGAGTCGCCTATGACATCTGAAAAACCACCACGTCGTAAGCTGAAGTTTCCGCCAGGGATGCCGCAAATCGCCGCGCTGCTGCTGGTGCTGCTGATCGACAGTCTGGTAGCCAATAACTTTTTTGCCGTGCACCTGCAGGATGGTCGCCTGTTCGGCAGCCCGATCGATATTCTTAATCGTGCGGCCCCGGTTGCCCTGCTGGCAATTGGCATGACGCTGGTGATCGCCACTGGCGGCATCGATCTTTCCGTGGGTGCGGTGATGGCGATAGCGGGCGCGACCGCCGCCACACTGACCGTCGCCGGACACGGTGTGCCGTTCATTCTTCTCTGCACGCTGGGAACCGGTTTAGCCTGTGGGTTATGGAATGGGGTGCTGGTGGCGCTGCTGCGTATTCAGCCGTTTGTTGCCACGCTGATTCTGATGGTCGCCGGGCGTGGTATCGCTCAGCTGATTACGCAGGGGCAGATTGTGACATTCGACAGTGACAGTCTCGGCTGGTTTGGTAACGGCTCGCTGTGGATGTTGCCGGTCCCGGTCTGGATCACGCTGGTGGTGGCGCTGGCCGTCTGGCTGCTGACGCGCAAGACCGCGCTGGGTCTGTTTATCGAAGCGGTGGGGATTAACCTGCGCGCTGCCCGCAATGCGGGCGTGACGGGCTGGCTGGTGGTGATGTCCACCTATGCGCTCAGTGGCGTCTGTGCCGCTGTTGCGGGTCTGATCGTTGCGGCGGATATTCGCGGTGCGGATGCCAATAACGCCGGTTTGTGGCTGGAGCTGGATGCGATTCTCGCCGTGGTGATTGGCGGTGCATCGCTGATGGGTGGCCGCTTTAATCTGGTGTTGTCGCTGATTGGCGCACTGATTATTCAGTCGATGAATACCGGGATTCTGCTTTCCGGCTTCCCGCCGGAGCTGAATCAGGTGGTGAAAGCGGTAGTAGTGATGTGTGTGCTGCTGCTGCAGTCACCGCGGTTTATTGCGATGTTGAAACGGAGACGCCCGACATGATTAAACGTCATCTTCCGCTGATGATCACCTTGCTGGTGTTTGTGGCGGGTTACCTGTTTTGTCTGAGTCAGTTTCCCGGCTTTGCCTCTACCCGGGTGATATGCAATATCCTGACCGACAACGCCTTCCTCGGGATTATCGCCGTCGGCATGACCTTTGTGATTTTGTCGGGTGGTATCGATCTGTCGGTTGGCGCAGTCATTGCCTTTACCGGCGTGTTCCTGGCGCGGGCGATTGGCGATTTCCATGTCGATCCGTTGCTGGCGTTTGCGCTGATTCTGTCACTGGGCGCGCTGTTCGGAGCCATGATGGGCTGGCTGATCGATGCGCTGAAGATCCCGGCCTTTATCATTACCCTGGCGGGGATGTTTTTCCTGCGCGGCTGCAGTTATCTGGTGTCGGAAAACTCGATTCCTATCGATCATCCGTTTTACACCCTGCTTTCCAGTCTGGCGTGGAAAGTGCCGGGCGGAGGGCGTCTTAGTCTGCTGGCGGTGATTATGCTGGTAGTGGTGTTGGGCGGGATTATTCTGGCGCACCGCACGCGATTTGGTAACCGGGTTTACGCCATCGGCGGCAATATGACGTCGGCTCAGTTGATGGGTGTTTCAACCCGAGCCACCACTATTAAGATTTATATGCTTTCCACCACGCTGGCGACGCTGGCTGGCATCGTGTTTTCGATCTATACCTCGGCAGGTTATGCGCTGGCCGGGTTGGGTGTGGAGCTGGATGCGATTGCGTCGGTGGTGATTGGCGGCACGCTGCTGTCGGGCGGTGTCGGTACGGTGCTGGGCACGCTGTTTGGCGTGCTGATTCAGGGGCTGATTCAGACCTCGATTAATTTCGACGGCACGCTGAGTTCGTGGTGGACCAAGATCGCCATCGGGATCCTGCTATTTGCGTTTATCGCCCTGCAGCGGTTACTGACGGTGATCTGGGATCGTCAGCAGAACGCGCCGGTTAAGCGAATCCCTACCTGAATAAATGGCTGAATGGCGGCTCTCAGGAGCCGCCATTTATTGTGCCAGATGCAGTACCATCACCGTGACCGCTTCACCCGCTACCTGCCGCTGTTCCACCGCCTGCCATCCTGAACGCTGATAGTATGCCTGTTGATCGGGTGTATAGAGCCAGAGCTCGCCAATCTGCTGTTGTTTTGCCCGGACAATCGCCTGCTGGATCAAGGCTTTCGCCACGCCCCGGCCCCGGTATTTCTTGTCCGTCACCACTTCACCTATCCAGTATTCCCTTACCGCGATGTCGTCCAGTTCATAACGGATGACACTACAGGTCGCGATAACCGTTTCACCGTCCGATGTGGCGACGAGAGTAAATTCCGCCGAGCCGGTCTGATTCCGTTTTGTTAAACGCTTAAGGATAGTGTGATGATCCGACCATGCAGGAAGATGTGACCATTCAGTGTGCAACAGTTGTGCGGTTTGTGGGGCGTAGTCGGGATGTTGGTTCAGATCGGTAATTTGCATGGCGCTTTAACCTTGTTTTATCAGGTATGTAGCGATACAGGCTGGTGGGGGAAAGTGCAAGATGGTGAAAGAGTAGCGTTATAGCAAAGACTAAAGCGCTCTTTTGTATGTCCGGAAATACAATCGCTATGGGATTTGTGTGCAAGGTCAGGAAAGGTATGCCTGATCGCAAAGAATTCCCGCATCCATGCGGATCGGCCGCGCCATCCCTGGCGCGGACGCTTTGCTCTTCAGGCATACCATTCCTTCCCGGTTGGGTTTGATCATGGCTTTTAACAACTTGCACTGAGCTATCAAAAAGGAAGGAATCGTAGGCGGTTGAGTGAAACATCTGACGCATGAAGTTATTGCTAATACGCTTGATGCTCTGAGCTTTGAAATATTCGCTCAGACTCAACAAAAAGGAGGGGATGGCGGGCAGTGGAGTAAAGCGTCCGCCGCATGGATGCGGCGGCCGAGCCTACAGGGATGTATTTACGGCGACTTTACGTAACGCCCGCCATTCCCGACTGAATAGCACAGTTTTTATCAAAACCGACGCGGAATTAATTCCTGCGTCGGTCTTTTTTAATCACTTAGGCACGCTACCAATCAAAGAAAGGCAGCACCAATCACCTATTAACGTTTCAACCGGTAATACGCTTCGTTCCAGCGCAGCGCATCTTTAAATGCTGGCAAGGTGGTGTGCTCATCAATCACCAGCACTTCGATATCGTTCATCTCACCGTACAGATACATATCCTCAAGCGTCAGCGCCTGACTGAACACCGTATGGTGCGCGCCGCCGCCCAGAATCCACGCTTCGGAAGCGGTCGCCAGTGATGGCTGCGCTTTCCACAGTGCGCGGGCAACCGGCAACTTCGGCAGCGGTTTCGGCTGTTCGATAGCATCCACCACGTTAACCAGCAGACGGAAACGATCGCCCATATCAATCACGCTGGCGTTAACCGCACGACCGGCTGGCGTGGAGAAAATCATGCGTGCCGGATCGGCTTTGTCACCAATACCCAGGAACTGCACATCGATTAAAGGCTTCTCTTCAATGGCAATCGACGGGCAGACTTCCAGCATGTGCGAGCCAAGCACCAGATCGTTGCCTGGTGAGAAGTGATAGGTGTAATCCTCCATAAATGAGGTGCCACCTTTGCGATCGCCTGCCAGCACTTTGAAAATGCGCAGCAGCGCAGCAGTTTTCCAGTCACCTTCGCCTGCGAAACCATAGCCCTGACCCATCAGACGCTGAACCGCCAGACCGGGCAACTGCGTCATGCCGTGCAGCGTCTGGAAGTTAGTGGTGAAGGCGTGGCAGCCTTCCGCTTCCAGGAAACGCTTCAGACCGAGTTCTATGCGCGCGGCATCCAGCACGTTCTGACGTTTTTCGCCGCCAGATGCAGCAACATCGGTAAAGCGATACAAGCTTTCGTACTCGTCGATCAGCGCATTTACGTCTCCATCGCTGACGCCATTGATCACCTCAACCAGATCGCCTACACCCCAGCCATTCACTGAATAGCCGAACTGAATTTGTGCGGCGACCTTATCGCCTTCGGTCACGGCCACTTCACGCATGTTGTCGCCAAAACGGGCGACTTTCAGCTGCTGGCTGGCCTGTTTAGCCAGAGCCGCTCGCATCCAGTTGCCAAGACGCTGCTGGCTGGCACTGTCTTTCCAGTGACCGGTCACCACACTGTGCTGCAGGCCCATACGTGCGCCAATGAAACCAAACTCACGGCCGCCGTGGGCGGTCTGGTTCAGGTTCATAAAGTCCATGTCCATGCTGTCCCATGGGATCTCTGCATTGAACTGAGTATGAAATTGCAGCAGCGGCTTGTTAAGCACGCTCAGGCCGCCAATCCACATCTTGGCCGGAGAAAAGGTGTGCAGCCAGGTAATGATCCCGACGCACTGCTTGTCATAGTTGGCGTCGCGGCACAGGGCCAGGGCTTCATCCGGTGACTTCACCAGCGGTTTCAGCTCCAGACGCACGGGTAAACCGGCCTGATTCAACCCCTCGACGACCTGACGTGCATTCTCTTCAACCTGGCGTAATGTCTCCGGCCCGTAGAGGTGCTGCGTGCCGATGACAAACCACACGCTGTAGTTATTTGACTGTTCCATAAAACCACTCCTTCACTTAGCGGAAGCGGGGCGGGCGGCGTATTGTGGTTCTGCCGTCACGCACCATTGTTGATAGCGTTGATAAAGTTGTTGATAGCGGGCGACGCGCGCCGGATCGGGCTGCAGCGTCACGGCAATCGGGCTGGCCATGACCTGCTGTGCATCCGGTACGCTGGCGTGAACACCAGCGGCGACGGCGGCGAAAATGGCCGCACCCAGCGCACAGCACTCGTCAGAGGCGACGATATCCAGTGGGCGGTTCATCACATCGCAGCAGGCCTGCATAATCGCCGGGGATTTCCGCGCGATGCCACCGAGTGTCAGAATGCTCTCGACCGGAATCTGCTGCTGCTCGAAGCACTCCATAATGGCACGTGCGCCAAACGCGGTTGCCGCGACCAGACCACCAAACAGCGCGGGGGCATCGGTGCCCAGATTCAGGTCGGTAATCACCCCTTTCAGCCGCTGATTGGCATTTGGCGTGCGGCGACCGTTAAACCAGTCCAGTACCACCGGCAGATGGTCGAGCTGCGGATTGGCAGCCCAGGCCTCGGTCAGATCCTTAATCAGATTCTTTTGCATCTCAGCCAGCTGAGGCTTCAGCTCAGGATGCTGCTGCGCCGCCAGCTGTAACGGCCAGCCCAGTAAACGGCTGAACCAGGCGTAGATATCACCAAAAGCAGACTGACCCGCCTCCAGTCCGATAGCGCCTGGCACGACGCTGCCATCGACCTGACCACAGATGCCTTTAATAGCGCGATCGCCGACTTTATCTGCGTCAGCAATCAGAATGTCGCAGGTGGATGTGCCGATCACTTTCACCAGGGTATAGGGTTTAGCTCCGCCACCGACTGCGCCCATATGGCAGTCAAACGCGCCACCGGAGAGCGTGACGGTCTGCATCAGGCCCAGACGCTGTGACCATTCCGGACTGAGCGTGCCGACCGGCAGATCCGCGGTCCAGGTATCCTTGAATAACGGGGAGTCGAGCTGCTGGGTTAACAGCGGGTCGAGCGCACTAAGGAAATCGACATCGGGCAGGCCGTTCCAGTCGCCGTGCCACAGCGCTTTATGCCCGGCCGCACAGCGGCCACGGCGCAGCTTATCTGGCGCGGTCGTGCCGCTTAACAGGGCGGGTACCCAGTCGCACAGTTCGACCCAGGAGACCGCGGCCTCACGTACGGCCGCATCTTCACGCGACACGTGCAGAATCTTCGCCCAGAACCACTCCGAGGAGTAAATGCCACCGATATAGCGGCTGTAATCCTGGAAGCGGCCGCTGTGACACAGCTGATTAATCTCTTCTGCTTCTTCTATCGCCGTGTGATCTTTCCACAACACAAACATCGCGTTGGGGTTCTCCGCGAACTCGGGGCGCAGCGCCAGCACGTTGCCGTCGCGGTCAATTGGCGCCGGGGTTGACCCGGTGCTGTCAACGCCAATGCCGGCTACGGCGGCGCGTTGATCGTCGCTCAGTGCATTCAGCACGCCGAGCAGCGCCTGCTCCATCGCGTCGATGTAATCCTGTGGATGGTGACGAAAACGGTTAGTGTGCGGATCGCTGTATAAGCCCTGCTGCCAGCGCGGGTAGCTGCACACCGCACTCTGCAGCTCTTTGCCGCTATGACAATCTACGGCCAGCGCACGCACCGAATCACTACCAAAGTCCAGCCCAAGGGTGATGGCTCCAGCACGCATCGGAATCTCCTGTAGTTAGTTAACTCCTGTATCCTGGGTTCGGCGCGCCAAATCAGTTAGTCATCGCTGGCTGACAATATGCACTTTTCTGTCATCGGCAGTGATTTTGTGATCCATTGCAAAAGTTAAGGTCCGGTTAAATTTGCTGAATATATGGATCATTTTGTCGTGATTTTAATGTGTGATACCGCTCTACATTTTTCTTCGCTAATACCGCTAAAACTAGCCCAGCGTCTGGACAGTCTGTCGGCACATGCCAGCCTAACGCACTGATTTATGGCTGTACCCACATAAGAAAATTAACTGGTAGCGTTTACACCAATTCGTTATTAGCAGCGAAAAATAACCTGGTACCGGAGAGCATCATGCATAAATTCACTAAAGCATTCGCGGCCATCGGCCTGGCAGCGGTTATGTCACAATCCGCTATCGCCGAGACCATGAAGCTGGGTTTTTTAGTCAAACAACCAGAGGAACCCTGGTTCCAGACTGAATGGAAATTCGCCGACAAAGCGGGCAAAGATCTTGGCTTTGATGTCATCAAAATTGCCGTGCCGGATGGTGAAAAAACCCTGAATGCCATCGACAGCCTGGCGGCCAATGGCGCGAAAGGTTTTGTTATCTGTACCCCCGATCCGAAACTTGGCTCTGCCATCATGGCAAAAGCGCGGGGCTATGGTCTGAAAGTCATCGCTGTGGATGACCAGTTCGTCACCGCGAAAGGTAAACCCATGGACACCGTGCCACTGGTGATGATGGCGGCCACCAAAATTGGTGAGCGTCAGGGTCAGGAACTCTATAAAGAGATGCAGAAACGCGGCTGGGATGTAAAAACCACTGGCGTGATGGCGATTACCGCGAATGAACTTGATACCGCACGTCGCCGTACCGGCGGCTCAATGGACGCGATCAAAGCCGCAGGTTTCCCGGCAGCGCAGATCTACCAGGTGCCAACCAAATCTAACGATATCCCAGGCGCGTTTGACGCCGGTAACTCCCTGCTGGTGCAGCATCCTGAAGTTAAACACTGGCTGATTGTCGGCATGAACGACAACACCGTGCTGGGCGGCGTGCGTGCCACCGAAGGCCAGGGCTTTAAAGCGGCTGACGTCATCGGTATCGGCATCAACGGCGTCGATGCCATCAGTGAACTGTCGAAAGACAAGGCGACTGGCTTCTACGGTTCGCTGCTGCCAAGCCCGGATATCCATGGCTATAAAAGCAGCCAGATGCTCTACAACTGGGTCAGCAAAGGTGAAGAGCCACCGAAATTCACCGAAGTTACCGATGTGGTGCTGATCACCCGTGACAACTTCAAAACTGAACTGGCGAAAAAAGGACTGATGTAACCCTGAGCCTGTCGGGCTGTCCGCAGCCTGGCATCCTTAATAGCCGATTTCGCGCCGCCCGCCGTAACAGGCCGGTGGCGCGAAAGAGTGAGGACCAACATGAACACTGATTCAGCATTTCTGTCGTTTCATGGCATCAGTAAAACCTTCCCTGGCGTGAAAGCGTTGCAGGATATCTCCTTCGACTGCCGGGGCGGTGAAGTCCATGCGCTGATGGGCGAAAACGGCGCAGGCAAATCGACGCTGTTAAAAATACTCAGCGGCAGTTATCAGCCGAGCGGCGGTGAGATTCGTATTAAAGGCAAGCCAATGAGCTTTCAGCGCACCACAGATGCGCTGGACGCGGGCGTTGCCATTATTTACCAGGAGCTGCATCTGGTACCGGAAATGAGCGTGGCGGAGAACATCTACCTCGGTCAGATTCCGCACAAGCACGGGCTGGTTAATCGTAAGCTGATGCGCTTTGAGGCGGGCGTGCAACTGAAAAATCTCGGCATGGATATCGATCCCGATATGCCGCTGAAATACCTGTCGCTGGGGCAGTGGCAGATGGTGGAGATTGCCAAAGCGCTGGCGCGCAACGCGCGCATTATCGCCTTTGATGAGCCAACCAGCTCCCTGTCAGCGCGTGAAATCGACAACCTGTTCCGCGTCATCCGCCAGCTCCGCGAGGAGGGCCGGGTGGTGCTCTACGTTTCTCACCGCATGGAGGAGATCTTTGCCCTCAGCGATGCCATCACCGTCTTCAAAGATGGTCGCTACGTGCGGACCTTTACTGACATGGCCAACACTCATCATGACGATCTGGTGCAGGCGATGGTGGGACGTAACCTGGGTGATATCTATGGCTACTCACCGCGGGCCAAAGGCGAAGTGCGGCTGGAGCTGGACAAGGTTGAAGCGAAGGGCGTGCGGACGCCAATTTCGCTGAAAGTTCATGCCGGTGAAATCGTCGGGCTGTTTGGCCTGGTCGGAGCCGGACGCAGTGAACTGCTGAAAGGATTATTTGGCGGCACGCGGCTGCGCGGCGGTCAGGTGATCCTGGACGGTAAACCGCTGCCGCTGCGGGAGCCGATCGATGCCATCCGCGCGGGCATCATGCTCTGTCCGGAAGACCGCAAAGCCGAAGGCATTATTCCGGTGCACTCGGTGCGCGACAACATCAACATCAGCGCCCGTCGTCACAATCTCACCGCCGGTTGTCTGATTAAAAACGGCTGGGAAAACAAAAACGCCGACAGTCATATCCGCTCGCTGAACATCAAAACGCCCAGCGCCGACCAGCTGATCATGAACCTCTCCGGCGGTAACCAGCAGAAGGCGATTCTGGGACGCTGGCTCTCTGAGGATATGAAAGTGATCCTGCTGGATGAGCCAACGCGCGGCATCGATGTCGGTGCCAAACATGAAATTTACAACCTGATTTATCAACTGGCGAACCGGGGTATTGCGGTGCTGTTCGCCTCAAGCGATTTACCGGAAGTCATGGGCCTGGCCGACCGCATCGTGGTAATGCGTGAAGGTGCCATTGCCGGTGAACTGCTGCACGACGACGCCACGGAGCAGCAGACGCTGAGCCTGGCGATGCCCAAAACCACTCAAGCGGCCGCCGTGGCCTGACAGGAGATCATCATGGCTTCATCCACGACCTCAAATACGCCGCAGCCCGCTTCACGCGGCGGCCTGCAGTTAGGTCGCATCTGGGACAACTTCGGCATGCTGGTGGTATTTGCACTGCTGTTTATTGTCTGTGCGATTTTTGTGCCGAACTTCGGCTCGTTTATCAATATGAAAGGCTTAGGGCTGGCGATGTCGATGTCCGGCATGGTCGCCTGCGGCATGCTGTTCTGTCTGGCCTCCGGGGATTTTGACCTGTCGGTTGCGTCAGTTATCGCCTGTGCAGGTGTTGTGACCGCCGTGGTGATCAACATGTCCGAAAGCCTGTGGATTGGTGTAGCGGCCGGTCTGGTGCTCGGCATGATCACCGGTTTTATCAATGGTTTTGTGATTGCCCGACTCAAGATCAATGCGCTGATCACCACGCTGGCGACGATGCAAATCGTGCGCGGCCTGGCTTATATCTTCTCTGACGGTAAAGCAGTCGGGATTGAAGATGAGCGCTTCTTTGAACTCGGTTTTGCCAACTGGCTTGGCGTGCCTGCGCCCATCTGGCTGACGCTGGCTACCATGCTGATCTTCGGCTTCCTGCTTAACAAAACCACCTTTGGCCGTAATACCCTGGCGATTGGCGGCAATGAAGAGGCCGCGCGACTGGCCGGTGTGCCGGTGGTGCGAACCCGTATCATCATCTTCATTCTTTCCGGTCTGGTTTCGGCGGCCGCGGGCATCATCCTGGCGTCACGTATGACCAGTGGTCAGCCAATGACCTCCATCGGCTATGAGCTGGTGGTGATTTCTGCCTGCGTACTGGGCGGCGTGTCACTGAAAGGCGGCATCGGCAAGATTTCCTACGTGGTGGCAGGGGTGTTAATTCTCGGCACCGTCGAGAATGCGATGAATTTATTGAATATCTCGCCATTCTCACAGTATGTGGTGCGCGGTCTGATACTGTTAGCTGCGGTGATTTTTGACCGTTACAAACAGAAAAAAGCCTGACTGATCGAGCCGTTGGCCCGCAGAGGCAAAGGTCTCTGCGGGCTATCCGAACAATAACAGACTGAGTGAGGACGCTATGTATCACCGCGAATTACCGGCCGAGCAGCAAAACCCCTTGTTGCCGGGCTATTCATTCAATGCCTGGCTGGTGGCGGGGCTGACGCCCATCACCGCTGATGGCCCGCTCGATTTCTTTATCGATCGCCCGCACGGCATGAAAGGTTACATTCTGAACCTCACCATCAAAGGCAAAGGGCGGGTATTCGACGGCGAGCGGGCATTTGACTGCGAACCGGGCGAAATGCTGCTGTTTCAGCCAAAAACCGCTCACTATTATGGCCGCGCGCCGGACAGCCCGCAGTGGTTCCACCGCTGGGTCTATTTCCGTCCACGCGCCTACTGGCACGACTGGCTGCGCTGGCAGGATGAGCAGGAGGGCGTGGGACGACTGCTGCTGCCGGAATCGCTGCGCGGCGAGTTCGACCGCCTGTTTGCCAGTATCGAACAAACCCATAACTCGGGCCGTCGCTTTGCGGAAGAGCTGGCGATGAACCTGCTGGAGCGACTGCTGCTGCGCGCCGTTGAAGAAGATCCGCGCAGCCATCAGCTAATCCGCGATCCGCGCGTGATTGAAGCCTGCCAGTATGTGACCAACCATCTCGCCAGCGAGGTGAAGATTGAAGAGGTGGCACGTCACGTCTGTCTTTCACCGTCGCGGCTGGCGCACCTGTTCCGCGAGCAGATGGGTGTGAATTTGCTACGCTGGCGTGAAGATCAGCGCGTTATCCGCGCCAAACTGCTGCTGCAGACTACCCAGGAACCTATCGCCTCGGTAGGGCGTGAAGTGGGTTACGATGACCAGCTCTACTTCTCACGGGTATTCCGCAAGCGTGTTGGCGTCAGTCCCAGCGACTTCCGCCGTCGCAATCAGGATGCGCACGACAGCCTGGCAGCGCAGACGGCCTGGCCCCTGGCGCGAAGTGCTATCTCTTAGTTTTTTCGGGGGATTCCGCCTTGTCCTCACCTGGTTAATAGTCTTAAATCAATCAGGTTATCAACTAAGAGCCTGCCATACAGGCTCTGAGAGGAATCCAAATGAGCGATAAATTACGTGTTGGTCTGATCGGCTACGGCTTTGCCAGTAAAACGTTTCATGCCCCGCTGATTGCGGGAACGCCGGACGTCGAACTGGCCGCCATTTCCAGTAGCGACGCCAGCAAAGTTCACGCCGACTGGCCCGCCGTAAAGGTGGTGGCCGATCCTCAGGCGCTGCTGGACGACCCGACTCTGCAATTGATTGTTATTCCTACCCCTAATGATACCCACTTCCCGCTGGCTAAAGCGGCGCTGAACGCCGGTAAACATGTGGTGGTCGATAAGCCGTTTACCGTGACGTTGTCACAGGCACGTGAGCTGGATGCGCTGGCGAAAGCCAAAGGGCTGCTGCTGTCGGTGTTCCACAACCGACGCTGGGACAGTGACTTCCTGACGCTGAAATCCCTGCTTGAAGCAGGTTCATTGGGTGACGTGCGCTACTTCGAATCGCATTTTGACCGTTTCCGTCTGGAAGTGCGTAATCGCTGGCGTGAAATGAAGGGCGCAGGCAGCGGAATCTGGTATGACCTGGGACCGCATCTGCTGGACCAGGCGCTGCAGCTGTTTGGCCCGCCGGTCGCCATCAATGTCGATCTGGCCGAAATGCGTCCGGGTGCGCAGACCACCGACTACTTCCACGCCACGCTGACCTATCCGCAGCGCCGCGTCGTGCTGCACGCCAGCATGCTGGTGGCAGCGGAATCTGCGCGTTATACCGTCCACGGCACGCGCGGCAGTTACGTCAAATATGGTCTGGATCCGCAGGAAGATCGCCTGAAGTCAGGTGATTTCCCGCCGCAGGCAGACTGGGGCTATGACATGCGCGACGGCACACTGACGCTGGTTGAGGGCGACTCCCTGACCGAAACCACGCAGTTGACCCAGCCGGGCAACTATCCTGCTTACTATGCAGGCATCCGCGATGCGATTGCCGGACGCGGTAATAATCCGGTAACGGCGGAAGAGGCGATTCAGGTGATGGAGTTGATCGAACTGGGTCTGCAATCCGCCGAAAAACGCCAGACGCTGTCGCTGAAGCGCGTTTAATCTGTAGGTGTAATACGGGCTGGGTACCAGCCTGTCAGATTGCTAACAAGCCCGTAGCGTGAATCAGACAGCAATAAATCTGTTTAGCGCGCAGGGACTACGGTCAGAAGAGGAAAGCGTCCCATCTGACCGTAGTCTTTGCGCAGGCTCGGTCCCATAGCGAAAAGATCTATACCTCGTTACCATAAAAACGGGCCGGTTATCCGGCCCGTTTTTTGTCGCTACGCTTCAGGATTACTGCACGCGAGCGCGAATAGCCGCTTTCTCAGCGTCGCTGAGGAAGGCAATCGTCAGACCATTCTCCTGCGCCTGACGGATCTGTGCCGCGCTCAGACCGGCAGCCGGTGCGGCATGATGATATTCATGCGCCAGTTCAATGCCCTGAACCGCGGGATCATCGGTATTGATGGTCGCCAGAATGCCATGCTCAAGGAAGGTCTTCAGCGGATGCTGCGCCAGTGAAGGCACGGTGCTGGTCTGGATGTTGGAGGTCAGGCAGGACTCAATACCAATATGGTGCTCCGCCAGGAAATCCATCAGCGCGCGATCTTCAATCGCTTTCACGCCGTGACCGATACGTTCTGCGCCCAGCTCACGAATCGCCTGCCAGATGCTCTCCGGACCAGCTGCTTCGCCCGCATGCACGGTAACGCGGAAACCGGCATCGCGCGCCTGGGTAAAGTGACTCAGGAACTCGCTGCCCGGGAAGCCCAGCTCATCACCCGCAAGATCGACCGCAGTGATATGATCGCGGTGGGCAAGCAGACCTTCCAGCTCGCTGAGGCAGGCATCTTCGCCAAAGGTCCGGCTCATAATCCCAATCAGACGCACGTCGATATCGTGCTGCTGACGGCCTGCGCGCACGCCGTCAATGACCGCTTCCACCACACCGGCAATTGGCAGATTGTGGGTCATCGCCATATAACCGGGCGAAAAACGCAGTTCAGCATAATGAATGCCCGCGCGCGCGGCATCTTCGACATTTTCCTGCGCAATGCGGCGGCAGGCATCCAGATCGCCCAGCACTTTCACGCCCCAGTCGAGTTTCTGCAGGAAGCTCACCAGATCAGGTTCATTCTGGCCAACCTGCACATGCGGACGCAGCGTCTCCAGGGTTGATGCGGGCAGGGCGAGATTAAACTGGCGGCCTAAATCAAGAATGGTTTGTGCACGAATGTTGCCATCAAGGTGGCGGTGAATATCAGTCAGAGGAATTTTAGAATCGATCATGGCGCACTCGCTGAGTTGTCGGTGAAGTGCAGAGCATTATAAAAATATCTTGCGCAACAGCGCCAGCTATTTGCGCAACAGCCGCGCCGGATGCTGCTTAATTACCCATAACTGGCGGGCAAACTCACTTCCGCAGCGGTCAGGCATAAAAAAAGCGACCCGGAGGTCGCCTTTGGTGGAAGACAGCGCTTACTGCGGCATGCCTTCGCTGGTCGGCATACCCAGCATATAACGGGACAGAAACTGTTCCAGCGTCATCTTGTCGCCGTTCATGTTCACCTGACCGTTGGTGTACTGCAGGCTGGTCACGATGTTGTTATCCTGCTGTTGAGTCAGGCGGAACATCTGACCCATCGCCGCCAGACCTTTAACCTGCTGATCCGCCAGCTTCTGCGCGTCGTCGGCCTGATAACCTTCAGCCAGACCCACTTTATGCATGGTTTCGGTTGCCATCGGCATATTGATGACCAGCTTGCTGTCCAGACTTTTCAGTACCCGATCAACCATAGCGCTCAGAGTCTGGGCTTCACCGGTAACAGCAGAAGGGTCATTGAAGCTGGCCGTCAGATTAAAGGTGCTTTCACCTTTGTCATTCTTCCAGCTCAGCGGAGCGATGCTGATGGATGGCGAGCCTTTCAGCAGCATCGGCAGATTGGCCATCAGAATCTGATGTATGCCTGCCTGATAGCGGATAGGATCTTCTGCAACGCCAGGCTGGGTCAGCAGTTCCTGCATCTGTTGGTTATAACGATCGGAGAACGCTTTGACCGCCTGCGCATCAAACTGTGACAGCTTCATTTTCAGCGCTGCCTGACCAAAGTCCTGCTTCTGCAGCTGAACGCTTTCAACCTTGTAGTCGATATCGCCGCCAATTTTACCGGCGCTGTTGTCGAAAGAGGAGGTGCCTTTCATTTTGTGCAGCGTCAGGGCGTCCTGACCATTGATGCTGGCATTTACCTTCTCAATACCGACCGACTGATCGCCGATGCGTACGCCTTCGGGGCTGAGGTGCGTGTTACCGCTCAGCTTCAGACCATTGACAGTGAACAGTACCGGCTGGCCCATCTCATTTTTACTGGTCAGCGCGAGGCTATCCACATCGCTGTCCAGCGACACTTTATCGCCTTTATTATCGGCGCTGATGTTGAAAGTGCCGCCATTGGTGGCAAAACGTTCACCGGTTTGCGCATTCTGATAATCAACCGGCAGGACACGCAGTGCGGTATCGGTAGCACCGCTGTAGCCGATGCGGGTGTCTGCGTTAATCAGCGATTTATTGCCGGTCAGCTCAAACAGCTTCTTCACCGCATCGGTGTTAGCCAGCTCGGTATGAACAGATGCCATGCTCGGGATCAGATTGAAATGCCTGAGCTGCGCAAACGGGAAAGGGCCATGATCGATGGTTTCATTCAGGATGATGCTCTGACCCGGCTTAAGCAGCGGATTATCTTCCGTCTGCGAATTGGCCTGAACCACCAGATTCACCTTGCTGCTGAACACGCCGCGCTGATAGTCCTGATAGCTGATCTTCAGTCGACTGTTAGGGGCATAAGCGTTCAGCTGTGCATTGGCGTTCTGCACCAGCTCATCCCTGTGGCTTTCAATTTGCTTGCCGGTGAACCACGCCGCGCCAGTCCAGACTACGCCCAGTGCGATGATGACACCTACGGCAACATTGGTCTTTTTCATTGCTGATTCGTCCTTATCCTTGAGTCCGCTTATGCCGCAGGTTTACCCCAGCGACCGAAGAAAAACGCCCGCAGGCGTTTAAAAGCTAATAGGTTGAAATAATAGCAGTTAACAGAGATTCCGTCAGCCGCGCTGCCCTAAGTCGTTAAATACCCGCGCCAGTCGGCCCGTACCGGCGACCGTTACTGGCGATTCGCTGGCGGCAATGAAGCAGGATTCACCCGGTTTTAGCGTCAGTTGCTGATCGCCTTTGGCGATGACAGCCTGGCCTTCGATGCAGAACAGCAGGGCAGCGCTCTGCTGCGCCAGCGATTGCGGTTCTGCATTCAGGCTATGGATGGCAAAGGCAAAATCTTCTACCGGAATCGGGAAGCGCAGCATGTTGCCCTGTTGCTCTGGCTCCGTCAGCAGCGAGCTGGCAGGCTTCTCCTCAAACTTCAGGTTGGCCATCAGCTCGTCGATATCGATATATTTCGGGGTTAAACCGGCTCGTAATACGTTATCAGAGTTGGCCATCACCTCCAGCGCTACGCCTTTCAGATACGCGTGCGGGGTTTCAGCGTAGAGGAACATTGCCTCGCCGGGCTGCAGGGTGATGACATTCAGCAGCAGCGGTGAAAACAGGCCGCTGTCGTCAGGATATTCAGCCGCAATCATGCGGATGGTTTCCCACGGCTCGCCCTGCTGCGCATCAAGTGCGGATTTCAGCACGCCCAGCGCCAGCGATTTCGCCTCACCCTCCAGTGACAGCAGGGTCGAGAACAGCGCAGCAAGCGTCTCCCGATCGGGATGTTGCAGAAAATGGGCAATCTGAGGATGTGCACCTGCAACCGGCTCGAGCAGTGAGACCATCTGCGTCAGCGTGCGAAAGCCATTCATTGCCTGAAACGGCGTCAGCGCATAGACCAGCTCCGGCTTGTGGTTTGCATCTTTATAGTTGCGCTCGGCGGCCGTCAGGGGAATCCCCGCCGCATTCTCACGGGCAAAGCCCACTTCGGCCGCACGTTTGCTGGGATGGACCTGAATCGACAGCGGCTGATCGGCACACAGCACTTTAAACAGAAACGGCAATTCACCAAAGCGCTGTGCCACCGCGTCGCCCAGCATCGCGGCGGGCGCCGCATCAATCACGTCACGTAACGAACGCGCGTTGCCCTGATCCATCACGATAGAGGGACTTTTCGGATGTGCGCCCATCCACAGCTCTGCCATCGGCAGGCCCTCGGGATTGGCAATCCCATACAGCTCAGTCAACGCTGTTTTGCTGCCCCATGCGTAATTTTGCAGCGAGTTATTCATTTTTTGCATTGTGTAACCCTTTATCACGGGAAATTATTGCGGCTATTAAAGCAGAAACTACCGGTAAAAATACATATCCAGCGCAAAAGGACGCTAAGCTCTGATAATGTTAAATTATTGTATATCAGTATCCTGACCGCCGGGTTATCGATTGCGATGACAGAACGGGCGATCATTCTTTTAAAAAACAGGTGAAGGAGACGTATTCATGGCAGCCAATCGCATTGAGAAAGATTCAATGGGCCCCATCGATGTACCGGCAGACAAACTGTGGGGCGCGCAGACGCAGCGCTCACTGGAACACTTCCGTATCTCAACCGAAAAAATGCCGACCGCGCTGGTGCATGCGCTGGCACTGACCAAGCGCGCCGCGGCCAGCGTAAACCGCGATCTGGGGCTACTGCCTGCTGACCGCGCGGATGCGATTGTCAGCGCGGCGGATGAAGTGCTGGCGGATAAGCATGCGGACGAGTTCCCGCTGGCGATCTGGCAGACCGGTTCCGGCACCCAGACCAATATGAACATGAATGAGGTGCTGGCAAACCGCGCGAGTGAAATCCTCGGCGGGGAGCGCGGGATGTCGCGCCTGGTCCATCCTAACGACGATGTGAACAAGAGCCAGAGCTCCAACGACGTCTTCCCGACGGCGATGCATGTTGCCGCCGTGATCGCCCTGCGCGAACAGTTAATACCTCAGATTCAGGTACTGAAAAAGACGCTGAGCCAGAAGTCTGACGCCTTTAAAGACATCGTTAAGATTGGTCGTACTCACCTGCAGGATGCGACGCCGCTGACGCTGGGCCAGGAGATTTCCGGATGGGTAGCGATGCTGGAGCACAACCTGAAGCATATCGAACAGAGCATTCCGCACGTGGCGGAGCTGGCGCTGGGCGGAACCGCCGTAGGCACCGGTCTGAACACCCATCCGGAGTATGCAGTGCGCGTGGCGAAGGCGCTGGCCGATCTGACGCAGCAGCCATTTGTCACCGCACCCAACAAGTTTGAGGCACTGGCAACCTGTGATGCGCTGGTGCATGCGCATGGCGCGCTAAAAGGGCTTGCCGCCTCGCTGATGAAAATTGCCAATGACGTACGCTGGCTCTCTTCCGGCCCGCGCTGCGGCATTGGCGAAATCGCCATTCCGGAAAACGAACCTGGCAGCTCAATCATGCCGGGCAAAGTTAACCCAACGCAGTGTGAAGCGATGACCATGCTTTGCTGTCAGGTGATGGGAAACGACGTGGCGATCAACATGGGCGGCGCGTCGGGTAACTTTGAGCTTAACGTCTTCCGTCCGATGGTGATCCATAACTTCCTGCAATCGATTCGCCTGCTGGCGGATGGCATGGACAGCTTTAACCATCACTGTGCCGTCGGCATTGAGCCGGTGCGTGAGCGCATCGATCAACTGCTCAACGAATCACTGATGCTGGTGACCGCGCTGAACACCCACATCGGCTATGACAAAGCGGCTGAAATTGCCAAGAAGGCGCATAAAGAGGGGCTGACGCTGAAGGGTTCGGCGCTGAAGCTGGGGTATCTGACCGAAGAGGAGTTTGATGCCTGGGTTCGTCCGGAAGAGATGGTCGGCAGCATGAAGTCGTAAGGTCAGCGATGAAGAAGAGGCCAGCGAATGCTGGCCTTTTTTTTATATCGGGCAATCGACCCACAGATGCAGTCGGGGTATCAGCAGATTAAGCGGTTCAGCGGCGGGCTTATGACGATGCGTAATGTTATCGGCGTCGTAATTAAGCAGCTCGCCCAATACCGGAACCTGACTGCGATCGCGACAGATCACCAGGATCGGTGAAGGGCAGGCCAGCTGGGTCTGTTTTTGTTCATCCGCGCGCCAGACGCGTGCCACCGGCTGGACTTTCACCGGGCGCTTGATTTTCAGCCGTGCCGAGGCGGGCAGGGCACGCACGCTTGCCAGCTCCTCCTGCACTTTTTCCGCCCACTGTTCGCGTGACCAGGGTGCCTTCGCGCGTCCCGACTTCAGGCTTTTTTCCAGCTGGGCGATCACCTCTTCACGCTTAAGATTCTTGATAATGTGCTTGTTGGCCCAGCCGAAACGCAGGCTGTCAGGGGCGCTGAGCAGGGTGATCGTGCGATAGGCATTCAGGGTAATCAGGCCGCGCAGGTGCTGGTGGACGAACTCAAAACGCGCTTCGCTCGGCAGGCCCGAGTCTACCGTGATCAGTTGCTCCAGCCGGGCTTTCAACTGGTTGATGAGGTCGACCAGCGAGCCGATCTCCGCTTCCCGCTGCGCATCGCATTCAATACAGAGCGCGCCGGGTAAGCGAACGGCAGCCTTGGTGCTGAGCTGTTCGGACTGATGCTGCATAAACAGGCGGCAATAATGATCAAGTGCCATCTTCAACGCGCTCTCACCGAGATGCTGTTCAACGGCAATCTGAGTTATCGCTTCATGTTCACGGCCTTTCACCACCGGCGGCAGGCTGAAGATGCGGGCGATCAGCAAAGGCTGCGCCTCAATCTGCTGACGCAACTCGCCCAGCGCCAGTTCCAGGTCGTTTACACACTGATGCATATCAGCCACTAAGTCGTAGCGCGTCATGTCGTGCCTCCATAGTTACAACGTTCACAATGTGGCAGAAGCCTGGCGAGGATGCAAGCACCATATAGTTACAACATACTAAAAGTATTTTACTTAAAACCGTGCGGCCTGCGTAGCTATCCAGTCAAAAGGGCATCACGCATTTTGGCTTATCGCGGAACATGTTATAAAAACGGTTCGCCTGCTAACCAAGAAATTGCCTGTGAATCAGAACAACAAACCCGTTATCGCCGCCATTTTCACCCTGGGCCTGGTGCAGATCCTGTCATGGGGCGGGTCATTCTACCTGATGGCGGTGATGGCGAATCCGATTGCGGCTGAGACAGGCTGGTCACAGCAGTGGATCTACGGCGCGCTCTCGACGGGAATACTGGTGTCAGGCCTGCTGTCACCGCTGGCTGGCAGGATTATCGCCCATACCGGCGGTCGTCTGTTACTGGCGTTAAGCGGTCTGGTAATGGCGGTGGGGCTGGTGATAATGGCGGTCAGCGACTCGCTGCCGCTGTTTCTGTTTGCCTGGGTGATCATCGGCATCGGTATGGCGATGGGCCTTTATGATGCCCTGTTTGCCACACTCGGCACCTGCTATGGCGGTCAGGCACGTTCAGCGATCACCGGTATTACGCTGATTTCAGGCTTCTGTACCACGCTCGTCTGGCCCGGCACAGCGTTACTGATTCATGGATTTGGCTGGCGGGATGCGTCACTGATTATTGCGGCAATGATGGTGATCTGCGTGCTGCCTGCCTATCTGTTTGCCTTACCGGCGAGCCATGCTAAGCCGCCTGCAAAAAGGGCGGTTAAACAGTCTGCCATGCCGGAGATTGAACCTGCGCTGTTCTGGCTGCTGTGCGCCATTTTTACTCTCGCGTCTGTGATCATGACGGCGATTTCTGTGCAGCTTATCGCGCTGTTGCAGGCGAGTGGCCATACGCTGACGTCGGCGCTGGCGATCAGCGCCGTACTTGGCCCGTGCCAGGTGGGATCCCGACTCGTCGATATCGCCTTTAAACGCAGTCATCCGATCCGCACTACCTTTTTTTCTGTCGGGCTGGTGGCGCTGGGCCTGCTATTACTGGCACTTTTTCCGCAGATGGCGCTGCTGAGCATGGTGCTGTATGGCGCAGGAAATGGCTTACGCGCCATCGTGCGCGGAACTTTACCGCTGGCGATGGTCAAACCAGAGTCTTACGCGATTGTAGTGGGTAAAATGGCCCGCCCGGCATTAATGGGACAGGCACTGACACCGCTGATGGGTGGATATGTGTTTGAAAAGATGGGTGCATCGGCGACGCTGTGGTTGCTTTGCGCTTTAGCAATCTTTAACGTGGTGCTGGTTATGGCGCTAAAGCAGCGATTACCGGCGGCGTCGGTCACCACCGCATGATCGCACTGTTCTCCGTGTTCAGCAGAATAAGGACAAAGAACAGGGTAAGCACCTTGTGCTATCAGGCCTCAGCCTTTGGTGAATACGTGCCTTGTCACCGTGGGCTTGCTTCAAAAAAGCAACAGTGTTTGTTATATTTATTGCTCATTGATTGTTCACTTATGCGGCAATAAAACAATAAGATGCACCGCAACTCAGGATAAAGAAATGCTTGATTACCGCTTCCCGACAGCTTTGCAAATGGTTCTGAGCGTAGCGATGGCGGAGCAAATGGGTAAACGCTCTACCAGCGCGATTCTGGCCTACGGGCTTGAAGCGAATCCCAGTTTCATTCGAAAATTAATGGTCCCGCTGACCCGTGACGGCATTATCGTCTCTACGCTGGGCCGAACCGGTTCGATTCATCTGGGCCGTCCTGCGGCGGAAATCACCCTGCGGGATATCTATGTCTCAGTGATTGAAGACAAAAAAATCTGGGCTGCGCGCCCTGACGTCGCGCCGCGCTGTCTGGTCAGTGCCAACCTCTGCTGGTACTTTAAGTCGATAGCCGATGAAGCCGAGCAGGCGTCGCTGGATGTGCTGGCAAAACGCACCGTGGCAGACGCACTGAACGAACTGAAGAAACGCGATACCAGCAACTGCACCGCCGTGCCGGAACCTGAACCCGAAGAGAGTGAAGAACTCTGCAAAAAAGGCCGCTGATTAGCGGCTTTTTTTATGCCTGCTGAACGTCCATTTCTGAGCCACTTCTTTCCCAAACCTGCAACACAGGCCTTCTCTCCGTAAATTCCATCTTGACCTCTTACCGTATCGTAATAAAATGACTTCACTGGGTGAAGTCGCGAAGGTCAGGATGAACACCGTTGTCAGGGACTTACGGAAAAAACAGCGTGAAACGTTGGAGCAGGTTTTTCAAATGCCGCCGCCGTCCGGACTGAAATGGCAGGCAGTTGAGTCATTATCAGGGCTCTGGGTGGTGAGATTAAAGAAGGCAGTGGTTCACGGGTGCGTTTTCTTCTCAGAGGAAGAATAGCGCGTTTTCACCGGCCGCATCCTTCGCCAGACACCGACAGAGGGGCTGTTATTAATCTGCGTGAATGGCTGGAAAGTATTGGAGTCGATCCTTATGAATAATCGTTCAAATTCATCAATCACCGTCGCCGGGCAACCCGCCGTGATCACCTATGTTCCTGAACTCCACATGTTCCGTGGGCGTTTTACTGGCCTGTCAGGCTACTGTGATTTTGTCTCTGACAGCGTACAGGGGCTGTACAAAGAGGGCGAGATTTCGCTGCGCGAATACCTGGAAGATTGTGCAGCCTCCGGCATTAATCCCTATGCTGAGCAGGAAAAAATTAAGACCTTTACGCTGCGCTATCCTGAATCGATGGGAGAGCGCCTGTCTCAGGCTGCCGCGCAAAATGAAACCTCGCTGAATGCGTTTATCATTGAAACGCTGAATGAAAGATTGAAGCGGCGCTAATCAACATGTTGCCAGTCACAGACAAAAAAAGGGGCGATCATCCGATCGCCCCTTTTAATGTTGAGTGTTTACGCCGTCACGGTTTCGGCATCACCTGACCGGCGCGTCACCAGCTTGCGCAGGGCGACGTAGAACACCGGCGTCAGGAACAGGCCGAAGAGTGTCACGCCGAGCATGCCAGAGAAGACGGTAATCCCGGTCACGCCGCGCACTTCTGCACCCGCACCTTCACCCAGAATCAGCGGGATGGTACCGGCGATAAAGGCGATTGAGGTCATCACAATCGGACGCAGACGCAGGCGACACGCTTCCAGCGCCGCTTCGATAATCCCTTTGCCCTGAATCTCCAGCTCACGCGCAAACTCCACGATAAGAATCGCGTTCTTACAGGCGAGGCCCATCAACACCACCAGTCCGACCTGCACGAAGACGTTGTTGTCACCGCCGGTCAGCCAGACGCCAAACAGCGCAGAGAGCATCGTCATCGGCACAATCAGGATCACTGCCAGCGGCAGCGTCCAGCTCTCATACAGCGCCGCCAGCACCAGGAACGCCAGCAGGACGGCCATCGGGAAGACAATCAGCGCGGTATTACCCTGGGTTGACTGCTGATAACTCAGGTCGGTCCACTCGATGTTCATGCCGTTCGGCAACAGCTGGCCGGACATCGCTTCCAGCTGACTCATCGCCTGCGCCGAAGAGAGCACGCGTGGATCGGCATCGCCAATTAAATCCGCCGCAGGATAGCCGTTATAGCGGATCACCGGATCGGGGCCGTAGCTGGTGGTGATGTTAACCATGCTGCCAATCGGCACCATCTCACCGCGGTCGTTGCGGGTACGCAGGTTCGCAATATCTTCGACGCTGTCGCGGAACTCCCCATCCGCCTGCGCCATGACGCGCCAGGTGCGCCCAAAGCGGTTAAAGTCATTCACGTATGACGAGCCGAGATAGGTCTGCAGCGTGCTGAACAGTGCGGTCAGCGACACGCCCTGAGCTTTGGCTTTATCCCGGTCAACCTGCACATCAAGCTGTGGAACATTGGCCTGATAGGAGGAGATAGGGAAGTGCATCCCTGGCGTCTGCATGATGCTGCCCGACAGCGTATTAATTGCCGTTTGCAACGCGCCATAGCCCAGACCGGCACGGTCCTGCACATAGAGCGAATAGCCAGAGCCCTGACCCAGTCCCAGAATCGGCGGCGGCATAATCGAGAAGCCAAAGCCCTGCTGGATCTGCGCGATTTTTGCATTAATCTCCGCGTTGATCTCTGCCGCCGTATGTTTGCGCTCATTAAACGGCTTCAGACCAAAGAACACCGTGCCGCTGTTCGGGGTGTTGGTGAACTGCAGCGCATTCAGGCCGGGGAAGGCCACCGCATAGGCGACGCCTTCGGTCTGCATACCGATTTCGCTCATCTTACGAATCACTTCATCGGTGCGGGCCAGTGAGGAGCCTTCCGGCATCTTCACGCCGCCAATCAGATAGAGCTTATCCTGGGTTGGGATAAAGCCACCCGGCACGGTTTGGAACATAAAACCAGCACCGGCCAGCAACAGGATATAGACGCCAAATACCGCGCCACGGCGACGCAGCGTGCGGCCAACCAGCGATTCATAACCGTGCGCACTACGCTGGAAGAAGCGGTTAAACGGACGGAACAGCCAGCCGAACAGGGCATCAATGATTCGCGTCAGCCGATCTTTCGGCGCATCATGTCCTTTCAGCAGCATCGCCGCCAGCGCGGGCGAGAGCGTCAGCGAGTTAATCGCCGAGATCACCGTGGAGATCGCGATAGTGGTGGCGAACTGCTTATAAAACTGCCCGGTCACGCCAGAGAGAAACGCCATCGGCACAAACACCGCGCACAGCACCAGCGCGATGGCGATGATCGGCCCGGAGACCTCGCGCATTGCCTGATGCGCGGCGGCGCGCGGAGACAGTCCCATCTCAATGTTACGTTCGACGTTCTCCACCACCACAATGGCGTCATCCACCACGATACCGATCGCCAGTACCAGCCCGAACAGGCTCAGGGTGTTCAGCGAAAAGCCGAGCAGATAGAGCACGCTAAAGGTACCGACCACCGAAACCGGCACCGCCAGCAGCGGAATAATCGAGGCGCGCCAGGTCTGCAGGAACAGAATCACCACCAGTACCACCAGGATTACCGCTTCCAGCAGGGTCTGCACTACCGCTTTAATCGAGTCGCGGACAAACACCGTTGGATCGTAAGGTGCAGCCCATTTGACATCGTTGGGGAAGCGGGTTGCCAGCTCATCCATTTTGGCGCGAACCGCATTGGAGAGATCGATAGCGTTAGCGCCCGGAGCCTGGAAGATGCCGATACCGACCGCATCTTTGTTATTGAGCTGCGAGCGCAGGGCATAGCTGCCTGATCCCATCTCAATCCGCGCCACATCGCGCAGCCGCACCAGCGAACCATCTTCTGAGGTTTTCAGGATAATATCGCCAAACTGCTGCTCGCTCTCCAGTCGTCCCTGGGTGTTGATCGACAGCAGGAAGTCACTCTGCTTTTTCAGAGGCTCCGCGCCCAGCTGACCGGCAGAGACCTGCACGTTCTGCTCCTGCATCGCCGTCACTACGTCAGCGGCCGTCAGGCCACGCGCCGCAACTTTACTGGGATCAAGCCAGACGCGCATCGCATATTCGCCTGCGCCAAAAATCTGGATCTGACCGACACCCGGCAGGCGCGCCAGCTCATCTTTGACCTTGAGCGTGGCGTAGTTACGCAGGTAGAGCGAATCGTAGGTATTGTTCGGTGAAAACATGTGCACGACCAGCGTCAGCGTCGGCGACATCTTCTGGGTTGTCACGCCCAGCCGACGCACATCTTCCGGCAGACGGGCTTCCGCCTGTGCCACGCGGTTCTGCACCTGTACCTGTGCCTGATCGGGATCGGTGCCCGGACGGAAAGTAACGGTTGTCACCAGCACGCCGTCCGAACCGGCCACTGACTTCATGTACATCATGTTTTCGACGCCGTTGATCGCCTCTTCCAGCGGCGTTGCCACGGAATCCGCGATCACTTTCGGGTTAGCGCCAGGATACTCGGCGCGCACCTGCACGCTGGGTGGCACGACGTCGGGGTACTCACTGATTGGCAGCAGCGGAATGGCAATCATGCCGGTGACAAAAATCAGGATCGACAGCACCGCAGCAAAAATAGGCCGGTCGATAAAAAAGCGGGAAAAGTCCATAGCGGCCTCGAATTATTGAGCGGTTGCCGCACGCATGGCGACCTGCTGAGCTGTGACCGGCATGCCGGGCATAAAGACTTTTTGCAGACCGGCGATGATCACCTTGTCACCGGATTGCAGACCCGATTTAACGATACGCAGGCCATCTGCCATTGCGCCGGGCTGAATATCGCGCCGCTGTGCTTTACCTTCACCATCCACCACGTAGACATATTTGCGATCCTGGTCGGTCAATACCGCTTTATCATCGATTAGCACCGCCTCAAACTGTGCGCTGCCGGGCAGACGTACGCGGGCAAACAGGCCAGGCGTAAACAGCCGCTGTTGATTGTCGAGCAGGGCGCGCATACGAATGGTGCCGGTACTGGCGGTCAGCTGGTTATCCAGAAAATCAATTTTGCCCTGGTGCGGGAAACCCTGTTCGCCGACCAGCGCAATCTCAACCGGCAGCGCATGGCGCTGCTGGCCCTGACGCGCCATCGCCTGATAGTTCAGGAAGGTGTTCTCATCGACATCGAAATAGACATACATCTGCTGCTGCGACACCAGCGTAGTCAGCACACTGGCGCTGTCGCCGGCGGTCACCAGGTTACCGGCGGTGATCATCGCCCGGCTGGCGCGGCCATCAATCGGTGCGGTGACGCGGGTAAAGTCGAGGTTCAGCTGCGCCATATCGACCGCAGCTTCAGCAGCCAGCACATCAGCCTGCGCCTGACTGGCGGCCGAGCGACGCTGTTCCCATGCCTCGCGGGAAATCGCCTGGGTGCCGATCAGCTTCTCGCTGCGGCCTGATTCGCTGCGGGCCAGACTGGCCTGACTGCGCGCCCGCGCCAGTTCCGCTTTGGCCTGCTCCAGCGCTGCGCGGTAGCTGCGGTCATCGATGGTAAACAGCACCTGACCTTTTCTGACCTCATCGCCTTCACGATAGTTAACGGCGTCGATATAGCCCGAGACGCGCGGCCGCAGCTGTACACTCTGCACCGCTTCAACCCGGCCATTGAAATTGTCCCACTGGCTGACCGGCTTGATCAGCACCGGCGCGGCACTCACTTCAGGCGGTGGTGGCGGGGCGTTTTGCGCCACACCTTTATCGCAGCCGCTCAGTTGCGTGATGAGCAGTACCATCCCTAAGAGGGTTAAACCCTGACGAACCCGGTTCGTAATCATTGTTGTTATTCCGCGATAGATATAAAAGACGACCTGCAGGCCAATATTTGCAACTTTTAATATTGCAATTAATCGCAGGGAGTGTAGGCTTGCGTCGCGGGCAACTGCAAGAATAACAGATACACTTTATGTGCGGTTTTGGGCAGAGCGATGAAAGCCTGACCAGTTGCGCTAAAACCCTATAAACAGTGCGGCATTTAATGTACTAATAAAACTTGCATTAAATGGCATAGTCAGCCACCCTTAAGTGTAACTGCAACTGATACTAATACTTTTCGCCACGGCGACAGGAGAGACTGGAATGATGAGTGATGCTTTTATTCACGATTTAATCGACTGGATTGATAACAACATCGAAGCACGTCTGGATCTGGATACCGTTTCAGAGCGCGCGGGCTACTCCAAATGGCACCTGCAGCGCATGTTTAAAGAGCACACCGGTTATCCACTGGGTGAATACATCCGGGTTAAGAAGCTGAAGAAATCAGCCGATCGTCTGACCAGCACCGATGAACCGATTCTCAATGTGGCGATCTCGTTAGGTTTCGACTCCCAGCAGTCCTTTAACCGCAGCTTCAAACGTCAGTATGGTGTCGCGCCGGGTGCATGGCGTCGTCACAGCGGGGAATCGCACGCCGCATAACCTCGCCAGGGCCAGCTTGTCTGGCCCGCGCTTTTCTCGGCGCACAAAACTGGTATTATCTGCGTCCTGTTGTCTCGGATGCCATCATGTCAAAAAAACTCTGGATTGGACTTTTCCTTGTCCTCGCGGCCTGTTTCTACGGCCTTAAACCTTATCTGAACACTGTTTCAGCCCCTTCTCAGGCAGATATCGCCACCCTGACTGACGCCCATACCGTGGCGCGCTGGGTGCTGCAGCACCAGCAATTACCGGACTACTACCTCACTAAAAGTGATGCGCGTAAGCGTGGCTGGAATCCGGCCACAGGTAATCTGTGCGAGGTACTGCCGGGCAGAGCTATCGGCGGCGATCGCTTTACCAACCGTGAAAAGCGGCTTCCCGCGCGTGCGGGCCGTCAGTGGTATGAAGCGGATGTGAATTATCGCTGCGGTCACCGCGACGCCGACCGCCTGGTATACTCCTCTGACGGGCTGGTGTTCCTCTCCACCGACCACTACCGCAGCTTCAGACAGGTGCCCTGATTATGCTTAACCTGACCTTCGACCTGCGTCAGCTCACCACGCGTGCGGCCTTTTATCAGCAGTTTGCTGAGCAGAGCGGCTGCCCGCAGCGCTTCGGCCATAATCTGGATGCGTTATGGGACTGGCTGACGGGCGGCATGGCGCTGCCTGCTACGGTCTGGCTGCAGCACTATGCTGCGCATGAAGCGGATTTAGCGCCGGTGCTGGCGCTGCTGGAAGAGGCGACGCAGTCGCTGGAGGGCGAACTGCGCCTGATTATCGATTAAGTGCGCAGGGGCTTAAGGAGAGCAATCAGCGCTTCACGGGCCGCCACCGGCAGGTCGCCGCCGCCGGTATAACCATTGTTTTCAATAATCACCTGATTCAGCCCCACCAGCCAGTCGTAAATATAGTAGGCGGTGTGGTTGGCCGGAGCAGCAGAGAGTTTGGTCAGGCGCTGACCGGCACTGAAGCTGACGCTGGGTGCCGGAGGACGGGAGAAAATTGCCTGACCCCGGTTAACCCGGCTGGCCGGACGTTCGGATTCAGGACGCTGTAAAAAGCCGAGCCAGGCCACAAAATCCCCCAGCACTGTCATCGCCCGCGTCACCTGACGATCGGCGCGTGATTCATAGCTGACGCTCTGCGTATCCGGCTCATGCAACGCCTGCTGCAGTTTCTGCGCGATATCGGTGCGGAAACCGGCCGTAATCAGCTCTTCAACCAGCCACTCCATCGTCGCCTTGTCGACGTTAAGTAATGCCAGCAGGCTGCGATTTTCCGGCAACTGGCGCAGATGATCCAGCCACAGTAGCAGCACCTGACGCGGATACTGCTGAGCGCTCTGCAGACTCTGACGCGGCTGAACCGGCGCTTCCGCCGGACTTTCGCTGAACAGATCAAATTCAAACCCGATGCCAAACTGATTTTCCGGTGCCTGAATTGTGGCCGGTTTGCTGCCTGGCTGGGCCGACTGATTGAGCCAGAGCTGGCGCAGTGCTTCACGCGGCGGCTGCAGGCGCTCGAGCAGCTCGCCATGCAGACCGGTGCGATGCTGCAAACACTTCAGCAGCGTGTCGGCGATATTCTGTTTGCGTGCCGCCTGCTCCGGGCTGGCCCCCGCTTCGGTCCAGGGCAGCAGACGTCGCTCCACCACGGTGTGCTGGATCTGCGCCAGCTGAGCCAGCAACATGTCGCGGCGCGCTTCCGGCTGCATTTCGTCCAGCAACCAGCTCGCCATGCGATCGACGCCTGCGCGATCCAGTGCCAGCATCGACCCCCAGTGCTGACCGGGCTGTCCCATCTGACGCTGAACGGCTTCATCGACATTGACCTGCTGATGACGGGCATCGAAAGGAGTAATCGCCCAGATCAGACGCGGTTTCTCTGCAGATTCCTGGGCAGGCTGGTGGCGCTGCCATTCACGCAGCGTTTCGCTGGCAAGGTCAGCATCCTGACGCTGGCTGGCGGCAGTGCAGACCAGCAACAGATCAATCGCCTGCCGCGCAGCATAGAAGCCAGGCAGCAGGGCGCGTTTCTGTTCCAGCAGCAGTGCTCGCAGCGGATCCTGCTGCTGCAGGCGCTGACGATCTTCCTGCGTTGCCGCATCACTGGACTGACCCGGCGCGGGCAGCTCCAGCATATCGGCATCATCATAAAGCGCGGTTCGCGGTGTGGAACTCAGCGGGACCAGTACCTCCAGCGTCAGCAGCGCCAGTAGCCCCAGCGGCACGTTCTGCGCCTTGCCGATGCGGTTACCGTTCATCGGGCAGACTTCTACTGACTGCTGTTGATCCTGCTCACTGGCGGGCACAATCAGCTGCTCGGCAGGCAGCAGTGACGCATCGGTCAGCAGGCTCAGCGGCGCGAGTACCCGGCTGCTGTTACGCAGCTGGTGACGCAGGTGCAGCAGGGTACGCAGCATCTCATTCAGGGCAGGCTGAGCAGGCCACAGCAGTGAAAAGAGCTGCACCCGGTCGTCAACGCTGAGCCAGGGTGCCAGCTCAACGGCCTGTGGCCAGAAATGGCGATCCAGCCGTGCATCGTGGTGCGCACGGCGACGGCACCAGGACCAGAGTGTGACCAGCGCGTCGCCTTCCAGACCGGCCAGCGGCGTGGTGAGACGATGACGCTGCAGGCGCTGCAGGGTGCTGTCGATTTGCGCGGTGTCGGGCGTGGACGTTCTGGCACAGGCGACCATCAGCCGCACCAGTTCCGCTTCGCTCAGCAGCGTCAGTTCAACCGGCCATTCGCCTGACAGCGGTTCGCGCTGATGGCTGAAGCGGGTGGCCGTCGCAAAATCGAGGTTGCCGGGATTGATATGCTGGAACCAGCTCAGCTGTTTATCGCCCATGCGGGTGACTAACTGGCCCTGGGCATCGGCCACCATTTCGTTCAGCAGCCAGGCTTTACCTGCCTGCGACTGGCCAAACAGCGCCAGCGTGACCGGACGCGCCACCTGCTGCGCCAGCGCCTGAGTCTGCACGCGCGCCTGGCGCAGTTGCAGCGTCAGGGTTTCGGCTTCCAGCGCCAGACGCGGCGACTGCTCACGTGTGGTCTCAATCCAGTTCAGGCTGTTATTCAGGGCGTCCTGCAACAGGCTAAGACGTTTTGCCAGCGTTTGTGGCTGACGGGGTTTTAACGCTTTCATCGTTTACACACGCTCCCGCTGTCAATCCAGTATTGCGCATTGGCATTGCCGGTCGCCGACAGGGTATTCAGCTTCAGACTTAACTGCTCCAGCGGCACGCGGGTGCCATCGTCCAGGCGCGCATCGCTCAGCACCAGACTTTCCGGGCCGGCGGCGTCGGGACCGGCTTTGACGGCCAGACGAATACGCAGCACGCTCTCACCGGCTACTTTACGCGCCAGCGTGGCGTCGTTCAGCGTCAGGCTGTAAAGCGGCGAGGCGGGCCAGCGTTCATTATCCAGCTGACGGAAACCGAGACAGACGTTGCCGCGAATACGGAAACTGCTTTTTTTATCCAGCGCATAGCCAGGATCGTCGAGGTCAATTTCGCTGTAGCAGAGGTTCTCGTCCGTCAGCGCCTGATTTTCATCGAGCATACCCAGGTAGCGAATGGTCGAATAGGGTTCAAAATCCCCGGCGCGGAACCAGAAGCTGCTGAGACGCAGATCCAGCGCCAGCAGGCAGAGCATCGCGCCGACTGCTGCAGTAGATTTCGGGTTGTCGATGCGGCCATGTTTGTTAAACGGATACCAGTCACTGGTGTGATAGCCTTCCAGCGACAGAATACGGCTGCCCGGCAGCGGTTGCAGATGACGGACCAGCGCCTGAATGCCCGGGAAGCGCGACGGACGACCGGTCAGCAGCAGCACGTCACACTGATAGAGCGACACCACTTCACACATGGAGCGCAGCGCCGGAATAATTGCCATGCGGTGCTGCATAAACTCACCATGCAGCAGCGACAGGCTCACCACCAGAGGCACCTGCAGCAGGTCAAAGCGGCTGTTACCGCCCAGTTCGCGCTGAATTTCGCCGTTAACAAACGCCAGCACCGCCTCGCCCGGTGGCTGCTCGACCAGCTCGCCAAACAGCGCATTGATCTCCGCATGGCTCTCCAGCGGATCCCAGTTTTCGTAACGCTCAAGCACCGCCTGCGCCAGTGGAATAAACAGCTGTAAGGTAACCTGCTGACGCAGTGTCGCCTGACCGTCCATGCGGCTGTCGTGACCAAACAGCTTGTTCATCAGCGGTTCCGCCAGGGTCAGGCCCGCTTTCTGCAGATGCTGCTGCAGCGCCGGTAAAATCCATAGCTGAATCACATCCAGCAGGATGTCGTCGCCCGCCACTTTAAAGCCTTCGCGGAACAGCAGACGCGGCGTGATTTTGACGTTGTTGCCCTGACCATCATCCAGACGATACTGGGTGATGGCGAGGTCGGTGGTGCCGCCGCCGATATCTATTGAGGCGATACGCAGGCTTTTGCCTGGCAGTTCGTCGGCCTCGCGCGGGCGATCAGGACGGGCCATGCTGCTGAAAAAGTCTTCGGCGCGACCGGCAAAGTTGACCTGGGTTTCGTTAAACAGCCAGACCATCTGACCACAGGTCGCTTCATCCCACTCCATCTGCACATCCGGCAGCGGTTTCGGGTTCTGACGCGGCAGAGAAGGTGACAGGTCATCGTCGTCCGCCAGCCAGCCCTCGGCTTTCCAGACCAGCGCCAGCGCTTCCTGCATCCGGCGGCGGAAAATTTCGCGCTCCGGCTTCGGCATCGCTGACGGCAGCGTCAGGATCACATGGCGCAGCTGACGCGGCGCGTGGCTCTGCGGCATACGCTGACGCTGTGCTGCACTGTTCATCTGCATCAGCGCCTGTGCCAGCAGTTCACACAGCATAAAGGTCATCAGCGAACTGCGGCTATAGTGCGGTGAAAAGACCGGCAGACGATCGTCGGGTGTCAGTGAGGAAAGCGGCTGGCCTTCGTCGTTGAGCAGGGTGGTAAAGGGTGCGGCATAAGCCAGGGGTTCAGCCTGATCGCCAGGGGTGTTAAAACGCCAGCCTGGCTGATAGCGGGCTTCATCCCACAGGTAACGACGTGGACTGGAGAGGCCGGTGCTGCCTTCCAGACCCACACGCTGTAGCGCCAGACGGCTTGCTTCGCGTCCCACGCGCGTCAGGGAAGGCCACATAAAGGCCTGCTCACGACCGCTCTCCAGCGAGAAGCTGGCTTTGCCGAAACGCGCCTCAGCAAACTCCAGACGGCTGTCAAACAGCTCGTTATACACCTGATGCGGCTGCGAGAGATCGCGCAGCTGCAGCTCATAGGTCTGCTTCAGGCCGTTGCTCTCTTCCGGGTGATCTTCCACCAGAATGCCGCAGGTATGAGAATTGCCGACATCCAGAATGATATCGACGTTGACCGCCGGGGTCTGTAGCGTGGCGGCCTGGATATGGATCTCGCTGAGGTCGAGCTGCTCGCCCATCAGTTCCAGCAGATTGAGGTAGTGCGCCTGATACTCAAACTCGCGCAGGGCCTGATTAATTGCCTGTTCGCGGCGATCGGAAACACGGTCGGTAAAGGATTCTCGCAGCCAGCCGTCAACCCAGGTCAGGTCAAGAAAATCGCCCAGCTCGTAGTTGTGCCAGGCCAGCGCAAAGGTCACGCCGTTCTGCGCATCGGCAGCGCTAAGGCCGAGCTGTTCGCCGCCATCCTGTTCCGCTACACAGCGGGTATCAAAGGCCAGAGTAACGCGATGGGTATTGCCTGCCGCATCGGGCGCGGGCAGGGCCACCAGACGCATCCGCGCCCAGTTTTCCGGGCCGCCTATAAAACGACGGCCGCTGGCGCAGCGCAGCATCGGCAGCGGCAGCCAGCAGGCTGACAGCAGTGTAAGTGAGTCTGCCAGGGCGATATCCGACTCCGGTCGCACCACTTCAGCAGCGCCCCCATCTTCCGGGTAGAGCATGAATTTACCGCTGTTGCCATCGACGTTCAGGCGCAGCAGCGGGCCGTTAGCGGTCTGGCGCACAAACTGACGGCGTGCCTGGGTAGCTGAGAGTTGCAGGCCAAAATCCAGAAACTGCACACCGCTGTTTTCAATCAGCGAAATTTTTTGTTTGTCATCGATCAGGGGAGCCAGCATCGTTATTTACTCTCACGCTTAATCGTCATCGGGAATACCCGGTCTTCAGCATACTGTGCTTCACACACGGCGGCGCCCATACTCGCATGGCAGATCAGCAGTGGCATACGGTAGCGCGAACTGTTCTGACACTTCGCCGTGTAGCGGCTCTCAATCACCAGGTTACCGGCACTGGTCATGGCGGCGCTGACATCAGCTTTACAGGTGGTATTACCCTGGGCAACCTGCACGCTGCCTTTGCCATTTTTAAACTGGAAGCGCATCACCGGCGGCTTACCGGTCGGCGTCGGCATCTGGTCGATAGTCACACGCCAGCGGCCATCAATCACCTGTACCTGACCTTCGCGCACGGCGTCCGGCGTGACAATCAAATCATCAGGCTTAGCCGGAACCGGCGGGGTCACTGCACTGGCAAGGGTAGCAGATGAAGCGGCTGGTGCGGCTTCGGTCGTGCCAGCGCTGGCTGGTTTTTGCGGCTGCGACTCGGGTTGTTTCTCAGCTGTTGCTGTCTCCGCAAGTGTCGTTGCTGCCGGTGTAGCGGCAGGTGTGGCCGCTGCCGGGGCCTGACTCGCCGCAGAGGCAGGAGTAGAAACCGCGGCGGGCGCTGAAACAACCGCAGGGGCGGCGGCTGGCTTCGTTGATGCCACCGGTGTGGCGACAGGTTCAGGACGATGCAGCAGCACGGCCACCGTTACGGCGGCAGCAATCGCCACCGGCGGTAACAGATACCAGACGCGGAAACGACGGCGAGCCGCTACAGGTGCAACCGGCTCAGGCGCAACGGCTGCCGCGACTGGCAGCGGCTCCTCTTCAGGTTCAGGTGCAGGTTCAGGCTCAGCGACGATGACCGGCTCGACGGCAACAGGTGCGGCAGGCAGCTCAGGCAGCGGTTCAACCAGCGTCACCGGCAGATTCTCTTCCAGCGTGTCGCGCAGGCAGGCCAGCGCATCGTCACGGCTGCGTGCCTGGGCATCAACAAAGCCCCAGAAGGTAATGACCGGTTTGCCATCAACCAGATAAACATACTGCTGATCGGGGAATTGCAGGGTTTTGCTCAGCAGCGCACCAAACAGCCGCATCGACGGGTTCTCTGCCGCGCGCGCGCGCGTACTGAGATCCTGCATATCCTGCTGGCAGGCGGTAAGCTGCTGCAGTGCCACCCGACGTTCATGATCGCTGGCGCCCAGCCAGGATTTCACCCGGCCGCTGAAAGGGGCATACCAGTCGAGGCGGTCGCCCCGTTCATTGGCCTGAGGAATGGCCAGGCAATCTGCCAGTGCGCTCTGACGGCGCAGGCGCAGGGTTTCACGAATTTGCAATGCTGAGGCATAGACCGGCTGGCCATTTTCACCTAATGCCAGAACTGCATCTAAATTACCGCTGCGCAGAAAAGTTTTTGCCACCTGTTGGGCCCTTATCGGTCGTTGTCTGAGGCAGAAAATCGCGTGTTATCGACGATTAGGTTGATTTTACGCGGGGCAATGACAAATCAAACGGCAGAAAAGGAGGTAAATCCAGTGTTTTTTTCACCGGCGGGCGGAAAAATAACCGATATTTCAGCAGCTATCACGCAATCAGGCGGTTTTACGCACCAGCACCAGGTGCGCGATAACGCCACCGATCAGTCCCCAGAAGGCAGGGCCAATACCCAGCAAAGAGACGCCTGATGCGGTGATCAGAAACGTGATTAGCGCACTGTCGCGTTCGGCAGGCACATCGAGTGCGCGATGCAGGCTGCCGCCCAGGGTAGCCAGCAGAGCCAGACCCGCCAGCGCCTCAATCAGCACCGCAGGTAGCGCACTGAACAGCACGGCAATCAGCGCACCGGACGCGCCCGCCAGCAGATAAAAGACCCCGGCCAGCGCAGCGGCACGCCAGCGTTGCTGCGGATTAGCGTCGACTTCATCGCTCATGCAGATCGCCGCCGTAATCGCCGCCACGCAGACCGAAAAGCCTCCAAAAGGCGACAACAGCAGCGCTGTAACACCGGTCCAGCTCATCAGAGAAGAGACCGGCGGACGGTAGCCGTGCGCCTGTAACGTCGCGATGCCAGGGGCATTCTGCGACGCCATGGTCACCAGGAAATAGGGCACGCCGATCCCCAGCAGCGTGGTCAGGGTAAAGTGCGGCATCACCGGCTCCGGCAGTGCCAGCATCGTCGCCTGCGGGGGAAAATGGATGGCATGCTGGGCCAGTGCCACGGCAATCCCTACCATCAGCGTCACCAGAATGGCATAGCGTGCCAGCCAGCGACGGGCCAGCAGCCAGGCGAGGCACATGCTGCCACACAGCACAAAGTTGCTCTGCAAATCGGCAAAGGTCTGCAGCCCGAAGCGCAACAGAATACCGGCCAGCATCGCCGCCGCCAGCGAGGCGGGAATATGGTTCATCAGCCGGGCAAACAGGCCGGTCACGCCGCACACCACGATCAGCAGATTTGCGAAAACAAACACGCCCACCGCCTCATTCAGCGTAACGCCGTGAAAGCTGGTCGCCAGCAGCGCGGCACCGGGCGTGGACCAGGCGGCCAGCACCGGCATGCGGTAGCGCAGTGAAAGACCCAGCGAGACAATCCCCTGCGCAAGACCCAGCACTGACAGCCAGCCACCAATCTGCGCCGGTGAAGCGCCCGCCGCCTGAAACATCTGATAAATAATCGCGCCGCTGCTGCTGTAGCCCACCAGCACAGCAACAAAGCCGGAGACCAGCATCGGCAGGGTAAAACGGGACGGTTCGGCTCTCGTCATGGTCAGACTCAATTTAAGGTGTGCGTTATAGCGCACATGTTCGCATAGTGCGCTATAACGCACAAGTGTTACACTATCGGCATAACGTCACCTGCCAGGGTGACGAGAACTCAGGAGAAAAAATGGCAGATTTTCAGCAACACCTGAGCGGTGCGCTCAGACAGTTGCGCCAGGCCAATGGCTGGAGCCTGACGCTGACGGCGGAGCGAACCGGCGTCAGTAAAGCGATGCTGGGGCAGATTGAGCGGGGTGAATCCAGTCCGACCGTGGCGACGCTGTGGAAGATTGCTACCGGGTTTAACGTGCCCTTTTCCTTTTTTATCGACGGGAGCGCGTTGCCTTCCGGCACCATATCGGGATTCAGTCAGCCCAACGCTGACATGTCGGTACGCTCCGTGCTGCCTTACGATCCGCAACTGCGATTTGATCTGCTGGCGGTGGAGCTGGCCGCGGGCGCGCAGAGCCATTCCTCGCCACATGAAGCGGGCTGCGTGGAGCAGGTGGTGGTTATTGAGGGCGAACTGTTGCTGGGGGTCAACGATCGCTGGCGGCGTCTGCTAAAAGGCGAGGCGTTTCAGTTCAGCGCCGACGTGCCGCACAGCTACCGCAACCCGCTCAGCACGCCGCTGCGCTTTCACAGCCTGATTCACTATCTGCAGCGCCCGGACGTTACAAATTGATACCTGAGCAAACTACACAGTTTACCTTCGTATCTTTATACTTTCGCTTATCGATGGAGACGGGAAATGCGCGATCTGACTGAATCTGCTGCCACGCTGCGCATGCTGGTGGGCAAGCTGGGTCGCCGGTTGCGCGAATCGGCACCGCCTGGCGAACTCACCTGGTCGCAGGTGGCGGTGCTGGGGCATCTGGTGCGCGACGGGGCGATGACGGTGACGCAACTGGCCGCCGCCGAGGGCGTGCGCACCCAGTCAATGGGGACGACCGTCGCCGGATTAGTGGCGGCAGAACTGATAACGGGCGAGCCCGATCCCCATGATGGCCGTAAAACACGCTATCTGCCTACCGCATCGAGCCTGGCGGTAATTACGTCGAGTCGTGCAATGCGCGATGACTGGCTGGTCAGGACACTGGATGCGCGGCTCAGTCCGGCAGAGCAGCAACAACTGATCGACGTTCTCCCTCTGCTGCAACGACTCACTGACTATTGAACCTGAGGATCCAACATGGCTGTAACCACACTTGATGCAAAAACTGCGCTGATTGTTATCGACCTGCAACATGGCATTGTAGCGCTGCCTCTGGTCCATGAGCCGCAGCCGGTGATCGAACGCTGTGCCGATCTGGCTGAGGCATTTCGCGCGCACGACCTGCCGGTGGTGCTGGTTAACGTGGCCGGTGGGGCACCTGGCCGTAACGAGCAGGCGCGTCACAACGGCGATCTGCCTGACGACTGGGCCACGCTGGTTCCGGCGATGACGCCGCAGCAGAATGATCTCACCATCACCAAGAAAACCTGGGGCGCGTTTCATAACACGGCGCTACATGAGGAACTGCAAAAGCGCGGCATTACTCAGGTCGTGATCTGCGGTATTGCGACCAGCATCGGCGTGGAGTCGACGGCACGTCAGGCGTATGAATTAGGTTACAACGTCACGCTGGCGACCGATGCGATGACCGATCTCAACATGGATACGCACAACAACAGCGTAAAATTGATATTCCCGCGCCTGGGTGAATCCGGCAGCTGTGACGATATTGTGGCGCAGCTAAAATCCCGTGCCTGATAAGCGTATGACGGTATGATCCGGGCCACCGCAATGGTGGCCCGGATAGTTTTAACGGAAGGCGTAACCCAGCGTCACACCGACGCTATAGTTGCGGCCCGGCGCAGACTCGAAGTAGCGACCATTGCTCTCATTCACAATCACTGAACCCACGTAGTGCCGGTCAAACAGGTTATCGACCCGGCCAAACAGATCCAGCGTCCAGTTCTCCACCAGCCACTTATAGCCACTGTTTACGGCCGCCACGGTGTAAGACGGGGTATTCACGTTGTTCTGATCTTCAGCGGCGATCTGGCTCAGATAACGCACTTCACTGCCGGCGTAAAAGCCCTGTTCCGGCAGATAGCCGAGTCCGGCGTACGCCATGTTTCGCGCGATGCCCGGAATGCGGTTGCCGTCACAGCTATCGCTGCCGCAGGCGTTGCTGCGATAACGCGCATCCAGCAGTGTATAGGCCATCTTCAGCCGCCAGTCCCAGGCAAACTGCTGATCCAGGCTTAACTCCAGACCGCGGCGGCGGGTCTGACCGGCATTTTTATAGGTAGTTCGTCCGCCGCTGCTGGTATCCGCCACAATCTCATCGCGAGTATCGGTCTGGAACAGCGCCGCGCTGACCAGGCCATTGCCGATGCGTTTTTTGCTGCCGATCTCCAGCGTGTCGCTGGTGGCCGGTTTCAGCCCCAGGTTCAGGCCGGTCGCGCCATCCGAGCGGTAAGAGAGCTCATTAATGGTCGGCGTTTCAAAGCCGCGTCCGGCGGAGATCCACGCGTTCCAGCTCGGGTCAAACGCATATTTCAGCGCCGCCGCGGGCAGCCACTTGTGATACCGCGCCTCACCGCTGTCGTCACCGTTACCGGGCCGGATATAGAAGTCATTGGAATCAAAGTTAACGGTGCTGAAGCGCACGCCTGCATCCAGCGACAGTTTATCGGTGAGCTGCCAGTTGGTCTGCACATAAGGATCGAGCGTCCACATCAGGTTGCGCTCGTTGCGGCGCAGATTGCCCTGTTCGCCCAGCTGCGTTACGCCGCTGCTGACGGTGTAGTTTTCATAACCCTTGCGGCGCTCGGTCATGGTTTCGTAGTCGAGTCCGCCGGTCACCGCCACCGGCATCGACAGCAGCGTGTCGCGATGGGTCCAGCGCGTATCGACGCCCTGATAGTGGCGGGTAAGGTCGATCACGCCTCCTGGATGAGAGGGATTACGCTGAACGGCGGCAGGAATGGACTGGAACTGCGTGGTTTCACGCACTCCTGCATAGAGCATTACGCTGAGGTCATCGTTTTCACTCATCTGGCGCTGATAACGCAGGCCGCCCTGGGTCTGATCGACCGTTTTACGGGTGTTGTAAAGCGTAACGTTACTGACCACCTGGCGCGGATTGTCACGCCACTGCGCTTCGGTTAAGCCGCCGGGATCCTGGGCGTCAATGTGCACGCTGTTAAACAGCAGCGTCAGGGTACTGACATCATCGATGCGCACGCCGAGCCGGGCGTTGCCGAGGTTCTTCTGCGCAGAACTGTGATCGCGATAACCGTGGGTCGTAAAGCGTGAGGCGGAGACGGTGTAGTTCACATCCCCGGCGTGCGTGCCGTCACCGGTTGCGCCACTGGCTTTAACGCTGTTGCGCCAGCTGCCGTAACTGCCGTACCAGCTGCTCGCTTCCAGCGTGGCCGGCTGCTGACCCTGCTGGGTGGTCACATTGATCACGCCGCCCGATGCGTTGCCATAGAGCGCAGAAAAGGGGCCGCGCAGCACCTCGACATGATCAATCGAGCCGATATCAATATTGGAGGTCTGCGCCTGACCGTCCGGCATGGTGGCCGGGATGCCATCCACATAGATGCGCAGCCCGCGTACGCCGTAGGTTGAGCGGGAGCCAAAGCCACGCATCGACAGCTGCAGGTCCTGGGCGTAATTCTGGCGGTTTTGGATCTGCAGACCCGGCACGCTGCTGAGGTTTTCCGACAGGTTAACGCGCGGCGCAGCCTGACGCATATCGTCGCCGCTGACCACACTCAGGGCGGCGGGGGTATCAAGCTCGTTAAGGCCCGTTTCTGGCGGGGCGGCCGTGACGACCAGGGTATTGTCATTGTCTGCTGCCAGCAGCGGCAGCGGCAAAATGGCAGGCAACATCAGCAGCGTCGCCTGCCGCAGAGAGAGTATTTTCATTATCAGAGGCCTGAAAAGAGAAGCATAAATGAACCAGGTGAAACAATTGCCGCATAGGGTAAGGCTTCGGGGTGCCGGGGTACACCGTTTCACGCTGGATTTTTTCTCTGTTTACCGCCAGGCTGGAATCCATCTTTTGCAGTAATAAGGCATCCAGCATTGACGGATGCAGACACAAACTTATGGGAGTCAGCATGAAACAACCTGAAGTGGCGGTTCTGGGATTAGGCGCAATGGGGCATGCATTTGCCGCCAACCTGCTGAAAAAAGGCTTTCGCGTACACGGCTGGAACCGTACCCGCGCGCGCGGCGAGGATTTGCTGGGCGCCGGATTGCAGCTGGCTGATTCACCGGCAGAGGCGGTACGCGAGGCAGATGTGGTAATCGCCATGCTCTCCGACGGTGACACCACAGAGCAGGTGCTGCATCAGGCCAAAGCGGCGTTTAAGCAGGGTGCGACGCTATGTCAGATGGGCACCATCGGCGTGGAAAAAACCGATGCGCTGATCGCCTTTTTCACAGCGGAACGACCGGATCTGCTGTTCATCGACGCGCCGGTTTCCGGCACCAAAGCACCCGCAGAAAACGCACAGATTCTGGTGCTGGCCAGTGGCGATCAGAGCCGTGCCCAGGCGGCAGAAACGGTGTTTGCCGCCATCAGCAAAGAGACAAAGTGGCTGGGCGAGGCGGGCAAAAGCACCCGCATGAAGCTGGTCATCAATAGCTGGCTGATTGGCATGATGCAGAGCCTGGCAGAGAGCACCCGGCTGGCGGAGGCGTTCGGCTTTTCTACCGACGATCTCTGGCAGGTGCTGGAGGGCGGTCCGTTGGCCGCACCGTATGCAAAAATGAAGCTCGGGATGATCGCCAGCGACGACTTCACGCCGCAGATGCATCTGGTCTGGGCGCTGAAAGATGCCCGCCTGGCGCTGGATGCCGCAGAGACGCCGCTGCCGGCGCTGGAGAATATCGCCCAGCTCTGGCAGCAGGCGGTGGAGGCCGGACACGGTGAAGAGGACCTGGCGGTGATCTACCGCTACCTGAAGGCGCAATGAGTCAGCAACATTTTGACTTCAGCACGCGTCCGCTGGTGCCGCTGGCACACGATTACCTGCACGGTGCCAGCGAACCCTGGCACCAGCACGCCTGTGCCCAGCTGATCCACACCCTGAGCGGCGTGGTACGGGTGGAGACGGAGTATGGCAGCTGGATTGTGCCGCCGAGTCGCGGCGTCTGGCTGCCCGCATTTACCCGTCATGCGCTGCAGATTACCGGCAGTGTGGCGGCGCGCACGCTGTTTATCGATCCGCTGGCGCGCGCCGATCTGCCCGCCAGTTGTCAGGTGGTGCAAATCTCACCGCTGCTGCGCGAACTGATTGTCACGGCGCTGAGCCTGCCAGATCGTTACGCCGCAGGCAGTCGGGCCGAGCGGGTGATGGAGTTGATTCTGGATGAAATCCGCGGCATGGAGGTGCTGCCATTTGCCTTGCCGACGCCCGACAGCCCCCGTTTACAGGCCCTGTGCGAGCTGATTCAGCAGACGCCCGGTGAAAGCTGGACGCTGCTGCGCGCCAGCGCCCACCTGAATGTTTCGGGCCGCACTCTGGCCCGCCATTTTATGCGCGAAACCGGCCTGCAGTTCAGCGACTGGGTGCGCCGCGCCCGCCTGGCTATCGCCCTGACGCGACTGGCGCAGGGCGACTCCGTACTGCGGGTGGCGCTGGAGCTGGGCTATGAAAGCCCCAGCGTGTTTAGTGTGATGTTTCGTCGTCTGCTGGGCGCCTCTCCGACGGACTACTTTTCGCCTGCAGAAACTGGCCTGCTGCGCTGAGCAGCGCCTGCATCGCGGCGCGGGCGGTGTCATTGTCGATACTCACTCCCCAGGCTCGCGCGCCACGGGCATCCACGCAGCTGATATAGGCCACCGAGCGGCTATCACTGCGCCGTCCCAGCGTATGCTCGTGATAGCCCTCGATGGTCAGATGCAGATCAAACGTGCTGCGCAGGGCATTGACCGCCGCCGACAGCCAGCCGTTGCCGCTGCCGGTCAGCATCAGCGATTGCGTGTGATACACCACGCTGGCGCTAATCTGCGTCTGCCCGCCGCTGTCACTCTGGCTGTCAGCCCGTTGTAATGCCAACGCGGGCTGCGTTACGCCATACTGGCGGCAGAAGAGCTGCCACAGCGCGTAGTGCGTCATCTCTCCGCCGTGCCGGTCAGTCTCCTGCTGAACACAGCGGCTGAAATCCTGCTGCAGCGCTCGCGGCATTTGTAACCCGTGATTCTGCTCCAGCAGCCAGGCGGCCCCGCTTTTTCCCGACTGGCTGTTGACGCGGATCACCGCCTCATAGCTACAGCCAATGTCGGCCGGGTCCAGCGGCAGGTAAGGCATCTGCCACTCTGTTTCCTGCTGCTGAGCGCGGATGGCAAACCCTTTTTTGATTGCATCCTGATGAGAACCAGAGAAGGCAGTGAAGACCAGCTCGCCCGCATAAGGATGGCGCGGATGAACCGGCAGCTGGTTGCAGCGGGTTACCACTTCAATCACCTCATGCATCTGGCTGAAATCGAGCTGGGGCGAAACGCCCTGGGTATAGAGATTCAGCGCCAGCGTCACCAGGTCCACATTGCCGGTGCGTTCACCGTTACCAAACAGACAGCCCTCGACCCGGTCAGCGCCCGCCAGCAGCGCCAGTTCTGCGCAGGCGACGCCGGTGCCGCGATCGTTGTGCGGATGCACGCTGATGCAGACGGCATCACGGCGGCTGAAGTGACGGCAGAAATACTCAATCTGATCGGCATAAACGTTGGGGGTATTGACCTCTACCGTGGCGGGAAGGTTAATGATCATCGGGCGCTGTGCGTCCGGTTGCCAGACATCGGCTACCGCCTCGCAGATCTCCAGCACAAACTCCGGCTCGGTAAAGCAGAAGGTCTCTGGTGAATATTCAAAGGTCCAGTGGGTGTCCGGCTGCGCCTCGCATTCGGCGCGGATCTGCCGTGCACCAGCGGTGGCCAGCGCCACGATTTCCGCTTTGCTCTGCTTAAATACCCGCTCGCGAAACAGCGGCGCGGTGGCGTTATAAAGATGCACGATGGCGCGCGGGACGCCCTGCAGCGCCACAAACGTGCGGGCAATCAGGTCTTCCCGCGCCTGAGTCAGTACCTGTAACGTCACATCCTCCGGGATACGCTGTTGCTCAATCAGGTCGCGGACGAAACCGAAATCCGTCTGCGAGGCAGAGGGAAAGGCGACCTCGATCTCCCGAAACCCGCAGCGCAGCAGCAGATCCCAGAAGGCCATTTTGCGTTCCCGATCCATCGGTTCTGCCAGCGCCTGGTTGCCGTCACGCAAATCGGTGGAAAGCCAGCGCGGCGCCTGGGTCAGCTGGCGTGAGGGCCACTGGCGATCGGGCAGGGTGATCAGCGGGGAGGGACGATATTTATCAGCGGGTCGGGTCAGCATAGGAGTCTCCTGTGGTTTTTTTATCAGTCTGCCGACACGGCTCCGGGTCCGCGCGCGCAAGGCTGACAACCTGACGCGCAAAAGTGACAATACCCTGCATGACCTGCATGACCTGCATGACCTGCATGACCTGCATGACCTGCATGACCTGCATGACCTGCATGACCTGCATGACCTGTGTTGCCCTGCGTGCGCTCTGGTTTGGTGAATCCGCCGGGCAGGGTTAGCATGGTCACCTGTTTATCCGGGTGAACACTTATGCTGATTTTTGACGGCCACAATGATCTCTTGCTTAACCTCTGGCTGCATCATCGCGATGCACCCGTGCAGGCGTTTTATCAGGGCATTGAACGGGGCCACCTCGACTATCCGCGCATTCAGCAGGGCGAGATGGGCGGCGGGCTGTTTGCGATTTTTGTGCCGCCGCAGGCGTACATTGCCAGCACTGTTCCGGCCCGCGCCGATGAGCCGTATGAACCGCTGCAAATCATGTGGCAGCAGCTCGATATCCTGAGGCAGCTGGCCGAGGCACCAGGCGGACGGGCGCGACTCTGCCTCAGCAGTGACGAGATTGCCGCCTGCCGCGCGGAAGGCGTGCTGGCGATGGTGGCGCACATTGAAGGTGCCGATGCGCTGGACGAAGAGGGCGAGCAGCTGCACGCCTTCTGGCAGGCGGGTGTGCGCAGTATCGGGCCATTCTGGAATCTGCGCAGCCGCTTTGGTGAAGGCGTCAGTGGCTCGTTTCCCGGCACGCCCGATACCGGGCCGGGGCTGACCGCCGTCGGTGAAAAGCTGATTCAGCAGGCGAGTAGCCTGAAGATGATGATCGACGTGTCGCACATGAATACCAATGCGTTCTGGGACACCGCCCGGCTTTCCCGTGCGCCGCTGGTCGCCAGCCACTCCAACGCGCACGCCCTCTGTCCACAGCCGCGCAATCTGACCGACGATCAACTGGTAGCGATCCGCGACAGCGGCGGTCTGGTTGGCATTAACTTTGGCAATGCGTTTCTGCGCGCCGATGGAAAACGCGACGCTGAAACGCCATTAACAGAAATTGTTAAGCATTGTGATCACCTGTTGAAGATAATGGGCAGCGACCATGTGGCCTTTGGCTCTGATTTCGACGGGATTACCCCTCCGGCCGCGCTGGGCGATGTCAGCGGAATGCCGCGATTGCTCGCCGCTTTTCAGGAAGCGGGCTATGATCAGAGACTGACAGAGAAGCTGGCATGGGGAAACTGGCAGCGGGTTTTACATCTGACCGGGCTGTGATAACAATTTCCTTATGTTCCGGGCTTGATCCCGACGCGCCATTGGCGCAACATCTGCCTGGAAATTGTGACGGTGTTCTCATTTAACAGCCGTCACGCCGATTTCAGACAGCACATTTACTGTTAACCAAGAGGAAGTAACTCATGTGGAAAAAACCAACTTTCGTTGATATGCGTCTCGGTCTGGAAGTGACTCTTTACATCTCCAACCGTTAATCGTTCTGCCCGCCCTCTGAGCGGGCATTTTTTTCAACTTCTGGTTGTCCTCTATGTTTATCAAAATCCTCGGCTCAGCCGCGGGTGGCGGGTTTCCACAGTGGAACTGTAACTGCGCCAACTGCCACGGCGTGCGAAATGGCACCATTCAGGCTCAGGCACGCACACAATCGTCGATTATCCTCAGTGATAACGGCGAAGACTGGGTGTTATGTAACGCGTCACCTGACATCGGCCAGCAGATCCTGCACACGCCAGAACTGACCCGCAAGGGCGTACTGCGCGGCACGGCGATCGGGGGAATTATCCTGACCGACAGCCAGATCGATCACACCACCGGGCTGCTGAGCCTGCGTGAGGGCTGCCCGCATCAGGTCTGGTGTACGCCGGAAGTGCATGCCGACCTCAGCACCGGCTTCCCGATCTTTCCGATGCTGACCCACTGGAACGGCGGTTTACAGCACCGGCCGATTGCGCCACTGACCCCGTTCAGCGTCGATGTCTGCACCGATTTGCAGTTCACCGCGATTCCTATTATCAGTAATGCACCGCCTTACTCGCCGTATCGCGACCGGCCGCTGCCCGGTCATAACGTGGCGCTGTTTATCGAAAACCGGGCGAATGGGCAGACGCTGCTCTACGCACCAGGTCTGGGCGAACCGGATGCGGTGATCCTGCCGTGGCTGCAAAAAGCGGATTGCCTGCTGATTGACGGCACCGTCTGGCAGGATGATGAACTGCTGACCACCGGGGTGGGTCACAACACCGGCAAGGCGATGGGGCATCTGGCGCTGGCGGAAGAACAAGGGCTGATGGCGCTGCTGGCGTCGCTGCCGGCAAAACGTAAAATTCTGATCCACATTAACAACACTAATCCGATCCTTAATGAGCAGTCACCCCAGCGTCAGTTTCTGACGGAGCAGGGAATAGAGGTGAGCTGGGACGGAATGGCGATCCACCTTCAGGGCTAAATCATGCAGATTACTGACACGCTGTCGCCGCAGGCTTTTGAACAGGCCCTGCGCGACAAAGGCGCTTTCTACCATATTCATCACCCGTATCACATCGCGATGCATAACGGTCAGGCCACGCGCGAGCAGATTCAGGGCTGGGTGGCGAACCGCTTCTATTACCAGACCACTATTCCGCTGAAAGATGCGGCGATCATGGCGAATTGCCCCGATCCGGCTACCCGCCGTAAATGGGTGCAGCGCATCCTTGACCACGACGGCAGTAACGGCGAAGAGGGCGGCATTGAGGCCTGGCTGCGGCTGGGCGAGGCGGTCGGGTTGACGCGCGAAGAATTATTGTCTGAGCAACATGTGCTGCCGGGCGTACGCTTTGCGGTCGATGCCTATATTAACTTCGCCCGCCGCGCTAACTGGCAGGAGGCGGCCTGCAGTTCACTTACCGAGCTGTTCGCCCCGCAGATCCACCAGTCACGACTCGACAGCTGGCCGCAGCACTATCCGTGGATCAAAGAAGAGGGCTACTTCTACTTCCGCAGCCGCCTGGGTCAGGCGAACCGCGATGTGGAGCATGGCCTGGCACTGGCGCTGGAGTACTTCACCACCGCCGAAACGCAGAATCGGATGCTGGAAATTTTGCAGTTTAAGCTCGATATTTTATGGAGCATGCTTGACGCCATGACCATGGCTTATGAGCTGAAACGTCCGCCTTATCACACCGTCACCGACAAGGCGGCGTGGCACACCACCCGACTGGTATAACAGATGAATGAAAACTCGATTGCCGCGTTTCGTCGCGGCTACCGCATGCAGTGGGAAGCTGCCCAGGATACCCATGTGGTGCTCTATCCCGAAGGCATGGCGAAGCTGAACGAAACCGCCGCCGCCATTCTTGAGCTGGTGGATGGCAAACAGGATATCGCCGCAATTATCGCAACGCTGGATAGCCGGTTCCCTGAGGCGGGCGGTGTGGGGCCGGACGTTTTAGAGTTCCTGCAGTCAGCCCATGAACAGAAGTGGATACAGTTCCGTGACCCCGCATAAACCTGGCGTGAATCCGCCGCTCTGGCTGCTGGCCGAGCTGACCTATCGCTGTCCGCTGCAGTGTCCCTACTGCTCCAACCCGCTGGATTTCGCACAGCAGGAGAAGGAGCTGACCACGGAACAGTGGATTGAGGTCTTTCGTCAGGCGCGCGCCATGGGCAGCGTCCAGCTCGGATTCTCCGGCGGCGAACCGCTGGTGCGTAAAGATCTGCCTGAGCTCATTAAAGCGGCGCGCGATCTCGGCTTCTACACCAACCTGATCACGTCGGGCATTGGCCTGACGGAGAAGAAGCTGGATGCGTTCAGCGAGGCCGGTCTGGATCATATCCAGATCAGCTTCCAGGCGAGTGACGAAACCCTGAATGCGGCGCTGGCCGGGTCGAAGAAAGCGTTTCAGCAGAAGCTGGAGATGGCGAAAGCGGTAAAAGCGCACGGCTATCCGATGGTGCTGAACTTTGTGCTGCATCGCCATAATATCGACCAGATTGACAGGATCATTGACCTCTGCATTGAGCTGGAAGCGGATGACGTTGAGCTGGCAACCTGTCAGTTCTACGGCTGGGCGCAGCTCAACCGCGAAGGCCTGCTGCCGACGCGTGAGCAGATCGCTCAGGCGGAAGCGGTGGTCAGGCGCTACCGCGAGCGGATGAGCACCACCGGCAATCTGACCAATCTGCTGTTTGTCACGCCGGATTACTACGAAGAGCGACCTAAACCCTGCATGGGTGGCTGGGGTGCCATTTTCCTCAGCGTCACACCAGAGGGCACCGCGCTGCCGTGCCACAGTGCGCGCCAGCTGCCGGTAGAATTTCCGTCGGTACTGACACAGCGCCTGGACGATATCTGGTACAACTCGTTCGGCTTCAACCGCTATCGTGGTTTTGACTGGATGCCGGAGCCGTGCCGCTCCTGTGATGAGAAAGAGAAAGATTTTGGTGGCTGTCGCTGTCAGGCGTTTATGCTGACCGGTAATGCTGACAACACCGATCCGGTCTGCAGCAAATCACCGCATCACGGCAAAATCCTTGAGGCCCGGCGTGAGGCGGATTGCAGCGACATTAAAATTGGTCAGCTGCAGTTCCGCAACCGCAGCAACTCGCAACTGATCTACAAAACCCGGAACCTCTGATGACCCCGCGCGGCCTGGTGATAAACGGTCTGATGGTTGAACTGGTGCATCAGGCTGATGCCAGCCAGGCCGCCGCCCTGATTCAGATAGGGGCAGGGAGTCACGACGAGCCGGATCGCTGGCCCGGACTGGCGCATCTGCTGGAGCATCTGCTGTTCACCGGCAGCACCGGCTGGCCCGATGAGGGCCGGCTGATGAGCTGGATCCAGACGCAGGGCGGCAGGGTTAATGCCACCACGCTGGCCCGGCGCAGCGCGTACTTCTTTGAGGCCACGCCGTCACTGCTGGCAGACGGTCTGGCAAGACTGCAGGATATGCTGGTCTCTCCGCTGCTTGATAATCAGGCGATTGCGCAGGAAGTGGCGGTCATCGACGCGGAATATCGGCTGTTACAGCGTCATGAGCCATCCCGCATCGAAGCGGCATTGCTGCACGCCGCAGCAACCCCCGCTGAATTTCAGCGCTTTCATATCGGCAGCCGGGCGAGCTTTGGCAATGAGCTGTCGGCGCTGCAACGGGCATTGCGCCAGTTTCACCAGCGCTACTACGTTGCCAGCAATATGCGGCTCTGGCTGCAGGGACCGCAGTCGCTGGATGCGCTGGAAGAACTGGCGCGTCAGTTTGCCGCCGCGCTGCCTGCCGGTCAGTGGCAGCAGGATCTGGCACCGCCGCAGCTCAACAGCGATATCTGCTGGCAGCTGGCAGAGACTGCCCAGGCAGCGTTATGGCGCACCTGGTTGCTGGATAACAGTGACGGTGTCACGTTATGGCGTGAATTTCTGTTGGATGAAGCGCCCGGCTCGCTGCTGGCTACTCTGCGTGAGCAGGGACTGGCGGAGGCGCTGGAGCTGAAATGGATTTATCAGGCTGAAGATGCGTGCTGGCTGGCGCTGGGTATCGAAACCAGCGAGCCTGCGAGGGTAAATCATCTGGTTAATGGTTACATCGATGCGCTGCGCCAGACGAATAATCAGCAACATCAGCACTATCATCAGCTTGCACATCACTACTTTGTGACGTTGTCACCACTGGAGCAATTGCGTCAGCGCGCTATCGGCTTCGCACCTGATGAAAGGCTGCCTGCGCTGCAGCCGTTGCTGAAGAAACTCACCCATGCGTCTGGCACCGTGCTGTGCTGTACGTCACAACCGGCAAGGGAACACATCGTCACGCAGGGCTTCACTCTGGCGTTGACGGCCTGTGAGCCAGCCCCGGATGAGACGCTGCCCGCTGCCCGTTTCACCTTCTATCCGCCCGACATCACTGCGACGCCTGCGCCGCTGCCCGCGCAGGCGGTGGCATTGCCGCATCATCAGTCAGATGACCCGCAGGCAACGCTTATCCTGCGACCGGAGTTCTGGTCAACCTTTACTGCGGAGACGGGAGAAACGCTGGGCCGGCGGTTGCGTCCGCTATTTGCGGCGCTGCGTCATCAGGGGGGGCACGGCAGCTGGCAGGAAACAGAGGGCGTGTGGCAACTGACGCTCCGCCTGACAAAGGATGAGGCGGTAACTGACCAGACGCTGAGCCAGATTGTCTCTGCCCTGACATTGCCGGTTGAGGCAAATCTGCCATCGCCTGTCGAAAGCATCGCTATCCGTGCGTTGCTGCGACAGTTGCCTTATCAGCTGGCAGCCAATGTTACGCCAGGGTGCTGGCGGGCGGCGCTGAAGGGCGGCAACGCCGCGCTGCATTCACGCATTGCCCGACGGCTGAGCGCGCTGTCGCTGCCGGTTAACCCGGACACGCCGCCCAAGCGTATGACCACGCAGACCGGCATGACGCGCCTTCCACACGCCAGTGCAGACAACGCGCTGCTGCTGTTTATTCCGCTACAGCGTCCTGAACAGCTGGCTGCATTGCGCGCACTGGCGCTCATCTACGAGCCACGCTTTTTCCAGCGCTACCGCGTTGAGCAGCCAATAGGTTACGTGGTCAGCAGCCGCTACATGCGCTGCGCTGATGAAGAGGGGGTGTTATTTGCGCTACAGTCGCCCGATTACAGTGCGCTGTCACTACTGCGCTACTGCCGTAACTTCCTGCGGTCACTGAACGAGACGCTGGCGGAATGTGATCTTGTGGCCCTGAAAGCGCGACTGCTGAGCCAGCAGGTTGAGCAGCCACTGGCCCTGCTACGCCGTGAAAATGGCCTGGCAGAACCGGACGCGACGCAGATTGCGGCGCTGACCCTTGCAGATTTACTGCAATTGCACCGCACGCTGATTCAGGATCGCCGCCGCTGGCGGGTGCTGTTTACCGGCGGGAATACGTAGTGACCGGTTTTAAGGTTGCTGAATTTATTTGAAAATTACCGACAAATCTCTTCACTGTCTATTCCGGGAAAACTGGACCACACTCAATTCACTTTTGTCCGCATAAGGAATTGACCGTGAAGAACTTCAAACGTATTGCACTGCCCCTGTTAGCCGCTGCTACCCTCTACGCTCCGTTATCTCAGGCTGAGGCGATGCACTACCAGCTGAACCCTGAGCATACGTCGGTAATTGTTGCCTGGAACCACTTTGGCTTCTCAAATCCTACCGCGGATATCCCGGACGCAACCGGTACTCTGGTGTTCGATAAAGATCATCCGGAGGCCTCACGCGTTGACGTGACCCTGCCAGTCAGCAAAATCGACAGCCACGTCGCGGCGCTGACCAAAGAGTTCAAAGGTACCGAATACTTCGACACCGCCAAATACCCGACAGCGACCTTCCACAGCACCAAAGTGGTGGCGAAGGGCGACAATAAATTTGACGTTGAAGGTAACCTGACCCTGAAAGGGATCACCAAACCGGTTACGCTGCACGCGACGCTGAACAAGCAGGGCGAGCATCCGATGGTCAAGAAGCAGGCGATTGGTTTTGACGCCACCGGCACCATCAAGCGTTCTGACTTCAAGCTGGACAAATATGTCCCTGCGGTAAGCGACGACGTTACGCTGACGCTGTCTACCGAAGCTTACGCGAAGTAATCAACGGATGGCGTAGCCCCTCTGGCTGCGCCATCGTTTTTCCCTTTAATTCGTCAGCTCTGCAGACTCTCCAGCGTGACAGACGCCCCGCCACAGACGATAACCAGCACGTCATCATCCGATTTAAAGCCGATTTTCCCGTCATACAGCATCGATAATGAGACGCCACAGGCTGGCTCTGTCAGAACACGATGATCGTCCAGGAAGCGGCGACAGGCATTCACAGCTTCATCATCGCTCACAACCTTTCCCCTGACATCTGCCCGGCGTGCCACGTTAAACGCATTTTCACACACCTGACTGGCTGCCAGCGTAGTGGCGATACCGCTGACCCGGTCCAGCGTGACCCGCTCCCCGGCTTCCAGCGCAGCGTTAAGCGACGCGGTTCCCTCAGTTTCAACCGCATAAATCGGGATATGGCTGAGCTGATGCTTTTCCAGACCCTGGGCAATGCCGGAGAGCAGACTGCCTCCGCCCACGGAGAGGATTACCGCATCGGGACGTAACCCTTCATCAATCACTTCATCGACCAGCGTACTGATACCGTCCCACAGTAGCGGATTGTCGAACGGATGGATGTAGATATGTTCCTGCGACGCCAGCGATAACGCGTACGCGTTGGCCTCACTCCAGACGCTGCCGTGTACGATCAGCCTGGCACCTTCCTGTTCGATAAGCTGTCTGGCGCGCGCCGGGGTCGTTTCAGGTACCACCACCGTGACCGGGAACCCCAGCCTGCGGCCGCTGTGCGCCACAGCAATACCCGCATTGCCGCCGGAGGAGCTGACAAACGCCTTAGCGCCCTGTGCAGCGTAGTACTGACAGATATAGCCTGCGCTTCTGAGCTTAAAGGATCCGGACGGCTGCGCCGATTCCATTTTCAGCCAGACGTTGCTGCCGCTGAGCTGACTCAGTGGCAGAGAGTGAATGAGAGGGGTACGGATAGCTATTTCCATGCGTCTGATCCTGGTTAAATGGGGTCACAGAGAACCGGTTTGTCGTCACGGTGAACGTCGGTTTTGCCGTGCGGAATAGCAGCGTCGGACGCAGAAGAGAAAGTCACCCCTCAGAAAAAGCGTGGAGGTTTTTCCTTAAAAATCATTATCGTCAGGCTACCTGTTCTGTCTACATAGAAAGGTTATACCGAAGAATACGACTTGTTCGCAACAGCGATGCTGAATCGGCTTGCAGATTTTCTTTTTGCATCTTAATTGCGGTTTCTGTTCTGTGAAACCGGGAAAAATGAGGTGAAAGTCACAAATCTGCAACGCCACGTGAATGACCGATTTTACCTCCTCCTGCTTTCTGGCCAGCTCACCCCCGTCATCCGCTAACCCAATGATTTATATCGATTCGCCTTAAGCGCAATAAGTAGGAATAGTGTGAGTTAAATCACAAATAAAGGAGTGTGAATTGCCCTGTCAATATTCCTGTCTGAGAAAAACCGCGCGTAACTGTGATCTCCTCTGCAAATAGCAACCCCGCTAACCGGAAGAATAACCTTCAGCAGAGTAAGCCAGCGAGGTGAGGGTGATGCGAATTGGAATGGTGATCAGTGGCGGTGACGTGACCGGCATTAATAATTTTGTCTTCCAGATTGGGCGTATGGCACAGGCGGAGATGGTGATATTTGATGGCGGTATTCCCGGCCTGCTGCAAAATCATCATCGTGAGATCAGCCAGCGCGATCTGCTCGACTTTTCCATCGCCTCTATTCCGGTTATGCAATCGGGACGCACTGAAAAGAAACTGGTGCGCAGCGAATATGAGTTAATTGCACGCCAGCTGAAAAGTGCCCGGATTGACATATTAATTATGGCGGGCGGAGACGGGTCGCTGCAATTTCTCCATACCCTGTCGGCGTATGGCGTAAATTGTTTCGGCGTCGGCATGACCATCGATAATGATGTTTTCGGCAGTGATTACACGCTGGGATTCTCCACCGCCTGCGAGCAGGTATTAAAAGAGGTGGCGAAACTGCGCAATACCGGCCGCGCCTTACCGGGCCGGGTTTTTATGCTGGAGTTGCTCGGTGGCTATTGCGGCGAATTAACGCTGCAATCCGCGATTAAATCTAACGCAGATATTGCGTTAATTCCGGAGTGCCAGATCCCGCTGCCACAACTGGCGCAGCGCATCACCGGGCGGCTGGCAGCGCAGAATAGCGTAGTCATCCTCTGTTCGGAAGGCTACACCCGTGAATATTCGCCCGGTTTTCAGGGGGCGATCGACACCTTAATCAAACAGCTTGAACCTCTCATTGGCGTGCGCATCCGTAAAACCATTATGGGTTACGGGCTGCGCAATGGTGATCCCACCTGCGAAGAGATCTTTCAGGGCACCATTATAGCCAGTGAAGTGGTGCGTTGTATTCAGTCAGGCATGCGGAATAAAGCGGTCATTATTAATGGCAGCAATAAACCAATCCCGATTGATTTAATAAGCATGCAAAAACGCCTGGTCGATATTGACGGGCACCATTACAAACTCGCTAAACAACTCAATATAGTGTGAGGAAAAACCATGCTGAAAATATTATGTGTCTGTGGTTGTGGATTAGGTTCCAGTTTTGCGATTGAGATGAGCGCAAAAGCGGTATTAAAAAAACTGGAGATTGAGGCCGATATCGATCACACCACCATTTCAGAAGCGAATGCCTTTAAGTCAGATATGATCCTGACGCAAAAAGCGTTTGCCGATGTTTTAAACGCCGACGCCAGTCCGGAGCAGATTAAACGGGTCATAATTCTTAACCGGCTCACCGATAAAGCGGAAATTGAGCAGAAGATCCTGGCCTTTTTAAAAGAACGCAATCAGAAGGTCGCCGCCCATGAATAGTGTGATCGACTTTCTGGTAAAAGATCTGCTGGGGCAGGCGTCGATTCTGATCGCCTTTATTGCCCTGATTGGTCTGCTGCTGCAAAAAAAATCGGCAGGCAAGGTGGTGGAAGGCACCTTTAAAACCCTGCTCGGCTTTTTAATTATGATGGCGGGTATCAATATTATTGTAGGCACCCTGACGTTCCTCAATACTATTTTTACCCATGGCTTTGGCATGCGCGGCTATATCACCGATGTGGCCGCCATTGCCGGGCTGGCTAACCGTGAGCTGGGGTCTGAAGTCGCGCTGACGCTGCTGGTGATCTTTATCGTCAATATCATCATCGCGCGACTGACGCCCTTTAAATACATCTTCCTGACCGGCCAGGCGTTGCTGTGGATGGCGACCATTGGCGCGGTGATCGGTTATAAAGCGGGGCTGACCGGGCTACCGCTGATCCTGACCGGCGGTATCTTTGGCGGAATCATGGCGGTCGTGATGCCCGCGCTGGCGCAGCCGGTGGTGCGGCGCATCACCGACTCTGACGATGTCGCCCTGGGTCATTTCTGCACCATCGGTTATCTGGTCACGGCGGCGGTCGCCAAAGTGGTTGGCAAAGGATCGCGCTCCACCGAAGACCTGAAGCTGCCCGATAACTTTAAGTTTCTGCAGGATACCTATCTGTCGATGGCGCTGGTGATGGTGCCGATGTACCTGATTCCCGCCGTGGCAGCCGGTCCGGCCTTCATTGCCCAGTACAGCAACGGCATGAACTACCTGATGTACGCCTTTATGCAGTCGATTCAGTTCGTGGCCGGGGTCTTCGTGCTCTACAGCGGTGTCCGTCTGCTGCTGAACGAGCTGGTGCCTGCCTTCCGGGGTATCGCGATGCGCGTCGTGCCGGATGCGAAACCGGCACTGGACTGTCCGGTGATGTTTCCGTACGCCCCGAACGCGGTGATCGTTGGCTTCCTTGCCACCACACTTGGTTCCATCGTCGGCATGCTGGTCTTCCCGATGTTGGGTCTGGCGATGATCCTGCCTGGCCTGCTGACCAACTTCTTTGCCGGTGGCACCGCCGGCGTATTTGGTAATGCCATGGGCGGACGGCGCGGCGCAATGATCGGCGGCTTCGTCCATGGACTCTTTATCACCATTCTGCCTGCCATCCTGGTGCCGATGCTGGAGAGCTACGGCTTTACCGGCGTCACCTTCAGTGACTCCGACGTGATCAGTACCGGCCTGGTGCTCGGCCATGCCTTCCAGAATAACTGGCTGTTCGTCGCCCTGTTTATTGCCTTTGTTACCGCGCTTGCCTGGTTTGTTAATGGCAAATCGACCAAACCTCAGGAGGAAAAAATCCATGAAACTTTATAACTTCGCCGATCTGTTACAGCTGGCCAAACAACGTGACTTTAAAGCGGTCGGTTCGTTTAATCTTCACTGTCTGGAGATGCTGCCCGCCTATTTTAAAGCGGCAGAGAAAACCAACAGTCCGTTAATGATTCAGATCTCTACAGGCACGGCGAAATATCTTGGCCACAAGCTGCTGGTTGATGCGATTAAATCGCTGTCAGAGAGTATGAATGTGCCGACCTGTCTGCATCTGGATCACTGTTCCGATTTAGCCGCGATTCAGACAGCGATTGATGCCGGATTCAGTTCTGTCATGTATGACGGCTCCCATCTGCCCATTGACGAGAATATTGCGAATACCCGCCGGGTCATCGATATGGCGCGGCCACACAATGTTTCGGTCGAGGCTGAGTTGGGTGCCATTGGTGGGTCGGAAGATGGTAAATGCGTAGAGATGGAGGCGATAGCGTTCACGCCCGTGGAAGATGCTCGCCGTTTCGTCGAAGAGACGGGCGTCGATATGCTGGCGATCTCTATCGGCACCGTACATGGCCTTTACACCGGTAAAGCGCATATTCAGCATCAGCGACTGGCGGATATTACGGCGGCAACGCATACGCCACTGGTGCTGCACGGCGGCACCGGCGTCAGCGATGAAGATATGCGGCTGGCGGTCAGCAGCGGGATTGAGAAGGTGAATGTCGGCACCGAAATGAACGTGCAGTGGGTAGCGCAGTGCAAATCGACCTTTGAAAAAGGCAAGGTCAATGACAGCGTGCGTAATTTCCTGGTACCGGCCAATGATGCAGTAACCAATGTACTGGTAGAGAAAATGCAGTTATTCCGGTAATGACACGTGCCGCCATCACCGGCTTAATGCGTTAACGATCTTTTATTCTCTGTTTATATTAGCCACCCCAATATTATGCGGGGCAGGAGAGCCTATGTTTGGATTCCTCAAAAAGTCTCAGGCTGCGGAACCACCCAGCGAGCAGCAGCAGGATCATCTGGCGGAATTAAGTCGCGAGAAAATAACGCAACTGGAGCAGCAGCTGGCGATTAATCCGCGTGATGGCGAAACGCAAAAACAATTAATGCTGGAATATAATCGTGCATTAAGCCTGTTTGCGAAAAGCCGTCGCTACCGCAATGAAATTGATGCGCTGTTTGTCAAAATCGATGAATTACGCAATGTGGTTCGCCAGTCGATTTAAGGAGAGCTGATGACGATTAAGCAGTTATTGCAAGAGGCAAACGCTATTCAGATTGGGATTGACGCCACGGACTGGCGTCAGGTTATCGCGCTGGCTGCCGAACCGCTGGTCAGCGGCGGTTATCTCGATGCCACCTATCCTGATGCCGTGATCGCCAATACGCTGGCCCATGGCGCTTATTATGTGTTCGAGGAGGGGATCGCCATTCCCCATGCGCGACCGGAAGCGGGGGTGATCCGCGACTGTTTCAGTCTGATCCTGCTGAATGAGCCGATCTCGTTTGAAGGCAGTGACAAGGCGGACATCGTGATTATGTTTGGCGCGCGCGACAGCAACGCGCATATCGAAGAGGGGATCCGCGCGATTGTGTCGCTGCTGGAGGATGAGGAGACGCTGGTCCGGTTACGTCAGGCCAGCAGCGTGGCGGAGGTTATCGACATTCTATGACGCAAAATACCCCCCTCAAACGCGTGGTGCTGGTTAACGGTATTCCGGCATCGGGTAAAAGCACCCTGACGCACGCGCTGTCACAACATTTTGGCTGGCCGGTGCTGACACTCGACAGCCTGAAAGAGCCGTTTATGCAGGTTTTTTCCCCAGTCGATCGCCAGCGCAACCGGCAACTGGGCTGCGCGGCTTATCAGGCGATCTGGAACATCGTCGACCAGGCACCCGCCAGTCAGATCTGGCTGATTGATGCCTGGTTTGGTTTTCAGCCGCGCGCGCTGCTGGAGCAGGGACTGAAACAGGCGGGTGTCGATGAGGCGCTCGAACTGTGGCTCAGGATTGAGCCGGAGGTGGCGGTGGCGCGCTATCAGGCGCGACTGTCGCAGCGGCTGCCAGGTCATCCGGGGGCTGAGTATCTGCCGGAGCTGCGCCAGCTGGCGCACCAGGCCAGTCCGATGGCGTTGGGGCCGGTGTGTGAAGTGGATGCCTGCGCTCAGGATCTCGCGGCCGTTATCCGCTGGCTGCACCAGCAACTGACCAGAACCCGCTACACTTCAGCTCATCATCAGATGAGTGAGGAGTTGCAGGATGTCGTTACCCCCGTATCTGCAAACCGGTGAAAGCGCCGTGCTCTATGACGGCGTCTGTAAACTATGTAACGGCTGGGTTCAGTTTCTGCTGCGTCACCATCTGGCGCGGCAGGTCCGTTTTGCCTCAGTACAGAGCGAGCAGGGCAAAGCGCTGTTGCGCTGGGCCGGTATGCCGGAAGATAACATCAGCACCATTGTCTACATTGACGGTAATCAGCACTGGCTGCGGGCGCAGGCGGTGTTCCGCGTGATGCAGCATTTGCCTGCCCCGTGGCGCGGGCTGGCGGTGCTGCGCCACTTTCCCGACGCGATCAGTAATTTTGCCTACGACCGCATCGCGTTAAACCGCTATAAGCTGTTTGGCCGCTACAGCAGCCAGCACGCGATCCAACCCGATTATCCGGGTCGATTTCTGCATAAGGTGGAGCCGTCCGTTACATCGGAAGGGTAAAGACCGTGCGGTAGCGGCTGTCGTCGCTCTGCCAGGCCTCAGCGACCTCACTGAGTGGCCGCGACTGGAAGGGGATGGAAAATCCATGTGACGCGGCAGCCTGCAGCATTTCCCCTATTGAGGCGATCAGCTCACGGTCTGGCACGCTGCCCAGCCCGCTTCCCATCAGCGTTAAGCCGGATGAACGCAGCAGTTTACTATGCAGAGAAATCTCCTGTCCGCTTAGCGAACCAATCTGGACAAAGCGAACCACCTTGTCACCACCGCGTACCGCCGCCGTCATGATCGCCAGTGCACTCTCACCCCACAGATAATCCAGCACCACATCAACGCCTTCCGCCATCAGAGAAGGAAGCTCTGCCGATAATGCATCCAGCGTCAGTATGATATCAGCACCCTCACTCTGTAGCTGTTCCAGAGTCTCCCGGTTACGGCCTGTGGCAATGATTCTGCCTGCGCCCAGCGCACGGGCAATGCGGATCGCCAGACGTCCCGAGGTGCCGGTGGCACCATTTATCAGCACGGTCTCGCCAGGACGCAGTGCCGCCCGACGGGTCAGCGCCGCCCAGGAGGACATGCCCGGATTCGCGAGAGCGGCAGCCAGTACCACATCCAGACCGGCAGGCAGTGGAATAATATGTTCACTGTTGACCACAGTTCGCTCGGCCATGCTGCCCGCCGCGGCGTTAAACGTCAGAAAATAGACCGGCTCGCCCGTGTCGAGATATCCGGTACCGTCAATGCCGGGAATAAAAGGATAGTGCGCCACAGAGCTGTAGTGGGTGCCTGCCGCGCGGGCCTTTGCCAGCTGGCTGAGTGCCGCAGCGTTGACCGTCACCCGCTGCTGATGCTCACCGGGCTGGTGTTCCGGCATGTCGCCGTAGTGGGGTTGTGCGCCTGCCTGCCCGATTATTGCTGCTTTCATTGTTTATCATCCTTCTGTTCAGGAGTTAATGGGTGTAAAGTACACACATTATTCCTGCCTCTGGATGGCGTCAATGAAAAGTGTGCAAAATACACATAAATACGATGCGCTGCATGATTGTCTGCTGACAATTGCGGGCGCGCTTAACCGGCCTCAGCGCGATATGGCGATGATTAAAGCGGCGGGTATTGAGCTGGATCGGGCACTGTTTCCACTGCTGGTTCAGGTCAGCCGGTTCGGGCCAATCGGCGTGGGCGAACTCGCCGATCGGGTGGGTCGTGATTACAGCACGGTCAGCCGTCAGGTAGCGAAATTAGAGGAGACCGGGCTGGTCGTGCGGCAGAAAAACCGTCAGGACAAAAGGATCAACGAAGCCGCAATTACTGCGGCTGGCAGGGCGATGACCGATAAAATCGATGCGCAACGGGTGCAGGTTTATCAGCGCATTTTCCTCCACTGGCCAGAGAGCGACCGCGAGATGCTGGAACAGCTGCTCAGCAAATTCGTTAGCGATTTCAGCCAGACAGAAGGCGATGAAAACGATGATGACAAGCCTGATGCGGTTTAGGGGAAGAGGAATGTATGCCGGTTAATTTCGATCTCAACGATCTCTACGCATTTCGCGCGCTGGTGGAGTTTGGCAATTTTCGTCTGGCGGCGGAATCGATCTGTCTCTCACAGTCCGCGCTGAGCCGCCGGATCGACAAGCTGGAAACTACGCTGGGGATCAAACTGTTTGAGCGGACCACGCGCCGCGTCACGCTGACGCTGAAGGGGCATGCGTTTGCTCAGCGCTCGGAAAAGCTGCTGGCTGATTTTGAAGAGGTGATGGCCGATCTCAGTGAAGTGAGCTTAGCCCGCACCGGTCTGATTACCGTGGCCTGCGTCCCGTCAGCCGCCTACTACTTTATGCCCAGCATCATCCGGCTGTTTCAGGCGCGCTATCCAAAAGTGCGGGTGAAGCTGATCGACAGCAGCGCGGCCAACGTCTATGACGCGGTGATTGGCGGGCAGGCCGACTTTGGCATCAGTTTTTCCAGCCGCTCGCAGCCGGATGTGCATTTTCAATCGCTGATGGATGACTCATACGTAGCGGCCTGTCGGCGTGACCACCCGATAGCAGGCAAAAAGAGTCTGAGCTGGCAGGCATTTTATCAGTATGAGTGGGTCGGGCTGGATAAAACCTCCGGCAATCGCAATCTGCTGGATCAGGCGTTGCAGGCGATCATGCCGGAGAAGCCCTGTGTCTGTGAAACCCGGCACGTGACCACCATGCTGGGGATGGTTGAGGCGGGGCTTGGCATTGCTGCCGTCCCCGCCATGTCGATGCCAGGCTACGATCACGCCCTGCTGATGGCGGTGCCGTTAACCGATCCGCAGGTGAAACGCACCGTGGGACTGCTGCGCAAGAATGGCCGGACGCTGTCGCATATCGCCAGCGAACTGGAGAATCTGATCATTGAACAGTATCAGCGACGTTAGCCGGTTTTGACGCCTTCACGCTGTGCAGGCCGCTGGCGTGCACGGCCTGCTGTGCCTCAGGCGAGGCGAGCCAGTGCAGCAGCTTCGCCGCCTCGTCGGGCTGCGCTGACCTGCGTACTACGGCACCGGCAAAGCGGGTGGTGTACTGCAGCGTGTCCGGCAGTTCGCCAATAAAAGTAACGCCTGATACCGGCAGCAGCTCACTGACCTGCTGAAAGCCGATGGCGTATTTACCGGCCGCGACCTCGGAGGCCACCGGAATGCGCTCAACCTTGACCGCCTTCGCTTTCACCTGATCCTCAATGCCCAGTCGGCTGAAGAGCTGACTGCTCACATATTTGCCACTGGCGCTGTCAGAGTAGGCGATAGAAGAGGCGTTCAGCAGGGTGGTACGCAGTGCGCTTTCGCTGCCGATTTTCACTGGCGTGGCACCCTGTTTGATCACCGCACCGATGCGCGAGTCCGCCAGCTCAACCCGTGAACCCGGCAGCGTCGCCCCCTTTTTTTGCAGATCGCTTAGCGCATCACCGACCATAATCACCACATCGGCCGGTTCACCGCGCGCCAGCCGCGCCGGAATGGCCTGTGGCGTCTTGCCCATTGACGGACCGGCAACCGTGTTAATGGTGATCCCTTCACGTTCGGCAAAGCGTGGCGAGAGCGTATCCCATGCCGCTTTAAATCCGCCGGAGATCATTACCGTCAGCTCTTTCGCCTGCGCCGTGGCGCTGCCCGCCACGCTGAACAGCAGGGCAGCGTACAGCGACATCGTTTTCAGTTTCATTTTCATTTCCTCAGCTAACGGTTTTATGGACAGGTGAGACGGCACTGCGGGTGCGGCGATAGAGATACAGTGTTGCGCCCAGTGCGCAGACAGCTGCGAAACTCATCCAGTAACCTGGCGAAGCTTTGTCGCCGGTCAGCTCGATCAGGCCGGTCGACATCACCGGGGTAAAGCCACCAAACAGCGCCGTTGCCAGGCTATAGGCCAGCGAGAAGCCCGCCACGCGCACTTCCGCTGGCATGATTTCGGTCAGTGCCGGGATCATCGCGCCGTTGTAGAGGCCATAAATCATTGAAAGCCACAGCAGCACGCCCAGCATCATGAAAAAGCCCGGTGCCGCCGCCAGCATGCTCAGGGCTGGATAGCTGGTGGCGATTGCCAGCAGGGTCATGGCAACCAGGACAGGTTTGCGGCCAAAGCGGTCGGAGATCGCGCCGCCAATCGGCAGCCAGATGAAGTTAGATACCGCCACCAGCAGCGTTACCAGCAGGCTGTCAGAGGCGCTCAGCAGCAGGACTTTCTTGCCAAAGGTCGGCGCGTAAACCGTAATCAGGTAAAACGCCGTGGTGGTCATCGCGACCATCAGCATCCCGGCAATCACCACCTGCCAGTTACTGAGCAGAATGCGGAACACCTGTTTCACATCAGGATGACTGCGACGATTGCTGAATTCCTGCGTCTCTTCCAGCTTGCGACGCAGCACGAAAATAAATGGCACAATCAGACAGCCAAACAGGAACGGAATGCGCCAGCCCCATTCGCGGATGGCACTCTCTTCCAGCACCGCGTTGAGGATAAAGCCCATCGCCGCCGCGACCATAATCGCGACCTGCTGACTGCCCGACTGCCAGCTCGTGTAGAAGCCTTTGCGGCCCGGCGTCGCGATCTCGGCCAGATAAACCGACACGCCGCCCAGCTCTGCTCCCGCGGAGAAACCCTGCAGCAGTCTGCCGATCAGCACCAGCAGCGGTGCCCACAGGCCAATACTCTGGTAAGAGGGGATCAGCACGATCATAAAGGTGCCTGCCGCCATGATGGAGAGCGTGACGATCAGCCCCTTGCGACGGCCAACCTTATCGATGTACGCCCCCAGCACCACTGCGCCAATCGGGCGCATCAGGAACCCTGCACCAAACACGGCAAAGGTCATCATCAGTGAGGCAAACTCACTGCTGGCCGGGAAGAAGGTATGGGCGATATAGGTGGCATAAAAACCGAACAGGAAGAAATCAAACTGTTCGAGGAAATTGCCAGAGGTCACACGAAAAATGGCGCCAATCCTGGCGCGGTGAGTCATGGGTGAGGTTGTCTGCATCAGTAACTCCAGTAAGGTATGACGCTTTTTGCCGCGCCTGTGACTGAAGAGTGGATCAGTGCCCGGCGCTAAATAAGTGCAAAAAGGACAATGATTAATGTGCGCACCGCATGATTTCATAGGGTTACTATTTAAAAGCATTTTGATTCATAAAGTTACAGAGACTGCCGATTTTGTCGGCGTGTTATCGGCTCTGAGGTGAGTTTGCGAAAATGTGACAGAATTCATAAGCCTGTTACGGGCAGATAAGGGGATTCCGGGCAGTGTGAAGCCGCCCGTGCAGAGTCTTGCGGCAAAGGGTCTCTGAACTCAGGCGAGCCATATCGCTCCAGGCTCGCCAGGACGCTGCTGCGGTAGCCTGCGAATCAACGGGACATTTACCGCCTCGACGGTGATCCGCTCCGCTTCCAGCACGGCACGCGCCCGTTCGCCTTCCGCAACCAGAAAATGGGCATGGCTCTGCGCACCAGACGAGAAGAGGCCGCCGCCTTCCAGGCCGATTCCATTACGGCCCAGCAGCGTGGCGAGACGGGAAAGGGTGCCTGGACTATTTTGCAGGATCACATGAATATCGAACATGTTAATTTACTCCCTGTTGTGAGGCATATTCTCTGACCAGCGCGGCGATATGAATGCGATAACCGGCAAAGAGGGTTTCACGGCCTTCACGCTGTGCGGCCTGGTGGCAGAGGTTATGTTTCCAGGCCTGCACCGCGGCGTCATCGCGCCACCAGGAGAGCGAGAGTATTTTTCTCTCATCACCCAGGCTCTGAAAGCGTTCAATAGAGATAAATCCATCACTGTCCTTTAACAGCGGTCTCAGGTCAGCGGCCAGTTGCAGATAACGCATCTGGTGTTCGGGGCGGGCTTCAGCTTCAAACAGTACGACAATCATCGCTATCTTCCTTCAGACGAGAGTAAAGAGGGTGATGGCGCAAAAATAGCGGGCGGAGCCAACCGATGCTTCGGCCCGTAACGAAATATGGCTGTGCGGACGAACGTCAGCCAGGCAACGCATTCTTACGATGGAGCAGATGATATGTTCAGCGGACTCAGTGCCTTTCCCCTTACTCCCTTTGCCGAGGGTAACCCCGATGAAGCGGCCTTTCTGCGGCTGCTGAGCAGGCTGACGGAGGCAAAAGTCGACTCCCTTGGTGTGCTGGGATCAACCGGCAGCTATGCGTATCTGACCCGCACGCAGCGCAGGCGCATCGCAACGCTGGCTGTGGAACATGCAGATTCGATTCCGGTGATGATCTGCGTGGGTGCGGTAAGCACCGACGAGGTGCTGGCGCTGGCGGAAGATGCGCAGCAGGCGGGTGCCGCCGCGCTATTACTGCCGCCACTGGGTTATCAGGCATTGAAAGAGGAGGAAGTGTTCACGCTCTATGAGACCGTAACGCGTTACGCCTCGGTGCCGATCTGCGTCTATGACAATCCGGGCACAACCCATTTTACGTTTTCGGATACGCTGCTGGGCCGTATCGCTGAACTGCCTGGTGTGGGTTCAGTGAAAATTCCGGGTGTACCGGCGGAGCAATCAGTAGCGAATGATCGCCTCATGCAACTGCGCGGCACGCTGCCTGCTTCCGTGTCGGTTGGCGTCAGCGGTGATGCCGCTGCCGCCAACGGATTGATTGCAGGCTGTGATGGCTGGTATTCGGTGTGCGGCGGGCTGTTTCCGCGCGTCGCAAAAGCGATGACCGATGCGGCAGCCGCAGGCGATTATGCGAGCGTCAGAGCGCAGTCCGATCGTCTTCAGCCATTGTGGGCACTGTTCCGCCATCACGGCGGCAGTTTCCGGGTGATCAGTGCCGCAGCAGGGCTGCTGGGGCTGACTGAACGCGACTGTGTACCGCGCCCGCTGTTGCCGCTTTCTGCTGCCGATTGTCGGGAGATTGCTGACGTGCTTGCCGCTCTCGGACTCTCCTGATATCAGAAGACGTTAAACGTGGCGCACCAGATGAAAGCCTTCTTCCTCCTGCGGCGGTTCAAAATAGCGGGTAATCAGCGCGAACTGCTCCTCCGTTGCAGCAAAGGCATGTTCGCCGCTCTGATTACGGGCGTGCAGACGCGATTTACACAGTGCGTCCGGCACGTCCAGATAATGCAGGCGATGATCAGCAGAGGACGCCTCTATCACCGAGCGCATCCAGTCACGATTTGCCCGGGTGTTGGCCGGAAAATCGAGCACCACCGGGACACCAGCGTTAAGCAGCGCCACCAGATGGGGCGTCATCGCCTTCCTGAGTTTTGCCGCAACGCGCACGTAATCGGCCACTGAATGCATCTCGTCCTGGTAAAGCGCGGCGAGCCACTGATCCTCGCTGAGGACGACGTAACCGGGCAACGCGCCCAGCTGAGCCGCCAGCGTCGATTTTCCTGAAGCAATTTTGCCACACAGCAGATGCAGTGTGGCAGGTGCAGAGGTCATGAACATGTCACTCCTTTAACAGACGGGTAATAAACCGTGCGGCCGATGTAAGACGCGTCTCGTCGATGCGCGATTCAGGCTAACAAAAGCATGGAGGGATAAGCAATGAGAGGCTGGGGGCGTGTAAGTAAACCCGCATTGACCACCCGGATCAGCATCCGTAGCTGTGGGCAATATGGTGTTGAGAACACCAGGCAATGTTTACACAGACACTAATACGCCTGAACGGCGGAATGCGGTCAGGCGTATGTGCGGAATATCGATGAACGTCCCGAAGCGTAGTGAAGTTGCGCTGAACAGCCAGCCACAGGCATCATTTTTGTGCCATCAGCAACGTCAACAGTTCGCGGCAGCACGCTTCTTCTTCGGCACTGTCCGCAGAGGCCAGATGGCGCAGCAGTTCCATGCAGCTTTTTTCTTTGCCTGCTTCCAGTAATTCCTCAATCAGAAAATTGAGTTTGTCCTGCTCAGAGGCGGCAAAGGATGATGTGAACTCATTTTTGACCGGGATGGTATGGTTCACCGGCAGGGTCAGGGTGTTTTGCATTGGCATATTATTGTCCTGTTTCGGGTTAAAAAACGCACTGATGTTGCTATTAAACTTATACAACGATCCGGTTTTTGTACAGGAATCTGCCTGAATGATTTTTAAGCCGGGGCTAAGCGCAGCGCGGCTGAAGAGGAAGTGCTGGCTAATCATTCAGTTAGGAGTGAACGGAATTTCAGAAAAATTGTACCGGTTTTAAGTTAAATCCGGCGGGCAGGGAAAAGACACAGCATTGGGCAGTTAAACAGGCGGCCCATTGGGCCGCGTGAATTATTTAGCGGCGAGGAAATCTTCGCGCTGCGGTGTAAACGTATCCAGTAACGTGCCCGCCTCAAGACAGACACAGCCATGAACCACATTGGGCGCTTTGTAGAGTGTATCTCCTGCGCCCACCTCACGCGTTTCACCATTGATGGTGAAGGCAAAACGTCCGCTCAGCACATAGGTCAGTTGCTCGTGGGGATGGTGATGCAGCGGGCCGACAGCCTCTTTCTCAAAAATCACTTCTACCGCCATCATGGTGCCGCCGTACGCCAGCACACGGCGGGTTACGCCGTTGCCCAGATCTTCCAATGGTCGCTCTTTATGGTAGATAAACATCGCAATCCTCCTGCGGTTGCCCCTGCTGCGGTAACCGTTTTGTGATGGATCTCACAGCACTCGGGTGAATTAGTTCATGCACTTTAGTGGTTTTTCACTAAAATGAAACAGTGTTTCAATTAATTTATAAGGGTAGATCATGAAAATCGCGTTAATGATGGAAAACAGCCAGGCCGCTAAAAACGTTACCGTGCTGAAAGAACTGGAAGGCGTCGCACAGCCGCTGGGCCATCAGGTCTTCAACGTCGGTATGAGCGATGAGCAGGATCACCATCTGACCTACATTCACCTCGGTATTCAGGCCAGCATACTGCTCAACAGCCAGGCCGTGGACTTCGTGGTCGCGGGCTGCGGCACCGGGCAGGGCGCGCTGATGTCACTTAACATCCATCCGGGCGTCAACTGCGGCTACTGTATCGATCCGGCGGATGCCTACCTGTTTGCCCAGATTAACAACGGTAACGCACTGGCGCTGCCCTTTGCCAAAGGGTTCGGCTGGGGCGCAGAACTGAATCTGCGCTTTATCTTTGAAAAAGCGTTCACCGGTGAGAAGGGCAATGGCTATCCGCCAGAGCGTAAAGAGCCGCAGGTACGCAATGCCGGTCTGCTGAATCAGGTTAAGGCTGCGGTAATTAAAGATAACTATCTCGACACCCTGCGCGCTATCGATCCTGAACTGGTGCGTACCGCGGTCAGCGGCCCGCGTTTCCAGCAGTGCCTGTCTGAGCATGGCAAAAATCAGGAGATCGTTGCGTTTGTGCGTCAACTGACGCACTAAGCCATCCGATTTCACGAGGCCGGTCTGACCGGCCTTTTTTTATCTTCTCTCGGCGTCCATTGCTCTTCAGCTCTGCTGCGCAAGCGCCGGAGGGTTGTGGCGACTCGCCTCGACCAGCATCCGCGTATAGGGAATCGCAGCGCGATCCGCCACCAGCGTCGGCACATCCAGCGTCTCCAGCACCTTACCCTGTTGCATGACCGCCACGCGATGGCAGAGATGCGCCACCACGCCCAGATCGTGTGTCACCATCAGATAGGTCAGGTTCTCCTGCTGCTGCAGATCGCTGAGCAGATTCAGGATCTCCGCCTGCACCGAGACATCCAGTGCGGAGGTTGGCTCATCCAGCAGCAGTACGCGTGGCTCTAAAATCAGCGCCCTGGCAATCGCCACGCGCTGACGCTGGCCTCCCGAAAGCTGGTGCGGATAGCGTGTCTGCCAGGCGCGATTCAGCCCGACCTTATCCAGTATCGCCACCACCCGCTGCTGGCGCTGCCCGATACCCTGAATCTGCAACGGCTCTTCAAGGATGTCGCCCAGCGTGTGACGCGGATGCAGCGAACCATAAGGATCCTGAAACACCATCTGCACCTGACGACAGCGCGCCCGATCGATGCGGTGCGCCAGCGGCTGATCATCAATGCTCAGCTCACCCTGCCAGTGAGTAAACAGTCCCGCCAGGCACTTCAGTACCGTAGTTTTGCCCGATCCCGACTCGCCCACCAGCCCGAAAATTTCACCCGGTTTCACCTGCAGATTTACGTCGAACAGCACCTGACGCTGGCGAGCGTCATCACCAAAACTCAGGCTGAGATTTTTCACATCAATCATCACGTACTCCTTAGTCCGTCAACCAGCTGGCATGACGTTGTAATACCGGCAGGCGTGTACGGCGGTGATCAAGGTCGGGCAGTGCCGCCAGCAATCCCTGGGTATAGGGATGCTGCGCGCGATCGAGTTCACTGGCGGCCAGCGACTCCACCACGCGTCCGGCGTACATCACCAGCACCCGATCGCAGAAGCTGCGCACCAGACTGATGTCGTGGCTGATAAAAATCAGCCCCAGCCCGCGCGCCTTCACCAGATTGTCCAGCAGCGCCAGCACCTGCAGGCGAACCGAGACATCCAGCGCAGAAGTCGGCTCATCGGCAATCACCAGTTCCGGCTCGGTGATCAGCATCATGGCGATCATCACCCGCTGCCCCTGACCGCCGGAAATCTCATGAGGATAGAGCTGATAAACCCGTTCAGGATCGCGGATCTGCACCTCTTCCAGCATCGCCAGCGCCCGCTGACGGGCCGCCGCTTTCTGGTCGCGATGGTGACTGCGCCAGGCTTCGGCGATCTGCTCGCCAACCCGAATCACCGGGTTCAGGGAATATTTCGGATCCTGCATAATCATGGAGATGCGTTTACCGCGAATGGCGCGCATCTGTGCCGGGCTGGCGTGCAGCAGGTCAATATCACCAAACTGCATCCGGCTCGCCTCAATGCGCGCCCTGGCCGGATGCAGGTGCAGCAGGGCGCGGCCCACGGTCGATTTACCGGAGCCGGACTCGCCGACAATCGCCAGCTTCTCCTGTCCGAGCTGAAAGGAGACGCCGCGCACCGCCGGGGTGATCTGGCGTCCGTTAACAAAGTTCACGTGCAAATCGCGCACGTCGAGCAACGGCGAGGCGTTACTCACTGCGGGGATCGAGCAGGTCACGTAGGCCATCTCCTAAGAAGTTAAATGCCAGGCTGTTAATCAGGATCGCCAGACCGGGCACGGTCACCACCCACCAGCACTCCAGCATGTAGGTGCGGCCGCTGGCGATCATCGCGCCCCATTCCGGGTCCGGCGGCTGCGCGCCCAGCCCGAGAAATCCCAGCCCGGCGGCGGTAAGAATAATGCCCGCCATGTTCATGGTGATGCGGATAATCACCGACGGCAGGCAGAGCGGAATAATGTGCTTCCAGAGCACCCGCAGCGGCGACGCACCCTGTAAACGCACCGCCGAGATAAAGTCCGCCTGGCGCAGCGACAGCGTTTCAGCGCGCGCCAGACGGGCAATGGGTGGCCAGGCGGTGAGGGTAATTGCAATCACCACATGCTCCAGACCCGGACCCAGCGCCGCCACAAACGCCAGCGCCAGTACCAGGCTGGGAAAGGAGATGAAGATATCGGTGACGCGCATCAGCACGCCATCGACTTTGCCGCCAAAGTAACCCGCGGTCACGCCCAGCAGCAGGCCCAGCGGCCCGACGGTCACTGAGACCAGCAGCACGATGTAGAGCGTGATGCGCGCCCCCCACACCAGACGGCTGAAGATATCCCGGCCAAACTCATCAGTGCCGAACCAGTGGGCCGCACCGGGCGGCATCAGGGCGTTGTCCAGATCCTGAATCAGCGGGTGATGCGGTGCGATCCAGGGGGCAAACAGCGCTACGATGCAGAGCAGCAGCACAATGCCACCGCCGATGGCGGTCAGGGGATTACAGGCCATGCGCCAGAGGAAAGTGCCGCAACGGGCAGCAAACCGCCGACAGCGCGCCAGCCGCTCGCGGGAAGGACTGACAGACGCAGCATCAAACGAGATAGTCATACTTTGGTCCTCGGATCGAACATCTGATAGAGCAGGTCGGAGATCAGGTTAAGCAGCACAAAGATCAGACCCACCACCAGCACGCAGCCCATTACCGCATTCATATCGCCCAGCATCAGGCTGCCCGTGAGATAGGAACCAAAACCGGGCCAGGAGAAGACTGTTTCAATCAGCACGGCACCCTCCAGCAGCGAGCCATAGGCCAGCGCCACTACGGTCAGCAACTGCACCAGGATATTGCGGAACGCGTGCTGCCAGATAACCTGCCATTCGGTCAGACCTTTGACCCGCGCGGTCAGAATGAACTCCTGCGACAACTGCGCGAGCATAAAACTGCGCGTCATCCGGCTGATGTAAGCCATGGAGTGAAAGCCGAGCAGCGAGGCGGGCAGCACCAGATGATTCAGCGCATTCCGGAACACCTGACCGTTGCCCGCCAGCAGGGCATCAATCAGCATAAAGCCGGTACGGCGCGGCACGATGCCATCCAGGCTGAAGTCCACACGTCCTGCACCGCCGACCCAGCCGAGATGGGCATAGAAAAGGAGCAGCCCCATCATGCCAACCCAGAAGATCGGCGTGGAGTAACCGGCCAGGCTGAGCATCCGTACCAGATAGTCGATGACGCTGTTACGCCGCGCCGCCGCCAGCACGCCCAGCGGGACGCCCAGCCCTGCGCCAATCACAATTGCCAGCGTGGCCAGCTCAACCGTGGCGGGAAAGACGCGCAGAATGTCATGCACTACCGGCTGGCCAGTGAGCAGCGCGTGGCCCAGGTCGCCATGCAGCAGCGCATTGAGATAGATGCCAAACTGCACCCACAGCGGTTTATCAAAGCCAAGCTGGTGGTAGACCTGCTGATAGGTGGCCTGGTCGGCGTCGGGGCCGACTATCGCCAGCACCGGATCCAGCGGCATCACCCGGCCAATAAAAAAGGTCAGCAGCAGCAGGCCGAACAGCGTAATTAACACCTGCATCGCGCGATGGCTGATGCGGCGGCACTGATTTCGTGTCAGGGTCATCATCATGGTGTGCCTCCCGCCAGGGCTTCAGGCGTTTTCCAGACGTCGCGCAGGAAGGTCGTTGCAGAAGGATGCGGCTGATACGCCTGCACACGGTTACTGACCACCACGGAGTCGAGCATTTGTGAAATCGGCATCAGCGCAGGCACCAGCTGGTCATAGCGTTGCTGGATAGCGAAATAGGCCTGCTGCTGGCGGGTTTTGTCGCGTTCCACCAGCGCCTGATCGATCATGCGGTTGAGCTGCGCGTCGTAGAAACCGGTTCGCCAGCCCTGGAAGTTGGTCAGCCGGGCGCTGTCGGCATTGTTCGGGTTGTAGACCAGCGCGCGCAGGCTGGAGTGGGGGTGCGGCTCGACGCCGCTGCCACCGCGTCCGACCAGCAGGCTGAACTGGCGATCGCGCATCGCGCCATAAATCTGGTTGCCGGTGCCGGTAATGATTTTTGCCCGGATGCCGCCCTGCAGCAGCGTTGACTGAATGGCGATGGCGATATTCAGGAACGGCTGATCGGCCAGCACCCGCAGCGTAGTGTCGAAGCCGTCCGGATAGCCGGCTTCAGCCAGCAGCGCACGGGCGCGCGGCACATCAAGCCGGTAACCGGGATCGGGCAGCGTGGCGGGCATCCCCGCCTGTATCGGGCGCTGATGCAGTTCGCCGTAGCCGGTCATCAGGCTTTTGTTAATGCCCTGATAATCGACCAGGTAGCGGACCGCCTCACGCACGTTGTTATTGTCGAAGTGCGGATCTTTCATGCTCATCGCCAGGTAGTAGATTGTCCCTTTTCTGACGGCATTAATAGTGAGGTCGGGATCGTGACGCAGGGCGCGCACGTCGGGGATCGCCATGTTGCTGGCGATATCAAGATCGCCTTTCTGCATCATCAGCCGCAGGGTCTGCGATTCCTGCAGGTGACGGAACACCACCCGCGACATCTTCGCCTCACCGCGCCAGTAGTCTGTCGCGCGACTCATGCGCAGCACATCTTTTGCCTGCCAGACATCCAGCCGGAACGGACCGGAACCCGCTTCATGCGTGGTGAGCCAGCGGTTGCCCCAGTCGCCATCGACTTCATGCTGCTGCACCGTTTTGCGGTCCAGCACCACCATGCTGCCCAGCGCCGCCAGCGAGTAGATCACCAGCTGCGGATCGTTGGGTTTAGGCAGGGTGATCACCAGCGTGCGGTCGTCGGGGGCGGTGACCATCTGGTCCACATTGTCGCGGCTGAAACCGTAGGACTTCCACACCGACGCCTGCGCCAGATTCAGATGCAGCACGCGACGCATAGACCAGACCGCATCGGCGCTGGTGAGCGGATTGCCGGAGTGAAACCTGACGTTGTCGCGCAGGTGAAAGGTCAGGGTGCGGTTATCCGGGCTGACTGACCAGCGTTCCGCCAGCGCCGGGCGTACTTCGGTGAGCTGCTGCGGATTCAGCTCCACCAGGCCGTCATAAAGATTCACCACAATACCGACCACCTCGTTGCCGGTCATCGCGGCCGGATCCAGGGTAAGCAGGTTGTTCATGTTCATGCCGACGATCAGCTGGTCATCCGGGGTCTTTGCCTGGATTGACGCGCTGCCCGTGAGCACCAGCAGCGTGATCAGCCACGCGCCACATCGTTGTGTCAGGGTCATAGGTAAAGTCCAGCAGGTCAGAGGTTTTTCCCGTTTACCGCATCATCAGGGCTATGCGGCAACGGGGTTATTATTGTTTGCCGTACTTCATTACCAGCGGTTCAGCGTGTGGGTCTCAATCCAGCTGAAGTTGATATCCTCTCCCAGCCCGCTGCGGGTGGGCAGGGTGACAAAGCCCCGATCGTCCATCGGATCAATCAGGCTGTTGAGATACGCAGGCGGCGTCTCATAATCCAGGAAGGGATGCAGCAGGCCGCGCTCATACCAGCGGCAGTTACGAATTGCCCCGACTACCGCCAGGCTGGCTGCGCCGTTGCCGTGAACTTCGCAATCCATGCCAAAGGCTTCCGCCAGACTGGCCACTTTCATCGTGGCGGAGATGCCGCCTACGCCATTGGCCCCGGCACGCAGAATGTCGCAGGCGCCAGCACGGACCCAGTCGGCACGGCTGTGATGTTTGCCGCCCAGGCTCTCCGGGCCGAGCACGTCGATAGAGAGGTTGTCCGCCAGCCAGGCGTAAGAGGCCATGCTCTCTTCCTCCATCGGCTCTTCAAACCAGGTGAAGTTAAGCTTCTCCAGCGCCTTGCCGATGGTCAGCGCGTCACTGCGGCTGTACCAGTGGTAGCCGTCCAGCATCAGTGCGATATCCGGGCCAACCGCTTCACGCACCGCGGCGCAGGCTTTGATATCCATGGCCGGGCTGGGCGCAAAGGCGACCGGGGGCATCCAGGTGTGCAGCTTGATTGCCCGATAGCCGCGTGCCACCAGCTTCTCCGCGAACTGTGCGTACTCATCCGGCGTCGATAAACCGCCGCTCATTTCGTCGCCACACATGGTGCTGCCGTAAGCCGGGATCTTCTCGCGATAGCCGCCAAGCAGCTTATGCACCGGCTGTTTCAGCCTGCGCCCAATGAGATCCCACAGCGCCTGCTCAACAGCGGAGAGCGCACGCTCGGTGAGCTGATGGGCGCTGCCGCGCTGCCAGTGCACCAGATCCTGCCATAGCCGCTCGCGGTCAAAGGCGTTCTGACCGATCAGCACCTTGCGGAAGAAGGCGTTAACGACATGAGATCGCACCACTTCAGGCGGCGCAAAGGCGTAGCCGCAATCGCCATCCTCGCTGCTGAGGGTCAACAGCGCCATCTGCGCATCATTTTCCGGGCCGGGATGGGAGTGGCCGGCGCTGTCGGCAACGCGCCGGGTAGGATAGGTAAAGAGGGTGACATCTATGGCGCTGATCTTCACGGTTATACTCCTGTGGCTGGCTTTCCTGATGGATTATTAAAACGCTGTTTCATTTTTAATCTAACCTTCACAATTCTTTAACGCATTGGCCAAATCGATACGATTAATGGCTAATATGTGTGCAGTCGCCCAGGGTGTTGTGAGCATATTCACGAAAGCTGTCCGTTTTGTGAGCAGCAACACGCTGCGCTTTACCCTGATCCGGATCCCGGTTCATGGCCACTTAACTCATTAACCTCGCCGCAAAAAACATTTAACCGGATGACTTCCCCTGAACGCCGTTTTAGGTGATAGTAACGCCGCTTTACATTAATAATTCTCATTATCATTTGTGCGGGTTTTCATCATGAAAAAATGGTTTTTAGCGCTGGGGATGCTCACGCTGGCAGGGACGGCTTCGGCCAAAATGATTACCGATGTCGCAGGCCGTCAGGTTGAGGTGCCGCAGGAGGCAAAGCGCATCATTCTGGGTGAGGGCCGTCAGATCTATCTGCTGGCCGCATTTGATACCGACGCCCCGTTTAAACGGGTGATTGGCTGGCGTGATGATCTCCACAAAGCGGACTGGGACGGTTATCAGGCCTATGAAAAGCGTTATCCGGAAATTAAAAAATTACCGACCTTCGGCGGCGCGAAAGATGGCACTTTCAACGTCGAGCAGGCATTAACCCTGAAACCCGATCTGGTGCTGATGAATCTGGAGTCGAAAGCGGCGACTGATGAAGGCAAGCTGATTGAAAAATTGCAGGCCGTGGGTGTGCCGGTGGTGTTTATCGATTTCCGTGAAGCGCCGATGGTGAATGCTGAGAAAAGTATCCGCATCATGGGCGAACTGGTGAACAAGCCGGCGCGTGCCCAGGAAATTATCACCTTCCGCCAGCAGCAGATTGACCTTGTGACTTCGCGCCTGAAGAACTTTACCGGCTACCGCCCGAAAGTGATGATTGATCGCGCAGGCGGCTACAGCGACGAGTGCTGCATGTCGTTTGGCAATGAAAACTTTGGTCAGATGGTGGAGATCGCGGGCGGTCGCAACATCGCGAAAGACCTGATCCCTGGCACCTTTGGCACCGTTAACCCGGAGCAGATTATCGCCAGCCAGCCGGACGTGGTGGTGGTAACCGGCGCGAACTGGAAGAACTACAACACCGTGGGCAAATGGGTTGGCGTCGGTCCGGGTGCCAATGTCACCGACGCGACGGCGCGTCTTAAGGCGCTGATGATGCGCGATGCCTTTAAAACCCTGCCGGTGGCACACAACGGCAACGTCCACGCTATCTGGCATCAGTTCTATGACAGCCCGTATCAGTTTGTGGCGATTCAGACGCTGGCGAAATGGCTGCATCCCGATCTGTTTGCCGATGTCGATCCGGATGCCACTTTCCGCACGTTCCACGAGAAGTTTCTGCCGCTGCCTTACCAGCCAGGCTACTGGGTCACTTTACCCGCTGATAAGCCCTGACTGACCGGCGATGACAGGGACGTCATCCGCCTGATTTGCAATTCCTCCTGAATAAACCCTCTGTTTCTCTTCAGATTTACTAATATTTTACAGGCGCGGGGTCGGTTGCTCTGAGCAGCGCGACATCTGACCTGGTCCGCATTCACGTTAAAAATGGAGAGAAACATGCGCAATACCCTGGGAAGATCGGCGTTTGCCGTGACGCTGTATGCTCTGCTGGAGCCGGTACCGCTGGGCTTTTTTGTGGCGGCCTGGCTGTTTGACATTCTCTACATGCAGACCTTTGTGCAGTTCTGGACGGATGCCGCAGGCTGGCTGATTGCGCTGGGACTGATACTGGCCATCGTGCCACGTCTCATTGCACTGGTTTATCTGTTTCGCGGCAGTGACAGCGCGGAAAAGGGCCATTTCTGGCTCTGGCTGGTGGCCATCATCATCGCTATCGTCAATGCATTTATTCACAGCCGTGATGCCGCCGCGGTGATTCCGTTGGGCGTAACGCTCTCGACGCTGGTAGTAGCGCTGCTGCTGCTGGCGAATGTGCAACTTGCGTTACGTCAGCGTAGCGCTTAAGGAGGAGCCACCATGAACATACCGCATAAAACGCTGCTCGCGCTGACCCTGACCGCATTGCTGTCAGGCTGTGATGATGGTGCGCTGGTCGATCCGCAAAAGCAGATCGGACCGAACCCCGAACTGCCGCAGGCGCAGAATTTCTTTATGCCGCCGATGCAGGTGCCGGAAGGGACGCCGTGGAAAGCCGGGGAAATGCCAAAAGTGGCTGACGGGCTGAAGATTGAAAAGATTGCTGAGAATCTGCAGCATCCGCGTCAGGTCTACGTGCTGCCAAACAATGATGTGCTGGTCGCGGAATCCAACGGCCCCTCAAAACCGATCACCCGACCTAAGCAGTTGATTATGGGCATTGTGCAGAAAGCGTCAGGTAAGGGCGGCGCAGGCGGCAACCGCATTACGCTGCTGCGCAACGTCAATGGCAAATGGGAGCAGCACCGCTTTATCGAGAATCTGCACTCGCCGTTTGGCATGCAGTTGATTGGGAATACGCTCTATGTGGCGAATGCTGACAGCCTGGTGAAGTTCCCCTATCGCGAAGGGGACACGGAGATCCGCACCGCACCTGAAGAGGTCACGGAGCTGCCGGGCGGACCGATTAACCACCACTGGACCAAAGCGCTGTTAGCCAGCCCTGACGGCAGCAAGCTCTATGTCGGTGTCGGATCCAACAGTAACGTCACCGAAAACGGCATTGGCGCAGAGTATCGCCGGGCAGCGGTGCTGGAGGTGGATGCGGCCAGCGGTGCCAGCCGTATTTACGCCAGCGGTCTGCGCAATCCGACTGGCCTGCAGTGGGAACCGCAGAGCGGCAAGCTGTGGGCGGTTGTCAATGAGCGTGATGAAATCGGCTCCGATCTGGTGCCGGACTACATGACCTCGGTGCAGGATAAAGGTTTCTACGGCTGGCCCTATAGCTACTTTGGTCAGCATGTGGATACCCGTGCCGAACCGCAGCGTCCCGACCTGGTTGAGAAGGCGATCAAGCCGGATTATGCCCTGAGTTCGCATGTCGCGCCGCTGGGCCTGTTGTTCTACGGTGATGACAACATGCCGCAGTACCGTGGTGGTGCGTTTATCAGCGAGCATGGCAGCTGGAACCGGACGCCGCTGAATGGCTACAAAGTCGTGTGGGTGAAGTTCGAAAACGGCAAGCCGGTGGGTCAGCCGCAGACGGTGGTCTCAGGCTTCCTGACGGACGATGAAAAGCAGGTCCGTGGTTTGCCGGTGGGTCTCGCCAGCGATAAACAGGGCGGCGTGCTGATTGCTGACGACGCAGGGAACACCATCTGGCGTATCAGCGCCGCGAAGTAAGTTCTGCGCGGGTTGAGTTATCGCCCTAAAACAGGCATAAAAAAAGGATTTGGCATCTCGCCAAATCCTTTATTTTTTTGTTCGCTTCCCGGCTGGTAACCGCGTTGCGAACGAGGTGCTCAGCACTCTCCACAAGCAAGATTGTAAAATGTGCGGCTAAGGATTTCAAGTTTCGCCAAAATACTGTATGTTTATACATGTGTTGAGTGTTGAGCATCGCCTCATTGTCGACTGGCCGCTCCCAGGGGCACGGTTTTAAAATCCCGGCAGGCATCAGGTGGTGCTGGCCTGTGGCTTTAACCATGAGTGCCGCTCAGCCCTCTCCACAAAGATGTGCTTAGGCGCCCGGCGGGTAGAGTCAAAGCCCTGGTTGCCGAACAGCGCGCTCCTGAAAAAGGAGAAGGAAAGTGATGGAACTGACTAAGCTGATTCTGGATCTTATCCGGGTCATCTTGCAGATCATCGTTGCCCTTATGCAACTGACCGGTCACGCAGGTTAACCGGAACTTGAAACAAGGCGGAGCTAACCACTCCGCCTTTTTTCTGTGTCAATTCTCTGTCATTAAAGGTGGGTATGGTGGTGCGGCAAAAGCACGCCGCCGGGGTGTTGCTTATCCTGACCGGGAGTAATATGTCCATTGCCGCCGCTATGCCCGCCCGATTAACGCACACCTGGATTGATGAAAGTGTACGGATGCGGGAAACCACCGTGGGTCAGCAGTGTGAGATCCTGGCGCACAGCACGCTGGAATACAGTGAGCTGGGTGACTTCTCCTATGTCGGCGAGCACTGCTGCCTGGCCGACACACAGGTGGGGCGTTTCTGCGCCATTGCCAGTCAGGTGCGTATCGGTGCGCCGAATCATCCTATGGACCGCGCCTCGCAGCATCGCTTTACCTACTGCCCGGAGTATTATCATCCCGACGCGCGGCGCGATCAGAGCTTCTTTGCTGCCCGTCGTGCCGATCGGGTGGTGATTGGCAATGATGTCTGGATCGGGCACGGCGTCATTGTGCTGCCCGGCGTCACTATTGGCGATGGCGCGGTGCTGGCCGCGGGCGCAGTGGTAACGAAAAACGTTGCGCCCTACAGCGTGGTGGGCGGTGTTCCGGCCCGGCCATTGCGGGTCCGGTTTACGCCTGCGATTGCCGCCCGCCTGCAGCGCATTGCCTGGTGGAACTGGCCACTGGAGAAACTGCTCGCGAATCTGCCCGACTTTCAGCACGGTAACATCGAAGCGTTCTGCCAGCGTCACGAAGGTTAATTATCCTCCCGGGCCATTCTCCCGCTGACTGAGGGCGTGCCGGCCTATTTAAAAAAGAGCCAGCCCGCCACGCTAAGCAGTCCCAGGGTCAATACGACAAACACTTCGCCGCGGGCAAAAGCATTCTCCCGGTGCTGCTCGTCATTTCGAATATCATGAAAACGCGCCAGCGCACGCTTTTCATCAGGGGCGGTGACTTCTTCAAACTGTTTCTCGTAGCCGCTCTGTGACAGCTGATCCATACCCGCGCTGTCGCTTCTCTCCAGCACAGTAATCTGGTGACCCTTTTTAAAAAAACAATACTCCGGCATGTGCTCCTCCTGGAACAGGGTGGCTGTGAGAAATAACCTATATGAACCGGCAGGGCGTTGTATACCAAAGTCTTCAGGCAGCAGGTTCAGACGTCGCCCGCCGGAGGGGGCGCCTGTCCCGCAGGGCAACTATCACGCACCGCGCCGATCTGCGCTTTGTCCCGCCCGGAGAACGCCACCGGGTCATCGGTAATAAGGAAAATGGTCAGCAGACCAGGGTAATTTTATGATTGACCTGCTCTGCACCCGCACAGAAAGGCGCAGGCGCTGACCGCGGCACCGGCATAGCAGACGGCATGCCATCCCCAGAGGGCGTAAAGCTGGGTGGCGGCAGTCGCGCCCAGCGCACTACCCAGCGAGTAAAAGCACATATAGGCACCCACCAGACGACTGGCCGCCTCGGGCCGGGCCGCCACGAGCAGGCTCTGATTAATCACATGCACCGTCTGGATAGCGAAGTCTGGCAGGATCACCCCTAAAACCAGCAGCAGAAGCGCGCTTTGCAGCGCGGCTATCGGCAGCCAGGAGAAGGTCAGCAGCGCCAGTGCGAATCTCGTGGCGCGTTGCCCCCGTCCCTGATCAGCCCATGTGCCCGCTCTGGAGGCCGCCAGCGCCCCGGCCAGGCCCGCCAGTCCGAACATCCCAATCTCAGTGTGTGTCAGCGACAGGGCGGTCAGCGGCAGCACCATCGAGGACCAGAGCATACTGAAGGCCGCAAAAATCAGCAGCGCCAGGATGCCTCGCCTGCGCAACAGCGGTTCTGTGCGGAACAACCGACGCACCGACAGTAACAGCTGAGGGTAAGCGGTGCGCGGCGTCTGGCCGGTTGTAGCGGGCAGCACTTTCACCAGTATCAGCGAAATGAGCAGTAACAGGCCCGCGGCCGTCAGATAGACCGCACGCCAGCCCGCCAGATCGGCAATCATTCCGGCAACAAAGCGCGCCAGCAGGATGCCGATCACGATGCCGCGGGTCACGCTGCCCACCACCTGTCCGCGCTGTTCTGGTGACGCCAGCATGGCGGCCCACGCCACCATTAGCTGCGTGACCACCGCCATGAATCCCACCAGCAGCATTGCGCAGAGCAGCGTCATCAGGTCTGGCGCAACCGCAGCAGTGATTAACGCCAGCACGGAAAACAGCAACTGGGTAATCACCAGTTTTTTGCGGTTCACGCAGTCGCCCAGCGGCACCAGAAAGATGAGCCCAAGGGCGTAGCCGCTCTGCGTAGCCGTTACCACTGTGCCAATGGTGCCGCTGGAAACCTGCAGGCTGGCGGCGATCGACTCCAGAAGAGGTTGTGCCGAGTAAACATTGGCGACCGCCAGCGCAGAGGTGAGTGAGAACAAAAAGATCATCCGGGACGAAAGCGCCGGGATCGCGGCTGGGGGCGAATCGGCTTCAGGATCATGCGCCTTGCCAATCGTACAGGTCATGTTGCTTTCCTTTCTGGTTTTTATTTGAAACTGGATTGGCGATATCTTTAACCGGGCTGGTTTTTTTTTGCCACTCCTTTTCGGAGTGGCTAAACTGGCATCATGAGACAGGCAGCGTGAGAGAAGAGCATGGCTAAGCAGGAATCCCTGAGAACCAGCGAGTGTCCGATCGCCAGAACCCTGGAGTCGATAGGTGAGCGCTGGTGCATGATGATCGTGCGTGAAGCCTTTGATGACGTCCGCAGATTCAGTGACTTCCAGCGGAATTTAGGGCTGGCGAAAAACATCCTGGCGTCACGCCTGAAGCAGCTGGTGGAGATAGGGGTGTTTGAGATTGCGCCAGCCTCCGACGGCAGTGCCTACAGCGAATATGTTCTGACCGAAAGAGGTCGTGCGCTGTTTCCGGTTGTGGTCGCGATGCGCCAGTGGGGCGAGCGTTACCTGTTTGAGAAAGGCGAGACACACTCCGTGCTGCTGGATAATGTGGAAGGAAAGCCGCTTGCGCGGCTGGAGGTTATTTCCTCACAGGGGCAAAAACTGGAACCGGCCGACTGTCATCGTCAGCGAGTGGTTGCTGAAGGGTAACCGTCAGGATTTTTCCTCTTCCGCACACTCTGAAACGGACAGGCCTGACATCGCACGCGTTACCCGATCATCGCTATTGTCGGTGGCGGTGATCGAACAAAATGCCTTACTCCCGTTTTACGCTCCGTCATAAGGGCGTTATCCCCGGAAACAGGTCCCCGCGCTTCCTCATCCTTTCGTGCCCCGCATCATGACAGGCCTGTCGATATCATCACATTTTCCAATGACCGGTTGCCTTGTAACTTGTCAGGGCGCATGACATTCTCGCTAATTGTATAGACATGTATCTTCAACCAGAAACCGGGCACATTACTTTTTCAGTTAACGCGTCTCTTACTGTTCCAGCGAGGAATCTATGTCGGTCAAATCATCTGTATCAGCTTATTCAGGCGCAGAGAAACCACGCCTGTCAGAAACCCGTTCCATTGATTACATCCCGCTGCGTGAGCGTCATGGTCACTCCTTTAGCCAGTTCACGCTCTGGTTCGGTGGCAATCTGCAAATCACGGCCATTGTCACGGGTGCACTGGCGGTGGTGCTGGGTGGAGACGTCGTGTGGTCGCTTATCGGCTTACTTGTGGGACAGATTCTGGGTGCAGCGATCATGTCTTTGCATGCGATCCAGGGCCCGCGTCTGGGTTTACCGCAGATGATCACCAGCCGTATGCAGTTTGGCGTGTTTGGTGCCGTCATTCCGCTGGTGCTGGTGTGCATGATGTATGTGGGATTTTCAGCCAGCGGTACAGTGCTAGCGGGACAGGCGCTGGCTAAACTTATCGATGTCAGCAATTCAGCCGGGATGATCCTGTTTAGCATGCTCATCGTGATCATCGCGGTGCTGGGCTATCGCATGATTCATCAGCTCGGGAAGGTCGCGAGCGTCATCGGCGTTTTAGCTTTTGCTTATCTGTTTATCACGCTGTTCACCACGCATGACTTATCCGCCGTGTGGCAGAATCAGCACTTTACCCCGGCAAATTTCCTGCTGGCGGTTTCCCTTTCTTCCTCCTGGCAGATTGCCTTCTGTCCCTATGTGTCGGACTATTCGCGCTATCTGCCAGCTGATGTCTCCGCGAAGAAACTCTTCTGCTCGGTCTTTTTTGGCACCGTACTTGGCACGCAGGCTTCAATGACGCTGGGGGTGATTGTTGCTTCCATTGCCGGAAGTGCGTTTGCAGGCAATGAGGTCGGTTACATCGTGAGCATGGGCAGCACGGCGACCATGGCCATGGTGATTTATTTCGCCATTTGCTTTGGAAAAATCACATTTACCACGCTGAACGCCTACGGCAGTTTTATGTCACTGACCACCATTATCTCTGGCTTCCGTCAGCAAACCACGCTGAGTCGGGGCGGGCGTATTCTGTTTGTGGTGCTGATGGTGACGCTGGCCTGCGTCATTGCTCTGGTCAGTGAGCCGGCCTTTCTGAAATCCTTCACCCACTTCCTGCTGTTTCTGCTGGCTTTCTTTGTGCCGTGGAGCGCGATTAGCCTGACCGATTTCTATCTGATCACCAGGGGCAAGGTTGATGTCCCGGCACTGTCGCAGCCGGGTGGACGCTATGGTCGCTGGAACCTGGCCGGTATTACCGTCTATTTTCTGGGCGTGCTGGTGCAACTGCCGTTTATCGATAATCCGCTGCACCATGGATCGCTGACCTGGATTTTTGCCGGTAATGATGTCTCGTGGATCATCGGCTGGTTTGCGACGGCACTGTTATGGCTGATCGCCAGCCGCTGGGATCGCCGGGGCACACCTGAACAGTCAGTTTATCCCGCAGAGTGACACGCTGAAGCCCCTGAGCAACCAGCGCTCAGGGGCTGTCAGTCTGTGTGGGTGTGATCGCCCGCATGTCAGATGACCGTCGTGCCAGACAATCTGATTGTCTGAAATCAGGCGGCTGAAACATCCGCTGCGCCGGTCTGCGCCTCTGCCACCAGCGGTTTCTCCGGTTGCAGCAGCGTCATTGCCAGCATACTGCCAAAGGCGATCAGCGCGGTGACGGTAAACATTGCGTTGTAGCCGTAATATTCCGCCAGCCAGCCGCAGAGCATCGGAGAGATAATCGCTGCCAGATTGGCTATCGCCAGCGTCATGCCGCTGTAGGTGCCCACCGACGCTTTCGGGGTGACATCAATCACCACCGACCAGTAGACATTGTTCACCAGTGCATTCAGTGCATTGCCCAGGGTCATGAGTGCAATAATCCCGGCAGCCGACTGCACATAGGGGATCGCCATAAAGCAGCAGGCAGTGCCGCACAGCGTGACGGCGGCAAACAGATTGCGCGCCAGACGCAGGTTACGGAAGCGGGCCAGCAGGGCGTCGGCAATGCGACCGCCCAACAGCACCGTGATACAGGCGCCGCTCCACGGGATCATCGCGACGTACCACAGTGAGTGCAGGTCGTAGTGGAAATTATCCTGCAGATATTTCGGCATCCAGGTCACCAGAGTAAAGGTGATGTAGAGGAATGAAAAGTAACCGAGCGCGTTGCAGACCAGGGTGCGGCTGGTAAAGAAGCGCCACCAGGGGAGGGGGACACTGTCGCCCGCGCTGCGGCGCTGACCAGTCTGGATAAGCTGACGTTCTGCGGCGTTGGTATGTGGACTTTTCTCCGGGCTGTCGCTGAAGGTGCGGGCAAACAGCGCCATCGCCAGCAGGGAGAACACACCCAGCAGGATAAACATCATCCGCCAGTCATGGGTCAGCAGCAGCAGGCCCACCGCAATCGGGGCGGTCAGCAGTGCACCCACCTGGGTCGAAAGCAGGCCGATACCCAACGCGAAGCCACGCTCGCTGTCAGGTGCCCAGTGGGCAATCGCCTTGTTCATCAGCGCATAGGCCGGGCCTTCGGAAAAACCAAACAGGATGCGCAGGGCAGCAAAGCCCATAATGGCGGAGCCGCCAAACAGCGCCATGCCCAGTTCACCCGCCCAGGCGGTGGCGATCTCCAGCAGCGACCAGAGCACGCCGGCCAGCAGCCAGACTTTTTTCGTGCCGATACGGTCGGCAAGAAAGCCGCCACACAGCGAACCAAACAGATAGCCAAAGCCAAAGTAACCCAGCACGGCACCGAGCTGGACTTTGCTGAAGTGGTACTCCGCCGCTATGGCGTTGGCCGCAAATGACAGGGCGCCGCGATCGATGTAGTTGATCAGGGCGATCAGGAACAGCAGTGAAAATATGGTGTAACGGTAACGGCTGGTTGTCATCTCACTTCTCCTGATTAAATGTCTCAGGAGAGCAGAAGCAAAATTGATGCCGGAAAGGGCATTTATCCGGCAAACAGCGGACAAGCACTGGGTACGGGCCGCTGAGCCCGCCCCGTGTAGGGTTAGCTGATCCCGCTAATTATTCGCCTGCGCATCAATGCGGTGCAGTCATTGCCTGTCGATGGTGAACCTCAGGCAGCGTTATGATGCGTGCTGCTGACGTGGGGCAGTGGGATAAGCACGACGTCCGCTTCAGCCGTGGTTTTATCCTGTGGCATTTCGCCAACGTGCTGCAACATCTGCCGCTGATACGTCGCATCAGCGACTGTTGTCTGTTCACTCAGCAGCACGCCCGCTTCATTAACATTTTTTCCTGCCACTTTTACTTTGCTGGTGGCACTGGCCAGCATCCACTCATATTCAATATCGACATGGCCGCTATCAATACAGCGAATTCCGCGCTGACTTAAATCATACGCCAGCACGGTTGCCGTCGGCCCTAATGAAATTAAGACCAGGTCAAAGTTGACGGCATTCGCTAATACCGTATCGAAAAGACGATCATAAACGGAAAAAGCATTACGGTTCAGCGTCGTAATACGTTTAATTTCGCTGGCCCCCTCCAGTAAATCATTGCCTAATCCCAGACGTGTGCCACTGCCTTCAACAATTAATACCCGGCGACCCTGATAAAGCTGTTTAAATTTATCGAATATCGTCCTGGATAATTGTTTGCTTTTATAATCGTGATAAGGGCGGGTCACTGAGGTATTGCCATACTGGTACTGATGATTCAGCAGAGCATCATAATGTTTAAAGTAAAATGATTTATGGAAGAACCAGAACAGGGCCGATCCATTTTTCATACTGCGGGTGGTGCGAAAAGCATCCGGCAGGCAAATCAGACAGTCCGGGTTGTCCTGGGGGGCCTGCAGCAGCAGCGCCTTGAGCCTTGCCGACAGTTTTGGGTCAAATGGCTGAAAGCCAATGTTTTTATACCAGGTCATCTCCAGTTCCCCGTCGCCGTAACGGGCCAGTGATAATTGCGGTTTACGTAATAGCAGATCGATAGTTTCTTCTATCGACATGACGGAATAACGCTTTACCCGTACCTGCGCGGCAGGATAGCGAATGGCTGCATTAATAAATTTAAACGGGAAACGAAACTTACGATAAATACTGTGAAGTGCGGACATAGTTAGCCTTGGGTTATTGCTGCCAGAGAAAATCCCGCCTGCTGGCCGGATAAATTCTTATAACAGTGCTGATATATATCACAGATAGAAACAGCGTCAGGCTACGGAATATCTGAAAGCGATTTCATGGTCAGAATCCCTTTTATTATTAATCTGTTTCTTATTAAATGAAGCGCTAAAAAAATAATGGCAGATTAAAGTCAACTGCCAGAATTAATACTTTGAAAATCATTGACACCGCATGAGCACTGATCAGCAGACAGTTTAAAACTGCAGTGTATTAAGTTTTCTGCTTATAGCATTAAGAGCTTTTGCAGCACGGCGTGAATAAACCATTAGGCTTATTTGACACTTATTACCCCTGTTTGATCAGACTTAAGCTGGCGTTCATGAAGCGCAACGGGTCTGTCAGTTATTCACCTTTGAACAAAAGGTGCGATAACGCACGGCCTATCGTTAATTTTTTGTGATGGATATCGCGTATTTGGCCCTTAGGAAAGTAAATAAAGCGGTGGTAAAGCCTCTGCAGTCGACATTTCTAATAAATATTACTAATGATTTACGCCTGTACACGTTTTTACATATTTCTCATGTACGTTAAAATCTCGTTGAATTTATGTTTCCAGCTTAACTTTCTGATGACTGCTAATGACCCGAGGATGGATCATGATCAATAAAATAACCAGTGTAATCATGGTGATATTTGCTATCGCCCTGATTTACATGGGAGGACAACTTCTGCTTGCAGGAGGCAGCGCGTTTTATGCGTTGATGGGTGTGGGCGTTCTGCTCAGCGCGATTCTGCTGATGATGAACAAACGTAGTGCACTGACGCTGTATGCGCTGCTGATGTGGGTTACGCTGTTCTGGACGATCTGGGAAGTGGGCTTCGACAAATGGCAGTGGATCCCGCGCGGCGACCTGTTTGGCGTGCTGGGTCTCTGGCTGGCGCTGCCATGGGTGGTACGTCCTCTCTATCAGGGACAGCGTCGCTTCCATCCTTTCCTTGGCGGCTCAGTGGTGCTGATGGTGCTGCTGGTGATTGGCCTCTGCTTCTACGATCCGCTGCCGCAACAGGGCACCATTAACACCCAACGTAATAGTTCCGCGACCGGCGGTGCTACTGAAGAGTGGAACGCCTATGGCGGTACGACGGATGGCCAGCGTTTCTCGGCACTGAAGCAGATCACTAAAGATAACGTGAAAGATCTGGAAGTGGCCTGGACCTATCACACCGGCGATTTGCGCCAGGGTGATGATGCGACTGAATACACCTTTGAAGCGACACCGCTGAAAGCCAACGGCATGCTCTACTTCTGTACGCCGCACAATGAAGTCCATGCTCTTGATCCGGAAACCGGTGCGGTGAAGTGGAAAACAGCGCCGGATAAAAACCGCTCTTATCTGCAGCAGCACCAGACCTGTCGTGGCGTGAGCTACTTCGATGCCGGTCAACAGGCGGAGCAGCAGACAGGCGCATCCCCGGCTATCTGCCGTAAACGTATCTTTAATGCGACCACCGATGCCCGCCTGCTGGCGCTGGATGCCGATACCGGTAAAGCCTGTGCTGACTTTGGTGACAACGGCGTGGTAAACCTGCGCGCCAACATGGGCGAGGTGCGTCCGCACGCGCTGATGCAGACTGCCGCGCCACTGGTGGCAGGCAATCTGGTGATCGTTGGCGGTTCGGTGATGGATAACGGCTTCAACAGCGGCAACCCATCGGGTGTGATCCGTGCCTATGATGCCGTTACGGGTCGTCTGGTGTGGAACTTCGATCCGGCTAATCCGGATCACACCGCACCGGTCGCCGCAGGCGCAACCTATCCACAGGATACCCCGGTCGCCTGGGCCACCCTGAGCGCCGACCTGAAAAACGGCCTGGTTTATGTGCCGTTTGGTAACGCCTCGCCGGATGAAGTGGGACTTGAACGCGATCCCGCCAGCAACACTGAAAAATTCCGTGATGCGCTGGTGGCACTGGATCTGAAAACAGGAGCGTTCAAATGGCGTTATCAGAGTTCGAACCACGACCTCTGGGATCGCGATAACCCGTCACAGCCGTCGCTGGTGGACATCAACTATCAGGGCAAACCGCAACCGGCGGTGATCCTGCCGACGAAAACCGGCAACCTGTTTGTGCTGAACCGCCTGACCGGTGAGCCGGTTTACCCGGTAGAGCAGGTTAAGGTCTCCACGGATGGCATTAAGGGCGAACAGTACGCGGCGACCCAGCCGGTCTCCAGCCTGAACTTCATTCCGCAGCCGCTGACTGAGAAGTCGATGTGGGGCATTACGCCATTTGACCAGATGGCCTGTCGCACGACCTTCCGTGAGCTGCGTTATGATGGTAACCCTTGGACGCCGCCAACCGAGAAAGGCTCGCTGATCTTCCCGGGCAACATCGGGGTGTTTAACTGGGGTTCCGTGGCTGTTGATCCGCAGCGTCAGATGCTGATTGCGGCACCGGTGCGCCTGGCCTACAAATACAACCTGATTAAGCGCACGCCGGAAACCGAAACCCAGCGTACTTTCACCAAAGATGGCACGCCGTACTGGAATGAAAACTTCCACGGAGATTACGCTATCCACATCCAGCAGATGGCGTCGGGTCTGGGTATTCCCTGCATCGCGCCACCGTGGGGACGGATGGTCGGTGTGGATCTGACCACCGGCAAAACTGAATGGCTGCGTCGCGTCGGTACCACCAAAAACCTCAAGACCAGCTTCCTGCCTGGCCGCTTCCCGCTCGGTTTCCCGATGGGTATGGTGGCGCACGGCGGACCGCTGCTGACGGCGGGTGATCTGGTGTTCCACGGCGCAACGGCAGATAACTTCTTCCGTGCTTACGACAGCACCACTGGCGAACTGCTGTGGCAGACTGAACTGAGCGCGGGTGCGCAGGCCACGCCATCCACCTTTATGGGCAAAGATGGCAAGCAGTATGTGGTGATTGCCGCGGGCGGCCACGGCTCGCTCGGCACCACGGCGGGCGACAGCGTTGTCGCTTTCCGTCTGAAGTAATCCTGACCCGCTGAGCGCCGCCCCGGCGCTCAGCTTTTTTCACACCTCTGCCTGTCAGATCTCACGCCCGGCTTATCGCGACAACCTGTTGTATTTCATCTCAATTCTTTCATCTCCGTATTCACACCATCTGATAACGCATCGAAACCATTTCGTGACAGCGCTCCCGCTTTAACGATTTCTCCTGCCTGACAGACTTGCGCATTAAGCCGCGAGGCGTAGATTAATATATGACTTCACAATTAATCGTGAATACGAAAAGTACTTCACAATACGCACTCTGAAGGATTGATGCTCATGTCGGAACTGAAATTTGCTACCCGTCTTAACTCTTTCGCCTCGGGGGCGCACCTCTACTGGCCCGATCAGCAGGGCAAGCCCTCTGTGCTGCAGATGGTTGCCCGTGCAGGCAAGGTCAAAGGCTTAACGCATCTCGACCTCAACTATCCGCAACATCTCACCAGCGATATCGCCACACTGCGCCAGGCGATCAGTGATGCGGGTCTGGCCGTTAACGGTATGCAGATGCGCTGGGACGCGCCGCAGTTCAAAATCGGCGCGTTTACCCATCCCGACGCGAAAGTGCGTCGCGAAGCGATTGAACTGACCAAGCGCGGCATCGACGCGGGTCGGGAATTTGGTTCACGGCTGATGACGCTGTGGATGGGGCAGGACGGTTTCGATTACTGCTTCCAGGCGGACTATAAGAAAATCTGGGAGGATGCGGTCAGCGCCGTGCGTGAAGTGGCGGAGTATGCACCGGACGTTGACGTCAGCATCGAATATAAACCCAATGAGCCACGCGCCTACAGCATCTTTCCCAACGCCACCACCTGTCTGCTGGCTGTGGAAGAGGCGGGCTGCGCCAACCTGGGGATCACCCTGGATTTTGCTCATGTCCTGTTTGCCAATGAGATCCCGGCTTACGCCGCCGCCATGGTGGCGCGCCGCTCACGGCTGCTGGGGCTGGACCTTAATGACGGCTGGGGCAAGCGTGATGACGGCCTGATGGTCGGCTCAGTCAACCCACGCGCCACGCTGGAGTTTCTCTGGCAGATGCAGCGTGATGGCTACCGCGGTGCCTACTACTTCGATACCTTCCCGGATGCCAGCGGTCTTGACCCAATCCGTGAGGCAGAAAGCAATATTGCGACCGTGACCCGTCTGCTGAGGCTGTGTGACCAGCTGCACGACAACGCGGCGTTACTGGCGGCCATCGGGCGTCAGGATGCGGTGGCCTCTCAGCAGATCGTCAATGACATCATGCTGGCGCGCTGACAGCCGATTAATCATAAAAACATCACACCTCTACCCAACACCCTGAGAATAAAAAATGAAAAAACGCCTGCTTGCTCTTATCGCCTCCTCACTGCTCTGCAGCACGGTTTATGCGGCAGAACTGGCACCGCTGCAATCCGATACTGAACCGGATCGCACCGACTGGACCCAGCTCGACACCAGATATGGCGCACTGCCAAAAGTCGATAAGTCGCTGAAGATTGGTGGGGTATCGAAAACCCTGACCAATGAGTACTGGCGCTCACTCGGCCAGGGCTATCAGAACGTGGCGAAAAAGTATGGTTTCACTGTCGCTTATCAGGCGGCAGCCAATGAAGACGATCAGCTCGGTCAGCTCTCCATTGCGGAAACACTGATTTCGCAGGGCTTTAACGGCCTGCTGGTTTCGCCGCAGACCGATATCAACCTGGAGCCTGCACTGGAGAGTGCCAACAGTAAAAATATTCCGGTGGTGAACGTTAATGATGCAGTAATGCCGAATGCGCGCTACTACGTCGGCAACGTCCAGAAGGACAATGGCGTGCGGGTGGCGAAGTGGTTTATTCAGCACCATCCGCAGGGCGGCAAAGTGGCGGTGATTGAAGGGCAGCCAGGGGTTTATGCCGCCGGACAGCGCACCCGTGGCTTTAAAGAGACGCTGGACAGCGCAGGGAAGTTCACCATCGTGGCCAGCGTGCCCGCTAACTGGAGTCGCGAGCAGGCCTTTAACGCCGCATCGACCATTCTGCAGCAGCATCCTGATTTGATCGGCTTCTATGCCAACAACGACACCATGGCGCTGGGCGTGGTGGAGGCGGTACGCGCGCAGAACAAAGCGTCACAGGTGGCCATCTTTGGCACTGACGGTATTTCCGATGCCTACGCCTCGATTAAGCGCGGCGAGCTGACCGGCACGGTCGACAGTTTCCCGGTGCTGACCGGTGAAGTGGCGATGGACGTCATTATCCGTCTGATCAACGGACAGAAACTGTCGCGCGTTGTCTCGACACCTCAGGCGCTGATCACTAAAGAGAATGTCGAGGCGTTCTCAACCAAAGACAACAACCGGTTGCGTCAGCTGCTGGCTCAACAATAGGTCAGCGGGAGCGGGTATGGAACAGTTTCGCTTAATGATGTGTGGCATCAGCAAAAGTTACGGTAACGCCGCCGCGCTGCAGGAGGTCGATTTCTCAGTGCGGCCCGGCGAGGTGCACGCGCTGATTGGGGAAAACGGCGCGGGTAAGTCGACGCTGCTGAATATCCTCTCCGGCGTTCGCGGCGCGGACAGCGGAGAGATCAGCGTCAACGGAAACCGGGTGCAGATCCGCAGTCCGCTCAGCGCCCGTCAGGCCGGGATCGCGATGATCCACCAGGAGTTGCAGCATGTGCCTGAGCTTTCCGTGGCGCAGAACATGTTTCTGGGTCGCCCGCTGACCCGCGCCGGGGGCTGGTGGGTGGATAAAAAGGCCCAGCTGGCGCGGGCCACCCTGATTCTGAAGACGCTGGATCCCACTATCGATCCCGATACGCCGATCAGGAACCTCAAGGTATCGCAGCAGCAGATCGTTGAGATTGCCCGGGCGCTGCTGGATGACGCCAAAATCATCGCCATGGATGAACCGACCTCCAGCCTGACGCCACGCGAATTTGATCGGCTGGCGGAGCTGATTGGCGATCTGAAGTCGACCGGCGTTTCGCTGATCTATGTCTCGCACAAGATGAATGAGATTTTCCGGGTGTGCGACCGCGCCACCATTATGCGTGACGGAAAGCAGGTTGGGGTGGTCAACATCAGTGATGAGGATGAGGAGAGCATCGTCGCCAAAATGGTCGGACGGAAGATCGACAAGCTTGACCATCAGGCATTTGTCACCGATCGCGAAGTGCTGCGGGTAGAGGATCTGACGCGTGGCAATGAGGTGGTGGCGGCCAATTTCAGCGTTCGTGCGGGCGAAGTGCTGGGGATTGCCGGGCTGGTGGGTGCCGGGCGCACCGAACTGCTGAAGTTGATTGCTGGTATCGACCGGCGCACAGCTGGCAAGGTAAGCGTCAATGGCAACGCAGTGCAGAACCACAACGTGCGCGCGGCCATCAAAGCGGGCATTGGCCTGGTGCCGGAGGACCGTAAGAAAGAGGGCATTATCAAAGAGCGGGCGGTGAAGATGAATATGGCGCTGCCGTCGATGCACCGCTTCACGTCGGCGGGGCTGATGAACCAGGCCCGGCTGGACCGCGAGGCGTTGAAAGTTATGGGCGACCTGAAACTGCGCCCGCTCGACATTGAGAAAACCATCGGCACGCTGAGCGGCGGCAATCAGCAAAAAGTGATCATCGGCCGCTGGGTTGCGGCGGATGCCAATGTATTTCTGTTTGATGAGCCGACGCGCGGTATCGATATTGGTGCCAAGTCTGAAATCTATCACCTGATTGAAAAACTGGCCCAGGCGGGCAAAGCCATTGTGGTGGTGTCGTCAGAAATGACCGAGATCATGCGCATCTCCGATCGGGTGCTGGTGATGCGCGAGGGCCGGATAACCAAAGAGTTAACCGGCAGCGCGATCACCGAAGAGAACATTGCCCGTTATGCCATCAAAGATATCGACCAGACGGCCTGACCGCTTACCTGACACTATTTAAGGTTATAACTATGACAACTCACACATCTACCGGGCCGGGTACCCGACCTGCGCTGCGGCTTAAATTTAATCTGCGTGATGCCGGTACCTTAATTGGCTTACTGATTATCGTGGTGACATTTTCGTTTCTGTCACCGGTCTTTTTCACCCTGCCTAATCTGCTGAATATTCTGCAGCAGTCCTCCATCAACGCCCTGATCGCACTGGGCATGACGCTGGTGATTATCTCCGGCGGGATTGACCTCTCGGTCGGCCCCACTGCGGCGCTCTCTGCGGTGCTGGGTGCAACCCTGATGGCATCGGGCGTGCCGGTGCCGCTGGCGATCCTCGCGACGCTGGGTGTGGGCGCGATGTGCGGACTGTTCAGCGGCACGCTGATCGCCTATGCCGGGCTGCAGCCGTTTATTGTCACGCTGGGCGGCCTGTCGCTGTTCCGGGCCATTGCGCTGATCTACACCGGCGGCAATCCCATCTTCGGTATTCCGCTGGAATTTCGCAGCCTGATCAACAGTACGCTTTTCGGTATCCCCACGCCGATTGTGATTGTGGCAGTGATTGCGCTGCTGCTGTGGACGGTGATGAATAAGACCCCGCTGGGGGAATATATTCTGGCGATTGGCGGCAATGAAGAGGCGGCGCGGGTCGCAGGTGTGCCGGTTAAGCGCACCAAGGTCACGGTCTATATCTTCTCCGGCCTGCTGGCCTCACTGGCCTCGCTGATTCTGATTGGTCGTCTGGGGGCTGCCGAACCGACCATCGGCAACCTGTGGGAACTGGATGCGATTGCGGCGGCGGCGATTGGCGGTGCGTCGTTAATGGGCGGCAAGGGCAGTATCTTCGGGACGCTGATCGGCGTGGTTATCCTCGGTGCGTTACGTAATGGCTTGACCTTACTGAACATTCAGGCCTTTTACCAATTGCTCGCTACCGGCCTTATTATTATCATAGCGATGTTGATTGACCGGGCGACCCGAGGCAAGTAATGAAGCAAGATCCGCGAGCCATTGGCGCTCAGATTCGTATGCGTTTGCCCCAGCTGACGCCGTTAGAACGTCGGGTAGCTGAGGCGATAATTGCCCGAACCGACATTACCGAGCAATCCTCATTAAAGGAGATTGCGCGGGAGAATAATGTCTCTGAAGCGATGATCGTTAAGATTACCAAAAAACTTAACTTCACCGGCTTCAGGCATTTCAGAAGTGGCCTGATTTATTACAACCAGTCTGAAGTGGCAGGGCTGCATGCGGAAATTGAGCCGGATGATTCATCGGAGCAGTTGCTGGCCAAAGTTTTCAGAACCTCTATCCAGGCGATTGAAGAGACCTTATCGATTCTGGATGTTTCTGAATTCAATCGTGCGGCGGACATTATCTTTAAAGCGCGTCATATCGATCTCTACGCCGTGGGCGGTTCTGCCGCCGTGGCGCGGGACCTGTCACACAAGATGCTGAAGATTGGCATTAAGTCGACTGCCTATGACGACGCCCACATCATGCTGATGTCTGCCGCCGTGTTATCTGATGACGATGTGGTTATCGCCATCAGCCATTCGGGTGCTACGCGTGCGGTGAACGATCCGGTCAGACTGGCGGGAAGGAATGGCGCGAAGGTTATCGCCATTACCAACTACGCCGAATCCCCGATCGCGCAGAGTGCGCATGTGGTCCTCAATTCAACCTCTCAGGGATCGCATCTGCTGGGTGAAAACGCCGCGTCACGCATCGCCCAACTCAATATTCTGGATGCGCTGTTTGTCGCTATCGCCAAGAAAGATCTGAAGCGGGCGGAGAAGAACCTGATGAAAACCCAGCATGCGGTTCAGGATCTGCGGGAATTCTAGCTATGAGCAAAATTGCAGTCACCGGCAGTCTTCACTACGACATTATGCTGGATGCACACCATCGCCCGGAAAAAGGCGAAACCGTGATGGGCAGCGCCTGTCACTATAAGTTTGGTGGCAAGGGAGGTAATCAGGCCGTCGCAGCGGCACGCGCGGGTGCCACAGTGCGCTTTGCCGGTTCAGTGGGGCGCGATCAGCAGGGGCAATTCCTGCTGGATCATCTGCAGCAGGCGGGGGTCGATTGCACCGCCGTCAGCATCATTGATGCGCTTCCCTCCGGGATAAGCGTGGCGATTACCGATGCCGAAGGAGATTACGGTGCTGTGGTGGTCTCCAATGCCAATCAGCAGATCCCGCTGGAGACCTTTGTGCAACCCGGCTTCTGGCAGGAGGTGTCGCTGCTGGTGCTGCAAAATGAAGTCCCGGAAGCGGTGAACCTCTGTGCGGCCCAGGCGGCACAGCAGCGGGGGATTACGGTCTGCGTCAATGCCGCGCCCGCCCGGCCGTTGTCAGCCGCGTTTGAAAACTGTATCGATCTGCTGGTGGTGAACGCCATTGAAGCGCGCGATATGTGCGGGATTAGCGTGCAGGATTTGACGTCGGCGCGCTCAGCGGCAGAATCGCTGGCCAGCCGGTTTGCCAGAGTGGTGGTTACCGCTGGTGAACATGGTGTGGCTTACAGCGAGGCGGGAGAGACGCATACACTGGCGGCGCAGAAGGTGACACTGGTCAGCACCCACGGTGCCGGGGATTGTTTTGTCGGCGTGTTGTGTCAGCGCCTGAGTAGCGGGGTAACGCTGGCAGAAGCGGTGAGTGCGGCAAATCGTGCAGCTGCCGAACACGTTTCCCGGCAGCCGCACTGATTAATGGCGTGCCACGTCAATGACGTGGCACGCTAACGTCATCAGGCGCCGACGTTCACCACGGTTTTACCGAAGTTTTTGCCATTCAGCATATCGATAAACGCCTGTGGCGCGTTCTCTAACCCTTCAATCATGTGCTCGCGATAGTGGATTTTTTTGCTCTCCACCAGCGGACGCATCGCCTCCAGGAACTCCGGATAACGGTCACCGTAATCCTGGAAGATGATAAAGCCCTGCATACGGATGCGGCGCTTCAGAATGCCCGCCATGATCAGTGAGGTTCTGTCCGGGCCTTCCGGCAGCTCACGCTGGCTGTAAGCCGAGACCAGACCACAGACCGGCACGCGCGCAGCGGTGTTCAGCAGCGGGAACACGGCATCAAACACTTTGCCGCCGACGTTTTCGAAGTAGATATCGATGCCATCCGGGCAGGCATTTTTCAGCTGCTCTTCAAAGTCGGCACTGTGGTGATCGAGGCAGGCATCAAAGCCCAGCGTATCGACCGCGAAACGGCATTTCTCTTCACCGCCCGCCACACCGACGACACGGCAGCCTTTCTGTTTACCCAACTGACCAACTGTTGCGCCTACCGGACCGGTTGCGGCGGCAACGACGAGGGTTTCACCCGCTTTTGGCTGACCGATATCCATCAGGCCCATATAGGCGGTAAAGCCTGGCATCCCGAGAATGCCCAGCGCCCATGACGGATGTGGCAGATCGTTGCCCAGCTTCGCAATCTCTTTGCCATCGGAGACGGCATATTCCTGCCAGCCGCTCTGCGCCAGCACCCAGTCACCGGTTTTAAACTCGCTGTTTTTCGATTCGACGACCTGACAGACGGTGCCGCCCACCATCGGCTGATCCAGCTCTGCCGGCGCGGCGTAGGATTTACCCTCGTCCATCCGGCCACGCATGTAGGGGTCAAGCGAGAGATAGATGGTCTTCAGCAGCAGTTCACCCTCTTTGATTTCCGGGACGGGCTGGGCCACATGGCGGAAATTCTCTTTGGTCGGCTCACCGTGAGGGCGTGAAGCCAGTAACCAGGCGTGGTTCTGGGTTGCTTGTTCAGTCATATTGTCATCCTTTTATAGCCGGGCAATGCTCAGGGCATCACCATATGAATACCGGGAAAGTGTAGATGACAGCGGCGGGAATGCGTTTAACGCTGTGAGCGGTAAGCATGATTTACCGATAACAGCGCATAAGGTGCTAACCGCGGGGACACCGCGGATGCAGGACCATTCATGTCGCGGGTTCAGACTGACGGCTGTTCACATCCGCTTGCAAAAAAACGGGCAGGCGAGTCTTCAGCCGTGCGGTATGACACGCATTACGCGAAGTAAACGCGGGTTGACTGTCAGCTCCCTCCCAAATCCGCTAAAGCGGGCTTTTTATGCCTTCAATTTATGGACATGGAAAGTTGCTGCGCATCCGGCGTCACGGGTAGCTCTGAAGATTGTGATAAATATCAGGGAATTTTACAGGGAGAGAACCATGATTATCCAGCATCTGCGTATTGCCCGACCGGTGACAGACCTGACGCAAAGCAGTCAGAGCTATTGCCACGGGCTGGGGTTGCAAGAAATCGGTGAGTTTACCGATCATCAGGGGTTCAGTGGCGTGATGCTGGGCGCTGAAGGGCTGGGCTGGCATCTCGAATTCACGCTCTGTCACACGCATCCCGTCCGGCCATCGCCAACGGATGAGGACCTGCTGGTGCTCTACATTCCGCAACGGCCTGACTGGCTGGCCCGATGTGCCTGTATGGATGAGGCAGGATTTCTGCGGGTTCCTGCATTTAATCCTTACTGGGATCAACGGGGCGTGACATTTAGCGACAAGGATGGTTATCGTGTTGTTATCCAGCATGCAGCCTGGCAATCCGCAATCTGACGTGTAACGGAGCTCACCCTGAACATTCTTTGCTTTCACACCGCGGCCAGTAATATCGCAATATTTGATGATGCCGCCAGCGCACTGGCATATGAGACGTCGCCGCTGAATCATCTGGTAATGCCTGCGCTGCTGGCAGAAGCGGAATGCAGCGGCGGGATGACAACTGGATTACGCCGCCGTATTGCCCAAATGATTGAAACGCTGCTGCCGCAGTTCGATGCGGTGCTGATCACCTGCTCGACGCTGGGGCCGGTTGCCGGTGATTTCAGCGCGCAGGATCGGGTTATGCGCACCGACGGGATGTTAGCGGAGGCGCTGCAGCGGCAGGCAGGGCGGACAGTCGCGCTCTGTGCGGCAGAATCAACACTGGCGGCGACGCGGACGCTCTTCTGCCAGCGGGGCAGCCAGACAGAGATTGCGCTGGTGGAGGGCGCGTGGGCGGCGTTTAAAGCGGGGGACACAACACGATACTTTGCACTGATTGCGGCAGCCGCCGAGCAGGCGTATCAGCAGGGAGCCATTGCGGTGGCTTTGGCGCAAAGCTCAATGACGCCGGTTGCCCTGCAGTTTCCCGCGGCACGGCGACCGCTGACAGGCCCGCATCTTGCGCTGCACGCCTGCTACGAACTCAGATGATCGTCACACCCTGCTGGCTCAGCGCCAGTTGCAGCGCGTTGTCCGGCTGCGTTTCTACAATCAGCGTGCTGGCCAGTGACAGATCGCCAATGGCAAAGGCGGAGGCGGAATTCAGCTTTTCGGCTGATGCCAGCACCACGGTTTCTGCTGCACGTCCTGCCAGCGCACGCTTCACCGTCGCCTCTTCGTAATTGCCGGTGGTCAGCCCGGCCGCCGGATGCACACCGGTCACGCCCATAAAAAAGAGATCGGCATTAATGCGGTTGATCGATTCCAGCATTGATGCGCCCACCGTCACCACTGAATGCTTATAGAGCTGCCCGCCAACCATAATGATCTCCACCAGTGGATGATCGGCTAATGCCAGCGCCACGCTGGGACTGTGGGTGATGGCGGTAAAGCTCAGCGCTGCGGGTAACTGTCGCACCAGTTCCGCGCTGGTGGTCCCGCCATCAATCAGCACAATCTGTCCCGGCTGGATCAGCGAGATTGCCTTCTGCGCGATAACCTGCTTTGAGGCGGTCTGCACGCTTTTGCGCGTTTCAAAGGTGGCCAGCGCAGCGGAAACCGGCAGGGCACCGCCATGCACCCGCTGCAATAAGCCTTCAGCCGCCAGTTCACGCAGGTCGCGGCGGATAGAGTCTTCGGAGAGGCCAAAGCGCTGGCTGAGGTCGCGCGATTGCACCTGTTTTTCCTGGGCGAGCAGGGCAAGAATCGTCTGTTTTCGCTGGCGGGATAGCATGACTGGCCTTTGCATGTTTTTTCTTGAAGTTGCACGATTTTGCATGATAGCGTGATAGCTGTCTACTATACTGGAGAGCATCATGCAGCAGAACCATCCCCGCGTGCGCATCATCAATGAGCAGTTGCTGTCAGATAACTGGTATACCCTGAAGAAATATACCTTCTCGCTGCTGCGCCGTGACGGCCGCTGGCAGGAGCAGAGCCGTGAAGCCTATGACCGCGGTAACGGCGCAGTGATCCTGCTCTACAACCGTGACAAACGTACGGTGGTGCTGACCCGTCAGTTTCGCTTTCCGGTTTTCCTGAATGGACATGATGGCTTTCTGATTGAAGCGGCCGCCGGTCTGCTGGATAACGCCTCGCCCGAAGCGCGTATTGTTGCCGAAGCGGAAGAGGAGACGGGTTTTCGCGTCAGCCATGTTCAGAAGGTGTTTGAAGCCTTTATGAGCCCCGGCTCGGTGACGGAGAAGCTCTATTTCTTTATTGCTGAGTATGACGATCAGCACCGCAGCGGCGAAGGCGGCGGAATTGCGGAAGAGGGTGAGGATATCGAGGTGCTGGCTCTCGATTTTGATCAGGCGTTACAGGCCATCGATCAGGGCAGGATTGTGGATGCTAAAACCATCATGCTGCTGCAGCATCTGCGACTCAAAGGTATCTTATAAGAAAGCGGGCAGAGCAACGTCTATGTGTTCTGCCCGTAAAGCTTACTGATCCTGCGTCAGAATGCCTTTAACATCATGTGGCTCAGAACGCAGATATTGCGGCGGAACCTGGACTTTGCCTTCCAGCACAGCCGCAGCGTGCCACGGCCAGCGTGGATCGTAGAGAATACCGCGCGCCAGTGCGACCAGATCGGCATCGCCCTGTTGAAGCACACCTTCCGCCTGCTGCGGTTCAGTAATCAGGCCAACCGCAATCACCGGAATCGACACCTGTTCACGGATATCGCGTGAGAACGGCACCTGGTAGTTAGGCCCCACGCTGATTTTCTGATCTTCCGACAGACCCCCACTTGAGACGTGGATATAGGCGCAGTTCAGCGCTTCCAGCTCACGTGAAAAGGCGATCGACTGCTCGATTTCCCAGCCGCCTTCGACCCAGTCCGTAGCAGAAATACGCACGCCTACCGGCACGGACGCGGGTACGGCTTCACGGACGGCTTTGAACACCTCCAGTGGGAAGCGCATACGGTTTTCCAGCGAGCCGCCATATTCATCACTGCGCTGATTCGACAGCGGCGACAGGAACTGATGCAGCAGATAGCCGTGTGCGGCATGGACTTCGATCAGCTCAATATCCAGACGCACCGCGCGTCGGGCGCTATCGACAAAGGCCTGTTTTACCCGCGCCAGATCGTCAGTGCTCATGGCAACCGGCTTCACTTCATCCGCGCTGTAGCTCAGTGCGGACGGTGCCACGGTTTGCCAGCCGCCGGCTTCAGGTGCAATCTGCTTACCGCCTTCCCAGGGTACGGCACACGACGCTTTGCGGCCCGCATGGCCGAGCTGAATGCCCACCGGAATAGAGGAGTAGCGGCGCACATCTTCCAGCACCGTTTTCAGCGCAGCTTCATTGTCATCATTCCACAAGCCCAAATCGCCGGGAGAGATACGGCCAATATCCTCTACGGCGGTGGCTTCAATAATCATCAGACCTGCGCCTGAAAAGGCCAGCTGGCCAAGATGGATACGATGCCAGGCGGTGGCATTGCCTGCTTCAGCGGAGTACTGGCACATCGGCGCAATCACAATGCGATTATCCAGCGTAAGTTCGCCCAGCGAGACAGTGGAAAAAAGTTGGCTCATGTTATCTCCATGGTTTTATGACTGACGTGACAGGCAATAACTATAGCGGGGGATTGGAGAGACCGGGGTTAATGCAACGTGACATTTTATGACTACGTACCGGGTAACGGGTAGATTGCAGCAATCCCTGCGGGTTCTGAAGCAGGGACTGATACGTTAATGGTTCAGCCAGGCTGTACTGTGCAGGTCTGGCTGAACCGGGAGTTTGTCGCGGAAGCTTCGTTACGGTTCGAACGTCAGGGAGTGAAAGTTAAGATCACCAGAGCGCATCGTATTGGCGTCAATGAGAGTAACGGGCATCTGGCCGCGGGACTGGCTGGGCAGGGTTCATTAAGACGTTCAGCTATTCGCTGTCATCAATTTTGCGGCAGGGTGACATGGTGGAGATCCTGCGCGACTGGCGTCCAGCGGGTTATTCGTTTCATCGGGTTTATCCGCAAAACCGGCACGTGAAGCAACGGTTACGGGGGGTTATCGACTGGCTGGTGGCGTGCTTTCCGGCGCGGGTTGCAGAAGAGTGAGGATCCGGCACCTGAGTGCCGGATTGGGCAAATTAGTTGCCGCGATAGGTTGAGTAACCAAACGGGCTCAGCAGTAACGGGATATGGTAGTGCTCACCGCTGGCGTCCATGTTGAACTCAACCGGGATCTCAGGGAAGAAGGTTTTCTGATTGGTTTTTTTATAAAAGTCACCGGTTTTAAACACGACACGGTAGCTGCCCGCGCTGGCCGTTTTGTCCTGCGGGAACAGGGCGCTGATGCGACCATTGTTATCGGTGACGCCTGATGCCAGTTTCACCCAGTTATCCTGCTGCTTCTGATCCAGTTCAACTTCAATACCGGCTGTTGGCTGGCCGGTTTGCAGATTAAGAACGTGCACGCTCAGTGGATTTTTAGCGGTAGCAGGCTGAGCTGCGATAGCGGATGCGCCAGAGGTCATCAGTAATGTTGCAATCAAAGCATATGAAGTTTTCATCAATGTTTCCTTTATTGATTGGTTGAAGTCGGATGACAGTTCAGAAAGAGTAATGCGCCTGAGGGCAAAGAGATATTCAGCCGCAGGAAATGTGAAATTTCTGAGAAGAGACACACTTTTTTAGTTACATCATACAAATATCAAATATAAACCTCAGACCTGCTTCAGTGCAGACAGTGCTTACCAGAATAAAAGTTCATGTTAAACCACTTCTCAATTCTGTCCTGAAAGCAGGGCGTTAACGGGTATGAATTGTCTTTATATGACGTGAGTCAATAAGTTACAGGCTTCACTAATGAAAATAGCCAGAGCGGCGCTGCACCCAGAGTAGCGCCGCTCTTTTTTATTACTCCTGCTGTCCTGATCCGGCATGGCAGCGCAGAGAATCCCTTCCTGGCAATGCCGGTAATCATTATCAGAAGGCATCAGGACGATGGCTATCGCCATACCACATAAACAACCCTATTCAGGACGACAAGCAATGAGAATGCGTAAACTGGCGCTGGCCCTTATGTTACTGGCAGGCGCTACTGATGTTTCAACGGCAATGGCGACGGAGTTATCGACTGCCGATCCCGCCTTAAATAGCCCGGTGAATACCCAGCCTGCACCTGCAGCAGCAGCGGTTTCGCAACCGGAGGCGAGCCCGCTATCGCCAGCCAGTACTGAAGCACCAGCCGCGACAACAACCGCTGCTGCATCGCAGCAACCGGCTGGTTCTGTAGCGACAACTTCATCCAGCCCAATATCAGAGCAGCAATCCGTCGCAACGGTGCCAGAAGCTGCATCCGGTTCAGCGCCGGCAACGCAGCAGGCTGAGACTTCTGCACCGGTTCAGCCCCAAGCGGACAGTAATCAACCGTCACCGGCTACAAAACCAACAGCTGATTCATCTTCCGGGGCAGAAATGAGTGAGCCACATCCGGCAGTAACCTCAGAGCAGCAGGCCACAGACGAAAACACCTCGAAAAAGCCTGCCCGGACTCAAGCTGCCGCCGATGAACCGCTGTTTACACCTGAACAGGAAGCCCGTATTGGCGAGATAGCGCAAGCCTGGCTGCTGAAGCATCCGGAATTACTGGTTGAAGTGGATCAGAAACTGCAGAAAATTCAGTATGACGAGCAGATGAAAGCGATGACCACTGCGGTAATTAAACATCAGGATGAATTGCTGAATGATAAAACGGTACCTGCTATTGGGCCTGAGAACGCTAAAGTCGCGGTTATAGAATTCTTCGATTATCAGTGCAGCGTCTGTGCCCGTCAGGCCCCCGTTATTCAGTCACTGATGAAAGCGAATCCCCAGGTACGCTTTATCTTTAGAGAGTGGCCCATTTTTGGCTATCGCTGGAAATCCTCTTTTGAAGCAGCCGAAACAGGTTTAAGAATCTGGCAGCAAAAGGGCGGCGATGCCTATATGAGTTACCACAATGCACTGTTTGCCAGTGGTCATATTGAAGGGGCGCTGACGCATAAAGATGTCACTAAGGCGGCTTCTGCAGCGGGTGCCGGTAAGTTAAAAAACAGCGATATGCTCGGGTCATTGTCGCGCACGGATATCCTGGCGAAAAATTCAGGCTTTCAGGGCACGCCGGGAATCATTGTGATGCCTGTAGCGGGTGCGACCGAAGAGACCGTAACGGTATTCCCTGGTGGCGCCATGGAATCGATGCTGCAGGATGCGATCGATAAAGCTCAGGGTCAGGCCGGCCACTAACAACGGCATACAGAATCATCTCGTCAGTTATCAACTGCCGGACATGTATCGACGGTCTGACCGAGACAGGGTGTATAACCGAACGGACTCAGCAGCGGGATAGGGTAGCGAGCACCGTTGGCGTGCATGCTGAACTTAACCAGAAAAAACACTATGCTTTTAACGTTTTTCAGACGCTCAGGCGTCGCGCTTGATTGCTGAAAATCGATACAGATAGCAGCAAAGTAGCCTGTTAATAACGAAAATAATCAGAGAGGGTAAAAGTGCCACATAAATAGCGTGCTATTTAGTAGTTTACAATCTAGATTCGTCGTGTCATTGTCCTGCCAACCAGATAGCACACTACTTAATAGCAAGTTAATTGGAATCCTGTGATGAAAATGAAACTGATCGCCAGTGCATTATTGTTAGCCAGCCAGATGAGTACCGCGTTTGCTGCACCCTCTGAAAACAGTCCGCAACCGACTGCAGGCGTGGCCGCTTTCCTGAAGGCGCTCAACAGCGGAAATGGTAAACCGATTGAGCAACTCTCCGTCAAAGATGCCCGAGCGGTATTAACGGGTGCGCAGAAGGGCACAGAACTGCCGCCGGCACAGGTTTCACAGAAGATCATCACCGTACAGGGCAAGCCTCTGACGCTGACCATCGTTAAGCCCGAGCACGCCAGCAGCACCTTGCCGGTGTTTATGTTCTTCCACGGCGGTGGCTGGGTGCTGGGTGATTTTCCGACCCATGAGCGACTGGTACGTGACATGGTGAATGCATCCGGCGCTGCTGCGGTATTTGTCAATTATCAACCATCGCCAGAAGCCCATTTCCCGGTGGCAATTACTCAGGCCTATGAAGCCACTAAATGGGTCGCCGAACATGGCGCTGAAATTGGCGTTGACGGGAAACGTCTGGCGCTGGTCGGTAATAGCGTTGGCGGTAACATGGTGGCGGCGGTTGCCTTGCAGGCGAAACAGTTTAAAACGCCAACCATCCGTTATGATGTGATGCTGTGGCCAGTTACCGATGCGCGTTTCGACACCGCGTCGTATGATCAATTTGCTGACGGACATTTCCTGACGAAGAACATGATGAAGTGGTTCTGGGATAACTATACCGTTTCGGAAAAAGATCGTAATAACATCCTGGCATCACCATTGCGTGCCACCACTGAACAGCTGAAGGGGCTGCCGCCAACGCTGATTCAGACTGCAGAGCTGGATGTGTTACGTGATGAAGGTGAAGCGTTCGGTCGTAAGCTGGATGCAGCAGGCGTGCCGGTTACCGTGACGCGTTACAATGGCATGATTCATGATTACGGTTTGCTTAACGCGTTAAGTCAGGAACCCACGGTCAGAACGGCCATTAATCAGGCGGGTGAAGAGTTGCGTTCGCATCTCAAATAACTGACCGATCATGAATCCAACCCCGGACCGAATCGTCGTCCGGGGTTCTTACCAGACGGGAAGTTTGAAGGAATCAGTTCGAAGACGCAGGGCAGAGCGATTGCCGGAACACCAGGAAAGAACGGAGCAGTATCGAAGTGATAAGTGCGCTGTTAATATCTTATTTAACATAATATACATTATGCGCACACTCATTATGGCCGGAAGCGTGATGCTCTGTTGTATGGTCTGCTCACCATTTTGGGCTGATCCTGACGGTTTTCCTCTTTACAGCAAAATCTGTCAGAAACGATCACAATGTCTGCCTGGCCTTGTTATTGTCGCTTACTCTGTTCCGAAACTGAAATAATGTGATGCTACTTATTCAGCATGGCTTTCCCTGCGGGACAGCTTCTTCTGTGACGCTACACGCTATCCTCTTACCAACAAATCTGATGTCGAAAATGTGCAGTCGGACGATGCGATGACGGCTTCGCCCTTTGCGGCTGGCTGAATGCACTGCTGCGTATTCTGACCGTTTCTCTGCTCAGGTGCTTTGCACAACTTAAGCAGTGACGTCGCTACGTGAAAATTAGCGCATTCATCAGGGCTGTCGGCCACAAAAATGCTGTAGAGGCGTCTATACATCACCGCTTTATGTTCATCCTCATAGTCTGCCGTGCAAACCACTAAGTTGTCGTAAACGCGTCCACGTGTAACTACGCTTTCTTCACTCCGTTCCTTGCCAGGTTAATCCTGTAATAAGCAAGAGTCATAGTCATACCGCCGGTGGTAAAAATGTATCCGGAAGAAATGCGATCGTTGCGTCTGTTACTTACTTCACGTCAGGGGCTGCCCGCGGACAAAGAGAGCCTCTACTGGTTAAATATTTATCAGATCCCTGCGCTGAAAAAAGAGCTTAACGCGGCTGAACGTAACGTGGTGTTACCGCTACGAATCCGGCTAAAAATCTTTATCCGGCCTGAGGGACTAAACGCCCCGCTGACCACCGATCCGGAAAAGCTCCGTTTCGCGGTAAAGGGAAATAAAATCGCCATAACGAATCCTACTCCCTGGTTCATGAGCTTGAATGTCTATTCTGAAGGTCAGCAATCAATAAAAAATCTCACTCTTGCCCCACAATCTGATGCTTATATTGACAGTCACACTCCGCCGAAACCCGGTGAGTCAGTGAGTTATGCGGTGATCAATGACCAGGGGATTCCGGTTAATTACACGACAATCTTGAAGTAACCGGACGGGAGTGCCATCTGCCAACAGGCAGAGTGCACATAAAACCGACCTTTTGCGGCAGTCCTGGGCGTCGCTACATGAATTCTGCGCATCTGATGGGGCTGGCAGTAGGCAGAATTTACCTGTGCATGGCGTTTTGAGAGGCTCATGAGGCGGTTCCGCAAGACAATCCATTTTAGCCGCGCTAGAGTTGCTGGCTTCCACTGTTTCAACAACGAGAAAAAATGAAACGCTTATTTGTCTATGGCACTCTCTGTCCGGGCCGCGAGAATGCCCATATCCTGGAAAATATTGGCGGAGAATGGCTGGCCGGTTCGGTTAACGGTACCTTCTATCAGCAAGGCTGGGGCGCAGCGGCTGATTTTCCGGGCATCGTTCTGGATGAGCATGGCCCCGACGTGCCGGGTTATCTGTTTCTCTCCGACCAGCTGGATGCCCACTGGCCGATGCTGGATGCGTTTGAAGATGGTTACGATCGCGTCGAGGTTTGCGTTTCTGCCGAGGATAATCGGCAATACAGTGCGTGGATTTATCAACTCCAGCCGCAGGAAAGCCGCTGAGTTATTACCGCTGAACTTTTCCTGCATCAACCCTGCTTTCCTGCAGTGAGATGCACGCGCCCTGCTCTTATTGCAGGCTTCTGGCGCAGCAGGACGCGTTTATGACTGGTTTCAACCAGGCGTGTCTGGCCAGAGAATCGAATGCAACAGACGGAATTAAAAGCGGTATAATGCCTGCGCTTCACGCTCAGGCCATTGCTGGCCATTTATACCAGCCAACCTTTCCACTTTGCTGACCTTATTTTCCTGCCAGACAATCTATACGAGCACGTTGCCTGATTCTTAATTTGAATAAGAGCTAATGTATGATGTAACTAAAATCAGATCATCCGCTCTGGTCCTGGCAAGCACTCTCTTAGCCCCACCAGCCAGCCCTGTTACACCGGGTTAATCTGGCCAGCGCTGATGTGGAAATAGTGATACCCGAATATTAAACAGATGGATTAGCGGTGCAACTGCACCACTCTCCTGTCGGGCAATCGGCTCTAGCCGCAGCAGTAACAGGTCCAGCTCATCCAGCAGATCCTGATGCGGCGCAAGCTGTAGCCTCTTCATCTTGCGCTTCAGATAGAGCGCCAGTTCGTGAAACATCTGTCCGCTATCAATCCGATGGCTTTCAAGCACCTCACGATAGCGCGCATAATAATCATAGCAGTTAGCACCCAGCCAGGTTTCGGTAATCAGATACCCCCCCACCACGATATCCGGTACCGGATCGAGCCGTTTGCGCGGCAGAATCACGTTCACCCTGTCGAGCATCCGCGCAATAAATTGCTGGCGAGACAGCAGCGTGGCCGAATTGCGCTCCACCATTTTGATAAACCCTAACAGATCGCGAAGTCCGCGCTGCACCGCTCTTCTGGCAATCCATGACGGTCGTTTGTTACGGATCAACGCCGTCAGCACCACCGCAAACATAATCCCCACCATTGATGAGATGGCCGCATTAAGCGTGACGATCAGGTTCGGGACATAGTGATGGCTCAGGCCGATAAAGCCAGGGATCTGAATGGCAACACTCAGCCCCACCATATTGGTCGCCGGGTTAGCAATGACCAGACTCAGCAGCATCAGACCCGGCAGCAGACAGATCATCAGCGCCTGCAACGTGTTAGCCTGCGGGATCAGAAAGGCGATATAGAACAGACTGACCACCAGGGCAATCATTACCCCTTTCACGAACAGTTTCATAGGCGTTACCGGGGAATCAACGCCGGCAAAAAATGAGCTGATGATGGCCGCCATTAAAGGTGCATTCGCGCCATCGGCCCAGCCGCTGCCAATCCAGAACAGGCTGGAGAGAAAGGTTGCCAGAAAAGCGGTCAGCGCAGAGAGTCTTAGCAGCCCCTTGTCGATATGACGGTGTTCGCGGATATTGCGGATCGCCGCCCCATCTCCATGGCTATAGAGATCCCCGGCGCGCGCACTGACGTTCTCAAAGGCATCGGCAATACGGACAAAGTTAGCCATCCGCTCCAGCAGGCCGATCAGCAGCAGACTCTCTTCGGTGGCAAGCTGCCCTGCCCGCCATTGATTTTCCAGGGTGGCCTGACTGGCAGCAATCGCCTCACGCAGTCCGGCGATATCATTAATGCGGTCATGATGCAGCCACAGCAGAAACGCCTGAAATACATCGGTAACGCACTGCGGAAAACGGATATTCAGTTCGGCCAGCACGCCCAGCCGTGCCTCAATCGCGGTCAGGGTTGGCAGCAGATAGGTCAGATGCTGATACTGCACGCTGACCAGACGAATGACATTACGCGCCGCTTCGCCCTCATAAACACAGTGGGTCAGCAGCGTTTCAACACTCAGTGGATAACCCGCCATCTGGATCAGGATATCTTCCCGCTCCAGCGATTTGTTCTTTGCCATCCCGCTAATCAGTTCATCACATAATTTGCGCGCGTTCTGAAACCAGAGATTGACGCTCTGCCCCAGCAGATGGTGCATCGACACCGGGAACACCAGCCGGTGAACCAGCGTGCTGCAGAGGATCCCCAGCGTGATCTCCTCAATACGTGAAATCACGGTACTGATAATCGCAGATGGCGTATCCACATCGGGAAAGCCCATAATCGCCGCGCTGTAACCCGCCAGCATAAAGATATAGCTCTTCGGCGTGCGGTCATGCAGAGAAAGATACAGGCAGACCGTCACCCATAGCGACACACTGAGGCTGAACAGCACCGGCGACTGCACGGTTTCGGGATAGATTAGCAGAATAAAGATGCCGCCGAGCAGCGTGCCCATCAGACGAAACAGCGATTTCGAGACGGTCGAGGCGGCATAGAGTTGTGAGGTGACAAACACGGTGGTTAGTGCCCAGGCCGGTTTTTCAAAGTTGAGTAACAGCGCCACAGAGAGTGCGATAAACGCGGCAAGGGAGGTTTTGCAGGCAAACAAAACCGCGTTTTTGGTAAACCATTTCATCGAATGAGAGCAACCAGGAACTTTCTGAGGCGCGTATCCTGACAGATGCGTTTGGGTTTTACTCTCAGTTAAATTTTACAAATTATTACCGGCCTGAGGCGGCCGGTGCATTCTCTACCGGCGCACCAGCGCACGATGCTTATCCAGTAAGAAAGGGCGCAGATAGCCTACCGTGTTCGAGAGTAAAATCACCTCCCCGGACAACCGGATTTTCAGTACCTCGGTCAGGTAGGCTCTGCGCCGGGTCATACGCTGCCACACCGCCGGAAAACGGCTCGCCAGCTCGTCACGCAATGCGGCGTCTGCCAGTCCGACCGTATCTTCAATACTGCAGCCGCCATAACCCGGCACCGATGGGATAATATCAATCTGCAACAGCATACCGCTCTTCAGGGTCACTGCTGAATCGGGATAGATGGGCGAGCTTAACCACTCTTCGTCAGCCACCAGATGTCCTGGATTGAGATGCCAGCCATATTGCGCTTTGGGCAGTACCGTTTCGATATGCGTATAGAGTTCGCCGCCGGTAATTCCGATTCGCAACTGCTCCAGCCAGCTGACCACAGCATGATAATAGGGGATCGCCAGCCGGTCTAACCAGTCAGAAACGTGACACTGTAACTCAGAAGCCTCACTGACGACATACGCAGAGCGGCTGGTCAGGCCGCCTTTATAGCCGACCGTCAGTGAGAGCTTGTCGCCAGTTGAAATCTGTTTGTCTGACGGATAGAGCCGGGCCTGGGCGAAACGATCGCCGGTCGCGGCAATCGTGACGACACTGTTTGGCTGCCCTTCTGCATTCAGCCGTGCGCCTGACGCCTTCTCTGTCACACCCGGCGCTACGCTATCCAGCGCAGCCAGCATCGCGGTTGACGCAAGATTGGCGCCAGCCTCATAAAAGGCGACTTCATCGGCGCAGTTAACGCAACGCGCACCGAGGTCTGGCGAGATAAACAATCCGGTGGCGTTAACCAGATGCACATCGCCACCCGCCGCCTGAGCCGCTGCAGCGTAGACGAACTGCGGCAGATCAAAAAGCGCCTGCTGCCTGCCGGTAAACAGCTTCCAGCCCACCAGCCCGGTGCGTTCATCCGCCTTAATGCCTGCCTCTGTTAACAGCTGATCCAATGGCTGCTCCCCATGCATCGGCTGATTGGGCAACGAAAAGATCGGCGCATGCAGACAGCGTCCCGGATTGCGGGCAAAAGGCACCAGCTTGAGGTTCTCATTACCCATGATATAGGTAAGCTCGCCCTGCTGATTCACCACCAGCAGCGCCTCCTCAAAACGCGGAATGAATCCCGCCAGATATTCAAAATTGCTGCCGTGCTCTTTGTCGGCATAGATAATCAGTTGCGCAATCTGCTGCTGCTGCATCCGCTCAATAATGGCGGCCAGACGGCGATGCAGTGTTTCATCAGATATCACAGGGCTGGCAACACCGGGAAAGACCGGCGGTGACGGGATTGTTTTCAGGGCATAGCGATTGGCATCCATAACGCACTCCAGTGGCCAGATTGATGTGATTGTGATTCCCGTTCCCAGGGTAAACCTGAGGTTTCTCCTGTACGGTGCCACCATCACACAACTTACTCGTTGCGTGTTATCAAAAGAGGGACATTCACCTGTCACAGAGACAAGGAAGCCCGCACTAAGCGGGCTCTTTGTCTCATTTAACAGGCACGCCGGCATTCTCCAGCGCTTCAGCCTTTTCGGGATATAACTCCGACGTTCCGGCATTCATAATCACCGCGCCACAGCGGATGCAGTGATCGCCCTTTACATCCGGCACAACGTCCTCGGGATTACCCGTATTAAGACTGACGTCGCGCGTGGCGTACACAAACGCCTCTCCTTCACATCCCGGACACTTCATACCATGACTCTCCTGTTAAGCCTGTCAGATAAGCATAGCCGACAGGCTTTTAGCCATACACAGGAGGCGAGGTTTTTCAGGATAGTGCCAGCTTATAGCGCCATCACTCTTTGTGCCGCAGCCGCTCCAGCATAATCAGTGAATGACTGAAAATGGCGTCGGCGATGTGCTGTGGATAATCGGCCGGTAAGGCCTCGCGCACTGAGACCACCGCTTTGGGAAACTCACGGACGAAGAAGTCGAAGATCTGCTGCAAACTGTCACGATCAAAACTGACGCTTTTTGCCGTGGCGATAAAATGGCGCGGAAAGATTTTGTCGATTTCTGTCTTCTTCCCCTTAGTGGCACGCAGCCCCATCGCAAGCTTTAGTGCACGCCTGTTCAGGCCGGTACCGCCCAGCACCGGATAAGCGGAGATCACATCATAAAAGGGTGTCAGTCGATAACTGCCGCCGCGCTCAATAAACAGCGAGAAGTTTTTTGCGTGACCATCGGTAGCACCAATCAGCCACTGAAACACCTGGAACATCATAAAGCGATAGCGATCTTCAATGGCGTTGCTCGATCCCATCAGTATCTGCATTATTTCTGCAATGCCCGGCCCGCCGTCCGACGCATATTTGGTCGAGGATGGCAGCCCCAGCGCCTGACAGAAATCCTCCTGTGGCAGACGAATCAGCCGGGTTCGGTCGCGCGACCAGCGGCGATCAAAGCGCTCAACGGCCAGGGCGCGCATCTTACCGGCCCGGATAATCGTCGCCTGCGGCACATCAATACCCAGTGCGCGGGCCAGCGCCAGACAGAGATACTCATTCTCTACGCTTTCACGCATATCCAGCGTCGAGGCTGGCTGTTTAATCTCACCGATCGGCAGCTTAATGATGTGCGAGGTGGGCGTGGCACCGGCAGGAATGCTCCAGCCCTCTTCGGTCAGCAGCAGCGCCGTTTTCTCCTGTGCGCCCGCCACCGAAATGCGGAAGTCAGTCTCTTCACGCAACATCCCCAGCGGGATATCTGACTGATAGGCTGACAGCACACTCTCAAGCCGGGCTTCATCCAGCACCTCATAGCGAGCCTGCAGCGCGGGCAGCGGCATATCGGGCGGCAACAGCATAGTCGCCCCGACGCTGTCACGTCCCACTTCCTGCAACAGGTCAAACGGCTGACGGGATTTAATCTGGTAACGCGCCACGATTCTGTCACGAATCAGCGGGCTATCTGGCAGCAGGTTATCGAAGAAGTTAATCACGGCGTGTGAGGTGATTGCCTTAACCTGCAGCGGCAGAGAAAGTGACAGTGGCCTGGATAGCGGGTTACTCAGCCAGCCGGTGTCATACTGAAACTCATGAGCGCCATTGCGCTGCCGGGTGAGCACGCCTACCCGCTCGCCGTTCATCCACGCAATCAGCCTTTGCATTACCACGCATCCTCATCATGCAATTGAGGCGCACTGGCCTCCTCTTTTTCCACTACGTCCAGACTCACTTCCAGCGCCTGTAAAAGCTTAAACAGCGTGGCCAGCGAGGTAGTGTCAGGCGCATTTTCAAAGTGAGAGATGGTAGCCTGTTTCAGGCCAACCTTTTTCGCCAGTTCACTCTGGGTCCAGCCGTTGCGCTGGCGGATAAGCTTTAGCCGGTTTGCCAGCTGTAGCGGGCTGTATATCATGGGGTCACTCCTAAAGAATCACAGGCTGTAAGCATAGCGCAGAGGGTTTATCCCCGATGGGGTATAAAGCGCACTTTATACCCTTAAAAGGATAATATACAGATTATACCTCTCAGAGGATAATGTTGAATTTATCCTTTTTGAGGGATAAAGACAACGCATGGATAAGAGAGGAACAGGATGAGCACATTTATCCTTACCCATCAGCAAAACGACGACGATCGGGAAGCGCTACTGGCAGGATTAGGGGCTTACAACCGGCAATTTATCAGTCGGGAGAACTGGGGGCCGCTGTCGGTTTCTCACAAAGATGCAGAAGGTGTGTTACGCGGCGGATTGATCGCCTCGCGCAAAGGAAACTGGCTCTGTATTGATTATCTCTGGGTGGACGAAACGCTGCGTGGCAGTGGTCTGGGGCGTGCGCTGATGGAAGCGGCAGAGCAGGAGGCGGTTGAACTGGGCTGTCTCTTTGCGCTGGTGGATACATTTAGTTTTCAGGCGCTGCCGTTTTATCAGAAACAGGGTTATCAGCAGCAGATGTCCCTGCCCGATTTTCCGCAGGACGGCATGCAGCGCCACTATCTGACGAAAACGCTAAGCCCTGCGGCATCACGCTGACCTGAGTACAGTCAGCGTGACAGGGTCACTGACCTACAAATCAGCAATGCGGCGGAGGTCCGCTTCGGCGCCGGGTGCCACAGCAAGCACCTGGGCCCCTTTAGTGATGCGGTCGCCTTCGGTATTGAACGGGTGGCACCAGCCGCCCGCCTCTTTCACCAGGCAGTAACCCGCCAGGCAATCCCAGGCGTGCATATAAGGTTCGTAGTAACCCACGACCCGACCAGCCGCGACCCAGGCCAGCATCAGCGCGCCGGAGCCGATGCGGATAAAGTTACCGCCCGCCGACAACAGCGCCGCCACAATCTCGCCCACCTGTTGCGGACTGACATAGCTGTTAGCACCAAAGCCGGTAACGTGGTTTTGCAGCGTGCGTGTGGCATCGACCTGCAGACGACGCCCGTTAAGCGTCGCGCCCTGCCCCAGTGCCGCTACGTAGCACTCCTCATAGGTGGGTGCGAAAATCACCCCGATGACCGGTACATCGCCACGCAGCACCGCAACAGAAACACACCAGCTCGGCATCCCATTGAGAAACGGGCTGGTGCCATCGATCGGATCCACCACCCAGGTATAGTGAGAGGTTCCCGCCTGCAGACCCGTCTCCTCGCCCAGGAAGCCATCATCGGGAAACGCATCCCGTATATGGCTGGCGATCAGCTGCTCCACTTCCCGGTCGGCAATCGACACCACATCCTGCAAATCGTACTTCGTCTCCACTACCAGCGTCTCGCGGCGGTTAAACCAGGATAACGCGGTAGCGCCCCCTTCGCGGGCAACGGCTTCCGCTAACGCCAGTCGCGCCATTATTTCCTGCGATTCCATGCGAACTCCTCGGGTTAATCAGATTAACGGGCTATCAGGGCTAAACCCTGCGGCTTAAAGTTGACGCCAACCGTGGCGGCGAGCGGCAGACGCTGTTCCATCTGCGGGTCGATAATGAACAGCGCGCCAAGCTCGGTAGCGACTTCATATTCGATATGATCGCCCAGCCAGGTGCTGTGGATCACTTCACCCTGCAACGCACCCTGACCGTCGCCGGACAGCGTAATAAACTGTGGCCGCACCGCCAGCTGAGCAGTGCCGGGTTTAGCGCCGGCACCCCGCACCCGGAAGCGCTGATTACCCAGCCGCACCAGCGCGTCATCTGCATCCGCCTGTTCTACTTCACAGGGCAGAATATTGGCTTCACCCATAAAATCCGCGATAAAGACTGAATTGGGCGAATGGTAAAGCGTCTCCGGCGCGCCCTGCTGAGCAATATCTCCCTCTTTCATGACAATAATCTTATCGGAGACCGCCAGCGCCTCCTCTTGGTCATGGGTCACGTAGACGGCGGTAAACCCGAGCCGCTGCTGCAGATCGCGGATATCGGTGCGCACCCGACGGCGCAGACGCTCATCGAGGTTCGACAGCGGCTCATCAAGCAGCAGCACCTGCGGTTCCAGCACCAGCGCACGGGCCACCGCAATACGCTGCTGCTGTCCGCCGGACAGTTCGGATGGCAGCCGCTGTCCCTGACTCTCCAGCCCCACCAGCTTCAGCCCCTCGCGCGCCCTGTCCTGCGCCTCGCGTTTGTTCATGCCAGAAGAGAGCAGACCGTAAAGAATGTTGTCGATGGCGTTCATATGCGGAAACAGCGCGTAGGACTGAAACACCATCGCCACGTCGCGCTCATTAGCGGGCAGATGGGTCACCTCTTTGCCGCCAATCAGAATCCGCCCCGAGGTAGGATGCTCCAGCCCGGCCAGCAGCCGTAGCGTGGTGGTTTTACCGCAGCCGGATGGCCCGAGCAGCGTTACCAGCGTGCCCGGCTCTACGGTAAGCGACAGATCCGGCACTGCAGTAAAACCAGCAAATCGCTTCGCGACATGTTCAAACACCACCGATCCGGCGTTAATGGTCGTCATACGGCTCTCTCCTGAGTCAGAGTAGATGCAGAGGGTGCGGCAACAATCACCGCCGGTTGGGTTGCACGGCGCAGGCGACGATCGCCCACCAGCAGCTGGAAAAGACCAATGATCAGCAGCATCACCACAATCAGTACCGAGGAGTAGGCAATCGCGACGCCATACTCGCCATTCTCCACCAGCCCGACAATATAAGAGGTCGCCATGTTGTACTGGGCGCTGACCAGAAAAATCACCGCACTGATCGAGGTAATGGCCCGCACAAAGGCGTAGACGAGCGCGGCGCTGATCGCAGGTTTGAGCAGCGGCAGTACCACTTTGCGCAGCGTGCGGAAACTGTTGGCGCCCAGCGTCAGTGAGGCTTCATCCAGACTCTTATCCAGCTGGCTCATCGCCGCCATCCCGCCCCGCACGCCGACCGGCATATTACGGAAGACAAAGCAGGCGATCAGGATCATCGCGGTGCCGGTGATCTCCAGCGGCGGCAGGTTATAGGCCATCACATAGCTCACACCTATCACCGTGCCGGGAATGGCAAAACTCAGCATCAGCATGAATTCAAAGGTCTGACGGCCGGCAAACTTCTGTCGCACGATCAGCCAGGCAGTCAGCAGCCCCACAATGGCGGTGAGCGGTGCGGCAATCAGGGCGATTTCCAGCGTGGTCCAGAAGGAATTCCAGGCGACGCCGCTCCAGACCAGCTGCCCCTGATTCACGCTGACACTGAAGGCGCGGATATAGTGATCCAGCGTCAGGTTATTATTCAGCCCCCAGGACTGCACAAAGCCGCCAATCATGATCATGCCATAGATCACCAGGGTGAAGAGTCCCCACGGGATCACCATGCCATAGACGCTGTAGCGCACCGGACGCGGCAGCATCACATGACGGCCGCCGTCGCCTTTGCCGGTTACGGTGGCGAAGCTTTTGCCTGAGAGCCAGACGCGCTGCACCAGAAAAGCGGCAAGGGTAAAGCCCAGCAGGATCATCGCCAGCACCGCCGCGCGGCTTGGGTCGTTCTGAGCGCCGACCACGGAGAAGAAGATCTCTGTCGAGAGCACGCCGTGACTGCCGCCCAGCATCATCGGGTTGCCGAAATCGGCCATGCTTTCGATAAAGCTGATTAAGAACGCGTTGGCCAGACCTGGCGCCATCAGCGGCAACGAGATGCGGGAGAACGTGCGCCAGCGGCTGGCGCGCAGGGTCTGCGACGCCTCTTCCAGTGACGGACTGACCCCCTCAACTACGCCAATCAGCACCAGGAACGCAATGGGAGTAAACGACAGCACCTGGGCAATCCAGATGCCGGTCAGCCCATAGAGCCAGCGGCCCGGCTCGATACCGAACAGCGTCGCCAGCGATGCTGTCACCACGCCGGAGCGGCCAAACAGCAGGATCAGTGCCAGACCGATAACAAATGGCGGCGTGATAATGGGCAATATGGTCAGCATCCGCAGCGCTTTTTTATAGGGCAGCCCCGTACGCGTGGCCGCCAGCGCAAACGCCAGGCCCAGCAGCGTAGAACCACTGGCGGTCATCAGCGCCAGTCCCAGCGTGCGCCAGGCCGTGCCGCAGGAGCCGCCGGTGAAACAGCCGAGGCTCCAGATGGCGGGATCCTGCACATTGGCAATCAGCCCGTCCGGTTTAAAGCTGCCGTCACTATCCTGCACCGAGGCAACAAACAGGCTCAGCACCGGATAGAGCACAAAGGTCGTAACCAGCGCCACCAGCAGCACAATTGACGCCACCACAAAGGCATCGCCTTTCAGCACGCCGCGCTCCGCCAGGGCAAAGGCGAAGATAAGCAGAAAGACGGTCAGCAGCAGCAGTGCGCCCGCACCCATCGCCGGTTGCCCCTGCGCCAGCGGCCCGAAGAGGTTCTCCAGCCACAGCCAGTTCCAGCCACTAAACCCAATGGCATGCCCTTCCAGCACCAGAAACAGAATGCCCGCCACGCTGAACAGCAGCAGCAGCGTGCTGCGGAAGCGGCCTGGCGGCAGAAAGACGCTGGCCGCAGAGAGCAGCCATAGCGCGACGGCGATCCCCAGCCAGCTGCGTAACGCGAGCTGCCCCAGCGCCGGTGTGTTGTTCTCATCGGCCCACAGGCTAGACAGCCAGTCTCCCGTAAAAAAACCCTGCTCCAGGCTATACCAGGGCAGCAGCGTCAGCGCGATGGCCCCCGCCAGCAGCGTGCCGGTTAAGCGACGATTGTGCGCATTCATAAATCACCTCCATCAGGAAGCGGACATCAGGCTTACGCCACCGCGGTCTGGCACAGACCCGGCTCAGCAGGCCGGGCGCACACCACCGTTATTGCGCGCTGGCACCAATCTCTTTATCCCAGCGACCCAGCAACGCCTTGCGTTTTGCCGAGTCACCATAGGTTTTGAAGTCATAATCGATCAGTTTGATATTCTCGAAGCGTGGCGCGTATTGAGAGATCTCCGCCTTGCGGTTAGAAGGCAACTGGAACGACTTCGCCTCTTTCATGTGCGACTGAGCCTCCGCGCTGAGCGCCCAGTCGTACCAGCTTTTAGCATTAGCCAGATTGCGCGCGCCTTTAATGATCGACATTGAACCAATTTCATAGCCGGTGCCTTCGCAGGGCGCGACGGGCTTAATCGGGAAGCCATCCACCTCCATCGCCACGGCATCATGCATAAAAACAATGCCGACGGTGGTTTCACCGCGCGCGGCGGCCTTAACCGGTGCAGAGCCGGACTTAGTGTACTGAGAGATGTTGGCATTGAGCTTCTTCAGGTAGTCAAAGGCCTTGTCTTCACCCATGATCTGCACCAGCGTCGACAGAGTGTTATAGGCCGTGCCGGAGGAGTTAGGATTGGCGATCTGAATTTCCCCTTTAAAGCCAGGGTCGAGTAAATCCGCCCAGCAGGCCGGGACCTTCAGCTTTTTCACCGCCAGCAGTTTCGTGTTGTAGCCCCAGCCCAGCGCACCGGCATAGACGCCCACGGTGCGATACCCGGAGATCTCCGCGACTTTCTGTGACCACGGCTGCTGCTCATCGAGCAGAGGAGATTTGTAGGCCTGGGTTAAGCCCTCTTCGGCGGCCTGCATATGCGGGTCACCGGTGCCCGCCCACCAGATATCGGTACGGGGATTGCGCGCTTCACTGCGGATACGGGCATAAGCTTCACCGGCAGAGAGCCGCACCATGCTGAGTTTGATGTCGGGATGACTCTGGCTGAACAGCGTGGTCATCTGTTCACACACCACCACATCAGCAGAGCAGATCATATTAAGGCCCGCCGCCGAGGCAGCAAACGGCACCAGAGGGCAGATGATGACAACAGCGAGCAGAGAGGGATAACGCATGGTGTTCTCCTGGGGCTGGATGACGCATGTGCGCCAGCTTTTGCACATGTGTGCAAAGATGTAAGCAAAGTAGTACGGCGACCCGGCGACCCTGTCAATTGAGTTGCTATGCAATTGTCAGGGTCTGTCACAAATTTGAAACATCTGGCAGGCAGGCACCCTTTGCACACCCTTGCAATTTCAGGCAGACTCAGTACAGGCAACAGAGGGGCTAGGCAAAAGATGCAGCAGCTTAAAGCAGTAGTGAGTGCGCAGGATGTCGCTGACCGGGCAGGCGTCTCCCGGTCAGCGGTCTCCCGCACCTTTACGCAAGGTGCCAGCGTGTCGGAGTCCACCCGTCAGCGGGTGATGAAAGCGGCTGAAGAGCTGGGCTATCACGTCAATCATCTGGCTCGCGGTCTCGTACGCAACCGCAGCGGCATTGTCTGCTTAATCGCCTCCGAAGTGGATACGCCCTACCGTGCCAGCCTGGTGCGCTGGATGACCCAGTATTTGCAGGAAGCGGGAAAAGTGGCGATGCTGATCAACACCGACCGCTCGGATGCGCGGGTTTCCGACGCACTGCAACAGGCGATTAATTTCCGTGCCGACGCCTCAATCATTCTTTCCGGTATGCCGGACAGCGGCATTACCCGGCTCTGCTACAAGCACGGTCAGCATCTGGTGCTGATTAACCGCGACGAATCCCTGCCCGGCACGCTCAATATTAATCCCGACTCCCGCCCTGCCGCCGAAATGGCGGTTAACGCCTTTGTCCGGGCAGGCTGCAATCGCATCGCCTTTGTCAATTCGCTGGCAGGCACGCCGAGTCTGCTGAAGCGCGAAGCCGATTTTCTGGTGGCGGCGCAAAAAGCGGGTATCACAGTTCAGGTGGAGCGATTCGGCACCACCTCCTATGAAAGCGGCCAGATTCTGGCCCAGCGTCTGCTGACGCGTAACATTCGCCCGGATGCGGTTTACTGTGCTACCGACCTGCTCGCCTGCGGTTTTATGGATGAGGCGCGTCACCGCTTTGCACTGCGTATTCCGGAGGATCTCTGCATCATGGGGCATGACAATATCCCGCAGTCGGGCTGGTCCTCGTATAACCTCACCACCTTTGCGCAGCCAGTGGAGCAGTTTGCCCGCGATGCGATTGCCTGGCTGGTGGAGAAAGAAGCGCAACCGGAAACGCTAACACCCAAAAATGAACAACAGCAGGAGCGGAGAATATATCCGGTCGATGTGGTCTGGCGGGGTTCAGTACGGGGCGGTTAACTGCCCTTTATTTATTTTCAGCCGGAACATTTCACCTGCTGAAATAATCCCCAGTCGGTTTTACGCTTCGCTTTACTTATTTCCTGCCCCCTTTGAAAATAATCGGACAGTGCCGCACACAATATCGATTTCCTGACTACGCTTTATCTGCATTATTAAGTTATTCTGGTTTTATCTGCTCAATGAATCAGCAGTCAGATGTGACAAATATCACATTTGTGCCAGGCTTAATGTCTCAGATAACTCTGTTCAAGGAGCATACAATGGCTACACCAACTAACAAGACGCTCGATCTGGATCAATTTCCTAAGCCTCCGTTTGAGGACCAGCCACAACAGGCGCCAGGCCTGGCCAGCAAGATGATCCCGGTTCCAGACCACGGTGAAACCAGCTACCGCGGTACTGGCCGACTGACCGGCCGTAAGGCGCTGATTACCGGCGGTGACTCCGGAATTGGCCGCGCTGTAGCCATCGCTTATGCCCGTGAAGGCGCAGACGTGGTGATTAACTACCTGCCGGAAGAACAGCCCGATGCCGATGAAGTGATTAAATTAATCGAAGCGGAAGGCCGTAAAGTTTTCGCTATTCCCGGCGACATTCGTTCTGAAGAATTCTGTCAGCAGCTGGTGAAAGACGCCGCTGATAAATTAGGCGGTCTGGATATTCTGGTGAATAACGCCGGTCGTCAGCAATTTAATGAGTCCATTCGTACTCTGAGTACGGAAGATTTTGACGCAACGTTTAAAACCAACGTTTATGCGATGTTCTGGATCACCAAAGCAGCGCTGGAATATCTGCCACGCGGTGCGTCGATTATTAATACTTCATCAGTACAGGCCTTTAAACCCAGCGATATTCTGCTCGACTATGCGCAGACCAAAGCGTGTATCGTTGCCTTCACCAAATCGCTGGCTAAGCAGCTGGGTGGCGACGGTATTCGCGTCAACGCAGTCGCGCCAGGCCCATACTGGACGCCACTGCAATCCAGCGGCGGACAGCCAATGGAAAAAGTGAAGCAGTTTGGTGCCGATTCACCGATGGGCCGTCCCGGTCAGCCGGTTGAGATCGCCCCACTCTACGTTACCCTGGCCTCAACCGAAAGCAGCTACTCCTCCGGTCAGGTCTGGTGCTCTGATGGCGGCACCGGCACGCTGTAAATTGTCTCTGATGGCCGCATAACGCGGCCATTTTTTTGTCCCGTTTTTGCCCACAGAAGAATTCTCGTTACAGTGAAATAAGGAAGCAGACCATGCAAAACCCGATCATTCATTCGCCGGTCAGAGAAGATGGCTTTGCGGGTCTGGGTGATTATGCCGCCATTGGTGAAGGCCGCTCGGTGGCGCTGATCGCGCCGGATGGGGCTATTGACTGGTGGTGCGCGCCTAATCTCGATGCGAAACCGCTGTTTGATCGCCTGCTTGATGCCGGACTCGGTGGCTACTTTCAGATCGTGCCGCGCACGCCCTATCAGGTTTCGCGCCGCTACCGTGACAACAGCAATGTGCTGGAAACCCGTTTCGAAACGGACAGCGGCAGCGTACTGTTGACGGAATCAATCAACAGCACGCTGGCGGGCCGTCTGCCGTGGTGTGAACTGGCGCGTCGCATTGAGGGCGTCAGCGGGGAGGTGGAATTAGCGATCACCCTGCGTTTCGGCACTGCCGCTGAAACCCGTTCGCCCTGGGTGGCTGACAATGAGAAAGGCAAGGTATTTCACATCGCGGAGATCATGGCGATGTTTCGCACCAGCGAAGATATTCAGATAACCGAGCTGGATGATGAGCAGGTCTGCGCCACGCTGCGCACAACGGCCGGTTCCCGATCGCTCTGCGCGCTGCTGGTGACCGAAAAAGAGCCGCTGGCGGTGCCGCCACTGGAGGCTATCGATCAGCGGATCGAAACCAGTCACACCGGCTGGACCAGCTGGGTGGAGAGCCTGCGTTACGCTGGCAGCTATCCGGCACTGGTAAAGCGCTCTGCCCTGTCGCTGAAGTTTCTCTGGTACTCTCCGACCGGTGCGCTGGCCGCTGCCGCGACCACCTCCTTACCGGAAGGTATCGGCGGCGAGAAAAATTATGATTACCGCTACGCCTGGGTGCGCGACGCCTGCCTGATTATTAAAGCGTTCGTCTATATCGGGGCGCTGGAAGATTGTAAGGCGGCCTTTTCCTGGCTGTCGCAGACCATTATGCGTCACGGTGTCAGACTGCGGGCCTGCTATGCCCTGAATGGCGATGAGGTGCCCGCCGAGCGTTATCCGCCGCTGAGCGGCTATAAAAACTCTCAGCCGGTGCGGGTTGGCAACAACGCCCGCGACCAGCTGCAGCTCAGCATGTATGGCGACATGCTGGTCACCGCACAGCACTTTATTGAAGCGGGACACGTACTGGATATCACCACCTCGCGCATGCTGGGTGAGCTGGCAAACTGCTGCGCCGATCACTGGCGGCAGAAAGATTGCGGCATCTGGGAACTGCCGGAGCTGCAACATTACACCCACTCCAAGATGGCCTGCTGGATGGCGCTGGACCGGGCGGTCGCGCTGGCCGAAAGCCAGCATATCGAACCGACCTGGCTGGGACGCTGGCAGCGGGAACGTGACCGCATTCGCGACTGGATTGAGTCGCACTGCTGGTCAGAGCAACAGCAGGCTTATCTCTTTTACGCCGGCAGTGACGATCGCCTCGACGCATCGCTGGCGCTGGTTCACGGCTACGGCAACGCGGTTAATCCGCAGCGGATGCTTTCGACCTACCGCGCAATCCAGCAGGCGCTGGGCGACGGCAGCGCCATGCTCTATCGCTACAGCGGCGTCAGAGAGGAAGAGAGTACCTTTCTCGCCTGCGCCTTCTGGCTGGTAGAAGCATGGGCAGAGATGGGCGAGACCGGCCAGGCGGAACAGGCGATGCAGGAGATTCTTGATACGCTGAACGGCCACGGTAACGTCGATATCTTCAATGAGATGTATGATGTCCGCAGTCAGAGCTGGCGAGGCAATATGCCGCAGGGGCTGAGCCATCTGGCATTGATCTGCGCGGCGCAGGCGTTGTCGGAATCGCAGCCGTCAGCGTGATGCATCACTCATGTTACAGAGAGGTCAGGGAACCGGCGTCCTGTTGCAGCCGGAAGCGCGGGTCGAAGAAAAACGGTTCTGCCACCACTTTACTGATGATGCCCGCTGCCGCCGGATGACGGGGATTGAATAGCGCGTTCCATTCACCCGTCAGCGTGCTCGGCACCTTGAGCACCAGGCCGTTGTCCGGGCTGGCGAGCCAGTCATCACCAATTTGTCGGGTAGAAGATGGTGCAGGATCGGCCTGCCAGTCAGCGGGTAACGCCGCCAGCGAAAGCTCGGTGATCAGCGATTCCGGTACGTTAATCGCCAGCATTGTGTAGTCATGCGCCAGATCCTGAATGGTGAGGTGCACCAGCGCCTCCAGCACACAGAGCGCCCGGCTCGATCCCATATAGACACAGATCGTTCCCACAGAATTCCAGCGCCCGCCATAAGTACGGGCACCGAACCCATCAAAAGCGGTCATCGCATACTCACGCTTCACCAGGCGAAAGAAAGGCACCGCCATCAGGTGATCACGCCATGCTCAAGCTGACCAATCAGGTTAATCACCGCTTCAGCACCCACCACCGTGGTGGTCATCTCGGCTGGTTTTTTACCACCCAGCGCTTTGGCGGGCGTTTCCAGCCACTGCACCAGCCGCTCTCTGTCGTCACGAAACAGGGTGCTGGCGGCAGAAAGAACGCGGATCAACATATAGATCCGTCCGCTCTGATCGGGCGAAAAGGTCTGCTGCGGATCTTTGACTTTACGGTTATAAGTGGTGCGATCGATGCCCGCCAGACGGCACAGCCAGCCCTCATCAAAGGTGGACAATGACGCGGTGCGTTTCAGCACGCCGCTGCTGAATCCTGTTGCGATACGCTGGTGTGCATCAGGCAGCGTTTCCGGCAGGTTCAGGGCGTGCAGGAGCGAACGGTTATGCTGATGCTGAGCGGGTGTGTAGATGGCGATGGACATAGCAGCCTCCTGTTCATTTGATTTTCATTTTAGCGCAAATGAACAGAGGGTGCCAGCCTGCTCGGGCTGAGCAGGCGTGAGGCGTATTATTCAGCCGTACCCTGCCGGAGCGCCTGCAGAATCTGCCACACTACGCGGATGCGAAGCGGATTGGGGTAATTTTTGTTGGCAAGTAGCACGATGCCGCTGTTCTGCTCAGGAATAAAAGCGATATAGGCACCAAATCCATTAGTAGAGCCGGTTTTATGCACCCAGCTGGCGCTCTGCGACGGTCCGACCGGATTGATCAGGGTCGCCGGACGCGGTTTCAGCGCCACGCCATTATCGTTGTCTTTGAGCAGCGTCTTAGCATCGACGGGCCAGTCGTAGATCTCCCAGCCCAGCCCCTGGTAAAGACTCCCGACGTTAAAATAGCGCGACTGCGCGGTGCGGATGGCATTGCGCAATACGGCATTGCCCGCCGACAACCGGTTGGGATCGACGTTGGCTTGCATAAAGGTCAGCATGTCACGCGCGGTGGATTTGACGCCATAGGCTTCGGCATCCAGCATGCCGGGGGAAACCCGAACCGGCTGACCGTTTTTATAGCCCCAGGCGTAGTTCAGCATCATCGACGGCGGCACGGTAATGTAAGTGCGCGTCAGGCGCAGCGGCTGAAACACATGTCGCTCCATCGCCTGCTCATAATCGCCCTTCACCATCAGCGAGCCAAACAGACCGATACTGGCGTTAGAGTACTGGCGCTGCAGACCGGGTGCTGCCTCTGGCTGCCAGTTCTGATAGAAGCGGAGCAGCGAAGCCTGATCGGTCACCTCATCGGGCAGCTGTAGAGGCAGGCCGCCCGCGGTATAGGTCGCCAGATGCAGCATCCGCACCGGACGCCACTGCTCACCCGTCAGCTGAGGCCAGACTTTCTGTACCGGATCGTTAAGACGGATTTCGCCGTTGCGGATCATGATTCCGGCCAGGGTGCCGGTAAAGGTTTTACTCACCGACCCCAGTTCAAACAGCGTGTTTTCCGTAACCCGGCGGCGTGACTCAAGATCGGCCACGCCGAGGTTCACAAACTGCGCCCGGCCCTTGTAAAGCACCGCCACCGACATACCGGGGATCGCCTGCTGCTCCATCAGCGGTTCGATCACGGCTTTAACCAGAGAAGTGACCTGCTGTGAGGAGAGATCGGCGGCAACACAGCTGGCAGAGAGAGAAAATAAAGCAAGGTAAAAAAAGGACTTTTTCATTGTTAACTAAGCGTTCTTCACTGAATCGAATTATTTACACTGGCTGGAACAGGCCTGTACGCACATCTGAGCCTTTGAGCTACAGGCACCGCTATCCCGGGTGTTGCAATGGGATTGCTCTACGTAGCAATTGGTCTGACAGGTGGAGAGATCGCAGCGGTCAGCGACGGGCGTCAACTGCACCAGCGGCGCGCGGGCCGGAAAAATCGGTGCAGGCTGAGCGAAGGCGCTGCTGCCCAGTAATCCGGACAGCAGCAGAGCGAGGATAATTTTCATAACATTTCTCCTGAGGTACGCAGCACTAAGTATGGCCAGTCTGGCGCGCGCCGTCAGAGAAATCTCATCAAATTGAGACCCCAGGAGGGTGTTGAGTGACATTCATCACGCCACGACTGTAAATATCATTGAGCCGGGCGATATAACGCTGGGTGTCATGCTGCTCTTTGATACGCAGAATGGCCGCTTCCCCTTTCTCCTGCAATATTTCAGGACGTTCAATGATGGCGAGCAGCGTCGATTTCAGCCCGTCCACCAGCGACCGGCGCAACTGCGATTTTTGCTCTGCCGAGGTGATGCTGTATTCGCGATCGGGGTCAAGCGGACTCGCAATGACCCAGCCCGCATTGGCAGGATTGATTTCCGGCAGCGCACGCACGTTGCTGGTGATGACCGGACAGCCGTTGGCCTGCATCTCCAGCACGGAGAAACCGTAAGTCTCCTGCCAGGTCGGTAATAAACCGGCATCGCTCTGACGGAACAGCTGCATCAGCGCACTGTTTTCCATCTGTGAATGATGCGTAATGCAGCGATAGCGCTTGATGCGGTTCTCAATGTCGCGACAAAAAGCATCATCATCCTGGAATTGACGGTGAGCAACATTACGACGTTTGGTGAGATCGCCAATCAGCTGCAGATCCAGCTGCGACTCGTCCAGCCGGTGCTCTTCAATCAGCTCACTGATTGCCAGCACCACTTCCGCCCCGCCTTTACGGTAGAACTCATTACCGGCAAAGATCAACTTCAGAATACCGGGCTGACGCGGCGTTTTTTGCTGAACGAACAGCTTTTGCGGCGGATGCAGCACCAGGGTTTTACGGCGGATTTGCTGCGCAACATCCGGTTTGAACAGTTTCATCTGAATGTTCAGCGTAGCGTCTGAGATGGCAATCAGCCCCAGACAGTTATCTTTTAACAGATAAGGAATAAGCCGTTGCAGCTCAGGGTTATCCTGCTTGGCAACACCCGCTACCGGCAACACGCGCGGCAGCTCGGTTTCAAACGAGGCGACCCACTTCTGCTGAGTGATGGCGACTTCGTTGAACAGATGAAGGATGTCAGCCCGCGATGCCCCGGAAAAAGGCACAGGCTGAAAGACAAAGGTTTTATTCTTTTTAAGCAATCGGGTACGTAACGGATTAATAAAATAGAACAGATTGCTCTTTTTCAGATTTATATAGTCGTTATCCGGATTAACTAAGATATTACGTTGCTCCGGATACTGGTTATTCGTGATTCCAATTTTCATGATCGTCTTCCAGAGTCCTTTATGTCCAGAGTGATCTATATCACGCGATCGCGGCGGATACGTTTGAGCAATTTCCTAAAAGCCCTTTCTGCTGTGGCTTGCACAGTTTTGCTAATGATTGCACCCGGTGATAAAACAGTCATAACTGTGTCTGTTTATGAATCTGCATTTTTTATTAACAGGTATGTTTAATTGTTTCAGCCCAACTGCCTGTTGAATAAGGTAAGGATTTCCCGGGCAATACCTGCGCCATTTATTATGTGTATGTTTAATTATTTGTTAGTAATGTTATCAAAGCGAGATAGTTATTTAGTTTACAACTTTTAAAGTAATTTACGGCGCGGGATAACGGGATGTCGACTCTCACTGACTGATGAATGTCCCGGAAACCTGATAGCGACCATAAAACAAATGATGAAACAAAAGATGCAGCCTGATCACATCTGCACTCTTCTGGCTCCCTGAGTTGCCACATTTAAGTGCATCACATCAGAAAGAGGTTGCCTGCCGCACACCGCAAGAATGAAAGTAAATCCATGATTTAATTTAATTTTGTAGCAAACCCCAGCGTAGCCACCTCTCTGGTACAAAAGTTGCAGGAGTCTCTCCATGCAGACAGGAGAGCATTATGAAAGCAATCGTAATTGGTGGCGGTATTGGCGGAATGAGCAGCGCGATTGCGCTGGAGAAAGCCGGGATCGACGTTGAGGTGTTTGAGGCCGTTCAGGCGATGAAACCCGTCGGCGCGGCGATTTCTATCTGGCCCAATGGCGTTAAATGCCTGAATGCGCTGGGAATGAAAACCGCGCTACGTAAGCTGGGCGGCAATATGGCCTATATGGCCTATCACGACGGCGCAACCGGTGCGCCCCTGACCCGCTTCAGCATGGCTCCGCTGGTGCAGCAGGTGGGCGAATATCCCTGTCCGGTGGCACGAGCAGAACTGCAGGCGATGCTGATTGATACCTTCGGACGAGAACGGGTGCAGTTTGGCAAGCGGGTGATCCAGGTCGAACAGACTGAAAATGGCGTCATCGCCACTTTCTCTGACAACAGTCAGGCGCACGGCGATTTTCTGATTGCCGCCGATGGCACCCATTCCGTCGTCCGCGACTATGTGCTGGAGCAGAAGCTGGAACGACGTTATGCCGGTTACGTTAACTGGAATGGCCTGGTCACCATAGACGAACGTATTGCGCCCGCCGATCAGTGGACCACCTTTGTTGGTGACGGTAAGCGTGTTTCACTGATGCCGGTCAGCGGCAATCGATTCTACTTCTTCTTTGATGTGCCGCTACCGAAGGGACTGCCGCAGGATCGCAGCACGGTGAAAGCGGACCTGACCGGCTACTTCCAGGGCTGGGCGGATCCGGTGCAGCAACTGATTGCGGCAATTCATCCCGACACCACTAACCGGGTTGAGATCCACGACATTGAACCGTTCAGCCGCTTTGTCAAAGGGCGAGTAGCGCTGCTTGGTGATGCGGCCCACAGCACCACGCCCGATATTGGTCAGGGTGGCTGTGCGGCGATGGAAGATGCCGTCGTGCTGGCCGCGACGCTGGCCTCTCATTCGCTGGGTATAGAAGATGCCCTGTTGCGCTATCAGGCGCGACGGGTTGAGCGGGTAAAAGATCTGGTGCTGAAGGCGCGCAAACGCTGTGACGTGACCCATGCGCGCGACCCGGCGGTCACGGCGGAGTGGTATCAGTCATTGAAAAACGAAACCGGTGAGCGAGTGCTGGCCGGAATGTGCGAAACCATCGAAGGCGGCCCGCTGGGCTGACCAAAAAAACAGGGGCTGTCACCATGACAGCCCTTTTAATTATCAATTCGCCAGACCGCGATTCTTCAGCATGGGCTCAAGCTGAGGTGCTGCGCCCCGCCAGCTTTCATACAGCGTTTTAAGATCGCTGCTGTTACCTCGTGACAGAATCTTCTGCCGGAAGATGTCGCCGTTTTCACGGGTCAGTCCGCCATGCTCCGCAAACCATTGATAGCCATCGTCGGCGAGCATCTGCGTCCAGATATAGGCGTAATAACCTGCGGCGTAACCACCGCCCCAGATATGCTGGAAATAGCTGGAACGATAGCGCGGCGGCACCGCCGACAGCGCCATATTGTCGCTCTGCAACGCCTGCTGCTCGAACCCTTCTACGCTTTGCGGTGCGGCATCACAGTTAAGGCTGTGCCAGTGCAGATCCAGCAGCGCGGCAGCCAGCAGTTCGCTCATCTCATAGCCTTTATTGAACGTCGCGGCCCGGACGATCTTTTCATGTAGCTCAGCAGGCATCAGCTCATGAGTCTGATAGTGACGGGCATAGTTTCGGAACACCGCTGGCTCGCTGGCCCAGTGCTCATTGATCTGCGAAGGAAACTCAACGAAATCGCGCGGGGTTTCCGTTCCCGACAGGCTCGGATAGCGCTGGCTGGCAAACAGACCGTGCAGCGTGTGACCGAACTCGTGAAACATCGTGATAACGTCGTCCCAGCTCAGCAGCGCCGGTTCACCGGCTGGCGGCTTGGTGTAGTTACAGACGTTGTAGATCACCGGTTTGCTGTCGAGCAGCGTAGACTGGTTGACGAAGTTGCTCATCCAGGCGCCGCCGCCTTTGCTGTCGCGCTTAAAGAAGTCGGTGTAAAACAGCGCCAGGGGGGTCTCATCGGCGTCAAAAATCTCGTAGACCTGGACGTCGGGATGGTAAACGGGCAGATCCTGTCGCGGCGTGAAACGGATGCCATAGAGTTGCGTCGCCGCCCAGAACACGCCATTCTGCAGCACTGAATTCAGTTCAAAGTAGGGCTTAATCTGGCTCTCATCCAGATCGTAACGGGCACGCCGCACCTGTTCGGCATAAAAACGCCAGTCCCAGGCCTGCAGGGTAAAGTCGCCCTGCTGCTGGTCGATGGTCTGCTGGATAGCCGCCGCTTCACGCTCCGCACGACCGCGCGCGGCAGGCACGATGTTATGCATAAACGCCAGCGCCGCCTTAGGCGTTTTGGCCATCTGATCCTGTAACTTCCACTCGGCATAGCTGGCAAATCCCAGCAGCCGCGCCTGCTCCGCCCTGACCTGCGCCAGACGTAATACCAGCTCGCGGGTGTCGTTCTCATCGCCTTTTTCCGTGCGCGTCACGCCCGCCTTAAACAGCGCTTCACGGGTTGCGCGATCGGCCAGGCTCTGAAGTGCGGGTTGCTGGGTGGTGTTTTGCAGCACCAACAGCCAGCGCTTTTCCAGTCCGCGTGCCTGCGCTTCCGCCTGCGCCACCGCCAGATCGGCCGGTGAGAGTCCCTCCAGCTTCTGCAGATCATCGACGACCAGCCCACCCGCTTTAGTGGCGGCCAGCAGTCTGTTGGTGAAGCGGGTGCTGAGGCGGGCCGCCTCCTGATTCAGTGCCTTAAGCTGCTGTTTCTGCGCTTCCGGCAGATTGGCCCCCGCCAGCTGGAAACGCTGCCAGATCACCTCGACCAGCCGTTTTGATTCAGCATCCAGTTTAGCGCGCTGCAGATAGACCGCATCGAGCCGCGAAAACAGCGGGCGGTTCAGCATGATGTCATCGTTGAGCGCGGTAAGCTGAGGCGCAATCTCCTCATCCACCTGCTGAAGATACGGACTGGTATGCGCCGAGGTCATGGCACTGAACACCAGATTCACCCGGTTGAGCAGTTGTCCGCTCCTCTCCAGCGCCTCATAAGTGTTGAAAAAGCTGGGCGCGTCGCTGTTCAGTGCGATCGCCTCGATCTCCTGACGCTTCTCCTCAATGCCCGCCTGCAGCGCGGGCAGAAAATCCTGCTCCTCAATCTGGTCAAAGGGAGGCGCCTGATAAGGCAGTGTGCTGACGCTAAAGAAGGGATTCTGACGGGCGTTCATGGTTCGCTCCTGGTGGGCATCGCAAAGTCTTATCCTGACAGGTTGCCGCGAAAGCGCAACTCAGGCGATTTGCTGCTGATACACGCTGATGATTTCCCCGGCAATCGCCACCGCAATCTCGGCGGGCAGCTTGCCTTTGACGTCCGGCAGGCCAATCGGACAGCGTAGGCGCGCCAGCGGCTCGCTTGCCACACCCTTGCCTGCCAGCCTGTAGCGGAAACGCTGGTTTTTCGTTTCAGAACCGATCACCCCGGCATAGCGGAAATCGCCGCGCTTCAGCACCGCCTCGCACAAATCGAAGTCGAGGGGATGATGATGGGTCATGATGATGAAGTAGCTGCCCGCAGGCGCCTGGGTCACACAGTCGAGCGGATCGTCCGGCTGCAGTGTCATCACGCCAGCGGGAACGTGGCTGAACTGCGCCGGACGGCTATCGATCCAGTTTACGTGACAGGGTAACGTCGCCAGCAGATTCACCAGCGCCTGTCCGACATGGCCCGCGCCAAACAGGTAAATTTCCGGCTGCGCCTGAAGCAGCGGCTCAAACAGCAGTGTGGTTTTGCCGCCACAACACTGTCCGAGCCGCGCGCCGAGGCTGAAATCCTCGATGTGGGGCGCAGTTGCCCCGCTCTGCAGCATCGCCCTGGCCTGAGCGATGCACGCAAACTCCAGATGACCGCCACCGATAGTGAGAAAACTCTCCTGCTGCGTGACGACCATTTTGCTGCCGCTGTCACGCGGCACCGAACCGTGCTCACTGAGCACGGTGATCAATACGCAGCTCTGGCGTTTTTCACGCAGCTGATGCAGCACGCCGATCCAGTCATGATAGATCATCAACAACTCCCGTCAGGCGCTGCACGCCCCAGAAGATCCGCTCCGGTGTCGCAGGCGCATCCAGCCCAGGGTGCTGCTGGTAACCGGCGACGCTGGCGACCGCATCCTGCAGCGCACACCAGGCGGCTATCCCTAACATAAACGGCGGTTCGCCTACGGCCTTGGAGTGAAACACTGTGTCTTTCGGGTTTTTACGGTTCTCCACCAGCGTGACCCGCAGGTCCGCCGGAACGTCGCTGATGGCAGGAATTTTGTAGCTTGCCGGACCATCGGTCAGCAGCTGGCCTTTGTCACTCCATACCAGCTCTTCGCAGGTGAGCCAGCCGACGCCCTGCACAAAGCCCCCTTCGACCTGCCCGATGTCGATGGCAGGGTTCAGCGAGGCCCCGACGTCATGGAGAATATCGGCGCGCAGCAGGCGGGATTCACCGGTTAAAGTATCGATCACCACCTCGCAGCAGGCAGCCCCAAAGGCGTAGTAGTAGAACGGCGTGCCACGCCCGGCCAGCCGGTCGTAATGAATCCCCGGCACGCGATAATAGCCGGTGGCAGAGAGTGGCACCTGATTGAGCCACGCCAGCTTCGCTACCTCGGCAAAGGTATAATGCTTTTCGCCAGCGCGCACTACGCCATTACGAAAGCTCACCGCCGCCGCATCGCACTGATGCAGTTCGCAGAGCATGGCGGTCATGCGGTCGCGCAGGATTTCCGCAGCGTTTTGCGCTGCTTTACCGTTAAGGTCAGCGCCGCTGGAGGCCGCCGTCGGCGAAGTGTTGGGCACTTTGCCGGTGTCGGTGGGGGTAATCTGGATTTTATCGGTTTCAATCTGCAGCACTTCGGCAACAATCTGAATCACCTTGGTGTTCAGTCCCTGGCCCATTTCGGTGCCACCGTGGTTAAGCTGCACCGTGCCGTCGGTATAGATCAGAATCAGCGCGCCCGCCTGATTGAGGAAGCTGGAGGTAAAGGAGATGCCGAATTTTACCGGCGTCAGCGCCAGGCCGCGTTTCAGCAGCGGACTGCGGGCGTTAAACGCTGTGATTTCCGCGCGCCGTGCCTGATAGTCGCTGCTCAGCTCCAGCTGTTCAGTGATCTCATCCAGCAGATTATCCTCTACCTGCTGGTGGTAATGGGTGATGTTACGCTCCTGCTTGCCGTAATAGTTACGCTTGCGCAGCGCCAGTGGGTCCAGTCCACGGTCGCGGGCGATATGATCCATGATCTGTTCAATCGCCACCATGCCCTGCGGTCCGCCAAAACCGCGATAGGCGGTATTCGAGGCCATATTGGTGCGGCAGCGATAGCCGGTTATTAGCGCATCGCCGAGGTAATAAGCGTTATCGGCGTGGAACATGGCACGATCGACGATTGATCCGCTAAGATCCAGCGAATAACCGCAGTTGCCGGCAAGATCGATTCTGATGCCGCACAGACGCCCGTCCTCTTCAACGCCCGCGTCGTAGCGTACAAAGAACGGATGGCGTTTGCCGGTGACGCGCATATCGTCGCGGCGTGAGAGCCGCATCTTTGCCGCCCGGCCGGTCTGACGCGCCACGATCGCGCAGAGGCAGGCAACCCCGGCCGCCTGTGTCTCTTTACCGCCAAAGCCGCCGCCCATCCGGCGCATATCGATGGTCACCTGATTCAGGCTGATGCCCATCACTTCCGCCACCAGCTTCTGCACTTCGGTGGGATTCTGGGTTGAGGAGAAGACCTGCAACTGCTGATCTTCGCCAGGAATGACCATTGCCGTCTGGGTTTCCAGATAGAAATGCTCCTGGCCGCCGATATGGAACGATCCGCTGACCCGATGCGGCGCGCGTGCCAGTGCCGCGTCTGCATCCCCGCGCTGGTGAATGTGCGGTTCCTGCACAAAGCTGCCCTGCGCCAGCGCCTGCTCCACATCCAGCAACGGTTCCAGCACGTCATACTCAATCACTGCCGCGGCCGCGCCAAGACGCGCAGCGTCAGGGGATTCCGCCGCCACCGCAATCACGATCTGCCCCAGGTACTCTACTTTGTCATGTGCCAGCAGCGGATCGCCCGGCTCCAGCGGCCCGACATCATTGATGCCCGGCACATCCTGCCAGGTTAATACGCTCACCACGCCGGGCACGGCATAACAGGGCTGCACATCTATGCGCAGGATGCGCGCATGAGCATGCTCACTCAGGCGCGGACAGAGGTGCAGCAGACCAGGCAATTCCGGCTTGTCGTCGATAAAACGCGCCTCGCCGGAGACATGTTTTTCCGCGCTCTCATGACGATGACTGCGACCCACGCCGCTCTGTAAATCCGCGGCATACTGCGCCTTGATCACCTCTTCGTTGAGTTCAGGACGGTTATGAGACATAGCGGGAGACCTCGAGGCAGGTGATTTCGCCGTTGTGGCGATGCCAGTAGCGGCGGAGCAGATTGCGTGCCACCTGAAGGCGGTAGTTACTGCTGGCACGGAAATCAGAAAGCGGCTGGAAATCTTCTGCCAGCGCGGCGGCTGCTCGTGACACTGTCACGGAACTCAGCAGCTGACCGACCAGCGCCTGTTCACACTGCCGGGCGCGTTGCGGCGTGGCCGCCATGCCGCCAAAGGCGATACGGGCGGAACTTACCACGCCCTGTTCCATCTGCAGATTAAAGGCAGCGAACACGGCGGAGATATCATCATCCAGCCGTTTAGAGACTTTCCAGGCAACAAAATCTGGTGACACCGTCACTTTATCGATGCGAATAGCGCGGATAAACTCCCCTTTTTCCAGCTGCGTCTGGCGATAGCCGGTAAAGAACTGATCCAGCGGCAGGCTCCGCTGCTGCTCACCGCGCTGCAGCAGCAAGCTGGCATTGAGGGCCAGCAGCACCGGCGACGCGTCCCCTATGGGTGATGCATTACCGATGTTACCGCCGAGTGTCCCCTGCAAACGGATTTGCAGTGAAGCAAAGCGTTGCAGCATCTCGCTGACGCCGGGAATGCGGCTGGCAAGAAACTCGCTAACCTGCTGTAGCGATGCGCCCGCACCCAGCAGATAGTGATCGTCAAATTCGCTGCAGACTTTCAGCGCGGCAACCTGCTCAAGTGCAATCAGTAGCGGTATTTTTTTATGCTGCTGGGTGATCTGCAGGCTGAGATCGGTGCCACCCGCAATCAGCTTCGCATCGGGATGTGCCTGATAGATTGCGGCCAGCTGGGATGGAGTTTTTGGCAGAAAGCAGCGATGACCCTCAACGCCTATCTCCTGCATCTCCGGAGTGGCCAGCGCCGCCAGCCGCTGTACGGTGCTGGCGGCACTGTGATCGAACTGGTCATTGACCGGCTGCGAGCAGAGCTGTTCGGCCGCAGCCATGATTGGCCGGTAGCCGGTGCAGCGACAGAGATTGCCCGCCAGCGCAGTTTCCGCCTGATGCCGATCCCAGCCCGCTGACTTTTTTTGCAGGCTGAAGAGCGACATTACAAAGCCTGGCGTGCAGAATCCGCATTGTGAGCCGTGGCAGTCGACCATTGCCTGCTGCGCCGGATGCAGTGCGCGACCGTGGCGCAGATCCTCAACCGTGATCAGCTGTTTGCCCTGTAACGCGGAGACCAGCGTCAGGCAGCTATTGATCGTTTCATACTGCATCTCACCGCCGACAGCTTTACCCAGCGTGACGCTGCAGGCACCGCAGTCGCCGGAGGCGCAGCCCTCTTTAGTGCCAGGCCGATGCTGACAAGTGCGCAGGTAGTTGAGCACCGTGAGATTCGGGTCGAGCGCATCTTCGCTGACCAGCTGGTTATTTAACAGAAACTGGATCATGCGGCTTGCTCCTGTGCATCGCGCTGCCAGACCGGACGACCACCGACCCAGGTCTGGGCAATGTTGCGGTCGTCGCCCAGCGTCATTAATACAAACAGTTTTTCCCAGATGTCTTTGCTGTTGCCGATGCGGAGTTGCTGAAGCGCAGAGACCGCCGGATCGAGCACCACAAAGTCCGCCTCTTTACCGACGCTGAAGTTCCCGATTGCATGGTCGAGATCCAGCGCGTGCGCCCCGCCCAGCGTGGCGTGATAAAAGGCTTCGGCGGCGCTGAGCCGGTAGTGCTGCAGCTGGCCTACCTTGTAGGCTTCGCCCAGGGTCTGCAGCATACTAAAGGTGGTGCCTGCGCCGACATCGGTGCCAATGCCTGTTTTCACGCCCTGCTGCCAGCTGCGTTTAATGTTAAACAGGCCGCTGCCGAGGAACAGGTTTGAGGTAGGACAGAAGGCAATGGAGGAATCGGTATCGTGCAGACACTGCCATTCCTGCTCTTCCAGATGCAGGCAGTGCGCAAACACGCTGCGGCGACCCGTCAGCTGGTAATGATGATAAACATCCAGATAACCCTCGCGCTCCGGGAACAGTTCTTTTACCCAGGCAACCTCCTGCGGGTTTTCGCTGAGATGAGTGTGCAGCCAGGTATCCGGAAACGCCTGACGCAGTTGCTGCACTTTCTCCAGCAACTGCGGGGATGAGGTCGGCGCAAAGCGCGGTGTCAGTGCATAATTCAGCCGTCCACGCTTGTGCCAGCGCTCAATCAGCGCTCGCGTCTGCTGGTAGCTCTGTTCCGGGGTTTCGATGAGATTGTCGGGTGCATTGCGATCCATCATCACTTTGCCGGCAATCAGCCGCATGTTCAGGGCTTCGGCCGCGCTGAACAGCGCATCGACGGATTGCGGATGCACGGTGCCAAACACCAGCGCGCTGGTGGTGCCGTTGGAGAGCAGCTGATGCAGGAAAAAGGCGGACATCTTTGCGGCGTGATCCGGGCAGTGATACTGCGCTTCAACCGGGAAAGTGTAGTGATTCAGCCACTCCAGCAGCTGTTCGCCAAAGGCACCAATCATCTCCGTCTGTGGATAGTGAATGTGGGTATCGACAAAGCCAGGCACAATCAGTTTGCCGCGCATATCGGTAACAGGCTGACCCGCCAGCCTCGCCTCGCTGTTCTCCCAGCTATCCAGCCCAACCACGTGTCCGTCACGCAGCAGCAGCAGGCCATCCTCCAGATAGCGAGCCTTTCCGGTCAGGTCGTCGGGATGATCCACCACGCCTGTGAAGTCAAAAAAGGTGGCGCGTATCGCCATATCGGTTGCTGATAGCATGGTATGTCCTTTCTGAAAGCGCGATTGATTATCTGCAGATGAATCTCTGTAAAAATCTTGCAACCTGCGTGCCAGATCTGAAATACAATAAAACCCTTAAATATCAACACACTATCGACAAAAGTTAAGCGTTGCGCAACAAAGGTAGCCTTCGTTAGCGTCGCAACCGTTTGCGAAGCCGATGCAAACGGTTGCGATTCGATATTGCACGGATGACTTAATGTGAGTATGGCCTGTTGCCAGACAATCTGCCCTTTTGCGGTGCAGACTGCCCTGAAAAGGCGCAGCGGGATGCCCGTTAAAATCCGTTTACGGGCCAGGCTGCTTTTCCTCGCGCAGAAGCAGAAATGAAATGCTATGGTGAAGCCCTCGACTCTGAAAATGGCATAAGGAACAGTGAGATGATTATCTTTGTCACCGGCGCGACTGCCGGTTTTGGTGAAAGCATCACCCGCCGCTTTATTGAGAACGGTCACAAAGTGATTGCGACCGGCCGACGCGCTGAACGTCTGAAAGCGCTGAAGGATGAGCTGGGCGACAACCTTTATACCGTGCAGCTGGATGTGCGTAACCGTGCCGCTATTGAAGAGGCGGTGGCACAGTTACCGGCCGAATGGCGCAATATCGACGTGCTGGTTAATAACGCCGGTCTGGCACTGGGCATTGAGCCTGCGCACAAGGCTAACGTGGAAGACTGGGAAAACATGATCGACACCAACACCAAGGGGCTGGTCTATATGACCCGTGCCCTGCTGCCACAGATGGTGGAGCGGGATGCAGGTCATATCATCAACATCGGGTCCATTGCCGGCAGCTGGCCGTATGCCGGAGGCAACGTTTATGGGGCGACCAAAGCCTTTGTGCGCCAGTTCAGCCTGAACCTGCGAACCGATCTGCACGGCACCGCGCTGCGTGTGACCGACATTGAGCCGGGTCTGGTTGGCGGCACCGAGTTTTCCAACGTGCGCTTCAAAGGCGATGATGACAAAGCCGGTCAGGTCTATGAAGGCGCTACTGCTCTGACGCCAGAGGATGTGACAGAAGCGGTCTGGTGGGTCGCCACGCTGCCTAAGCATGTCAATATCAATAGTCTGGAGATGATGCCGGTCAGCCAGACGCTGGCGGGTCTTAAAGTACATAAGCCGTAAACCTCTGCCGCGCCAGCCATGATGGCTGGCGTTAACCGCGTCCCCAGCCCATGACGATGATCAGCATGCCGCTAAAGGCAATCAGTGCCCCGCTCCAGTCCCACGCACTTAACTTCACGCCATCCACCACCCGTAACCAGAGCAGTGCGGTGAGCACATAGACGCCACCGTAGGCGGCATACACTCGTCCGCTGGCAGCCGGATGCAGAGTCAGCAGCCAGACAAACAGCGCCAGACTGGCCGCGGCAGGCAGTAACAGCCACGCCGATCCCCCTTTTTTAAGCCATAGCCACGGCAGAAAGCAGCCGGTGATCTCCGCCAGCGCGGTTATAAAAAACAGCAAGGCGGTCTTAATCAGCACCCTTACCTCTCCTGAACGTAAACAAACGACTCACCGCTGGTGAGCAAAGAAACGACGATGATATACTATGAGAACTCGCTGCAACAGCCGTCCCGGATGGCGATGTTTGCGTTAACTAAAGGATATTGTGATGAAAAAAATGATCCCTGCCGTGCTGATGGTGCTGCTCTCTACCGCGGCGTTGACTGCCACTGCGAATACTAACCGTCTGATCATTGAAGATGGCAGTTCTGCGCTGAGCAATGAAGCAGCGCGTCAGGACAAAGAGCAATGGAATGACACACGTATGCTGCGCAACAAAGTAAACACCCGCGTCGAAAAAGAGTTTGATAAAACCGACCGCGCCTTTGATACCCGAGACAAGTGCGAGCAGAGCCTCAATCTCAACGCGTACTGGGAACCTAACACCCTGCGTTGCCTGGATCGCCGTTCAGGTCGCCCGGTAGCGCCGTAAATTTGAGCTATAGTAATGACGGACGACTAACATAAGGAAGACGTGATGAAGCTACAGAGGGTTTTGTTAAGCGCGGCGTTTTTATCTCTGCCGCTGATGGCGCAGGCATCCTGTGAATCGGTGAAAGCCGATATCAGCCAGAAAATCATTCAGAACGGTGTGCCTGAATCAGGTTTTAGTCTCGACGTTGTTGCCAACGATCAGGTTGATCAGGCGGGCGGTCAGGTCGTCGGACATTGTGAAAACGACACACAAAAGATTGTTTACAAGCGAACAGGCCGTGACGATGAAGCTAGCGTCCCTGCCAGTGCCGGCAGTTCTCAGGACGCGCCAGCACAGTAGTCAACGTCAAACCAGGGCGACATCCTGTCGCCCTGCCAGCTAGTCCGCCTGTTCCGGCCGCTGACGCGGCATCATCCATGCCACCCCCACCGCAAACAGCGCAATGACCAGTGCGACTACAAACACCCAGTGCAGTGAGACGGCTATCGCCGCCACCATCTGCTGCAGGTTTTCCGGCTGTAACTGCTGACGACCGGGTTCAGACATGACCTGCTGTACCGGATCCTGCACCTGCGGTAGTCGCCACTGCAGATTGAGATTCAGCACCGCGCCCATAATCGCCGTCCCCACCGCCGACCCGATCATCCGGCTGAACATGATAGACGCGGTACAGATCCCGCGGATCTGGTAGTCCGCCTGGTTCTGCACAGAGACCAGGAAGGTGGTACTGGTCATCCCCATGCCGGTGCCAATCAGAAACGCCGTGAAGCCTGCCTGATAGAGGGAGCTGGCGGGCTGCAGGAACAGCAGCAAGGCGCTGCCAGCGACCAGCAACAGCGCGCCGAGCTGGGCGGTAAAGCGGTAGGACGTGTGGAGCATCAGCCTGCCGCTCAGCGTGCTGGCCAGCGGCCAGCCAATTGACATCATCGCCAGCACACTGCCCGCCTGTAACGGTGAGCCGCCGTGTATCCCCTGAATCCAGGTGGGCAGAAACGCGCTGATGCCCATCATAGCCGCTCCGATAATCAGGTTGCCCGCATTGCCCGCCACAATAAGCCGGCTGCGCCAGATGATTAGCGGAAACAGCGGTGCCGCTGAACGCTGCTCATGGCGTTTAAGCTGCCAGCCCGCGAACAGGGAGAAAAGCAGGAACGGCACCAGCCAGACGCCAAGCTGTTCAGCCTGCAACAGCGCAATCAGCAACGCGGTCACGCAGAGCATCAGCCAGCTACTGCCCGCCAGATTCAGCGGCTTCGCTGTCTCCTCCTTCTGGTGCGCCGGTAACCAGCGCGCCAGCATCAGCATGCTGATCAGGCCTATCGGCAGATTGACCCAGAAAATCACCGACCAGCTAAAGTGCTGCACCAGCCAGGCGCCGGTCAATGGCCCGACTATCGCCGCCACACCCCACACGCTGGAGAGCCAGCCCTGCACGCTGGCGCGTTCACGCGGTGAATAGATGTCGGCCACAATGGTGGAGCTGAGCGGCATAATCGCGCCCGCTCCCAGGCCCTGAAACGCCCGGAAAAGAATCAGCCAGGTCATGGTGTGGGCAAAGCCACACAGCACCGATCCCACCAGGAAGATGGCGGTGCCGACAAATAACATCGTTTTCCGACCCACCATATCCGCCAGCCGCCCGTAAAGCGGCACGCTGACCGCCTGCGTCAGCAGATAGATTGAGAAGACCCAGCCAAACTGAGAAAAACCGCCAAGGTCAGCAATAATGGTCGGCATCGCAGTGGCCACAATAGTGACTTCAATGGCCGCCATAAACATTGCCAGCATGCAGGCAATTAAGATCCAGTGGCGATGCCCGGTCTGGAGTTGTGCGCTTTCAGTCATAGGGTTCCTTTTTTAATCTGCAAGGCTAGCTCAAAAACAGCCAAAGCAGTTTCCCGCGCGTGCGCATCTTCTGCGCCATCTGTGACGGTGTCACCTAAAGTCGATGAATATTTTTTATTGTCGCATTAGCCCAGCGGCTACGCGGCTTTAACACACTTTTAACCTGTTTCTATCTGCCTGATAGATGACTTAAAAGCTGGCTTATGAAAAAAAGGCCTGCTATAGCATTACCCCATCTTGTTCGGTATTTACTGAAAAAGAGTGGATAAACAGTCATTTTATCTACATTTTATCGCAGTTTCGGTTTTGGGTGCGGCGGCAGTTTTTGTCGCACCTGTCGGGCTGTTTATGGTTGTTATAACAATTGAGATCGTCATCAGGGAGATTCTCCTATGCAAAATGCTTCACTGGCCCGACGCGCCGGTCTGGCACTGCTTGCAGTGGTCGCGGTGATCGCAGTACTGATCTGGGGCTTAGGCTGGGATCAGCTGGTCGCACGTAAAGTCGATCTGCTTTATCTCGGGCAGCAACACCTCTTCTTAGTTTTCTGGTCAATGTTGTTCGCTCTGCTGGTCGGTATTCCCAGCGGCATCCTGCTCAGTCGCCCGTTTGCGCGTCGCTGGGCCGAGTATGTGATGCAGATTTTCAATGTCGGTAACACTCTGCCACCGCTCGCGGTACTGGCACTGGCGATGGTTATCATCGGGATTGGCGACCGTCCGGCGCTGATTGCGCTGTTTCTGGCGTCGCTGCTGCCCATCGTCCGCAACACCTTCTCCGGTCTGAGCGCAGTTCCTCCGTCGCTGATTGAGGCCGCCAACGGCATCGGCATGACCAAATGGCAACGTCTGCGTCAGGTTGAACTGCCCAACGCGATGCCAGTGATCCTGGCAGGCGTGCGCATCGCCACCGCCATCAATGTCGGCACCGCGCCACTGGCCTTCCTGATTGGTGCCAGCAGCTTTGGTGAGCTGATCTTCCCGGGTATCTATCTGAATGACTTTCCGACACTGATTCTGGGTGCCGTTGCTACTGCGCTGGTGGCACTGGTTCTGGATATGATGCTGGCCGCGCTGGGCCGCTTTCTGAGTCCGCACGCTGCGGCCTGACCACAAGGAGCTTTGCAATGCTAACGAAGTGGATTAAGAAAAGCGCTGTCGCGCTGACCGCGACGCTGCTGCTTAGCCAGACGGCACAGGCGGCGGCCCCGCTGGTGATGGCGACCAAGAGCTTTACCGAACAGCATATCCTGTCAGCGATGACGGTGCTGTGGCTACAGAAAAAAGGCTTTGAGGTGGTGCCCAAACGTAATATCGCCACCACCATTGGCCGTAACGCGCTGCTGAATAAGCAGATTGATATGGTCTGGGAATATACCGGTACGTCACTGATTATCTTCAACCACATCAGCCAGCCGATGTTTTCACAACAGGCCTATGAGACGGTGAAAAAACTGGACGGAAAACTGGGGCTGGTCTGGCTGAACCCGGCACCGATGAACAACACCTACGCCTTTGCCATGACTCAGGAGCGGGCCAAAAAAGAGGGCATCACTACGATGTCACAGCTGGTCGCGAAAGTGGAACAGGTTCGTCAGTCTGACCCGGACCACAACTGGCGACTGGGACTGGACCTGGAGTTTGCAGGTCGTTCAGACGGCCTGAAACCGCTGCAGAAGACTTATAACCTGGCGCTGGATCGCCCGCAGATCCGTCAGATGGATCCGGGCCTGGTCTATAACGCCATTCGCGACGAATTTGTGGATGCCGGTCTGATCTACACCACCGATGGCCGGGTTAAGGGCTTTAACCTGAAAGTGCTGGAGGATGATAAACACTTCTTCCCGAGCTACAACGTGACGCCGGTCGTGCGTCAGGATGTGCTGGCGAGTCATCCAGGGCTGGATAGTGCCCTTAATCAGCTCTCTGCACAGATCACCAATGAGGCGATTACCGAGCTGAACAAGCGGGTCGATATCGATCATCAGTCACCGGAAAAAGTGGCACGTGATTTCCTTCAATCCAAAAACATGCTGTAAGGAGGCACTGTGGATACCCTTCACTACATCATGGATAACTGGAGCACCCTGCTCACTCTGAGCTGGCAGCACAGCTGGCTGGTGCTGGTTGCGGTCGGTCTGGCCATTGTGATTGGCGTGCCGCTGGGCATTCTGATCGTACGCGTCAGATGGTTAGCAACGCCGATCCTCGGTATCGCTACCGTAGTACTGACTATCCCGACCATTGCGCTGTTTGGTCTGATGATCCCGCTGTTTTCGCTGATCGGTCAGGGCATCGGTGCGCTGCCAGCCATTACCGCCGTGTTCCTCTACTCGCTGCTGCCGATTGTGCGTAATACCCACACCGCGCTGGAGAATCTGCCGGACGGTCTGCGTGAAGCGGGTCGCGGCATTGGCATGACCTTCTGGCAGCGTCTGCGCTGGGTTGAAATCCCGATGGCGCTACCGGTGATTTTTGGTGGCATCCGAACCGCTGTGGTGATGAATGTTGGCGTGATGGCGATTGCCGCCGTGATTGGCGCGGGCGGTCTGGGCCAGCTGCTGCTGGATGGTATCAGTGGCAGTGATATTCGTATGTTAATTGCCGGCGCATTGATGATCTGTCTGCTGGCTATTTTTCTTGACTGGCTGCTGCACCGTTTGCAGCAGGCGCTGACTCCAAAGGGGATTCGATAATGATTACGCTGGAAAACCTGACGAAAACCTTTACCCAGAAAAACGGCACGACTAATAAAGCCGTCGATAACGTCAGCCTGCATGTGCCAGCCGGTGAGATGTGCGTGTTGTTGGGGCCATCAGGCTGCGGCAAAACCACCACGCTGAAGATGATTAACCGTCTGATTCCGGCCACCAGTGGTCGGATCCTGATAAATGGCGAAGATACCAGTACTCAGGACACCACCACCCTGCGCCGCAACATTGGCTATGTGATCCAGCAGATTGGCCTGTTTCCCAACATGACTATCGAAGAGAACATTACCGTTGTGCCACGCATGCTGGGCTGGAATAAGAAGCAGTGTCATGAGCGCGCCACGGAATTAATGAGCATGGTGGCACTGGACCCTAAAAAGTTCCTGCACCGCTATCCGCGTGAGATGTCTGGCGGTCAGCAGCAGCGTATCGGCGTCATTCGTGCGCTGGCGGCGGATCCACCGGTATTGCTGATGGATGAGCCGTTTGGTGCTGTCGACCCGATTAACCGTGAAGTGATTCAGAACGAGTTTCTCGACATGCAGCGTCAGCTTAAGAAAACCGTGATGCTGGTGAGTCACGACATCGATGAGGCGCTGAAACTCGGCGATCGCATCGCGGTATTTGGTCAGGGCAGGATCGTGCAATGCGCCAGTCCGGATGAACTGCTCGCGACGCCAGCCAATGATTTCGTTGGCTCGTTTGTCGGTCAGGACCGCACGCTTAAGCGTCTGTTACTGGTGCAGGCGGGTGACGTAACCGATCAGCAGCCGACCATCACCGTGCGCCGCTCGACGCCGCTGGATGAAGCCTTTGGCATGATGGATGATAACGACATGCGGTCGATTACCGTTGTCGATGAGGATGGCAAACCGCTGGGCTTCGTGAAGCGTCGTGAGGCGCGTAACGTTAGCGGCCGCTGTGAAGAGAAGCTGCATACCTTTAAGGTGACCGGTAAAGCCGAAGAGAACCTGCGAGTGGTGTTGTCGAAACTCTATGAGCACAACACGGTCTGGATGCCGATTGTTGATGAAGAGGGGCGCTACAGCGGGGAAATTTCGCAGGATTATATCGCGGATTATCTCAGCTCGGGTCGTACCCGTCGTCGTCTGAATCCATAGTGCAGTCAGACGAAAGGGCCGCCATGGCCCTTTCAATCGCAGAGAAACCCTAATCCGGGTGAAACTGACAGCAATACAAAAGTTTAATGTGCAGGGAACTGGGTCAGAAGAGGAAAGCGTCCCGCGCCAGGGACGGCGCGGGTCGAGCAGTCAGGGATGACTCTTTTGCGTCTTTCCGATCTGATCCGGTTCCCTTCGCAGACTCGGTCTTATAGCGAATCAGTTTACGGGCTACATGGGACCATTCTTTCTGGTATTTCAGGTAATGGCTCAGGGAGCATACGCCCGCCGCAAAGACGCAAAACCCACCATCCCTGGCCCGCTATACTTTGCTACTGGCGTATGCTCCTATCGCTTTGAATTACTGCGTTGTCTGTAAGGACAACATCGGCCCTTCTGCATTTAACGGCTTTTTAGCTTTTAGCTCTCCGTGAGCGTTTCCGCCTCCACCTCTGCCACCGCAGGTGCCTCGTCTGGCAGGACCAGATTGAGCACAATCGCCAGAATGCCGCCGGTTGTCACCGCGTGACCAAATAAATGGTTAATCAGCGGCGGGAACTGCTTCAGCACCTCCGGCACCGCTTCCACCCCCAGACCAATCCCGAATGAGATCGCGACAATCAGCATCTCGCGGCGACCCAGCGGCGTCTGGGTCATTACCCGGATACCGGCAGCGACTACACTGCCAAACATTACCACTGTCGCTCCCCCCAGTACGGGTGGCGGAATCTGCTGCAACAGCGACCCAACATAGGGAAAGAGCCCCAGCAGCGCCAGCATAATCCCCAGAAGCATACCGACATAACGACTGGCGACGCCGGTCATCTGGATCACGCCATTGTTCTGCGCGAAGGTGGTGTTTGGAAATGCGGAGAAGACCGCAGCCAGCACGCAGCTCAGGCCGTCGGCAACAAGGCCGCCCTGCAACCGCTGCTGAAAAGGTTTACCAGTGATTGGCTGCCGGGAAATCAGGCAGTTAGCGGTGAGATCCCCGACCGCTTCAATCACCGCAATCACAGACACCAGCGCAATCGGCAGAAAAATGGTCCAGTCAAAGGCGAAACCAAACCGGAATAAAGCAGGCAACACCAGCCAGCTGCTCTCCGGCGCGGCCCTGAGTTGCAGATGACCGGTTAAGGCTGCTGCAATACATCCCACCGCGATGCCGGCCACTACCGCCACCAGTCGCGCCCAGCGGTTACGCGAGCGGTTCAGCGCCACGATCACCAGCAGCGTCAACGCACCCAGCGCCAGATTCCCCGGCGAGCCAAAATCTGTGGCGTTGTGACCACCCGCCCAGTCAGTGATGCTGACTTTTATCAGGCTGATGCCTATCAGGGTTATTACCGTACCGGTTACCACTGGTGTCAGCACTTTGCGCAGCGTGCCGACGCAGCGACTGATCAGAACCGGGATCAGCGCCGCCGCCAGGTTGCAGCCAAACAGCATCGCCATAATCTCTTCGGGCGAACCGCCGCGCCCTTTTACCATCAGGCCACCGGAGAGAATCACGCCCAGAAATGCGAAACTGGTACCCTGCAGGCAGATCATGCCCGCCCCGACGCCATAAAAACGTCTGGCCTGCATAAACGTGCCTAAGCCGGAGACGAACAGCGACATGCTAATCAGATAAGGAATATAGGCCTGCAATCCCAGAACCGAGCCAATAATCAGGGGGGGTGTGATAATGCCCACCACGCTGGCCAGCAGATGTTGCAGCGCGGCAAAGAACGCCGGGATGGGGCCAATGCGGGCTTCAAGCCCATATAACAAACCTTTCTCGTGCGAGTGCGACATGATGGGGCTCCAGCTCAGTGTGATAAGCGGAGTTAATGCATTTTCTGCGCCATGACGTCAGGGTTTCGCGATATCCGATCCAGGTCTTTCAATTCTAAATGGAAATAGTTAAAGACAGCCGACAACAAGCCTGAAACTTTAGGCTCATTGCCGACTCAGATGACTTAGTTTGTTTCATAATCAGGCGATCTTTGCACTCACAGCGTGCAGATTGTTCTGCTCCAGCAGAGAAATATCGATGTAAGAGGTCAGATCACGCTGTTCTGCACGCGGCAGATAAGGCAGCTCGCCGAGTAGCGGCGCACTAATTTTTTCACGCAGAATCTCAATAATGTCGCTGTACTGCGCCAGTCCCGGATTGATGCGATTGGCCACCCAGCCCACCAGTGGCAGTCCATCCTGCGCTATCGCTTCTGCGGTTAACAGGGCGTGACTGATACAGCCCGACTGGATGCCGACCACCAGTACCACCGGCAATTGCTGCTCAACGACCCAGCAGGAGAGCGGACGTCCGTCGTTCATCAGGCTGCGCCAGCCACCTGTGCCCTCAACAACCACCCGATCGGCCTGCTGCGTCAGGCTGGTTAATCCCCGGGTCAGCAATCCGTAATCGATAATCTGCCCCGGATGGGTGCAGATCTCCTCTTCCTGGAAAGCCAGCGGATTGATCGCCTGGTATGCCAGGTCGATTGACGACGCGCTTTGCAGAACCTGTGCATCTTTGTTACGCAGGCCATCCGCGGTTTTGACAGCACAGCGCGCGACGGGCTTGAAGCCCACAGCACTCTGTCCGGTCTCGATAAAACTTTGTAACAGCGCGCGGGACACTACCGTTTTGCCTACTGCGGTGTCGGTGCCGGTAACAAATAGTCTGTTCACTCAACTTCTCCTCTCGAACCGTTGCGGTTAATCGGTGATTAACCTTGCTGCGAACCGGCATTTTAAGGAATGGAGGATGAGAACAGATTGCGTTAGCGCAAGTTCAGGCCTGCTTAACCTTGCAACAGTTTCACTAACAGGTGTCCGTTGTAGAGCGCATCTTTGATCAACGCGGCTCCGCCCAGCGTTCCAGGCTCGCTGAATTCAGTAGGTGCCAGCTGAATACCAGCACTGTAGGCAGGCAGTGACTGCTGCAGAATAGTGTTGCGCACTGCGGGAAACAGCACATCAGCGGCGGCATTGAGAGGAGAACCGATAAGAATATGTTGTGGATTAAAAATGTTGACCATCATTGCCAGGATCCGCCCAACGTGATGCCCGACGCTGGCAATGGTGTCACGCGCCAGACGATCACCCGACTGCGCGGCCGCACACAGTGAAGTCAGCGTCAGCGGCTGGTTATTGAGCAGACTGTCAGGCTGGGCAGGCAGACGCTGCGCCGCCAGCGCCAGCAAACTGCCGGTGCTGGCTACCGTCTCCAGACAGCCATGATTCCCGCAATAGCACTGCTGGCCATAAGGGTCGATCTGAGTATGGCCAATCTCAACCAGCGCCCGGCCACTTTTATGCAGTAGCTGACCGCCACTGATGACGCCAGCCCCCACGGTTTCATCAATCACAATCTGAATCACATCCTGCGCGCCCCGGGAAGCACCAAACAGCGACTCCGCCAGCGTCCAGGCTGAAATGTCATGCTGCACAAACACCGGTAAGCCGGTTCGCGCCGCCAGCGCATCGCCCAGCGGCATATCGCGTACCTGATAACCCGGCAGCCGATGCACCACGCCTGATGCCGCGTTGATCAGCCCCGGCAGCGTAATGGCGATGGCCGTGAGACGCTCCAGCTTCTTCTGATGACGAATAAAGAAAGCATCGACCTGGTCAATCAGCGAGGTCAGTAAGGGCTGAGCAGCTTCATCCGGCAGAGGGAGACTCTCTTCTGCCAGCTCACGGCTGCTGAGATCGCGCAACGTAAAGGTCATGGCACCGCGATGCAGACGAATCGCCAGATAGTGCCAGGCGTCGGTATCCAGTATCAGGCCAATGGCCGGACGGCCACGGCTGCCGGGATCCTGAAACTCAGTCTCCTGCACCAGATGCGCATCCAGCATCTCGCGCACAATTTTGGTTATGCTGGCCGGAGCAAGCTGGGCACGGCGGGAAAGTTCGATACGCGAAATGGGACCGTAACGGTCAATTAATCGATATACGACACCTGCATTAGTCTGCTTGATCTGGTCAATGTGGCCAGGTTGACTGTCCGGATTCACAACCCTGCTCCCGGTTATTTTCGCGCTTCTAAATAAACATGCGCCATGGTGAGGCAGATCAGGCGACAGCGTCAAATATTTGATTAGAAATGTGATTTATCGCACAGATTGATGCTGTGTCACGCTCGCTTCAGGCGTGGTTTTCACGCAGCAACGCCATCATATTCTCCATCTGCGCATTTATTTCGCGTCCGGCTGACCAGACCAGCCAGAGTTCTGAAATCGCATCCTCTTCCGTTAAGGGCAGCCAGACCAAATCGGCCAGCCGTGCCCGGCGAAAGGAGGCGGGCAGAATGGAAACGCCTAAACCGGTTGCCACCAGCCCCAGGATGGTCATCGCCTCACCCACTTCCTGGGTGATGTAAGGCTTGATGTGGTAGCGGTGCAGCAATGCCAGAATATCGCTATAGAGCGCGGTTCCGCCCTGAGGATCGAAAAAGACAAAGGGTTCAGCCGCCAGCGCCGTCACAGAGATCTTTTCAGCCTCAGCCAGCAGATGCGCCTTGTGCACCACGGCATAGAGCGGCTCGCTCAGTAGCAGCTGATGACGCAGGTCGGCGGGCAGCGGCGTGTTGCGCATCACGCCGAGATCGAGCCGTCCGTCATGTAACGGTGCCAGTTGCTGGCGAGTGTTGATCTCCTGCATCTGAATATGCACCTGCGGCCAGCGCTGACGAAACTGGAACAGCGCATCAGAAACCACGGCGGTAAACGGAGCCGATGAGGTAAAGCCGATCCGCAGCTCTCCCTCTTCGCCACGATGTAACCGGGAAGCGCGATCGGCCGCCTGCTCAACCTGCAACAGTATCGCCCGGGCATCGCTCAGCAACTGATGGCCGGCGGCGGTCAGCTGCACGCTGCGGTTGTTACGGGTAAACAGCCTTGCGCCGGTCTCCGCCTCCAGCTGAATAATCTGCTGGCTGAGCGGCGGTTGGGAAATATTCAGACGCTGGGCTGCCCGCCCGAAATGGAGCTCTTCCGCCACCGCAATGAAGTAGCGCAGATGACGCAGTTCGATATTCATATTTTAAACGTCTTATTTGAGATTATTAATATATTAGACAACATAATGCCACTTTCCTAAGCTGACGACAGGTTTTCAGACTGAGAGGAAGATGTGTGAGTCGCTCAATACAGGCCACAGTGGATGAGAAAGCGGTGGCTGAACCGCAGGAGTCCGTTGCCGCAGCAGGTCATATCCGGCGGGGAACACCCGCTTTTATGCGCGTCACGCTGGCGCTTTTCTCTGCGGGGCTGGCGACGTTTGCCCTGCTCTACTGCGTGCAGCCGATTCTGCCGGTGCTGTCACAGCAGTTTGGTGTTTCTCCGGCGACCAGCAGCCTGTCGCTCTCTATCTCTACCGGCCTGATGGCGCTGGGTCTGCTGGTGACCGGGCCGCTCTCTGATGCTATCGGGCGCAAATCGGTAATGGTGACCGCTCTGATGCTGGCGGCCATCTGCACGCTGATCTCCGCCACCATGACCAGCTGGCACGGCATTCTGATTATGCGGGCGCTGATGGGACTGTCGCTCAGCGGTGTTGCGGCGGTCGGTATGACCTATCTTAGCGAGGAGATGGATGCGCGGGTCGTCGCCTTTTCAATGGGGTTGTATATCAGCGGTAACTCAATTGGCGGGATGAGCGGGCGTCTGTTAAGCGGTGTCCTGACCGACCTCTTCTCCTGGCGCATCGCCGTGGCGGTGATTGGCTGTTTTTCGCTGGCCTCAGCGCTGATGTTCTGGAAGATCCTGCCTGCATCGCGTCATTTCCGCCCCATCACGCTGCGTCCACGTAATCTGCTGATTAACTTCCGGCTGCACTGGCGCGATCCGGGCCTGCCCTGGCTGTTTGCCGAAGGCTTTCTGCTGATGGGTGCCTTCGTCACCCTGTTTAACTATATTGGCTACCGTTTACTGGATGCGCCCTGGCATCTCAGCCAGGCCGTGGTGGGTCTGTTATCAGTGGTCTATCTCACCGGCTCATGGAGTTCACCTAAAGCGGGTGCGCTGACCAGTCGTCTGGGACGCGGGCCGGTGATGCTGGGCGCAACAGCCATCATGCTGCTGGGTTTGCTGGTCACTGCCTTTAACTCGCTCTGGCTGATTCTGCCTGGAATGATGCTGTTCACCGCCGGTTTTTTTGCCGCTCATGCGGTCGCCAGCGGCTGGATTGGTCCCCGTGCACGCCGGGCGCGTGGGCAGGCTTCCTCGCTCTATCTGTTCAGTTACTACGTGGGTTCCAGCGTGGCGGGCACGCTGGGCGGTCTGTTCTGGCATAATTTTGGCTGGAGCGGAATCACGCTGTTTATCAGCGTTCTGCTGATCCTGGCGCTGCTGGTTGCCTCGCGTCTGCATAGTAAAAGACTCTGACCGTTTTCTCCCGAGCCAGGCTCCGACCTCTCCAGCGGGCCTGGCAGCTTATCATGCTGAACATTCCCTTCAGATCCATAACAAACAAAACGTGCTTTTCCCGCTATAATCCTTTTTATTGTAATAATTCATCTGCTTTGCCTTTTAACACGGCAACAAGGACCGCCTGTGGCTCTCTACTACTACGTTAATAAACAATCGGGATATAACGATAATCATGTTGTTCATGCCGCGGGCTGCCCCCATCTTCCTGACATGGATAACCGACTGTTTCTGGGCAGTTTTTATCATGTGAATGCCGCCATTCTGCAGGCAAAAAAATATTATGCGGGAGCCATCGGCTGCGAAAACTGCTGTCCGCTTAATCACAGCGACCCGCAGGCCAGTCAGCTTAGTGTGGCCCTGAAACATACTCCGCCATCGCGTTAATCAAACGGACAGCCCAGAGGTGAAACGCTTCCCGCTGTGCTGTTCCATGACATCCTGCCTGAGGGTAACCCGCTGCTCTGAATGATGATTGCACCTCTTCGCTCCTGATAACCTCAGGCTATCGCCCTGTGACAGGGAGATAATTAAAAATCAGCAATAAAAGGCATTTATAAGGTTTCGCTTCCCGCTTTATTCACTACAATGGTCAGTAATTTGTGACGCAGGTCACTTTCACTGGATGTTTCTGCCACATCCGATTTCGCTGTACTGACTGACTTGACTCCTCATGCAACCAACAACTGTTTCACGTAAAACTGCCTGGCTACGCGTGGTATTGCTGGCCATCGCCGCATTTGTCTTCAATACCACCGAGTTCGTGCCGGTTGGCCTGTTGTCCGATATCGCTGCTGACTTTTCAATGCAGACGGCTGATGTCGGGATCATGCTGACCATCTACGCCTGGGTAGTCGCACTGCTTTCACTGCCGCTGATGCTGCTGACCCGCAACATTGAGCGACGGCTGCTGCTGGGCGTGTTGTTCCTGATTTTTATCGTCAGCCACATACTTTCGACCGTCGCCTGGGATTTCCGGTCGCTGATGGTATCGCGCGTCGGCATCGCCCTGTCTCATGCGGTGTTCTGGTCGATCACCGCCTCGCTGGCGATTCGTGTTGCCCCGGCGGGTAAAAAAACCCAGGCGCTGAGTATGCTGGCGACCGGTACCGCGCTGGCGATGGTGCTGGGCGTGCCGATTGGCCGCGTAGTGGGACAGTATCTTGGCTGGCGCACCACTTTCGGCGCAATTGGGCTTTCGGCTCTGGTGCTGATGATCATGCTGGTACGTATTCTGCCACGCTTGCCGAGTGAGCATACCGGTTCGCTGAGCAGCGTCCCGATGCTGTTTCGTCGTCCGGCGCTGGTCAGCATGTATCTGCTGGTGACGCTGGTGGTGACCGCGCATTACACCGCCTACAGCTATATCGAGCCATTTATGCAGACCGTCGCGCACGCCAGCGGCAATTTCACAACCCTGCTGCTGCTGCTGTTTGGTTCAGCGGGCATTATCGGCAGCCTGCTCTTCAGTACGCTGGGTAACAAATTTCCTTCCGCCCTGCTGATTGCTGCCATTGCGCTGATCACCCTTTGCATGGGCCTGCTGATCTTTGCCGCCGTCCGCCCTGCAGCTATCTCCACGCTGTGCGTTGTCTGGGGAGTGGCGATGATGATGATCGGGCTGGGTATGCAGGTGCGGGTACTCTCGCTGGCACCAGATGCCACGGATGTTGCAATGTCGCTGATGTCCGGTATCTACAATATTGGTATTGGCGCGGGCGCGCTGCTGGGTAACCAGGTCAGTCTCCATCTGGGCATGGCTGAAGTGGGGAATGTCGGCGGGATGATTGGTCTGGTGGCGTTGCTGTGGTGTGTTTATATTTTCCGACGCTATCCGCAGTTACGCAGTAACGGATAATCAGCGCGGTACTAAATAAAAAAGGCTTCAGATAAGTAGGTTTATCTGAAGCCTTTTTATGATTATTTATAGCGCCTGTTACTTATAAAGAACGGCTGTGCCATGCAGGTTGTTGCTGCCAGAGGTCGAAGTGATGCGGAAAGACTTTGCGCCGACATCGCTGGCCTTCTCTGACAGTTGCTGTTCCAGCGAGGTCAGATTCGTGCTGCCCGTTGCGCTGATGACACCGATTTTTTGCTGATCCAGCGGGGTGCTGCTTACCTGTTGGGCCGCCACGCTGGCAAAGGAGAGGCCACTTAGCACCGCCGCCGCGACCATCATATTGATACGTTTCATAACGAACCCCTTCTCACTTCATCTGTTGAAACCAAATTACTGATAAATCACAGCCGTGCCGTGCAGTTTATTCTGGCCGCTGGTTGAGGTGATGCGGAATGATTTCGCACCGGCTTCATCAGCTTTGGCACTCAGCTGTGATTCAAGGGAAGTCAGGTTGGTGCCGCCTTGTACTGAGATGGTGCCTACTGGCTGCTGATTAGACGGCTCACTGGTCACGAGATCAGCGGCATAAGCGCCAAAGGTCAGGGTAGTCAGTAGCAGTGCTGCCAAAATAGTTTTGATGGTTTTCATAAAATTCTCTCTATTCGGTATTTGAATTCGGATGGTCTGAGTCAAGTTGTCGTCGTTTAATTAACGAACGTTAAATAAATGATAGACTCTGATCCGATTCGTCGTCAATATTTATTTAATGAGCGTTATTTTATTCGTGATGTGGCGTGATTATGGGCTTCAGCCCCTTTTCTGACTTAACCATAGGGGCGGTAAGATTGCGCCGACGCACAAAATGACAACGCTTGTGGGTGACGTTTTTAATGGACCTTGCACATTTTTATAATGATCGGTAATTTAATAAGATGTTTTACTGTCTGAGAGGGTGTATGAGTCAGGTTCAGGATTGCGATGTAAAAAAATGCCGCGGCCGACCCAAAGTGTTCGATCGCGAAGCCGCGCTTGATAAAGCTCTGACCCTGTTCTGGACGCACGGTTACGAGGGAACCTCTCTCGCCGATCTGGTCGCCGCAACCGGCGCAAAAGCGCCAACCCTCTACGCAGAATTTGTGAATAAAGAGGGACTATTTCGCGCAGCGATGGAGCGTTATGTAGAGAAGTTCAGCGCATGGCGTAAAGCGGCATTAGGCGATGATCAGTTACCGGTGGATCGGGCCATTGAAGCCTATTTCCGCTCTACTGCAGCCTGTTTTACCGAACGTGACTCTCCCGGTGGGTGCTTCTTTATCTGCACCTCAACTGCCCTGTCGGCGGCGTCGGCAGAGATTGCCGCCATGCTACAACAGCAACATCAGTCGCAGGAGCATGTGCTGAGTGATTTTTTGCTGGCGCGCCAGCGACGTGGCGAACTGAGTGCGGCAGTAAATATTCCGGCGCTGTCACGTTATCTGAGTTGTATGCTGCAGGGCATGTCAGTGCGCGCGCGCGAAGGCGCAGAGCGTGACGATCTTGAGGGTATTATTGATACGCTGATGGCCATGTGGCCAACGCTGACCGGCTTGTGTCAGGCTAAGCGTTAGAGTATCAGGGCGGCGATGCCGCCCTTTCCCTGCTTTATTCCAGAAAGAACACTGGTTTCAATGACTGACTGATCGGGCTGTTATCCGCATTAGACGGCATCACATCTTTCATTGATGCCCACCAGCGCTGACACACCTCGGTTTTTGCCACCGCTTCCCAGCGTGCTTCAGATTCAATCTCAACGCTGGCGAACAGCAGACTCCGCTCTGCGTCCAGCCAGATGGCATAGTTATGCGCGCCGTGTGCTTTCAGCGTCTCAGCCAGTTCAGGCCAGATTGGGGAGTGACGACGCTCATACTCTGCATGACAGTCGGCATTCACCTGCATCACAAAGGCTTTACGCAGCATTGGCTGGCCCCACATCCAGCGCCGGTTGCCACGGCTTCACGCCAAAGCGCTCACCCAAGGCAATCAGCTGTTCGGTGGTGATGCTCTGGCGAATTCCGCCCATTGAAAGCACTTTGACGATCACTTCTGACGATTTTTCCGCCGTATCAATCAGACCAAAGGTTTCATCGAGTGTCGGGCCTGTGCCAAAGACGCCGTGGAATGGCCACATCACCAGGGTGTGAGACTGCATCTGTCCGGCAGTCGCAGTGCCGATTTCATCGGTGCCAGGAACCATCCATGGCAGCACACCCACGCCATCCGGGAAGACCACCAGACATTCGGTACTGCCTTCCCACAGCAAACGGGTAAAGCGTGCAGAGTCCATCTCAACCACGTAACTCAGAGCCATAAAGTTGGTCGCATGGCAGTGCATTATCACCCGATCTGCGCCTTTGCTGACGGCTTTACGTACCGCATGAGACTGAAAGTGTGATGCCAGCTCAGAGGTGGGCAAACCGCCATTCGACAGGCCCCAGTGAATTTTATAGGAAAGTCCCTTGTCATCCACCTGCAGCAGTGCCAGACAATCCGCCGGATCCAGCTGGACGTTGCGCATGAATTTACCTGACCCGGTTACCAGAAACCAGTCATTCGCCAGCGCTGGCGCTGGCTGTGTCAGCTCAATGCAACGCGGCTCCTTATAGAAATCGGTGGCGAAGGACTTAACCTCCTCCTCCAGCAGACGGAGGCTGACGTTACCGCCGTTACGTTCGTCCCAGCCCTTGAGCCACATGTCGCTGGTCGCTTTGACCATTCCCTTAACAAATCCGGAAGAAAGAATGCTTTGCATAGTGAAATCCTTAACGTTGGCTCAAGATCTGTTGTTCATAATGACGGACATCGCCTAACCAGCTGGCATCAGCCGGGACGTCATGGCGCAGGCACCACGCTTCCCAGACCGCCTGCCATGGCAGTGATTTTTGCTCTTCCAGCAGGGTAAGCCGCGCGGTGTAATCGCCGCTGTTCTCGGCCTGCCGTAAGCGGTCGGTTGGCTCCAGTAAGGCACGCAGCAGCGCTTTTTTGGTATTACGGGTGCCGATAACCCAGGCGGCAATACGGTTAATTGAGGCGTCGAAGAAGTCGAGGCCGATATGCACTTTGTCGAACAGTTGGTGACGGACAATCTCACTGGCGATAGCCTGGGTCTCATCATCCAGCAGCACAACATGGTCGCTATCCCAGCGCACCGGACGGCTGACGTGCAGCAGCAGGCGCGGCACATAGAGCATGGCGGCGGAAATTTTGTCGGAAATCACTTCAGTGGGATGGAAATGTCCTGCATCCAGGCACAGCGCCGTCTGGCGACTGGCGGCATAGCCAAGATAAAACTCATTAGAACCTACGGTGTAGCTCTCAGCGCCTATGCCAAACAGCTTGCTCTCAACCGCATCGATATGATGCTGCGGGTTGATTTTTTCTGAGATGATTTCATCCAGCGCACTCATCAGGCGCTCACGCGGGGCAAGCCGATCCACGGTGATATCTTTCATACCGTCCGGCACCCAGATATTCATCATTGAGGGGGTGCCAAGCTGCTCACCAAATGAAGCGGAGATGCGGCGACTCGCTTTGCAGTGGTCGATCCAGAACTGACGGACGGTTTTATCACTGTGCGATAGCGTAAAGCCATCAGCGCTCTTTGGATGCGAGAAGCAGCTTGGGTTAAAATCGAGACCCAGCTTATTCTCTTTGGCCCAGGCGACCCAATTGGCAAAATGGGCAGGTTCAATGGCATCCCTGTCCACCGGCTTGTCGCTTTCAAGGTAGATAGCGTGCAGGTTCAGACGTTTAGCGCCAGGAATCAGCGACATAGCCTTGTCGATATCACTGCGTAGTTCACTGGCATTCCGTGCCCGTCCAGGGTAGTTACCGGTCGCCTGAATGCCGCCGGTCAGTGCGCCCTGGGGGTTCTCAAATCCCCGGACATCATCACCCTGCCAGCAGTGCATGGAGACCGGAATGCGATCCAGCTGGCGGATGGCCTGCTCAACATCAACCCCATTTTCAGCGTAGCGTTGTTTAGCCAGTTCAAAAGCCTGTTCAATCTGCTTAGTCATAAGCGGGTTCCTTAGCGGGTTGACTCAGCGTCGCGAAGCGTGCCTGACTGGCACTGAAGACGCTGTGTGTTTGCGGTTCGAATTTTTCGAGTGGGAAGTTGTTAATGACGCTGCAGCGGAAATCAGCCACATCGGTCAGCTCGCCCAGTGCAATCAGCTGGCAACCAACGTTACCCAGCGTGGAGGCTTCAACCGGGCCTGCCAGGACCGGGATCTGGCAGGCATCGGCGCAGAGCTGATTAAGAAAGCGGTTCTGGCTGCCGCCTCCCACCACGTGCAACTGGCTGAAAGGCTTGCCGCGCAACTGAGCCAGCTCCTGGATTACTTCACGGTAGAGCAGCGCCAGGCTATCAAATATGCAGCGCGCCAGCGCAGCGGCAGATTGTGGCACCGGCATGCCCTGCTCTGCGCAGGCGTTCTGAATCTCATTGACCATGCTGTCTGGATTGATGAAACGCGCATCATTGGGACTGATGAGTGAAACACAGGCGGGCTGACGGGCTGTCTCTTCAATCAGCATGCTGAGATCGTCAATCTGCAGTTCGCTGCAGATTCGCTGCAACAGCCACAGCCCCATGATGTTTTTCAGTACGCGATACCCCTCTGCGCCGCCTTCGTTGGTGATGTTGGCGCGCAGTGCAGTATCGCAGGCATAGGGCTGCAGACTTTCGAAGCCCATCAGCGACCAGGTACCCGAGCTAAGATAGGCGGCGTCGTCCTGCATCAGCGGCGTTGCAAGAACTGCGCTGGCCGTGTCGTGAGTGGCGACGGCGATCACCGGAACCGCCGTGCCTGCGCGATTGATCCAGTGACCGACGGTATTGCCTGGTGCCTGCGGCTGGCCAAACCATCGCGCATCAACGCCCGCCCAGGCGAGCAAATCGCGATCCCACTCACCGCTGTGAATATTGAGCATTTGCGTGGTGGTCGCGTTGGTGTATTCCCAGTTGAGATTACCGGTCAGGCGATAATGCAGGTAGTCAGGTATCATCAGCGCATGCGCCACGCGGGCCTGCCAGTCGGGCTGCTGCTGATGCAGAGCGCGCATCTGATAGAGTGTATTGAACGGCAGAAACTGAATGCCGGTTCGGGCATAAATGGCGCTACGGCTGAGCTCGTGCTGCGCCTGCTCCATCAGGCCATGCGTGCGCGCATCACGATAGCTGACCGCTTCACCCACCGGCTCACCCTCTGCATCCAGCAGCACCATATCAACACCCCAGGTGTCGATGCCGATACTGTCAGGGACGATGCCTTCATCATCTAACTGAGCCAGCCCGGCGCGTATCTCCTGCTCCAGCATAGACAGATCCCAGCAGTCATAACCGGCACGACGCTGGCGCTTATTTTTAAAGCGCCGGACCTCACGCAGTGCCAGCTGGCGCTGCGCGGCATCCCAGCTGGCGAGCATAACCCGTCCGCTGGATGCGCCGAGATCGATAGCAACAATGTTTCTCCTGGTCATGGCGACTTTTCCCTGTGATTAAGTGGTCACAGAGTAAAAATCTTGCCTGGTCGTCACCTTCCCGAGAATGCCAACAGGCGTTAGTGGCTGGCAGATGGGCAAAGAACTTGGTGAGAGAGATCACAGAGATGGCAGCAGAGGCGATGTGACCCCTGCCGCAAATCTGTTAACTGCCAGGGATTTCTTGAAAAATCAGCATGATTCCTGCTGAGTCCAGCTGAAAATTCAAGGTAAGGTAACAGCGTCCTGATTAGACTGCGTTACGGTTTTGTTAAGCAGCGAGAGACGACGATGACCATATTGCACAGTGCAGATTTTTTTCCCGAAGGCGATTACGCGATAGCGATTGAACCCCGCATACCGCAGGCAGCTTTTCCGGAACATCATCATGATTTTCATGAGATTGTACTGGTGGAGCAAGGCTCCGGCATTCATGTGTTTAATGGTCAGCCGCAGACGCTATGTGCGGGCTGTGTCTGCTTTGTGCGCGATCACGATCGTCATCTCTATGAGCAGACCGACAATCTTTGCCTGACCAATGTGCTTTATCGCAGTCCCGGCGCGTTTCGCTTTCTCTCCGGGCTGCAGGCTTTGTTGCCCTGCGATCAGGACGGGCATTATACCTCTCACTGGCGTATCAATCATAAAGTATTGTCGCAGGCGCTGAGCGTGACAGCGAAAATGCAGCAGGACGATACCTGGTCGCTGGAGAAACAGGCGCACCAGGAACAGCTCTTTTTACAGTTGCTGGTGCTGCTGCGTGAAGCCTGTATTGACGGGCAGAGTCAGGATCAGGAGGCACGGTTGCATCGCCTGCTCGACTGGCTCGGCGACCATTACAGTGACGAGATTGTCTGGGAGGAGCTGGCTGATCGCTTCTCCCTGTCACTGCGAACCCTGCATCGGCAGATGAAACAGCAAACCGGCAGTACGCCGCAGCGCTATCTGAACCGTTTGCGGCTGTTACAGGCTCGTCATCTGCTGCGTCACAGTGATATGCGAATTACCGATATCGCCTTCCAGTGTGGATTTGGTGACAGTAACCATTTCTCAACCCTGTTCAGGCGCGAATTTGGCTGCGCACCGCGAGCGGAGCGCCAGCAGATGTTGTAAAGGAGCAAAGTATGGCGTTGATACTCAGTCGGGATGACTATTTTCCCGCCGCCAGTTTACCGGTGGCGGTTGCCGAAAGGATGCCCCAACCCTCCTTTCCGCCCCATCAACACGAATTCAGCGAAATCGTGATTGTCTGGCGCGGTAACGGCCTGCATGTCCTCAATGATCGTCCCTGGCTGATAACCTGCGGCGATGTTTTTTATATCCGCGACAGTGACTGCCATAGCTACGATAGCGTCAACAATCTGGTGCTGGATAATATCCTCTACTGCCGTGACCGCTTTGGCCTTAGCCTTGACTGGAATCAGCTCCTGCCACAACAGGGACCGGACTCGCCCAGCTGCTGGCGTCTGACCACGCGCGGCATGTCACTGGCCCGTGGTGTTATCAGCCAGCTGGAGCGTGAAAGCCGCAAAAGCGATCCGCTGTCAGTGCAGCTCTCTGAGGCACTGTTTTTACAGCTGGCATTGATTCTGCGCCGTCATGGTTACGCTGCCGATCGCCCCTGGGCATTGCCGGAGGGGGAACAGCTCGATCTGCTAATGTCAGCCTTGCAGGGTGCCCTTGCCCGTCCCTTCGATCTGGCGGCATTTTGTCAGCAGAATCAGCTCAGTGAGCGGGCGCTGCGGCAGCTTTTTCGTCAGCAGACCGGAATGACCATTGGTCATTACCTGCGCCAGTTGCAGCTCTGCCAGGCAAAATATCTGCTGCGCACTCAGGATTGCCTGATTAGTGAGGTTGCCGCCCGCTGCGGCTTTGATGACAGTAACTATTTCTCGGTGGTCTTCACCCGTGATACCGGTTTAACGCCCAGCGCCTGGCGTCAGCGATTTATTGCGCCACGGCAGGTTTTGAAAAGTGCCGAGTCTGAATAAAAAGGGCCTGTGTTGGAGGCCCATTCAACACCCTTGCGGCAAACAATTTAGCGCACTGAGATTGCCGCAATGAATGAGCAGCAATGCACATGCTACAAAGCGCAGGGAACACGGTCAGAAGAGGAAAGCGTCCCGCACCATGGACAAAAACGCCAGGCGTTTTTGAACAACCCAGAGCGTTGACCCGGTAACGGGTGCACCTCAGGGATGAGGTGCGTACTAAAAACGCCGGGAGCGTTTTTGAACAACGCAGAGCGTTGGCCCGGTAACGGGCGCACCTCAGGGATGAGGTGCGTACTAAAAACGCCGGGAGCGTTTTTGAACAACGCAGAGCGTTGGCCCGGTAACGGGCGCACCTCAGGGATGAGGTGCGTAATTGTGCGGGTAGAGCATGCCATGGATGGCGGCTTTTGCGTCTTTCCGATCTGATCGTGTTCCCTGAGCGCGCACGATCTGACCGCATCTTTGCTAACGCTAAGGGCCTGTTATTCAGGCCCTTCCTGCATAAAGACAGCATTACTCTTCGCAATCAGGCCGCCATACCCAGCCCGACGATGTTAGCGGCAATGATGATCACCACACAACCGATCGATAACACGCTCACCGGGCGACGCCCTGCTGACTTCCACTCTTTCATCAGCAGGCCCACCAGGCCACCACACAGAACGTAAAGGCTCATGTGCAACATCCAGCTGACGTAGTCATACTGCGCCGGGATTCTGGCGTGGCCCCAGGCGTAAAAGAAGAACTGCAGATACCACATGGTGCCGCCGAGCACCGCAAAAGCGGTATTGGCAATCAGCAGCGACTTCCCGACAGAGAAATCTTTACGTACCGACAGCTCAGGCCGGGTGGCCAGCCGCCAGAAACAGAAGGCCAGATTCACCAGTGCACCGCCGCCCATGATGATGACGTAGCTGGGTAAAGCCACATAAAGCGGATCGATGCCCAGATTAGCGGCGGCCTGATGCATCGGTTTCGCCGCATCCATCGCAAAGGACATACCCGCTGAGAAAATGCCGCACATTACCGCCAGCAGCAGTCCTTTTCTGAGATTAAACTCTTCGGCGTTTATTCCCAGCGCCCGCTCCTTTAATAGCCCGGCACGTGTCACAATCCCAACGCCAATCAGCGCCACCAGCACGCCCAGCAGGGTTAACCGGCCCCCCGCCGAGGCGAACAGTTCGCCAAAACGGCCCTGCAGGAGTGGCGTCATCAGCGTGCCGACCACCAGGGTAATGCCAATTGCGATACCGATTCCCATCGACATGCCGAGGTAACGCATGGTCAGGCCGTAGTTAATATTGCCAATGCCCCACATCGCGCCAAACAGAAAGACCGGCGTCAGTTGCGACAGCGTGAAACTGCTGTAATAGGTCATAAAGTCTGGCAGTAAAATGGCACTCACCGCCCACGGCAGGATCAGCCACGACATCAGGCCACCAATTGACCACATGGTTTCCCATGACCATCTTTTCACCTGTTTAAAAGGCGCGTAAAAACATGCGGCGCTGGCAGCACCGACAAAATGCCAGAATATACCTGCAATAATGGCGCTGTTCATTGTTATTCCCCGGTTAGGTTGAGGCCTGTCGGAAACCTGTCAGCTTCCGTTCAGCATGCAGTCTACGTTTTGCAGGAATTCCTCAGCCTTTGGATAAATGCCGGAAGCCGCAGCGAAGTGGCAATATTTACCCGTTATCAACGTTAAGGATCACAATTTCAACGTTGTCAGATAACCGGACAATGAATATGTTAAGTATCTTATTATTCTGACTTTTTTATCATTTTGCTGTGTGGCGCAGCACACTTTTAAACTGACTGCCATTTAAACTGGTATGGTGGCAAAAGGGCAAAGAAGCCTTCTTTACCGCAGAGAAGGTCGTATAAACTGGGGCAAATTGATTGGATCAGGGATTGGGATGACAACGAAGTGGTTAACACTGTTTCTTTCGCAGTCAGTCAGCCGGGTGATGATGGATGATCTCCGGGCGATATTACCTGCAGATGCGATAAAGGTGTTTGTGAATGGTCTGGATGAAACGCACTATGCCACCATTGAGTGTGTGCAGGCGGAGCAACATTGCGCCCTTATCGCCTCGGCGATTGTGGTCTGGCGTCAGCTCGGCCATGTACATCATATTATTTATAAAAAAGGCGAGGTGCTGCGTGAGGAGAACGAGGCAACGCAGTTCCAGCTTTTCACCCTGCTGAAAACCCACCGCGCAGTCCTCCAGATCTCATGATAAGATCGCGCTCCCTGAAATCGCTGTTTGCAGCAGGTTGAATATGAGAATTGGAATTCTGTTTCCGATCGCCATCATCGTGGCGGGCGTGGGCTTTCTGGCGTGGTTTATTGGCAGCGGCCTGGCGATGCCAGGCTCCTGAGAGTTAGCGCAGCTGACTGTCTTTACTGCCCCGACGGTTATATAAGCTGCTGGTCTGCTGCTGTTTGTCGATTTTTTCCTGACACGCCACGCAGTAATGCACCCCTTTGAGTGCCTGACGGCGCGCTTCGGGAATCGGTTCGCCGCAGAGTTCACATTCGGTGGCGCTTTCGCCCTGCCCGAGCGATTGTCTGACCCGCTCAATCCCGTCGTTAACGGTGCTATCAATCTGTTCCTGTACTGCGCCTTCTGCCGCCCATCCGCTTGCCATGATTTAACCCCTTTTTCACGATTTCACTCCTTTAAATCTACAACAGATTGACGTTTTTGCCGCAGAACTCACCGATATCTGTGATTGGCTGCCATCCGGACCACCAGGCTGGCAATAAGCTAAAGGTCACGTTTAGCGATCTGTTTCACCCTGCTATCACATTACTGCAACGTATCGATAGCGGAGAGCTAAGCGAATGACAACACATCATCAACATTACATTAATGGCGAGTTTGTCGCCCATCAGGGTGACCAGTGGATTGAAGTCACCAATCCGGCCACTGAAGCGTTGCTGTCACGCATACCCCAGGGCACCCGTCAGGATGCCAGCCTTGCGATCAATGCCGCCGAAGCCGCTCAGCCGGCGTGGGAAGCGCTGCCTGCGGCAGAGCGCGGCGTCTGGCTGCACAAAATCGCCGGCGCCATCCGCAACCGCGAGCCTGAACTGACGGCAACCATCGTGGCGGAAGGCGGCAAAACCCAGGGACTGGCCAAGACGGAAGTGCTGTTTACCGCCGACTACCTCGATTACATGGCGGAGTGGGCCCGCCGTTATGAAGGCGAGATCATCAACAGCGACCGCCCCAACGAAAACATCTTCCTGTTTAAAAAAGCGATTGGCGTCACCACCGGGATTTTACCGTGGAACTTTCCCTTTTTCCTGATCGCCCGCAAAGCGGCGCCAGCCCTGATCACGGGCAACACGATTGTGATTAAACCCAGCGAGCTGACGCCGAACAATGCCGCACTGTTTGCCGACATTATCCAGACGCTGGGTCTGCCCACTGGCGTCATCAACATTGTCTATGGTCTGGGACCGGAAGTGGGACAGGAACTGGCGGCAAATCCTAAGGTCGGGCTGGTGAGCCTGACGGGCAGCGTCGGCGCAGGTATCGCCACCATGGAAGCCGCGGCTAAAAATGTGACCAAAGTGTCGCTGGAACTGGGCGGCAAAGCGCCCGCCATCGTGATGGAGGATGCCGACCTGGATCTCGCGGTGCGATCTATTATCAGCTCACGAGTTATCAACAGCGGCCAGGTCTGTAACTGCGTGGAGCGCGTCTATGTGCAGGAAGGTATTTACGATCGTTTTATCAGCGCACTGACTACCGCATTTCAGCAGGTGACGTTTGGCGATCCCGCCGAACGCAGTGATATCGATATGGGACCGCTGATTAATGCCGCCGCACGGGATCGGGTCGAGCAGAAAGTGGCAGACGCCGTTGCCGCAGGCGCAAAAGTAGTACTGGGCGGCAAGCGTGCCGGAGAGCGAGGCTTTTTCTTCCAGCCCACGCTGCTGACCGATGTCCGTCAGGAGATGGCGATTATGCAGGAGGAGATTTTTGGTCCGGTGCTGCCGGTAATGACCTTTAAAACGCTGGATGAGGCAATTGCGCTGGCCAACGACTGCGAGTACGGACTGACCTCCTCAATTTATACGCAGAACCTCAATACCACCCTGATTGCGCTGCGCAAACTTAAGTTTGGCGAAACCTATGTTAATCGTGAGAACTTTGAGGCGATGCAGGGCTTTCACGCCGGATGGCGTAAGTCGGGTGTCGGCGGAGCCGATGGAAAACATGGTCTGGAGGAGTATCTGCAGACCCATGTTGCCTATCTGCAGTTCAGTTAAGCGCAGGCTCGATTTTCAGACCTGACAGAGTCATGACAAGACTGAATCAGTGTGAGTGTGGCAGCACCCTATAGGCTCAACGCGCAGGGAACACGGTCAGAGCAGGAAAGTGTTCCCCGCCACGGACAAAAACGCCGGGAGCGTTTTTGAACAACGCAACGCGCTGGCCCGGCAACGGGCGCACCTCAGGGATGAGGTGCGTACTAAAAACGCCGGAAGCGTTTTTGAACAACGCAACGCGTTGGCCCGGGTACGGGCGCACCTCAGGAATGAGGTGCGTACTAAAAACGCCGGGAGCGTTTTTGAACAACGCAACGCGTTGGCCCGGCAACGGGCGCACCTCAGGGATGAGGTGCGTACTAAAAACGCCGGGAGCGTTTTTGAACAACGCAACGCGTTGGCCCGGCAACGGGTGCACCTCAGGGATGAGGTGCGTAATCGCGCGGGCCGGGCATGCCAGGGATGGCGGCTTTTGCGACTTTCCGATCTGACCGTGTTTTCTGCGCAGGCTCGATCTCACCACAGAACGTTTCTGATTCTGCTATGACACCCGCTTACTGCAGCGCAGCAGCGCGATACCGCTCAGCACAGCCACTGCCATCAGGTAGTAGCCTGGTGCCAGACTGCTGCCGGTGGCGGCAATCAGCATGCTGCAAATCAGCGGCGCAAACCCGCCGAATACCGTTACAGCCACGTTGTAACTGATCGCCATCCCGCTGGCGCGGGTAGTCGCCGGGAAGAGATCGGCCATCACCGACGGCACCGTCGAGAAGTAGATCGACTTCAGCAGCGCCATCCAGGCCACCAGCAGGATCAGCGTGGTGGGCGTGGTATGATCGACCATCCATTTAAATGCGGGATAGATGGTGACCACCAGTAACAGCAGCGATCCCCACATCAGCGGCAACCGGCCAATACGCTCCGCCCACAACCCCATGATGGGCGTTACCACCGTCAGGATAATCCCCGCTATCAGCGTGGCGGTGAAGGCGACCGAGCCTGGCAGGTGCAGCGTTTTGGTGGCATAGGTCGGAATGTAATTGAGCATGTAGTTGACTGCGGTCGAGATCACCATCACGCCAATTGCCAGCGCGATCAGCGCTTTCTGCCGCCCGAACAGCGTTCTAAGCGGTGCGGCTTCCTTTTCCTGCGATGCAAAGCTGGCAGGTTCCTGCACATGACGGCGAATGTAGATCCCCAGAGGCCCAATCAGTAAGCCGAAAGCAAACGGGATACGCCAGCCCCACGCCTGAATCTCACTTTCGCTCAGCCACTGTGTCAGCCCCAGCCCAAAAACCGATGCCATCAGCGTGCTCGCCCCCTGGGTGGCGAACTGCCAGCTGGCGATAAAGGCTTTGCGCTCAGGAAAGTGCTCCACCAGGAAGGCGGTCGAACTGCCAAATTCGCCGCCAGCAGAGAAGCCCTGAATCAGACGCGCCAGGATGATCAGCAGCGGTGCCGCCAGACCGATGGTGGCGTAGCCCGGCATAAAGGTAATGATCGCCCCGCCCAGCATCATCAGGTTAATCGACAGCAGCAGCGCCTTTTTGCGACCATGCCGGTCGGCATAGTTGCCGAGCACAATGGCTCCCAGCGGACGGATCAGGAAGGAAATACCAAAACTACCAAAGGTCAGCAGCAGCGATACCGACGGATCGCTGACCGGGAAGAAGACGTGCGCGATATAGCTGGCAAAAAAGCCATAAACCGCAATGTCGAACCACTCCAGCGCGTTACCGATGCAGGTGGCGAACAGCGTTTTGTGCAGGCTCGGTTTCACCTGCGGGGCACTTTGCGCGATGCTGCTCATTGTTCACCTCTCCGCCACTGATGGTGGCGCGTCATCAGCTGTTCGCCCTCTTCTCCCAGTTGCCAGAACAGCCGGGTCATGATTGCCAGACCCTCCCGTGCAATCGAGTTGAGCATATGTTCGTTAATGCCATGCTGGCCGCAGGCGGGATAGGAATGTGGCACCCACAGCGTCGGCAGGCCCAGAATGTCGGCGAAGACCTCATTGGGAAGCGAGCCGCCGAGATTGGGCAGCAGTGCCGGTTTTGTGCCGCTGCTACGGGCCAGCGTATCCAGCGCCCAGTCCACCAGCGGATCCTGCGGATCAAGCCGTGTTGCCGGTGAGCCGCGCAGAAACTCCACGCTGACGTTATCGAAACCGTGCTGATGCAGATGACGTTCGACATGTTGCACCAGATTTGCCCAGTCGGTGCCGACCACAAAACGCAGCTGACATACCGCTGTGGCGCTGCCCGGAATCGCGTTCATGGGTCGTGCCGGATTGCCGGTTTCAAAGGCCAGCACCTCCAGCGTGTTCCAGCCATAGAGCCGCTCGGCAGGTGTCAGACCAGGCTCGCCCCAGCCGTCAGCAAGTGTGGGATCGCCCGGCATGCCGCCCACATCAATATCACTGAGGATGGCGCGCACGGCGTCGGTCAGAGAGTCCGGTTTCAGCGCGGTAACCTGTAATACGCCCTGCGCATTCACCAGGCAGGCGATCGCACTGGCCAACTGGGTACCGGGATTGCTCAGCAATCCGCCCCAGTTGCCGGAATGGTAGGCGTTGTCACGCGCCCGAATAGTCAGACGAAAGTTCGCCGCACCGCGCGAACCCAGAAACAGTGTTGGCCGCAGCGCATTAAGACGCGGGCCATCCGAGGCGATAAAAAGATCGGCCTTTAACAGCGCCTGCTGTTGATGGCAGATCTCAGCCAGCCCCGGCGAGCTGATCTCTTCACCCATTTCAAACAGGATTTTGCAGTTGAAGCCTAGCGCGCCGCCGCGTGCCTGCCACACCTGCTCCAGCGCCGCGAAATTAACGCAGTGTTGCCCTTTGTTATCCGCGCTTCCCCGTCCATACAGGCGGTCGCCTTCAGCTGTGAGTTGCCACGGCGATAATCCTTCTCGCCAGTTTTCATCGTCGCCAAACACGACATCGCCGTGGCCATAGCAGAACAGCGTCGGTTTTAGCGGATCTTCAATGCGGGTGGCGATCAGAAACGGCGGGCTGCCGGGTTGCGGATTGTCAAACGGGTGCAGCGTAAACCCCATCTTCGCCAGTTGCGGGCCAATTTCCTGCTGCAGATAGTGGTCCAGCTCTGTCCGTCGGTTGGTGTGCTGGCTTTCTGTCACGCAGGCGACACGCCGTGCCAGAAGCTTCTGAAACTCACCGCTATCGAAATAGTGCATCGCCTGGTCAACTGCCTGTTGCTCTGTCATGTTTGCCCTGTCTGTTATTTTTATCGTGCTTTATCTTTGACAAACTTCACCCTTTGCCACAATTATCAATTTATCGAGTTCGCTTTGCTTTTAAAGCAAGGCTATGCTGCCCTTTTATGATGCATTTTGTCGGAGTGACCATGTTAAGCAGCGAGATACGCTATTTCCTGGCGGTTGTTGAGAGCGGCTCGCTGAGCGCCGCCAGTGAGAAACTGTTTGTCGCGGTGTCGGCGATCAGCCGTCAGATTCAGCGGCTCGAAGCGCAGGTTGGTGTGCCCCTGTTTGAGCGGCATGCGCGCGGCATGGTGTTGAATGAGGCGGGTGAGATTTTTGCGCATCACGTGCGTAAAAGTCAGCTTGATATGGAATATGCGCTTGCGGAGATTAAGGGCTTGAAAGCGGTACGCCGCAGCCTGATCCGTATCGCCTGCACGGATGGCATGGCGTTTAGTCTGTTGCCTGGCCTGCTGGCGGAGTTTCGACTGGCGAATCCCGGCGCACTGTTTGCGATTATTGTGACGCACTCCCAGGGCGTGGCGGCATGTGTCAGGGCGGGTGAATGCGATGTGGCGCTGCAATTCAGTCTCCAGCCTGAGCGCAGCGTTGAGGTGCTTGGCTCGTGGCCTGCCCCGGTGTTACTGGCGATGCATGAGTCACATCCGCTGGCGTCACGTGAGGTAACACTGGGCGATCTGCATCGCTGGCCGCTGGCGCTGCCGGGCCATCACACGACCGTGCGGCAGCTGTTTGATCTCTCCTGTCAGATGAATGACTGCGTGGTTGAACCGGTATTGACCTGCGACTATTTCGCTACGCTTTATCACTTTTTGCTGCATACGCCGCAGGCGGTGACCATCTGTAGCGCGTTTACCCTGTTGTTTGAGCGCGAGTCCCGAAATCTGGTGTTGCGATCGATGGGGGTGGACCAACTGAGTCAACGCACGCTGCAGCTTCAGACAGTGTCGGGACGTCAGCGCAATGCGGCTCTGACGCTGTTTTTGCAGTTTTTGCAGCATCGGCTGACTAAGATGGATCAGCAGGTGAGGATGGGATAAGGGGTACACTAGCGTGGGTATTTTGAATGGTAATTAAGATCTGCGCCGATTCGCTGTGAGACGGTGCCGGCTAAGGGAATACGAGCAGACCGGAAAGTCGCAACAGCCGCCATCCATGGCATGCCCGGCCCGCGCGATTACGCACCTCATCCCTGAGGTGCGCCCGTACCCGGGCCAACGCGTTGCGTTGTTCAAAAACGCTCCCGGCGTTTTTAGTACGCACCTCATCCCTGAGGTGCGCCCGTACCCGGGCCAACGCGTTGCGCTGTTCAAAAACGCCCGGCGTTTTTGTCCATGGCGCGGGACGCGTTCCTCCTCTGCTCGTGTTCCCTTCGCATTCAGCTTATGTGTTGCGGTTAGAATCAAACTCATGTGAGTTTGTCAGCAGTTGCAATGGCCCACTGATGTGCGGGCCATTGAAGTTAACTGCTACGGGTTACTGCTTAATATCAACCTGATAGAAGATGTGTTTGCCGAACGGGTCGACCTGATAGCCGCTGACCGATTTGCGCACCGGCTCAAAGATGGTGGAGTGTGCAATCATTACGGCGGGCATCTGGTCATGCATCATCTGCTGCGCCTGCAGATAGAGCGCAGTACGTTTGCCCTGTTCCGGCTCAGCACGGGCTTCGGTGATTAACTTCTCGAACGGCTGATAGCACCATTTTGAGGAGTTGGAACCACCCTGTGCAGAGGTGCAGCTGTAGAGTGGGCCAAAGAAGTTATCCGGATCGCCGGTCGCGGTGGTCCAGCCCATCAGCGCCGCCTGATGCTCGCCGCTGCGAACGCGTTTCAGGTACTCGCCCCACTCATAGCTGACGATACTGGCTTTGATGCCAACTTTGGCCCAGTCCGACTGAATCATCTCCGCCATGCGGCGTGCATTCGGATTGTAAGGCCGCTGAACCGGCATCGCCCAGAGTGCAATCTCGGTGCCCGGTTTCACACCCGCCTGTTGCAGTAACGCTTTGGCCTTTTCTGGATCGTAGTCGTAATCTTTCAGATCTTTGTCCGCACTCCAGACGCCTGGTGGCAGGATATTTTTCGCGACCGTGCCGGTGCCTTTAAATATCGCCTCGATGATCGCCGGTTTGTTGATCGCCATTGCCAGCGCCTGCCGCACTTTAACGTTGTCGGTTGGCGCTTTGGTGGTGTTGAATGCCAGGAAGCCGGTGTTCAGACCCGCCTTCTGTTCCAGGGTGATATCCGGATTGGCGCGCATTTTGTCGAGATCGGCGGGATTCGGGAATGGCATCACCTGGCACTCGTTCTTCTCCAGCTTGGCATAGCGCACAGAGGCATCCGGCGTGATGCTGAACACCAGTCGATCAAGCTTCGCCTTACCCTGCCAGTAGTCCGGGAACGCTTTGTAGAGGATGCGGGAATCTTTCTGGTACTGCACCAGCTCAAACGGGCCGGTGCCGATCGGATTCATATCGACCTTCTCCGGCGTCCCCGCTTTCAGCATGACATCTGCGTATTCAGCCGAGTGGATTGAGGCGAAATACCACGCGAGATCGGCAAGGAACGGCGCTTCAGGATGGGCGAGCGTAAAGCGCACGGTGTGGTTATCAACCCGGTCGATACTTTTAATCAGCGTGGAGAGTTCGAGGCTTTCGAAGTTGGAATAGGTGCCGCCAGAGACGTTATGGTAGGGATTTTTCGGGTCCATCTGGCGCATAAACGAGAAGATCACATCATCGGCGTTAAAGTCGCGGCTGGGTTTGAACTGTTTGTTGCTCTGGAACTTCACGTTTTTGCGCAGATGGAAAGTGTAGACGGTGCCATCCGGGCTGATCTCCCAGCGTTCTGCCAGGCTGGGCACCAGGTCGGTGGTGCCAGGCGTAAAGTCCACCAGCCGGTTAAAGACCGGCACCGCACTGGCGTCAACACTGGTTCCGGAGGTATAGAGCTGAGGGTTAAAATTCTCTGGCGATCCCTCAGAACAGTAGACCAGCGTTTTGGCGTTAACGCTGCCAGCCAGCGCTATCCCAGCCGTAACAAGCGCTAAGGTGGCTATCTTGATTTTCATTATCATCCTCGCTTTGTATTGACTTCCGGTGATCACAATATCTAAATGAATCATTCAGATGCTTCATTGATAGCACGATTCGGCACCATAGCGAACCCCGCCCATGGCTGACTAATAAGGAATAGTGATGACAGACAAACTTGAGTCGCAACTCACCGAACGTTTTTTCCGTTACCTCGCCGTCAGCAGTCAGAGCGATGCCAAATCCACGACTCTGCCGAGTACGCCGAGCCAGCACGCCATGGCGGAACTGCTGGCGGACGAGCTGCGAGCGCTGGGGCTGGATGAGGTGGTGCTTGATAAACATGCTACGGTGACCGCGGTGAAACGTGGCAACCGTCCAGACGCACCGCGCATCGGGTTTATTACGCACATCGACACCGTTGATGTCGGTTTGTCGCCCGATATTCACCCGCAGATTCTCACCTGGCAGGGTGACGATCTCTGTCTGAATGCAGAGCAGGATATCTGGCTGCGCCGCGATGAGCATCCGGAGATCGCGCCTTACGTCGGCCAGCAGGTGATCTTTAGCGATGGCACCAGCGTGCTGGGCGCAGACAATAAAGCGGCGGTCACCGTGGTGATGACGCTGATGGCGAACCTCAAAGGCGATCATGGCGATATCGTGGTGGCCTTTGTGCCGGATGAAGAGATTGGCCTGCGCGGTGCGAAAGCTCTGGATCTGGAAACGCGCTTTAATGTCGATTTTGCCTGGACCATCGACTGCTGCGAACTGGGCGAAGTGGTGTACGAGAACTTTAATGGTGCCGCGGCAGAGATTGTGTTTACCGGTGTGCCGGCACATCCGATGTCGGGCAAAGGCGTGCTGGTCAATCCGCTGTTGATGGCGCATGACTACATCAGCCTGTTTGATCGTCAGCAGACACCGGAGCACACCGAAGGCCGCGAAGGTTACATCTGGTTTAATGAGATTCAGGCCAACGCCAGCAAGGCGACGCTGAAGGCTTCAATCCGTGATTTTGATCTGACAAGCTTCGCAGCCCGTAAGCAGCAGTTGCAGCAGGCGGCAGCGGATCTTGCGGCGCGCTATCCCACCGGCGAGGTCAGCATCACGATCAACGATATCTACAGCAACATCAGTAATGCACTGGGTGAGGATCGCCGGGCAATAGATTTGATCTTCAGCGCCTTTGCCGCGCTGGAGATTGAGCCGAAAGTGATTCCGATGCGTGGCGGCACGGACGGCGCGGCACTGTCCGCCAAAGGGCTGCTGACGCCGAACTTCTTTACCGGCGCACATAACTTCCATTCACGTTTCGAGTTTCTGCCGATACCGTCGTTTGTGAAGTCCTATCAGGTGGCAGAAAAGCTCTGTTATATGGCGGCGGGTTAAGCAGGGAAATCGGGCGCAGAACGCGCCCGATTGCGATTATGGCTTCGCGCTGACATCAATACCCGGGAAGTATTTTTCAGCCAGCTTTTTGAGGGTGCCATCGCCCTGCACTTTGGCGATCGCCGCGTCCAGCGACTGCTTCAACGACGCATCATCTTTGCGCAGGCCATAGCCGATGCCTGAGCCGAGAATCGCGTCATCTTCGACGGGCTTGCCCACAAAACCAAACCCTTTGCCCTGTGGCTTATCGAGGAAGCCAGACTGACCGGCGGCAGACATCACCAGCGTGCCATCAAGGCGGCCCGCGACCATGTCGTTGTAGACCTGGTTCTGATCCTGATACGACGTCACCGTCACGCCCTGCGTCTCCCAGTGCTTCTTCGCATAGGTTTCCTGAATCGATCCCTGCAATACACCAATGCTTTTGCCTTTCAGACCTTCGGCGGTCGGGGACAGATTTTCACCCTTTTTCGCCACTAACATGGTCGGAATACGGTAGATTGGCTGCGTAAACGCGATGCTTTTGGCGCGCGCTTCAGTGATATTCATCGCCGAGTTAATGGCGTCGAACTTTTTCGCCTGAAGTGCCGGGATCAGCGCATCAAAGCTGCTCTCAACCCAGTGGCAGCTGAAGTTGCCTGCCTTACAGATGGCATTACCCAGTTCAATATCAAAGCCTTCCAGCTCACCTTTAGCGTTGCGGCTTTCAAACGGCGGATACTGTGACTCCACGCCGTAACGTAAATCCTGAGCCAGTGCCTGTACCGTTGTCATCATGCCCAGAGCGAGAAAAAGCGCGTTCAGTTTTTTCATTATTTATTTACCCCGAAAAGTCCTGGTTACCTGTTCCCCGTACTGAATCACGCTCGCGTGATTCAGTGAGAAAAAGCACATAGCGCAGCCGCGCCAGCCTCTAGTGTCGCCTCGTCTTTCGCAAAAGAGAGACGAATCAGTTTGTTGTCTGTGCCATCCATATAAAACGCCGACAGCGGTATGGTTGCCACACCGTGATCGACGATAAGACGTTTTACCATTTCACTGTCCGGTTCGTCACTGAAATGTCCATAGCTGGCGAGCATAAAGAACGAACCGGCGCTCGGTAGCAGCCGGAACGGCGAGTCCTGCATCAGAGCAATTAGCCGATCGCGCTTCTGCTGATAGAAAGCGTTAAGTGACAGGTAGTTCTCTGGCGTCTGCAGATAGTGCGCGAACCCAACCTGCATCGGCGTATCGGCGGCGTACATCATAAACTGATGCACCTTCACCAGTTCGGTCATCAGCTCTGCCGGTGCCAGACAGTAGCCTACCCGCCAGCCGGTGACGTGGAAGGTTTTACCAAACGAGGAGACGATGATACTGCGTGCGGCCAGCTCCGGATGCCTCGCCATGCCGCAGTGCGGCCGGCCATCAAACAGAATATGTTCATAAACCTCATCGGAGAGCACCACGATATCGGTGTTGCGAATCAGAGCCGCCAGCTGATTGAGATCGTCGGGCGTCAGCACCTGCGCGCTGGGGTTGTGCGGCGTATTAATAATGATCATCCGGGTGCGCGGCGTGATTGCCGCACGCAACTGATCCCAGTCGATAGCAAAAGACGGCACCTGCAGCTTCAGGCCTATCGGCGTACCGCCCTGTAACCGCACCACCGGCGCATAGCTGTCAAACGCCGGTTCAAAGAAGATCACCTCATCGCCCTGATGAACCAGCGCGGTAATCGCCATATAGAGTCCCTGACTGGCGCTGCCGGTGATCAGCACCTCACTCGCGGCATCATATTTCTGTCCATAAAGCGTCTGCACTTTGCCGGCGAGTGCCTCGCGCAGGGCCGGCAAGCCCATCATAGCGGCATACTGATTGTGCCCCTCCTGCATGGCACGGCTGACCGAGTCGACCAGCGCCGGATCGCAGGGGAAACTGGGTGCGCCCTGCGACAGGTTAATCGCCTGATGCTGCGCCGAAAGCTGACCAATTACGCTGAAAATAGTGGTGCCGACGTCCGGCAATTTTGAGTGAATAGCGACAGGCGTTTTCAGGGACATATTTTCTCCGTCAGGTGCATAACTGTTCAGATGCGATAAATCATTATTCAACGGGCTGTGGCTTGAGTCGGCAAGCGAAATGTCGTCATAATAGCCATGACAAAATTGCATAGCTGAGGTCCACCGTGTCACGCTCATCGCTGCCACTCAATGCCATTCACGCCTTTCTGGTAACAGCTCGTCACCTTAATCTCACCCATGCTGCCCGCGAGCTCTGCCTGACCCAGGGCGCGGTCAGTCGTAAGATTGCCGCGCTGGAACAGTGGCTGGGCGTGACGCTGTTTGACCGCCATGCGCGCGGGCTGCGGCTGACCCCGCAGGGTGACGCGCTGCTGCCTGAACTCAGCCAGGGTTTTGATCTGATGGTCCAGGCCAGCGAAAAGGTCCGTCGCAGTCAGGTCAGCCTTCGCCTGAAAGCGCCGACCTGTGCTATGCGCTGGCTGGTACCGCGGCTGATGGCGCTTGAACGTCACTGCCCTGAACTGCATGTGGCCCTGACCACCACGCTGGATCATGCGGCCCAGCTTGAGAACTTTGATGCGGCGATTATCTATGGCAAGCCGCATCCTGACGGGATCTGCCTGTTCAGCGAGTCGCTGACGCCGGTGATAGCGGCTGGTCAGCCCTGCCCGGAAACGACGGCGGCGCTGGACGCCATGACCTTTTTGCATCCCACGTCAGACACGCGTGACTGGCAGTGCTGGTTACAGGCGCAGCAGGTGACGCTCAGCATGAAGCGAAATCAGCATTTTGCCACGATGGATTTAGCGATCAGTGCCGCGATTCAGGGGTTTGGTGTGGCGATTGCCGACAGCAATCTGGTGGAGAGTGATATCGCCAGCGGCAGGCTGCTTAAGCCGTTCGCTGGCGAGGTCAAAACCGGAGCCGTTTACAGTTTACTGCAACGGCCCGCGCCGGATGCGCCACCGTTCCTGGCGGAACTGGTGGCGTGGCTGTGCAGGGATCAGAAGGTGACCCAGTCGCCGTTATCCGCCGGTTTAGCCTGAGGCGCATTCAGCACGGTTGCTTTCGGCGCGGCAGGTTTATTCGTGATGACCGGTGCGGTCTGGCGGTTGCTGGAGAGACGGAACTTCGACACAGAGGCCTGCAGCGCTTCTGTCTGCAATGCCAGTGCGCTCGCCGCGGCAGAAACCTCTTCAACCAGTGAGGCGTTCTGCTGGGTCACGCTATCCATTTCGGTTACCGCAGCACCCACCTGAGAGATGCCTTTGCTCTGCTCTTCCGAGGCGGAAGCAATCTGTTTCATGATCGCATCCACATCCTGCACTGATTTCAGAATATTGTTCATGGTGCCGCCGGTGGTGCTGACCAGCTCCGCGCCTTTCCCTACACGCTGCACCGAGTCTTCAATCAGCGTCGCGATCTCTTTGGCGGCGTTGGCGCTACGCTGTGCCAGGTTACGCACTTCAGATGCCACGACCGCAAAACCACGCCCCTGTTCGCCGGCACGTGCCGCTTCGACCGCAGCGTTCAGCGCCAGGATATTGGTCTGGAAGGCAATGCCGTTAATCACGTTGGTAATCTCAGCGATCTTCTTCGAGCTGCCGGAGATGCCATCCATGGTGCTGACCACTTCACTCACCAGCTGACCGCCACGTTGTGCCGTGGTGGTGGCGGTTTCTGCCAGCAGGCTGGCCTGACGAGCGTTATCGGCGTTGAATTTCACCGTGGCCGTCAACTGCTCCATGCTGGCCGCAGTCTGTTCCAGCGCAGCGGCCTGCTCTTCGGTACGTGAAGAGAGGTCATTGTTACCGGCAGAAATCTCTGCAGCACCGCGCGAGATGTTCTCGGTGCCGCTGCGAATGGCGCTGACCGCTTCCCGCAGACTATCCTGCATAGCGCTCAGCAGCGGCACCAGTTTACCGACACAGTTGCGACCGAAATCGGCTACCGGCTGGCTGAGATCGCCTGTCGCGATCACCGCGAAGTGGGTACGAATACTTTCCAGCGGACGAACCAGCATCGCCACCAGATAGCGGTCGGTAAACAGCAGAATCAGCAGGCCAATAATCACCGTGATGGTAATAATCGTTTTGGTCATCGCGGTGAGGTGATCAACTTCAACCCGGGTTTTGTCCAGTTTTTCGGCTGCGCCCTGGTTAAACTTCTCTGCGCTGACGCCAAAGGCACGACTGAGCGGCGGTGTGACATTGTTCGCCTGCTGGCGATACGGGTCCGGTGAGGCCTGGCGGGCCAGTTGCAGTTGTGGCGTTACGCCCTCATCCACCAGCTTTTGCCAGCTCTGAATTACGCCATCGACGACTTCCGGATTCATCGGACCGGGTGCAAGCTGCTTAAAGCGCGCCAGTTGCTGAGTCATGCTGTCCAGCGCCTGCTGCACAGGGGCATAGGCCTCATCAGTCAGCGTTTTACCTGCTGCTTTGCTTTCCATTACGCGGGAAAGGCGCGTGATAACACGAAAATATTGATCGTTGCCTTTGCTCAGCACCGTCATTTGCTCAACCAGATGACGGTCAACATTGTTGCCTTCGCTGAGCGCGCCAAGCGAGTGGATGCTGTACAACCCGACGCCGCTCCACAGTAAACAAAACAGGCCCAGAATAGTGAGCATCACTGCGCGAATGGTAAAATTTTTGAGCATTCCCATACCAAAATCCTATACACGTTGACCCGCAAGCGTCGGGCATAGGAGATTTATCGGCATGAGATAGTGAAAATGTAACTGTTTTGTTACCTATTAATTTACAGCGTCAACGATGAGTTAATCAGTAAAAAATCCTTAAATTCATAAAGTTAAAATTAAATAAGTAGATTAATTGCATTCGCATAACTTAATGGTTAGCAGGCTAATTTTCATCATCTGCTTAAAGCCTGACCATACGCGTCATCAACAGCCTGAAAAGCCGCATACGGGCGCGCATAAAGTTTCTTTTCAGAGTCAACCCGCTCATACGCTTATTCCCAAGTGACATTGTCACGTCATTGCCTGGATGCCAGGCTGGCCAGATAACCTCGCCTTCAAGCTGATGCTTATATTCCGTGGCGTCACGGGCAAAGGTAAACCAGTATTCGCTGACACGTGCCGCAAAAGCGCGATCGGCTTCACTGAATGGCCGCGCTTCATTGGGATCCGGCATCTGACTCAGGGTGTTCAGGACATAAGGCACTTCGTTACCGTGCCAGGTGCCATGGGGATAAAGGTCGCGAGCGTGCTCAGAAACATAATCGAACCAGTAGCGCCAGCCCGGCATGCCGGCATTGTGCTGCGCCCGCATCACCAGCCACGGCACCAGGCTGAAAGCCATATCACGCGCCACGGCACGTCCCAGCAGTTGATCGTCATGGATGTCATACATCCATTTCAGCGTCCGATAGGTGAGCCGGTTTTTATTGCGCAGCTGATGCAATACTGCGGTGGCATCCACGCCAAAATATTCCAGCACGCTGGCTTCATCGCTGTTACTGCCCGCCATCAGCGGCAGGCGATGCTGTTTAGCTGCCATAAAGGTTTTCAGCATCGGCTCAGGCAGCACGGCATCACCGGCAATCGGCACCGGCGGGATCGCCAGTGGCCCTTCCAGCGACCAGAAGGCATCGGCAGGCAGTGCGCGCAGGTCATCCGCGCTGGCATCGGGCGGCAGACCAAAATGGCGGGCTACCGCTATTCCCTGCTGACGCGCTTTTTTCAGCGGCGTATCCGGCAGGCTATAGGCACTTTGCACGATCCCTTTATGGAATAGCCCTTCAGCCAGCGGCGAACAGCAGTGGGAGAGCACGCTGCGCGCGCCAGAGGATTCACCGAAAAGCGTCACATTGTGGCGATCGCCACCAAAAGCTGGAATGTTGCGCTGCACCCACTGCAGTGCGGCAATCTGATCGAGCAGGCCAAAATTGTTTACTCTACCCGCAGCAGGGTATTCCGCATCCAGCGCAGGATGGGAGAAGAAACCGAGGTGACCCAGCCGGTAATTCAGCGTGACCACCACTGCACCACGTGACGCCAGCGGCTTACCGTTGTACGGCGCCAGCCCGCCTGCACCGATGGTGAAGCCCCCACCGTGCAGCCACACCATTACCGGCAGCGGCTTTGACGGCGCCACATCGGGTGTCCAAACATTCAGGTAGAGGCAATCTTCACTAAACTCACCGGGATCGCCACCGCCCACCGCCTGACAGTATGTGCGATTTTGCCAGCCAGAAGCCCCAAATGCGGTGGCATCGCGCATCTGATGCCAGGGCGTGACCGGCTGTGGTGGACGCCAGCGCAGCGCGCCAACCGGAGCCGCCGCATAAGGTATGCCTTTGAATACGAAAAGGTCATCGTCCATGCATCCACGCAACTCCCCCTCGGCCGTCATGATCCTCAGACCTGTTTCGTTTTTCATTCCCGTTTCCCTGTTCAGACGTTCCTCCATTATTTGCAGGCCCGCCACCATTGTCCAGGTATGGAGGGGATTTGCAGATTATGCCGAAACATCAGAGGCGGGCGTGAATATGCTCATCAACAGGTTCAGAGCTACTGTCTCAGTCAGGGTTTAGCATTGTTTATCCTTTTACCCAGGATGAGTACCGTGCCATATCGCCTGAAAGCGGTGACCGGCTGTGATTCTGTGCAGTTTTTAACATCGTTAAGTAGTCAGAATGCTAACCGATTAAGATACTTACGCCGCGAAATCTGCGCTGGCCGGTAAAGGGTAATTTTTCTTTAATGAGATCAGTCTGTTTCCCTGTTGCTCTGCTTCAGGACCAGAGCTTTAATATCCGGATCAGTTAAGCTGTTACGGGCAACGGAGGTGTTGCCCGAGGATAACATCAGGACGGCCGTACTCCGCACTGTGCCAGCGAGCGCTGCTGGCGCTCTTCATATAACACCATCTCATCCAGCACCGCAGAGCCCAGCGCTGCTTCAAACGTCTGCCGGCTCGCCTGTCCCGCTGAACGGACCTGCGCCCGATCGCCGAGGTTGGACTGAAAAATTCCCGCCGCGCTGACGGGCAGAAAATCTTCATAGACGATCGGGTCTGCCAGTACACGCCCCTCCCTGATCAGATCCTCAAGCACTTCACCCTTGTCCGGCGGCGTGGCAACGCCCTTTTCACTCAGGCGATAGTGGAACCAGGCCAGCCCCTGCTGGCGTAGCGTGGTCTCGTCGTCGGGAAAGTCGCGGAATATGGCCGCCAGATGTTGCTGGTGCTGCTGATTGTCCTGACCACTCCCCGCCTCGCTGAGCAGCCGATCGTAGAGCGCACGACCTGCAGGCGTCAGCGCCGCGCCGCGCTGCTCAATTTCACCGAAGCGCGCTGTATGGGTGCCCTGATGCCCGTCCTTAAAGATGATCGGCTCTTCCAGCGCTTTGAAGCTGGTCTGACGCAGCAGAATCGGCACCTGACGACGCGGCGGTCCTTCGATCAGCGTTTTCGGATCGATGCCGCGCGATGGCATCAGTTGCTGAACGCGGTCAATATCGAGCGTGCGCGGGGTGAGATGGTTGATGTGGCAGCCGGGAAAGCAGACGACATCTGCGATCAATCGATGCTGCTGGTTCAGCGCCTGATAGGTCTGACTGTCCACGCTACTGTGGGCGTGCCAGCGGAAGGTTTCCAGTGCTTCGGTAACAAACTCGGTAGCCTGAACGTCAGTTAATCCGCCCTGCTGCTCATGCAATTGCAGCAGCGCCCGGCAACGGGAAGTGAATATGTCGCGTGCGGCCAGAATCTCCGCCGTCTTTTCGCGCAGCGCGGGATCGTCGATCAGTTCAGGACGTAACAGCGAGGTAAAGACCCGGAAAGGATTGCGCCGCAGCGCCGCATCGGTGACCGGCCGGAACGCCGTAGAGTGCACCGGCACACCCGCCTGAGAGAGATCGTAATAGCCAACCGGATACATCCCCATCACCGCAAACAGCTGCCGCAGCGTGGCTAATTCGTCTGCCGTGCCCACACGGATTGCGCCGTGTCGTTCAAGGCTGAGTCGGTCAATTTCATCGGCGGCCGTGAGACGATCTTTCAGCGCGATATCGGCTTCCAGCGAGCGCTCGTTGACGGTGGCGACCAGTTGCATCAGCGTGCCATACTGCGGCACCTCCTGCTGGTACATTGCTGACATCGCCTGAGAGAAACGGGTGCGGATGAGATCCGCACTGATAAACTTGTCCATCTTATCCACCTGACACCATGAGCGTTGCTGCTAATGTAATGCAACGCGCTGGCCTCAGTGGAAAAAATCATGAATCTGTGATCGGCTTAAAGCCGTAGCGGTTTTTTAACAGCAGCATCAGGGTAGTGATCACAGCAGGTATCGCCAGCAGCAAAAATATCACGCTGAAAGACCAGCCGAGTGACATCATCTCTGCGCCGACGAAGGCGCTCAGAATTGCGCCGATGCGCCCCACGCCATGCATCCAGCTGGAGCCGGTGGCGCGAGCGTGTGTAGGATAGTAGCTGGCGGATAAGGCATTCATCCCGGTATTGGCACCGTTAAAACAGAAGCCACTGCAAAAGGCGATCGCGCTCATTATGCCGACTTCGGCGGGCGAAAAGCCAAGCGCCACAATAAACAGTCCGCCGCAGCCGTAGATGGCCGCCAGGGCCAGATTGGCATTGAAGCGATCCATCATCCAGCCCGCAAAGAGTGAGCCCAGCGTTCCGCCTGCCTGATACATGGCGGTGATAATCGCCGCTTCGGTCACTGACATACCCAGGGTATTCACCAGAGATGGCAGCCAGCTGCCAATCAGGTAGACCATGAACAGTCCCATGAAATAGCCCCCCCACAGCATTGTGCTGCCAAACAGATAGCGGCGCGACAGCACGGTGCTAATCGCGCCGCCTGCCGGCAATGTCGCTTCAGGCGCGTGAAATGCGCAATCAGGCGCCGTTTTTCCCGGCATCATCCGTTCGAGGATGGCGTGAATGCGGGCAGCGGGTGCGCCACGACTGATAAGAAACCGCACTGACTCCGGCAGGCCGCGGAACAGGAATGGCAACACCAGCAGCGGCAGAATGCCACCCAGCAGCAACACAGAGTGCCAGTTATAACGCGGTAATAGCCAGGATGCGGCAAATCCACCGCTGGCGGCACCAAAGGTAAAACCGCAGAACACCACAGTGATAATGAAGGCCCGCCTCCGTTCAGGCGCATATTCCGCCACCAGCGTACCGACGTTGGGCATTGCCGCACCCAGTCCCAGACCGGTCAGGAAGCGGAAAAGCATCATCTGCTCGATGTTCTGAGACAGCGCTGTTGCCAGTGTCCAGAGACCAAAAAAGAAAACGCTGAGGATAATCATCATACGTCGGCCATAGCGGTCAGCCAGCGGGCCCGCGACCATGGCTCCCAGCGCCAGCCCGATCAATGCTGCGCTGATGACAACCCCGAGCTGGTGATTGGTGACGCCCCATGCAGCTTTAAGTGTTGGCGCAATAAATCCCATGATCGCAATGTCCATGCCATCGAGTGCCACCACAATAAAACAGAGCGCAATGAGCCGTTTTTGCCAGTGGCTCAGGCTCTGCTGGTTGATAAGCTGGCGGACATCTACCGCCCCGATGCTGGTCAATGAACACTCCCTGGCAATAGCGCAATCTGGCATCAGATTAAGTAAAAAAAACGGCGTTTATGATAGCCCATCGTTAACCTTAAGCGGTCAGATTTTTATATGATAGTGAGAATTATTCAACTTTAAGCCGTTAAGCTCTTGATATATCGTAGTCTCAGAAACCAGTGCGTCTGTGACAATATGAGATGAGCGCTTCTTAATCAGAGAGTTAGCGTATTAAGTAGCCATTCTGCCATGCTTGTTAAAATAAATTTGCAGCAAAGTTAACAGAATTCATTTTAAACAGTTGCCTGTAAGCGGTCATTCTCATTAAGTTTAAGGTATGGAAAAAAATATCCTTTTCAATCAGCGCATTCGCTTGCGCCATCTACATACCTTTGTTGCTGTCGCGCAGCAAGGCACACTGGGCCGGGCAGCAGAGACGCTGAGCCTGAGTCAGCCTGCTCTGTCCAAAACCCTGAATGAGCTGGAAGAGCTGACAGGCGTTCGTCTGTTTGAGCGGGGTCGCCTGGGTGCCCAGCTCACCACGATGGGAGAACAGTTTCTGACGCATGCAGTGCGGGTGCTTGATGCGCTGAATCATGCCGGACAGAGCTTTAATGAGCAGTCGGGCGATGCCCCAGTGATTATCCGGCTGGGCGCGCTGACTACTGCTGCGATGGGCATGCTGCCCCGCATCCTTGATCGTTTTCATCAGCTGCAGCCTAACACCACTATCCAGGTGGCGACGCTGCATAACAATGTGTTACTGGCGGGATTGCGCGGCGGCGAGTTTGACATCGGTATTGGCCGGATGGCGGACAGCGATATGATGACCGGGCTGACTTACGAACTGCTGTTTCTGGAGTCACTGAAGCTGGTGGTCAGGCCCGAACACCCATTATTGAGTGACAATGTCACGCTGTCGAGGGCAATGCAGTGGCCCGTGGTGATTTCCCCGGAAGGCACCGCACCGCGCCGGATTGCGCAGCAGATGCTTGATGAACAGGGCTGCACGCTGCCACCCCATTGCATTGAAACGTCGTCGACTTCACTGGCGCGCCAGCTGGCGCTTCGCTACGACTACATCTGGTTCGTGCCGTCCGGCGCGATTAAAGAGGACCTCAGCCATAACGCGGTCTGTGCGCTGCCAATCAACTCCTCCGGGCCAGGCGAGCCAGTGGGCATCATTACCCGTACCGGCGCAGAGCTGAGCCTGAGTGCTGAAGTGTTAATGTCCACCATCCGTAAGTTTCACAGCTAGCGGCTGCGTTTCGCATGCCGTTCGCGGTTTTCAAGGCGCGCCTTATCGGTCTTCCGCAGTCCCACATAGAGCGCCCCGGCTCCGCCATGGCGGGTCTGGGCCACGCAGTAAGTCTGCACGTCATCAAACTGCTGTAACCAGCGCGCCAGATAGCTGCGCACAATATTGGCATGGGATTCGTCATCACGGCCCTTGCCATGAATGATAAGCAGATTCCGTAAGTCCTGCTTTTGCGCCTGCATCATAAAGTTAAACAGCGCCTGACGGCAGGTCTCCACTGGTTGCCGCAACAGGTTGAGACTGGCATCCAGTTTGTACTCACCCCGACGCAGCTTATCCAGAATACCCTGCTGTATGCCGTCGGCTTTATACTCCAGCGGTGTGTTAAGCGGGATAATCTCCAGATAACCCCGTGTCAGGAAATTCTCCTGCTCCTTCTCTCCTGGCGGTTTACGGGGCGCTTTAGTCGAGGGCGACTTAAGCCATAACGTTGTGGTGGTGTCTTTTAACGGCGTGACATCGCCCATGGCATCCCGAAAGAGATCGTTGTCATCAAGGTTCATGGTTTTCTCACACCTGATTAAAATTGATGGAACCTACAAAACAGGCTTAAGCAGTTAGCGTAGCAAAAGCTGCAATCGCCGGGCTACCCCGCTTTTATCCATGTTGCCGCTGATGAAGATATGGGTAACAGATCACAAAAGCGGAAACTTTTCGTGACAGTTAACGGTAACGGCATTCTGAGAAGCCCGTCACATCAGCGTTTATCGATGTGTGCTTCATCCATAATGTTTGTGGGTGTAAAACTGCTCGGATGAGTTCCCTTCAGCACAAAAAATGTTAAAATTGACACCAGTCAATAATCGTCGAGCAAACCATTATGATCCCTGAAAAACGCAGCATTCGTCGTATTCAGTCGGGCGGTTGTGCCATTCACTGCCAGGATTGCAGCATCAGTCAGCTCTGCATCCCCTTCACGTTAAATGAACATGAGCTGGATCAGCTCGACAATATCATTGAGCGTAAAAAACCAATTCAGAAAGGGCAAACCCTTTTCAAAGCAGGCGACGAACTGAAATCTCTGTATGCGATTCGTTCCGGCACGATCAAAAGTTACACCATTACCGAGCAGGGTGATGAGCAAATCACCGGTTTCCATCTGGCGGGCGATTTAGTCGGCTTTGATGCCATCATGGGTTCCAGCCATCCCAGCTTTGCGCAGGCGCTGGAAACTGCAATGGTCTGTGAAATCCCGTTTGAAACCCTGGATGACCTGTCAGGAAAAATGCCTGCCCTGCGTCAGCAGATGATGCGTCTGATGAGCGGTGAAATCAAAGGCGATCAGGATATGATCCTGCTGCTGTCGAAGAAAAATGCCGAAGAGCGCCTGGCGGCGTTTATCTGGAACCTTTCCCGTCGTTTCGGCCAGCGCGGTTTTTCTCAGCGTGAATTCCGCCTCACCATGACGCGTGGTGACATTGGTAATTACCTGGGCCTGACGGTTGAAACCATCAGTCGCCTGCTGGGTCGTTTTCAGAAGTCCGGTATGCTGGCGGTGAAAGGGAAATACATCACTATTGAAAACCACGCCCTGCTGGAAGAGTTAGCCGGTCAGAGCCATCAGGCCGCCTGATCCGCAGCCGGATCAATAAATCTTATTTTGTTGATCCGGCAGTAACTTTTTCCCTTCTTCCGCTGTGCAACATAGGCTATCTTTATTCCAGTCGCTCTGGTTTAAGGAGAACGCCTCATGTCCCAGTACCAAAATATTCTGGTCGCCATTGATGCCCAGCAAGACGATCAGCCCGCGCTGCGACGTGCGGTCTATCTGAATCAACGCATTGGCGGAAGGATCAAAGCCTTTCTGCCTATCTATGATTTCTCATACGAGATGACCACCCTGCTTTCGCCTGACGAACGCGCATCAATGCGCCAGGGCGTCATCAGCCAGCGCACTGAATGGATCCGTGAGCAGGCCCGCGCTTATCTGGATGCCGGTGTCGAAATTGACATCAAAGTGATCTGGCACAACCGTCCTTTTGAGGCCATCATTCAGGAAGTGCTTGCCCATCAGCATGACCTGGTGCTGAAGATGGCTCATCAGCATGATCGTCTTGAATCCGTGATCTTCACCCCGACTGACTGGCATCTGCTGCGTAAATGCCCGTGTCCGGTCTGGATGGTCAAAGATCAGCCGTGGCCGGAAGGCGGTAAAGCTATTGTCGCGGTCAATCTTGCCAGTGAAGAGCCACATCACGATGGCCTGAATCAGAAGCTGATTCGTGAAACGGTGAAACTGGCAGAAAAAGTGAATCAGACCGAGGTGCACCTGGTCGGCGCTTATCCGATTACGCCTATCAACATCGCTATCGAACTGCCGGACTTTGATCCCAGCGTTTATAACGATGCGATTCGTGGTCAGCATCTGGTGGCGATGAAAGCGCTGCGGCAGAAGTTCTCGATTGGTGAAGAGTTCACCCATGTGGCTAAAGGCCTGCCGGAAGAAGTCATCCCGGATCTGGCGGCGCATCTGGGTGCTGGTGTGGTGGTGTTGGGTACCATAGGACGTACCGGCCTGTCGGCAGCCTTCCTGGGTAATACGGCGGAACAGGTGATTGATCATCTGCGCTGCGATCTGCTGGCGCTCAAGCCTGACGATTTCAAATCGCCGATTGACCTGGATGATGAAGAGGATGAGGAGGATTGATTCTCCCCTGATAGAAGACGGGCGGCGGATTAGCCGCCCTTTTTTTATTACAGCGCTTTGAGAATGGCTTCCACGCTGGCTTTGGCATCGCCAAACAGCATCTGACTATTCTCTTTGAAGAACAGCGGATTCTGTACGCCAGCATAACCGGTGTTCATTGAGCGTTTAAACACCACGACATTGTGCGCTTTCCACACTTCCAGTACCGGCATGCCCGCAATCGGACTGCGGGGGTCATCCTGCGCCGCCGGGTTAACCGTGTCATTGGCACCGATAACCAGCACCGTGTCGGTGTCGCTGAAATCGTCGTTGATCTCATCCATCTCCAGCACCACGTCATAAGGTACTTTGGCCTCGGCCAGCAGCACGTTCATGTGACCCGGCAGACGCCCTGCCACCGGATGAATGCCGAAGCGCACGTTGATGCCGAGTGCACGCAGTCGGGCAGTAATTTCCGCAACCGGGTACTGCGCCTGCGCCACTGCCATACCGTAGCCAGGGGTAATAATCACCGAGCTGGATGCCTTGAGCATCTCTGCGGTTTCTTCAGCTGTGATTTCACGATGCTCGCCCGCTTCCTGACTGTCATCGCCGCTGCTGACTTCCGTGCCAAACCCGCCCGCAATTACGCTGATGAACGAACGGTTCATCGCTTTGCACATGATGTAGGAGAGAATCGCACCCGACGACCCCACCAGTGCACCGGTTACAATCAGCAGATCGTTGCTCAGCATAAAACCGGCAGCGGCAGCGGCCCAGCCTGAATAGGAGTTCAGCATCGACACCACAACCGGCATGTCCGCGCCGCCGATAGAGGCAACCAGATGCCAGCCAAACGCCAGCGCAATCACTGTCATCAGGAGCAGTGCAAACACCTGAGCACCCGTGCTGCTGGTGTTAACAAACCACAGCAGCAGCAGGAACGTGACGACCAGCGCCAGCAGATTCAGCTCGTGACGATGCGGTAACGCCAGCGGTTTTGAAGAGATTTTGCCGCACAGCTTGCCAAACGCTACCAGCGAACCGGTGAAGGTGACAGCACCAATAAAGATACCGATAAACACTTCGCTCAGATGGATATTCTCCATCACGGCTGGCAGGCCAGGCGCGTGGTCGATGTAACTGTTGATGCCGACCAGCACAGCGGCCAGGCCGACAAAGCTGTGCAGAATCGCGACCAGCTCCGGCATTTCTGTCATTTCGACTTTCTTCGCCAGACGAATCCCGATAGCGCCGCCAATGACCATCGCCAGCAGGATCCAGACGACATTTCCGCTGTCCGGGCCAAAGATGGTGGCAACCAGCGCAATCGCCATGCCGCTGATACCAAAAATATTCCCGCGCTTTGAGGTCTCGTGACGCGAGAGACCCGCAAGGCTACAGATGAAAAGAATTGCAGCCACAATATAGGCTGCAGTGACTAATCCGCCAGACATGTGTTACCCCTTACGAAACATTTTCAGCATGCGCTGGGTGACGGTAAAGCCACCAAAGATATTGATGCTGGCAATCAGCACGGCAATAAAGGAGATAAAGGTGACCCAGCCACCGTGGCCCATCTGCAGTACCGCACCGATGACGATAATGCCGGAGATGGCGTTGGTAACGGACATCAGCGGCGTATGCAGCGCGTGACTGACGTTCCAGACCACGTAATAACCCACCACACAGGCGAGCGCGAACACGGTAAAGTGGGAGAGGAACTCAGCTGGCGCTACGTTTGCGAGGCAGCCAAACAGCACGACAGCCAGTGCGATCAGCAGGTAGTTACGCCACGGAGACACAGGCTTTGCTTCAGCCTTCTCTGCGGGTTTCTGGGCTGCCGGTTTAGCCTGTGGCGCAGCAGAGACCTGAATCGGCGGTGCTGGCCAGGTGACTTCACCCTCACGCACGACAGTCACGCCCCGCACCACTACATCGTCGAAATCGACCTGGATTTCGCCATTTTTCTCTTTACACAGCAGCTTAATCAGATTGACAAGGTTGGTGCCGTAAAGCTGGGAAGATTGAGTTGCGAGACGGCTGGGCAGATCGGTATAACCGATAATTTTCACGCCGTTAGGCGTTACGGTCACCTGATCAGCGACGGTCAGCGCACAGTTGCCGCCGGTCTGCGCCGCCAGATCAACAATTACGCTGCCTGGTTTCATGCTGGCGATCATCTCTTCGGTGATCAGTTTCGGTGCCGGTTTGCCTGGGATCAGCGCCGTGGTGACAATGATGTCCACCTCTTTAGCCTGGCTGGCAAACAGTGCCATCTCCGCTTTAATGAACGCCTCGGACATGACTTTAGCGTAACCATCGCCACTGCCCGCTTCCTCTTCGAAATCGAGTTCAAGGAATTCGGCACCCATACTCTGCACCTGCTCCTTAACTTCAGGGCGGGTATCAAAGGCCCGGACAATCGCGCCCAGACTGCCCGCTGCACCGATCGCGGCCAGCCCTGCCACACCGGCCCCAATCACCATAACTTTGGACGGTGGCACTTTTCCGGCGGCGGTGATCTGACCGGTAAAGAAGCGTCCAAATTCATGGGCGGCTTCGACGATAGCGCGATAACCGGCAATGTTCGCCATCGAGCTCAAAGCATCCAGCGACTGCGCCCGCGAAATACGCGGTACCGAGTCCATTGCCATGACGGTGACCTGACGCGCAGCCAGCTTTGAAAGCAGGTCGGGATTCTGTGCAGGCCAGATAAAGCTGACCAGCGTGCTGCCCGCCCGGGTGAGCGCAATCTCATCCTCATCCGGTGCATTCACCTTCAGAACGATATCGGACTGCCATACCTGTTTCTGGTCGCAGAGTGTGGCACCTGCTGCTCTGTAGCTTTCATCATCAAAGCTGGCGCGTTGACCGGCGTCATGCTCCAGGGTGACGCTGAAACCCAGCTTAATGAGTTGTTCCACGGTCTTTGGCGTGGCAGCCACGCGCGACTCGTTTGGCAACCTTTCCTTGGGGATTCCAATTAACATAGTGTTTCCTTTCATCGGTTAAGGATGATGGCCCGGATCTGCATGACGACATCGCAGCTAAAACAGCGTTTCAGCGACTTATAGTCGGAATGCATGTATTTCAAAGTGTTTATAACCTACTTAAAATGTGACGAGCGATCCAGAGCAGCTACGCAGAGTAGTGACATTCACATGATTATTCAGGATTCTGCTAAAAAAGCTGCGTAATCCCACTGCGAAACAGTCCTGCAAGCAGATAATCTGCCAGAATAAATTGTGCCCGGCCGAATTAACCTTCAATAAAAACCTTTATTTAACAATGCATTAACTGTTTAAGCGCTAACAGTTACCGCTTTTAATGGTAACCCGCACGAAAACACGCCATAACTGTGTTTGATGACAAACAAATGAAAAAATCATGGTTGAATAACGCGATCTGACACAAAAAATCGCTGCGACAGTCTGTTTATAACATGCAATAATCAGCGGCTAATCTGTTATACATCAAGAGTCCAGCACGTTTTCGTACTCATTTTTGCGTAAGGCGAAGGATTATTTTTATGAAGCTGAAGAACACTATTCTGGCGTCCACTCTGTTGTCTCTGCTGGCAGCCAATGCATTCGCTGCGCAGGAGTTAACGCCAGAAAAAGCGGCCGCGCTGAAGCCATTCGAACGTATTAATATCACCGGTCGTTTCAACGCAATTGGCGACGCAGCCGATGCGGTCTCTAAGCGTGCAGATCAGATGGGCGCTGCCTCTTATTACATCCAGGCGATCAACGACAGCAACGGCAACAGCGGTAACTGGCGCGTTACGGCTGACCTCTATAAAGCTGATGCCCCGGCAGCCACCCAGTCCACGACCTACCGTCGTTTCAATGGCGTCAATGAACTGCCAAAAGCAGAAGCGTATAAGCTTGAACCGTTCGATACCGTTTCGGTCAGCGGCTTCTTTGCCAGCCAGCCGGATGTGAACGACGCGATTTCAAAAGCGGCTAAACAGAAAGGCGCGGCCTCCTTCTTTATCGTTCGCCAGATCGATGCCAACAGCGGCGGCAATCAGTATGTCACCGCCTATGTTTATAAAGCGGATGCTAAAGAACGCAAGGTGCAGACACCGAATGCGATTCCTGCCGATTCAGAAGCGGGTAAAGCCGCTCTGGCTACCGGTGGCGCTGCGGCGGCTAACGTCGAAATTCCAGGCGTGGCCTCGTCTGAAACGCCAAGCAACAAAGTGGGCCGTTTCTTCGAAACCCAAAGCTCTACCGGCAAGCGCTATACCGTCAATCTGCCAAACGGTAAATCCGTACAGGAAGTGAACGCAATCACTGCCGCGCAGATGCAGCCGTTTGATACCGTCACCTTCACCGGGCACTTCGGTACACCAACGGCGATTTCAGAAGAAGTGGCAAAGCGTGCAGCCGATAAAGGTGCCAAGTTCTACCACGTCACCCGTCAGTGGCAGAACCAGAGTGGCGGCAACCTGACCGTTACGGCTGACCTGTTTAAGTAATCCCTCCAGGGCGGCACCCGCCGCCCTGCTGTTTGCATAATTCCTGCGCTGTTTTGCATAGTCACGCATTGCCATCCCCTGCCACTCTCCGTAAAATCCTCCGCCTGTTTACCGGATATTGTCCCTGTATTCTGCCTTTGGTGTGACATAACCCAGCGACAGAATCCGATTTACCCAGCCATATATGCTAGCGGGAAGGTAGTTTTGGAGAAAAAATTAGGTCTCGGTGCGCTGACGGCGCTGGTGCTCAGCTCAATGCTGGGCGCAGGCGTGTTCAGTCTGCCGCAAAACATGGCCGCAGTGGCCGGTCCGGCCGCGCTGCTGCTGGGGTGGCTGATTACCGGTGTCGGCATTATTTTTCTGTCGCTGGCGATGCTGCTGCTGACCCGCCTTAAGCCCGAACTGGACGGCGGCATCTTTACCTATGCACGCGCCGGGTTCGGCGAACTGATGGGCTTCTGTTCCGCCTGGGGCTACTGGCTATGCGCCGTAATCGCCAATGTCTCCTATCTGGTGATTGTCTTCTCTGCCCTGAGCTTCTTCACCGATACACCCGACCGGATTATCTTTGGTGATGGCAATACCTGGCAGGCGATGCTGGGTGCGTCCGTGCTGCTGTGGCTGGTTCACTGGCTGGTACTGCGCGGCGTGCAGACCGCGGCCAGCATCAATCTGATGGCGACGCTGGGCAAGCTGGTGCCGCTGCTGCTGTTTATTGTACTGGCGGTGATGGCGTTCAACTATGATCGTTTCCGCTTCGATTTTTCCGGTGTCACGCTGGGAAAACCGCTCTGGGAGCAGGTTAAGCAGACCATGCTGATTACCCTGTGGGTCTTTATCGGGGTTGAAGGTGCTGTGGTCGTCTCTGCCCGTGCACGCCAGAAAAAGGATGTGGGCCGCGCAACCTTATTCGCCGTGCTGGCTGCGCTGCTGGTCTATCTGCTGGTGACACTGCTGTCGCTTGGCGTGGTGCCGCGTGCTGAACTGGCTGAAATGCGTAACCCGTCAATGGCCGGATTAATGACCCGACTGATGGGGCACTGGGGCGATGCGGTGATTGCGATGGGTCTGATTGTTTCCGTGTGCGGTGCCTATCTGAGCTGGACGATTATGGCCGCGGAAGTGCCGCTGATTGCCGCGCAACAGGGTGCTTTTCCCCGCAGTATCGCCCGGCAGAACCGCCATAACGCGCCAGCTGCCTCGCTGTGGCTGACAAACGGCAGTATTCAGCTCTGCCTGATCCTGATTGCCCTGACCGGTGCTGACTACAACAACCTGCTGACCATCGCCTCGGAGATGATTCTGGTGCCCTATCTGCTGGTGGGGTTATATCTGATCAAAGTGGTGCGCGGACAGCATAAGCCGCTGGCGATGGCAATCGGTGTGGGTGCCAGCGTGTATGGCATCTGGCTGTTGTACGCCTCGGGACCCATGCACCTGATGATGTCAGTGGTGCTTTACACACCGGGCCTGCTGCTGTTTCTGTTTGCACGACGCGGCGGCCGCGGCGATATTGCGCTGACCTCGCTGGAGCGCATTGCGATGGGATTGCTGATTGCCGCGACATTGCCCGCCGTGTGGGAGCTGACGACTTAACGCCCGATAAAAAGGGGTCTCAGTGTGCCTGCACTGGAATGGATACACACAGCAGGTCATCCTGCTGTGTGAGGTTCAGCGGCTTCGCATACTCATAGTGGATGGCATCCAGCTGCTCCGCCGAAAGCGGATAAGGGAGCTGGATATCAAAGCGACTAATATGTTGTTGTTCTGCGAGAGTAATCAGGCGCGCGATATTAATTTCGTCGCTAACCTGAGTGGAAATGATTTGTAATGCTAATTCTTTTAACGGGTCGTCACTGCCCTGTAAACGGTGTGCCGATTTACGTGTCACCATGCCAAATATCGGCATCACACCATAAATAGCATCGACGAAGCTCCAGCGCTTTTTGCAGGAAGCGGAAAGAAAGTCACTGTAATTGAAGCAGATGCGGTCAGGGTATATGGCTGATGCCAGCTCTTTATCAGACACACTAACGCTCCTCATGGTAATCATCAATATCCCAAACCTGGCGCAAAAAGGCCGCGCTAATGATTGCACATTTTGCCGGTTATATACCAGCAAGCCACGGATATTTCGTGCGATAACGTAGAGCTCAGGACCAGGAAAAGATATGCTTTCATTCATCCCTGACTCTGCCCTGTGAACTATGAACAAAATTGTTTATGTAGAAGATGAACCCGAAGTGGGTTCGCTGATTGCGGCCTATCTTGGCCGTCACGATATTGAAGTCATTGTTGAAACACGCGGCGACCGTGCTGAAGCGGTCATCGCCGAACAGCAGCCCGACCTGGTGATGCTGGATATCATGTTGCCGGGCAAAGATGGCATGACCATCTGTCGCGACCTGCGGGCCAACTGGCAGGGACCAATCGTGTTGCTTACCTCACTGGACAGCGACATGAACCATATTCTGGCCCTGGAGATGGGTGCGCAGGATTACATCCTGAAAACCACACCACCCGCTGTGCTGCTGGCCCGCCTGCGCCTGCATCTGCGCCAGTCCCAGCATGGGCAGCCGGAAGATGCGCCTGCTGCGCCTGCCGCGAATCGTATGCTGCGTTTTGGCTCGCTGACCATTGATGCCCTGAACCGTCAGGTGACGCTGTTTGACGAGCAGATCGCCCTCTCCACTGCGGATTTCGATCTGCTGTGGGTTCTCGCCAGCCATGCAGGTCAGACGCTTAACCGTGATGCACTGTTGAAAACATTGCGCGGCGTCAGTTATGACGGCCTGGACCGCAGTATCGACGTGGCCATCTCCAGGCTGCGTAAAAAGCTCCACGACAGTGCCACCGAGCCGTTCCGCATTAAAACCATCCGCAATAAAGGCTATCTGTTCGCACCCCAGGCCTGGGATACGCGCGAATTATGAGAAAGCTTTTTATTCAGTTCTATCTGCTGCTGTTTGTCTGCTTTCTGGTCATGGCGCTGCTGGTGGGTCTGGTCTATAAGTTCACCGCTGAGCGCGCGGGCCGGCAGTCGATGAATGATCTGATGGCCAGCTCGCTCTACCTGATCCGCAGCGAACTGCGTGAGATCCCGCCGCGTGACTGGAACAAAACCATCAAGAGTCTTGATCTCGGCCTGTCGTTCGACCTGCACATTGAGCCGATGAACAAATATCAGCTCGATGAGACCAACATGCGGCGGTTACGGGCAGGCGAGATCGTGGCGCTCGACGATCAATACACCTTTCTGCAGCATATTCCGCGCAGCCACTATGTCTTATCGGTGGGGCCGATTCCCTATCTCTTTTATCTGCACCAGATGCGACTGCTGGATATTGCTCTGCTGGTGTTTATTGGCATGTCGCTGGCGCTGCCGGTATTTATCTGGCTCCGCCCGCACTGGCAGGAGATGCAGCGCCTGGAAAAAGCGGCACAGCGCTTTGGCCGGGGCGAACTGGATGTACGTACCCATTTCGACAGCACCTCCAGTCTGTTCCGGCTGGGTATCGCCTTTAACCAGATGGCCGAGAACATCAACACGTTGGTCGCCAGCAAGAAGCAGCTGATTGACGGTATTGCCCATGAGCTGAGAACGCCGCTGGTACGCCTGCGCTACCGGCTGGAGATGAGCGATAACCTTACGGATGGCGAACGGGTGGCGCTGAATCGCGACATCGGCCAGCTTGAAAGCCTGATTGAGGAGCTGCTGACCTATGCGCGTCTTGACCGGCCGCGCGTCGATCTGAATCTTAAATCGCTGGATCTGGCCAGCTGGCTGAGCGAGCGGCTGGACGATTTCCGCACCATCAACCCGGACATGCGACTCGACCTTGATCTGCCGCAGCGTGAAAACATCGGCATTTCTGACACCCGATTGATGGAGCGGGTGCTGGATAACCTGGTGAACAACGCGCTGCGTTATGCGCAGCAGCGACTGCGCGTCAGTTTATGGTTCGACGGTCCGGTCGGTTGTCTGCAGGTTGAAGATGACGGCCCGGGCATTCCGCCCGACGAACGTGAACGGGTTTTCGAACCTTTTGTCCGGCTTGATCCCAGCCGCGATCGCGCCACAGGCGGCTGCGGACTGGGCCTGGCCATTGTTTACTCGATTGCCCAGGCACTCAGCGGCAACGTAACCATTGAGTCCAGCCCGCTGGGCGGTGCCAGCGTTCGCTTTTGCTGGCCGGTTGATCTAACCTTGCGTGAAATTCCGCTGCGTTAAAATCCACAAGGAGTCTTACGTGACCTCAGCGTATCAACAACTTACCAAAACGTTCCAGCGCCTTTCCCGTTTCAGTCACGTCACGGCCATCGCTGGCTGTGACATGCAAACCACCATGCCACCTGGCGGCAGTCAGGCGCGTGGTGAAGCGCTGGCCGAAATGAGCGTATTGCAGCACCAGATCCTGACCGCCCCACAGGTCGGCGAGTGGCTTAAAGCCGCCGAGCAGCAGTCGCTGAACGATGTCGAGCGGGCCAATCTCAACGAGATGCAGCGCGCATATCAGCAGGCCACCCTGCTCCCTGATGATTTTGTTGAAGCCAAATCGATCGCCGGTTCCGTATGTGAACATGCATGGCGCACTCAGCGTCCCGCCAACGACTGGCAGGGCTTTGCCGCCAACCTCAAAGAAGTCGTACGACTGAGCCGCGAAGAGGCCCAGCGCCGCGCTGACGCCCGTGGCTGTTCGCGTTACGATGCGCTGCTGGATCTCTATGAGCCGGGTATGAGCCGCGCCCGACTGGATAAAACCTTTGGCGAGCTGAAAACCTGGCTGCCCGATCTGCTGCAACAAGTCGTGGAAAAACAGGCACAGCAGTCATTTATCACGCCGCACGGGCCGTTCGCCATTCCAGCGCAGCGTCAGCTCGGTCTGAGCATTATGGAGACGCTGGGTTTTGACTTTAACCATGGCCGCCTCGACATCAGTGCGCATCCCTTCTGTGGCGGCGTCCCGGAAGATGTGCGCATCACCACCCGTTACAACGAGAATGAATTTCTCAGCGCCATGATGGGCGTGATTCACGAAACCGGTCATGCCCGCTATGAGCAGAATCTGCCGCAGCAGTGGCGCGGTCAGCCAGTGGCGCTGGCGCGCTCCACGGCTATTCACGAATCACAAAGCCTGTTTATGGAGATGCAGCTGGGTCGCAGCCGCGAATTCCTGCAGCGCATTTTACCGCAGGTGATCGCTACCTTTGGCGATCAGCCCGCTCTGCAGGCGGATAATTTCGTGCGCCTGACCCAGCAGGTGAAACCCGGCCTGATCCGGGTTGACGCAGATGAACTGAGCTACCCGGCGCATGTCATTCTGCGCTATGAAATCGAGCAGGCGCTAATTGAAGGCGAGATTGAGGTTGAAGACATTCCGGCGCTGTGGGATGAGAAGATGATGCAGTCACTGGGTCTGGATACCCGGGGTAATTATCGCGATGGCTGTATGCAGGATATCCACTGGACCGACGGCGCATTTGGTTACTTCCCGACCTATACGCTGGGCGCGATGTATGCCGCACAGCTGTTCCGGTCAGTTCAGAAGGCCATCCCTCAACTCAGCGAGCTGATTCAGCATGGTGAACTGCAGCCGGTATTTGACTGGCTGCAACAGAACATCTGGCAGCACGGCAGCCGTTTCTCCACCGACCAGTTGCTGATCAATGCTACCGGCGAAGCGCTGAATCCGGCTCTCTTCCGCCAGCATCTTGAACAACGCTACCTGAATAGCTAAGCTTCCGGGCGGTCTGCTGACCGCCCTTTTCCGCCTTTGTACAATCGGTTACACGCCGATACCAAACACCCACGGACACCGTTCATTGATTTCCCTATAGTCTCTTCACCGGCCCCGCAGTGGGCTACACATGAAAAAACAGTCTCCGAGGGATTTGCAATGAAAAAATTATTTGCACTGGTTGTCGCCGCTGCTATGGGTATGTCTTCTGTTGCTTTCGCTGCTGACACCACAGCTGCTCCAGCTGCTGCGCCAGCCGCAACAACAACTACCGCTGCAGCACCGGCTAAAACCGTTCACAAAACTGCGCACAAGAAACACCATAAAGCAGCTCAGAAAGCCCAGGCTGCTAAGAAACACCACAAAAAAGCAGTGAAAAAAGATGCCGCGCAGAAAGCGCAGGCGGCTAAAAAAGTTCACCATAAAAAAGCAACTAAACCAGCCGCTCAGAAAGCCCAGGCTGCTAAAAAAGTTCACCATAAAAAAGTAACTCAGCCAGCTGCTCAGAAAGCCCAGGCTGCTAAAAAAGTTCACCATAAAAAAGTAACTCAGCCAGCTGTTCAGAAAGCCCAGGCTGCTAAAAAAGTGCACCACAAAAAAGTGGTAAAACCTGCTCAGAAAGCGCAGGCCGCTAAAAAAGTTCACCACAAAAAAGTTGTGAAACCAGCAGCTAAAAACTAAGGTCGCCTTCAGCGCACGGCCACGAGATGATAATTAAAAACACCCGGTTATGCCGGGTGTTTCTTTACTGGAGTGGATGAAATGACGAGAGTGGATGAAATAGTGCGTCGCTATCGCTTCGAAATTATTCTGCTTGTTATGATCCTGTGTGGCATTGTTGCAGCCAGCTTTTTTATTTAGCCGCTGTAGCGTACTGATTAACCAATAAAACTCCCTTTTTCAACGCTCACCGACTATAGTTACCGTACTTACGTAATAACAATAACGTTAATTTTTGTCGCCATTGAGATTTCTATGCGCCTGGCTACCCTGTTAATGGTTGGACTCTTCAGCTTTGCCACCACGGTTCACGCCGATGATGACGATGACTCGCCTACTCCTGCTGAAATTAAGATGCTGTTCTTCGGCAAGGATCATCGCCAGGCAATCACCGATATTACCGCTGCCCCCTGGGATGCCATTGGTCAGCTGGAAACCGAAAGCGGCAACCTCTGTACTGCCACGCTCATCTCTCCGCATCTGGCGCTGACGGCCGGACACTGTCTGCTCTCTCCACCGGGTAATTTCGATAAGCCGGTGGCACTGCGATTTATGGCCAGTGATAAAGGCTGGCGTTACGAGCTTCATGATATTGATGCGCGCGTTGAACCCTCGCTGGCGTCAAAATTAAAAGCGGATGGTGAAGGCTGGATCGTGCCGAGCAGTGCTGCGCCCTATGATTATGGCATCGTGATTTTACGCAATCCGCCCTCTGCAATTACGCCGATTCCATTGTTCGATGGCTCACGCAGCGACCTTACTGCGGCGCTGAAGCTGACCGGACGCAAAGTGACGCAGGCAGGCTATCCGGCCGATCATCTGGATACGCTCTATTCTCACAGTGATTGCCTGATTACCGGCTGGGCGCAGCGTGCCGTGCTGTCGCATCAGTGTGACACCCTGCCGGGCGACAGTGGTTCACCGCTGCTGCTCAAAAGCGATAAAGGCTGGCAGTTAATCGCGGTACAAAGCTCAGCACCGGCAGCGAAAGATCGCTATCTGGCTGACAATCGCGCGATTTCGGTCACCTCGTTTAAAGATAAGCTGGAATCTCTCGCGCAGTAGCCTTCCCAACCCTTCACTGTTGATGCGTGCCTGTTAAGGCACGCATCCTGGCTTTTATCCTGCTATCTGCTCCATTGTCTGCAGAATTCGCTTATCTGAGATGGGGTACGGCGTACCCAACTGCTGAGCAAAGAAGCTGATACGCAGCTCTTCAATCATCCAGCGGATATTCTGCACCTCTTCATCATCCTGACGCTGCGGCGGCAATTTGTTACGCCACGCCTGATACGCCTGTTCCACTGCCTGCACTTTTAACATGCGCGCACGATCGCTGTGTGGATCGGCAGGCAGTTTTTCCAGCCGACGCTCAATGCCATGCAGGTAACGCAGCGTATCCGCCAGCCGCTGCCAGCCGTTTCCGGTGACAAAGCCGCGGTAGACCAGGCCACTTAATTGCGCCTTGATGTCGGACAACGCCAGCGCCATCGTCATATCGACCCGGCCCTTCAGACGCTTATTGATGTTGAAGACGGCCGTCAGGATCTGTTCAACCTGCTTTGCGATGGTCACTACGGTCTCATTGAGTTCGCCGCGAACTTTGTCACGCAACTGCTCAAATGAGGTCTGATCCCAGGCCGGACCGCCCGCTTCACCCATCAGTTTGTCGATGCCGCAGGCGATGCAGTCATCAATCAGCTCCAGCACTTTGCCATAAGGGTTGAAGTAAAGTCCGAGCTTGGCTTTGTTCGGCAGCTTCTCGTGCAGATATTTAACGGGTGACGGCACATTCAGCAGCAGCAGACGACGCTGACCGCGCCACATCATTTTCTGCTGCTCCTGCTCGCTGTCAAACAGGCGAATGGCGACGCTCTCTTTCTCATCGACCAGCGCAGGCCAGGCTTTGACCTGATAGCTACCGCGCTTCTGTTCGTAGCTGCGCGGGAGTTCACCAAAGCTCCAGATATGCAGACCACTCTGCTCCAGCCCGTCATCTGCCACTTTCGATAGCGTCTCCTGCACTTTGCCTTTCAGCTGTGCCTTGAGCGCGGTGAGATCTTTGCCTTCCAGCAGTTTGCGGTTGTGCTCATCCAGCACACGGAAGGTCATTTTCAGATGATCGGGCACCTGTTCCCACTGCCAGTTTTCCCGTTCCAGCGTGACACCAGTCATGCGGCGAAACTCACGCGACAGCGCATCGAGCAGCGGCATTTCCATTGCGTTGACACGTCCCAGGAACGCCTCGGCGTAGTTGGGTGCCGGCACCAGGTTGCGGCGCAGCGGCTTGGGCAGTGACTTAATCAGCGCGATGATCAGCTCACGGCGTACGCCCGGGATTTGCCATTCAAAACCGCTATCTTCAATCTGATTCAACAGCGGCAGCGGAATATGTACCGTCACGCCATCCGCATCGGCCCCCGGCTCGAACTGGTAACTCAGCTTCAGTTTAAGGTTGCCCTGATGCCAGAAGTTAGGATAATCAAGCTGGCTGACCTTATCCGCGCCCTCTTTGATCAGCATCTGTTTGTCGAAGTTCAGCAGCTCCGCGTTTTCACGGCTGGCCTTTTTCCACCAGCTGTCGAAATGCTTCGCTGAAACAACCTCTTTGCCAATGCGCTGGTCATAAAAAGCAAACAGCGTTTCGTCATCTACCAGAATATCGCGACGGCGGGATTTGTGTTCCAGATCTTCGACTTCACTGCGCAGCTTCTGGTTAGCACGGAAGAAAGCATGTCGGGTCTGCCAGTCGCCCTCCACCAGCGCGTGACGGATAAACAGCTCACGACTCAGAGTGGGATCAATGCTTCCATAGTTCACCTTGCGCGCGGCGACAATGGGCAGACCATAGAGCGTAACCTTCTCGGCAGCCATTACCGCGCCCTGCGATTTCTCCCAGTGCGGTTCACTGTAGCTGCGTTTAATTAAATGCTGCGCCAGCGGTTCAATCCACTCCGGTTCAATGCGACCCGCAGTGCGGCCCCACAGGCGGCTGGTCTCGACCAGTTCTGCCACCATGGTCCATTTCGGCGGTTTTTTAAACAACCCGGAGCCGGGGAAAATCGAAAAGCGGGTATTGCGTGCACCGGTGTACTCCTGCTTGTCGGTGTCCTTCTGGCCGATATGTGACAGCAGACCGCTGAGCAGCGCGCAGTGAACAGGCTGCAGTTCAGCCGGCTCGCTGTTAACCGAAATGCCCAGTTCGCGCACTACCTGCCGCAGCTGGGTATAAATATCCTGCCATTCCCGCACCCGCAGATAGTTCAGGAAGTCACTTTTGCACTGGCGACGGAAGAGGTTGCCGGACAGCGCTTTCTGCTGCTCCGCCAGGTAGTTCCACAGGTTCACATAGGCGAGGAAGTCGGAATCTTTGTCGGCAAAGCGCCGGTGCTTCTCATCGGACGCCTGCTTTTTCTCTGCCGGGCGCTCGCGCGGGTCCTGGATCGACAGACCGGCAGTGATGATCATCACTTCACGTACGCAGCCAAATTTCTGCGCTTCCAGCACCATCCGCGCCAGACGCGGATCGACCGGCAGCTGTGCCAGCTGACGCCCGGACCCGGTGAGTTTGTAGTGTCCGCTCTCCTCATTCAGGGTCAGCGCGCCCAGCTCTTCCAGCAGGCGGATGCCATCCTGAATATTGCGCTTATCGGGCGCTTCCACAAACGGGAAGGCGGCGATATCGCCTAGTCCCAGTGAGGTCATCTGCAGGATCACCGACGCCAGGTTGGTGCGCAGGATTTCCGGATCGGTAAAAGCCGGACGGCTCAGGAAGTCATCTTCCGAGTAGAGGCGAATACAGATACCGTCCGAAACACGGCCGCAACGCCCTTTTCGCTGGTTAGCGGAGGCCTGCGATATCGGCTCAATCGGCAGGCGCTGCACCTTGGTGCGGAAGCTGTAGCGACTGATACGCGCCGTGCCAGGATCGATGACATATTTGATGCCCGGCACCGTCAGTGAGGTTTCCGCGACGTTGGTCGCCAGCACGATGCGACGGCCACTGTGCGACTGAAATACCCGGTTCTGTTCCGCGTTCGACAGTCGCGCATAGAGCGGCAGCACTTCGGTGTGCGGCAGGTCGCGTTTGTTCAGCGCATCGGCGGTATCGCGGATTTCGCGCTCACCGCTCATGAAGATCAGGATATCGCCGCGACTCTCGCGTCCCAGTTCATCCACCGCATCAAAAATCGCCTGCAGCTGATCGCGATCGCCATCATCCGCTTCTTCAACCACCGGCCGGTAGCGCACTTCGACCGGATAAGTCCGGCCGGAGACTTCAATCACCGGCGCGTTGTTGAAGTGCCGCGAGAAGCGCTGCGGATCGATGGTCGCCGAGGTGATAATCACTTTCAGATCGGGGCGGCGCGGCAGCAGCTCACGCAGATAACCGAGCAGGAAATCGATATTCAGGCTGCGCTCGTGCGCCTCATCAATGATGATGGTGTCATATTGCATCAGCAGGCGATCCTGCTGGATCTCCGCCAGCAGGATCCCGTCGGTCATCAGTTTAATCTGCGTCAGATCGCTGACCTGGTCGTTAAACCGCACTTTATAGCCGACACAGCCACCCAGTGAGGTGCTGAGCTCATCAGCAATACGGTTCGCCACGGTGCGCGCAGCCAGACGGCGCGGTTGCGTATGACCAATCAGACCCGTGATACCGCGTCCCAGCGCCAGACAGATTTTCGGCAGCTGCGTGGTTTTACCTGAGCCGGTTTCACCCGCAACAATCACTACCTGATGGTTGCGAATCGCGGCGGCAATATCCTGCTGTTTCTGACTGACCGGCAGATTGTCCGGAAAGGTAATGGCTGGCGTAGCCGCGTGGCGCTGGGCCACGCGCTGTTCAGCAGCAATAAATTCCTGCTCCAGCTCACGGGCAATGCCCTGCTGTGCCTCGGAATTTTTAACTTTTCTGGCACCCTGCAAGCGGCGCTGCAGACGCTGGCGATCGCGCAGCATTACACCGTCGAGCCGTGGCCAGAGCGCTGCCAGTGGGGAAGTATCGGGAGATGACATAATAGTGACGTACCTTACTCAGACGGTGTCGCTGCGAGAAGCAGCGCCCTGCAAGCCGGGATAACCAGCTGATTCAATAAAAATAATTGTGCGCATCATAGCACATTCTGAACCGTTCCGGCGGCTGGCCCCGGTTACGCTTATTCAATAAATTCGAACATGGGTCTCGAAATATTGCGCTTTCACCGCGCCATTGATAACCGTAGAGTGTAAACCATTGAGCGGAAAGTCTTCCGCGTAACAGACAGGAAACCACCATGACCAAAGTTTTAGTTCTGAAATCAAGCATCCTTGCAGGCTACTCACAGTCAAGCCAGCTCGCTGACTTCTACGTTGAACAGGCAAAGGCACAGGGTAAAGAAGTCACTGTACGTGATCTGGCCGCTAACCCGATTCCGGTTCTGGATGGTGAGTTAGTGGGTGCAATGCGCCCATCCGAAGCGCCACTGTCACCACGTCAGCAGGAAGCACTGGACCTGTCCGATGAACTGATTGCAGAACTGCAGGCTCATGATGAAGTGGTGATTGCCGCGCCAATGTACAACTTCAACATCCCGACGCAGCTGAAAAACTATTTCGACCTGATTGCCCGTGCTGGCGTGACGTTCCGCTACACCGAAGCAGGTCCGGAAGGTCTGGTTAAAGGCAAAAAGGCTGTGGTGATCTCCAGCCGTGGCGGCATTCATAAAGATACCTCAACCGATCTTCTTACCCCATACGTTAAGCTGTTCCTGGGCTTCATCGGCATCACTGACGTTGAGTTCGTGTTTGCTGAAGGCATCGCTTACGGTCCTGAAGTGGCCAGCAAAGCGACCGCTGAAGCGAAAGACGCTATCAAGCAGATCGTGACGGCATAAGTCTCACTCATCTCAGGATGACGCTGTAAAAGACCGGGCCATGCGCCCGGTTTTTTTTCGCCGGTTACTGACTGCTCTGTGCCACTTTTCTCAGCCACTGACCGTTAATGCCGCGCACATATTCTCCCGCTGCCGCACGGCCCACCAGCTTCTGTCCGGCAATACTGGCGATGTCAGCCGTGGAGAGATTATTCTGCTCTGCCAGCCGCTGATACTCCTGCTGACGTCCGGCATTAATCCGCTGCACCAGCGCCAGCGTTTCACTGTCCTGCGAACGTGCCGCCAGATAGCCGGAAAGCGTTTCACCTGCCCGGCCCGATTGCCGCGCCTCATCGAGCGTCAGTGCCCAGGCAGGCTGAGCTATCGCCAGGGCGAGGAACAGCGCCGCGCTTATGCGTTTCATCGTTGCTCTCCTCAGAACAGACCGCTCTGGTTTTTCAGTAACGCTTCCACATCTTTATCGACTTTGATGTGGATCTCATGTTCGATTTTCACGTTCATATTGATGGTGATGGGATCTTTGGGTGCCGTGACTTCAATGCGCGGCACGCAGCCGATGCTCAGCAGTCCGGCTGCCAGAACCAGTAGTGCCCTCAGGCTCATGGTGAAGTGTCCTTGTTCGATGGCAAAGTCGCATGTTGCTCTAACCAGGATTGCAAATTATCGCCAAAGCGCAGGCTGCGCCAGAGCTGAAACAGGTTTTCCTGATGATGATAGTTGAGATTAACCGTCTGACGACGGTTACTGAACTGGCTCACGCCCTGCACCTGCGCCTCCATAGTGAGGTCGCCAAGATTATCCAGATTGATCGTGGCCCAGCTGCGGGAGACTTCCATATAGCGTAACCAGTCCAGCGCGGCGCCCGTCGCCACGTTATTGCCGGTAATGGCATCTGCCATATCTTTATCCAGCCGGAAGGTCAGCGGACCGCTGTTGGCAATCCACCCTTTCTCCACCAGCCAGCGTGGGTTATTGAGCCACAGCGGAAGCTCACCGTTAACCTTGCCCGACATGGCGAACTGTTTAGGCTTCAGCGCCGTGACAAGTTCGCTGAGGCTGATTTGACGCAGCGACACCCGGGCTGGCTCATGCTGAGGCATACGCAGGGATGGCAGCGTGATTTGTCCGCCCAGCAGATCGAGGCTGACATCCTGCAGCGTCAGCGGCGCCTGTTCAGACCATGGCCAGTTCCCCTGCAGGTCGGCGCGAATGTTCTGCATCGCAAACTGGTTCTTAACCTCGGCAATGCGCAGTGATACCGGGCCGTGCTGCCCAAACTGCCACTGCTGATCATGAAATCGGAACGGCAGCGAGAAGTCGATACCGTTCACCTGGCTGTCAGGCGTCCAGACGCTGCCCTGTCTGACCGTCCAGTGGCCTCCGGCCTGGAAGCCCTGATCGCTGGCGGCGGAAAAAGCGACCTGTGCCTGCAGACTGCCGCCCTGAATCTGCATTTTCATGTCGGGGCTGAGCAGTGGCTGAAATACTGTCAGCGACTGAGCGGGCCACCAGGCCTGGCCGCGTAACCGTTCGCCGTCCCAGCGACCATTCACACGCAGCGGGCCGACCTTGCCCGCTTTTAACTCGCCCCGCCAGAGGAAATAGCCGGGATCACGACCTTTAGCCTCAAAGTCGAGCATGGAATCTGCCAGATGTCCGCCATAGCTGAAGCGGGTCTCTCCTGCCTGCAGGCGGAAATGCCCATTGAACGCCGGATGCGCCGCATCACGCTGCCAGTCTACCGGTGCAGTCAGCGTCAGACGCGGTTTTGCTATGTTGACGCTGCCGTACGCCAGCTGATTAAAGCCGGCAGACAGGGTGTCAAGATGGATCAGCGTATCGTGCCAGCCACCGGTTCCTTTAACATCCCAGCGCGCCTGCAGCGGCAGCATCTCGCCTCCGCCCCAGTAGCGCCAGTTCCATTCGCCCTTATCGGGCCAGAAGTCTGTGGCGCGACCATCGAGATGCAGCCGGAAGCGGCCAAAACTGGCATCGTGTGCGTTGAGAATCGCCTGAAGGCGACCATCAATGCCCTGTGAGGAGAGCCGCACACCCGCCAGCGGCCAGCGCGCCTCGTCCACTTCCAGCGTTGACAGCAGCCGACCGCGCAGACGCAGCAGCGATTTAGGTTGCAGCACCAGCTGAGGATCGAGTAGCGATCCACTGAGCACACCAGGAATCGAGCCATAAAGTTGCAGAGCGGCCAGTTTGCTTTCACCGGTCAACTGAAAGGGAAGGTTGCTGTTGGTCAGGCTGAGGTTACCAGGACCGATGCCCAGCACCACGTTGCCCTTGCCGCCGCGTCCCTGGGTCAGCAGGTTAACGCGACCGCTAATCTGGCTACTTTCAAGGCCAGACTGCCAGTTATCCAGCGTCAGGTTAACAAACCCTGATAGCGGCTGAGCCTCCAGCGGCCAGAAGTATTCGCCCTTTTCAATCCGAATCTGATCGCGGCTGATCTGCCACGGCAGTCTGAGAAGCGGCCTGGTCACTTCGGCCATTGCCACGCGTAGCTCGCCCTGCTGCTGCTGCCAGTTAAGCGTCAGCTTCAGGGGATGCGGCAGCGCGTCCAGCGCCAGCTGTCCGGTCACATCGCCGTTCACCGGCAGATCAGTGGCAAAGGTGGGTAACGCCAGATGACCACTCAGCGTGACGGGGTCAGGCAGTGCAGGATGGGTGAGCGTCAGGCGACGGATAGCGAGCTGCTGACCGGTCAGCGTGGCCGCCAGCTGCAGATTATCGCCCTGGTAACTGAGTTGCTGGCGATCTTTTTCCAGCGTCAGATCCAGCGCGCCCGCATACGTCTGCCACGGCGTAACGATTAATTTGCCCAGATGAACGTCGGCGCCAGGCAGCATTGCCTGCCATTCGGCCAGCGTTTTGGGCGCAGCCGTACTGTTACTGGCAGGTAATTGTTGCAGGCAGGCGCTATCCAGCGTCAGCGCTTCAGCATTGAGTTTCCAGCGTGACTGATGCCAGCCCAGTGACACCGCCTTTACGGTGGCCAGTGAGCAATCGCCAGCGAGATAACGGATCTGAGGTAACCACAGGCCACCTTCACGCCAGCGGGGTGCGCCTGACAACGCAATGCGCGTCCCGTCAGGCAGCCAGATGCCGGCCAGCCGCGGCAGCCATTGCGTCACAGTTAAGATCAGGCCGAGCAGAAGCAGGATAACCGCCAGAATGGCCGCCAGCCGTCGCCGGAAAATCCGTGGCATAAAAGCCATAATCCTTTTCCTTACAATATCCTGACAACGATGATGGCATGTAATCTGCCAGAGGTGAAGGCCTGTGCCAGGCGCAAATCAGCAGTTTCAGCAAAGTCGGTCAGAAAACGTTATCCTTGGTTTATCACTCTGCAGGAGCATAACAATGAAGATCGCGGTTTACAGCACTAAACATTACGATCAGAAATACCTTGAGCAGGTCAATCAGCAGTTCGGCTTTGAACTGGTGTTTTATGACTTTTTACTCTCTGAAAGCACGGCTAAAACCGCTGTGGGTTGCGATGCCGTCTGCATCTTTGTTAACGATGACGGCAGCCGTCCGGTACTGAAAGAACTGGCCGGACTGGGTGTGAAATACATCGCGCTGCGCTGTGCCGGTTTCAATAATGTCGATCTGGCTGCGGCGAAAGAGCTGGGTCTGGAAGTCGTCCGGGTTCCAGCCTACTCACCAGAAGCGGTGGCTGAACATACGATCGGCCTGATGATGACCCTGAACCGCCGTATTCATCGCGCTTATCAGCGTACCCGTGACGCGAACTTTTCGCTCGATGGGCTGACCGGCTTCAATATGCACAACAAAACTGCGGGCGTTATCGGCACCGGTAAAATCGGGATTGCGACGATGCGCATTCTGAAAGGTTTTGGTATGCGGTTGCTGGCGTTTGATCCTTACCCAAGCGAACAGGCACTGGAGCTGGGCGCGGAATATGTCGATCTGAAGACGCTGTTCGCTGAATCTCACGTCATCACGTTGCACTGCCCGCTGACGCCGGAGAATCATCATCTGCTTAACGCCGACGCGTTTAAACAGATGCGCGATGGCGTCATGATTATCAATACCAGTCGCGGTGGTCTGATTGATTCACAGGCGGCCATTGACGCGCTAAAACAGCAGAAAATCGGCGCGCTTGGCATGGATGTTTACGAGAATGAACGCGATCTGTTCTTTGAAGATAAGTCGAATGATGTGATTCAGGACGACGTATTCCGTCGTCTGTCAGCGTGCCATAACGTTTTGTTCACTGGCCATCAGGCGTTTTTAACCGCCGAAGCGCTGACCGCCATTTCTGAAACGACGCTGAGTAATCTCAGCCAGCTCGATCGGGGTGAAAACTGCCCGAACCGACTCTCAGCCTGACTGTTCTCGGTGTGACTGCGCGGGCCGGAGAAATCCGGCCCGTTCATCAGCGCGCGCAATTCCCGCCAATCAACGCCTGCTCATCACAGCGGCGTCCATTCACTAACTGACACATTCCCACGCGCGAGCCATCCAGCTGATGCGAAAATGCCAGCGTTCCGCCTGCATTCGAACAGGTGCTTTCTGCCAGGGAAGACATCACCACCCGTGGCTGGATATGGGCGGCGGTGGCTTGTTGCGGTGGCTCGTTATCATCACTGTTGCTGCTACAGGCAGAGAGTAATAGCGCGGCACCGGCCAGCAAAAAGGTGGCTGCTTTCATCAGTCGGACTCCGGGAATTGAGGTAAAAGGCTGGCTCAGCATATGTCAGGCAGCACAAGGGGTCGAGAGGTGAAACAGCTTTTTACAAAATTCTGCAGCGTCATTTGCAAGCAGAATTATCTTGTTTACCTGTTATCACTGAACTGCCACCCTTTTTCAGCCCATATTTATTCGGAGTAAACCCATGTTAATGGATATGTTAATTCGCATAGCGCTGGCCGGTATTCTCGGCGGCCTGATAGGCCTGGAGCGGCAGATGCGGGCTAAAGAAGCGGGATTACGTACGCATATTCTGGTCGGTATCGGCAGTGCCATGTTTATGCTGGTGTCGAAATATGGCTTCGCCGACATGCTCAGCAGCGACCACGTAGCACTGGACCCCAGCCGTATTGCCGCTCAGGTGGTCAGCGGAATGGGCTTTCTTGGCGCGGGCACCATTATGATCCAGAAGCAGGTGGTGAAGGGTTTAACCACGGCGGCCGGCCTGTGGGTAACGGCAGCGATTGGTCTGGTAATCGGCAGCGGCATGTATGAGATCGGCATCTATGGCACGGTGCTGGCGCTGGTCGTGCTGGAAGTGTTTCGCCGCCTCAGTCATCTTTTAATCGGCAAACACCATACACTGCTGGTTTTTCTTAAGCCTAAAAGCGTGCCGCTGGTATTGCTGGTCATGCAGCGGGAAGGCATACGCTACGGCAATGTGACGGTGATTAATCGTGATGAAGAGAGCGGTCTTTGTGAACTCAGTGTCCAGGTGACGCTTTCCCGCAAATCAAACGATGCGTACCTTTATGATAAGGTTATGGAGATCAAGGGCGTTCAGTCGCTGGAAATGATGTGATTCCGCCACAAAAGCCGCTCAGACCCGATGTCTCCCTGCAGGCATCCGGACATCGCAGAAGGCGGTGAGTAGCAGCCAGCGCCTTCTGCACTCCCCCATCCAAATCTGGCTGACCGCACATCTGGCTATCCTGTAAAGAAGCTGACTGACTGACCTGAGACATAGTGCGTGCCGATAATTAATGGCATAATCCGTTATTGTTTATCAATGTAATCATTTTACCCGGGGACAAATGCGCCAAGACTCTGACCATTCTGAAGACACCCTGCCTGCTGCTTCGCGCAAAAATTACCAGCCAGCATTAATCTTGCTGATTTTTACACTGATTGCGGGTGCTGCGGGGATCATGATGATACTGGATCATCGGAACTCGGTTAATAACGCGCTGGAGACCGGACAATGTCTGGCTGAAGAAAGTGCGGAAGATATTCTGGAAGTACTCAGGCATTTTTTACATCATGCTTATCGCTGGATTTTTAAGGCCTGCGGCTGAATTCAGTGCAGCATAAAATGGAGTAAGCCATGCCGGTTGACCAGCAGCAGAACACCGCAATACATAACCGCAACATAGCAAAGTAAAAAGAGTATCAGCGTCACAATAAATCTGGTGCCGTACTTTTTTATTTTACGATTTTTATCGGGATGCCTCATAGACATTAAATATTGATTCATTTGTTATTCACATTGATAGCCCGACATTAAACGGCTTCACAGGCAGTCTGTATTGACGAAATGTGCGAACCGACAGTTCACTTTATAAGAGAGTCTGCGTAAACGCATTTAAGCATAAAACGTAAACACCCGCTCTTGCGAAATCTGCTTATCGGATGTCCTTAACATCACCAGATTTATTAAAAAATCACTTTTTAGTGCGTGCTAAGAGATGATAAAACCACCGTTTTAATGAGATGCATAACACGCCAGTACGTCTGAATTTATTATTATAAACCCAACGGGTCAACGCACATTCAACAGCGCCCTTTTTTAAGATTATCACCTGAAAAACGAAAGCAGCGATTAATATCTGACTCTCTGATAATTTAATGAAAACATTTCTTTTGATGTACATCAAATCATAACAATACAACCCGAAATCTATTTAGTCCCGATTGAGTCATGGCAGCGCATGCTGTGTTTTTTATTAATTCGGTAGTGCTGATGAAAATTTTTTTAATTATCTCTGTCATTTTTATGGCCACAGGCTGTGCGGTTAAAAGAGATCATGCGCGGACTGATGCTTACCCGTCATCACCGCCGTCCTGCTCAACGCACAGTGATGAAATTGATTGTCAGTGGAAAGATGTGCCCGTCAGCTGACATCGCGCAGCTGAACGCTTTCCGTTTGCTCACGACGAAGCAAAGCCTGCCCTCTATCCTCACGCGCTTGCTCAGCACCGCATTCCGACAATGATTGCCCAGACGGGTCACGCGGCCTTTGACTCTGACGGCAATTATCCGCTGATTACTTCACTCCGGGCTGGCTTTCGCGGCAACAATCCGTACCATACGCTGCATATTCGTAACATCACAGTGAAGTGACCGGCTGGGCGTGCATCAATTTGCCCTTTAGCTACGCTTTCTGGTTTTTGAGATAGGTAAAAATGCAAGATAATCAAACGGTTGACAAGAAAGAACAGTACAACCTGAATAAACTGCAGAAGCGTTTGCGTCGTAATGTCGGCGAAGCGATTGCAGATTTTAATATGATTGAAGAAGGTGACCGCATCATGGTCTGCCTGTCGGGCGGTAAAGACAGCTACACCATGCTGGAAATTTTACGCAGTCTGCAAAAAAGCGCACCGGTCAACTTCAGCCTGATTGCCGTCAATCTCGACCAGAAACAGCCGGGCTTCCCTGAGCACATCCTGCCGCAATATCTTGAGTCGCAGGGTGTTGAGTACCGGATTGTCGAAGAAGATACCTACTCCATCGTCAAAGATAAGGTACCTGAGGGCAAAACCACCTGCTCACTCTGCTCGCGCCTGCGCCGTGGCATTCTCTATCGCGTCGCGACAGAACTCGGTTGTACTAAAATTGCGCTGGGCCACCATCGCGATGACATCCTGCAGACGCTGTTCCTGAATATGTTCTACGGTGGAAAACTGAAAGGGATGCCGCCAAAGCTGATGAGCGACGATGGTAAGCAGATTGTGATCCGTCCACTGGCCTACTGCCGTGAGAAAGATATCATTCGTTTCTCCGAAGCACGTCAGTTCCCGATTATCCCGTGCAACCTTTGCGGTTCTCAGCCGAACCTGCAGCGTCAGGTGGTAGCCGATATGCTGCGTGACTGGGATAAGCGCTATCCTGGCCGCATCGAAACCATGTTCAGCGCGATGCAAAACGTGGTGCCGTCGCACCTGGCCGATGTCAATCTGTTCGATTTTAAAGGCATCAAACATGGCGATGCAGTCGTTGATGGCGGCGATCTCGCCTTTGACCGGGAAACGCTGCCATCACAGCCTGTCGGCTGGCGGGTCGATGAAGACGATGCACCCGATATCAGCGTGCGTCTGGATGTACTACAGATTAAATAAGTCCGGAAAAGATTAAGGGCGTGCTGCAGGCAGCACGCCCTTTTTTTATATGTTGCGATGTGGCGGTGGATCCATTATCGGCGGAAATTCCGGATCGGTTGGTGGATCAGGCTGCGGTTGCGGCTGGGGAATTGGCTCAGGAATCGGGACTGGATCCGTGGGGATCGGCTCGCTGTTAAGAATCGCGCTCATGCCGTACTCCTTTTGTTGCGAATGGACTTTAAGCTTAGATAAGGAACGGCGTTACAGCCAGGCAGACAAAAAAAAGCCGGCACACTGGCCGGCATGTTTCGAATTAAATGTGCTATGCATCAATTCTAAATATGGAAGTAAGACAATATGGAGCGCAACGCCCATCGCTTGACGTTGCATTCACCTGCGGGAGAGAGTTTGCGTCAGCAGCGACAATGGGTTCTTGATGTCGATCAGCTTTTGTTCGCTTAACGGGATTTTCAGCCCACATAGCGGGATTGCCGCATTACCTTTGTCGCATCAGAGCCAGTGCCGTTTACGCAGATAACCTGCGACCCCTACTGCCAGTGCCACCAGCAGCAGACAGAAGATTGAAAAACCATATTTCCATTCGCCGCCCGGAATGCCGCCCAGATTGACACCAAACAGGCCGGTCAGGAACGTGGCGGGCAGAAAGATCATCGCCATCAGTGACATGGTATAGGTGCGGCGGTTCATCGACTCCGCCATCGCAGAGGCGACCTCATCAGCCAGAATCGCAGTGCGCGCCACGCCTGCATCCAGATCATCCAGCCCGCGCCCCAGACGGTCGGCAATTTCCTGCATCCGGCGGCGTTCACTGTCATCCATCCAGGCCAGTTTTTCACTGGCCAGCCTGGCATAGACATCGCGCTGAGGGGCCATATAACGCCGCATCACAATCAGCTGTTTGCGTAGCAGGCCCAGCTCGCCGCGCGCGGGCATCCGCTGATCGAGCAGCGCATCCTCCAGCTCGATAATTTTGTCATGTAACTCTTCAATAAATTCGCTGGTGTGATCGGTCAGCGCATCACAGACATCCACCAGCCAGCTGCCGCAGTCAATCGGGCCATTGCCGTTTTGCAAATCGGTGAGCACTTCATCGACGGCAGAAACTTTGCGCCGCCGGGTGGAGACGATGAGCTTATCGTTGATAAACACCCGCATGACCACCAGCTGGTCGCGACGTGCATCGGTGTTGTGGTTAACGCTGCGCAGCACAATCATAAATCCGTCGCCCAGCCTGCTCACGCGGGGACGCATGCTGTCGCCCGCTAACGCGTCACGCACAGCATCGGGGATTTGTGGCGTGGACTGCAGCCATTCGGCGCTCTTGCGATGGGTATAGTTCAGATGCAGCCAGCAGGGCTGCTCACACTGGATGACTTCATCTTCAGCAATCGGGATCATTCCCCCCTTGCCATCCAGCTGGCAGGAAATGATGGCATCTGAAACCTGTAATGCTTTTCCTTCAATAACGTCCACTCCGTCGCCTCTCTACTAAAATCAATATGATACAGTCTAGCGTGACGGCGTTGAGTTGCAATCTCCGGGCTGTGTAGAAAGATGTCAGCCGATGGCCGGAAAACCAGCCATGACAGGCTTAGTGCTTTTCAATCCAGAGTTCACGGCTGTAGGCGACGTCTTCAGGATTGGTGATGGGGTAGCCTTTGACCCAGGGTTTAATCAGGCGGCCATTAGTGTACTGATAGATAGGGGCAATGGGCGTCTGTTCAGCCAGGATCTGCTCCACCCGGTTGTAGTCGCTGTTGCGCGCCTGGTCATTTGTCTCTTTGCTGGCTTTGGCGATGGCCGCATCATAATCCGCGTTGCTGAAACGCGAAATATTACTGCTGTTGCCTGAGGTCAGAAGATTCAGGAAGGTAGATGGCTCATTGTAGTCACCCACCCACGAAGCACGAATCACATCAAAGTTCCCGCTATTACGGCTGTCGATATAGGTTTTCCACTCCTGATTTTCCAGCGTGACATCTACCCCGAGGTTCTTTTTCCACATCGAGGCCACAGCAATCGCAATTTTCTGATGACTCTCAGAGGTGTTGTAGAGCAACTTAAGTTTGAGCGGCTTAGCGGGGCCATAACCGGCGGCGGCGAGCAGCGCTTTCGCCTGCGCGTTCAGGGTGTTCTGATCGTGCTGCTGCATGAAAGTGGGCAATGGCTTAAAGCCTGCTGTTACATCTGGTGTAAAGTGCCACGCCGGCTTCTCACCGGTGCCCAGCACTTTTTCAGCAATGACTTTGCGATCGATAGACCATGAAAGCGCTTTGCGGACCCGCACATCGGCAGTCGGCCCCTTCTGCGTGTTAAAAGCATAGTAATAGGTGCCTAACTGGTCAGGTGTGTAGACCTCACCCGGCAATGTTTTTTTCAACATCGCATACATATTTTTAGGGAAGGATTCGGTGATATCGACATCATTTGCGCGATAGCGCTTAGTGGCGCTCGACTCTTCATTGATCGGGACAAAGGTCACTTTTGTCAGCACCGAATGCGCATCATCCCAGTAGTCCGGATTACGGATCAGGACGATTTTTTCATTTACGACCCGCTCACTGAGCTGATAGGCACCGTTGCCCACCAGTTTGCCGGGTGCCGTCCAGCTGTCGCCCTCCTGCGCAATCGTCTTCTGAGGAACCGGGAAGAGCGCGACGTTAGCCACCAGCGCCGGGAACCACGGCACCGGACGATCCAGCGTCACTTTCAGCTGCGTTTTACCCTGAGCGACCACACCCAGCTTATCGGGCGTCATTTCGCCTTTGGTAATGGCTGCCGCATTTTCAATGCCGCTTAAACCCGCGAACCAGGCAAAGGGCGAACTGTTTTCAGGAGCGACCAGGCGCTGCCAGCTGGAGACAAAGTCCTGTGCGGTAACCTGATCGCCGTTTGACCAGCGCGCGTTATTGCGCAGGGTGAAGACCCAGGTTTTGTTGTCGCTACTGCTCCAGCTCTGCGCCACGCCCGGCACAATTTTGCCCTGCGCATCCTGATTGGTCAGGCCTTCAAACAGATCGCGAATCACCTGAATTTCCGGCAGTCCGACTGCTTTAAGCGGATCAAGTGAAGCGGGTTCATCTTTAATGTGGCGAACGATCTGCTGCTGTTCAGCCAGCTGTGCGCCAGCGGGTGGATTCGCCGCGATAGCGGGTGTGATAACACTGCTCAGACTGATTGCTGCCAGCGTCATGCGAAAGGTCTTAACCATCATCACTCCTTTACCCCAAAGAAGTGCTGCATCAGTCTGTTGCTGATACAGCTTGTGCAGGGCACTTTAGCGCAAATGGCTGACAGATAAATAGCTATTTTCCGCACACGGCTTTTCCGCTACTTTGAGTAAAACCCTTTGAGGAAATGAGTATGTCACCACTCCATCCGCGACCCCTGCGGGGCAAACTTGACGTTCCCTATCAGCAGTATGGCCGCTCTGTGCTGGGCGCACCGCTGCTGTGGTTTCCGGCCCCATTGGGCGATCCCGACAGCGGTCTGATCCTTGCCGGCACCCACGGTGATGAGAATGCGGCCATCGCGACGCTCTCTGCCGCATTACGCACGCTGCCCGACGGCATGCGTCGGCACCATGTGGTATTAGCGGTCAATCCGGATGGCTGCCAGCTTGGGCTGCGCGCTAACGCAAATGGCGTCGATCTCAACCGTAACTTCCCCGCCGCAAACTGGCAATCAGGCGAGACGGTATATCGCTGGAACAGCGCGGCCGATGCGCGTGATGTGGCGCTCTCAACCGGTACGCATCCGGGTTCGGAACCGGAAACCCAGGCACTCTGTGCTCTGATTCATCAGCTTAAGCCGTGCTGGATCGTCTCATGGCATGAACCGCTGGGCTGCATTGACGATCCGCATCAGGTGGATATAGGCGGCTGGCTGGCCAGCCACACCCGCCTTCCCCGAGTCAGCAGCGTCGGCTATGACACGCCAGGCTCATTCGGCAGCTGGTGTAACGATCTCAGTCTGCCCTGCGTCACCGCTGAAATGCCGGTGATTTCCGTGGATGAAGCCACAGAGACTTACCTTGAGATGATGGTCAACCTGCTGCGCTGGCAGCAATAATCAGTTGACCGTTGCGCACGTTGATCGCCGGTTCTGCATCGGCCGCCAGCCAGGTTGGCCCGTCAAGATCGGCGAAGCGGGTCTGCGGCACCAGCGGCAACGCAGCACGTATCGCCCGCGAGGTGCAGATCATGCAGCCCAGCATCACCGTAAAGCCCTGCTGCTGAGCCGCATCGGCCAGTGCCAGCGCCTCGGTTAGTCCACCCGTTTTATCCAGTTTAATGTTGACCATCTCATAACGGCCTCGTAGTGCCGCCAGGCTTTCGCGGGTATGACAGCTCTCATCAGCGCAGATCGGTAACGGATGGATAAAGTTCTCCAGTGCCGCATCCTCATCCGCGGGCAGTGGCTGCTCAAGCATCGCCACATTGATATCGGCCAGTAGCTGACAGCGTGCTGCCAGGCCTTCGGCGTGCCATGACTCATTCGCATCCACAATCAGGGTCGCGTCCGGCACGGCGGCGCGGATCGCCATCAGCCGTTCGGTGATGAAATTATCGTCAAGCTTAACCTTCAGCAGCGTTGCACCATGCTGCCACAGCGCCAGCGCGCTGCTGGCCATCGCTTCCGGGGTATCGATACTGACGGTCTGTGCGGTGACCACATCCTCAGGCGCGGTAACGCCGCTAAGCTGCCAGAGGCTGCTCTGCTGCTGATGTGTGGCCAAATCCCACAGGGCGCTGTCAATGGCGTTGCGCGCGGCACCAGCAGGCAGTGCCTGTTGCAGCGCTTCACGCGTCATGCCCTGTTGCAGCGCAGGCAGCAGCGTGGCGATTTGCGCCAGCACCGAGGCTTCGCTTTCACCGTAGCGCGCATAAGGGGTCGCTTCTCCGACGCCTTTGACGCCGTCCTCCTCAATTTCAACCACCACCACCTTGACTTCGGTTCGCGTTCCACGGGCAATGACAAACGGCGTATGCAATGGCCAGGCTTCGGGGTAACTTTTTACCGTTCTCATTTCCACTCCAGAATGTAGGACGCAGTGGCAGCCCGCCACGTTAAATTCAACAATTGAACTCGTAAACCCTTAACATTTATGTCATAAACAACGGCTATCTTTAGCCGTTTTGTGTTGGATGTTTTTTCTCATCAAAAGGAATCACTATGTCTCAGACTGTTCATTTTCAGGGTAACGCCGTACCAGTTGCTGGTCAGTTTCCTCAGGCTGGCGATAAAGCTAAAGCTTTTACGCTGGTCGCTAAAAATCTGGTCAACGTTGCGCTCTCTGAGTATGCAGGAAAACGCAAGATTCTGAACATTTTCCCGAGTGTTGATACCGGCGTCTGTGCTTCATCAGTGCGCAAATTCAATCAGGCCGCGAGTGAACTGAATAATACGGTGGTGCTGTGTATTTCAGCGGATCTGCCGTTTGCCCAGTCACGTTTCTGTGGCGCAGAAAACCTGAGCAACGTAGTGACCCTGTCGACGCTGCGCGGCTCAGAGTTTAAGTATGATTATGGCGTGGAAATTGCCGATGGTGCGCTGGAAGGTCTGACTGCTCGTGCGGTGATCGTGCTGGATGAGAACGATAAAGTGCTCTACAGCCAGCTGGTTGATGAAATCACTACTGAGCCTGATTACGACGCTGCGCTGGCCGCGTTGAAGTAATACAAAAAGCGGATAGCCAGGTTATTCGACGATGTTACAGATAATGTCTGGCTCGATTAGCTGTCAGAACGAGCCTGCACAGAAAATTGGGGCAGATCGGAGAGACGCAAAATCTGTCATCCATGACCGCCCGGCCCGCACAATTACGCACCTCATCCCTGAGGTGCGCCCGTAGACGGGCCAACGCTTCGCGTTGTTCAAAAACGCTCCCGGCGTTGTTACTACGCACCTCATCCCTGAGGTGCGCCCGTAGACGGGCCAACGCTTCGCGTTGAGTTAATCTATGACTGCCAGATTCGCCATGAGTCTGCTAAGAGGAACTGAAAAGCTTATTCGCTTTCGGTACGCTTCTGCCCCAGATCATATTCCCGCAGCTTATTGGCAATCGCGGTGTGCGAAACACCCAGCCGTTTTGCCAGCTTTCGGGTACTGGGATAAGAGAGATAAAGCCGCGTCAGAATCGAACGTTCGAAACGGCTGGTGATCTGATCCAGTGTCCCTTCCAGGGCTTCATCTCCGAGTGACACATCCAGCGCCTGTTCGGGCAACACGATATCCTGCGGACGTAGCTCGTAACCTTCCAGCTGGGTTAATGCCCGATACAGCGCGTTTTTCAATTGACGCACGTTGCCAGGCCAGGCATAACGGGTCAGAAACGCATTGAGCTGTGGCGAGAGACGCGGACGCGCCATTCCCTGCTCATCCGCGAAGCGGGCCACAAACATCTCAGTCAGTGGCAGAATGTCCTGTGGACGATCGCGCAGCGGCGGCAGTTGCAGCGTCAGCACATTGAGACGATAAAAGAGATCTTCGCGGAACTCGCCCCGCTGCACCAGTTCAATCAGGTTCTTCTGTGTGGCGCAAATCACCCGCACATTGACATGCACTTCATGCTCTTCGCCGACGCGACGGAAAGTACCGTCATTAAGAAAACGTAGCAGCTTGGTCTGCATTCTTGGCGACATCTCGCCAATTTCATCCAGCAGAACCGAGCCGCCATTGGCCTGCTCAAAAAAGCCTTTTTTGCCTTCCAGGGCATTCGGATAAGCGCCGGCAGCATGACCAAACAGCTCGCTTTCCGCCACGTCGTCGGGCAGAGAGGCACAGTTCAGCGCCAGGAAAGGATTTTTCCCGCGGGCACTGCGCAGATGACAGGCGCGTGCCAGCATATCTTTCCCGGTCCCGGTGTCGCCAACAATCAGTAGCGGCGCATCAAGCATCGCCAGTTTACGTGCCTGATCGACCACCTGACGCATCTTCGGCGTGACGGCAATGATATGGTCAAACTCCGATTCGTCGGTAACCACCAGATTCTGCAACTGGCGGCCCATACGGGCTGTCGACTTCAGCATCACCATCGCCCCAACCGGCCTGTCGCTCTGGCCCTCTTCACCCGGCAGGTAGATGGGACGTGCCTCCATCAGAAAATCACGCCCCTCAATGACGACATGCTGGGCCTGCGCCTCAACACGATCGCTCTCGAGCCAGCGCAGGAAATTAAAGCCGTTAATCAGATGACCGGCGCTAAAGTTGCGCATCTTCTCTTCATCGAGATTAAACAGGTTCTGAGCAGCGGGATTCGCCAGTTCAACCTTGCTTTTCAGATCGATAGAGAAGACCGGATCTGGCATCGCCACCAGCAGCGCACTCAGCGCGCGATGCTCCCGTTCAGAGGGCATGTACGTAACCGTGCGCACATCTGTTACGCCGGGTGTACGGCGGATTTCCGCCATCAGATTACTGAAGGCGTCAAATTCCAGTGCAGAAAAGTTCAGGTAGATGCGGCCCAGTGCCGTGATTTCGATACCGCGTAAATCAATGTTGCGTGCCACCAGCAGGTCAAGCAGTTCACGCGTCAGACCGATACGGTCCTGACAGAACACTTCCAGACGCATTGCGTTCGCCTTAATCAGGTTCAGATAAAACAATAATACGCTATGTGGCGCACCTGCAGAAAGGTGTCTGTCAGGAAATGTTGACAGTTCTGGCTCGTATGGTGAGGTTTTGTACTAACCTGCTGTCGACGATCATTTCCGGTTGAATGTCAGTCTTTGTCAGCACCGGACTGTTGATTGCGGGCTGATTACGGTATATTTTTCTTAACTGAGTAGAATTGATTTTAAAATGCTGACTTTCTTCGCAAAATATCTGACTGTGGGTATGGTTAATACCCTGATTCATTGGCTGACCTTTTTCCTCGCCCTGAGCATGGGTCTCATGCAATCGACCGCTAACCTGATTGCTTTTTGCATGGCCGTCACCTTCTCTTTCTTTGTTAATGCGCGCTGGACCTTTAAACAGCAGGCCACGGCATGGCGTTATATTCTTTACCTCGTTTTTATGGGCGCGATGGCATTCAGCGTAGGTTATCTGGCTGACCGGTTGGGCCTCTATCCAATTATTACATTGATTGCCTCATCGGCTATCAGTCTGGTATGTGGCTTTCTTTTTTCCCGCTTTGTTGTATTCAAAGGAGAATAATGAAAATCTCTTTGGTGGTGCCGGTATTTAATGAAGAGGAGGTCATCCCTCTTTTTTATGATGCGGTCAGAAAATATGAAGCGCTTGCAGAGTGGCAGGTTGAGATTGTTTTTATCGATGATGGCAGTACAGACGCAACGTATAAGCTGATAACGCAACTGAGCCAGCGCGATCCACTGGTGTGCAGCCTGTCATTTATTCGTAATTTCGGCAAGGAACCGGCGCTATTTGCCGGACTGGAAGCCGCCACCGGCGACGCCGTTATCCCGATTGATGTGGATTTGCAGGATCCGATCGCGATTATTCCCGACATGATCCGAAAATGGCAGGCGGGCGCTGATATCGTGTTAGCCAAGCGGATTGACAGACGTGCCGATGGTCACCTCAAACGCAAAACTGCGCACTGGTTTTATAAACTGCACAACAGTATCAGCGATCCGCAAATAGAAGAGAACGTCGGTGATTTCCGGCTGATGTCGCGTGAAGTGGTTGAGAACATTAAGCTGCTGCCCGAGAAAAATCTCTTCATGAAGGGCATTCTGAGTTGGGTCGGCGGACAGACGGACATCGTGGAATATGTACGCACTGAGCGAATTGCTGGCCGCAGTAAATTCGGCGGCTGGAAGCTGTGGAATCTTGCGCTTGAGGGACTGACCTCATTCTCTACTGTTCCGTTACGCATCTGGTCATATCTGGGTTTCTTAGTGGCCTCGCTGGCCTTTCTGTATGGACTCTGGATGATCGTGGATAAACTGCTGTTCGGTAATCCGGTGCCCGGCTACCCCTCTATTCTGGTTTCTGTGCTTTTTCTCGGTGGGGTTCAGCTTATTGGCATTGGTGTGTTGGGTGAATATATTGGCCGCATCTATATGGAAACCAAAAACCGTCCTCGCTATATTTTGCGAAAATCCGCGACGACCAGACTAACCCCGCCTCAGAACACGGATTAAACCGCGCGTTCAGGCGCAGAGAGATGGCCTGATTAATAAGGATGTAAGATGTTCGCCACTGATACCGTACTGACACACCGTAAGGTTTTTTTACTTATTGCGATCGTTTTTCTGATTGCTTATAGCCCCGCTTATTTAACCCATTACGCCTATACCGATGACTGGACAAATCTCTACTGGGCTAACTCTGACAAGCTCAGCATCTTAAACTGGGACACGTTATCCGGCAGGCCGGTGTATGGCGTTATTCAGTACAGTGCTTCTTTTCTGGTGGAGAGCGTAGAACGACTGGCGCTGTTGCGTTCTGTCGCCCTTGTTCTGCTCATTTTTACCGGGTATTACATCTATACCCTTTGTCAGAAAGATGCGCTGCTGGAGAATCAGGCTCAGCGGATCACTTTTGCATTATTGATTTGTCTGCTCCCTTCATTTCAGGTTTACGTTGCATGGGCATCCTGTTTCCCCTATATCGCTGCGATTTTACTGGCGGGTGCCAGCTACCGTTTGTCGATTAAACCGGGCATCCCAGCCAGGCTGTTAGCATTCTGCCTGCTGACCATCGCTTTCTGTCTCTACCAACCGGCCGCAATGAGCTTTACCTTCTTTGCTGCGCTGGACCTTTGCTTTTCCGCGCGGAAAATTGATAAGAAACAGGCGCTAATCTCACTGATGGTGCTGGGCGCAGGCATGTTTGCTGCGCTACTCGCCTCGAAGGTGCTGCCCGTTCAGCTTTATGGTCACACGCTGCCCCGCTCGGCATTCAGCTACGACATCCCGGTTAAGCTGAAATGGTTTTTTACCGAGTACCTGAAAAACGTTATCTGCAACTTTGATCTCGGTGCAAAAACGGTGTCGGTGATCCTCTCTGCGACCATTATTGGTTTTGGGCTTAAGAAAATTAAAGCCGCAGGCAACGACAAATTTTATCTGATGTTCGTCTTACTGCTGATCGCCGCACTGCCCAATCTGATTGTCAGCGAAAGCATGGCTGCTTACCGCACGTTGATTGCCGGTGCATTGATTACCACCAGCGCATTTATTCTCGGCCTGTTTGAAATCAGCAAAAAGATAAAATGGAAAAAGCCTTTTTATACGCTGCTGGTGATAGCGGCTGGCTCGCTGACGATAAGCCATCTGATCAACGGCTACTCCGTTCCGGCTCGCAAAGAGTTTGCCCTGCTCGATCAGGCAATCATTCAGCAGGTTCCGAAAGATTTTAAGGGCGCACTCTATTATCGCCTGACCGGGGAGTACCTGCCGAAGGTTGCGACGTTACGTAAATATGATGATTTCGGCGGGCTGGGCCTGAGCATGTCATGGACATTCGCCGGAATGGCGCATTTTATCAGGGAGAAGAATGGGATGGCTTTTACGCTGCCAGCGGACCCGGTGATCACTGATGAATCTGCCTGTCCGGGTGAGTGCCTGACTATCGATTCGCGGCAGGTCCTGCGTCAGCCGCATTAAATAATAAAGGCGGCAAGGCCGCCTTTATTGTCCTCCAAAGGTTCAGGCGGACTTATTGCCGCCCTTCTGCAGCGCCTCTTTTAACTGGCTCAGCAGCTCACGACGAAAGTCGCCGAGCCTCGGCTTATCCTGCTCCAGCCAGGGCAATGGACGGCAAAGCTCCATCGCTTTTATGCCCAGTCTTGCGGTTAATAACCCTGCACCAATACCCTGCGCGGCCCGCGTAGAAAGCCGGGCGGCAAGGTCCTGCGACATCCAGTCCATACCCACTTCCCGCACCAGTTCAGATGCCCCGGCAAAGGCCATATTAAGCAGCACCAGACGGAATAGCCGGATGCGGCTGAAGTAACCCAGCTCAATGCCATAGATTGCCGCGATACGGTTGACCAGCCGCAGATTACGCCAGGCGATAAACGCCATATCCACCAGCGCCAGCGGGCTGACCGCAATCATCAGTGTGGCTTCCGCTGCATGACGGCTGATCTCGCGTCGCGCCTGACGATCCAGCACTGGCTGCACCAGCTGTGCATATAAACGGACGATTTCACTGTCATTGTGGGTTTCGTGCAGTGAAGCATGCCAGCGCTGCAGAGCCGGATGCGCCTGATCCAGCTCCGCCTGTTGCGCCAGCTTTTCGCAGAATGCGCGGCCTTTGCCGATGCCATGACTGTGCAGCTGCTCGCGGCCCACATCCCTCTCCTCTGCGCGCTGACGCAACTGATAGAGGCGACGCCACTCGGTGGTCAGCGCACCCACACCGGCCAGGACGATCAGGCCACCTGCCACGCCGCTGCCCAGCGAAAACCAGTCGCGGGCCAGCCAGGCATCGTGCGTCCACTGTACACCCTGCGCCATCACGCTGACGCCGAACAGCAGTGCGCCTGCTGTCACCATTTTGCGCCACAGGCTCCGCTTAGGCTTCAGCGCGGCTTCTACCGCCCGTTCACCTGCGCCCTCCTCTTCAACGGCGGCATCTTCATCCTGCACCGCCAGAAACGCAGCCTGCGCTTCTGCTTCAAAGGTTTGCGCCGGACGCAGCGGCGTCGTGCTGCTCTCATCCAGCGGATGGGCAAAATCGATACGCGGCTTCAGCGGATCGCTCATCGCAATTTATCTCCCAATAAAAATTCCAGCGCGGCATCCATGCGGATATGCGGCAGCGGACGATCAACGTCAAGCTGCTGCGGCCGGAACTGTTCAAACTGAAAACCCTGCTGCTGCCAGAAAGCATTACCGGGCAGGCGCGGCGGCACTTCGCCGGGATAGACGGTGAGCGGCTCGCCATCGGTCAGTCGATGACCGCGCAGGGCCGGGATCTTCTCGCCACGGTGATCGACCAGCCCGCTTTGCGTCGCCTGCACTGACGCCAGCCCGATGCAATCCATACTGATGCCTTCAAATGCCGCGTTCTGCCACGCATCCTGCACCAGTTGCTGCAACAGAGACACCATGTTGCCATGCTGATCGCTGGTAATGTGGTCCGCCTTGGTGGCGGCAAACAGTAATTTGTCGATTACCGGTGAGAACAGCCTGCGGAACAGGGTGCGCTGACCGTAATGAAAACTCTGCATGAGTTGCGTAAGTGCCAGTCGCATATCATTAAACGCCTGAGGTCCGCTGTTCAGCGGCTGCAGACAGTCCACCAGCACAATCTGGCGATCAAAACGCAGGAAATGGTTTTTATAAAAGCCTTTAACCACATGCTGACAGTAGTAGTTAAACCGCTGCTGCAACATGCTGAAGTTGCTGCCTTTGTCGGCCTGCGCAAGCTTAGTCAGTTGCGCCTCATCAGAAGTCGGCCAGGGGAAGAACTGCAGCGCGGGCGCGCCTGCCATATCGCCAGGCAGTACGAAGCGGCCCGGCTGAATAAAGTGTAAGCCTTCCGTTTTACAGCGATGCAGGTAGTCGGTCCAGGCGGCAGCAATTTCCGCCAGCTGGGTTTCATCGGCGGGTGCTAACGGGTCGAGTTTTTCGCAAAGTGCGCGCCACGACTTAGCCCACTCAGCGCGATCGCCCTGCAGCAGAGCGTTCATCTGTCGGGACCAGGTGAGGTAATCCTGCGCCAGCATCGGAAGATCGAGCAGCCATTCGCCGGGATAGTCGACAATCTCAAGATAGAGGGTCGCCGTCTCTTTCAGATGGCGCAGCAGTGAATCATTAGGCCGGTAGCGCAGCGCAAGACGCATTTCGCTGACGCCGCGGGTTGGCGTGGGCCAGGCGGGCGGCGTGCTGTAGAGCTGTGCCAGACCTTCGTCGTAGGTAAAACGCGCCGTGCCCATGTCGCGCTGCGGCACCCGTTTCACGCCCAGCAGGCGTTCATCCCGCACAACGGAAAACAGCGGCAAACGTGCGCCGCTGTGAACCGTTAAAAGCTGATTAACCAGTGAGGTGATAAAGGCGGTTTTACCGCTGCGGCTTAAACCGGTGACCGCCAGCCGCAGGTGGCGATCGACGCCACGGTTCATCAACGCCACTAATTCAGTTTGCAGTCTTTTCATCGTTCTCCCTGATGAAGCGCGATGCCACCCGGTTCATCACGCGTTTCAGCAGTGGCTCAAGTGCCACAGCCAGCAACAGACGTAACGGGCGTCGCGCTACCGATTTCACCGCCCAGCCAGTCACACCAGCAGGACCGTAGGTAACAGCATTGATAATGATGAATTTAGCCGCCGACTTCAATGCAGGTGCCGCGCGGTGACGAAAAGCAGTGGATCGCGAAAAAGACATCAACACCTCCATAGAGAGAGCGGACGGGCCTGAAGACGGCCCGGGAATAAAATAATCAAATCTGGCGGAAACGGCTGCGTACGCTGAAGGTTTCAGACGTGACATAGCGCTCCAGGTCGCGCACGTTGCGCTCATCCCGTTGCAGGGTGCTCTCCAGCTGATCCAGCAACTCGCTGGCGGTTGGCTGGCGTTCGCCGTCACTGGCATTGGCAGGCTTCTCATCCAGCACAAAACCCAGCACGAAGTAGGCGATCACCGTAAAGACAAACAGTCCAAAGAACAGCGATAACACCACAATAACCCGCAGCAGGCGAACCGGAATGTCGAGATACTCTGCCAGACCCGCGCAGACGCCCATCAGCTTGCCTTCATCAGGCTTGCGCCATAATTTACGACCTTTCATCATGGCTGCCTCCAGTTAGGATGCTCGGCGTCCAGAATCGCTTCCAGCGCATCAATACGTTCACGCATCCGCTGCGCATCCTGCGTGACGCGCTGCAGGCGCTGGATTTCGCTTTGCGACAGTTCCGAACCGCCGCTGCGTTTGTTGCTGTAATGCAGCCATAACCAGATCGGTGCGACAAACAGCACGAAGATCGTTAGCGGTATGGCGAGAAAAAGTGCGCTCATTGACTCTCCTTAATCACTTATCGCAACGTCGATGATTACTCACTGCGGTTCATTTTGGCTTTCAGCGCATTAAGCTGCTGGCTGATTTCATCATCCGCTTTCAGGTCAGTAAACTGCTGGTCCAGAGTTTTAGGTTTACCAAAACCGTGGCTTTCAGCTTCGGCTTCCATGTGGTCAATGCGACGTTCAAAAGATTCAAACCGAGCCATCGCTTCGTCGATTTTGCCGCTGTCGAGCTGACGACGCACATCGCGTGATGAAGAAGCCGCCTGATGACGCAGTGTCAACGCCTGCTGACGAGCACGCGTCTCGCTCAGTTTTTTCTCCAGCTCGCTGATTTCGCCTTTCATGCGTTCCAGCGTCTCTTCAACCTGGCCCACTTCCTGTTTCAGGGAGGCGATCAGGTCGGTGAGTTTCTGTTTTTCAATCAGCGCCGAACGCGCCAGATCATCTTTGTCTTTGCGCAGCGCCAGCTCCGCTTTTTCCTGCCAGTCAGCCTGTTGCAGCTCAGCCTGCTCAATACGGCGTGACAGCTGTTTCTTTTCAGCCAGCGCCCGGGCAGAGGTGGAACGCACTTCGACCAGCGTGTCTTCCATTTCCTGAATCATCAGGCGGACCAGTTTCTGTGGATCTTCCGCACGCTCCAGCAGGGAATTAATGTTGGCATTTACGATGTCAGCGAAACGAGAAAAAATACCCATAATGATGTTCCTCTTTTAATGTTTTAAAACGTGATGCCCTGCCTGATTAATACAATATGCGTGCCAACTTTTTATCATATTGATTTTAATGTAATTTTAAATTTTACAGCCTTTTCGCCTTGTTTTAAGATAGTCAAAATGATTAAGGGATGGCGAAATTCATCATGACAGGCACTAATGATAATCTGCTGGGTGAGTCTAATAATTTTCTGGAGGTACTGGAGCAGGTTTCAAAACTGGCTCCCCTTGAGAAACCGGTGATGGTGATTGGCGAGCGCGGCACGGGTAAAGAGCTGATCGCCAGCCGGCTGCACTATCTTTCTGACCGGTGGCAGGGACCCTTTATCTCACTGAACTGCGCCGCGCTGAATGAGAATCTGCTCGACTCTGAGCTGTTTGGTCATGAAGCCGGCGCCTTTACCGGGGCACAGAAGCGCCATCTGGGACGTTTTGAACGTGCTGACGGCGGCACGCTGTTTCTGGATGAGCTGGCAACCGCACCAATGCTGGTGCAGGAAAAACTGCTCAGGGTAATTGAGTACGGGCAGCTGGAGCGCGTAGGCGGCAATCATGCCCTGCAGGTTAACGTACGGCTGGTCTGCGCCACCAACGAAGATTTGCCCGCCCTGGCGGCGGCAGGAAAATTCCGCGCCGATCTGCTGGATCGTCTTGCCTTTGATGTGGTTCAGTTGCCGCCTCTGCGCGAACGTCGCAGCGATATTCTGGTGATGGCCGAGCATTTTGCCATCCAGATGTGCCGCGAGCTTGGCCTGTTGCTGTTTCCCGGATTTACCGCTAAAGCGCAGCAGGCCCTGCTTGATTACCACTGGCCCGGCAATGTTCGCGAGCTAAAAAATGTGGTCGAGCGTTCGGTTTATCGTCACAACAGCAGCGAGTTGCCGCTGGATAATGTCATTATCAACCCGTTCGCTTCACGCTCTGAACCGGTTGTGCTCCCGCGATTCAGTCAGGAGACGCAGCGTGGCGGCCTGCCTGCTCTGCCGCTGGATCTGCGTCAATGGCAGAATCAGCAGGAGCGGGATCTGGTCGATGCCAGCCTGCACCAGGCTCGTTATAACCAGCGCCGCGCTGCCGGATTATTAGGCGTCACCTATCATCAGTTGCGCGCAATGATGAAGAAGCACGATATAAAAGCAGAGAGTTAATTTACGCCACCCCAACCTATGATTTTTCTCGTCCTTGTGAATTAACAACCCGGTATAAACCGGGCTGTTTTTCACGTAGAGCCATCTATCCATTATGTGTTGTGCGACTTAGTCCCCATTTTTTCAGGTTGCCTGATGGCAGGAACCAGACCGACGCCAGCGGTAGCCATCACCACGGCCAGCGCTGACATCAGCAATACAGCACTCATACCAAAGTGTGTTGCCAGCGGACCCGCGACCAGTTGTCCAAAGGGAATGGCGATAAAGGAACCCATCGCATCATAAGCGTACACGCGAGCCAGCTTATCCGGTGGAATATGAGTCTGTAATGCGTGCGCCCAGGTTACGCCGAACAGGCCCAATGACATGCCAGCAATAAAGAACCCTGCTATCAGCAGTGCTGCTGACGCATTCTGGCTCAGCATAAGTATTGGGAGTGCGTAAAGACCTGCCAGCATCGCGCCAATAAAGAGATCACGACGTGGATGCCATCTCATAGCCAGAAATGAACCTGCAATTAAACCCGCGCTATGGGCGGCCACAATAATCCCCCACTGCGCCCGTCCGAAAGAGGCGTCGGCAATCATCGGGCCAAATACCTCTGCAATTCCATTGAACGCGACGTTAATAATGGCAAACTGAAGGACTATCGACCAAATCCAGCTTCGTCCGGCGAACTCTGCCCAGCCTTCTTTGATATCACGCAGGATATTGCCTTGCGAAGCCGCGGCTTTATTCGATTTCACACGGATCAGGAAATAGAGCGGCGCGGAAACGGCAAAACCCAGCGCATCAATTGCCAGTCCCCATCCCGGCCCGACAGCGCTGGTGATAATTCCCCCCAGCGATGCCCCCATTACCGTACCGCCATAAATCCCCAGCTGAATTAAAGCATTAGCCTGACGCAAATCCGTTGCAGGAACCACCTGCGGAACCAGCGCAGACGAAGCTGGCAGAGCGATGCCTGCTGCCGCACCATTCAGGGCACCCAGCAAAGTCAGGCTAATGACGGTTGCTGAACCATTGAGTACAGACCAGGCGACGATAGCCTGAGAAACAGCGGCAACCAGCGCCGATACAACTAATACATGGCTGCGTGAGTAGCGATCGGCAATGACACCCCCTACCAGCAGAAATAGCACGTTGAACAGTGAGCGGGACGCAACAACTATCCCTAAGTCAGAGGCAGAACCACCAATATCCAGTACCGCAAAAGCCAGCGCAATGGGAGCAATTCCATTGCCCAGTACGGTGAAGAGACGTCCGAAAAAGAGGTAACGAAAGGATGAATGCTGAAAAGCCTGAGCGTTTTTTTGGAATTTATTCATTGCCAGGAAGTAGGTGACCAGAAGATGAGCTTATAGTACCTGCGTTTTTGTAAAAGTTAAGCGCGATATTACACTTTCCAGCGTCAGATACATCGAATGCATGCGGATATAAACACAATCTATAATTCAAGGGATTACATGATTTACTATTCTGGTTTGAATCTTAACTAAACTATTGATACCAATACCCGTTAATAGTTGAAGTGGCTTTTAATCAGATTTACAGCAATTAATTGAATAATCCATTTCGCACTACATAACCATGGTGTGGAAAGATCCCAGCCATTACATATGAAATTATTAAATATTGATCTTTATCATTATGCCTTCGATTTTTTTAATATGCACTTGAGGTTTATGCGAAGCCAGCATTAACTCTCCTCCAAAAGGAATATAACTTAACCCATTAAAGTATTTTTAATATGGCTATTCCAGCATATCTTTGGTTGAAAGATGATAGTGGTGCGAGCATCAATGGTTCAGTAGATGTTAAAGACCGAGAGGGAAGCATTGAAGTTACGGGTTTTTCTCATAACTTAAGACTGCCGACTGATTCTATGACAGGCAAGCCCACAGGGACAAGAAAACATGCACCCATCATCGTTCAAAAAGAATTCGATTCCTCTTCGCCCTACCTTTATAAAGCAGTGGCAACTGGACAAACATTAAGGTCAGCCGAGTTCAGATGGTACAATATCAACTACGCAGGTCAGGAAGAAGAATACTTCAACATATTACTTGAAAATGTCAGAATTGTCGGTATCTCGCCCATTATGCATGACACTAAAGACCCTGAAAAAGAAAAACATAATCATCTTGAATGCGTTGAGTTTGCTTACGAGAAAATAACCTGGAAGCATTGTGATGGTAACATCATTTTTTCAGATAGCTGGAATGAAAAGGCATAAATCATGAGATATCCTGCCTTAGCGGCATCTCCGTCTCCTCCTTATGATATTCTTTCATTTACTCCAGCTGGAGTTTCGTTGATAAACAATATGATGGTTGCACGTTTTCACAGGGGACCCTCAGCCCTGACATATGTCTGGTTTTATAACCAGGTTAAAGGACATGGCCCATGGGACTATAAATTTCAACAGGGGAGCCAATATGAACATTTTGGTAATTTTCATTATGGTGCTGTGGGGCATGCCGCTGGAATAAAAGACACTGTTTTTCTTCGCGCAGCCGGTTGGGCGCAAAACCGGGCCGGAACCCGCAGAGAGGAATTTGATGTCTGGTATGGCGCAGCGCCTTTTGGAGATGACCCTGACGATCAATACTGGATAAGAGCTGGGATAGATTATGCAAAACGTTCCGGTTTTTAAAAAGCGCACGCTGGTTCTGATGCTGATGACTATTGTCTTTGCAGGCTGGCGGCTTTCGCAGTTATCACCGCTTGAACAGTCAATCATCAGGAAAGTTAACGTCAGCAGCCGGATTAACCTTTACATCACCGAAGCCAGTGCGGGTGCCACAACTGCCTTCTCATACCGTTTTTATCTTTATGATGCATCCCGAAGCGATGAATCTTTTAAAGAAAGTCTGAACGACGACCTAAAGCCTTTCCTGATCACCTCAGATGATGACGTCTTTCCTCGCGTTCGTGATAAGGCGATATATTTGACGATTAACGGCGAGATTTTCGCTTTCCACAATTTGCCTGGTATTCGCATCAACGAGGAGCCCTATTCCGTCCCGGTCTTCCTCACCGCCTCACCACTTTGATCCCCTTTGCTTGCAATCTCTTCCCCGTCCAGACAGGCATGCCACTCTACAAAAGCAAAAAAAAGCCCGCCAACAGGCGGGCAACAATACTGGAAGCAATGTGAGCAATGTCGTGCTCTTCTTCGGCAGAGCCACCGTCGAAGCGCAGGTGAATAATAATCATTCTTATTATCATCTGTAAAGCAGTTATTGAGAATTTTTCTCATTACCACACCTTCTGTGTGCGCATTATGCGTTGCGATGACGAAAATCAGGCTGCCAGTGGCTGCAGGTTTTGGGACTATGCCCGCTTTGCGATACACTTCGGTTAATGCCTCAAAATCGTTGAGTTCTATGTTAAAACTACTATGTTCGCTGTTGCTTGGCCTCAGCGCGTTAAGTGCCCCTGCGTGGTCAGCGCCTGCCGGTGATATACGTCAGACCGGCTTTGTCTATTGCGTCAGCGGGACGCTGAACACCTTTAATCCGCAGATGGCCAGCAGCGGGCTGACTGTCGATACGCTGGCAGCACAGTTGTATGACCGCTTACTGGATGTCGATCCCTACACCTATCGTCTCAAGCCCGATCTGGCGTCGAGCTGGGAAGTACGCGATAACGGCGCGACGTATCGTTTTCATCTGCGCAGTGGCGTCCAGTTTCAGCAGACTAATCAGTTTCGCCCGACCCGGCCGCTGAACGCCGACGATGTGGTCTTCAGCTTTGCAAGGATGTTTGACCGTCATCACCCCTGGCATAACGTCAATGGCGGTAACTACCCCTACTTTGATAGTCTGCAATTTGCCGATTCCGTACAGAGCGTGAAGAAGATCGACAACAGAACGGTTGAGTTCAGGCTTAACAGCCCGGATGCCTCGTTCCTGTGGCATATGGCGACCCACTATGCGCCGGTATTGTCGAAAGAGTATGCCGACCAGCTCACCGCTAAGGGCCGTCAGGAAGAGATGGATCGTCAGCCAGTGGGCACCGGTCCTTATCAGCTCAGTGAATATCGCACCGGTCAGTACATCCGTCTGGCGCGCAATCCTCACTATTGGCGTGGGGTGCCGCGTCTGCAACAGGCGGTGATCGATCTTGGCTCCGGCGGAACCGGGCGCCTCTCCAAACTGTTAACCGGTGAATGCGATGTACTTGCCTATCCCGCTGCAAGCCAGCTCAGCATACTGCGCGATGACCCGCGCCTGCGGATGACGCTGCGTCCCGGTATGAACATCGCCTATCTGGCTTTTAATACCCGTAAACCGCCGCTCGACCGCCCTGAAGTGCGGCATGCGCTGGCGCTGGCCATCAACAATGAGCGGTTAATGGAGTCGATTTATTACGGCACTGCCGAAACGGCCGCTTCGATATTACCGCGCGCGTCATGGGCTTATGACAATGATGCACGCATTACCGGCTATGATCCCGGGAAGTCCCGTGCCGCGCTGGCTGCACTCGGCATCAGCGATCTTCATCTGAGGCTGGTTGTGCCTGCCGCCTCGCAGTCGTGGAATCCCAGCCCGCTGAAAACCGCCGAACTGTTACAGGCGGATCTGGCGCAGGTTGGCGTCCGGCTGACAATTGTGCCGGTAGAGGGACGTTTTCAGGAGGCGCAGCTGATGGCAATGAATCATGATCTGACGCTGTCAGGCTGGGCAACCGACAGTAACGATCCGGACAGCTTCTTCCGCCCGCTACTCAGCTGTGCGGCGATTCGCTCGCAGACCAATTACGCGCACTGGTGCTCTCCGGCTTTTGACGAAACGCTGCAGAACGCTCTGTTATCACAACAACTCTCTGGCCGCATAGACAGTTATGACAAAGCGCAGCAGATTCTTGCGCAGGAGTTACCGGTGCTGCCGCTGGCCTCCTCTCTGCGACTGCAGGCATTTCGTCATGATATCAAAGGGCTGGTACTGAGTCCGTTTGGCAACGCCTCGTTTGCCGGAGTTTATCGTGAAGCTGATGAGGGTAAGTAAGTGATTATCTATATTTTGCGCCGCCTGCTGCTGCTGCTCATTACCCTGTTCCTGCTGTCGCTGGTCAGCTTCAGCCTGAGCTACTTTACCCCTAACGCCCCGCTGGAAGGCGCTGCGCTCTCCGATGCCTGGTGGTTTTGGTTTAAAGGGATGCTGCAGTTTGATTTCGGCGTCTCCAGCACCAACGGTCAGGAGATTGGGCTGCAGCTGCGTGAGGTTTTCCCGGCCACCATGGAGCTCTGTATCCTGGCGTTTCTGTTTGCGCTGCTGGTCGGTATCCCGCTGGGGATTTGCGCCGGTGTGATGCGCAATAAATGGCAGGATAAAACTATCAGTGCGGTGGCCCTGATCGGCTTCTCTGCACCCATTTTCTGGCTGGCACTGCTGCTGACGCTGTTCTTCTCGCTGACCCTGGGCTGGCTGCCGGTATCGGGACGTCACGACCTGCTCTATCCGGTGCAGAATATCTCCGGCTTTGCGCTGATTGATGCCTGGCTGAGTCCTTCGCCCTGGCGGCATGAGATGATTATCAGCGCCCTGTCCCACCTGATTCTTCCGGTGCTGGTGCTGGCGATGGCGCCGACCACAGAAGTGATCCGGCTGCTGCGCAACAGCACCAGCGATGTGATGGATAAAAATTATGTCAAAGCAGCGGCCACGCGCGGTCTTTCGCGCTTTACGGTGATCCGCCGCCATGTGTTGCACAACGCGTTACCGCCCGTCATCCCGCGTCTGGGCCTGCAATTCTCCACCATGCTGACGCTGGCGATGATCACCGAAATGGTCTTTAACTGGCCTGGTCTGGGCCGATGGCTGATCAACGCGATTCGTCAGCAGGATTATGCGGCGATCTCAGCGGGTGTGATGGTGATTGGCGGGCTGGTGATTCTGGTGAATGTGATTTCTGACGTGATTGGTGCGGCAATGAATCCGCTGAAACATAAGGAATGGTATGCCCTCCGATAATATTTACGCCGAAAAACGCCTGCCCAGCGCGTTTCGTCAGAGCTGGCATCATTTCTATGGCAACCCGATTTCGATGGTCGGCCTGTATGGCTTTGGCGCATTGCTGCTGCTCTGCCTGTTTGGCGGGTTCATGGCACCTTATGGTATCGACCAGCAGTTCCTGGGATATCAGTTGCTGCCGCCGTCATGGTCGCGCTACGGCGATGTCTCGTTTTTCCTCGGCACCGACGATCTGGGCCGTGACGTACTGAGTCGCCTGCTGAGTGGTGCCGGCCCGACGGTGGGTTCGGCGATTCTTGTGACGCTATTCGCTACGCTGGGCGCGCTGGTGCTGGGCGTGCTGGCGGGCATGACGCACGGCATTCGCTCGGCGGTGATGAACCACGTGCTGGACACCCTGCTCTCTCTTCCGTCGCTGTTGCTGGCGATTATCGTAGTGGCGTTTCTCGGGCCGCGTCTTGAGCATGCCCTGCTGGCGGTCTGGCTGGCGCTGATGCCACGCCTGGTGCGCGAGATTTACAGTGCCGTGCATGATGAGCTGGAAAAAGAGTATGTGGTTGCCGCACGCCTGGACGGTGCGCGTGGCCGTAATATTCTGCGCTACGCTATATTGCCAAACATTTTACCGTTGCTGATTACCGAAATTACCCGCGCGCTGTCGATGGCGATTCTGGATATTGCCGCACTCGGCTTTCTTGACCTCGGCGCGCAATTGCCTTCGCCGGAATGGGGTGCGATGCTGGGCGATTCGCTGGAGCTGATCTACGTTGCGCCCTGGACCGTGATGCTGCCCGGTGTGGCGCTGATGGTCAGCGTATTAATTGTTAACCTGCTCGGTGACGGCATCCGTCGCGCCGTCGAAGCGGGAGTGGAATAAATGCCATTACTTGATATCCGTAATCTGACCATTGAATTTATGACCGCTGACGGGCCGGTCAAAGCGGTCGACCGTGTTAATCTGACGCTGGGCGAAGGTGAAATACGGGGTCTGGTTGGTGAATCCGGCTCCGGTAAAAGTCTGGTCGCCAAAGCTATCTGCGGCGTGACCAACGATAACTGGCGCGTGACCGCCGATCGCATGGTATTTGATGATGTGGACCTGCTGCGCCTCTCCGCGCGCGAGCGCCGTCGCATTATCGGACATAACGTCTCAATGATTTTTCAGGAGCCGCAATCCTGTCTCGATCCCTCTGAGAGCATTGGCCGTCAGCTGATGCAGGTGATCCCACGCTGGACGTATAAAGGTCCATGGCTTAAACGCTTCTGGTTCTGGCGCAAAACCCGCGCTATCGAACTGCTGCATCGCGTCGGCATCAAAGATCATAAAGACATCATGCGCAGCTTCCCCTACGAGCTGACCGAAGGCGAATGCCAGAAAGTGATGATCGCCATTGCGCTGGCTAACCAGCCGCGTCTGCTGATTGCCGATGAACCGACCAATGCTATGGAACCCACGACGCAGGCGCAGATATTCCGCCTGCTAAGCCGTCTGAACCAGAATAACAACACCACTATTCTGCTGATCAGCCACGACCTGCGCAGCATGAGTCAGTGGGCGGACCGCATTAACGTGATGTACTGCGGTCAGACGGTGGAAACCGCTCAGAGCGAAGATTTAATGAGTACGCCGCATCATCCTTATACGCAGGCGCTGATTCGGGCGATGCCCGACTTTGGCCGCGCGCTGCCGCATAAAAGCCGTCTCAATACGCTGTCAGGCGCCATCCCCTCGCTGGAAAGCCTGCCGATTGGCTGCCGTCTGGGGCCGCGCTGCCCCTACGCGCAACGCAAATGTGTTGAAACGCCGCGCCTCACCGGCAGTAAGACACATCTCTTCGCCTGTCATTTCCCGCTGAATATGGAGGGCCAGTAGCATGGAGACCCTGCTGGAAGTGCGCAACCTGAGTAAAACCTTTCGCTATCGCACCGGCCTGTTCCGCCGCCAGCACGTTGAAGCGGTGAAGTCGGTCAGCTTTACCCTGCGCGAAAAGCAGACGCTGGCGATTATCGGTGAAAACGGTTCCGGCAAGTCCACGCTGGCGAAGATGCTCAGCGGCATGATCGCCCCCACCGAAGGTGAGATTCTGATTGACGACCATCCGCTTACCTTTGGCGATTACGGCTATCGCAGCCAGCGCATCCGCATGATTTTTCAGGATCCCTCAACCTCACTCAATCCACGTCAGCGCATCAGCCAGATCCTGGAGTTCCCGCTGCGACTCAATACCGAACTCACTGCGGAAGAGCGCGAAAAACGCATTATCGCTACTCTGCGTCAGGTGGGATTACTGCGCGATCATGCCGGATATTATCCGCACATGCTGGCACCCGGTCAGAAACAGCGTCTGGGCCTGGCGCGCGCGTTGATCCTGCAACCCAAAGTGATTGTGGCCGATGAAGCGCTGGCCTCACTGGATATGACCATGCGTTCCCAACTGGTGAATCTGATGCTGGAACTGCAGGAGAAACACGGAATCGCCTACATTTATGTCACTCAGCATCTGGGCATGATGAAGCACATCAGCGATAAGGTGCTGGTGATGCATCAGGGCGAAGTGGTCGAGCGCGGCGGCACGGCTGATGTGCTCGCCTCCCCGCTGCACGATCTGACCCGACGCCTGATCAGCAGCCATTTTGGCGAAGCACTGAGTGCCGAAGCCTGGCGGCGCGAGCGCTGATTTTTGCTGCATATCGCGGAAATTGCGGGCCGATTTACCTGATTTATGAGAGACGTGCTAGAATCCGCACGTCGATTAACGTCGGTCGCTTACTTTTTAACCATGCGGCCGCCAACTACAATGACCATAAGGATTACAGCTATGGGTTTTCTTTCCGGTAAGCGCATTCTGATTACTGGCGTTGCCAGTAAACTTTCCATCGCCTACGGTATTGCACAGGCGATGCACAAACAGGGCGCAGAACTGGCTTTCACCTACCAGAACGACAAGTTAAAAGGTCGTGTGGAAGAGTTTGCTAAAGATTTGGGTTCAGACATCGTGCTGCCATGTGACGTAGCCGAAGATGAGAGCATCAAATCGCTGTTCACTGAACTGGCAAAAACCTGGCCGAAATTTGACGGTTTCGTTCACTCTATCGGTTTCGCCCCAGGCGATCAGCTGGTTGGCGATTACGTGAATGCCGTTACCCGCGAAGGCTTTAAAATCGCGCATGACATCAGTGCTTACAGCTTCGTCGCGATGGCCAAAGAGTGCCGCGAGATGCTGAATCCAAATTCTGCGCTGCTGACCCTCTCTTACCTGGGTGCTGAACGCGCGATCCCGAACTATAACGTCATGGGTCTGGCGAAAGCGTCGCTGGAAGCTAACGTGCGTTACATGGCAAACGCGATGGGCCCTGAAGGCGTGCGTGTTAACGCCGTTTCTGCCGGTCCAATCCGTACCCTGGCCGCATCAGGCATCAAAGATTTCCGTAAGATGCTGGCACATTGCGAAGCGGTTACCCCGATTCGCCGTACCGTTACCATCGAAGATGTCGGCAATTCAGCAGCATTCCTCTGCTCTGATCTGGCTGGCGGCATCACCGGTGAAGTGGTACACGTTGATGGCGGCTTCAGCATCGCCGCAATGAACGAACTGGAACTGAAATAAGTTCTGCAAGGGCGAGCCTGGCTCGCCCTTCTCAATACGCCCGCCTTGCCCTTCCCGCCTGATTTCGCTGCCGTTATACCGTAACGCTATTAATTATCACCGATCATTCTTTTGCCCCGGACGGCCCATCAGCGACGATAAGCCTGCCCTTCGGTTAATGCACATTTTCAGATTGTGCCGCCTGCATGCCGAACCTGAATTTGTAAAAGGATTGATCATGGAACAACGCCGCTATCCGGGCCATAACCACTGGTTTTACGAGAGCCAGACCAGTCCACGTACCGCTCAGGCCGCACCGCTGGTGCCAGAGGCCGCCCATATCGACGATCGTTTCCTCCTGGGCTGCTATGCCGATAACGCTGTGGTGCAGTCATTGCTGCGCACGAATCAGCCAGCCCTGCTGGCAGCACGCGATCTGGCACAGCTGCTGTTTCCCGATCGCGTTGTCACCTCGCTGACGCACACCTTAACGCTCTACGACCGCCTCAGCACCGCGCTGACCGTGGCGCAGGTCGCAGGTGTACAGCGGTTGTGTAATCACTACTCTGCCCGCCTGAATCCGCTGCCCGGCCCTGACTCTTCGCGCGAGAGTAATAATCGCCTGACCCAGATTACGCAGTATGCGCGCCTGCTGGCGATGCAGCCTGAGCTGATTAACGCCAGTGCGATCACCGCTCTGGATGCCGTAGGCCTGACCGAACCCGATATTGTGACGCTGAATCAGGTGATCGGCTTTGTCAGTTATCAGGCTCGCGTCGTCGCCGGATTACAGGCGCTGCAGGCCCAGCCGGTACGCTGGTTACCGGGCACCACTGCCCCATCCGACGCCGACGCCACCGGTTTTGACCAGCCTGCCCACTGGCAGCCCGTGCTGAAGCCGCTGGAGCTGCGGTATGCCAGTGCCGAGCAGCTCGCTGCCGTTACCCGCTGTCAGTCTTTGCCCGGCATGCAGGATGCGGTATGGCTGCTGGTTCACGACCCGTCGACGCTCTATGGCTGGGCGCAGCTGCGTCAGCATCTCTCGCAGGAAAACACCCTGGCAGAGGCGACCGCCGCCCGTATTCTGGGCAGTCGCTGGGCGTTCCGGCTGCTGGCCGGGAATGAGGTTTTAATTGACGGTGTGGACGGGGTATCTCAAGGTGAAGAGCAGCAGATTATTGCGCTGGCAGCGCAGCTGACCCGCTCTCCTGAGCGATTCAGCGCGGCTCACCTGCAACCGCTGATGGAGGCGGGCTGGGAGCCTGAAGCACTGTTCGCGCTGATTCAGCTTGTCGCGATAGGAAACTGGAACAGTCGCCTGTTTTACGCTCTGGGCGAAGCGCAGTAGCCGGGCTAAATCGGCAACAGACCACGTGCTTCGTCAAAAAAGTGCTGAGCCAGCGGTGTGGCTCGGCCAGGTTCGGCGATGACCAGCGCCGCCTGGCGCGCCATCGGCGGCAGCGTAATGGCGCGCTGCTGTAATCCCTGTAATGAAGCGGGCAGCAGATGACCGACCGGCGACACCAGAAGCCCCAGACCGACCTGTGCACACTGCATCAGCTGCATGACAGAGGCGCTCTCCACGATAACCCGTGGCACCAGCGTCGCTTCGCGAAAAGCCATATCAAGATAACGCCGGAAATAGCGCGTCGGCTCCGCCAGGCAGAGCGGCTGCTGTGCCAGCTCGTCCAGCGTAAGCGGAGTTTCTGCCACAAGCGCCGGGAAATGGTCGGGATGGAATATGGCTTCAACGCCCCGATCGGCCAGCATCTCGGTCTGGAAATGAAGCTCCCGTAGCGTCGCCATTTCGAAAAAGCCAATACCGACATCCACGGTGTGGCTGTTTAACGCTTCCAGCAGCTGGTCAGCACTGAGCACCGCAATGCGATAGTCGAGTTGAGGATAGCGCGCCTGCACGGCTTTCAGCAGAAGCGGCAATGCCACGCTGCACTGCGGCACTACGCCAACCCGCAGCGTACCGTTCACCCCATGTTTCAGCGATTCCACTTCCAGCTTCAGTCCCTGATAGACCGAAACAATTTCCCGCGCCCACGCCAGTACCCGATCGCCCTCTGGCGTAAATCCGGCAAAGTTATTGCTGCGGTTAATCAGCGGCAGGCCCAGTTCGCGCTCAAGATTTTTCAGGCGCATGGAGAGTGTGGGTTGTGTGACAAAACTGGCTTCCGCGGCCCGTCCGAAATGACGTTCCCGCTCCAGGTTACACAGGTAAATAAGTTGTTTAATGTCGATGTTCTTTTACCATCAGTAACTTACAGATTAATATTTTAGAGGGGCATACTTTTATGCACTAAGCGATGGATTAAAATTTAACTACCCTCTTACTGCCATTATTACGTTTATATTATGCCTAATGCAGTCATGCTTCAAACTGGCAGAGACCCGACCCGTCAGACAGTGAGTCAGTAAAGCTCATATCCTGTTCTGCCTGAGCCTGTTGTAAAGCAGAGCTTCCGTCTACACTTTTCCGTAGCGCTCATGACATCAGAATAAATTAATTTGAAAACAAGAAGATATGATTCAATTCTGTTTAGCCGCTCTCACAATTGGCGCATCTGTGGATACAAAGAATTTCTCTGCAGTGATTGATTTGTGTCTGATTAGTTAAAATTCGATGAGGTTAAGAATATTTATGGATGAAGTCGACCAGGCTCAGGTGCGTGAAGAAGCGCATCTTTCCGCATCTCTTGCAGCCCTTAAGCCAAAATTCAAAAGTCTCAAGGATCTCAAGGATTAAGCATGTGATGTAAAGATGAAGCTGTGGTAGCCAGCACTGCGGTCTGTTCAGTTGAGTGCGATGAAGACTATCACAAGTCTCGTCGGGTACAGAGCCAGATTACAGGCGAATAGCCATCCTGTAGCCCTTCTTAACTCAGGTCTGGCCGAACTTCTGGTCAACAATGCTTTAGACGCGTTCCGGCTCACTACCAGACCTGGAAATGGACACGGTTGCGACCTTTATTTGATAGTCATGGCGGTCTTCTGCTCACACGTGGCGTCAGTCCGGCCCACTATAAAGACCTCTCTGGAGAGACTTAAGCATGCAGAAAGAGGCTAATCAGTCGATATTTCCAGCCAGCGCTGAAAAAGGCGTCCGGTCAGCAACACGGTGTTCACCGGACGGCTTCATTACGCATTAACCGGTTAATCCGGTTACATCGCCATATGCTCGGCAGATTTCAGATGCTGCTCGACTACAGGGGTATGTTCGTCTGCCAGTGTCTTCACATCCGGATCTTTTATCTTCATGGCATCACTCTTCAGCGTCGAAAGCACCATCTTATGGTCCATTACGCCTGCGTTTTCCATATACATTTTATCAAATGCGCCACCGCTCTGCTTTTCCAGTTTATCGGCCATGGCCTTGTGTTTAGCATCCGGCTCAGCAGGCAGTGTCACGCCTTTTTGTTGCGCAACCGCCTTAACTTTTGTCAGAGCGCTACTGTGATCATCGACCATTTTCTGAGCAAAGATTTTGACGTCAGCGCTTTGTGTTTTACTCAGCGCAATTCTGGCTGCGGCAACTTCGTTAATGTTGGCCTGCGCCATATCTTTCAGCGCTTTTTCATCGCCCGCGCTGAGCTTACCTTTGGCAACGGTCTGCTCTGCATTCCCGCCCTGCGGGGCGCTCGTCTCAGTCTGGGCCTGCACGCTGACAGTGCTGAACAGGGTGACGACTGCCGATATAGCCAGCAACCCTTTGAGGGAGTGATTCTTTTTCATTATATTCTCCTTAATATCACGAAGAGATCGATGGCAGATAACGCTCTTTATCATCGACGTGAAATAACAAATGTCATGGTCCATAAAGTGGACCTCCGATTTTAAGAAATCAGTCAGAATGTTGTTCTGCCATTGAATGGCTGTAACTTACGCAAACAGACAATAAAAAAGCAGGCACAAAGTTTCGGACAGAGCACCTTTCAATTAAACCTGACGCCGTTCATCAATTTAAACACGGCCTTCCTGTGTATTACCCCTTCGACTGACTGAGCCGCCTTTACGGCCGGCCTCAACCGCCCTCTCAGGGTTATTTTTGAAATTTCCACTGCTGGCCTTCCCTCCTTTACTTCCTGCTTCCGCAGCACGCTGTGGATTTTCTGCAAAATTACCTGCCCCGCCCCGATGATTTGTCATATTTTTTCCTCATATATCATTTTAAATAGGGTTTACTCATTAAGCATGGTTGCCTTTGCAGATAATCACAAACATAAACAGATAATTGCAGCAGAACAAAAACATTAAAAATGTCTTCCGCTCCGCTTATAAAAGAATTTTTATCTATCATAAGCAACAGCTTCGGAATAAAGATTGTACAAAAAACCCACTCATTGTACAATTTAATTTAAGTTTCTTTTGAGATGATTCTTATGACCCACTCTTCTGTAACCGGCATTTTAATCAGTTATTATCAGTTTATGGGCTGGTATAAGGGGTCTGCAGAAATGCATGAAAACCAGAGCGGGATAATTTCGACAAAGACAAAAAATAAAATACTGGCATGACCGAACGGGCCATTAACTCAATGATTTATTGATTTTTATATGAGCGTTCAAAGATAAGAAGGAACGCTGACGGGCAGGCGATATTCTCTCAGTTCGTTTTCCAGCTTAATCATTGTGTCATGCCGATGTTAATTATCCATGAGCACATTTAAGCGTGTTTGTGCTACTGTCCTGGTGGCAGCATTAACCAGAATATAATGCTTATTATTATCCTGCTATAGCTCAGCTCTTTAACCACACGGTTCATCTGCGCTGGCGGAATGATGCAATCCGGATTTGCGCAATCCTGATACAAGCAGCAGAGATAATTGTCTGGCTTAATTAAGTATGCCCTTTGATTTTACTGGCCTGGTAAAGATGGCGTTCAGCGCCAGACAGAGTAACCCGGCTCCCACCGGCAATAAAAAATCATAGCTGAGCAATCTGTAAAGTCCTATACCGGCAATTCCGCCAACCAGAAACGAGAGCAGTGTCAGGCAGTGCAGCCGCAGCCGCCCCAGCCAGATCGGTGCATCTTTCGGTGATACTTTGCGCCGCAGCACCTCAAACAGCATCGCCAGCTCGATTCCAATATCAGTCGCCGTACCGGAGACATGAGTGGTGCGAACGCGGGCATTGGAGATGCGCGTTACCACCGCATTCTGCAGCCCCATCAAAAAACTCAGACTCAGGATCAAGACTACACCGGGCGACAGCGGCGGAAAGTGATTCTCAATTATGCCCAGCGTAATCAGCGCGATGCCCTCAATCAGGATAACGAAGGCATAGATAGTACGGATATTCCTGCGGTGCCCGGCATTAATCATCAGCGTTGAAAAAACGGAGCCCGCAATAAACAGCAGGACGATAGACAGAAAAAACAGGCCCGGCCCGAGACTGGCTTTTGCCAGATGATCGGAAAGCAACGAGACATTTCCGGTCATGTTAGCTGAAAAGAAACCGACAATTTCAAAGGCGGCAGTATTGAGCGCGCCTGCAGCAGCGGCAAGCGTGCAGGCCAGTCGGGTATCGGCGCTGTTGCTGCGGGCACTTTCTGTGCTGATTAGCATGACAACCCCGTATTCAGTGGAAAGCCGTATAATCCGCTCATTCTGCCGCCGTCACAAGGCGCGGCATCAAACATGCTCTTCTCTGCCTGACGAGACGCATCACAGCATCCCGCGCTGCACAGACGCAGCGCGGATGAAACCAGTTAGCTGTTTGCCAGACGGAAGGTGGAGACCGACTGCGTCAGGTACTGCACCTGCTCCTCCAGCGAGGCCGACGCCGCCGCAGATTCCTGAACCAGCGCCGAGTTCTGCTGGGTGACGCTGTCCATCTCGGTGACCGCCTGTTCAATCTGACCGATGCCGCGACTCTGTTCATCAGATGCGGTAGAGATGTGCTCCATCAGCAAATTCACGCGGCTGACTGAGGAGATAATCGCGCTCATCGCTTCGCCCGTCCGGCTGACCTGATCGGAACCGGCGTGGATGATGGAGACAGATTCTGCAATCAGCCCCTCAATCTCTTTGGCTGCGGTAGCACTGCGCTGGGCCAGATTACGCACTTCCCCTGCGACTACCGCAAAGCCACGTCCCTGCTCACCCGCACGGGCGGCTTCGACGGCCGCATTCAGCGCCAGAATGTTCGTCTGGAAAGCGATACTGTCGATAACGGTCGTGATCTCTTCAATCTTCTTCGAGCTGGCGTTAATCAGCGCCATCGATGTCACCACTTCCTGCGAGACTTTTTCGCCGCTTTCCGCATTTTTCACCGCTTCACTGGTCAGACGACAGGCTTCAAAGACGTTTTCAGTGTTCTGTTTCACCGTTGCGCCCAGCTGCTCCATGCTGGCTGCGGTTTCCGTCAGCGCGGCGGCCTGCTGTTCGGTGCGCGAGGCGAGATCGATGTTACCCGCCGCAATTTCCTGCGAGGCGGTAGAGACTGAGCGGGTTGAATCCCGCACCTGCAGAATAATGGCAGTCAGCGCGCTGCGCATCTGCTCCAGCGAACCCATCAGCATCTGAATTTCACTGCGTGAACCCGGTTTCACTGGCACTGTGGCATCCAGAACGCCTGCCGCAATAAGCTTACAGTGTTCCTGCGCATCATTGATTGGCGAAAGCACATAGCGCTTCATGAAGATGTAAATGGCGATGACGATGCCAAAAAAAAGCACGCCAAAGAGACCCAGCAGGGTAACACCCGAGGTGAAGTGACTCTGTGCGTCGCTGTTGAGCTTTTTGGCGTAGGTTTCGTGCTGCGCCAGAACACGGTCCAGAATGATTTCATACTGACGATCAAGGCGAACCACGGTGGCAATCTGATTTTTAAAGCGCACCTGATCGTGCGCCTCTGCCGCCTCGATCAACGGCTGTAAACCCTGCTGACGATAGGCCTGATAAGCCTGGCTATAGGCGTCGGCTTCCGCCTCTTCGCCCGGCAGACGCGGCGCGTTCATGTAGGCCTGGAATGCGGCATCCGCTTTACCCGCCACGGTCCGCACGCTGTCCAGCGTGGCGGGATTGCTGGCGTCACTGCCCTCAATCTCCTTCATGTACTCCATCAGACGGACACGCAGCGTACGGCTATGGTTGATCGGGTCAATCACCGAAAGCACCACGCGGATCTCTTTGTTGACCGCATTCAAAGAATGATTGCTCTGAATCAGCAGCCAGGTACTGATTGCCACGCTGGTAAGAAACAACGCCAGCAGGAAGGTGAAGATAATCAGGGAGGACTTTTTTAACGACATCGCGAAGTTCCGATAATAAGGAGGATGAGTCGCTATATCGGCAGAAAGATGCGGCCCATTAGGGCTGGGCTTTTTTTAGTTACAATAAGCGGGACGGCAGCGATCTGCATATCTGCAGGAAGAGGTGCTAACCGCCCGCGAGCGCCGGACGGTTAGCGAAGTAATCACGTCTGAAGAGAACTGTCGTTACGCGACGCCCAGCGCCATTTTCACTTCGTTAGCGATCTTCTCAACCTGCGGGCCGTAGATCACCTGAATGTCATGCTCGCTGACGCGATTTACCCCGTTAGCACCGGTGCTCATCAATGTCTGATCGACCACCTGATTCATCTCTTTGACCCTTACCCGCAAACGGGTAAAGCAGCAATCGACATCTTCAATATTGGCCTGCCCGCCCAGCCCGCTGATGATCACCTGTGTCCGCTCATCCGCAGCGACCTGCTGCGGTTTCTCTTCCTCCGACTCGCGGCCCGGCGTCTCGACATGCATCCGGGTGATCACCAGCCGGAATGCGTAGTAGTAGATCGGCGCGTAGATGACCCCCAGCGCCAGCGTCCACCACCAGTGGGTTTTCGCGCCGCCCAGCATGCCAAACACCACCAGATCGATGACACCACCCTGCACATTGCCGATCATCAGATGCAGCATCGACATCAGCATAAACGACAGGCCGGTCAGGAAAGCATGCAGCAGGTAGAGCACCGGCGAGACAAAGATAAAGCAGAACTCCAGCGGCTCGGTAATCCCGGTGGTAAATGAGGTCAGTGCGCCCGCCATCACCAGTGCTTTGACACGCTGTTTATGTTCGGGCCGCGCGGTGTGGTAGATCGCCAGCGCCGCAGCGGGCAGACCAAACATCATCACCGGAATCTTGCCCTGTGCCAGAAACTGCGTGGCGGTGCGCAGCGTCTCATCGGGGATAGAACCCGGATGAGTCAGCGAGGCATTAAAGATGTTGAGCGCGCCGACAACGGTCTGACCATCGACCACCGCCATGCCGCCAATCGGCGTAAAGCGCACGGTTTCATTCAGGATGTGATGCAGACCGGTGGGGATCAGGATGCGCTCAAAGGCACCCAGCAAAAATGCGCCGTACTGCCCGCTTTTGCCAATCATCTGACCTATCCAGGCGATACCGTCACCAATAGTCGGCCAGATCAGGGCCAGTAGTACCCCAACCAGCGGCAGACAGACCACGGTAACGATCGGCACAAAACGCCGTCCGCCAAAGAAGCTGATCGCCGTGGGCAATTGCTGGGTATAGAAGCGATTATGCAGTACCACCGTGATCAGACCGGCAATCACCCCGCCCAGCACGCTCATGTTGTAGGTAAAGACGCCCAGCATGTTGATATATTCCGCTGAGGTCATCATGGCGGTGGTCTGATCCATCCCCGCCTGCTGCAGTGCTGCCGGTGTGGTGGTGGCGGCGGTGATCCCTTTGGCCGCCAGCGTCGCGCTGATACCGACGTTCATCACGATATAGCCAATCACCGCGGCAAAGGCAGCGGTAGGTTTTTCCGCTTTCGCCAGTCCGATGGCACTCGCTACTGCAAAGAAGACTGGCAGGTTAGCAAACAGCGCCCCGGCGACTTTGCGGATAAACCCAATGATTAACTGCGGCACCTGCATCTGCGCAAAGGCCTCGCCGGTCACCGCCGGGTTCTGCATCGCTGCCGCCAGCCCGAGGAAAATACCGGCGGCAGCGATGACCGAGATTGGCATCATCAACGCTTTGCCGAACGCATGAATCTGGCTGGTCAGCTGTTTCATAGATTTGTGCCCTCTCTGAGAGTGAACAGCAAGTATTAGCGCGTTGTGGTGAGAACTCCCGTTATCAGCCAGTTAAAGGCGAGTAAAATCTGACCACCATCACAAATCTGGCCGATGCACGATAAACGCCAGCTATCGCACCATTAAGTCAATCAATTAGACAAGGTATGAGGATATCTGCAGACTTTGTTTCACCATCAGGCTATAACCTGATAACAAACACCAAACAATAATTCCTACTATAAAAAGCCTGCACTCAATATGAAATTTAAACGCCAAATCAAACCCTACCGCGCGGCTGCGGGCGGCTGGGGTTCACTGGAAGCCACTACACGTTTCGTTCTTGACAGCAAAGCGGCCCTGAAAAATATGCGCAACCTGATGCGCATGAACAAAGCACGCGGTTTTGACTGTCCGGGCTGCGCCTGGGGTGATGACAATAAAAGTACCTTCAGCTTCTGCGAAAACGGCGCCAAAGCGGTGACCTGGGAAGCGACACGCCGCATGGTCGACAGCGATTTTTTCGCGAAGCACAGCGTGACAACGCTTTATACCCAGAGTGACTACTTCCTGGAGTATCAGGGGCGTCTGACCCATCCACTGCGCTACAACGCGGAAACCGACCACTACGAGCCGATCAGCTGGGATGATGCCTTTGCACTGATAGCAGCGCACATTAAGGCGATGGACCATCCGGACCAGATGGAGCTTTACACCTCTGGTCGCGCCAGCAATGAAGCCTCCTGGCTTTATCAGCTGTTTGGCCGCCTGATGGGCACCAATAACTTCCCTGACTGCTCCAACATGTGCCACGAAGCCAGCGGCACTGGTCTGAAGCGCAGCATTGGCGTCGGCAAAGGCACCATTCGCCTGGATGATTTCGACCACGCTGATGCCATTTTTGTCTTCGGGCAGAACCCTGGCACCAACCATCCGCGTATGCTGCACAGCCTGCGTCACGCTGCCGATCACGGCGCGAAGATCGTCACGTTTAATACCCTGCGCGAGCGCGGTCTGGAACGTTTTGCCGATCCGCAGAAACCGCTGGAAGTGGTGACCTCGAAAGCCGGCAACATCAGCTCCTCCTATTACCAGCCAAACCTTGGCGGTGATATGGCGGCGGTACGCGGCATGGTGAAATCCCTGCTGGAGACCCATCGTGCGCGTCTGGCCGCCGGTGAAAGTGGCCTGTTTGATCAGACCTTTATCAATGCCAAAACCAACGGCATTGAGGCCTATCTCGACGCGGTGGATAACACCAGCTGGATGCAGATTGTGGCGCAGTCTGGTCTGACTCAGGCGCAAATCCGTGAAGCGGCTGCCATCTATCAGAGCGCTGACCGCGTGATCTGTACCTGGGCGATGGGCATTACCCAGCATAAGCACTCGGTCGACACGGTGCGCGAAATCACCAACCTGCAACTGCTGTTTGGCCAGCTGGGCAAAAAAGGCGCAGGCCTCTGCCCGGTTCGTGGTCACAGTAATGTGCAGGGCAACCGCACCATGGGTATCGATGAGAAACCGGCCAAAGCCTTCCTGGATGCGCTGGGTAATCATTTTGGTTTCGAGCCACCGCGTGCGCCAGGCCACAACACCGTTGAAGCGCTGAACGCGATGCTGCGTGATGAAGTCAAAGTGCTGATCGCGCTGGGTGGCAACCTGGCTGCGGCTGCGCCGGATTCACCACGCACCGAAGAGGCGCTGTCACGCTGTGGTCTGACCGTGCATATCAGCACCAAACTGAACCGCAGCCATCTGGTGCCGGGTCACGAAGGGCTGATTCTGCCAACGCTGGGTCGCACCGAGCGCGATACCCAGGCAACCGGCAATCAGTTCATTACCGTGGAAGACTCCTTCAGCATGGTTCACGCCTCTGAAGGGATCGGTATTCCGCTGGCGGAAACGCAGCGTTCAGAAACCTCGATTGTTGCGGGTATCGCCCAGGCGGTGCTGGGCGATGAGAAAGTGAAATGGCGCGAGCTGGCGGGTGATTACAACCTGATCCGTGAGCACATTGCCGCGACGATTCCGGGCTTTGCCGACTTCAACGCCAAATGCGATATCCCGGGTGGTTTCTATCTGGGCAATGCAGCAGCGGAATTGCGCTTTAATACGCCAAGCCAGAAAGCGGAGTTCAACGCCTCGGCGCTGCCGACCTCGCTGTTCCCGACGCTGGATCAGGATGTGCCGTTCACGCTGCAGACGCTGCGTTCCCATGACCAGTACAACACCACTATTTACGGTCTTGATGATCGTTACCGTGGCGTGTTTGGTCAGCGTGAAGTGGTGTTCATCAACCCGGACGATATGGCAGATCTGGGCTTCACCGAAGGCCAGAATGTTGATATCGAAACGCTGTGGAATGATGGCATCACCCGTCGTGTCAGCGGCTTCAAACTGGTTCCCTACAATATTCCGCGCGGTAACCTGGCGGCTTATTACCCCGAAACCAACCCGTTGGTGCCGCTGAACAGCTTTGGCGATGACAGCGGTACACCGACCTCTAAATCGGTGCCGGTAAAGCTGGAACGCTCTGAGGCACTGGCCGATCAGCGCATCGCCTGATAGCGCCTTCGCCACTCCCTGAAAAGCCGGTTCGTCCGGCTTTTTGCCTTGCCGCGCGGCGTCGATTCGCGTAAAACTGTCAGCCGCAATCAGCCAACGAAACGTAAAAATTATGTTCCAGGATAACCCGCTGCTCGCGCAGCTGAAAGAGAAGCTCCATTCGCAAACGCCTCGTGCTGAAGGCGTCGTTAAAGGCACCGAAAAAGGCTTCGGCTTTCTGGAAGTCGATGCGCAAAAAAGTTACTTCATCCCGCCACCGCAGATGAAGAAAGTGATGCATGGCGATCGTATCACCGCCGTGATCCACAGTGATAAAGATCGCGAAAGCGCTGAGCCGGAAACCCTGATTGAACCGTTCCTGAGCCGCTTTGTTGGCCGGGTGCAGAAGAAAGACGATCGCCTGTCGATTGTGCCGGATCATCCCCTGCTGAAAGATGCCATTCAGTGTCGCCCTGCACGCGATGTCAGCCATGCATTTGAAAATGGCGACTGGGCTGTGGCGGAAATGCGTCGCCATCCACTCAAGGGCGATCGCGGCTTTTATGCCGAACTTACCGATTTTATTGTCAAAGCCGATGACCATCTGGCGCCGTGGTGGGTGACGCTGTCGCGTCATAACCTTGAGCGTGAAGCGCCCGATGTCAGCTTTGGCGAGATGATGGATGAAAATCTGACGCGTGAAGATCTGACCGCGCTGGATTTCGTCACCATCGACAGCGCCAGCACCCAGGATATGGATGATGCGCTCTTTGCGGAAGCCCTGGACGATGGTGCCCTGCGTCTGACCATCGCTATCGCCGACCCTACCGCCTATGTGGCGGAAGGCAGTCAGCTCGATAAGCTGGCGGCACAGCGTGCGTTCACCAACTACCTGCCGGGCTTTAACATCCCGATGCTGCCGCGCGAACTCTCTGATGATGTCTGCTCGCTGCGTCCGAATGTGCGCCGTCCGGCGCTGGCCTGCCGCGTCACGGTGGCCGCCGATGGCACCTTAAGTGATGACGTTGAGTTCTTTGCTGCCTGGATTGAGTCCAAAGCCAAACTGGCCTACGACGACGTCTCTGACTGGCTGGAAAACAGCGGCACCTGGCAGCCGGAGAGTGAGGCGATTGCGGAACAGATTCGTCTGCTGCACCGTCTCTGCCTGGCGCGCAGCGAGTGGCGCCAGACCCACGCGCTGGTGTTTAAAGATCGCCCGGATTACCGCTTCCTGCTGGGTGAAAAAGGCGAAGTGCTGGAGATCGTGGCTGAACCTCGCCGCATCGCTAACCGCATCGTTGAAGAGTCCATGATTCTGGCAAACGTCTGTGCGGCGAAAGTGCTGCGTGACCGTCTCGGCTTTGGTATCTACAACGTCCATGCCGGTTTCGACGCCACCAATGCTGAGCAGGCTGCCGCCGTGCTGGCCAATCACGGTATTTCCGTGGATGCACAGGCGATCACCACGCTGGATGGTTTCCGCGTGCTGCGTCGTGAGCTTGATGCCCAGCCGACCCAGTTCCTCGACAGCCGCATCCGTCGTTTCCAGACCTTCGCGGAGATCAGCACTGAGCCTGGCCCCCACTTTGGCCTGGGTCTGGAGGCATACGCCACCTGGACCTCACCGATTCGTAAGTTCGGCGACATGATCAACCATCGTCTGCTGAAGGCGATTATTCGCGGTGAGACTATTGCCCGCCCGGATGATGCAGTAACGGTGACGATGAGTGAGCGCCGCCGCCTGAACCGGATGGCGGAACGTGATGTTGGCGACTGGCTTTACGCCCGTTATCTGGCCCCGTTTGCGGCCACTGACCGTCGCTTCAGCGCTGAGATTATTGATGTTTCGCGTGGCGGTATGCGCGTTCGCCTGGTCGAGTTTGGCGCCGTCGCCTTTATCCCGGCACCGTTCATTCACGCAGTGCGTGATGAGCTGGTCCTCAGCCAGGAAAATGGCAGCGTACAGATCAAAGGTGAAGTGGTTTACCGCGTCACTGACGTCATTGATGTCACCATCGCCGAAGTCCGTATGGAAACCCGCAGCGTTGTGGCCCGTCCCGCCGTCTGAACACGGTGTGTTTAAGCGATAAATCTGGCGGGATAACCTGGTTATCCCGCCTGTTTCTACCCTACCTGCGTTGCAAAAACGTTAAATTTGTACCCCGCTTCACACTTCTCCACTGATTAACTTTCACTTACATTCCATTACATTAAGTTTAACTCGTTGTTTTCGATCGCTTTCCTCTCGGTCCCTACAAGGAGTTAGTCATGAAAAACGTCAAAACCAGTGTGATCTGGTTAGTAGTGGCGTTAATCGGCGCGGGCGCTTTCGCCATGCTGGCCCTCAGCCGCGGCGAACACGTCAACGCAGTCTGGCTGGTGATAGCCGCTGTCGCCTGTTACAGCATCGCTTATCGCTTCTACAGCCTGTTTATCGCCCGCAATATCTTCGAACTGGACGATCGCCGGATGACCCCCGCCGAGCGGCTGAGCGACGGACTCGATTATGTCCCGACCAATAAATGGGTGCTGTTTGGTCATCACTTTGCGGCTATTGCCGGTGCCGGTCCGCTGGTCGGCCCGATTCTGGCGGCGCAGATGGGCTTTCTGCCGGGAACCATCTGGATTCTGGTTGGAGTCATGCTGGCGGGCGCGGTTCAGGATTTCCTGATCCTGTTTATCTCAACCCGCCGTGATGGCCGCTCGCTGGGCGAGATGGCGCGGCAGGAGCTGGGTGCGTTTGCCGGCGTGGTGACGATGCTCGGCGCGCTGGGTGTGATGATCATTATCCTGTCGGCGCTGGCGCTGGTTGTCGTGAAGGCGCTGGCGAACAGCCCATGGGGCCTGTTTACCATTGCAGCCACCATTCCCATTGCGCTGTTTATGGGCGTCTACATGCGCTTTATCCGGCCCGGTAAAATCGCCGAAGTATCACTGATTGGCTTTGTGCTGATGATGGCGGCGATTATTTATGGCGGCGACGTCGCACAGCATCCTTACTGGGGGCCCTTCTTTACCCTGAAAGGCACCTCACTGACCTGGGTACTGGTGATTTACGGCTTTATTGCTTCTGTGCTGCCGGTCTGGCTGCTGCTGGCACCCCGCGACTACCTTTCGACCTTTCTTAAAATCGGCGTGATTGTCGGGCTGGCAGTGGGCATCGTTTTTGCCATGCCTGAGATGAAAATGCCAGCGGTGACCAAATTTATCGACGGCACCGGCCCGGTCTTCTCCGGTGCGATGTTCCCGTTCCTGTTTATTACCATTGCCTGCGGTGCGATCTCCGGCTTCCATGCACTGGTCTCCAGCGGCACAACGCCGAAGCTGGTAGAGCGGGAAAGTCATATCCGCTTTATTGGCTATGGTGCGATGCTGATGGAGTCATTTGTGGCGATCATGGCGCTGATTTGTGCCTCGGTGCTGGATCCGGGCGTCTACTTTGCCATGAACTCACCCGCTGCACTGATTGGCACCACCGTTGAAAGCGCTTCACAGGTGATCAATGGCTGGGGCTTTGTCGTGACGCCTGAAATGCTGAGCGGGATTGCGCGGGACGTGGGTGAAGGCTCGATTCTCTCCCGCGCAGGCGGCGCGCCTACTTTCGCGGTCGGCATGGCCCACATCATTACCGAGATCTTTAACAGCCGGGCGATGATGGCCTTCTGGTATCACTTTGCCATTCTGTTCGAAGCGCTGTTCATCCTGACCGCCGTGGATGCGGGTACCCGCGCCTGCCGTTTTATGGTGCAGGATCTGGTGGGAACCGTGGTGCCTTCTCTGGCGAACAATCGATCCTGGCTGGGGAATATGGCGGGTACCACCGTCGCAGTCGCGGGCTGGGGCTTCTTTGTCTATCAGGGCGTGGTCGATCCACTGGGCGGCATTAACACCCTGTGGCCACTGTTCGGCATCGGCAACCAGATGCTGGCGTCGATGGCATTGATTCTCGGCACCGTGGTGCTGTTTAAAATGAAAAAGCAGCGCTACGCCTGGGTGACTATTCTGCCCACCGTCTGGCTGTTTATCACTTCGATGACCGCGGGCTGGCAGAAAATTTTCCATGAAAAACCCTCCATTGGCTTCCTGGCCCAGGCGAGTAAGTTCCGCAAAGGGCTGGATGAAGGGGTGATCATTGCGCCAGCAAAAAGCGTGGCGGATATGCAGACCATTGTGTTCAGCAATCAGATCAATGCGGCGCTGTGCGCTTTCTTTATGCTGGTGGCGGTCACGATGCTGGTCGCCGCGTTCTTTGTGATTCGTCGTGCGCTGAACAGTGCGGTGCCGACCACCAGCGAGACGCCTGCGGCGCTGCGTAATAAGGTGGTACGTCATGTCTGATGCCATTCATCAGGGCCATCGTCCACAGGGTGAGTGGCAGATTATTCGCTGCCACCTGACGGCTTCGCCGATGCCGCAGGCACTCAGCTGGCGGGGATTCTGGCGCGGTCTGCAACAGTGCTTCCGCTTAATGGTCGGGGTCCAGGATTATCAAAAATATCTGCAGCATATGCGTCTGCATCATCCCGACCAGCCGCCGATGAATGAGCGTGATTTCCACCGCTACTGCCTGGATGCCCGCTTCCCCAGCCAGGCGGGTAAATTGGGTAAATGTCCCTGCTGACCGCACGCTACAGCCCCGCGTCGTCGGGGCTTTTTTGTGCCATTCTTATCTGGATGGGAAAATATATTTGGTTTGCATCTTGTGCTGGCGTCAGATGATGAATACTGTTGCTAAAATAATGAGATAACGCCTGCATAGCACTTCCCGGAGGAAGTTTCCATGACCGATGAACACGGGCAAACGTTGTTGTACACTCTTTTTGGTACAACCAGCCCTCATTGGCGTCTGACCGCGGACAGCGATGCGTTGCATTTTGCCGAAGATGAGTCATCACAAACCAATATTGCCCTGCCGCTGACCCCCGGTCAGGCCGCCATGATCCGCGCGATGCCGGTCATCACCTCAAGCATCAATCTGACTATGACCCTACAGGGCATTGACGTGCCGATGCATTTTGTCGGACGTAAAGTGAATCAGGCTTCATGGGCTGGCACCGCCTCTGCCTGGGGTGATACGTCTGCGGTTGCCCGCGATTTAACTCTCGGGCTTTCATTCGCTGAACAGGTGGTTTCTGAAGCTAATTCGGTGATTGTCATCCTCGATCAGCGCGGCAATATTCAGCGTTTTAACCGCCTGAGTGAAGAATATACCGGCCTGAATGAGCACGAGGTTATTGGCCGTAACGTCTTTCAGCTTTTTATGACCAAACAGGAAGCCTCACAGTCACGACGCAACATTGCGGGCTTCTTCCGCGACGGCAACTCTTATGAGGTTGAGCGTTGGGTTAAAACCAAAAAAGGTCAGCGACTGTTTCTGTTTCGTAATAAGTTTGTTCACAGCGGCAGTGGAAAAAATGAAATTTTCCTCATCTGTTCTGGCACAGACATCACTGAGGAACGACGCGCCCAGGAACGTCTGCGGGTACTGGCAAACACCGATACGGTGACCGGTTTACCCAATCGCAACGCCATTCATCAACAGATTAGCCTGGCGCTGGAGCGTTCTGAAGGTGATGAGACCGGCGTGGTCTATCTCGATCTCGATAATTTTAAGAAAGTGAACGACGCCTACGGTCATATGTTCGGCGATCAGTTACTGCAGGCAGTATCACTGGCCATCCTCAGCTGTCTGGGTAAAGACCAGACTCTGGGCCGTCTGGGTGGCGACGAATTTGTGGTGCTGGCTGAGCACACCAGCCAGGCGGCACTGGAAGCGATGTCTTCCCGCATTCTTGAGCGGCTGCGTCAGCCGTTCCGTATCGGGCTAATCGAAGTTTACAGCGGTTGTTCTATTGGCATCGCTTTCGCGCCGCTGCATGGCGACGATCGCGAGAGCCTGATTCGCAACGCGGACACCGCGATGTATCACGCCAAAGAGAATGGGCGCGGCAAGTTCTGCGTGTTTGCGGCTGAGATGAACCAGCGGGTCTTTGAGTATCTGTGGCTGGATACTAACCTGCGCAAGGCGCTGGAACTGGATCATCTGCTGGTGCACTACCAGCCAAAAATCGACAGTGATGGCCAGGTCCGCAGCGCCGAAGCACTGGTGCGCTGGAACTCACCTGAGCGTGGTCTGGTCTCGCCTGCTGACTTTATTCCCTATGCTGAAGAGTCAGGGCTGATTGTGCCGCTGGGACGCTGGGTCATGCTCAACGTGCTGAAGCAGATTATCGCCTGGCGTGAGCAGGGCATTTTTCTGCGCGTCGCCGTCAACGTTTCGGCCCGTCAGCTGATTGATCAGAGCATCTACACTGACCTGAAACAGGCGCTGCACGAAGCTCATGTCACCGACTGCCCCATCGATATTGAGCTGACCGAAAGCTGCCTGATTGAGAATGAAACTGAAGCGCTGAAGCTGATGAAGCAGTTTCAGGAACTGGGCGCACAGGTGCACCTGGATGACTTTGGCACCGGTTACTCCTCGCTTTCTCAGCTGGCACGCGTGCCAATCAATGCCATCAAACTCGACCAGAGCTTTATCCGCGACATTAACAAGCAGCCGGTTTCACAGTCGCTGGTGCGCGCTATTGTCGCCGTTGCCAAGGCGCTCGATTTGCAGGTAATCGCTGAGGGTATTGAGAACCCGGATGAAGAGAAGTTTGTCCTCAAAAGTGGTGTCGATGGGCGTCAGGGTTACTATTACGCAAAACCAATGCCCGCGGAACAATTTGGGCATTGGCTGGCTAAGCATCCTGCCCGCGTTTAACGCTGGTTAAGATTAACCCGCTTTACGCAGTGATGCGCTGTGGCGGTTTTGTAACTGTACCAGGCGTTCCATGTAAGCAATGTCTTTGGGTTCGATAGTAAAGGCATAATCAACCCAATCCTCAGTGATATCCATCAGCTCAGCGCGTGACAGTTGCAGCACGCGCTGGCGCGCTTTCAGCATTGCCCGTACGCCATTGAGCTTAGGCCGTAACGTATCGATAAAGGTGCGTGTGGCACGATAGCTGTCGCCAGGCTGGAAGACTTTATCCACCAGTCCGCGCGTCTCATACCACTCCGCGCTATGGGACTCCCCTTCACAGATTAACTCCTCAGCCAGTTTCATGCCGGAACGACGCGCCACCAGCGAATAGCCGCCCATGCCAGGAAACAGGTTAAAGGCAATTTCCGGGAAGCCCATCCGTGCGTTGTTCTGCGCCAGAATGAAGTGATGCGCCAGCGCCGCTTCAAATCCGCCGCCCAGCGCACTGCCTTCAATCATCGCCAGCGTCACCGCGCCGGTATCGAAACCGCGTGCGGCCGAATGGATACAATCCACACAGGCACGGGCATAGGCTCGCAGCGCCTCACGGCGGTTATTGCGAATGCACTCGACGAAGAAACGCAGATCGCCCCCGGCGTTAAACATCTGCGGCACCAGTGAGCCGGTGACCCAGAAATCAATTGGCAGACCGGAGCGCTGAGCGGCATAGCTCAGATTCATGATCTCCTCAATCAGTTCGTGGTTGAAGCTCGGACGGGGCTGAGCACGCAGCATCATCCACATGGTACGACGCCCTTCTTCGTAATAGGCGACTAACTGCGTGGTATTGCCGACTTCGGTAAATAATCTGCACGTTGCTTGGTTAATAACTGTCATTGTCTCATCCTCTGTTTATATTTTGATGCGTTAAATACGCCACATCAGCGTAATGCAGAGTGAGGCCAGACCAAATGAGAGATTGATTTACAACATAAAATCCAGAGTGATCCCCGACTGGCGCGTCGGGGATTGATTAGGCGGGTTACTTAATAGCGGCACGCTGTCCGACGGCAACATGAAGACGCTTAAGACGTTTTGAATAGATGGCGGTGATGATGGGCACCAGCACAGAGGTCACAATCACGGAAGTGGCCACCAGCGCCGTGGCCGCCGGGGCAACCGGTTTAAACTGCGGCAGCATTTCGGCAATCAGCACCGGTGTAGCCACCGCCGCGCCTGCCGTACTGGATGCGGCCACGCCCGCCGTGCCATCCCCCCCACCAATCAGCCGATCGGCCAGAATAAGCGGGATGCCGGTGATGATGATAACTGCCACGCCCAACATGATGCCCAGCAGGCCGGTTTCCGCAATGACACCCAGGTTAATGGTGTTGCCCAGTGCAAAAGCGAAGAAGGGAATCAGCGTATGTACCGCTTTTCCGAAGAAGTCGCGCAACTCCGGATCAAGATTCCCTAATGCAAACCCCACCACAAACGGCAGGACCGCGCCGACAAACACGTGCGGCTCGAATGACGCGATACCGGCGGTGCCCAGAATCACCATGGTCATTAATGGCCCGGACTCCAGCGACATCAGCACAAAGGCACCGGCTTCCTCTTTAGAACCGTACTGTTGCATGATAGAGGCATAAAGACCGCCATTGGTCATATCCATCGCGGCGACCAGCGCCAGCGTCGATAAGCCGGCAAACATCCCCACTTCTACGCCATTTTCCGGCATCACTCGTGAGGCGATTGCGGCCACCACCCATGCCACGGCAATTTTGGTGAGCACCAGCGTGCCGGATTTGCGTAGTACCGTTCCGGTGGCGCTGAGTTTTATCGACGCCCCCATGCAGAAGAACCAGACGGCCAGAATGGGCACGGTGCCGGTCATCAGACCGTTGGTGAAAGAACCGAAATATTTCCCGGCCCCAGGTGAGAACGTATGGCAGAGTGCGCCGATAAACAGCGGAATGAGCATCATGCCGCCCGGAATTTTATCTATTGCCCGTTTGATGTGCATATACATGTCACCTTTGCTATGCCAGAGGGTGCCCGAAGGCGATGCAGGCAAAGTAGTGACTTGAGGTAATCAAAACAGTGATCGACTCGATAAAATGAAACGCTGTTTTATTTTTAATGATAAGTTGTTTTGTTAATTATGACGGGGATCGCCATACCAGTCTCAAAAGAGACTAATAAAAAGCGGGACGCTATTGCGTCCCGCCTGTTATTTTTGCCCGTACCAGGCATTCTCGCCATGCTTTCGCAGATAGTGCAGGTCAAGCAGCGTCTGGTTAATCGGCGGCAGGTCTGGTGTCAACTGCCGGCTGAACAGGCCCATATAGGCCACCTCCTCCAGCACTACCGCGCTATGCACGGCCGCATGGGCGTCTTTGCCCCAGGCAAACGGGCCGTGCGAGTTGACCAGCACCCCAGGAATTGCCGAAGGTGACAATCCGCGCTGCGCATAGGTTTCGATAATCACTTCCCCCGTATTCCACTCGTACTCGTGCTGAATCTCTTCGTTGCGCATTGCGCGGGTACAGGGGATCTCGCCATAGAAATCGTCAGCGTGGGTGGTTCCCCAGGCAGGAATCGGTCGTCCAGCCTGCGCCCAGATGGTCGCATGCCGCGAATGTGTATGGACAATACCACCGACTTCTGGCCAGGCGAGATAGAGCGCACGGTGTGTCGCCGTGTCCGATGAAGGGCGTTTATCCCCTTCCACTACCTCGCCACTCGCCAGATCGACGACCACCATGTCGTCGCGCTTCATCACGTCATAGCTTACGCCAGACGGTTTAATCACCAGCAAACCCTGTTCACGATCAACCGCGCTGACATTGCCCCAGGTGAAGGTCACCAGGTTGTATTTAGGTAGATCCAGATTCGCTTCCAGAACCTGTTGTTTAAGGTGTTCCAGCATGCCTTTTCTCCTGCTGACAATCGTCCCTGAATTTTGCGGAGTCAGACGCCAAAGGGTTATGGAGCAAATGGCTATAAACGCAGAAGGAATGGCTGTGAATGCAAAAATGTGTCGTGATTTCAGAATTTTCTATCTTCGGAATTTATCCAGAATGCTTAGAATCTTCTCAGGCAATGCCTGGACCTGTCCGGTCCGGCATTGTGCCTCACCCGCTACAAACGGTTTGTCCATGGTGATCACATTTCGATGCCGTCACGGACGCGGCAATGATGCGACACAAGCGGGCTGAGGAAATATCGGAGCTATACTAAGAGTGTTGCCTCTGTGAGCACATCAAAGGAGAAGTGTATGACAACAACAATGAAACGAATCACTGCCGTTGTACTGGCGACCACGTTAGCTGTTGCACTGAGCGGCTGTTCTAACTGGTCTAAGCGTGACCGCAATACCGCCATTGGTGCGGGCGCGGGTGCGATTGGGGGTTCAGTATTGACCAATGGTAGCGCACTCGGCACAGTCGGCGGCGCCGCTGTCGGTGGTATTATTGGTCATCAGGTCCACTAAGGACCTTATTAAAAGAATAATCGGCTACGCTAAGCATCTGCATGACAATCGGGCTACTCTGGTAGCCCGATTTTTTTATTCATCCGCCCGCCAGTTTGACCTTCATCCCTTTGGCTTCCAGCAGGGTTTTCAGCAAGTCGCGTTTATCGCCCTGAATTTCAATAACGCCCTCTTTTACCGAACCGCCACAGCCACATTTCTTTTTCAGTTCTGCCGCCAGCAGCGTCAGAGCCGCATCATCCAGGTAGATGCCGGTGATCAGGCAGACGCCTTTGCCCTTGCGTCCGCTGGTCTGACGCTGGATCCGCACAACACCATCCCCTTTTGGCCGCTCTGCTTTTGGCTCCGGCTGCGTGATGCGCCCGCTGTCGGTTGAATAAACCAGTGGATTGTCATTCGCCATTATTGTGTCTCCAGACTGGCCAGAATCGCCTGCAGGGCGGCGGCGGGGTCGGCGGATTGCGTAATAGGACGCCCGATAACCATGTAGTCTACGTCCGCCTGCTTCGCCTGCTGCGGTGTCATGATACGACGCTGATCGCCGGCATCGCTGCCTGCCGGACGAATCCCCGGCGTGACCAGCGCAAACTCCCTACCCATCACCTGTTTGAAGCGGACCGCTTCATGTGCGGAACAGACCACCCCATCCAGTCCGCACGACTGGGTCAGTTTTGCCAGTCGCTCTGCCTGTTCGGCAGGGGAAAGCGTAATGCCCAGCTCTCTGAGATCGTCTGCATCCATGCTGGTCAGTACGGTCACCGCAATCAACAGCGGCGCATCTTTACCAAAGGGAAGCAGCGCCTCACGCGCCGCGTTCATCATCCGCGCCCCGCCGCTGGCATGAACGTTGACCATCCAGACGCCAAGATCGGCAGCGGCAGCTACGGCATGCGCGGTGGTATTGGGAATATCGTGAAATTTAAGATCGAGGAACAGCTCAAAACCACGCTGCTGCAGAGTGTTAACCAGCGAGGGACCAAACAGCGTAAACATCTCTTTGCCCACTTTCAGGCGGCAACTGCGGGGATCGATCTGGTCGACGAAACGCAATGCGCTGTCGAGGTCATGATAATCCAGCGCTACCAGAATCGGCGAAGCGGTCACGTTGTGGGGTGAAGGCATGGCATTTCCTCTGCAGTAAGCACCCGCAGGCGCGATTGACAAACGGCAAGCATTCTACCCGCGGTGTCTGGCCATCACAATCGCCATTGCCATTCTGCCTGGCAATAAGTGCACGACTGCTAAAGTTGGTTGATGAGTATTTATATAGTATGTTGTAACTATTATGGGTGCAATTAAATCGGTCATAACGGCCACTTTACTGGCCGTCGAGACCACGAATCGGCTTCACTGAAGACCACGTCCGGCAGGATGGGCAGTGCCAGTAAAGTGCGTGCGCGGTAAAACCACACTTCTGACAGCGATAGCGCGGCTTGGTGCGGATCTGTTCACCCACCATGTCGCGCAGCACCATCAGACTCTCTTTGGCCCGGCCATCTTCTGCTTCACGCAGATTTAAATCCATCAGGCGATGGAAAACACGCATCGTCGGATGGCGCTCAAGCTGACGACTGATATAGTTTTGTGCCGCTTCAGCGCCCTGCTGCTGCTCAAGGATGTCAGAAAGATAAAGTTCCGCTGCCGCGCCGGTGTTCTGTTCCACACAGCGCTGCAGAAAGTCTGCCCAGGCGTCAGGCTGATTGAGCCGCTGGAAACAGGTTTCCAGCATGCTCAGCGTTTCACTCACCAGCTCTTTATCCTGATCCAGCACGCGCTGCAGATGACCCACCGCTCTGGCGAAATCTTCTTTTTCCATCAGAATACGGCCCATCATGATAGAGATGCGTGCACTGTTGCGATCGGCTGCCTCCCCTTTCTTCAGCAGGCCCATGGCACGATCCAGATCGTCGCTGCTCATCGCCTGTAACGCCAGTTCGCAGTAGAAGTGGGCGATTTCGCCCTTCTGCTTCTCTTTGCCGAGCTTAACCAGACGTTCTGCAACCTCGATGGCCTGTAGCCAGTCACTGGTGGCCTGGTGAATCAGCAACAGCTGCTGCAGCGCGCCGATGCGAAAATCCGTTTCATCGGTGAGCTGCTTAAACATATCTTCTGCGCGGTCATATAAGCCCGCTGCCATATAGTCGCGACCGAGTTGTTGAATGGCTAGCAGACGCTGCTCGTAGCTCAGGGAAGCACTTTCCATTAATGCCTGATGGATACGGATAGCGCGGTCGACTTCTCCGCGCGATCGGAACAGGTTACCCAGCGTCAGATGTGCCTCTACCGTGCCGCTGTCCTCTTTTAGCATATCGAGGAACAGGTCAACGGCTTTGTCCTGCTGATTTGAGAGCAGGAAATTGACGCCCGCCACATATTCACGTGACAGCCGGTTGGCTTCCTGTTGCTTATCCTGATGCGCGCTGCGGCGGCCCATATACCAGCCATAGGCAGCCGCAACCGGCAGTAACAGAAACAGCAATTCATGCATTGAGGATTATTCCCGGCCAGCCGGAGAAGATGGCGTGGTCGCCAGGGCGGTGCTCTGCTCAATTTGCGTCTGCATACGCTTAATTTTCCGATTGGCATTGGCCAGTGAAACACGGGTCCGCAACCAGAACAGCCCACAGATGACCCAGCCAAGCACAAAACCTGCGCCAAACAGTGATGCCAGTAAGGTCGAGATGCTGAACTCACCCTGCGCCAGCAGATAGTTAAAAGTAATGACCTGGTCGTTATGCGCGCCTAAGGTGACGGAAATAATAAAAATGACCAGTACCACTAAAAAAATCAGCAAATATTTCACAGTGCATCCTGTTGTGAGGTTATCGGGTAGAATTATGCCAAAACTCCGGCAAAAATGCTGCTCCCAGCAGCATCGGGCGAGTCGCTTTTGCGCAGGCCCGACTAATAATATGGGGTCTTAAGGGTGAATTACAATCAGGGCTCCCGCTGTGCCACCTCTTTTTGCTCATCCGGCGGCAGCGTCAGCGGGCCACAGAAACGCTGTGCCAGCCATGTCGCAACGGTGACCAGCAACCAGGAAAGCACGGTTGCCATCGCCAGATCGCGTGGCCAATGCATGCCCAGCAGCAAACGGCTTGCCATCACGCCCGTCGCCCACAGAAAAATGACCACCACGGTTTTATAATGCCGACGCGGCCAGAGCAGACCCAGTGCCAGCAGTGCCCAGCTGGCGGCAAACATGGTATGCCCGGACGGAAAAGCAAAGCCAGTTTCAAACGCCCAGTGCCGTTTCAGCCAGCCCGGAATCTGTGTCTCATCGGCAATCAGTGAAGTCACCATTTCACCACGCTGTTTACGTTTCAGCTCGTAAAAAGTCTTCTCATCCAGCCCGTGATGCTGCTCCAGCCAGATCACATAGGGACGCGGCTCCTGAATCTGCTCTTTGATAAAAGATTTGGTGTATTGCCCCGCCAGAATAGTGGCGTTCATGATCAGCAGCAGCAATATGGCAGGCTTCAGGCGAAAGCGCAGGCACCAGAGCATCCAGGCGCTCAGCAGCACGCTGGTGACGATACCCCACGGATTGGTGACGGTTTCCGTCATCCAGAAGAGACCTTTCAGCAGCGCATTGCTTTCACCTGGCTGCCAGCGCCAGCCAGTAAGCCAGACGGCAACCGGCATGATGAGCAGCAGCAGCATTCCGAAGGTGGTACGACGCGAAATCTTAAACATCTTCTTCCCTTATCCTGGCGTCAAATGACAACATTTGCATAACTTTAGCTTAAAAAAGAATAACATAACCGTTGCCGATTGGATAATTGTGCTTTATCACTGCAATTGGTCTCAGAGATTACCAGCCCGCTTCCGGGTTGTGGCACAATATTGCACGTTTGTCGGGCCACACTGGCCTGTGCGCTATCATGATGATAGTGCATCCTCTGAAGGTTCTGGAGAGTCACATGCAGCTTAAACGGGTGGCAGAAGCCAAACTGCCCACGCCATGGGGAGATTTCCTGATGGTTGGTTTTGAAGAATTGGCAACCGGACATGACCATGTTGCACTGGTCTTTGGCGATATTAATGATAACGAGCCGGTACTGGCGCGCGTTCACTCCGAATGCCTGACCGGCGATGCACTCTTCAGCCTGCGTTGCGACTGTGGTTTTCAGCTGGAAGCCGCGCTCAATGCCATCGCAGAAGAAGGTCGCGGCGCGCTGCTCTATCACCGCCAGGAAGGCCGTAACATTGGTCTGCTGAATAAGATCCGCGCCTATGCGTTGCAGGATAAAGGTTATGACACCGTAGAAGCGAACCATCAGCTTGGCTTTGCCGCCGATGAGCGCGACTTCACCCTGTGCGCAGATATGTTTAAACTGCTGGGCGTGAATGAAGTGCGTCTGCTGACCAATAATCCGCGCAAAGTGGAGATCCTCAGCGAAGCCGGGATCAACATTGTTGAACGTGTGCCGCTGGTCGCAGGACGAAATCCGAAGAATGCGCACTATCTGGATACGAAAGCGGAAAAGATGGGGCATCTGCTGCCGAAGTCATAAATGAAAAAGCCGGGTTTCCCCGGCTTTTTTATCAGTCCAGCATATTGCGGATAACGTAGTGCAGGATGCCATCATTGCGGTAATAGGTCAGCTCATTGCCGGTATCAATGCGACAGCGGGTGTCCAGCTCTTCCTTACTGCCGTCAGCACGGGTCAGCGTGACTTTCACGCTGCAGCCTGGCGTCAGTGCCTGAAGGTTTTCCACATCAATCCGCTCTTCACCCGTCAGCCCCAGGCTTTTACGCGTCACGCCCTGCGGAAACTCCAGTGGCAAAATGCCCATCCCAATCAGGTTGGAGCGATGAATACGCTCAAACGATTCGGCAATGACCACCCTCACCCCCTGCAGACGCGGCCCTTTAGCGGCCCAGTCGCGGCTGGAGCCAGAACCATACTCTTTACCCGCAATGACCGCCAGCGGCACCCCTTCAGCCTGATATTTCATCGCTGCATCGTAGATGGCCAGCTGTTCGCCACTCGGATAGTGTCGGGTATAGCCACCTTCTACGCCTGGCACCATCTCATTGCGGATACGGATATTGGCAAAGGTGCCGCGCATCATCACCTCATGGTTACCACGACGCGACCCATAGGAGTTAAAATCGTTGCGCTCAACGCCGTGTGACAGCAGATAGCGTCCGGCGGGACTTTCCGCTTTAATGCTGCCCGCTGGCGAGATATGGTCCGTAGTGACAGAATCGCCAAGCAAGGCGAGCACCCGCGCACCGCGAATATCCTGCACCGGCTTAGGCTCTTTCTCCATATCATCAAAGAACGGCGACAAACGGATGTATGTCGAGCCTTCATCCCAGTCGTATGTTGCCGCTTCACTGACCCTGATCGCCTGCCACTCTGGCGTGCCATCGAAGACTTCGGCGTACTCTTTATGGAACATATCACTGGTGACCTGCTGCACGGCTGTGGCGATCTCTTCCGGTGACGGCCAGATATCTTTCAGATAGACCGGCTGGCCCTGGCGATCGTGGCCAAGCGGCTCCGTCTGCAGGTTGATCTTCATGTTACCCGCCAGCGCGTAAGCCACCACCAGCGGCGGCGAAGCCAGCCAGTTGGTTTTAATCAGCGGATGAATACGACCTTCAAAGTTGCGGTTGCCGGATAAAACGGCACCAACTGTGAGATCGCCCGCTTTGATCGCAGTCTCAATCTCATCTTTCAGCGGGCCGGAGTTACCGATACAAGTGGTGCAACCATAGCCGACCAGATTAAAGCCCAGCTCGTCGAGGTACGAGGTCAACTGCGCGACGGCCAGATAATCGGAAACCACTTTAGAACCGGGTGCCAGCGAGGCTTTAACCCACGGCTGACGTTTCAGACCACGCTCTACCGCTTTCTTCGCCAGTAAACCGGCCGCCATCAGCACGCTTGGGTTAGAGGTATTGGTACAGGAGGTAATCGCACTGATCACCACCGCGCCATCGGTCAGTGTGTGAGTCAGGCCGGTGCCGCTGTCAGTATACTCAACATTTTTATGCGGTTTTTGCGCCTGATTCACTTCCAGCTCGTTGCTGGCATCAAACGCAGCGGGCACATCGCCCAGCGACACCCTATCCTGCGGACGTTTTGGTCCTGCCAGGCTCGACTCCACCTCGTTCATATCCAGTGCCAGGGTACTGGTGAAGCGCGGCTCATCGCCGGGATTGCGCCACAGCCCCTGCGCTTTGGCATACGCTTCCACTAAAGCTACCTGATCGGCATCGCGTCCGGTCAGCGTCATGTAGCTCAACGTGACGTCATCAACCGGGAAGAATCCGCAGGTTGCGCCATACTCAGGGGCCATGTTGGCAATGGTCGCACGATCTGCCAGCGGCAGGTCGGCCAGGCCGTCACCGTAAAACTCAACGAATTTACCGACAACGCCATGCTTACGCAGCATCTGAGTGACAGTCAGAACGAGGTCAGTTGCGGTAATGCCTGCGCGCAGTTTGCCGGTAAGTTTGAAACCTACGACATCCGGGATCAGCATGGAGACAGGCTGACCCAGCATGGCTGCTTCCGCTTCGATGCCCCCGACTCCCCATCCCAGCACGCCAAGCGCGTTGATCATGGTGGTATGAGAATCGGTACCGACCAGCGTATCGGGCCAGGCATACTCTTCGCCATCAAGGGTTTCATGCCAGATCGCCTTGCCGAGATATTCCAGGTTCACCTGATGACAGATACCGGTTCCTGGCGGCACGACGCGGAATTTATCAAACGCTTTCTGACCCCAGCGAAGGAAAACATAGCGCTCATGGTTACGCTCCATCTCCAGCCGGACATTCTCTTCAAAAGCGTCATCATCACCAAAATGGTCCACAGTGACCGAGTGGTCGATAACCAGATCGACGGGCGACAGCGGATTCACTTTGGCTACATCGCCGCCCAGACGGTTCACGGCTTCGCGCATGGCCGCCAGGTCGACCACCGCCGGCACGCCGGTAAAGTCCTGCATTAATACGCGGGCTGGCCGGTAGGCGATTTCGCGGTCGGCGTGGGCATCTTTCTGCCAGTCAACCAGCGCCTGGATGTCCTCAGTGGTGACAGAGTCGCCATCCTGCCAGCGCAGTAAGTTTTCCAGCAGAACTTTGAGAGATTTGGGCAGGCTATCAATATTGCCCAGTTGTTGAGCAGCGCGGGGAAGACTGAAGATGTGATAGTTATTGGTGTCGACCTGCAGTATTTCCTGACTCTGCTCGCGTAGGGTAGACGACATAGCTCCTCCTTTTTCGTTCATGGTCTTAAACCTTAGTGAGACAAAGGTTTATGTTAAAGATAGACCACAAATTCGTTAACGTTTTGATTACAACACAAATTGCTACAATCGCCTGAAAACGAAAATGCCCCGTGAAAACACGAGGCATCAGAAAGAGGTGATTTAATTCAAATTACAGTGTTATCCACACCGCCGCAGACCAGAACGCAAAGGAGAAAGCATACGCGCTAAGCCAGGACATTTTAATAATATTCATTTGGTTCACTCCTTCGCCGGAATCGGGCGTAAAAGTTTTTGCGGTCGCCTGTCAATCGGCGACACCCTTTGGTCTTACTGGATGTGGATAGGGGCATTTTAAAGCCCACCGGAAACTCCGGTTATAAAAGAGCAATGACGAAGAGATGGTCTTACAACGTTATTTGTTTTCAGGATCCAGAAACGACTCTATAAACAGTCGCTGGTTATCACTCAAATCCCATGACTCGGGGATAGACACTTTTTCGTCCTTTGCAAGGGCTTCTTTTCCTTTACAGGATACTGGCTTGTGCTGACCCGTGGTCAAAGAACGTTTATGACTGAGTGTATGTGCCCACATGGCTTTAGCCCCAGATACGCCAAATCATTAACGCTACAACTACCCAGAACAGCGCAGAGGCAGCGAATACGGTTAACCAGGCATTGCGACGGGTATTGCCAGTACGCTCAACCTTGGTGCTTTTTGCCGGGAAACCCGGTTGTACAGTCAGTCGTGTATTCATAGTTTTTGATAATCACTCTCAACAAAATGATTGATAACATCGATTAAGATTTAGGAGGAATCCTAAACGCGTTAAGGCCAAAAATCCAGTTATTTTTATTGAGTAAAACGATTAACGGTATTAATCATTAGGCTTCGATAACGTAAGAAATCATTAACTCCCGAACGAATATTTAATTAAACAGTCAGCAAAAAAATTTGAGTTAAATTAAAAACAGATCCATTTAAAACTAAAGATACATCTAAAGAACCTTATGTTTACTGGCTCCACACATCAGCTCTTAACTGGAGTATGGGAATAATCCTGGCGAGTCGCAAAGTGACATAGTTAAAAGTGTGTTGTATTTCGCATTTAAGAAAGCCCAACCGGAAAACATGTGATCAATGTTTCATTTACAAAAAAATCATAAAAACTTTTGATTCTCATTTGGCGCTAAAGCCTGACAACAAAAAAGGCTGCACCAGGCAGCCTTATGTTGTCGCGGAGAGCATCAACGCTATTTAAATGGCAGCTTAATGTCCTTGAACATCGCCTCAATGTCTTCATTTGAGCGCAGCGCCACGGCGGTATCCACCACGTCTCGGGTCAGGTGTGGTGCAAAACGCTGGATAAAATCATACATATAGCTGCGAAGGAAGGTGCTGCGGCGGAAGCCAATTTTGGTAGTACTGTTGGTAAAGATATCGGCAGCTTCAATACGAATCAGATCAGGATCGGCCACCGGGTCCACCGCCATACTGGCAATCACCCCCACGCCCAGACCTAAACGGACATAGGTTTTAATGACGTCGGCATCAGTAGCGGTGAAGACGATGCGGGGTGTTAATCCTGCCCGATTAAAGGCCGTATCGAGTTCCGAGCGCCCGGTAAAGCCAAAGGTGTAGGTCACCAGCGGATATTCAGCCAGCTCTTCGATGCTCACCTGCCCTTTTCCGGCCAGCGGATGATCCGCCGTGACGACAATCGCGCGGTTCCAGTGGTAACACGGCAGCATGATGAGATCGTCATAGAGATGCAGGGCTTCAGTGGCTATAGCAAAGTCCGCATTGCCTTTGGAAACCGCTTCGGCGATCTGGGTTGGCGAACCCTGATGCATATGTAAAGAGACGCGCGGATAGCGCTCGATAAATCCTTTGATGACGCCTGGCAGCGCGTAACGTGCCTGGGTATGTGTGGTGGCGACATAAAGCGAGCCTTTATCCGGCCAGGTGTGCTCGCCGGCAACGGATTTGATCGCATCGACTTTGGAGAGAACTTCACGCGCTATACGGATGATCTCTTCGCCTGCAGGCGTCACCTGAGTGAGATGTTTACCGCTGCGGGCAAAAATTTGCACGCCCAGCTCATCTTCCAGCATACGCACCTGTTTACTGATGCCGGGTTGAGAGGTGTAGAGACCTTCCGCTGTCGAAGAGACATTGAGATTATGGTTCACCACTTCGACGATATAGCGCAACTGCTGTAATTTCATATCTATTCCATCCCGGTAAGTTACAGAGTCGCATCCCCGCTTGACGTATAGTCGCAAGGGTCAAGAAATGCTATGCATCAGGAAAGGTCGGAAATGCTATAACAACTATATCATTTTAAGTGACAGAGTAGAACGGATTGATATAAGGCTTAGAAAAAGGCCAGCGAGCGCTGGCCTGAATGTGGTGCGTTGTCAGTGTCAGTGGTCAAATCGGGTAAAAACAGTAAGAAGAAGGCCAGCAAACGCTGGCCTGTGTGGATTACTTTTTCGCTTCCTGCCACTTTCCATCTATATAGAAGGCGGACCAGCCGGTTGCCTTACCCTCTTTTTCAGAGGAAACATACTGCTGTTTGGTTTTGCGGCTGAAGCGCACCAGCGTTTTATTGCCTTCCGGATCGGCGGCTGGCGCGTCGGCCAGATATTTCAACTTCTCAGGCAGACGATCTTTGAAGCGCTGAAGCTCCTCCACCAGCGGTGCACGCGTTTCGCGTGATTTCGGGAAGGTGTTAGCCGCAAGGAAAACACCCGCTGCGCCGTCACGCAACACGAAGTAAGCATCGGACTTCTCACACGCCAGTTCTGGCAGTGGAACCGGATCTTCTTTTGGCGGTGCGACTTCACCACTGCGCAGAATCTTGCGGGTGTTTTTGCACTCTTCGTTGGTACACGCCATGTACTTACCAAAGCGTCCCATCTTCAGGTGCATCTCCGAACCACACTTCTCGCACTCCACTATCGGGCCGTCATAGCCTTTGATGCGGAATTCGCCTTTCTCGATTTCGTAACCGTCACATTCCGGGTTATTACCACAGACGTGTAGTTTACGTTCATTGTCGATCAGGTAGCTGTCCATCGCGGTGCCACACTTATGGCAGCGTCGACGGGCACGCAGGGCGTTAGTTTCAGCATCATCGCCTTCCAGAATATTGAGGACTTCATTTTCCGGAATCAGGTTGATGGTCTGTTTGCAGCGCTCTTTAGGCGGCAGCGCATAGCCGGAGCAGCCCAGAAAAACGCCGGTGCTGGCGGTACGGATTCCCATCTGACGACTACAGGTCGGACACGCAATCGAGGTCAGCACCATCTGGTTCGGTTGCATGCCACCTTCTTCAGGATCTTTCTCTGCCAGTTCAAGCTGCTGAGTAAAGTCGGCGAAGAAGTGATCGAGAACCGCTTTCCATTGCGCCTCGTTATTAGCTACCTGATCGAGGCTGCTCTCCATGCGGGCGGTGAAATCATAATTCATCAGTTCGCGGAAGTTCTCTTCCAGACGATCGGTAACGATTTCACCCATTTTTTCCGCATAGAAGCGACGGTTCTCTACCCGCACGTAGCCACGATCCTGAATGGTCGAGGTAATAGCCGCATAAGTGGATGGACGACCGATGCCGCGTTTCTCAAGTTCACGCACCAGTGACGCTTCGCTGAAGCGCGCCGGTGGCTTGGTGAAGTGCTGACCCGGAAGAAGCTGTTGCAGATCCAGAACATCACCCACGCTGACGGCTGGCAATGTACGATCTTCATCATTCTTACGCAGCGCAGGCATGACTTTGGTCCAGCCATCGAAACGCAGAATACGGCCTTTCGCTTTGAGTTTAAATTCACCCGCCGCCGCTGTAATGGTGCTGGAATCATATTTTGCTGGTGTCATCTGACAGGCAACAAACTGACGCCAGATCAGCTGATAAAGTTTCTGCGCATCCGCTTCCATATCCTTCAGCTTTTCCGCCACCACTTCCACATCAGAAGGACGTATCGCTTCGTGCGCTTCCTGGGAGTTCTCTTTGCTGGCGTAAGTAATGGCGGTTTCAGGCAGATACTTTTTACCGAAATGACTTTCGATATAGCCACGCGCCATGGCGACCGCATCCTGACTCAGGTTGGTTGAGTCGGTACGCATATAAGTGATGTGACCGGCTTCGTACAGGCGCTGAGCCATCATCATCGTTTTCTTCACGCCAAAGCCGAGACGGGTACTGGCAGCTTGCTGCAGCGTCGAGGTGATGTAAGGTGCGCCCGGCTTGCTGCTGGTCGGCTTATCTTCACGGTCGACGATCTCATAACGCGCTTTTTCCAGCAGCGCTACCGCGGCATAGGTCTCGTCGCGATTGACCGGACGGAAGGCTTTGTCACCTTTGTGCGTCACGTCCATCGACAGTTCATCGCCTTTTGGCGTGGTCAATGCGGCATTAACTTCCCAGTACTCTTCGGGAACAAAGGCTTTGATTTCACGTTCACGTTCCACCACCAGGCGAACCGCAACAGATTGCACACGGCCGGCAGAGAGGCCACGGGCGATTTTTTTCCACAGCAGCGGTGAGACCATATAGCCCACCACGCGATCCATGAAACGGCGCGCCTGCTGCGCATTTACCCGGTCAATATTCAGTTCGCCCGGCTTTTCAAATGCCTGACGAATCGCATTTTTGGTGATTTCGTTGAAGACCACACGACTGAAGCGCGAGTCATCGCCACCGATGACTTCCCGCAGGTGCCAGGCGATGGCTTCCCCTTCACGGTCAAGGTCGGTTGCGAGATAGATGTGGTCAGCATTAGCGGCTAACGCCTTCAGTTCAGCAACCACTTTCTCTTTGCCGGGCAGAATCTGATAATCCGCTTCCCAGCCGTGATAGGGGTCTACACCCATGCGGCTGACGAGTGCGGCTTTCTCATCTTTTTTAACTTTTTTGACTTTCTTGTCAGTTGAAGCGTCTTTGACTTTCTTATCTGTCGAGGCGTCAGCACTCTTCTTCGCGGTTGAACCACTGGTCGGCAGATCCCGGATATGACCTACGCTGGATTTAACCACGTAGTCACTACCCAGGTATTTATTGATTGTTTTAGCCTTTGCCGGGGACTCAACAATAACGAGTGCTTTACCCATATTTACCTTTACCTAATGAAAACATCCTGCTTAACGGGAGAGGATTGGATGCCCAAAAACCCAGTGGGTTCAATATTGCTGCGCCTGTTTAACATTTCAAGGCGGAGGGGTCAATCTCAGATCAGATGATGCGGCCTGCTGCAACTGCATGATAAAGCGTGCTTTTTCCATCTGAACTCTTCGCACATCCCGGTGCAAAATCCCTGAAATCGGAATCGCCCACACTCTACCTGATAAAATCTGTTACGCAACTTAATTAGCACTCAGCCCGAACTTACGCCAGGTTTTCATCGTTCAGACCGATTTGTCACGGTGCGAGACAGGCCAGTAATATAGAAAGAATTTGGATGCTGTCAAAAAGGAGCGAATAAATGCAGAGATCGACTCAGGCTATTTCCCGTCAGGCGTTGCTGGAAAAGGCCAATGCGTTGATTAAAGAACATGATGATTATTTAGCAGGCATGCAGGCGGATGAGGTGATTCAGCAGGCGGATGTGCTGGTCTTTCGCGGACCGTTCTTTCTTGATGCGGATGGACTGCCGACCACGAAAACCACGGCGGTGTTTAACGTCTTCAAATACCTTGCTGTGGAGCTGTCGCCGCGCTATCACCTGGAATAAAAAACCCGGCACAGGCCGGGTTTCGCATCAAAGCAGCGGCTTTTCGCCGCGCTGCCAGAGTTTCAGCAGCAACCGTTCCGCCACCGAGCCGGCGCTCTGGGTAAAACGGTCCATCATTTTACGCCGGCGTGCATAATGCACGCCAAGTACGCTGAATTGATCCATCTGACGGATGATCAGGTCATCGCTGGTGCCGATTTCGTCAATCAGGCCGAGATCCAGCGCCTGACGACCATACCAGTGCTCTCCGGTTGCCACCCGGTCAATATCGAGTGACGGGCGCATCTGGTGAACAAACTGCTTGAACAGCAGGTGCGTTTCATCAAGATCTTCCTGAAATTTCTCGCGCCCTTCTTCGGTATTCTCACCGAACAGCGTCAGCGTCCGCTTGTACTGTCCGGCAGTATGCAGCTCAACATCAATATCGTTACGCTTCAGCAGGCGGTTGAAGTTAGGGATTTGCGCAACCACGCCGATGGAGCCAATGATCGAGAACGGTGCCGCCACAATGCGATCTGCCACGCAGGCCATCATGTAGCCCCCGCTGGCTGCCACTTTATCTACGGCTGCCGTGATGTGCAGACCCGCATCGCGCAGACGCTGCAGCTGCGATGCTGCCAGGCCATAGCCATGCACCACGCCGCCTGGGCTTTCCAGGCGCAGCAGCACTTCGTCGCCAGGCTGCTTCACCGCCAGCACAGCTGAAATTTCTTCACGCAGTGAGCTCACCTCACCGGCGTCCATGCTGCCTTTAAAATCAAGTACGTAGAGCGTGGGCTTAACGCTGTCTGTCTGTCCCTGCTTTGCCGCCTGTTTTTCCGCTTTGGCTTTCAGCTTTTCACTTTTTTTATGATTTTTCAGCCAGACCTTCTGCGCCTGCGGCTTCATTTTTGCCAGCTGCAAATCCTCTTTCATCTGCTGATAGTCATCACCCAGATGGGTCAGACGAAGCTGACCATTTTGTGCCCGTTTGCGTAACGCGGCATTCATGATAATCATGACAATCGCAGCGACGGCAACCACCAGTGTCACCGCTTTCGCTAAAAACAGTCCATACGTTGAAATAAAATCCATCAGGTCGCCTTCACAAAGAATAAAAAACAATTCGCCAGTTTAGCCGTTTTACCCTGCTCCGTCGCCTGAAATGCCAGCAGCCGGCACAGAATGGGTAGTCTGGCGATTGCGCCCATTCGTAAATTCGGGCATAAAGCGGAATCATGTTGTTTTCGCCGGAGGACCCCGCTGTGCATTATCAACAGAAAAGCGACCTGCTCAATCACCGTATTATCCTGGTCACGGGTGCTTCAGATGGCATTGGTCGGGAAGCGGCGCTGACGTATGCCCGTTATGGTGCTGAAGTGATCCTGATGGGCCGTAGCCCTGAGAAACTTCAGCGGGTTAAAGAGGCAATCGATCAACTTAATAAATGTGCTGCTCATACCGTCGTGTTCGACCTGGCTGAAGCGACGCCGGAACGTTGCCATCAGGTAGCAGAACAGCTGTCACAGCAGTTTTCTCGCCTTGATGGCGTGCTGCACAATGCCGGTATCCTTGGTGAAATCGTTCCGCTGGCGGAACTCGACCCTCAGATCTGGCAGCAGGTGATGAACATCAACCTGGACGCCACCTTCTTCCTGACCCAGGCGCTGTTGCCGTTGCTGTTAAAGTCAGATGCCGGTTCACTGGTCTTTACCACCTCCAGCGTTGGCCGTACCGGTCGCGCGGGCTGGGGCGCTTACGCCGTCTCTAAATTTGCCACCGAAGGGATGATGCAGGTACTGGCCGATGAGTATAAAACGCAGGCATTGCGGGTGAACTGCATTAATCCGGGTGGAACGCGGACCAAAATGCGCGCCAGCGCCTTCCCACAGGAAGATGCTAACAAGCTGAAAACGCCTGCCGATCTGATGCCGCTCTATCTTTATCTGATGGGTGATGACAGCCGGCGCAAAACCGGTATCAGCTTTGATGCGCAGCCGGGCAGAAAACCCGGAGCCGCAGAGTAATGGCTGACGATCGTCATCAGCAGCGTCAGCAGCGCCTGAAGGAGCAGGTCGATGCGCGGATTGCAGCAGCCACCGAGGTGCGTGGCATCCTGATGGTGTTTACCGGCAATGGCAAAGGCAAAACCACTGCGGCTTTTGGTACCGCCCTGCGCGCCACCGGACACGGTAAACGCGCAGCGGCTGTTCAGTTCATTAAAGGGGACTGGCCGAATGGTGAGCGTAACCTGCTGGAACAGCATGGTGTTGAGTTTCAGGTGATGGCAACCGGTTTCACATGGGACACACAGAACCGCGAAACGGATACTGCCGCCTGTCTGGCCGTGTGGCAGCATGCAAAACGGATGCTGGCCGATACGCAGCTCGATTTGGTCGTGCTCGACGAAATAACCTATATGGTCAGCATGGATTATCTGCCGCTGGACGATCTGATCACTGCCCTGCAACAGCGCCCGGCGCATCAGAGCGTCATCATTACCGGACGTGGCTGTCATCGTCGCCTGACTGAAATGGCGGATACGGTGACGGAAATGCGGCCGGTGAAGCACGCCTTTGATGCCGGTATACAGGCTCAGCAGGGAATTGACTGGTAACATAAAAAGAAAACGCAGCCCTGGGGCTGCGTTTTTAGCGATCGGGCAACGATATTAACCGGCGTTACGTTTGCTGCCCGGATTGCGGCGTGGCGCACGTGGCGTGCTGCTCACTTTACTGTGACGTTTTACTGCACGACGAATCTGGTTCGCCTTGGTGCGACGACGATCTTTTTCGACCACCAGCTTGGTGACCGTTTCATCATCCAGCTCCACCAGGTTACGCAGGTAGTTCACCGCAGGCAGATCCAGTTCGGTCCAGCCGCCGCGCGGCAGGCCTTTTGGTAAGGTGATATCGCCATAGCGAACGCGCATCAGACGACTGACCTGTACGCCGACCGCCTCCCATAAACGACGCACCTCACGGTTACGTCCTTCCGTCAGAGTGACGTTGTACCACTGGTTAATGCCTTCTCCGCCGCCAAACTTCAGGGTTTTAAACGCAGCCGGGCCATCTTCCAGCTGAACGCCCTTGCTCAGCTGACGAATTTTATCGTCGTCTACCTGACCAAACACGCGCACCGCATACTCACGTTCCACTTCACGGCTCGGATGCATCAGGCGGTTCGCCAGTTCACCGTCGGTAGTGAAGAGCATCAGACCACAGGTGTTCACATCCAGACGGCCAACGGCAATCCAGCGTGAACCGCGCAGACGAGGCAGACGGTCAAACACCGTCGGGCGGCCTTCAGGATCGCTGCGGGTACAGAGTTCACCTTCCGGTTTGTAGTAAGCCAGCACGCGGCAAACTTCGGTTGCTGATTCAGCAATCGATACCAGATGGCCATCAATACGGATTTTCAGAGATTTGCTGCTTTCGACGCGGTCGCCCAGGGTGGCGATTTTGCCGTCAACGCTGACACGGCCGGCAGCAATCATTGATTCGATTTCACGACGCGAGCCATGTCCGGCACGCGCTAAGACTTTCTGTAACTTTTCGCTCATTGAGCTTCCTCTTTGTCGCCTTCCCAGGCGTCATGATTGGGTGATAATCCTTTCTAAATCAACAAGTTAACTTAGCAAGTTTGCCCCATTATACAGGCATTTAACGCTGAAGTAACGCCCTTTATGGATAGTGCCATCGTAAATAAAGAAAGGTTAACCTCTCATAGTTTGAGCTCTGATAATCCTTGCTGCTGATTTAATAAAAAACGCGGCGTATGGTAAGAGAATATGTTTAATAAAACGCGTGTATCAAAAACTTTATAGCTGATCACTATTAAATTTTCTAACCACCCGTTTTTCATCAACGCGATATTCTGAGAATAAAACCTTAACGCTATCTTACACTTCCATCACTCTTACCAGGCTTTATAACATCTAAAAAAAATATCAAAGACAGCATAAAATGCTGGTTAATTGAATTTAATCATTCCGTATGCACTGCCAAAATCAAAAAGTCAGATTATTCCTAATGAAGATTGATTTAAAACCTTATTTCTCATGCAATTTGATTGTTATTAGCTTTAATAAATTGTACGACATTATTAAGCTGATACACTTTATCACGGCAGCATAATAAAAAAGCAAAGCACGCGATAAAGCGTTCTTGCGACATTTGAGTCTTGCTTAATTGATTCGTTAATAAAAATAGTGTTTTTACATTAATCCAATAAACCGGCGCATCCGGAGTTGTTGCGTTAATACAGTTCAGTGATGAACCTTGCTTGCATGTCAAAAATCTTCACCAGGGATTTCCCGACATGCCTGAATAAAGAAAAACATCATGAGAAACCTCTTTCTGAGCCCGGTGCTTGCTGCACTGGTGCTGAGCGGGTGTTCCGTGGGCCACACCGAGTACAGTCGTACGGCGATGCAGCACGTAGATATGAGCGTGACAGGCATTCCGACGATCCTCGGTCTGGGCACACTGGGCACCAGCATTCCTCTGACGCCTGAATATAGCCTTACGGCTGCGCACGTGGCTAAAACCGCCGTGCAGCGCGTTAAGTCTTATCACCCTTATTGCGACCTTGCGATTATTTATCACAAGAATGATGCCAGCACGCTGACTAAGTTCCGCAGCAGTGACATCGGTGATCCAGTTAAAATGTATGGCTACAGCTTTATTTCAGCGATGCCGGTTGAATCGTCCGGGGTTAATTTAGCCCGCACGGCTATTCGGAATAAATGGAATAAAAGTCCCTGCTTAGCGATGGCCTCGAATGCGGGCGTCGTTCAGGGAATGTCTGGCGGTGGCGTGTATAACCGGGATGATACGCTGGGCGGCGTTATTGTTGGCTATTCTGACTCGATCAGGAATGGGCGTAATAACAAAGTGATCCTCAAAGATGTATCACTTTATATTCCTTACGGTCAGTTTAAGAACTGGTTAGAGTCGAATCTGGCTCAGACACCGACGCGCGGTGTCTGAAGCCCGACGTAATTACAGGAACGGGCGGGTATCGCCCACGCCTTCACGCACGATTTCCGGCGAATCGGTGGTCAGATCGACCACCGTGGTCGGCTGCTGACCCAGCGTACCACCGTCGATGATCAGATCGACCAGCTTACCAATGCTGTGCTGGATCTCTTCCGGGTCTGACTCGGTAAAATCGTTGCCTGGCAGAATCAATGAGGTCGACATCATCGGCTGATTCAGCGCTTCCAGCAGCGCCAGCGCTACCGGATTGGAGGGCACGCGCAGACCAATGGTCTTACGCTTTTCATTCATCAGGCGACGCGGCACTTCTTTGGTCGCCTTGAGAATAAAGGTGTAGTTGCCTGGCGTATTGTTTTTCAGCAGACGAAAAGCCGAGTTACCCACTTGCGAATAAACCGACAGCTCAGAGAGATCCCGGCACATCAGGGTGAAGTTGTGGTGCCCGTCGAGCTGACGGATACGGCAAATCCGCTCCATCGCGCCCTTCTCTTCCAGCCGACAGCCCAGCGCATAGCCGGAATCGGTGGGATAGACAATGACGCTGCCTTTGTTCAGGTAGTCGACCGCCTGGTTAATCAGCCGTGGCTGGGGATTGTCCGGATGAATGTGAAACAATTGACTCATAGAAACCTCGTGTCACCTTTCCGTGATTGTCAGGCCGGGCGCGAGATCCGGGAAGCGTTCCCAGACCGGCTCAACCGCTGCGGGCAGCCAGAGTTTACGACCCAGTTCAATCCACGGGCAGGGTTGATGAAAATCAGAACCTTGTGATGCGGCCAGTGCATTATCTCTGGCATATTGTGCCAGCGTTGTACGCTCATTGGGTGGCTGCTGGCACTGCGCGACTTCCATCGCATCGCCGCCCGCCTCGCGGAAATGGGCGACCAGCCGTTTGAGCCACTTCGCCGATAAGCCATATCGGCCAGGATGCGCCAGCACGGCACACCCACCAGAATGATGAATCGCATCAATGGCTTGTTTAATTGTACACCATTGTGGCGGCACGTAGCCGGTTTTGCCACGCGCCAGATAATTTTTGAATACCTGTACCATATTGTCCGCTTTGCCCTGCTCAATCAGGAAGCGGGCAAAGTGACCACGGGTAATGACGCCGCCATCAGCCAGACGCATCGCACCCGCCAGCGCATCCGGGATACGTGCCTTCGCGAGTCGCTCACCAATCTCTTGCGCCCGCGTCCGGCGGCAGTCATGTTGTCCGGCCAGAAAGGTCACCATCGCCGGATGGTGAATATCAATGTTCAGGCCGACGATGTGAATCTCATGGTTCTCCCACAGCGTGGAGATCTCTGCCCCGGGCAGCACTTTTATTGGTAAATCGTGGTCGCGTGCCGTTTGCTGCGCTTCCTCTACCCCTGCAACGCTGTCGTGATCGGTGATCGCCAGTACGCCCACGCGCATCTCAACGGCTCGCTGCACCAGCGCGGCTGGCGTCAGTAAGCCATCGGAGGCGCGCGTGTGGCTGTGTAAATCATAAACCGGGAAACGGGCGATATCGCTCAAGAGAACTCCTGCTAAAACTAAACCGGCCAGCATGATAACGATTTTCACGGTCAGTGAAAAAGTGTATTGACATTTACGCCATGAACCCGTTAACTAGTACACAAGTTCACACGTAACGGGTATTCAATCATGGCTGTTGTAATCACGCATTTAAACGGTTGGCGCAATGTTCCCGAAAACGGGCGACAGGATCGTGCACACTTTGCGTAAACACTGTGCTAATACCTGAGCCCGCCACCGAGCGGGCTTTTTTTTGAGCGAAATTCAGAGAAATCATCATGCCAAATGCGAAACCTACAGTGAAGTTGATTACCGGCACCGCGCCTTACCGCGAAGATCCGGCCGCAGTGTTTCACCAGCTGTGCGGCGCACGTCCGGCAACCCTGCTGCTCGAATCTGCGGATATCGACAGCAAGCGTAATTTAAAAAGTCTGCTGATTGTCGACAGCGCGCTGCGTATCAGCGCCATGGGTAATACGGTTATCGTTCAGGCGCTGTCAGAAAATGGCCGTGCCGTGCTGCCGCTGCTGGATGAGGCCCTGCCCGCTTCCGTCAGCAATCAGGTCCGTCCCGATGGACGTGAGCTGACTTTTCCGCAGAGCACCGATCCGCATCAGGACGAAGATTCCCGTCTCAAAGCACTCTCGGTGTTTGATGCACTGCGTCTGATTCCACAGCTGGTTAACGCCTCTGCCGACGAGCGCGAAGCCGTGCTGCTGGGTGGCCTGTTTGCCTATGACCTGGTGGCTGGTTTTGAAACCCTGCCGGAACTGGATAATCAGCAACGCTGCCCCGACTACTGTTTCTACCTGGCAGAGACGTTACTGGTGATCGATCACCAGACCCGCAGTGCGCGTCTGCAGGCCAGCCTGTTCTGCCCGTCCACCAGCGAGTTCCAGCGTCTGCAACGCCGTATTGAGCAACTGCACGGCCAGATGCTGCAGCCAGCGCCTGCGCTGCCGGTACAAAAGGTCGAACAGATGACGCTGACCACCAGCCAGAGCGATGAAGAGTATTGTGATGTGGTTCGCACCATGCAGCAGGCGATTCGCATCGGTGAAATTTTCCAGGTCGTGCCATCACGCCGCTTCTCACTGCCGTGCCCGTCACCGCTGGCCGCCTATGACACGCTGAAAAACAGCAATCCAAGCCCGTATATGTTCTTTATGCAGGATCAGGATTTCTCCCTGTTTGGCGCATCGCCGGAAAGCTCGCTGAAGTATGACGCGACCTCTCGTCAGATTGAGATCTACCCCATTGCCGGTACCCGTCCACGTGGTCGCCATGCCGATGGCTCACTGGACCGCGATCTCGACAGCCGCATTGAGCTGGAGATGCGCACCGACCATAAAGAGCTGGCTGAACATCTGATGCTGGTGGATCTGGCGCGTAACGATCTGGCGCGCATCTGCGTGCCAGGCAGCCGCTACGTGGCTGACCTGACCAAAGTTGATCGCTACTCGTTCGTGATGCATCTGGTTTCCCGCGTCGTCGGCACGCTGCGCGCCGACCTCGACGTGCTGCACGCCTATCGCGCCTGTATGAACATGGGCACGCTGAGCGGTGCGCCAAAAGTTCGCGCTATGCAACTGATTGCCGGTGCTGAACGCACCCGTCGCGGCAGCTATGGTGGCGCGGTGGGCTACTTCACCGCGCAGGGGGATCTCGACACCTGCATCGTTATTCGTTCGGCCTATGTCGAAGATGGCGTCGCCACCGTTCAGGCGGGCGCTGGTGTGGTGCTGGATTCGAATCCGCAGGCTGAAGCGGATGAAAGCCGCAATAAAGCCCGTGCCGTTCTGCGCGCTATCGCGACTGCCCATCACTGCAAGGAGATCTTCTGATGGCCGATATTCTGCTGCTCGATAACATCGACTCTTTTACCTATAACCTGGTTGATCAGCTGCGGACCTTTGGTCACAACGTGGTGATCTACCGCAACAACCTGCCCGCTGAACTGCTAATTGCACAGCTGGAGCGGATGGAAGATCCGGTGCTGATGCTGTCACCGGGTCCCGGCGCACCAAAAGATGCCGGTTGTATGCCGGAACTGCTGCGGGTGCTGCGTGGACGTCTGCCGATTATCGGCATCTGCCTGGGCCATCAGGCGATTGTGGAAGCCTATGGCGGCCATGTAGGCCAGGCGGGCGAAATCCTGCACGGCAAAGCCTCGTCTATCGTCCATGACGACGAGGCGATGTTTGCCGGCCTGAGTAATCCACTGCCGGTGGCGCGCTATCACTCGCTGGTGGGCAGCAACACGCCGGATGAGCTGACAGTCAACGCCAGCTTTAACGGGATGGTGATGGCGGTTCGTCATGAAACCGATCGCGTCTGCGGGTTTCAGTTCCATCCTGAATCGATTTTGACTTCTCAGGGCGCGCGCCTGCTTGAGCAGACGCTGGCCTGGGCGCTGGCAAAGTAACAGGGAGAATAATCATGCAACAGACACTGGAAAAACTTTACCAGGCGCAGACGCTGAATCAGGCGGAGAGTCATCAGCTATTCAGCGCCATTATTACCGGACAGCTGGAGCCAACGCAGCTCGCTGCCGCGCTGATCGCCATGAAAGTACGCGGTGAAACACCGGAAGAGATCGCCGGAGCCGCGACGGCGCTGCTGGAAGATGCTAAACCGTTTCCCCGCCCGGAATACGCGTTTGCCGACATCGTCGGCACCGGCGGCGATGGCAGTAACAGCATTAATATCTCCACGGCCAGCGCCTTTGTTGCCGCAACCTGCGGTCTGAAAGTGGCGAAGCACGGCAACCGCAGCGTCTCCAGTAAATCGGGTTCGTCTGACCTGCTGGCCGCCTTTGGAATCAACCTTGATATGCCCGCTGACCGGGCGCGTCAGGCGCTGGACGACCTTAACGTCTGCTTCCTGTTTGCGCCGCAGTATCACACCGGCTTTCGCCACGCGATGCCAGTGCGCCAGCAGCTGAAGACCCGCACGCTGTTCAACGTGTTAGGCCCATTAATCAACCCGGCGCGCCCGCCACTGGCGGTGATTGGCGTCTACAGCCCGGAACTGGTGCTGCCGATTGCGCAGACCCTGAAAGTACTGGGTTATCAGCGCGCCGCGGTGGTTCACGGTGGCGGCATGGATGAAGTGGCGCTGCACGATGTGACCCATGTGGCTGAGCTGCGTGAAGGGGAAATTACCCGCTATCAGCTCTCGCCGGAAGACTTTGGTTTTGGCTTCCATCCCAAAGAGGCGCTGGCGGGCGGCACGCCGGAAGAAAATCGTGACATTCTGACGGCTTTACTCCAGGGTAATGGCCAGCAGGCCCATGAGGAGGCGGTCGCCGTCAACGTGGCGATGTTGCTTAAAGTATTCGGTCAGGAAGATCTGCGTGAAAACGCACAGCAGGCGCTTAACGCCATCCGCAGCGGACAGGCTTATGAGCGTGTTGTCGCACTGGCAGCAAGAGGATAATCATGAAAGGCACCGTGTTAGAAAAAATTGTTCAGGACAAAGCGATTTGGGTGGAAGCCCGTCAGCAGCAGCAGCCTCTCTCCACCTTTCAGAACAGCATTGAACCTGCCAGCCGTCATTTCTATGACGCGCTGCAGGGTGCAAGAACTGCGTTTATCCTGGAATGTAAAAAGGCGTCGCCCTCAAAAGGTGTGATTCGCGAGGATTTCGATCCGGCCGCCATAGCCGGGGTTTACCGCCACTATGCTTCTGCGGTATCCGTGCTGACCGATGAGAAATATTTTCAGGGTGACTTCGCCTTTCTGCCGATTGTCAGCGCCGCCATCACCCAGCCGGTGCTGTGCAAAGATTTTATTATCGACCCTTATCAGATCTATCTGGCCCGCTATTACCAGGCGGATGCGATCCTGCTGATGCTGTCGGTGCTGGATGATGAGCAATATCGTCAGCTGGCCGCCGTAGCGCACAGCCTGAAAATGGGCATCCTGACGGAAGTGAGTAATGAAGAGGAACTGGAGCGGGCTATCGCGCTGCAGGCAAAAGTCGTGGGAATTAACAATCGCGACCTGCGCGATCTCTCTATCGATCTCAACCGCACTCGTCAGCTGGCGCCACGCCTGTCACACGGCGTCACCGTAATCAGCGAATCAGGCATAAACAGCTACGCAGATATTCGTGAGCTGAGCCACTTTGCCAACGGCTTCCTGATTGGGTCTGCCCTGATGGAAGAAGCTGACCTGACCGGTGCGGTACGTCGGGTTACGTTGGGTAGCAATAAAGTGTGCGGTCTGACCCGTGCCGAAGATGCCCGCGCTGCGTATGAAGCCGGTGCAATCTATGGCGGTCTGATTTTCGCGGAAGGGTCACCGCGCCAGATTGACACCGCCGCGGCACAACATGTGATTGCCGCCGCGCCGCTGCGTTACGTCGGGGTTTTCCGCAACCACTCCATCAGTGACGTTGTCACGCAGGCCAGTACGATTTCGCTGTCAGCAGTGCAGCTTCACGGCAATGAAACGCCGGAATTTGTGGCAGAATTGCGTGCTTCCTTACCTGCAGAGATTCAAATCTGGAAAGCACTTCGCATTGAAGGCGCATTACCTGCGCGCGACTGGCCACATGTCGACCGCTATGTATTTGATAATGGTGATGGCGGAACCGGACAGTGTTTTGACTGGTCGCTGTTACAGGGGCAGACATTGGACAATGTGCTGCTGGCCGGTGGCCTGAGTGCGGATAACTGTGTTGAAGCCGCGCAGTTGGGCTGTGCCGGACTGGACTTCAACTCTGGTGTGGAAAGCGCGCCTGGCATCAAAGATGCCCGAAAAATTGCCGCGGTGTTTCAGACGCTGCGTGCCTACTGATTTGCCTGGCCTGCTCAACGGCGGGCCCGAGAAAGGAAGAGAAAAATGACGTTACTGAATCCCTACTTTGGCGAATTTGGCGGAATGTATGTTCCGCAGATCCTGATGCCAGCCCTGCGCCAGCTGGAAGAGGCGTTTGTCGACGCCCAGAAAGATCCTGAGTTTCAGGCCGAGTTTACCGACCTGCTGAAGAACTATGCCGGTCGTCCTACTGCCCTGACACTGTGTAAAAATCTGACGAAAGGCACCAAAACCCGCCTCTATCTTAAGCGTGAAGATCTGCTACACGGTGGCGCGCATAAGACCAACCAGGTGCTGGGTCAGGCATTGTTAGCTAAACGTATGGGCAAAAACGAAATCATTGCCGAGACCGGTGCCGGTCAGCACGGCGTCGCTTCCGCGCTGGCCTGTGCGCTGCTGGGCATGAAGTGCCGCATCTATATGGGTGCGAAAGATGTCGAACGTCAGTCTCCTAACGTGTTTCGTATGCGTCTGATGGGTGCAGAAGTGATCCCGGTTCACAGCGGCTCCGCCACGCTGAAAGATGCCTGTAACGAAGCGCTGCGTGACTGGTCTGGCAGCTATGAGACTTCACACTATATGCTCGGCACCGCGGCGGGTCCCCATCCCTTCCCGACTATCGTGCGTGAGTTCCAGCGCATGATTGGTGAAGAGACCAAAAAGCAGATTCTGGAAAGAGAAGGCCGGCTGCCTGACGCGATCCTCGCCTGCGTAGGCGGCGGTTCAAATGCCATCGGGATGTTTGCCGACTTCATCGATGAGACCAGCGTGAAGCTGATCGGCGTGGAGCCCGCGGGTCACGGCATTGAAACCGGCGAGCATGGCGCACCGCTCAAACATGGTCGCGTCGGCATCTACTTCGGTATGAAATCGCCGATGATGCAGACCCACGATGGCCAGATTGAGGAGTCTTATTCAATCTCTGCCGGCCTCGACTTCCCGTCAGTGGGTCCGCAGCATGCGCATCTGAACAGCATTGGTCGCGCGGAGTATGTCTCCATTACCGATAATGAAGCGATGGACGCCTTTAAACAGCTGTGCCGTGCGGAAGGGATTATTCCGGCGCTGGAGTCTTCTCATGCTCTGGCGCATGCCCTGAAGATGATTCACGCTGAACCAGAAAAAGAGCAGTTGATCGTGGTCAACCTCTCTGGCCGCGGCGACAAAGATATTTTCACCGTTCATGACATTCTGACAGCGCAGGGAGAAATCTGATGGAACGTTACAATCAACTGTTTACACGGCTGTCAGCGAATAACGAAGGCGCTTTCGTTCCTTTCGTTACGCTGGGCGATCCCTCTCCGGAGCTTTCACTGCGCGTGATTGACGCGCTGGTGGAAGGTGGCGCGGATGCACTGGAGCTGGGTATTCCCTTCTCCGATCCGCTGGCAGATGGCCCGACCATTCAGAACGCCACGCTGCGCGCCTTTGCGGCGGGTACCAACACCAGCCAGTGTTTTGAAATGCTGGCGACTATCCGCCGTAAATACCCGGATCTGCCGATTGGCTTGCTGATGTACGCTAACCTGGTTTTCACCAACGGCGTGGATGCGTTCTATGCCCGTTGTGCTGAAGCCGGTGTGGATTCGGTGCTGGTTGCGGATGTGCCGGTTGAAGAGTCTGCACCCTTCCGTCAGGCGGCGCTGCGTCATGGCATAGCACCTATCTTTATCTGTCCGCCTAACGCCAGCGATGAGCTGCTGCGCGAGATCGCGTCACACGGACGGGGTTACACCTACCTGCTGTCACGCGCGGGTGTGACCGGTGCTGAAAACCGTGCCAGCCTGCCGTTGCAGCACCTGATCGACAAGCTGCGTGAATACCACGCCGCGCCGCCGCTGCAGGGCTTTGGTATTTCAGAGCCGGAACAGGTGAAAGAAGCGATCGCTGCCGGTGCAGCGGGTGCTATCTCCGGATCTGCGATTGTCAGAATCATTGAAAAACACCATGCAGAGCCTGAGGTCATGCTGAGTGAACTGAAGAATTTTGTCAGCCGCCTCAAGGCCGCCAGCCGTTAATCCTGCCATCATGCCTTATCGCGCGATAAGGCATGATTTGTTTCCTTTTTTTTCATTCCGCTATTTGCCCTTTTTGCAAAATCTGCACCACAATGACAATGCGCCGTTACGGTAACGTCGCATCCATTTTGTGACAGGGAGAGAGAGCAATGAAATTCGTTAAACTGCTGACAGGTGCTGTACTGGCGGGCGTGGTTGCGCTGACACTGAGCGCCTGTGCGCCAACCGCAACCAAAGAGGGAACCGGTGGCTATATTGATGACACCGTGGTGACCACAAAAGTGAAAGGTGAACTGCTGAAAGATGACTCGCTGAAATCGACTGAAATCAACGTAGAAACCTTCAAAGGTAAAGTTCAGCTGAGCGGTTTTGTTTCATCACCACAGATGGCGAATCGTGCCGTTCAGGTTACGCGCAGCGTGCCGGGCGTGAAGTCAGTCGTCAACAATATGCAGATCAAATAACGTCGTAACAGAAAAAAGGCCGCTGATTCAGCGGCCTTTTTCTCATCAGAAACGGTAACCCGCTCCGAAGAAGAAGACCCAGGGATCGATGCGCATATTGATATTCTGCTGCTCGCCTCCTGCTTTAAACTTCACTTCCGTATCAATATCCATGTACCACACTGATGCATTCAGCATCCAGTCACGGTTAATCTGATAATCCAGACCGACCTGACCCGCCACACCCCAGGAGTCCTTCACGCTGAGATCGGTCAGGCCCGCATCGCGGCCCGTCTGGTTGAAATCGGCATCATAAAAGGTGGTGTAGTTGATCCCCACGCCAACGTAAGGGCGCGCTTTGCTTTTGCTGTCAAAGAAATAGTACTGCGCCATTAGCGTCGGCGGTAACTGGCGAACGGTAGCCAGCGTACCCGTCGGGCCAAGACCCACTTTGTGACGGAAAGGCGTGGCGGCCAGTAACTCAACACCAATATTGTCTGTTGCCATGTACGTGAAGGTCAGGCCGAGTTGTGTGTCATTAGTGGCGCTGAACTCGCCCATTCCTAACACATTATCGGAACCCTCAGTCGGCCGGACGGTAGCGCTGCCGGCACGCATAAAGAAGTCGCCTGCTTCGTGGGCCATCGCCAGTTGAGGCAGGGCCAGGGCCAGCAGCATCGCGCATTTTGCCAGTTTCATTATCACTCCTTTGCTTAATGTTAATGTCGCGAACGGAATCGCTTTTTTTGCTGGCAATTATTTAACGCGATTTACAGAAAATTGCACTCAGTACCCCTGAGATAAATTGCTTAAAAAACAATGAATTGATTTAGATCAATTTCGGCGCTGTCAGCAGCATGCAAATTCCGCTTGCTGAATAATTTCGCTGGCCCTATGTTGCTTATCTTCATTGTTGATTTTGGTTCGATGCCCTGGGAGGGGCGGGTGATCAAATGAGTGAGCTCTCTAACCCTTGTGTCAGCTGTGGCGCCTGCTGCGCCCATTTCCGCGTCTCATTTTACTGGGCTGAAGCCGATGATGCGGGCGGTCTGGTTCCCACTGAATTAACGGAGCCTTTAGGCCTGTTAATGCGCAACATGCGGGGTACCAACGATCGTGCGCCCCGCTGCGTCGCCCTGCAGGGCGACATTGGCGGCTGCGTTTCCTGCGGCATTTATGAACAACGTCCGACGCCCTGTCGGGAGTTTTCAATGTCGGGTGAAGCAGGTATCCATAATGAAGCCTGCGATCGCGCCCGCGCGCGTTATGGCCTTCCTGCCCTTTTTGCGCCCTCTTTACCTCATATTACAGAAAGTTATGCCCTGCCGGGTGCCCCGGAGCTGCCAGAACATGTACAATCGCCGGGTTAATTAACCCGGTTCCTCCAAGGAGTGTACATGTCTATCACGGCAAGCTCGTTATACCGTGACACAGGAAATTTCGCGCGCCATCAACTGGCTACGGTGCTGTTGATGTCGCTGCTGGCCGCGTTTGTCACCGTCATGCTGGTGCATGTGCTGACGCCTGGTGCCGATCAGATGGCCATCCTGCAGCAGGGCGATGACAGCGCCAGTTCGTTATTTGAGATGGTGCAGAATATGTCACCGGAACAGCAACAGGTACTGCTGCGCGCCTCAGCGGCCAGCACTTTTGCCGCGCTGATGGGGAATACCCTGCTGCTTGGCGGTATGCTCTATCTGATCCCGATGGTCTCTTCCGGCCAGCGTGTCAGTGCGTTGCGGGCCATTGGTGCCTCAGCACCGCTGCTGCCAAAGCTGCTACTGCTCACCTTCCTGATGACGCTGGTCGCGCAGCTGGGCTTTATGGTGCTGGTCGTGCCAGGCATTCTGCTGACGATCCTGCTGTCGCTGGCGCCGGTGATGGTGGCGAGTGAGAAGATGGGTGTCTTTGCCGCCATGCGCGCCAGTATGCGGATGGCGTGGAAGAATGTCAGGCTGATCGCCCCGGCGATTTTGCTCTGGCTGCTGGCTAAAGTCATTGTGATGCTTTTCTTCTCATCGCTGACGGTATTACCCCTCAATGTCTCGTCGGTGATTTTTACCGCGGCTGGCAATGTGGTTTCAGCGATGTTGATTATCTATCTTTATCGGCTCTATATGCTGTTACGTTGATTGGCGGTGTGCCTTCGGGCACATTCGCAGCCAACTCTGAATGGAAAAACTATGAAGCAGCTACTCGACTTTCTCCCCCTGGTGGTCTTTTTCATCTTCTATAAGCTGTATGACATTTTTGTCGCCTCGGGCGCACTGATCGTGGCCACCGGCCTGGCGCTGGTTGTCAGCTGGGTGCTCTATCGCAAGCTGGAAAAGATGACGATTTTCACCTTTGTGCTGGTGGCGGTTTTTGGCACCCTGACGCTGGTGTTCCACAACGATGAGTTCATTAAGTGGAAAGTCACGGTGATCTACAGCCTGTTTGCCGCCGCCCTGCTCTACAGCCAGTGGTTTATGGAGCAGACGCTGATTCAGCGCATGCTGGGCAAAGAGTTACACCTGCCCGATGCGGTCTGGCGTCGGCTCAACGTTGCCTGGGCGCTGTTCTTCTTCATCTGCGGCCTGGTAAACATCTATGTCGCCTTTTGGTTATCTCAGGCGTTTTGGGTTAACTTTAAAGTGTTCGGTCTCTCCGGTCTGACCTTACTGTTTACCCTGCTCAGCGGGCTTTACATCTGGCGACAGATGCCGCAGCAGGAACAAAAATAATCATCTGCCCGGTCCGCCGGGCATTTTTTTAGCATTCACCTGCATAGAAGTGGAAGCAATGGGCGAAAAACATAAATTGCCGAAAGGCGAAATGGTGCTGCGTACGCTCGCCATGCCAGCAGACACCAACGCCAACGGCGATATTTTTGGTGGCTGGCTGATGTCACAGATGGATATGGGTGGCGCTATCCTGGCGAAAGAGATCGCTGAAGGACGCGTGGTGACGGTTCGCGTCGACGGCATGTCATTTATGAAGCCCGTCGCGGTGGGCGATGTGGTGAGCTGCCATGCGAGCTGTCTTCGTACCGGCAACAGTTCCATGACGATTAATGTGGAAGTGTGGATCAAAAAAGTGTCGTCTGAGCCGATTGGACAAACTTACATTGCGACGGAAGCGGTGTTTATTTATGTGGCGGTCGACAATGCGGGCAATTCCCGTCCTCTGCCAGCCGGTCGCGCCAATCAGCAGCCTGCTGGATAAGTGACGGGTCAGGCGGCGTCTGCCTGACCCGGTACCTTATTCAATGCTGGCACCACCATTAATTTTAAACACGATATTCATGGTAAGACCCTGTCCTGGCTTTCCTTTCTCATAGCGCCAGGTTTTCATCGCCTGCTTAACGCCCCGCTCAAACATATTGCGCGGTTCAGCAGAGAGAATCTGGATGTTATCTACCCGTCCGTCGCTGTCCACATCAAACTTCACCCTTACACGTCCTTCTACCCGCAATGCAAAAGCACGCTGAGGATAGCCAGGCTTACTCACGCTCAGTGCCTTAGGGCCAGTTGAGGCCGATGAGCCAGGTGACGGTGTAGATTTTGGCGCCGTGGTCGGTTTGTTTTGCGTCGCCGGGGCTTCCTGCTTAAACGGGTCGGCCTTCGGTTTGCTCTCCTGACGCGGCTTCACCTCGCGTTTTGGCTGCTCCCGTTTGTGTTCCGGCTTTGGTTTAGGCTTAGGCTTAGGCTTCGGTTCAGGTTTCGGAAGGGGTACCGGCTCCGCTTTTGGCGGTTCCGGCACTGGCTGTGGCTCCGGTTCAGGCTGCGGTTCAGGTTGTGGCGCAGGCGGCTCTGCGATAGCCGGTGCTGGCTCGGGCTGGACTTCAGGCGCGACCATGGTAACGCTGATGGGCTGCGATGCTTTGGGCACCTCAATCACCTGCTGGAATGAAGCATAAAGAATTCCGGCAATCACGACTCCATGCAGAGCAACAGACAACAACATGGAGACAGGCGTGCGTTTAGGAAATGGCATAGTCAGCGTGGTCATAACAGTCGCAGTGATTGAATAGAGCAGCGATTTTAAATGCAAATAGCAATCAGTTTCAATAACTCCCGCCATCCGGCCTGAAGAAAAGCGCTTTTTAGCCCTTTATGCTGAGCCATTAGCCGCCCACAGGTTTCGTTTGCACTCTAATCGTCAATCCCTTAACGTGTTGCAAAATTCTGATAACCAGGAGTTCCTTAGTGCTTTACGTCATTTATGCAGAAGATACTGCAGAGTCACTGGAAAAACGTAACGCCGTGCGCCCTGCCCACCTGGCGAGGCTCAAACTGCTGCAGGAGGAGGGACGCCTGATCATCGCAGGCCCAATGCCTGCTGTGGATAGCAACGATCCCGGCGTGGCGGGCTTCACTGGCTCAACCGTTATTGCTGAGTTTCCGTCCTTAGAAGCCGCACAGTCATGGGCCCAGGATGATCCTTACTTTGCGGCGGGCGTCTATAAACAGGTCTCGGTTAAGCCGTTTAAACGCGTCTTCTGATAACGTATCTGCAGTCAAAATGGCGTCTGTGCCTGGCACAGACGCCATTTTTGTTTTGAATATTCAGAGAGAAAAAATGCAGATAATCATTCTGGGGCTACTGGCAATTATCGCTTTACTGATTGGCGGTGCGCTATACCTCTGGCGAACAAAGGGCTGGCGTAGTAAAAAGCAGTGGATTGTGATGCTGATCGTGCTGGCGGCAGCACTGCAGTTGGTGAATGTAACGCTGATGATGACGTCACAACGTCTTTCGGGTTAATGATTCATGCAGCTTATTGCGATATCAGCGTAAATACCCCTGTCAGAAAAAGCTTTCGTACTGCATTACTCCTCTGCCCATACGGCTGAACGCGACGCTCTCCGCCTGACCGTTAAGAGCTTATTTATGGCTAAGCGGGCCTGCTCGTTAAGTTAGCCCGCTTTGTTTTCCCGTCACTCACTGGCATAGTGGCGTTGAATTAACCCCTGTCCAGAATCAGACCAATCAGCGCATGATAGTGCTGCTCTTCTTCCGGGCTGGTGACATGCTGTAAACGGCTGATCAGCTTTGAGCAAATCGCTTTACGGTTCAGGCTACGGCCAGAAGCGATGATTTCCGTCACGACAGACCCCAGAATGGCCTGCTGTGAAGGCTGTGCAGCACTGTGTAAATAAGCGGAGAGGTCAGATACTGAAGCGGGAATACGAACGTTAGTCTGCATGGTTGGCCCTCATAGGATTCATTAAAAGTTAGTAACCGATACGGTAAAGTTATACAACAACCCCTTAACTGTACAGATATTTAACTCAAAATTTCGCCGTGCCTGCTGATTAAATGAATAAATCATTTAGGAACAGTGACTTGCAAAAATGTAAAGTTGTACAGGTTTAACGTCAGCGGCTGTACACCTCTTAAATTACACCTTGAGATAGCCTGTTTAGCTTTAAAAAATGATCTCTGTGTCATTTTTTTAGCCGTCGGGAGGAATTATCTGGCAGAGCTGTCTACATTTAGCTTTTGTGAGTTAAACCTCTGAATGGAAGCACAGCGTAATCGCGGGCAAATTATGAATAAAACCTATCCCGGCCAGTCACTTACTCTGATCGAGCCACTGTTATCCCGAATTGTGGCGATTATTGATCCGAAAATCGAAGTCATGAGTGGTTATCCTGCAAATTGCTCTGCATGGCTGACCCTCTATTACCAGCGTAAATCGGGAAAATGGTCTTACGAATGGTACGATCGGACGGGGTATCGCAGACCAGCGGCGCTGGGCAGCACGATGGAGTGCCTCATGCGCGAAGTCAGTGACCGGGGTGCGTCGCGTCAGGAGCATGCTATAGCGCGACGAGTCATGGCAGAGTCGGGATTTTTTGAAGCCTGAGCAGGGCTGCTGCCGATATAACCTAAACTAACTGCGTAATAAACAGGATCGAGCGACGTTGCTGCTGTGCCAGTTGATGGCGAATGCAATGGATACGCTTGTAACGCCGCGACTGCCCTTCCAGCCAGCGGGAGCGGCGGCGATGCACCTGACGTAACATTCTCCAGCGCGCCACTTCATTTCTGCTTCGTTTCATCACATCCTCTCTGACTTCATACATGCAAGACCTGTGCGAAGGCATTATAGAGATCTCCGTCGTAATGCCAAATCAGATCTCTCATCGGGACTGTCCGGGATAAAGGGTTTCGTTAGCGATGATCTGCACGTAAACTTGCCAGACGAAAGCGCGAACGGGATGTCCACTTTATGACCACTTTTTATACCCTGATCAGCTGGTTGCTGGTATTTGGTTACTGGCTGCTGATCGCCGGGGTTACGCTGCGTGTATTAATGAAGCGCCGGGCCGTAACCTCGGCGATGGCATGGCTGCTGGTTATCTATATTCTGCCGCTGGTGGGTATTATCGCTTATCTCTCGTTTGGCGAACTGCATCTGGGCAAACGTCGCGCGGAGCGCGCCCGCACTATGTGGCCGTCGACCGCACGCTGGCTCAACGACCTGAAACAGTGCCGTGAAATTTTTGCCACCGAGCACAGTGACGTTGCCCGTTCACTGTTTGAGCTTTGCTACCATCGTCAGGGCATTGCCGGGGTTAAGGGCAATCAGCTTCAGTTGCTCACCAGCGCCGACGACGTCATGCAGGCGCTGATTCGTGATATCCAGCTGGCCCGTCATAACATTGAGATGGTGTTTTACATCTGGCATCCCGGCGGCCTGGCGGATGAAGTCGCCGAATCGCTAATGGCCGCATCACGCCGTGGCGTTCATTGCCGACTGCTGCTCGACTCCGCAGGCAGCGTCAACTTTTTCCGCAGCCCATGGGTCGGCATGATGCGCAATGCCGGTATCGACGTCGTGGAGGCCTTGCAGGTCAGCCTGCTGCGCGTCTTCCTGCGGCGAATGGATTTACGTCAGCATCGCAAAATCGTTCTGATTGATAATTACATTGCCTATACCGGCAGCATGAACCTGGTGGATCCACGCTTCTTTAAACAGAGCGCGGGTGTAGGCCAGTGGATTGACCTGATGGCGCGTATGGAAGGCCCGGTTGCGACCGCGATGGGCATTGTGTTCAGCTGTGACTGGGAGATTGAGACCGGTAAACGCATTCTTCCCCCACCGCCCGATCGCAACATCATGCCGCTTGAGCAGGAGAGCGGCCACACCGTGCAGGTGATCGCCTCCGGACCTGGCTTCCCGGAAGATATGATCCATCAGGCGCTGCTGACCGCGGTTTATTCAGCGCGTGAACAGCTGATTATGACCACACCCTACTTAGTGCCCAGCGACGATCTGCTGCATGCTATCTGTACCGCTGCGCAGCGTGGCGTGAGTGTCAGCGTGATTGTGCCGCGCCACAACGACTCCCTGCTGGTAGGCTGGGCCAGCCGCTCCTTCTTCAGCGAACTGCTGGAAGCGGGCGTGAAAATCTATCAGTTTGAAGATGGTCTGCTGCACACTAAAAGCGTGCTGGTCGACGGACAGCTGAGTCTGGTGGGAACCGTTAACCTTGATATGCGCAGTTTATGGCTGAATTTTGAAGTGACGCTGGTGGTGGATGATGCAGGATTTGGCAGCGATCTCGCCTGTGTGCAGGATGACTACATTGCCCGCTCCCGCCTGCTGGACGGTAAGCGCTGGGCAAAACGTGCCTGGTGGCAGCGCATCGTCGAACGACTGTTTTACTTCTTCAGTCCTTTACTGTAAAACGAGCCAGATTGTGTAAATGGCCGCAGGCCGACAGGACAGACTATGGATTTGAATAATCGCCTTACCGAAGATGAAACGCTGGAACAGGCCTACGATATTTTTCTCGAACTGGCCGTCGACAATCTCGACCCGGCAGACGTCATTCTCTTCAATCTTCAGTTCGAAGAGCGCGGTGGCGCAGAGCTGTTTGATCCCTCTGAAGACTGGAAAGACCATGTCGATTTTGATCTGAACCCGGACTTTTTCGCCGAGGTAGTCATCGGGCTGGGTGAAGCGGATGGTGAGCCAATCACTGATGTCTTTGCCCGCGTACTGCTGTGCCGCGAGAAAGATCACAAGCTCTGTCATATCCTGTGGCGCGAGTAAGCATCAGATAAGAAAACGCCGGGCACATGCCCGGCGTTTTGCTTTAGAGCGGATCGACCTTGAGGCAAGAGACCGCATGGTGGAAACTGCCTTCCAGCAGCGGCCGGGTTTTCGCACACTCCGGGCCGGCGATCGGACAGCGGGTGCGGAACACGCAGCCTGACGGCGGATTAATCGGCGACGGCAACTCCCCTTCCAGCAACTGAATCTGCTTATTCTTTTCCAGATCAGGATCGGGGATCGGCACGGCAGACATCAGCGCACGGGTGTAAGGATGCTGCGGATTGCTGTAGACCTCGCTGTAGGTACCCAGCTCCACCGCATGCCCCAGATACATCACCAGCACCCGATCAGAGATATGCTTCACCACAGCCAGGTCGTGGGCAATGAAGATTAGCGACAGCCCCATCTCACGCTGTAACTGTTGCAGCAGATTCACCACCTGCGCCTGAATCGAAACATCCAGCGCCGAGACCGGTTCATCGCAGATGATCAGCTTCGGCTCCAGAATCAGCGCACGGGCGATACCGATACGCTGACACTGACCGCCCGAAAACTCATGCGGGTAGCGGTTAATCAGGTTGGGCAGCAGCCCCACTTTCATCATCATATTTTTGACGCGGTCTTTCACTTCCTGCCGCGCCATTTTTGGATGGTAGGTGCGCAGTGGCTCGGCGATGATATCGCCGATGGTCATACGCGGGTTCAGCGACGCCAGCGGATCCTGGAAAATCATCTGGATATCGCTGCGCGCCTTGCGCCACTCCTCTTCACTCTGACCGAGCAGATCGCGGCCTAACCAGGCCACCCGACCTTCCGTGGCTTTAACCAGACCGATAATGGCGCGTGCCAGTGTCGATTTGCCGCAGCCAGACTCGCCTACCACGCCCAGCGTTTCTCCCTCATAAAGGCGCAGGCTGACGCCATCCACTGCCTTCAGGGTTTTTGACGGCTGCCAGAACCATTGCTTGCCATCTTTGATATCAAAATGGACTTTGAGGTCGGCGATTTCCAGTAACACTCTTTTTTCAGCTACGGTGCTCATACTAACTCCTCCACCGGCTTAAAGCAGGCACGCAGACGGCCTTCGCCAAACGGCTCCAGCGGCGGAGCCTGGGTGCAGATATCCATTGCGTGCGGACAACGCGGCTGGAACGGACAGCCCTGCGGCAGCCGCAGCAGGTTGGGTGGATTGCCCGGAATGGTGGTCAGGCTCTCGCCCTCCGCATCCAGGCGCGGCACTGCATTCAGCAGACCAATTGAGTAAGGGTGCGCAGGCTGATAAAAGACATCGCGAGCGCGGCCATACTCCATGGTGCGTCCGGCATACATCACCAGCACCTTATCGCAGATCCCGGCCACCACGCCGAGATCGTGGGTGATCATGATTATAGCGGTGTTGAATTCACGCTTCAGATCGTTGAGCAACGTCATGATCTGCGCCTGCACCGTCACATCCAGCGCCGTGGTCGGTTCATCGGCAATCAGCAGTTTTGGCCGGCACAGCAGCGCCATGGCAATCATCACGCGCTGACGCATCCCGCCGGAGAACTCATGCGGGTACATCTTCATGCGTTTACGTGCTTCCGGCATTTTCACCGCGTCCAGCATTCTCACTGACTCTTCAAACGCCTGTGCGCTGTTCATCCCTTTGTGTAGCTTGAGCACTTCCATCAACTGCTCGCCCACCCGCATATAGGGGTTCAGCGACGTCATCGGGTCCTGGAAGATCATTGCAATCTGTTCGGCGCGCAGTTTATTAAGCTGGTTCTCAGGCAGGTTCAGGATCTCTTTGCCGTTGAACATCGCCGAGCCGCCAATGCGGCCATTTTTTGCCAGCAACCCCATCAGGGCAAAGGCCGTCTGTGATTTGCCGGAACCGGACTCGCCAACAATGCCCAGCGTCTCACCAGCGCGCAGCGAGAAGTTGAGGTCATTAACGGCGGTCACATCCCCATCGTGTGTGCCAAAGGTCACGCGTAAATCTTTGACCGTAAGTAGCTGTTCGCTTCCCGCGCGGGCCGCCATCGCTGGCTGAAATTCATGAATAGTCATCGGGAAACTCCTTAACGATCTTTCGGGTCGAGGGCATCACGCAGGCCATCGCCGATAAAGTTGAAACAGAACAGCGTAACCACCAGGAAGCCCGCTGGATAGAGCAGCAGCCAGGGTGAGACTTCCATCGAGTTGGCGCCGTCGCTGAGCAGTGCGCCCCAGCTGCTCAAAGGCTCCTGCGTACCCAGACCGAGGAAGCTCAGGAAGGATTCAAACAGGATCATGCTTGGCACCAGCAGCGAGGCGTAAACCACCACCACGCCCAGCACGTTTGGCACGATGTGGCGCACCACGATTTTCCAGGTTGATACCCCGCCGACATGGGCCGCTTCGATAAACTCTTTACGCTTCAGGCTCAGCGTCTGGCCGCGCACAATACGCGCCATATCCAGCCATGAAACCATACCGATAGCGGCAAAAATCAGCAGGATATTACGACCAAAGAAGGTCACCAGCAGGATGACGAAGAACATAAACGGGAAAGAGTTAAGGATTTCCAGAATACGCATCATCACCGAGTCCGTTTTGCCGCCGAGATAGCCAGCAATCGAACCATAAAGTGTGCCCACGATCACCGCGATCAGCGCTGAGGCCACACCCACCATCAGGGAGATACGGCCACCAATCGCCACGCGCACCAGCAGGTCACGACCCGATGAGTCAGTGCCGAACCAGTGGCCGGAAGTGGTATCCGGCGGCGAGGACATCATGGCCCAGTCGGTATCGTCGTAGGTGAACTGCGCCATCATCGGCGCAAAGATCACGAACAGGGTAATCACGAGCAGCACCAGCAGGCTGATTAAGGCCGCCCGGTTATGGATAAAACGACGACGCGCGTCCTGCCAGAGACTGCGCCCTTCTACTTCCAGCTTCTCACTGAACGCATCAAGAGCTTCGCTGTTTTTCTTACTTAACATCATGGCGAACTCCGCAATCAGTAACGAATTTTTGGATCGATAACGGCATAGAGCACGTCAACAATCGCGTTGAAGATAATGGTCAGCAAACCGACCAGAATGGTCAGGCTCATCACCAGTGAGTAGTCACGGTTCAGCGCACCGTTCACAAACAGCTGACCGATACCCGGCAGACCATAGATCGACTCAATGACCATCGACCCGGTGATGATGCCGACAAACGCCGGTCCCATGTAGGAGATCACCGGCAGCAAGGCGGGCTTCAGCGCATGACGCAGCACAATGCGGCGCAGCGGCAGGCCTTTGGCGCGCGCGGTGCGGATAAAGTTGGAGTGCATCACTTCAATCATCGATCCACGGGTAATACGCGCGATACTGGCGATATACGCCAGCGACAGCGCCACCATCGGCAGCAGCATGTAGTTCCACTGCCCGCCATTCCAGCCACCGCCCGGCAGCCATTTCAGGCTGATGGCGAACAGCAGGACCAGCAGCGGTGCGACCACGAAACTGGGTATCACCACACCGGTCATTGCCACCCCCATCACCGCGAAGTCCCACAACGTATTTTGTTTGAGCGCAGCGATGACGCCGGCGGTCACGCCCAGCACTATCGCCAGCAGGAACGCGGCCAGACCGAGTTTGGCAGAAACCGGGAACGCATGTGCGACCAGATAGTTGACCGAATAGTCTTTGTATTTAAACGACGGGCCGAAATCGCCGTGCGCCAGCTGCACCAGGTAATCGACATACTGTTTACCAATGGGATCGTTGAGGTGGTACTTCGCCTCAATGTTGGCCATGACTTCGGGTGCCAGCGTACGCTCACCGGAAAAAGGACTACCGGGGGCCAGGCGCATCATAAAGAAGGAGATAGTAATCAGGACGAACAGCGTCGGTAGCGCTTCAAGCAAGCGACGCAGGATGAATTTTAACATTGCCGTACCTACCAGGCTGTTGCTTCACAACATATAAAAAATTAAAAAAGGCGGCGCCAGACGCGCCGCCACTGCTGATAGCCTGAATGCTATTAGTGTTTGATGATGTAGAAGTTTTTATCCAGGGTTTTATCCAGCGGATCTTTACCGGTATAACCGCCGACATAAGGTTTCACCAGACGCGTATTTACGTAGTAGTAAACCGGTACGATGGTGCTGTCTTTATCCATGATCTGCTCAGCCTTCTGATAATCCACTGCGCGGGCTTTCGCATCCGGGGCTTTGATCGCGTCACGCACCACTTTGTCAAACTCATCGCTCTTGTAGTGCGATGTGTTACTGCTGCTGTTGGACACCATGGTGTTCAGGAAGGAAGTGGGTTCGTTGTAGTCCGCACACCAGGCCGCACGCGACACATCGTAGTTACCCTGATGACGGGTATCCAGGAAGGTTTTCCACTCCTGGTTTTCCAGCTTGATGTTTACGCCGATGTTTTTCTTCCAGATCGACGAGGCGGCAATCGCGAGCTTCTTGTGCAGATCGGAGGTGTTATACAGCAGGTTAAAGGTCAGCGGTTTGTCAGCGGTGTAGCCCGCTTCAGCCAGCAGCTTCTTCGCTTCGGCATTACGTTTGTCCTGTGACCATGTGAACCAGTCTGGCGGCAGAATGTCCATGCCGTCGGTCGCTGGTGGCGTGTAGCTATAGGCAGGTTTCTGGCCCTGCGCCAGCACTTTATTCACCATGATGTCACGATCCAGACCCAGCTTCAGGGCCGCGCGCACGCGAGGATCGGTGAATGGCGCTTTCTGGTTGTTGATTTCGTAGTAATAGGTGCAGAGATATGGATCGACGTGCAGCTCTTTACCGTTGTCACGCTGCAGCTTTTTAAACAGCTCAATTGGCAGGTTGTTATAGGTCATGTCGCTGCCGTTCTCGGAGAAGTAGCGGTTAACGTCACTGACTTCTGAACTGATCGGCAGGAAGGTGACTTTGTTCAGCACCGTATGTTCATTGTCCCAGTAGTTCGGATTACGCACCAGGGTGATACGTTCGTTAATCACGTGCGCTTCAAGCTTAAAGGCACCGTTGCCGACCCAGTTCTGCGGCTGCGTCCACTGATCGCCAAATTTCTCAATCGCCGGTTTGTAAACCGGTGACATGACGGAGTTAATCAGCAGCTTATCAAAATAGGGAACCGGCTCGCTCAGGGTGACTTCCAGCGTGTGGTCATCAATAGCTTTTACGCCCAGATCGGTAACTGGTTTTTTACCGGCGATGATGTCATCGACGTTCAGGATATGACCATACTGCGGATAGCTGGCATACGGTGAGGCGGTTTTAGGATCGACCAGACGCTCCCAGCTGTAGACGAAATCCTGCGCGGTGACCGGCTCGCCATTGGACCATTTGGCATTTTTACGTAAGTGAAAAGTCCACACTTTGAAATCTTTATTTTCATAGCTTTCCGCTACGGCCGGGATCGGTTTACCGTTGCTGTCATTGACCAGCAGACCTTCGTAAAGATCGCGCGCCACGTTATCTTCCGGCACGCCTTCGATTTTGTGCGGATCGAGCGACTGTACTTCATCGCCATTGCCGCGAACCAGCTCCTGTTTAGCGGCCAGCTCAACGCCCGCAGGCACGGTTGCCGCGAAAGCCGCATTCCCTGCCAGGGCACTCACTGCGGCAAAAACGCCCGCTGCAATCAGGCTTTTTTTCGTGATGTTGTTCATTATTACACTCCAGTTTTATTATCGTCACCGTGGCGATGCTCCGCCACGGCGTCCCCCGTCTCCGGGCTCCCTGGCCTGTTCCCAGGGAGATTGACCCCAAAATGGTCTGTACGCTGATGCGTGTCCCGACTGTCTCGCCGAAACGGCGATCAGATCAGTGTTGTTTGATGAAATAGTACTTCAGGTCTGTCATGTCCTGCGGGTCTTTGCCCGTAAAGCCGCCAACCCAGGGCTTTACCAGGCGCACACTTACGCGGTAGTAAACTGGCACAATTGGTGAGTCTTTGTCGAGTTGTGTTTCAGCCTGCTGATACAGGTCGACGCGCTGCGCCTCGCTGCCCGCCGTCAACGTTTCCGCCATTAAGCGATCGAAGGTCGCGCTGCTGTAAAACGCGGTGTTGATCGAGGCGTTACTGATCAGCATGTTCAGGAAGGTGGAGGGCTCGTTGTAATCGGCACACCAGGTGGCACGCACCACGTCATACTGGGCCTGATGACGGGTCTCCAGCATGGTTTTCCACTCCTGATTCTGCAGCGTCACCTTCGCGCCCAAATTTTTCTGCCACATCGACGCGGCGGCAATCGCCTGCCGCTTATTTTGATCAGAGGTGTTATAGAGCAGCGTAAAGTTCAGCGGATGGCTGGCATCAAAGCCCGCCTCTGCCAGCAGCTTTTTCGCCGCCTCATTACGCTGCGCCTGGGTCCAGGTGAACCATTCAGGCGGGGATAGCTTAATATCAGCCGTGAACGGTGGCGTGAGGCTATAGGCCGGAATCTGTCCCTGAGCCATGATCTTATTGGCAATCACCTCGCGATCGAGGGTCATTTTCAGCGCAGCGCGCACCCGTGCATCGGTGAACGGCGCTTTTTTGTTGTTGATTTCGTAGTAGAAGGTGCAAAGCAGCGGACTGACTTTGACTTCATCACCCAGCTCTTTGCGCAGCTTGCCAAACATCTCTGGCGGTATCGCACTGTTAGTGATATCCGTGCCACCACTGCGATAGCGATTAATGTCACTGTTTTCAGAAGCGATCGGCAGGAAGGTCCCCTGCTCAATCACCGTATGCGCATTGTCCCAGTAGAGGGGATTACGCGTCACAACGATTTTTTCATTCACCACCCAGTCGCTGAGTGTATAGGCACCGTTACCGATGTAGTGACCGGGACGGGTCCAGGCGTCGCCCCACTGCTTAATGGCTGGCGCATAAACCGGCTTCATCGCCGTATGCGCTAACATCGCCACCAGGTAAGGCACGGGTTCACTCAGGGTGATCTGCAGGCGATGGGCATCAAGTGCTTTTACGCCCAATTGATCGGGTGATGCTTTACCGGCGAGGATGGCATCAATACCGGCAAAATGAGCTGCCTCCAGATAGCTGGAATATGGCGATGCTGTTTTCGGGTCCACCAGCCGACGCCAGCTATAAACGAAATCAGCGGCCGTCACCGGTTCGCCATTGCTCCACTTTGCATCATCACGCAGAGTAAAAATCCAGACCGTGGGTTGTGGATTTTCCCAGCTTCTGGCGACGCCCGGCACAACCTGACCGCGGTTATCGGTGTTAACCAGGCCATCCAGCAGGTTATGGATAACATTAGATTCCGGCACGCCTTCGGTTTTATGTGGATCCAGCGAAGAGACTTCGCTTCCGTTGTTGATCACTATTTGCTGTTGGGCGGCCAGAACCGTTCCAGGCGGAACGGTGGCGGCATAAGCCGGAGAAAAAGCTGTGAACAAAAAGAGTGCGATTGCTGACCGCTGTTGTTGCAAGTTTTTCATCCCAATCATGCGAAACGCCAACCTTTAATTAAGTATCCCGATAGGCTTAAGCAAAAAGCGTTCTCACTTTGGACTTTCGGAGAAAAAATTTACGCTGGGCCAAAAATTATCAGAAGCCGCGAAGGGGCGCCAAAGCAAAATAGCTAAAATGTTAACTAATTCTCTTTTATCATGAGATGTCAGGCAGCGAAAGTGTTAATTTTCGTCCTGAAAATATTATATCGATATGAAAAATAGGCTATTTAGCTGGAAACCTGTTTCCAGGGCGTTATGCAGCTACAAAAAGCGTCTGTTTTGGTATTTGTATTGATAAAAAGAGCATCGACGTGATGAAATTCAGGCTGGCCGCTGAAGCCTGGGTATTTATCGGGTTGAGCGGAGATCAGATAGCAGATTATCGTGTGAAAATAGTGACATTATTCTGAGAAAAAAAGTCTGTGAGCAAACCCACAGTAACGGAATTTATAATCGTCTGTTTTTATTAAGCAGGATGAATGACTGCATTACTATGGTGCAATAAATTACCTTACTGCACCAATTCAGGTCACCAATTCGCTTCGCTGCATGAAATAAGTGAGTTTCTAGTTCAGCAAGCCGGGGAAAATCGACTTCATGCCGGTCACAACAAATTCAATACCCAGCGCCATCAGTAACAGGCCCATAATTCGGGTAATGACGTTGATACCGGTCTGCCCAAGAATGCGCACCATTAACGGCGCGGCGCGGAACAGCAGCCAGCAGCAGAAGGCAAAAATAGCAATGGCCAGGGTGAATCCCAGCAGATTGAGCCAGCTGTGGTAGCGGGTACTCCAGACGATGGTTGAGCTGATGGCACCCGGCCCCGCCATGAGTGGCAATGCCAGCGGCACAACCCCCACGCTTTCACGAATCGCCGTTTCTGACTTCTCCTGTTTGTTCTGCTTATCCTCGCCCAGCTTGCCGCTGATCATCGACATGGCAATGGTGACGACCAGAATCCCGCCCGCAATCCGGAAGGAATCAATCGAGATGCCAAACACATGCAGAATCGCATCGCCGAGGAAAAGTGACGTCCAGAGAATAATGGCAACGGCCAGATTAGCTGTAAGGTTGGTTTTGTTACGCTCAGCTACCCCCTGATAACGGGTCATGCTGATGAACACCGGAATAATGCCTACCGGATTGACCAGCGCAAAGAGCCCGACAAAAAATTTTATGTAGCCTGATAGATCTAACAGCGCTGGATTCACAACTCTACTCCGTACCACAGGGGGGAAAACGCGCCTAATGTATGTGAAAACGTGCAGAGACGCCAGATGTGCGCCTGGGTATTTATCCTGATGAACAGCAAAGCAATTAGCGCTTTCCGCCAGAGATTAAAAAGTGGCTGGATTTAGCCACTGCCAGGACGGCTGAGCACAGGAGCACGCTGACTTAACAGGTAAGCACTATAAAGGGCTGCTGAAAGGTGTCAGCTTGCGCTTAAATTGATCTGCATCAAAATTGACCTACCCCAAACCAGGTAATCTTTTCTTAACGGAAGGATAAGAAAGCTCGCTAACGCCAGCAGAAGACTCGTTCAGTAAACAGTTGAAAATCCGGGATTTACCTGTCAGCCAGTCACGTTATTTCAGCGTGACTATACTCAGGACGCAGGATTGTTTACTAAAAAAGTTTAACTTCCTTCAGGAGAACACCATGGCCGTAACCAATGTCGCTGAACTCAATGCACTGGTCGAACGTGTAAAAAAAGCCCAGCGTGAATATGCCAACTTTTCTCAACAACAGGTCGACGCCATCTTCCGTGCCGCCGCCCTTGCCGCCGCTGACGCCAGAATCCCGTTAGCCAAGATGGCCGTTGCCGAATCCGGTATGGGCATCGTCGAAGACAAGGTCATTAAAAACCACTTTGCTTCCGAGTATATCTACAACGCCTATAAAGATGAAAAAACCTGTGGTGTATTAGCCACTGACGATACGTTCGGTACGATTACCATCGCCGAGCCGATTGGCCTGATTTGCGGTATCGTCCCGACAACCAACCCAACGTCAACCGCCATCTTTAAAGCATTAATCAGTCTTAAAACCCGTAACGGCATTATCTTTTCGCCACACCCTCGCGCCAAAGATGCGACAAACAAAGCTGCCGATATTGTCTTGCAGGCCGCCATTGCTGCCGGTGCGCCGAAAGACATTATCGGCTGGATCGATGCCCCGTCTGTTGAACTTTCAAACCAGCTGATGCATCACCCTGACATCAACCTGATTCTCGCCACCGGCGGTCCGGGCATGGTGAAAGCAGCATACAGCTCCGGTAAACCGGCGATTGGTGTCGGTGCCGGTAACACGCCGGTAGTGATTGATGAAACCGCCGATGTGAAACGTGCCGTTGCCTCCATTCTGATGTCAAAAACCTTTGATAACGGGGTGATCTGCGCCTCTGAACAATCTGTCATTGTGGTTGATTCAGTTTATGATGCCGTGCGTGAACGTTTCGCCAGCCATGGCGGCTACATGCTGCAGGGTGCTGAACTAAGCGCCGTACAGAATATCATCCTCAAAAACGGCGGTCTGAATGCGGCGATCGTGGGTCAGCCTGCCTTCAAAATTGCAGAGATGGCCGGTCTCACCGTGCCGCCGAGCACCAAGATCCTGATTGGTGAAGTGAAACTGGTGGATGAGTCTGAGCCATTTGCCCACGAAAAACTCTCACCTACCCTCGCAATGTATCGGGCAAAAGATTTCCAGGATGCTGTAGATAAAGCCGAGAAACTGGTCGCCATGGGCGGTATCGGTCACACCTCCTGCCTTTACACCGACCAGGATAACCAGACTGAGCGCGTGCACTACTTCGGCGATAAAATGAAAACCGCGCGTATTCTGATCAACACCCCGGCCTCTCAGGGCGGTATCGGTGACCTCTACAACTTTAAACTGGCGCCGTCTCTGACGCTGGGTTGTGGTTCCTGGGGCGGTAACTCTATTTCAGAGAACGTCGGTCCAAAACACCTGATCAATACCAAAACTGTCGCCAAGCGAGCTGAGAATATGTTGTGGCATAAACTTCCTAAATCCATCTACTTCCGTCGGGGTTCACTGCCAATTGCGCTGGAAGAGGTGGCAACGGACGGCGCGAAACGTGCCTTTATCGTCACTGACCGCTTCCTGTTCAATAACGGTTATGCTGACCAGGTGACCCGCGTGCTGAAATCACACGGCATCGAGACTGAAGTATTCTTCGAAGTTGAAGCTGACCCAACGCTGAGCATCGTACGTAAAGGTGCAGAGCAGATGAACAGCTTTAAACCTGACGTCATCATTGCCCTGGGCGGCGGTTCCCCAATGGATGCCGCGAAAATCATGTGGGTGATGTACGAACATCCCGAAACCCATTTCGAAGAGCTGGCGTTACGTTTCATGGACATCCGTAAACGTATCTACAAGTTCCCAAAAATGGGCGTCAAAGCACGCATGGTTGCCATCACGACTACCTCAGGTACCGGTTCAGAGGTCACACCGTTCGCTGTGGTAACCGACGATGCGACCGGTCAGAAATATCCTCTGGCTGACTATGCATTGACACCAGATATGGCAATTGTCGATGCCAACCTGGTGATGGATATGCCACGTTCACTCTGCGCCTTCGGTGGTCTGGATGCAGTCACCCACGCTCTGGAAGCCTATGTTTCTGTGCTGGCGAATGAATACTCTGATGGTCAGGCGCTGCAGGCACTGAAACTGCTGAAAGAGAACCTGCCGGCCAGCTATGCCGAAGGCGCTAAAAATCCGGTGGCGCGTGAACGCGTACACAATGCCGCAACTATCGCCGGTATTGCGTTTGCCAACGCATTCCTCGGGGTCTGTCACTCAATGGCACACAAACTGGGTTCAGAGTTCCATATCCCACACGGCCTGGCTAATGCCCTGTTAATCTCGAACGTTATTCGCTACAACGCGAATGACAACCCGACCAAACAGACCGCATTCAGCCAGTATGATCGTCCGCAGGCGCGTCGTCGTTACGCAGAGATTGCTGACCACTTAGGTCTGAGCGCACCAGGCGACCGCACCGCGCAGAAAATTGAGAAGCTGCTGGTATGGCTGGACGAGATCAAAACTGAACTCGGTATTCCGACCTCAATCCGCGAAGCCGGTGTGCAGGAAGCGGACTTCCTGGCGAAAGTCGACAAACTGGCCGATGATGCGTTCGATGACCAGTGTACCGGCGCGAACCCACGCTATCCGCTGATTGCTGAGCTGAAACAGATTATGCTCGATACCTACTACGGACGTGAATTTGTCGAACCGTTCTCAAGTGTCGCCGAAGCTGTCTCTGAGCAGCCGGTGAAAGGCGTGAAGGTTGATAAGAAAGTGAAGAAAGTCTGATAGTCCGGTTCTGACTGTCTGATAAAAAACCCGCCGCGGCGGGTTTTTTATTACCTGAATGATGCGGTTAATTCAGCGGAGTCTGTGCGCCATGAATCGCCTGTAACGACCCCTGCTCTATCGCCTGTTTATAATGCTTACGGCAGACGGAGATATAGCGTTCGTTACCGCCAATGACCACCTGCTCGCCTTCACTGAAAGGTTTACCCTCGCTATCCAGTCGCAGCACCATGCTCGCCTTGCGGCCACAATGACAAATGGTTTTTAATTCAACCAGCTTGTCAGCCCATGCCAGCAGATACTGACTGCCCACAAACAGTTCACCGCGAAAGTCGGTTCTCAGGCCATAGCAGAGCACCGGGATATCCAGATCGTCTACGACATCAGAGAGTGCTTTAACCTGCTCCCGGGTCAGGAACTGACTCTCATCAACCAGCACACAGTGGATTGGCTGCGCGGCATGCTCGGCGGCAATGTCACTATAGAGTGCGGTTTCAGCATTGTAGAGCATGGCCGGTGACGAAAGTCCGATACGGGAACTCACCTGCCCGGCACCAAACCGGTTATCGATTTCAGCGGTATAGACCAGCGAGCGCATGCCGCGCTCCTGATAGTTATAGGAGGATTGCAGCAGTGCCGTCGATTTCCCTGCATTCATGGCAGAGTAATAAAAATAGAGTTGAGCCATAGGAGCGTATCTTCATCAGGACTTAACGGAATGGCGCGCATATTAACACAAAGTGCAGGTAATACATTGCGGTGTAGCGGTAATTAAAGCGTAACGGCTGACCGGTTATTCATCCTGGTGCATAGCCGGGAGCCGGTTATGTGCGCTTCACGCTGGATAAGTTTTGCTTATTTTACCCGCAACAAAAGGAATGACATTTTTGTTACCACGCTAAATACATTAAATTTATTGCATATCAGACTTGCGGAAACTCTTTTTTTATTTGCCATAACCGTGAAATTTTTACTGTGATTATTTTAATTACTCAGGGAATTATCGTTCTGATATTGTTTTAAGATTGAAGTTATTTAATGTCACCACTACTATTAGCGGGCAACACAACTTTTTCCTTATTCAGAGACCAGGACAATGAGCGAAGCACTAAAAGTTCTTAATAATATCCGTACGCTGCGCGCCCAGGCCAGAGAGTATTCCGTCGAAACACTGGAAGAGATGCTGGAAAAACTGGACGTGGTGGTAAAAGAACGCCGCGAAGAAGAGTCACATTTTCAGGCAGAAAATGAAGAACGCACGCGTAAGCTTAATCAGTATCGTGAAATGCTGCTGGCGGATGGAATCGACCCGAATGAACTGATTAACACGCTGACCGCCACTCACCGGGTTGCGGCAAAAGGTAAACGCTCAGTGCGCCCGGCCAAATATGGTTATACCGATGAAAAAGGCGAGTCCAGAACCTGGACAGGTCAGGGACGGACACCGGCCGTGATTAAAAAAGCGCTGGAAGAACAGGGTAAAACGCTGGACGATTTTTTACTGTAATGCTGACTGCTTCGCTGCTTAAGCGTTAGCCTGCTACCCCAATAAAAAAGGAAGCCGGAGCTTCCTTTTTCTTTTAATCAGACGCGGTAGAAATCGCGATACCAGTCAACGAAATTTTTAACGCCCTCTTCGACCCCGGTCTGCGGTTTAAAACCAATGGCCTTATACAGCGCTTCGGTATCCGCACTGGTTTCCAGCACATCACCGGGCTGCATTGGCATCAGGTTTTTCTTCGCCGTAATCCCCAACGCTTTCTCAATCGCTTCGATATAGTTCATCAAGGTAACCGGCTGACTGTTACCAATATTATAAACCCGATAAGGCGCAGAGCTGGTTGCAGGTGAACCGGTTTCAACAGTCCAGTTATCATCCTGCTGCGGAATAACATCCTGCAGACGGACAATCGCTTCAGCAATATCGTCAATATAGGTAAAGTCGCGTTTCATCTGGCCCTGGTTATAAACATCTATCGCTTCACCTGCAATCATTGCCCGGGTGAACTTAAAGAGTGCCATATCAGGACGGCCCCAGGGACCGTAAACGGTAAAGAAGCGCAATCCGGTCGTCGGCAGCTGATAAAGATGCGAGTAAGTGTGCGACATTAACTCGTTAGCTTTTTTAGTCGCCGCATATAAAGAAACCGGATGATCAACGCTATCTTCGGTTGAGAACGGCATTTTGCGATTCAGGCCATAAACTGAACTGGATGAGGCATAGAGCAGATGTTCAATTTTATGATGACGACAGCCTTCAAGGATATTGAGGTGACCGATCAGATTCGAGTCTGCGTAGGCATGGGGATTTTCAATAGAGTACCTGACGCCAGCCTGAGCGCCAAGGTGAATAACGCGCTGGAATGTGTGCTGGTCGAACAGTGACGCCATTGCGTCACGGTCCGCCAGATCCATCTCAATAAATGTAAAACCAGAATCGGCTTTAATTAAATTGAGACGGGCATGCTTGAGATTTACGTCGTAATAATCATTCAGGTTGTCGATACCGACAACCTGGTGACCGGCGGCCAGCAGACGCTGACTGACATGAAAACCAATAAAGCCTGCGGCGCCGGTGACCAGAAAGTTCATAAATCCCTCGTTAATTATGCAGTTTGAATAGACGCTCCGCGGCCGATTGCATAATAAACGAAACCGCGTTTGCTGATACGCTCTGGATCATACAGGTTACGACCATCAAAAATCACGGCTTCTTTCAGTGCATTTTTGATAACGTCGAAGTCAGGCGCACGGAAGTTTTGCCACTCCGTACAGATGACCAGACCGTCTGCGCCCTGCAGTGCGGCTTCTTTGGTACCCATCAGCTTCAGATCGCTGCGGTGACCATAGATGCGCTGCGCTTCATCCATTGCTTCAGGGTCAAACGCCTGAACAGATGCGCCCGCTTCCCACAGCGATTCCATCAGCACACGACTGGAGGCTTCACGCATATCGTCAGTGTTCGGCTTAAATGACAGACCCCAGAGTGCAAACGTCTTACCTTTCAGATCGTCACCAAAATGACGCTTGATAAAGGTAGGCAGCTTGTTTTTCTGGTTGTCATTCACATCTTCCACCGCCTGCAAAAGACGTGGCTGATAGCCAATGGACTCAGCGGTACGGATTAACGCCTGCACATCTTTCGGGAAGCAGGAGCCGCCGTAGCCACAGCCAGGATAGATAAAGTGATAGCCAATGCGGGGATCAGAACCGATACCCTGACGTACTTTCTCAATATCCGCACCTAAACGTTCAGCCAGGTTAGACATCTCGTTCATAAAGCTGATTTTGGTTGCCAGCATGCAGTTTGCGGCATACTTGGTCAGCTCCGCGCTGCGGATATCCATCATGATCATGCGATCGTGATTACGGTTAAACGGCTCATAGAGCTCGCGTAACAGTTCTACCACGTCGTCGTTGTCAGTACCGACAACAATACGCTCCGGACGCATACAGTCATTAACTGCTGCACCCTCTTTCAGGAATTCCGGGTTTGAAACCACATCGAAGGTGATGTTGGCGTCACGCGCTTTCAGCGCTTCCGTCATTACTGCACGAACTTTGTCTGCTGTGCCAACCGGAACGGTTGATTTGTCGATAACCACCTTGTGATCGTTCATATGCTGCGCAATAGTGCGCGCTACGGCGGTCACATATTTCAGATCGGCAGAGCCGTCTTCATCCGGTGGAGTACCGACTGCAATAAACTGCATAACACCATGGTTTACGCCCTGCTCAGCATCGGTGCTGAACTTAAGACGACCCGCTTCGTAATTGGACATTACCAGCGGTGTTAAACCTGGTTCGAAAATAGGAATGATGCCTTTTTTCAGATTTTCGACTTTATTAGCGTCGACATCAATGCAGAGAACGTCATGTCCGACTTCGGCTAACACCGCAGCCTGAACCAGACCGACATAGCCGATACCAAATACAGTGACTTTCATCGAGTTATCCTGTGTTTATGAATTACTTTTTGTTGCCAACTGCGCCATCGAGCCATTCAGAGAAATCTTTGCCCAATACCGGATGACGAACACCGTACTCAACGAAAGCCTGCATGTAGCCCAGCTTATTACCACAGTCATGGCTCACGCCTTTCAGGTGATAAGCTTCAACCGTCTCTTTTTCCATCAGCATCGCAATGGAGTCAGTCAGCTGAACTTCGCCGCCTGCACCTGGAGGAGTTTTCGCCAGCAGTGGCCAGATGTCTGAAGACAGCACATAACGACCTACGACGGCCAGGTTTGATGGTGATTCTGACGCTTTAGGCTTCTCAACCACACCAACCATAGGTGCGCTGTCGCCTGGGTTCAGTTCTGCGCCCTGGCAATCAACAACACCGTACGCGGTAACATCGTCGACCGGCTCAACCATGATCTGGCTGCGGCCAGACTCTTCGTAACGGCTTAGCATTTCTGCCAGGTTATCTTTGGTTGGGTTGGATTCATATTCGTCGATGATGACGTCTGGCAGGATGACCGCAAATGGCTCATCACCGATCAGCGGGTGTGCACACATCACAGCGTGACCCAGACCTTTAGCGATGCCCTGACGGACCTGCATGATGGTAACGTGTGGCGGGCAGATTGACTGGATTTCATCCAGCAGCTGACGCTTAACGCGTTTTTCCAGCATTGATTCCAGTTCGAAGCTGGTATCAAAATGGTTTTCGATGGCATTTTTTGATGAATGCGTAACCAGCACAATTTCGTTGATGCCAGCAGCGATACACTCGTTGACGACATACTGGATTAACGGCTTATCAACCAGCGGTAACATCTCTTTTGGAATCGCTTTGGTAGCCGGGAGCATACGCGTACCCAAACCCGCTACCGGGATTACCGCTTTTTTTACTTTGGTATTATTGGCAGACATTAAGATACCTCTCTTATAGGCCGTTCAAGTTAATACTTGATATGTCGGTTTAAAATCGGAAATGAGTATATCAGTTAGTATCGAACGGATTTATCCTGGAAGGGACTAAACTGTCGAAATTAAGACTATTACCCAACTGTAAAGCTAAACTCTGGCCCTGAGTTCATCGCCAGAATCTCTCTGTTTTTTACCCTTACTCTTCTGCAGACAGCATCAGCCGGATGCGACCACCCGCGCCCCATACGTGGCACTGCCAGTTATCTGCGCGCTGACTGATTTGATTAAGATGGGTGCTGCCCATAGTGCCAAGCGGGACACCATTACTGAGCTGAATCTGATGGGCATGCACATGTAGTGTGGCGTTTAATCCGGCCGAAACCAGAATCAGATTTTTTAAACCGCGATGATAGTAACCAACCAGTAGCGGGAACTGACCGCTCAGGTTCGCCTGACGCAGCAGCAGATTGACCTGTCTGAGTAGTCCATTCAGCTCCGGAAGACGCTGTTTTTGGCCCGTGAGCTGCTCCTGCAGCAGGCCATTAAACAGTGCGCGCAGCAGCAGTGCCGCCAGCACGCCGTTATCACCGGCGCGCGTCACATCGAGACAGTAAAACGCCAGATCTTTGTCGGAGAGTGCCGCGATATCAAGTACCAGACCAGGCTGCTCGGCCATCGTCAACTGGCGATAGTTAATCCGGCAGTTGGCAATGGTCTGCTGTACCGGCGGCTGAAGTTGCTTGAGCAGCTTGGCGGCTGCTTTTGGATCGCGAACCAGCGCATCCCAGTCCTGGAAAAGCTGCTCATCCTCCTCCACTTTTGAGGTGAACATTGAGGGATAAAGGCACTCATAAACCGCTTCACGGAAGCGTTCGAAGTTTTTGAGTGGCTTAAGCAGCACATCCTGCACCCCAAGACGCAGCACATGAGCGATATCGGACATGTTTTCAGTGGCCGAGATGATCAATATCGGCACGACATTGCCACGGGTACGAATATGTTCAACAAACTGGATGCCACTCATACGGGGCATTTCCAGATCGCAGATAATCAGGTCGACAGTATGCTGTTGTAGTTGTGCAATTGCTTCCAGACCATCTTCCGCTTGTAACGTCACAGCACCCATCGATAACAAAAATTGGTCCAGCAACGAACGGAAAACAGCCTCATCTTCGACAATGAGTATCTTTTTGCCGAGTAGTGGTTTTTCCATTCTTTCCCCCTGCGTACCAGATAATTCAATAGTGGTTCATAAAACGCAGTTGCGCCTTTCAGTATTGCCCGAAGTCACCGTTTTGAATGAACAACCTGATTATCTGCCACGGACCAGTGGTAATAGTTCATCCATTTTCTTCTCTACGGCGGCCCTGCCTGCCTCAATGGCCTCTTCAGCACGATGAAAATCCAGCGTCGAAATTTGCGGACAGATCGGCTGTATCAAAACATCGGGCGGATCGCCTGCCATACGGTTTCGCTTAAGGCGATTCTCCAGTACCTGAATAGAAGTAGACATAATCTCCATCGCGCCAGGTGACTGAGATGCACGGCGCTGGGTGAAATTCACCAGGCGCTGTCGCAACTTCCCCCCCCAACTTAATGCCGCTGCGGCGGCTTCTTCTTCACTGTTCTGAGGTGTAACGGAAAAGAGATCCTGCTGCATTAAATGTGCGTCATGCTGTAAGTCAACGGCGATAACAATGTCTGCCCCCAGGGCGCGCGTCAGTGAAATCGGCACCGGGTTAACCACAGCACCATCCACCAGCCAATACCCATTGTAGCCCACCGGCGGTAATAAACCTGGCATACTGCAGGATGCGCGTACTGCCTGATGCAGATCGCCCTCGGTCAGCCAGAGCTCACGTCCGGTACTGAGGTTGGTCGCCACCACGCCAAAGGGTTTATTACAGTGCTCAATCGCATCATTGGGAATCAGCTGACGGACATGGCTGAATACTCTTTCGCCGCGTAACAACCCGCCACGCTGCCAGGAAACGTCCATCAGGCGAATCACATCCCAGTAGCGAAATGCACTGACCCATTTTTCCATCAGCGGTAAACGGTTATTCACATAGGCAGACCCGACCAGTGCGCCGACTGAGCAGCCTGCAACAACGTCAATCTCAATACCGGCCCGCTCCAGCGCGTTAATCACGCCAATATGCGCCCATCCCTTGGCCGCGCCAGATCCAAGAGCCAATCCAATTCTTACCTTTCTCATTTGTATCTGGTCCTGCCGTCAATACGTAGCGTCACAACGTGGGGTCAGCTAACATAGCGCGCTTGTGAAATCGACTCATCATTCCCGGGAGACAATGTGTCAGAAACCTGCCCATGTTGTAGCGGAGAGCAGTATAGCGTATGTTGCGGGCCCTTTCTGCAGGGTAACCAGACTCCTGTTACAGCTGAACAACTTATGCGATCCCGTTATTGCGCCTATGTTCAGCAGAATGCGGACTATCTGGTTGCAACCTGGCATCCTGACAAACGGCATCCGGGGCTGTCGGGGCTTTTATCTGAAAGTTTTCCGGGCACCGAATGGCTTAGCCTGAATGTAACCCGTTGTAATCATGGAAACCATGAGAACGAAGCTTTCGTTACCTTTTTTGCGCGATACCGTGAGAAAACAAACATTCATGCCATTCATGAGCGTTCACGCTTTCTTCGCGAGGATCAACGCTGGTACTATGTTGACGGTACAATACCGCCCGTCGGGCGTAACGATCCCTGCCCGTGCGGCAGTGGCAAAAAATACAAAAAATGTTGTGGTTAAGCTGACGGCTACCCCAGCGGTTTACACCCTAATGCTTTGACAGGACTCTGATTGAGATGCAAGCGCAAACCATGCAAAGAAAAGTTTTACGAACCATTTGTCCCGATGCAAAAGGTCTGATCGCCAAAATCACCAATATTTGTTACAAGCACGAACTTAATATCGTGCAGAACAATGAGTTTGTTGATCATCGCACCGGGCGTTTTTTCATGCGCACCGAGCTGGAAGGAATTTTCAACGATAATACCCTGCTCGCTGATCTCGACAGCGCCCTGCCGCAGGGTTCAGTGCGGGAACTTCACAGTGCCGGTCGCCGTCGCGTGGTGATTCTGGTGACTAAAGAGGCACACTGCCTGGGCGATCTGTTAATGAAGAGCGCGTTTGGCGGCCTGGATATGGAAATTGCAGCGGTAGTGGGTAACCACGATACCCTGCGTTCACTGGTTGAGCGTTTCGATATTCCGTTTGTGCTGGTGAGTCATGAGGGGTTGACGCGGGAAGAGCACGATAACCGCATGGCAGAAGAGATTGACCGCTATCAGCCCGATTACGTGGTGCTGGCAAAATATATGCGCGTTCTGACGCCCGCTTTCGTGCAGCGTTATCCGAACCAGATTATCAATATTCATCACTCCTTTCTGCCCGCCTTTATTGGAGCCCGCCCTTACCACCAGGCTTATGAGCGTGGCGTGAAAATCATCGGTGCTACCGCGCACTACGTGAATGACAATCTCGATGAAGGTCCCATCATCATGCAGGATGTGATTAACGTTGATCACAGCTATACCGCGGATGAGATGATGCGTGCCGGTCGCGACGTAGAAAAGAATGTACTGAGCAACGCACTGTATAAAGTGCTGGGACAGCGCGTGTTCGTTTACGGCAACCGTACGATTATTCTTTAATCAGCCAGGACGCTGAATTGCCTGCAGATTCAGCGCTACGTGTAAAAAGTGGGCAAACAGTTGTGGTTTTGCCAGTGGGCGCTTTACACCCTTATTGCATTTGGTATGATGCGCCCCGCTTTAAGAGACAAAGATTCAGGCCATGGTGGGATTCCCGAGCGGCCAAAGGGAGCAGACTGTAAATCTGCCGTCACAGACTTCGAAGGTTCGAATCCTTCTCCCACCACCATCTGAATCTGAATCATCTTAAGCCACTTCAATCCCTGGTGGGATTCCCGAGCGGCCAAAGGGAGCAGACTGTAAATCTGCCGTCACAGACTTCGAAGGTTCGAATCCTTCTCCCACCACCATCCTGCATGTCGCACTTAATCCCAAAAAAACATCACAGCCTCCTGTTCTGCGCGGAGAGGGATGAGAACCTTCGATTAAGGTTCGGGTCGGGCATCGTGCACACGACTCCCAAAACGATACCTGAGCTTCCTGGTCTGCCTTACGCCTCCTCACGTTTCTTACCCGCTTTCGCACAATCTCAGTCTGTTCCGTCATGACTTTCTCAATAAAAATCGCTACCATCTTCGCCCATTACTTGCTGAACAATGGTCGATCTCATGAAATTTGTTTCATTTAACATCAATGGGTTGCGTGCCCGCCCACATCAGCTTCAGGCGCTTGTCGAACAGCATCAGCCCGATGTGATCGGTCTGCAGGAAACCAAGGTCCATGACGACATGTTCCCGCTGGATGAGGTGGCAAAGCTTGGCTATCACGTCTTTTATCATGGACAGAAAGGCCATTACGGCGTGGCGTTGCTAACCAAAGCTCAGCCAGTGTCAGTCTGCCGGGGTTTTCCGGGCGATAATGAAGAATCCCAGCGCCGCCTGATCATGGCGGAAATTCCCAGCCCGATTGGCGACATCACGGTGATTAATGGCTATTTCCCGCAGGGCGAAAGTCGCGACCATCCCACCAAGTTCCCGGCTAAAGAGAAGTTCTATCGCGATCTGCAACGTCTGCTGACCGACGATCTGCCTGCCGATAAACCGGTTCTGGTTATGGGCGACATGAATATCAGCAGCACCGATCGGGATATTGGTATTGGTGAGGAGAGCCGCAAGCGCTGGCTGCGCACCGGCAAATGTTCCTTCCTGCCGGAAGAGCGCGAGTGGATGGACCGCCTGCTGGGCTGGGGTCTGGTGGATACCTGGCGCGAGCACAACCCGGAGGTAGCGGATCGCTTCTCCTGGTTCGATTATCGTTCGAAAGGTTTTGATGATAATCGTGGGTTACGCATTGATTTAGTGCTGGCAAGCAAAAATCTGGCCGCACACTGCGTTGAGAGCGGCATTGATTATGAAATTCGGGGCATGGAGAAGCCGTCTGACCACGCCCCCATCTGGTCAACCTTCCACTTTTAATTAATGGTCGCGTGGCAGAGCGCCACGCGACGGCTATTTCACTATCTTCCAGATAAGGTTGTTGGTGCCAAGAGACTGTTCATCACGCGCACACTGCAGCAGCACGCCCTCAGATTTCACTACCGCACCTTCTGTGTAGTTGCGGTTCTCAAAGATACAGCAGCGGAGACAGTCCTGCTGACGTCTCTCTGACTGCGTCCAGGCTTCAGGCGGCATATCCACCACTACATCAGTGTTTACACCATTGTTGCCCTGTTGTGGCATCGACTGATAACGACTGTTGGCCTGCACTGCGCTGGTCGCCAGCATCAGAGCCAGGGCCAGCAATACTGAATAATGTCTCATTCCGTCTCCTTCACTTTACGCCTGGTTTTGCGCACCGGACGTTTCTGTCCGGTGGACGGTAATCCCCGAAATGCATGCGCCGCAGGCTGCTGCCGCGCCTGCTGGATAAGGCCGGTTAAGGTCTGCACCAGCGGCTGCATAAACTCATCATAGCGGCAGGCCTTTTCGCTGATACGCGTCAGTGTCGATTCCCACTGCGCCGTCATATCCGGGCGCGCGGCCAGATCGGGCAGAGAGTGAATCAGGGCGCGTCCGGCATCCGTGGAATTGATGTAACGGCCCTTCTTCACCAGGAAGCCACGACGAAACAGTAATTCGATAATGCCGGCACGTGTGGCTTCCGTTCCTAAACCATCGGTCGCACGCAGCACTTTCTTTAATTCTTTATCCTGAACGAAACGGGCGATGCCGGTCATTGCAGAAAGAATCGTCGCATCGGTAAACGGCCGTGGCGGCTGAGTCTGCTTCGCCAGCACCTCGCCACGCTCACACAGCAACTCATCACCCTTCGCCACCTCTGGCAGCGGCATGCCGTCGTTCTCTTCATCACGCTCTTTGCTGCCCAGCAGTGCGCGCCAGCCCGCCTCAGCCAGGAAGCGCGCTTTCGCCACAAATTTTCCGCCCGCAATATCAAGGTCGATGACACATTTACGAAATACTGCATCCGGGCAGAACTGCATCAGATACTGGCGTGCCACCAGCTCATAGATATGCTGTTCATTTTCGCTGAGCTTTACCGCGCTGCTTCGGGCCGTGGGAATAATGGCATGGTGAGCATCGACTTTTTTATCATCCCAGCAGCGATTTCTGCGATCGGCGTTAAAGTCTGCTGGTGGGGTAAGCTGGGGCTGATGCGCCTGTATCGCCTTTAAGACCGCATGACGACCAGCAAAATGTTCTTCCGGCAGATAGCGGCTGTCTGAACGCGGGTAGGTAATCAGTTTGTGTGTTTCATAGAGCCGCTGACAGGCGTCCAAAACCGTCTGGGCACTCAGTCCGTACCGTTTTGCGGCCTCGATCTGCAGGCTGGACAGGGAGAATGGCAGCGGAGCGACGTCATTTTCGCGCTTATCACTGTAGGCCGTGACGATAGCGGGTTGACCGGTGATACGCGCTACCACATGGTCGGCCAGTGCGCGTTTAAGCAGACGCCCCTCTTCATCCTGCCACGGCTCACAGGCTTCGCTGGGGATCCAGCTGGCAACAAATCTGGCACCATCCGGCGTGAGGATATGTGCTTTAACTTCGAAGTAGTCTTTCGGCACGAAGTTTTCGATCTCCTCATCGCGCCGGACTACCAGCCCCAGTACCGGTGTCTGCACCCGACCTACCGACAGCACGCCATCGTAGCCAGCATTGCGTCCCAGCAGCGTCCAGGCACGGGTCATGTTGATGCCGTAAAGCCAGTCCGCCCGGGCGCGGGCCAGCGCAGAGACGCACAGCGGGATAAACTCGCGATTCTCACGCAGGCGATTTACGGCTCGATCCACTGCCTGAGGATTAAGATCGTTGATCAGACAGCGCTGCACTTTGCTGCGTTTTTCAGCCGGCAGGTTAAGGTAATCCAGCACCTCATCCACCAGCAACTGCCCTTCCCGATCCGGGTCACCGGCATGCACCACTTCACTCGCCTGCGCCAGCAGACTTTCAACCACTTTCAGCTGCTTCGCGACCGACGGACGCGGTTTCAGTTGCCATTTATCCGGGATGATCGGCAGATCGTTCAGCGACCAGCGTGCGTAACGGCTGTCATAACTGTCGGGCTGCGCCTGCTCCAGAAGGTGTCCCACGCACCAGGTGACGATCTGATCGTTGCCGCAGGCAATAAAGCCATCACCGCGGCGATGCGGTTTCGGCAGCACATCTGCGATAGCACGCCCAAGGCTCGGTTTTTCCGCAATAAACAAACGCATTGAATCAGGACATCCTTAACATCAGGGGAACACAGTGATAACCGGTTGTTCGCTGTCGGTTTGAATCTTGGGGCTATGTTAGCCTGGCAGGGCTTCGGGCGTAAGCGTGACGCGCGGTGTTAGCGATCGTTCGCACAGGAACCGTGCAAAAGGCAGGGCTGAAATGCACCCTGCCGGAACCGGACATGCAGATTAGAAGTAGCGGACGAAAGGCGCGGTGTCAGGCGGGAGCACCGTGGTGCTGGATTTCAGTTGCGGGGTCCCCAGATAAAGGAAGCCAACAATGGCATCCTGCTCGCGGCAGCCAAAACCCTGCCGTACCTGCTCGTCATCGGTCCAGGGACCGCTGCGCCAGATACCGTTGTAACCCTGAGCAAGCGCTGCCATCTGCATCGCCATCACCGCACAGCTGGCCGAGGCAATCTGTTCCCAGCGCGGCACTTTGTGGTGATCTTCGCAATGTGCCACCACGGTAATAATCATCGGTGCGCGAAACGGCGCCTGGCTCGCTTTATTAATCGCCTTTTCATCCAGCTGGCTATCGCGTGCCGCCCTCTCCAGCAGCTGACTCATCCGGTCACGCCCTTCATTTTCTACAATGATGAAGCGCCAGGGTTGCAGCGTGCCGTGATCCGGGGCGCGCATGCCAGCCCGCAGGATATTTTCCAGTGCGTCACCTGCCGGTGCCGGCTCAGTCAGGCGTGAAGCCGAACGTCGGTTGACCAGTAACTCCAGTGCGTCCATGTTTCTCTCCCGATCTCTGTAATGTTGCCATTATCCTGGCACAGGCAGATTTTTTGTAACAGTGCGCAGTGATTTCCTGCTGACTTTTCACACGCCGCTCTTTAGGATGAGCTCGTCGGGGAAGTCTGGTCCGCGCGGCGGCCACTTCCTGCTACATATTTATGGAGAGTCTGATGCGCACATTGTGGCGAATAATTGCAGGTCTGTTCCGCTGGAGCTGGCGGGTATTGAATTTTATCAGGGAATTTATTCTGAATATTTTCCTGATTTTGTTGATTGTGGTGGGTGTAGGGATCTGGCTTCAGGTCAGCGGATCGGGCGGCAGTTCAGCGCCGATTCAGCAGGGCGCGCTGAAGGTCGATCTCAGCGGCGTGCTGGTGGATAAACCGTCGGTAAGCAACCGTCTGAGTAAAATTGGTCGCCAGCTGCTGGGTGCCAGCAGTGATCGCTTACAGGAAAATTCGCTGTTTGATGTGGTCGATGCCATTCGCCAGGCAAAAGGTGACAGCAACATTAAAGGCATGGTGCTCGATCTACGCGAGTTTGCCGGTGGCGATCAGCCTTCGCTGCAATATGTGGGTAAAGCGCTGCGTGAATTCCGCGACAGCGGCAAGCCAATTTATGCTCTGGGCGACAGCTACAGCCAGGCGCAATACTACCTTGCCAGCTACGCCACGAAAATCTATCTGTCGCCGCAGGGCACCGTGGATCTGCATGGTTTCGCCACCAATGGACTCTACTACAAAACCCTGCTGGAGAAGCTGAAAGTCACCTCACACGTCTTCCGTGTCGGGACCTATAAATCAGCGGTCGAGCCATTCCTGCGTGACGACATGTCACCAGCGGCACGTGATGCTGACAGCCGCTGGGTCGGTCAGCTGTGGCAGAACTACCTGAATACCGTGGCGGCGAATCGCCAGCTGACGCCGGAACAACTCTTCCCTGGCGCAGCAGCGATTATTGCTGGTTTAAACGCGGTTAAAGGCGATACCGCGCAATATGCGCTGGATAACAAGCTGGTCGATGCCCTGGGTTCCCGTGCAGCAGCCGATCAGGAGCTGGTAAAAACCTTTGGTCTGGATAAGCAGAGCAACGATTACCGTAGCGTCAGCATCTATGACTACAGCGTGAAACCAGCCTCCTCGCAGCAGGATGGCAACATTGCGGTCGTCATGGCCAGCGGTGCCATCATGGATGGCGAAGAGACGCCGGGCAACGTGGGTGGGGATACCACGGCCGCGCAGATTCGCGATGCGCGTCTCGATCCAAAAATCAAAGCGATCATTCTGCGGGTCAACAGCCCGGGTGGCAGCGTGACGGCTTCGGAAGCCATTCGTGAAGAGCTGGCGGCGGCCCAGGCCGCAGGTAAGCCGATTGTGGTCTCTATGGGCGGCATGGCGGCATCCGGCGGTTACTGGATCTCAACGCCTGCCAGCTATATTGTGGCGAACCCCAGCACGCTGACCGGCTCGATTGGTATCTTCGGTGTGATTAATACGCTGGAGAACAGTCTGGACAGCATTGGCGTACACACAGATGGTGTCGCGACCTCCCCGCTGGCGGATATCTCTACCACCAAAGCGCTGCCAGCGGAAGTTCAGCAGCTGATGCAGTTGACTATCGAAAATGGCTACCGCAACTTTGTGGGTCTGGTGGCGAAGTCGCGTCATAAAACCCCAGAGCAGATTGATGCGATCGCGCAGGGCCATGTCTGGACCGGCAGCGATGCCAAAGCCAATGGTCTGGTGGATGCGCTGGGTGACTTCGATGATGCCGTGAAGAAGGCGGGCGAGCTGGCGAAAGTCAGTAAACCTATGCTGAGCTGGTATCAGGATGAACCGACCTTCCTGGATATGGTGCTGGGCCAGATGAACGCCTCTGTACAGGCCGTATTGCCGGATACGCTGAAAGCCTGGCTGCCCGCACCGATGCTGGATGTGATGAGTGCCATGAAAGCCCAGCCGGGTCTGTTCGACAAGCAGAACGATCCTCAGAATCGTTATGCCTTCTGCCTGAACTGCGGCGAAGTGCGATAAACCTCTCAGCCCGGCCGCTGGTCGGGCTGCTTTTCCCCGCTATTCCCCTTATACTGCGCGTTTTATGGCGAGTCTGAGTTCTCTAATGCAAAAGAAAAACATCTACGTAGCCTACACGGGCGGGACAATCGGTATGCAGCGCTCTGCGCAGGGCTATATTCCGGTCTCAGGGCACCTGCAGCAGCAGCTGGCGAATATGCCCGAGTTCCACCGCCCCGAGATGCCTGATTTCACCATTCATGAATATCAGCCGCTGATCGACTCATCCGACATGACCCCGGAAGACTGGCAGTTTATCGCCAACGATATCCGACAAAATTACGATCGCTACGATGGCTTTGTGATTCTGCATGGCACTGACACCATGGCGTTTACCGCCTCTGCGCTCTCGTTCATGCTGGAAAATCTGGCCAAGCCGGTGATCGTGACCGGGTCGCAGATTCCACTGGCGGAACTGCGCTCAGATGGTCAGCAGAATCTGTTGAATTCTCTTTATGTAGCGGCTAACTATCCGATTAGCGAAGTGTCTCTGTTTTTCAATAACACACTTTATCGCGGTAACCGTACCACCAAGGCTCATGCCGATGGCTTCAACGCCTTTGCTTCGCCGAACCTCTCCGCACTCCTGGAAGCGGGCATTCATATTCGCCGCCTCAATACGCCACCTGCCCCGTCCGGTCAGGGTGAACTGAACGTTCACACCATTACGCCTCAGCCCATTGGTGTGGTCACCCTCTATCCAGGAATTTCCGCCGACGTGGTGCGTAACTTCCTGCGTCAGCCGGTGAAGGCGCTGATCCTGCGTTCTTATGGCGTGGGCAATGCCCCGCAGAACAAGGAATTTCTGGCCGAACTTCAGCAGGCCAGCGAACGTGGTATCGTGGTAGTAAACCTGACCCAGTGTATTTCAGGCAAGGTGAATATGGGCGGATACGCCACCGGCAATGCGCTGGAAGAGGCTGGCGTGATTAGCGGATTTGACCTGACGGTAGAAGCCGCGCTGACCAAGCTACACTTTTTACTCAGTCAGGAACTCTCTGCCGATCAAATCCGTGCCAGAATGCAGCAGAATTTGCGCGGCGAACTGACTGAAGACTGAAACGGAGCGACATGTAATGAAGCGGGCACTCATCATTATTGATATTCAGAACGATTTTTGCCCCGGCGGCCCGATGGCAGTCCATGAGGGCGACCACACGGTCGAGGTGGCTAATCGCTATGCGCGTTTGTTCCGTGAGAACGGTGAATGCGTACTGGCCCTGCAGGACTGGCACCCGGCCGATCACGGCAGCTTTGCCTCGGTTTCCGGTGAGCCGGTCTACACGCTGGGCGAGTTAAATGGTCTGGCGCAAATCTGGTGGCCCGATCACGGCATTCAGGGCTCAGCAGGTGCGGATTTCCATCCCGGTCTGGATCGTTCACTGTTCGATGCGACGTTCCATAAAGGTGAAGATCAGGATGTCGACAGCTACAGCGCCTTTTTTGATAATGGCCACCGTCGTAAAACCGAGCTGGACAGCTGGCTGCGTGAGCGTGGCATCACCCATCTGGTGATGCTGGGGCTGGCGACAGATTACTGCGTGAAATATAGCGTGCTGGATGCGCTGGAATTGGGGTATCACGTCGAGGTGGTCAAAGAAGGTTGCCGCGGCGTTAATCTCAATCCTGAGGACAGTGAAATCGCCTTTGCTCAGATGACGGCGCAGGGCGCGATTCTGATTTAAAAAAGGAGCTGGCATGACGCCAGCTTTTTTTTAGTGCAGATGAATGCGGGTGACATCCGGATCGATGCCGAACGCTTCTTTCAGCTCTTTTTTCGACTTCATCACCATCTCGCCGCCCTTAGCGATGGTCATATGCTGCGGCGCATCGTTATGTCTTGCCTGCCACAACATAACCAGTTGCAGACAGTTGTCGCGCTGTTCCTGCGTCAGTGCCACGCCATCCGGCCATTTTCCAATCTCAACTGCTGTTGCCAGTCGTTCGTAGACTTCAGGTGTCATCGACGCAAGCATCGCTTCAAGTTGTTCCTTCATCGCCTTACCCTTTGGTCTGTTCGCCCTGCTCGTCGGTGAAATTCAGCGAGGCGGAGTTAACACAGTAGCGTTCACCGGTCGGTTGCGGGCCATCGGGGAAGACATGCCCCAGATGCGCATCGCAGCTGCCACAGCGGATCTCAACACGCTGCATGCCGTGTGAATTATCTTCGAGGTAGCGAATTGCATCGTCACTGAACGGCTGATAGAAACTGGGCCAGCCACAGCCAGAATCATATTTAGTCTCTGAGAGAAAAAGTGGCGCCTCACAGACCAGGCAGTGGTAAATCCCTTCCTGCTTGTTGTGCAGCAGTGCGCCGCTGTAAGGCGGTTCCGTTCCGCGTTGCTGTGTCACATAACGCTGCATTTCTGTCAGCTCGGCGATTTTTGCGTCGGGTGCGGTGTCTTTAGCCATTTTTAGGATTCCGGGGAAGTGCCATTCTGAAAAATTCGACTATTATTCTAACAAATGATCAACATTACCGGGTCTTTTTTTGTGCTCACCCTTTCAAGCCGTCCACTGCAAAGCGTAATTGTGACTTTGATCACCTTTTATCCCGGGCATCCCTATATATTCGGCGATTGGTTCGACGAAACGCGATATCATTGGCGGCGCGCAAGCGGTTGCGCATCGAATTATTCCTGTCAGGCGAATTGACCTGTCGCAACAATTGACACGATTCCGCTTGACGCCTGGTAAGGTTTTTGTAATTTTACAGGCAACCTTTTATTCACTAACCAATAGCTGGTGGAATATATGACTATCAAAGTAGGTATCAATGGTTTCGGCCGTATCGGTCGCATCGTTTTCCGTGCTGCTCAAAAGCGTTCTGACATCGAAATCGTTGCTATCAACGACCTGCTGGACGCGGATTACATGGCGTACATGCTGAAATATGACTCTACGCACGGTCGTTTCGATGGCACCGTAGAAGTTCAGGATGGCGCACTGGTGGTTAACGGTAAAAAAATCCGTGTTACTGCTGAACGTGATCCAGCGAACCTGAAGTGGGATGAAGTGGGCGTTGACGTTGTTGCGGAAGCAACCGGTATCTTCCTGACCGACGAAACCGCGCGTAAACACATCACCGCAGGTGCTAAGAAAGTCGTTCTGACCGGTCCATCTAAAGATGACACCCCAATGTTTGTTCGTGGTGCAAACTTCGACAAATATGATGGCCAGGATATCGTTTCTAACGCCTCCTGTACCACCAACTGCCTGGCACCGCTGGCAAAAGTCATCAACGACAAGTTTGGTATCGTTGAAGGTCTGATGACCACTGTTCACGCTACCACTGCTACCCAGAAAACCGTTGATGGCCCGTCTCACAAAGACTGGCGCGGCGGCCGTGGCGCATCGCAGAACATCATTCCTTCATCAACTGGCGCAGCAAAAGCCGTTGGTAAAGTTCTGCCAGAGCTGAACGGCAAACTGACCGGTATGGCATTCCGCGTACCTACCCCTAACGTTTCCGTTGTTGACCTGACCGTGCGTCTGGAAAAAGCGGCCTCTTACAAAGAAATCTGTGCTGCCATTAAAGCTGCTGCAGAAGGTGAGATGAAAGACGTTCTGGGCTACGTTGAAGATGACGTGGTTTCTACCGACTTCAACGGCGAAGTCCTGACTTCAGTGTTTGATGCTAAAGCGGGTATCGCGCTGAACGACAACTTTGTGAAACTGGTTTCCTGGTATGACAACGAAACTGGCTACTCAAACAAAGTTCTTGACCTGATTGCGCTGGTTTCTGCTAAATAAGGCAGACAGACATCATTAAGATTAAGGGCGACTTCGGTCGCCCTTTTTTTGATCCGCACAGGAAGGAATCGAACATGCAAGATAAACTGTTTTCTCTGCCCGTAGTTACGCAGATCTCCCCTTACCTTTCGCAGCGTCAGGTTGGCGAACTGCCGACGATTGTCATCAGTCACCCTAAGGTACGCGCAGCGATTACGCTGCAGGGCGCGCACCTGATCGCCTGGCAGCCGAGTGGCGAAAAGCCGGTACTCTGGCTGAGCGGCAAAAGTCTGTTTTCACCAGGCAAAGCGATTCGTGGCGGTGTACCGATCTGCTGGCCCTGGTTTGGTCCGGCAGGCGAACCGGCTCACGGTTTCGCCCGGATTCAGACATGGAAACTGACGGCGCATGATGAGAATGACGATGGCGTGATGCTGACGCTGGTGCTGGAGAGCAACGCTCAGACGCTGAAACTGTGGCCACACGAATTTACCCTTATCGCCCGCTTCCGCCTGGGTCAGCATTGTGAGATTGAGCTGGAAGCTCATGGTGACTTTGAAGCCACGGCAGCGCTGCATAGCTACTTTACCGTCAGTGACATCAACGGGGTTGAGGTCTCCGGTCTGGGCAACCGCTATATCGACAAAGTCAATAATGGCGAGGTTGCCAGCAGTGATGGCAAACAGCGTTATCCGGGGCGCATCGACCGTATTTTTACTGCAGCAGAAGATTGCTCGGTCATCAATGATACGGCGGGTGAACGGCAGATTGAGGTTTATCACCATCATCATAGTGACGTTGTCACGTGGAATCCGGGTGTTGAACTCTCCTGCAGTATGTCGGACATGGCAAATGAAGGTTACAAGACGATGGTCTGCGTAGAGACGGCACGTATCAGCAAACCGTTACGCAGCGCAGGTGAAAAGCCAGCACGTCTGGCTACAACATTCCGCCTTAAGAAGAAAGCCGCAGCCAGCGACAGGGGCAACGGCTAAACGATATCCAGCGGTAATTTATGCTGTGGTGCTGGCCAGGCACGATCGATGAGCTGCAATTCTTCATCGGTCAGTTCCACCTCCAGTGCCGCAGCATTCTCATGAACATGAACCACAGAACTGGCTTTGGGAATGGCAATGATGCCAGACTGACGAATTACCCAGGCCAGCAGTAATTGCGCCACGCTGATGCCCTTCTGTTGTGCAATCTGATTCAGCACCACGTCGGTAAACAGCGCGTCCCGTAGCCGTCCAGCCTGTGCCAGCGGACAATAGGCCATCACCGGCACGCCACGCTGCTGACAGACGGGCAGCAGATCAAATTCAATACCGCGTGAAGCCAGATGGTAGAGTACCTGGTTGGTCGCACACTGATCGCCTCCGGGTTCGTCCCACAGTTCGGCCATATCATCAGTATCAAAATTTGAGACGCCCCAGTGACGAATCTTGCCCTGCTGCTGCAGGCGCTCCATGGCGCGCAGAGTCTCTTCCAGCGGCATATTACCGCGCCAGTGCAGCAGGTAGAGATCAAGGTAATCGGTCTGCAGACGGCGCAGGCTGCGCTCACAGGCTTCAATGGCATCCACTTCGCCGGCATTCCACGGATAGACCTTCGACACCAGCAACGCTTTATCGCGACGCCCCTGCAGTGCCTGCCCGACCACCTCTTCAGCGCCGCCGTCTGCATACATTTCGGCGGTATCAATTAGCTGCAATCCACATTCAAGACCTGCCTGCAATGCCGCGACTTCACCGGCCCGCTGCGCCGGGTTTTCGCCCATATACCATGTGCCCTGCCCGATTAACGGCAGGTTATTGAAGCCAGCGAAGTTAATCGTGTTGTGCATTCTGCTCTCCCGCCTCATTCTGAGGCCCCATAAAAGAACAGAGGGCACTGGGTGCCCTCTTTCGGTGCGTTATCAGAAGGTGTAGCTGACACCTGTCCAGATCGTCGTCTGCCCGCTCTTATCAATCATTGGACTGTCTTTGATTTCGCTGTCAAAGCGGGTGTAACGTCCTACCACGCCAACATTCCACTGCGTTGCAATCTGATAGCTGGCACTCAGCTCAACATAAGGTGACCAGCTGTCGTCCGGATTGTAACGACTGATGCCGGTACGTGCGCTTTCATGCGCGGAAACACCGTAATAATAACGGTTTTGATTGGCGCTATTCCACATGGCACCGATGCCCGGCGTCAGGCTGAAGTCGCCCATCTGGATGGGATAGAGGTAAGTCAGGTCCCAGATCATGCCGTTGCTGTTATTCAGCACGTCGCCCAGCAATGCCGTACGGACAACCCCCCAGTCGGCGGTGTGACGATAGGTTGCGCCACCCATTAGCGTCATGCGGCGCTTATCCAGCCCTTTCATATCGCCCAGATCGTTGTCGCTGGGTTTGTACTCCTGCGGTGAGCCCAGTAGCGTCAGAGAGAGCTGATTCTGAGGATCTTTCCACAGGTAGTAACCGCCCTGCAGGCTACGGAACCAGAAGTTTTCACCTTCATAATTGATAACCGGAACCGGAAGATAACGGTCCTGTCCGCCACGATAAGGTGAGTCGGCATAGATAACCGATGCCCCTACAGAAAGCGGAGCGGCACTGGCGTGCGCCGCCAGTAAACAACAGGGTAAAAGTGCAACAAGCGTCTTAAATTTGAATTGGTTCACAATTTATTCATTCCATAAATATAACAATCAAACAGGAAGTCTAACGTTTTTTTACGGCTGGATTAACTTATATCGAAATCCTTTAAGCAACCAACAGATGAATGTGGCACCAAAGGTTAAAAACACGTTAAGTTAAAGCATCACCCATACGAACTCATCTCTTAACTGATCCGAATTCGTCTTGATCTCCCCCTCATTCGCTCAAACCCGTGGAGGAAATTTCCTAGAAGCCATCTACAGTTAGAATTAACAGCAGAGATTTTGTACGAGCAGAGTAACCATAAAAGTTGTGTATCCCGATAAAAAAGATCAGGTTGGCATAAGGGTTGCTGTACTCAACAGAGAATATCTTCCGGGAGCTGCTACACGTCTTAAATTACGCTCCTTACCTGTGCTAAAAACGAAAGGACGGGCATCGCTATGAATATATTCGATCACTATCGTCAGCGTTATGAAGCTGCCAAGGACGAAGAGTTCACACTGCAGGAATTTCTTGCTATCTGTAAGCAGGATCGCAGTGCATACGCCAACGCTGCAGAGCGACTGTTAATGGCTATCGGAGAGCCAGTAATGGTCGACACTGCTCAGGAGCCACGCCTTTCCAGAATATTCTCCAACCGTGTGATGGGACGCTATCCGGCGTTCGAGGAATTTTATGGCATGGAGGAAGCGATTGAACAAATCGTCTCCTATCTGAAACATGCCGCTCAGGGACTTGAGGAGAAGAAACAGATCCTCTATTTACTGGGTCCGGTCGGTGGTGGTAAATCTTCCCTGGCGGAACGGCTTAAGTCGCTGATGCAGCGGGTGCCCATCTATGTGCTGAGCGCTGACGGTGAACGCAGTCCGGTCAACGATCATCCTCTCTGCCTGTTCAATCCGCAGGAAGACGCGCATATTCTCGAAAAAGAGTATGGCGTGCCGCGCCGTTACCTCGGCACCATCATGTCGCCGTGGGCCGCGAAACGCCTTCACGACTTTGGTGGCGATATTTCGCGGTTCAAAGTCGTAAAAGTCTGGCCGTCGATTCTGGAACAGCTGGCGATCGCCAAAACCGAGCCGGGTGATGAGAACAACCAGGATATCTCTGCTCTGGTGGGTAAAGTGGATATCCGTAAACTGGAAAACCACGCGCAAAACGATCCTGATGCCTACGGTTACTCTGGTGCACTCTGCCGCGCGAACCAGGGCATCATGGAGTTCGTGGAGATGTTTAAAGCGCCGATTAAGGTGCTGCACCCCCTCCTGACAGCAACGCAGGAAGGGAACTACAACGGCACCGAGGGGATTTCGGCGCTGCCGTTTAACGGCATTATTCTGGCGCACTCCAACGAATCAGAGTGGGTGACGTTCCGTAACAACAAGAATAATGAGGCGTTCCTTGACCGCGTTTATATCGTCAAGGTGCCCTACTGCCTGCGGGTTTCTGAAGAGATCAAAATTTACGACAAACTGCTTAATCATAGTGAGCTGGCAACCTCGCCCTGCGCACCGGGTACGCTGGAAACGCTGGCACGCTTCTCTATCCTGTCACGTCTCAAGGATCCGGAGAACTCCAGTATCTACTCTAAAATGCGGGTCTATGACGGCGAAAGCCTGAAAGATACCGACCCTAAAGCGAAGTCATGGCAGGAATATCACGACTACGCCGGTGTGGATGAAGGTATGAACGGTCTTTCAACCCGCTTTGCCTTTAAGATCCTGTCGCGGGTATTTAACTTCGATCACGCCGAAGTCGCAGCTAACCCGGTGCATCTGTTCTACGTGCTTGAGCAGCAAATCGAACGTGAGCAGTTCCCGCAGGATCAGGCTGAGAAATACCTTGAGCACCTCAAAGGTTATCTGATTCCCAAATATGCTGAGTTTATTGGCAAAGAGATTCAGACCGCCTATCTGGAATCCTACTCTGAATATGGTCAGAACATTTTTGATCGCTATGTGACCTATGCCGACTTCTGGATTCAGGATCAGGAGTATCGCGATCCCGATACCGGACAGTTGTTTGACCGTGAATCGCTCAACGCGGAGCTTGAGAAGATCGAGAAGCCTGCTGGTATCAGTAATCCGAAAGATTTTCGTAACGAGATCGTCAACTTCGTGCTGCGCGCCAGGGCACACAATAACGGTCGCAATCCAAACTGGACCAGTTACGAGAAATTGCGCACCGTGATTGAGAAAAAAATGTTCTCGAATACGGAAGAGTTGCTGCCGGTCATCTCGTTTAACACCAAGACCTCTACCGATGAGCAGAAAAAGCATGATGATTTTGTCGATCGCATGATGGAAAAAGGCTATACCCGCAAACAGGTTCGCCTGCTGTGCGAATGGTATCTGCGTGTGCGTAAATCGTCCTGATAAGAGTCTGTAAGCTTGCCGGTAAGTGATACCGGTCTGACAGGGTCGGGTTCGCCCGGCCTGCTTACAATGTAGTTTGGGGGAATACCATGGCCTATTTCATCGATCGCCGGCTTAACGGCAAAAACAAGAGCGCGGTTAACCGCCAGCGCTTCTTGCGCCGTTATAAGTCGCAAATTAAGCAGTCGATCTCCGAGGCCATCAATAAACGCTCGGTGACCGACGTAAGCAGCGGTGAGTCCGTCTCTATCCCGATTGACGATATTAATGAGCCCATTTTCCATCAGGGCCGCGGCGGTAACCGCCATCGGGTCCATCCGGGCAACGACCATTTTGTTCAGAATGACCGCGTTGAGCGTCCGCAGGGTGGCGGTGGTGGCGGCAGTGGTCAGGGCAATGCCAGTCAGGATGGTGAAGGTCAGGATGAGTTTGTCTTTCAGATATCGAAAGATGAGTATCTTGACCTGCTGTTTGAAGATCTCGCCCTGCCTAACCTGCGTCGCAACCAGCATCGTCAGCTTAATGAGTATAAGACCCACCGGGCCGGTTTCACCTCTAATGGCGTGCCAGCCAATATCAGCGTTGTGCGCTCACTGCAGAACTCACTGGCGCGTCGTACGGCGATGACGGCAGGTAAACGCCGCATGCTGCACGAACTGGAAGAGACGCTGCAGGAAGTTGAGAATGCTGAACCGGCACAACTGCTGGAGGAGGAACGACTGCGTAGAGAGATTGCCGAGTTACGGGCGCGCATTGAACGGGTGCCCTTTATCGACACCTTCGATCTGCGCTACAAAAACTTTGAGAAGCGCCCGGAGCCCTCCAGCCAGGCGGTGATGTTCTGTCTGATGGATGTCTCCGGTTCGATGGACCAGGCGACTAAGGACATGGCAAAACGCTTCTATATCCTGCTCTACCTGTTCCTGAGCCGCACCTACAAGAATGTCGATGTGGTTTATATCCGCCATCATACGCAGGCTAAAGAAGTGGATGAACAGGAGTTCTTCTACTCTCAGGAGACCGGCGGCACCATCGTTTCCAGTGCGCTGAAACTGATGGATGAGGTAGTAAAAGAGCGTTATGACCCGGCGCAATGGAATATCTATGCAGCTCAGGCCTCCGATGGTGATAACTGGGCCGACGATTCGCCGCTCTGTCATGAGATTCTGGCGAAGCACATTCTGCCGGTCGTGCGTTACTACAGTTATATCGAGATCACCCGCCGGGCGCATCAGACCCTATGGCGCGAGTATGAGCATCTGCAGGCGACGTTTGATAACTTTGCCATTGAACATATTCGTGAGCCGGAAGATATCTATCCGGTATTCCGATCGCTGTTCCATAAACAGGCAACGGAAGCCTGATGCACTAAGCCGGTTAATCACCGGCTTTTTTTATCTGCCGAATAACATGCTAAAACAGTCTGTTTTCTCCCGCTTGCCTGCCAACCCCCTCATTCTTCACATTAATCTGATTCCATATGCTGTTAAGCAATTCGTATAATACGCATTTTCACAATGACAACTCCTTGATAAAACATTATCTTTCAGAGATAGCATGGATATTTGTCACCCCTTGCTGCATCGCACTGTCATATCTCAGGAGACCGGGTTTGAACCACACTATTGTCTACAGTCTGTTTATCATTGGTTCCGTGCTGGTCGCATCGAGTATTCTGCTCAGCTCTTTCTCGTCCCGGCTGGGCATTCCTATTCTGGTTATCTTCCTTGCACTGGGTATGCTGACCGGTATTGATGGTATCGGCGGCATCGCCTTTGATAACTATCCCGCGGCGTATCTGATTTCAAACCTGGCACTGGCGATCATCCTGCTGGATGGTGGCATGCGAACCAAAGCCAGCTCGTTTAAAGTCGCGCTGGGGCCTGCGCTGTCGCTGGCCACTGTCGGGGTAATGATCACCGCAGGTCTGACCGGCGTGGTGGCCGCCTGGCTATTTAACCTGGACATGATGCAGGGCTTCCTGATTGGCGCCATTATCGGATCCACAGATGCCGCCGCCGTCTTCTCCCTGCTGGGTGACAAAGGCCTGAATGAGCGCGTCAGCTCTACGCTGGAGATTGAGTCGGGCAGTAACGACCCAATGGCGGTATTTCTGACCATTACCCTGATAGAGATGATTGAACAGGGCCGCAGCGGCCTTGACTGGATGTTCCTGGTGCATCTGGTGCAGCAGTTCGGTCTGGGTATCGTGTTGGGCCTGGGTGGTGGCTGGGCGCTGCAGCAGTTGATTAACCGGATCAGTCTGGCCCCAGGGCTTTATCCGCTACTGGCGTTGAGTGGCGGCATTCTGGTGTTTGCCCTCACCACCGTGTTAGAGGGCAGCGGCATCCTGGCGGTCTATCTGTGCGGCTTCTTACTGGGCAACCGCCCGATTCGTAACCGTCACGGCATTCTGCAGACCTTTGATGGGATGGCCTGGCTGAGCCAGATTGGCATGTTTATTGTGCTGGGTCTGCTGGTGACGCCGTCTGATTTATGGCATATCGCGGTACCCGCGATGATCCTCTCCCTGTGGCTGATTCTGGTGGCGCGTCCGCTGTCGGTGTTTATTGGCCTGTTGCCATTCCGCAACTTCACCACCCGCGAGCGGGTCTTTATCAGCTGGGTCGGCTTACGCGGTGCGGTGCCGATTATCCTCGCAGTCTTCCCGATGATGGCCGGCTTAGAGAACGCCTCGCTCTATTTCAATATCGCCTTCTTTGTGGTGCTGGTCTCCCTGATGTTGCAGGGTACCTCGCTGGGCTTTGCGGCGAAAAAAGCCAAAGTAGTGGTGCCGCCGACCGCCTCGCCGATCAGCCGTATCGGTCTGGACATTCACCCGGAAAACCCGTGGGAGCAGTTTGTCTATCAGCTCAGCGCCGACAAGTGGTGCGTCGGTGCCGCGCTGCGTGACCTAAAGATGCCGCGCGAGACCCGCATCGCTGCCCTGTTCCGTGACAATGTACTGATGCACCCCAACGGCGGCACACGGCTGAAAGAGAACGACGTCATCTGCGTGATTGGCCGTGAGCGCGATCTTCCGGCGCTGGGCAAAATGTTTAGCCAGTCGCCGCCGGTTTCGCTCGACCAGCGCTTCTTTGGTGACTTTATTCTGGATGCAGAGGCCCGCCTGCGCGACGTTGCGCAGATTTACGGACTCGAGCTGGATGAGCGCACCAACGATCAGCAGTCGCTGGGGCAACTGGTGCTGGCGATGCTGGGTGGCTCGCCAGTCGTCGGCGATCAGGTGGAGTGGAATCAGCTGACCTGGACCGTCGCGGAGAAAGAGGATAACCGCATCGTTAAGATTGGTGTCCGTCCGGCTGAAGAGAAGGAATAATCCTAATCATTCAGCCACGTTATTTTCTCTCAGTGCGCTAAGCTTAACAGTCAATGCCAGTTAAAACGGGAGAAATGAATGGGACACGTGGTTAAAATTGGTCGTTATGAGATTGTAGATGCCGATCTTGACAGTGAGAACGCCGACACCGTCAGTATCCCCTGTCACACCAATCCCGGCTTAATTACCCAACTCGATGGCTGGGATCGTGATACCAGCGTACCGGCCTGGATTGACGGGGAGCCAGTGAATCTGCAGATTGGCCACTACGATAAACAGCAGGACCGCTGGATTTTAAAGAAACCTGCCTGAGTCACTATCACTACCGCCAGTCATATGATTTGGCGGTAATTCCTAAAAAGTGTCTTAAACAGTTTGGTTATAACTGACCTCTTCCTTATTTTATTAAACAAAAACATGTAGTTATAGATTTAAAACTTTAATCACTTTTGGTGTTTTCAGATTTTTTCCGTATTAACTCTGTCAAATAACTCCTGCATACTCATTCTCAATGCTGCAACATTTCGTGATTACCATCACGCTTTAATCGTTACCTTTTTTGCAGCTGCACTGGCTGTACTGACTGCAACAGACTGAAAATTATTTTTTAATTTTTCAGAGGCCCACTCCTGAGCGCGTATTTGATTCTGATCAGGCCATCTTTTACTTGAGAAAGAGAGCAGGTTTTATGGCAAGTACATTGATAATGAATAGCCCGAGCCGCTCGTGGAGCGGAACGCGTAAAAATATCATCGTGAAATTCGCCCTGAGTTTTTCCGATCTGATTGCACTCAACCTGGCGCTGTTTTTATCTGCCGCGACGATACAGGGTATTTGGGGCGAGCTGGATACCTTTATTCCACCGCATCAGATTGAATATCGTTTTGTGGCTCAGTTTATTATGTCAGTCATGTGTACCGGCTGGTTTTGGGTACGTCTGCGCCATTACACCTATCGCAAACCCTTCTGGTTCGAACTGAAAGAGATCGTTAAAACATTATTTGTTTTCTCGCTGCTTGACCTGGCGCTTATCGCCTTCTCTAAATGGGACTTCTCCCGCATGGTGTGGGTCTTCAGCTGGACATATGCCCTGCTGCTGCTGCCGCTGATGCGTGCTCTGGTTAAACGTGCCATTAACAAGGCGGGCCAGTGGCAGAAAGAGACCATCATTATCGGTTCCGGCCGCAACGCCACTGAAGCGTATGCGGCGCTGCAGAGTGAAGAGATCCTGGGCTACAACGTGCAGGCCTTTATCTCGGTGGATGAGGTTCCTGCTCAGCAGAGCGTGAATGGTGTGCCAGTGATCACCTGGAAAGACATTAACTGGCAGACCATTGACCGTGACAATGTGCAGTTTATTGTTGCCATGGAGTATGAGCAGCAGCCGATGCGCGATCGCTGGCTGAAATTCCTGTCGAAGATGAACTGCCGGTCCGTCTCGGTGATCCCAACGCTGCGCGGCGTGCCGCTTTACGGCACCGACATGTCCTTTATCTTCAGTCATGAAGTGATGATCCTGCGAGTCAGCAATAACCTGGCGAAGCACTCTTCACGTTTCATGAAGCGTGCCTTTGATATCGTCGTAGCGTCGATGCTGCTGCTGTTCCTTGGCCCAATCTTCGCCCTGCTCTGCTATATGGTGAAACGTGACGGCGGCAATGCAATTTATGGTCACGAACGTGTGGGCCAGAATGGCAAAAAATTCAAATGTCTGAAATTCCGTTCCATGGTGACCAATTCCAAAGAGGTGCTGGAGAAATTGCTGGCGACCAGTGAAGAGGCACGGATGGAGTGGGACAAAGATTTCAAACTGAAGAATGACCCGCGCGTAACCCGGATTGGCAGCTTCCTGCGTAAAACCAGCCTCGACGAATTGCCGCAGCTCTGGAACGTGATTCGCGGTGAGATGAGTCTGGTCGGCCCGCGTCCGGTCATCGAAGCTGAACTGGAGCGTTATGCCGGTGACGTCGACTACTACCTGATGGCCAAGCCAGGCATGACCGGCCTCTGGCAGGTCAGCGGACGTAACGATATCGACTATGATACCCGCGTCTATTTTGACTCCTGGTATGTCAAAAACTGGGCGCTCTGGACCGATATCGCGATCCTGTTCAAAACCGCAGGCGTGGTGCTACGCCGCGACGGTGCTTACTAAGCAAGACCCTGCGATGCCTGTTTACAGCAGGCATCGCACTTTCCGCACGACTTCCTCTATCTTTTTTGCCTCTGAATCATTACCCTCTGCGCTCGTTTTTTAACAGAACGTTTACCCTCTGGTTGTTATGCAAAAATTTACTCTGCTGTTATTAAGCCTGGTGCTGCTGGCACCTTTAGGCATCGATCTCTATTTGCCCACGCTGCCGCAAATCGCTGAAGGGCTGGATACGCCGGTCTCACTGGTACAGACCACCATTCCTCTGTTTCTGCTGGTGATGGGACTGGGCCAGCTGGTGACCGGTCCGCTGGTGGACAACTATGGCCGTAAGCCGATTGCCCTGCTGGGGCTGGGCCTTTACATCACCGGCAGCGCCATCGCCGCTACCGCCACCTCATTTCCGCTATTCGTCCTTGCCCGTCTGGTGCAGGGCTGTGGCGTCTGCTGCAGCGCGGTAGTCGCCTTTAGCGGCGTCCGCGACCGCCTCAGCGGTGATGATGCCGCCCGCGCCTATGGTTTTCTGAACGGTGCACTGAACATCGTTCCAGCCCTGGCACCGCTGCTGGGCGGACTCCTGGCCAGCGCCTTCGACTGGCGCGCACCCTTCTGGTTCCTCTGCGCCTACGGCGTGCTGATTACGCTGCTGGTGATTATATGGCTGCCAGAAACACGTCCGGCTGATACGCTGCGGGTAAAAGGATTACCGGTTAAACAGTACGCTGAAATTCTGCGTCAGCCGCGCTTCCTGGCCTTCGCCTTTGCCAATGCCGGTGCGCTGGGTATGGTGCTGACCTATGTGTCGCTGGCACCGCAGGTACTAATGACCGAAGGCGGGCTGACGCCGATCCAGTTCTCGTTTGCGTTCGGCGCTAACGGTTTCTGGATCATGTTTGTCAGTATGTTCGTGAATAAAGCGATTCGTAAAGCAGGTCGGCCGTTCTGCCTGGCAATGGGATTCTTCACCATGCTGCTGGGCGCGGTGCTGCTGGTGGCAGGGATGCAGATTTTCCCGGCGGAGATGCAGACGCACTGGGCGCTCTACATGTTCCCGGTCGCCGTGTCGGTGGCCGGACTGGCCTTTACGGTGGGACCGGCCACCAGCTATGCGCTGGAGCCCTATCAGCAACAGGCGGGCGTGGCGTCCGCCCTGCAGGGCTTTATTCAGATGGCCGGTGGTGCGGCAGGCAGCCTGGTGATCGTCGCGCTGCCGGTGGCGGAGAAGCTGTCGCTGAGTCTGATGATGCTGCTGGGTGCAGCGCTGGCCTTTATCGCCTGGCGCTGCAGCAGAAAGATGCGCGGCAGCCTGACCGCGCTTAAATAACCGTGACCGGGACGCGGGGTGCCAGCGCGCACATCAGTTCGTACCCTACCGTTCCGGCCGCTTTTGCCACCTGATCGATTTTCACCTGCTCACCCCACAGTTCAACAGAAGAACCGATGCCCGCCTGCGGACAGGGGGTTAAATCCACCGTGATCATATCCATGGAAACGGCGCCAACCACCTGCGTCATCACGCCATCGACGCAGACCGGCGTGCCCGTCGGGGCATGGCGCGGATAGCCATCGGCGTAACCACAGGCTACGACGCCAATCCGCTGCGACGTGCTGGCGTGATAACGGTAGCCGTAACCGACGCCATCGCCCGCCTGTAACTGCTGAACCGCAATAATCTCACTGCTCAGGGTCATCACTGGCTTCAGGCCACTGCCGGCAATGTCCTGCCAGTCACCGCTGGGCGACGCACCGTACAGAATAATACCGGGCCGGACCCAGTCAAAATGCGCTTCAGGATGCCATAAGGTGCAGGCGGAATTCGAGAGCGACCGCGCGCAGTTCAGCCCCTCCGCCGCCTGATCAACACGCTGCAGCGGTGCAATCAGGCCCTGCGGATTTTCGGCATCGGCAAAATGGGCCATCAGCGTCATCTCACCAACATTGCTCAGCGCCCGCAGCTTCTGCCAGGCGCCAGAAACCTGCTCCGGGCGAAAGCCCAGACGGTTCATGCCGCTGTTCATTTTGAGATAGATATCAATCGGCGCAGAAAGGCTCGCACTGGCTAGCGCCTTGATTTGCCAGTTACTGTGTATGCTGGTGGTCAGGCGATAGCGGTCAATCAGCTGCAGATCCTCTGGCTGGAAAAATCCCTCCAGCAGCAGAATCGGTTTTTTCCAGCCCTGCTCGCGCAGCAGAATGGCTTCTTCCATATTAAGCAGCGCAAAGCCGTCGGTGGCAGATAACGCTTCGCGTACACGATCAATGCCATGGCCATAAGCATTGGCTTTCACCACTGACCAGACGCGGGATACGGGCGCCGCCTGGCGAACAACCGTCAGGTTATGACGAAGCGCCTGTTGGTTAATGGTAGCGACAATCGGACGTGACATCCTCTCTCTCCCTGAATACTTAACGAGTTGCGTTGGCGTTACGCAGCGGCGATGAGGTCGCCGCGAAACCGGGTAAGTAGCGGAACACCGCTAAGTCATCCGCCGCAATGGCTGGCTTTTTACCGGAGATGAGATCGGCCAGCAACTGACCAGAACCACACGCCATCGTCCAGCCCAGCGTACCGTGACCGGTATTGAGATAAAGATTGGAGAGTGGCGTGGCACCGACAATCGGCGTACCGTCTGGCGTCATCGGACGCAGACCGGTCCAGAAACTCGCCTGCGCGAGATGACCGCCTTCAGGATAGAGATCACTGACCACCATCTCCAGCGTTTCCCGCCGCGCTTCGGTGAGTCTGGTGTTAAAACCAACAATTTCCGCCATCCCGCCGACGCGGATACGATCGTCAAACCGGGTCACCGCCACTTTGTAGGTTTCATCCAGAATCGTCGAAACCGGTGCAGCCTCAGGATTTTTAATCGGAATAGTGAGTGAGTAGCCTTTCAGCGGATAGACCGGAATATCAATGACGTTTTTCAGCAGTGCGGTCGAGTAGGAACCAAAGGCCACTACATAGCTGTCCGCCTTGATGATCTCCTCGCCGCACTTCACACCATAAATGCAATTGCCATCGCGCAGCAGGTGATCGACCGGGGTGTTAAAGCGGAAAACCACGCCCGCCTCTTCGGCCATTTTTGCCAGTCGCTGCGTAAAGAGCTGGCAGTCACCGGTTTCATCGTTAGGCAGGCGCAGTCCACCAGTGAGTTTATGCTGGGTTGCCGCCAGCGCCGGTTCCACGCGAGACAGCTCATGCGCCTCCAGCAGCTCATAGGGCACGCCCGCGTCGCGGAGCACCGCAATATCTTTACTGGCGCTGTCGAACTGCTGCTGCGTGCGGAAAAGCTGCAATGTTCCGCCCTGACGACCCTCATAGGCGATGCCGGTCTCAGCGCGTAACGCTTTCAGACAGTCACGACTGTATTCGGCAATCCGCACCATGCGGCTTTTGTTCTGTTGATAATGGTTGATGTCGCAATTACGCAGCATGTGCCACATCCACTCCAGCTGAAAACTACTGCCATCCAGCCGGATAGCCAGCGGCGCATGACGCTGGAACATCCACTTCACTGCTTTCAGCGGCACGCCTGGTGCCGCCCAGGGCGCGGCATAACCCGGTGAGATCTGACCAGCATTTCCTGCGCTGGTCTCCATTGCCGCAGCAGGCTGACGATCAATGACCGTAACCTGATGTCCGGCACGCGCCAGATACCAGGCACTTGCCACGCCAACCACACCACTTCCAAGAATGACTACGTGCATAGCTCCCCCACCCGGCATGTAAAAGCATAATTCACTGTTCAGGAGATGATAGTCAGCGGATTTACACAGCGGACACCACCCCATAAATTCAGCATCTATTTCACATCTTTTTCACTTTTCAGGTAACTAAAATCTTGTCGCACAGCCAATTTCAGCGCTTTATGCGTCTTATTCCATAAACACAGAAATAAATGACAACGGAGGCAGTTAAATCTGCGCATGGCAGGAGAATGCTTCAACCCCATACATTCTGCTTATAAACAGGATGATATTCCGCGTTATAAAATAACGTTCGAATTAAAGGCTATTAATTTCTCTGCCGCATCTGTCTGAATGATTTTGTGCCAAAGAATTCGTTTGAGTTCGCATTTCGGATAAGCGACAGTGGGCTATCATTGTTGTGTTCGCTCAGTTTTTTTCGGGTTCCCTTTTTCAGGATGAAGCCTTAAATAACCAGAACGGGTTGTCTTTCGGGTCAGCCGGTTTGCAAAAAAGAGGTGCGCTATGACGACGATCTTTGACGAAGCCATCAGAGACAGCAAACGACTCAATGACGGACCAGACTGGACATTTGAACTGCTTGATGTCTATTTAGCAGAGATAGACCGGGTTGCTAAACTGTACCGGCTTGATACCTACCCGCACCAGATTGAAGTGATTACCTCAGAACAGATGATGGATGCCTATTCCAGCGTTGGCATGCCCATCAACTATTCACACTGGTCATTCGGTAAAAAGTTTATTGAGACCGAGCAGCGCTATAAGCATGGTCAGCAGGGTCTGGCCTATGAAATCGTTATCAACTCCAACCCCTGCATCGCCTACCTGATGGAAGAGAACACCATGACCATGCAGGCGCTGGTGATGGCGCATGCCTGTTATGGCCATAACTCCTTCTTCAAGAATAACTATCTGTTCCGCAGCTGGACGGATGCCGGATCGATTGTCGATTACCTGCTGTTCGCCAAAAACTACATCAGTGACTGCGAAGAGCGCTATGGCGTCGAAGAAGTCGAGCGGCTGCTCGACTCCTGCCATGCCCTGATGAATTATGGCGTTGATCGCTATAAACGCCCGCAAAAAATCTCCCTTCAGGAGGAGAAGGCGCGACAGAAAAGCCGCGAAGAGTATCTGCAGAGCCAGGTGAACACCCTGTGGCGTACGCTGCCACGGCGTGAAACAGAAGCCGTGGCCTTTGAAGCCGCGCGCTACCCTTCTGAGCCGCAGGAAAACCTGCTCTACTTTATGGAGAAGAACGCTCCGCTACTGGAGCCCTGGCAGCGTGAGATTCTGCGCATCGTGCGCAAGGTAAGCCAGTATTTCTATCCGCAAAAACAGACCCAGGTGATGAATGAAGGCTGGGCGACCTTCTGGCACTACACCATCCTGAATCACCTCTATGACGAAGGCAAAGTGTCTGAACGCTTTATGATGGAGTTCCTGCACAGCCATACTAACGTCGTGTTTCAGCCACCCTATAACAGTCAGTGGTATAACGGCATCAACCCTTACGCCTTAGGCTTTGCGATGATGCAGGATATTAAGCGCATCTGTCAGTCACCGACCGAAGAGGATCGCTACTGGTTCCCGGATATCGCCGGTTCAGACTGGCTGGAAACGCTGCATTTTGCGATGCGTGAGTTCAAGGATGAGAGTTTTATCAGCCAGTTCCTGTCGCCGAAAGTGATGCGTGACTTCCGGTTGTTTACCGTGCTGGATGATGACCGCAATAACTATCTCGAAATCGCCGCTATTCATGATGAAACAGGCTATCGGGCAATTCGCCAGCAGCTCTCTGCGCAGTACAACCTGAGTAATCTCGAACCCAACATTCAGGTCTATAACGTGGATGTGCGCGGTGACCGTTCACTGACTCTGCGCTATGTGCCGCAGAGCCGGACGCCGCTCGATAAGAGTCGTCGCGAGGTGCTGAAGCATGTGCATCGTCTGTGGGGATTTGATGTGATTCTGGAACAGCAGAACGAAGATGGCAGCGTTGAGTTACTGGATCGTAATCCGCCGCGCGGTTCATCGCTCTGACAGGCTAAACATAAAAAAAAACCGGACGCGATGTCCGGTTTTTTTATCGCTTATTGCCGAGGTCGTCTGGCAGGTTCTTCTGCATACTGTGCCAGATTTCGCCGCTGCGGCGGCCATAGTTGCGCACCACCTCTACAATCTCATCCTGTCCTGGCTCTTTGTCGCACAGCGCCAGAAGTGTCAGATAGAAATCACGCGCAACCTGACGCGCTTCCGCACTGGAAAAGTAGTGACGACCTACACGGGTATAGAGGCCTTTCAGGCCATTGAGGATCAGACCGTAAATCGGATTACCTGATGCAAATGCCAGACCGCGGAACACCCGATAGTCGAGTTCGGTATAGGCATCCGCCTGATCGGCCGCGGCACTTACCGTCTCCAGCACTTCACGCGCCTTGTCCGGATGATGGCGCAGCGCACGGCTGATAAAAATTGATGAAATATTGCTGCGGACTGACAGCAGGTTGTCAATCAGCACCGGCACACTGTCGTGATCAAGGCGGGCAAGCGTCTCCAGAATATTCAGGCCAGATGTCTCCCAGAAATCATTCACGCGCGTCGGTTTGCCGTGCTGAATCGTCAGCCAGCCGTCACGTGCCAGGCGCTGCAGCACTTCACGCAATGTAGTGCGTGTCACCCCAATCAATTCAGAAAGCTCACGCTCAGCAGGAAGAATCGATCCGGGCGGAAAGCGACTGTTCCAGATGCTTTCAATAATATACTCTTCAGCAAATCCCGCTGGACTCTGAGCCTTTATAACCATAGCAATGTGTTCTCGTTGCTTTTCTAATCATGATGGGGACTCATCATACCAGACGCCCTATAGCGGATATAGCCTGCGTAACCATTAAAACCGGGCGCGGGCGCATATTTCAGACTGGCTGGCGACGAGTGCAACTGTTATAAGGCGACGGCCGGGTGCACGTTTTTCTGCGCGGGAACATTCAGTCTCAAAAACCAGCAGAAAAACATCCTGAAAGTACAGCATGCTGGTACCGGATGGCCTGCGCTTGCCGTTTCGCTTCCTGTCGATCGCAGCCGGGTATTCTTAACGTCCCCACCTTCAAGCTGTTTACTGAGCAGGCAAAACCCTGAGGGCCTCCGCTTATCCTCATGTAACCTGCTCTGGATCAGAATCAGGTCATGTTTGCACACGATTTTTCCCTGTCCCTGGCTGGTTTGCCCGCGCTTTTGGTTTACACTGCGTGGCATTAACGTTTACAGGGAATGCAATATGTTGCGATATCTGAATCAATGTTCTCGTGGTCGGGGAGCCTGGTTATTACTGGCACTGACAGCGCTTGCACTGGAATTAACGGCACTCTTCTTTCAGCACGTGATGGGACTAAAGCCCTGCGTGATGTGTATTTATGAACGTAATGCGCTGTTTGGTGTACTGGGCGCGGGTCTGGTGGGTGCGATTGCACCGAAATCACCGCTGCGTCTGGGCGCTCTGGCGTTATGGATCTACAGTGCCTGGGAGGGTCTGCGTCTCTCTTATGAACACACGATGATTCAGCTGCATCCAAACCCGTTTACTACCTGTGATTTTGCCGCCCGTTTCCCCAGCGGATTACCGCTGGATAAGTGGCTGCCGTCGGTGTTTCTGGCCAGCGGTGACTGCGCAGAACGTAGCTGGACTTTCCTGACGCTCAGCATGCCGCAGTGGATGATAGGGGTATTTGCCGGTTATCTGCTGGTCGCAGTGCTGGTACTGATTGCCCAGCCTTTCAAACCTAAGCGTCGCGATCTCTTTAGTCGCTGACACGAAACGTTGCTGAGATCAAAAAAGGCTGCCAGTGGCAGCCTTTTTACGTTTCAGATGAGGCAGTGGCGCTTAGCCGTTGCGATCGGGACGATCAATAATGTGATCTTCCCAGTCCCGCACTTCACTCTCCCGCACTGCAATATAACGCACCGAAATTCGCTGCGCATGCATCGCGGTTTTCGAACCAGCCCGCAGCGGATGCCAGACCGGCAATCCTTTGCCCTCGCCCAGCAACCGGTAGGCGCAGGTGCGCGGCAGCCAGTTGAAGGTGGTCAGATTTTCGCGCGTAAGCTTGATGCAATCCTCTTCTAATTCGAAGCGGCGTTCATAGTTACGGCACTGGCAGGTTTTAATATTGAGCTGATTGCAGGCGACGTTGGTAAAGTAAATCTCATCCGTGTCAGCGTCCTGCAACTTGTTAAGGCAACACTGGCCACAACCATCACACAAGGATTCCCATTCCTCATCGCTCATTTGTGCCAGGCGTTTTTGTTGCCAGAAAGGGGTGTCAGTCATGATGATTTGTCCGGGTTGTGCCTGAAACGCACCTTATAAAGCCTATGCTGCGGTGATGCAAGTTTTTAGAGTACGCGCGTGCTGATGCCGTGACCCGCCAGCGACACGTCCAGCTTGTCACCCGAGCGCATCGGCCCCACACCCTCAGGTGTCCCGGTCAGAATGACATCGCCTGCACGCAACGTAAAATAGTGGCTCATATGTGCAATCAGCGGCAGAATTTTGTGAATCATATCGGCTGTGTTGCCGTGCTGACGCACTTCTCCGTTTACCACCAGCTTAAGCTCGACATTCTGTGGATCATCACTGAATTCGGCTACCGGGATGAAACCGGAGATGGGACAGGCGTTATCAAAGCCTTTGGATTTTTCCCATGGCTGGCCCGCTTTTTTCAACCCGGACTGCAGGTCACGCAGCGTCAGATCCAGCGCCACGCCATAGCCTGCAATCGCCTTAGCCACGTGTTCTTCACTCGCCTGCTTCAGCGTCGCACCTATCAGCACCGCCAGTTCGACTTCGTGATGAACTTCGCCAAAGGCGTCGGGAATAGAGAGCGGCTGGCGCAAATCACATAGCGCTGTTTCCGGTTTGATAAAGATTACCGGCTCGGTTGGGATCGCACTGCCCATCTCTTTAATGTGTTTTGCATAATTACTGCCGACGCAAACCACTTTGCTGACCGGAAAATCTAACAGAGCGCCTTGCCAGTTATGATGCTGATACATGCTCATCCCCTGTTCAGGTTAGGTGTTGTGCCAGCGCGGCTGGCGGGTTGATGTTTGCTGATGCGTTGATCGAAATGCCAGCAACAGAGCGTGATAATAAGATCCTTTTAACCATCCGGGGTGCGGAATTTGTCAAAAAGCGTAAACGATGCCCCTGGCGTGCTGAATAATCGTACAAATAAGGTGTGAAAATGTGGACTGGGTATTTAAACAGGGGTAAACAGATAAGCTGCGCCGTTAATTTTGCGCAGCTTCAGAGCAATATTAACCCTGCAGTATCGCACCGACAGGATTTATATTTACAGAAGAATCCGAGTTAAACTTTTTTATCGGCCTCTAAATGAATTTTTAGCAGACTTTCAATCGGCGGTGGAAGCTGTAAATAAAAACCCTGCTCGCTCAATCCCTGCTTAACTTTATTGATATCTGCGTTAGCCAGCCTGTCGCGGTCCGCCAGCTTCAGCACCATCGCCAGTTGCGGCTTGCCAAATCCTTTCAGCAATTCTTCCGGAACGCGCGAAAAATCGTCCTTTTTTTCAACATAGAGATAAGTCTGGTCACGTAACGGGCTTCTGTAGATCACACAAAACATATTTTTTACTCGAATTAACCGGCGTTGAGGCTTGTCTGAATATAGCTGTAACTATAACATGCTTGCAGAACTTCGAATATTCACCGTTAGCGCTTCAGCGATGATTTTATCATCGCCGGGTTAACGGTAGTGAAAACAGGACTGAGTCGGGACAGATGTCGCAAACGCCAATCGAATTCAAAGGTAGCAGTTTCACCCTGTCTGTCGTCCATTTGCATCACCATGACCCTGTGGTGATTCGCAAGGCACTCCAGGACAAGATTGACCAGGCTCCCGATTTCCTGAAAAACGCCCCGGTGGTGCTAAACGTCGCCACATTGAGTGCCGATGTTAACTGGAAACAGCTACAGCAGGCCATTCTTGCTACCGGTTTACGCATTGTCGGCGTAAGCGGCTGCAAAGATGATGCTTTGAAACGCATGATCGCCCGTGCAGGGCTGCCGGTACTGGCAGAAGGCAAAGAGTCCAGACCGCGCGCCGAGACACAGCAGCCGGCCCCCATTCCTGAACCACAGCCGGTTGTAACCGAGACGGCAGCAGCGAAAACCCGCATCGTGAACACGCCGGTGCGCTCAGGCCAGCAGATTTATGCGCGTGACGCTGACTTAATCATCACAAGCAGCGTCAGTGCCGGTGCCGAACTGGTCGCCGATGGCAACATTCATATTTACGGCATGATGCGCGGTCGCGCTCTGGCAGGTGCCAGCGGCGATCGCAACTGCCAGATTTTCTGTACTAACCTGGCTGCCGAGCTGGTCTCGATTGCCGGAGAGTACTGGATCATGGATCAGATCCCGCAAGAATTTTTTGGTAAAGCCGCGCGCCTGTGCCTGCAGGATGGCGCGCTGACTATCCAGACACTTAATTAGGCCCCTTTTCTTTTGTTAAGGAAATCAACATTTATGGCACGCATTATTGTAGTTACATCCGGTAAAGGGGGCGTTGGTAAGACCACGTCAAGCGCGGCCATCGCCACCGGTTTAGCGCAGAAAGGCAAAAAGACGGTCGTTATCGACTTTGATATCGGTCTGCGTAACCTGGATTTGATCATGGGCTGTGAACGCCGTGTGGTCTACGACTTCGTTAACGTTATCCAGGGCGATGCCACGCTGAACCAGGCGCTGATTCGCGACAAACGCACTGAGCAGCTCTACATTCTGCCTGCATCGCAGACCCGCGATAAAGATGCGCTGACCCGTGAAGGTGTTGAGAAAGTCCTGAACGATCTGGCCGCAATGGAGTTTGACTTCATCGTCTGTGACTCACCGGCAGGGATTGAAACGGGCGCACTGATGGCACTTTACTTTGCGGACGAAGCAATCATCACCACTAACCCGGAAGTCTCTTCTGTCCGCGACTCCGACCGTATCCTCGGCATCATCTCATCGAAATCCCGCCGCGCTGAAAACAGTCAGGACCCGGTTAAGGAGCATCTGCTGCTGACCCGCTACAACCCTGGCCGGGTAAACCGTGGCGATATGCTGAGCATGGAAGATGTGCTGGAAATTCTGCGCATTCCTCTGGTCGGTGTGATCCCTGAAGATCAATCGGTGTTACGTGCCTCTAACCAGGGTGAGCCGGTGATTCTTGACGGCGAATCTGATGCTGGCAAAGCCTATGCCGATACCGTTGAACGGTTACTCGGTGAAGTACGCCCCTTCCGCTTTATCGAAGAAGAGAAGAAGGGTTTCCTGAAACGCCTGTTCGGGGGATAAACCATGGCATTACTTGATTTCTTTTTATCCCGGAAGAAGAACACTGCCAACATAGCCAAGGAACGGCTGCAGATTATCGTGGCAGAACGGAGAAGGGGCGACAGTGAGCCCCACTATCTTCCGCAACTTAAGCGCGACATTCTGGAAGTGATTTGCAGATATGTGAAGATCGATCCGGAAATGGTCACGGTACAGCTCGATCAGAAAGGTGATGACATCTCGATTCTGGAGCTGAACGTCACGCTGCCAGAAACGGATGAAGTGACTAAATGACGCTGACCGTTTCCTGAATTTCCCCTGCGCAGTGGCAGGGGAAGTTTAACCGGTTAACAACCCGCAAGAATCTCCTCAATGCCGGGTTTCAGCAGTTCGCCCCGCCATCCGGTGAGTAATTCCGGCTGACGTCCCTGTGGCTTCAGGCCCCAGTGCTGGCTTAATACCTGATTAATCTGACGTCGTGACGCCAGTAACTCCTGACTGAATCCGCTCTGCTCACTGACCTGCTGCACCAGCGCCTTCATCGCCTTAAACACCTGCTTATAGTGCGGATGGTCGATCAGATTGCCCAGCGGTGCCGGCAGTTCATTCTCGTCAAGCGCCTCCGCTTCGGCCACCAGCGCCACCAGCGTTTTGCCGTGGAAACGGATTTCGTGGCCTGACAGCCCCAGATGATCCAGCTCCCCCAGAGAGCCAGGCATAAAGCGCGCCACTTTCCACAGATGCTCTTCGCGCACCACAAAATTCACCGCCATATCTTTTTCACGCGCCAGTTTCAGACGCCAGGCCGCCAGCCGCTGCAGTGCCGCCAGCTGACGCGGACGCAGTTGCCAGCCATTGGTGATATCCCGCCAGGCTTCATCCGGTGCCACGCTGTCGAGACGGCGCTGACAGAGGTTATCGCACTCACTGAGTGCCGCCGCCATGTTGCCAGCCTCTTCCGTGTTGATCATCAACTGACGGGCAATCGGCAGCAGATAGTGAACGTCCGCCGCCGCATACTCGCACTGACGCTGGGTCAGGGGGCGCGCCAGCCAGTCGGTACGGGATTCACTTTTATCCAGCTCGACCTGGGTAAAATGCGCCACCATGGAAGCAAAGCCCCAGGAAAGTGGCTGGCCGGAGAAGGCTGCCAGAATCTGAGTGTCAATCATAGGCGTCGGCAGCACGCCGAAACGGTGCAGGAAGACTTCCAGATCTTCCCCTCCGGCATGCAGAAATTTAGTCACGCGGGTGTCGGTCAGCAGCGCAATAAAGGGTGACCAGTCACGGATATTCAGCGGGTCAATCAGCACCAGCTGGTGATCGTCGAACAGCTGGATCAGGCCAAGCTGAGGGTAGTAGGTGCGGGTGCGGACAAATTCGGTGTCCAGTGCCACCGCTGTATGCTGGCGGGCTTTCTGACACACGTCAGCCAGTTGTTCATCCTGGTCGATAAGGGAATAATTCACGTCTGATTTCCACCGCAGCCAACAACGCGCGGCGCTCCATGTTAAAAACAATAAAAACGCCGGACATGCCGGCGTTCAACCTCAATTCTTATACAGATTCAGTTCGCGCCGGGCTTCGCCTCGTCGCGCAGCTCACGTCGCAGAATCTTTCCGACGTTGGTTTTCGGTAACTCATCACGAAACTCAATGATTTTTGGCACCTTGTAACCGGTCAGCTGGCGGCGACAGTGATCGAGCACCTCTTCTTTGGTCAGCGACGCCTCTTTTTTCACGATGCAGACTTTTACTGCTTCGCCTGACAGGTCGCTGGGCACGCCAATTGCCGCGGCTTCACGCACTTTCGGGTGCTGCATCAGTACATCTTCGATCTCATTCGGATAGACATTAAAACCGGAGACCAGAATCATATCTTTTTTGCGGTCAACGATGCGAATGAACCCTTCCTGGTCAACGGTAACAATATCACCGCTGTGGAGCCAGCCATTTTTCAGCACTTCCGCTGTTGCTTCCGGATGCTGCCAATAGCCCAGCATCACCTGCGGACCACTGATACAGAGTTCGCCCGGCTCCCCCGGCACTACTTCGTTTCCGGCATCATCGAGAATGCGTACGTCGGTCGAAGGAACCGGCAGGCCGATACTGCCCGTATGGCAGCTGATGTCATACGGATTGACGGATACCAGCGGCGAACATTCGGTCAGGCCGTAGCCTTCCAGCAGATAGTGTCCGGTGAGCTTTTCCCAGCGCTCAGCCACCACTTTCTGCACTGCCATTCCGCCACCCGCAGAGAGGCGCAGCGTTGAAAAATCGAGTTTATTGAACTGCTCATCGTTGAGCAGCGCATTAAACAGCGTGTTCACGCCGGTAATCGCGGTAAACGGAACTTTACCCAGCTCTTTAACGAAGCCGGGAATATCGCGGGGATTAGTGATTAACAGATTCTGACCGCCCAGCTCCAGGAACAGCAGGCCATTCACGGTTAAAGCGAAGATGTGGTAAAGCGGCAGCGCGGTGACAACAAATTCTTTTCCGTCACGCAGTACCTTACCGTATGTCGCACGGGTCTGCTCCAGATTCGCCTGCATGTTGCGATGGGTCAGCATTGCCCCTTTCGCCACGCCGGTGGTGCCGCCGGTGTATTGCAGGAAGGCAAGATCGTCATTCGAGACAGTCGGTCGCTGATAATTGAGCGTGGCACCCTCTTCCAGCACCTGACGAAACGAAATGGCGCCGGGTAAATGGTATTTGGGCACCAGCTTCTTCACATACTTGACGACAAAATTAACCAGTGTGGCTTTTATCGGTGCCAGCTGATCGCCCATCCGGGTCAGGATGACATGCCGCACAGCGGTTTCAGCCACCACTTTTTCCAGGGTATGCGCAAAATTTGAGACAATAACGATGGCGCTGGCACCACTGTCATTGAGCTGATGCTTCAGCTCACGCGGCGTGTAGAGCGGATTCACATTGACCACGACCATACCGGCACGCAGTACACCAAACAGGGCCACCGGATACTGCAGTAAGTTAGGCATCATCAGCGCCACCCGATCACCTGCTTTCAGGCCCAGCTGATGCTGGAGATAAGCAGCAAAGGCACGGCTCTTCTCTTCCAGCTGACGATAACTCATCTTCTGACCCATGTTCAGAAATGCGGGTTGATCGGCGTAGCGTTTTACTGCCTGCTCAAAAAGATCCACCAGCGAGGTGTAACGATCTGCACTTATTTCGGCAGGTACATCTGCCGGGTAGCGTTTCAGCCAAACCTTATTCAAGGATCCACCCCGATAATTATGTTGTATTTCCATCGCTGCCTCAGCCAATCTGGTTTGTTAACAATATTTTAACTGATTGTACCAGTTTGCCTGTTTCGGCATGTTGAGGTTGCGAAGTGCATCACTAAATTTCGTGCCGGGAAAACAGGCCAATAAAAAGCCCGGTAGCGAGCGCCGCGACCGGGCTGGATAAATCATGTTTACACTTATTCGGTCAGGATGGTCTGCACCTCTGAGGGTCCGGTGTTGACCATTCCCCAGTAGGGATTAGGTCCCCAGTATCCGCCGCGATGACGGGTCGGACCATACCAGATCCAGGGATCCATTGGCTGTGGCGGTGCGGTTACCTGCTGGGCAATGCGCCAGCGCTGATAACCGCGCACATCAATGACCACAAATTTGTAATCGGCCTCACCAATTTTACCCTGCTCCGTGCCCTTCAGCGTACCCAGCACGGTAACGTACTGGTTTCTGACATCCACCGGATCAACAAAGCCGTGAATGTCTGCATAAATCCGGCCAACCGAGGCTGCCCCCAGACGCGGTCTGGCGCTCTCATCCAGCGGTTGTGCCGCAATCTCAAGCCGGGTTTTGCCGTTCAGGTTAGTGACATTCACTACCTTGCCGCCAAAGCGCGATTCCTGCCCGACAAAGAGCGAAGGATCGCTCATCACCCGCAACAGATCCTGCTGTGGCTGAGGTGAGCTGCCCTGCAGTGTGTCAGGAATGGAGACACAACCGGTTAACGCCAGCACACAGGTCAGCAGCAGACCTGAAAGCCCTTTACCACACATTGACGACATAGACGTTCTCCCGTTAGGTAAAGCGTTAGACTGGATGCATAACAATAAGTTGCGTGTATTTTACCGGCCAGGTAATTTTTTCCAGGCGACTTCATTACGCAGATACGTCGGCTCCGCCGTCTCCGGCAGCAACGTATTCCCCTGCGCCAGCGCAAGCATCGCCAGTGGCAGCATATCCTGTGCGGCAGGCAAAGTAACGTCGCTGGTGTTCAGGGTCAGATCGTGTCCCTGCTGCAGGGCAGGATAGGCCTGCCAGCCGGTGCCGGCGGTCATCCAGTCGCCAGAGAGCGCCTGCATCCGGGTGAGTGCTGCCTCAGGGGACAGCACGCATTCGCTGGCTTCACCCTGCCAGACACCCTGCTCATCACGCTGATATTCGGCCCAGTAAACCTCGCCCATTCGCGCATCGATAGCGGTTAACACCCGGGTTGCACCGTGCAGACGCCAGGCCCCTTCCGCCAGCGTCGCCAGCGTGGAAACGGCGATCATCGGCAGTGATGCGCCCAGTGCCAGGCCCTGAGCAATACCAATACCGATCCGCACGCCGGTAAAACTGCCAGGACCCCGGCCAAAGGCGAGCGCGTCCAGTTCGGTCAGTTCCAATTGCTGCGCCAGCAGCAGTTCCTCGACCAGCGGCAGAATACGCTGCGTATGATCGCGCGGAGCAATCTCGAATCGGGCATCAATCTGTTGCTGATTCAGCAAGGCGGCTGAACAGGCTTCTGTCGCCGTATCCAGCGCTAAAATTCGGGCTGACATGACTACCTCAGAAGAAAGAAAACGGCGCGCATCTTAGCATAAAATTACGCGTCTGGTTCGGGTTGCTGGCGGATAAAGGCGATGGCCTGAGCAATGTCGCGGGTGCGCGGCGTCGGCGGCAGGCTGTTAAGAAACAGTGCGCCATAAGGCCGTGAGACCAGACGCTGATCGCAAATGACCAGCACACCACGATCGTCCGTATCACGGATCAGACGGCCTACACCCTGCTTCAGGGTAATCACCGCATCCGGCAACTGCACATCCGCAAAGGGATCGCCGCCGCGAATCCGGCAATCTTCCATTCGGGCTTTTAGCAGCGGATCTTCCGGTGAGGTGAACGGTAGTTTGTCGATGATCACCAGGGACAGCGCATCACCCCGCACATCCACGCCTTCCCAGAAGCTGCTGGTCGCCACCAGCAGAGCATTACCCTTCTCGATAAACTGCTTCAGTAACTGACCTTTGCTGGTTTCACCCTGCACCAGCACCGGCAGTGTCATCGAGGCGCGAAACTCTGCGGCCAGCTCTCGCATCATCAGATGCGAAGTACAGAGGAAGAAACAGCGGCCTTTATTCGCATCGATCAACGGTTTCATCATTGCGGCCAGCTGGCGCGCGCCACCGGGACGGTTAGGTTCCGGGAGATTGCGTGGTACACAGAGCAAAGCCTGCTTCGCAAAGTCAAACGGACTGTTCAGGATCAGGCTCTTTGCCGCATTGACACCCAGCCGTTCGGCAAAGTGGGCCATTTTCTCATCTACCGCCAGGGTGGCCGAGGTGAAAATCCATGCGGCCTTGCGGTTATCCATCACCTCACGGAAGCGTTCCGCTACCGAGAGCGGCGTGAGCGCCAGGATAAAGTGGCGGGAAGTGCATTCATACCAGTAGCTGTAGCCCGGCTCGTTAATCGCCCGTAACCGTTTTAACCGGGTACGGTAGAGCGCGGCTCGCTCGAAGGCGGCATCCAGCAGGGCTGAACGGCCCAGTGAGAGTTTGATAACGTCGTAACAGAGCTCAAGCGCATCATCCAGCAGCGTAAACATCCGCAGGATGTTGTTATCGCTCAGCAGTTCACGCAGGTTACCGCGATAGCCGGGATCGCCTAATGACAGGCGAAAATCCTGCGCGCACTGCGCCAGGCGGTCAGCGGATTTCTGCAGCTGCTGAGCATCACGCACCTCGGTGCGGTAGGCGGTAATAATATCTTTGGCGAGATCGAGTAACTGACGGCTGGAAAGCTGTTGACCAAAATACTGACTGGCGATGTCAGGCAACTGATGGGCTTCGTCGAAGATCATCACATCCGCTTCGGGAATAAGTTCGCCGAAGCCGCCCTCTTTTACCACCAGGTCGGCAAGAAAGAGATGGTGGTTAACGACGACCACATCGGCGTCCATGGCGCGCTTACGCGCTTTGACCACGAAGCACTCTTTATAGCGCGGGCAGTCGGTGCCGAGGCAGTTATCGTTGGTGCTGGTCACCAGCGGCCAGACCGGACTGTCTTCGGTGACGCCCGCACAGCTGCTGATGTCACCATCTTCCGTCTGTGATGACCAGCTGCGCAGCGTCACCAGGTCAGTCAGCCCCTGCGCGGTGAGATCGCCGCCCGCCATCGACTGCTGTTCCATACGTTCCAGACAGAGATAGTTGGAGCGCCCTTTCAGTAAGGCGGTTTTACCTTTGAACTTCAGCGCCTTGATCATCGTGGGCAGATCGCGGGCATAGAGCTGATCCTGCAGCGCTTTGGATCCAGTGGAGACAATCACTTTTTTACCAGCCCGTAAAGCGGGTGCCAGGTAAGCATAGGTTTTACCGGTACCGGTACCGGCCTCGACCACCAGTTCACCCTGCTGTTTTACGGCTTCAGATACCGCCTGCGCCATCTCACGCTGTGCTTCACGCGGCTTAAAGCCTGCGATCGCCAGCGCCAGCGCGCCATCCACTGCAAAATCGTCTGCCACATACCCTCACTAAGAACGGCAAAAACACTGTAATTATGTCAGTATTGGATTAACAAAGCAAAATCGAAAAATATCAAAAACTTATAATTCTCATGCCGATACCAACACCCTCTTATATCAGCCCGATTTACAGCTGACAGGCACAGAAAAGGCGGCCCGAAGCCGCCTGAAAAAAACCTGTCGCGTTGCCGATATGCCTGATGACATATCAGTCAATTGCACAGGCAGAAGAAGCGCTAAAAACCGTTATTACTGAACAATCATCCGGCCATTCAGATGCTGCAGCGGACGGTTATTGGTGGTTTTCAGGGCCTGCTTAAAGGCGTCGAGCTGCGCCTGAGAGAGCGTAACCGGCTTTTTCAGCACCAGCCAGCGAATACCTTCGCTGCAGGGTGGCGTCGTAAGGGAACCACTGAAACGATAGTAGTGCAGGTCTGCCGGAAAGAGTGCGCGTAAATCTACCTGCCGGTTAATGTTTACCTGTTTGTTTTCCTCTTTCGGCATTGCGTCAATTAAGGGCACCAGTGCCGGATTCTCTTTACCAACCTTAAACATCACCGCGACCACGGCGAGATCGCCATCCTCTTTGCTGTGAACAAAGTGGGCTTCAAGCGGAAAAGTTTCTCCGTTAATCTGGTTTTCACTCGGTGTATGAAAATGATACTGACGCAGTGTGAATTTTTCACCATCCAGCACAAAGTCATCTTCCTCATCAACCGTTACCTGAATGGTGTGACCGTTGTTAATCACCTTCTCAGCGGATGTGTGATAAGCCAGATCAAGTGGCTGTAAATGTCCCTCGATCGGATTTGTAATATTAATGGGTGACTGTGACTTGCCTTCGTGACACATATGGAAGTCGCTGGTCAGTTCACTCCAGTGCGCCGGACCGGCTTTGCCTTCATAGGTCCAGTGCGGCTCCGCGGCACCTGCTGCGCTGATAGACGAAATCGCTATAACCAGACTTAACATTTTTAGTTGTTTCATTTTATCCCTGCTTAATAAGCTAATGTGCGGCTGGAATACTATTCCTCTCAGCTTTGCGTCAGCAAGATGACAAAATGCGGTTAATTAAAACAGGAATGAATAATGAGTCTATAATTTCTATCGATGTTAATTTAATAAATATTACTTGTAGATTTTTTATTTCAAATAACGATTTTTACGATCATTAATATGGACTTCCTGCTTCAGGAAATCGACTCAGCAACAAACCTGAAGAAAAAATGGGTCGGCAGGCTCAGAGAGAAAACAGCACAGAAAGAGGTGAATCGGTGCAGGCTACAGAAGTGAGAAACCGCAAAACTGCACGACTGGCGGTTTTGCGGTGTAAGCCTGAATCAGAAGAAAGGCACCTCGACAACTATCCCTTTGAGACGGTTAAACATCCTTTTCTAACGGATCGTCCTCCTCATCCTCTTCTTCATCTTCCGGATAGATCTCAGCATCATCTGGCAACGGTTCATCATAATCAGGACGTTCAGACATAATTACCTCCGGTGATAAATAGCAGTGCTGCTATTTCAACTGAGCATAGTTAACTGTCACCACCGGCCGCATATTTTCCGCCTGAAGTGTGAGCCAGGCGTAAAATTGCTGTAATAGACTGAAAATGAACTCACCGCATGGCGCTAATGGCGTATGTAGAGCGCGCCCGCCAGCATGATGATAAACAGCACCGCAAAGGTGATCACGCCTGGCTTAGTGCCTTTGGATAAACCCACAAACGCCGCGATAACAATAAACAGCAGCGTCAGTGCGCCAGCCATAACCCAAAAAAGATACTGCGTATTCGCCATGCTCTCATCCTCATCCAGTGGCGCGATTTTACGGCTGATTTATAACATTTTTAAGCCGGCACTGTCCTGAATTCTGTCCCGTTGCCCGCCTGTCAGGGCTGGCAGCAGGAGCGGCAATCGCCCTCCACCCTGAAAGCTGCCAGCCCGACAGTGTGATGCAGTTAGCAAATGCAGAGGAACGCAGCGAGGAAACAAAGGCCCGGCTTATAATGATTAAATCAGCTTACTGTTGGGATGTGGCACCCGTAAGCTGACGTGCTGAGACTGGCTTAACATTGTCGTTCAGGCGATGTTATGCAGATGGCCTTAACCCGACTGCCTGACTCAGGCGGAGGCATGTTATGAACTATTACCGCATCGGCTCTCTGGCTGGCGTGCTGCTGCTTTGCGGCTGCCAGGCTCCCACTTCTGATCAGGCTCGTCTGCAGCCACCCGTTTTTCAGGGTCAAAGCACCCGTACCGTCCCTCAGCTCAGCGACTGTATTTATCGTGGCTGGTCAACCACCAGCGTTATTGCCAGAGATAACACCACCCACACCCAGCCGAACGGCAACGGGATCAGCGTCTTTACCTGGGAAGATTCGATTTTTGCGGATATCTCTCCCCACAGAAAAGGGGCAGAGGTAAAATATTTCACGACCTTCCGGATGGCTCCTCAGGTAATAGCGGACAGACAGGCGATTGTGCAACGCTGCCTGTAAGGCGTAAGGCGTGACAGCGATGTCGGGAGTGTGCCAGGCTAATGCGCACTTAACCAGGGAGAAACCGATGAGTATTACCCGCATTGACCCGGAACATCGTATGTCCGAAGCTGTGATCCACAACGACACCATCTATTACACCAGTGTGCCTGAGAATCTGGATGCCGACACAGAAGCGCAGACCGCCAATGCGCTGGCGGTCATTGACGCGATCCTGACTCGCCTCGGCAGTGATAAAAGTAAGATCCTGGATGCGACGCTGTTTCTGGTGGATAAAGCCGATTTCCCCGCCATGAACCGGGCCTGGGACGCCTGGGTCTCACCGGGTAATGCGCCGGTGCGCTGCACCGTTCAGGCCGGCCTGCTGAATCCAAAGTACAAAATCGAAATTAAAATTATCGCTGCACGTTAACGATGTCGGGTGTTATTCCTCTTCGTTTTCTTCATCTTCGTCGTCGAATAACGCCCGAATCTGTTCGCCCTTGTGATTCTGACGGATTTCCTGCGCCACCTGGGCGATCGCTTCACCGCTCGATAAACCACCCGCCATCAACTCCTGAATACGTTCGACGGCCTGCTGTTGCTGCTCATGTGAGAGAGCCGGTAATCCAATAAACATGTTCTACTCCTGCGTTGGGGCAGACAGTATCCCATGCGGAACTAACAGGTGCCAGTCGGGAAAAAATATGTCAGTCTGACCGCCTCTTTGCTTTCTGATTTGTCTGCCTGATGATTGTTGAAACCCTCACGCTTGATTATACCCCGGATGCGCTGACACAGCGTTTTGCCACCCTTGCCCATCTGCCGTGGGCGATGCTGCTCTCCTCCGCGCAGGCCAGCCACAGCGACAACCGCTTCGACATTCTGACCGCCGATCCCCGCGTCACCCTGGTGACCCGCGGGCCGATCACGACCATCAGCGACACGACCGGCACCACCGAATCGACCGCGGATCCCTTGCTGCTGGTGCAGCAGCAGTGTGATGCGCTGGGCATCAGACCCACAGCCAGTGAGGCTTTGCCGTTTCAGGGCGGTGCGCTGGGCCTGTTTGGTTATGACCTGGGCCGCCGGTTTGAGTCACTGCCCCAAAAAGCCACAGCCGATCTCACCACGCCGGACATGGCGGTGGGGATCTATGACTGGGCCTTGATTGCCGATCATCATCAGCAAACCCTGACGCTGGTGGCGTTGAAGAACGCTGAAGCGCGCGCCGCCTGGCTGGCGCAGTGGCCCGCGCGTGAAATCGTGCCCTTTTCACTGACCAGCCGCTGGCGCTCCAATCTGAGCTATGCCGATTACGCCGCACGCTTTGCCGCGGTTCAGGCCTATATTCAGGCCGGTGACTGTTATCAGGTTAACCTGGCGCAGCGTTTTCAGGCCGGTTATCAGGGTGATGAGTGGCAGGCGTTTACTCTGCTTAACGCGGCTAACCGGGCGCCGTTCAGCGCGTTTCTGCGCCTGCCGGAAAGTGCGATTCTCAGCCTGTCGCCGGAGCGCTTTCTGTCGCTGAATCAAAACCAGATTGAAACCCGACCGATTAAAGGTACCCGGCCACGCTGTGCCGATCCGATTGCCGATGCGCAACAGGCTGAGGCACTGCGCCATGCGGAGAAAGATCGGGCTGAAAACCTGATGATTGTCGATTTGCTGCGCAACGATATTGGCCGCGTGGCGCAGCCCGGCTCGGTCACGGTGCCTGAACTGTTTGTGGTTGAACCCTTCCCCGCCGTCCATCATCTGGTGAGCACGGTGCGCGCACAGTTGCCTGACACCCTGCAGGCCACCGATGTGCTGCGCGCCTGTTTTCCGGGCGGCTCGATAACCGGTGCGCCCAAAATTCGGGCGATGGAGATTATTGATGAGCTGGAGCCGCAGCGGCGCAATGCCTGGTGCGGCAGTATCGGCTATCTCAGCCTGTGTGGCCGGATGGACACCAGTATCACGATCCGCACGCTGATCGCCGAAGGCCAACAGCTTTACTGTGCCGCGGGTGGCGGCCTGGTAGCAGACAGCGATGCTGAAGCGGAATATCAGGAAACGCTCGATAAAGTCAGCCGGATTTTACCGGCACTGGAACAGACAGGAGGTTCAGTTGGCACTGACGCTTGAGGTTTTTCGCAGCCGTTTTCTGCTGCAGCAGCCGGCCCGCAGCACGCAGCGTCTCTCCGGACGTCATGCCGCGGTGCTGGTGCCGATTATAGCCCGCCATGAACCGGGTCTGTTGCTGACGCAGCGCTCGCACGCCCTGCGCAAACACGCCGGACAGGTCGCCTTTCCCGGCGGGATGCAGGATGACACCGACGCCTCGCTGATCGCCACCGCCCTGCGTGAAGCGCAGGAAGAGGTCGGTATCGATCCACATCAGGTCGAGATATTAGGCGCGCTGCCCGCTGTCACCAGCAGCACCGGCTTTCAGGTGACACCCGTGCTGGGCATTATTCCGGCCGACCTGCGCTTAACGATTAATCCGGATGAGGTGAGCAGTGCCTTCGAGATGCCACTGGCCGAGGCTTTGCAGCTCAGCCGCTACAGCGCGCTGGAGGTGCATCGGGCGGGTGTACGCCATCCGGTCTGGCTGTCGCGCTATCAGGATTATCTGGTGTGGGGCATGACAGCAGGAATTATCCGTTCACTGAGTACGCAGATCGCCTTCTGAGACCTTTCTTCCTCTTTTTTATTCCCTTCCAGCCCATCAGCGAACTGCCGGGCTGCGCTATAATTTTTTCTATCTGTTTTGATAAGTTTATTTCATGCGAAAAGCTGCTCTTTTCCGGTGCATGACCATTACTATGGGCGCCATAAACTGCCCCGGCAGACTGAGAATAAATGTGAGGAGTGTCACCTGTGATTAGTGTTTTCGACATGTTCAAAGTGGGCATTGGCCCCTCGAGTTCGCATACTGTCGGCCCGATGAAAGCGGGTAAACAATTTGTGGATTTGCTGTGCGAACAGGAAAAGCTGCAGGAGGTCACCCGGATCGCCGTGGATGTTTACGGTTCTCTGTCTCTGACCGGTAAAGGCCACCACACGGATATCGCCATTATTATGGGTCTGGCGGGCGAATCGCCGGACACGGTGGATATCGATGCGATCCCCGCTTTCATTAAAGATGTCGAACAGCGTGAGCGACTGCTGCTGGCGAAAGGCGCGCATGAAGTCGATTTCCCGCGTGAAGGCGGCATGGTGTTCCGCAGTGAGAACCTCTCACTGCATGAAAATGGCCTGCGCCTGCTGGCATTCGCGGGCGACCTGCTGATCCTGTCGAAAACCTACTACTCTGTGGGCGGCGGATTTATTGTGGATGAAGAGCACTTCGGTCAGTCGGCACTGGATGAAGTCTCTGTGCCCTGGCCGTTCCACTCCGCCAAAGATCTGCTGGCGCACTGCCGCGAAACCGGTCTGTCGCTGTCGGGTCTGGTGATGAAAAATGAGCTGGCACTGCATAGCCGCGACGAGATTCATGCCTATTTCACCCACATCTGGCAGACCATGCAGGCCTGTATTGATCGCGGTCTGAATACTGAAGGCGTGTTGCCCGGACCGCTGCGCGTACCCCGTCGAGCCGCCTCCCTGCGTCGCCTGCTGACCTCCTCCACCAAGCACTCCAGCGATCCGATGATTGTTATCGACTGGATCAATATGTATGCCCTGGCGGTCAACGAAGAGAACGCCGCGGGTGGCCGTGTGGTGACCGCGCCGACGAACGGTGCCTGCGGTATCGTGCCTGCAGTGCTGGCTTACTACGATCACTTTATCGAGCCGGTGACGCCCGATATTTTCCTGCGCTATTTCCTCGCCTCTGGCGCTATAGGCGTGCTGTACAAAATGAACGCCTCTATTTCAGGCGCGGAAGTGGGCTGCCAGGGTGAAGTGGGTGTCGCCTGTTCGATGGCGGCCGCTGGTCTGGCAGAGCTGCTGGGCGGTAGCCCGGAGCAGGTGTGCGTCGCCGCTGAAATCGGCATGGAGCATAACCTTGGACTGACCTGTGACCCCGTGGCCGGTCAGGTTCAGGTTCCCTGCATTGAACGTAATGCTATCGCCTCGGTAAAAGCCATTAACGCGGCGCGTATGGCACTCCGTCGCACCAGTGAACCCCGCGTCTCGCTGGATAAGGTTATTGAGACCATGTATGAGACCGGCAAGGATATGAACGCGAAATACCGTGAAACTTCCCGTGGCGGTCTGGCGATTAAAGTTCAGTGTGACTAAGCGAAACGTTTAATCGTTTAAATAACATGCAAACGTAATAAAATCCGCATCCTGCGCTATCTCAGCGCAGGTTTAAACGGTAGAGTGTTTTCCGCGCAGCCGTCCGGTCTGCGCAGCTTTCCAGACCCGCTTTTCTGCATTCCGGCCTCAATATTGATCTGGCCGTGCCGATACTAACCCCGTATTTTTTGCTTTTTTCTGGCTTTTTGGGAAGGTGGATACTGATGTTTATGGCCCAGCAATTTGTTGGACAATTCAGGCGCAAGCGTTTGCTGATCGCCCTGTCAATCGCCACCGTAATGCTGATATTAACGCTGGCCTTTCGCTATATCGAAGAGAAGTCACGTATTGAACAGCAGGCGATGGCTTTTGCCGACAAAGCGATTATGCGGTTTGACAGGATGTTTTCACCGCTGGAGGTTTCAGCCAATAATACGCTGGGGCTGGTAGGCGTTCCCTGTCAGGACGTGCGTTTTCCGCTCGTCGAAAAAATTTCATCACTGCAGACGGTTCGTGCCATTCTACTGGTCGAAAACGACATGCTTTACTGCTCCAGTATTTACGGCTCGCGCAATATCCCTTTCAGCCAGACTTATCCTGACCTTGCCTTCAACAGCCAGCGTATGACCCTGTCAACCGACCAGTATCTGCTGAAAGGCTCGCCGGTCTTACTGCTATGGACGCCAAAAAGTCTGGATAACCGGTCGGGAATATTGCAGGTCATCAACATTGAAATGATGAGCAATTATCTGCTGGAACCCCAACTGCCCTGGGTGGAACGCGCCGTGTTTAACGTCAATGGTGAGAGCCTGGAATATGGCAATCCGCTGATACAGCCAACGGTGCCGGCAGATGACGAAGTGAGCTACGAGCAGGGCTCGCTGCGCTACCCGTTTACCCTTACCCTCTATGGCCCTTCGCCGACACGGCTGGCGCTGGCGACACTTCCCTCACAGCTGCCGCTGGCGCTGCTGCTGAGCCTGCTGATGGGCTATATTATCTGGCTTGCGACGGCAAATCGCATGAGCCTCAGCTGGCAAATCAGTTATGGCATTACGGCCCGTGAGTTTATGGTCTATTGTCAGCCGCTGATCAACAGCAAAAGCGGCGGGTGTGACGGGATAGAATTACTGCTGCGCTGGCATAACGCCCGACAGGGCTGGATCGCACCGGATGTCTTTATTCCGCTGGCCGAGCGCCAGAACCTGATCAAGCCGCTGACGCGCTTTGTGCTGAACGAGGTAGTAAGGCAGCTGCCTCAGTTGCCCAATGATCCCGCCTTTCATATCGCCATCAATGTGGCCGCCAGTCATTTCCGCGACCGCGCCATTCTGGAAGATTTGCAGAACCTGTGGTGGCCTGCCAGTCCGGTGCCGCAACTGGTGGTGGAACTCACTGAACGGGATGCCCTGCCGGTCGTCGATCAGTCGGTGATTGCACAACTGCACGACATTGGCGTCCGGCTGGCGATTGATGACTTTGGCACCGGTCACAGCTCGCTCTCCTACCTGAAAGATTTACAGCCAGACGTGCTCAAAATCGACAAGATTTTCACAGCGGCCATCGGTACGGATGCCATTAACGCCACGGTAACGGATATGGTGATTTCGCTGGCCCAGCGCCTGAATATCAGTCTGGTCGCCGAAGGGGTAGAGACGGCTGAACAGGCAGCTTATCTGCGCGAACGCGGTGTGGATCATCTGCAGGGCTACTATTTTGCCCGCCCGATGCCGCTGGAAGATTTTCCAGCCTGGCTGACGCTGCATCAGGCTGATACGCACCGTTAACTGCCGCGTCAGCGCCGTTCCGCCCTTATACGACTTCCCCACAAAAAAACAGCCGCGGCGTTTCAGCAGCGGCTGTCAGAGAGATTCAGCGCGGCCGGTAATACCGGCAGCGCCTCAGCAACAACGGGAAGCGTTAACCCTCTTCCTCTTCGTCATGCGGTTTATCTTTGGTGACACGCACCAGATCGATACGGTAATCCGTCGCTTCGATAATCTGGAAGTGCAGCGGCGTAATATCAATCACCTCGCCAGGAAGCGGTAACTGCCCTTTCTGTTCAATCAGCAGGCCCGCCAGCGAGGCGTGATCTTCTGTCGGATCGACCAGCTCATGGAAGTCGAGTAACTGCTGCAGCGAGTGCAGATCGGTTCCGCCTTTCACTAACCAGCCATCGCCATCTGCAACAATATCAGGCGTTTCGTCTTCATCCGGGAATTCACCCGCAATCGCTTCCAGCACGTCCAGCGGCGTAATCAAACCCTGCACCACGCCAAACTCATTGGTGACGATCACGAAGCTGCCTTTAGCACGACGCAGCACGCCAAGCAGGTTGATCGGATCCAGCGTCTCCGGCACCACAATGGTCGGTGTATTCGCCGCGAAGGTCGCCACATCAACACCCTGCTCCAGCGCCACCAGCAGCTCTTTGGCGCGCACCACGCCAACAATTTCATCCAGTTCACCCCGGCAGACCGGGAACAGGCTGTGAGGCGTATCCAGCAGCTGACCGCGAATCTCATCCACCGGACGATTCGCATCGACCCAGGAGATATCACCGCGCGGCGTCATAATGCTGCGAATCGAGCGGGAAGCCAGGGTCAGCACACCATTAATCATGTAACGCTCTTCATCTTTAAACGCTTCCTGCGGCATCGCTTCCGTCAGCGCAGACTCTTCACTGGTGCTGGTGTTACCGCTGCTATTGCCATTGCTGGACGCCAGCGCACGATTACGGCCGCCCATCAGGCGCAGAATGGCCTCTGCGGTACGCTCACGCATTGGACGATTTGACTGATGGCGAATAAAGTTACGACGTGCAATCTGGTTGAACAGCTCAATCAGAATTGAGAAGCCAATCGCCGCATAGAGGTAGCCTTTAGGAATATGGAAACCAAAGCCTTCTGCCACCAGCGACAGACCGATCATTAACAGGAAGCTCAGACAGAGCACCACTACGGTCGGATGCGCGTTAACAAAGTTGGTTAACGGTTTAGACGCCAGCAGCATCACCCCCATGGCAATCACCACGGCGGTCATCATCACCGGCAGGTGATTCACCATACCTACGGCGGTAATCACCGCATCCAGCGAGAAGACCGCGTCCAGCACCACAATCTGCAGTACCACTGCCCAGAAACTGGCGTATCCGCGATTTGCGGAACCATCAAGCTGACGGTTCTCCAGCCTCTCGTGTAGCTCCATGGTCGCTTTAAACAACAGAAAGAAACCACCGAACAGCAGGATTAAATCTCGTCCGGAAAAGCTGAAACCGCCTACGCTGAAGAGAGGCGTTGTCAGCGTGACGATCCAGGAGATCAGCGACAGCAAACCCAGCCGCATCACCAGCGCCAGCGACAGGCCGATCAGGCGTGCTTTATCACGCTGCTTTGGCGGCAGTTTGTCGGCCAGGATGGCAATAAACACCAGGTTATCGATACCCAGTACGATTTCCAGCACGATAAGCGTCAGTAAACCCGCCCAGATTGAGGGGTCGAATAAAAATTCCATTATTTATGACTCCAGAACAGGGAACAGATCGAGCCGGTGCCTGTCAGCGCAGCGAAGCGTGACATCCGGGTAGTCGGGAAAGCGGTGAAAACGCCGTGAGGCGAAGGGTGACGCGCCAGCAGGCGCAAAGAACAGATTAAGCGACGTCGGTGACGATCCATAAAGGTGGGCTGAAGCCCGTTACTCCTGAGCAATAAACAGAACGTTAATGTATCAGGTCGGCAAATTGCGTCAAAAAATTTTCTTATTTTTACAATCTCTGTAAGGGATGATCGGGCGCATAAAAAAGGTAAAGCGCCACTTCACGGGGTGAATAGCTGACGGACATCACATAATTTATTTTTTCGATCACTAAAATAAATCGCGACTTTACCGCCTTGATGAAGTTAACCCCTGTTTTTTCGACGCTATATCAGAAAGTCGAATGACCGGGTTAAACGGATAATCAAAACATGTCTCAATACAGTTCATTTACTCAGATGAGCATCTCTAGCGAACGGAGGTAGCACGTGACCATTGCGATTGTAATTGGTACACACGGCTGGGCAGCGGAACAACTGCTGAAAACAGCAGAAATGCTCTTAGGCGAGCAGGAGAATATCGGCTGGATAGATTTTGTCCCCGGTGAAAATGCAGAAACGCTGATTGAAAAATATCAGGCACGACTGGCAGAACTGGATACCAGTAAAGGGGTTCTTTTTCTGGTCGATACCTGGGGCGGCAGCCCGTTCAATGCGGCCAGCCGCATTGTTGTCGACAAGCCACACTATGAGGTTATTGCCGGGGTCAATATTCCGATGCTGGTTGAAACGCTGATGGCGCGCGATGACGATCCCGGATTTGACGAACTGGTCGCCGTGGCGGTGGAGACCGGTCGTGAAGGGGTCAAAGCCCTGAAAGCCAAAGAAGAAGCACCGACACCGGCTGCTGAGAAACCGGCCGCGGCGGCGCAACCAGCTAAGCCGATGGCCCCCGGGGATCACATGAAGATCGGGCTGGCGCGCATTGATGATCGTCTGATTCATGGGCAGGTCGCGACGCGCTGGACTAAAGAGACAAACGTTCAGCGTATTATTGTGGTCAGCGATAAAGTGGCCAACGATCATGTGCGCAAAACCCTGTTGACGCAGGTCGCGCCGCCCGGCGTGACGGCTCATGTGGTGGATGTCGACAAAATGGTCCGGGTATGGAACAACCCGAAGTATGGTCAGGATCGCGTCATGCTGCTGTTTACCAACCCTACCGATGTCCTGCGCGTAGTTGAACAGGGTGTCGATATTAAAACGGTCAACATCGGTGGTATGGCGTTCCGCCAGGGGAAAACCCAGGTCAATAATGCGGTCTCGGTTGATGAGAAAGATATTGCCGCATTCCGCAAACTCAATGAACGTAATATTGAACTGGAAGTGCGTAAAGTTTCCAGCGATCAAAAACTGAAAATGATGGATCTGATTGCGAAAGTAAACGCGTAACAGAAGCACTTCTGCGCCTGCGTTTCCGGGCTCCTGATTAACCTGCTGAGGACAAGAAGTATGATGGAAATAACCTCGCTACAAATTATTTTGATTTTTATTGTCGCCTGTATTGCCGGTATGGGGTCAATTCTGGATGAGTTCCAGTTTCACCGTCCGCTTGTCGCCTGTACGCTGATTGGTATCGTACTGGGTGATATGAAAACCGGTATTATCATCGGCGGTACGCTGGAGATGATTGCGCTGGGCTGGATGAACATCGGTGCAGCGGTTGCTCCTGATGCCGCCCTCGCCTCTATCATCTCGACAATCCTGGTCATCGCTGGTGGTCAGAGTGTGGGTGCCGGTATCGCGCTGGCGATTCCGCTGGCTGCTGCCGGACAGGTGCTGACCATTATCGTGCGTACGCTGACCGTGGCCTTCCAGCACGCGGCTGATAAAGCCGCCGAGAAAGGCAATCTTACGGCCATCTCCTGGATTCATGTCTCTGCCCTGCTGTTACAGGCAATGCGTATCGCCATCCCGGCGCTGATTGTGGCGATTTCTGTCGGCACCAGTGCCGTTCATGCGTTGCTGAGTTCTATTCCTGAAGTGGTCACCAATGGCCTGAATATCGCCGGTGGCATGATTGTGGTGGTCGGTTACGCGATGGTCATCAACATGATGCGCGCAGGCTATCTGATGCCGTTCTTCTACCTCGGCTTTGTAACCGCAGCGTTCACCAACTTTAACCTGGTGGCGCTGGGCGTGATTGGCGTGGTTATGGCAGTGCTCTATATTCAGCTCAGCCCGAAATACAACCGTGTGGCGGGAGCACCCACAGGTGCTGCAACCGCAAACGATCTTGATAACGAACTCGATTAAGGAACAGGTGATCACATGGTTGATATGACGAAAGTTGAAAAGAAACTGACCCCCGGTGATGTCCGCGCCGTCTTTCTGCGCTCTAACCTTTTCCAGGGTTCATGGAACTTTGAGCGTATGCAGGCGCTGGGCTTCTGCTTCTCAATGGTGCCGGTCATCCGCCGTCTCTATCCTGAGAATAACGATGAGCGCAGGCAGGCGATAAAACGTCATCTGGAGTTTTTCAATACCCATCCCTATGTCGCCGCACCGGTACTGGGCGTCACCATGGCGATGGAAGAGCAGCGTGCCAACGGCGCACCTATCGACGACGGTGCGATTAACGGCCTGAAAGTCGGGCTGATGGGACCGCTGGCCGGTGTTGGCGACCCGATCTTCTGGGGTACGGTACGTCCGGTGTTTGCCGCACTGGGTGCCGGTATCGCCATGAGCGGCAGTCTGCTGGGTCCCCTGCTGTTCTTTATACTGTTTAACCTGGCTCGTCTGCTGACCCGCTACTACGGCGTGGCGTATGGCTATCGCAAAGGGATCGACATCGTTAGCGACATGGGCGGCGGTTTTCTGCAGAAGCTCACGGAGGGCGCCTCGATTCTGGGGCTGTTTGTCATGGGGGCGCTGGTCAACAAGTGGACGCACGTCAACATCCCGCTGGTGGTGTCGCGCATTACTGACTCTACCGGCAAAACCACTGTTACCACGGTACAGTCGATCCTCGATCAGCTGATGCCAGGCATTGTGCCACTGCTGCTGACCTTTGGGTGTATGTGGCTGTTACGCCGTAAAGTGAATGCGCTATGGATTATCGTCGGCTTCTTTGCCATCGGTATCTTTGGTTACTGGATCGGCCTGCTCGGTCTGTAATTTCATCCTGCCGGGAGCCTCTGCTCCCGGCTTTTAAGCGTGGTGAGCTGAGCCACAACCGGCTGAGCTCACCCTGTTTGAGGTAGAAGTGATGTCTTTAACTGACGCGTTGATTGCGTGTTGTGTCGCCGTCCTGATGGGATTTGCCGTTTACCATGAGGCTATTCTGCCACGTCGGCACGGGCCGACCCGCCTACGGGTAACACTGCGCAGGCAGCATAAACTCGACAGTCTGATTTTCATCGGCCTGCTGCTGATTTTGCTGTGGAACAATGTCAGTCATCATGGCCCGCAGCTCACCACCTCACTGCTGATGGTGCTGAGTTTTATGGCGTTCTGGCTCTTCTGGCTGCGCAAACCCACGCTGCTGATGAAGAATGAGGGATTGTTTTACGCCGGCGTCTGGATCGATTACCGGCGGATTCAGGGCATGAATCTTTCTGAGGATGGCATTCTGGTCATTCAGCTGGAACAGCGCCGTCTGCTGATTGCCGTGCAGCAGCTCGACGACCTGGAGCGCATCTACAATACGCTGGTCGACGCGCGCTAGTCGCGCTGCCACATTGTCAGGGTAAAATCCGCATCGCAACCGAACAGCTCACTCTGCTGCAGCGTTTGCCAGACGTCTTCACGTGCCCGCCAGGCAAAAGGCGTCATCTGCAGCAGGGTTGTGGCGGCTGCGCCGGTTAATGCCATCGGGTAGCGCAGGGCATGCTGCGCTACCTGCCGGAAGCCGGGATAATCTTTCTGCTCTGGCACATGCAGCTGCACTTCGCGGTAAATCAGCGCTTTGAACTGTTGCAGATGGTGCGGGCCTGGGGTAACCGTCAGCACCAGGCCACCCGGCTTCAGCACACGGGCCAGTTCCGCTTCGTTGCAGGGTGCGTAGATGCGTACAATCGCATCCAGTGAGTGATCGGCAAAGGGTAAGCGCTGGCTGGAGGCGACGCAGAAGCGCACCGCAGGGTAACGCTTTGCTGCCAGCCGGATGGCCATTCGGGCGACATCCAGCCCATAAATCTGGGCCTCTTCGCCTGCCGCCTCTGCCAGTGCTGCGGTGTAGTACCCTTCACCGCAGCCGATATCCAGGATTTTACACTCTGGCTGATTCAGCACCGGCGCAAGCAGGTTGACTACCTGCTCACGCAGCGGCTGATAATAGCCTGCCTCAAGAAATTCCCGTCGTGCCTGCATCATCTCTGCACTGTCACCCGGTTCACGTGACCGTTTATGCTGAACGGGCAGCAGATTGACATACCCTTCTTTTGCCTGATCGAACTGATGGCGGTTTTCGCAGCACCAGCTGCGGTCGGTAAAGGTCAATGGAGAGTGACAAAGAGGGCAAGTCAGGGACATCAGGTGCTCCGGCATCAGATAACGCGGCGCAGTGTAACCTTAACGTTTCCGCATCGGAAGCATAAAGAAAGCCCCGGCTGTAGAGCCAGGGCTTTAAGATTCCGTGTCAGGGTGCAATGCACCGAGGCGGAGTCGAATCAGATAGCAGTGACGTTAACAGCTGCCGGGCCTTTCTGGCCGTCCTGAATTTCGAACTCAACGCTCTGGCCTTCAGCCAGGGTTTTAAAACCGTTGCCCTGAATAGCAGAGAAGTGTACGAACACATCTTTGCTGCCGTCAGCAGGAGTGATAAAACCAAAACCTTTAGACTCGTTGAACCACTTAACCTGACCTTTAATCTTTGCCATTTTGCAAATTCCTTTAGATGTTTATTTAGCCCGAAAGCTGTCTTACAGAAAAACCAGAGACATTACTGCATGAGGCACTAATTAAGGTTCGGCAAGGAAGCGGTATTCAACGTCAACGTCTTTACTCGTACTTCTTTACTGAAGATGCCATGCATAAACAGAACTGTACCTCGTTTAACCCACGAATTGTTATCACATATCCCAAAAATAATGGCAAGCCATTTTTAAAGCCCTGACGCGCCTGCGCACATATTTGCCAGAAGGCTCACATTGCCTGTTCCGCGGGGTCTACAAATGTGTCTGAGAATAAAGTCCATGCGCGGCCAGCGCGCGCTCCTGCCTGTGTTGCCAGGCATAACCCGATGGATACCATAAGAAATTAATATTTCACAAATATGGCAATGGCGAAATGAATAAGCGAAGCGGTAACGGTTGTAGATATCCAAAATCTGACGTCAATCCTGTACAGCGCCTTTTATTTAGTACAAATAACGCTTTTTTTGCACCAAAAGCAGGAGCCAGCCATTAGCCTTGCTCCAAATAAAAGCAGGGATGCGGATTTTACTTATTAAGAATTTAACTTTTGATTTGAAAAATTGATGTCTGATAAAAACCTCCGTCTTTTATTTACACCGGAGGCTTTAGGATTATTCCTGGCTGAAATTATTCAGACTGCGACCTTCGCCTATTCGCCAGGGGGCGAAGCGGCCATTATGTTCGTCTGCCCGCTGTAGCGCATTCGCCAGTTCCTGTGGTGGCGCATCCAGCGACTCATCGGCCAGTTCAAACACGCCCCAGTGAATAGGCAGCGTCAATGGCCTGCCTGCTGCCTGCCATAACGCCACCGCCTGATCGGGATCCATGTGCTGGCTTGCCATGAACCATTTAGGTGCATACGCGCCAATCGGTAACGCAGTCACGCTGAACGGGCCAAGCCGGGCCGGAATCTCCTGCAGGCGGTCACTGTAGCCACTGTCGCCAGAAAACCAGAAACGCAGTGAGGCAGAGCGTACGACCCAACCGCACCAGAGTGAACGGTTGCGATCGCATGGGGTTCGCATACTCCAGTGACGGGCTGGCACCGCATCAAAACAGAGATTACCGAGCGTTACCTGCTGCCACCAATCGAGCTGGTGCACCTGATTTACGCCCTGCGCTCTGCACCATTTCGCCAGTCCCAGCGGCACAATAAAGGTCGCCTGCGGAAAATGCCGGATAATCGCTTTAACCGTCGGTTTATCCAGATGGTCGTAATGGTTGTGTGAAATCAGCACGACATCAAGCCGTGGCAGATCAGCGATGCTGATGGGTGCGGGTGTTTTACGCTGTGGCCCCGCAAACGCCAGCGGCGAGGCGCGTGAGCCGAGTGCCGGATCGATCAGGATATATTGTCCCTTAAGCCGTAACAGTACGGCAGCATGTCCGAGCCACCAGATACGATCGTCACTGCCGCTGATATCCGCGGGCTGCCACCATTGCCTGGTGAACGCCGCATAACCCTGTTGTGGGGGTATTGGTAGCCCCAGTGCTTTGCGCTCCCTGCGCCAGCGTTTCAGGTCACCCGGCCTGCGCTGTTCCGGTTCAGGATTACGAAATCCCTCGGGCGTGTGGTGCGCTTTGCTGCTGTCATACCACGGATTTTTCCAGGCCATTCCGTCTCTCTGGTGTGATTAACGTTCCGGGATTAACCGGATAAAGTCGCGCTTTTCCCGATCGTCTTCGGTTTTTTTACTTTCTGCCCCAGGCTGCATCTCAATCAGACGGCGCAGCAGCTGATTCTGTTTCTTCTGCTCTTCAAGTAAGGATTCCAGTAAACGGATCTGCTCACCCGCGCGCACGCTGGCCCGGTTTACAAAGAACCAGGCGATAAACGCCACAATCAAAATAATGACCAGCAGGCCATAGCTGACCAGGGGGCCCGAATTTGCGGCTAACTCATTCATAACTGCCTCGTAAAACTCAGTGGAAATTAAACAACCGCTCATTCTACCTGTAGCCATCGCAAAAGATAATGGGAGATACATCAATGCAGAATTTGCCGTTTCAGTTATCTCTGATCGATCCCGTCAGAAAAGCGAGGCATGCTGGTATCATCATAACCGGCAGCACCAGGTGGCGCGCTGAGTTATCTTTCACAAGGAGACACAATGAAACTGTTTATTCGCACAATAGGCCTGCTGGCGGTGATCTGGCTGGCAATGCTGCTTACCGGCTATGGCGTGTTAACCGGCAGTACTAAAAATGCCGCCGGACTTGGCCTGCAGTGCAGCTATCTTACCGCTCGCGGCGTCATCAACGCGCAGTATCTGCATACCGACAGTGGCGTGGTGGGCGTGACGGATTGTCCGTTGCTGAAGAAAAGCGGAGAAGTGATCGATAACTAGTGATAAAGCGGGCCGGATGGCCCGCTTTGTTCAGAATGGGTAGTCGTGATAGCCCATTTCTGCTGAGAGCGTGCGGGCCGCCCGATGCAACATCGCCACATAATCCTGCCGGGCATCTTCTGAAAAACGAATGGTGGGAAATGAGATACTGAGTCCCGCAATCACTACGCCAAACCGATCAAACACTGGCACGGCAAGGCAGCGTAGCCCCTCTTCCTGCTCTTCATTATCTTCGCCATAACCCTGCACTCTGACCTGATCCAGCGTCGTGATCAACGCCTCCGCGCTCAGCAGCGTATTGGCCGTGCTGCGTTTGAACTCCACATCCCGCAGAATTTCCTCAACATCGCTGCGATCGCGCCAGGCGAGCAGGACTTTACCAATTGCGGTGGTATGCAGCGGGTTGCGGCGGCCAATGCGCGAATACATGCGTAGATTGTAAAGCGAGTCGATTTTATGGATGTAGACAATACTGTCCTCTTCCAGCGCCCCAAGGTGAATCGTCTCTTTGGTCAGACGCGACAGCTCGCGCATCTGCACATCCGCGCTGCGGATTAAATCGACGTTCTGTAGCGCTTTGGCACCCAGTTCAAACAGCTTCAGCGTCAGTGAATACTTCTCGCTTTCACCTTCCTGCGTGACATAGCCCAGCGACTTCATGGTCTGCAGAAAACGGTAGACGGTGCTTTTTGACATCATCACGCGCTGCGCAAGCTCGGTAATACCGTGATCGCGCTCTTCACCCAGCGCCTGCAAAATGCCAAATACTTTAAGCACTGAAGAGACGGAATCGGGCTGTTTATCATTTTCAGCAGAGGACATCGCGCACCTTGTTAAATCTGTTTCAAAAAAAATGGAACGGACTGTCAGTATAGAGTGACGCACAGGTCGGCAGCAATGCTTTAACCATTGAGTCATATTTTAAGACAGTTTTTTATTCGTCCGGACGCTGCTTTTCCGCGCTTATTTCATTAGCATGATGATATTCACCCTCTTTAGTAATTAACTTATGACACGCTCTCCTCCTCAGGATGGATTACCCACGCGTCAGCGCTATATGGCCATCGTTACCATTGTGCTGGGCCTGACCATGGCGGTGTTAGACGGCGCGATTGCCAATGTCGCGTTACCGACCATATCGCGTGAGCTGAATGCCAGCCCGGCGCAGTCGATCTGGATTGTGAATGCTTATCAGATTGCGATTATCGTCTCGCTGCTGTCGCTCTCGTTTCTGGGCGATATGCTGGGCTACCGCCGCGTCTACCAGGCAGGCCTGGCACTGTTTATTGCGACATCATTGTTCTGCGCCTTTTCGACCACGCTAACCATGCTGACCTTTGCCCGTGTGCTGCAGGGCCTGGGCGGCGCGGCGCTGATGAGTGTGAATACCGCGCTGATACGCATTATCTATCCACAGCGGTATCTGGGACGCGGTATGGCGATCAACTCGCTGGTGGTGGCGGTGTCAACTGCGGCAGGGCCGACGGTAGCGGCAGCAATACTCTCGGTCGCCAGCTGGAAATGGCTGTTTCTGATTAATGTTCCGCTGGGTGCCATTGCGCTCTGGCTGGCGCTGCGAACGCTGCCTGATAACCCGCAGAAAGCCACAACACAAAAATTCGATGTGCCCAGCGCGATCATGAATGCCCTGTTCTTTGGTCTGATCATCTCCGCGCTGAGCGGCTTTGCTCAGGGACAGAGTCATCTGCTGGTGCTCTCCGAGGTCATTGCGCTGCTGGTCATTGGCTGGTTCTTTATTCGTCGTCAGCTCAACATGGCGGTGCCGCTGCTGCCGGTTGATCTGCTGCGTATCCCGATTTTCAGCCTGTCGATGGGGACGTCGGTCTGTTCGTTCTGCGCCCAGATGCTGGCGATGGTTTCACTGCCCTTCTTTCTGCAGAACGTCCTGCAGCGTAATGAGGTGGCAACCGGTCTGTTGCTGACGCCCTGGCCGCTGGCAACGATGGTATTTGCGCCGATTGCCGGCCGCCTGATTGAACGGGTGCATGCCGGGCTGTTGGGTGGAATTGGACTGGCGATGTTCGCGCTGGGACTGTTCCTGCTCGCGTGGCTGCCGGTAAATCCGGATGATGGCGATATTATCTGGCGCATGATGCTGTGCGGTGCCGGTTTCGGGCTGTTCCAGTCACCCAACAACCACACGATTGTCACCTCCGCGCCACGTAATCGCAGTGGCGGTGCCAGCGGCATGCTGGGTACTGCGCGCCTGCTGGGACAGAGTATGGGTGCCGCGCTGGTCGCACTGATGTTTAATCTGTTTAATGAACGTGGGACGCACGTTTCGCTGCTGCTGGCGGGCAGCTTTGCCGCCGTGGCCGCACTGGTCAGTGTGTCGCGGATGACGCAGACCCGCGCCTGATGGCAGAAACAGAAAAGGCGACCCACCTGGCAGAGGGTGAGCCGATTCGCTGTCAGGCCGGGCCTTCACAGGGAACCCGGTCAGATCGGAAAGACTTCTGTCATCCATGACGGTCGTCCCGCACCATTGCGCACCTCATCCCTGAGGTGCGACCGTAAACGGTCCAACGGTTGCGTTGTTTAAAAACGCTCCCGGCGTTTTTGTCCTGGCGCGGGACGCTTTCCTCCTCTGCCCGGGTTCCCTGCATGTTGAGCTAAGATATTGCTGTCAGAGGCAGTCTGATTATGGTTTCTAAACAGAAAAGGCGACCCGCGGGTCGCCTTTTTTGCTCTGCTTAACGCTACTTCAGATACTGACCGCTGCGCAGTGCTTCAATACGCTTATCTAACGGCGGATGCGACATAAACAGCTCGCTGAATGATTTACCTTTACCGTTGATACAGAATGCCAGCATGCTGCTCGGCTCCTGTGGTTCGTAGCTGGTTTTCAGGCGCTGCAACGCCGCAATCATCTTCTCACGACCGACCAGCTTCGCTGAACCGGCATCGGCGTGGAACTCACGATGACGCGAGAACCACATGGTGATGATGCTGGCAAGAATACCAAATACCAGCTCCAGCACCATCGACACCGCAAAGTAGACCAACGGATTGCCGTTGCTGCTCTCTTCGCCATCACGGTTGCCGGACATAAAGCCCGCCGCAATCTGTGCCAGAATACGTGAAACGAAAATCACGAAGGTGTTCACCACACCCTGGATCAGCGTCATGGTGATCATGTCACCGTTGGCGATGTGCGACACTTCGTGCGCCAGCACCGCTTCCGCCTCATCACGGCTCATGTTCTGCAACAGACCGGTTGAGACAGCCACCAGTGAGGCGTTACGACGCGCACCAGTCGCAAAGGCATTGATATCAGGTGCGTGATAGATCGCGACCTGTGGCATCGCAATGCCCGCCTGTTGGGCCTGACGGCCAATGGTATCCACCAGCCAGCGCTCGGTTTCATTGCGTGGCTGTTCAATCACTTCACCGCCAACCGAACGCAGCGCCATCCACTTCGACATCAGCAGTGAAACAAACGCACCGCCGAAGCCAAACAGGCCTGCCATGATCATCAGGCCCTGAACACTGCTTGACTGGATCCCTGTCAGGCTGAGAATCAGCCCGAATACCAACATCACAGCCAGGTTGGTCATCAGGAAAAGAGCAATACGCATCATTTTTGTTAATCTTCCTCAGTAGTTCACGCGCCTATACGCGGATACATATCCTATGAGCATTGGGCGGCTTTTCAAGCGACCTTAACGTTTAAGTGCCTAAAAAGACATAACTTTACATTCTGACACGCCTGATGAGTAGCCCAGCCTTCAGGCACCTTCACCAGCGCTAATCATTGCTTACTGGAAACTTTTCTGAGTACAAAAAAAAGCACCGCTGAGCGGTGCTTTTTCTGGCAACAGCGGATTATTTCGCCGCTGGCGCCTCTGGCTGGGATTTCTCCAGTTGCGCAAGATCGTTCGCGATCTTCACCGTCTCGTCGAGATAGGGATCCGGCTCTTTATAATCTTTCGGCAGCTCATCCAGGTTTTTCAGCGGTTTTTTGCCTTCGGCCTGATAGCGCGCGTTGATTCGTTCCAGTCGTGACGCATCATCTTCGTGGTTCTCTTTCTCGCGCTGAGCAAGATTGAGTGACACGATGTTGCGCTTATCTTTCAGAGCATTGTAACGGGCAATGTCCTTCATGATGTACTGGAACTCGCGATCCTGAGCGATACGGTCCGCATGCTGCTTCGTCAGCTGCGCAACCAGCGGTTTAACATCACCGGTTTTGGTATAGGTTGCCGCTTTGATGCTGTCCCACGGCAGCGCGTTATCTTCAAATTTCTCACCGGTTTCAGCCGCTTCAACGCCGGTTGGCATCAGCAGATCCGGCGTGACGCCTTTACGCTGTGTACTGCCGCCGTTAATGCGATAGAACTTCTGGATCGTATAAGAAACGGAGCCTAACGCTGGCCATTCCGGACGCAGCATCTGATCGTAAATGCGGTTCAGCGAGCGATACTGCTGAACGGTGCCTTTACCAAAGGTTGGCTCGCCGACAATCACTGCACGACCATAGTCCTGCATCGCAGCAGCAAAGATCTCAGAGGCGGAGGCGCTGAAGCGATCGACCAGCACCACCAGCGGACCTTTGTAGTAGACCACGCCGTCGTTATCACTGTCTTCACGCACCCGACCATTATTGTCGCGAACCTGCACCACCGGACCACTCGGGATAAACAGGCCGGAAAGCGAGACCGCTTCGGTTAGCGCACCGCCGCCGTTGGTACGGAGATCGATCACGACGCTATCGACGTTCTGTTTCTGCAGTTTCTGCAGCTGTACTTTCACGTCGTCGGTGAGGCCGACATAGAAACCAGGAATATCGAGCACGCCCACTTTCTGCTTGCCGACATTTTTGATGGTCAGTTTAACCGCGCGATCTTCAAGACGGATTTTCTCACGCGTCAGCGTCACAGTACGGGTTTTAGTACCCTTACCGGCGGGCAGAACTTCCAGGCGCACTTTGCTGCCCTTGGGTCCTTTAATTTTTGCCACGACATCATCCAGACGCCAGCCAATCACATCTTCCATCGGCTTGCCTGGCTGACCAACACCGACGATGCGATCGCCAACGGTAATGGCTTTGCTCTTCGCGGCCGGGCCGCCTGCGACCATCGAGTTGATCACGGTGTAGTCATCATCCATCTGCAGTACCGCACCGATGCCTTCCAGTGACAGGCTCATCTCGGTGTTGAACTGCTCAGTGTTACGCGGCGACAGATAGCTGGTGTGCGGATCGATTTCGCGGGCGAACGCGTTCATCACCAGCTGGAAAACATCTTCACCGTTGCTCTGGGCCAGACGACGGATAGCAAAGTTGTAACGCTTGGTCAGAACGTCGCGGATCTCGTTATCGTCTTTGCCCGCCAGCTTCAGACTCAGCTGGTCATATTTGACCTTGGCATCCCAGAGCGCATTGAGTTCAGCCTGATCTTTCGGCCAGGGCGCTTTGGCGCGGTCAATGTCGATTGTGTCATTGCCGCTGAAATTCATCGGACGCGCCAGCACCGTCAGCGCATACTGATAGCGCTCAAAACGGCGTTTCTGCGCCAGATTATAAATATCGTAAAAGAGATCCAGCTTGCCACTGCGCAGCTCATCGCCGACGGTGGTTTTTTTGCTGGCAAACTGCGCCACATCTGACGCCAGCAGCACATTGTGGCTGTAGTCGAGCATGTTCAGGTAGCGATCAAAAATTTTCGCTGAAAAGTTCTGATCCAGATCGAACTGGCGGTAGTGGGAACGGGTAAAGCGCGAGGTGACGCGCTCACTGACCGTCGGATCCTGCGGGTCTTCGTGAAGCTGGGGAATCTGATCGGCGCGGGTAATATTCTCTGCGCCGAAGGTTGGGCCTGCTAAGAGCAGGCCCGCAATAAGTCCAACTTTAAAAAGGGTGTTCATGCCGGGGTTAGCCTCCGTTTCAGAACTGCAAGTGTTCTGCGCGCACAATCATTGCCATGCCGGAAGCGAGCTGGACCCGAACGCCGTCTTTTGATACTTCAAGAACGGTAGCGTCCATCGCACTTTTGCCTGCTTTAACTTTAATACTCTGGCCGGGTTGCAAAGTTGAGGTATCAGTGATGGGTTGGGCTTCCTGCTCCGGACGTGGGTCTGGCTTGCGATGCTGTGAGGCGGTCGCACGCGGTGCAGTCGTCTGCGGACGTGGTTTACGCGCAGCATCGCCTTCTGCAGGCTTACGTGGCGCAGGCTTGCGTGGACGACGCGGTGCCGCGCCCTCTTCGCTTTCACCCGCTTCACGACGTGCAGCACGCTGCTGGTCACGCTGCGCCTGGACGCGTGCTTTCGCTTCTTCCAGTTGCTTACGTGCATGCTCAACGTGTTGCTCATCCAGCACGCCACAGGCGTTACCGTCGAGATCGACACGAATCGCACCGGCTTTGATGCCGTACAGATAACGCCAGCTTGACGTATAGAGACGCAGCGCGGAACGCAGCTGTGTTTTGCTCAGACCCATTTCGCCCTGAACACGCTCGACCAGATCCTGAAAGATACCGATTTTGAGCGGACGCGCTTCACCTTCAGCGCTAAAGCAGTGCGGAAAGCGCTCCGCCAGAAAAGTGATGACTTCTTTACTGCTATTCAACTTAGGTTGATTTTCCATGAAATTTCCTGATTACAACGGGTTTGCCGACCAGCGCAGGCATGAACAGGCGACATTATAATGACAACATCGCTAAATGCCATGTGATCCAGTCGATTAGCTGCGCGTCAGCTGCAGATATTTTTCTAAGTCGCTGTTCGCAAGCACTTCACAAAGCCCATCAGTCAGTTTGACCAGCCCCGATTCGTCGTCGCTGTCAAAGCGATTGTACTCCACGCTATCGATGTCCAGCACCCCAACCACAGTGCCATTCACTTTCAGAGGAATCACAATCTCAGCATTACTGGCAGCGTCACAGGCGATATGGCCCGGGAAAGCATGCACATCATCGACTCGTTGCACTTTTTCTTCTGCCAGCGCCGTGCCACACACACCTTTACCGACCGGAATGCGCACACAGGCGATTTTCCCCTGGAACGGGCCAAGCACCAGCGTATCGGCTTCCGTAAGCAGATAGAAACCTGCCCAGTTCACGCCATCGAGACGTTCGTACAGCAGCGCGCTAAAGTTTCCCATTGCGGCGAGGAACGCCGTTTCTCCCGCCAGCAAGGCGCGCATATCGCGATTCAAATCGGCGTAAAAGGCAGTTTTGTTCATTATTTAACCGTTACCAATGACATCTGAACGGGGCAATAGAGACCGTTCGTTAAAAATAAGTTTTAAATATACAGAGCCACAAGGTGAATCATAGCGTTAGTTGCTATACCCTTAGCATTCTGTGGATCGAAGCGTGATGCCCGAGACAGGCACACAGACAATGTCTTAATGACCAATATCTGTTCCCTCTGAAGAGCGAAAATTGCATCACCCTATGAAAATTCACGCTATCAGCCAGACATTGCCTCACGCACGTTATCAGCGTTGCCCGCAATGCGATACCCTTTTTTCCTTACCGGATGTGAAAACGCATCAGTCGGCACACTGCCCGCGCTGCAACGCTGAGATTCTCAGTGGACGCGACTGGCCAATGACCCGACTGATGGCCATGGCCGCCACCATGATCGTGTTAATGCCCTTCGCTTTTTCCCTGCCGCTGGTGGATATCCGGCTGCTGGGTATGCGCATTAATGCCAGCGTGCTGGAAGGGGTGATTCAGATGACTCAGCAGGGTGATGTGCTGACCGCTTCGATGGTGGCGTTCTGCACCATCGGTGCGCCGGTAACGCTGGTCGCCGGCATCTGTTATCTCGGTATTGGTCATCGTCTGGGCATGAACCTGCGGCCCGTATTGATCATGCTGGAGAAGCTCAAAGAGTGGGTAATGCTCGATATTTACCTGGTCGGCATCGCCGTGGCATCCATCAAGGTGCAGGACTATGCTTCGCTGGAGATTGGCTATGGGCTGGCGGCCTACATTGCCCTGACGGTGCTGAGCGTGCTGACCATGATCCATCTGAATATGGAACAGCTGTGGGAGCATTTCTACCCGCAAAGCCCCGGCAATATGGCCCGTGACGACATGCAGGTCTGCCTCAACTGTCATAACACCGGCATCGCTGATGAACGGGGCCGCTGCCCGCGCTGCCATACGCCGCTCGACTTCCGTCGCCGCCACAGCCTGCAGAAATCCTGGGCTGCGCTGATCGCGTCGATTGTGTTCTTGATCCCTGCGAATCTGCTGCCTATTTCCGTGGTTTACCTGAACGGTTCACGGCGCGAGGACACCATCTTCTCCGGCATCCTGGGGCTGGGTGAAGGCAATATTCCGGTGGCAGCGATTGTGTTTATCGCCAGTATTCTGGTGCCCTTTACCAAGGTACTGGTCATGCTGACGCTGCTGCTTAGCATTCATTTCCGCTGTGAACAGGGACTGAGAACCCGCATCCGGTTGCTGCGGTTTGTGACCTGGGTTGGCCGCTGGTCCATGCTCGATCTGTTTGTCATTTCGTTAACCATGTCGCTGGTCAACCGTGATCAGCTGCTGGCTTTTACCATGGGACCGGCTGCGCTGTTTTTTGGCGCGGCCGTCATCCTGACCATTATGTCTGTTGAGTGGCTGGACAGCCGCCTGCTCTGGGATGCACATGCAACAGGAAACGCCGACTACACCGACTAACGCAACGCTGCGTAATAAGCGCAAAATTTCGCCCTTCTGGCTGCTGCCGGTCATTGCGATGCTGATCGCCTGCTGGCTGCTCTGGACTAATTATCAGGAGCGCGGCACCACCATCACCATCAATTTTCAGACGGCGGATGGTATCGTGCCGGGTCGTACCCCGATCCGTTATCAGGGCGTAGAAGTGGGCACCGTGCAGGGCATTAATCTCAGCGACGACTATCGTAGAATCCAGATTAAAGCCAGCATCAAGAGCGACATGCGCGACGCGCTGCGTGAGGATACTCAGTTCTGGCTGGTGACGCCCAAAGCCTCACTGGCGGGCGTCTCGGGTCTGGATGCGCTGGTCGGCGGTAACTATATCGGGATGATGCCGGGTAAAGGTAAACCCAGCGAGGCGTTTACCGCGCTGGATACGCAACCGAAATACCGGGTCAATACCGGCGAATTGATGATCCATCTGCATGCGCCCGATCTTGGCTCTCTCAACACTGGCTCGCTGGTCTACTACCGTAAAATTCCGGTTGGTCGGGTCTATGACTACAGTATTGATAATAAGGCCGATGGCGTGGCAATTGATGTGCTGATTGAGCGTCGCTTTATTAATCTGGTGAAGACCAACAGCCGCTTCTGGAACGTGTCGGGCGTCAATGCGGACGTCAGCCTGAGCGGCGCTAAAGTGCAGCTGGAGAGTCTGGCGGCGCTGGTCAATGGCGCGATTGCGTTTGACTCACCGCAGGGGGCGGAAACCGCCAAAGCGGAGCAGAACTACCGGCTCTATCCCGATCTGGCGCACAGCCAGCGCGGCGTGCAAATCACGCTTGACCTGCCTGATGGTAAAAATCTCAAGGCCGGCAGCACCCCGCTGATGTACCAGGGCCTGGAGGTGGGTACGCTGACTAAACTGAACCTGCTGGATGGCGGCAAGGTGACCGGCGAGCTGACGATTGATCCTTCTGTGGTTGGACTGATGCGCAGCGGTACCCGCATCGAAATGCACAGCCCGAAAATCAGCCTGACCGATACCAGCCTCAGCGCGCTGCTGACCGGTAATACGCTGGAACTGGTGCCGGGTGAAGGCGAGCCGCAGCAGCACTTCACCGTGCTGGCGTCGAATGAGACACTGCTGCAGAAACCCAACGTACTCACGGTCAAACTCAGCGCACCAGAGAGCTACGGCATCGATCAGGGCCAGCCGCTGATGCTGCACGGTATGCAGATTGGTCAGGTCATGTCACGTTCGCTGGATGAAAATGGCGTCAATTTCGTCGTCGCGGTCAATCCTGAAAATCGCAATCTGGTGCATGGCGACAGCAAATTTATCGTCAACAGTCGCCTCGATGTGAAGTTCGGTCTTGATGGCATGCAGGTATTAGGTGCCAGCGCCCGCGAGTGGGTAGATGGCGGCATCCGGCTGGAGCCGGGCAAAAAAGGCGAGCCAAAAAGCGCCTATCCGCTGTTTGCCGATGCTGAAAAAGCGGACGAAGGCATTACCGGCGATGGCCCGTCCACGACGCTGATGCTGACCGCCAACAGCCTGCCTGACGTACAGGCCGGTTCGGTCGTGCTTTACCGTAAATTCCAGGTGGGCGAGATTGTCAAAGTGACGCCGCGCGCTGACGCTTTTGATATTGCGGTGCATATTCAGCCGGAGTATCGCAAGCTGCTGACCAGCGAAAGCGTGTTCTGGGCTGAGGGTGGCGCACGCGTCAGCCTTAACGGCAGCGGTCTGACGGTGCAGGCATCGCCCCTTAACCGTGCGCTGAAAGGCGCAATCAGCTTCGACAATATGAGTGGTGCGCAGTCGGTCAAAGGGGCTAAACGCATGCTCTACTCCTCTGAAACCGCCGCCCGCGCGGTGGGCAGTCAGATTACGCTGCACACCTATGACGCCAGCAAGCTCTCTGCCGGGATGCCGATTCGTTATCTGGGTATCAACGTCGGTCAGGTGGAGTCACTGTCGTTAAGCAAAGATAACAATCAGGTCGTGGCGAAAGCCGTACTCTACCCTGAATATGTGAATGATTTTGCCCGCCTCGGCAGCCGTTTCTCAGTGGTTTCACCGGAGATTTCCGCTACGGGTGTAAATCATCTGGAGACCCTGTTACAGCCGTACGTCAACGTTGATCCGGGCAAAGGCGGTGCTGCACGCACCTTTGAATTGCAGGAAAGCACCATTACCGATTCGCGCTACCTGAATGGCCTGAACATTTATGTTGATGCCACTGAGGCCGGTTCACTGTCGCTGGGTACGCCGGTGCTGTTCCGGGGTGTGGAAGTGGGTACCGTCACCGGCACGTCACTGGGTAATATGGCCGACCGCGTGCAGATCGCCCTTCGCATCAGTAAGAAGTACCAGCATCTGGTGCGGAACAATTCGGTGTTCTGGCTGGCGTCCGGATACAACCTCGACTTCGGTCTGGTGGGCGGCGTGGTGAAAACCGGGACCTTCCAGCAGTTTATTCGCGGCGGTATTCAGTTTGCGACGCCACCAACGGTGCCGCTGGCGCCACAGGCGAACCCGGATAAACATTTCCTGCTGCAGGATGAAGCGCCGAAAGAGTGGCGTACCTGGGGAACGGCGATTCCGTCTCCGCGTTAATTTACTCTGAACGAGCCGCTTCTTTCAGACGGCTCAAAACGTAAAGCGATGGGAGTATACGCCTGTAGCAAAGCATCACGGGCCATGGACAAAAACGCCGGGAGCGTTTTTGAACAACGCAACGCGTTGGCCCGTTTACGGGCGCACCTCAGGGATGAGGTGCGTAATCGCCCGCGCTGAGCATGCCTGGGATGGCGTCTTTAGCGTCTTTGCGAAAGGCGTATGCTCCCTGAGCCTTCACGTTATTCTCACTCTCAAACGGGCAGCCTGGCTGCCCGTTTTCTTTCCTCATGTTACACTGCCGCCTTTGCCTTAACTGGAATGTGCCCGTGTCAGATGCGTCTTCGTTTTTCCCCGCCGATTTTCTCTCATTAATGCGTCAGAGCCTGCCCGATGAGGCGAGCTTCGCGCAGTTTATCGCCTACAGTCAGCAACCGCTGCGCCGCAGTATTCGCGTCAATACCCTGAAGATCAGCGTAGCTGCCTTCCTGAGCCAGACCGCCGGGTATGACTGGAAGCTGACGCCGGTGCCGTGGTGCGAAGAGGGATTCTGGATCAGCCGGGAAGATGAGAGCCTGCCGCTGGGTAGCGTCGCTGAGCATCTCAGCGGCCTGTTCTACATTCAGGAAGCCAGCTCCATGCTGCCGGTAACTGCACTGTTTGATACCCAGCCAGAGGTCAACGCCGTGATGGATATGGCGGCGGCACCGGGTTCCAAAACCACCCAGATTGCGGCGCGAATGGGCAATCAGGGCGTAATCCTGGCAAACGAATTCTCCTCCAGCCGGGTCAAAGTGCTGCACGCTAACATCAGCCGCTGCGGCGTCAGCAACAGTGCCCTGACGCACTTTGACGCGCGGGTCTTCGGGCCCGCCCTGCCGGAGCAGTTCGACGCCATCCTCCTCGACGCACCCTGCTCCGGCGAAGGCGTGATTCGTAAAGATGCGGATGCACTGAAAAACTGGTCGCTGGCGAGTACCGAAGAGATCGCCGCGACCCAGCGTGATCTGCTCGACAGTGCCTTTCACGCACTCAAACCTGGCGGCACGCTGGTTTATTCAACCTGCACCCTGAATCAGATTGAGAATCAGCAGGTGATTAGCTGGCTGCTGCAGCGCTATCCGGACGCGGTTGAGGTCGTGCCGCTCGACAGGCTTTTTGAGGGTGGTGATCAGGCCGCGACGCCCGAAGGCTATCTGCATGTCTTTCCGCAGATGTTCGACAGCGAAGGCTTTTTCGTGGCGCGTCTGCGTAAAATCGCGTCAGTCGAGCCCTTACCCCTGCCGGGCTACAAAGTGGGTAAGCTGCCCTTCTCCCCTCTCAACCGTAAGCTGGAAAGTGAGATCGTACAGGCCGCCGCCACTGTCTCTATCAAATGGGATGACGCACTGGAGCTGTGGCAGCGTGATAAAGAGATCTGGCTCTTCCCGAAAGCTGTCACCCCGCTGCTGGGCAAAGTGCGCTTTTCGCGCATTGGCCTGAAGCTGGCAGAAACCTTTGCTAAAGGCTATCGCTGGCAGCATGAAGCCGTGATTGCACTGGCGCAACCCGATGCGACGCAGGCCTTTGAGCTCACGGCGGCAGAAGCTGAAGAGTGGTATCGCGGCCGGGATATCTATCCGGAAACGGCACCCGTTAACAATGAGATGATTGTGACCTATCAGCAGCAGCCGCTGGGGCTGGCGAAGAAAGTTGGCACCCGCATCAAGAACAGCTATCCGCGCGAACTGGTGCGCGACGGTCGCCTGTTCCGCTAACTCACTTGAGTTGCAGCATCGTCAGATGATTGCCAAACACGGCGCCGGTATCGATGTAATGCAGATTGGCAATCGTCAGCGGCTGTTTCAGCGGGGTATGACCGAAGTAAAAGGCATCTGCGCCATGGATGCCCGCCTGCTCACCTGACTCCAGGTCCTCCAGCCGCTGACGGCTCCAGACCACCTTTTGCCAGTCGAGTGACTTATTCAATGCGTATTCCCGGGCCGGATAATCTGCATGGGCAATCACAATAGTGCGCTCACCCAATTGCAGATGCAGTATCAGCGGCCGTTCACCACAGCGCCGCAACGCATGACGTGCCGCGATTAACGCTGCGCCCCGCAGCCGGAAGAACCAGTCGCCGCCGTTCATCCGCCAGAGCGCCATTTCCTGTCCCTGCAACGCCGCCAGCGCCATCTCCTCATGATTGCCGCGCACGCAGCGAAACCAGGGCTCGTCCAGCAGGGCCAGACAACCCAGACTGTCGGGCCCGCGATCGATAATGTCGCCTACCGAAATCAGTAAATCCTGCTGAGAGTCAAACTGTTGCTGCTGCAACAGCGCATCGAGTTCGCGGCGGCATCCATGGATATCGCCCACCACCCAGATCCGTCGCCATGCTGCGCCATTCAGGACGTCGTAATACATGGGTGCATGCGCCTCTCTGCTGAAAACATTATCAGAGTATAGTCAGGGCTGGCCACGAATCGGCGTGATGAACGAGGAAACAGAACCAGTAAGGCTGTGGGGCGAAGAGAAACAGAGGGTGGAAGAAAAGTGCGTCCCTCCCGGCGCTTATCTCCGGCACTCAGTTAAGGTGGTAGCTCTGTCAGGGACGAGATTCATCATAACGGCATCGGGCCACGCAGGCTATTCTGCCTCTGACGTAATCGTCGTCATTTGAGATCAGCTGCGCATTTTGGCCGGATATTTCTGTAGTTTCTCTGCCGGACGCACCGGACGGCGCACCAGTTCACCGCCGCAGTTGGGGCAAACATGCGCGAAATGCTCATCGCAGTCAGCGCAGAAGGTGCATTCAAACGAGCAGATGCGTGCCGCCAGAGACGATGGCGGCAGATCGACGTCACAGTGTTCACAGTTCGGGCGCAGTTCCAGCATGGTATGACTCCTGAAGAAGCGGGTGACTCAGCATCGCTGCTGCTGGCCCGCCTGTCGAGCCAGTGACCGGACAGAAGTGAGCCAGATCCGGACATTATGCATAAAGCCATGCAAAGCCTGGCGAACAAGGTCCTGCCCTGTCGCGGCTATTTATGGCGCTGATCTTCGGAAACCTCCCCGGGATGATCGTCGGACAATGCCTCTTCATCAGTCGCGCCCTCGTCTCCACCGTACTCCTCCTCCGGTGCCTGACCGCCCATTGACGCCTGAATCACCTCCTCTTCCAGCGTCGGGATCAGCGCAGCACCCAGTGGCGAGGTCGCCAGACTGTCAGGCATGACCACGTGCGGCAGCGGGACTTCGGTTGTCGGAAGCGGACCTGGCGCACGGACAAAACTCAGCCCGCCAATCACCAGCGCACAGAGCGCAAAGAAGAGATAGAGCATATTGCTGCCCAGCGGCTGCATCAGCGCACCGACCACCAGCGGGCCGATACTGGCACCAATACCAAACGCCATCAGCAGACAGGCGGTTAACGACACGCGGCGCTCGGCGGCCACCTGATCGTTGGCCAGCGCCACCTGCAATGGATAGAGCGCGAACTGCATCATGCTGGCGGCAAAGGCGATGCCGATCATCCAGTCAAACGTCAGATGCGGCAGCAGGATAAGTGGCACGCAGATGACGGCAAACAGCATCGCAATAATAAACAGCAGTCGCTGACGATCGTAGCGGTCAGAAAGCCAGCTCAGTGGAAACTGCGACACCAGCCCGGCAAAGATCGTAAGACTCATAAAATAGCCGGTCTGACCGGTGGTGAAGCCTTTGCTGCTGCCATAAACGGGTGCCAGACCGTAGAAGGCACCAATTACCATGCCGGTTACCAGTGTGGTGCCGAGCAGTTTGGGGATGGTGCGGATAAAATAGCCCAGTTCCATGGGTGCGGGCGTCATCGGCCTGACATGGGTGCGGGTGGTCAGCGCTATCGGCACCAGACAGAGCGCGAAGCAGAGTGCGACAATCAGCAGCGTACTCACACCAAATCCGGTCTGCAGGCTCAGTATCACCTGCCCGCCACTCAGCCCAAGGTAGGTAGCGACCATATATAAGCCGAAAATCATGCCACGCTGCGACGATTCCGCCTGATCGTTGAGCCAGCTCTCCAGCACCATGTACTGGCACATCATGCAGAGTCCGATAATCAGACGCAGAAAGACCCAAAGCGGAATAAAGTCAGTCAGGCCGTGACCCACCACGGAGGCGGTAATGATCCCGGCGCAGGCGACGTAGGCACGGATATGGCCGACGCGGGCGATCAGGTTGTGCCCCACCTTGCCGCCAATGACCAGCCCGATATAGTTTGCCGCGATAATTGCACCAATCAGCGCGCCGTTAACCTGCTCGCTGGCCAGCCGTAATGAGACATAGGTGGTCAGTAAACCGGAACCAAGCAGCATCAGCAGCGTGGTGGTGTAGAGCGGCAGAAACGTACTGAATATTTTTCCCATATGACTCCCTGTCTATACCCTTCAGGCATCAGGCCAGCAAAGCCCTAAAGATAGACGATATCGGCAGGCGACGGCGTGTAACGGCTCGTCGATGGCAAAAAAAAACCCGCCAGCACAGTGCTGACGGGCCTGGTTTACACGCTCGGGAAGCTGATATTGCTGCCCGGCGCTTCACGGTTGAGATGGATGAAGTTCAGGTGTCGCTCATACTGATCCAGTATGTCGATGATCACCTGCTCTTTGCTGTAATCCATCAGGTCGTTACCCTGGCTGCCCTCCATCAGGAACGTTTCCAGTCGATAGTAGGTCGACTTACCGCTACGGGCGCGGTAGGTAAAGCCCGGAATCGAATATTGCTGCGGCCAGACCTGATAAATGAAGTCCTGCTCTTCGCCCAGATGAACACGCAGATCCAGATAGCCAATCGGGTTCGCCTCATCTGCCTCGACGCTTTCCAGTGTGACGCGGGCATCACGCAGTTCCAGCTCTTTTGCCACTTCCTGCATCGCCGGGAAAATGGTCTTTTCCATCATCTGCTGGGTGTAACGCGAACCCGGGTAGTTCATCAGGCGTGACAGACGCTTCTTCCAGGTCAGACGGTCGGTCGCATGCGCCAGATAGGGCGCAGTATCGCGCGTGGCGCTGGCACGGCGGTGATCCTCAATCTTCAGTGATTTAAACAGACCCGCCATCACAAAGAAGATCACAAAGCTGAACGGCAGTCCCATGATCACCGTGGTGTTCTGCAGGGCAGTGATACCGTTGGTCATCAGCATGCTCAGCGTCAGCACCCCAATCGCCACGGACCAGAAGATGCGCAGCCAGTTTGGCGCATCGCTGTTAATGTCTTTCAGCCGCGAGGTGAAGTTACCCAGCACCAGCGAACCGGAATCCGCAGAGGTCACGTAGAACAGCATGCCAGTGATGGTGGCAACCGATGCGCTGAGTTTAAACGCCGGATACTGCGCCAGCAGGCTGTAGAAGCCACGCTCTGCATGGTTCATTACTTCCTGCGCAAATTCCGTATTACCGTGAATGATCTGATACAGCGCGGCGTTACCGAACACGGACAGCCACAGCAGTGTAAAGGTGAACGGAATAATCAGCGTGCCCAGCACGAACTCACGAATGGTACGACCGCGTGAGATACGCGCCAGGAACAGGCCGACAAACGGCGACCACGCCACCCACCACGCCCAGAAGAAGAGCGTCCAGCTGTTCATCCATTGGGTTGGACGATCAAAGGCAAAGGTATTGAGCGTCATGCCCATGAAGCGGTTGATGTAATCGCCAACGTTCAGCACCAGAGCATTCAGCAGGAACTCGGTGTTGCCGAAGAACAGCACAAACAGAATCAGGCCAAGCGCCATGATCACGTTGAGTTCGGAGAGGAAACGGATCCCTTTATCAACACCCGACGTCACAGAGATGGTAGCGATCACCACAGAGAGGACAATCAGCGCGGTCTGCGCGGTCAGGCCTTCCGGGATATCAAACAGCACTTTCAGGCCGTAGTTCAGCTGTACGACCCCTATCCCTAACGTGGTAGCGATACCAAAGATGGTGCCGACCACGGCTGCGATATCTACCGTGTGACCAATGGGGCCATAGATGCGTTTACCGAATATGGGATAGAGCGCCGAACGAATAGTCAGCGGCAGGTTATAACGGTAGCTGAAGTAGCCCAGCGCGATGCCCATCAGTGCGTACATCGACCAGCCGGTCAGTCCGTAGTGGAACAGCGTCCAGACCATCGCCTGGCGGGCGGCTTCCAGCGTCTGCCCTGCTCCTTCCGGCGGCTGCATATACTGCGTCACCGGTTCGGCGACCGAGAAGAACATCAGGTCGATGCCGATCCCGGCAGCAAACAGCATGGCGGACCAGCTGAGCACGCTGAATTCGGGTTTAGAGTGCTCCGGCCCAAGCTTAATAGAGCCAAAGCGTGAGCAGGCCATATAGAGCACAAAGACGATGTAGAGGGTGGCAGCCAGCATGTAGTACCAGCCGAAGGTGGCGGAAACCCAGTTGACCGCCTTGAGGATCCAGCTCGCGGCCAGTTCACTGTAGAGAATCGTCACAAGTGAAAACGTCAGAATCAATCCGGCAGAGGTATAAAATACAACGGGATTGAGTCTGTCTTTTTCACCGGAAGGTGGATTATTCATCGATTACCTCTGGTTAATGTCCTGAAAATTCGCAATGGATACGTCTTGCCGCCCACGGTGTTCAGGCCGTGCGGCTCTGTTTCGTTCTGTCACTTCCTGTTAATCGCTATGACAATCCAGCCTATTTTAGCACTCATTGCCGTTTCGCTTACGCTACATTTAAAAAACAGCATCCTAACAAATTTTCTTTTTATATTGAACGTGCAATCAAAAAAAGATTAAATAGGGGCTCGATTTGAGGGTGGAGCTGGAGCTATGCCAAAGGTAGGGATGCAGCCGATACGACGTCGGCAACTGATTGATGCGACCCTGAGCACGATTAATGAGATGGGGATTAATGATGCCACGATTGCCCAGATCGCCCGGCGGGCGGGGGTCTCAACCGGCATCATCAGTCACTACTTCAAGGACAAGAACGGTTTACTGGAAGCTACGATGCGTGATGTGACGCGTCAGCTACGCGAGGCAGTACTGTCGCGGCTAAAACCGCTGGCCGATGCCTCTGCAGAACAGCGGCTGTGTGCCATTGTTGATGGAAATTTTGATGAAACCCAGGTGCACACCGCGGTGATGAAAGCCTGGCTCGACTTCTGGTCGAGTAGCATGCATCAGCCCCAGCTTAACCGGCTTGAGCGGGTCAGCAGCCGTCGGCTCTACTCAACGCTGGTGGTCGAATTCCGGCGTGAACTGCCGCTGGAAAAAGCACGCATGGCCGCACACGGTCTGGCTGCCCTGATCGACGGTCTGTGGCTGCGCGCCGCGCTAAGCGGTAAGCCATTCGATCCCGCTATCGCGCTCACACTGACCACCCAATTCATCCGTCAGCAACTGGCTGGCGAGCACGAATAACGGAAGGAGAAAACATGTCCCGATTCACCGAGCAGAAACTCTACATCGATGGCGCTTATGTTGCCGCAGCGTCTGGCGAAACGTTCCAGACAATCAACCCGGTCAACGGCGAAGTCCTGGCAGAGGTTCATGCCGCCGGCCAGGAAGATGTCGATCGCGCCGTTGCTGCCGCCAGAAAAGGCCAGAAGGTCTGGGCGGCAATGACCGCCATGGAGCGCTCACGCATCCTGCGTCGCGCCGTCGACATCCTGCGCGAGCGTAATGATGAGCTGGCAGAGCTGGAAATGCTGGACACCGGTAAACCTTACAGCGAAACCTCAGCGGTCGATATCGTCACCGGTGCAGACGTGCTGGAGTACTACGCGGGTCTGGTTCCGGCGCTGGAGGGTCAGCAGATCCCACTGCGTGAAACCTCCTTTGTTTATACCCGCCGCGAACCGCTGGGCGTGGTCGCCGGTATCGGTGCCTGGAACTACCCGATTCAGATCGCCCTGTGGAAATCCGCACCCGCGCTGGCAGCGGGTAACGCGATGATTTTCAAACCCAGCGAAATGACTCCGCTTACTGCCCTGAAGCTGGCAGAAATCTACACCGAAGCGGGCCTGCCGGATGGCGTGTTTAACGTGCTGCCGGGCATCGGTTCGGTGACCGGTCAGTTGCTCACCGAGCATCCGGGCATCGACAAAGTCTCCTTTACCGGCGGCGTTGTCAGCGGCAAAAAAGTGATGGCTAATGCAGCGGGGTCAACGCTGAAAGAGGTCACTATGGAGCTGGGCGGTAAATCACCGCTGATCATCTTTGATGATGCCGATCTCGATCTGGCCGCTGACATCGCCATGATGGCGAACTTCTACAGCTCCGGTCAGGTCTGCACCAACGGCACCCGCGTCTTTATCCCTGCAAAACTGCAGGCGGCGTTCGAGACCAAAATCAGCGAACGCGTTGCCCGTATTAAAGCAGGCGATCTGCGTGATCCGGCTACCAACTTTGGTCCGCTGGTCAGCTTCAGCCATCGCGACAACGTGATGCGCTACATCGAATCCGGCATTGCTGAAGGCGCACGCGTGCTGTGTGGCGGCAAACGTCTGACTGGTGGTGATTTCGACCAGGGTGCCTGGGTGGCCCCCACCGTGTTCACCAACTGCCGTGATGAGATGAAGATTGTCCGTGAAGAGATCTTCGGGCCGGTGATGTCGATCCTGAGCTATGAAAGTGAAGAAGAAGTGATCCGCCGCGCCAACGATACCGAGTTTGGTCTGGCCGCCGGACTGGTGACGCAGGACCTGAATAAAGCGCACCGCGTGATTCATCAGATCGAAGCCGGTATCTGCTGGATCAACACCTGGGGCGAGTCCGCCGCAGAGATGCCGGTGGGCGGCTACAAGCACTCCGGTATTGGCCGCGAGAATGGTCTGATGACGCTGCAGAGCTACACCCAGGTGAAGTCCGTGCAGGTTGAGCTGACGCGTTTTCAGTCAGTCTTTTAATCACTTAACCTGAGGAACGACGAATGGAATTTGATTACATTATTATTGGAGCCGGATCCGCAGGTAATGTTCTGGCGACCCGTCTTACCGAGGAAAGCAACGTGAGCGTCCTGTTGCTCGAAGCGGGCGGCCCGGATTACCGTTTTGATTTTCGTACACAGATGCCTGCGGCCCTTGCCTTCCCGCTGCAGGGAAAACGCTATAACTGGGCCTATGAGACTGAGCCAGAGCCTTACATGAACAACCGCCGCATGGAGTGTGGTCGCGGCAAAGGCCTGGGTGGTTCATCCCTGATTAACGGCATGTGTTACATCCGCGGCAACGCGATGGATCTGGACAACTGGGCCAGCGAGCCGGGACTGGAGAACTGGAGTTATCTGGACTGCCTGCCCTACTACCGTAAAGCGGAAACCCGTGATATCGGCCCGAACGATTTCCACGGCGGCGATGGCCCGGTTTGCGTGGCAACGCCGAAAGCGGGCAACAACGTGCTGTTTGAAGCGATGATTGAGGCGGGTGTACAGGCGGGTTATCCACGCACCGACGATCTGAATGGCTACCAGCAGGAAGGTTTTGGTCCGATGGATCGTACCGTGACGCCAAAGGGTCGTCGTTCCAGCACTGCCCGTGGCTATCTCGATATGGCCAAAGGTCGCCCCAACCTGAAGATCATTACGCATGCCACCACCGATCGCATCATCTTCGACGGCAAGCGTGCGGTTGGCGTGGAGTATCTGCAGGGCGACAGCAACACCATTAATAAAGTGACGGCTCGTCGTGAAGTGCTGCTGTGCGCGGGTGCTATCGCCTCGCCACAGATCCTGCAGCGTTCTGGCGTGGGTTCGCCTGAGCTGCTGAAGCAATTCGACATTCCGCTGGTGCACGACTTGCCGGGCGTGGGTGAAAACCTGCAGGACCATCTGGAGATGTATCTGCAGTATGAGTGTAAAGAGCCGGTTTCTATCTATCCGGCCCTGAAGTGGTGGAACCAGCCAAAAATCGGTGCAGAGTGGATGTTTAACGGCACCGGTATCGGTGCCAGCAACCAGTTTGAAGCAGGCGGCTTTATCCGCAGCCGCGAAGAGTTCAGCTGGCCGAATATTCAGTATCACTTCCTGCCGGTAGCAATTAACTACAACGGTTCTAACGCTGTTGATGCCCACGGCTTCCAGTGTCACGTCGGCTCTATGCGTTCGCCAAGCCGTGGTCATGTGCGCCTGAAGTCACGCGATCCGCGTCGTCATCCGGCTATTCTGTTCAACTACATGTCACATGAGCAGGACTGGCATGAGTTCCGCGATGCTATCCGCATTACGCGTCAGATAATCAATCAGCCAGCGCTGGATAAATATCGTGGCCGTGAAATCAGTCCGGGTCTGGATTGCCAGACGGATGAGCAACTGGACGAGTTCGTGCGCAACCACGGCGAAACCGCCTATCATCCGTGCGGCACCTGTAAGATGGGTAACGACCCGATGGCCGTCGTGGATGGCGAAGGTCGTGTACATGGGCTGGAAGGTTTACGTGTCGTTGATGCGTCGATTATGCCGCTGATTATCACCGGTAACCTGAATGCCACCACTATCATGATTGGCGAGAAGATTGCCGATAAGATTCGTGGCCGCAATCCGCTGCCACGCAGCACCGCCACTTACTATGTCGCGGGTGATGCGCCGGTTCGCACCGTGCCGCAGCGCGCTGAGTGATTCGTGACGGTGTCACGTAACAAAAACCGGGCATTCTGTTGCCCGGTTTTTTTTGCACTGTTTTACGAACTCGCGCTTCCCTACATACGTTTTAAAAAAAACTGATTTTTGAACCATCAAACCTCAACAGGAATCAAAAATAGCAGCATCTGCTGTTGATTTCATGATGTGCAGAATGGTATAAATCCGGCGTGTATTTCACCGGAGGCATTATCCGTCCACTGACGAGAAGCAACAATGTGGATGCGTTGTAAATTTTATGAGCAGAATGTTCATGTCACATCTTACCCCCACCTTCCTTTCTGGCTGGAACGTCGCCGATCAGCACTGGCGTAACGCCCTGTAGTCCCCTCACCACTTCGACACTGTTCTGAGTCTGCCCTGTGTACTGTGGCAGGTCGTCTTTTATCGTTGCTGGAGAGCACCCATGCGCGCCTGGGTTTTACTATCACTCGCTATTGTTACTGAAATTATTGGTACCCTTTTCATGAAATGGTCCAGCCTCAATGGCAGCCATTCAGGCTATCTCATGATGCTGGGCATGATCGCTTGTTCCTATATTCTGCTGAGTTTCGCCATCAAACGTATCGCCCTGGGTGTGGCTTATGCCCTATGGGAAGGGATTGGCATCATGCTGATTACGTTATTCAGCGTACAACTATTTGGCGAAGCGCTGTCAGCGCTGAAAATCTGCGGTCTGGTAACGCTGATCGTCGGGATTGTGCTGATCAAGACTGGCACCCAATCATCAGCGGAGGTTAATCATGGTCATCGCTGATTTTATTCATGCCGTCTGGCTGGCACTTGCTATCGTGCTGGAGATTGCCGCCAACATATTCCTTAAATATTCTGATGGGTTTAAGAAACCGCTGTACGGTCTGCTATCACTCTGCTGTGTGCTGCTCGCTTTCAGCGCACTCGCTCAGGCGGTCAAAGGCATCGATCTGTCGATCGCCTATGCAGTCTGGGGCGGTTTTGGGATTATTGCCACTGTCGCGGCTGGATGGGTGTTGTTTGGCCAGCGACTAAACCGCAAAGGCTGGGCCGGTCTGACTCTTCTGCTGGCTGGCATGATCCTGTTAAAGCTGGCCTGATCGCTTATCTCAATCAGTAATTCTGGTTAAGGGTGTGCGCTTGTACACTCTTACCTTTGCGTGCCTTCCAGCCCTTGTGCAGTTGATTTCTTCCTAATCTCTATGCTCGGAATCCTCTTACTTTTGTAAAGGCCCGTTTACATATCTTTTGCCTTAAGGCTTAGTGAGCGCCAAAAGCCGGGTAAAAACGAGGAAAAGTTATGTCTGCAACACGAGGTTGGTCAACGGAGCTGGAAGGGTTACGCGGCATTGCCTCTCTCTGGGTACTGGTTGGCCATATCAGCTTACTGGTTCATTGCCATATCACACTAATTTCATCACCGGGCATCGGGGTCGACCTTTTTATTCTGTTATCGGGTTATCTGATGGCGAAAAACTACGTCGAGCGCCAGCAGAAAGAGCCATGGCAGAGCGCGGAGACGATTAAGAAGTTTTGGATCCGCCGCTTCTTCCGTATCGCCCCGCTCTACTATCTGCTGTTAATCATTGCCCTGATTTATGGCCCGTGGTTTGGTGAAATGCGTGACACCATTGCGCATTTTTATTCCGGCACCGCCACGGAGTCGTCGCGTTACAACGACCAGTCGCTGGCAAATATCCTGACTCACTTCAGCTTCCTGTTCGGCATGTTGCCCGAGTATGGGTTTAACACCGTGCTACCTGACTGGAGTATTGGGCTGGAGATGCAGTTCTATCTGCTGTTCCCGTTCATCATGCTGGCCACGCTGCGCTTTGGTTATGCCGCCTCCCTGATTGGCATCATGGCGCTCTGCTGCGCAGGTCGGTATGTGCTGGCCGATTATTATGAGGCGTTTGAGATGCCTTCGATGATCCTGATTAAGCTAAACATGTTTTTGGCAGGAATGCTGCTGGCCGAAGCAATTCGCCGTAAATCGCTGCTCTATGTCGGCTATGCGCTGCTCGGCCCGGTCGTCACCGTGGCGATTGGCATGGACGCGATTAAGCTGCAGGTGATAATGGAGGCGCTGATGATCGTCGGTATGACGGCGATTCTGTGGCAATACCCGCAGGGCAGCATGATGGCTCAGCTGATTGCCCTGCCGCGGAAACTTCTGAACAACCGACTCAGCACGTGGCTGGGCGACGTCTCGTTCTCGGTCTACCTGCTGCACCTGCTGATCGTGATCCCGCTGATCGCCCTGCTGCTCACTCATACTGACTTTGAGTTTAAGAGCGACATGATGCGTTTCCTGATTGTCTGCATATCTGCCATCCCGGTGACCTATGCGCTGGCCTCTTTACTCTATAAGTATGTTGAGAAGCCCGGCATTCAGATGGGTAAGCGCGTACTGAAGCCTAAGCTGGCCAATCAGACCAGCTAAGTTTCAGTCCACTCATTTCTTAAAAGCCCCTGTCTGGGGCTTTTTTATTGCCTCTGACACCGTTGATCAGCCCTGTACAGGCAATGATTAAGCGCCCTCGCCAGCACGCCTGCTGAGGTGAACTACACTTTCCCGGTTAGCAATCTGAAGCAAAGGAGAGAACATGAGCATTCAGCATCTGCTGCTATCCAGTGACGGTGGCGCGGTGATCATTGAAGCAGAACAACTCGAAAGTGAGCTGGTTATCCCGCCCCATCTGCAGACCCTGAGCGGCGGTGAAGCTGACAGCGATACCGGCCATCGAGTGGCGGTAACAAAGCACTACTGCAAGGGACGCTATTATGCGGTTGCCCTTGATCGCCACGCGGCCAGCAATGAAATCGATGACGTAATTGACCTGCTGCATCCTGCCCCGCTTGATTAGCCTTTATCGGCCACGGTGCGTTTAAGGTCAGGTTCCGCTGAGAGTCCGGCGAAAGAACGGCCTGTTAAGGCATTATCGCCACGCGGCATTACTATTTTCAGAAGAGGAAAAGCATCATGGAAAAGAAGAAGTGGTTTGTTTCCTACGTCATTAAGCCAAAAGGTGAAAATCATGTTACGACGCATGCCTTTATTGAAGGTGATGATGTTGAGGAGGCGCTTGAGACCTTTATGTTCGAAACCAAAAAAAGCCTGTCGCTGGAAACTGAAGAACTGACGCTGCTGTCGGTAAGTCTGGTGTAACCTCTGATTAACCTCGCGATAGCGGGGTTTATCCCTTTCGAGAGGGAAAGGTTATCTATTTATATTATTTATAATTTCCCTGGTGCCGCACTCAGTTACTTAGTGGGATAAGGCCAGGCGTGATCCATGCCCGTCGATGACATCAGACCGGTCACAGCCAGATACGCCAGTATCAGGACAAACAGTACAATTGCAGCAATTTCAATGGATTTAAGTAAGTGATGCTTCGCCATAAATAACCCTCCTTCGGTTGTGTGTAATCATGCCTTCCCCTCATAAACTATAATGTTACCGGTAAAGTGCAAGCGAAAATCACACAATGAAACATAAAGCCGTGCTTATTAATGTTTGTGGCGAATACGCGTTAAGGCCTTCACGTGGCAGGACCAGGCGCTGCAGACATAAAAAAGCCCGCAATGCGCGGGCCTTAGTAACGCTCAGTTGGGTTCTAACTGGCAGGCTGACCGGTAAAGTCGATAACCATCCTGCCGCGAATTTTGCCGTGAATCATCTCATCGAAGATGGCATTGACCTCACCAATCTTCCTTTTGGTCACTTTCGGCACCACCTTGCCTTCTGCCGCAAACTGGAAAGCTTCCGCCAGATCGTTGCGCGTTCCGACCAGCGATCCCACCACCTGGATGCCATCAAGCACCAGTCGCGGGATATTCAGGCTCATTGCTTCCGGCGGCAGTCCGACTGCTACGACCCGACCTCCGGCTCTGACCGCGTCCACCGCTGAATTAAAGGCCGCTTTGGCGACGGCTGTGACCACAGCAGCATGTGCCCCACCGGTCTTCTCCTGAATAAAGCGTGCCGCATCTTCGCTGGCAGAGTTAACGACCAGATCGGCTCCCATCTCTTTCGCCAGCGCCAGCTGTCCATCACTGACATCAATCGCAATCACTTTGGCGTTAAAGACGTTTTTCGCATACTGCAGAGCGAGATTACCCAGCCCACCAAGGCCATAAATCGCCAGCCACTGTCCCGGTTTGACCTCTGATACTTTTACCGCTTTGTAGGTAGTGACACCGGCACAGGTAACGCTACTGGCGGCAAAGGGATCAAGTCCGTCGGGAACTTTGACCGAGTAGTCAGCAACGACGATACACTCTTCAGCCATGCCGCCATCGGCGGTAAAACCGGCATTGATGACGTCCCTGCAGAGCGTTTCATTACCGGAGTTACAGTATTCACAGTGTCCGCAGCCCTTGAAGAACCAGGCGACGCTGGCGCGATCGCCCGGCTTGAGCGAGGTGACATCCGGCGCGACTTCCTCAACGATACCGATCCCTTCGTGACCCAGCGTTACACCGGTCTTATCACCAAAATCACCGTTCTTCACATGTAAATCGGTATGGCATACACCACAGCATTCCATCCTGAGCCGCGCTTCGCCGGTTTTGAGAGGACGTAGCGTCTTCTCAACCACTTCAACCTGGTGTTCACTATTAGCAATTGCCGCTTTCATAAACGTTCCTCCATTTGATTGGAGGTTAAGAATAAGCCAAACCGCGGTGATGACAAGATGACAGGTAAGCTTTGGGTGCTTGCTGCGGGAGTTGTTGTGGCTTTTGCGAGTGGGGTCGGTTTTTTAGGTGAAGCCGCGGGATTGTGTTTAGCGGCAACGCTTCGTCAGGCTTGAGTTTTCTGTCGGGGACAAATAAAGCGCGCTTACGGAACGATTTTAGTCAGGTAAAGATTGCCCGTTAAAAGGGGCAATAAAGCCCCTTGTCGCTTCAGATGATTTCGTACTATTTGCTCAAACGCGTCTTAAGAGTGCCAGCGGTGGATGCCAGTGTCAGCGGGTGGCGGCCCCATATGCTGAGCGGCACTATCCGGCGCTGGTGGTGGTCCCATATGCTGAGAAGCATTGTTTACTGGCGAAGCAGGTCCGGCGTGCTGACTCCAGCTGGCGTCATTATGATGGTTTTCATGATGACGATGCCAGTCAGAAGATGGGCCACGATGATGACCACCATCAGCCATAACACAACCTGACGTTGCGGCACTCGCTAACGCTACAATTACACATGGGATAACTTTTTTTAAGAACATAACAGATCCTGATTGAATATCACCGGGGCAGGTTACGACTGAGTTTTTATACGTTGGGTAAACATGGTGAGGGGTTTGGGGAGGATGTTGGAAGAGGTTGATTGAGGTCAATTTTAGGTAGGATTGTGTTCCTTAAAGGCTATTCTCTGCTGTTGGGCTGCTAGTTAAGCGAGAGTGTCACCAGAAACTTACTGAACCTAAGATGAGGTTTGGTACTATTTCTTTTCTGACTTCCTCTGATGTTTAGCTATACATGAACAAACGCTAAATCCCTTTTTTCTCTGGTTGATGGGACACTCTAGCCCCATCAACTTACAAATCTTAAAGATTTGCGCCTGCTACGCAACGTGACCAGCATCGGAACCGTGTCGGCCCTCAATCTTGATAGCCCTTTATGCCGTGTTGTTACCTGAAAACACAATCAACTGGCTGAGCACCGATGCGGATAAAACCCGCTCATGGAATGCGCCGTCAGTGGGCGAACAAGTTCTTGTTCTGTGTCTGGGCGATGAAATTGATACCGGCTTTATGCTGTCAGATATTTTATCTGACAACACCCCGGCCTATGCTTTGCACTGGTCATTTCATGACGGCGCGGTGATCGAGTACGAGCCGGGAACTGGCCTACTGGCCGAAACCGGCAAACAAACGGCCACCATCAAGACGGCGTTAAAAATCCTGTTCGACCTGGCTGAAGTGGAATACAAAACGCTGCGAAAATTGCGCAGCTGGAAGTCACCCAAGGCTGCACGCTGACCGATCTTGAGCACATATGGCAGTGAGTGCAAGCGGCCGTGTTCAAGCGTAAGCATAACGTTGATGCGGATAATTATGTATTACATCCACTTCGCGCCCGCCCATCCTGAGGATGCAATCCGCTGGCGTTCCTGGCGAAGAAAAATGGCGACAAAGTGGCGGGTAAAATTCCAGCAGAATAGAAATTCAGGTAACAGAATGGGTTTTAACTGGTTGATTTAGGTATTAAATTTTTTAAATTCCAGCCAAAAAAAGACCGAATACTATTAACTCCCTTTAATAACAATGACTTATGAAGGTTACTGGCTACATTTTGGCGCAAGAAGAACAGTGGGGTGGGTGATAATTTTTAATGTTGAAAAATTTAATATAGCCATTTATCTCCACGTGACGATATTACACTATTGATAGTAATTGTTGCGGTTGCATTTATAATCCATCCTTTATTTTGATGAGCAGTTATTGATGATGGATAAGGATGATGATAAGAGTTTCCAAAACCGTATGAAACAACTGCGTTTGATGGTTTTTTAGAACATGAAGGAGGTATCTCAGATCCTTTTCCGCCATGATGTGAAATGGCTAAAGCACCTAAATCATTTTTATCATTTGTAGATATATATTCATAGTCTATATCTCCAGGTAATAAAGTCTTTATTCCATGGGAATTAATTACACAATAATAACCAGAGTTATTTGCATCTTTACCAGCGTATGAAGATTTTTTATAATTTATTTTTCCCACAAAAGTAAGTTGGGCACTAGTAACTATATTCAAATTACTACCAAGATTTTTTTTAAATGTAGTGGCAACAGGACCACTTTTCTGGCTGGGAGCATACCAAGTTAAGCTTTGGAGTTTAGAACAATAGTTCATCGCCATGAAATAATGATCATAATCCCAGTGAGATAAAAGTACAAACCCAGAATTAGGGACATTATTTTGCTCATTGAAAACTTTAGGGAAGGTCTTCATGTTGAACGGAAGAGGTACTCCGACATCATAATATCCGATAATCTCTGAGGCGACATCTTTTGAGACATGAAAAGCAGCACAGCATCCTTGACCTACGTCAACTTTCCTAATGAAAATATCGCAGTTTAAATTATTAAATTGTGTTGAGTTTTTTTTAATATATTTTCTGGGAGTAAAAGAACATAGTAATTTTAATGTGTCTTCCACGCTTGAGTTGTTTTTCCCAAATGCCATCCGCTTAGTAACTCGTTCAAAACCTTTGATATTTGTTCTAAAATATGGTCCTGAAAATGAATTGTTACTGGGTAAAATCCAAGCTGGCGGCTCACCGGGTTCTTTTTTAAGGAATATTTTAAACCACTGTCCTTCTCTAATATTCCTTGTGTCGATATTGAATTTTTCAAAAAATCTTTTGTGAGTAGTCATGACTCTAACAAAATAAAGATCTTGATAGTCATTTTCATCTGCCCCGGCATCCTCTAAACGTTGCTCGGATGCAGAATCAAATATTATATTTAACCGGCTATACCTATTATTTTGCTCCGCCGGTTCAATAGAGTCAACGAATGCATATGCTGTTAGTTCGCCTTCGTACCATTTAGCCACAACATAATCCTTATATGAGAAATCAAAATAGTAAATTCAGAAATTATAGGTCAATGAGAAAAACACCTTCCCAGCCACGCTAACTTCATTCGAAGCACATATAAAATTAAAACTAGGAGTTGTTACACTAATTTTCTTATTAGGCAAAATTGCTACGTCATATATATCATATTTACCATCAATTCCAAGCAACCAGCGTCCATTGCTAATGCTCGTGATATCAGTATCAATAAGCCAGGAACCGGTATTACTACTTACGAATATAGGCGAAGATGGTTTAGCCTGTAAAAAGGATAGTTCTACTTGCCACTCCCCGCCTTCTTCAAGCGCTCCAGCTATTAAATTTTTCTTTTTAATTATATTTATATCGGATGACATCTTTGATTGGCCACTAATTTTTCCCTTACCAGTTGCTAACCATTGTAGGGGGACCCCTGTATCTAGTGCACAAGTTACTACTAAATCACCTGGAAAATAATTTCTACGTATCCAAGTACTAACTGTACCGGATGAAATCCCAAATAGTTCGCACAATTGCTTTTGCAGGGTAAATCCATAAGCGTCCATGATTCGGTGCAAAACGGCTTTGCCACCGTTTGAAGTTATCTCATCGTAAAGACCCTTACCATTTGGTAAAGCTGAAAGAGAATTAAATTTTGCATTTGCAAGCTTTCCAGTTGTAAGCCAGCGAAGGTCGTTACCCGTGTCTAAAGCACATTTAACAAATGCACTGCCTGGAACGCTGTCGCGCTGCACCCAGTTGCTGACATTAGCCGCTGGAACTCCCAGGCACTTTGCTAAAGCCTTCTGTGTAGTAACACCATATGCAGAGCACAGGCGCTCAACAATCTCTAAGGCTGAACCTTCGCTAAAATCCATACACCACCAAATAAATAAACAAATGTTGTTTACTAAAAGTCATTTGTTGATCTAGGATGTAGCACACCACATGATACACCGTAGAACAAAACGACCCTTAGGAGATACTGCGTTATGCACACTGAAAATGCAAACAGTCAAAACGCATTTGACTTAGTGCAATCTCAAGATTTTATTGCCAATGTCACAGCGATTCTGATGCCAGCCATCAGCGAAGCAGTAAACGACGCTGTAAACAAAGCCGTCACGCTTGCCACATCCCCAACAATGTCTAAACAGGATTTTGCTGCAGCCAACCGCATCAGCCTGTCAGTGCTGGAAAAATGGATTGCTAACGGTGTAGTGCTGCTCGCTCCTACCCCCTCTTTCACCTATACGCAGAACCGCACCAATCGTAAGACCGGCGAAGTGGTTGAAACCACCATGACCAAACATGGCAATCCGCTTATCAATGTTGCTGCATGGCGTGAAAAGAACCGCCAGCAGGCAATCAAATGCCGCTACATCAAACCATAACTTGATTTTGCAAGTTAAGAAGGATCTGAACATGTTTGATTTCAAGGTTTCTACCCATACCCATTACGACGATGCCTGTCGCAAATTCGCGTTAGCTCACAATATGGAAGATGTCGCGAAGGTGTCCGGGATGCGTGCGCAAACACTGCGTAATAAGCTGAATCCGGACCAGCCGCATCAGCTTACCGTCTTAGAAGTTTTAACTCTCACCGATGTCACTGAGGATGCAACGTTAGTTGATGGCCTGCTGGCGCAGATCCACTGCCTCCTCTGCGTGCCGGTAAACGAAGTCGCAGATGAAAAATTTCCTCTATATGTCATGAAAGCCACCGCAGAGGTCGGCCAGTTAGCCGCTGGCGCAACCTCTACAGAAACTATGACAGCCAACTGTAAACGTGGCCTTCTGCAAAACGTTAATAGCGGTATTCGCTGCTTAGCACTGGCTGCAATGGCAGTACAGGCGCGTATTCAGGCTAACCCAGCACTGTCCTCAACTGTTGACGCTATCAGCGGGCTGGGTGCTTCGATTGGCATCAATTGAGGGCGCTAGATGATTTCATTTGCAGCACACCTCAAGCGTCAGAATCCGTCAATGTCATACGGGAATGGCTGGATTATGGGCGAGAACGGCAGGCGCTGGCATCCGGTATTAAGCCAGCAGGTACAGGCAAAAGAGAAAAGAGGTAAATCATGGCTATTGAGGGCGATTCAATGCTGGTCGAACTTACTGCCGGCCAGAGGGTTTCGGCGCTGAATCACGTTGCCTTACTTCGCGCGCAATTGATGGGTGGTAACTGTGAAAATGATATGGCTCGTTTTTTCTCTGAAATGCGCGATGTGACAGACAGTAATTACCGGGATAACAAGCGCGCGCTGAGCGCAATTCTTTTCCTGGCTAACATCGGTAAAGACAGGCACGACGCTGAATTTAGTGAACTGACTACTGATGAAAGAAAGGCGCTTATTTGTGCAATGAATCATTTAAAAGCAGTCGTGAGTTTATTTCCAAAGCGAATGACCCTTTCTAATTAACTAACCCGATGCAAAAAAATGGCGTAAACCCGCCGGGCATTCTTTTGCCCAAATTCAGGAGAAAGAGAAATGCGAAATATCCAGACCCGTAATTTTAAAGCTGATGACGATGCGCTTAGCGCCATGCTGAATAAGGCCAAAACTGAGCAGCGTTCTGATGATGCGCTTTCAGTTTCAATCCGCCTGGCCGCACTGGCAATTCATGCCCGCCAAAAAGAAATGTCTGCAGTAGAAATTATCAAACTGTTGGATAAAGAGGCCGAGCGCTTTGAGAACCAGGCGCAGGAGCTGCATTGATGGCTGATTCAATCGATATGGCGCAGCAGCGCGCCGACGAACTGCTGGCGCGTAACATCGCCAGCGTGGTTAACCGCCCGGTGAGCGTGGCGGCTTCATTCTGCGAAGACTGTGATGCCCCAATCCCGGAGCAGCGCCGCCGCGCGGTACGTGGTGTAACTCGCTGTGTCAGCTGTCAGGACGTGGCCGAACTTCGCACTAAAGTATCAAAAGGCGGTGCGGTATGAGCACGATTCTGAAGTGGGCGGGCAACAAGTCCCGGGTAATGCCGGAACTGCTGGCGCACCTGCCTGAAGGTGAGCGCCTGGTCGAACCCTTCGCCGGTTCCTGTGCTGTTATGATGAATACCGATTTCCGGGCCTATCTGGTTGCGGATATAAACCCTGACCTTATTAATCTTTACCGCCAGATAAAGGAGCATACCCGCCCGTTTATCGTTGTTGCGGCCAGCCTGTTTAATCAGAACACAACCGGTGAAAGCTATTACGCTGTTCGTGAGGCATTCAACCATAATCCGGCATTGCCTCTTCTGGAGCGCGCCGCTTATTTCCTGTACCTGAACCGCAATGGCTATCGTGGTCTTTGCCGCTACAACAAGCGGGGCGAATTTAATATCCCGTTTGGTAACTACGCAGCGCCATATTTTCCGCTGGCCGAAATAGAAGCCTTCGCAGAAAAAGCCCAGCGTGCGACGTTCATCTGTGCCGACTTCCGCGAAACGCTGCGCCTGACTAAAGCTGGCGATGTGGTGTATTGCGATCCGCCTTATGACGGGACTTTCGCGGACTATCACTCTGCAGGTTTTGGCAAAGATGAGCATCACGATCTGGTCAGCATGTTGCTCGACGTCTCGGAGCGTTGCCCGGTTGTAGTTTCAAACAGCGACACCCTCTATACCCGCAGCATTCTTCGCGATTTCAGTATTACCAGCATTAGCGTAGCTCGTTCGGTTGGCGTTGCCGCAGGTGAAGGAAAGCGCGCATCAGAAATCATTGCGGTACGGCAGCCTAAAGTCGCCCTCATTTTTACTGGCTTCGATATGGCAGCTGGGCCGGACCGCTCTGTGATAGTGGAGGTACAGCAATGATCGATATGCGTTGCTTCGACCCAGGTGTTATGAACCTTGTTACCGTTTCTGGAGGTAAAGACAGCCTTGCTCAGTGGCTGCTGGCTATTGAGGCAGGAGTGACATTTGAGGCGGCTGTCGCCGATACAGGACATGAACACCCTGAAACCGTCAAATATCTGGAATACCTTGAAACTAAACTCGGTCCATTGCGCCGCGTCAGGGCTGACTTCACACAGCGTATAGCTGACAAGAGAACGTTCGTAAAAGATAAGTGGCCAGTTACCCTGGTCAGAGATTTAGGATTCACAGAGGAAGAGGCTGCAAAGATAGTGCGTCGTGCACTGAATGCCCTTAAACCTACCGGCATTCCCTTTCTTGATATGTGTATCTGGAAAGGCACATTCCCTTCCACTCAGCGTAAGTTCTGCTCTTTCGAGCTTAAACAGATCCCGATGCAGGAGCAGGTTGTAGACCCGCTGGTTGCAGAGGGTAAGCACGTCATTACATGGCAGGGAGTTCGCGCCCAGGAATCCGCAAAACGGGCAGAGCTGCCTGAGTGGGAAGCAGGGTTTGACCTCGGGCCGGGCCTGTCGATTTACCGGCCGATCCTTAAATGGACGCATGATGAAGTTTTTGCGCTGGCCAGGCGTCACGGCATCAAGCCAAACCCTCTTTATCAGCAGGGGTGCAGCCGTGTCGGTTGTATGCCATGCGTTAACGTAAACAAAGCTGAACTCGGGGAAATCTTTACCCGCTGGCCTGAAGAAATAAGCCGGGTTGCTGAGTGGGAGCGGATTGTAGCGCTGTGCTCGCGTCGGGGGAACGCAGCATTTTTCCATTCAGGAATGGATCCCGTTAAGGCAGAAACAGACGGCAGTAAGGTAACTTTAACTTCACACGGCATTGAAACCTATCGCGACTGGGCGCTGACAACGCGCGGTGGCCGTCAGTTCGACATGTTCGCAGCTATGGATAACAAGTCCGCCTGCAGCAGCGTCTATCTGGGGGTTTGCGAGTGATTCAGGAATACGCCTACCCGTGGAACGCTCCACGGGAAGCCATCGCCAGCCCTTATCCCACTTATGAGGAAATGCACAGCCGCAGTCAGATGATTGCGGCTTTAGTGCGTGCGCAGGAGCTACTCGAAAAGCAGCCGACGCTGATTCAGTTTGATGTGAAGCGTCGAGTCAGCGAGTTGGAAAAAACACAGGGTATTGATCGTGCCAATGCGTACTTAACGAAAACTTTTGTTGAGCGCACATTGCCACGCGTTGAAATCGTTAACGCTCAATATCGCCTCGGTGAAATGAGTCACGGCACGTTTAACCTGCTGGAAGGCAATGCTACTAAACAGGCAGGCGCAGCCAGTGCGGGCGGCACACTTTGGGAGCTGATGCGCCGCTTTAACCGTCTGCCGGATATGGCGCGCGCCGACGTCGAACTACTGGCTGGGGATGTTGCTAATTTCATCCTCGCCGAGTTGTTGCAGGCACACGCGCAGGCTAGCGACGAGTCAGATTACAAATACACTCACCGTCTTTACATGACCGCCGCCACCATAACCCGCGAGCTGAGCCAGACGCCTCCACTGTGGGAAAAGGTCACGTCACGCCTTTTTGACCCGGAGGAAGTTACTCCAGCAATCCTGCGTATGCAGACTGATAAATGGTGGAAAGGCAGGCTGCGTCGAGTCGCCGCATCCTGGCGTGAACATCTCCAAATCGCACTGGCAAACGTCAGCAAAAAGCATACACCCTATGCCAGCAGCATGACCGTTTCAGAGTGGCGCGAACAGAAGCGCCGCACCCGTGAATTTCTTAAGGGAATGGAGCTTGAAGACGAGGAAGGCAACCGCATCAGCCTGCTCGAGAAGTACGACGGCAGCGTAGCTAACCCGGCGATCCGTCGCTGCGAGCTGATGACCCGCATTCGCGGTTTCGAAAACATCTGCACCGAAATGGGCTTTATCGGTGAGTTTTACACCCTCACCGCCCCGGCTCGCTATCACGCCACAATCAAAACCGGGCATCGAAATCGCAAATGGAACGGTGCCAGCCCGGCCGAGACACAGCGTTATCTCTGCAGCGTCTGGCAGAAAATCCGCGCCAAGCTGCACCGAGAAGAAATCCGCATCTTCGGGATCCGCGTTGCTGAGCCTCATCATGATGCGACCCCGCACTGGCACATGCTCATGTTTATGCGCCCGGAGCAGGCTGAGCGCGTGCGCGAGATCATGCGCGACTACGCCTGGCAGGAAGACGGCAGCGAACTGACAACCGAAAAGGCCCGTAAGGCCCGTTTTCACGCCGAGGCTATTGACCCGGAGAAAGGCAGCGCGACGGGTTACGTTGCTAAATACATTTCCAAAAATATCGATGGCTACGCGCTGGACGGCGAGACTGACGACGAAAGCGGCAAAGACCTTAAGGAAACCGCCTCGGCCGTTTCTGCCTGGGCGGCACGCTGGCATATCCGTCAATTCCAGTTTGTGGGCGGCGCGCCGGTCACGGTTTACCGCGAACTGCGCCGCATGGCTGACAGCGAAACCGCACACGGACTTAGCGTCGAGTTTGCGGCAGCGCATGATGCAGCCGACGCAGGCGACTGGGCCGGATACGTTAACGCGCAGGGCGGGCCGTTCGTGCGCCGTGACGAGCTGGCCGTGCGCACCTGGTATCAGGCAAGCGAAGACGTGAATGAGTACGGAGAGGAAACCGTGCGTATCAAGGGTGTTTACGCAACTGAAGTTGGCGACGATACGCCAATTTTAACCCGTCTGATGCAATGGAAGATTGTCCCGAAACGTGCCGTTGATTTAGGTTTTGAATTTAAGGACGCGTCCGCGTCCTCTCGGAGTTCTGTCAATAACTGTACGGAGCCAACAGGCTCTGAAGCAGCTATCGATTTCACAAAGCCCCCTACTCGCGCCGAGCAAAGAAGGATTATTAAGCGATTAAGAGAAAAGCCAGCGCAGGAACAACCTGAGCCGGACAAATACCCACCTGAAGTGAGTCAATGCACAGAACGGGAGGCGTTGAAAAAGAGTTTCTTCGAGATCTCTAGGTTAACACTGTCCGACGGCGAAGCTGTGCGCATGATGAAAGGCTATACAATCAAGGTTGGGGAGCTTTCTTACTGGAGCGGTACAAGCGGCTATCTGTTCCATAGACGGAACAAGAATCCTACTCCCTTAAAAAGATTTAAAGCTCTTGCGAAAAAAAGCGGCATACCTGTGCCTGATTAATAAAACGGCAGTCGGACTAATCTGAGCCGCACGATTCTTTACGATTCCAAAACGTCATGATACTGTTTATACATACAGTATATTTTGACTAGAAGGAGTTAATCATTTGATGGACATAGATAATCTAAGCGAGACGGTTGCACGCATCCAGTTCATTGCTGACGTATCACTGATCGCACACTGCAAAGAAGATGAATTAAAAATGGCACTGTCGATGATCAGCGACCTAGCAGGGACAATCGACACATCTGTTTTCGAAGCTGCCATATACCGCCAGGCTGAATGATTAATTGCCCCTTCCCTACCGTTCACTAGCCACCTTTCAGGTGGCTTTTTGCTTCTGCATCAAAGTGCATATGCTTGCATGAATCCGCATGATCCAGATTGGATCGCTCAACGCATGTAAAGCCAGTGCTGGCGGGTTGAGAGGTAACACATGCACATGCATGAAAAGCGATGCATAAAGCGGGCAGGCGTGGCGGGGATAGCATTGCGCGCGAAGGGTCAAACATGTATCCGTTACACGCTCAGGGGAGAATATTACGATTGCATAATAAAGATCTGATGAGAGATTTGATTCTTGAGTAGGTTAAGTTTTTTTGACGAGAAGACATTATAACGGAGTTGTGCCCTATAGATGCATGAGCCAGCAACTTTGATTAAACATTACAGTGTCATGACTTTTGACGGTCGTAGTACTCGATAATTTGTAAGGCAACTGCTGCAACTTGGACCATTTCATCACGGCTCGTGCCAGCGCATTTTCCCCCGTAATAATCATGCAAAATAGCTTGGTTAAATTCACCAACCTCTTCACCTAAGATTGAAGCCCATAGGAAAGGATTGAGATCTCGATCAGCCCCCCATTTAGCATCTTGGCGTTCCATTTCTGCGATTACATCTGTAAGAGCATTTGAACTGAAATGTTTATTACTCATTTAAACTCTTTAGACAAAGGAATTGACCTACTCATTTATCATCAAAATTATCTTTAGTCTACATCTATAAGTAACATTAATACTTTAAGAGCTACATTTTTTTTGCTATAAATTCAGTTATACCAATTTTAAAAGCGACAAGCCCTTGGAAATTTCCTTTCACAGCAGACACTTAAGGGATATCTGTCTCATGCAAAGCTATGCGGATGAAGTTCTGGGCATCCGTTTATCTGAAAAACTGATATCACGCCTTTTTGACATTAAGGCAATAGATAATGTATTGGAACTTCCCGTAGGAGGTCCTGTCTCAAGCTTTCAGGATGACGAAGAATACATTATAATCAAGTTAGACTCTAAGGTAAGTATGGGGTTCATATGTGTTCACGCAAAGCCTCCAAAAAATGATGATAATTCAATAAATTGGAAAGCAGTAAGACGTATTAAGTTAATGTTCATAGGTGACGAAAAATGATTGGTACACTAGATTTTAGCCCAGACCGGGTATCTCCTCCTGGCGACACAATCATAGACCTCATGGATGAGCATGGGCTTACCGATGCAGAACTTAGCAAAAAGATTGGTCTCTCAGTTTTGAAGGGCCAGCAGCTTTTGCTCGGAAATTTATCTTTGAATGAATGCATGGCATTGAAGTTGCAGGATATATTTAATGTTTCAGTAGAGTTTTGGCTCAAGCGAGAAGGTGCCTACCGAGAACATATTGAACATTTAAATGCTGTCAACAAAGAATGGCTTGAATCACTTCCAGTAAAAGACATGGTTAATTATGGATGGATACCTAAAGCATCAACACGTGAATTAAAATTCAAACATTGCTTAGACTTTTTTGGCATTAAATCTGTGAATGATTTTACATATAAAATGGAAAATGATGCTCCATTAGTTGCATTTAGAAAATCCCTAAGTCTTAAAACTGTTCCAATGGCAGATTTGGCATGGATAGTAAAAGCAAAAAAAATAAGCAATAGTCATGCCTGTAAATTATGGAGCAAAGAAACTTTAATAAGTTTGCTTCCAGATATTCGTCGACTCTCAAATGAACCTGATATAAAAAAATTTATTCCGCAGCTTAAAGAAATTTTTGCTAAAGCAGGCGTTTCGTTTGTTGTCTTGCCAACTCCTTCAGGATGTCGTGCAAGTGGTGCAACATGTTTTTTCAAGCCTAATCATGCCACTCTTATAGTGAGTTTTAGACATCTCACTGATGATCACTTCTGGTTCACTTTGTTCCATGAAATTGGACATCTGATTCTTCATGATGCAATTAACATTCGTATAGAAGGAGAAACAGAACTTAGTTCAAAGGAAGAAGTTGAAGCAGATCAATTTGCTATTGATACATTAATACCTAAGCCTTTTCAGAGGAAAATTAAAGACTTCAGAGCTAAAGACTGGAAAGTAATAGTACGTACTGCGAAAAAGATAGGTATTTCAAAAGGGATAGTTGTGGGGCATTTACAACACATTGGTAATGTACCGTATTCTCACCTTAACCGACTTAAGGTGAGATATAAAAAGGATGATATAATCTAAATGCTCTATCCCCCGAAATATTTATAGCTGTCGGGGGATTTTTGCCAGTTACAAAGGGCGTCCTCCAAAACCTGCATCTTCAGATATCCTATAGGTAAAATTTCTGCAAGAAGGGACAGTTTTTCGTTTAATTCTGACACTGAATCTACACCATTTTTATTATTGCTAAAAAGAAGTCTACATCCTTTAATAGGGCCAGTTGAGCCTTTCAAAAAAAGATGGCCTGGCTCTAAGTTTAGTAATTTTGTTTTTCTAAGCATAGTTAGATAATCAAACTTTGCTGTTCTGCCGAAGGAAATGACACTCCTCATATTTGAGTATAATATCTCAAAGAGTAGATCAGGACCCGTTGAAATTGTTTCAGCCTCAGCAAATCTCGCTTCATGGCTTTTTGTATTGCCAATAAATTCAATATAAGACTTAAAAACCTTGGGTATTGAACGTCTTGAGTCATCTTTTAGGGTTTCATATTTCCTATGATTTCCATATTGTCTCTCTTTACTAGTGGAAACCAAATGCGATGACGATTTTTCATACCATTTTTCGAAATCCTCAAAATTATCAGTAATATTCTCCCAAGTCCAAGTTATTGTACCTAGCCCACTGTATATATCTCGGCATAATTGCCATTTTGTTTTGATGTTTTTTCCAAAATGAGTAGACAAAAATATTAACCAGCATGCCTCATCATAGTGGCCTGTTTCATTATGCAGTTTAGCTGCAATAAGTGGATCAAAGTGAATTGAGTTAGGCTCCATCCTAAGCTGGCTATAGTTCTGTTTATTGTTAATGGCTTCCACATATTGTATTCTACGAATGCTGTCTATCAGTTGCATAGCAAACGTTTCGTAGTGAGCATCAGAAGTTAGGCCCAGCAAAGAACATTCGTTATTTGAAAAACTTTTGAGATCCGATACAAATTTTTGAACTTCATGATGCCTTCTCATTTTCATTTTCCTTCAAAAAAAATCTTAAACGAATCATTTTTTAATTTTGCAATTTCATCATGCGCTTCCTGTAAACTATCATCATCTCTGAGTAAATAGTTTATTTTTATCAATCTCATCAAATCTTTCCAGTAGTCATTTAATTCGGAGTAGTCAATATTAAAGAATTTGTCATTTCTCAAGCTTTCTTCTACTTTAAGTATCTGGAATCTCAAATCTAAAGAATTTATTGCAGGCATTTCATCCATAATGGATGCGGTACTCATGAAACCTTCTCTTTGTAAAGCACAAACTTTAGGAAGATCATCTTCATACAAATGCATACTTGATACATAATGATAATACTGACCCAAGCCGCAATTTAAAATTCTAGCAATAAATTCCTGAATCATTGTAAAGGCAAATATATCGTGAGTTAAGCCTTTAAATGCATCGTTGGAGCGCATATTAACAAATAGATTTAGTTTTTCATCTCTTATTAGGAACTGAAGTGAGATTGTGCATGGTATGTCTTTATACTCTTTAGAATCATTTAATTTTAATGCCAGATCTGAGGCATCAAAAAGTTGCACTAAAGCTCTTCGGCTAGTTTTTTTATGGCTCAGTTGAGTAATAATATTCTCTAACTGATTATGTATATTATGCATGCTAAAGATGCGAGGGCCATATCCTCCTCGGATTGTACCATCATCTTCAGCAAATTCTTTGTAAATAGAGATATACCGTTCAATAAAGCTAAGTTTATTGTCACCAGTCAAATACCATAGAAACTCACCCATGCAACTGATTATTTTACTCCTGGACTCAGTTCTACTAACGCGCTTAACCGGGTCAGTAAGAACTAAGCTAGCTCCAAGTATCTCTATGGTATCGCCTTTAGACGCTTTAATTCTTGAACCATCTTTGATGATTGCCGCATGAACTTCCTTAAGAAGATCATCAATACAGTCTGCTTCTGCAAAGAATGTCATAATACTACATCCTGTAAACTATTTAAGTTTACTTATTAACACCATCGCATTACGTAGTCAATTAGCCCTTACAAAAGTTTTAGCGCACTTCAGTTTCAGCTATTCCATATAAGCCTCTAGATTTTAACTCTATATACAAAAAGCTAAAATCCTCATATAAAACAGATAAATACTTAGATCTTGCAGCAAGATAACTCTTGATTCATTCTAATGAATATTGGCGAAATTCAATCACTGTGCATCCTATCCAATCATTTATTTCTTTCATCCTTTCTTGTAGAGGTGTCAGTTCATTACGTACAAACACCTGCGCCGCTTTCACCGCATCCCCAAACCCGCCAGTATTATCCGGGATAATCCCCATCATCTGCGGCGGCACGCGGTGCGCGCTTAACAGGTCGTCGCGGCTGGCTTTCTTGATGTTAAAGAAATCGTCTTTCGTCGCAACTTCACTAAGCGGAAGAATCTTGATCCCGTCCGGCTTACCGTTCGGCGCGTACATGAACAGGTTGCGGAAGTTACCCAGCCCTTTCGTGTCGCGCATCGCCTGGCGCATCCGGTCAACGTCGCTGCTGCTCTGTGCCGCGTCGGTCATATACAGGATGTAACCCGCGTGCGCGCCGTTCTGGTAATACTTTCGACGGAACAGGGTCGCCGCCTCATTCAGCCAGGCGGAGTTAAGCGCGCTGAGGTATTCCGGCAGGCCGTAAAGCTCCTGATTAATATCCGGCTCCAGCAGGTGAAACACGCTGCCGGCCGAAAATTCGTGCGGCTCTTTCCAGTCATTCACAAACCAGTAAACGCCATCCTTCACGCCTCTGCGGGTGAATTTTGCCGGGGTGGTTTCAAGGCGCAGCGGCATACCCAGACTGTTACGGCGCAACTCGGCAAAGGCATTACCGAAGACCAGATAATCCAGCGCAAATTTGCTGAACTCCTGCTGACTCATCATCGGGTGCGGGATAAAGGTTGAAGCCAGAATGTTGCGCTTTACGTAAATCGGCGAACTATGGTGAACGGCTGCGCGCAAGCTTTTTGCCAGCCCGTTAAAGCTGACCGGCGGCTCAAACCAGCGCCCGTTACCGATGCACTCGGCGTAATCCAGAATGTCGCGCTTATCCATGACCGGCGTCGGCTCGCCGAAGGTAAACGCCTCGGCCTGCTGCTGCGGTGCGGTTGCCTGTACCGGCTGTGTGGTGGCGGTTTGGGCCTTGCGGCCTCTGCATTTGCTCATCAGTAAAATTCCAGAATTGAGGGATTAGCGCCGCCGCTGGCTGCGGTAAGCGGTTCGTTTAACAGGGCGTGCATGATGGCCCAGGCGACGTCGGCGTGGCTGGCCTCTTCGCTGCGGCTCGCTTCATAGGTTGAGCGGTTACCGCTGGCCGTCATGGTTTTGCGGATAGCCATAAACGACTGCGTGATATCCGTCGCCCCGGCGTCATACTCAAGCCGCCCGCTGCTGATGGTGTCTTTTGCCTTCAGTACCATTGTTGTTTTAACCTCTGGCGAGTATTTGATTTCGCGCGCGGCCGGGTAAAACTGGCGTACCAGCTGGAAAACACCCTGGCCGATGCCGGTCGCATCCACGCCGATATATTCCACGGTGTATTTTTTCGTTAAGTCCTCGATAGATTTCGCCTGCGCGGCAAAGTCCATGCCCCGCCACTGGTGACGTTCCAGCACGCGGAACTTACCGCCCGCAACGAGCGGCGGTGCGATTACCGCACAGCCTGCGCTGTCGCCGGTGTGCGACGGGTCATACCCGATCCAGACCGGCCGGTATGCAAACGGGCGCGGCAGGTACGGGTTAAAGTCTTCCCACTCTTCCAGGCTGTCGATCATGCAGCTCTGCAGCTCGGCAAACGGGAACACGCTCGCCTCATCATCGACAAAATCACACATCAGCAGGTTCTGATATTCCGCCGGGCTGTATTCAAGCTGCAGTTGCTCAATGTCGAACAGGTTGCAGCCGCCGGCCAGCGCATCCTCAACCGTCACGATCTGCCGCCACTGCCCATCACCGCACAGCGCGCCTTTTGCCAGGTGTGAATGCGACAGGTCTATCTCGATGCGCTCATCTCTGTTACGCCGACCCTTGTTAAACAGCTCGCCTGACCAGAACGGATAGGCGCTGTGTGAAAGAGCCGACGGCGTGGAAAAATAGGTCGTGCGCCATTTCTTGTGCAGCGACATGCCGCTGGCAACTTTGCGCAGCTCCTGGAATTTCGGGATCCAGAAATATTCATCTAGATAGAGGTTGCCGGTATAGCTCTGCGCGGTACGCACGTTGGTGCCGAGGAATATCAGGCGCGCGCCGTTCGGCAGCACGATGGGATCGCCTTTCAGGTCAACGTCAGCCTGGCGGGCGAAGTCGATGATGTAGTTTTTAAAGACGTGCGCCTGCGCTTTACTGGCTGAAAGGAATATCTGATTACGCCCGGTGGTCAGCGCATCGATCAGCGCCTCGCGGGCAAAGTAGAACGTTGCGCCAATCTGGCGGGACTTCAGGATATTGCGGATGCGGTGAGTCAGCCCGGCTTTATGCCAGTTGAGCTGATACTCAAAGCAGTTATCCATAAACACGCCGGTCAGCTTGTCGATCTGCTCGTCGCTAAACTCGTTTTTAACGACCGGCTGGCGCTCGCCTCTGTTGCGGTTGCGCACGTTGGGGTTTAAGTCGGCCTCGTTGCCGCTGCTGCGGTAGCGCTCAACGCGGGCAAGGCGCTCAATCTGACGGCCGAGCGCGTCTATCTCTTTGTAATCACCATTCCCTTTTACCTCTTTCATGATGAGCTGAATCAGCCGGGTTTCCATGCTGGATTCCACGCGACTGATGGGCGCGACGTTGTCCCACGCGTCGCGCAGCTTCCAGCTTTGCACGGTTGGCGTTTTCTGTCCGAGCGTCTCCGCAATCTGGCGCACGGAATAACCCTGCCAGTAAAGCAGCGCGGCCTGACGGCGCGGATCGCTGATGATGGTTGTCGGTGTCATGTTCATACCGGCAAGGCTACCGGGGCCGAAAATGGCGCGCCTGCTGTCCCTGTTTGCTGATGCATCAGTGGGCTGGCATTCGTTGAGGGATAGTGTGGCGACGGGGAAACTGGCCCCGAACCGACCCAACACCTGACCGGAGCCTGATTAATGGCAGCAATCAAAGCAAAGCGTTTTCGTATCGCAGTTGAAGGCGCAACCACTGATGGCCGCGCAATTCCGCGTGAGCACATTGCGCAAATGGCGAAAAACTATGACCCGACGATGTACGGGGCGCGAATTGACCTTGAGCACATCAAAGGCATCACGCCTGACAGCCCGTTTCGCCGTTTTGGTGACGTGGTGGCGCTGTCAGCTGAAGAAATTGCTGACGGGCCGCTAAAAGGCAAGCTGGCGCTATACGGGGATATCGATCCAACAGATGAGCTGGCTGCTATGACCAAAGCACGCCAGAAAATCTATACATCAATTCAGTACAACCCCAAGTTCGCGGATACCGGTGAGGCATATCTAATCGGCCTGGCTGTTACCGACAATCCGGCCAGCCTCGGCACGGAAATCCTGAGCTTCAGCGCCTCGGCGAACACTAACCCGCTGGAATCCCGCAAGCAGCATAAAGACAACCTTTTCAGCGCCGCTGAAGAAACTGTCATTGAGTTTGAAGAAGTGGCCGAGCCGTCGCTGTCCCTTCTGACGCGTATCACCGCCATGTTTACCGGCCAGAAAAAGGCCAGTGGCGAGCAGTTCGCCGACGTCAGCGCGGCGGTAACGGCCGTCGCTGAGCAGGTACAGCTGAACGCGGAGAGCCAGACGCAGGAGCTGTCTGCTCTGGAGCAATCCGTCACCGCACGCCTTGAGGCTATCGAGCAGCAGGCCGGGGAAGACCGCGCCGCTTTCGCTGCGCTGCAGAGCCAGCTTTCGCAGACCGACGGCAGCTTTAACCGCCGCCCGGCGGCAACCGGCAGCGATCCGAAGTCCGGCGCGCAGACCGACTGCTAATCAGGCGTTGCCTGAACGTTAAAACCCAACACAGAGATAAACAGGAACGCAAATGCGCAAGAATACCCGCTTCAAGTTTAACCAGTTCATGACCCGCCTTGCCGAGCTGAACGGCGTCGAAACCGACGACATGAACAAAAAATTTACCGTTGAGCCGTCGGTCACGCAGACCCTGATGAGCCGCGTGCAGGAGTCTTCTGACTTTCTGACCCGCGTCAACATTGTGCCGGTGTCCGAAATGAAGGGCGAGAAAATCGGGATCGGTGTATCCGGCTCGATTGCCAGCGTGACCGACACGGCAGGCGGCGACGAGCGCGAAACCGCTGACTTTGCTGCGCTGGATAAGCAGGGCTATGAGTGTGTGCAGGTCAACTACGACTTTCATATCCGCTATAACACCCTCGACCTGTGGGCACGCTATGAAGATTTTCAGGCCCGCCTGCGTGACGCCATCGTAAAGCGCCAGGCGCTTGACCGCATCATGATCGGCTTCAACGGCGTGACCCGCGCCAAAACCTCGAACCGCGCCAAGAACCCGATGCTGCAGGACGTGGCCGTAGGCTGGCTGCAGAAGTACCGCAACGATGCACCGGCGCGCGTGATGAGCAAAATCACCGAGGAAGACGGCACCGTCGTTTCTGAAAAAATCCGCGTCGGCAAAAACGGCGATTATGCCAGCCTCGACGCGCTGGTGATGGATGCCACCAACACCCTGATCGAGCCGTGGTATCAGGAAGACCCGGAGCTGGTTGTTATCGTGGGCCGTCAGCTGCTGGCTGACAAGTACTTCCCGATCGTCAACCAGTCGCAGGCCAACACCGAGCAGCTGGCCGCTGACGTCATTATCAGTCAGAAACGCATCGGCGGTCTGCCAGCGGTGCGCGTGCCGTACTTCCCGGCCGACGCCATGTTTATTACCCGCACCGATAACCTGTCGATTTACTGGCAGGAAGGTACGCACCGCCGCCTGATTGACGAAGTGCCGAAGCGCGACCGCATCGAAAACTACGAGTCCATTAACGAGGACTACGTGATCGAGGATTACGCGGCCGGTTGCCTGGTTGAAAACATCGAAGTCGGTGTGTTCGCTGAACCTGCAGCCACAACGCAGGAAGCAGCGGCAGAAAACGGCGGCGCTGCTGGCACCGGAAAAGCGGAGGCGTAACGCATGTTAAGCCCTGCCCGACGTCACCGCATGCGCCAGCAGGCTATCGAAGCCTCGCAGAACGCCGACAACCCGCTGCGCCATGCCAGCGGCTATGAGCAGATGCTCATCAAGCTGAACGACGACAAGCGCCGCCTGAAGAAAGTGCACTCGAACGAGCGCAAGGCGGAAATGAAGCGTCAGCTGCTGCCTGAGTACCTGCCGTGGGTGTCCGGCGTGCTGGAGAAAGGCAAAGGCGCACAGGATGCCGTGCTGATGACCGTCATGATCTGGCGGCTTGATGCGGGCGACTTACCCGGCGCGCTGGAGATTGCCCGGTACGCGCTGACGCATGGCCTTATGTCGCCAGACGGCTTTAAGCGCGCCAGCCTGCCTTACCTGCTGGCAGAGGAAGTCGCCAGCGCGGCAACGCGCGCCTGGACGGCAAAAGAGCCGGTCGATATTGACCCGCTGCTGACAACCATTGCGATGACGGAATCTGAAGACATGCCCGATCAGGTGCGCGCCAAGCTGCACAAGATAACCGGGTATGTGCTTCGCGATGCGGGCAGGGCTTCGGAGGCGATGACCCACCTTGTAAGGGCGCATCAGCTGCACGACGGCTGCGGCGTCAAAAAAGACATTGAGCGGCTGGGAACGGCGATGAAAAAACAGGCCATCGCCAGCCGCTGACCGAACGCGACCCCGCGCACGGGCGGCAGGACGGCAACGCACTTTCAGTGTCTGCGTCGTCCTCCACCGCCCACCTATTTCAAAGGCCGATTATGAATAACACGGTTGTTATCCCCGCCCCGCGACCGGCAGACGCTGCCGAGCCGCCGGTAAAGAATACGTTTTTCTGGCCTGACGTTGACCTGCTGCAGCTGCGCGATTCGCTGCGCTATGAGGGAACGGTCACGGCGGTGCGCCTGCGCCTTGCCGTGAAAACGGCGATTTCAGAAGTAAACGCCGAGCTGTACGACTGGCGCGCCTCGCAGATGGCAGCGGGCTTTAAGGTGCTGGCCGACGTGCCTGCGGAATCTCTGGACGGCGAGAGCGAAAAGGTCACTGCGTACCTTGCCGCCGTCAGCGCGCTGACCGCCGCCACCATCGTCGAGCGCTATCGCGGCTACGACGCCAGCGGCACGAAAAAAGCGGGCGAAATCGAGGCGAGCGCCGACGAGTACTGGCGCGACGCGCGATTCAGTATCAGCCGCATCGCCGGTAAGCCTGGCTGCATTGTGGATCTGCTCTGATGAACGTTTACGCGCAGCAGGGCGATACCGTTGACGAAATCTGTCAGCGCTATTACGGGCGAACCGGTCAGGCCGTCGAGCTGGTTTATGCAGCTAATCCGGGCCTCGCCGAAAGCGGGCCGGTGCTGCCGCACGGCTGCGAGGTGACGCTGCCTGATCTGCCTGAATCTTCAGCAGGTGAAACCGTCAACCTGTGGGACTAAAAATGGAAAAAATCAGCTCTGTGATCAACTACCTGATTGGCCTCATCCTGATGTGGTTCGGCCGTCATACGCCACAGGATATCGCCTTTATGGTCGGTTCCGGCGTGGCCGTTATCACGCTTATCACTAACGTGGCGACGTTCTTTATCAACTGGCATTACCGCCGTAAAACCTACGAGCTGCAGCGCCTGCGGGGGGTGAGCCTTGAGCCAGACCGTTAAACGCTGCGCCGTGGTGGCCGTGCTGGCGATTGCTGCGCTGCTGCCTCAGTTCAAAACCCTGAAAACGTCCGAGGCCGGGCTTGCGCTCATCGCCAACGCCGAGGGGTGCCGCACCTCGCCTTATCAGTGCAGCGCCGGAGTCTGGACTAACGGCATTGGTCACACAGAGGGCGTAACCCCGCAAAGCCAGATCAGCGAGCGAAAGGCGGCGGTCAATCTTGTGTATGACGTGATGCGCGTCGAGCGCGGGATCGATGCCTGTATGTCGGCTGAGATGCCGCAGCCGGTCTATGACACCGCCGTTTCATTCGCCTTTAACGTCGGCGTGCGCGCGGCCTGCAGCTCGACCTTTGCCCGTTACATCAGGCTGCAGCACTGGTCTGATGCCTGTAATGAGCTGCGGCGCTGGGTGTACGTTAAGGGCGTTAAAAATCGCGGGCTGGAAAACCGCCGCGCGAATGAGACAGCCTACTGCCTGCGGGGTGTCAAATGACGCGGCTGATAGCTCTGCTTCTGGCCGTCGCTCTGCTGGCGCTGGGCGTGACCGGCTGGCAGTGGAAAGTTGCAAAAGACGACCTGACCAGCGCACAGCGCATTATCGGCACGCTGTCGGCCGGTATCGAGAGCCGCGACCGGGCGATAGCCAGGCTGGACGCGGATGCGAAAGCCAGCCAGAAGCGCGAGGCCGAGCTGCGGCTGATGCAGGGCCGTGCCAGCACGGCCGCGCTTAACCGTGAAATGACCATACAGAGAGAAACCGATGCGAATCCGATACTGCGTGACTGGTCTGCTGCTGATCTGCCTGACGATGTTATCCGGCTGCACGCCCGTCCGGCCTTCGCCAGCGCCAGAGATTATCTGGATTGGGTGTCCGCGCGTGACAAGCTGCCCGGTGCCGGGAAACAGCCTTAAAACGGCGGGCGATCTGGCGGCGGACAATCGCCAGCTTGAGGCCGCACTCGCCGCCTGCGGGCTGCAGGTCGAAATAATCAAAGACTGCCAGGAGCAGCACGATGCTTAAACCGCAACAACTGCGCCAGACACTGACCGACAGCGTGCCGGAGCTGCAGCGAAACCCTGACGCGCTGAACGTGTTTATCGACAGCGGGCGCATCGTCTCGACGCTTGCCAGCTCGCTGTCGTTTGAATACCAGTACCGGCTTAACATGGTTATTACCGACTACGCCGGTAACATCGACCTACTGATCGTGCCGCTGCTTGCCTGGCTGCGAACGAATGAACCCGACATTATGGCAAGCGAGGAAAAGCGCCGGACAGGCTTCACCTTTGAGGCGGATGTTATCAGCGACACGGCCAGCGATATCAGCATTGAGCTGCAGCTGAGCGAGCGCGTGATCGTGAAGCAAGCCGACGACGGGCTGCACGTGACCCACGTCGGCGAGAACCCGCTGCCGGAGAATGACGCGCGGCCGGTGCAGCTTTACGTTAAAGGCGAGCTGGTCAGCGAGTTACAGACATGAGCGAGCTGCAGCTGGTAAACGACCGTCTGGAGGCGCTGATCAGCAGCCTGTCAGCGCCGGCACGCAAAGAAATGGCGCGAACCATAGCGAAGAAGCTGCGCGCGAGTCAGCAGCAGAACATTAAGCGCCAGCAGGCACCTGACGGCACGCCCTTTAAGCCCCGCAAAGCGCCACCGGTGCGCAGTAAAAAGGGCCGGATAAAGCGCGAGATGTTCGCAAAGCTGCGCACGGCAAAATACATGAAGACACAGGCCAGCCCGAATGAGGCTGTGATCGAGTTTGCGGAGAACGTGCAGCGCATGGCCCGCGTGCATCATTACGGGTTGCGCGACAGGCCGTCACGTAAAGGTAAAGAAATAAAATATGAAGCGCGTCCGCTGCTCGGTCTAAATGAAGCTAATTATGAAATGATCAAGCAGGTTATAATCAACTTTTTTGATTTATGAGGCCCTATTTCCAGGGCTCCATCTGTATTAATTATTGGTATTTGACATCAATCTTGGCTAACAAGGTTTTTTAGTTGAGATGCTAACTTGCTTACTCTTTCCTCATCCATTACAGGCCTTATTTTTGCGAAATGTTCTTTTAGCTCATCTAAGCTTAGCTGCGTTGCAGCAAAAACTTGTGTGAAGCAAAGGGGTAATATAGTTATAGGCCAAGATAAGCTCCCGGATTTTAATTGTTTGCTTAAGATCCGATCAGAGCCTACAATACTCCCAATTAAGTTATTAATTCTTTTAAGAGTGAGGTTTTTGTATTCTATTAACTCAGACTCTAGCTGGCCAATAGTTTTAATTCCAATGCTATATAAATCATTCAGCATGGAATCATCGATTTCAATATCCTCCATAATTAAACCAGCATTCATCCTTGCAATTTCATCGCACATATCTTTAACGATGGGCGAGTTTGAAAGGAAAGACTTGAGCGTTATTTTATCAATGTTTATTTCTTGTGCTCTATCAGTTTGGAAGAGCTCATCTGTTTCAGATTGATATTTATCAAGTGAATTTCTAATGTTAATAAATACTTCGTCGGCAATTTCAAGCAATCCTGCCAGTCGAGAAAACTGTCTTCTTATGGGAGTGGGCACAGAATTTTCAGTTTTATAACCAGTGTCATGCTCAATTTCCGCCCAAGCATGCTGTAATATTGACCTTACTTGAAATTCAGCATTCAATCCTTTAAATGCCTTATATTCTGTAAGCTTGCATCTATCTGAATTTAAAGATATTACATAGTGTAGAGATAAATAACCGAAAGCGTTAGGCTTAAGGGATTTTCTTTTATCAATTGAGTTTTTTCTATCAATTGAAAATTCTCTTTCTATGATTTCTGCTATTTTATCAACCTCGTCAGAGTAGTGAGTTATTATTCTCACTCCTACAACATCTGTTACATCGGACAGTTTTTCGTATTTTAGTTTTTCAATGACTTTCTTTTCAAGGCTGCTTCTGTCCTTGACTCTCGATACTATTGAGTGTGCAGCAATGCCTTCACTTATCATTATGCTTGATATTAATGTATTTAAGGTGGTTGCGAAGGAGTCAAGCTTTTTTCTCTCTCTGTCGTATTCTTTTATTATTTCTTCCATCAGGTCTCCTTACTGATAACTGGCAAAAATATATTTCAAGGCTGTATCTTGCATGTCTGCTCATTAACCAACGAGCGAGTAAAGATAGCCTAGAGACACTAAAAAAGTAAACATATTGTCATGAACGAACAACTCGCAGAAATACAGCGCCTGCTGCGCAACCTGATCCGCATCGGAACCGTGTCGGCCGTCAATCTCGACGGCGGGCTGTGCCGTGTCGACACAGGAAAAAACACAACCAACTGGCTGCACTGGCTGAGCGCCCGCGCGGGTAAAACCCGTTTCTGGAATGCGCCGTCAGTAGGTGAGCAGGTGCTTGTTCTGTGCCTGGGTGGCGAACTCGATACCGGTTTTGTGCTGCCGGGTATTTTCTCCGATGACAATCCAGCCCCATCAGCTTCAGCCGATGCACTGCACTGGTCATTTCCCGACGGCGCGGTGATCGAGTACGAGCCGGAAAACGGCGCGCTGACCGCAACCGGCATACAGACCGCAACTATTAAAGCGGCGGTAAAAATTCTGTTCGACTCACCCGAAGTGGAATGCACAGCGCTGCTCAAAACTGCGCAGCTGGAAGTCACTAAGGGCGGCACGATGAAAGGCGACGTGACACATACCGGCGGCAGTCTGTCCTCAAACGGCAAGGTACTGCATTCGCATATCCATCCGGGCGACAGCGGCGGCAAAACAGGAGCGCCAGTATGACAACCGCAAAATATATCGGCATGAACCGGGAAACCGGCGGCGCGCTGACCGACCTCGATCATATCCGGCAGTCGGTACGTGACATTCTGCTGACTCCAGTCGGCACCAGGGTGATGCGTCGCCAGTATGGCTCGCTTTTATCCGCTCTGATTGGCCAGCCTCAAAATGAGGCGCTGCGCCTGCAGATTATGTCGGCCTGCTATCTGGCGATCCTGAAGTGGGAGCCGCGGGTAAAGCTGACCGCCATCAGCTTTGAGTCGTTTATCAATGGCGCAATGGTGGTTGAGCTGTCCGGCAACCGCACCGACAGCGCGCAGCCTTTTTCCTTAACCGTTCCTGTGAGCTGAGACTATGGCAACTATCGACCTGAGCCAGCTGCCCGCGCCTGATGTGGTGGAGACGCTGGATTATGAAAGCCTGCTGGCCGAGCGAAAGGCGACGCTGATTTCCCTTTACCCGGCCGATAAACAGGACGCTATCGCCCGCACGCTGACGCTTGAATCAGAACCCATCGTAAAGCTGCTGCAGGAGAATGCCTATCGAGAGCTGATCCTGCGCCAGCGCATTAACGAGGCAGCAAAGGCCATCATGGTTGCCTATGCACTGGATGGCGACCTTGACCAGCTCGGCGCGAACAATGGCGTAACCCGCCTGACCATTACCCCGGCCGACGATACGACCATCCCGCCGACCGCTGCCGTTATGGAAAGTAACGACGATCTCCGGCTGCGCATCACCTCCGCCTTTGAAGGGCTGAGCGTTGCGGGGCCGACCGGTGCATATGAATACCATGCCAGAAGCGCGGACGGCCGCGTAGCCGATGCATCAGCCATCAGCCCGTCGCCTGCAGTGGTCACGGTGACAGTGCTCGCGCGTGAGGGCAACGGCGTGGCCGGTGATGATTTGCTGGCCGTGGTTAACGCTGCGCTCAATGACGAAGACGTGCGCCCGGTTGCCGACCGGGTGAGCGTGCAGTCAGCGAAGATTGTAAATTATGAAATCGTGGCCGAGCTGTACCTCTATCCGGGGCCGGAGGCGGAGCCTGTCCGCGCCGCCTCTGAGGCAAAGCTCGCCGCCTTTGTCAGCGCACAAAAGCGCCTCGGCCGTGACATTCGCCTGTCTGCGCTCTATGCCGCCATGCACGTTGAGGGCGTGCAGCGCGTCAACCTTATCAAGCCTTCTGCTGACGTGGTGCTCGATAAAACGCAGGCCGCTTACTGCACGGGCTACACGCTGACCGTGGGAGGCTCGGATGAGTGATCGCCTGCTGCCGACCGGCTCGTCAGCGCTTGAGGTTGCTGCCGCTGAGGCGCTGGCAAGTCCAGGTGCTATGAGCGTGCCGCTGCGTCAGTTATGGAATCCGCAAACCTGCCCGGTGGAGCTTCTGCCCTATCTGGCGTGGGCGTGGTCAGTTGACCGCTGGGATTCAGCCTGGCCGGAATCGACAAAGCGCGCCGTGGTTGCCGCCTCGCAGTACGTGCACCGGCACAAGGGCACGATAGGTGCTATCCGGCGCGTCGTTGAGCCGCTGGGCTATCTCATCAAAATAATCGAATGGTGGAAAACTAATGAGACTCCAGGCACGTTCCGGCTGGATGTGGGCGTACTCGATACCGGCATTACGGAGGAAATGTATAACGAGCTGGAGCGCCTGATAGCTGACGCGAAGCCCTGCAGCCGTCACCTTATCGGCCTGTCTATCAATCTGGACGCTAACGGCGCGCTGCCGGTTGCCGTTGCCAGCTACAGCGGCGACGAGCTGACCGTTTATCCCTATACCCCTGAACTTATCAGCGTCGGCGGGCCGGGTTATTCCGGCGTGGCGCTGCATCTTATTGACCTGACGGAAGTGAGCGCATGACGACAAAATATTTTGCCCTGCTGACCAATCAGGGCGCGGCTAAGCTGGCGAACGCCGCCGCGCTCGGCACGAAAGTGAATATCACCTCGATGGGCGTCGGGGACGGTGGCGGCACGCTGCCGACGCCTGACGCGGCGCAGACTAAGCTCATCGGCGAGAAGCGTCGCGCGCAGCTTAATTCGCTGACCGTTGACGCGGCAAACAGCAGCCAGATTATCGCAGAGCAGATTATCCCCGAAAACGAGGGCGGTTTCTGGATCCGCGAGATTGGCCTGTATGACGCCGACGGCGTGCTGATAGCCGTGGCTAACTGCCCGGAAACCTATAAGCCCCAGCTGGCTGAAGGCAGCGGGCGGACGCAGACCGTGCGCATGATTTTAATCGTGAACAGCACAACGGCCGTCACGCTGAAAATTGATCCGTCAGTAGTGCTGGCGACGCGCAAGTATGTTGATGATGCTGTGATCGAGGTAAAGGCATATGCGGACAGCGTAATGAAAAGTCATACCGATGCTAAAAACCCGCACAGCCAGTACCTGCAGATTGCAAGCGCCCTGGCGGAAATCAAAGACGCCGGGCTGATTCCTGAGCTTCTTAAAAATCTCGGCTGTGGCGAAGGTGCGCCGCTTATCGGTTCGCCGTTCCCGTGGCCGCACGCGAAAATGCCGAATGAACTCTTTGCCTCAATGTCAGGCATGGTCTTTCTGAAAAGTAACGGCGCGACGTTCAGCAGTACGCTCTACCCAAAGCTGGCGCTGGCTTATCCAGGACTGAAGCTGGCCGACCTTCGCGGCGAGTTTATTCGTGGCTGGGATGATGCGCGCGGTGTGGATTCAGGCCGCGCACTGCTGTCCGGGCAGACGGATGCAATCGGGGTTAATACAGGAACAAACGGTAAAAACGTGCAGGCGCTTTTTGTCAGCACGGCCCGTTCAGCTGCATATCCGGCAACAGATGCGCTGAACGGCCTTAGTGAAGGAAATAGTTTTGGTACAAGCGACTCCGTTTCACGTTCTGTTTTTCGCTCTGCAGCGGAAACTCGCCCGCGCAACATTGCGTTTAACTACATCGTGAGGGCTGCTTAATGGCAAAGGTTACGCTTGATAAGAACGGCCTGGCTAAATCGGCCGGCACACTGACGGTTTATAATTTTGACGCGGTAAGCGGTGAGTTTACCGGTTCCAGTGATGAGTTTATGGTGCAGGGGGTTGGTCTGCCTGCTAACGCCTGTATCACTGCACCGCCTGCTACTGAGGCTGGTCGCGTAGCGCTTTATAGTGATGGCAGGTGGCTTGATGTTGCCGATCACCGAGGGGAAACGGTTTATTCAGTCGCAGACGGCGCAGTAGTGCTGGTTAACACGCCGGGCGATTATCCGGCAGAAACTACGCTACTTAAACCGGCAACCGCCTGGGATAAATGGGATGGCACGAAATGGGTAAAAGACGCAGAGGCTGAACGTGAAGCAAAGATAATCGCACTTGAGAAAGAAAGAAGTACCCGTATTGCAGAAGCTAACTCCGTAAGCGCAGCCTGGCAGGCGCAGTTACTGCTGGGAATTATTACAGAGGATGATAAGGAAAGACTGACGGCATGGATGGCTTATGTACAGAAAATCCAGCGTGTAGATGTACTTTCCACACCTTATGTTACATGGCCAGACCGTCCTGTCTAAAATATGGCAAGGTGCAGAAAGTAGCTTTTGCACCTTGCTATCTTAAAACTATTTTACCTATAGATAAAAATAGTTTTATATCTGGCCAGTTCAAAACGAAAGAGCGAGGTTTTCATTTTTCACAATAATCCTTTTTTTATTAATAACCAGCAATGAACTAGCCCCTACTCCAGTAAAAAGAGCCTCTCCCGTAAAATAGTTTTGATCCTGATTCCCCGTCAAATATCTGGCCATTTTCAAATCACTCCCTTTTAATATTATAGTTACATTGGGCTTTCTCACCCCTATAATAGTCATTCCAGCATCACTCAGCACTGGAGCCATGCCAGACAGCATGAAAAAGAAAACAAATGCCACGCCAATAATTAACGCAGCCATTTTATTTTTTTTCTTTTTTTCTATTCTTTTATCAAAATAAATATTTGGGATTATCATAATTAAGGCGGCTGTCATAATTATCGATGAAAAAACTGGCAAGACATCGATATGCCTTGATCTTACAACTGAATAAATAGTCAAAATTGCTATAAGTGATATTATAACATGCGCCCAGATGGGTTCATAAATTTTCATCTTCCTTGCAATTCTTCTTGTTCCTTTAAAGGAGCGCAGCGCTTTTGAGTTTTCATTTCTCCTTGCAAGAAAAAAAGCGCCCTTCATAGAAAGAGCAGCTACAATGACGGACATCGAATACCAGCATAGTATAAAAAAAACCAAAATGAGTGAGAAAGATGCTATAACCATTAGAAAAAAAATCACATCAGATAATGTTAAGCCGGTGGGAAAGAACTGTATTCTTATGCAATAGAACATAAAAACGACCACTCCTGCGCCAGTCAGGCATAAATAAATGTTTTTCCCGACATCCATATTTAAAGCACTTCTTAAAGAAATCAATTGTACCTCCTTTATTTTATGAAAGAGCAATCAAAAAAGCTCACCTAAAGATTTTAACAGTGAATCTAACCGATATAGTTAACATTATAAGGAAAACCCTTTACCGGTACATACCGGCCGACAGGCAGCACCAGATTATTAATTCTGTCTGCTGACAGACCAGCAAACCCCCATCAGATGCACCGCTAAACCTGACCTGACACCCTGAGCACACCCTCAAAACGGAGTGCATCAGATGTCTGATTATCATCATGGTGTTCGCGTCGTCGAAGTCAACGACGGCACGCGCACCATTACAACCGTATCAACTGCAATCGTGGGCATGGTCTGCACTGCGCAGGATGCGGACGCGGCAACCTTCCCGCTTAATACGCCGGTACTTATCACCAACGTACAGGCCGCTGTGGGTAAGGCTGGCAAAAAAGGCACGCTTGCGGCTGCGCTGCAGGCCATTGCCGACCAGTCAAAACCCGTGACCGTCGTCGTGCGCGTGGCTGAAGGTGCCGACGAAGCCGAAACCACGTCCAATATCATCGGCGGCACGGATGAAAACGGCCAGTATACCGGCATGAAAGCGCTGCTCGCCGCGCAGACCCAGCTCGACGTTAAGCCGCGCATTCTCGGCGTGCCGGGGCTGGATTCACTGCCTGTGGCAACCGCGCTTGCCAGCATTGCACAGCAGCTGCGTGCCTTTGCCTATGTGTCAGCATGGGAATGTAAAACCATTTCCGAAGCCCGCCTGTACCGCCAGAACTTCAGCCAGCGCGAAATCATGGTTATCTGGCCTGATTTCGTTGCATGGAACACCGCGACCAGTAAATCCGATACCGCCTTTGCGACCGCGCGCGCGCTGGGCCTGCGCGCCAAAATCGACAATGACACAGGCTGGCATAAAACCCTGTCTAACGTCGGCGTTAATGGCGTGACCGGGATTTCTGCGTCGGTGTTCTGGGATTTGCAGCAGACCGGCACCGACGCCGACCTGCTCAACGAGGCAGACGTTACGACGCTGATCCGTAAAGACGGGTTCCGCTTCTGGGGCAACCGTACCTGCAGCGATGACCCGCTGTTTCAGTTTGAGAACTACACCCGCACCGCGCAGGTGCTGGCCGACACGATGGCAGAGGCGCACATGTGGGCGGTTGATAAGCCGCTGACGCCGGTTCTGGTGCGAGAGATTATCGCAGGCATCAATGCGAAATTCCGCGAGCTGGTTAACGCCGGTTATCTGCTGGGTGCATCTGCCTGGTATGACGAAAGCGCCAACGATAAAGACACCCTGAAGGCGGGCAAGCTCTTTATCGACTACGACTATACGCCGGTTCCGCCGCTGGAAGATTTAACCCTGCGCCAGCGTATCACCGACACCTATCTGGCGAACTTCGCCGCATCCGTTAACAGCTGAGGAGCCGGATAAATGGCACTGCCACGCAAACTAAAGGGCATGAACCTTTTTAATAACGCCAACAGCTATCAGGGCGTCGTCACCGCCGTGACCCTGCCGAAGCTGGCGCGCAAGCTCGACCCGTTCCGCGCGGGCGGCATGAACGGCGCGGCCTTCATTGATAACGGTCTGGAAGATGACGCGCTTGATGTTGAATGGAGCATCGGCGGTATTGATGAGCTGGTACTCACGCAGTGGGGTGCGTCTGACATTCCCCTGCGCTTTACCGGGTCTTACCAGCGCGACGATACCGGCGAGGAAATCGCGGTAGAGATTGAGGTGCGCGGTAAGCATCAGTCGTTTGATTTCGGCGAAGCCAAACAGGGTGAAGACACCGAAACCAAAATCACCAGTAAAAACACCTATTACAAGCTGACCTTTAACGGCAAAGAGCTGATCGAAATCGACACTATCAACATGGTGGAGAAGGTCAACGGCGTTGACCGACTGGAACAGCGCCGTAAAAACCTCGGGCTGGTGTAAACCCTGACGCCAGCGCCCGCCGCTGGCTCTACCTGACTACAGTGAACAGAGAGCAATCATGGAAAAGAAAGACAATATCGTTGAGTTTGAAACCCCGATGCTGCGCGGCGAAACCGAAATCAAAAGCGTGGAGCTGATTAAGCCGACGGCTGGAAGCCTGCGCGGCGTGCGCCTGGCCGATCTGTGCCAGTCGGATGTCGATTCACTGCTGACCGTGCTGCCCCGCATTACCCTGCCAGCGCTGACTAAGGCCGAATGCAATACCCTCGATCCGGTTGACCTGATTGCGCTGGGCGGCAGGGTGATCGGTTTTTTGCAGTCGAAGTCGGACGAATAGACTGGCCTCGCGGCCTGACGGTCAATGACCTGATGGCCGACATTGCCACAATATTTCACTGGCAACCTTCCGAGATGTACGACATGCCGCTGGCCGAGCTGATGGACTGGCGGCATAAAGCCTTTATCCGCAGCGGAGCAACCCCGGATGAGCAATAACCTCAAGGTGCAGGTGCTGCTGAATGCGGTAGACAAAGCCTCGCGCCCCTTCAAAGCCGTGCAGACCGCCGCTAAAAATCTGTCGTCTGACATACGACAGACGCAATCAGCGATTAAAGAGCTGGACGCGCAGGCCGGGAAAATTGACGGCTTCCGCAAAGCCAGCGCGCAGCTGGCTGTCACGCAGCAGAGCCTGAAGGACGCGAAGCAGGAGGCGGCAGCGCTGGCCGTGGCGTTTAAAAACACGGAGCGCCCGACAACACAGCAGGCCCGCGCACTGGAAAAGGCCCGGCAGGCAGCGTCTGAGCTGCAGACGAAGTCCAACAGCCTGCGCCTTTCGGTGCAGCAGCAGCGCGAGGCACTTAACGCGGCGGGGATTTCCACCAAAGCCCTGAGCAGCGAGCAGCAGCGGCTGAAATCCGCCTCGGCGCAGGCAACGGTCAGCCTGAGCCGTCAGAAAATGGAGCTGCAGCGGCTAAATGCACAGCAGGAGCGGCTGAATCAGACCAGCGAGCGCTACCGCAAAGGGCAGGAGCTTTCCGCGAAAGTTCGCAACGGCGGCGCAGCCGGTGTCGGAGCAGCAACCGTTGGAGCTGTGGCCGCTTCATCCGTGCTGCGTCCCGGCTATGATTTCGCCCTGGCTAACTCCACGCTTCAGGCAACTCTTGGCCTCGATAAAAAATCGTCTGAGTTTCAGTCTCTGAGAACTCAGGCACGCAGCATCGGCGATAACACCGCAGCCTCTGCGAACGATGCCGCGCAGGCACAGATAGTGATAGCCAAAGCAGGCGGCAGCGTTGATGACATTAAGGCGGCAACGCCGGTTACGCTGAATATGTCCCTCGCCAACAACCAAACAATGGAAGACAGTGCAGAGCTGCTGATGAGCACTAAAAATGCTTTCGGCCTGGCTAATAGCGAAGTCGCTCATCTGGGGGACGTGATTTCCGCCACGCTCAATGGAACAGCTACAAAGTTTCAGGATCTGAGCGATGCCATGCCCTATGTCGCTTCAGTCGCTAAAAATGCCAAAGTCAGTGCAGAACAAACGGCGGCGATGATTGGCGCGCTGGCAAACAACGGTACTACCGGCAGCATGGCCGGTACGGGCATTCGCGCAATGCTGCTGCGCGTGCAGGCACCCACTGGCGAAGCCTTCAAGGCCATAAAAGAGCTGGACGTCAACACGGCTGACAAAAAAGGCAACATGCGCCCGTTCTTCACCATCCTGAAGGAGATGCAAAAATCATTTGAAAAAAACAAACTCGGTGATGCGCAGCAGGCGGAGTACCTGAAAACCATATTCGGGGAGGAGGCCGCGTCTTCAGCAGTGACGCTGATGAAATCTGCATCCAGCGGTGAGCTGGACAGGCTGACTAAGAATTTCCAGAACTCTGATGGCAGCACAGAAAAGCTGGTCAAGGTGCAGCAGGATAATCTCGGCGGCGACTTCAAGGAAATGCAGTCAGGTTATGAGGCGCTGGGCACAGATATTTATGACCAGATGGACAGCAGCCTGCGCACACTTACCCAGGACACAACGAAATTTCTTCTCAATATAGATAAATGGGTACAGGCAAACCCGGTTCTATCAGCGGGCCTTGCTAAAGCGGCAATGGCAGGACTTATTTTTGTTGGCGCACTGGGTGCTATCGGGCTGGTAGCCTGGCCGGTGATTGCGGGCGTCAATACCCTGATTGCCGGGGCGGGCTTCCTCGGCACGGCATTCAGCATCGCGGGCGGAGCTATTACGGCCGCGCTCGGCGTCATCACGCTGCCGGTTGTGGCCGTCGCGGCTGCAATCGTGGCCGGTGCTCTACTGGTGCGCAAATACTGGGAGCCTATCAGCGCCTTTATAGCAGGCATGGCCGAAGGATTTACCGCAGCGATGGGGTCGATTAGTGATTCCTTCGGTTCGCTAAAGCCGGTGTTCGAGTGGGTGGGTGGCAAGGTCAAAGAGCTGTGGGACTGGTTCGGCAAACTGCTGGAGCCGGTGAAATCCACGCAGACCGAGCTTGCCGCCGCCGGAGACATGGGTAAGAAGTTCGGCAACATGCTGGCCGAGGCGCTGAAAATTCCGAGCCACGCGCTCGATCAGCTTATGGGCGGCATTAACTGGGTGCTGGATAAGCTCGGCATTATCGATACGAAATCCGATGGGCTGAAAGACAAAGTACCTTCTCCTGATCCGATGGCAACCGGCGGCGCGGGTGCAGATACCGGCAGGATGCAATACAACATCGCCTATGGTGGCGCGCCTTACCGCCCGGTTTCCTCGCCGTCAGCCGGGGGCGGATTTACCGACCGCAGCCAGAATACTTATCAGTATGAAATCAACATGCATGAGGGCATGACCAAAGACGACGCAATGGCGCTGATGGCGCAGCACCAGGCTAAAGAGCAGCGCAACCGGCAGGCGCAGAACCGCAGCAAAATGGGCTGGGAGGATTAACCGATGATGATGATTTACGGCATGATGCCGTTTATGCGACAGACCCTGCCTTACGGGGATATGCAGCAGAATATCGACTACCGCTGGCCCACTAACAACCGCTTCGGGCAGCGTCCGTCGGCGCAGTTTATCGGGCCGGGCGATGAAAAAATCACGCTATCCGGGGAGCTGCGCCCGGAAATCACGGGCGGCTCGCTGTCGCTGATGACAATCCGCCTGATGGCCGACGAGGGGATGGCATGGCCGCTGATTGGCGGCAGCGGCATGATTTACGGCATGTACGTGATCGAGAGTATTTCTAACACCTTCAGCGAGTTCTACCCCAACGGAACGGCCAGCAAAATCATGTTTACCCTGAGCCTTAAGCGCGTGGATGAGTCTCTGACGTCCATGTTTGGCGATCTGAAGAAACAGGCTGACGGGCTTATCAGCGGCTCAAGCAATCTGCCAGGGCAGCTCACGTCAGCAATTGACGGCGTGAAGTCGGCGGCCGGTAGCCTGATTTCAACTGCAGGGGGGCTGCTCGGATGATCGGGATAAGCAGCCTGCCGGTGCAGGCCGGGGCGCAGCTGACGCCGGATTTCATGGTGAAGGTTAACTCTAATGACGTCACAACCAATATCCGGGATCGCCTTATCTCGATGACGCTGACCGACAATCGCGGCTTTGAGGCTGACCAGCTGGATATTGAGCTGGACGACGCCGACGGCCAGTTGGCAATGCCTGTACGCGGCGCAGTGATAACGCTGTTTCTCGGCTGGAAGGGCCAGACGCTTTTCGGGAAAGGTAATTTCACCGTTGATGAAGTTGAGCACCACGGCGCGCCGGACACCATGACAATCCGCGCCCGCAGTGCTGATTTTCGTGGCTCGCTCAATTCCCGCCGGGAGGTGTCCTATCACGACACAACCTTGGGGGAAGTCGTGACGCAGATAGCCGGGCGCAATAACTTAAAGCCAATGCTGGCCGATGGATTCGCCGGACTTGCCGTCGCTCACATCGACCAGACGCAGGAGACAGACGCCAAATTTCTGACGCGACTCGCCACGCTGTATGGCGCAGTTGCTGCAGTGAAGGCCGGGCGACTTCTGTTTATCCAGCCCGGTAACGGAGTAACCGCCAGCGGAAAGCCAATCCCGCAGATGACGATCACGCGTCAAGATGGTGACCGGCACAGCTTCAGCATTGCTGACCGTGGCGCATACACTGGCGTCTCTGCGAGCTGGCTGCACACCAAAGACCCTAAACCTAAGAAAGTTAAGGTGAAGCGAAAGCCGAAGGTTAAACATCTGCGCGCGCTTGAGCACCCGGCGGCGAAAAAGAAAAAGACGACCGCGACTAAAACGCCGGAGGCCAGAGAGGGTGATTACCTTGCGGGGACTGAAGACAACATATTTACGCTGACCACAGTGTATGCGACGAAAGCGGCAGCGATGCGGGCGGCTAAAGCAAAGTGGGATAAGCTGCAGCGCGGCGTCGCTGAGTTCTCGCTTACGCTCGCGATGGGGCGTGCCGACCTGTACCCGGAAACGCCGGTCAGGGTAAGCGGCTTTAAGTCGGTGATCGATGCGCAGCCGTGGATTATCAGTAAGGTGACGCATAGCCTGAGCGGAAGCGGGTATACAACCACGCTTGAGTTTGAAGTGCTGCTTTCAGATATTGAATATCAGTCAGAAACAGAGGGTGAAACGGAAACAGCTTAATTAGGGTGTAATTTGCAAAACGCGATTTGCATATTCAAACTAAGTGGCTCTCCCCTGCCCTTTTTGAGGATATTAATGATGATGCACTGCCCTTTATGCCAGACAGCAGCCCACGCAAAAAGCAGCCGCTATGTTTCAAAAGAAACAAAAGAACGTTATCACCAGTGCCAGAATATTAATTGCAGCTGCACATTCAAAACGCACGAGACCGTGACTGGAATGATTGTCTCGCCTGGGCAAATCAATAAGGTGCCACTCTACACCAGCCAACAGCAACCTTCCCTTCTGCATTAATTTAGCCCGCTCAGCGGGCTTTTTCATGTTTGAAAATCCATAATCAAACATTGAATACTGGCTTTATATACAGTAATTTAATCCCCTTTTATCAAGGGGGACTGTATGGCAATAAGGAAATTAAATACAGGTAAGTGGCTCTGCGAGTGCTATCTCAACGGGAGGGAGGGCAAACGAGTGAGACGGCAGTTCAGGACCCGTGCCGAAGCCATTGCCTTTGAGCAATACACTCAGGACGAAATGAAGGCTAAACCCTGGCTGGCTGAGAAAGAGGATAACCGCAAGCTTAGCGAACTTATCGAGCTATGGTACAAACTGCACGGTTGCTCGCTAAGTGATAGAAAAGGCCGACTCGGCAAACTCAATATTATTTGTAATGGCATGGGGAACCCCGTTGCTGCCTCAATTACTTCGAAGGATTGGGCGCATTATCGGGATCGGCGTTTACAGGGCCTCATACAGAACGGATACAAAATCAGTGATAAATCGTTAAAGGTCTCACCGGGTACCATTAACTGTGAACATGCATTTCTGCGCGCTCTTTTTAATGAGCTGGAACGGCTTGGCGAAATCAGCTACCCCAACCCACTTAAAAATATACGCGAGTTTGATCAGCCAGAGAAAGAAATGGCATGGTTGACTGAAGCCCAGATACAAAAGCTGTTTGCTGCCTGCAAAGTTCACGATAACCCTGATCTGACGCTGATTATCAAAATCTGCCTTTCAACCGGATGCCGTTGGAGTGAAGCCGCGAATCTTAAAGCCTCACAATTGGCTCCAAACAAAATCACCTTCATCAATACCAAAGGCAAAAAGAACCGCTCGGTACCGATCAACAATGCCCTGTATAACGAATTAAAAGACAAAGAAGGCCGTTTTTTTGCAGAGTGCTATCGCCAGTTTTATCGGGTCATTCGCCTGGCCGGCATTGAATTACCCGAAGGCCAGATGAGCCATGTCCTACGCCATAGCTTTGCCAGCCACTTTATGATGGCCGGGGGAAATATCATCGTGCTGCAACGTATTCTCGGGCATTCCGACATCAGGGTGACGATGCGTTATGCGCACTTCGCGCCTGACCATCTTGAGGATGCAATACGCTGCAATCCGCTGGCGTTGATGGCGAAGAAAAATGGCGACAAAGTGGCGGCACAGAGTCCAGCAGAGTAGAACAGAAGGCAACAGGATGGCACTTAACTCTTTGATTTTAATCTAAGATGTTGTTTTTAAATGCCAACCAAAAAAAGACCGAATACGATTCCTATATTCGGTCCAGGGAAATGGCTCTCAGGGAGCCGTGCGCTAAAAGTTGGCATTTATGAAGGCGATGTCGCCTTGCAATTTAAGGTTAGAACAGCGCGGTGGAAATGCCAGCAAACGCGGGGATCAGGGCCATAAAGTGGATCAGTTTGTGATCGCAACGGCAAAAAATCGGAGATTGGGCGCAGCGCGAGGCTGCACCCGAGAGGTTTATTTACCGCACAGCGCCTGGGTGCGCTCAATAATCGGCTGCAGGCTCATCATCTGGCCCGGATGCGCTTTGTCTTCGGCCTGAATCACGCTGATCGGCTGCGCTTTCACCTGCTTGTTTTTGAACAGCTGGTCGGCGATGTCGTTCAGCGGATATTGCATCAGTGTGCTCGGGTTGATGGCAAACATTGCTCCATCTTTCTCGCAGGTCAGCATCACCTCTTCACGGTTAAACGGCCACTTCTCTTTACCGATCTCAAAGCGGCTGACGGTAATGATTTGTGTCGCCAGCGCCTGGCCGCATACGGATAACAACAGGATTGCGGGGATCACTTTCTTCAGCAACATAACTACCCTTTTCTCTCTTAAACCACATTCAGGCTGGCGACAGCGTGGCAAATACGCTCACCAGCCCAACCACTCCACACGCCAGCAGCAGTTCAAGCTGCGTCATGCGAATAAATTTTTGCTGCGTGCCGCTGCCCGCCAGGCGGAAACGCGGCACCAGCCAGTATCGGTTAATCAGCGCCACCAGCACCATCAGGGCAACCAGCAGCATTTTGCACAGCAACAATATAATGTAGCGTGAATCGTGCCACATCAGTGGCCAGCCTGAGATCATCACGCTGTTTATCACGCCGCTCAGCAGTGTTAACGCCACCGCCAGATGACCGTAGCGCGAAAACCGCATCATGGTACGAATCGCGTCGGTGCGGCGATCAATCTGGCGCGCCTCGCGCATCAACAGCAGCAAGGGCAATAATCCCCCCACCCAAAACGCCGCCGCAATCAGATGCATTGCCTGGCTGATCTGCTGAAGCAGACCGGGCACTCCATCGCGCATTGCGGCGTGACCAATCAGGGCCATGCAGGACAGTTGCAGCACGCCTGCCAGCAGTAACACCTGCTGGCGCAGCTTTCCGGTCAGTAATAGCGCGAAAATGCCCATGACGCCGAAAATGATTTCCCACTGCCACACCGCACCAAAATGTGTGCCGAGCACCGCCAGCCAGATGTCGGTATCGGCCAGATTGGTACTGTCGCCGCTCATCAGCACATTCTGACAGGCCAGCATCAATAGCGCACTCAGCAGCGCAAGCCAGGCGCTCCCCTTCACCAGCGGGTTTAACCGTAACGCCAGCAGGAGTCGATAGCGTCTGGGTGCCAGCAGCGCGCTGTAACAGGCGCTGCCGGTCAGCAGCATCACGGCAGCGAAATGCAGTCCGCGCAGCAGGATCCAGAAGGTGTTCACCGGGTTACTTCACGCTGAAGCGATAGCTTCCTGCAGTTTTATGCCCATCCACTGACAGCACATGCCAGTTAACCTGATAACTCCCCGCTTTCAGCGGCTGAGAAAGACCGACAATCAGGCGATTTTTCTGGTCAGACTCAACGCGGGCTTTGGCGGTCGCGACCGGCTTCTGTTCACTGTCCAGCAACGTAACGCCGCTGAAGGCCGCTTCAATATCTTCACTGAAGTTCAGCGTCAGCGCATCGGGGGATGTCGTCACCTGCGCTTTGGCTGACGGGATAGAAGTCTGGAGATGCGCATGCGCGGCGGCCAGCGAGCTGAATGCCATCAGTCCGGCTGTCGCCAGCGCAATAACCATGCGGGAAATGGGTTTTTTCTGCATAATATCATCCTTTTAACCGCCGCCAGGGCGAAAAACGTGGCAAAAGGATACGCTGCTGCATTTGCACTGTCGAGGCCAGCGATGCGATCCTTATCCTTGATTCAGACCGCCGAAAACATTACTTTTGCCGGCTATCGTCAGGAGAATATTATGAGCCATAACCTTGCCGTGCTGTCCCAGGAAGAGAAAGACAAGATCAATGTCGATTTGGCGGCAGCGGGCGTGGCGTTCAAAGAGCGCTATAACATGCCGGTCGTCGCCGAAATGGTGGCGCAGGAGCAGCCCGAAGCGCTGCGTGACTGGTTTCGTCAGCGTCTGATACAATACCGCCAGGCGTCACTCAGCCTGTCGCGCCTTCCTTATGAACCGAAGATGAAGCAATGATGTTTCGCGTTATCGATACCGAAACCTGCGGTCTGCAGGGCGGCGTGGTGGAAGTCGCGTCCGTGGATGTGGTCAACGGTCAGATTGTGAATCCGATGAGCGATCTCACCCTGCCCGACCGCCCTATCAGCCGTCAGGCGATGGCGGTGCATCGCATCACCGAAGCGATGGTCGCCGGTAAACCGACGATTGAAGAGGCGATCCCGCGCTATTACGGCAGTGCTTTCTACGTGGCGCATAACGCCAGCTTTGATCGCCGGATGCTGCCGGAGATGTACGGTGAATGGATCTGCACCATGCAGCTGGCGCGCCAGCTCTGGCCGGGCATTAAATATGGCAACCAGGCACTGCGTCATTCGCTGAAGCTGGATGTGACGCCGCCTGCTGACCTGCATGCCCACCGCGCACTCTATGACTGCTATGTCACAGCGGCGCTGCTGATTCGCATTATGGAGGTCTCCGGCTGGGGGGCCTCCGAGATGATTGTGCGTTCACAACCAGCGGCCCAGCGCGACGATATTCTGCCGTTCGGCAAATACCGCGGCCAGGCGATTGCAGTGATTGCGAGAAAGGATCCGAGCTACCTGAAGTGGGTGCTGAATAATGTTAGCGATCTGCGCCCGCCATTACGGCAGGCGCTGAATAAGTACCTGTCGGAGTCTCAGTAGTCCTGAGCTGGCGGCAGGGTACCCTGTGCCAGTCCGAGCAGGAAGGTGTACTCCATCGCGATGCCCTCGTAGGCTTTGTAACGCCCCGACTTCCCGCCGTGACCGGAATCCATATCGGTGCAGAGCAGCAGCAGGTTGTTATCGGTTTTCATCGCTCTCAGCTTCGCCACCCACTTGGCCGGTTCCCAGTACTGCACCTGTGAGTCATGCAGGCCGGTCGTGACCAGCAGGTGGGGATACGTTTTCGCCTCAATGTTGTCATAGGGGCTGTACTGGCGGATGTAGTAGTAATATTCCGGATCGTTGGGGTTACCCCACTCGTCATATTCACCCGTGGTCAGCGGAATTGACTCATCCAGCATGGTGGTGACCACATCCACAAACGGCACCTGCGCCACGACGCCGTGGAACCGCTGAGGCGCCAGATTAATCACGCCACCCATCAGCAGGCCGCCTGCACTGCCCCCCATCGCATAGAGCCGTTCCGGGTGGCCGATGCCGCGCGCCACCAGCGCATCCGTGACATCAATAAAGTCGGTAAAGCTGTTCATTTTGTTCAGCAGGCGACCGCCGTCATACCATTGCTGCCCCAGCTCACCGCCGCCGCGCACCTGTATCAGCGCATAGACAAAGCCGCGATCCAGCAAGCTCAGACGGCTGACGCTAAAATCGGCATCCATGCTGCTGCCGTAGGCACCATAGCCATAGACCAGCATCGGGTTCTGACCGGGCTGATAATGTTTGCGGTGATAGACCAGCGACACCGGCACTTCAGTGCCATCGCTGACTTTAATCCAGTGGTGCTCACTTTTGTAATCTTCCGCGTTAAAGCCTTTAACCTGGCTCTGCTTCAGGATGCGGCGTTCGCCGGTATCCATATCCAGTTCAAACAGCGTGGTCGGCGTGGTCATCGACGAATAGCCGTAGCGCAGTTTGCTGGTACGCGGCGTCGGATTATAGGCCAGCCAGGTCACATAGGTCGGATCGTCAAAGGCGATGCCGCTGGTTTCGCCGCTGGCCCAGTTAATCTGACGCAGGCTGGTTAAACCGCGCTGGCGCTCCTCAACCACCAGCCAGTCGCGGAATAGCTGGAAATCCTCCATCACCACCTGTTCCCGCGCCGGGATGAGTGTTTCCCAGCGTGACTCGTCCAGATAGCGGCTGCGGTAGAGACCGAAGTTTTTGCCTTCGCGGTTTGAGCGAATGAAGAACTGATGATCGTAATGGTCGATGCTGTATTCATGGTCGCGACGGCGCGGCAGAAAGACATGTGGCTGCGCATCGGGGAAGTTCGCATCGATAAGCTGAATTTCACTGGTGTTGGTGCTGTAGAGCGCAATCATGATGAACTGCTTAGAGGTGCTCTTGTGCACGCTGAGATGGTAAGTGTCATCCTGCTCTTCGTAGACGAGCTTGTCCTCCGACTGCGGCATCCCCAGTTCATGTCGCCACACCTGATAAGAGAGCAGCGTCTGCGGATGTTTCCGCACATAGTAGATCGTGCGCGAGTCGTTGCCCCAGGCGAAGCTGGATGAGGCGTTACTCAGCACTTCAGGATACCAGCTGCCACTCTCCAGGTTGCGGAACCGGATGCCGTACTGGCGTCGCGACAGGAAATCTTCGGCCAGCGCCATCACCCGGTTATCGGGGCTGATGTGCAGCGCGCCCATCGTGTAAAAATCGCTGTGCGAGGCGCGCTGGTTAGCATCCAGCAGCAGGCTCCACTCGCCAGACTCCTCGCTTGCTGCCGGTTGACGGTAATAAGCCGGATATTCGTTACCACTCTGATAGCGGCTCTGATAGCGATAACCGTTTTTCACATAGGGCACAGAGTGATCTTCCGGCGGCAGTCGATCGATAATCTCTTTTAAAACCCGGTCCTGCAGCGGCTGCTGCGATGACATGATTTTTTTGCCGTAATTGTTTTCGGCACGCAGGTAATCAAGAACCTCGCTGTTTTCGCGTTTGTCGTCGCGCAGCCAGTAGTAGTCGTCAACGCGCGTCTCACCATGCAGCGTCATCTCATGGGGAATTTTTTTTGCGATGGGTGCTTTCATCCATCCGTCTCCGTGAACGTAATGATCTGTAAGCGTAACACTTCAGCCGTGGGAAGCCAGGTATGACGAGAGAAGCTGCCGCTGACGAATCACGTTCTGTGACCTGCCAGCGGACGTTTGAAAGGATTAACCGGCGGGCAGACGGGCTTTTTCAGCCTCCAGATCCTGCTGGATGCCGTCACGCACATCCTGAGGAATTTTCAGCGCGTCGCCCAGCGCGGAGAGATAGCTGCGTTCCATAAAGTGATCGACGTCAATAGCGGCACAGCTCAGGAAGTAAAGCTCCAGCGCCTCTTCCTCATTTTTCACATCGGCGGCCAGCCACTGCGGATCCAGCGGGCGGTTCATCGCTTTTTGAATGAGCTGCTCTGCATCCTGGCCGTAACCGGACTGATGAATATTCTGCTCAATAGCTGCCCGCTCCTGATCGTCGATGTGTCCGTCACTTTTAGCGGCAAACACCAGCGCCGTGACCAGACGTTCAGCGCGCTGATCGACTGGCGTCTGGGCCACGCCAAAGTCAGGTTCATTCTGGTGCGCTTCGCTGACCCGCTGCTTGTATTTGTTCCACAGCAACGCTCCTGCGGTCGCACCACCACCAATAATCAGCGCTTTACCGCCATATTTTGTCAGCAGTTTGCGTGAAGACTTACTGGAGACAAGCATTGCGGCCAGACCGCCCAGCGCACCCGGCGCCAGCATGTCACTTAAGCCGCTGCCCGATTTGCTTTCACCGCCCTTCTTAGTCAGTACCGACTGAATCTGTTGCAACCAGTTGTTCATCATCCACTCCTTTTTGAGATGTCAGCCCGCTATCCTGACCAAAAGGATGTCAGGAAACGTCAGAGCGGGAAAAGTACGGCAAACGGCGGTGTCGTATGGACGAAAGATGAGAACGCAAACGTTTTCGTTTATACTTGCGCGCGAATTTTGACTGCTTAGAGGAATGTATGACGACTCTCGGAACAGCGCTGCGTCCGGCGGCGACGCGCGTAATGCTATTGGGTTCAGGTGAACTGGGTAAAGAGGTGGCGCTGGAGTGTCAGCGTCTGGGTGTGGAAGTCATCGCAGTTGATCGTTACGCCGATGCCCCGGCGATGCATGTCGCCCATCGCAGTCATGTGATTAATATGCTGGATGGCGCAGCGCTGGCTGCGCTGATTGCCGAAGAGAAGCCAGACTTTGTGGTGCCGGAAATTGAAGCCATCGCTACAGATACACTGGTTGAGCTGGAGCAGCAGGGCCAGCGCGTGGTTCCGACCGCCCGCGCCGCAAAGCTGACTATGAATCGTGAAGGCATTCGTCGCCTTGCGGCTGAAGAGCTGGCGTTGCCGACCTCAAGCTATCGCTTTGCCGACAGCAAAGCGCGTTTTGATGAAGCCACAACCGAAATCGGCTTCCCGTGCATTGTAAAGCCGGTGATGAGTTCATCCGGCAAAGGTCAGAGCTTTATCCGCGACGTCAGTCAGCTTGAGAAAGCCTGGGATTATGCGCAACAGGGTGGCCGCGCCGGTGCCGGTCGCGTCATCGTCGAAGGCGTTGTTAACTTCGATTTTGAGATCACCCTGCTGACCATCAGCGCGGTCGACGGGATTCACTTCTGTGCGCCGATTGGTCACCGTCAGGAGGATGGCGATTATCGTGAATCCTGGCAGCCACAGCAGATGAGTGAACTGGCGCTGCAGCGAGCGCAGGATGTTGCCGCGCAGGTGGTGAAGGCGCTGGGCGGCTATGGCCTGTTTGGCGTTGAGCTGTTTGTCTGCGGTGATGAGGTGGTGTTCAGTGAAGTATCACCTCGTCCTCATGATACCGGCATGGTGACGCTGATTTCACAGGATTTGTCAGAGTTTGCGCTGCACGTACGGGCGTTCCTGGGTCTGCCGATTGGCGGGATTCGTCAGTATGGTCCATCGGCATCTGCCGTTATCCTGCCGCAACTGACCAGCCAGAATGTGCAGTTTGTGAATGTCGAAGCAGCACTGGGGGCCGGTCTGCAGCTGCGGCTGTTCGGGAAGCCGGAGATCAGCGGGCAGCGTCGTCTTGGCGTTGCGCTGGCCAGCGGTGACAGCACCACGCAGGCGATTGCGCGTGCAGTGGCCAGCGCAGCGGCGGTGACGGTTCAGGGGTAAATTTGTGCGGTGAGCAGACGCTCACCGCCATTACTTACTTCGCGCCTTCGACAGCTTCGCGTGCCAGGCGGGTGATGCGATCCCAGTCGCCCGCTTCCAGGGCGTCGTTGGGTACCAGCCAGGAGCCGCCGATGCACAGCACGCTTTTCAGCGCCAGGTAGTCACGGTAGTTGGCGGGAGAGATGCCGCCGGTCGGACAGAAACGTACCTGCGGAAAAGGTCCGCCAATCGCCTGCAGCGCTTTCACGCCGCCATTCGCTTCTGCCGGGAAAAACTTAAACTCGCGCAGACCATAGTCCATACCGGTCATTAACTCTGAAACGGTGCTGATGCCCGGAATCAACGGAACCGGCCCTTCAACCGCCGCTTTCAGCAGCGATTCTGTTACGCCAGGACTGATAACAAACTGCGCACCGGCATCGGTCACTTCCTGTAACTGCTGCGGATTAATCACCGTTCCTGCCCCGACGATCGCATCCGGCACTTCTTTGATCATCGCACGCAGTGCATCCATCGCTACGGGCGTGCGCAGCGTCACTTCCAGCACTCTGACACCGCCTGCCACCAGCGCTTTCGCCATCGGCACAGCGTGTTCCAGTTTGTTCACCACGATGACCGGCACGACAGGTCCGGTGGTCAGAATCTGTTCAGCACTCGTTTTCCAGTTTTTCATCAGTTCCCCTTGCTTGATAACACCGGGATTGTGGCCCGGTCATGGAGCATCGGCTCCTGCCCTGTAATTTGCGTCACTACCATACATGATCCGCTTCCTGAGCGTCTATCCTCCTGCACCGATTTTGAAACAGCAGTTCAGTTTTATTCGTATCCGCTGGCCCGGTTTAAAAGCGAAAAAAAAGCCCGCATTGCGGGCTGTAACTGCAGATGAAGCCAGGTTTCGTATTTGCCTGGCCGCAATGTCTTAGTTTAAGGCGCAGGGAACACGGGCAGAGGAGGAAAGCGTCCCGCGCCATGGACGGCGCGGGCCGAGCGGCCAGGGATTGGCGCAAGCGCCTTTCCGATCTGACCGTGTTCCTTTCGCAGTCACAGTCTTACAACAGACCGGGCTGATATAATCACCCATCTCACCACCGCGTTACGGGCTTCATCATCACTTCAGTTATTCAAACTCGTTCCATGAGCGGCCATCGCGGGTGATCATCGCCACCGAGGCTACCGGGCCCCAGGTGCCGGCCTGATACGGCTTGGAAGAGTCACCATCCGCCGCCCAGGCTTCAATAATGGAATCGACATAGGTCCATGCGGCTTCAACTTCATCGCGACGCACAAACAGCGCCTGGATACCGCGCATGCTCTCCAGCAGCAGACGCTCGTAAGCATCGGCAAGGTGCGACTGGTTGAACGTCTCGGAGTAGCTCAGATCCAGCTTGGTGGTCTGCAGCTTGTGCTTGTGATCGAGGCCTGGCACTTTGTTCAGGATCTCGATATCCACGCCCTCGTCCGGTTGCAGACGAATGGTCAGCTTGTTCTGCGGCAGCTCTGAGTAGGAATCTTTGAACAGGTTCATCTCAGGGTTTTTAAAGTAGACCACGACTTCGGAACACTTGGTCGGTAAACGCTTGCCGGTACGCAGGTAGAACGGCACGCCTGCCCAGCGCCAGTTGTCGATATCGACACGAATTGCGACGAAAGTCTCCGTAGCGCTCGTTTTATTGGCACCCTCTTCTTCCAGGTAGCCTGGCACTTTTTTACCCTGTACAAAGCCCGCAGTGTACTGACCGCGTACGGTTTTCTCACGCACGTTGGTCTGGTCGATGCGGCGCAGCGAGCGCAGCACTTTAACTTTTTCGTCACGGATGCTGTCGGCGCTAAGATCGGACGGCGGCGACATGGCGATCATGGTCAGAATCTGCAAAAGGTGGTTCTGAATCATGTCACGCATCTGACCCGCTTTATCGAAGTAACCCCAGCGGCCTTCGATACCCACCTCTTCAGCCACCGTGATCTGCACGTGGTCGATGGTGCGGTTATCCCAGTTGTTCACGAAGATAGAGTTCGCAAAGCGCAGCGCCAGCAGGTTAAGCACGGTCTCTTTGCCGAGATAGTGGTCGATACGGAACACCTGGCTCTCATCGAAGTATTCACCAACGCTGTCGTTGATCTCCTGCGAGGTTTCCAGTGAGGTACCCAGCGGCTTCTCCATCACGACACGCGCCGGTTTCGCATTCAGCTTCGCGGTGCCCAGTCCCTGACAGATCGCGCCAAAGGTGCTCGGCGGCATCGCGAAGTAGTTAATGGTGGTGCGGTTTTTCTGGTCCAGCATCTTGCCCAGTTTCGGGAAGTGCGTGGTGTCATTAACATCGAGGTTGCAGAAGTCGAGACGATTGCTGAGTTTGTCCCACAGCGCTTCGTCAATCTTCTCCTTCATGAAGGTTTCCAGCGCTTCACGTACCACTTTGGTGTATTCCGCTTTGTCCCACTCGGCACGGCCGACACCAATAATGCGGGTTTCCTCGTGGATCTGACCCGCTTTCTCTAACTGGTACAGTGAAGGCAACAGTTTACGGCGTGCAAGATCGCCTTTGGCACCGAAAATCACCAGATCGCATGCCTGGGCTGTTTGTGTTACCGCCATTTTCCTCTCCTCGTTGCAGGATAGTCCGGTGGTGATGCATCCTCTGCCACCGGGTCCAGGTTATTATTTTCTTTCAGCACAATGTACTTTTTTCCCCGCGCCAGGTAAACCGACTCGCCGGGTCAACCGCATTAACTCTGTACCGGATACGCTGAGCGCGTGTGATGACACGTGCGGATTGCCGGTTTTTTCTGTGTCTGCTGGTGTCAGGAAAATCTGGCATCGGTCAAAGTATCCCAAAAAAAAGCGCTATCGGCTTGTCAGCCGTTGCGCTCGCCGGGTGCTGGCGCGATATAGTCGCTGTTAATCGCCTCCTGCGACAGTGATAATTGAAATTGATAAAAGTGATAATGGTTATCGGCTTATGAATATGCTGGAAAAAATTGAAGCGCAGTTTGCTGCGCTGAGCAAAGCGGAACAGAAAGTCGCCCGGCAGATTCTGGCTGCACCCCAGGCGGCAATGCACTCCAGCATTGCGACGCTGGCAGGCGTTGCCGGCGTGAGTGAGCCCACCGTAAATCGCTTCTGCCATCACCTTGGCGCACGCGGCTTTCCTGACTTTAAACTGCAACTGGCGCAGAGTCTGGTGAAAAGCAGCAGTTGGGTCAGCCGGGGCGTGGAGGATGACGACAGTGTGGAGAACTACAGCCACAAGATCTTCGACTCGGCGCTGGCTGGACTGCAGCGTGTGCGGGATCAACTAAACAGCACGCAGTTGCAACAGGCCGTCACCCTGCTTGCGCAGGCCGACAAACTCGCCTTTTTCGGGCTGGGAGCGTCCGCAGTCGTGGCGCATGATGCCTTTACCAAATTTCTGCGCTTTAATCTGCCGGTAATCTGGTCGGACGATATTGTGATCCAGCGCATGAGTTGCATAAATAGTCGAGCCGGTGACGTTTTTGTTCTCATTTCGCATACTGGACGCACAAAAAATATGGTAGAACTGGCTCGCCTGGCCCGTGTAAACGGTTCCACCGTTATTGCCATCACCTCTCCCGATTCACCCCTTGCCCATGAAGCAGCGATAGCTTTAGTGCTTGATGTACCGGAAGATACGGATGTCTATTTGCCGATGGTGTCGCGCCTGGCGCAGTTAACCGTGATCGATGTGCTGGCGACCGGTTTTACCCTGGAACGGGGAGCTCCCTTCCGGGAAAACCTGAAACGCGTGAAAGAGGCGTTGAAAGCGTCGCGTTACGAAAAGAACACCATTCGGGAAGAGAGTGATCAGCAAAAAAATTAACATCACATTTACAATGTGAGTCGTATCACAACCCGTCGATCATATAGAATAGATAACCATGCTGTGTCCACAGACCCGGACACGCTTAAATGTTTACGGAGTCCTCGATGTCAAGACGTCTCAGAAGAACCAAAATCGTAACAACCCTCGGCCCGGCTACCGATCGTGATAATAACCTCGAAAAAATCATCGCTGCCGGTGCGAATGTTGTACGACTCAACTTCTCTCACGGCACCGCAGAAGACCATCAGCTACGTGCCGATAAAGTGCGTGAGATTGCCGCAAAGCTGGGCCGCCACGTGGCTATTCTTGGTGACCTCCAGGGTCCAAAAATTCGTGTTTCGACCTTCAAAGAAGGCAAAGTTTTCCTGAATATTGGCGACCGTTTTCTGCTGGATGCGAGCCTGGGTAAAGGCGAAGGCGATAAAGAGCGCGTCGGTATCGACTACAAAGGTCTGCCTGAAGATGTGGTGCCGGGCGATATCCTGCTGCTGGATGATGGTCGCGTGCAGCTGAAGGTGCTGGAAGTTCAGGATACGAAAGTCTTCACCGAGGTCACCGTGGGTGGCCCGCTGTCGAACAACAAAGGCATTAACAAGCTGGGTGGCGGCCTGTCAGCTGAAGCGCTGACCGAAAAAGACAAGGCAGACATCATCACCGCCGCTAAGATCCGCGTCGATTATCTGGCTGTCTCTTTCCCACGCTGTGGCGAAGATATGAACCTGGCGCGTCGTCTGGCGCGTGAAGCGGGTTGTGACGCTAAGCTGGTCGCTAAAGTGGAACGTGCCGAAGCGGTCGCCAGTCAGGAAGCGATGGATGACATCATTCTGGCCTCAGACGTGGTGATGGTTGCGCGTGGCGACCTGGGCGTTGAGATTGGCGATCCGGAACTGGTCGGCATTCAGAAAGCATTGATTCGTCGTGCCCGTCAGCTTAACCGCACCATCATTACGGCGACGCAGATGATGGAGTCGATGATCACGAACCCGATGCCAACTCGCGCAGAAGTGATGGACGTGGCTAACGCCGTACTGGATGGCACCGATGCTGTGATGCTCTCTGCGGAAACCGCAGCGGGTCAGTATCCGGCGGAAACCGTCTCAGCGATGGCGAAGGTCTGCCTGGGCGCGGAGAAAATCCCGAGCGTCAACGTCTCCAAGCACCGTCTGGATGTGCAGTTCGACAACGTCGAAGAAGCGATCGCCATGTCTTCCATGTACGCCGCAAACCATCTGCAGGGCGTCACCGCGATCATCACCATGACCGAGTCGGGCCGTACTCCACTGATGACCTCACGTATCACGTCGGGCCTGCCGATTTTTGCGATGTCGCGCCATGAGCGCACGCTGAATCTTACCGCGCTCTATCGCGGTGTGACGCCGGTGTTCTTCGACAGTAACAACGACGGTGTCGCGGCCGCACACGACGCGGTTAATCTGCTGCGCGATAAAGGTTTCCTGGTTTCCGGCGATCTGGTCATCGTGACGCAGGGTGATGTAATGGGCGCCACCGGCACCACCAATACGACTCGTGTGCTGCGCGTGGATTAATTGCGCCCGCGTTGACATTGTCGGTGTAGAATCAACGACGCGACTGCCTGGCAGTCGCGTTTTTCTTTTCTGACAAGGAGGCAAGATGCCCCGTTTCCAGCCCATCAGCCAGCTTACAGGCCGAATTTTACTTTTTCCTCTGGCGTTAGTGCTGTTCGAGTTTGCGACCTATATCGCTCACGACATGATTCAGCCCGGCATGCTGATCGTCACCAGCGAGTTTTCTGTTGGCCCGGAATGGGTTTCTACGTCGCTGACCGCTTACCTGATTGGTGGCGTGGTGCTGCAATGGCTGCTGGGTCCACTCTCCGATAAGTTTGGCCGGCGACCCGTGATGCTGTCCGGCATTCTGTTTTTTGCCGTCGCCTGTATGCTCACGCACTGGGTCAGTTCGATTGAAGAATTTGTCAGCCTGCGCTTTATTCAGGGCATCAGTCTCTGCTTTATTGGCGCAGTCGGCTATGCCGCGATTCAGGAAGCCTTTGATGAGGCGCTGGCGGTGCGCATGATGGCGCTGATGGCCAACGTCGCGCTGATGGCTCCGCTGGCAGGCCCATTGGCCGGTGCCGCCTGGCTCACCGTGGGCAGCTGGCGCAGTATGTTCTGGCTGTTTGCCGCCTGCAGCCTCGTTGCGTTTGTGGTGTTGTGGCGTGTGATGCCCGAAACCGCCGGCGATCGCAGTCACTCCATTGCCCTGCCCAATCTGGCGCGCAACTATGGCCGACTAATGAAAGACCGTCTGGTGATGTTCGGATCTTTTGCTATCGGACTGGTGTTTATTCCGATCCTCACCTGGGTTGCTCTGTCGCCGGTGATCCTGATGCATGACGAAGGTCTTTCTCGCATGCAGTATGCCCTGCTGCAATTGCCGGTGTTTCTGGCGATGATCGCCGGTAACCTGACGCTGAGTAAGCTGGCCGGACGCGTGCCGATTGAACAGCCGGTGAAGTTCGCCGCCTGGCCGATTCTGATTGGTCTGAGCCTGGCGTTGGTGGCAAGCCTGCTCAACAGTCACGGTTATCTGCTGATTACGGCTGGCCTGAGTCTCTACGCTTTTGGTGCGGGAATGGTGAATGCCGGACTCTATCGCCTGACGCTCTACGCCAGCGATGAAGGCAAAGGCAGCGTGGCGGCCATGCTGGGGATGATTAGCATTCTGACGCTGGCGGTGGGGATTGAGCTGGCGAAAAGTGGCTACTTCAGCGGCGGCACGTTGTGGTTCTGTCTGATCAACTTTATCAGTGGCGTGTTATGGTTTGGTCTCGTCACCCTGTTTATGCGCGAGCGTAAACGTCGCAGCAGGCTGGAAGCGTTATAAACAGGCAGCCCACCAGCCACAGGTTTGCCCTGAGCAGGCAGCTTAGAAGCTCAAAGCGACGGGCGCATACTGCTGTAGCCAATGATTAAGAAATAAGAAAAGGCCGCTTTCGCGGCCTTACTGCTATTTACGTGGATAAAGCTCTTTGCGCGAATAGGGTTCGATGTCACCCTCTTTACGGGTCTTCAGCAGCTTGAGGATCCACGTGTACTGCTCTGGATGCGGGCGAACAAACACTTCCACCTCTTCATTCATCCGGCGAGCCAGCTGGTGATCGTCTGCCTCCAGCAGGTCATCCATCGGCGGACGCACATAAATCTCAAGCTTATGCGTTTCACTGTTATAAACCGGGAACAACGGCACCACGCGGGCACGACACACCTTCATCAGCCGGCCTACCGCAGGCAACGTCGCCTTATAGGTAGCGAAGAAATCGACAAATTCGCTGTGCTCTGCACCGTGATCCTGATCGGGCAGATAGTAGCCCCAGTAACCCTGACGTACTGAACTGATAAACGGCTTAATCCCGTCATTGCGGGCATGCATCCGGCCGCCATAGCGGCGACGGGCCGTATTCCAGGCATAGTCCAGCAGCGGGTCGCTCTGGTTGTGGAACATGGCCGCCATCTTCTGGCCTTCTGACGCCAGCAGCATGGCGGGAATATCCACCGCCCAGCCGTGTGGCACCAGGAAAATCACATTCTGCTGCTCAGCTTTCATCTGGTCGATGATTTCACGACCATGCCACTCAACGCGCTGCCGGATGCGCGCAGGATCGCGCAGCACCAGCTCGGTCATCATTGTCATCGCCTGCGGCGCTGTCGCAAACATCTCATCGACCAGCGTGGCGCGCTGCGCTTCACTGAGTTCCGGCAGGCAATAATAGAGATTAATCAGCGCGCGGCGACGTGCGCCCTTTGCCAGCTTACCGGCAAACCGGCCTAACCGGCCCAGCAGCGGATCGCGCACTTTCGGCGGTAAATAAGCCAGACCCGCCAGCGCACCTATTGCCAGCCAGCTGCCCCAGTACTTAGGTTTGAGAAAAGAACGTTCAAAAACGGGAATAAATTCAATGTTATTTTTTTTACGGGTTTCCATGCACTCGCCTCAAGCAATGACCGGCTTATGATAGTGACGACCTGAAAATTTGCAATCATCCTGCGCCAGATAGCAAAAAACCGACGGAGAAGCCGTCGGTTTTTGCGCGATTTGACGAAATTCGCTTACTTCAGACCCAGCTGGGGCAGCCAGGATTTAACCTGTGCCATGTAATCGCTGCGATCTTTGCCGGTCAGACCTTCCATGCGCGGCAGCTTCGCCGTTAATGGGTTAACCGCCTGGTTATTGATCCAGATTTCGAAATGCAGATGCGGGCCAGTGGAGCGTCCGGTGTTGCCAGACAGTCCGATGCGGTCGCCGCGTTTCACTTTCTGACCTGGTTTCACCAGCACTTTCTTCATGTGCATATAGCGCGTCATATACTGACGGCCATGGCGGATAGCGACGTAGTTACCCGCGGCTCCGCCGTTCTTCGCTACCACAATCTCACCATCACCGACTGCCAGCACCGGCGTACCGATTGGCAGCGCAAAGTCGACGCCTTTGTGCGGCGCAATGCGGCCGGTTACCGGGTTAAGACGACGCGGATTAAAGTTGGAAGAGACACGATACTGCTTAACCGTCGGGAAGCGCATAAAGCCGCGTGCCAGACCCGAGCCGCTGCGATCGTAGAACTTGCCATCTTCCGCGCGGAATGCGTAATAATCTTTACCGCCGCTGCGCAGGCGCACGCCCAGCAACTGACTCTGCGCACTCTTACCATCCAGCATTTCGCGTGACATCAGCACGCTGAACTGGTCACCGGCACGCAGCTTACGGAAGTCCATCTGCCACTGCATCGCTTTGATCACCGCGCTGGCTTCGGCACTGCTCAGTCCTGCACGCTGGGCGCTGGCGGCAAAACTGCCACGCACTTCGCCCTGCATTACGCTGTTGCGCCATTCGCCCTTCTGCATCTCCGCATCCATCTTAAAGCCACCCGCTGGGGTGCGCTCATAGGTGCGGGTTTCACGGCGGGAAATTTCCCAGCTCAGGGTTTTCAGGCCGCCATCATCATCCAGCGTCCAGCTAAGCTGCTGACCGACCTGCAGATTACGCAGATCGCGATCGCTCACCACCAGCGCATTAATGTCACCGATGTCGATGCCATACTGATTAAGGGCACTGCTCAGGGTATCGCCAGATGACACGGTGTAGTCATGCACCCCTGCCGTTTCGGGCGCGTCGGTGTCGACATCATCCGCAGGCAGCTCTTCGTCCGGTTCCGGTGTGCTTTGATCGATCGGCTCACTGGCTTCCGGCAACAGCGTGCGAAGCGTGTTCTTATCCAGTTCAATGTTCTTAACGATGGGCGTCACATCATCCGTGGGATGATAAACGTAGGGCCGCCAGACAGCGACGGCCAGAGTGACTACAGTTAAAGAACCCAGCATTACGCGGTGGGGGCGCGGCAAATTATTAAATGCGAGGGCGACAGAGCGGGCTATCTGCTGCACTTTTACCTATTCCTCATGCTCCATTCAGGCAGCTTTCATACTGGCTCGACAGTTGTGAGAGGAATTTCACATAGCTGTCTTTGGCTAAGCTGATGTCCGTGCCCAGGGGATCAAGCGTGCCTTTACGCACCTGTGTTCCGCGGGAGACAGCATCGATGACTGCTGGCCTGAATTGTGGCTCAGCAAAGACGCAGACCGCCTTTTGCTCAACCAACTGTGTTCGTATCTGGTGTAAACGCTGAGCGCCCGGTTGAATTTCAGGATTGACGGTAAAATGCCCGGCGGGCGAGAGACCGTAGTGCTTTTCAAAGTACGTGTAAGCGTCGTGAAAAACGAAATATCCTTTATTTCTGACCGGAGCAAGTTGTGCGCTGACGCGTTTGTCCGTGTCCGCCAAAGCTACCTCAAACTGCTGGAGGTTGGCGTCAAGTTTGGCTTTATCTTGCGGCATAAGTTCCAATAATTTTCCATGGATTGCAACCGCGGTTTTGCGCGCAATCTCTGGCGACAACCACAGGTGCATATTAAACTCGCCGTGATGGTGATGATGGGCTTCAGCATCCTGATCTTCGGATTTTTCCGCTGCATGTTCATCTTCATCTTCACCACCACTAATCAATAACGGTTTTACCCCGTCGATGTTCACCATCGCGAGGTTTTTTTGAGCCGGAAGTTCAGCCGCAGACTTTGCCATAAAGGCTTCCATTTCTGGCCCGACCCAGACAACTAAGTCCGCGTTTTTTAAGCGTTTTGCATCAGATGGCCGCAGGGCATAATCGTGTTCGGACGCGCCGTCTGGCAGCAGCACCTCGACCGGTGTAACGCCATCAGCAATAGCTGCGGCGATAAAACCTACCGGTTTGAGTGAAGCCACGACATTCGCCTGGGCAGGAAGGGTTAACAAAGCTGAAACAGATAAAGCAGTCAGGGCGAAAATTGTGCCCTTTTTATTATGTAACATATTGCGTCATTCCATCGTGACCATGAGGTGGAATGTGATATTATAACATTCGAAATTCTGTGCAACCTGTAAATACTATGACCTCACTTGTCACACTCGATAACGTTTCCATAAAATTTAACCAGCGCAATGTGTTATCAGGCGTCAGCCTGGCGTTGCAGCCTGGCCGCATCCTGACCCTGCTGGGTCCCAACGGTGCCGGAAAATCTACGCTGGTGCGTGTGGTGCTTGGCCTGCTCGCCCCTACAACCGGTTCGGTTCAGCGTGATCCTGCTCTGCGTATCGGCTACGTGCCACAGAAGCTCCACATCGATCCTACCCTGCCGGTCACGGTTGAGCGCTTTATGCGTCTGACCCGTGGCAGCAAACACGCGGAGATTATGCCGGCACTGAAACGAGTGCAGGCGGGCCATCTGCTCAACTCTCCGCTGCAGAAGCTGTCCGGCGGTGAAACTCAGCGTGTGTTGCTGGCGCGCGCCCTTCTGAACCAGCCTCAGTTGCTGGTGCTGGATGAACCGACGCAGGGAGTGGACGTGAACGGTCAGGTTGCCCTGTATGACCTGATCAATCAGTTACGTGTGGAACTGAACTGCGGTGTGCTGATGGTTTCCCACGATCTGCATCTGGTGATGGCAAAAACCGACGAAGTGTTGTGCCTCAACCACCATATCTGCTGTTCCGGCACGCCGGAAGCCGTCTCGCAGCATCCCGAATTTATCGCGATGTTTGGCCCGCGTGGCGCGCAGGAGCTGGCGATCTACCGTCATCATCATAATCATCGTCACGACCTTCAGGGACGTATCGTTTTACGCAAAGGACAGGGTTCATCATGATTGAGTTGTTATTACCGGGCTGGATAGGCGGTGTGATGTTAGCGCTGGCTGCCGGTCCGCTGGGTTCGTTCGTCGTCTGGCGTAAGATGTCCTACTTTGGCGATACCCTGGCGCACGCGTCTCTGCTCGGCGTAGCCTTTGGCCTGCTGCTGAACGTGAACCCCTACTATGCGGTGATTCTGGTGACGGTCTGCCTGGCACTGGGACTGGTCTGGCTGGAGCGTCGTCCGCATCTGGCTATCGATACCCTGCTGGGCATTATGGCGCACAGCGCGCTGTCGCTGGGCCTGGTCGTCGTCAGCCTGATGAAGAATGTGCGCGTCGATCTGATGGCGTATCTGTTTGGCGATCTGCTGGCGGTGACGCCAGACGATCTCTGGATGATGGGTGGCGGCGTGGTGATTGTGCTGCTGGTGATGGCGTGGCAGTGGCGGTCGCTGCTGTCCATGACCATCAGCCCGGAACTGGCGCAGGTCGATGGCGTCAACATCCAGCGTACCCGGCTGATTCTTATGCTGGTCACGGCGCTGACGATTGGCGTGGCGATGAAGTTTGTGGGTGCGCTGATCATCACCTCACTGCTGATTATTCCGGCTGCTACCGCACGCCGTTTTGTGCGCTCGCCGGAAGGCATGGCGGCCGTCGCGGTGGTCATCGGCGTGATCGCCGTCACTGGCGGTCTGACCTTCTCGGCGTTTTACGACACGCCTGCCGGGCCGTCAGTGGTGCTCTGTGCCGCCATCCTGTTTATCTTCAGCATGGTGCGCAAACCGGCTGTGTAATTACTCTTCGCGCGTAATGCCGAAGTGACGATAAGCATGCTGCGTGGCCAGACGGCCACGCGGTGTGCGCTGAATGAAGCCCTGCTGAATCAGGAAGGGTTCAATCACATCTTCGATGGTTTCACGCTCTTCACCAATCGCCGCAGCCAGGTTATCCAGCCCTACCGGCCCACCCATAAACTTGTCGATGATCGCCAGCAGCAGTTTACGGTCCATATAATCGAACCCTTCGCTGTCGACGTTAAGCATATCCAGCGCACTGCAGGAGACCTCACCGCTCATATCACCATTCGCCCGAACTTCAGCGAAGTCACGTACCCGGCGCAGCAGGCGATTAGCGATACGCGGGGTGCCGCGTGCACGACGAGCAATCTCTAATGCCCCTTCGTCACTCAGCGCCAGTCCCAGACAGGCGGCACTGCGTCCTACGATGTGCTGCAGATCTTTAACCTGATAAAACTCCAGACGCTGCACAATGCCAAAACGATCACGCAGCGGCGAGGTCAGCGAGCCTGCACGCGTGGTGGCACCAATCAGGGTGAACGGCGGCAGATCGAGCTTGATCGAACGCGCCGCCGGGCCTTCACCGATCATGATATCGAGCTGATAATCTTCCATTGCCGGATAGAGCACTTCTTCCACCACCGGTGACAGGCGATGGATCTCATCGATAAACAGCACGTCATGGGGTTCAAGGTTGGTCAGCATCGCCGCCAGATCGCCCGCCTTCTCCAGCACCGGACCCGATGTGGTACGCAGGTTCACGCCCATCTCGTTGGCCACAATGTTCGCCAGCGTGGTTTTCCCCAGACCTGGCGGACCGAAGATCAGCAGATGATCCAGCGCATCGCCACGCAGCTGGGCGGCTTTGATGAAAATCTCCATCTGCTCACGCACCTGTGGCTGACCGACATACTCGGTCAGCATCTTCGGGCGAATGGCGCGGTCGATTATCTCTTCTTCGTTAATGCTGGCAGCGGAGACCAGGCGGTCGGCTTCTATCATGACTTACCTCAAATGGCGGCGCGGAGCGCTTCACGGATCAGGGTTTCACAATCCGCATCCGGTCGACCGACTTTACTGATCATACGGCTCGCTTCCTGCGGTTTATAACCCAGTGATACCAGTGCTGCAACCGCTTCAGATTCCGCATCGTTGGTTTCCGGCTCGGCGCTCGGCGTGGTGAGCGTAAAGGCCGAATCGCCGCCAAACAGGTCGCCGTGCATCCCTTTGAAGCGGTCCTTCATCTCGACTACCAGACGCTCAGCGGTCTTTTTACCTACGCCAGGCAGTTTCACCAGTGACGCGATCTCTTCTTTCTCAACAGCGGTCACAAATTGCTGCGCCGACATGCCGGAGAGGATCGCCAGCGCCAGCTTGGGTCCGACGCCATTCACTTTTATCAGCTCACGAAACAGCGCGCGCTCCTGCTTGCTGTTAAAACCAAACAGCAGCTGAGCATCTTCACGCACGACAAAGTGGGTAAAAATAACCGCTTCGTGCTGAAGTTCAGGCAACTCATAAAAACAGGTCATGGGCATGTAAATTTCATAGCCGACGCCGTGTGCCTCAAGCAGCACCAGTGGCGGCTGCTTTTCCAGAATGTTGCCCCGTAAACGACCTATCACCTGAATGCTTCCTTAACTAACGAATGTGGCGGATTTTATAACATAAAAAAGGCTGGATGAATATCCAGCCTGAGTGTCTGTTCTGTGCCATGCCCTAACCTGAGCGCAACCGTCCGCGCGTCAGCACCAGCTTGCTGTCACTCATGCGAGCGGCGTTCTGCGCCACATGACAGTGAGTAATGGCTATCGCCAGCGCATCGGCAGCATCCGCCTGCGGGTTTGCTGGCAGCTTCAGCAGGGTTCGCACCATATGCTGCACCTGACTTTTCTCGGCGCTACCGATGCCAACTACAGTCTGTTTTACCTGACGGGCAGCATACTCAAACACGGGCAGATCGTGGTTTACCGCAGCAACAATCGCGGCACCGCGCGCCTGGCCGAGCTTCAGCGCGGAGTCTGCATTCTTCGCCATAAACACCTGTTCAATGGCGAAGAAATCGGGTGAAAACTGCGTGATGATTTCACAGACGCCCGCATAAATCAGCTTCAGGCGGGCGGGCAATTCGGTGGTATTGGTGCGGATACAGCCGCTGCCCAGATACGTGAGCTGGCGGCCGGTCTGACGAATAACACCATAACCGGTGATGCGTGAGCCGGGATCGATACCCAGAATAATCGACATTACGCCTCTCCGGTTAACAGGGTGACAACCGCCATTACAGCGTTTCCGCCACCTCGTCGGAGATCTCACCGTTGTGATAAACCTCCTGCACATCATCGCAATCTTCCAGCATGTCGATCAGACGCAGCAGTTTTGGTGCGGTTTCTGCATCCATTTCCGCTTTGGTGGTCGGGATCATTGCCACTTCTGCGGTATCCGCTTTCAGGCCAGCGGCTTCCAGTGCATCACGCACGGTGCCCATCTCTTCCCATGCGGTAAAGACATCAATCGCGCCGTCGTCATAGGTGACGATGTCTTCGCCGCCCGCTTCCAGTGCGGCTTCCATCACCGCGTCTTCATCCTGACCTGGCGCGAAGGAGATCACACCTTTTTTGTTGAACAGGTACGCCACGGAACCGTCGGTGCCCAGGTTGCCGCCTGTTTTGGTGAAGGCGTGACGCACTTCGCCTACGGTACGGTTACGGTTATCACTCAGGCATTCAATCATGATGGCTGAGCCGCCAGGACCGTAACCTTCATAAATGATGGTCTCCATGTTGGCGTTGTCATCGCCGCCCACCCCGCGCGCGATGGCGCGATCCATGGTGTCACGGGTCATGTTGTTGGCCAGCGCTTTATCCATCGCTGCACGCAGACGCGGGTTGGAACCCGGATCGCCACCACCCAGCTTGGCCGCCGTCACCAGTTCACGAATGATTTTGGTAAAAATTTTGCCGCGCTTGGCATCCTGCGCCGCCTTACGGTGTTTGGTATTTGCCCACTTACTGTGTCCTGCCATGTTAAATATTCTCCGATCTTTTACAGGGTGCAGACTCTCCTGGCTGCGAGCTTATTTACCGTCGGTGCTCAGCCAGGTAAGTGACAACCTGACGGCCCTGAGAGGCGAGCGTTACGCGTTATCCTCACGTATCTGTGTACGCAGGGGATTCGCGCTGACGGTGAACAATTTCGTGGCGAGGATGACGCCTGACTGTTCAATAGGTTGGTGTAGTCCTGTTAAAACTCACCAGATTCATAAAATTTAATCTATCCGCCGCCGGAATACCGGGCGATGGCGAGCATTCAGATAAATTCTTCAATTGCCTGGCGATTACTCCATGATCGGGTTAATGCTGCAGCGTCAGCGGGTGCCAGCCAGCAAAACGCCAGATGCTCGGTCAGCGTGATATTACGCTCTTCCGGCAATTGCAGGCGAAACCAGTGCTCGTGATTATGGGTAACATCCGGCGCATAGCGATGGCGGAAATGGGGGAAGATTTCAAAATCAATCTGACGCTGACAATCCTCTATTTCCAGCTGCTCAGCCAGCACGTTAATGCCGACCTCTTCATGCACCTCACGACACGCGGTTGTCAGCGGTGACTCTCCCGCTTCCAGGCTGCCGGTCACCGACTGCCAGAACGTGGGATCGTCACGCCGCTGCAGCATCAGCACCCGGCCAGTATCGCGCGCCGAAATGACGACCAGCACTGAAACCGGGTGTTTATAGCCCATTATTTATTCTCAGGCTTTTCTTTTTTAACCACCTGGATGCCAAGCTCCAGCAGAGAAGCCGGGTTCGCTTCGCTTGGCGCTTCGGTCATCATGCAGGCTGCCGCCGTGGTTTTCGGGAACGCGATAACGTCACGAATGTTGTCGGTGCCGGTCAGCAGCATGGTCAGGCGATCCAGACCAAAAGCCAGGCCTGCATGCGGTGGTGTACCGAACTTCAGCGCATCCAGCAGGAAGCCAAACTTCTCGCGCTGCTCATGCTCTTCAATACCCAGAATGCTGAACACCGTCTGCTGCATTTTGCCGTTGTGGATACGCACTGAACCGCCGCCAACTTCATAACCGTTGATCACCATGTCATAAGCATTCGCCACGGCACGGGTCGGATCGGCTGCCAGTTCTTCTGCGCTCATCTCTTTTGGTGCAGTGAACGGATGGTGCATGGCGGCCAGACCGCCTTCCTCGTCCTCTTCGAACATCGGGAAGTCGATCACCCACAGCGGTGCCCAGGCGTTCTCATCGGTGATGTTCAGCTCGCGGCCCACTTTCAGGCGAAGCGCACCCAGTGCGTCAGCGACCACTTTGGCGCGGTCAGCACCAAAGAAGATAATGTCGCCATCCTGCGCGCCGGTACGGCTCAGAATGCCTTCAACGATCTCTGCATTCAGGAACTTGGCAACCGGACTCTGCACGCCTTCCAGGCCATCTGCACGGACGTTAACCTTCATCCACGCCAGCCCTTTCGCGCCGTAAATCTCCACGAATTTGCCATATTCATCAATCTGCTTACGGCTCAGCTGCGCACCCGTCGGTACACGCAGCGCGGCAACACGGCCTTTTTCGTCGTTAGCCGGGCCAGAGAAGACCTGGAACTCCACGTTTTTCAGCAGGTTGCCAACGTCCACCAGCTCCATCGGGTTACGCAGATCCGGCTTATCGGAACCGTAGCGATGCATCGCTTCCGCAAAGGTCATCTGCGGGAACGCACCGAGATCTATGCCCTGCACGTCCTGCCACAGATTGCGGATTAAACGCTCCATGATTTCGCGCACCTGTGGCGCAGTCATAAAGGAGGTTTCTACGTCGATCTGGGTAAACTCTGGCTGACGATCGGCACGTAAATCTTCATCGCGGAAGCATTTTACGATCTGATAGTAGCGGTCAAAGCCGGACATCATCAGCAGCTGTTTGAACAGCTGTGGTGACTGCGGCAGCGCATAGAATTTGCCTTTGTGAACCCGGCTTGGCACCAGATAGTCGCGCGCGCCTTCTGGCGTCGCCTTGGTCAGCATCGGGGTTTCGATATCCAGGAACCCTTCGTCATCCATAAAGCGACGGACAAAGCTGGTGATTTTTGCGCGGGTTTTCAAACGCGTCACCATCTCAGGGCGACGCAGATCCAGGTAGCGGTATTTCAGGCGCGCTTCTTCGCTGTTGGTCTGATTGGAGTCCAGCGGCAGTGGCTCAGAGCGGTTGATAATGGTCAGCGCTTGGGCAAATACTTCGACTTCGCCGGTCGCCATGTCGCTGTTTTTGTTCTTCTCATCGCGTGCGCGCACAGTACCGGTGATCTGGATGCAGAATTCGTTACGCAGTTCAGAAGCCAGCTTAAATGCGTCCTGACGATCGGGATCAAAAAATACCTGCACGATGCCTTCACGGTCGCGCATGTCGATAAAAATCAAACTGCCCAGATCGCGACGGCGGTTTACCCAGCCGCAAAGCGTGACTTGCTGACCCACATGAGACAGATTGAGCTGTCCGCAATATTCTGTACGCATAACACTATCCTTTTAACTTCGCCGCTGCAGCTGACAGCATCCGGCCGCGTTACCTGATGCGATGCTGTCGCAAAAATGGCGGCCATTATAATGGAAAAAGCCAGACAGGATAAGCAGATCAGCGCCAAAGCACCGATTTCCTGTGTGCATTTGCCCCTCAGCCTGACCATAGCGGATAATGAGATCACTTAACCTGCAGCCAGGAGCGCGCGTGACACTTCGTATTGGCCTGCCCCAGTGGCAGCATTCACACTGGAAACGCTGGGGTATCGAAAGCCTGGCGGACTATGCCCGCTACTTCCACTGCGTAGAGGGAAATACCACCCTCTATGCGCTGCCGAATGCTGAAACGGTGATGCGCTGGCGCGACATGACCCACGATGCATTTCGCTTCTGCTTTAAATTTCCCAACACCATCAGCCATCAGGCGGCGCTGCAGCATAGCGATGATCTGCTGACCGATTTTCTGCGCCTGATGGAGCCGCTGGCCGATCGTATCGGTCAGTACTGGCTGCAGCTGCCCGCCAGCTTCTCCCCGGCACAGCTCAATGACCTGTGGCGTTTTCTGGATAGTCTGCCGCGCCGTTTTCACTATGGCGTTGAAGTGCGTCATCCGGCTTTCTTTGCCAAGGGCGAGGCGGAACGGTCATTGAATCGGGGCCTGCTGGCGCGTGGCATCAATCGTGTAATCCTCGATAGCCGTCCGGTTCACGCCTCCACCTCGCAAAGCCCGGCGGCGCTGGTCGCGCGTTCGCAGAAGCCGAGAGTGCCGCCGCATGCCCTGCGAACTGGCTCGCAGCCGATGGTGCGGTTTATCGGCAGCGACAGCGTGGACGAGAGCGTGCCGCTGTTCCAGATCTGGCGTACTAAGCTGGCTGAGTGGCAGCGACAGGGCGACGCCATGCTGTTTCTGCACACGCCCGATATGGGTCAGGTCTTTCCGCTGGTGCAGGCACTCTGGCCGCAGTTGCAGGAGATCGATCCGGCTATCGGTAACGGACCCGACTGGCCGCAACAGACGTCACTGTTTTGATTGCGTTACAGGACAGCGGGCTGTGCGCCCGTTAGAATCGAATCATTATGGACAGTCGCGGGAGTGGCTATGGTTAGCGCGTTATATGTGGTGATAGGGGCATTGCTGATAATGAAATTCACGCTGGACGTGGTGCGTTACCGTCGGTTCTACCGGGTGGCGTATGGCGATGGCGGCTATCACGACCTGAAAATGGCGATCCGCATTCATGGCAATGCCATCGAAACCATTCCACTGGCGCTGTTTCTGCTGGTGATGATGGAGATGAACGGCGCCGATATCTGGATGGTGCATCTCACCGGCCTGCTGTTCTTTATCAGCCGCCTGCTGCACGCATGGGGATTGCGCAGCAGCGCCATGGCGGGCCGTAAATATGGCATGCTCCTGACGCTGTTTTCACTGTGTGGCATGGTGATTTTCAACCTGATTTATATGCCGTGGGAACTGGTCCTGACGTTCCATTAAGCCAGCCTGGGTTAAGGGGTGCAGCCCGCCCCACTTTCTGCGAGAATAGCGCCCTTTCCGTCGTCTCTTCGGATTTTCGATATGTCTGACCGCGATCAACTCTTCTCAGCGCCCATTGCAAAACTGGGCGACTGGACTTTTGACGAGCGTGTAGCTGAAGTCTTTCCTGACATGATTCAGCGCTCGGTGCCCGGCTATTCCAACATCATTTCGATGATTGGCATGCTGGCAGAACGTTTTGTGACTCCGGACAGCAGGGTCTATGACCTGGGCTGCTCGCTGGGTGCGGCCACCCTTTCGGTGCGTCGCAATATTCATGTGCCGGGTTGCCAGATCATCGCGGTGGATAATTCCCCGGCGATGGTGAAGCGCTGTCGTCGCCATCTTGATGCGTTTCGCGCGGACACACCGGTCACGGTGCTGGAAGCGGATATCCGCGACATTGAGATTGAAAACGCCTCGCTGGTGGTACTCAACTTCACGCTGCAGTTTCTTGAGCCGCCTGCACGTCTGGCGCTGCTGGAAAAGATCTGGCAGGGACTCAAACCGGGCGGCGCGCTGGTGCTGTCGGAGAAGTTCAGCTTTGAAGATGCCGAGGTCGGTGAGCTGCTGTTTAACATGCATCACGACTTCAAGCGCGCCAACGGCTACAGCGAACTGGAAATCAGCCAGAAACGCAGCATGCTGGAAAATGTGATGCTGACTGACAGCGTTGAAGCGCATAAAGCCCGCCTGAAACAGGCCGGGTTCTCGCACGCCGAACTCTGGTTCCAGTGCTTTAATTTTGGATCTCTGGTGGCGTTGAAATGATCGACTTTGGCCGTTTTTATCAGCAAATTGCAGTGGGCCCGCTGGCGAAGTGGCTGGAAGTCTTACCGGCGCAAATCAGTGAGTGGCAGCGTGAAAACCTGCACGGGCACTTTCGTGACTGGTACAAGTCGCTGGAGTATCTGCCGCTGCTGGAACCGCAAAAACTGGACCTGCTGCACAGCGTCACCGCCGACCGCGATGACATCAGCGACCGCCATCGTCAGGGGATTGAGAAATTACTGCGTAACCTGATGCCGTGGCGCAAAGGGCCTTATTTCCTCTATGGCTCCCACATCAACACAGAATGGCGATCTGACTGGAAGTGGGAACGCGTGATACCGCACATTTCCCCGCTTGCGGGCCGCACAGTACTGGATGTCGGCTGTGGCAGCGGTTACCACATGTGGCGGATGATTGGCGCAGGCGCACACCTGGTGGTCGGCATCGATCCGATGCAGCTGTTCCTGGTGCAGTTCGAAGCAGTGCGTAAGCTGCTGAATGACGATCGCCGTGCGCATATGCTGCCGCTGGGCATTGAGCAACTCCCAGCGTTACAGGCGTTTGATACTGTATTTTCGATGGGTGTTCTCTATCACCGTCGTTCGCCGCTGGATCACTTGCTACAACTAAAAAATCAGCTGGTGAGCGGAGGCGAGCTGGTGCTGGAAACGCTGGTGATTGAAGGCGATGTGAATCAGGTGCTGGTGCCCGGTGAACGCTATGCACAGATGCGCAATGTGTTCTTTATCCCTTCAGCGAAAGCGCTGAAAAGCTGGCTGGAGAAAAGCGGCTTTGTCGATGTGCGGATTGTCGATTTTGCTCTGACCACCACCGAAGAGCAGCGCCGTACCGACTGGATGACCAGCGAGTCGCTGGCTGAATTCCTCGACCCCGATGATCCCAGCAAAACGGTTGAAGGCTATCCGGCGCCTCTGCGTGCCGTTCTGGTCGCCACCAAACCTTAATACCCTAGCGGCGAGACAACGCCAGTTTCGCCGCAAATCCAATAAATACACAGCCGGTCAGACGATCCATCCCCTTCAGCACCGTCGGTTTTCGCAGATGGCTGGCGAAATAGTGGCTGCCGCCAATCAGTATCGCATTCCAGAACAGCCCCAGTAGCATGTGCGCCAGTGCCATCAGTGTGCACCAGAGCGTCACGGACGCCCCCGCCGGAATGAACTGTGGCAGAAAAGTGACGTAAAACACGCCAATTTTCGGATTCAGCAGATTTCCCATTAATCCCCGACTGAAGCAGGCCAGATAGCCCTGCTGATGTGCAGGCTGTTCAGCTGTCCCCACGGATTGCTGACGCGGCTTAAGCAGCAGCTTTATGCCCAGACAGAGCAGCCAGCCTGCACCGATCCACTTTAGCAGGTTATAGGCGATTTCAGAGGCCATCAGCAGCGCGCCCAGCCCCAGCCCAACTGCGATCCCCCAAAGCAGACAACCCAGCGTTACGCCAAGGGCTGTCGCCCAGGCGCGTTGCCAGCCCTGCGCAATGGCGGTTCGCAGCACCAGCGCGGTATCAAATCCAGGTGTGAGTGTCAGAATAGTTATCGCAAACAGAAATGAAAAGAGCGTGGCGCTCATGACGATTCTCCGTTATTTCTCCCGGCAAGGGGTGTTCAGGCAGCTTAACAGCCCATGGAGCAGTCATGCGCGGAATCGACTGCCACTCTGAGTGGATTGTGCCAGGCTGGATCGGGTCGAACCATTCATCTTAAGGAGATGTGATTATGAGTAAATTTATTTTTTCATCACCCCGTAAATATGTGCAGGGCGCAGGTGTGCTTGATGAGCTGGGAACGTACCTGACTGAACTGGGCGATCAGGCCTTTCTGGTGGCGGATGACGTTGTCTGGAAGCTGATTGGCGAACGCACACAACAGACATTGCAGTCCGCCGGGGTGAAATTCAGCTGGCAGCAGTTTAACGGCGAGGCCTCCAGTAATGAGATCACCCGTCTCAGTGCGCTGGCGAAGAGCCAGGGCTGTAACGTGGTTGTCGGGCTGGGCGGCGGCAAAACGCTGGACACGGTTAAGGCGGTGGCGGACGAACTTAAACAGCCGGTGGCCATCGTGCCGACCATTGCCTCCACCGATGCCCCCTGTAGTGCGCTATCAGTCATCTACTCTGACAGCGGCGTATTTGAGAGCTATCGCTTCTACAGCAAAAATCCCGATTTGGTGCTGGTCGATACGGCAGTCTGCGCCAGTGCACCTGCGCGGCTCTTTGCCTCCGGCATTGCCGATGGTCTGGCCACCTGGGTTGAAGCGCAGGCAGTGGCGCGCTCCCATGCGAAATCGATGGTCAGCGGCGATCCGACCCTTGCCGGACTGGCGATTGCCCGCGCCTGCGAAGAAACACTGCTTAAGTGGGGATACAGCGCATACATCGCCGTTACCGAAAAACGGGTCACGCCCGCAGTGGAAGCGGTGGTTGAGGCGAACACGCTGCTTTCAGGGCTGGGCTTTGAAAACGGCGGGCTGGCAGCCGCCCACGCTATTCACAATGGTTTTACCGCCATCGATGGCGATATCCATCATCTCACCCACGGCGAGAAAGTCGCCTACGGCACACTGACGCAGATGGTGCTTGAGCAGCGGTCGGATGAGGAAATTGCGCGCTATATTCGTTTCTATCGCAGCATCAACATGCCGACCACGTTGCGTGAAATGCATCTGGAAAATGAAAGCTGGGAAAATCTGGTGAAAGTGGGGGCACTGGCGAACAGTGAGGGCGATACGCTGAAAAACCTCAACCCTCATCTGTCACCGGAAGATATCGCCAACGCCCTGCTGGCGCTGGATGCCTTTAGTCAGATGGTGAAATAAGCCGCCAACAGGCGATCATCCGATCGCCTGTTACTCTTCTGCCGCAGGCTGGTCCCAGTACTCATATTTGTAGGCGGAACTGAGATGGCGCTCAATGGTGCCACGCGTAAAGATTTCGGTTTCATGCAGATAGCTCAGTGTACAGTTGCCAACCTCATCCCAGGACTGACACTCATCGACCGACCGGATAGTGCTAAGCGGTGTGGTCGCAGTGCCGTTGAGCCGCACTTCACGCCACTGGTGATCGTAGGTGTATTCGTCGGTCCCCCGGGCAGAGGTGGTGCGCGTCACCAGACCTTTTGGGTTCCAGTGGTAGTGGAACTCGCCGTTGGTCAGCGGATCGCTGCCACGTGCCACACTCTTCTCCAGTCGTAGCTGGCGATCATACCGATAGGTGGTGTCGGTAAAGCCGCTTTTACCCATGCTGGTAAATCTGTCGGAAGCGCTGGTGATAGTGCCACGCTGGCCTTTCTGCCAGTTAATCGTTCCCTGCCGGTTATCAACCACGACTTCCCTGCCCTCTTTCAGCACTTTTACCAGATACGCATATTCCGCCACCCAGCCGTCCTGTACCCGGGCGATGTGTTGCTCCATGCTGAGGATCACGTTGCGTTCACTTTTGTCGTAGCTGACGTCAGCCACCGTCAGATTGCCGCAGGCGTCAAACTGTCCCAGCACCCGCTTTTGCGAATTCACATCTTTACCAAATTCACCTGCAATCACCTGCTTCACCGCGCCTTTCGCATTTCCGCCAAGCAAAATCAGGGTATTACTGCTGGAAACGGCGGTGTTGTCTGGCCCACATACGCTGGCCGCAGCGCTTCCAGTACTAGCGGTCAGTATCAGGCTTAAAGTAAGAATCTGATTGCGTTTCATAGGGTAAATTCCAGGCGACGTTGCTTTCAGTGTAAACGCTGTGGAGATGAACAGCGGCGATGATTTAAGCCAGCATCGCCTTTTAAACATCGAAAATGCGACAAGGCGCCAGCGTAACGGATAAAGCGCATGTTAAGGATGCCGTCAGGCCTTAAATTCCTGGATGACATTAATTAGTTAGTAAAAGGCAGGCATTTTAACTGAACCGGACGAAACGCTGTCACGGCAAACGGAGCGTGTTTTACACAAACGTGTTTTACACAAAAAGAACCCCAGCAAGCTGTACTGGGGTTTGGTACTTGCAAACACCACGTCAATGATCGGCGTGCTGCGCGGCAAAATCTGTTGTGGTTCAGGCAACCCGAACGGTGCTCATCTGCATCACGCTTTTCATCGCCTCAACCACATCGCCGTCTACGCAGTAGCGGCTGAACTCATCGGTTTCGGCTTCAGAACACATGGAAACACCCGCTTTGCGGTAGCGCATCGGTGACGCCGTCAGGCGACTGGCCGAGCTATGGACTTCATCAATCCCCATGTCGAGAAACTTTTGCAGGTTGCTGAGACGCACGCCCGCACCTGCCATAATGATAGGACCGGTACTGGTCTCATTTAGTTCCCGAAGTAATGCAATTCCGTTTTCAGCGCTCTGCTGCTGACCGGATGTCAGAATGCGCGCTACACCCAAATCCGTTAACGCTTCCAGTGCGCGCTTAGGGCTGTGACAGAGATCGAAGGCGCGATGGAAGGTCACCGCCAGACCGTCACACAGCGCCATAATCTGTCGCATCTGCCCCTGATGAATATGGGCGTCTTCATCCAGCATCCCAATCACCAGACCGGGAAAACCGAGTTCACGAATTAACGCCACATCCGATTTCATCGCCTCGAATTCACGTGCGGTGTAACAAAAATCGCCACCCCGTGGCCGGACAATAGGATGAACCGGAATCGAAACCTCGCGCCGGGCGGCATTCAGCATCCCCGCAGACGGGGTCAGGCCGCCTTCGCGCGGTGCGGCACAAAGTTCAACCCGATCAGCGCCCGCCTGTTGTGCGGTCACAGCGCAATCCACGCCATAGCAGCAAATTTCCAGTGTGGTCATTCTCTTCTCCTTTACATGACTCTGGTTCAAGGCAGATTCATCAGTTAGTCTGGCTGCTGGAATGAGTTTACCGGGAAAGTTAACTATGGCATTCAATTTCGACCAACGGATAGACCGTCGTCACAGCGATAGCCTTAAATGGAACAAATATGCGGACCAGGACATTCTGCCGTTGTGGGTGGCAGATACGGATTTCCGATCCCCTGACTGCGTCATCGAGGCCATTAAGACCCGCGCCGTGCATGGGATTTTTGGTTATGGTGATACGCCGGTGGCGTTTATTGACAGTGCGATAGCGTGGCTCGCCTCACGCTATCAGTGGCACGTTAATCCGGAGTGGATTGTGGTGTTGCCGGGTGTCGTGAGCGGGCTTAATCTCGCCGTGCGTGCGTTTACCGCGCCGGACGAGCTGACGATTGCCCCTACGCCAATCTATCCACCGTTTCGCGGTTCGGCAAAACTGGCAGAACGGGGTCAGCTCAATCTGCCGCTGACGCTGAAACAGGGACGCTGGGTGCTGGATATGGATGCGGCTGAAGATCAGCTCACCGGCAAAGAGCGGCTGTTAATGCTGTGTAATCCGCAGAACCCGGGCGGCACCGTTTATCGGCGCGACGAACTGCAGGCGCAGCTGGAATTTGCGCAGAAGCACGATCTTATCGTCTGTTCAGACGAGATCCACAGCGATCTGCTGCTGGAACCGGGCGCTAAACACATTCCGTTTGCGTCGCTGAGTGGAGATGCCGCTCAGCGCAGTGTGACACTGATGTCACCCTCCAAGAGCTTTAATATTGCTGGTCTGGGTGCGTCCATTGCCATTATCCCTGATGCTGAACTGCGTGCGCGCTTTAACCGAATGCGACGCGGTATTGTGCCGGATGTGGATATTCTGGCGCTCACCGCCGCGGCAGCGGCATGGCGCGAAGGTGAACCCTGGCTGCAGGCGCAGAATACCTACCTGCGAAGTAATCGTGACTGGCTGGTCTCACAGGTTAATAAAATGACCGGTCTGTCCGTCGCCGCGCCGGAAGCGACCTACCTGGCCTGGATCGACGCCAGTGCGCTGGGTGTGGCCAGTCCTGCCCTCTATTTTGAGAAGCACGGACTCGGCTTAACCGCCGGTCGCGAGTTTGGCAATGACCAGTTTGTCCGGCTCAATTTTGGCTGTACCCGCGCGCTGCTGGATGAGGCCGTTGCGCGCCTGAAGCGCGCAGTAGCCGCCCGTATCTAGTTCTGCTCGCTGGCGACAATCTCTTCCAGTCGCCATGGGTGAAACTTGATTGTCGTCTGCCCATCCGTTACCGCCAGGGTCGGATTGGGCAAACGCTCATTCTCGCCCTGCGGTGAGCTGGTTTTAAATGAAATACCCGGCTGCGTCAGCGCGTCATCGGAAAGCAATGCCATCGCGCGCATGCCCAGCGTCTGATGATCGCCGCGCAACACCACTTCAATATGCTCCCAGCCTTCATGGCGATAACGCTTTTCACCCGGCCACGGCAGTTCAACCACATCAACCTGCCTGCCCGCCACGAACAGCGGATCATGTAGTTTAAACAGGCATATCTGTCTTCCGTTGATCATCGCTGCTGAAAATTCAGTACCAATTTGCTGCAGGCCTTGCTGCCAGCGCATCGCCGTCGTGTCCTGATGACAACGCAGCGAAATATGGTCAACTTCCAGATCGTTAAGGCGCAAACCCAGTCTCTGCGCAAAACTTTGCAACGATTCTTCAAAACGTCCTAAATCTGTCTTTAAATCATCCAATTCTGCCGGAAAAGATTGCTCAGCCACCGGGATTCCTCTCTATTTGTTTAGTCTTTATAATCAGTCTGGTTCATTGTGCACCGCGTGCTCCGCGTCACAAAATGGTAAGATTCATCTTATTTGGCCCGGAATTTAACGCAAAACCGTATAATAACATCTTTCATTTCGGATTTATCTCCTGTTTAGGGCCATGAGTTCCTTGATGAAAGCACCTTAACTATATGATTTAAATGATCTTCTTTAATACAATAAGATAACTCTTATTTGAACGGCAAACAATTGCAGCCTCCCCCGCCTTCCTATAAATTTGATCTAACACAACCAAAAGGAATGGCTCTATGTCTATGCTCATCGTTGTCGCTGTCCTGATCGCACTGATGGGGTTTGCAATTTCCCGCCATTGGAAGGTGCGCGAAGATAAAAGCGTAAAGAACCCACGCCGTCATCTGCGACGTCGTTAACGCCTCCGGGAAACATCTTCTTCAGCTCTGTTTCCCCGCTTCATCCAACTGCTGACGCCCATCCACATTTCACGTATACTTTTCCCCTCATTTTTTTCCGTTTTGTCTGTCTTATCCGTTTCGGCCAATTCGTTACGCGATGCGCTCAGGCAAGATGATGACAGCCCGGCTTTTCATCCGGGCGTTGTTCAGCACATGAAGGTAACTCGGTGAATATTCAGGCACTTCTTTCCGCAAAAGTCAGTCAGGCAATGGTTTTAGCCGGCGCACCCGCCGATTGCGAACCGCAGGTTCGCCAGTCTGCCCGGGTTCAGTTTGGAGACTATCAGGCCAACGGCATTATGGCCGTGGCGAAAAAGCTGGGACAGGCACCGCGACAATTAGCGGAAGCGGTAATCCAGCACCTCGACCTGACCGGTATCGCCAGCAAAGTTGAAATTGCCGGACCGGGCTTCATCAATATCTTCCTCGACCACAACTGGCTGGCAAAGCATGCCCGCGAAGCGCTGAGTCTGCCGCGCCTGGGCGTGCAACTGGCCGAACCCCAGACCATTGTGGTCGACTACTCTGCGCCCAACGTTGCGAAAGAGATGCACGTGGGCCACATCCGCTCCACCATCATTGGTGATGCGGCGGTGCGCACGCTGGAGTTTCTCGGACACAAGGTGATCCGTGCGAACCACGTTGGCGACTGGGGTACGCAGTTCGGAATGCTGATTGCGTTCCTGGAAAAACAGCAGAATGAACACCACGCTGAGATGGCGCTGGCCGATCTTGAAGGCTTTTACCGTGAAGCCAAGCGCACCTACGATGAAGATCCTGAGTTTGCCGAGCGCGCGCGCAGCTATGTCGTGAAGCTCCAGAGCGGCGATGAATACTGCCGCCAGATGTGGAAGAAGCTGGTCGACATCACTATGAGTCAGAACCAGAAAATCTATGACCGTATGAACGTGACGCTGACGCGCAACGACGTCATGGGTGAAAGCCTCTATAACGATATGCTGCCTGGCATCGTCTCCGATCTGAAGCAGAAAGGCTTAGCGGTTGAGAGCGAAGGTGCGACCGTCGTGTTCCTGGATGAATTCCAGAACAAAGAAGGGGAGCCGATGGGCGTCATCATCCAGAAAAAGGATGGCGGCTACCTCTACACCACGACTGATATCGCCTGTGCGAAATACCGTTACGAAACGCTGAAAGCCGATCGGGTGCTCTACTACATCGACTCCCGTCAGCATCAGCATCTGGTTCAGGCCTGGACCATCGTGCGTAAAGCGGGTTATGTGCCGGAATCTGTGCCGCTGGAGCACCATGCGTTCGGCATGATGCTGGGCAAAGATGGCCGTCCGTTCAAAACCCGCAGCGGCGGCACCATCAAGCTCTCCGATCTGCTGGATGAAGCCTGGCAGCGTGCCTACACGCTGGTGCGTGAGAAGAATCCGGAGATGAGCGAAGCGGAAGTCAAAGCGCTGGCGGAAGTGATGGGCATCAGCGCGGTGAAATACGCTGACCTGTCAAAAAGTCGCACCACCGACTACATCTTCGACTGGGACAACATGCTGGCGTTTGAAGGCAACACGGCGCCTTACATGCAGTACGCCTACACCCGCGTGCTCTCTGTATTCCGCAAGGCAGGCATTGATGCCGATTCGCTGGATGCAGAGATCGTGATTAGCGAAGAGCGCGAAGCACAGCTGGCAACCCGCCTGCTGCAGTTCGAAGAGGTTATCACGCAGGTGGCTCGCGACGGTACGCCACACGTGATGTGTGCTTATCTCTACGATCTGGCCGGTCTGTTCTCCGGATTCTACGAGCACTGTCCGATTCTCAGCGCAGAATCAGACGCGACTCGTCTGAGCCGACTGCAGCTGGCCGCGCTGACCGCGAAGACACTGAAGCAGGGTCTGGATACGCTCGGTATCGACACCGTCGAGCGCATGTAATCGCTACAACGGAGAGGGAATTCCCTCTCCGTTGCTGACTCCTCACGTTTCCCCTGTTCTCCCTCCACTCTTTCAGCAGCAGGATGGTGCCATGTCTTTAGCCGCGCATCTCATCAGCAGCCACCTTCCCACAATTAAACAGTTACAGTGCTTTCTGGCGGTCGCGCACGAGCTTAATTTTCGCCGGGCTGCAGAACGCCTTAGCATGACGCAGCCTCCGCTCACCCGTCAGATTCAAAGTCTGGAAGATCTGCTGGGCCAGCCGCTTTTCGGGCGCACGACGCATAAGGTCACCCTGACAGATTCTGGCCACGCGCTGGTCACGAAAGCGGAAGCGATCCTGACTGCGCTGAGTGCCCTGAAGCAGGATGCGCAGCCCGCCGCGGCACGACTACGCATCGGGCTGACCCGCACGCTGAACTTTGAACTGATTTCCCCACTTAACCGGCTGCTCGCCGCTTTTCATGCCAGCGATGAGATGGAGATGCCCAGCCTCACTTCGGCTCAGCTGCTGCAGAGCCTGGCGAAAAATAGCCTGGATTTGATCCTTACCGGGGAAAAAGGTCCGGAGGCGGAAGATACCGTCCGGTATGCCTGGGTATACCGTGAGCCACTGCGGATTGCGATGCCGTCAGCACACCCCGCCAGCCTCTCTGAAAACGTTGCGCTGGAGGCGCTGGCTGACCTCCCGCTGTGCTGGTTTCCGCGCAGTGCCAATCCGCAGTTTTATGATAAATGCGAGCGCTACTTCTCCACACTCAGCGTCACGCTGAAACGGGTCAGAGAGCCAGAAGACTCCCTGCTGATGCTGGCGCACATCGCCAGAGGCAAAGGGTTCGCCCTGATGCCGCAGTCAAAATGTACCTTTCATCAGGCAGGCCTCTGTTACCGGCCACTGGCTGACGATGCAGCTAAACAGCTGGCAATTGACGTTTATGCGGCTATTCGCGCCGATGAAACCAATGCGGCAGTTGTTAATGCGCTGATCGCACTCTCGCAGCCTGATGAACCCGAAGCCCCCGCCCATCCGCGCGTCTAAGTCGCTGTACTATCCGCACCAATAGTACCTGAAGCTCGCTGATACCTTTTTTGCATGACCGAAAGAGCAATTCATTGCTTTCACGCCGGGTGAAACAATCATCTCTCACTTACGAGGAGAGACAGATGAAAAAGCGATCGTTAACTCAGGGTCTGGAGGTCAGCGCCATCGGTTATGGTGCGATGGGGCTCAGCGAATTTTATGGTCAGCCCGATGACCGCCATTCCCTCCAGCTGCTCAGCCGGCTGCGTGATCTGGATATCACCTTTATCGATACTGCAGACCTTTACGGGCGCGGCCACAACGAGCAGTTGATAGGCCAGTTTCTTGCCGGATTGAGCAAAGCCGAACGGCTGAAATTCACCGTCGCCACCAAGTGTGGCATTGAGCGTCCGGCGGAGGAGGCTTATGCCCGCACTATCAATAATCAGCCCGACTACCTAACCCGCAGCTGCCATGCCTCTCTGAAACGGCTGGGCGTTGAGCGTATCGATCTCTTTTATCTGCATCGCATCAGTCCGGCGACACCGATTGAGGAGAGCATGCAGTGTCTCAGCCGTCTGGTGCAGGAGGGAAAGATCGCACGGATTGGGCTGTGTGAAGCATCGGCTTCAACACTGAATCGGGCGCAGGCGATCCATCCGCTGGCCGCGCTGCAGACGGAGTATTCACTCTGGACGCGTGACATCGAAGAAGAGATTCTCCCTATGGTGAAAAAACTCGGTATCGGACTGGTGCCCTATTCGCCGCTGGGCAGAGGATTCCTGACGGGTAAATACCGTAAAAACAGCGATTTTGCCGAGGGTGATTTTCGCAAAAATAATGACCGTTTCCGGCAGGAAAATATCGATCACAATCTCCAGCTTCTTAACGCGGTGACGCCACTTGCTGAGAAATATCACGCCACCACCGGACAGATTGCGCTGGCGTGGTTGCTGGCACAGTATGAAAAAATTGTGCCGATACCGGGCACCAAACAGATTGCTTATCTCACTGAGAATGCGCACGCCGCGGATATCAGGCTGGAAGAGGACGACGTGCGGTTACTGAATACGATACATCAGCAGATTGAGGTCAAAGGCGGTCGCTATTCTGAGGAGGGAATGAAGGGAGTTAACGCCTGAAGACACATTGCGCACTTGCGCACCGTGCAGCGGTGCGCCAGTCAATTCAGCAACGAGACTCTTACTCGTAATTGACCATGACTTCGCTGCTCACTACCCGTAATCCCGGTGGCAGCGTCCCGCTGCCGGCAAAACCAAACACCATATGCAGGGTTTCTCCAGCGTTAAGATGTGCCAGCCCGCGCGTGGTGCCGCTGGCACCCTCAAGCGTGGTGCAGCGCTGTTCGCCGCACAGCCGCACTTCCAGGCCCGACGGCGCAGGTCTGCTCAGCTCATAACGCCAGTTAATGATGCTGACCTCCCCGCCAACATCGGCGGGTGGCGTCAGCGGCTGCGTCCGTTGCCAGCTGCCGCGATTCGCCAGCAGCGGTCCGTTGGCCGTGGCGCTCCAGGCCCCCCCGGCCGCCTGAACCAGCATCGGCAGCATGAAGAGCACCAACAGCAGCCCGCGCATTATTTGCCTCCGATGGTGGCAGTCATACGGATCTGGCGGTTGTCGCTCAGTTCCAGATTCGAGAGCACCACCAGCTGCGGCAGATTGCGGCGCAGGAACCGTGCCAGCAGCGCACGCAGCGGATGATTGACCAGCAGCACCGGTGGCGCACCCAGCATCTCCTGACGCTGCAATGCCGCCTGTGCCTGACTCAACAGCCGATCGGCCAGCCCCGGCTCCAGGCCGCCACCGCCCTGCAACGCCTGTAACAGCAGACGCTCAAGCGTGGAATCCAGCCCGATAACCTGCACTTCATCATTGCCCGGGAACCACTGCTGAGTAATTGCGCGACCCAGCGCCACACGGACTACGCTGGTCAGTTCCTGCGGATCGCTCTGTACCGGCGCATGTTCCGCCAGTGTTTCGATAATAGTGCGCATATCGCGAATCGAGACCCGCTCAACCAACAGGTTCTGCAGTACCTTATGCAGCGTGGTCAGTGAGATCACCCCCGGCACCAGATCTTCGGTCAGCTTCGGCATCTCCTGCGCCACGCGATCCAGCAGCTGCTGCGCTTCCTGACGGCCAAACAGCTCACTGGCGAACTGGCCGATCAGATGGTTGAGGTGTGTTGCCACCACGGTACTGGCTTCTACTACGGTAAAGCCCTGGATCTGCGCCTGCTCTTTCAGCGCGCTGTCGATCCAGACCGCCGCCAGGCCAAAGGCCGGATCGACAGTTGCTTCTCCCGGCAGACTGCCGGCAGCCGTGCCTGGGTTAATCGCCATCCAGCGGCCCGGATAGGCATCCCCACTGCCAATCTCCACCCCTTTCATCAGAATGCGATAGCGCGCAGGTGGCAACTCCATGTTGTCACGGATATGCACCACCGGCGGCAGGAAACCGACATCCTGCGCAACTTTCTTACGGATACTGCGGATACGGCCCAGCAGCTCGCCATTTTGCTGATGATCGACCATCGGAATCAGGCGATAGCCCACTTCCATGCCCAGCGTATCTTCCAGCTGTACATCGGTCCAGGATGCTTCAGTGGCGGCGGGCGTGTCCGCTGCCGCTTTGTTGCTGATGCTGCCAGCAACGTCCACTTTCTTCTTCGGCTGCGTTTCGCGTCCGCGCAGCCACCAGGCCAGACCCAGCAAGGCGGCGGTGAACAGCAGGAAGACGAAGTTAGGCATGCCTGGCACCAGACCCAGCAAGCCAATCACCCCGGCGCTGAGCATCAGCACGCGAGGATCCTTAAACAGCTGGGTGACCATCTGCTCGCCGACATCCTGATCGGTGGCGACGCGCGTCACGATAACACCGGCTGCGGTAGAGATAACCAGCGCCGGGATCTGCGCAACCAGGCCATCACCGATGGTCAGCAGCGTATAGGTCTCTGCGGCGTGCCCCACATCCATACCGTGCTGCACTACGCCCACCAGCAGGCCGCCGATGACGTTGATCACCATGATCATGATACCGGCGACGGCATCACCACGAACGAACTTACTCGCACCGTCCATCGAACCGTAGAAGTCCGCTTCCTGGGTCACTTCAGCACGGCGGCGTTTAGCTTCATCTTCACCGATCAGCCCGGCGTTGAGGTCGGCATCGATCGCCATCTGCTTACCAGGCATCCCGTCCAGTACAAAGCGCGCGCCCACTTCGGCGATACGACCGGCACCCTTGGTGATAACCATGAAGTTGATGATGACCAGGATGATAAACACCACGATACCGATGGCGAAGTTACCGCCCACCAGGAAGTGACCGAAGGCTTCAACGACCTGTCCTGCCGCAGCGGCACCGGTGTGCCCCTCCATCAGGATGATACGGGTTGAGGCCACGTTCAGTGCCAGACGCAGTAACGTAGAGAACAGCAGAACAGTCGGGAACGCCGCAAACTCCAAAGTCCGCTGGGTGAACATCGACACCAGCAGGATCATGATCGACAGCGCAATGTTAAAGGTGAACAGCAGATCAAGAATGAACGGCGGTAATGGCAGAACCATCATCGACAGGATCATCAGGATCAGCACCGGCCCGGCCAGCACCTGCCACTGCATATCTTTAAAGTTGCCCGGTAAACGTAGTTTTGCGGCCAGGTTATTAGCCATCGTTTTTGCTCTCTCCTGCAAAGTCCATCTCTGCCGGAACCGGCAGGTTTTTTGGTTTGGTTGGGATCAGGCCGCCTTCGCGCTTCCAGCGACGCGACTGCCAGACCCACGCCAGTACTTCTGCCACGGCAGCATAGAGCGCGCCGGGGATGTGCTGACCAATTTCGGTATGTCGGTATAACGCACGCGCCAGCGGCGGTGCTTCCAGAACCGGGATGCGGTGTTCAGCAGCCAGTTCACGAATTCTCAGGGCGATCTCGCCCGCGCCTTTCGCAACCACTTTCGGCGCGCTCATCTTCTTCTCGTTGTACTGCAATGCCACTGAGTAGTGCGTCGGGTTCGTGACGATGACATCGGCTTTTGGCACATCGGCCATCATTCGGCGGCGCGCGGCGGCGCGCATCTGCTGCCGGATGCGCCCTTTAACGTGCGGGTCACCTTCCTGCTGCTTATGCTCGTCACGGATCTCCTGCATCGACATCTTCAGCTTTTTGAAGTGGCTGTAGAGCTGCCAGAAGACGTCATATCCCACCATCGGGATCAGCCCCAGCATCACCAGCGAACAGCAGACCGCGATCATCTCCATGCCGTGAATCAGCGCGGTGACGGGCGCTTCACTGATCAGCCGCAACATTTCCGGCCAGTGACTCCAGATGTACCACCAGCCTACTGCGCCCACCAGAATGGTTTTGAGAATGCCTTTAAACAGTTCGGTCCACGCCTGTGCCGCAAACATTCGCTTAAAACCGGCCATCGGATTGAGCTTTTTCAGGTCGAACTTGATCGATTTGCCGCTGAAAATGATACCGCCAAGCAGCATGGGCGCGGCAATCGCCACCAGCACCAGCCCGCCCATCAGCGGCAGCAGCGCCATCAGTGCCTGGGTGATCAGGCTGCCGATGTGGCTGACGATAATTTTGTCATCCCTGACCATGCCGTGGTCAAAACGGAGCCCGGTGGCCACCATGGCCGCCAGCCGGTGCGCCATCATATTGCCGCCCATCCACAGGATCATGATGCCGGCCAGCAGCATCAGCAGTGACGTCAGTTCGCGCGAACGCGGAATCTGGCCCTCTTCACGCGCTTTCTCAAGTCGGTGGGCCGTGGGCGATTCTGTTTTGTCTTCGTCGCTATCTTCAGCCACGACAAACCTCGGTTGGCAGGAATTCTGAGCTTAGAATGCCAAATCTGGCTTAAGTTAAAGCGGAGATAAGATGGGGAAAACAGGCGTTCTTTCGGGGATGGGTCTGACAATGCGGAACGGGGCCACCCGAAGGTGACCCTGTTTTTGACGCCGGGAGCCGTTTTGCCCGCCCGCAGGCGGACAACACCGGATCAGAATCCTAAGCTGTCCAGCAGGTCATCAACCTGATCCTGGTTCGCCACCACGCCCGGTGCATCGGCGTGGATCTGCGGACCATTCAGCAGGCTGGTGCCTTCCTGACGCTTCTCAGCGCTGACTTCTGGCATGTTCTCCAGCAGCACCATTAACAGCTGGCGCTCAATCTCCTGGATCACATCCATCATGCGCTTGATTACCTGACCAGTCAGGTCCTGGAAATCCTGTGCCATCATGATTTCAAGCAGCTGCTTGTTGGTAAAGGCGGTGTGCTCTGGCACGGCGGTGAGGAATTCGCGCGTATCCGTCACCAACTCCCGCGCATCACCCAGTTCAATCGGGTTCTCAAACCACGCATCCCAACGCCCTTTCAGCTGAGTTGCCCCGGCTTCCATCTTATCCTGATGGGGTTGTGCTGCTTCAACACAGTTCAGCGCACGGTCGGCTGCCTGCGCCGTCATTTGCACCACATAATCAAGACGATCGCGGGCATCAGGAATGGCTTCAGCTGCATCGGCAATGGCTTTATCCAGCCCCAGCTCGCGCAGACTGTCGCGCAGCATGCGCGTCAGTGAGCCAATACGTGAAATGATGTCGTGTGCCGCGGCATCCTCAGTTGGTTTCGGAAAGTCGCTCATCACATCCCCTTACATGCCCAGTTTTTCGAAAATTTTGCCCAGCTTCTCTTCCAGGGTTGCCGCAGTGAATGGCTTCACCACATATCCACTGGCTCCCGCCTGGGCGGCGGCGATAATGTTCTCTTTCTTCGCTTCCGCGGTCACCATCAGCACCGGCAGCGAACTCATCGCCGCGTCGGCACGAATAGTCTGCAGCAGCTGCAGGCCATCCATGTTTGGCATGTTCCAGTCGGAAATCACGAAGTCGAAGCCACCCGCTTTCAGTTTGCCAAGGGCATCCACACCATCTTCCGCTTCTTCTACGTTATTGAAGCCCAGCTCTTTCAGCAGGTTACGCACAATACGACGCATCGTATTGAAATCGTCTACTACCAAAAAGCGCATGTTTTTATCAGCCATATCTACTCCTGAGTTGTCTCGCCCGGCGGGACGGGCCTGTTAAATACGCAATGCCTGTCCGGCGCTAATTTTCGCCAGCATGTGCTGGCTGATGTTGCTTAAATCCACGACTTCGCTCACGCCGCCTGTGGCGATGGCCTCACGCGGCATGCCAAATACCACACAGCTGGCTTCGTTCTGGGCGATAGTCCAGGCACCTGCCCGATGCATTTCCAGCATCCCGGCGGCACCATCATTGCCCATTCCGGTAAGGATGACCCCTACCGCATTTCGTCCGGCGTACGTTGCCACCGATTTAAACAGCACATCCACTGAGGGTTTGTGCCGGTTGACCGGTGGACCTTCATTCAGTTTCACCACATAGTTGGCACCACTTCGGGCCAGCTCCATGTGCATCGCGCCTGGCGCGATATAAGCGTGCCCCGGCAGAATACGCTCACCGTCTTCGGCCTCTTTCACCGTGATCTGACACAGCTTGTTCAGACGTTCGGCAAAAGAGCGGGTAAAGCCTGGCGGCATATGCTGGGTAATCAGCAGCGCCGGACTGGTGGCCGGTAACGGCTGCAGCACGTGACGAATCGCCTCGGTGCCGCCGGTAGAGGAGCCAATCGCAATCAGCTTCTCACTACTCAGCAGTGGCCCCGCTTTCAGCGTCGCGGGCACCGGCATCGCTGCACGGTTGTGCAGGCGGGCCCGGGCCGCCGCGCGGATTTTGTCGCCAATCATCTGGCTGTAGCCCAGCATGCCTTCGCGGATGCCGAGCTGGGGTTTGGTGACGAAATCCACCGCCCCCAGTTCCAGCGCACGCAGGGTGATTTCGGAGCCTTTTCCGGTCAGCGATGAAACCATCACCACCGGCATTGGCCGTAACCGCATCAGTTTTTCCAGGAAATCGAGGCCATCCATGCGCGGCATTTCCACATCCAGCGTCAGCACCTGCGGATTGAACTGCTTGATCAAATCGCGGGCGACCAGCGGATCGGGCGCCGTAGCGACCATCTCCATATCCGGATGGCTGTTGATGATCTCGGTCATCAACTGCCGCATCAGCGCAGAGTCATCTACGCACATCACGGTGATTTTGCTCATCATCTTTCCTTCGTCAGTCCATAGACGGTTTGTCCACGCAGCCAGAACTCTTTACTGATCTGACTAAAGTTTTCTGAGTGTCCGGCGAACAGGATGCCACCCGGCTTCAGCAGCGGCACAAACCGACGCAGAATCTTCTCCTGCGTCTCTTTATCGAAATAGATCATCACATTGCGACAGAAAATTGCGTCGAACTGACCCGGCAGCGCCCAGTCGTTGGCCAGCAGGTTAAGCTGTGCGTAGGTGACGAGGTTGGTCAGCTCAGGACGCGCCCGCACCATTCCGGCGTGTGGACCGGTGCCGCGCAGGAAGAAGCGCTGCATTTGCGCGGGTGACAGCGTGCGCAGCTCTTCCTGGCGATAAACACCCGATACCGCTTTTTCCAGTACCTGGGTATCAATATCGCTGGCATGAACCTGGAACTTGCCCGGTCCGGTACCCAGCGTTTCCGCCAGTGTCATCGCGATGGAATAAGGCTCTTCGCCGGTTGACGCCGCGGTACTCCAGACGCTGAAATTGCCCTGGCGCTTACGTGCATGCTCCGCCAGAATCGGGAAGTGATGCGCTTCGCGGAAGAACGCGGTCAGGTTGGTGGTCAGGGCGTTGATAAACGCCTGCCACTCGGCACTGTTCGGATCGGACTCCAGCAGCGCCAGGTAGCGACCGAAATCATCGATATTCAGCGTACGCAGGCGACGAACCAGGCGGTTGTAGACCATCTCACGCTTGTGATCGGCCAGTACGATACCGGCACGCTGATAGATCAGCTGGCTGATACGACGAAAATGCGTATCGGAGAGCGGTAAACGCTGCACCATCTGCGACAGCAGCGTTGTCGTCTCACTTTGATCTAAAATTGTCGATTTTTTCATCTCTGCACCTGGCCCGAACTGAATATATTATTTTTCTGCTGCGATGCCCGGCGGCTAAATGGCGGCCGGGCCACGGGCGATTAAAAGGTTTCCCAGTTGTCGTCGCTGCGTACCGCAGACGAACGACCAACGGCTAACGGTGCATCTGACTGGAGCGTTTTTGTCGCCGTTGTCTTGTTAACGGCCTGAGCGACAAATTCTTTACCAATATTGAACACTGATACCGCTTGTTTTAAGTGACTTGCCTGATCTTCGAGCGCTGCAGCTGCTGCCGCTGACTCTTCAACCAGTGAGGCGTTCTGCTGCGTGACGCGATCCATCTCGGTCACCGCAAGGCCCACCTGGTCAATGCCACGGCTCTGTTCGTCTGACGCAGAGGCGATCTCGCCCATGATGTCAGTGACGCGTGTGACCGCGCTGACGATGTTGCTCATGGTGTCACCGGCGCTCTCTACCAGCACCGAGCCGGTATTAACGCGGCTAACGGAATCTTCGATGAGACCTTTAATCTCTTTGGCGGCCTGGGCGCTGCGCTGCGCCAGACTGCGTACTTCACCCGCCACCACGGCAAAGCCGCGGCCCTGCTCACCGGCACGGGCTGCTTCAACCGCCGCATTCAGTGCCAGGATGTTGGTCTGGAAGGCGATGCCGTCGATCACACTGGTGATATCGGCAATTTTCTTAGAGCTGCCCGCAATCTCTTTCATGGTGGTGACCACGCCATCCACCACTTTGCCGCCCTGCTGTGCGGTTTCAGAGGCGGTCAGCGCCAGCTTCGACGCCTGACGGGCGTTTTCGGCATTCTGCTTCACGGTCGCGGTGAGCTGCTCCATGCTGGCAGCAGTCTGCTCCAGCGAGGCGGCCTGCTGTTCGGTACGCGAAGAGAGATCGTTATTGCCGATGGAGATTTCGCTGGCACCGGTATAGATGGCTTCCGAGCCGTCACGGACGGTGCGGACAGTGCGTGCCAGCTCCTGCTGCATATGCTGCAGTGACGTCAGTAACTCACCAATTTCGTTGCGCACGGTAATCTCAACCGGCTGAGTCAGATCGCCGCGTGCGATGTGCTGGATGTGCTCAATGCTCTGACGCAGAGGACGGATCAGCACCGAGCGCATGACGTTCCACACCAGGATAATCATCAGCAACGTCACGGCCAGCGTGGCGATGACGATAGTGATGGAGCGGCTGTAAGCCTGCTGGTTGGCTTCCACACCCTGCTGTGACAGTGCTTTGTTGTTCTCAAGCCAGGCACTGTAATCTTTCTGGAACTTGTCCTGGAAACTCTGCGTTGGCTGATCCACAAAGCCTTTGAAGTTGCCGGTGGTGAAGAACACCATCAGTTCTGCCAGCGCATCGTGATAGGCCTTGTAGTTCGCCTGCAACGCCAGAACGTTTTCAGCCGTTTTGCCCTGTTCTGACAGGTTATCGTTGAAAATCTGATAGTTGACTTCAGCCTGTTTCAGCTCCTCGCCCGCCAGTGCGACCAGCTCTTTTACGCTGGCGCCCGATCCCGACATCTGCGCATCCTGCAGAAAACGGATACCGGCGCGGTTAAGGGTATTGCGCGCCTGAACCAGCGAAACCCATGAGGTGCCCATCGCCTGTTGCAACGTATTCAGACGCTGGTTGTAGGCAAAATTCTCTTTATCTGAACTGACAGTTTTGAAAAACATTCCGCCGGAAAACAGCTGCAGCAGCGCAAACAGCGCCAGCACACTCAGCAGGCCGGAAACAACGCGCACTCGACTAAACATAAACACCTCATTGGTTGGCGATTCGTGTTTATTTATCGGCGGCGTCGGGGGGAACTTTATGCGTGGCAACGGCTTTAAACCGCCACCACGCTGAAAGGCAGAAAATCAGGCGCGGGAAATTTTGAAAACCGAGACAGCCTGGGTGAGGACGCTGGCCTGCTGCTCCAGTGCGGCAGCGGCAGCGGCAGACTCCTCCACCAGCGAGGCGTTCTGCTGGGTCACGCGATCCATTTCGGTGACGGCCAGACCGACCTGCTCAATACCGCGGCTCTGCTCGTCTGATGCAGAGGCGATCTCGCCCATGATATCGGTTACGCGGGTCACGGCACCCACAATCTCATTCATGGTGCTGCCGGCGCTTTCAACCTGCAGTGAACCGCTGTTAACGCGAGACACGGAGTCCTCGATCAGGCCTTTGATCTCTTTAGCGGCCTGAGCACTGCGCTGTGCCAGGCTGCGCACTTCACCGGCCACTACCGCAAAACCGCGCCCCTGTTCCCCGGCACGCGCCGCTTCAACCGCGGCATTCAGCGCCAGGATGTTGGTCTGGAAGGCGATACCGTCGATCACGCTGATGATGTCTGCGATCTTCTTCGAGCTGCCCGCAATCTCTTTCATGGTCGTCACCACGCCGTTCACCACTTTGCCGCCCTGCTGCGCGGTTTCCGAGGCGGTCAACGCCAGCTGCGAGGCCTGACGGGCGTTGTCAGCATTCTGCTTCACCGTGGCGGTGAGCTGCTCCATGCTGGCTGCAGTCTGCTCGAGTGAGGCGGCCTGCTCTTCGGTGCGGGCTGACAGGTCGTTGTTACCGGCGGCGATTTCACTGGCACCGGTAAAGATAGCGTCAGATCCGTCACGTACATTACCGACCGTCATCACCAGCGATTGCTGCATCTCCTGGATGCCGGCCGCCAGCTGGCTCATCTCATTGCGTCCTTCAACCACAATTGGCTGGGTCAAATCGCCGGATGCGATAGCGCGAATCTGCGCCAGCAGCTGTTGCAGCGGCTGAATCAGAACCTGACGCAGGCCAAACCAGCATGCAATAATCACCGCGAGCACCGCAACGCCAATGATAGCCAGCAGCCACATCATCTGCTTAAAGGCTGTCTGATTCTGTTCCATACCTTTATCGGAGAGTTCGGTCTGACGCGCCCGCCATTGGTTGTAACTCTCCTGCATCGCCACCTGCTTCTGCTCAATATTCTGTTTAAACATTCCTTCCAGGTCACGCGCCTGTAAACTTTTCACCATCGCTTTCAGGCCGTTTTCGTAATTAGCGTAATCGGCTTCCAGCTTGTCGCCCATGGTTTCATCAAGGCCCGGCGTAGTTGGCAGATGGTAATAAATTTTAAAGTGGCGATCGGCTTCCACCAGCTGCTTATTGGCTTTGGTGATCAGCTCATCAAGCTGACCGCCGTTCATCTGCGATGCCATGCTGGTCTGTAAGCGCAGCATGCCGCGGTTCAGCGTGGTACGGCTGTTATTTAATGAAATATAAGCGTCTGTCATCTCGGTGACATTGCGGTTAGAGACCTGTGACAGTGCAAAGGACTCTTTGTCTTTATTAAGCGCTGACCAGAAAAGGCTGCCAGCCACTAACTGGAGCGCGCCAAAGATAACCAGGACTGCGATTAAACTGGTCACCACTTTTATTTTTTTTAACATCTCGTTCCCCTGCAGGTTAATTTAGGTGCAGCGGCTATATCGGCGTGTTTATAGGATTAATTAACGCTTTTCAGCGCTTTCAGAAGAGAAGTGGCTTTTGTAATTAATTTTATTAGCAGGAGCTGCTGAGTTTGGCTTTAAGCAGAGGAATAAAGGGGGTGGCTGCGCATCCCACAGGATGCGCAGCTTTACATCAGAAGGTTTCCCAGTGCGTATCACTGACCGGGGCCGTCAGGGCTTTGCGCGGTGCCAGCGGCGCCGTGGCGGGCGCGGCAATCGGCAAATGCTTTGTCAGCGTCTGCCTGGCTTCACGTTTGATTTTAAAGACCGAGACTGACTGGCTTAACCGGCTGGCCTGATCTTCCAGCGAAGCGGCCGCTGCCGCGGACTCTTCCACCAGCGAGGCGTTCTGCTGGGTGACGCGATCCATCTCGGTGACGGCCTGCCCGACCTGATCGATACCGCGACTCTGCTCATCCGACGCCGAGGCGATTTCGCCCATGATATCGGTGACGCGCGTGACCGCACTGACGATATCGCTCATGGTTTCCCCGGCGGTACCGACCAGTTGCGAACCCACGCTGACGCGGTTGACTGAATCGTCGATCAGTCCTTTGATCTCTTTGGCGGCCTGGGCGCTGCGCTGCGCCAGACTACGCACCTCGCCTGCGACCACCGCAAAACCGCGCCCCTGTTCACCGGCACGCGCCGCTTCAACGGCGGCGTTGAGCGCCAGAATATTCGTCTGGAACGCGATGCCATCAATCACGCTGGTGATGTCAGCAATCTTCTTCGAACTGCCGGCGATTTCGCTCATGGTTTTCACCACGCCAGCCACCACATTACCGCCTTTTTCTGCGGTTTCGGACGCGCTGAGTGCCAGCTGTGACGCCTGGCGGGCGTTCTCGGCGTTCTGTTTCACGGTGGCGGTGAGCTGCTCCATACTGGCCGCCGTCTGTTCCAGTGATGCCGCCTGTTGTTCGGTGCGGGCGGAAAGATCATTGTTTCCGGCAGAGATCTCACTGGCACCGGTGAAAATCGCATCCGATCCGTCACGCACATTGGTCACGGTGCGGACCAGCGACTGCTGCATTTCATGCAGGCTGGCGGCGAGTTGCGTCATCTCGTTACGCCCTTCCACCGCGATCGGCTGGGTTAAATCGCCCTGGGCAATATGCTGAATGTGATTAATGCTGTTGTTGAGTGGTGTCATCACGATTTTGCGCAGGCCAAACCAGCAGAGCACGATCACGGCGATCACAACGACCATAATGGCGGCAAGAATCCACATCATACGGCTGTAAGCGTTACTGTTCTCGGCCACGCCCAGCGTGGTCAGGCGACTCTGATCGGCGCGCCATTCGCGGTAAAGCGTCAGAAACGCACTCTGGCTCGGGGCCACCGGGGCTTTTGCGGCTGCGGCCATATCATTGACCTGCAGCGCACTCTGCAGGCTGTTCAGCGCGCCCGCATAATCACTGAAGCGCTGGTCAAGCTGATTGTTAAGCTGCTCATCCTGCCCTGGGGTATCTGGCGTCTCTTTGAACGTCTTGTAGAAACCCGCTGCAGCCTGCTGGAAACGCTGACTTTCCTCAAACAGCGAGGCGATATCGGCCGTTTTACCTTCCAGTTTACTGGTGGCGATACGCAGCTGAATGCGGGTCAGCAACACACGACTCTGGTTAAGGCTCATATAGGCGTCATTAAGCGCCTGGGTGTTTTGCATCGCCAGCTGCGACACGGCAAAGCTCTGCTTGTCGTGGCTTAATGCGGAGTAGAAAACAGAACCGGAGAAGGCCTGTAACAGCCCGAACACCAGCAACACCAGTAGCAGGCTGGTGACCACACGGATTTTCGTTAACATGAGTAACCCTGAAAAATGTAGGTAATTTAAAAGTGACAGTGAGATTATCGGCAGGTGACAGCAGGAAATTAGGGGGAAGTGCGGTTTTAAATATATGAATTCAAACGAAACCATTACATATTGTAACTATCACGGACCAGCCGAAGCCAGCCCGTGATGATGCAATTACGCGGTACGCAGGTTATCCACCAGCGCCATCTCGTCGCTGCTCAGCAGCTTCTCAATGTCGACCAGAATCAGCATGCGCTCGCCCAGCGCACCCAGACCAGTCAGGTACTCGGTAGACATGGTTACCGCGAACTCTGGTGAAGGACGGATCTGATCCTGGGTCAGTGACAGCACGTCAGAAACGCCATCGACCACGATACCGACCACGCGATTTTCCAGATTCAGCACGATGACCACGGTGTTGTCATTGTACTCAACGTCAGGCTGCGCAAACTTTACGCGCAGATCGATAATCGGCACGATTACGCCGCGCAGGTTCGTGACGCCGCGGATGAATTCAGGGGTATTCGCAATACGCGTTACCTGATCGTAACCGCGAATTTCCTGAACTTTGAGGATATCGATGCCGTACTCTTCGTCGCCCAGCGTGAAGACCAGAAACTCCTGACCCACAGTTTCGCCAGCAATTTTTGTCACGGTTGCCATTCCATTCATGTTATTTACCCTTTCGTTATCTGTCAGGCGGCAGCGCCGGCCACACGTTTTTCGCGGTTAAGTGACTGCAGTGCTGATACATCAACAATCAGCGCTACGCTACCATCGCCAAGAATGGTCGCGGCGGAGATGCCCGGCACTTTGCGATAGTTACTTTCCAGGTTCTTCACCACCACCTGATGCTGACCAATAAGCTGATCGACCAGCAGCGCGTAACGTTTGCCCGCGCTCTGCAGGATCACCACGATGCCCTGCGTGGCCTCGGTTTTGGCACCCTGTACATCAAAGACGTTCCACAACTCGACCAGTGGCAGATATTCACCACGCACTTCCAGCACGCACTCGCCTCCCGCCAGCGGTTTCAGCTCTTCGGCACGCGGTTGCAGTGATTCCATCACCGCATTCAGCGGCAGAATAAAGACTTCATCAGCCACGCGAACAGACATGCCATCAAGGATGGCCAGCGTCAGTGGCAGCAGGATACGAATAGTGGTGCCTTTGCCCTGCTTCGAGGCGATTTCAACGTGACCGCCCATCTCCTGAATATTTCGTTTCACCACGTCCATTCCGACGCCGCGTCCTGAAACATCCGTCACCTGCTCCGCCGTAGAGAAGCCCGGTGCGAAGATCAGCATGCCGACCTCTTCGTCGCTCATGTTCTCGTGAACCGGCAGGCCCGATGACAGGGCTTTAGCCAGAATACGTTCACGGTTCAGGCCGGCACCATCATCTGACACTTCGATACAGATGTTGCCGCCCTGGTGTTCCGCGGAAAGCGTCAGGTTACCCGTGGCCACTTTACCGGCCACCAGACGTTTCTCGGGGGTTTCGATACCGTGGTCAAGACTGTTACGCACCAGGTGCGTTAATGGATCGATGATACGCTCAATCAGGCTCTTATCGAGTTCGGTGGAACTGCCCAGCAGGGTCAGTTCCACCTCTTTGCCGAGTTTGCTCGCCAGGTCACGCACCAGACGCGGGAAGCGGCTGAAGACATATTCCATTGGCATCATACGAATCGACATCACCGATTCCTGCAGGTCGCGGGCGTTACGTTCCAGCTGCCCCATGCTGTTCAGCAGGTCGCCGTGCGCCACCGGGTCGAGTTCACCGGAACGCTGGGCAAGCATTGACTGGGTAATGACCAGTTCACCCACCAGGTTGATCAGCTGATCGACCTTCTCTACCGCAACACGGATGCTGGTCGATTCGCTCGACTTGGCCGGTGCCGCGACGCGCTTACTTTCACGCTTCACCGCTGCCACGGGCAGTTCGGTAACGCTGGCGGTGTGAACCTCTTCTGCCTCGGGTGCGGCGGCTACAACAGCAGCAACCGGCGCGGCAACGGCTTCGTCAGCCTCCGGGAAACGGATCTGCGCTTCGTCGATGACGAAGCAAAGCACCGCCACGATGTCATCTTTACCGACGCCATCAATGCAGACGTCCAGCGTGGTGCTGCCCTTCTGCACATTGGTCAGGGTGCCGAGATTGCTCATCTCTTCCAGCATCAGGTCGACTTCTTTCTCTTTGAGGTCGATCAGCTGTACCCGCAGGCCGCTGGTGCTGGCGGGTTCTGCGCTGGCAGTGGTTACCGTAGCCGGAACATCAACCGGCAGACCTTTGGCCTCGAGCGCCAGCTGGCGCAGCGCTTCACAGATATATTTGAAGCTCTCCGCGTTAGGCTCCTGCGCGGTTTTATAAGCATCGAGCTGTTCCTGCATAATATCTTTGGTTTCCAAAAACAGGTTGATGATGTCGGTGCTGAGCTGCATCTCGCCGCGACGAGCACCATCCAGAATGTTTTCCAGGATATGAGTCGTTTCCTGTAATACCGTAAAACCAAAGGTTCCGGCCCCACCCTTAATGGAGTGAGCGGCACGGAAGATGGCGTTAAGCTGTTCCGAATCTGGCTCCTGCGGGTCCAGGCCCAACAGGTGTTGTTCCATATCCGCTAACAGCTCATCGGCTTCATCAAAAAACGTCTGGTAAAAATCGCTGATGTCCATACTCACGGGAATCACCTCGGCTGTGAGGGGGCTGCTGTATTCACCGCGCTGCCTGGTGTTGCAGGTGCGGTAATCTGTTCAATGGCCGCCGGATCGCTGATCTGGACGGCATCACTTTCTGCGTTCTCTTTTTCTATTGCTGCTTCGGTGTCGTGGTTCAACACCAGCAGGCTGATGCGGCGATTAACTGCGTCGTTACCGCCACGATTTTTCAGGCGCATGGTGTCGGCCATACCTAACACCCGTAAAACTTTGCCGCTATCTAGGCCGCCCATCACCAGTTCCCGGCGTGAAGCGTTAGCGCGGTCGGTAGAGAGTTCCCAGTTGCTGTAACCCTTGTCACCGCTGGCATACTGAAAATCATCGGTATGTCCGGCCAGGCTGATGCGGTTCGGAATATCGTTAAGGATCGGCGCGATGGCACGCAGAATATCGCGCATATACGGCTCCACCTCCGCCCGACCGGTCTTAAACATCGGGCGATTCTGGCTATCGATAATCTGAATACGCAGCCCCTCTTCCACCATGTTGATGATCAGATGCGGCCGCAGCGCTTTCAGACGCGGATCCGCTTCAATCATCTGGTCGAGCTTTTCACGCAGCCGGTTAAGGCGAATCTCATCCAGCTTGCGTTTCTGGGCGTCCATATCGACGACTTTGTTCACTTCGCCAATCTTTTTGGTCGGATCGTCACCGCCGCCAGGGATCGGGCTATCGCTGTCGCTGCTGCGCGCGCCGCCGGTAATTGCGACTTTAAGCGGCGTTTTGAAGTAGTCCGCAATCTGCACCAGCTCCTGCGGGTTGGCGATCGACAGCAGCCACATCACCATAAAAAAGGCCATCATCGCCGTCATAAAGTCGGCGTAGGCAATCTTCCACGATCCGTGGCTGCCTTCATGGCCTTTATGTTTGCGCTTTTTGATCAGCACAATTGGGCGATTGCCGTGTTTCATGAAGCCTCGTCTGAAGTCTGTTTAGCCGGGTTCTTAGCGTTACGTACATGCTCTTCCAGTTCGCTGAACGATGGGCGCTCGGCGGAGTAGAGCGTCTTACGACCAAACTCCACTGCAATCTGCGGCGCATATCCGTTCAGGCTCGACAGCAATGTCACCTTGATGCACTGCATCATCTTGGTGGTTTCTGCACATTTCTGACGCAGTACTGACGCCAGTGGAGAAACGAATCCGTAGGCCAGTAAAATGCCCAGGAAGGTTCCCACCATCGCATGGGCCACCAGCGCACCGAGTTCAGCAGCCGGACGGTCGGCTGAAGCCAGCGCATGGACCACGCCCATTACCGCGGCGACGATACCGAATGCCGGAAGACCATCGCCTACTGCAGAAATACTTTGCGCTGGTACGTCACACTCGTGTTCGTAAGTCTCAATCTCTTCATCCATCAACGCTTCGATTTCAAAGGCGTTCATGTTGCCGCTGACCATCAGGCGCAAATAGTCAGTAATAAAATCTACTAACTGTTTATCGGCAAGGATGCGGGGATAATTAGCAAAAATTTCACTCTGACTGGGATCTTCAATATCGCGTTCCAGCGATAACATCCCCTGCTGACGCGACTTCGCCATCAGGCGATAAAGCAGCGCCATCAAATCCATGTAAACGGCTTTGTTGTATTTGGAGCCGCGAAATAACTTTGGCAGCGCCTTCAGCGTTTTTTTAATCGACTTGCCATTGTTACCGACTAAAAAAGCACCGGCACCGGCACCGCCGATCATTAATAATTCGGCTGGCTGATAAAGCGCGCCCAGATGGCCACCTACCAGCGCATATCCGCCCAACACGGAGCCTAAAACAATCAGGTAACCTATAATTATCAGCACAAAAAAATCCTTACGTCCGTAACGTGTTGGTGGAAATTTAGCCAGAGAGCAGCAGGTGTTATTCCTGAACCGCAAGCAAAAAAAAAGCAGCGGTATTAACCGCTGCTGGATGGCTTCCACAATGCGAACAAACTTAAACGGCGTGTTTAACCTGTTCATCCAGCAGTTGTGGAAACATATCGGCAGGTTCTGCAGAAAGTTTACGTCTTTTTACGGCACGTGATGGCGGCTGGCACAGGCTGCAGGTAAAGCTCCCAACCGGCTGATGCGCATGATTAATAAAGCTGCCGTTGCAGCATTTGCAATCCGCCAGTTCCAGCATACCGCTATCAACGAATCGGACCAGGGTCCAGGCACGAGTCAGCGCCAACAGCGGGCCCTCGTCCGATTGAGGACACTGTTCAAGATACAGGCGGTAGGCTTTGATTACGGCATCTACACCGCTGCACAGGCCAGTTTTCAGTAAAAATTTCCAGGCGTTACAGAACATAGAAGCATGTATGTTCTGCTCCCATGTCATAAACCAGTCCGTGGAGAACGGCAGCATGCCTTTTGGCGGCGGACTGCCACGTAATTCTTTATAGAGCTTGATCAGACGACCACGGCTCAGCTGAGTTTCACTCTCTAACATCTGTAAGCGCGCACCTAAAGTGATGAGCTCCATAGCGAGCTGAATATCACGTGCTTCCTGAACGATACTTTTCTCACTCATGACATTGCTCTCTTTTTAGCAGGCGCTTCATCTTTAGACGCATTACGCAGTAAACGGCTCGATAATAAAATGCCGGTGTGGATTTGTTGTAAATCATCCACGCGTGATTCCTGCGTCAGGCGATTAATAGTGCTGCTATCGGTAAAACGGAAGTGGCAAACCAGCTGATTGGTTTCCGCCATTTTCACCATCTCAGGCAATGTTAATTCAGATAATGCGTTCGCCATTTTCTCGTCAATGCCGAGGCGAAACATTGCAGAAGCTTTATCCTGGTTAATTAAACGCTGCGCGAGCAGTAAATAAGACAAGTTGAGATCATAAATATGTTTCAGTACTTCAGAGTTGCCCATTATTTTTCCATCCTGAGAGATGCGACGTAACTGTATCGCAGATTAAAATCTGCGGTTCGAGCTGCTGTTTGTTAAATCAAAAGATGGCAAAAAAAACTTCACATAATTTTAATGTCACTGTTTTTCGCCTTCTATTTTCGCGGGTTTCAGACCCACTGAAGGTCGAAAATCCATGCCATTCTATTTTCAAGTTCCGGACATCTTCCGTGACGTCTTCTTACATTTTTTAGGACTATTCCGAAAACAACGCAAATCTATATCGTCTGATTTCGACATACAACGACAGCCGGATGAAATTTTAGATAAAGTGTGACGCAGATCACACTTTTAACGCAAATTTCTTCAGCAATCCTTTACGATTGCTTACTGACTGGTCGTTTTTTGAACAAAAAAGTGTGTTTTTAAGTCCAATTCGTCCTGAGAAAGGTTTAATAGGGGGTAAAAGCATCGCTATTCGTCGCTTTGCGCAGTCCGGAATGATTATCGGGTGTTAATCGTTTTAACACCCTATTTAGAACCACCTAAACGGAGGTTATCAGGATATTATGCTGGTAAGGTGGGACGTTATTTGCTGTTAAATTAGTTACTTAAGGGGAGTGTCGCAGGGTGTGAGTAATGAAATCGTTAAGGCTTCTACGGCAGTAAGGGGGGATTCTGGCAACCTGGTGTTAACAGCGACAGCGGGACGTTCAGGCTCCGAAACCCAATGTAACAAGGGGTTACATAAGAAAGACGAATGAATTAACGGCAGGTTATGCGTTGGCACTATCACTATCGGCAGTCTGAAGAAGAACTTTAGCAAAGTAGCTAAAGAAAGCGGCAGGCAGTGGTATAACAGGGTTTTCGGGGGTCATTGCATAGATCCGGCCACACTCAGCCGCTACTGAGGTCATCGGCACAAAATCGCAACGCAGAGTCTTTAACAGATAGCGGGCGAGTTTTCTGTGATCTGGGCTTAAAAAAAAGCAGCGATACCGTCATAGTATCGCTGCTTCCATTATTGCCCTAAAGGCTCAGGTCAGGCGAGTTTCGGGAAGGTCGCCACCTTATTAACGGTACTGTGGTCAACACTGCGTGGGTCAATGCGCTCCAGGTCCTTCAGGAAGCTCTCACGCCAGGCGGTAATGTCGTTTTTGCGCAGTACCGCCATCATATCGTTGTAGCGTGAAATCCTTTCGGTACGCGGCATGGTAATCGCCTTATCCAGCGCAGCGGCCACTTCATCGCGGTCATACGGGTTCACTATCAGCGCTGAGGTCAGTTCGTTGGCGGCGCCGGCAAAGCGCGACAACACCAGTACACCCGGATCGTCCGGGTCCTGCGCTGCGACATACTCTTTCGCAACCAGGTTCATGCCGTCACGCAGCGGCGTCACCAGCCCCACATCGGTCAGCCGGAAGATCTTCATCAGCAGACGACGGTCGAAATGCTGGTTGAGATAGTAGAGCGGGGTCCAGCCCAGCGTACCGTACTTACCGTTGATGCGCCCTGCTTCAGTCTCCAGCTGATGACGGATGTCCTGATAGGCCTGCACATCGCCACGTGAGGTGGGTGCGATCTGCGAATAGCGGATCTTACCGCGATGCTCCGGGAAGTTCTCCAGCAGCGCTTCATAAGCAAGAAAACGCTCAGGCAGACCTTTGGAATAGTCGAGACGTTCACAGGCAATAATGTTGCGTGCATCGCCCAGCTCTTTCTTCATAGCCGCCATTTTTGGCGGTAGCGGCCCTTCTGCCATCTCTTTAATACTGTCTGGCTCAATCCCGATGGGATAAACCTCAGTCATAAAGGTGTTGCCAAACGCGCGATGCTTTTTGTCGCCTTTATTCTGTAGCTGCGTAAGCTGACTGACGCTGTCCAGGAACGCCACCCGATCGGATTCAGTCTGGAAGCCCAGCAGGTCATATTCACACAGCATTTCCAGCAGCTCTTTGTGCGGAGGCAATGCGTTGAAGATTTCAGGCGTCGGGAATGGAATATGCAGGAAGAAACCGATGCGGTTATTAATACCGGCCCGACGCAGTGCGGCGGCAAAAGGTAAAAAGTGATAATCGTGGATCCAGACAATATCATCAGGCTTGATCAGCGGTTTTAAACGCTGCGCCACCGAATCATTGACGTCGCAATACCCTTCCCACGCTTCACGCTGGAACTGTACCAGGTCGAGGCGGTAATGGAAGGCGGGCCAGATAACTGTATTAGAGAACTGGCAATAATAGAGATCGTAATCGTTCTGACTCAGCGGGAACGAAGCATACTCGATACCCTCATGCTCCTGAACCTTAACGTCTTCAACGTCTTCGCCTGTGAACTCGCTGATTTCACCGTTCCAGCCAAACCACATTCCACCGGTGCTTTTCAATGCATCGAGAATGCCGACTGCCAGGCCACCAGCGCTGGTTTTAGACCCATCTGGCATGGCGACACGGTTAGATACAACCACTAAACGACTCATAACCTAAACTCCTTACCGACGTTGTCTTGATCTAATAGTAATAATGTTTTTTCCAGCCAGCCGTAAACGTCATCGACATCGTTGAGTCGATAATTGGCCTGGCTTGCCCCTTCGCCGACTTTAACTGAGACGCCCTGCCGTTCATTAACGGCCAGAAAGCCCTTCTCATCCGTCAGATCGTCGCCAATAAAGACTGGCGTACGCCCGGCAAAAGGGGGCTGCTGCATAAAGTCGCTGATTGCCGCGCCTTTATCGATGCCTGCAGGTTTAATCTCAACGACACATTTCCCTGGCTGAAGCGCCAGTCCCGGGAAACGCTTCACTGACTGTTCAGCCAGTCGCAACACATCCTGCTCATGCTGCATCGCCTGGCGGTAATGAAGTGCAAAGGCCATGCCTTTCACCTCAAGCTGAGTGCCAGGCCAGCAAGCCATCGCATCCTGCAATTCCTTCCTGAGATTTTGTTCAACCTCAACAGGCAGGCTGATGCGCTGCACATTACCCTCTGCATCACGACGCTCAGCACCATGCACGCCCGCCGCCGGGCCGTGCCACGGCGCAACCAGCGCATCCAGTTGTTCGATGGGTCTGCCGGAGACCAGCGCCAGTGCGCCCTGAGAAAGCGCAGAGAGCTGTTGAAGTTGTGCGATGACCTGCTCAGGAATAAATACCGCTTCGGGACGGGACTGTATCGCTGCCAGCGTGCCGTCGACATCAAAAAAGAAGGCGTACTGCCCGCTGCTTAATGTCGGGTACCTGGCATAGGTGTCTGCCGCTTGGGTCACGTTACTTCTCCTGAAAATCAAATTTAATAAAACATTGAGTTAAAACAAGAATGTCCTGACGCAGTCAGGTCAGCAAGCGGGAAATTCTGATAAAGCGGTGATTGAGGGGTAAAACGCGGTGATTGGATAGGTCACTCTCCTCAAACTTGCAAGCGCATTGCTGACAATACTGGCTAACTGAGAACATCTTCACAATGAGTGTAGTCATTAACAGGGGTTATGCCAGAAATATGCACTTTTCATGCCAGCCGCTGCGGTTAAGTCAGCAGAAAAGCGCCATTCACATCTGTTCCTTTTTTAATAATCGTAGCGGTATCGGTCCGCATCAGGCTGGAGTGATGCTCGTTACTCACCCGGAACAAATGACATTCTTCAAAGCTTAAGTTTCTTAAGGTATTCCTAATATAGAAAGCGCAATCTCGTGACACTTTTATTACTCTGGTTCCTGCTCACATGGCGTTTACCCTGAAGAGGCCGCTAATTAGCCGCCTAAGCTTGCTGATCCTGGCTGCGGTTTATATCGCGGTTTTCCTTAATATTGCTTATTACCGTCAGGTGCTGGCGGTAATGCCGCTGAACAACCTGCATACCACGCTGGTGTTTTTATCAATGCCATTCGTTGCCTTTAGCGTGATTAACATCGTGATTACGCTGGCCTCATTTGTCTGGCTGGATCGGCTGCTGGCCGCACTGTTTATTCTGCTCTCTGCGTCGGCACAGTTTTTTATTCAGACTTATAACATCGTGGTCGATCGCTCAATGATCACCAACATGATGGATACCACAGCTTCCGAATCCTTTGCGCTGATTACGCCGCAGCTGCTCTTCACCCTGCTCACCTCGGGCGTGCTGATGGCGTTACTGGTTTTCTGGCCGCGCATAAAACGGCAGCAGTGGCGTGGCGTGCTGGCGCGACTGCTCAGCGTGCTGCTTTCCGCCGCGCTGATCGTGCTGGTTGCCCTGCTCTTCTATAAAGATTACGCTTCGCTGTTTCGCAATAACCGCGAGCTGGTTAAAGCGCTCAGCCCTTCTAACAGCATTGCGGCAACGCTCTCCTGGTATAAGCATGAGCAGTTGCAGAATGTGCCGCTGGTACGCATTGGTGAAGATGCCCATCTGCAGCCCAGCCGCAGCAGCGGTAAGCCGAATCTGACCATTCTGGTGCTGGGAGAGACGTCGCGCGCGCAAAACTTCTCGCTGGGCGGTTACCGTCGTCTGACCAATCCTCTACTGGCGAAAGACGATGTGATCTACTTCCCGCACACGACCTCGTGCGGCACGGCGACGGCGGTTTCTGTGCCCTGTATGTTCTCCAACATGCCGCGCGCGCATTATGATGATGTGCTGGCTGCCCATCAGGAGGGACTGCTGGATATTATTCAGCGCGCCGGCATCAGCGTGTTATGGAATGAAAATGATGGTGGCTGCAAAGGTGCCTGTGACCGGGTGCCGCATCAGGACATGACCAGCCTGAACCTGCCCGGCATGTGTATTAATGGTGAATGTTATGACGACGTGCTGTTCCACGGTCTGGACGACTACATCAGCCAGCTGAAAGGTAACGGGGTCATTGTCCTGCACACCATTGGCAGTCATGGCCCGACCTACAGCCATCGCTATCCCCCACAGTTCCGTCAGTTTGAACCGACCTGTGACACTAATCAGATTCAGGACTGTTCGCAACAACAGCTGATCAACACCTATGACAACACGCTGGTCAATGTGGATCATATTGTCGATAAGGCCATCAATGTCCTGCGCGCGCATCAGGATCGCTTCACCACCAGCCTGGTCTATCTTTCTGATCATGGTGAATCGCTGGGTGAAAATGGGGCTTACCTGCATGGTCTGCCCTATGCTATTGCCCCGGATACGCAGAAACATGTGCCGATGCTGATCTGGCTCTCTGATGATTATCAGAAACGTTATGCGGTTAATCGCGGCTGTCTGAATAAACGGGCGGCGACAGATGATTTTTCACAGGATAATCTCTTTTCAACCATGCTGGGATTAACCGGCACCGCGACCCACGAATATGTGCCTGCGGATGATATTTTGACGCCGTGTCGGAGCCAACCTTAATGAAGATACTGATTGTTGAAGATGATGCTCTGCTGCTGCAGGGCCTTATGCTGGCGCTGGAGGGCGAAGGCTATGTCTGCGATGGCGTGAAACGGGTACGCGATGCAGAAGCGCATTTCGCCAGCGGTCTCTATAGTCTGGTGGTGCTGGACCTGGGCTTGCCGGATGAAGATGGATTGCACTTCCTGATACGCCTGCGGCGGCAGAAGAAGATGACACCGGTGCTGATCCTGACCGCGCGCGACACCATCAGCGAGCGCATTGCCGGGCTCGACGCGGGTGCTGATGACTATCTGATTAAACCGTTTTCGCTGGATGAGCTGCTGGCGCGCATCCGCGCCCTGATTCGCCGTCACGTCAATCAGGGCGACAGCCAGGTGAGAGTCGGCTCGCTGGCGCTGGATATGACCCATCGTCAGATCACCCTCGGCGATATGCTGCTGGATCTGACGCCCAAAGAGTTTGCGATTCTGTCACGACTGATGCTGAAGGCCGGCAATCCGGTTCACCGTGAAATTCTCTACCAGGACATCTATAACTGGGAGACCGAGCCTTCTACTAATACGCTGGAAGTGCATATCCATAATCTGCGCGACAAAATTGGCAAAAGCGCCATTCGTACCGTGCGCGGATTTGGTTATGCGCTGGTGACGCAGGATGGCGTTCGCGAGGCCACATGATAAAACGTTTCGATCACCGCAGTATGCGCTTTCGCCTGATCCTGACTATTGGTCTGATCCTGCTGGTATTCCAGGTGATCAGCGTGGTCTGGCTGTGGCATGAGAGTAAAGAGCAGATTCAGTTTCTGGTGGAAGCGCAGTTGCAGAAGCGCAACATGGACAGCCACGTGAAGCGTGAAATCCACGAAGCAGTGGCCAGCCTGGCGGTGCCGAGTCTGGTGATGATTACGCTAACGCTGCTGCTTTGCTATCAGGCGGTGAAATGGGTCACCCGACCGCTGTATCAGCTGCAGCGGGAACTGGAAAGCCGCAGCGAAGAGAATCTCGATCCCGTCACCTGTCACAGTCAGGTTCATGAGATCGATGCGGTAACTCAGGCGATAAACCAGCTGGTCGCCCGCCTCAACAGCAGTCTGGAGCGCGAAAGATTGTTTACCGCCGACGTGGCGCATGAGTTGCGCACGCCGCTGGCGGGATTACGGCTCCACCTGGAGTTAATCGAACGCAACAGCGATGTCAAAGTTCAGCCGCTGGTGCAACGCCTGGATCAGATGACCCACAGCGTATCGCAGCTGCTGAATCTGGCGCGCGCCGGACAGTCATTTACCTCAGGCACCTATCAGAACGTCGGGCTGATCGAAGATGTGATCCTGCCGATGGAAGCGGAGCTGAGTATCATGCTGGAGGCGCATCAGCAGACGCTGGTTCTGGATCTGCCGCAGGCGCAGTTTGTGCGTGGTGATGCCACCCTGCTGAAGATGCTGCTGCGTAACCTGGTGGAGAACGCCCATCGCTACAGCCCGGATAACAGTACTATCAGCGTGCAGCTGCTGTCTGTGCCACAGCCCATGATGGTGGTGGAAGATGAGGGACCGGGAATTGATGAAAGTAAAAGTGGTGAGCTGAGTAAAGCGTTTATCCGGATGGACAGTCGCTATGGCGGTATCGGACTCGGGCTGAGCATTGTCAGCCGCATCGTCCAGTTACACCGTTTTCAGTTTTTCTTAGAGAACCGTCGCGACCGGAGCGGTTGCCGGGCCGTCATTAAGTTTTAAGCGGTAAACCAGGCAAACAGGAACAGTACAACCGTTGCTGCGGCAATCAGCAGAGACGTATATTCGCTCATCGGACGTGTCGGAGTGACAGCCAGGGTAGCAGGGGCAGTTTTCATAGTATTCTCCTCCGTTAAAGCAGGCAGTATCGCGCCTGCATATTAAGGAAACCTTAAGCTCGCGAGACGATCGGTGAAAATGTCTGCTCTGTCCTGTTTCTCCCATGGCCCCTTTATGCCCGCTAACCTTCCTGCCGCACCCGCAGGGTGCTCTACACTTAATGGCACCATTCCGTTAAAGGAGCTACGCCATGAGCCAACGCATGCACAAATATGCTTTTCCGGTCAGCAAAGCCCGTAAATATCTTGAGCCCGGACCGGTATTGCTGCTCAGTTCGCAGTATCAGGATCAGCATGACATTATGACGCTCGGCTGGCACACGGTGCTGGAGTTCTCTCCGTCACTGGTCGGCTGCATGATTGCCGGCATGAATCACAGCCACGAGCTGATCCGCAACAGCGGTCAGTGCGTGCTGAATATCCCTTCTGCCTCGCTGATTAATGAAGTGGTGGCTGTCGGCAACAGCCACGGTGACAGTATTGATAAGTTTGAGGCGTTTGGCCTGACGCCGGAACCGGCTCAGGTAGTGGTTGCGCCAATGATTGCCGAATGTTTTGCCAGCTTTGAATGTCAGCTTTATGACGATTCTATGGTCGCCCGCTACAACCTGTTTATTTTTGAGATCGTCAAAGCGCATGTCGTCGGGGAGCCAGAATATCCCGCTACCCTGCACTATACCGGTGAAGGCCGCTTCAGCGTGATGGGCGACAAAATGCTGGATAAAAGCGGAGATTTTAAACCGGAGATGCTCATCTAGTTGAAAGCGCTCTGCTGCGCCCCCATTCACCTCTTTCGACCTGACAGGAGTAAATTATTATGGCAATCGAATACGCAGTTATCGCTGGCGGCTGTTTCTGGTGTACCGAAGCGGTATTTAAGGACGTGATCGGCGTAGAGTCGGTTGAAAGCGGCTATACCGGCGGAGCCCGTCCTAATCCGACCTATGAGCAGGTCTGCAGCGGTGCAACCGGTCATGCAGAAGCGATCCGCATTGGCTTTGATCCGGAGCAGGTAACCTACGGCGATCTGCTGGATATCAGCTTTGTCACGCATGATCCGACCCAGCTTAACCGTCAGGGCAATGATATCGGCACCCAGTATCGCTCCGCCATTTTCCCGGCGAATGCAGAACAGGAAGCAGAAGCGCGTGCCGCCATTGAACGCGCCCAGGCCGACCATGATGTGCCCGTGGTCACCACGATTGAGCCGCTGAAAGAGTGGTATCCCGCCGAGGCTTATCATCAGGATTACTGGGAAGGCGCGGGCCAGCGCAACGGCTACTGCATGGCCGTGATCCCACCGAAACTGCAGAAGCTGCGCAAGAGCTTCGCTAATCGGGTGAAGAGCTGATTTAGCGTCTGACGGTGCGGCGCCCGGCTGGGATACAGGCCCGGACGCCGCACCGGGTTATTTCAGTCGTAGCGCAGCCCTGAAAATGACCCGGTCTGCTTCTTTGTTACTGTGGAATATGGCGCATAAACGGCCGGTTTTAAGCCGCAGTAAATCGATTCGTTCAGAGCTTAAGCGAATAGATCGAAAGAAAAAAATAGTGCTTGACCCTTTTCAGCCGACTCCCTATAGTAGCGCCCCGTTGACCCAGCGCGGTCAGCGAAGTAAATGTGGTGAGGTGTCCGAGTGGCTGAAGGAGCACGCCTGGAAAGTGTGTATACGGCAACGTATCGGGGGTTCGAATCCCCCTCTCACCGCCACATTCTGAAGAAGAGCCTGAACAAACGTTCAGGCTTTTTTTTGCCTATTGCACTGCGAGAGGGGGTGAGAACCCCCGCCGGGGTTCGACAGCAGGTGAAACCTGCTGGACAGCGGAGCCTGCGACGCTGCCCGCAGGGTGAGCGAAGCGAATCCCCCCCCCCTCTCACCACCACAATCAGTATCCGGTCTTTTTAAAAACAGGTCGGTTGTTTTTTTTAATCCGACCAATTATAAATTTACTACGGAGTATCGACACTGATGAAGCATTCGCCAGTGAGTCATTTCTTACAAAGAGGCAATAACAATCTTGATTTAATCAGGATTGCCTGCGCTTTTTTTGTGATTTATTCACATTCATTTGCCTTATCACCTGCTGCTGGCAGCACTGACATATTATATAAAATGACGTCACTGGGATATGTTGCATTCGGTGGCGTAGCCGTAAAAACTTTCTTTCTCATCAGCGGATTACTGGTAACAAATAGCCTGATCAGTAATGGAAATATAATTCGTTATGTGGCATCACGTATTTTCAGGGTTTATCCGGCATATTTTGCTGTTATTGTCACTTTTGCTTTGTTGATTGGCCCCTGGTTAAGCAGCGTCAGCATTGGGGAGTATTTTTCATCAAAGGAGACCCTGCACTACATCGTCAGGACTCTAAAATTTAATGTCCAGTATACGCTGCCAGGTGTCTTCACACACAATGCATTAACGGCCGTCAATGGCTCTCTGTGGACCATACCTATGGAGGTAAAAGCATATTTTTACCTGCTACTGATATACTTAGTGAGCCTGGTTTTTGGGCCTTACAAAAAAGCATTTATCGCCATGATCTCGTTAGCCATACTCATCGAACCCTTTACTCCCTTTAAAGGGGCGTTAATTTCAAAATCAGATGACCCAAGCATCTATCTGCTATACCCGTTTTTCTCAATAGGATGCCTGCTGGCTATATTTAAGGAAAAAATTACAACCACTTCATTTTTCGCTGTGGCAGTCATTGCTTTGTTGCTTTTTTTTCTGATGAATAACGACCAATGGAAAACTGCATTATTTTACCTATTCTCATCCTTTCTTTTACTTTACATATCGTCACTTTCTTTAATCAACAAAATTAAAATAAAGAATGATATATCTTATGGAATATACTTATGGGCTTTTCCGATACAACAAACAATTGCATCTTTTGTGATAGCATCGCCCTATATCAACATCCTGCTTTCAGCAGTACTTTCAAGCCTGTTTGCCTATGTCAGCTTTAAACTTATAGAAGGTCCGTCTATGCAATTTGGTAAAAGACTGACTAATAGAGAGTGATAATGAAGCTCGTTAATCGGGCTTCTTACTCTCGCAGTTATGATCTCCAGCAAGCCGGAATCGACGCCTGCCCACATTAAAAGAGCGCGGTGAAGGCAGGAATAAGAAAACCCGGCCGGAGCCGGGTTTGGGCGCTACACTTCTACTCAATCGAACGCTAGCTATATGCGTGCAGGGTGCGCTGACAAAGCGCAGAACGCACACAATCCTCTTTGCCAAAGCGCACAATGCCAACCATCTCGTCCTCTTCAAAACGCGCCAGCGCGTCCGCGAGACCGGAAGGCACCCCAGCGGGCAAGTCGCACTGGGTAATATCGCCGTTAACAATGACCGTGACGTTTTCGCCCAGTCGGGTCAGGAACATTTTCATCTGCGCGGCGGTCACGTTCTGCGCCTCGTCCAGAATCACCACAGCATTTTCAAAGGTGCGGCCTCGCATATAGGCGAAGGGCGCAATCTCTACCTTGGCAATTTCCGGACGCAGACAATATTGCATAAATGATGTGCCAAGACGTTTAACCAGAATGTCATAAACCGGGCGGAAATAAGGGGCGAATTTCTCAGAAATATCACCGGGCAGGAATCCCAAATCCTCATCTGCCTGAAGTACCGGGCGCGTAACGATAATCCTGTCGATATCCTTATTAATCAGGGCTTCAGCCGCTTTCGCAGCACTGATCCAGGTTTTACCGCACCCGGCTTCACCGGTTGCGAAGATCAGCTGTTTTCTCTCTATGGCGTTAAGATAGTGCGCCTGAGCTTCATTACGGGCTTCAATCGGCAACCGGTCACGCGTATCGCGCGCCATGCCAATGGCATCCAGTCCGCTCATATGCACCAGCGAAGTGACCGACTCTTCTTCACGCTGACGATGACTCCGGGAGTCATTACGAAGCACTCTTCTTGCTTCACGACGCGCTTTGATCACTGCTTTCTGTCTTCCCATAGTGGCACCTTTCAGTTGGTTTCATTTCCCGCGCGAGGCCGGTGGCCCGTTGCGATTACGTGAACGCTTTAGAGGTTTCAGTTGGCTTCCTTTTGAGCCATGACAGGACAGGATAGTGGGTATACAGCAGCGCAATAGCGTGGCTGAACACCGGATAAAACAGGCTGTGCTAAGACGAAAGAAATGGTTGAAGGAAGGGAGAAATAACGAGGCAGAATTGCCCTCGCGGTCAGGCGCAATTTATTCAGTGACAGTAACGTTCCATAAAAGACTCGACCCATGCGCGAACTCCAGTGTGATACATCGACACATCCGATTACGCCTGTTGAATAAAGTGCATCATTTCGTTGGACCTTTGCAATAGTAATTTTACCTGCTGGCAAAGGAATTGCTAATCACACGTAACTATTTCTTTTAAGGCGAAAGGTAAAAATCATAGATTACAGTGAATTAGCTTATTTGATATATGCCAGAGCATGGCTTAATCTCAGCTAAAACTCAGTAAGCAAAGCGTTGAAACCTAAAAGGCAGGCGGTTGAGGATAAGCCGCCTGCGATGGTTAAATTTTAATCAGGCTTCCAGCAACGACTGTGCTAAATAATGGCTGGCGTCGGGGACACCGGGTAAAACGAAAAAGTAACCGCCGCCAAAAGGCCGGATATATTCTTCCAGCGCTTCACCGTTCAGACGCTGCTGCACGGTCAGAAACCCACGTTCCAGATCGTGCTGGTAGCAGACGAACAGCAGCCCCATCTCCAGCTGGCCGGATGCGGAGATACCCGCCGAGTAACTGTAGCCACGTCGCAGCATCAGGCTGCTGGCCGTCTCAGGTGTACGAGGGTTAGCAAGACGGATATGCGCATCCAGTGCAATCACATCGCCGTCCGGATCACGGGCGTAATCCGGAACGTCACGCTCATGCTTCATCCCCAGCGGCGCGCCGCTCAGCTTCTCGCGTCCAAAGATAGTCTGCTGCTCACCCAGCGGCGTGCGGTCCCACATTTCGACGTGAAAGCGGATAAGCCGCACGGCCTGATAGCTGCCGTTGCGTGCCCAGGCAGGTTCATCCTGGTCCGCGGTCACCCAAAGCAACTGTTTCATTAACGCAGAATCGTGAGTATCCGGATTCGCGGTGCCATCTTTAAAGCCCAGCAGATTGATCGGCGTCTCCTGCCCCTGACTGCGTGCCGCGTGGTCGGAGATAAAGCCTTCACGCCGCCAGCGTACACCCAGCAGATCGGGCGTATGCTTGATGATGTCACGCAGGGCATGAATCACCGTATCCTGCGTATTGGCACAAATCTGCAACAGCAGGTCCCCATGACACTGGCTGGCATCCAGCGAATCATTGGGGAAGCGCGTCATCGGCTGCAATTTTTTCGGCTTACGCGGCGCCAGACCAAAGCGTTCATCAAACAGCGAATGCCCGACCGATACGGTAATCGTCAGATTATCCGGCGCGATCGTCGCCCCCAGAATGCCGGAATCCATCGGTGGCAGTTGCGGATTGGTGACCGCAGGTGCCGGACCGCCCGTCGTGAGAAAGGCGATACGCTGGGTCAGCAGCTGAAACAGACGCTTCAGTTCGGCTTTATCGCTGCTGAGCAGGTCAAACGCCACCAGCATCATTGATGCCTGCTGGGGCGTCGTGATCCCCGCCTGATGCTGACCATAAAACGGCTGCGTCTGCTGTCGCGCCTGCGGCGTCACCGTACCTGGCGAAAAGCTGTCAGCGGCAGCGGTATGGAACGGACAGCCGCCGCCGATAGCCGCAGCCCCGCCCAGCAGACCCAGTCCTTTCAGTAAACGACGGCGCGCAGGCTGCGCGTCATCTTCCTTACGACTCATGATTAATCCAGACCCAGAGTGCCACGAAGTAATGAAAGATCTTCCGCCAGCGCGGTGATCGGCCCTTTCAGCGCGTTACGGTCGGCGCTGGTCAGCTTCTCATAGGATTCGAAACCGGTCTGGGTGCGGTACTTGCTCAGGATCGCATCCACTTTTTTAAAGTTGGCGTCAACTTTGGCCAGCAGCTGCGGATTCGCTTTGCTCACCAGAGGGCGCAGCAGCTCAACGATTTTCTGTGCGCCATCGATATTGGCCTGGAAATCCCACAGGTCGGTGCGGCTGTAGCGATCTTCTTCGCCGGAAATCTTGCTGGAGGCCACTTCTTCAATCAGACCGGCTGCGCCGCCGACCACTTTGGCTGGCGGAAAGGCCAGCTCACTGATGCGCACCTGCAGATCTTTCACATCTTTATTCAGCTGCTCAGCGTAGTCCGCCATGCCTTTGGTGCTGTTATCAGCAAACAGCGCTTTCTCCAGACGGTGGAAACCGGTGAACTTCGGATCGGCTGATTTCTTTTCGTAGTCATCTTCGCGGGCATCAATGCTGCCGTCGAGATCGGAGAACAGCTCAGCAATCGGCTCAATGCGCTCATAGTACTGACGCGTTGGGGCAAACAGCGCTTTGGCTTTTTCCACATCGCCCGCTTTAACCGCGTCCGTGAATACCTGAGTGCTGCTCACCAGCTGGTTCACCTGCTCCGTCACATAAGCTTTATATTCGGTGATCGGCCCTTCGAGCTGCATACGTGCGGAAGTGCTGTTTGTCGCTGCGCCCTCACCTTTTACAATCAGCTTGCCTTTTGGATTGCTCAGCAGGCCACAGGTCATCTCATATTCACCCGCTTCCAGATTAGCGGTCAGCTTCTGACTGAAGCCCGGTGCGATATTTTCACGCTCTTCCACCACCAGCACGCCTTTGAGGATCTCCCACTCCAGCGCTTTCTGGCTGTTATTTTTAATCAGGAACTGGGTTTTGCCAGCCTTGACCGTCAGGTTCATCGGCTCACACTGCCTGTCATTGACGCTTACGGTAACCTGAGGAATCGCTGCGGTAGCCGATGCGGAGATTGCCAGCAGAGGAAGCAGCAGCGCCTTGCGGCGGAAACGCATTGTCATCTCGATATTCCCTGTTAAGTTGCAGGCGCGGCGGGCGCGCCTAAAAATGTCTGATTAGACCGTTGCCGACGCTGCAGGCCGCGCAGGCATAAAGAACAGAATCAGCGCCGGGATCAGATAGACGAAGTAAATCGTCACTTCACTCACGCTTGGCGTCTCCTGATAACCCAGAATGCCTTCCAGCAGCGTACCGAACAGCGAATGGGTCGATAAGGTATTGCTGAGATCGAAGGCCACATCCTGAAAGCGATTCCACAATCCTGCTTCGTGGAAGGCGCGAATCGCACCGGCTGCCAGGCCCGCTGCGACAAACAGGATGAAGACGCTGGTCCAGCGGAAGAAATGCGCCATGTTCAGGCGTATACCGCCCCAGTAAAGCAGCATGCCCAGCACCACGGCGGTTGCCAGACCCAGTACCGCGCCGATCGGCGGCGCATAACCGACATCCTGCGTAAAGGCCGCCAGCAGGAAGAACACCGACTCCAGCCCTTCACGTGCCACGGCAAGAAATACCATCAGCACCAGCGCCAGACCGCCCCGACCGGAACGTTGCAGCGCCTGATCGACCGCCTGCTCAAGTTCGACCCGGATGTTTCGGGCGACTTTGCGCATCCAGAACACCATTGAGGTCAGGATCACCACCGCAATCACCGCCACGATGCCCTCAAACAGCTCCTGCTCTTTTTGCGGGAATTCACCGGTAGTGGCATTGATAAACAGACCCAGACCCAGACAGAGCGCAGCGGCGATAAACACGCCAGCCCACATTGCCGGAAACCATTGGGTGCGCTGGGTGCGCTTGAGATAGCTGGCTATCAGGCTGACTATCAGCGCGGCTTCAAGCCCTTCGCGCAGCATGATGAGAAATGGAACAAACATCGCCAACCTCTTGAATGTTAAGCAGCGTCAATGAACAGTAAAATCAGGTAAAGTGTAAACGATACCGATTATCATTATCGCTGCGAAAAAAACAAGTTACTGGCGGAGATAATTTCATCTTTGGGTGATTTATCTTTGTAACAAAAAAAGCCCGCTCCTTACGGGGCGGGCTCTCATGACTAACGCTTCGCTTATTTGGTCTGGAACTCCGCTTCTGCGGCAGCAAAGCGCTGCTGCGCTTCGGCTGAAGGTTCACGTCCCATCAGGCTGAAGACTACAATCGCGATGCTGGCGAAGATGAAGCCAGGGATGATTTCATACAGTCCCAGCCAGCCATACTGTTTCCATACCAGCACGGTCAGCGCACCGATGATCATCCCCGCCAGCGCACCGTTGCGGTTCATACGCTTCCAGCAGACGCCAAACAGCACTACCGGACCAAACGCCGCACCAAAACCCGCCCATGCGTAGCTTACCAGGCCCAGCACACGGTTTTCCGGGTTTGACGCCAGCGCAATCGCAATCAACGCCACCAGCAGCACCATCAGACGCCCTACCCATACCAGCTCTTTCTGACTGGCATTTTTGCGCAGGAAGCCTTTATAGAGGTCTTCGGTCAGGGCGCTGGAGCAGACCAACAGCTGACAGCTCAGCGTGGACATCACGGCAGCCAGAATCGCTGACAGCAGAATACCGGCAATCCACGGGTTGAAGAGAATGCGTGCCAGCTCGATAAAGACGCGCTCAGCGTTGTCATTGACGCCGGTTGCCAGGGTCGGGTTGTTCTGGAAGTAGGCGATACCGAAGAAACCGACGGCCACCGCGCCCGCCAGACAGAGCACCATCCACGCCATACCGATACGGCGTGCGGTGCGGATAGAGCGATGCGAATCTGCCGCCATAAAGCGCGCCAGAATATGGGGTTGCCCGAAGTAGCCCAGACCCCAGCCGAGCAGGGAGATGACCGCGACGAAGTTCAGCCCTTTGAGCATATCAAGGTTTTCAAGGCTTTTCGCCTCAATCACCGTCAGCGAATCGGACCAGCCGCCTACTGCGATAATGACAAACACCGGGGTCAGGATCAGCGCAAAAATCATCAGGCTTGCCTGAACGGTATCGGTCCAGCTCACCGCCAGGAAACCGCCCACCAGCGTATAGAGAATGGTCGCTGCTGCACCCGCCCACAGAGCCGTCTGGTAGTCCATACCAAAGGTGCTTTCAAACAGACGCGCACCGGCCACCACGCCCGAGGCGCAGTAGATGGTGAAGAATACCAGAATCACAATAGCGGAGATGACGCGCAGAATTTTACTGTGGTCTTCAAAGCGGCTGGTAAAGAAGTCCGGCAGGGTCAGCGCGTTATTGTGATGCTCGGTCTGAACACGCAGGCGACCGGCCACGATTTTCCAGTTCAGCCAGGCACCGATAGTCAGGCCAATCGCAATCCAGCTCTCAGAGATGCCGGAAATGAAAATGGCTCCCGGTAAGCCCATCAGCAGCCAGCCGCTCATATCGGATGCACCGGCAGAGAGTGCCGTGACCACGCTACCCAGACTGCGGCCACCGAGGATGTAATCATCGAAGTTTTTGGTCGAGCGATAAGCCGCAAAACCGATTAATACCATCCCAAGAATATAAACCACAAAGGTCACCAGCATCGGTGTACTTACACTCATCTGTCTCTCCACTTATTATTTGATATCCCAGAGAAATCGCCAGCTACCCGCCTGCCGGAACGGGGCAAAGCGGGTCGATTTTCTTCGTCAGGGCGTCAGTCATTTCCCAGCGGCGCGGTATCCTGCCGGAAAGGCGTTCCGCGCACAATGGATTTAACACAGGCGTTACAGTGATTTCACTAACCGTTTGTGAAAACGTGCTGATAGGTTGCACTCGCTCACAGTTATCCGGTTGTACCTCTGTATAACCGGCCGTAAATCCGCTTTTTATCGGGCCTGCCGACCTGGCGAGGATCTTGCAGCAATATCCGTGCCGCATTGCGGGATTTAACAATTGCCGATGTAAGAAGGGTGTTAACTGGCTCACATTTAACACGGTTGCACAAAGTTGCAACTTAAGTGATAGTGCAGCCAACGCCGTACCGAACCACTATTAAGGAGCTCTGGAGTCATGGCTACAACCACCATGGGTGTGAAACTGGATGACGCAACACGTGAGCGCATCAAACTGGCTGCGCAGCGTATTGATCGCACGCCACACTGGCTGATTAAACAGGCCATCTTTAATTACCTGGGCCAGCTGGAGAGCGGCGATGCCGTGCCGGAGATCCCGCTTTCTGCCCAGGCGGCGGCCGAGTCTGACGACACCCAGCCAGAGGAGACGCATCAGCCGTTCCTTGACTTTGCAGAGCAGATTTTACCTCAGTCCGTGACCCGTTCAGCAGTGACCGCCGCCTGGCGTCGTCCAGAGACCGATGCGGTGCCAATGATGCTGGAGCAGGCGCGCTTACCGGCAGCGCTGGCAGAGAAAACCCATCAGCTGGCTTACCAGCTTGCCGACAGGCTGCGGCACCAGAAAGGTGCAACCGGACGCGCTGGCATGGTGCAAAGCCTGCTGCAGGAGTTCTCGCTTTCTTCACATGAAGGTGTGGCGTTAATGTGTCTGGCGGAAGCGCTGTTGCGTATTCCTGACAAGCCGACACGCGATGCGTTAATCCGCGACAAGATTAGCAACGGTAACTGGCAGTCTCACCTGGGACGCAGCCCATCGCTGTTTGTCAACGCGGCGACCTGGGGCCTGTTGTTTACCGGCCGGCTGGTCTCAACCCACAACGAGGCAAATCTTTCCAGCTCGCTCAACCGCATTATTGGTAAGGGCGGCGAGCCCCTGATCCGCAAAGGCGTGGATATGGCGATGCGTCTGATGGGTGAGCAGTTCGTCACCGGTGAAACCATTGCTGAAGCGCTGGCCAATGCCCGCAAACTGGAAGAGAAAGGCTTCCGTTACTCTTACGATATGCTGGGCGAAGCGGCCCTGACCGCAGGCGATGCTAAAGCCTATCTGCTCTCTTATCAGCAGGCGATCCACGCCATCGGTAAAGCGTCGAATGGTCGTGGCATTTATGAAGGCCCGGGCATCTCCATCAAGCTCTCAGCCCTGCATCCCCGCTACAGCCGCGCACAGTATGAGCGCGTGATGGAAGAGCTCTACCCTATTCTGAAATCACTGACGCTGCTGGCTCGCTCCTATGACATCGGCATCAACATCGACGCAGAAGAAGCTGACCGCCTGGAACTGTCGCTGGATATGCTTGAGAAACTCTGTTTCGAGCCAGAACTGGAAGGCTGGAACGGCATCGGCTTCGTGATTCAGGCTTACATGAAACGCTGTCCGTTTGTGATCGATGAGCTGATCGATCTGGCGCAACGCAGCCGCCGTCGTCTGATGATCCGTCTGGTGAAAGGCGCGTACTGGGACAGCGAAATTAAGCGCGCCCAGATGGAAGGTCTGGAAGGCTACCCGGTTTACACCCGCAAAGTTTACACCGATATCTCATATCTGGCCTGCGCCCGCAAACTGCTCTCTGTTCCCAGCCTGATCTATCCGCAGTTTGCCACGCACAACGCCCATACCCTGGCCGCAATTTATCAACTGGCAGGCAATAACTACTATCCGGGGCAGTATGAGTTCCAGTGCCTGCACGGCATGGGCGAACCGCTGTATGAGCAGGTGGTCGGCAAAGTGGCGGACGGCAAGCTGAATCGCCCCTGCCGTATCTATGCGCCGGTCGGCACCCATGAAACCCTGCTGGCCTATCTGGTGCGCCGCCTGCTGGAGAACGGGGCCAACACCTCCTTCGTTAACCGCATTGCCGATACCTCGCTGCCGATTGATGAGCTGGTGGCCGATCCGGTGACCGCCGTCGAGAAACTGGGGGCCAGTGAAGGCACCATTGGGCTGCCGCATCCGAAAATCCCGCTGCCGCGCGAGCTGTATGGCGAGAACCGCGTGAACTCTGCGGGTCTGGATATGGCCAACGAGCACCGTCTCGCCTCCCTCTCCAGCGCCCTGCTGAGCAGCGCGGCACAGCCCTGCCTGGCCGGGCCGATGATCGAAGGTGACGCGGGTGCTGGCGAATTGCGTGACGTTCTGAACCCGGCCGCACCGGGCGATCGTGTGGGTCAGGTGCGTGAAGCCACAGAACAGGAAGTCTCTGTGGCGCTGGATGCTGCCGTGAACAGCGGACCGATCTGGTTTGCTACCCCACCGCAGGAGCGCGCGGCGATACTGGAACGCGCCGCACAGATTATGGAAGGCCAGATGCAGCAGCTGCTTGGCATCCTGGTGCGTGAAGCAGGCAAGACCTATAACAATGCCATCGCGGAAGTGCGCGAAGCGGTGGATTTCCTCTATTATTACGCCGGTATGGTCCGTGACGATTTCGACAACGAAACCCATCGTCCGCTGGGTCCGGTGGTCTGTATCAGTCCATGGAACTTCCCGCTGGCGATCTTTACCGGCCAGATTGCGGCTGCACTGGCAGCAGGCAACAGCGTGCTGGCTAAACCGGCTGAGCAGACACCGCTGATTGCTGCACAGGCAGTTCAGATCCTGCTGGATGCGGGTGTACCGTCGGGCGTACTGCAACTCCTGCCGGGTCAGGGTGAAACCGTAGGCGCACAGCTGACCGGTGACAATCGGGTGCGCGGCGTGATGTTTACCGGCTCAACCGCGGTCGCAACCCTGCTGCAGCGTAATCTGGCCGGTCGCCTTGACCAGCATGGTCGTCCGGTGCCGCTGATTGCTGAAACCGGCGGGATGAATGCAATGATTGTCGACTCTTCCGCGCTGACTGAGCAGGTGGTGATCGATATCGTCGCATCGGCCTTCGACAGTGCCGGACAGCGCTGTTCTGCCCTGCGTCTGCTTTGCATTCAGGAAGATGTCGCTGACCATACGCTGAAGATGCTGCGCGGCGCGATGGCGGAGTGCCGCATGGGCAATCCGGAGCGCTTCTCAACCGACATCGGCCCGGTGATTGATGCTGAGGCAAAAGCCAATATCGATCGCCATATTCAGGTGATGCGCAACAAGGGCTTCACCGTTTATCAGGCGGTACAGGATAACCCGCAGGACAGCAAAGAGTGGACCAGCGGCACCTTTGTCAAACCGACGCTGATTGAGCTGAATCAGGTCAGCGATCTGGATAAAGAAATTTTTGGACCGGTGCTGCACGTTGTGCGCTTCACGCGCAATAACCTGCCGAAGCTGGTTGAGCAGATTAACGCCTCCGGCTATGGCCTGACGCTCGGCGTGCATACCCGCATCGACGAGACCATCGCTCAGGTTACGGCCAACGCCCGTGTCGGTAACCTCTACGTTAACCGCAACATGGTGGGCGCGGTCGTGGGCGTTCAGCCGTTTGGCGGCGAAGGCTTATCCGGAACCGGTCCGAAAGCGGGCGGTCCGCTTTATCTCTACCGCCTGCTGGCCAGTCGTCCGGATGGCGCGCTGCGTCTGACCTTTGATCGTCAGGATGCTGAGCGCCCGGCAGACAGCACACTGCGTCAGTCACTGCTGGCACCGCATCAGGCACTCAGTAACTGGGCAAAAGATAAACCGGAACTGGCGCAACTCTGCCAGCACTATGGCGAGCTGGCGCAGGCGGGCGTGGTCCGTCTGCTTCCTGGTCCGACCGGCGAGCGCAACACCTTCTCGCTGTTACCGCGCGATCAGGTGCTTTGCCTGGCTGACAATGAGCAGGATGCATTAATCCAGCTGGCTGCTGTGACCAGCGTCGGCAGTAAAGCGCTGTGGCAGGATGATGAGCTGCATCGTGCCCTGCGGGCCTCACTGCCAGAGGCCGTGAAAGCGCGCATCACGCTGGCACGTGATCCGTTAGCGGCAGAGTTTGATGCGGTGATCTATCACGGCGATGCCGATCAGTTGCGTACGCTGTGCGAGCAGATTGCAGCGCGTGACGGCGCGATTGTCTCGGTGCAGGGCTTTGCCCGTGGCGAGACCAATCTGCTGCTTGAGCGTCTGCTGATTGAGCGTTCGCTGAGTGTAAATACCGCGGCGGCGGGTGGTAATGCGAGTCTGATGACCATTGGGTAGCGCTGAAGCTTAAGGGGCTTGTTCGCTGCGCGAACGGGCTTACAGCTGAGCTGTTGCTGTGGGTTGTTCGCTGCGCGAACGGGCTCTGAGAGGGGTTTCGTTCGCCTGGCGGATGCATGCGCTAAAGCTGGGGTGGTTCGCTGCGCGAACGGGCTCTGAGAAGGGTTTCGTTCGCCTGATCAGTTGGGCAGTTTCAGACACGCCTCTGCAGGCGACCGACAAGGGGCGCCAGTCGCCGCGCCCCTTGTCCCCCGGCTCCGGCCTGCTTCACCGCCGCTTCGCGGTCCCTTCGCTTCTTCCGGATTTCTCACGGACCACCGGGACGCGCCATCCCTGGCGCGAACCCGCCTCTTCGCGACATCCCTGTCGCTCGTCCTGAAATCCCTCATCCGCTCAGCGGTTCAGATGGCCTCCCTGACCCCTCGCTGTTATTTCTTCTTTCTGTGTTGGTTACTTTATCGCTTTACGTTTCCGGGATTGGCTTTGGCTTTGGCTTTGGCTTTGGCTTTGGCTTTGGCTTTGGCTTTGGCTTTGGCTTTGGCTTTGGCTTTGGCTTTGGCTTTTCAGGTCAGCAGACAATACAGCACCAGAGAAAACAAAAGAGATAACAGGCGGGGGTTTGCCAGAGGCATCCGAAGCGCTGAGGAACAACCGGAGGCCAGGATGAGCCGACAGGACGTCGGCGAAAGGACGGTCCGCTGGCCGCAGGGCGTGACGAAGGTACCCCGCAGAGCGGGGCGCGCAGGCTGCCGGACGCCGGGATTGTTAAGGGGCGGGCATCCGCCCCTTAACGCCTCCGCCTGCACAGGCAACCTGAAACTCCCCATCACCTGGCGGGCGAAATCTTCTCAGTGCCCGCCCGCTGCACAGCGTCCTCTTCCCACTGCAAAGCGCCCCTCACCCGCCGCCAGGCACCCTCTTCATCAGCGTCGGAAACACAAACAGCGACTGCCCCACCCCGCGATTGGTCAGCGACCAGATTGCCACTGAACAGACCGAACAGAGCCCCACGATGGCCACCGGATAGAAACAGGCCCAAAGAAACGAAAACCATGCCTGCTCGAACAGATGATGCCGCTGCGCGAACAGAATCGCGGACATCCCAAAGAACTCGATGAAAATACGGTGAATGACGTAAATCTGCAGCGTATTGCGGCCCACCCAGTTGAGATAGCGCATGCTGAAATGCTGATTCAGCCAACGGCATGCAGCAATACTGAACAACACCGCCAGCACACACAGGAACAGACTCTTATCCAGACCGAATATCACATGAATACCGGCGACCGCAGCAAGTAGCGCCCAGGGCATCAGATTCTCTCGCCGCCATTCACTCAGGCGCAGCATGGTCTGGCTCCAGAACGCACCTAAAAGGAAGAACAGGAAATATTGCGCCAGACTCTGCGGACCCCAGAACGGGATCACTTTTTCGACCGCCAGATAATTCAGCAGAATCGCCACCGCCACCAGGGCCAGCTTATATTGGCGAAAAACTTTGGCACAGAGGAAATAGAGTCCCAGCCCGTAGAGATACCACGAGGTACTCATGGCCATAAAGGTCAGCTTGAGAAATTCAAACAGCGAACCGGCATAGGCGGCATTCAGATTCTGCGAAATCCGCTGGCCGGTAATTTCAGTTGAGATGCCAATGATGGACCACCACTGAATAAATCCCCACAGAATATAGAGATAAAAGAGATTAGTGATGCGACTGGTAAGCACCTGTTTCCAGGGCCGGTTAATAATGCCATTGGTCGCCAGCAATCCTGACACAAAGAAAAAGGCGGGCATACGCAGCGGCGACAGGACCGTATTAAACTGTATCCATATTTCGGCGGGGATCCATCCGGCAGTGAGGTATTTCATCGTCCCTTCAAAACCCGGTAATACCGTGTGATACAGGACCACCAGCAATATGCAGGCGCCCTTAAGGGTATCTACCCACAGGATCTGGTCTGACTTAGTCTGGCTCATTCAATGACTCCTGCTATGTAGGTCAGAATGCTGGAAAGTAAAAGCGAGGAAATTAGTATTGCTTTTATGATTATCCAGCGATTATTCGCCATTGAGCCGATGATGAATGTAGCGAAACTCTTAAAAGCCGCCGGGTGGCCCTGATGCCACAGTTATTTACTCTGCAGAACGTTTCCTTACACTTATTAATCAACATGCAAATACGCTAATTATCAGCGCCACAGCCAGGATAAATGATAATAATGTTTCATATTGCAGGGAATATAAATAAGAGAAAGCGGTATCGGGAAAAACCATTAAATATCCGATGAAAGGAAAAGATTTGTCAGATGTGGCAAAAGGTTTAACAGCTGAATAATGGGTTGTGCTATTACGGCACGCATTATGCTGACAGCCGCCCGTTATCGTTAAAAAGTGAGGCCATTGAGTCGGTTAAAACTGCCTTCCCGGGAAGGCAGTGAGGTTACTGACTGAGAAACTTATCGAGGAACTGACGGGTACGCGGCTGCTGAGGATTACTGAACAACGCTTTCGCCTCGCCCTGCTCCACAATGCGCCCCTGATCCATAAAAATAGCGCGGTCAGCGACGTCGCGGGCAAAGCTCATCTCATGTGTCACAATGACCATGGTGCGTTTCTCTTCGGCCAGCGCGCGAATAGTGCTGAGCACTTCACCCACCAGCTCCGGATCCAGCGCCGAGGTCGGTTCATCAAACAGGATCACTTCAGGTCGCATTGCCAGCGCACGCGCAATCGCCACGCGCTGTTGCTGTCCACCCGACAGACGACGCGGATAGCTCTCCTCTTTACCATGCAGACCGACCTTCTCCAGCAGCGTACGGGCGCGGGCTACCGCATCCGCTTTCGGTTCGCCTTTAACGATGACCGGTCCTTCAATGATATTCTCCATCACCGAACGGTGCGGAAACAGATTGAAGTTCTGGAAGACAAACCCGACCTGCTGACGCAGACGACGCACCTGCTCTTTCTGCTTACTTTGTGCCAGCGCCGCATCTACGATGATCTCTCCAACGCGGATGGTGCCGCTGTCCGGCACTTCCAGCAGGTTGATACTGCGCAGCAGCGTGGTTTTACCCGAGCCGCTGGGACCGATAATTGCCACCACTTCACCGGCGGCCACATCAAGGTCAATGTCGTGCAGCACCCTCTGGCCGTTAAACGATTTCACCAGCTTTCTGACTTCGATGGCGCTCATTTCGACTCCGAATCCTGACGATTAACATGCTGTTCCAGCCGGTTCTGCAGCGCAGATAACACCGTTGCCATCACCCAGTAAATCAGCGAGGCGGCCAGATACATGGTGAAGACTTCCAGCGTACGTGAGGTGATCAGCTGCGCCTGACGGAACAGTTCCGGCACCTGAATGGTCGCCGCCAGCGAGGTATCCTTCACCAGGCTGATAAAGCTGTTGCCCAGCGGAGGCAGCGCGGTGCGGGCCGCCTGCGGCAGGATCACCCGGCGCAGGGTCTGCCAGCGGGTCATACCGATACTCGCCGCCGCTTCCCACTGTCCGCGTTCAATCGATGCAATCGCGCCGCGCAGTGACTCTGAAGCATACGCGGCGGTATTCAGGGAAAGACCAATCATCGCGGAGGGGATTGGATCAAGCTCGATGCCAAACTGCGGCAGGCCGTAGTAGATCATAAACAGCTGGGCGATCAGCGGCGTGCCACGGAAAATCGAGACATAGATCCGCGCCAGCCAGCGAACCGGCCAGAAGCGCGACAGACGCATCAGCGCCAGAATAAAGCCCAGCAGCAGACCAAAGAACATGCCGCCGATGCTGAGCTGCAGCGTGAACAGCGCGCCTTTTAATAAAAAAGGTGCTGAATCCAGCACCAGTTGAAGACTTTCCTGCATTATTTCGTCACGTCCGCGCCAAACCATTTCTGAGACAGCTTGCTCAGCGAGCCATCTTTCTGCATGTCAGCAATCGCCTGGTCAATCGCTTTCAGCAGATCGTCGTTGCCTTTACGCACTGCCACGCCCGATTCCTGACGTGAGAAGGCATCACCCGCAACCGCCATGGTATCGCCGGTTTTCTTGACCAGATCCAGCGCAGCCAGACGGTCAACCAGAATGGCATTCAGACGCCCAGAGCGCAGATCCTGATATTTTGTCGGGTCATCATCATAGGTACGGATGTCCACACCCTTCACGTTCTCACGCAGCCACTGTTCATAGTTGGTGCCCAGACCCACGCCCACTTTCTTGCCCGCCAGGTCGGCTGGTTTAGTGATGGTGTTCGCATTGGCTTTCATCGTCAGCGCCTGAATACCGGAGACCGTGTATGGCGTGGAGAAGTCATACTTCTTCTTACGCTCATCAGAGATGGTGACCTGGTTGATGACGACATCAATACGCTTCGCGTCGAGTGAGGCCAGCATGCCGTCCCACTTGGTCGGTTTCAGGCTCGCCTTAACGCCCATGTGCTGCGCCAGCTGTTCCGCGAACTCCACTTCAAAGCCGGTCAGCTTGCCCTTTTCATCCTGGAAACTGAATGGCGGATAGGTGCCTTCCAGCCCCACCAGCAGCGTACCGCGTTCTTTAATTTTGTTCAGCAGGTTTTCGGCTGCAAAGGTTTTAACGTTGACGCCTGCGATCAGCGCCACAGCCATGACGCCCATCACCATCTGACGACCTGCACGAGAAAAGGACATATTCACCCCATTATTGACAGTATTGTGTGTGTGTTCTTATAAGGGCAGCACCGCGAGCTGCTGCCAGTCCAGAATGATAACGCACGGAGTATAAACTGTTTTATTCGCTTGTCTCAGACCGAAGGATGATAAGCAAATAACGCCGGTGCGCCGCCCGTATGAATAAACAGCAACGGGCCTTCACGACGGAAACGATTCTGGCTGATGCCATCCAGCAATCCGGCCATCGCCTTGCCGGTATACACCGGGTCGAGCAGAATGCCTTCCAGCTGCGCCAGCAGTTTCACCGCCGCCATGCCTTCATCATTCGGCTCGCCGTAGCGCGGCGCAAAATAGTCATCCCACAGCGTGATCGGTGCCTTAGCCTCCACTTCCAGCGTCTCTGCCAGCGACTGACGCAGCCGCTCAACCAGCGGCAACTGCGCGTCGACCTGGCGTGAAACGGTGACGCCGACCAGCTCAGTTTCCGGCAGCAGATGCTCCAGACCTACCGCCAGCCCTGCATGGGTGCCGGCACTGCCCGAGGCGACAACCACGGCGGCGAAATCGACTACGCCTTCGCTCTGATGGGCGATCTCCTGCGCGCACTCTACATAGCCTAGTGCACCCAGCGCATTTGAGCCGCCGACCGGCACGATGTAAGGGCGAAATCCCTGGGCTTCCAGACGCGTGGCCTCTTCAGCCAGCTGTTCAGTGGGGTTGTGCAACGCATCCACCCTAATCACTTCCGCGTCCATCAGGTCCAGTAACAGACGGTTACCGTTGCTCAGGTAGTTTTCAGCATGGGTGCCAATCGGGTTTTCCAGCAGCGCCACACACTTCAGGCCAAGCCGGGCCGCGACGGCCGCCGTCTGACGCACATGATTAGACTGGATTGCGCCCGCGGTCAGCAGCACGTCTGCACCTTCGCGCAGCGCATCGGCTGCCAGGAATTCGAGTTTGCGCAGCTTATTGCCGCCCATCGCCACTGGTGTGAAGTCATCACGTTTGATGAAAATATCGCGACCCAGATAGTCGGAAAGCCGTGGCAGATGTTCTAACGGCGTCGGTGCGCCAAGCAGTTCAAGACGCGGGAATTGATGTAACAGATGTAAAGACAATGCTGCCTCCGGTCGGGCATGAAAATTATCCTTACAGTGTTGCAGAAGATGCGCAAAGGATCACCCTGATTCCGGTGTCCGCAGATGTGGTAATAGAGGTGAGAAGAAAGAAGCGCCGTGCTCCCCCTTCCCTTTTCCCTGGCGGGCAGGTAAGGGAGAACGTGCGGCAGGCACGCGGGGGAGCAATCGGTGCAGAACAGGCTTACGCCTGCTGCCAGCCTAAAAACTGATCGTACTTGCGCAGCGCGATACGGTAATTGTTATTACCGGCATCGGGCAGATCGCTTTCCAGACACTGATGCCAGCTATTTCCTTTAAGCCTGTCGGCCGGGAAATTTTTGGCTTTTAGCATCTCATCCAGTCGACGCAGACGCACCACATATTCACGAATCGTGCTGGGGCTCATCTCTGTCTGTTCAAACAAATATTGTTTAAACGCCATAATGTCGAAGTAATTAGGATGGGTATTACAAAAAATATCACTACAAAAACGACAAAGCGCGGTCAGTTCGGGCTGAAGTTTCAGCCACAGCTGCTCATCAATCATCTGGTCCATCCGTGCGATGGCCTCTTTATTGATGATCTGGCCACGAAAAACGAGCGCCATTCGATCTAATATCTTGCCACAGTGTGAACAGTTGCTCTGGCTGTGCTTATAGTCTTTAAGATAACGACTTAACGGTCTGGCCTTGGTCTTGGCTCCCATTACTGAGTCCCCGGTTTCTTATAATTTTGAATCGCCAGGAACTGATACTGCTAGCGCGCTCCCGCAAGTCGGGCCCGCAGGCGTTTAATCGCCTGACTGTGCAGCTGGCTGACACGGGATTCACCCACATCAAGTACCGCACCAATCTCTTTCAGGTTCAGTTCTTCCTGGTAGTACAGTGTCAGCACCATCTTTTCACGATCGGGTAACGCTTCGATCGCTTCAATGACGCGCTCACGCAGACTCCCTTCAAGCAACTGGTGAAGCGGATTAGCCTCTTCATGGCCTTCCGTCACCAGTTCCGCGCTGTCGCCGTGCTCTTCCCGATACTCGTCGTAGGAGAAAAGTTGACTATTGTTGGTGTCCAGCAGGATCTGCCGGTACTCCTCCATGGAAACATTCAGCTGCTGCGCCACTTCCTGCTCGGAAGCAGAACGCCCCAGCGACTGTTCCACTCTGTGCATTGCGCCCGCCACTTCACGTGCGTTACGACGCACGCTGCGTGGTGCCCAGTCCCGACTGCGAAGCTCGTCGAGCATTGCGCCACGAATACGCTGCACGGCGTAGGTGGTAAAAGCTGTGCCCTGGAGCGCGTCGTAACGCTCTACGGCATTTAACAGCCCTATCCCACCCGCCTGCAGCAAGTCGTCAAGCTCAACGCTGGCCGGCAGGCGAACCTGCAGACGCAACGCTTCATGGCGCACCAGCGGCACGTAGCGCTGCCAGAGCGAATGCTTGTCCATCACGCCTTCGGCGGTATAGAAATCGTTCACGTTGACTACCCTGCGTTAATGAAGTTATCGGCATGATTATCCAATTCTGTAGCGTTTTCGATTGGCTGAATAGGCGGGGTAAAACGAGGCTATTTGATTTTTGTTAAGTCAGCGTGCAGTTATTTCTGCACGCCTCCTGGAATTAACGACGGGCGCGCAGCCGTTGCCGCGTGGCGGGCGGCACCGCGGCCCACAAACTGCAGATACGCCCCTCCAGCTCCTGATACCAGGGCGCAATGTGCTGCCGCGCCTCCTCGCCGGGATGCACCTGAATCGCGCCTGATTCAGCATCAATGCTAATCAGTCGGTTAATAAATAGCCGCTGCAGATCGCTGCGTAAAAACAGGCCGTTATCGATGCTGTTGTCTGCCAGGACGCCATCATCGCCTTCCTGCGTGTCGATATGGCAGGCTTCCACCCACGGCCAGTTGTGCCGTTCGGTCAGCTCGGTGCCGGTCATCACGCAGGCACCGTAGCGGGCTTTGACACCGGCGCTGAATTCCGCCTGGCTGGCACGCTGCAGCACCCGTGCTTTGACGCGACGGCCGACTTCAGTACCCGGCATCACCGCTGCAGGGACCTTGTGCTGCGGCGTACTGAGCACCACGATGAACTGAATACGCTGCGACTGCGGAAAACAGGGGTCCGCCTGCGGATTAAAGAGCTGCCAGTAGATGTCCTCATCATCCTGATGCATCAGCACCAGTTTATAGCCGCGACTGTTTAACAGATTCTGTGCCGTGGCCGATTGTGGATCGATCATTGCGAAGACCTGACTGCTGCCCATCACTTTCCACAGATTGTCGCGCTTCTCGTTGTCGCTGCGACGAAAATAGAGGAATGAGAGATTCTGCTTAAGGTAGTGCTCAAAGCGGCGCAGATAATTTTTACGCTCGTTGTCATGGGAGATGAACAGCAGATCTTCCAGCGGACTGTTGCTCTCTTCACGCGCGAACACCGCACGGATTTTCAGCGTGCGCAGGCCGGTAGACGGGCTAAGCAAGGCGCGCGCCGTCAGCTCTTTATCATCAGGATATTGCAGCGCATAACGCCGGGCGATCTCCTCGAAGGTCAGCCGCTCGCCCGGTAACAGGTCATAATTGAAGCGCATAGACACTCCACAAAGTTAAAATCAAAAAATGATGTTGTTCTGTGGAGAGTTATCGGCAGGCTGGAGGGGAACTGTAACGGATGGGATGATCGTCATTATCTGGCTGAGTGTGCCAGGCTGTGGAAATCCATGCACCGAATGGGTACGTATACGTACCCATCTTCCCGGTATCAGCGATCTTTACGGGCAAGCCATACCGGCAGTTCTCCCGACTGGTAAATCCAGCGTCTGTTAACTTCCTGATAGAGGTTTTCACCGAGGCTTTGCATTAAAAGCGGATTGCGGATCATTTTGTTAATCATAAATCGCCACTGCGACGTTTTATTTTTAATACGCTCAACGCTCATTATCTCTTTATAAGCATCGTGATCGCTGGCCAGCACCGGGTAACCGCAGGCACCTAACTGCGCGATAACACGATGCCCTTCCGCCTGGTTGAGTAACGAATCTGAGAGAGGTGCAAGCGCAAGGTTTAAATTTAAGGACTGAAACAACGGCGCAAGCCTGTTTTGCGGCACTTTGCGATGATATTCATGGATAGAGGCTTTCCATGCGTCAGGACAGGCTCCGTAAACAATCCAGCAGACATCTTCACACATCTCCTTGATAAGCACCTCAATGTGCCGCCAGTCTTCCGGGTGCAAATCCGTCAGCACGATGCCCACTCTGGGCTTTGCGTCATTTTCGGCTGAACGATAATCAGGCTGAACGAGTCCCTGCCAGTCCGTGCCGAGCTTATCCTCCTGAAGGAGCATGTTTTTGTGGCTGAAAAGTTTCAGCGCAGCGGCATTCCTGACCACCAGCATGTCCGCGCCCTGCATAATCGCATCACGATCACGCTGATGACTGTTCGTGCTAAACGACGCCCGGGTTATGTCAACAATGAAACGGGTGTCAGGGAAAAGATGCCGGTTCTGTAACAGCCGCACCTGTCTGTTGGCCATCACATCGCTCAGCACAACATACTCAGGTTTTAGTCTGTAAAGTTCACCAGCAGATAAACGATGAGTGACCAGAGTGTGTAAGCCGCTTGCGGAGTGGGTAATCGCCTGATGACGATCTTTGACACGCTGAATTTCCGCGAAGTCTTCGGGATCAGACAAAAATAGCGAATCGAATTTTAAGCCCAGCCGGGCCGCTATCAGCGCGCTATTATTTTCCCGTACAAAACGCTCACCACTCCAGGAGAGATTAGGATTCATAACAGGGTCACGGGCTAGCCGGTCGATCCACTGGGCTGTAAAGAGCGCAGTGCCGGGGATAAGTTCTGCTTCTGACATGATTTCATCGCAACATACCCGTGACTGAGGAACGGCTAACATGACAGATTCTTTTTCTGACGCCCTTAACAGCAGATCGCTGACTGCCTCATGGACGGTAGTGAACTTTTCATTAAGCCCTCCTGCCTGATGGCAGGCTGCGGTTCTCAACATGATACATTCGCTGCTGAGCAGTAAATAGCGTTGCGGAACAATCTGTTCCGGGCTGTACGTCCCGTCTGCTGCGTTGAACTGATCATAGTGGCAGCGTACCGTCCCATCAATAATGCCCGGGGAGTAGAGGTGGTGACGTTTATCAGTTAAAAATGGCGCACAGGCGAGGAGTTCAGAACGCCCGCAATGGTTCAGCAATGCGTTCAGCCAGGCTTTATTATTAAAATAAACCCCACAGGAAAGATAAAGTGTAAATTCACCGCGCGCCACAGAGAGAGCATAATTCAGCGCACTGACGCTGCTGATTTTCTCATCAACGAAATAGACTCTGAAGATATCTTCATTTATTTCTGAGAGTGAAGATAGCCATGCTCTGACGCTCTCGTCTTCTGACAGATTATCGATAAAAATGATTTCATAGGCTGTATCAGTGACGGTGTCGACAAACGTCGACAGCGTCCGCTTAACCTGATCGATTTCATTGTCTACGATAAGAACGACGGTAAGCTTTTTAATTGCTGAGGTATTGTAATGTATAGCAAACACGTTCTTATTTTTTTCAACTGAAGCATTGCTGTACCCTCTCAGCGTCAGGTGCTCTGCCAGTAAAGCCTGCGTTAACTCGTCATTATTATTGTCTGCTGATAACACCTCTAACACAGGCAGCGGGATATGCTGAATATCAGCCATCATTCGCGCATTGAGCAGTGGGAATAAAAAATCGATTTCAACCGTCCGGGGTGAAATGTCACGTGATTTAATTATCTCCATACACAATTCACGTCTGAAGAAAGCCCCCCTGGCAAAGCACTCTGGCTTCGCTAAAAAGTAATCAGGATCAAAATCGGGCAGAAAAAGTGACGAAGTCTCCCCATCCGAATCCAGCCAGATACGGTCTGTATAAAATGCCAGCGAGGTCGTGATTTTTTCGCTGAAAAGAGAGAGACTGTTGAAAATATTCGGGAAAATTCTGTCGCCAGAATGGAGGAACAGTATCCATTCATTCTGGTCTTCAGCCAGCAGTTGGCTTAACCAGCGGCTGAAGTGATTCGGTTTTGAATCCTTTTCACTCATTTCCACAGTGGCGTAGATGTTAATATCCACGCACAGCGTATGAAGTGAGGTGAGTGTAATATCAAGTGCCTGCTGCGATGAGTTGTCATCCAGAACCACCACGCTGAGGGACAGACCGCCATCCGTCTCAGCCAGAGATTTTTCAGGCACGGGATAATGGGCCAGCCAGTTTTCCGTTGAGACAAACTTCTCTTCACTTTTCTTCTCTGCAGCCGTCTGCGTTTTACTAAAAAAGTGCGTTAACTGCTGCGAGAAATTTGCTTCAAATTTTCGCATGTGGTCGCGAACGTTATAAAGCCCGGCACGCGTGCTCTCCAGTTCCGCGGGATCGTCACTAAAGCAGACACCCGCCCCACCCATATCGCGAATCGAAGCATCGGAGATGGCGAGTTTTTCATAACCCGGGGCGACCAGAGAAACCACCGGCACCCCACACAATGCAGCCAGGTTACAGGTTCCGGACCATTCAAAGGTGTACATCACCGTGGCCGACTTTAAAATTTCTGCCAGCTCTGCCAGAGGACGAGGATTTTTAACCGATATAATCGTGATATCGTCGGGTAAAGCAGTAAAATCGACTTTCTCTTCGGGTACCCGATTCAGATAGAGAAGTTTTGTCGTTTTTGCTCTGCCGTCATCCGAGAACATCGCTAAATCCGGGCCTACCATCGTTAAAAAATCAACGTCAGGTTCTTTCACAATCAGCTGTGAGCTATACCAGAAAAAGAGATCCTCTTCTGTTTCATTAAGACGATTACCATTGAGCAGCGCTTCATGATTTAACATGTAGCGCACACAGACGTCAGCCTTAATCGGATTACCAGAATAAATTTCAGGATAAACAGCGATGGGGATCAGCTCCGATTTTTTATGCTGATCATAAATGTCAACATCCAGCTTAGGCGTATTCCAGGCAGGATTGGTGATATCGCTATTTACCATCCATGCATTGCCGCCATGCAGATTGATTTGATGACAGAGTTTGTGCAAAGCCTGAATACCGCCGGACGACTCCCGATAATCAGGTGAAAATATATAATAAGGATGTTTAAATTCAGACATTGCAACTCCGCCCGCCAGGTTGATGAAATCACTTAACCGTTCTGTGCTCTGCGCTGTTTCAGGCCATCTGAAATTTTGATCAGATAGCCTGAAAGGTTAACAGCTGCCGAAAGGAATCAGGGCTGCCATGCTTTTGCCCACAGCCGCAGGGTCTCACCGGTCAGCATCCAGTTACGTCGGATCTCAGCCTGCAATTCCATTCCCATTTTTGCGCTGGCATCCGGGTCAGCCAGATGCATCCGGATAGCCTCGCGCCAGTCAATGAACCGGTTATTAACACGGGTAACCGGCAGATTATCGTCCCGATAACAGGCAACGTTGCTGCAAATAACGGGCACTCCGCAGGCACCGTATTCCAGTAACCTCAAATTACTTTTACAGGCGTTAAAGATATTGTCTTCAACCGGTGCCAGCGCCAGATCGAGATTGAGCGACGCGAGCGCTGCAGGATAAAGTGTGAGATCAACGCCACTGTGTATTTCGTGCACATAAGGACGGAGTTTATCCGGACACATACCCATAAAGATCCATTCAACGTCTTTAGAAAATTCCCGGACAATGTCGAAAATCATTTCAAGATCGCCCCGATGACTGACACCGCCAGCCCAGCCCACACGGGGTTTATTACCCTGCTGACGCAGTGAGCGAAGGCTGCCCCAGGCCTCTGAAGGAAGGCGATTTTTCATCACAACGATATCCGGATGCATATCACGCATCGCGTCGGCCAGTGGTGCGGTAGAGACCACAAAGCGGTCAAAAAAGCTCAGGCTTTTACGTATTAATTTTGCCGTCTCCTGCTTATAAGCGTGACGGCCATGATGTTTCATGGGCAGATTGATGATGTAATCGTCCAGTTCAAACACCTTAAATACGTTGTGAAGTTTACTGACTCGCTCCATCCAGTTATGAAATGCTGGTGCATACCGGCGCTGGATAATCAGACTATCGGGGCTGAACTGCCCCATTTCACTCAATGTCAGCAGTGTCATACCGCTTTTCCCCTGAGCAACGCCTTCCGCTATCATCGCCTCAAGCGGTTGAGTAATACGGTAATGTCCGCAACCGTAAATATCGGCATTATGCGCAAGGAAGGTGGGCAGATTTTCTGCTCTGACCGGCAGCCAGTTAACATCGTCATTTCGTAATTCGAAGTGACGACTTCGCATTGAAAGGTTTGGGTTATACGCAGGGTCACTGGCCACGACCGGCATCCATTCAGCATAAATTTTGTCTTCTTCCAGCTGTTTTAATTTACTGGACGTCTGCACGGTTTCATCCGGGAACGGGCTGGTGCGTGCTGCGGGACGATGCAGACGGGCATAAGGTGTCCAGACCGTCAGATAGCCCTGCTCCCGCGCCTTCAGGCACAGATCAACGTCAGCATATAAGCGCTTATCCTGATCAAATCCTCCCAGCTCGTCGAATACCGATTTGCGCATCAGCATCAGATCACCCGAAACGGCACTGTAGTTCTGATCGACATTCATGCGCCCCAGATAGTTGGCGTCTTTGTCGTCATTACCTCTGAAGACTTCACCCACTGCACCGTTTACCCCCAGGACGTAACCCGCATGCCTGATCTTATTGTCAGATGAGAGATGCTTTCCACCCACAGCAAAGACTTCAGGCCGTAGTCCATGATTCAGGAGATTATCGAGCCATTCACCGTCAGTGACCGCCATTTCACAATGCATGAAAAGCAGATAGTCTCCTGTAGCCTGTTCAGCGGCGAGATTAGCCATAGCACTGTGGCTGAATGCGCCGTTAAAGCTTGCCGTTTTTATACGGACAGGATCAACTTTTGCAATATCTGACAACCATTTATCCCGCTCAGTCGTCCCCTGGTTATCAGAGATGATGATCATCTCGTACTGGTGCCAGGTGGTTTTTTCCAGCACGGTCGTGACGCAACTAATCAGCGAGGCGAGATCCCAGTTAGCCAGAATGATGATTGAAACCACCGGCTTATCGGGATGGTTGTATCGTAAACGATAATTGAAGAATTTATCTAATGCCGCCCGTCCATCCGGGTAGCCGCGATTATGCAAATGCCGCTCAATGATCGCCACATCTTCAAGGATATCTCTGCTTTTCAGATGGCCTGTTAACAATGGCTCAGCGAGGTGACCGATACCCTCAAACCCCTGAGATTCAATCAGCTTAATAATGAGATCAAACTCTGCTGAAGCGGGATAATCGGCATCCAGTCCTTCCGCCGCTAACAGCAGCTCTCGCCGGAACAACCAGTGTTGCGCCATCGTTTTGGGCGAACTGAGCAGTAAATCAAGATTAAAATCGGGCCTGAAAGCGGCACCGAGTGGTGCATTATCGATATAAAAAAATTCATCCGCATAGAGTGCTAAATAATGGTTTTGAACGAGGAGCATTTTGCTCAATGCGATCATACCGGAGGCGTGCAGAATCGTGGTCGCCTCAAGAAACATGATCCACTGGTCTTCACGTTCATGGATAATTTGATTGATGACACTGATTCGGCTCTGCTCTGTTGCGGCATAGCATTCAGCGTTCGTGTCAGGCTTTACGTCGATGGCAACGATAACCGGTTCAAACCGGATGCCCACTGTCGCTGTCTGGCCGATTGATTTCAAAAGTATATCCAGACCGGTGACGGTCTCTTCTGTAACCGTAATCACGACCAGCACGCTGACGGGATGCGTGTGCGTCGCGGCAAGATCCACCAGCATATTATGCTGCAATGGATTCAGGGTGCGTGAAGCTCTCCACGTCGCAAGCGTGTCTAAGGTAAAGTTCTTCTGCTGCTCTTCAGAAAGATTTTTAATGCCAAACAGATCAGGTCGCTCCGTGGAAGCAATGCGCGCCAGATGTGGCTCATGGTCGACATCATTAAACCAGCTTTCGTTACGGATCTTTTCATAAAACGCCTCTCGCCCGTCTCTGAAAATATCGTTACTTTCACGCTGATGAGGCTGAAATTCCACATCTGAAGCACGAATGCTACACAACGGCGTGGCAAACCAGAGAAGGTGGCTGTGCCTCAATAAATGGTGAAAAATAACCAGCGCCGGAACCGCCTGTAATGCCGGATCGCCGGTGGTGAGCAGTGAATGATCGATAAGGCTGCTGGTGAGATCTTCGCGGTAAAACAGCGCGGCGGTCATTTCTCCCGGCAGACTGTACGCTTTCAGTGTCTGATTACGCAGCAAATCCTGGCCGTTGATAATGCTGTTTTCACTGTACAAAGCCGATGTTGAGATAAGCTCGGGCAGCACTTCACCCTGTGGACCTACCCGCTCCCGACGGGAGGCCGCCACACGGCACTCAGGCTGTGTCATCAGGCCTGAGACTAATGTGGAGACGCAGGCAGGTTTCAGGAGATCGGCATCTGACAGGAATTTAATATATTTTCCGCGCGCTGCGCTGACGGCAGCCTGATAAACCGGTACCGTCCCATCATCTATTTTTAAATAGCGAAGAAGATGGCCGTATCGGACAAGATAACCCTGTAGCTTCTTATGAATAAAAGGCGCGTCACTGTAATCAGCCACAATGATTTCAATATGCGGGTAATCCTGGCTGAGCACACTGTCGAGTGCGTTTGTAAACCAGGCTGAAGCGCCGGCGGTAATGATGATGCTGACCAGATCATGTTGATGCATTTTACTCTCTCTCACTGACTCCTCTGAGTCATGACCGACTGAGAGCAGCGCACATTTTGCTTTAGCATAATCTTTGTGCCTGGGTTCAATCGGAGAAGTAAAACAGCAAAGAGGGCCTAATCTGCCAGAACGACAGCCAAGTCCTGTTTTTAAGCCATAAAAAAACCCCGCCGAGGCGGGGTTTTTTGCGTGGATTCTGAGGGAATCGATTAGCCCTGCAGCAGAGACAGAACCTGCTGTGGAACCTGGTTAGCTTTTGCCAACACTGAGTTACCAGCCTGCTGTACGATCTGCGCTTTAGACATGTTTGAAACTTCAGTTGCGTAGTCAGCATCCTGGATACGAGACTGTGCAGCTGACAGGTTAGTCGTGGTGTTGCTCAGGTTAGTCACGGCTGAGTTCAGACGGTTCTGAATCGCACCCAGTGAAGAACGGAACTTGTCAACGCTGGCAATCGCTTCGTCCAGTTTAGCCAGTGGGCTTGATGATGCACCCGTAGTCAGGCTGGACAGGCTCATGTTAGTGGTGTCCAGTTTGAACGCTGCGGTGCCTGGAGTCGTTGCAGTATCGGCTGACTGTGGGTCAACTGCGACGAAGAAGGACTGAGACGCGCCGCTGGCGATATCAAAGCCATTTGCTTTCAGGTTGTTGGTTTCAGCAGCGCTTGCTGATGCAACAGTGACTTTAGCAAACATTTTGCCGTTGTCATCTTTGTACACAGTACCGGTGTCAACAGTCACACCTGAAGTTGCCACACCCAGACGGGTAGACAGGGCATCAGCAGTTGATTCAGCAACAGTTGCGCCAGTTACGTTGGTAGTAGAACCGTAAGCAGCTTTAAATTCTGTTGCGCCAGCTGCAGTTGGGGTACCAGCAGGACCGTTCACGTTGAAGCTATCCAGACCCAGGGTCTTGGAGTCGATTTTTTTCAGGTCGATAGTGATGGTTTCGCCATCGTTAGCGCCAACCTGGATGTTCATTTTGCCGTCTTTAGCCAGCACGTTCACGCCGTTGAACTGAGTCTGACCAGAAACGCGGTCAATCTCGTCCAGACGTGATTTGATTTCGTCCTGGATTGAAGATTTGTCAGAATCTGAGTTAGTACCGCTTGAAGCCTGTACAGTCAGCTCACGGATACGCTGTAAGTTGTTGTTGATTTCTGACAGCGCGCCTTCAGTCGTCTGCGCAGCAGAGATACCGTCGTTGGCGTTACGAGCAGCCTGAGTCAGACCCTTGATGTTAGAGGTGAAACGGTTGGCAATCGCCTGACCAGCAGCGTCATCTTTCGCGCTGTTGATACGTAAACCAGAAGACAGACGCTCCATTGAAGTAGACAGAGCTGACTGGTTCTTGTTGATGTTGTTCTGAGTGATCAGCGAGAGGCTGTTGGTATTAATGACTTGGGCCATGATAAATTTTCCTGTTAATCAAGTCTTTCGGTTAAGGTGTGGGCTTCAACCCGCCGGCTTCAGCGCCGTCAAAGTTGTTATCGTCTGCCGTTTAACAACCTTTAGAATTTTTTTAGTACCAGGCGAATTTTTCTGCTTCAGCCTGTCACGTTTTAAGTTATCGCCACCCGTCCCGACTTCTTTAGACTTAATTCATTAATTTTCTAGTCACTGAATTACCCTTCTCTATAGTGCTTATTTACCTCATTACCCTAAGGCAAATAACGTTAAACTTTACCTATTCAAGGCCGATAACCCAGGTATCAATTTCCCTGTCGACCTTATAAAGGAATTAACATGGCCAGTATCAGTAATCTCGGTGTGGGTTCCGGCCTGCCACTCAGTACCATGCTTGACAGTCTGACCACCGCGGAAAAAGCGGCACTGACACCCATTTCAAAACAACAGTCAGCTTATACGTCCAAACTCAGTGCCTATGCCACCCTGAAAAGTTCTCTGACAACATTCCAGACGGCCAACACCAAGCTGAACAGTGCGGACCTGTTTACCGCAACGACCGCAACCAGCAGCTCCACGGCCTTCAGTGCCACGACCTCTGGCAGCAGCACCGTCGCCGGTAAATATGCGATTAACGTAACGCAGCTGGCGCAGGCGCAGGTTTTGACCTCTGCTGTGCAGAGCAGTAGCACTGCCGCACTGGGTGACAGTTCAGTGGCCAGCCGCAGCATTGCGATTACCTTAAAAGATGGTACCAGCAAAAGCGTAACGCTCTCGGCCGATCAGACCTCGCTGACCGGTATGCGTGACGCTATTAATGGCGCGAATGCGGGTATCACCGCCAGTATCATTAAGGTGTCAGATGGCAGTTTCCGCCTTTCCATGAGTGCCAACAAAACCGGCAGCGACAATGCGGTGGCAACGATTGCCGTCACCGGTGACAACACGCTGCAGGGAATTGTGGGCTTTGACGCATCCGCCAGCAGCAATGTAATGACAGAAAGCGTTAAAGCGCAGAATGCCCAGCTTACGGTAAACAACGTTGCAATTGAAAACAGCAGCAACCAGATCAGTGATGCACTGGAAGGGATTACGTTAAATCTGACTGCGCAGACGGTTGGCAGTCAGACACTGACCATTACCAAAGACACCTCAAAAGCCTCCAGCGCCATCAGTGCCTGGGTGGATGCATACAACACCTTGCTGGATCAGTTCAACACCCTGACCAAATACACCAAGGTTGATACCAATACGGATTCACAGGACTCCAGTAATGGCGCGCTGCTGGGCGATAGCACATTACGGACGATTGAGACGCAGCTCAAGACGATGCTGACCAACGCGCAAAGCTCATCATCCTATAAATCACTGGGTCAGATTGGTGTTACTACCGATCCCACCACCGGTTCATTAAAACTGGATTCGACCAAGCTGAGTGCCGCCCTGGATAAAGATGCGGCGGGCGTGAAAGAGATGATCGTGGGTGACGGTAAAACTGGCATTACTGCGAAAATCGACAGCAAACTGACTGACTGGCTGGCATCCAAAGGGATTGTCCAGGCTGCGACTGATGGCGTCAGTAAAACACTGAATACCTTAACCGCCCTTTATAACACCACCAGCGATCGCATCGATGCGGATATTGCGCGTTATAAAACACAGTTTACCCAACTGGATATGGCTATCAGTAAACTTAACTCGACCAGTACCTATCTGACACAGCAGTTCGATACGTCAGATTCGTCTAAAAAATAACAGGAGTGTCCATGTACAGCGCTACAGGCACCAAAGCCTATGCAAAAATTGGCGTAGAAAGCGCCGTGATGAGCGCCAGCCAGCAGCAGCTGGTCGTGATGCTGTTCGACGGCGCACTGAGCGCGTTAATCCGCGCCCGCCTGTTTATGCAGGATGGCAATATCGAAGGCAAAGGCAGCTCCATCTCCAAAGCCATCAATATTATCGAAGCGGGTCTGAAAGAGGGCCTGGCTGAAAACCGTGGTGATGAGCTGGCAGACAATCTGCTGGATCTTTACAACTACATGACGCGTCGCCTGTTGCAGGCCAACCTGCACAATGATGTTGCCGCGGTCGAGGAGGTCGAAGGCCTGCTGCGCAACATCGCGGACGCGTGGAAAGAAGTGGTTCAACCTAACCTGATTCAGGACGCCGTTTAATGACTACTGCACCGCATCTGATTGCCGTTTACCAACAGTTACTCGATCTCAGCCAGGGAATGCTGCGTCATGCCGCACAGGGCGAATGGGATGAATTGATCAGCCGGGAGATGGAGTATGTCAATGCGGTGCAGGACTTAGCCCAGTCGACAGAGGCAGTATCGCCTTCATCACAGACGCAGGAGCAGTTACGTCCGGTACTGCGCCGTATTCTCGACAACGAAAGCGAAGTAAAACGCCTGCTGCAGGCGCGGATGGATGAGCTGGCCTCGCTGGTCGGTCAGAACAGCCGTCAGAAATCGGTGATGTCCGCCTATGCCAACCAGGGCGGCATTGTGATGGTACCGCGCGAAACCCTCTCCTGATCCCCTGCTCTGCTACGCCGCCAGATTTATTTTTCTGCGCGGCGTCTCTTTTCTGCCGCTTACTCCATACTTGATTTTCATCATCCCCCTGGAGTGTGGTACATGCAAAACCCAACGTTATTACAGTTTTTCCATTGGTATTACCCGGATGGCAGCAAATTGTGGCCGGAAGTGGCCGATCGCGCGGCCTGGCTCAGCGAAATTGGTATCACTATGGCATGGCTGCCACCCTGCTACAAAGGGGGGTCGGGGGGCTATTCAGTGGGTTACGACAGCTACGATCTGTTCGACCTGGGGGAATTTGATCAGAAAGGCGGCGTTGCCACCAAATATGGTGATAAAGCGCAATTACTGGCTGCCATGGAAGCCCTGCGTAGCCACAACGTTGGGGTGCTGCTGGATGTGGTGCTGAACCACAAAATGGGCGCGGACGAGAAAGAGGCGATCAGCGTTAACCGCGTCAATCCGGACAACCGAGATGAAATTTATGATGAGGTCGTCGACTGTGAAGCCTGGACGAAATTCACCTTTCCGGCGCGGAAAGGTGAGTATTCGAAATTTGTCTGGGACCACAAATGTTTTAGCGGCGTAGACCACATCGAAAACCCGGACGAGAACGGCGTATTCAAAATCATCAACGACTACACCGCCGAAGGCTGGAACGATCAGGTCGATAACGAGCTGGGCAACTTCGACTATCTGATGGGTGCCAACATCGATTTCCGCAACAATGCGGTCAGGGAAGAGCTGAAATACTGGGCACGCTGGGTGATGGAACAGGTGCCCTGCACCGGCTTCCGTCTGGATGCGGTAAAACATATTCCGGCCTGGTTCTATAAAGAGTGGATCGATCATATTCAGGACGTCGCTGAAGAGCCGATGTTTATCGTCGCGGAATACTGGTCGTTTGAAACCGAGAAGCTGCAGGAGTATGTGCATCAGGTGGAAGGCAAAACTATGCTGTTTGATGCGCCACTGCACATGAACTTCCATCAGGCCTCAACCGCAGGCAGCGCCTACGATATGAGCCAGATTTTTGCTAACTCGCTGGTGGTGGCGGATCCGTGGCATGCCGTGACCATCGTGGCTAACCATGACACCCAGCCGCTGCAGTCGCTCGAAGCGCCGGTTGAGGCCTGGTTCAAACCGCTGGCCTATGCGCTGATCCTGCTGCGTGAGCAGGGCGTGCCAACCATTTTCTATCCTGACCTTTTCGGGGCGACTTATGAAGATGAGGGCGGCGACGGCGAGACGCACAAAATTGAGATGCCGGTCATTCCTGAACTGGAAGGATTAATCCGGGCACGTCAGCAGTATGGCTGGGGCGTGCAGACCGACTATTTTGATCATCCTAACTGCGTGGCGTTCAGCCGCAGCGGCACCGAAACGCAGCCAGGCTGTGTGGTGATCATGTCGAACGGCGATGCGGGCGAGAAAAGTGTGCCGATGGGCGAAGGCTTTGCCGGTAAGGTCTGGCGCGATCATCTGGGGAACCGTGAAGAGACCATTACGGCTGACGAGCACGGTACAGCCGTCTTTGCCTGTAACGGTGGCAGCGTCAGCGTCTGGGTAGTAGCAGAATAAGTGACTGAATAAGCGTAAAACCGCCCTGCCGGACGCTTTCGCGTGCTGCCGGGGCGGTTTTTTTATGGGCTGCGGTTAGGACTGCGCGTTATGCTCAGTAATCGGCGTGCGCAACAGCTGCGGTTCAATATTCTGAATGACAGCAGCTTTCGGCTGTTTTGCCACTTCTTCCAGTGCCTGCTGACACTCTAGTGTCGGACGCGCCACTTTGCGCAGGGTCAGCCCGTCATACTTAAGTTCACTGTTATCGACGACCAGCGGCATCACCCGAATCTTTCGCGTGACGTTGACATAGTCACCGTTCAGACGGGTCAGCTTGCCTGGCTTCGCAATCACACGCATCCACTGGCGGCAATCCAGCGTGCTGCCATCCGCATTGATAATCAGACTGGCTATTGCCTGTTCGCTGATCAGGCTGCTTTGTGGGCCGACAGTTTGCCAGTTCCCCTGCAGATCAGCCGGTGCCGGCGCCTGTACCGCATTTTCATAATCGTTGATTTGCGCACAGCCACTCAGTGCCAGCGCGGCAATCAGCATCCACTTTTTCATGTTTAATCCCTAAGATCGCGTCAATGGCGGCTACGTTATAATTTTTTCACCGCGCAGCGCAAGGTATCTGGCTGTTCAGACACCCGCAAGCGGCCGATTGCAGCAGAATTTACTCATGAGCCAGGACATCGGTCAGCGTTTTAATCGGCTACTGGCAGTCTGAATGGGCTCTGGCACGCCTGACAAGCGGAAGACAACCCGATACACTGACGCGCTGCATCAGCCTTTCAGGAATATAAATATGAAAACGCCAGAAGCCTATTATGCCCAGGCACGTGAAATGTTTTTTACCGCGCATCCCGACTTTCAGTCAGCACTGGATGAGTTAACGGAGAGCGATGCCCGTGCCGCTAATCTGTCGCTGCGACAGCTGCGTGAATGGCACGCCGAACGCATCTATGCGGCCTTTTTACGGCAGAAGAATCTGGATGGGATGATTTTTTCTATTCAGCTCGCTGAGCCCGATAAAGCGGTAGCGGCTGAGGCTATCGAGACCTATCTCAAATCTCATGCTGAGTCGCTGGGAATGAGCTGGGAAGAGTTCTGCATCAAAAACGAGCTGTAACGTTCCCTGCACTGAAGAGGTATAAGTGACACCTCTCAGTCTGTCGCACAGCATCGGATAGAGCAGTAAAGCAAAAACGCGATACCTTCACGTTAAGCCGCAGGTGATGATTGCACTTTTGGGCAAAGCAACTGCACTGCCTCCGGAGAGATTGCCGGGCTTTCCTCTCCGGAGGTGTATTGAAAAATGGCCCTACTCTCGCTCTTCCGTGGCTTTGCCTTTCACTTCTACATAGCTTGCAACCGCCAGCAGACGATTGATATGCGTCAGCAGCAGATCAACATCCGACTGCAGAAACTCAGTCGACGATTGCGAAGCGGTAATGATGGCATCCTGCACCGTTTCTGTAATGGTCAGCGAGTTGTCCTGTTTCGCCTGCACCAGCAGCGCTGCAACCAGCAGGGACTGCGCTTCAAGTTGCGCCGTCAGCTCTTTTGCATCGACGTCCATCTTTGCCAGCTTTAGCAGAATATCAATGACCAGTTGTCGCATCGCGGACCTCCTGAAAAGTAAGCCAGCATTATGTCGCGATGCGTGCGCATTTTGCTAGTCGAAGATGGAGGTTTTCGCGAGATAAAAATTTACGCGAAATCAGGCGCACTGCCTTGCTACTGTTTTTATTTACAGTATTATATATCAGCGATTTTGCCCTGAATGGATTGCCATCATGTTTGTTGAGTTGATTTATGACAAGCGCAACGTTGCCGGTTTACCGGGTGCTCGCGAGATGATTCGTGAGGAGCTGGAAAAGCGGGTACATCGGGTGTTTCCTGACATCGAAGTTAAGGTCAAGCCGATGGAACGTAACGCGATTGATACTGATTTGAGTAAGAACGATAAGGCGACAGTTGCGCGTATTGTTGAAGAGATGTTCGACGAAGCGGAAATGTGGCTGGTGGCCGACTAATCTCTTAGCGGCCACCGTATCAGTCAGCGGGAGATGAATCAGCTCTCCTGCTCACTGTGATTAATTTCAATCTCGATGTCCTGAATGGCGGCATCCAGATCTTCCAGCAGTTTCCCCTGCTTATTCAGCAACGCATCAATACGGTCGGCATTCGTCTTATCTTTATACTCACCAGCATCAAACGCTAACCAATGGCTGGACAGGGTTTCGGTGTTGGTCTGCGCGTAGTGGCGCATCTCTTTAAGCTGCGAAGTCACATCGCGCAGATAGTCATTTTTGGTTTTGGTTTCTGTTGAATCGCTCATGCTAAATTTCCTTCTGGTCAGTTATCAAAAGTGTTTAGGCTTAGCGGTTCATCAACCGGCCAATCAGCGGACGTCAGTTCAGGTACAAAATGTCGTCCGGAGATTTAAAACTAGTCGATCATAGCGAATCCGCACTAAGAATAATCGGAAGTTACGGTTTCCCGGTGGGTTTCGCGGATGGCACCTCATTCTCAATCACGACTTCTTTTACTTTTGTGATCGTTTTGTCGGCGACGCGATCAGGTATCACATCAAGCTTATGCTGTAATGCTGCAACCTGACTGGTCAGCAAATCCACCCGCTCATCACGCCGCGCTGCAATGACCCGATAATCTGCCCGGATCTCCTCAACCCGCTTATTTGCCGTGTTACTGACGTAGAGAAAAATAATTGTCATCAGAATGCAAATCATCGAACAGCTCAGCAGAATGCAGCCGAGGATAACTTTGCGCCGTTGTAACATAGGAGCCTTAAGGCTGTTAATTGTTGTCATCGCTGCGATCCTCCAGAGTTGAGATCAGCCGATTAATCTCATTACGAAATTTATCGTTCTGATCGGTTTCGGTCATCGCCAGTAAAATACCTACGGCATTCTTGATTAACCGTAGATCCGTTTCGAGTGTCGCAATACGTCGCAAATTTCTGTCATGACGTTCACGTAACTCATCGTTCTCCTCCCGTATCATCAGGTTGCTCTCTTTCAGCAACACCACCTGCTCTTTGTAGCTGGTAATAATTTCGCCGCCGGCTCGATTACTGGTTACGATTGACGCAATACCCGCCAATAACGGTTTCCAGAACAGTGCTGCTGCCCCCCCACCCAGAACCAACGCACCCATACTGGTAATCAGACTACTTTCCATGCCACACCCCTTTGTCCGGTAAGGTCTCTGGAACACACTGCGTGCAGAACAGCCACGTCCTTAACCCTGAATTTAAGATTGCTTAAATACCAGGGTTAAGTATACTTAAGTCACTCTCAATCAAAAAGTCAAGCTGATGAAAAATGAAACGCTGGGTGACCGCATCCGACTCCGACGTAAATCACTGCAATTAACGCAGAAGCAATTGGCACAACAGGTAAAAGTCTCCCATGTGGCTATTTCGCAATGGGAAAAAGAGGAGACGCTGCCGCGCGGTGAGAACCTGCTTCGGCTTGCCGAAGCGCTGGGCTGTGCACCGGCTTATCTGATAGATGGGGATGGTCCTGTTTTCAGCGAAAATAGCTGGGCAGGACTGCACCAGATCCCGCTGCTTGCTCAGCGTAACGTCGCACAATGGCTGAACGATGCCGGTGCTGTCCGGCATCAACTGCTGATGCACAACGATATGGCGCTGTCGAAACAGAGTTTTGCCTTCCGGGTGGAAGAACAGGCCATGTCACCCGCTATTCTGCGGGAGGATGTGGTGATTATCGATCCCTGCCTGTCACCTCAGCCTGGTGACTACGTACTGGCATTACAGCAACAGAATGTCCTGCTGCGCACCTGGCGCCAGCGCGGCAGTGAAGATGGTGTTACGCAGTTTGAACTGGCACCGGTCAATATCAACTTTCCCGAGCTGCATTCAGGCCGTGACAGCCTGAAGCTGATAGGCACGCTGGTGGAATTGCGCCGCTATCGGCAGCCATAAAAAAACCCGCCGGGTGCGGGTTAGCTTTTCAGCGAAAAACTGTAGTTAGAGTAATAGCCATGCAACTACAGGGCGTCGACCAGTTGATCCACTACGACCTTACCCTGCAGGTCGGTCTGCATAATGCGATAGTTGACTGGCCATGAGCGGCGGGTGCTGAGTTTATCGAACAGGGTCACGCCGCCTTTTTTGACACCCTGACGGCTGACAATAATCCATTCTGTCACCTCTTCCTGACCACGATTTCTCAGACTCAGTGTGCGTTGTTCAATTAGCTGGTCTTCAGCTTCAATCTTTAAATAGTCTCGTAACATAATTTCTATCTCCTGGTAACGCAGGTCACTATATGCTTTTTATTAATCAGTTCAATCGAATTTATTAATCGAAGATTTTATCGTCGGGAATGTGACCTGCCGCAGTCGATATGACAGGTTTGTCCATTTCTGCATCAGACCTTTCCCGTTAGCATGATTGTGCTGCACACACCCAAACATCGAAAAATGACGTGTTCAGTATGAGAGAAACTCCGATTAGCCCGCCTCTGGCGGGCTTTTTTTCGCTCTGTAATCCGATGTAAAGGCGGGATGTCAGGGCTGGTCTAGACTTAAGGCACTGGAAAAAAAGGAGTGAGTTATGTTTAAGCACAATACAAATGAAGAACGTAAGAAAGAAGGTGATGTCAGCAAGAGCCTGCCCGAAGCTGCGCCAAATGCGGGCAATGCTTATGAAGAAGATGATCACCCTGCCACTGACGCACCGAAAGATCATGGTGAAGTGCCGCGCAAAAATGATGACAGCCAGGATGATAAAAAAGATCCCTATAAAGCGAGTTGATGTGCAGATGGCGCGCCCGACGGGCGCGCTGTTTCCTGTTGCTCAGGGAAGCTTCAGGTAAAGAGTACGCCACACCTTCAGGGCAGAAAAGTTTTTGCGTAATAGCATTTCTCACCGTTTCGTTATGTTCCTGCTTTTACTACGGCAAAAACCGCCTGACAGACTGTTCATTAAACCCCGAAGGTTCAATTTGAAGTAGCGCTTCGCAAATTTTTCGTTCATTTCCCGTAACCCGTAAATTGATCCTTCCATTCGCTCTCCGTTAACTCAAAGTGAGGCAGGTATGTATTGTGTTCATGAATCGGTGACGCTGAGTGTTGTACCCTCTGCTCTCGCTGACTTAATCACAGGTTCGTGACAGAGCCTTAAAGGGCGCAGATTAGCCGGAAAAATGATAACGAGAGTGGATGCCATGAATAGATTAATAGTCGCTCTGAGCGTAAGTTTGCTGAGCGGATGTGTAGATACGGGACGAGTTGGATTGCACCCGGAAACGAAGACCGCCTGGTTCGACGGTCATCCTTATCAGGTTGCGTCCTGCCTTACCGAAGTGGTACAGAATAAGCAGTCCTACCTGGAGCAGGATGATCCGCTGCCAGATGGCACGAAGCGATATAACCTCGAAAAGGATAATGAAACCGTAGCCTGGATTGAAATTGCAAAGTTCAGTCATCATCAGACCAGCGCGACGTTTTACTACGATCCAAAAGCGCCGGATATCAGCGCACTGGTTTCAGCGATGATTGCAGCGTGCAAAACAACGCGTTAGCGGCATCGCCGGGCTGGTCGCAGATCAGGCTATTTAGCGGGTTCGCAATCATAGAGTCCCCGTATGCGGATCTGACTCTGGCTGGTGCGGACGATTTGCGCCCTTAACATTCCTTTGCCCTCGTGCGTCGTCTGCTCCATATCTACCATGCCCGGCGCTTTGCTGTTTTTAACCAGCAACTTTATCGTGGCGTTGTCGTAATCACCCTTCTCTTTTGAAAACGTGACTTTCTGGGTCTTCGCACGTTCTTCGTTTACAGAGAACCAGCCACTCTTATCGGCTTTAAGGTAAAACGGCCCGCACTGTGTGGCGGCAAAAGCTGGGGCTGATAAGGCGATTAATGACGTTATCAGAATAAGTTTTTTTAGCATCGGGCTGGCGTCCTGTTGATGGGTGATGAAATATCGCCGGTGCCAAAAAGTGAGTTCACTGCTGCACGGCTCATAATAAGAGGCAGTATAGCCAATGACGCCTGCATGATTGCCAGTGCAGGCCCATAGACTCAGCAAAGAAACTGGGGATGTTGCTGGCATCCCTCCTCCGCCACCAGGCAGGTGCTCATTGAGCAGCGAAATCAGTTCAACTAAACCTGCATATTCATAATTTCACTGTACGCCGACACCAGCTTGTTCCTGACCTGAATCCCCATCTGCATGGAGATGGATGATTTCTGCAGATCGACCATCACATCATTCAGCGCGATGCCGGGTTTCCCCATTTCAAAATCCTGCGCCTGGGTGCGGGCGGTGGTCTGCGTTTCGCTGATCTTATCCAGCGCCGCTTTCATGGTTGCGCCAAAATCGATCTGATTAGTGGCTTCACTGCTGCGGTTACTGGCCTGCAGTGAGGTCGCCTGAAGCTGCTGCAGTACGCCGTCAATTGCCTGAATGGACATGAACGATACCTTATTAAAGAGGATGACATTTTTGATGTGAGGAAAAGTTAGCACGTTGTCAATGAGACAAAGCCGCTAAATGACAGCAAAAAACCTACCTTATCCAGCCATCGAATTTTGCTTATCACCTAATAATGCCTGGCATTGAAGTGGAAATTTTATCTACGCAGGTCAGGGAGTCTGTTTTGCCATCTCAACTTACCCGGTCAATTACGTCAGGCAGGAATCGGTCATGAATGCGAGCACAGCCGCCACAACAGAACAAGAAAAGAAAGGCTTCGGTGACCTGCTCGCTCGCCTGCGCGCAAATCCGCGTATTCCTTTAATCGTCGCGGCGGCTGCCGTGGTGGCGATCGTGATCGCGATGGTGCTGTGGGCCAAGCAGCCCAGCTATAGCGTCCTTTATAACAACCTCACTGATGAAGATGGCGGTGCCATCGTCACCCAGCTGACGCAGATGAACATCCCCTATCGCTTCGCCGAAAACGGTGGCGCACTGATGGTGCCGGAAGCGAACGTGCATGAGCTGCGTCTGCGTCTGGCTCAGCAGGGTCTGCCAAAAGGCGGATCGGTGGGCTTTGAGCTGCTGGATAAAGAGAAGTTCGGTATCAGCCAGTTCAGCGAGCAGGTTAACTACCAGCGCGCGCTGGAAGGCGAACTGGCCCGCACCATCGAATCACTGGGTCCGGTCAAAAGCGCCCGCGTTCATCTGGCGATGCCAAAACCCACCTTATTTGTGCGTGAGCAGAAAGCGCCATCCGCCTCTGTCACCTTAACCCTGCAGCCTGGCCGTGCGCTGGATGAAGGCCAGATTCAGGCCATCGCCCACATGGTTTCAAGCAGCGTCGCCGGTTTACCGCCGGGCAACGTCACCGTGGTCGATCAGACCGGTCGCCTGCTGACCCGTTCTGATAACGCCGGTCGCGATCTGAATGACGCGCAGCTGAAGTACTCTTCTGAAGTTGAAGCACGCTACCAGCAACGTATCGAAGCGATCCTGAATCCGATTCTTGGCCAGGGCAATGTGCATGCGCAGGTTACCGCACAGATTAACTTTGACACCAGCGAGCAAACCGACGAGAAATATCAGCCTAACGCTAACCCGTCGAACACGGCGATCCGTTCGCGTCAGACCAGCACCAGTGACCAGTCGGGCAGCCCTTATCCGGGTGGCGTGCCAGGCGCGCTCTCTAACCAGCCTGCGCCAGCCAACACCGCGCCGGTCACGACTAACAATGCAGCCAACGGTCAGGCCGCGAATGGTCAGAACAACGCAGCGAATAACGCTAACCAGACCACCAGCACCGCACCGGCCAGCTCAGGACCGACTAATTCACGTCGTGATGACACGGTGAACTACGAACTGGATCGCTCCATTCGTCATACCAAAGTTAACGTCGGCGACGTACAGCGTCTGTCGGTTGCGGTCGTCGTGAACTTCCGTGCAGATGATAAAGGCAAAGCGGTTGCGCTGAACGAGCAGCAGCTGAAGCAGATTGAAGACCTGACCCGCGAAGCGATGGGTTACTCCCAGACGCGTGGCGACAGCGTCAACGTGGTGAACTCGCAGTTCAACACCACTGAAGCAGTGACCGCCGATCTGCCCTTCTGGCAACAGCAGTCCTTCTTTGATCAGCTGATGAACGCCGGTAAGTGGCTGTTGATTGCCCTGGTCGCCTTTATCCTCTACCGTAAACTGGTTCGTCCGCACCTGGTTCGTAAGCAGGCCGCCGAGAAAGCCGCTGCCGAAGCCGTTGCTGCCCGCGCCGCTGCACAACAGCCAGAAGAAGAAGCCTTTAATGTGCAGCTCAGCAAAGATGAGCTTGATCAGGAACGTAAGTCTAACAACCGCATGAGCGCAGAAGTGATGAGTCAACGCATCCGCGACATGTCAGAAAACGATCCGCGCGTTGTTGCGCTGGTGATTCGCGAATGGATGAGTAAAGAGCTATGAGTCTGACCGGAACCGAAAAAAGCGCCATCCTGATGATGACCATCGGCGAAGAGCGCGCTGCGGAAGTTTTCAAACACCTGAACCAGCGCGAAGTACAACACCTGAGCGCGGCGATGGCCAATATGCGTCAGGTGTCACACAAGCAGCTGACTGAAATACTGCGTGAGTTCGAAACCGATGCTGAGCAGTTTGCTGCATTGAGCCTGAACTCCAACGAATACCTGCGTTCAGTGCTCACCCGTGCGCTGGGCGAAGAGCGCGCCTCCAGCCTGCTGGAGGACATTCTCGAAACGCGCGAAACCACCAGCGGGATGGAAACGCTCAACTTTATGGAGCCGCAGGCTGCCGCCGACCTTATCCGCGACGAGCATCCACAGATCATCGCCACCATCCTGGTCCACCTCAAGCGTGGTCAGGCCGCCGATATTGTGGCGCTGTTCGACGAACGTCTGCGTCACGATGTCATGCTGCGTATCGCCACCTTTGGTGGTGTACAGCCAGCTGCGCTGGCCGAACTGACCGAAGTGCTGAATGGCCTGCTGGATGGCACCAACCTCAAGCGCGCGAAGATGGGCGGCGTGAGAACCGCAGCCGAGATCATCAACCTGATGAAAACGCAGCAGGAAGAGGCCGTTATCGAAGCGGTACGCGACTTCGATGGCGAACTGGCGCAGAAAATTATCGACGAGATGTTCCTGTTCGAAAACCTGGTGGAAGTGGACGACCGCAGCATCCAGCGTCTGTTGCAGGAAGTGGAGTCCGAACAGCTGCTGGTTGCACTGAAAGGTTCCGAGCAGCCACTGCGCGAGAAGTTCCTCAAAAACATGTCAGCCCGTGCGGCCGATATCCTGCGCGACGATCTGGCCAACCGGGGTCCGGTGCGTATGTCCGCTGTGGAGAACGAACAGAAAGCGATCCTGCTGGTGGTCCGTCGCCTGGCCGAATCGGGCGAGATGGTGATTGGTGGTGGCGAGGAAACTTATGTCTGATGCATTTTCTGCCCGCCCCTGGCAGCTGTGGCAGCCCACCGATTTAGGTCGTTTTGACGAGCCTGAACCGGAGCTGCAGCCAGAAATTTACGAAGCTGAAGACGGCGTGGATGAGCAGCAACAGCAGCTCGAACGTCTGCAGCAGCAGATGCGCAAAGAGGCGCAGGGCCAGGGCTACAACGAAGGCTATCAGCAGGGTATGACTGAAGGTCAGAAAGCAGGCTACGACGCCGGTTTTCAGCAGGGACTGGCCGATGCCCGGCAGCAGCAGGCACCGCTTCAGGCGCGGATGCAGCAACTGGTGACGGAGTTCCAGAACACGCTGGAGTCACTGGACAGCGTGATTGCTGCCCGTCTGATGCAGCTGGCGCTGGAAGCGGCTCGCTCGGTTATTGGCCAGGCCACCACGGTAGATGGTACCGCCCTGCTGCGCCAGATTCAGGGTCTGCTGCAGCAGGAACCGATGTTCAGCGGCAAACCACAGCTGCGTGTTCACCCGGACGACTTACAGCGTATTGAGCAGACTTTAGGTCCGACGCTGGATCTGCATGGCTGGCGGCTGATCGCAGACAGCACCCTGCACCCTGGCGGCTGCAAACTCAGCGCTGAAGATGGCGATCTGGATGCCAGCGTCGCAACGCGCTGGCAGGAACTCTGCCGTCTCGCTGCGCCAGGAGAAATCTGATGACTACCCGTCTGAACCGCTGGCTGGGCTCACTCGACGCCTTTGAAAAACGCATCGCCCAGGTGCAGCCGGTGCGCCGTTATGGCCGCCTGACCCGCGCGACCGGCCTGGTGCTGGAAGCGACGGGTTTACAGCTGCCGCTGGGTGCGACCTGCATCATCGAACGCAACGATGGCAAAACCATCAGCGAAATCGAAAGTGAAGTGGTGGGATTCAACGGTCAGAAACTGCTGATGATGCCACTGGAAGAAGTGGACGGTATTTTACCGGGGGCGCGGGTCTATGCGCGTCAGAATGGCGATAACCCGCAGGCGGGCAAACAGCTGATGCTGGGGCCGGAACTGCTGGGCCGCGTGCTCGACGGTAGCGGCCGACCGCTGGACGGTCTGCCGTCGCCGGATACCGGCTATCGCGCACCGCTGATCACCCCGCCGTTTAACCCGCTGCAGCGTACGCCGATTACTGATGTGCTGGATACCGGCGTACGTGCCATTAATGCCCTGCTGACGGTCGGTCGCGGGCAGCGTATGGGACTGTTTGCCGGTTCAGGCGTGGGGAAAAGCGTGCTGCTCGGCATGATGGCGCGCTACACCAAAGCAGACGTTATCGTAGTCGGTCTGATTGGCGAACGTGGCCGCGAAGTTAAAGATTTTATCGAAAACATTCTGGGTGCTGAAGGCCGCGCCCGTTCGGTGGTAATTGCTGCCCCGGCGGATGTTTCGCCACTGCTGCGTATGCAGGGTGCCGCTTACGCCACCCGTATCGCTGAAGATTTTCGCGATCGCGGCAAGCATGTGCTGCTGATTATGGATTCCCTGACCCGCTACGCCATGGCGCAGCGTGAAATCGCCCTGGCGATTGGTGAGCCACCGGCAACCAAAGGCTACCCGCCTTCTGTATTCGCCAAACTGCCTGCGCTGGTTGAACGCGCCGGTAACGGCATCGACGGCGGCGGTTCGATCACCGCCTTCTATACCGTCCTGACCGAAGGCGACGATCAGCAGGATCCGATCGCGGACTCCGCGCGCGCCATCCTTGACGGCCATATCGTGCTGTCGCGCCGGCTTGGCGAAGCGGGTCACTATCCGGCGATTGATATCGAAGCCTCAATCAGCCGTGCGATGACCTCGCTGATCGATGAGAACCACTATGCGCAGGTGCGCCAGTTCAAGCAGTTGCTCTCCAGCTTCCAGCGTAACCGCGATCTGGTCAGCGTCGGGGCCTATGCCGCCGGCAGCGATCCGATGCTCGATAAAGCCATCAGGCTCTATCCGCAGATGGAAGCCTTCCTGCAACAGGGCATCTTTGAGCGCAGCGATTATGACGACGCCAGCCTGCATCTGCATGCGCTGTTTGGCTCGTCACAATAATTAACGCGAGGTAACGGCAATGAAAACTGCAAATGCCATTGATACGCTGCGCGACTTAGCGGAGCAGGATCTCGAACGTGCCGCCATCTATTTAGGCGATATGCGCCGCGGCCAGCACGCCGCTAACGAGCAGCTGACGATGCTGCTCGATTATCAGGACGAGTATCGCAACAAGCTCAACGATGACATGTCATCCGGCATCGCCAGCACCCGCTGGACGAACTATCACCAGTTTATTCAGACGCTGGAAAAAGCGATTGAGCAGCATCGCAACCAGCTTAATAACTGGAATCAGCGGCTGGAGCAGGCGCTGATTAACTGGCGCGACAAACAGCAGCGGCTGAACGCCTATCAAACCCTGATAACGCGGGCAGCGGAAAATGCATTACGACAGGAAAACCGTCTCGATCAGAAACGGATGGATGAATTTGCCCAACGGGCCGCATCGAGGAGAGGCGAATGATTACGCTGCCACACATTGGCATAAAAGCGGCGGCTAAAACCGACGCGGAACCATCCGGCGCGACGGACCTGGTAGCAGGGGGTGATGCCCTGCCACAGGACTTTCTGACCACGCTGGGAAACCAGCTTGCAGGCCTGGCGAAACAACCGGGAAAAGCGGCGCAATCCGCTGACGTCAAAGCAGAAACTGCCGATGACGCCCGCCCGAAGGCGCCGCTGAATGCGCTGATGGCGGCGCTGGATAATCCTGCTGAACTGACCGCTCTGTTTAAGCCGGAAAATATTAAAGGTGGGTCAAAATCAGCCGATGATAAAGACAAGCCGGAGGCCGCACCTTTAAGCGCCAGTGACATGCAGAATGTGCAGGCACTGTTTGCCATGTTACCGGGTGTGGTAACGCCGACAGCGACGCCTTCGACGCCGGTCAGCAGTGAAGCCGGTGAGCTGATTGCCCAGACCGACACCGGCCGGAAAAGTCAGACCGCGCTGACGCAACTGCTGAACAGCGCGCAGCAGGGCCACGCACCGGATAGCCCTGCGCCGGGTAAAGATGAGAAGCATGATGCTAAAGGTGCCGCACTGAATTCACCTGCGGTGAACAGCTCCGCCAGTCAGAGTCAGCCCGCCGCGCAAAGTGCGACCAGCAGCGGCCTGACGCTCGACAGCAGCTTCCAGCAGGCGCTAAGCAATATGGTGAAGCAGGATGATCAGAGTGCGATCAAAGCCAGCACCAGCGACAACGCGATCAGCGCCACGCCGTTCGCCAGTGCCAGCAGCCTGCCCGCGCCAGTGACCGCCTCTGCGACCAGCAGCACCCCGTCCACCCCGATGCTGAATTCACAGCTGGGCAGCGACGAGTGGCAGCAGGCGCTGAGTCAGCAGATCGTGATGTTCAGCCGCAACGGCCAGCAGAACGCGGAGTTGCGTTTACATCCGGAAGACCTTGGCGCTATCCAGATCAGCCTGAAACTGGACAACGACCAGGCACAAATTAGTCTGGTTTCCAGCCATAGCCACGTCAGATCGGCACTGGAAGCCGCGATACCGCAGCTGCGCAGCGCGCTGGCAGAGAGCGGTATCAACCTGGGCGAGAGTCAGGTGAGCAGTGACAGTTCCGCGCAGGGCCAGCAATTCCAGCAACAACAGGAGGCGCGCCGCGATGGACAGCATGGCCGCTTCTCCCTCACCCAGGACAGTGACACCGACATTACGCCGATCGCCGTTCCCGCCGCCCTTCAGGCTCGCGTTAACGGCAACAGCGCCGTCGACACTTTCGCCTGACAGCGGCAAACGCTGAAGGTAAGCGTAAAACCCGCGTCTTTTCTACCCATTGGTTTGACTTAAGACGCGGATAATCTGTCCCGTGAGCCGAGAGGCTTGCCCATAATTCACAGGAAGTAACTGCACCATGTCTGATAACGCGAAAGCAAAAGGCAGCAAACGTAAAATCTTAATACCAGTGTTGATCATTCTGACGCTGGCCGCTTGCAGCGTGGCAGGCTATGCAGTCTGGCGAATGATGAATAAACACGAGGGCGATAAGCCTGAGGTGGCGAAAGTTGAACCGCCTCCCGCTCCGGTCTTTTTTGCACTTGATACATTTACGGTTAACCTGGTCAATCCCGACAACGATCCTGACCGCGTGCTTTACGTAGGCTTTACCCTGCGTCTGGCCGATGAAGAGTCCCGGAGTCGGATGAATGACTATCTGCCTGAGGTGCGCAGCCGTCTGCTGCTGCTGCTCTCGCGTCAGAGTGCTGCGGCGCTGGCGACGGAGCAAGGAAAACAGGCGCTTGTTGAACAAATCAAACAGGCGCTGACACCTCCGCTGGTAAAAGGTCAACCTCCGCAGGCCGTAAACGACGTGCTGTTTACTGCCTTCATTTTGAGGTGAATCAATGGGCGATAGCATTCTCTCCCAGGCTGAAATTGACGCCCTTTTAAACGGCGACAGTGGCAGCGCGGAAGAAGAAAAGAAACAAAACGGGCCGGAAGGCGATATTCGTCCTTACGACCCGAATACCCAGCGCCGCGTGGTGCGCGAGCGTTTGCAGGCGCTGGAAATTATTAACGAGCGTTTTGCCCGTAGTTTCCGTATGACGCTGTTTAACCTGTTGCGCCGTAGCCCGGACATCAGCGTCGGGGCGATTAAGATTCAGCCGTATCACGAGTTTGCCCGCAATCTGCCGGTGCCAACCAACCTGAATCTGATCCACCTGAAACCGCTGCGCGGCACGGCGCTGGTGGTGTTCTCACCCAGCCTGGTGTTTATCGCCGTCGACAACCTGTTTGGTGGTGACGGACGTTTTCCGACGAAAGTCGAAGGCCGTGAGTTTACCCATACCGAGCAGCGCGTTATCCGCCGCATGCTGAAGCTGGCGCTGGATGGTTACAGCGACGCATGGAAGGCTATTTATCCCCTGGACGTCGAGTATGTACGTTCAGAGATGCAGGTAAAGTTCACCAACATCACCACTTCACCGAACGACATCGTGGTTAACACGCCGTTCCAGGTGGAGATTGGTAACCTGGTGGGTGAGTTTAATATCTGCATCCCGTTTTCAATGATTGAACCGCTGCGCGAGCTGCTGGTGAATCCACCGCTCGAAAACTCACGTCAGGAAGATAACCACTGGCGCGATAACCTGGTCAAACAGGTGCAGCACTCTGAGCTGGAACTGATTGCTCACTTTGCCGAAACGTCACTGCGTCTCTCACGGATTCTGCAGCTGAAACCCGGTGATGTGCTGCCGATTGAGAAGCCGGAACGCATTATCGCCCATGTCGATAGCGTACCGGTCTTAACCAGCCAATATGGCACGATGAATGGGCAATATGCGCTCCGTGTCGAACACCTGATTAACCCGATTTTGAATTCGCTTAACGAGGAACAGCCCCATGACTGACAGTAATAAACCGTCTGACGATATCTCTGCGGACGATCTGTGGGCTGAAGCAATGAACGAGCAGGTCGGCAGCAGCAGTGCGCCGCAGACCGATGACGTCTTTAAGTCATTCGACAGCGGCAATGTCGCGGGCTCGTTGCAGGATATCGATCTGATTATGGATATCCCGGTGAAACTCACCGTCGAACTGGGCCGCACCAAGATGACCATCAAAGAGCTGCTGCGCCTGGCGCAGGGTTCGGTGGTAGCACTGGACGGACTGGCAGGTGAGCCGCTGGATATTCTGATCAACGGTTACCTGATTGCACAGGGTGAAGTGGTGGTGGTGAACGACAAATATGGCGTTCGTATCACTGACATCATCACCCCGTCTGAACGTATGCGTCGTCTGAGTCGCTAAGAGTCACATTATGAATAGCCAGAATCAAACGCTGCAACCGGCCGCACCGCACGCACAGGCGATTTCGACCGGTTCTATGCTGGCACAGGTCAGCAGCGTGTTAGCAGTGATTATTTTATTGATTCTGGCCTGCGCCTGGCTGGCACGCCGTGCCGGCTTTGCGCCGAAAAAGGTCAGTGGTCAGGAGCTGAAACTCACGGCCAGCGTCTCAGTGGGCCAGCGTGAGCGGGTGGTGATTGTCGATACTGCCGATGCGCGTCTGGTGCTGGGCGTCACTGCCCAGCAGATTACTCATCTGCATACGCTGCCGCCGGGTGAACCGGTCTCTGTGACGCCAGTAAACAGTGCGCCACAGGATTTTCGTCAGCTGTTACAGAATCTGGTTAAACGTCCCGGAAAACCACAATGATGCGTCGACTGCTTCCTTTATTGCCACTGCTGTTACTGGCACCGGTTGCCCATGCCCAGTTGCCGGGCCTGGTGAGTCACTCACTGCCGAATGGCGGTCAGAGCTGGTCACTGCCGGTACAGACGCTGGTCTTTATCACTGCGCTGACCTTTATTCCGGCCGTGCTGCTGATGATGACCAGCTTCACCCGTATCATCATTGTGTTTGGTTTACTACGTAACGCGCTGGGCACGCCCTCTGCGCCGCCTAACCAGGTGTTGCTCGGACTGTCGCTGTTTCTGACTTTCTTTATTATGGCACCGACCTTCGACAAGATTTATCAGGATGCTTACCTGCCGTTCAGCCAGGACAAGATCAGCATGGACGTGGCGATTGATAAAGGTGCCCAGCCGCTGCGCGAGTTTATGCTGCGTCAGACCCGTGAAGCGGATTTAGCCCTGTTTGCCCGTCTGGCGAATACCGCCCCGATTGCCGGTCCTGAAGCGGTGCCAATGCGTATTCTGCTGCCCGCCTATGTGACCAGCGAGCTGAAGACCGCGTTCCAGATTGGCTTTACCGTATTTATCCCGTTCCTGATCATCGACCTGGTGGTTGCCAGCGTGCTGATGGCGCTGGGGATGATGATGGTACCGCCAGCGTCCATCGCGCTGCCGTTTAAACTGATGCTGTTTGTTCTGGTCGATGGCTGGCAACTGCTGGTCGGTTCACTGGCGCAAAGCTTCTACTCCTGATCCCCTTTTCTTACCGGAGCACGACATGACACCCGAATCAGTAATGGTAATGGGACAGGAAGCGATGCGCGTCGCCCTGATGCTGGCCGCCCCGCTGCTGCTGGCAGCCCTGGTCAGCGGTCTGCTGATCAGCCTGATCCAGGCGGCGACCCAGGTCAACGAACAGACCTTATCCTTTATTCCTAAGATCCTGGCGGTTGCCACCACCGGTATCATTGCCGGCCCGTGGATGCTGAATCTGCTGCTGGACTATATCCGGACCGTCTTTACCAACCTGCCTTATATCATCGGCTGATGATTACTCTCGACAGCAGCCAGCTGGTTCAGTGGGTCAGCCAGTTTTTCTGGCCACTGGTGCGCATCATGGCGTTGTTCGCTACTGCGCCGATCCTCAGTGAACGATCCGTCAGCAAACGTGTCAAAATCGGACTGGCGGTGATGATCACCTGGCTGCTGATGCCGCTGTTACCTGCTGTCAATGTCACCCTGTTTTCCCCTGCCGGTTTCTGGCTGCTGATCCAGCAGATGCTGATTGGTATCGCGCTGGGCTTTACCATGCAGTTTGCGTTTGCGGCGGTGCGCCTTGCCGGGGAAGTGATTGGATTGCAGATGGGCATTTCGTTCGCCACCTTTTTTGATCCTGGCAGCCGTCTGAACATGCCGGTGCTGGCCCGTTTTCTCGACATGCTGGCCATGCTGCTGTTTCTGACCTTTAACGGACATCTGTGGCTGATCTCACTGCTGGCGGACAGTTTTCACACGCTGCCGATTGGTGGCCACCCGCTAAATGCCAACGCATTTATGGCGCTGGTGAAATCCGGCGGATTAATTTTCCTTAATGGCATGATGTTAGCGCTGCCCTTAATCGTTTTGTTACTCATGGTAAATCTGGTACTGGGTTTGTTAAACCGTGTTTCACCACAGTTATCAATCTTCGCAATTGGCTTCCCGATTACCTTATCAGTCGGAATTTTAACCATCAGCCTGCTGATGCCCCTGCTGGCCCCGTTCTGTGAGCATTTGTTCAGTGAAATATTTGATTTACTGGCCCTGTTCCTGACAGAACTATCCCGTCCCTGAACATTAAGTTTCTAACTACCTTTGCTCAGCAACACTTAAGTATCGCAAAACCATCCCTGCATTTTCCGAACCATGTTTTCCAGAATGCAACTAAGGAAATTCTGATAAATGTGCTGAGAGTCTGAAAATAATTCTTATTAAACCGGGCTTCGCGTATTTTAGTTGGGTGGTTCACAGAAGCGGTCAGACTGTGAATGTGCATGCAAAACTGGCAATACACTGAATTCACAGGGAAAAAAACTTTAAGTGATTTTTCTTGTTAAAAAATGTTTTTTCCGGCATTGTCATCGCACGCTGAGACTTCACACTTTCGTAAAACAAATGTTTTTGAGAATTGTCCTATCAGAAAACTTCCTGTTTTCAGGGATAGTGACACAGCTCTCAAAAAATGAGCTTTACTGAATCTCCGGCACTTCACTGGCATTCCCCGCCATTGCCGGAGAATGTGTGACGTCATGGCAGCACAAATTTTTTGCAGAACGGGTCAGGGATGAAGACTTTTACGGGCGTTTGCCTGTTGCCACACTGCACGAGCAGAATAAAAAAGTACCTAAGAAATCTCTCTCGTACCGCAACGCGTATTCATCGTTGATTTAAACGGATAACAAATTGGTGAGGGTCGCTATTATGCCAACTATTATTATGGATTCCTGCAACTACACACGCCTGGGATTATCAGACTACATGTCTTTAAAGGGAGTTAAGAAGAAAAATATCTCTTCTGTCTCCGATATTGAGCAACTACAGCAAAAATGTGAGCAATTAAACCCTGGTGTCGTCTTTATTAATGAAGATTGTTTCATTCATGAGTCAGATTCCAGTGAACGTATCCGCAGTATTATTACGCAGCATCCTGATACGCTGTTCTTTATATTCATGGCGATTAGCAATATCCATTTTGAGGAATATCTCTACGTTCGTAAGAACCTGATTATTACATCAAAATCGATGAAGACATCGACCCTGGATTCCTTACTCAGCACCTATTTGCAGAAGAAGCTTAGCCAGTCTGCGCGCATCTCTTCGGGCATGGATGTTCACCCGCTGACGCTGAGCCAGACTGAGTCAAACATGCTGAAGATGTGGATGTCAGGTCATGACACCATTCAGATCTCAGATAAAATGCAAATTAAGGCCAAAACGGTATCGTCACACAAAGGTAATATTAAACGCAAAATCAAAACCCATAATAAACAGGTTATTTATCATGTGGTGCGTTTAACCGATAATGTGACCTCGGGTATTTACGTTAATATTCGCTGATCGTCAGACCTGAAGAACCGGCCTTAATGGCCGGTTTTTTTTGCGCTGAATTGGGATCCAGGTCTCACTCTTGCTCCTAAGCCTTTACACTCTTTTGCCGATGTTAAGCCTTATAACAACAGCCTCAAGAGAGCAAGGATATGAACACTGCATTAGATAATAATGGACATAAAAGCGCTGGCATCTGGCAGAATCTCCGCCTGATGCCGCTGTTTAGCCTGATCTTCGGCGGCATATTGCTGCTGTTCGCACTCTGTATTGGTATCGCCAGTTACTTTCTTATCTCAAGCAACCACTCTCTCAATGATGCTACGGACGAAATCCAGGTTCGCATGGGCCTCGCTAACAGTTCCAACCACCTGCGTACGGCACGCCTGACCATTATTCAGGCCGGTGCCGCCGCGCGTATTGGTGAAATGGACGCGTTTCGCGCCAACGTGGCGGCTGCTGAAAAACGGATTCAGCAGGCTAAAGAGGGGTTTGCGGTCTATCAGGCACGTGAGGTGAAAACCCCCGCTGACGTTGAACTGGATGCCACGCTGCAGGCACGCTTCAACGATTACATCAATAAAGGCCTGATACCCATGATTAATGCCGGTAAACAGGGCAGCTTTGAGGGCATTATCGCCCAGGAGACGGACGTTACCCGCAGGCTGGATGATGACTATAACGCAGTGTTACTGAAGGCGATCAAAATTCGTACTGACCGCGCGAATGCTATTACTGCCGAAGCCGATCATCTGTCACGCATTGGCTTTATCTCGATGGCCGTGGCGTTTAGTGCCGCACTGGTGCTGGTGCTGCTGACCTTTGTCTTCCTGCGACGCGTGGTGATTAACCCGCTGCGTCAGTCGGTGATGCGTATCGAACGCATTGCGCAGGGCGATCTGACCTCTGTTCCCCTTCCCTATGGCCGCAGTGAGATTGGTACGCTGATCCACAACCTGCAGCTGATGCAGCAGGCGCTGGTCACCACCGTCGGAACGGTGCGTGAAGGTGCTGTGGCGATTTATCAGGGCTCCAGCGAAATTTCAGCTGGTAACACCGATCTCTCTTCACGCACCGAGCAGCAGGCGGCAGCACTGGAGCAGACCGCTGCCAGCATGGAACAGCTCACCGCCACGGTAAAACAGAACGCCGAGAATGCCCATCACGCCAGCCAGCTGGCCGCGGATGCCTCTGGCAAGGCGCGCAGCGGGGGTGATCTGGTCGATAGCGTGGTGAAAACCATGACCAACATTTCCGGCAGCTCAAAGAAAATCGCTGAGATCACTAACGTCATTAACAGCATCGCGTTCCAGACCAACATCCTGGCGCTGAACGCAGCGGTTGAAGCAGCGCGCGCCGGAGAACAGGGTCGCGGCTTTGCGGTGGTGGCAAGCGAAGTGCGCAATCTGGCCCAGCGTAGTGCGCAGGCGGCCAAAGAGATTGAATCCCTGATTGCTGAGTCGGTCACGCTGATTAATGACGGTTCGCATCAGGTTGGCGCAGCGGGCAGTACCATGGGTGAGATTGTCGAGGCGGTACGTCGCGTCACCGATATTATGTCGGAAATCGCCGCGGCATCGGACGAACAGAGCCGGGGTATTCAGCAGGTGAGCCAGGCGGTCACTGAGATGGACAACGTCACTCAGCAGAACGCCTCGCTGGTGGAAGAAGCCTCAGCAGCAGCAGCCTCGCTGGAAGATCAGGCGGGCAAACTGACACAGGCGGTAGCGGCATTCCGTCTGCAGGATTCGCCTGCCACGAAAAGTGTGGCCACCCGCGTCACATCACCAGCCAAAACATCCGCTCTGACACCGCGCCCGGCGCTGACCACCGGTAGTGATAACTGGGAAACCTTCTGACGCCATGCAGGTAACCTGCAGCGGCTGTTGTCGACGGCAGCGGCGCTGAATGCAAAAAAGCCCCGTTACGTTTAACGTAACGGGGCTTTTTTATGCACGTCAGGCTCAGGCGTCGTGGTAAGGCTCGACGAAAATACCATCCGGCTGCTGCGTTTCATTAAAAAACCAGATGCCTAATGGATAATCTTCCAGCGCGACCAGAAACATGGTGCCTTCATTAAATGGCTCCATAGCCAGAATGGTGCCAACGCGACGCGGGCCGCCATCGGTTTTGACGCTGACGCGGTCATTTACCTTCATTTCGGTTCTCCTGATTATTTACTGCGTACAGTCTAAACGAAGAACCGGCGCGATGCAGCGCGTTAGCGGCGGGCAATGACCCAGACGGCATGAACGATACCAGGGATGTAACCACAGATCGTCAGCAGAATATTCAGCCAGAAAGCACCACCAAAACCGACCTGCATAAACACACCCAGCGGTGGCAGCAGAATTGCGATAATAATTCTTAAGATGTCCATAACCATTCCTTTAGGTATTGAAAAAAATCAGCTTTATCATCAACTATAGCCGAATCTGCTCTGTTCAGGGGCAAAGTCAGGTAAATCTGAGTAAGGACCATTTTTGCAATTTCTTAACATTTCACCGCAAGACTTCTTACGCGCCTGGCCTTTACACTTCCTCCACTGCACCACACCCATAGGTGCAGCCACAACCTGAAGTAACAAGGATTTTGCCCGCGCAGCGCGGGCTTTTTTTTGCCTGCGATCTGCCCGGTCCCCTCTTTCTGCCCCGCGTTCTATACTGATTATTCTGTTTGCTCTCAGGAGTCAGAAAATGACAGACGAAAAGCAGCACACCGATATGCCGGCGTCCGATTTGAAGGTGGATGTTGAGGGTTTACTGGCGGCGATTCAGGCGAAAACGTCAGGAGAGATAAAGGAATATATGGAGCAGGGCCAGATGCCACGGCTCGAAGTTGAAGGTCAGATTTTCCACTCCTATACCGAACTGGCAGAAGCGTTTGAAATCGACATCTGTGACTATCGCGCCTATGAAGCTAACCGCTGAAATCGATTTCAAAAAAATACCCGGCGGGAAGGCCGGGTAAAAATTCAATTCGTTACACCAGGGAATTCTTAACACCTATGCAGATTACGCGATCGCGTCACCGAAACAAGTATCAGATATGCACGTTTTTGCAACGAACCGGGTCGTTGTAAGGCTATAGTTACCGAAAACACCGGGCCAGCCAGTGACTTAGCGCCTGCACATTTCTTGTATCCCTCGTTTTCCCCTCTTCTCTTTTAAGATTTATCCTGGATTTTCAGCCGGCGTGGCAGGAAAAAAAGTGTGAGCCATATTCAACTATAATATTGAAAAATCGCTGCTTTAGCCGCGAACGTGATGAAAGGAGCCTGTTAATGCCCGATCTTCAACAGCCGTTAATGATTATTACCGATCTCGATGGTTCGCTACTGGACCACCATACCTATCGCTGGGATGCGGCTACGGAGTGGCTCACCACACTAAAACAGTCCGCTATTCCGCTGGTGATCTGTTCCAGTAAGACGGCAGCCGAAATCATTCCGCTGCAAAAAAAACTTGGGATCAGTGGTTCACCCTTTATTGCCGAGAACGGTGCCGTGCTTCAGCTGCAGGATCAGCAGCGTATCCGTCTGCCTGATAACACGCTGACTTATGACGCTCTCTGCCAGCGGCTGGCTGCATTGAAAACAGCCTACCGCTTTACCGGCTTTCATGATTTCTCCGATCCGGAAGTGGCCTCAATGACCGGACTGAGTGAGGGAGATGCCGCGCTGGCACGCCAGCGCGACGCCTCTGAAGTGATTGTCTGGCGCGACAGCGATGAAGCTTTCGATAGCTTTCAGGAGGCACTGCGTGCTGAAGGGCTGGCGCTGACGCAGGGCGGACGTTTCTGGCATGTCATGCCAGCAGGCTGCGGCAAAGGTGAAGCGCTGCGCTGGCTGCTGGATCATGCCCCCGGTGAAGCGCCCATCACAATTGGTCTCGGTGACGGGCCGAATGATGCGCCGATGCTGGATGCAGTTGATTATGCCGTCGTGATTAAGGGCTACAGTAAAACACCGGTAACACTCAGCCGGACCGATCAGCAGCAGGTCTATCACACCGCTCACCATGGCCCCGAAGGCTGGCGTGAAGGGCTGGACTATTTTTTGACTCAACCTCAATAAGCTGCCCACGGGCATTAAAAGGATGATGCGATGAGTGACTTTTATCAGAATGGCGTAATCACCAACTTCCACAACCTTACCCACCGCAGCGTGGAGTCGCTGGAAAAAGAGATGGTTCGCTTTGCCCGCAAACGCAAAATGGGGCTGATCCTGCCATCGCTGTTTTCCGAACTTGAAGGTCCGGCGCTGACGAAAATCGTTGATGAGCTGGCCAAAGTGCCTTATCTGGACGAAATTGTCATTGGTCTGGATCGTGCTGACCGCGATCAGTTCCTGTTTGCCCGCGAGTTCTTCTCCCGCCTGCCGCAACGGCATCGCATCCTGTGGAACGATGGCCCGCGTCTGAAAGCCATTGATGCGGAACTGGATAAAGAGGGTCTGTCGCCCACCAACCCCGGCAAAGGCCGTAACGTCTGGTTCTGCACCGGTTATACGCTGGCGTCAGATCGCACCAGCTGTGTGGCGCTGCATGACTGCGATATCGTCACGTATGAGCGTGGCATGCTGGCCCGCCTGCTCTACCCACTGGCCAACCCGGCGTTTCAGTATGAGTTCTGTAAGGGCTTCTACGCGCGCGTCGCGGATGGCAAGCTGAATGGCCGCGTCGGCCGTCTGCTGGTCGGGCCGCTGCTGCGCTCACTACAGAAAGTCTATGGCCATTCGGAATACCTGGATTACCTGACAAGCTTCCGCTATCCGCTCTCTGGCGAGTTCGCCATGCGAACGCATGTGCTGAACGGCATCAAGATCCCCGGCGACTGGGGACTGGAGATTGGCGTGCTGTCAGAGATTTATCGTAACTACACCACCCGCCAGTCGTGCCAGGTTGAGATCGCCGATAACTACGATCACAAGCATCAGCCGCTGGCAGAAGATGATGGCACCGGCGGCCTGAAGCGCATGAGCAGTGATATTGTCCAGTCACTGCTGCGCAAGCTCGCCACCATGGGTGTGCCGCTGACCAGCGACTCGTTCCGGGTGCTGAAAGCAACCTATTATCGTAATGCGCTGGATATGATGGAGACCTACAATCACGAAGCAGCAATGAACGGGCTGAAGTTTGATCAGCATGTGGAAGAGGCTGCGGTAGAGATGTTTACCCAGTCGATTCTGGAAGCAGGTCAGGCGTTTATTGAGCGTCCTAACGATAAGCCGTTTATACCGAGCTGGAGTCGTGTCCAGTCAGCCTTCCCAGATGTGCTGCAGCGGATCTATCAGGCGGTTGAAGAGGATAACGACGGTAACGTCTGAAAACAGGGCGGCACAGGGAGTGTGCCGGGCCATAGGCAGTCAGAAACCGGGCCTGGCGGGTCGCAGAACCCACAGGCCTGATGCTGTCAGCCCGCCAGTTGTTGTGCCGGATTCAGGGCGCAGAGTTCATCGCTGCGAAAAGCCTCGCTGCGCACGGCAAAGCCGTCATACCAGCGGCACTCCACCATGCCACTCGCGTAGCCGGTCACCACCATCGTCTGCCCCTCTTCCTTATGCTGCACTTCTTCACTGATTGCGAAAACCATAATGCGCTCCTTTCATGCGTGTTATTAACCTGAGTGATTATTTTCTTTATAGCAGGCAAAGCCGACCCTTGCCTGTTAAGGCACGCAAAAAAAGGGCGAATTCAGAATTAAGCAGCTGGATATGCGGAATATAAAAAAAGCGGATAAAACTTATCCGCTTTTATGAAGTGTTGACGCTGACGTCAGATTTTACAGCCTTCGCAATCGGCTTCGTCACCGAGATCATCCGGCACTTCGCTGGCTTTTTTCTCTGCTTTCGCTTCAGCCTGCTCAAGTTGTGCGTCGATATCAAATTCAAACATGTCGTCGTTCATCGTCATTCTCCTGACCTTTAATCACAGTGCGCTTTATACCGATTTTCCGCGCACTCTGGCAATAAGGTTGACCACTAACAGCACGATCGACCCAATGATAAAGCCGAGCACCAGGTTAGCGCCGTTGCTGAGCAGCATCGCGATCCAGCTGCTGAAGCCACTGCTGACTTCCTCTATCAGATGATGCAGCGGCGTGATGCCATGCACCACGATGCCGCCGCCGACCAGGAACATGGCGATGGTGCCGACTACCGAGAGGATCTTCATCAGCCAGGGCGCGGCGGCCAGCAGCACACTGCCGATACCCTGCGCAACGCGCGACGGCTTTTCACGCAGCCAGAAACCGAGGTCATCAATTTTCACGATGGCCGCCACGATGCCGTAAACGCCTACCGTAACCAGAATTGCGATGCCCGCCAGGATAATCACCTGGTTGAGCAGCGGCGATTCCGATACGATGCCTAAGGTAATCGCAACAATTTCGGCTGACAGAATGAAATCGGTGCGCACTGCGCCCTTGATCTTCTTCTTCTCAAACTCGGCCGCATTCTGATTCGCCAGCGACTCGAGTCGCTGCTGACGCGCTTCCGGTGATTTGCTCTGCTTGTCATGCTGCAGACTGTGCATTACCTTCTCCACGCCTTCGTAGCAGAGATAGGCACCGCCAATCATCAGCAGCGGCGTAATCAGCCAGGGCGCAAACGCGGAGATAATCAGCGCCAGTGGCACCAGGATCAGTTTGTTAAGAAACGATCCTTTGGCAACGCCCCATACTACCGGCAGCTCACGGTTGGCTTTGACGCCGCTGACCTGCTGAGCATTCAGCGACAGATCGTCGCCCAGTACGCCAGCAGTCTTTTTCGCCGCCACTTTCCCCATGACGGAAATATCGTCCAGAAGTGTTGCAATATCATCAAGTAAAGTCAGTAAACTGGTTCCCGCCAAAATCTTATCCTTAGTCTGGTTCGTTATGTTGACAACATGGGCAGCGCTCAATTTCCGTAACAGTCATCTCCGCGATGCCCTCACAATCCCACTCTACCCGCACCGTCTCGCCTGCTGCTCCTTCAGCATGCAGATATTTGCTGACCGGGCTTTCAGTCATACCGGTGATCTCCTCCGTGGCGATAAGCCTGTCACCACAGTAAACCCGCGCGGTCGCTTTGGTATTCACCATCCGCTCGTCACGAATCTGGTAAAGGCGTTTTACCGTCAGTTTTATGCTGCTCATTTCAGGATCCTTGCCACGGAGAAAGCGCCGATCTAACCAATTATGTCTCTGATTAGCAATCGGCGTTGTAATGATGAATGCCCTGATGGTCGATCTCCGCACTCTCCGGCATCGCCAGCAGCCACTCCTCCAGCCGCTCCAGCAGATCCTGATCCGCCAGGCGCAGTTTGCCACGTAGCGCACACTCCCAGATGATCAGCACTTTCCAGCCGCTTTCCTGCAGCTGGCGCACATAACGCCGGTCACGTTCAACATTGCTGTTAATTTTTCCGGTCCAGAATTCTATGCGCGTCGCCGGCAGCTTAAACAGATAGCAGTGATGACGATGCCAGAAGCAGCCATGAACAAAAATAATCGCCTGATGTTCGGTCAGAACAAAATCAGGCCGTCCCGGCAGATTTTTATCCTGCACGCGAAAACTGAATCCCCGATCTTTCAGCAGCAGCGCAATACGTTGCTCAATGGCCGTATCCTGAGCGCGAATGGCACGCATATTTTTGCTGCGTGTTTCGCTGGAGTGAACATCAGCCATAACGTCTCCTTTTTTGCTGGTTCTGTAACTTTAGCCTGCGCCGCGAAAAGCGAAAGCTGTCGCCGGACGACTTCGGAGATTACGCCGCGAAACAGAACTTTCCGGCGGTCTGACACAGGGCACATCCCGGCAATTTCCTCGCAGCCTCTGGAGTGTTAGCATAGGCTCCTTACTGTTAAGGAAAAACGCATGCATCCCGCCGCCCTCGCTGAACCACTCTCTGCTGCACTTTCATCTGCTGATGCGTCTGAACTCTTTAGACAGGTGCTGGACATCTATTCGGTTCGTGATCTCACGGCCCGACTGCAGCAGGCGGGATTTTCCTGCTGGACGCCGGCCCTGCTGAACCGGATTCGTCAGGGTAAAAGCGTCCTGCCACCGCTGTGTGATGCGGAGCTGTCGCTGTTGCAGAGTCTGCTGCCGACCCGGCCCGCCCACTATGATAACCCTGAGTTTCGTTTTATCGATCTCTTTGCCGGGATTGGCGGCATCCGTAAAGGATTCGAGGCGATCGGCGGTAAGTGTGTGTTCACCAGTGAATGGAATAAAGAGGCGGTTCGCACTTACAAAGCCAATCACTACAGCGATCCGCTGGAGCATCACTTCAATACCGATATTCGTCAGGTGACCCAGCCTGAAGGTCTGACTGACGATGAAGCGATATACCGCGCGATTGATGCGGCAATCCCCGACCATCAGGTGCTGCTGGCCGGTTTTCCCTGCCAGCCTTTTTCGCTGGCGGGGGTCAGCAAGAAAAATGCGCTGGGCCGCGCCCACGGGTTTGAGTGTCAGGTACAGGGCACGCTGTTTTTCGATGTTGCGCGCATTCTGGCTGCCAAGAAGCCGCCATTTTTTGTGCTGGAGAATGTGAAAAACCTCAAAAGCCACGATAAGGGCCGCACCTTCGCCATTATCATGGAGACGCTGGATGAGCTGGGCTATGACGTGGCCGATGCCGGAGCCAGCAGCCCCGATGCCAAAGTGATCGATGCGCGCCACTTCCTGCCGCAGCATCGCGAACGCATTGTGCTGGTGGGGATTCGCCGTGACCTGAAAAAGCAGGACTTTACGCTGCGCGATATCCGCCGTTTCTACCCGGCGCAGGTCCCCAGCCTGCAGAGCCTGCTGGAGAGTGCGCCGGACGACAAATATATCCTGTCACCGGTGCTGTGGCGCTACCTCTACCAGTATGCGAAAAAACATAAAGCCAAAGGTAATGGCTTTGGCTTTGGCCTCAACGATCCGCGCAATCCTGACTGCTGCGTGCGGACGCTGTCAGCGCGTTACTACAAAGATGGCTCAGAGATTCTGATTGATCGCGGCTGGGACAGTGCGCTGGGCGAAGCGGAGTTTCAGGATGCGGATAATATGGCGCGTCGACCACGCCGCCTTTCCCCGCGCGAATGCGCGCGCCTGATGGGCTTTGATGTGCCGGGCCGCGAGCCGTTCCGCATTCCGGTTTCAGATACCCAGGCCTATAAGCAGTTTGGTAACTCGGTGGTGGTGCCGGTGTTTGCAGCGGTGGCTCAGCTGTTGCTGCCGCATATTCGTCAGCTGAAGTCGTCATCGAACTGAAATAAAAAAACCCGTCTTGCGACGGGTTTCAGGCTGATGAAGAACTTACATCTGACGATACTCACAGCAACAAATAAGCTCAACTCGCAGGGAACACGGTCAGAAGAGGAAAGCGTCCCGCGCCAGGACGGTGCGGGCCGAGCATGCCATGGATGGCGGCTTTTGCGTCTTTCCGATCTGACCGTGTTCCCTGAGCAGGCACAGTCTCATAGCGAAACGGTCCAGCCTTTCTCCAAAGTAAAAACCCGTCTGGCGACGGGTTTCTGTTTTATTTTTTCTTCTTGCTCTGCTTCTTCAGCAGCAGCCGAATCTGCTTCAGCTCTGTTGCACTTAATGCATCGGTCTTCACGTCAGCGGCACTGGATCCCTCAGTCCCCTCTTCAGTGATGTCCTGATTATCAATGGCGGGATGCGGATGCGTTTCGAGACTGGCCTGCAAACGCTGCACAATTTCCTGGCTCATTGAAACCTGGTTTTCCAGCGCCAGCTGTTTAATCGTTTCTTTCAGCTCGGGATCAATTTTAATCGTTAAATTAACAGTTTCGGTCATCGGGCAGCTCCTTTTTGTTATTGCTCACACGCTACCGGATGACCGTTTCGATTAACATACTGTCATAAAAATTTAATATTCGGTTTTCAATGGGGTGAAATCCCGCAGTACGCCCTCATCCATCCCCACCAGATTGCCCTGAAGCTCGGCATACAGCTTCGCCATATAGCGTACCAGGAAATCGGCGTTATGCTCAGCCAGCATGCGGCCGGTTTCGGTATGCATGGTTTCCGGCAGGCGCAGCAGCTTCTTCTGGAAATGGTCCAGCGTCCACTTAACATCATTCAGCTCGCGATCTTTACCCAGCGGATCCTGACTGTCGAATAATGGACGATTCAGTGCACCGGCCGTGTAAAAGACCCGCGCCAGCCCGATTGCGCCCAGCGATTCGAGCCTGTCTGCATCCTGAACGATTCTGGCTTCGAGCGTCTCTGGCGGGATACCGGCGCTGAAACTGTGGGTTTTAACTGCATGCATCACGGCATCAATCTTTTCTGCCGGGAAATCGAGAAAATCCTGCTGCAGAATGCGCTGCGTTTCCGCGGCTGCATACGTTGAGGCGAGATGCCGTTCCGGATGATTCTTTGGAAGATTCACTACATCATGAAAATAGCAGGCGGTGAGCACCACCAGCGGGTCCGCCTTCGTGCCTGTCATGATTCGCTGCGCGCTCATCCAGACGCGTCGCAGATGGGCGATATCGTGCGCGCCGTCGTCGTGGATCCAGTTCGCCTGAAACCAGCTTTCATAGCGGGATTGCCAGAGTGTGAGTGACATAATCTATCTCCCTGTAGTGATCGACAGCGGATTCTCTGTCGTGATCAGTGCGCAAACGGCAAGCCATCATAGCGACTGGCTAATGACACCTTTTTTACAGTGCTGTTGAAAAGAGCAGTGCTGCCAGCTATTTCGGGCAGAAAAATGAGATCTGGATCATCTGTATAGCATCTCTGTTACATAAATACCGCAATTTCGGCGGTTTTAAGCCTTTCCTCAGTGAATTGCTGCTAAGAAAATTAGTTTAACAGCAGTAATGTTTGATTCATTCTCAACCAGCTAAACCTGTCGGGCTAAACCTTTTTTTGTCACGCATTTAATTGTAAAAGTGTGGGCAATAGCAGGTGAAAAAATCTGAAAAGGTTCCTATTTTTACCGTTATAACGTACTGTATCCGGGCTGTTCGTCGCGTTCTGCCGATTGCGTGATAAGCTTTGGTGCGCTTTTTGCATTTTGCTGGTTTTTAACACCCAACGTGACAATTTTGAAGTGACTGTCAGGCGACAAATTATTAAGCAAAATGATTTAAAGCTTTTATGATAATTCTCAGATGTGAAGCAAATGGACGTTTACAGCAGTAACCGGGTTCTACTAATAAAAAGAGGTAATCCATGAAAGAACGGCCGATTCTTTTTTCCGAACAGCGTGTTCGTGCCCTGTTGGTTGGCCAGCAAACACAAACCCGGCGCATTATGAAAACTCAGGCTTTCGGGCCGGGGCAGGATCATCACGAGGGCGTACATGCTTTTGATGTGAGTGCTAACCATCTGCATGGCTACAAGATGATGTCGATGGCGGACATCAGCTATCAGTGCCCCTACGGCAAGCCGGGTGACATCCTCTGGGTGCGTGAAACCTGGCGTGGCCCGATGGTGCCAGAAAGCGATCTGGCCGAATATGAACGTGATCCGACGCCGTTTCGCCTGCCGGAATATTGCCAGTATCGTGCCGACAGCAATGAGCTGGGTCAGCATGCGATGAGCACCCCGGAAGCCGAAGAGTTTGGCTGGCAGACCGCCATCCACATGCCGCGCTGGGCCAGTCGTATCAACCTCGAAATCACCGGCGTGCGCGCGGAGAAGATTCAGGATATCAGTGAAGATGACATTATGGCGGAGGGCGTACAGACCGACTCGCATTTCCTTAATAACTTCTTCACCATGAACGTTAATTCTGAGTCGCCTAAAGAGGCGTATCGTAAAGCCTGGGAAAAGCAGTATGGCGCAACCAGCTGGGAAGTGAATCCCTGGGTCTGGGTCATTGAATTTCAGCGCGTTGAACGCAGGTAATCCCTCAACCCTGCGCTTTGCGGGTTGAATCACAGACAACGGCTGCGCTAACGGGTTGAATAGACAGCCTTCAGCCCTGAAGTCAGACAGAAGATGCCAGCATTCGATGCTGGCATTTTTATGTCTGCCGCGTCAGGATAACGACATAGCCCGGTTCTGTGCAGGAGTTGCGATGTTTAAATGGCCCTGGAAAACGCATAACGACACCATGCTGGCGGCCCTGCCGTGGCAACAGGGGCTGTCACAGCCTGTCTTCAGCCCGCTGGATGAGGCTGAACAGCAGGCGCTGGTGGAGCTGGCAAGGCGCTTTCTGCAACAGAAAAAACTGGTGCCTCTCGGGGGTGCTCAACTGGATGAACTGCGCAGCGTGCGGATCGCCCTGCTCTTCTCTCTGCCAGTGCTGAAGCTGGGTCTGGAGTGGCTGGACGGTTTTCATGAGGTGCTGATCTATCCCGAGCCGTTTGAGGTTGACGATCAGTGGCAGGATGAAGATGGGCTGGTTCACAGCGCACCTGCCGTTCATGCCGGACAGAGCTGGACCCAGGGACCGGTCGTCCTCAACTGGCTCGATATTCAGGATTCATTCGATCTCTCCGGCTTTAATCTGGTGATTCATGAGGTGGCACACAAACTGGATGCGCGCGGCAGCGGTTATACCAGCGGTGTTCCGGTCATGCCGCTGCGTGACGTAGCCCAGTGGGAAAAGGATTTGCGAGCCGCGATGGCAGAGATTGAGAGTGAAGTGGAACTGGCAGGCGAACAGGCTGCGACCATTGATCCCTACGCCGCCAGCGATCCGGCAGAGTGTTTCGCTGTACTCTCTGAATATTTCTTTACGGCTCCGCTTCTGCTGGCAGAACGTTTTCCCGCCATGTATCAGCATCTGCGCCAGTTTTACCAGCAGGATCCCCTGAGCCGGATGACATCTGAAACGGCTCAAACTGCTTAAATCCCGATCGCATTGCGTTAAAGCTAGCCAGTTGAATGATAATGTCTTTTTTGCTGTTGACACCTCAGTGCGACGCCGCTAATATTCGCCTCGTTCAAACGATTCCTCTGTAGTTCAGTCGGTAGAACGGCGGACTGTTAATCCGTATGTCACTGGTTCGAGTCCAGTCAGAGGAGCCAGAATTAGAAAAGCCCGCTCAGGGAAACCTGAGCGGGCTTTTTGCTTTTCAGTACTCCCGATTTTCTCGTTCTTTCTGATTAGCATCCGGATCCGCCTGCTGTTACCTGCATATTCCTGGTGAATCCGGCGGTTATAAATGCAAGAAACCAGCCGGGCAATCCCTGCTCTGGCTGGCTCGTACTCCCGGCGAATTATTACTCAGGAATAGTCAATACCTGACCCGGCGCAATTTTATCCGGGTTGCTGAGGATATTTTTATTCGCCTCAAAGATTTTCATATATTTTGATGCGTCATTATAAAATTGCTTAGCGATTGCGCTGAGCGTGTCCCCGGATTTCACCGTATATGTGCGAACACCTGATATTGAGGCATCAGTCTTATTCTCAACATTTTTATCAACGCTATGTAACAACTCATCGCCAATATTTTTAATATTATCCAGAATGCTCATAATTACTCCCCTATCGTTTCCGATACGTTTAGTTTAATTAAAAAAACAGGATTGCCAGACAAATACTATGCGGCGTACGATACACCTGCTTTTATTTTGTGGATTAAACCACTGCTAAACGTGCAGTAATTTATATAAAAAGAAGGATGGTAATGATGGGTATATTGTCATGGGTTGTATTTGGTCTGCTCGCCGGTATTATCGCCAGATGTATTATGCCAGGTAAAGAACATATGGGCATTTTCATGACCATGATTCTGGGTATTATCGGCGCGCTGATTGGTGGTGTCGCCAGTACGGCTCTGGGCTTTGGCAAGGTCAGTGGTTTCAATATTTACAGCATTGCGATTGCAACCCTGGGTTCAATTATTGTGCTGTTTGTCATTCATAAAATCAGAGCATGTAAACAGTCTTAAGCGATCACTATTCAGGGGAAATAAAATGAGTTTACTGGAAACGGTGCTGGCGATGTGCGGCCTGAATACTCAGACCAGTCAGGAAGTGAAAGGTGTACTGGAGTGGGTGGAACAGCAAGGCGGTTTACACACCATCGTAAGCCATCTTCAGAGCGGTGAGTACAGTGAGGTGGTTAACTCCTGGCTGGGCGATCAGCAGAACGTTGCCCTGAGCAGCGATCTGGTGAAGAAGATGATTAACTCCGAAGCGATTGAGCAACTGGCTGCGCGGATGGGTATCAACACCAGCGATGCACTGAATCTGCTGGTCAAATATCTGCCACAGCTGGTGGATAAAGCGTCAACGGCGGGGGTCGTGGATAAAAAAGCCGATCTTACCGGTCTGGTGAGTCAGTTAATGCACTAAGCTTGATGCCATTGAAAGATAAAAGCCTGCTGCGAAAGTATGAGGCTTTTATCTTTTGGGTTAGTCAGGATGAATTAAGTCAATTGCTGTCAAGCTCTTTTCAACGTTAATAGAAACTATTCAGATGACCCTATAGCAAATATCAAGATTCAACTTTAGGGTCACCTGCATTTAGCTTGCCAGGTGGATCCACCTGGCAGGTGTTATCACACTCACTGACTGAAGCAACTCACATTATGTGAGCCATTTATCTGCATTAGAAAATTACATTTGAGCACTTTCCGGAATCAACAAAAGACAGCCCTGCTCAATTTTCACCGTAATAAGGGTTCCGGTTTCAAATCCAGCTTCACGCAGCCATTTCCCACTCAGATGTATTGCAGGTGTGGTGCAATTGCCGCGTTTGGGCTGATAGCCGATGGTATACCGACGTTGTGTTTCAGTTGGCGCGCTTTCAGATGGCAAATGGTGTGGATCGAGGTTCGTGCTCATGGGGAAGCCTCCAGTATGCATTTTAAACCGCCACCTGAGGTTCCAGTCTCATGGGTGGCAGACTGCACGAGGTTGGAACTGCCGGGCACACTGAACCGGCGCACCCTAAGGTGCCCTCGCCCAGCCCACCATTGAGGTGTGGCGAGACGCACGACAATAAAATGTTGCCGCGAGTGTGCATTAACCGGAGTTCCAATTCCGTCGCCTGATTTGGCAGGCGCAGAAAAAGAATACGGCGATTAATGCTGGACGACAAGAAGCAGTACTGGAACACAACTCGCAGATATTTAACGAAGTTATCTGCCATAGAAACCGGCTCATCTCTTTATCCCTGCGCTTTCTGAGCAACGAAATGACCGTTCACTTCACCCTAAACGCAAAAAGGCCCGCAAAGAAGCGGGCCTTTAACCAGACAAAGCACAACAACCGTTATTTTTCATGATAACGATGCACTGCCGGATAATATTCCAGTCCATAGAGCTGGCTTAGCGGCAGTAGCAGTTCAACGTTAATGTCATGGCTATGGGCATCCGCCGCAGGGCCGCTCAGCAGCTGTTCAAACCAGGCTATCAGTTTCTGTTTCATCTCGGGTTCTCCGCATCAGTTTATGCCCTGAGTAAACCCGCTTACGCGCCCGATCAGAACCAAAAATTTCAGCGCTGCTTATGCCGAAAATGGCATAACGCGCCTTGCCTGGCCCATCATCAGCTGCCGAGAGACACCGGCCGGTTACTGCGTTATCAGCGTCACCCAGTTTGCCCCTTTGCCAGCTGGTGCTTCCGCCACCCGTTTAAGTTCGCCGCTGGCCGGAGCGATGGCGTAGCTGCCAATCACGGCGCTCTTCTCTCCGCTGACGATCAGCCATTTGCCCTGCGCATCAATCGCGATACTGCGCGGCTGTTTTTCCACCGGCCAGCTGCCGATGAGTGTTAACTCACCCGACGATTTATCTACCCGATAGCCGCTGACGGTACTGGAGGTGCGCTCGGTCACATAGATAAATTGTCCATCCGGCGTGATTCTGATGTCCGCCGCCCAGATGCGCGGCGTCGGATCGCTGTAACCCGCCGGGCGCTGCTCGCCATGCTGCAGGTTATATTTCTTCGCCACCGCATTGGGCCAGGTTTTTAATGGCGTCAGCGTGCCATCGGCTGCACGCCGGAACTGCGTAATGGTGCCGCTCATCTCCGCGAGGTTGTAGAGGAAGCGATTATCCGGCGATATCACCGAATGCCGCGCACCGCTGTTCTTCTCGCCCTGAACAAAACCGGTGCCCAGCGGCGTGATCGCCCCGTCACTGGCAAAAGCATATTGCAGCACCCGATCCGCGCCAAGGTTGCCAACGTAGAGCGAATGATTGCTGACGTCGGTGATCACCGAATGGGCATGCGGCCCGGTTTTCACTTCGCCCGTAACCTGGGTCGTCACAATGCCTTTATCATCAATCCGGTTGCTGGTGACGATATCGCTGTCATAGGAGGCGGCCAGCAAGTAGCGCCCGCGCTTATCGGTAGTGATCCAGGGAAAGCTGGCTTTAACCGGCGTCAACGCCAGTTTCTGCAGATCACCGTGTGGACGGGTGACGCGCCAGCTGATGATTGCGTAAGGCGGCGAGCGCAGCGCGCCATAGAGATGTTTACCATCCGGGCTGACCGCCAGCGGCATAATCTTTTTCCCGGCGGGCGTATCGCCCCGCCATTGCAGGCTGCCATTGGCCTCGCTGAGCAGATAGCGGGAAACCGTGCCGGATTCGGCATTCGACACATAAACAAAGGTTGTCGCCCACAGCGGGGGGCTACACAGCAGCGGCAGAAGTGCCAGCGCCGTTTTCAGACGGATCATAGGGTCACCTTGATAAGAAATGTCTGCGTCAATGCGCAGCAGGAATTACGCTAACCCTGTCTGATGAGACTGGCTTTGTGCAACTGACTGAAATTATATCTGAAAGTCTGGAGATGTGACGAAGATGTTATTTTTAAAGGCGGGGGCCTGAGAGGTGATGCCTTCCCCCGGTGCCAGGAGAAGGCATATGCTTGTTGCTACCCGGTTTTCGCGATCATTTTATAGTAACGGTTAAGCCACTTGCCGCTGTTAAGTCGCCACCAGAAGAAGATGCCACGCACCGTCCAGTCGAGGAACATCCCCAGCCAGACGCCGGTGACGCCCATCCCCAGCTGAATACCCAGCAGATAACCGACCACCACGCGCGCACACCACATGCTGAACATCGACACATACATAGTGTAGCGCGCATCACGTGCGCCCTTAAGTCCGGCAGGTAGCACCCATGACGCAGCCCATAGCGGCATAAACAGCGCATTCAGCCAGAGCAGATGTTTCGTTACGTTGATCACTTCCGGGTCGCTGGTATAGAACCGCGCCAGCAACCCGGCCAGCGGCACCGTCAGCAGCGCTATCGCGCTCAGGCACGCCGTTGCCAGCCAGAAAACATGCCGCACCTGTCGTTCCGCCTGAAAGACCTGATTTTTGCCCAGACGGGTACCGGTAATAATGGTCGATGCTGAACCCAGCGCATTGCCCGGCAGGTTGATCAGCGACGCAACCGAGAACGCGATAAAGTTACCCGCAATCTCACTGGTGCCCATGCCTGCCACAAACACCTGCGTCAGCAATTTACCGCCGTTGAACAGCACCGACTCGATACTGGCAGGCACACCTATACCTAATACTTCCATCAGAATGCTGCTGTTCCAGCGTCGGAAATAGCTCGACAGCGTGATTTTCAGCGAGGCATTAAAGCCAATCATCAGCACGTAAATCACCGCGATCGCCCCGATATAACGGGTGATGGTCAGACCGAGTCCGGCGCCGACAAATCCCAAACCGTCCCATGAGAAGCAGCCATAGATCAGCACGCTACTGATAATGATGTTAAGGATGTTCATGCCGCCGTTAATCAGCATCGGAATTTTGGTGTTACCCGCGCCACGCAGCGCACCGCTGCCGATCAGCGTGATGGCCGCTGCCGGGTAGCTCCAGGCGGAGGTCTGCAGATAGCTCAGCGCCAGCGCTTTAACTTTAGGGTCGGCGGCACCGGCTATCGCATCAACGATGAGATGGCCCCAGAACTCAATGGCGATCACCAGCACAAAGGCGAGTATCGTCATCATAGCCAGCGACTGACGCGTGGCGGCACGGGCGCGCTTGCCGTTGCGTTTTGCCAGGCTGAACGCCACCACCACCGTGGTACCGAGATCGATAGCCGCAAAGAACGAGATGATCACCATATTGAAGCTGTCGGCCAGGCCAACGCCCGCCATTGCCTCTTTGCCCAGCCAGCTGACCAGGAAGGTGCTCAGTACGCCCATCAACAGCACACAGGCGTTCTCGAAGAAGATAGGCACTGCTAATGGCGATATTTCACGCCAGTAGAGCGTGCGATAAGAGCGGCGTTTCGGGTACCACGCCGTGCGCTTAATCGCCTGCATCACTGCTACGCCGGGATTTTGCAAAGGATTACCAAATCAGAAGAGACTGACGAGATCTAATGATGATAGTGGGCAGAGAAATATGCAAAGTCTTTCCGGGACAAATTAATCATGGTTACAAACTTTTTAGTTCAGATTCGGCAGATTCTGCCTCGCCGGGTCGTCCCCTGTAGCAAACCTGATTATTTCCGGGACGTTACGATCGCCTGTCAGCACGTTACTGCTGGCTGCGCTGCCGCTCTCTTGTCATATGCAGCGCAACAGACACGGCGGCATCGCCTGTTGCGATAATAAAGATTTTCTTAACGGATTCTCGTGGCGTGCGTTCCGGCTCAGTGCAGCACTGGTCAGATTACGCGCGTCGTTAGCGCAAAAAAAAGGCGATCACAGATTCTTCACCAATCTCTGCAACAAACCCGCTAAGCTTGGGGCAAATTGCGGAAAAAAATGGAAGGAGAAACCATGCCGACACTACGGAAAAACCTGACCAGCCAGCAGGCGCTGGATGAACTCGAACGCCTTTACGACGGTGCCGTTGATGCGCTCCGTGCGGCGATTAAAGTGTTTACCGAAAACGGCACGCTGCCCGATGCCGCGGAACGGGAAAAGGGACTCTTTGTTTACCCGGAGCTGCGCATCACCTGGCACGGTGAAGGTCCACAGCAGAACCGCACGCGTGCCTGGGGCCGCTTTACCCATACCGGCAGTTACAGCACCACGGTCACCCGCCCGGCGCTGCTGCGCCACTATATTTCAGAACAGCTGGCGATGCTGGAGAAGGAATATGAGCTGGAGATCGACGTGGTGCCCTCCAGCCAGGAGATCCCCTATCCTTACGTGATCGACGGTTCCGATCTGTCGCTGGATCGCACCATGAGCGCCGGTATTGCGCGCCACTTCCCGACCACCGAGCTGTCACAGATTGGCGATGAGACCACCGACGGTCTGTTTCACGCCGACGCCAAATTCCCGCTGTCGCACTTCGATGCGCTGCGCACTGACTTCTCGCTGGCCCGTCTGCGTCACTACACCGGCACCAGCGTAGAGCACTTCCAGCCGTTTGTACTGTTCACCAACTACACCCGTTATGTCGACGAGTTTGTGCGCTGGGCAATTGAGCAGGTGCGCGATCCCAATACCCCTTACGACAGCCTGGCCTGTGCGGGTGATGTCGTGCTGACGGCCGACACCGCCGACAGCGAGTCGATGCTCTCGGATCTGGCGTGGAAGAAGCATCAGATGCCTGCCTGGCATCTCACCTCACCCAATCGCCGTGGCATTACGCTGATTAATATCGGTGTCGGCCCGTCGAATGCCAAAACCATCTGCGATCATCTGGCGGTGATGCGCCCACACGCCTGGCTGATGATTGGTCACTGCGGCGGTCTGCGCGAGAGCCAGCGGATCGGCGACTATGTGCTGGCCCACGCCTATCTGCGTGACGATCACGTACTCGACAGCGTGCTGCCGCCAGACATCCCGGTGCCAAGCATTGCCGAAGTGCAGCGCGCACTGTATGACGCCACCAAGTCGGTGAGCGGCATGCCAGGTGAAGAGGTGAAACAGCGCCTGCGTACCGGCACCGTGGTGACCACCGACGATCGCAACTGGGAGTTGCGTTACTCCGCGTCGGCCCTGCGCTTTAACCTGAGCCGTGCGGTAGCGGTCGATATGGAGAGCGCCACCATTGCCGCGCAGGGCTATCGCTTCCGGGTGCCGTACGGCACGCTGCTGTGCGTCTCCGACAAGCCGCTGCACGGCGAGATTAAGTTACCCGGTCAGGCAAACCGCTTCTATGAGGGGGCGATTTCAGAGCATCTGCAGATTGGTATCCATGCGGTTGAACTGCTACGCGCCGAAGGCGATAAGCTGCATTCGCGAAAGCTGCGGACGTTTAATGAGCCGCCTTTCCGGTAGGTGTATCGCCGCTGGCTTGGGGAGGTTTGTTCGCTGCGTGAACGGGGCTGCTGCGCTGACGCTGAGGTGTTCGCTGCGCGAACAGGCTATGAGAGGAGTTTCGTTCGCCTCGCGGGCTACATGCGCTAATAACATGGTGTTCGCTGCGCGAACAGGCTCTGAGAGGGGTTTCGTTCGCCTGAGCAGTTGGGCAGTTTCAGTATCGCCTCTGCAGGCGACCGACAAGGGGCGCCAGTCGCCGCGCCCCTTGCCCCCCGGCTCCGGCCTGCTTCACCGCCGCTTCGCGGTCCCTTCGCTTCTTCAGGATTTCTCACGGATCGCCGGGACGCGCCATCCCTGGCGCGAACCCGCCTCTTCGCGACATCCCTGTCGCTCGTCCTGAAATCCCTCATCCGCTCAGCGGTTCTGACGGCCTCCCTGCCCCCCCTGCTGTTATCTCTTCTTTCTGTGTTGGGTACTTTATCGCTGTGGTTTTCAGGATTGCCTCTGGCTTCAGGCTTAACAGTCAGAAAGGCCTTACACCCTATCCGCGGTAATCACGTCTTCTTCGGGCACTGAGAATGTAGCGGTAAGATTCCGTGATTGGCTTTTGCTTTGGCTTTAAGTCCAGCAGACAACACACCATCCGAAAAACAAAGGAGGGATTACAGACGGGGGTTTGGGAGAGGCATCCGAAGCGCTGAGGAACAACCGGAGGCGAGGATGAGCCGACAGGACGTCGGCGAAAGGACGGTTCGCGCCAGGGATGGCGCGTCCGGACGGTCCGCTGGCCGCAGGGCGTGACGAAGGCACCCCGCACAGCGGGGCGCGCAGGCAGCCGGACGCCGGGATTGTTAAGGGGCGGGCGTCCGCCCCTTGACGCGTCCGCCTGCACGGGCGACCTGAAACTCCCTATCGCCTGGCGGGCGTAACCCGCTCAGAGTAAGCCCACTGCAACGCGTAACCCACCCAGAGCAAGCCGCTGCTAAGCATTCCTTAACCGCAACGCGGTAGATTAAGCACTTAACCACCCAAGTTTAATCACAAACAAAATCGACAGAATCACCAGTGCCGCATTCACCTCTTTCGCGCGACCACTCAACAGCTTCACCAGCGTCCAGGTAATAAAACCAAACGCGATGCCATTGGCGATGGAATAGGTCAGCGGCATGGTCAGCGCGGTCACGGTAACCGGGGCAGCCGTGGTGATATCTTTCCAGTCAATATCTGCCAGACCCGATGCCATCAGCACCGCCACAAACAGCAGTGCAGGCGCAGTAGCGTAAACCGGCACGCTGGAAGCCAGCGGTGAGAAGAACAGTGCCAGCAGGAACAGGATACCCACCACGATCGCGGTCAGTCCGGTACGGCCACCGGCACTCACGCCTGCCGCCGATTCCACATAACTGGTGGTGGTCGAGGTCCCGAGCAGTGAACCAAACAGTGCAGCCGCACTGTCAGCAATCAGCGCACGGCCCATCTTCGGCACGTTGCCCTGCTCATCCGCCAGACCAGCACGTTTCGTCACGCCCAGCAGCGTGCCGGTGTTATCAAACACATCGACAAACAGGAAGGCGAAAATCACGCTAATCAGGCCGACGTTAAATGCCCCGGCAATATCCAGCTGCATAAAGGTTGGTGCAATCGATGGCGGCGCAGAAAAGACCCCGGCAAAGGGCGACAAACCCATGCCCATCGAGATAAAGGTCACCAGCAGAATACCGATCAGCACCGCGCCGGTGACGCGACGCGCTTCCAGTACCACGATCACCACAAAGCCAAGCATCGCCAGCAGCGGACCCGGTTTGGTCAGATCGCCAATGCCCACCAGCGTGGCCGGATTATCGACCACGATGCCCGCCCCTTCCAGCGCAATGATCGCCAGGAACAGCCCGATACCGGCGCCAATCCCGGCGCGCAGCGGCAGCGGGATACTGGCAATAATCCACTCACGGATTTTAAACAGGGACATTGCGAAGAAAATCACTGCCGAGAGAAACACCGCGCCCAGCGCAACCTGCCACGTGTAACCCATGTGCAACACCACGGTGTAGGTAAAGAAGGCGTTCAGTCCCATGCCTGGTGCCAGCGCGATCGGGTAGTTGGCGATCAGCCCCATCAGCACGCAGCCAATCGCCGCCGCCAGACAGGTGGCGACAAATACCGCGCCTTTATCCATGCCGGTTGCGCCCAGAATGCTCGGGTTCACAAACAGAATATAGGCCATCGCCAGGAAGGTGGTGATCCCGGCGATAATCTCGGTACGAACCGTGGTGTTATGCGCTTTGAGTTTGAATAGTTTTTCTAACATCATCATCTCTCGATACAGGAGACAGCCGTCTCTCTTGCCAAAGGGGTTTGTATGCTGATTATTCTGTTTCCGGGACATGGATGCCGGCCGCTGCATACCTGCGTGCCAGAACCGCCTGAAATCCCTGCCTTACCCACTGCCCAAAGCAATTGCCATGCCATCTGCCGACGCAATCGATTACCTGGCAGAGCCGGACTTGCCTAAGAAGAGTCCGAACCAAAACGAGGCGCGATTATGGTGCAATGCACCGATCCTGCGCAATCGTTTTCCTGCGGCAAATCAGCAACCCCTGAAAACTCTGCGCCAGCGCACGCTTCCATACTCTCACAGGCGAAGCGGGTCACGTTTCAGCACGCTGCCTCAGCAACCTTTTCTGGCCTGTGTAGACTCCAGAATTAACTCTTTCGTAACATTGAGGCCGCGCCATGAAGCCAGCGATTTTGGTGGTGGATGATGATCCTGCTGTCTGCGATGTCCTGCAGGATGCGTTAAGTGAACATCTGTTAACAGTCTACCGCTGTCATCAGGGACGCGAGGCGCTATCGATGCTCAACGCGCACCCGGAGATTTCGCTGGTGATGCTGGATATGATGCTGCCCGATACCAACGGTTTACTGGTGCTGCAGCAGCTTCAGCGGCAACGACCGGAAGTGCTGGTGATTATGCTGACCGGCATGGGTTCAGAAGCGGAGATGGTAGTCGGTCTGGAGATGGGCGCAGACGACTACATCGCCAAACCATTTAATCCCCGCGTGGTAGTGGCGCGCGCCCGGGCGGCCCTGCGTCGCAGCGGGCGTATCGCACAGGCCGATCCTGAACAGGCGGGCTGGCGTTTTAGCGGCTGGCAACTGGACGATGGCCGCTGCCAGCTGTTTAATCCGCAGCGCGAACTTGTGCCGCTGACCCAGGGAGAATACAGTCTGCTGCGTGCGCTGGTGTGTCACGCCCGCAAGGTGCTGACCCGCGATCAGCTGCTGGAGCTGACCCACAGCGAAAGTCTCGATGTGTTTGACCGCACCATCGACGTGCTCATCATGCGGCTGCGCCGTAAAATTGAAACTAACCCGCATCAGCCTGACCTGATCCGCACCATCCGCGGGCTGGGTTACGTCTTTTCGGCCGATGTGGTGAAACCCGATTCGACAACGCGTGCCAGTCAGATTGCCTGATTACGCCTGCCGCGCTCAGGATAGCCAGTCCGAATAATCGTTGCACAGCAGCCAGCGCGGCGCTTCATCCTCATTCAGTGGATTAAAACGGGCCAGCGGCGTCAGAAACACGTTGTCGTTTTCATCATCGTTGGGCATTGATACCTCACCCACCAGCACATCGCCGAAGCCGCTTTCGCCCCAGAAACTGTGCCAGACGCCCGCCTCCAGCGTTACGCTTTCACCCGGAGAGAGCCGCAGTTGTGAACCGGCAGCATGAATCTGGCGCAGGCCATCCAGCGACACTGCCACCGGCGAGTCAGCCAGCCCGTCACCGTCGCGGTTATGCAGTTCGACAATCAGGTTGCCGCCGCCGCGATTGATGATGTCTTCCATCTTGCGCGGATGATAGTGCATCGGCGTCAGTTGCCCTTCACGCACGTGCATTATCTTCTCGGCGTAGGGTTTATGCCACGGCTGCCCGCCCGGCGAGCCGTTACGAAGGGTAAACAGCGTCAGGCCGGTCTGCATAAAATCTGCCGCGCCAAAACTGGTGAGGTCCCAGCCCAGCCGCAGCGCCAGAATCTCCTGTATCACGTCGCGATCCTGAGCGCGCCACTGGCTGACGCTGTAATCGGCCCACGGCGGCAGATGCACATCCTGCTGCCGGAAAAACTCGCGGGTATGTTGCAGATAAGAGTTAACCTCTGAACGTTGCATAGTGGCCTCCTGAGAGCGGCACCCGAAGGGTGCCACATTAAAGCCTATTTCACCGTCCAGCCCTGATAGCTGCCGATATTATTGCGGTCGATCAGTTTCACCGGGATCAGCACGGGCTTATCCGGGGCCGGTTTGCCCTGCAGGATGTCATAGCCAATCTCAACCGCTTTGGCCGCCATGACCTGCGGGTCCTGCGCAGGCGTCGCAACGAACAGTGAATTCTTGCGCTTCAGCGCCTCTTCACCGTCTGGCGAGCCATCGACGCCAACGATAAAGAACTCACTGCGCTGCGCCTGTTTCGCGGCTAAATCGGCACCAATCGCGGTCGGGTCGTTGATAGCAAAGACCGCATCGATTTTCGGGTTAGCCGAGAGCAGGCCGGTCATGACTTCCAGTCCGCCTTCACGACTGCCTTTGGCGTTCTGGTTGTAGGAGAGCAGCTTGATATCCGGATGGGTTTTCAGCTCATTCATGCAGCCTTCAACGCGGTTCTGTACAGCTGAAACCGGCGGTCCGTTGATGATCACCACATTGCCTTTGTTCTTCAGGCGGTCAGAAATATATTTACAGGCCATCGCGCCCGCCTCGGTGTTATCGGAGGTGATGGTCGCATTCGCGCCATCGGCTGCCACGTCGACCGCCACCACCACGATACCGGCGTCACGCGCCCGCTTCACCGCCGGGGCGATCCCTTTGGAGTCGGCGGCATTGAGGATAATCATGTCGACTTTGGCCGCGATAAAGTTATCAATCTGGCCGACCTGCTGACCGAGATCGTAACCGCTGGAGACCAGCGTCACGTTGACCTTGTCGCCCGCCAGCTGACGCGCCTTCATCTCTGCGCCTTTGGTGATCTGCACGAAGAAGGGGTTAGCGAGATCGCCGACCGTGACGCCAATAGATTTGAGTTCTTTTGCCTGAGCCAGGCCGGTGCTGAGCAGCGTCGCCGCCAGCAGCCCGGTTACAATCGGATTAAAACGCATAGACCTTCTCCTGCTGTTTTTAGGTGCCAACCACTTAATGGCGTTTTTTGGGTGGCGGAGGCGACACGGCGCATCCGCCCTTTTAAGCCTCAACTCACATGATGTCGGGTACGGTATTTGTCGATCAGGACCGCGATGATGATCACCGCCCCCTTGATCACCAGTTGCCAGAAATAGGAGACGCCCATCAGCGTCATGCCGTTATTCAGCGTGGCAATAATCAGTGCGCCAATCAGGGTGCCGGTGATGGTACCAATGCCGCCGACAAAGCTGGTGCCGCCGAGGATCACCGCCGCAATCGCATCCAGCTCGTAGCCGACGCCGAGGTTGCCGTTGGCGCTGTAGAGCCGCGAGGCGCTCATTAAGCCGCCCAGCCCCGACAGCAGGCCGCTCATGCCGTAGACAAACAGCAGCACCACGCCAACCTTGATGCCGGTAAGACGCGCCGCCTGGATGTTGCCGCCGACCGCGTAGATATGGACGCCCAGCGTGGTGCGACGCAGGATGAACCAGCAGATGGCGATTACCGCAAAGGCAATCACAATCAGCCACGGCACCGGCCCGAGATAGCCGTTACCAATCCACTCAAAGTTAATATCGGAGTTAATCACCGTGGTGCCGTTCGCCAGCAGATAGGCCGCCCCGCGCAGCGCAGTGTAGGTGCCGAGCGTGACAATAAAGGGCGGCAACCCGGCCCAGGCGACGAGGATACCGTTGAACAGCCCCATCACCAGGCCCGCGCCCAGCGCCATCGGAATAGTCAGGGAGGCGAGCATCGGATCCAGCGACGCCACCAGCGCGACCACCGCCGTAGTGCCCAGCATCGATCCCACCGACAGGTCGATGCCGCCGGTCAGAATGACAAAGGTCATGCCCGCCGCCAGCACGATGTTGATCGACGCCTGACGGGTAATGTTGAGCAGGTTCGCTTCGGTAAAGAAGTTGGGCGTAACGAACCCAAATACCGCCACGATCAGGATAAGAATCGGCAGGATACCCACCGTTTGCAGCAGATCGCCCATCAGGGCGCGTTTCAGCGTCGGCGCTTTGGTGCGGGCCAGTTGTGACATGATGGTCTCCTCAGATTTCGCCTGCTGACGTGCTGTGCGCACCGGTTGCCAGCGTCATAATGTTTTCCTGACTGATGTGGCTGCCCTCAAGCTCACCGACGATGGTGCCTTCGTGCATCACGTAAACGCGGTCGCTCATCCCGACCACTTCCGGCAGTTCGCTGGAGATCATTAAAATCGCCACACCCTGCCGCGCCATCGCCTGCATCATGCGGTAGATCTCGCTTTTCGCGCCGACATCGACGCCGCGCGTCGGCTCATCCAGGATCAGAATGCGCGGGCCAATCGCCACCCAGCGTGAGATCAGCAGCTTCTGCTGGTTGCCGCCCGACAGGCCGCCTGCACGGACCTGAGCGTGTGGTACACGAATATTGAGTGAGGCGATCGCCTCCGTCGCGATGGTCTGTCCTTTACGGCGGTTGAGCATGCCGTAACTCGAATCGCGCTCCAGCGTCGCCATGACGATGTTCTCCTGCGCCGCCATCTCCAGAAACAGCCCCTGCTCTTTGCGGTTCTCAGTGAGAAAACCGATACCGCGCGCAATCGCATCACGCGGCGAATGAATAGTGACCTTCTCGCCGTCGATCCAGATCTCACCCTGTTTCGGCTTGTGTACGCCAAAGATCAGCTGTGCCAGTTCACTGCGGCCTGCGCCCACCAGACCGGCCAGGCCGACTATTTCCCCGGCCCGCACCGCCAGACTGCTGGGATGCACTTTGCCGCCGTCGGCGAGGTGATTCACTGCCAGCCGGATGTCGCCCAACGGGATAGCCCGGTCTTTGTTAAACAGGTCGCTGAGCGGCCGCCCGACCATCATCCGCACCAGTTCACTGGCATTGAGCTGGTCACGGGTCAGGCTGCCCACATACTCCCCGTCACGCAGCACGCTGACGCGATCGGACAGCTCATAGACCTCCGCCATGCGGTGGCTGATATAGATAATGGCCATGCCTTCGCTGCGCAGCCGTTTAATCAGCGCAAAAAGCTGTTCGGTTTCGCGATTAGAGAGCGCGGCGGTCGGCTCATCCATCACCAGGATGCGGCTGTTGCGTTGCAGCGCGCGGGCGATCTCCACCTGCTGCTGCTCGGCGATGCTCAATCGACTCACCAGATCCCAGGCGCTGAACTGCGCGCCGAGCCGGTCAATCACCCGCTGCGCCTCTTCGGCCATCTGCCGCCGCTTCACCAGCCCGCCGGGTGCGATTTCGCTGCCGAGAAAAATGTTCTCCGCCACCGTCAGATTGGGTGCCAGGTTGATCTCCTGATAAATCAGGGTGATCCCGGCGGCCAGCGCCTCTTTCGGCCCCTTAATCGTATAGGGCCTGCCTTCAATGAGAATTTCCCCGCTGCTGGCGGTATAGGCACCGGCCAGAATCTTCATCAGTGTGCTTTTACCCGCGCCGTTCTCTCCCATCAGCGCATGAACCTCACCAGGATACACCGTGAGGTCAACGCCCTTCAGGGCATGAAAATTGCCGAAGCGCCGGGTAATGCCCCGCATTTCCAGTATCGGTGTGGCTGTCATCGCCCTGCTCCTGCGGACTGTGGATAGCCGCCAGTTAAGCAACACCAGATAAACGGAAAATGTCAGCCGCCATTCATATTTGTCATAAATGCCCGACATCACGCTCCTATACTCGGCCCACTGTTGCAGTGATGAAGAGGTTGTGGGATGCAGCGCAGTTATCCGTGGCAGGCCGGGGCACGTGGCCGCCTGTTGCTGTTCAATCTGCTGGTAGTGTCGGTCACGCTGATGGTGAGCGTGGTGGCGATTATCGGCTTTCGTCATGCCGGGGCGATTCAGGAGCAGGCGCAGGCGCAGACGCTGGCGGATATGAACGGCAGCCTGGCGCTGGCACGTGACACCGCCAACGTGGCGACAGCAGCGGTGCGGCTGTCGCAGGTGGTCGGGGCGCTGGAGTATCAGAGCGAATCACAGCGGCTGCAGCAGAATCAGCAGGCGTTGCAGCAGTCGCTGAGCCTGCTGGCCAGCGCGCCGCTGGCGGCCCGTCAGCCGGAGCGCATCGCCCGGATCCGCGCGCGCAGCCTGATGCTGGAACAGACGATTAACAGCCTGCTGCTGAACGGCCATCAGCGGCATCTGCAGCGCAACAACATGCTGAGCGATCTGTGGCAGACGCAGATTCTGCTCAGCCATATCGACCAGCGGGTGCAGCTGGAACAGCGGACGCGACCGGATGCCGCATTGCGCGAGCAGACCGAACGGCTGATCACTATCGCCATCCGTACACCCTCGCCCATCGCCGTGATTGAACAGCTTCAGCAGATCATGACGCAGTGGCGCACGGTGCCGCTGACGGGGATCACCGGTCAGCAGGTACAGCGGCTGCTGGTCACTCAGCAGCGCCTGCTGCCGCTGGCGGAGGCGCTGGAGCAGAGTGACCTGGCGATCGCCTACGCCACCTACCGGATTAAAGCGCTGGTCGCGATGCTGAACGACGATATCAATGCGTCGGTGCAGCAGGTCGCATTGCAGAGCGAGGCGCGCACCCAGGCCACCCATCACGAACTCGACTCCATCATCGGCTTTATCGCGCTATTTGTGCTGCTGGCGCTGGCGATCACCGGGTACGCCGGGATCTATATCTACCGCAATCTTGGGTCGAGCCTGACGGCGATTGCCGGGGCGATGACGCGGCTGGCGCAGGGCGAGCAGAACGTCAGCGTGCCGGGATTGCAGCGGCGCGACGAGCTGGGCGAGCTGGCGCGCGCCTTTAACGTCTTTGCCCGCAATACCGCCTCGCTGGCGCATACCTCACGTCTGCTGAAAGAGAAAAGCAATCAGCTGGAATCCACGTTTCTGGCGATGCGCGACGGCTTTGCCCTGTTCGATCACCACGGTCAGCTGGTGGTGTGGAACGCCCAGTATGCCGAGCTGCTGGGTATCGCGCCGCGTGAGCTGCATCGTGGCGTCCATTATCAGCAACTGCTGGCTCCGCTGGCGGTCGATCTGCACGATCCCGGCGAACCGCAGGAGATCCGGCTGGCCGATGGCCGGACACTGGAGCTGCGCTTCAGCCCGATCCCCCGGCGCGGCATGGTCAATACCGTGCTGGATCGGACCTCGCGCAAAACGCTGGAGGAGGCGCTACAGCACAGCCAGAAGATGAAGGCGGTCGGTCAGCTGACCGGCGGCCTGGCGCACGACTTCAACAATCTGCTGGCGGTGATTATCGGCAGTCTGGCGCTGACTGAAGGCCAGCTGATGCCCGGCCCGCTGGCGACCCGGATAGAGCGGGCGCGGCAGGCCGCCGATCGCGCCGCCCAGCTGACGCAGCGGCTGCTGGCGTTTTCACGCAAGCAGGCGCTCTATCCCCGCGCGGTGTCGGTGGTGACGCTGGTGGATAACCTGCAGAGCCTGTTGCAACACTCGCTGCTGCCGGGACAGCAGCTGGTTATTGATGCGCAGCGTCCTGGCTGGCTGGCCTGGATTGATGCCAGCCAGCTGGAGAATGCGCTGATGAATCTGGTGGTAAACGCGCGCGATGCGATGTATCAGCAAAGCGGCGAAATCCGGCTGCGCATCTGGAATCAGCGTCGTCCGGAAGCAGGCGAGAAAAGTGACAGGGTCACAATAGAGGTCATCGATCGCGGTTGTGGCATGTCCGCCGAGGTTCGCGAGCAGGTTTTCGAGCCCTTCTTCACCACCAAAGCCACCGGCAGCGGCAGCGGACTGGGGCTGTCGATGGTTTACGGCTTTGTGCGACAGTCAGGCGGGCAGATCGAACTGGAAACCGCGCCGGGCCAGGGCACCACGGTGCGGCTGCTGTTGCCGCGCGCTTCGGAAGCCGCCGCCACTGCCGCGATCGCCCCGCCACCGCCAAAGCCCGCGGAGGCAGAGGCAGCGAACAACCGGCTGATACTGGTGCTGGATGATGAACCGGCGGTGCGCCAGACGCTGTGCGAGCATCTGCATCAGCTGGGGTATCTGACGCTGGAGTGTGGTGATGGTGAAGCGGCGCTGGCGCTGCTGCGCCAGACGCCCGATATCGACCTGCTGATCAGCGATCTGATGCTGCCCGGCGAGATCAATGGTGCGGAAGTGATCCGCCAGGCGCAGCAGAACTGGCCGCAGCTGGCGACGCTGCTTATCAGCGGTCAGGATCTGCGCCACCAGCCGGTGACGCTGCCGCTGTGCGAACGACTGGCGAAACCCTGGCAGCAGGCCCAGCTGGTGCAGGCGCTGCAGCGCGCCTGGCAGCGCAGCGAGCGACTTAATCGCGCGCAGCAGGCTGCCACAACGGCACCGGCTTGCCACTGATGTAGCGCTTACGCAGGCGGCTGGAGATCACATCCATCACCATGACCACTACCACCAGGATCAGCGTCAGGAACATCACCACATCCCAGTTCCACAGCCGCATGTTCTCGGCATAGACCAGGCCGACGCCACCCGCGCCGACAAAGCCCAGCACCGCCGCCGAGCGGGTATTAGACTCAATCTGGTAAAGGCTCAGCGCCAGGAACTGCGGAAATGACTGGGTGAAGATGCCGAACCGGTGTTTCTGCAGACTGTTGGCCCCGACCGCGCCCAGCCCGCGACTGGGCGAGCGCTCCACCGCTTCATGCCCTTCGGCGTACAGCTTACCGAGCAGGCCGACATCCTGCAGGATAATCGCCAGCACCCCGGCCAGCGGCCCCATCCCCACCGCTCGCACGAATATCAGCCCCCAGATCGCCATATCGATGCCGCGTAACACATCGAACAGACGCCGCACCAGAAACGCCAGCGGCTTCGCAGCGCGATCGTGCATCACATTGCGTGCCGCCAGAAACGACAGCGGCAGCGCCAGCAGCGAGGCAGTCAGCGTGCCGGCAAAGACAATCCCTAAGGTGATGCCGACCTGCGACAGATAGTAGCCAAACGGCCAGTTCACGAAATCGTGCCAGACAAACATCCGCAGGAAATAGCGCCCCAGCTGCTGACAGCCCATCAGCAAACGCGACCACTCCAGACCAAATACCGAGAAGAAAAAGAGGTAGTAGAGCAGCACTGCCAGTGTCATCAGCGCCAGGCGACGCAGATAGCGCGGCTGTGCGGCGAAGAGTTCACGATGCTGCTGCTTCATTAGCGCGATATCGGGAACGGTGCTTATCATGTCCTGTCTCCTGTGACACGGCGACGAAGCTGGCCGGAGAGCGTATCCAGCAGCGACACCACAATCAGGATCAGCAGCAGCGTGATACTGACCTGATCGTAGCGGTCCAGTTTGATATTGGTCATCAGCTCCTGGCCGATGCCACCCGCGCCGACCAGCCCAAGAATGGTGGAGGAGCGAAAGTTAATCTCCAGCCGCATAAAGCTGTAGGAGAGAAAGATCGGTTTCACCTGTGGCCAGAAGGCGAAACGCATCCGCTGCAGCTTGCTGGCACCGCAGGCGGCCAGACCGCGCACCGGCTTATCCGACGCCGACTCAATCGCCTCGTAAAACAGCTTGGTCAGGCTGCCCACGGTGTGCAGCGCCAGCGCCAGAAAACCAGGGATCGCGCCGATGCCAAACGCCATGACAAACATCACCGCCCACGCCAGCTCTGGCATGGTGCGCAGAAAGGCAACACAGGCGCGAATCGTCATCCGCACGCTGACCGGCGTCTGGGTGTTGTCGGCGGCGAAAAAGGCCAGCACTGCGGCCAGTGCCACCGCCACCAGCGTCGAGGCCAGCGCCAGTTGCAGCGTTTCCCAGATCAGCGGCAGCTGAATCGGCAGACGGTAGCCCCAGTAAGCCAGCGAGCCACTGGTTTTGCCGTCAGCAAACAGCAGCGGCAGATGCAGCACCGGCAGGATTTCGTGCAGGTAGTCGAAGAAGTGCGGCAGCGACTGCCAGACGGTGAGCAGATTAAATTCTGCCACCCTGCCCGCCGCCAGATAGAGCGCCACCAGCAGCAGTGACCACAACAGCGTGTCACGCTTCTGCTGACGGCGGATGCGTTGGTAATAGTGTTCGAAGTCGGTCAAAGGGGTTCTCCGGCGCTAAAGCAGCGGGACGCAGGCGGGGTTGCCGCGTCCCGCCTTTCCCGCCTGGGCAGGAAAAGTCAGGAAGTCCGGCCTTAGCCGCGGCTGCCTTTCATCAGGTCACGTTTCATATCGATGATATTTTTGTAATCAGCGACCGTCGCCTCACCGATATGCTGCTCACCGCCTACCGCTTTCACGAAGCAGGCGTGATCTTCCTTATCCAGCTTTTTAATCGCCGACACCACTTTCGCTTTAAAGTCGGCAGGCAGCTTGTTGCTGACCAGCACCGGGCCGTTGGGGATCAGCGGTGACTGCCAGATAATGCGGATCTGCTTCATCAGATCCGGATGGTCCATACGGATCAGACGGCCAAATGCGCCAGAGGTGTAGCCGCTGTTGTAGTCACCGACCAGCGAGGTCCAGGTGACCGCGCCATCGAACTGGTTGTTCAGCACGCCCAGAATGTCCTGCTCATGGCCGCCAGAGAAGGTGACGCTGGAGAAGGTGTTGTTATATTTGTCATCCACCGAGCCGCCGAACATCTTCTTAAATGCCTGGTTTGGCATCAGGAAACCGGACGTCGAGTCGGGATCGGCCATACCGAAAGATTTGCCCTTCAGGTCTTCCAGCTTTTTATACGGGCTGTCCGCTTTAACGATGACGACAGAGTGGTAGCCACGTGACTGATCTTTGTCATCCACCACAATGCCGACCACGTCTACCGCTTTCGGGTCCTGAATGTAGACCGAGGCAAACGAAGCCGGTGACATGCTCAGTACCATATCGATCTTGCCGCCCAGCAGGCCCTGAATCACGCCCGAATAGTCAGAGGCGTTGCGCATCTGGGTATCCACACCCAGCTCTTTATCAAAGAAGGTCTTCACACACTGATTATCGCCAATCTGCTGGGTGGCGTTCTGCCCGCCCAGAATCCCCAGATTAAGCTGTTTCGGCGCATCCGCTGCGCTGACACCAAACGCCATGACAGGGGTCAGAAGTGCTAAAGAAGTCAGTTTCATTCGGAATTATTCTCTTGCTGTGGACGTTAATGGATTTGGTTAAGTTCATCACCGTACAGCTGGTGCAGCAGGCTGTCGGTGAGTCGGGAAGGATGGCCGTCAAACAGCACCACGCCGCGCTGGATGCCAATCACACGGGTGCAATAGCTTTTCACCAGCTCAATCGAGTGCAGGTTGACCATGACGCTGATGCCCTGCTCGCTGACCTGACGCAGTACATCCATGATGCGTTTGGTATTTTTAGGGTCGAGCGACGCCACCGGCTCATCGGCCAGCAGGATTTTGGGGTTCTGCATTAATGCGCGACAGATCGCCACGCGCTGCATCTGACCGCCAGAGAGGTTTTCCGCCCGCTGCAGCGCCTGCGGCAGCATGTTCATCCACTGCAGCAGTTCGATGGCGTGCGCCCGGTCCTGGTCAGAGAAGATTTTAAAGAAAGACTTCAGCGTGCCGGTCTGGCTCAGACGGCCCAGCAGCACGTTGGTCAGCACGTCGAGTCGCGGCACCAGACAGAAGTCCTGAAAGATCATGCCGCACTGGCTGCGCCATTCGCGCAGCTGGCGGCTGTTGAGCGTGACCACGTTACGATCGGCTTCGCCTTCATGCAGGCTTATAATCGCGCCGGACGTGGCGTTAATCGTGCCGTTGAGCATATGCAGCAGGGTCGATTTACCCGCGCCCGAGCGGCCAATCACCGCCACCAGTTCACCGGCGTGCAGGTCGAAACTAACCTGATCCAGCACCTGGGTGTCGCCGTAGGCTTTGCTCAGTTTCTGCACCGACAACACTTTTTGTCCGCTGTGGCTGGCCGGTGGTACGTCGTTATCGACCACCGTTTTCAGAAGTGCCTGTGCCATGCTGTTCTCCGTCATCGCTGATTGCGTCTGCCGGTTATTAAGGCGTGGCGCGATGAACGCGGGATGACAGCAAGATGATCAAACCGTGACAGGCCAGTGCGCACCGCACAGCAATGTCTGACCGTCACGGGCAGGCTGCACACCCTCCGGCAACGGGTTTTCGGCTAACCAGTTATCCATCTCATGACTGAGGTGGGTCAGCCACGTCTGACGCGGCTGAAGCAGCGCCGCAATCGCCAGTGCCCGGGTCACATCATTGTGATTACGCGGTTCGGCACGGGGCGGATCGTTGCAGTCAATCACCAGTTGATCCAGCGGCTGGCCACGCAGGAAGTCGGCGGTATCGGACGGCAGTCCGCAGGTGTCGCACAGCCAGGCGAGCCGGGTGCCATGCCAGTCGAACAGATAGCCGTGCGTCAGCTTCGAGTGTTGCAGGGGCAGCGGCGTGACCTGCAATTCACCGAAGGCGTGCGCCACAAACGGCGTTAAGGCGGGACGGAAATCGAGCAGGCCAGGGTGTTTATAGAGATCGTCACAGCCTCGCGGATCGGGCGGTCCCCAGACCGGAATCGGTGCGCCCACTCCCCAGCGCAGCGCAAACAGGCCCTGCACATGATCCATGTGGTAATGGGTCAGCAGAATGCGCGTCAGCGTGCCGGGCGGAAAGCGCGACGCCAGCAGCAAGAGACCGGCATCCAGCAGGATTCGCTCGTGGCCAAACTCAATCAGCGCACTGCAGGCCGCACGCGCATGGGCGCTATTGCGCTGCGCCCGCTGGCAGGCGCGACAGTCGCAGCCCGGCAGCGGTGCCGCAGTCACCCCGCCGGTACCCAAAAAAGTGAGTTTCATTGATGCGCCTCCAGTATCTGGCGCAGCTGGCAGACGGTATCCGCCAGCGCGACGTCGTTGTTGAGAATAAAGCAGCCATCGGGCTGCGGCTGAGCGGCGCGCGCCAGCCGCCGGGCGATCTCCGCCTCATCTTCCCGTCCGCGCTGACGCAGCCGCGCCGCCAGTACCGCGGGCGACACCTGCAGACAGACCGGCAGCAGCTGCGCACCAAACCGCGCCTGCGCCTGGGCCAGATGCAGCCGCGACCCGTTCACCACCACATTCTGCCCGCGCAACAGCCATTGCTCGGTCTCACAGCCGATGCCGTAGCGGAAACCGTGCGCCTCCCAGCTCACCGCAAACAGGCCGAGTGCGGCGCGACGCTCAAACTCCGCCTCAGTCAGCGCCACATGGTTTTCACCGCCCGCATCGGCGGCGCGGGTAATGTAGCGATGGGCGATCAGCAGCCGGGGCGGCGGTGACGCCCGCAGCGCATCCAGCAGGCTGTCTTTACCTGAACCCGAGGGACCGGTGAGCCAGATCAGCCGCGCCATCAGTAAACCTGCCGACCTTTGCTCCAGACGTGCCGCACGTGCGGGTAGCCGTGTGCGGTGTGCGCCAGCACCAGATCGGCGCGGCAGCCCTCGGCGATCACACCGCGATCCTCCAGCCCTAGCGCGCGGGCCGGGTTACAGGTCACCAGTGCAATCGCCTGCGCCATGCCGAGGCTGTTGCGCTCATCATCTGCCAGCCGGAACGCCGCATCCAGCAGGCTGGCCGGGTAGTAATCGGATGACAGAATATTCAGCAGGCCGTGTGACGCCAGTTCCCAGGCGGCAACGTTGCCGGAGTGCGAGCCGCCGCGCACGATGTTGGGCGCGCCCATCAGCACCTGCATGTTGCGATAGCGTGAGGCGCGAGCCGCCTCCAGCGTGGTCGGAAACTCCGCGATGCGGCTGCCTGCCGCATGGGACTCCTCCACGTGCGCCGCGGTAGCGTCATCGTGGCTGGCAATGGCGATGCCATGTTCGCGGCACAGTCCGGCAATCGCCTGACGATTGGGCTGCGACCACGCTGCCGCCAGAGTGAGCTGGTCATGCTCGAACTGATCCATCTCGGCGTCGTTGAGCTGATATTTGCCCTGATAATATTCGCGATATTTGGTCAGCGACGCATACTGGCGCTGGCCCGGCGAATGGTCCATCAGCGACACCAGCGCCAGTTCCGGCGTGCCCATCAGCGCTTCAAACAGCGGCGCGGTGGTAGGATGCGGCAGTTCACAGCGCAGATGCAGCAGATGCTCGGCCCGGTTCAGCCCTTTACGGTTGCTGTCGCGGATGGCGTCGATCATCTTGCTGAGGTTATCCAGCCGGTGCCCGCCGTCGCGCACATCGCCCACGCCAATCGCGTCCAGCACAGTGGTGATGCCGCTGGAAACCATCAGCGCATCGTGGCTGCTCATCGCCGAATGTGCAGGCCAGTCCACTTTTGGCCGTGGGGTGAAAAACTTGTCGAGGTTATCGGTGTGCAGCTCCACCAGCCCCGGCAGCAGCCAGGCCCCTTCGCCATCCAGCGCGCCCGGCTGCTGGCTGGTGGTTTCGCTGAAGCTGCTGATGCGCTCATCACGAAACTCCAGCGATCCGTTCACCACTTCGTTTTCCAGCACCAGTCTGACGTTATTGATGATCATGCCTGCACTCCTGTGTCGGTCGCGTGCATCAGGTGCAGCCGGTCGGCTACCCGCTCGCGCACCGCCCGATCGTGAAAAATACCGACGATGGCGGCACCCCGGGCGCGCGCCTGTTCAATCAAACTCACTACCGCCGCGCTGTTGACGCTGTCGAGCGAGGCGGTGGGTTCATCCAGCAGCAGCACCGGATAGTCGGCGATAAAGCCGCGAGCGATGTTCACGCGCTGCTGCTCACCGCCGGAAAAGGTGGACGGGGCCAACGACCAGAGACGCTGCGGCACATTCAGCCGGGCCAGCAGTTCGGCGGCCCGCGCTTCGCAGAATTCACGATCCACGCCGCGCTCCAGCAGCGGCTGCATCACAATCTCCAGTGTCGGCACACGCGGGATCACCCGCAGAAACTGGCTGACCCAGCCCAGCGTGTCACGGCGCAGGGCGATAATCTGACGCGCTGATGCCTGCGCCATATCGATCCATTCGCCCTGATGCGCCACGCGGATGTGGCCGCTGTCGGGCTGATAGTTGCCATAAAGCGCGCGCAGCAGCGTGGATTTGCCGCTACCAGAGTGACCGTGCAGCACCACGCATTCGCCCTCGCCTGCCGTCAGACTGGTGTTGTGCAGCACCGGCAGCGCCGCGCCGTTCTGATTGTGCAGCACAAAGGTTTTACACAGATTTTCTACACGCAGACGCGGAGTGTGAGTCGTCATTTAATTGAGCACCGAAGAGACCAGCAGTTGAGTGTAGGGATGATGAGGATCGTCCAGCACGCGGTCGGTCAGACCGCTCTCCACCACCCGCCCCTGTTTCATCACCAGCAGGCGATGCGCCAGCAGTCGCGCTACGCCGAGATCGTGAGTGACAATCACCACCGCCAGATTCAGCTCGCGCACCAGCGTTCGCAGCAGATCCAGCAGTCGCGCCTGCACCGAGACATCCAGCCCGCCGGTTGGCTCATCCATAAACATCAGCTGCGGCTGCGTCACCAGGTTGCGGGCAATCTGCAGACGCTGCTGCATCCCGCCGGAAAAGGTGGTCGGCAGATCGTCGATGCGACCGGCATCAATCTCTACCGCCTGTAACCAGCGGCTCGCCTCGGCGCGGATGTCGCCATAGTGGCGCTGCCCGGTCGCCATCAGCCGTTCGCCGATGTTGCCGCCCGCACTGACCTGCGAACGCAGTCCGTCCATCGGATGCTGATGTACTACGCCCCACTCGGTGCGCAGCAGGCGACGGCGATCGCTTTCACTCATCTGATAAAGGTTGCGGTTCTGATAAAGAATGCTGCCCTGCTGCGGCGTCAGACGCGCCGACAGGCTCTGCAGCAGCGTGGTTTTACCGGAGCCGGACTCGCCGACAATCCCCAGCACTTCACCGGGCCAGAGATCAAAACTGACCTGCTCAAACCCTTTGCCCGGCGCGTAAAGATGGGTGAGCTGGTTCACCGCAAGCAGCGGCTGTTCACTGTGCATGTTGCTGTTCCTGCTGCTGATGGCAAAAGTCGGTGTCGGAGCAGACAAACATCCGCGTTCCCTGATCGTCCATCACCACCTCATCGAGATAGCTGTGGCGCGAGCCGCACAGCGCGCAGGGTTCTTCCCACTGCTGCACGGTGAACGGGTGATCGTCGAAGTCGAGACTCTCCACGCGGGTATAAGGCGGCAAAGCGTAGATGCGCTTTTCACGCCCGGCACCAAACAGCTGCAACGCGGGCATCATGTGCATCTTCGGGTTATCGAATTTAGGAATGGGCGACGGATCCATCACGTAGCGATCGTTGACCCGCACCGGATAAGCGTAGGTGGTGGCGATATGCCCGTAGCGGGCGATATCTTCATACAGCTTCACCTGCATGATGCCGTACTCCTCCAGCGCGTGCATGGTGCGGGTCTCGGTTTCGCGCGGCTCAATAAAACGCAGTGGCTCCGGGATCGGCACCTGAAAAATCAGGATCTGATCCTCCTCCAGTGGCGTTTCCGGGATGCGATGGCGGGTCTGGATCAGCGTGGCATCGGCGGTGCGCTCGGTAGTGGCCGCGCCGCTGACCCGCTTAAAGAACTGGCGGATCGATACCGCATTCGTGGTGTCATCTGCGCCCTGATCGATCACCTTGAGCACATCCTGATCGCCAATCACGCTGGCGGTGATCTGGATGCCGCCAGTGCCCCAGCCGTAAGGCATCGGCATCTCGCGTCCGGCGAATGGCACCTGATAGCCGGGGATCGCCACCGCTTTCAGGATGGCGCGACGGATGGTGCGTTTGGTCTGCTCGTCGAGATAGCCGTTGTTATAGCCGGTGAGTTTAGCCATGGTTGCGTTCCTGATAATCGTTCTGGAGCTGTTTCAGCAATTCCAGCTCGGCCTGAAAATCGACGTAGTGCGGCAGCTTGAGGTGCGAGACAAAGCCCGCCGCTTCGACGTTGTCGGCGTGCGACAGCACAAACTCTTCATCCTGCGCCGGGCTGGTCACACGCTCATTCTGCTCGCGGCTTTGCAGCGCGCGGTCTACCAGCGCCATCGCCATCGCTTTGCGTTCGGCACGGCCAAACACCAGCCCGTAACCACGGGTAAACTGCGGCGCAGCATCATCGCTGTGGGCGACGCCGTTGACCATTTCACACTCCGTCAGCAGCAGTTCCCCGATCTCCAGCTCAAAACCCAGCTCTTCGGGACAGATGCTGACGCTGAGAGTGCCGGTGCGGATCTCACCGGCAAACGGATGGGTACGGCCATAGCCGCGCTGGGTCGAATAGCCCAGCGCCAGCAGAAACCCTTCGTCGCCGCGCACCAGCTGTTGCAGCCGCGCGGCGCGTGAGGCGGGAAAACTCACTGGCTCGCGGGTGATATCGACCGGCTCGCTGCCGTCATCCACCTCGCCAGCAGCCAGCCCTTCCTCGGTCATCATGCTGAACATATGGGGGCACTGGTCTGGCACCGGGCAATCGTCACGCGGCGCAGCGGGCGTTTCACCGTTAGCCAGCAGCGTGAAGTCGAGCAGCCGGTGGCTGTAGTCATAGGTTGGGCCCAGCACCTGGCCGCCCGGCAGATCTTTGTAGACCGCCGAGATGCGGCGTTCGATACGCATCGCACCGGTCGCCAGCGGCGTGCTCTCCGCCAGCCGTGGCAATGTGGTTCGATAAGCGCGCAGCAGAAAGATCGCCTCGACCAGATCGCCGCTGGCCTGCTTGATAGCCAGCGCCGCCAGTTGCGGATCGTAAATTCCGCCTTCGGTCATCACCCGGTCCACCGCCAGGCCCAGCTGCTGCGCCACCTGGTCACAGCCGAGTTCCGCTACTGCCCGATCCCCGCGTCGCAGATCGGCCTGCAGCTGGTGGGCATTAGAGATGGCTTTTTCGCCCCCTTTCACCGCGACATACATCAGCACACCTCCACAACGGTGGTGCGCGGCACGGCCATGATCGCTTCGCCACAGGTGAAGATCAGATCCACGCCCTGTGGAAACGGATGCGGACGGGTGCGCAGATATTCCAGTACGCTTTCCGGCAGCTGCGGCGCAATGGCGCGGGTTTCCCGCAGGCCGGGACCGGAGAGACGCAGCGTTAATCCGCCATTCAGCGACGGTAACTCGATAATCAGCGTGGTGCTTTTTTCCGGCGACATGTTGTCACCCGCCGCGAACTGCGTCGGATCCGGCTGCGCCGCCGCATGGCTCAGCGCGAAAGGGGCGTCCTGCTGCATGGTGATGGGCGCGCCGGTGTGGAAGCGCAGATTGTTGCGCAGCTGTTCGTTGTCGATTTGCGCATCCAGCCAGACCGGACTTTCCTGGTCGACCAGCGTCAGCAGCAGCGCCGTGGCCGCCGGGGACAGTGCGCCCCAGCCCTGTTGCAGCGGCAGCGAGACCATCACGCCCGGTTCGCTCATCGCTTTCAGAATGCGGCGAAACGCGCGCTGTGCATCCGCGACCGGATGGTTAAAACTTGCCAGTAAAGTCATCAGTTATCTCCGCGAACCAGCGTAAAGAAATCCACTTTGCTGCTGGCGATTTCACGGGCGCGCAGCTGTCGCTGCTCATCGCGCCACGCTGCCAGCGGCGTAATAATCTTCTCTTCCAGCAAAAGCCGGGTTTCCGGCTGCTGCAACAGCGCATCCAGCAGGGCGCAGCGTTCGGCATGGGCTTTGTCGCGCCCTAACAGGTAGCTGTAGCCCAGGGTACCGTCGCCCAGCTGCACCACTGCGCGCGTTACCGTGGCATCACCCATCACGAAGCGTTTTCCGGTAGCCCCCATCCGCGCCTGTAACCGCGTCAGCCCGATCTCTGCCGGACGAACCAGCGTGAATTCGGGCTGGAGATTAAGCGCCTGCCAGTGCGCTTCAAGCAGGGTGGCGCTGCTGTGTGCCAGCACCGACAGCCAGCGCTGGCGATCCGTTTGCTGTTCCATTAGTGCTCCAGAGTCAGTTCGATCATGTCGCCGCGCGTCAGGCTGACGGAGTATTCCGCCACCGCGCCATCACTGGTTTTGTTCAGGGTCCGCACGCAGAGCAGCGGCGCATGCAGCGCGATATCCAGCTGCCGACACTCCTTTGCCTGCGCCCGGCGGGTGCTGATACGCGTCTGGGTGCGCACCAGCTGTTTGCCGGTGTGCTCCACTAAGAAATCGTGCAGCGACCCGCTGTTAAATTGCTGCAGCTGTGGCCACCAGCTGAGGTCGGCGAGGAAATGGTTGATCAGGCAGAGCGGCACGCCGTTGGCGCGGCGCAGGGTGCGCAGGTGAATGACGTTTTCGCCCTCTTTTACGCCCAGCGCACTGGCGACGTCGTTGCTGGCCGGACGCAGCACCGCCAGCAGCCGTTTGCTGGTCGGGTGACTGCCCTGCTCCATCAGGTTCTGGCTAAAGCGCGCCTGCGCATGCAGCGGATAGTCATACGGGCGCATCAGCACCAGGATGCCGACGCCATGACGGCGCTGCAGCAGCCCTTTGTGCACCAGCTCATCGACAGCGCGGCGCAGGGTGTGGCGGTTCACCTCATAGTGATCGGCCAGCTGTTGTTCGGAAGGAAGATAGTCGCCGCAGCGGTAGCGCTCTTTCAGCGCCTGCTCCAGTTGTGCGGCAACAGCCTGATAGACAGTGGTCGGATGTCTGGATAACTCCATCACGATGAAATCCTCACGGGTTACAGAGTGGGAACGCAGTGATAAGACGCTGCGGGATGGGGTTAGCCTGAGGGACGCAGATGACAGAATAGTGACGCAGGGGTGAAGGTGGGGTGAATGTGAAAGTCGGGACAGAAGCCAGTTAAGGATAAAGAGGCGTCATGGGAATAGAGCTCAGGCCTGAAACCCTCTGCTCTGTTTGTCCGGGAACACTTTCAGGGTGCTGCACGATGGCTTTACGCTTCTTGCCGTGTTTCAAACCAGGGCGTAATGAGCATATGCGGAATCGCCAGTGCGGCCAGTGCCGCAAAAAGTGACTGAATTCCCGCTTTATCCGTGGGATGCATCATCGCGACGGTTCCCGCCGCCAGCAGAATGGCTGCCGTCAGTACCGGCCATGTGGCATGCAGGTAGCCTGTGTAGCTTTTGCATCCCAGCCGATCGCGCCGCTGCCGGGTTTGCGGGAGCGCATGCAAAATCAGAAAGCCCATTGAAAAACCGACGAAAGGCGGAAGGAGTAATAATGCCAGTGTACCGGCCAGAAGACGTCTGTCCCGGCGGAGTAAGCCCACAAAAATAAGGCCTGCTGCACAAACTCCCCCTGTGAGGGCAATGCCTGCAGCAAAAGAGTGTGGCAATGAAAATCCCAGCCCCGCCTCATGCAGAATTGTACTGAACGCCTGCAGATGCAGAGCAGCTGGCGTCGCTATCATGCTTATTCCCCGCGCCAGACGTTCAATGCTGCATCCATGAGGGGCATCCTCAAGTGCAAAGTGTATGGCTGAGGCCAGGAGAAAAACGGGCAGCGCCAGTGCCGGCGCACCGTGCCACCAGAACAGACAGAGCACAATGACCAGCCCATAGGCGGCAAGAAATGGAAACTGACGCTCGCGTTTCACGACGTCAAGATCGCTGGCACCGTGCGCCATGCCGATAAGGCCAATCGCTCCGGTCGCAAACAGCACCTGCCCGGCAAGAGGGCTGAAAGAGGCCGCCAGCGCTGCCCCCCACAGTCCTGCCCAGCCGAGCCGCACCTGGCCTCTCATCTCCTGACTGCACCAACAGGCACGGCATGAGAAAGGGCTTTCTTCATGTTAGCCGCGGCGTAGAAGGCATAGAAAACTTTTGCGATGATATCCAGAATCAGGAATGCCCAGACCGATGTCGCATCAGTAATGATGTTGAGCCCTTCCGGACCCACCAGAAAAACGATCGGATAGATAAACCATACGATGGTCAGCAAGGCCACATTTCTGTTATATGCACCTGCCAGCGCACTACCCCGCGTAGCGGCTATAGCACGCAGCGGTCCCCAGAGCAGATAAACAACGCCCAGAAATGCCGCGCATGACCACAGATACCAGACCCATTTCGCGACAGCATTTTCAGCCAGCGAAGAGACCAGACCGGTGACGATCATCATCACATCCAGCACAATGATGGCCGTGAGAAAGCCCGCCATTTCGCCCGGCTTACCCTGTTCATGGAAAGCCAGCATGACCAGCCCGGCCAGTAAAAGAGGCGTGGTGACAGACCAGTCAGCATAACGTGCCAGATACACTACCGTGCCACTGTCCAGCGTGAGGTTGCCAAATTCAAACGCCATGGCCAGATAAGCCGTGGCCGCAATAAACGGGACTGACGCGTGCACGAGTGTATGGTGGCCAAAAGGATATTTTTTGTCACCCGTCACGTAGATAATCAGTGATGCGATGGCCATGACCGAAAACCCAATCATGAATGCGGATTGATCCATTTTTCTCTCTCCTGTACTAAAACGCCGGTATCGCGACAGCAATGCAGCGACAAATTATCGTTAATCAAGCAGGTTTATATTCATTCAACGAATATGCTGAAAGTATATGGTGATATTCGTCATCTGCTCAGGATGATTAACTCACAAGTTCTTATTTTTAAATAAACGGTTAAATTAACCTCTTTTATCAACCTGGTAAGCGTCTGATAAAAAATTCAATGTAAAGTTATGTTTCTCAGCGTTTCGCTTTACTTCCATAACCTCAAAAAAAAGAGAAAGCAATCCTGCAAATAACCTATTGATGTAAGTCATATTTTTCATCATGGCGGTGGGTCAGACCTCTTATTTGCATAAACTGACAAAAGAGCAATAATTTTATTTTTCAGTGGTAAATATGAAATCGGGCGCTATGAGAATAGCGTGGTGAGGCGTTTCACATGGGTTCAATGGCATAAATAAAAACTGAATTCTGATGTCTGCCGATTAAACGTAAAACGATAAAAAGAAATAATGTCTAAAAGTTGCCCCCATCCTGCCCGTTATCTTATGCCCAATCCATAAGTGGGGAAAGAATGCGCAAACTTAATTTCTGGCTTATAAAATCGAAACGACAGCTGTATTTTTCTGCAAACCCAATTAAACTGCCGTTTCTCTCCTTCTCTAAATATTTTCTTCCATTACTGCTCTCCCCACCTTCTCCGACCCACTCTCCGTCAGCGACGCCCTCACCTGTGGCAGGCTTTCCGGGTAATTCTGCTGAATAAACTCAATCATCTTTTCACGCACATAACAGCGCAAATCAAAGGCGATCGGGGAGTTCTGGGCGGTCATCAGCATCCTGATGGTCATGGTTTTTTCGGTGGTGTCGGTCACCTGAAGCACCGAGGTTTCCTGGTCCCAGAGTTTGGTTTCACTCAGGATTTTGTCGAAATGCTTACGCAATGGCTCCAGCGGCATCGAGTAATCCACATAGAGAAATACCGAGCCTAAAATCTGCGCGTTGTTGCGCGTCCAGTTCTGAAACGGATTCTCGGTGAAGTAAGTAATCGGCAGCACCAGACGGCGTAGATCCCAGATGCGCACCACCACATAGGTCAGGTTGATCTCTTCAATCCAGCCCCACTCCTTTTCCACCACCACTGCATCATCAATCTTAATCGGCTGGGTAAAGGCGATCTGAATACCGGCGAACAGGTTAACCAGCGACTTCTGTAAAGCGAAACCAATAATGATACCGGCCACACCCGCACCGGCCAGAATAGTGGTGCCGAATTTACGCACGCCGGGAAAACTCAGCAGAATCAGCGAAACACAGAACAGCACCAGGATGACAATAACGACTTTCTTGACATAGATAATCTGAGTACGGATTTTTCGCGCACGCAGGTTATTGGAAATATTAATGTCGTAGCGGATATAAAGCATATCCTGCGCCACGTTGGTCAGCCGGATTAAGACCGAGCAGAATGACATGATGATAAAAACGTTGATGATATTGGTGATGAGTTCAAGTGATTCAGGATGGAAATCGATGTAGTTAATCCCGACATTGATCATCAATAACGGCACGAAAAAGAACATCGAACCGCTAAGGTGCTTTTCCAGAGATTTGAACAGCTTTCTGTCACGGCCCTGCCAGTAGCGGATAAACGCGAGCAGGATAAGGCGGGCCAGGAAACCCAGAATAAAAGAAAGCGAGACGAGTAATACAACAGGTACCCATGACGGGAAACCAGATAACTCACCGAATAACAATGGCATTATTTTCCCTTTTCGTTAGCTGTCAGGCGCAGGCTGTCAGATAAGTGACCCACTCAGTAACCGTTGTCTGCACGGTTATCCATTCGTAACACAATCAGCGCTCATGAGTATGAACCATAGCAGCGAAGTTGGCAGGAAATGCGCGGTGATGGACTTGCGGCCGAATTCAGCCTGTCAGCCTTACCGCACAGGTCAGGGTTTACCATCCTGACCTTTATGCCCTCGGCATGACTGCCGCGCTCATTAAAATAACTGATAAAACGTACTCACTTTCTTTCCCTGACTGTCAGCCTGCCCCCGCCGCTCGTTAATAGAAAAACGCTCGCCTGCTCACTGTCCATCAAGCTTTTCATGGAAGATCTGTTCCTATCTGCTAATTTTTAAGCTGTTCCCCTGCTGCTGAGAAAAACAACAATATGATTAACACCCTTAAACTTTCCTCTGATTTTCGCCACAGTTTTCTGCGCGAAGTGTTGGTGCCGCTGGTGGCTATCCTTGTGCTGACGTTTGCCGGTGCGGGTGCGGCACTATTTATTGGCACGTCACTGACCAATACTGAGGCCCGGCATCAGCAGCAGCGGATGATTGAGGCCTCTTTTTCGCAGAGTCTGAATGAGCATCTGCGCCAGTTGCATAGCCTGTCACGCTGGCGGCCCTTTGAGGAGCATCTGGCTGAGGGGAACAGCGACAGGTGGCTGGATGAGAACATCGGGCAGTGGCTGTATGAGATGTTCGGTCATCAGCTGATTATGGTGCTGGATGCGCAAAACCAGATCGTCAGAGTCTGGCGTGAAGGCCAGCCGGTTATGGAAGCGGACAACGGTCCGCTGATCGCCGAGGTGCTGCAAAACACGCTGATCCAGGATCCCAGGCGTCAGGATAACGCCGATTATGCCCGTGTTACCCAGCGAGCTGCGGCGCTGGCCGTGGGTAGCATCCAGCGGGATAGCAACGACCTGCCGCGTTTCCGGCTGGTGAGCCTGAAATTTCTTGACGACGGTTATCTGGCGAGCCTGGCGGAACGCAATCAGCTGGAGGGACTGCACTTTTCTGATGGCACATCTCAGTCCGGCACCAGCGCACGCTATCTGCTGATCGCGCAGGCGGGCGAGCCGGTTGGCTATCTCAACTGGATCCCCGCCCGCCCGGGTGCGCAGATGCTGCGCACCATCGGGCCGTCTACCGGGCTGGCGGTGCTGGCGATATCGCTGCTTTGTCTTTATATGGTACGGCGACTCTGGAACTCGTCAGTTAACCTCTCGCAATCGATGCTCAGGCTGGGCGCATCGGAAGCGCAGGCACAACATCTGGCATTTCATGACGTGCTGACCGGCCTGCCGAACCGCGCGCTGGTTGAAGACCGCTTAACCCAGGCGCTGGCCCTGGCGACGCGCAACGATCAGCGGGTAGCCTTGCTGCTGATCGATCTTGACCGCTTCAAGGCCGTCAACGATACCCACGGTCATCATGCTGGCGATGAGCTGATCATCGCGGTGGCGCAGCGCCTGAGTCGTATCGTGCGGGCCAGCGATACCGTGGGACGCATCGGGGGCGATGAATTTATCGTGGTGATGCCGGAGGTCGATAATATTGGTCAGGTGAATAGCCTGGCGCAGCGCATGATTGACGAGCTGGCTCAGCCGTTTACCCTGTTCGGCAGCGATGTCTGGAGCGGGGCCAGTATCGGACTGGCGCTGGCACCTAAAGACGGCATTGATCGGCTGGAGCTGATGCGCAAAGCCGATATCGCGCTGTATGAAGCCAAAAGCGGCGGGCGCGGCCGGTTTCGTCAGTTTGAACGGGCAATGGATGAGTCAGTGCAAACCCGGCAGACCATCGCCGCCGATCTGCGTACGGCGCTGCAAACCCGACAGGGACTGGAGGTATGGTATCAGCCACTGATGGACGTTGGCGGTCAGCAGATGGTCGGCATTGAAGCGCTGCTGCGCTGGCATCACCCGACGCGCGGCCTGATCGCACCCGGTGAATTTATCGCGATTGCCGAAGAGACCGGCCTGATTATCCCGCTGGGCGAATGGGTGCTGGCTGAAGCCTGTGCCACTCAGCAGCGCTTTCCCGATTTGCTGGTGGCTGTCAATGTCTCGCCCGTGCAGTTCCGCTCTACCGGCTTTGTTGACCGTGTAATGGCGATTGTCAGCCAGCACGGCGGTGACCCAAAGCGGCTGGAGCTGGAAATCACTGAGGGCGTATTAATCGAGGATGAACGCGAAGCACGCGAGATTATTGTGTCGCTGCGGGAAGCAGGCTTCCGCATCGCGCTGGATGACTTCGGCACCGGCTACTCCAGCCTCAACTACCTCAGCACCTTCCCGGTGGACAAAATCAAAATTGACCGCTCGTTCACCCAGTCGCTGGGCGTGGCGGAAAATTCCGTGGCGATTGTTGAATCCGTGGTGAAACTGGGCCATGCCATGGGGCTGATAGTGACGGCGGAGGGTGTCGAGACCGCCGGGCAGATGTCTGCACTGGCAGATGCAGGCTGTAATCAGCTGCAGGGCTATCTGTTCAGTCAGGCGGTACCCGCCGATCAGCTTGAAGCGCTGATGAGATTACCTGCGCCAGAGGATACGCAGCGCGAATAGTGCTGCGGATGGCCTGAGCGCATAACGGCGCTCAGGCCATCCGGAATCGCCCTGAGAATCAGGGCAGCACCTCTTACTGTGGGATGCAAAACGCTACACGCCCAGGCTATCCAGCAGCGCGGCCGACGTAGCGACCGCGCCAAAGATGCCGCCCTGCATAGGGATCATGCTCAGCGCCGCCTCATGATGCCGCTGCTCGGTCGCAGCACAGCAATCGGAGAGCACCAGGCACTCAAAGCCGCGATCGTTGGCTTCGCGCAGCGTGGTATGGACGCAGACGTCGGTGGTAATACCGGTCAGGATCAGGTTACGGATGCCGCGACTGCGCAGAATCAGCTCCAGATCGGTGGCGTAAAACGATCCCTTCCCCGGTTTATCAATCACCACTTCCTCCGGCAACGGAGCCAGCTCCGGGATGATTTCCCAGCCCGGTTCACCGCGCACCAGAATACGGCCACAGGGTCCCACATCGCCGATCCCGGCGTTCATCCGTCGCGAGCGCCAGCGCTTGTTGGCGGGCAGATCGCTGAGGTCGGGCCGGTGTCCTTCACGGGTATGGATAATCGGAAACTGCCGGGCGCGCATCGCCGCCAGCACCTGCTGCAAAGGGACGATGGGCGCGCGGGTCAGGCTCACATCATAGCCCATGCTGTGGACATAGCCGCCGACACCACAGAAATCGGTCTGCATATCAATCACGATCAGCGCCGTGTCAGCCGGGCTAAAGCTGCCGTCAAACGGCCAGGCGTAGGGGGTCGAATTAACGCTGTAGTCGGGCATTGCTGTTCTCCATTACCGGGCGCGGCATGCGCATTTTACTGATCAGGGTGTAGCTGATGGCGGCGGTCATCAAACCGATCACCGCTTCACCGAACTGCGGGAAAGCCACATGGGCGATGACTGCACACAGGCTGCCAATCGCCCATGCGGCAAACGCGGTGCCACGGAAACGCTGCGCCGGACGCTGCTCGCTGATGCGCGCCATGAAAATCAAATCCACAATCATTACCGCACCAAACGGCGGCACCACAATGCCCAGCAGGCTGAGCCACTCCAGGAAGTAAGACCAGACTCCCGCCAGCGCCAGCACGCCGCCAATGGCACCGAGGATCAGCGTCCAGAGGCGCATTTTGCTGCTGAACAGATGGCTGAAACCCACCGCACCGTTGTAGAGACAGTGGGTGCAAACTGACCCCAGATTGATAAAGACAAACAGACAGGCCACCACCGACAGGAAGGCGCTGTGTCCCATCAGCATCGGCAGAAAGTTACCGCCGTTGGTCAGCGGATCAACCGCCGCGCCCACTGCCACAATCACCACGCCAAACAGATAGGAGATCACATTGGCGATCGGGAACGCAGAGAACGCGGCAATCACCGCCGAGCGGCCATTCTTCGACCAGCGGGTGAAGTCAGCGGTCATGGTGCCGGAGTCAGCAAAACCGGCCACCACCATAGTGACGGCGGTGCCCATGCTCATGGCACCGGCGGCGCTGGCGCTGCCCTTCCACTGCGTCACGATGGAGAAGTCGTGCTGTTTGCTGATCAGCCACAACGCCACCATCCCCAGCACCACAAACAGCGGCGCGGCGATCATCCCCAGTACCGACAGCGCCCGCACGCCCAGGAACGTAATACCTGTGTAAAGGATCATGGCAAAGGCGGTCACCGCCAGCGCATTCCAGCCAAAGGTCTGATTAATCACCGTGCCGGTGAGACCGGTCTGGAAGGCATACCAGCCGATCACCACCGTCGAGAGAAAACCGGAAACCAGGATGTAGCCTTTGCTGCCAAAGGTGCGTCTGGCCTGCAGAGCGAAGTTCATCCCGCTGTTACCGGCGTACCAGCTCAGCGCACCGACATAGGCGAACAGCACCAGGTTGCCCAGCAGAATGGCGATCAGCGCGGGCCAGAATCCCAGATGCCAGGTGATGATGCCGCCAAACAGCGCGTTGGTGAGGATCATCGGAAAGCCAAACCAGACCGCCGAGACGGAGCGGGTGGAATGACGGTGCGACAGCGGCACCGGCTCATGTTCAAACTCCTGCTCCAGCGCAGGTGTATCAGATGTTTTCATTGGGCGATTCCGGGTTGAAGGTGATTCCACGGCTGAATGCGCTCGAAAGCGGCACTGGCAGCCAGCACTAACGCATCATCAAGATGACGTCCGACAATCTGCATCCCGACGGGCAGGCCGCTGGCGGTAAAACCGGCGGGCACAGACGCAGCAGGCTGTCCGGTGAAGTTGAACGGGAAGCAGAACGAGAGCCAGTGATCGCTGCGGACCATGCGGCCATCAATGATCTCTGGTCCCTGCATCCCCAGCGGAAATGGCGGCACTGCCAGCGTCGGCGTGATCAGCAGATCAAAGCGCTGCATAAAGCGCCACAGGCTGTTGCTGACCGCTTTTCGGGTGGTGATGGCATCGGTGAAGTTTTCCGCCCGCCAGTCGCGCTGCAGCATGGCGACCAGATGCGGCGACATCTTGCTGTCCTGCTCCGCCATCATCTGGCGCATGCCGGTGAGATCGCTCTCCATCGCCACCAGCGCGCCAAAGGCGGCAGCCGGATCAGGGAAGCCGGGATCGGCCAGCTCCAGTTCAGCCCCGATTTCAGCGGCAAAACGCTGCACCGCCGCGCTGACCAGCGCCCGCACCTCCGGGTCAACAGCCACATAACCAAAATCTGCGCTAAAGGCGATGCGCAGTTTGCCAGGCAAATGCTCTGGTGCGCCCAGCCAGTCAACGTCGCAGCAAGGGATCGAGTGGCGGTCACGCATATCCGGCCCGGCCATCAGCGACATCATCAGGGCGGCATCGCGCACGCTGCGCGTCATCGGCCCGATATGCTCCAGTGACTCCCAGCTCGACACGCCGGGATAGCGCTCATCGCGGCAGCCGGGCCACAATGGCACCCGGCCCATTGACGCCTTAAAGCCAAAAATGCCGCAGTGCGCTGCCGGAATGCGTACCGAGCCGCCACCGTCGCTGCCCAGTGCAATCGGGTAGAGCCGCGCCGCTACCGCTGCGCCGGAACCTGCGCTGGAACCGCCTGGCGTCATTGCCCGATCCCAGGGATTGCGTGGTGACGGGAACAGCGGATTGTGTCCGACGCCGCTGTAACCAAACTCCGGCGCAGTCGTTTTGCCCAGCAGGACGGCGTCGGCGGCCAGCAACCGTTCCACCGTGATGTCGTCATCTTCCGGTACGAAATCTTTGTATGCCGCCGATCCGGAGGTGGTTCTGACGTTTGCGGTGCAGATTAAATCCTTCACCGCCAGCGGTACGCCCGCCAGCGCGCCCAGCGTTTCCCCGCGCACCCGTCGGGCATCCACTTCTCTGGCCTGTGCCATTGCCCGTTCAGGCGTCGGGGTACAAAAAGCCTGTATCGCCGGTTCCCGCTGTTCCATCCGCGCCAGCGCCGCCCCGGTCAGCTCGCACGCCGACACGTCCCCGCTGCGAATCAGAGCGGCCATCGTGGTGGCATCTTCGTCTAATAAGGAGTCAAACATGGGTTACCTCGCCAGAATTGTACCTGTCAGCGAGTGCATGAAGCGTGCCAGTTAGCGGTGATGCATCCGGTCTGAAACGGGGATGCCAGATGGAATACGGGCTGGGATACAAGATCGAATTCTTATGATGTTGGGGATGGGTGGCTGTTTATTTTTTCAGCACGATGATGGCGCAGGCCTGCGCGATAAAGGGGCGTAATAGCTGAATGGTTTGCGGGCTGGCTTACAAAACGATGTCGATAATCAGCAACAGCGGCCGATATGCTGGAATCAATAACCACATCTTTACCAGTGATGTTTGAGGTTACTGAGCAGGAGAGCAAAAATCGAGTTTCAGGGATTCATAAGCTGCGGCAGGGATGAGAAGTGCGCTTTGAAGAAGATATTTATCTTGAAAACTACGAAATCAGGCGAAAAAAATTCATTTACGATCGGCGTATTCATTACAGTTACGCGTTTGTTGCCGGTAATGAGAATTACACTGTCATCGTGGGCACGCTAATGGATGAACAGACCTTTACCCGCATCAAATACCAGTTGCCACCCGGTATCGCTTTTCCGGTTAACGGGCTGGCTGAAGTCTGTTTTGACGTGTTCGATGGTCTGGAGTGTCTGGGCGATTTCCGCCATATCAGCTTTGCAGGATTAGGGGGTGCTGTCGTTTTCAAAAGCGTACTCCTGGCGTTAATGGCACACCATGAAAGCTTCTTTATAGGCGGTTTTGTTTTCTAGGCTGCATCAGGAGAGATCGTCGACCGCAATCGCCCGACACCCCTTGAGGAGATCTATGACGCTTTGCTTGGGTTAAAAAATGAACTACGCTACAATCGCCGAACAGGGTTGCCGAAGAAAGCACCGCAACCTTTAATCCCGAAATATTTCCGGGCTTATAAAGTAGTGACTACAGGGAGAGCTTGCTATGTCGTTTTACGATAAATACGATGGCATCACAGATGCGGCTGATGCCGAGAACAGGGAGTTAAGGGCACTATTGATAGCTGAGTGGCTGGCCAGACCCGATCTGCCCGCCATTAAAGCCCAGTTAGCTCAGAGGAAAAAACGCTCCTCATCTGCCCTGTTGCGCCGCAAGCTGAAAGAGCTGAATGCGCGCGAAATGCAGAAAGCTAAGATCAGCGCTTAACTCTTAAAGGCCCGATAAACGGGCCTTTCGTATTTTATCAGCTTCTGGCTCACACGCGGGCGGCTTTCCGCCACCCACAGCGCACTCACCTCTACTCCGGAAAATCCGTCTCCACTGACGTCTGTTTCCACGCTTCTATCTCAGCCAGACGCTCTTTGAGCTTGCTGGTAACGGCGTCATGGCCCCAGGCCCCCATCACCAGATGGCGTGGCGGGTTGTCATGTTCGGTGATGGCGATCATCGCCGCGGCGGCCCGTGCCGGATCGCCTTTCTGAGTACCGCTGTATTCGGCGGTGGCTTTCATCCGTGCGGCTGCAGTCTCTGCATAGTCCGGCAAGTTACTCGGCGTCTGATGCAGTGAGCGTCCGGCCCAGTCGGTGCGGAACGGACCGGGTTCGACGCAGGTAACGTGAATGCCCAACGGCCCCGCTTCCAGCGCCAGCGAGTCGGACCAGCCTTCCACCGCATGTTTGCTGGCAGAGTAGTAGCCTGAGCTGGCAAAGCCAATTAAGCCAGCCACAGAGGTGATGTTGATAACATGACCGCTGCGCGTTTTGCGCATCGCAGGCAGCACCGCGCGCGTCAGGGCGAACAGGCCAAAAACGTTGGCATCAAACTGGGCGCGAATTTCACTTTCCACACCCTCTTCCACCGAACTCTGGTAGCCGTAACCGGCGTTGTTTACCAGCACATCAATGGTGCCGAAGGTGTCTAAAGCTGCTTTGACGGCCTGGTCGATGCTCGCCTGCCGGGTCACATCCAGCGCCAACGCCAGTGCGTTGTCGTGTCCTTCAACCAGATCGGCGATGGACGACGTATCACGCGCCGTTACGACGACCTTAAAACCACGCGCGATGGTCTGCTGCGCCAGTTCACGACCAAAACCGGTTGAACATCCCGAGATTAACCAGACAGGGCTGGAATGAGCAGTCATGTTAAGACTCCCGTTAAGTATGATGAAGGGGTTTACGACCCGGACGTGAGTGCATCCGGGGATCAAGGTTAGCGAGGCGGAACCGCCCCACTTAGCCCTTAATGCTTTTTATGGAACAGCTGGCTGGCGGTGTCGCTGATGATCTGCGCCGCCCCGCGATCGCCTTTCACCATCGACGCCATAAAGGCTTTCGCCTGCTTAAAGGTGATATGCGGCGGTAACGGCGCAACTTCCGGATCGGTTTTCACCTCCAGCAAGACCGGGCGATCGGCGCTGAGCGCACGCTGCCATGCACCGGCCAGATCGTCAGGATTATCGACATAAATTCCGACCATCCCCAGCGACTGCGCAAACTCGGCATACTTCACGTCCGGCAACTGCTGCGAGGCGTCAAAGCGCGGATTACCCTCCATCACGCGTTGCTCCCAGGTGACCTGATTGAGATCCTGATTGTTGAACACGCAGACGATCAGGCGCGGATCGGCCCATTGTTGCCAGTATTTCTGGATGGTGATCAGCTCGGCCATGTTGTTCATCTGCATCGCGCCGTCACCTACCAGCGCCACCACCGGTTTCTCCGGGTGAGCAAATTTCGCGGCAATGGCGTAGGGCACCGCCGCGCCCATACAGGCCAGGCCGCCGGAGAGCGAAGCGCGCTGCCCCTGTTTCACCCGATAGTCGCGGGCGAACCAATTGGCGCAGGAGCCGGAATCCGAGGTAACAATGGCGTTGTCCGGCAACTGAGGCGACATCTCCCACACTACCCGCTGCGGATTGACCGGATTAGCGGGTGCCATGGCGCGCTCTTCCATCAGCGTCCACCAGTCACGTACCTGAACCGCGATAGCTTCCTGCCAGCTGCGATCCTCTTTGTGGGTTAGCAGCGGCAGCAGCGCACGCAGGGTTTCAGCCGCATCGCCATGCAGATTGACTTCGCTGGGATAGCGCAGGCCGAGCATGGCCGGGTCGATGTCAATCTGTACCGCACGCGCCTTGCCCTCTTCCGGCAGGAATTCTGTCCACGGGAAGCCGCTGCCGATCATTAGCAGGGTATCGCAGTTCTGCATTAAATCAGATGAGGGCTTCGTGCCCAGCAGGCCAATCGAACCGGTCACAAACGGCGCATCGTCCGGCAGCACATCTTTGCCCAGCAGCGCTTTTGCCACGCCCGCACCCAGCACATTGGCGACCTGAACCACTTCCACGGCGGCGTCGCGTGCGCCTGCCCCGATCAGAATCGCCACTTTTTTACCGGCGTTAAGCACCTCAGCGGCGCGTTGCAGATCCGCTTCGTAAGGAATGACTTTAGGACGTTGATAGCCGCTGCCGGAATGGGTAAAACCGTGCAGATGCTGCGGCGGCTGCCACTCTTCATCCTGAATATCTTTAGGGATGATGATCACCGCCACGCCATTTTGCGCTTTGGCGATGCGCACGCCACGGTCCAGCAGATGGCGCACCTGCGTTGAGGTCGAGGCTTCCTGAACAAAGTTGGCGACGTCCGAGAAGATGCGATCCAGATTCATCTCCTGCTGGTAACTGGCACCCCGCGCAGTCGCCTCTGCCTGTCCGGCAATGGCCAGCACGGGGGCATGGTCCATTTTGGCGTCATAGAGTCCGGTCAACAGATGGGTTGCGCCCGGTCCGCCAGTCGACAGGCAGACGCCCAGCTCACCGGTAAATTTTGCGTGTCCGGCCGCCATAAAGGCCGCCATCTCTTCATGACGCACCTGAATAAATTCGATGCCGTCCCCTTTGGCGTTTGCGCGCTGAATCGCCCCCAGCACGCCGTTAATCCCGTCTCCCGGATAGCCGTAAATGCGTGTGACGCCCCACTCTTTCAGGCGCTGGACAAAAAAATCACTGGTTTTCATGCTCATCGTCGCGTTTCCCCTCGTTGTCCTTACAGACTTAAAGCGTAGTAGACGATGAGCCATCACCGTTAACTGTTCGCCATTGCCGGGTATCGCTGACGCAAATCACTGAATATTTGCGCCATATCCGCCGTTTCGCCTGTCTCCTCCACCGCCCGGAATACCTGGGTTTTCAGGAAGTGACGCCAGCTCACCGGCGCGTTTGCCAGAAAGGCGGTCAGCAACTGATAACGCTGAGGCGTCCAGCACGTTTCGAAGCGACTCCGTGCTTCGCCGTGCTCAAAATGGTGTGCGACCTGCTGCGGCATGTCGGCGCGCAACCTTTCTGTCGCCGCCTGATCCACGCGGTTATCCACTACCACCACGCCATACTGCGCTCTGGCCGCCGCGACGCTGAGATATCCACAGCGCACATCCTGCATGACCGCCTCAACATCGCGCTGTGACGGCAGGCCGTAACCGCCTGCACCGGGTCCGCGCACGTCGACCACATCACCTGGCTGGCAGTGGATCACATCGGTGTTACCGTGATTAATGACTTCACCGTTGCGCCGGGTACGGAAGGTCGACAGCGCACCGCTCTGTCCGCCCACTACACCCGCCGAGGCAAACACTGACCGGTTACGGTTGCGCGCGGTAATGGTGGTGTTGGGCGAGAAAATCTCGAACGCCATTTCGGTCGCCAGGCCGCCGCGATAGCGACCGGCGCCGGCGCTGTCCTGCGCCAGTCCGTAGCGATGGAAGCGAATCGGCACTTCCGCTTCGTTGATCTCAATCGGGGTGTTTTTCAGAAAGGCGGAAAGCCCGCCAGAACCATCGGGTCCGTCATGATGCGGCGTGCCGCCCGCCCCACCGCCCACCGGCCCCAGTGAGGCGACTACGCTGCGGTTCTGCGTCTGAGTGCGGATGTTCATAATCGAGTTGCCGCCCGGTGAGTTCGCGGGCAGTCGGTCCGGCATCGCCAGCGAGAAGACGCCAATCGTCGCAATCTGCGACAGTGCACAGGTCAGCGAACGCATCCCCACTGCTGCAGGTGCTTCACAGTTCATCACCGTGCCTGGCGGCAGAATTGCCCGGGTTGGCCGCAGCGTACCGGCGTTAAGCAGCAGCGAACGGTCCAGCGTTGATAGCACATAGGTGACGCCCACCAGCGCCAGCGGATGCCGCTCGCGCCCGCCAGTCGGCATGTTCAGCGACGACGCCAGCTGCGGATCGCTGCCGGTGTAGTCCAGCTCCAGCCGGTCGCCCTGCACCCGCAGCGTAATGGCGATGCGACAGGGATAGCCGCCCTCGCCATCTTCATCGGCGTAGTCGGCGTAAAAGTATTCACCGTCGGGAATGGTACTGATAATCGTGCGCGCCTGCGCTTCGGCATAATCGAGAATGCCCTCAATGCCCTGCAAAAAATCATCAATGCCAAAGCGGGCAATGATGTCGTGGATTTTGCGCTCGCCCACGTTCACCGACGCCAGCTGCGCCTTGAAATCGCCCCAGTTCTGATCAGGCACCCGGACGTTGAGCCGCATAATGCTGGCGACCTCTTCGTTGAGCTGACCCTGTTGTATGATCTTCAGCGGCGGGATGCGAATACCCTCCTGCACGATATCGGTCAGCGAGCGCGACAGCGAGGCAGGCACTGCGCCGCCGACGTCGGTGTTGTGAATGTGACCGACCACGAAGCAGACTATTTCGCCCTGATGGAATACCGGCTTCCAGATGTGGATATCGGGCGAGTGAGTTGCCACGTTACCGGCGTAGGCGTCGTTGGTAATACAGATGTCGCCCTCGGCGTACTCCTCTATCAGCGCCAGCACCGGCGCATAGTCGATGCCGCTGTACCAAGGCGCGCCAAAGCTGCGCGGCGAGGCAAATGCCAGCCCGCTGCGGCTGACAATCTGGCAGGAGAAATCTTCCGTCTCTTTCACGAAAGTGGAGTGCGCGGTGCGCATCAGCGTAAAGGCCATCGCATCAGCCGCAGCGGCGCAGTAGTTCGCCAGGATCTGTAAGTTACGTCCGTCAATCGCCATGTTATGCCTCGTTCGCCGTGATGAGCAGATTACCGAATGAATCGACCGTGACGCTCATGCCGGGCGGCACGCAGGTGGTGCAGTCGTCCTGGGCGATGATGACCGGGCCACTGAGCTGATGTCCGGCACGCAGCACTGAACGCAGCACTAAATCGATCTGATGCCAGCCGCCGTCGATCCAGGCTCGGGTCTGTTTCAGGACCGGCACGGGTGCTGTGGCGGGGGGAAGTGTGATGAGCACCGGTTTCGGCGTCGGTGAGGTCATCACCAGCCGCAGGTTGATCAGCTGCACTGGCGCCTCCGGGTCACAGTGACCAAACAGCTGCTGGTGCTGCCGGTCAAAGGCGTCATGCAGCGCAGCGAAGTCCGCCTGCACCAGCCAGCTCGCCTCCAGCGGCACGTCGATTTCAAACGACTGACCGCGATAGCGCATATCCGCGCTGAACTGCAGGCTGTATGGCATGTCGCTGCCGTGCTCCTGCGCCAGCCAGCCGCAGGCGCGCTGCTGCAAGGCGTCGGCTTCACTGGCTAAGGTGTCGGCCAGCGCAGGCGTCAGATCGCCGTAGAGCGTACGGATAAAGTCGTTGCGGATGTCCGCCACCAGCCCGCCCAGCGCTGAGAGCACGCCCGGCGTCGGCGGCACGATCACCCCTTTCATGTTCAGTTCGCGGGCGAGAAAACAGCCCATCATCGGTCCCGCGCCGCCAAAGGCGAGGAACCAGAATTCACGTGGATCGAGGCCAAAGCGCGACAGCAGGCCGCTGGTGTCGCTGTACATGCTGGAGATCGCCAGCTGGATAGCGGTCTCGGCGGTTTCTTCAACCGAAATTGCGAGCGCATCCGCCAGCGGCTGCCAGGCCGCACAGGCGGCGGCAACATCCACCGTCACCGCGTCATAACCCAGCGCACCGTGGCCCATCATGCCGCAGGCGGCAAAGGCATCGGTAGCGGTCGGCTGCGTGCCGCCGCGCTGGAAGCAGACCGGCCCGGGTAGCGAACCGGCGCTGTCCGGCCCCATCTGCAATACGCCCTGCCCATCAATCCACGCCAGCGAGCCGCCGCCCTGACCCACCGAGGTCACAGCGACGGAAGGAATAAAGATCGGGAAATCCCCGATGATTTCGCCATTGCCCTGCGCCACCTTGCCGTCGATGATCACCGCCACGTCGGCGCTGGTGCCGCCGATATCCAGGCTGAGGATTTTGTCAAAACCGCAGGCGCTGGCGAGGTAACTGGCGCCAATCACGCCGGATGCGGTGCCGGAGAGCACCATCTGCACACATTCGCGCTTCGCCTGGTCAACGCCCATTACCCCGCCGTTGGATTTGGTGATGCGCGGCGGTGGCTTAACGCCAAGCCGTTGCAGTGCCTGCTCAAAGGATTCCAGGTAGTGAATGACCATCGGCTGCACGTAGGCGTTGATGGTGGCGGTGATGGTGCGTTCATATTCGCGGATGATCGGCCAGATGTCGGCGGAACAGGAGGTCAGCAGTTCAGGTGCCACCTCATCGATAATCGCCTTCACCGCCGCTTCATTGTGTCGGTTGCGATAGCTGTGCAGCAGCGACACCACAATGCCCTGACAGCCGGCAGCGCGTGCCTGATGGATTGCGTCGAGCACACTCTGGCGATCCACGGGTTGCAGTATGTTGCCCTGCGCGTCGCTGCGTTCGCGGATGGCAAACACCCTGTCACGGGTAATCAGCGGCGCTGCACGCCGTGAGAAAAGGTCATGGATATGCGGGATTTTCAGCCGGGCCAGCTCCAGTACATCGCAGAAGCCCTCGGTGGCAAACAGCGCCAGCCGCACGCCGCGCCGCTGGATCACCGCATTGATGCCTACCGTGGTGCCGTGAGTGAAGTAGCCAATTTCAGCGGGATCAATGCCCTGCTGCTGCTGAAACTGCGCCAGCCCGGTTAAGATTTCGCTGCCGGGCTTATCCGGTCGCGACAGGACCTTCAGGGTGTGGATCTGGTTCGTTTGCTGATCGAGCACGGCGAAATCGGTAAAGGAACCACCAATATCCACGCCAACGCGGTATCGCATATCGGGTTAACTCCAGTGTCAGGAAGGGGGAAATTCCATCAGCGCCTCGGGATGCTGCACCACACGCCAGCCGAGCCGTTGGTAGACCTGATGCGCATCCTGGGTTGAGAGCATCCAGCGATGCACCGTTTGCAGCTCCGGGTGTTCACGAACACAGGTCGCCAGCCAGCTACCCAGCCCGTGACCACGCCAGTTTTCATCAATTATCACGTCGCACAGCCAGCCAAAGCGGGTGTAGTCGGTGATCAGTCGGGCAAAGCCAATCTGTGCCTGCTGGTGATAGAGGCCAAACGGCAGCGAACCGGCAATCGCCCGCCGGGTTTTCGCTTCCGGCTGGCCTTTGGCCCAGTACGACTTCTCCGCCAGCTGGATGTGGATCCAGGCCAGATCGAGCCGCTGGCGATCGGTAGAGACAGTGAACGCATCGCGCTGCCACTGCTGGTCAGCAATCAGTAATGAGTCCATCACAACTCCTTGTATCGGTTGAATTCAGTGTAAAAGGGTTCGCTCAACGATTGAGGCCGTAGCACGCGACAAAACCGGACAGAGCGACTGAATTTTGGGCAGGGAAAAAATTTTATGCTGAGGGAAAAATCGCAAAGGTTAAAGGGGAAAGGAAGCCCGTCTGTGAACAAAGGTGGGTGGGGGGAACAGCAGACAGAGACAATGCGTGTGGCCGCCCTCTCCACCGGGGAGGTGGCGAGAGGCGACCGCCCGTTATACGCCGAATTCGACTGAGTTATGTTTGCCGATGAGCGAGCGTAATGGCACGCTGCTTTTCATGATCGGGGATTTGATGACGATATAGCTGAAGTACTTATCGATGCCGATCTGCGCGTCGAGCATCTTCTCAATCACTTCCTGGTAATGTTCAATGCTGCGGGTAATAAAGCGCAGCAGATAGTCATAGCCGCCGGTGATCAGATGGCACTCCATCAGTTCATCGACGTCGCGCATCGCACTTTCAAATTTCATAAAATCTTCGCGGCGATGGCCGGACAGGGTGACTTCGGTAAAGACAGTCACTGAATCAGTGATGCGGGTGAGATTAATGTGCGCTTCATAACCGGTGATAAAACCGGCCTGTTCCAGACGTTTGACCCGTTGCAGACAGGGGCTGGGCGAGAGGCCTACGGCGTCGGCGAGGTTAACGTTGCTGATACGGCCATCTTTCTGGAGTTGCACCAGGATGTTGATGTCGATGCGGTCGAGTTTCATTAAGCCGTTCATAGCACCCCCCTCATTGTCAGAGCCTGTTGGGCCAGGCGCGCAATCAAATGTTCAGAACCTCCCGAAGATATAACATGCTTTACCGTAAACGCGCCAGCGCTTCGCAGTGGTTATACCAGCGGGAGATTTTCAAATTACTCTAACAAAATCAATGAGGAATACGGTTTAACCCAGCCGGCCGGTGGCACGTGCCAGCGCAATATCGAAAATATGCAGCGCCTCTTCCAGCTGTGAGTCGGTAGTGACCAGCGGTGCCAGGAAACGGATGGTGTTGCGATGCAGGCCGCACTTAATCAGCAGCAGTCCTTCCTGACAGGCGCTGTCGAGGATCTTCTGGGTCAGCGCCGCATCGGGACGACCGGTTTCGAAATCAAGAATTTCTACCGCCTGCATGAAGCCCACACCGCGCACGTCACCGATGCAGGCATATTTATCCGCCAGCTGTCGCAGACGGGCATTGAGCTGTTCGCCGAGCTGACAGGAACGCTGCAGCAGGTTCTCATGCTCAAACAGATCCAGCACCGCCAGTGCCGCCGCACAGGCCAGTGCGTTGCCGCCATAAGTACCGCCTAACCCGCCAGGCGTCGGTGCCTCCATGATCTCCGCACGCCCCACCACGCCAGAAATCGGCAGCCCCCCGCCCAGGCTTTTCGCCAGCGTGACTAAATCGGGTTTGATACCCAGTTGCTGGAAGGCGAACATCGTGCCGGTACGCCCGAAGCCGGACTGGATTTCATCACAAATCAGCAGAATGCCGTGCTGGCTGGTAATGCGACGCAACGCCTGCATAAATGCCGGGCCAGCGGGCAGGAAGCCGCCGTCGCCCTGAACCGGCTCAATGATAATCGCCGCCACACGCTCCGGCAGGATCTGCACCGCGAATAGCTGCTCCAGCGCCTTCAGGCAGTCCGCTTCCGTCACGCCGTGCAGTGGATTCGGGAAGGGAAGACGATAGATGTCGCCGGGGAACGGGCCAAAGTTCTGTTTGTATGGCGCAGACATGCCGGTCAGGGTGACGCCCAGCAGGGTGCGGCCATGAAACGCGCCATCAAACGCGATAATGCCGGGGCGCTGAGTGTGTGAGCGGGCAATCTTCACCGCATTTTCCACCGCTTCGGCGCCGCTGGTGAAGAAGACACTTTTGTACGCCTCATCGCCACCCACCAGTCTATTCAGCCGCTGCGCCAGCTCAATGTAGCCCGGATAGGCCACCACCTGAAAACAGGCGTGTGACACCAGGCCAAGCTGGCGGGTCACCGCATTGACTACCGCCGGGTGATTGTGACCGACATTCAGCACGCCGATGCCGCCAACAAAGTCGAGATAGCGATTGCCCTCAACGTCCCACACTTCACTGCCTCTGGCGCGTTCAATCACCAGCGGATGGGCGGTCACTACACCGCGCGGCACGTTCTGCTCGCGTGCATCCAGTAACAGGCTGTTATCGGAGTATGCTTGCTGCTCTGCCATGACATTCTGCATTTTAAACCCTCATCCACGTAACGTTCGGTTGGCTCAAGTATCGCAACCCGCTGGTTTCTCACGCTGCCGTAATTTCCGAGGCAGCGGCATTTCCTGTCAAAATCCCGCTGCATTCAGCAGGGAAATTTCTCTGCCAGCGCCTGGCGTACCAGCGCGACAAAAACGTTAACGCCATGCGGGATCAGCGCATCGTTGAAGTCATAAGCGGCATGGTGCAATGGCTTGCAGGGTGCCGATCCCAGCCACAGATAGGCACCGGGACACGCCTGTAACATAAAAGCGAAATCTTCCGAGGTGAGCGCGGGTCTGGCCGCGGTGTCAACCGGTATGCCCGCCTGCGTCAGCGCCTCCAGACAAAACTGCGCTTCCGTCGCGCTGTTAATCGTCGCCGGGTAGTAACGCTGATAGTTCACTTCTGCGCGCAGGCCATGAGCCGCCGTGACGTGCTCCGCCATCTGGCGCAGCCGCACTTCAATCGTATCCTGCGCCGCCGGGCTGAAGGTACGCACCGTGCCGGTGATACTCGCCTCGGCCGGGATCATGTTGTGTGAAAAGCCACCCTGCATCCGTGTGACGGTGAGCAGCGCGGTTTCACACGGGTCGAGTGCGCGTGAAACCAGCGTATTGAGCTGCACCACCAGCTCGCTGGCCGCCAGCAGGGTGTCGCGTGTAAGGTGCGGCTGCGCGGCGTGGCCGCCGCCGCCCAGCACCCTGATATCAAAGCGGTCGGCCGCTGCCATAATCGGGCCAGGGCGGGTCTGTACCTGACCGAGCGGCAGTTCCGGCCAGTTGTGAATGGCGTAGACCGCCTCACAGGGAAAGCGGCTGAAGAGGCCGTCGTCGATCATCGCTTTTGCACCCGCCAGTCCCTCTTCAGCAGGCTGGAAGATAAAGCAGACGCTGCCGTCAAAGCTGACGTCCCGCGCCAGTTTTTCAGCGGCACCCAGCAGCATCACGGTGTGACCATCGTGGCCGCAGGCGTGACTCACCTGCTCTGCCTGACTTTGCCATTCCGTGCCGCCTTGATCCTGCATCGGCAGCGCATCCATATCGGCGCGCAGGCCAATCATGCGTTCACTGGTGCCCTTTTTCAGTATCCCGACCACGCCGGTTTTACCGATGCCGCGATGCACCTCGATGCCCAGCTGGTGCAGGAAGTTCGCCACGATGTCGCTGGTGCGCTGCTCCTGAAAACCCAGCTCCGGGTGCACATGCAGGTCGCGGCGCAGTACCACTAAATGTTCCATCTTAATATCCTCGCGAACGGTCAATCTCACCGTGCAGCGGCTCACCACGCTGGTAGCGCCGCAGATTCTCCAGCAGGGCCGCAATGGCACTCTCATTCTGCGTCTGGCTGGCAATGTGCGGCGTCAGCCAGATGGCGGGATGGTGCCAGAAGGGATGGCCCGGCGGTAACGGCTCCGGATCGGTGACGTCAATGACGGCGGCGCGGAGCTGACCGCTCTCCAGCGCCTGCAGCAGATCATCATGATTCAGCTGCGGGCCGCGTCCGGCCTGTACCAGCGCCGCGCCGTGCGGTAGCTGGCTGAACAGGGACTGATTCAGCAAACCCTGGGTGGTGTCGGTCAGCGGCAGCAGGCAGACCAGAATCTCGCTGTGCGCCAGGAAGTCAGCGAGTTGATCCGCGCCGTGCCAGCAGCGCACACCGGGGCACTCGCGCGGTGTGCGGCTCCAGCCTGCGCAGTCAAAGCCCAGCGCCACCAGCCAGGCTAACGCGGCCTGCCCCAGTTCGCCAAGCCCCATCACGCCGACCCGACGCTGCCCGGCAGGTATGGCTGCATGAGGCTGCCACTGTTGCTGGCGTTGCTGATGGAAATAGCGCGGCATGTCGCGATGCAGACCGAGCACCGCGAAGGTGACATATTCCACCATGCCCTGCGTCAGGCCTGGCTCGATCATTCTGATTACCGGCAGGTCGGGCGGCAGCGTGCTGAAGTCAAACTGATCGGCACCGGCCCCCACCGAGAACAGCAGTTTCAGGCGGGGAAACAGCGCCGGAATGTCAGCTGGTGGCTGCCAGGCGACCAGCGCCTCAACCTGCTCCGGATCACCGGTCTCCGGCCAGAGATGCAGCTGAATATCAGGCGCATGTTCCGCCAGCCAGCGCTGCCAGATCCGGCCTCGTTCCGGCTCCGATTTATAGACGATATGCATCAGGCCATCGCCTGCGTCATCAGTCCAAATGCGTGCATACCCTGCGGCGTCCAGGGCGTGCCGCGCACCATGGTGGTGGGCGCATCGACCTGAGGGATACCAAGACGTTCAAGCCAGGCTGCCATCGGCAGCGCGGCATCGGTGTCGATGCGCAGAAACTCACCCTGCAGCGACTGCATCAGCGAGGCGACCAGCGCCTGAGCCATCGGGAAATCCGCCGCTATCACCGGGCCAATCGCCCAGCCGTGACCAAAGCGGCGCAGGCTGGCGAAGCCCTGAATCCGCTGTGCCGCGTCCTCTAAGAGCACCGTCTGGCAGTCGCGCACTAAATGCTCAATCAGCGCCGGACGATGCATGCCGTGTGCCTGCTGATCCAGCGTGACCAGCGTGTCACGATCGGCTACTGTCGCCGGGCGCAGTTTCAGCCCCGCAGGGATCACCACCTCTGGCAGCGTGGTGACTGCACGCGTCTGGTGCTGACGGATCTCACCGCAGCTGACAAAGCCGAGTTTTTCATACAGCCCTTTGCCCATTTCGGTGGCATGCAGACGCACGTTAACGTCGGGCAGTTTTTCCAGCTGCGCCAGCATCAGCTGCTTGCCGAGGCCGCGTCCCTGCTGCTGGTTATCGATAATCACCAGTCCCACCGTGGCGGCACGGTCACCCCAGCGCCAGAGCACAGCGCTGCCCATCAGTTTGCCCTGCTCTTCTATTACTGTGCCTTCGCCCAGTTGTAACGCCAGCTGCCAGTCTTCACGTCGGTGGGGCCATTTCAGCGCCTGCGTTAAGGCGAAACATGGGTCGAGATCGTCTGGCGTCATTGCGCGTATTGTCAGGCTCATTCGCGTTCTCCTTACATCATGCCTGGCGTGTCAAGTCCGCTGCCGTCAACCAGACGGCTGTAGCGGTAAGGGGTCGGATCAACGATGGGTGTGGCGTCGGTCGCCAGATCGGCGGCCAGTCGTCCGGCACCCGGTCCGATACCGAAACCGTGGGCGCTGTAACCCGCCGAGAGCACCAGCCCCGGCAGTTTCGCCACGGTGGAGATAACCGGAATGGCGTCCGGGGTGCTGTCAATCATGCCGCCCCATGACTGCGCCAGCCGGAGATTCGCCAGCGCCGGGTATTCACGCCGCATTGCCGCCAGTCCTTCTTCCACGATTTTTGCATCCGCTGCCGGATCGAGAATGCGCATCCGCTCAAACGGCGACTCGCGGTCGAATGACCAGCCCCCCATCGCCTCAGGGCCGTTGAAGAACGGTGACAGGCCGAGATTCAGGGTCAGATTCTTGCGGCGGCTCTTAAAGGTCGGATAGAACTGACGGGCATAGCGCAGCCCCTGTGCGCCCGGCTCCAGACGACCACGACCAGATACTGACACGGTATAGCTGCCATCCATTTGTGGGCGACAGGCGAAGCCCGGTGTGTAGAGCGGCATGGCGATCGCCTGCTCAATGGGCTGCGTGCGGAAGGCCGTGCCAATCACGTTGCCCAGCGGCAGGTCGATGCCGTGACGACGGCAGAACATGGAGGTCCAGGCCCCGGCGGCACAGATAACCCGGCTGGTTTTGATCAGACCGCGCTCGGTCCAGACGCCGCTGACCCGTCCGGCGGCGATATCCAGTCCCCGCACGGCGCACTGCTGAAACAGCAGTGCACCCTTTTTCTGCGCGCCAGCCACCAGCCCAGGCGCCGCCAGGCGCGGCTCGGCGTGACCATCGGTGGGCGACGAGAGACCGCCCAGCCAGTTTGTGGTGCTGCCGGGCGTCATCGCTTTAGCCTGCTCTGCGGTGAGAATCGAACTGCGCATGCCATAGCCTTTCGCCATCTGGTTCCACTTATCCCAGGCCGCGATATCCGACTCTTCCTGCGTGGCGTAAACCAGCCCGCTGCGGCGGAAACCCAGCTCTTCGCCGGTTTCTTCACTGAGCTCCCCCCAGCGTTGCAGCGCATAGATAATCAGCGGCAGCTCACGCTCATCACGGTTTTGCTGGCGGCACCAGCCCCAGTTGCGGCTTGACTGCTCAGCGCCGACCAGTCCTTTTTCAATCAGCACCACCTTCACTCCCTGCTTCGCCAGCTCCCAGGTGGCGGCGGCACCGGCGATACCGGCGCCAATCACCACCACATCGGCGGAATCGGGAAAGTCAGCACTGTCCTGTACATAACGAATCGGTGCGGGCATAACAAGATGACCTCTGTTGTCAGTATCGGGTCTGGCGCAGAGCGACGTCGCCGCTGTACGCTGACCCACGCCGCCTGCCTTGCACATCAGTACTATGCAGACGGATAAATTCAGTTGCCCGTAAGGCTCAGCGGCAACTCACTCCGCTTTTAAAATCTCTTCATGCTCATCCAGCCAGCCCTGCCGCAGCTCCGGCACTGCGCGCTTCAGCCGCTCGAAATACAACTCGCTGGTCGGCTTGTCGTAGTCGTTGCGTGCCAGCTGGGTGACGATGCGACCGCTTTTCATCACCACAATTTCGTCGCACACCGCGCGCACCGCATGCATGTCGTGGCTGATGAAGATCACGGAAAGCCCCAGTTCGCGGCGCAGTTCGCTGATTAAGTCGAGGACGGCGGCGGCGACCACAGTATCCAGCGCTGAGGTCACTTCATCACACAAAATCAGATCCGGCTCCGCTGCCAGCGCACGCGCCAGGTTGACGCGCTGCTTCTGACCGCCGGAGAGTGCCCAGGGACGCCGCCACAGTACGCTGCGTGGCAGCTGCACCAGATCCAGCAGCTGATAAAGTCGCTGCTGTCGGGCTGCGCCGCTCAGGCCGTGAAACAGCGTTAGCGGGCGCGACAGGATGCGCTCAACGCTATGGGCCGGATTCAGCGCGGTATCTGCCATCTGGAACACATACTGAATGCGCCGCAGCTCGTTGTCAGGACGTTTCTGCATATCGCCGGCAATATAGTGGCCGTTAAACAGGATATGCCCGTGGCTCGGCGCGTTGAGACCAGCAATGGCATGAGCCAGCGTCGTTTTGCCTGAACCTGACTCGCCGATGATGCCAATCGCCTGCCCTTTCCACAGCTTAAGGTTAATCTCCTCCAGAATGCGTATTTTTGGCTGGCCGTCGCTGCCGCGCGGACCGTAACCGGCATAGAGATCGCGCACTTCCAGCAGCGGCTGAATATCGGCGGCAGCCGGACACCAGTTGCTGGGCCGCTCTTTCTGCCGCGCTGCGTCCATCAGCAGCCGCGTGTACTCTGCCTGCGGCGCGCCAATCAGGTGCGCGGTGCTGCCATACTCCGCCATTTTACCGCGCAGCAGCACCAGAATCCGGTCAGCCATCTGAGCCACCACGGCCAGATCGTGACTGACGTAAATCGCGGTGACGCCGCGCTGCACCACCACGCGGCGAAACGCCTTCAGCACTTCCACCTGCGTGGTAACATCCAGTGCGGTCGTAGGCTCATCAAGGATCACGACGTCGGGATCGCCAATCAGCGCCATCGCCGTCATCAGACGCTGTAACTGACCACCCGACACCTGGTGCGGGAACCGGTCACCAATGGTCCCGGGATTGGGCAGCGCCAGCTCACGGAACAGGCCGATCGCTTTCGCTTTCGCGTCTTTACGGGTCATCGTGCCGTGAATAACCACCGGCTCAATCACCTGGTCGAGGATCTTCATGCCCGGATTAAATGACGCCGCCGCGCTCTGGGCGATATAGGCGACTTTATTGCCGCGAAACGCGCGCAGCTGGCCCGGTGTCAGACTGTTAATGTCGGTGCCGGCAACGTGAATATTGCCCTCGGCGATGCGGCAGCCGCTGCGGGCATAGCCCATCAGCGCCATCGCGATAGTGGTTTTCCCGGAGCCGGATTCGCCAATCAGCGCCAGCACCTCGCCCTTCTGCACCGTGAAGTGAATGTCGGAAACGAGGTCGATCTCTTCGCCGCGATCGGTCTGCGCGGTAACGCGCAGTTTATCCACCGAAATCACCGGCATGGCGGTATGTGGTGTCACGTTCATGCTCCCTCCTTCGCCAGCGTCATCGGACGCATCGCCTGCAGGCTGTCTATAAACAGGTTGGCGCCAATGGTCAGGCTGGCAATCGCCAGCGCGGGCATCAGTACCGCGGGCGAGCCATCAAACAGCCCCTGCATATTTTCACGTACCAGCGTGCCCCAGTCAGCGTACGGCGGCTGCACTCCCAGGCCAAGGAAGCTCAGGCCGCTTAGCAGCAGCACGATGTAGACAAAGCGCAGGCCAAAGTCCGTCAGCATCGGGTGCACCATGTTAGGCAGGATATCGTGAAGGGCGATATACCAGCGGCTTTCGCCCCGCAGCCGTGATGCCCGGACGTAGTCCATGCTGCGCAGCGAGCTGGCCATGGCAAACGCGATGCGGAATGCGCCCGGCCAGTAGGTGAATACCGCCGTGAGGATCAGCATGGGCAGCGAGGAGCCAAACACCGCGACAATCATCAGCGACAGCACTTTGCCCGGCAGCACCAGCAGGGCATCGTTGACGCGGCCCAGCAGCTCCTCCAGCCAGCGTCCCGTTACCGCCGCCAGCAGCGCCAGCAGCGTGCCGATCAGGCTGGCCAGCAGTGCCGCACTCAGCGCCAGACCGATGGAGAACTTCGCGCCGTAGAGAATACGGCTCAGCATGTCGCGTCCCAGGTAGTCGGTCCCCAGCAGGTTATCCGCCGTCATGCCGCCCATCAGCGGACCGCCGCCGATGTCATCAATGCTGTGCGGAGCCAGTGGCGTGCCAAACACCGCCATCAGCAGCCAGAACAGCGACATGATGAGACCCAGCCGGCCTGACCAGGAGAGCGACTGTAAGAAACGCCAGGGCAACAAGAGAGTATTCATGCGCTTCTCCATTTCGGGTTAAAGGCGATAGTCAGTATGTCGGCCGCCAGCAGCAGAACCAGGTAGCAGGCGGCGAACAACATCACGCAGAGCTGCACCACCGGCAGGTCGCGATTACTGACCGCATCCACCAGCTGGCTGGCCAGACCGGGATAGCTGAAGATGGTTTCGATGATGATCACGCCGCCAAACAGGTAGGAGAGGCTGAGTGAAATCGCATTGGCGATCGGGCCAACCGCGTTGGGTAGCGCATGACGCAGCACGGCGCGGAGCGGCGATACCCCTTTCAGCAGCGCCATCTCCAGGTAGGGGCTGTCGAGCTGGTTGATAATGGCGGCTCGCGTCATACGCGCCATCTGCGCCACCAGCACGCAGCAGAGCGTCAGCACCGGCAGCGCATAGGCTTTGAGGTAACTCAGCAGGTCGCTATCCGGACTGCCGAACGACATCGCCGACACCCAGTGCAGCTTCACGGCAAAAATCAGCACCGCTACCGTCGCCACCAGAAACTCCGGCACGGCCACCGTCGCCATGGTGCCGATAACCAGGGCCCGGTCGAGCCGGGAACCGCGATTCATCGCCGCAATAATGCCGATAATCAGCGCCAGCGGCACGCAGATCAGCGTGGTGATGCCCGCCAGTTCAAAGGTGGCGGGAATGCGCTGCGCCACCAGCTGCGAGACCGGCAAATGGCTGGCAAACGAGGTGCCAAAGTCGCCCTGCACCATGCCTGTCAGCCAGTGGAAGTAGCGCATCAGCAAAGGCTGATCGAGACCCAGTTGCTGCCGTAACGCCGCCACCGTTTCCGGTGTGGCATTCTGGCCAAGGATCATCTGCGCCGCGTCACCCGGCAGCAGGCTGGTGATGAAAAACACCACCGCCGAGACGATAAGCAACGTCAGGATGCCAGCACCAATGCGCCGGGCAATCAGGAACAGCATGTATCGGTTCATCGGCGAACTCCTTATGAATAGCCTGATGGGACAGGCTGAGATCAGGCGGTCAGCCAGGCAAACTCATGGAAGCGATAGCCCATCATCATGCCTGACGGCCAGGCTTCGACCCCTTTAACCTTTTTGTTGTAGCCATCGGTGGAGCTGATAAAGGTCGGGATGATCGTGCCGCAGTGGTCATAAATCAGCGTCTGCATATCGCCATACATCTGCTTGCGCTTTGCCTGATCGCGTTCCCCTCGCGCGGCAACCACCAGCTGATCAAACTGGGGATTTTTCCAGCCCGATTCATTATTCGGTGCGGTAGAGAGATAAAACTGTGAGAAGAGCATGTCGAGCGTCGGACGCGGATTTATCGAGCCATATCCCACCGGATCTTTCATCCAGTGCGAAGACCAGTAACCGTCATACGGCACACGTCGCACTTTTACATTCAGCCCTGCCCCGCGCGCCATCTGCTGGATCATCTGCCCCCCTTCGTTCGCCCCTTCAATGTTGGGCGTCGTGATGATCTCTACTGTCGCGCCAGCCATACCCGCTTTTTTAATGTGGAACTTCGCTTTTTCTATGTCGAGCGGACGCGGTTTGAGGTCGGCGTTGTAGAGCGGATGCCACGGCGGCACCGGCGTGTCATTACTGACGTCGCCATAACCCTGCAGTACCGTTTTCACCAGCATGTCGCGCGGCTGCAGATATTTCATCGCCAGCACAAAGTCTTCGTTGTTACCCGGTTTCACGTCGGTGCGGATAATCAGGTTGGTGTACATGCCTGATTTGCTCTCCAGTATGCCAAACTCGCTGCTGGCTTTAATGCGTTTGCAGTCTGCGGCTGTCAGGGTGGAGACCATCTGCAGATCGCCCGACATCAGGGCATTGACGCGTGCTGCACCGTCGGTAACGCCAATCAGCTCCACCTCATCCAGGTGCGGCAAGCCGGGCTTGTAGTAATGGGGATTTTTGGTGCCGATGGTGCGTGTGCCTGGCATAAAGGTTTTGCAGACAAACGGACCGGTGCCGATGCCTTTGCTGAAGTCGGTGGTGCCGTCTTTGACAATCAAAAAAGGCGGCGTCGCCAGCATGTAAGGGACGTCAAAGTTGGCGCTATTCAGCTCCAGCTGCACCTCGTTATCATTGACTGCGCTGAAGGTTTTGAACTGATCGGCCAGCTTAAAGGCGATTGAGGCGATAGCCGGATCTTTGTGTCGGCTGAGCGAGAAGATCACATCTTTAGCGGTCAGCGGTTTGCCATCATGGAAGGTGACGCCCTTCCGCAGTTTAATATGCCAGGTGATGCCGTCGCTGGACTCCAGTGATTCGGCCAGCGCCGGTTGCGCCATCAGGTTTTTGTCCAGTTCGGTCAGGCCGCTGTAGAACATGAACTGACGGGTATAGTCCGCGCTGTTGTTACTTTTCGCCGGATCGAGCGTGTCGGTAGCGGAAGCATTCGACATTGCCGCCCGCACTTTACCGCCTTTGACCGGCTTGTCGTCCGCCAGTGCCGCCCCGGAAAAGCCCACCAGCCCGCTGCTCATCACCGCACCAGCGGAAAGCATTTTCATCAGGCTGCGACGTGACAGCGATCCTTCGGTGATCATGCGCGTCAGTGCCGGATTTACCGCATCAGCGTCGTTATTATCAAATTTACTCATCTCTCTACCCTCAATAGTCAGGCGAACCGGGATCATGTTCTGGCGGTGCTGGCAACCTGGCGGCCAGCACCCGACGGGACGTTAAGAAAGGCGATCCTTTGCTTTGTAATAGAGTCCTGCGAGCGGTAAAAACCATGGCTTGCCGTGATAACCGGGCAGCGCGGGCCATGCGTCGCGCTGCCAGGGATTTTCAGTGCGCTTTTCGGCCAGCAAATCGGCCATTACCCGTCCCATCCACACCGACATCTGCGTGCCGTGGCCGCTGTAGCCCAGTGAATAGAACAGGCCATCCTGTTCACCCGCGTGCGGCAGACGGTCGGCCGTCATATCGACCATGCCTCCCCAGCAGTACTCCACCTCTGCCTGGCCGAGCTGTGGCAGCATCTGCGTCATCGCGTGGCGCAGGATCTCGCCGCTGCGCGAATCCGAGGTTGGGTTACTGACCGCAAACCGCGCCCGCCCGCCAAACACCAGTCGGCTGTCGGCAGTGGTGCGGAAGTAGTTGCCGATATTCAGCGATGTCACATAGGTCCGATTATGGGGCAGCGCCTGGCGCAGCAGCGCCGGGTCGAGCGCTTCCGTCACCACAATAAAGCTGCCGACCGGCACGATGCGGCGCTGAAACCAGGGGAAAGGGCCGATGTTGGAGCAGCCCGTCGCCATCAGCACTTTATCCGCCAGAAGGGTGCCCTGCGCGGTGTGAATCCGGTGCTGATAGCCCTTCAGACGTTCCAGCTTCGTCACGGCGTGGTGCGGGTAAATTTTCGCCCCGCTGCGGGCGGCGGCTTCAGCCAGCCCAATGCCAAACTTGCCCATGTGCATCTGACCGCCACGCTTCTGCAGCAGGCCGCCGTGGAATTTGTCACTGGCGATTTCGTCGCGCACTGCCGTTTTGTCGAGCAGTTCGATCTCGGGGTCCACAGTGCGACGCATCAGTTCATAGGCTTCCCGTAGCCCGGCGACATGCGATGCTTTGCTGGCGAGCTTGAGTTTGCCGCACAGACGGAAGTCGCAGTCGATCGCTTCAGCCTGAATCAGTTGCTGGACGTAGCTCACCGCGTCGTCAAATGCCCGGTAGAAGCGGCTGGCCTGCTCCAGACCCTGACTCGCCACCAGCGAGGCGAAGTTCTGCGCCACACCGGTATTGCAGTGACCGCCGTTGCGGGCCGATGCCTGGCTCATGACGTCGCCACTCTCCAGCAGCACCACGCTGATGCCGCTGCGCGCCAGGTTAAGTGCTGCCGAAACGCCGGTGAAGCCGCCGCCAATCACCACCACGTCCGCCTGGGCGGGCAGCGGTTCGCGGGCAGCACCGGTAAAGGCGGGTGCCGTGGCCTGCCAGAACGATTCCAGTTTCATGGGGAGTTCCTCAGAGTCCGACGACGCCAGGCAGGCCGCCGATATCTTTGATTTCGGTGTACTGGTAGTACGGGTTCGCCGGTTCATGACCACGGTTGACCCAGACTTTGTTTTTGATGCCGAGATCGTAGGCGGTCATCAGGTCATAGCGGAAGCTGGAGGAGACGTGCAGGATCTCTTCCGGACCACAGCCAAGCTTATCCAGCATGTACTCGAAGCCCTTCATCTGCGGTTTATAAGCGCCTGCCTCTTCTGCCGTGATGGTCATGTGAATGGGCGCGCCCAGACGCGGTACATGGTGCGGGATGAGGTCTTTCATCGAATTGGTCAGCAGCACCAGCGGAAACGCCTTAGCGACTTTTGCCAGTCCGGCCGGCACGTCGGGGTGCGGACCCCAGCTGGCGCAGTCGGTGTAGATAAAGTCGCTGTCGGCTTTGTCCCACTTAATGCCCCACTTTTTGCAAGTGCGCTGTATCGCATTACTGACCACGTCGTAATAGGGTTTCCATGCGCCGAGCACCTCATCCAGCCGGTAGCTGGCAAAGTCGGCGGTAAACGCGTTCATCGCATCCGGGTCGACGCGGTCGCTGAAACAGCGTTGTGCCGCACCGGCCATATCGAAGCGAATCAGCGTGCCGTAACAGTCAAACGTGATGAATTTCGGTTTAAACAGTGCCATGTAACACCCTCGTCTTGTCAGTTGCGCTTAGAAATCGATGAGTACGCTTTTCTGGCGCTGGCAGGCCTGAAACGCCTGACGCCCTAAATCTTTACCAATGCCGGAGCCGAGAAAACCGCCTGTGGGAATGATGAAGTCGCCGGAGCGACCATAGCGATTGATCCAGACAGTGCCCGCGTCGATGGCGCGCATCGCCCGCAGCGCGCGCGGCAGGCTTAGGGTGTGAACACCGGCGCAGAGGCCATAGGTGTCGTGCGCAGCCATCGCCAGGCCCTGCTCTTCATCATCAAACGTCTGTACCGTCAGCACCGGACCAAAAATTTCCTGCTGTACCGCCGGGTTATCCTGCGCCACATGGCTCAGCAGCGTCGGCTGCCAGAACCAGCCGCCTTGGGTGTCGGCAAAGCGCTCTCCACCCACCAGCACCTCTGCGCCCTGCGCTTTTGCGGCTTCAATGACCGAGCAGACTTTATTGCCCTGGCGTTCATCGATCAGCGGCGCGTAGCGGCTGCCTTCCTGCCAGGTGACGCCCGGTTTCACTTCCCGGCAAAGCTGGGCCAGTCGCTCAACCAGCGGATCGGCAATGTTGCGCTGCACAATAAGACGGGTGCCCGCTACACAGGCCTGACCACCGTTGGCGGTGAAGCCGCGCAGAATGCGCTGAGCCAGCACATCAAGGTCACCGGCATCATCAAACACCAGCTGCGGGCTTTTGCCGCCCAGCTCCAGCGTCACCGGTTTCATGCCGTGCTGCGCGGCATCACTCATGATGCGCGCGCCGGTCAGGGTCGAGCCGGTAAACGAGACTTTGCGCACCAGCGGATGTTTCACCAGCGCGCTGCCGGTCACCGCGCCACTGCCCTGCACAATGTTCAGCACGCCCGCTGGCAGGCCCGCCTGAATCGCCAGTTCGGCCATGCGCACCGTTGAAAACGGGGTCAGTTCAGAGGGTTTCAGCACGACCGCATTGCCTGCTGCCAGCGCGGGTCCGCATTTCCACGACGCCATCGACAGCGGGAAATTCCACGGGGTAATCGCGGCGATGACGCCATAGGGTTCCGCAATCAGCATGCCGAGGCTGCTGTCGCGGGTGGGAAAGAGATCGCCACTGTATTTGTCGGCGCATTCGGCATAGAAGCGAATCGCCTCGGCGGTAAATGGAATTTCGTGCAGCACCACGTCGCTGATGGGTCGCGTTGAGCCCAGCGCTTCCAGTTGAGCCAGTAGCGTATCCTGCTCGATCAAATCGGCCCAACGGCGTAAGACGCGACCACGTTTACGCGGCGGACAGCCTGACCAGCCGCTGGTTTTTAGCGCCTGATGCGCGACGGTGACGGCACGATCAACATCCTGCGGCATGGCATCCTGCAGCGTGGCATAGACGCTGCCATCAGAGGGACGTTTAACCTCGAAGGCCGCGCCCTGGCTCTGGCAATGCTGGCCGCCAATATAATGGCCAGCCGGAAGAGAAACTTTTTCAGGGTCGAAACTTAACATGGAAGAATTCCTTATTTGTAACACCCATCAGTTGCTGGCTTATTAGCGTTTTTAACTGGCATTTTATGCGCTGTTAATAAGCTAATGCAGAAAGTATGCCAGCCGGGCAAAAAATAAAAATGCGTTTAAAACAGCGCAAAAAAATTTTCTGCCGTATTACCGGGATAATTTTTGTGGATTTGCCGAACAATTAAACAGATGATTTATTTCACAAAATTTATGCGCCCTGCTGGTGCAACCTGCACGGAAATTGCACCAAAGCGGATATTCCGGGTCAGGCTGCCCACTTTTGCGCTCATGCCCCGCCAATTTACCGACCCGCCTCACATCCCTGATAAATTCTTTACTTTTTAAAGAGGATTATTTGACGCCGCAGAATTTATTCTGTGCGCCAGGCGAAAAAAAACGCCAGCCGGATTTTCCGGCTGGCGTTGGGGTCATATTTAATTACAGACTGCCAATGTGAAACGTTTTCTGTTCCAGATATTCATCCATTCCGTAGCGGGATCCTTCCCGGCCAATACCGGAAAGTTTCACGCCACCAAACGGCGCAACCTCAAGAGAAATCGCGCCGGTATTGAAGCCGACCATGCCAAACTCCAGCGCTTCCGCCACCCGCCAGGCGCGCCGGATATTTTCGGTAAAGAAGTAGGCGCCCAGGCCGTATGGCGTGTCGTTCGCCATCGCGATCGCCTGCTCTTCATCATCAAAAATAAACAGCGGCGCGACCGGGCCGAACGTCTCTTCATGGGCGATGCGCATGCTGGACGTGACCTCGCCGAGCACCGTGGGCTGAACAAAAGTGCCGTTGCCCTGGCTGATGCCGCCGGTCAACAGCGTAGCTCCCTGACTCAGCGCATCATCAATGTGACCGTTCACTTTCTCCACCGCGCGGCTGTTGATCAGCGGGCCAATGGTACTGTCGGGTGCAAAGCCATCGCCCACTTTCAGGGTGGCGACCGCCTCCAGCAGTCTTGCGGTAAAGCGTGGATAGATGTTGCGCTGCACCAGAATGCGGTTGGCGCAGACGCAGGTCTGCCCGGCATTGCGGAACTTGCTGAGCATGACGCCCGCGACCGCAATCTCAATGTCGGCATCATCGAACACGATCAGCGGGGCGTTGCCACCCAGTTCCAGGCTCAGACGTTTGATGCTGTCAGCGCTCTGCTGCATTAATAACTGCCCGATGCGGGTCGAGCCGGTAAAGGAGATTTTACGCACCGTACGGCTACTGGTCAGTGCCGCGCCAATCTCCGTGGGCAGGCCGGTCAGCACCTGCAATACGCCTGACGGAAAACCGGCACGCTCTGCCAGTACCGCCAGCGCCAGTGCCGAGAGCGGCGTTAACTCAGAGGGTTTGACAACAATCGGGCATCCGGCGGCCAGTGCGGGAGCCACCTTGCGGGTGATCATCGCAATCGGGAAGTTCCAGGGTGTGATGGCGGCGGCAACGCCTACCGGCTGTTTCAGCACCAGAATGCGCCGGTCGTCGCTGGGCGCGGGAATAGTGTCGCCATAGATACGGCGCGCCTCTTCCGCGAACCATTTCACAAAACTGGCCCCGTAGAGCACTTCACCTCTGGCTTCCGCCAGCGGTTTTCCCTGCTCGGCAGTCATGATGATTGCCAGGTCGTCAGCATGTTCAATAATCAGCTGATGCCATTTTTCCAGCAGTGCGGCACGGCTGGCGTTAGGGGTTTTGCCCCAGCTGATGCGTACCGTTTCCGCATAGGCTATCGCCTGCTCTGTTTCCGCACGGCCCAGCGCCGGAATAGTCGCCAGCGTTTCGCCCGTGGCGGGATCGGTAACCGGCAGCGTGGCACCCTGATGCGCATCCTGCCAGCGTCCGGCAAACAGCGCCTGCTGGCGCAGCAGATCGCTGTCTTTAAGTTGTAATCGCGACATAACATCCCCTTGTGGTCAGCTGATTCCACTTTATCGCGCCGTGTCAGCGCAGGATGTTGTTGTGCGGGGTCAGAAAGGTCGCTAAGCGAGTTTTTCGCGGTGATTTGAAATTTTATGCTGTGCGGAAATGGGCGCGCATCCGGCGGGATGCGCACGCGCTTTAAATCTGGAAGTCGATAACCGGTTCGTCGTCATTACTGTAGGAGAGCGCCTGCCGTTTGATCTCCTCCAGCGACAGGTTAGCGTTGCAGAGCTCCAGGAACTGCCAGACGTAATTACGCTGCAGCTGACCCCGCTTGAGGCCGAGCCAGACGGTGCTGGCATCAAACAGATGTGTGGCGTCGATGCGTACCAGCTCTTCACTCTCTTCGGTTTCACACGCCTGATCGGCCAGTATCCCGACGCCCAGACCAAGTTTAACGTAGGTTTTCACTACGTCGGAGTCCTGGGCGCTGAGCACGATATCCGGTTTTAAGCCCGCCGACTGGAAGGCACGGTCAACCCGCGAACGGCCGGTGATACCCTGGCGGTAAGTAATAAGAGGATAACGGCTGAGGGTGCTCAGTGAAACCGGTTGATTCTGCACCAGTTCATGATCTTTCGGCACCAGCAATGCGTGATGCCAGCTGAACCAGGGGAATGCCGCCAGACTGCTGTTATTAACCAGCATTTCACTGGCGATGCCGATATCCGCTTCACCCGCCAGCAGCATGGTGACAATTTCCTGTGGCGATCCCTGATTGAGTTCCAGCCGGACGTTGGGGTAGAGCTGACGAAACGCTTTGATGATTTTCGGCAGGCTGTAGCGCGCCTGAGTGTGGGTAGTGGCGATGGTCAGAATGCCGCTGGTTTCATTGGTAAAAACATCGGCCAGACGTCGTACCTTCCCCGCTTCATCGAGGATGCGTTCGGCGATGGTCAGCAGCGCTTTACCCGGTTCGGTCATTCCCAGCAGGCGCTTACCGCGACGGATAAAGATCTCAACACCCAGTTCATCTTCCAGGTCACGAATATGCCGACTGACACCTGACTGAGAGGTAAACAGCGTATTAGCGACTTCCGTTAAATTAAACTCACAGCGGGCCGCCTCGCGGATGATTTTAAGCTGCTGGAAATTCACGGTATTTACCTCCCTTTACATAATCTGATTCCCCGATGTTAAGAACTATTATTGATAACAGGAAATACTAAAAAATTTGGCTTTATGAATTTAGGGAATAACGGGGTGGGGCTGAGGTTGTGCGAACATGCTGAGATGATTGGCCTGGCAGCCCGGGCTTAACAGGTGTTCGCTGCGCGAATGGCTGCTGCAGAGCTGAAGCTGGAGTGTTCGCTGCGCGAACGGGCTGGCAGCAGAGCTGATGCTGCGGTTTGTTCGCTGCGCGAACGGGCTATGAGAGGGGTTTCGTTCGCCTGAGAAGTTGGGCAGTTTCAGACCCGCCTCTGCAGGCGACCGACAAGGGGCCGCCAGTCGCCGCGCCCCCTTGCCCCCCGGCTCCGGCCTGCTTCACCGCCGCTTCGCGGTCCCTTCGCTTCTTCCGGATTTCTGACGGACCAGCAGGACGCGCCATCCCTGGCGCGAACCCGCCTCTTCGCGACATCCCTGTCGCTCGTCCTGAAATCCCTTATCCGCTCAGCGGTTCTGACGGCCTCCCCACCCCCTCGCTGTTATCTCTTCTCTCAACGTTAAGTACTTAACTGCGGTTAGTTTCAATGATGGTCTTTGGCTCTCATGCGAGCAGACAACTCCTCATTCAGGAAAAACAAAAATTTTACAGGCGGGGGTTTTGGAGAGGCATCCGGAGCGCTGAGGAACAACCGGAGGCGAAGATGAGCCGACAGGACGTCGGCGAAAGGACGGTCCGCTGGCCGCAGGGCGTGACGAAGGTACCCCGCGAAGCGGGGCGCGCAGGCTGCCGGACGCCGGGATTGTTAAGGGGCGGGCGTCCGCCCCTTGACGCGTCCGCCTGCTCGGGCAACCTGAAACTCCCATACGCCTGGCGGGCGTCACCTTCTCAGGTGAACGCGCTGCAAAGCTTAACCTCAGCCCGCTGCAAGCGCCCCTACCCCACTAGCATCAACTCCCGCTCCTCATTCAGCGGCTTATTCAGCAGTGACAGCAGGATATTTTTCACGGCCTGTGCAGAAGGCGATAGCGGCAACCGGGCGGAGATGTTCAGCGACAAAGGCAGACTCAGTGACGGGCTGTTGATGCGTGACATCCAGGCATCCGTCGAACCCACCAGCGCCCGGGCAGCGGATTCAGGTAATACGGTGACGCCCATACCGCTGGAAATCGCTGCGGTCAGGGTTGAAATCGATTCGATCTCACCAATGATGCGCGCACTCAGGCGACGCAGTGAAAATGCCTCATCAACCCGTTTGCGCACTGCGCTGTAGTCGCGTGGTAAAAACAGGCTCATCTGCGCCACATCGGCCAGATCGACGCTGGCACCTGGGTAATCGGATGCACCGACCAGGAAGAGATCTTCTTTCATCAGCGGCACGCTGTTGATTCCGGCAGTCGGTGCGCGATCGTACAGCACTGCCATATCCAGTTGACCGTTCATCACCTTCTCATTCAGTACGCTGCCGCTGTTTTCGTGCAGGTAGACCAGGATTTCAGGAAACTGATCGCGGACGGTCTGCAGCAGCGGCATGGTCAGTGAAGAGGCTGCCGTGCCCGGTGCCAGTCCAATCGACACCTGGCCGCTCAGCACCTGACCAGCATTGATCACCGCCGTCTGGGCCTGCTCGCACTGGCGCAGAATAGTACGCGCATGGCCATAGAGAATCTTTCCGGCTTCCGTTGGCGTGACGCCGCGCTTGGTGCGGATCAGCAGTTGCTGATCCAGCTCATTCTCCAGCGTTGCCACCTGCTGACTGAGTGCAGGCTGTGCGATGTGCAGCACTTCGGCTGCCTGCGTCAGACTGCCGATATCGACGATTTTCACAAAGTACTTCAGTCGTCTTAAATTCATCTTGCCTCCGTCACTTACCCCGAATAGCGAAATAGGTCTGATCCTATCGCCCTGATAACAGAGATTTTGCAAGATGCAGGCCAGGTTTAAATTGTACACCTCACCCGTCGGCCAGATTTTTCCTAACGGCCCGGAAAATAAGCGTTTCTGATTACCTCTTAAGGGTTAATAAGGATCAGGAATGTGTAATTGCAATGAAGGAGAGGGGTGGGCGCACTGTGGCAGTGCAGACGCTGCGAGTCAGACGTGCAGAAAAGTGATGGCGGGCTGTACAGTTTAAGTGCAGTGGAAACGCATTGCACCTGATTAAAGCTTGCCGGGCTTACAGGAAAGCATTAACGAACACCATAAGAATGTAACCGGTATCAGCAGGAATTCTTATCTCTGGCGAATCACTGAGGCTAAAAGCAACCGTTGCCCTCTCCCGTTACGGAAGAAGGCAACGCCTGTTGATTAACGTTTTTTGCGGTTACGGTGCATGTCGATAGAAACCGCGGCCACGATGATTATCCCTTTAATAATGTCCTGAATGTAGGCGTCAACACCCACGAAGGTGAAGCCGCTTTTGATCAGACCGAGGATAACCGCGCCGATTAATGTGCCGGTGATACGACCTACACCACCCATCAGGCTGCTGCCGCCGATAACAGCTGCGGCAATCGCATCCAGCTCGTAGGACATTCCCATGCTCGACTGGCCGCTGCTGACACGCGCCGCCAGTACCACACCCGCCAGGCCAGAGAGCGCGCCGGCAATGGTGTAGACGATGATCAGATACTTATTAACGTTGATACCGGAGACTTTCGCCGAGGTCATGTTGCCGCCGATGGCGTAAACATATTTACCGTAACGGGTATGTTTCAGGGCGATATGGAACAGCAGTGCCACCACCAGGAAAATCACGACCGGCATGGCACCCTGACCGATTGAGGTAAAGCCGTCAGACAGGAAGCTGATCGGATTACCCTGGGTGTAATACTGCGCCAGACCACGTGCCGACACCATCATGCCCAGCGTGGCAATGAAGGGCGGAATGCCGGTGCGGGTAATCAGTACACCATTGACCGCACCCGCCAGCAGACCCACACCGATACCGGCCGCGATAGGGATCACCGCAGGCATATTGACCAGCGAGGGATACATCGGCGACAGGCTGTCAGAGGTCTGCGCCAGACTGGCCGCTACCACCGCCGCCAGGGCGATGACGGAACCGGACGAGAGATCGATACCGGTGGTGATGATGACCTGGGTCACGCCAACGGCGATAATCCCGATAATCGCCACCTGCAGGACAATCAGGATCAGACGGTTGGTGTTGAGCAGGAAAGACTGGTCACGCACGTACCAGCCGAACATTTCAAAAATCAACGCAATCCCCACCATCACCACAAAAATGCCGGTATCTTTCGGCAGTTTATGGCGCAGGCTGGCAAAAAAAGAGGGTTGCTGCGGGGCTGCCGGGGTAGCAGTAGCTTTCATATTGCTCATAGTGGTCTCGCGCCTCACTCGGATGCCAACGACAGAATGGTTTCCTGATCGGCTTCTTCTTTATCGAGGATGCCGGTTATACGCCCGCCGTGCATCACCATCACCCGGTCGCTCATGCCAAGGATTTCAGGCAGTTCAGAGGAGACCATGATGATAGCCACGCCACGGTTGGCGAGTTCACTGATTAAGCGGTAAATCTCCGCTTTTGCACCGACGTCAATGCCGCGCGTCGGTTCGTCCAGAATCAGAATCTTCGGTTGCGCCAGCAACCAGCGGGCAATAAGAACCTTCTGCTGATTACCGCCGCTGAGGTTATTGATGATTTGATCCATGGTCGGCGTTTTGATATTGAGCCGACGGATCTGGTCCATGCAGTCCTGCGCCATCTTCACATGGCTGACAAAACCGCTTTTGCCGCTGTACTCCGGCATGTTGACGATGCTCATGTTCTCCATCACCGACAGCACCAGAAACAGCCCGGACTTTTTACGGTCCTCGGTCAGGAACGCCATGCCCTTTTCAATCGCGGTTGAGGGCGAGTCGATCGTCACCGGCACGCCATCAATCAGGATCTCACCGCTGTCGAAACTCTCCATGCCGAACAGGCTTTCCATCACTTCACTGCGACCGGCCCCCACCAGCCCGGCGACGCCGAGGATTTCACCCCGGCGCACGCTGAAACTGACGTCGGTGAAACGATCTTTGCAGGTGAGGTTACGCACCGTCAGCACCTCTTCGCCAATGGCGCTGTTGAATTTCGGGAACAACTGCGTCAGCTCGCGCCCTACCATCTGTGTGATCAGCGACTGACGGGTGTATTTAGCCGTCTGATCGCTGGCGATCCAGCTGCCGTCGCGGAAGATACTGACCTCATCGGTGATGTTAAAGATCTCATCCATCTTGTGGCTGATGTAGATGATTGCTTTGCCCTGCTCCCGCAGATCGCGAATGATGGTAAACAGATGCGCGACTTCGGTTTCCGTGAGCGCGGAGGTCGGTTCATCCATAATGACGATGTCTGAATCCCAGGAGACCGCTTTGGCAATCTCGACCATCTGCTGCGACGCAATGCTCAGCTCGCCAACCATCCGATCGGCTTTCAGGCGGATGTTGAGGCGGTTGAGCAGTTCCTGCGTCTTCTGATTAAGTCTGGCATGATCGACAAAGCCAAACTTCATCGGTTCGCGGCCAAGCCAGATATTCTCGGCGACGGTCATGTAAGGCACCAGATTGAGTTCCTGGTGGATCATTGAAATGCCGGAACGCAACGCGTCCATGGTGTCCTGAAACTGCACCGGCTCCCCTTTAATTTTGATGGTGCCCTTATCGGGACGATACATCCCGATAAGGCACTTCATTAAAGTGGATTTGCCCGCGCCATTTTCGCCCATCAAGGCATGTACCGTTCCCGGACGCACCCGCAACGATACGTTGTCGAGGGCTTTGACACCGGGGAAGAACTTGCTGATGCCTTCGGCTTCAAGCGCAAACGCGTTCATACATCACCTCCGTACAGCTGGGTCGGGAACGATTATTTCAGGTTACGCTTGGTAAACTGTTCCATGTTTTCTTTGGTAATCAGCTGGTAAGGGATGTTGATGACTTTCTGGACTTTTTCGCCTTTCACCAGCTTGATTGCTGTCTGTACCGCGCCTTCCCCCTGGCCCTGCGCATCCTGGAATACCGTGGCGACCATTTTGCCCTGCTTCAGCATCTGCAGCGCATCGGGAGTGCCATCGACGCCAGCGATCAGGATTTTGTCCGGGTTTTTACCCAGCGCCTGCAGCGCACCGATCGCCATTTCATCGTTGTTCGACGCGATGGCATTGATTTCATCACCCGCCGTCATCCAGTTACTGACCACATCCACCGCGTCGTTTCGGGTAAATTTGGCGGTCTGTTTCTGAACGATTTTGATACCAGGGAATTTAGCGGCAACTTCTTCCACACCTTTGGTACGGTCGCGGGTCGCTTCGTTCGCCAAATCACCCATCAGGATGGCGACATTGCCTTTGCCGTTCATCGCTTTAGCCAGCGCTTCCATCTGTAAGCGCCCGGCCAGTTCTGAATCGGAACCCACATAGGCCATTTTGCCGGTCAGTTCCGCCTGTGGACGGCGGTTGACAAAGATCAACGGGATACCCGCTTTGCTCGCCTGATCCATAATCGGTTTCACCGCATTGGTGTCGACCGGGTTGACGATCAGGGCATCCACACCCTGACCGATAAAGTTCTGAACCTGCTGAAGCTGCTGTGAAACGTCACCTTTTGCATCCTCAACCTGGCCTTTAACGCCATCCTTCTGCATCTCCTTCTGCATTGACGTACGCAGAATCGTCAGGAAGTTGTCATCAAACAGCGCCATTGAGACGCCCACCGAGACATCTTTTGCCATAACCGCGGCAGGTAACATGCAGGCTAACAGTGAGGCGACAATCGTTTTTTTAATGTTCATAGGGACCCTTCTTATTTGTTAACTTGCTCAGGGGCTGAAGCCGCGAATGAAAAATATCTTTTACATTCACCCAGCCTGTCTGGCGTCTGTTTCGGGAAATTTGAGGTAAGACTTCAGGTTATGGCTATTTTTGTGATCGACCACTCCTTTTCACAATCACTTGATCTGCAAACAGTTAGTTTAAAAATGCCGTTTCATTTCCGGATGATAATCACGACCGTGATGATAAGCAGTTTATTTGTTCCATATAGTTTCGTTTTGAAATTTTTATCATAAAAGCACTGAAACGGTTGTTTTAACATCGGCAAACAACAAAACTTTGACATGCCTCTAACATCTGCCGAGAAATGCCCGCAAAGTGAGATCCTGTTGGCAGTTTGAAAAGCCAGCAGATTTACGTAAAAACCGCCAATCCGCTGCTTTTACGAGCATCTGAACGCAATTCAGTAAACAGGGCTTTGACAAGCGGGATCAGCGCCGTTAATATTCGCCCCGTTCAAGCGATTCCTCTGTAGTTCAGTCGGTAGAACGGCGGACTGTTAATCCGTATGTCACTGGTTCGAGTCCAGTCAGAGGAGCCAGAATTAGAAAAGCCCGCTCAGGGAAACCTGAGCGGGCTTTTTGCATTGATGTTTTTAATCACGGCGACGTGGTTTTCACGCCAGAGGCTTACACCACGAACCCGTAGTGGGAACCATCCGGCAACTCTACCACCAGCCGCAGTTTCCCCCCTGCCGCATCGACGTAGCGTTTGAGCGTGGAAAGCTTCAGGTCACGCCCCGGCTTTTCCATGCCCGCCACGGTCGGCTGTGTGATGCCCAGCGCCTGCGCCATTTCCACTTGCGTTTTCTGCACTTTCTCACGCAGCTCGGCAAGGTGAATGTTGAGCAGGATTTCGGTCGCCATAGCCTGTGCGTCGGCAACGACTTCCGGTTTTTCATCCGCAATAAGCTGTTCCAGCGTTCTGCCCATCACGTTACTCCTTATGGTTAAAGCTTTTTAGCCAGTGTGTGAATTCCCGATCGGCAACCGGAAGCATCTCCCGATAAAATCGCTTTTCATTGCCCGCCTTATTACCGGCACACAGCACAATTGCCGTGTGGTTCGGGTCAAAAGCAAAGAAAGCCCTTATTGGGTCGCCGCGGCTCTGGATACGTAACTCTTTCATGTTGATATAAGCGGAACCTTTAATCGTATCCGCATAGGGTCGGCTTAATCCCGGCCCCTTTTCCCGCAGCACCATCAATGCAGCCAGCACGCAGGCGCGATCGCTGTCATTAAGCAACGTAAACCAGCGATCAAACCGCTCTGTCGTTTTAATCATCCACACGAGATCTCCTTATCAATATAGGTCAGATGCTATATAGGTGTAAAGCGATAACCGAGTGTGATGTCGCGGCATGTCAAAATCATGGGTCTTAAATGAAATGCGAGAGAAGTATTCAGTTATGTCAGTGAAAACCGCACAAGATCTGCACACATTCGCGAGCTGTATCTGATTTGCTGCGGGTTGTGGTGATCTCATGGCGGTCAGACGAAAGCCCACTCAGGCTTCACTGAGTGGGCTTTAAGAAGGTTAGCGGCTAAACGCTAAGAGGTAACGCCTGGCGCGTGCTTATGGCAACACGATACGAGCAATCTCGTCAGTGCCTTTAGTGGAGGAATCTTTGTTAAATTCCGCTTTAAGGGTGACAAACAGGGTATTGTTATCCGGACCTATCAGCAGGCTGTTGGGATTTTTTTCGAACGACCAGCTATTTTTCACCGCATAGGTGGTGGCATCCAGTTGCAGTACTCTCTTCGATTCGCGCTGGCTGATGTAAAGCTCATTGCGCTTAGCGTTGAACTTAATGCCCATCGCATCACCTTCAATGCGTTTGATTACCTTGCCGGTGCGCTCATCAAAGATCAGCGTGGCTTTGCCTTTGGAATCGTCGGTCACGAACAGGCGACCGGTTTCAGGATCTTCTGCCATGTTCAGGAACAGATATGCTTTGCCATCGCCTGGCGTCCAGCGCTTCTCGATTTTATGGCTGCGCGGATTAATCACCAGAATTTCACCCGAGCCATTAGCAGCATAGATGCGATCAGTCAGCGGTGAGTAGATGATACCCGTCACCCATTTACCGGCATTCTTAATTTCGGTTTTAAGCGTAAAGGTTTTGGTGTCGACTACCGAGATATAGCCTGGTTCAGCCACGCGGCCCACATAGAGTTCGTTGCCATGCCATAACACTTCACGTGCACCTGCCGGATAGCCCTCTTTACTGATTTTGCCCGGGAAGACCAGACGCTGCAGCAATTTGCCACTCTTCGCATCCACTCTGGAGATTGCGCCATCCAGCGAGTTGGTGGTGTAGAAGACCTCACCCGCTTCATCGATAGCGGTGCCGAAATTTTTCATGTCGGTATGTGTTTCACCCTGAGTAGTTAGTGTGGCGGGATCAAGACGGTAGATCATGCCGCCGTTCACATCCTTAAACGCCTGCGCACTGGCAACAAATAACGCTTTTGCTGCAGGAGAATAAGCCATTTCATACAGACCATCCCCCAGGGCGCGCTGAGTTACCGCGCTGTCGACTGGTTTAGAGGCTTCTGCAGCAGGCGCATCAACTTTTTTAGCAGGTGCCTGACACGCTGTCAGGCTAATGGCAGCGGCGGCAGCCATGGCAACAGCGGCTTTGCGCGGGCTTAACGATTTCATGCAGAACTCCATCAGGGAATAAAGGGTGCCGGGCCATTCTGATCGGCCAGAATAAAGAATGCGAATCATACTCATTAACAGTCGCTAAGCAAACTACGGCTCAGATTCCTGTAGCGCTCCAGTGCGTTCTCACGACATAAACCTTCAACTTTCGCTTTTTATTAGGGTCAATTCGCCATTTTTCAGCACCAGAATAATGTAAACGCCAGCAAGTATGAGGCTTTTATCGCGCTTATTTATCTGATTTATTTGAAATTAATATAATGTTACATCTTCAATTGAATCTCACAGGGAATTTATAAAGCAAATGATTATCATTGGCATTCTCACAACTAATTCAGCTTCTCTCTTTCTGTGATGGGCTGAGAAATATAACGATCAAAGCGTAATGACTTAACGCAATACCAACATTTAATGGAAAATTTATGGCTCGTAGTGGCAGGGAATCAGATTTCAAAAACGTTTTCAGCGTTTCATTACTGGCACTGACGGTGCATGCCCTTCTCAACCCCGCTCTGGCGGCTGCGGAAACATCGCAGGATATGGTAGTCAGCGCGGCCCCCGCCGATAACAGTGAAAGTGATAAGCAGAATTACGCAGTCCAGACCACCCGCGCGGGCACTAAACTAATGCTGACACCACGCGATGTGCCGCAATCCCTTAGCGTGGTGACGCAGCAGCGGATGCAGGATCAGGATCTGCAATCCGTTAGCGATGTGCTGACCAATGCCACCGGTATCTCCACCAATCTGATCGACAGTGAACGCTCCGAGTACTATTCACGCGGCTTTAAGGTCAGTAACTTCACCTTCGATGGCATTCCGACGTCGGTCAACGATAACTGGAATTACGGCGATGCGGCGTCTGACACTGCCATCTATGACCGCATTGAGATCGTGCGTGGGGCAACCGGGCTGATGACCGGCGCGGGCAGCCCGTCAGCCTCTATCAACATGGTGCGTAAACATGCCGACAGCAAAACCGCCACCGGTACGCTGAGCGCCAGCTATGGCAGCTGGAATAAACAGCGGTATGTGGCGGATCTCTCCTCTCCGCTGAACGGCGACGGCAGCCTGCGTGGCCGCGTGGTAACCGGCTATACCGATCAGCAGAGCTGGCTGGACCGCTATCAGAAAACCCAAAAGTTTATCTACGGTGTGATGGATGCCGATCTCTCTGAGAAGACCATGCTGTCACTGGGTTACGACTATGAAGATAACAATACCGGCAATCCGACCTGGGGTGGCCTGCCGATGTTTTACAGCAACAACGCCACCACACATTACGATCGCAGCCTGAATTCGTCAGCCAACTGGACACGTTACAACACTAACTCGCGCAAAGTCTTTGCGGACATCGAGCATAACTTTGACAACGGCTGGAATATTCATGTCAACGGCACGCACGCCGAAAACACCTTCAGCGATAAGCTTCTCTATGTGATGGGCAATCCCGACCAAGAGAGCGGTGAAGGCACCACCGGCTACGGCAGCATGGATCGCGGCAAGCGTAAAATGGATTCCATTGATGGTTTCGCCAGCGGCCCGTTTGACTTACTGGGCCGTCAGCACCTGTTAATGGCGGGTGCGAACTACAGTCGGCAGCATAATGCCGCTTACAGTCAGGATGGTTTCAGCGATGCAGAGGCTCGTGAGATCGCCACTGCTGATATGGGTATTTTCAATAATCACTGGAGCGGTAACGTCGCGGAGCCTGAGTGGCAGGGCTGGTATCTCAACGATGATGACACGGTTCGTCAGAAATCGGTGTACAGTGCTGCACGTCTTTCGCTGGCCGATCCGCTGTCACTGATCGTTGGCGCACGCTATACCCAGTGGAGCACGAACGGCAGCAGCGGAGAGATGACCAAAAACAACACCACGCCTTACGCCGGGCTGGTCTATGACATCGATGACACCTGGTCCGCCTATGGCAGTTACACCGCCATTTTCCTGCCGCAGACCTATCGTGATACTCATGGCAGTTATCTCTCGCCTGTCACCGGAAAAAACTACGAAACCGGTCTGAAATCGGCCTGGAACGACGGACTGCTGACGGCCAGCGTGGCGATTTTCCGCATTGAGCAGGATAACGTCGGTCAGGCGCTTGATGGTGTCTACCTGAGCGGCAGTGAGCAGGCCTATGTTGCAGCCAAAGGTGCTGTGAGTAAAGGTGCTGAGTTCGAACTGAATGGTGCGCTGACTGATAATCTGCAACTTACCTTTGGCGCAACCCGCTATGTGGCACGTGACCAGAGTGGCCGCTTTAACAGCTATCAGCCACAAACCTCATTTAAGCTTTTTACCCATTATCAACTGGCCGCAATCCCCGACCTGACTGTCGGCGGCGGCATCAACTGGCAGAACCGGGTATTTAAAGATGTCACTAATGCCAGCGGCGACAGCGTACGGGTTTATCAGGGCAGTTATCCCCTGGCGTCGTTGTTTGCCCGCTATCAGGTGAATAAACAGGTCGCGGTGCAGGCCAACGTCGATAACCTCTTCGACCGCGAGTATTACAGCTATATGAACAGTTACGTATACGGTGAGCCACGTAATGTGAACGTCAGCGTTTCGTATCAGTTCTGAATGGCCTGCCAGAGATATCAAAAAGCCCGCGATGAATATCACGGGCTTTTTTGTTTTTCAGCAACGAGGGCGGTGACTCCTGTGCAGCTGACTATCCTTTTAAAAGGGTTAATGAAAAGAGTCATACGTGAATATGTCTGAATTGTAGCTGGCTTATTTTATCGATTTATTACGCCAGAAAACAAAAGCAACCACCGCGGTTAACACACCAATCAGCGGCATGGTCGCTGCGTCCGCCAGAAAGTTGTGCTGGTCGATACGCTGGTTCCTGCGGATATCCGCGAAGCGTGCCAGCGCCTCTGTTTCATCTGATGCACGCACTTCCTCAAACTCTTTTTTATACCCCTGCTCTGTTAGATCTGAAGCCCGGTTTACGTCTGATCTTTTCAATGCAACGGTGTGTTTGCCTCTGGAATAGAATCTGTAGTCTGACATTCAGTGAGCTCGCGGTCAGTAGAGTGAATGTCTGTTATATCGGGCAGGCAGTGATTTGCAAAATGGTTTTAGTAAAGCGTGAGGCACGATAAAGATTTCGTGCTGGTTAAACTAACCGCACGCCATCTTCTGGCAGACTCCGTGCGGTACAGGCGACAACATTCCACGCGATGAGAGTGAACCAAGCTCTTAGATCACGTCCAGCCCCAGATTTTCACGCAGCGTGGCAAACTCATACTCCTCACGAAACAGCCCGCGACGGCGCAGTTCCGGGATCACCAGTTCCACAAACAGATCGAGCTGTTCCGGCATGATGGCGGGCATGATGTTGAAGCCATCCGCACCGCCCTGCTCCAGCCACAGCTGGAAATCATCGGCGATATCTTCAGCCGTACCGACAATCACGCGGTGCCCGCGTGAACCGGCGGCGACGGCGGCCAGTTCGCGCAGCGTCAGGTTTTCGCGTTTTGCCATATCGGTCATCAGCTTAACGCGGCTCTGGTTCCCTTCGCCCAGCGGCACCTCCGGCACCGGGCCATCCAGCGGATACTGACTGAGATCCATGCTGAACCGCAGTGAGAGCTGACGCAGCCCATTCTCAATATCCACCAGCGTATTCAGCTCTTTCCACAGCGCCTTAGCGTCTTCGCGCGTGCGGCCGATAATCGGCATGACGCCAGGCATGATCACCACCTGATCCGGGTTGCGCCCGGCGGCCACCACCTGCGCCTTCTGCGCGCGATAGAAAGATTGCGCCTCCTCCAGACTGGCAGAGGCGGTAAAGATCACTTCCGCCGTCTCCGCCGCCAGCTTCTGACCATCCGCCGAAGAACCCGCTTCGATAATCACCGGACGGCCCTGCGGCGAGCGGGTGATATTCAGTGGACCCTGCACCTGAAAATGTTCGCCCTGATGATTAATCGGCTGGATTTTCTCATCAACAAAATAGTTTCCGGTCGCTTTATCCGGCTGCACGGCGCCCTCTTCCCACCCCGCCCACAGTTTACAGGCCACCTCGAGGAACTCACGCGCTCGGGCGTAGCGTGAAGCATGATCGGGCATATCACTGCGGCTGAAGTTTCTTGCAACGTCTGCGGAAAACGAGGTCACCACATTCCACGCGGCACGGCCCCGGCTGATGTGATCCAGTGATGAGAAGCTGCGCGCCAGCGTAAAGGGATCGCTGAAGGTGGTGGAGGCCGTCGCGGCCAGGCCAATGCGCCGGGTATTGACTGCCAGCGCCGCCAGCATCGTCAGAGGTTCAAGACGGGCCATGGTGGACGGCAGACGATACATGCTGGTTGCCAAGGCATCGCCAACAAAGAAAAGATCGAACTTACCCGCTTCAGCTTTTTTCGCCAGGGCGATCAGCCAGTCAATATCGGTGGGATCGCCCAACTGTTCGGTCAGACGCCAGCCGCTGACATGCTGACCCACGGGTTGAACAAACAGCCCAAGCCGCAGGCGACGTGATGAAGTTGCAGAGTTCATAAACGATTCCTGGTCTGAAAGATGAAAAAGCGAGCCGCAGCGCGCTTAGAAAAGGGTGTCGGTCGCCAGCAGGGCCTGTTCCAGCGCGCTGGCAGAGACGTTAAATGGCAGGCGATCTGCACAGGCTTTGGGAAATGTAATCTGCTGCGCAATGTTACGCAGCGCGGTATCACGATCACCCGGCAACGCGGGAAGCTTTAATGGCATGCCGTAATAGCGCAGCAGCGCCAGCAGTTCTGCATCCGGTTCCCCGTCATGCTCAATCAGCGACTGCACCAGCAGGCTGAAGCCCACTTTTTCGCCATGAAGCCAGTGATGGAGTTCCGGCTGGTGGGTCAGACGATTATGGATGGCATGCGCCAGCCCCGGCGTCGGCAGCGCGTCGCGCACGCTGTTCGCCAGCCCGGCCAGCACGATACTGGCATCGATGACTTTGACCAGTTCGGGTGTGACCCGCTGCTGCTGGCAGGCGGCTAGCGCGGCCTCACCATATTGCTGAAACACATCTGCCGCCTGCCGCGCGGTCATCACCTTTAAATCCAGCGCCAGATCGTTGGGGTTATGCCGCTGGTAAGGGCGGAATTCGTAATATTTTGCCAGCGCATCCACAATACCCGCTTTCAGAAAGCGCACGTCGCTTCGGGCAATGACCTCACTGTCTACCAGCAACAGTTCCGGCATTTTGCCCAGAGGCTGGCTGCGCAGATGCCCGCCCGCTTCGTTATAGATGATGGCAATCGGTGACCAGGCGGCACAGGTCGCTGCCTGAGTAGCAAAGTTAATCAGCGTAAGTGCCGGTAACTGGCTGGCGGCGGCTTTGGCGGCATCCAGCACCCGTCCACCGCCAATCGCCAGCAGTAACTCTGCGCCCTGCTGTTCGGTTTGCTGTTTTACGCGGGCAATCGCCTCTTCAGTACATTCACCCGCTAAATAATCCAGCTGCCAGTGAATGCCCGATGCCTCAAGACTCTGGCTTAATTCCGGATTAACCGCCTGCCACGCGTGCGGCGAGGTCAATATCCGGATATGGCTGGCGTAGGGTTTAATAAACTCACCGACGCGTGCACGCAGGCCCGCCTCATGTGCATAGGCTCGCGGAGAAGTAATCGCTAACACAGCGGCATCCTGATTATAAGAATTATGCCAAAAAGGCTTTAATTACATTTATTTATTAACGAAAGAGCAGCGTTATTTCTTTTTTAAATACTACGACAACCAGCAATTTAAGCAATTGAAAACCGGCCATTCTTTATTCACAAATCTGCATGAGGATAGTTATTTTTCACATATAGCGACCCGGCTTTTTACTGTTAACCTGCCCCTCTGGCTGAATTAATTAACTGCTTATCAGGCAGTGTTCCGGGAAAGAATATGCAACTCGATTTTCGTCAGGTCAGAGAAGATGAAACAGATGTTTATCTGGCGCTGATGCATGCGGCCTATGCGCCGGTGAAAGCGCTGGGCATTAAGTTTGATGCCGCTACCGCAGACCGCGCTATGGCTCTGCGCCATCTGCAGAGCCACGGGGTGTATGCGCTCTATGCTGACGAGAAGATGGTCTCGTCAGTGACCATCCGCTATCCCTGGGGGCCGCTGCCCGGCCCGTTTGGTCTGCCGCATATTGGCTGGTTCGGCGCGCACCCTGACTATCCCGGCCAGCAGTTTGGTCGTCAGGTGCTGGAAAGGGTCGAACAGGCGATTCTGATCGGTCAGCTGCGTGCTCCTGCGGTCTCGCTGGGAACGGCCACCCGTCACCCCTGGCTGCAGGCGATGTACCTGAAGCGCGGCTTCCAGCCAATGCATACCCGCGACCTCGGCAAGGGTCATATCACCCTCTATATGAAGAAAGCACTGGACCCGGTGGCACACGATGCCTGGCTGAGACGCCAGACAGCAGCACAAGGAAACCCACAATGAGCATCACTATCCCCTCGACATTAGGCGAACCGCTGATCGCCTTCCGTCACGAACTGCATCAGTTCCCGGAGCTGTCGAATCAGGAGTTTGAGACTACGCGCCGACTGCGCGATCAGCTGGAACAGCATCAGATACGCATTCTCGATCTGCCGCTGAAAACCGGCCTGGTGGCGGAGATTGGGGCGTCAGCGGGGCCGCTGATTGTACTGCGGGCCGATATCGACGCGCTGCCGATTGAAGAGCAGTCTGGCGTCAGCTTTCGCTCGCAGCGTCCGGGCGTGATGCACGCCTGCGGTCATGATTTTCACAGCGCAGCGGCAATGGGCGCGGCGATCCTGTTAAAGCAGCAGGAAGCGAACCTGCCAGGCCGGGTACGGATTCTGTTTCAGGCCGCAGAAGAGACCGGCCAGGGCGCGCCGGAGGTGATTGCCAGCGGCGCATTAACTGACGCGCTGGCGATTTTCGGTATTCACAACGATCCTTCACTGCCTGCTGGCGTCATCGGTTCCAGAGCCGGGCCGCTCACTGCCGCCGTCGACCGTTTTGAAATTGCGATTACCGGTATCGGCAGCCATGCCGCCAGACCCGATCAGGGCAACGATCCGATTGTCATCGCGGCACAGATTGTCTCGGCGGCGCAGACGCTGATCAGCCGCAATGCCCCTTCTGCCGATAACGCGGTGGTCTCTATCACCCAGATCCACAGCGGCAGCACCTGGAACGTCATTCCGGACAGCGCCTGGCTGGAGGGCACGGTGCGCTCGTTTTCATCATCCACCCGCCAGCGTCTTGAGCAGCGCTTCCGGGCAATTGTGGCGGGCATCGCGTCAGCCTTTGATGCGCAGGTGAGCTTTACCTGGCACGCCGGGCCACCCTCGGTAGTAAATAATGCGCACTGGGCGGACTTTGCTTTGCAGCAGGCGGAAAGCAGCGGATTGGAAGCACGCGTGGTCGAGGCGAGTCCGATTGGTGAAGATTTTGCCTTCTATCAGCAACAGTTGCCCGGTGCCTTTATGATGGTGGGCACCGGTGAACCCTATGCGCTGCATCACCCTGCTTTTCGCATTAATGATGAGGTGCTGCTGCCAACGGCGCGCTATCTGGCCGACCTGGCACGGGCGGCACTCCTTTCTCCGGAGCAGCCACAATGACCCTGACTGCCGCGCTGGCTGAAGCGATCCTGTACAGCCAGCCGGATGCTCCGGCACGTGAGCATGCGCGCGAAGGCATCCGGGATTTTATGGCGGTGAGCTGGCCGGTGCTGCAGGGCACCGTACCGGATAGCGGTTTACCGGCTCTGCGCACCCTTTACAGCGACGGCAGCGTGCGTTCACAGGCGCTGCTGCTGGGCTATGCGGGACATGCGCTGGACTACGACGACTTTCATGCCGATTTTCGCGGTCATCCCAGCGTCGTGATCCTGCCTGCACTTTTCGCCTGGCAACGGGTTCAGCCCAGAAGCCTGGAGCCGTTTCTGGATGCTTACGTCACGGGGATAGAGATGGCCGGTCGTCTGGGGCTGGCGATCAGCCAGCAACACTACGCACTGGGCTACCACAACACGGCGACGCTGGGGACCATTGCGGCAGCTGCGGCGCTGGCGCGTCTGCTGGGGATGGAGAGTGATGCCACGGCCACCCTGCTGGGTATTGCGGCGACCCAGGCCAGCGGTTTACGCGCTCAGTTTGGTTCGGCGGTAAAACCGCTGCACGCAGGCTTTGCCGCCGAACGGGCCGTGACCGCGGCTCAGCTGACCCTGGCCGGAATCGATGGCCGCCAGCAAGGGGTCATTGAAGCCTTTGTTGCCGCCAGCAGCGCGGACCAGGCTCAGCCGGAGAAATTGCTGGAAAACTGGGGCAGCCCGTGGCGGATCAGCACGCCGGGACTGGAATTCAAACCCTTCCCGACCTGCGCCGGTACGCATAGTGCGGCAGAAGCGGCCCGCAGCCTGCGCCAGCAGTGGCTGGCTGCGGGTAAACCGCTGGATGCGCTGCTGAGCCAGATTGTTGATATCACCGTCGGCTTCCCGCCAGGCGGTGACATCGCCGCCTCGATACGGGTGCCGGTTAACGGTATTGAAGCGCGCTTCAGCCTGGAATATGTGATTGCCGCCATGCTGATTTATGGCGATTTGCGCCTGCAGGATTTTGCGGAAGGCGATCTCAATCATCAGGTTATGCCGCTGGCCGCCCGTGTGCGACGGACATCGGATGAGAGTGCGCCGCCCGATGCGATCAATCCCGCGCTGCGCTTTCACGTCGTCACGCTGACGCTCGCGGATGGCACAACGCTGCATCAGCGCCGTACGCGCCAGCAATCGCTGGCGGAGGGCGTGAATGTCAGCAGTAAGCTTCGTCAGACGCTGGGTGACGCGTCGCCAGAACTGCTTGCTGCCACTGCGCTGCATTCCATGGCAGAGTTGCAGAGGCTGACCGGGGCGCTGACCCGATAGTGGCTTAGCGCGGCGGAACGAAGGCCTGAACCGGCGTAACCTCACCGGCAAATTTCCGCACCTGCACTACCGTAATCTGGCCGCTGCAGCCCTGCGTCAGCGACGACGTGCCGATATCCATGGTCAGCACATTGGGATTACCGTGGCGGCATAACGGACGGGCGGCAGTGGGCTCGACCGGATCGTACCAGGCACCGGTTGGCAGCTGAACTACGCCAGGCATGATGGTATCCGTGAGACGCGCGCTGGCGAGCACATGGCCGCGCGCGTTAAAGAGTTCGATGATGTCGCCATCCGCGATCGCCTGTGCTGCCGCATCGTCCCGGTTCAGGCTACAGACTTCGCGTCCGTCCCGCTTGCTGCGCTGGCTGTAATCACCAAAATCGAGCTGGCTGTGCAGACGCGTCGCGGGCTGATTGGCAATCAGCCAGAACGGATAGTCAGCGCTGGGTGTTTGCTGCGGTTCACGCCATACCGGATGGCCGGGACAATTTTCATAGCCAAAGCTGGCGATAGTGGCGGAGAAAATTTCAATTTTTCCGCCTGGCGTCGGCAGTGGCGCGGCGTCGGGGTCGGCGCGAAACGCCCTGATCATCCGGCCACCATCCTTTAACTGCGGCAGCTCCAGCACGCCCTCCTGCCAGAACTGACTGAAATCAGGTGCCTGCACCTGATGAGTGGCCAGTTTTTCCTGCAGCTGGCCGTAAAGATGCTGCAGCCAGCCACGCGCATCACGCCCTTCGCTGAATGCCGCTTCCCTGCCCAGCCGCCGGGCCAGGTCACGAAAAATCGTGTAATCATCCCGGGCTTCGGCGTAAGGCGCCGCCACCGGCTGCATGGCGATTAAATGGCGATCGGTTGGCGCACCGCCGATATCCTCGCGCTCCAGCGTCATGGTGGCGGGCAGGACGATATCCGCATGACGCGCCGTGGCGGTCCAGGCGCTTTCATGCACGATCAGCGTATCCAGCTGGCAGAAAGCCTGACGCAGCCGGGCCAGATCCTGGTGATGGTGAAACGGATTACCTCCCGCCCAGTAAGCCAGACGGATATGGGGATAGGTCAGCTGGCGGCCATTATAGTCAAACTTTGTGCCGGGATTGAGCAGCATGTCGGCGATACGCGCCACCGGAATAAAGCGGTCAATGCCATTTTTACCCTGCGGCAGGGCCGGAAAGCTGACCAGATTATGATGCTTGCCATAATGGCCCAGCGCGCCCAGTGCATACGTATATCCACCGCCGGGCAGCCCTGGCTGTCCGAGCGCCGCCGCCAGCACCAGGCCGAGCCACACCGGCTGTTCGCCATGCTCGGCACGCTGCAAAGCATGAGCCACGGTCACCAGTACGCGCTTACCGTGCAACTGCCGTGCAAACTGACCGATCAGATCGCTGCTGACGCCGCAGATTTCAGCCGCCCAGTGCGCGTCACGGACTATGCCATCCTCTTCACCGCGAATGTAAGCGACCATCTGCGGCCAGCCGACACAGTAGCGCGCCAGAAACGCCTCGTCGGTTAACGCTTCCGCAATCAGCACCGCCAGCAGACCCAGCATAAACGCCGCATCCGTGCCGGGCCGCAGCGCCAGCCACTCGCCCTGCGCCTCTTCAGGCAGATCGCTTTTCAGCGGGCTCACTGAGATAAACCGGGTACCGCGCTGTGCCGCTCGCTGCATAAAACCGCGCTCGGTGTGTTCGCTCAGGCCGCCGCTGGCCACCTGCGCATTTTTCAGCGCCAGGCCGCCAAACGCCAGCACCACCTCGCTGTGCGCGGCGATCTCCTCCCAGCTCACGCCGCGTCGGGCGATCTCGTTCATGTCACCGACAATGTGTGGCAGCAGGACAGATGCCGCGCCGGAACTGTAGCTGTTGACCGAACGGACATAACCGCCCAGCGTGGTGTTCAGAAATCGGTGCACCTGGCTTTGCGCATGATGAAAACGGCCTGCGCTTGACCAGCCGTACGATCCGCCAAAGATGCCTTCCGGGCCGTATGCTTCACCAACCCGCTTGAGTTCCTGCGCCACCCGCTGACTGGCCTCTTCCCAGCTGACCGCGACATACTCATCAGCACCACGACGCTGATCCGGGCCTGGCCCGTTTTCCAGCCAGCCACGCCGTATCATCGGCTGCGCGACACGCGCCGGATGATTGAGTGCATGACGGAAGTTTTGCAATAGCGGGCTGGGATCGGGATCGCGGTGGAACGGCTCAATCAGCAGTTGATCGTCCCTGTGCTGGACGTGAAAAGCGCCCCAGTGGGCGCTGTGCATTACCGGTTTCTGGGTCATGCTGATTCCTGATTACCAAAAAAGAAACGGTGCTCAAAGCACCGTTGCAATAAAGTTTCTGACACGTCCGTTGTCCGGATCGTCGAGGACCTGCTGCGTCGGACCCGCTGCGACAATTCTGCCGCTCTCCATAAATACGATGTTGTCGGCAACCTCGCGGGCAAAGCCAATCTCATGCGTGACCACCACCATGGTGATACCGGAGTGCGCCAGTTGCTTAATCACCTGCAGCACTTCCCCTACCAGCTCCGGGTCAAGTGCCGAGGTCGGTTCATCAAACAGCATGACGCCGGGATCCATCGCCAGCGCGCGGGCAATGGCCACACGCTGCTGCTGACCACCAGAGAGGTTCTGCGGCCACTCATCTTCGCGGCCAGACAGCCCCACCTGCTTCAGCAGCGCCAGCGCTTTGGTCGTGGCCTGATGACGGCTCTGCTTTTTTACCCGCATCGGTGCATCCGTAATGTTCTGCAGCACGGTGCGGTGCGGAAACAGGTTGAACTGCTGAAACACCATGCCAATTTCCGCCCGCTGGCGGGCAATGGCACTGCTGCTGAGTTCGTGCAGCGCCTGGCCTTTTTGCCGGTATCCCACCATCTGGCCGCCGATGCGGATCGTGCCGCCATCCAGTTTTTCAAGATGATTAATACAGCGCAGCAGCGTGGATTTACCGGAACCCGATGGCCCCAGAATTACGGTCACCGATCCGGCAGGAATATCGAGATTAACCTCGTCGAGAATGGTGACGCCGGAGAAGCGCTTGGTGACTTTGCGTAGCGCGATTGCTTCAGCCATTGCTCACGCTCCTTTGCGTTTTCGGCAGCGAAAAGCGCGGTAACGATGACAGCAGGCTGCGCTTTTCTCGCCGCGCCACACCGCGACCAAAGTAGCGCTCGACATAGTACTGGCCGACAGAGAGCACGGAGGTCATCAGCAGATACCACAAGGTTGCGACCAGCAGCAGCGGGATTACTTCATAGGTGCGCTGATAAATAATCTGCGCCGAAAACAGCACATCCTGCAGAGAAATCACCGACACCACTGCGGTGGTTTTCAGCTGGCCGATAATCTCATTGCCCGCTGGCGGCATAATGGCGCGCATCGCCTGCGGTAAAACGGTGTGACGGAAAATCTGCGCCGGGCGATATCCCAGGGCGCGGGCCGCTTCTATCTGTCCATTACCCACGCTCTGGATACCAGCGCGTACAATTTCTGCAGCATAGGCAGACTGATGCATCACCAGCGCGATCACCGCCGCACTAAATGGACTCACCAGCGCATTAGACTGCGCGCTCCAGAGTTCGCCTAATCCCGGGATCGACAGCGCGATGCGGGGATAGAGCGCGGCGATGTTGTACCAGAGAAACAGCTGCACCAGCATCGGCACACCACGGAAAAACCAGGTGTAAGCCCAGCTCACCGCCACCAGCACCGGGTTAGAAGAGAGGCGCATCAGCGCCAGCACCGTGCCAAAAGCGAATCCCAGCACCACCGAGATGGCCGTGAGCTGCAGCGTCATTAACACACCCTGCAGAATAGAGGGCGCAGTGAAGTTCTCTGCAATCACCTGCCATTCAAAGCGCGGATTGTTAATCATCGAATGCGCCATCGCCACCACGCATAACAGCACCACCAGCGCACTCAGCCAGCGACCATAGTAGCGTTTACCGACGATTTTCAGGTCGTCGGTGTGGTCCGGAGTTTCTCTCATTTAAAGATCTCTTCGTTGCGTCGGGCTTCGGTCACGGCACCAAAACCGATTCCCCAGTTATCGAGGATTTTCCGGTAGCTGCCATCTTTGATTAACGAATTCAGTGCCGCCTGTACGGCTGGCTCCAGCGGCGAGTCTTTCGGGAACGCGACCGAGACCGGTGCATCATTCACGGTGATTTCACCGCTCATGGTCAGCGGTTTGATCACTTTGGTCTGCCACAGCAGTCCTTCATAAGGACCGAGGAACAAGGGAACGCGACCGCTGACTACAGCCTGCACGCCCGCCGGACGATCCGGGAATATCGCTACCTTGATCGGTTGTTTACCGGCGGCTTCACAGGCTTTGCTGGACTCTTCCAGCCGCGTCACCTGAGTCGTACCGGAGCCAGCGCCCACCTCTTTGCCACACACATCGCTGAGGGATTTAAAGGGGGCGATATTAGCGTCTTTGCGGGAAATAATGCCCAGCAGGCTGGCATTGTAGTAACCGACAAAGTCGATCTGTTTCAGGCGGGTCGGCGTGGCATTGATGTTTGACAGCGCCACGTCGTAACGTCCGGTCTTCAGGCCAGGAATAATATTGTCGAAGCCGCCGGTGTCGCGCCACTGAACGGTGATGCCCAGACGCTCACCGACCGCATTCATGATGTCGATTTCACGACCCGCCAGCGTTTTGTTGTCTTCTTTATAGAAGGTGGTGGGCGGCGTATTCGGGTTAGTACCCGCCACAATATAGCCACGCTTAAGGATATCCGCGGGTATCAGGCTTTTCAGCGCCGGATCGGCTTTGACATGTAAGCTGCTTTCAGCAGGCACTGACGGTTCGGCTGCAAAACTGGCGTGCGCACTGAGCGCGAGGGCAAAAAGGGGCATTCCTTTTATATATTTCACTGGAACCTTTCTCCTGATAATTAAAATGTTCCCCCCAGAGGGAAAAGTTATCGCGATCTGTTGTCCGCACCGGAAGCCAGCGAAGCTGCGGGCTTCAGTGCTTTTATCATCCTCGTCACGTTCTGTTGTCATTCTTAGTGAAGACCGACGGCGATCACAAATGCTAAAACCGGGATTATTTAGCCGGAATATGGCAATGAAGAGGTTTCTCCGCTTTTTGATCAGGAAATGAGATGTTGCAGGGCAAGAACAGGGGGCAGAGGTCTCCGGGCGCTGGCGAAATAATAGTAGTTTCCGCAGCGGTTCGTTAACGGCAGAACAACCTCTAAAATGTCGTTTTATTGATAAGTTTATCTTTAAAATCGCTGGAATGTTTTCAGGCTAATTTTCATCATTCATTTAATTGATCAAAATCAATAAATATTTATTCAGGTAGTGTAAAGACTCTTTCCCGCAACGCAACCCCTTTAACTATCCATATTAATCAATCATTTAAATAAAAAATATATCACTTAACAGACAGATAATTACATCGCAAAACAATGGAGTTCTAATTAATAAGATTACTGAATAAATAATAAATAGCCTTAAAGTATTGTCAGAAGCTGACGATAAAAAGATCAGGATTGAATTATTTGAATTTCTTTTGTCTGCTTTTGAACCTCAATAAAGGTGAACCTCATGGGCCTTGCTCAACGCATTTCCAGTATTAAAATCGGGAAAAAACTTGGCGTCGGTTTTATCGTCGTCATCGCGGCGTCTCTCGCCATAACCTTTATCGCTTTTGACTGTTTCCGCAGTATTAAAGACAACTCTGCACGCCGCACGACAACCGTGGAAATGGTGAATACGTTAAGCAAAGCACGTCTTAATCGCACGCTTTACCAGTACACCAAAAATCCTGAATTTGCCGCGAAGAACGTTCAGGCTCTTAAGGAGCTGGATACCCTTTATCAACGACTGAGTGGATTTAAGTGGGATGATGAAGGTCAGCAAAAAATTACGCTGATGGGCCAGTTACTTAATGATTATCAAAATCAGCGCCAGAAGTTCGTGGCATCTGCGGAGGTGACCTCTGTCGCCTTTGCTGCCATTAAACCGGACATGCTAATCAGTCTTGCTCATCAGTCTGAATTACTTGATATGGCTATGGCACCCGACGCCGCGCTGCCGGTCATGAAACTGGCCGCCGCGCTGTTTGATGCCGCGAATATCGAAAAAGCGTTTCTCGATAAGCCAACAGCGGCCAGCAGAGATGCGGTTATTGAGGAGTACACCGCCATCAATACGCTGAGTGAACAACTGGACAGTTTTAATCAGCCAGCGATCAATGCCGTCACGCAAAATGTCATCACTATCCTTACGCAGCAACGTCAGGCATTGACGCGTTATGTTGATGCTTCAGAGAAAGAAAAAAGCGAATCTGCGGACCTGACCACAGCTGCAGAGCGGCTCAATGCGGCAGTTTCTGATACTTTTGCCTTCCAGTCCCGGCTGTCTGCTGAATTTATCAAACAGGCAGAGTGGCGCATCGCCTTTGCTGCGCTGATTTGTGTCGTCCTGAGCCTGCTGATTGCCTGGCGGATTACACGCAACATTACGCTGCCATTGAAAGAGACCCTGAATGCAGCGCAGCGTATTGCCAGCGGTGATTTAACGACCTCACTGAACACCACCCGGGGTGATGAGCTGGGCCAACTGATGCAGGCCGTCGATGCGATGAACCTCAGCCTGCAGAACATCATTACCAATGTGCGCGATGGCGTCAGCAGCGTAGCGCGTGCCTCGGCAGAGATTGCAGCAGGTAATACCGATCTGTCATCCCGCACCGAACAACAGTCTGCGGCAGTGGTTCAGACGGCGGCCAGTATGGAAGAGCTCTCATCCACGGTGAAACAGAATGCGGAAAATGCTCACCATGCGAGCCAGCTGGCGACAGATGCGTCGGTGAATGCCGGACGCGGTGGCGAGATTATCCGTGATGTTATCGTCACCATGAACAACATAAGCCAGAGTTCAGGCAAAATTGGTGAAATCATTCACGTCATCAACAGCATCTCCTTCCAGACCAATATACTGGCATTAAATGCCGCGGTTGAAGCGGCTCGCGCCGGTGAACAGGGTCGTGGGTTTGCGGTGGTGGCCGGTGAAGTCAGAAATCTGGCCCAGCGCAGTTCGCTGGCTGCCAAAGAGATTGAAACGCTGATTCGCGAGTCACTTGACCGGGTTCATGATGGTTCGGAGTTTGTGGAACGCGCCGGAAGCACGATGGATGATATCGTCCGCTCGGTCAGCCAGGTCAAAGACATCATGGGCGAGATTGCTGCCGCATCCGACGAGCAGAATCGCGGTATTTCCCAGATTGCGACAGCAATGTCCGAAATGGATACCACCACGCAGCAGAACGCCGCGCTGGTTGAAGAGTCTTCTGCCGCAGCCAGTTCCCTGGAAGCGCAGGCAGACGAGCTGGAAAAAACGGTGGCGGTATTCCGCTTATCAGACGGGCAAAGTGCCCCCAGCCGGACTGCACATGCCCTGGCGCCGCGTTTAGTGCCCGCGATGCCGGTTAAAGCATCAGCCGAATCCAGCTGGGAAAACTTCTGATACACAGCGCCGCTTTGACTTAAGCGTCATGCTAATACAGCCAGCCTGATTTAATGAGGCTGGCTGAAGTATGAATTGGCCACAGACAAGGCATCACAGTAATCACAGAAAAAAGCCGGCGCGGGAGCGTATTCGTCCGGGTCAGTTATTGTTTCAGGGCCGGCAGGGTTGTGGCTTCAGGAAAGCCTTCTTAAAGATGGGTATCAAATCGCGGTGGCAGGAGAAGTATCGTCCATGACAGTTTCTCCGGCCGGTATACGCTTCGCGCAACCGATGAGGTCGTCCGCTTCGTCGTTTTCCGGCCGGAGCCGGACTACGTCCACTGGCGTCAGTTCAGTTAATGCTGCTTCAGTTCTTCGTTCAGGGCTGCAAGGGTCTGCAGGTACGGCACCTGCTGTTGGGCAACCGACGGTGACTTAAAACTACTCAGCCAGCGCCTGGCTTCGGAGATTTGCGTCAGCCGATCGGGGTTGCTTTCAGATTTCGCCATAAAACCCAGCTGAGTAAAGAGTGATGCGATACTGATTTCTTTCTCACCCAGGGCAAGGCTTAGTGCCGCTTCGCCAATAATGACGTGGCCTTTCTCGTCGATTTGAATTAACACAGAAAATCCTCCATTAGTACGAATTGATGACAACCTCACCAGAGACTGTAGTCGTAAAAGCAGGACCTGCCCGAATAAATCACTAAGAATCTCGCAACCTTCTGATAGAATACACTTAATGTTTTTTTCCGGATTGTTCTGTTTGTCTCTGCCGTCCATCCTGCCAGACTGGCTGGCCTTATCAGCGACGGATGCACCTATGAAACTCTCTGTTCTTCTCACGTTGTTAGCCGCAACGGTTTGCTCAGTTTTTGCTGCCCATGGTGGATTCGGCACGCATCAGGCCAGCCATTCGCTTCCCACACAAAGTGGCGAAACGGTTACGGAAGAATAAGGGTGAAGTCCGGCGTCGTCAGTGAACCGGCAATCGGTTATGATCCCCTGCCATTCTGCTGCCGGTTGCCCGATGTCTGCCATTATCGATACGTTTATCGCCCCACCCTGCTTTGATGAGATTACTCTCCTGTTTCAGGACGATCATCTGCTGGTGATCAACAAACCCAGCGGGCTGCTGAGCCTGTCAGGCAAAAATCTGCAAAATCTCGACTCCGTGCATCATCGGCTGGTAACGCGTTTTCCCGGCTGCACGCTGGTTCATCGGCTCGATTTTGGCACCTCCGGGCTGATGGTGGTGGCACGAACCAAAGCGATTAATGCCGCCCTCTGTCAGCAGTTCAGCCAGCGCACGGTGAGCAAAACCTATCAGGCACTGCTGTGCGGACACCTTGCCGATGATGAAGGTGTGATTGATGCCGCAATAGCCAAAGATCCGGCGCTGTTTCCCCGCATGGTGATATGCGCTATTCAGGGCAAGCCGGCGCGCTCACGCTATCGGGTCATCGAACGCATTGATTATCAGGGTAAAGAGGGAAAGGCGTTGCCGGTTACGCGGGTTGAGCTGACACCAGAAACCGGACGCACCCACCAGCTGCGCATTCACTGTCAGCATCTGGGGCATCCGATTCTGGGCTGTGATCTTTACGGCGGGTTGTTACTGCCGGGTGCTGAGCAGGCAGAGAGGCTGATGTTGCACGCCAGTGGATTAACGTTTTTGCATCCTGTCAGCGGCGAGACAGTGCAGCTCTCTGCCGCCAGCCCCTTCTGACTGCATCAACGCGCCATTACCACATCAGATCATCTGGCACTTTGAAATCAGCATAAGGATCATCTTCGTCCTGAGCTTCTTCGCTTAATGCGCTGTTTAAGACGATGGCGCTGGCATCACGCTGGGCAATTTTATCCGCCACGCTGGCCGGGATGATGGCGTACTGGCTTTCACCATTCGCGTCAGCCGCCAGGCGGGCAATGGCGAGACGGCCATTGATCAGCTGAGCCTGCGTCGGCTTATCCACCATAATCTTTTTGATCAGATTATTGTCGGTGAAGTTGAAGCTGATATTGCCCCTCTCCACGGCAATTTTGTTCATTTCGATCAGCTGCTTGACCTGCGCTTTATACTCTTTCGACAGCACAGCCAGCTTCTGCTGCTCGTTCAGCTGCTTATCCCGCTCAAGCTGCGCTTTTTTGTTATCTTCCACTGCTGCTCTGGCTTCGCGCGCCTGAACCCGGGATTTCTTGGCGGTCCGCTGAACCTTGTCCATCTTCTTGCTGGATACTAATCCCGCTTTCAGCATCTGCTCTTGCAAGGTGAGTTTTGTCATTGTCGTCTCTGAACCTGTGAAATAATGCCCGGGATTATACCTGCAATCGTCCGGAGTGTGCCAGGTTGCCGCATTTGCCGCGCCCGGGGTTGCGCGCAGCCTCTCAACACTGTGCTAACATTCCCCGGTCAGAATCACCTTATTGAGCACCATGTCAGAACTCACAAAACGTAAAAATGACCCTGAAGGGCTGAAGAAACGCATTATTGCAGGCGCACTGAAAACCTTCGCTGAATTTGGTATGCAGGGTGCCAGGCTGGAGCAGATTGCTGAGCATGCGCAAACCACGAAACGCATGGTGGTCTATCACTTTGGCACTAAAGAACAGCTTTATATCGCCGTACTTGAGCAGGTTTATCAGCAGATACGTCAGCATGAAACCGGCCTGAATCTGGCGGCGATGGCGCCGGAACTGGCCATGACCCGACTGGTGGAAGCCAGTTTTGACTATCACGTCGAGCATCCCGATTTTATCCGGCTGGTCTGCAGTGAAAACCTGCTGCGCGGTCGCTACATCACCCAGTCGCCGCAGATTAAAGCGCTGAACCGCAGCGCACTGGATCTGCTGGATGACATCCTGGCGCGCGGTCAGCAACAGGGGGTATTTACTGGTGATGTGCAGACCATCGATGTCCATCGCCTGATCAGCAGTATCTGCGTGCATCACGTCTCAAACCGCTACACCTTCAACGCCCTGTTCAGTCCTGACAACAGCGAAGCCGAGAGTATCCGCCGCAATCGTCAGCTCGCTGTCACTGCAACGTTACGCTATGTCCGCAAATAAATGTCCGCCGCCCCGGCTCCGCTTAGCAATAGTCTACGCTTAGTTAAACTTGTCATTAAAATGCGATTATAAGGAATGCTGTTGTGAGCAGAGACGCACGCCTCTATCCGCTTCGCCAGACCCATGTTGAACCCAATGATGATGCGCTGTGGAACTGGGCGCAGAATGCGCAAATTGGCACTCATCATCAGGTTCAGCGTCCCGCCAGCGAAGCAGAACTACAGAAACTGATCAGCGAATCACACGGCAAAATCCGGGTGATCGGCAGCAAGCTGTCGCCCGGCCGGATGCTGCATGTCGCCGATAACGATGTACTGCTCGATCTCAGCGCACTGAGCGGTCAGCTCGCCAGTGATGAGCAGAGCGTGACCTTTGGTGGTGCCACCCCGCTTGAGCAGGTTTATCGCAGCCTGACCGACATGAACCGGATGCTGGCGTCATCGCCGGGTGTGATTGCGATTCAGACGCTGGCAGGCGCGATGGCGACCGGTACGCACGGTCAGGGTTTGCAGCAGAGTTCCATTGCCGATGAAGCGCTGGCCATACGGATGGTGCTGGCCGATGGCAGCGTGCGGGAATTTGTCCGCGGCGACGCTGACTTTCCGGCGGCGCAGGTCTCGCTGGGGGCGCTGGGCATTGTCACTGCCGTTACCCTGCGCACCCAGCCGTTTAAGATCTTTACCTGCCACAAAAATGCTGTCTCTGCCGATACGCTGGAAGAGGATCTGCTGCAGTGGAACAACGACTATCCGCTGAGCAAGGCCTGGTGGTTTGTTGACGACAACCTGATGCACGTCTGGAACGCCCATGAGGCGAGCGATGAAGAGCGTCAGCGCTATGAAGCGCAGGGTCGCCAGGTGGTCGAGCATGAGGGTGACGTTGATGACAGCCTCAACGACACCATCGACCAGACGCTGGCGCATATGCACCGCGACACGCAGATTCAGGGCAAAGGCGGAAAACAATTCCGTACCGTCACCCGTTTTCGCGACTTCACCGATGTTACCGGTGACATCTACCAGCTCTTCTGTCGCGGCATTGCGGTGCCCCAGATCAATGTGGAAATCGGCGTGCCGCTGGCAAAAACCCCGGCCATCATCCGCCGGATTAAGCAGTGGTATGCGGAGAATCGTCCGCACATGCACTACCCGATTATTCTGCGCTGTACCGGCGCCTCGTCGGCCTGGCTCAGCCCGGCTGCTGGCCAGCCGACCTGCTTTTTCGGCTTTGTGGTCTATTACGCCGACGATGGCTCGCTGTCCCAGGAAGGGCTGCACTTCCTGACCGAAGTGGAAAAACTGCTCGCCGAAGAGGGCGGACGCCCGCACTGGGGCAAGTATTACGACGAAGAACGCTACAACTGGCGTGAGATCTATCCGCAGTGGGACGCCTTCCGCGCCCTGCGCAGCCAGCTCGACCCGCAGGGCCGACTGGGGAACGACTACATCACGCCACTTTTTGACTGATTGAGGAAAGCTATGTTTGCCTGGGTAACGCTGTTAACACAACCCGATTATCTGGTGGGCGTGAAAGCGCTGCACCGTTCGCTGCAGGAGAGCCAGAGCCAGTGGCCACTGATGGTGATGACCACGCCAGCCATTTCAGACGCTGACTGTCAGAGTCTGCAGGATGAGGGCTGTGTGATTAAACCGGTTGAACCACTCTATCCGCGCGACGATCTCGATCAGCATTACGCCTCGGCGCAGTTTGGCGAGGTCTGGACCAAGCTGCGTGCCTGGCAGCTCACCGATTATGAGCGTGTGGTGTTCCTGGATGCCGATATGCTGGTGCTGCAGAACATGGACGAGCTGTTTACCCTGGATCTGGGCGATAATCCGCTGGCGGCCTGTCACGCCTGCCGCTGTAATCCGAACCAGATTGCCTCTTATCCGCCAGAATGGCAGCCCGAGCAGTGCCACTACACCTGGCAGGCACGCGGTGAGCAGGCTCCGGAGAGCGTTGACTACTACCTGAACGGCGGTTTTCTGGTGCTTAAGCCCGACAGTGCGATGTTCGATGTACTGGAAAAACGGATTGCGGCGATTGACGATCTCAGCGCTTATCCTTTCTCCGAGCAGGATCTGCTGAATGAAGTCTTTGCCGATCGCTGGAAACCGCTCTCGTATATCTACAATGCGTTAAAAACGCTGCCATTCCAGCACAGCGGTCTGTGGCAGGGGGATGAGGTGAAGAACCTGCACTACATTCTGGCGAAGCCCTGGAAGCGCGACCTCAGCCAGCCCGAGAGCCAGCGCGACCGCTTCTATGCGCTGGATAAACTGTGGTGGGAAAAAAGCGGTCTGATCTGACTGGATACGGGCGGGACACTCCCGCCCTTCGCGCCTGTTCACTCAACTCCGTAGTCTGCCACTCGCTATATCTTCTCTTTCTCAGATTCTGCCTTACACCTCGACCCAGCGGCGCTGCTCTGCGGAGTGGGCAATCGCTTCCAGCACCCTCTGCACCTGCAATCCCTCGGCAAAATCGGGCCACATGCGATCGCCCGCCGCGATACCGTTGATCAGGTCGCGGATCTCCACCGTTTTCTGATCGTTAAACCCGATGCCGTGTCCGGCTGAAACGCAGAAGTTCGCGTAGTCAGGATGGGCCGGTCCGGTCAGGATGGTTTTAAATCCCTGTCGCCCGGCAGGTTCGTCATGCAGATAAAGCTCCAGTTCCGCCATGCGCTCCTGGGTGTAGCGCAGCGTGCCTTTTGTGCCGGTGACAACATAGGTCAGGCCCATTTTTGCGCCACAGGCGATACGCGAGGTTTCAATCACGCCGTGTGCGCCATTGCGGAAGCGCAGCAGCGCGCTGGCCTGATCTTCGTTTTCTACCGGTAACAGTCGCGCAGGTTCTTTCGGGTCGGGCCGTGAGGTGATGACCGTCATCATGTCGCCGCTGACCTCGGTAATATCCCCGACCAGGTAGTGCGCCATATTCACGATGTGCGCCGCCAGATCGCCCAGCGCGCCGAGCCCTGCCAGCGCTTTCTGGCAGTGCCAGTCGAGCGGCGTTTCCGGTCTGGCGAGATAATCTTCGTTATGGGTGCCGTAGAAATGCACCACGTCACCAATCTCGCCTCTGGCAATGATCTCTTTTGCCAGCTGGCTGGTCGGGTTTTTCATGTAGTTAAAGCCGACCAGCGTTTTCACCCCTGCCGCTTCGGCGGCCGCCACCATCTCCTGCGCATCCGCCACGCTCAGCGACAGCGGCTTTTCTGAATAGACGTGCTTGCCATGGCGTATCGCCTCCAGCGCCATCTCTTTGTGCAGGAAGTTGGGTGCGCAGATATCTACCACATCAATCGCCGGATCGCTGACCAGCGCGCGCCAGTCGCCGGTAGAGCGAGAAAAACCAAAGGTTGCCGCCTGACGCGCCGCCAGCTCAGGATTCACTTCGGCCAGCATCTCCCGCACGATTTCGCCTTTCAGCGCAAATACGGTGGGGGCCTGGGCATAGGCTATCGCGTGGCAGCGCCCGATATAGCCGCTGCCAATCATGCCGATTCTGACTTTATTCATTTCAACTCCGGATATTCAGTTCAGGGTTGAAATGGAATCTACGTTTCGTTTCTGCTGCTGACAAAGCCAGAATCGGAACTTTGTGACGGCCATAAAAAACTATCCGGTTAAATCACGCACAATGCCTTCTGACAAGCGCTTTACCGCGTCAGAACACCTCATAAACACCTCAGATTTACGTGCCGCTTTTGCCGCGTGAAGCCGTAGTGCAGACCCTTCTTCTATGACGTAAATCGCCATTGTGGCGACTATTTCAGCAGTCGCACGAATTTATGAAAAAGAGCTTTGACATGATCCGGCGTGGCCGTTACTATGCGCCCCGTTCAAACAATTCCTCTGTAGTTCAGTCGGTAGAACGGCGGACTGTTAATCCGTATGTCACTGGTTCGAGTCCAGTCAGAGGAGCCAAATTTATATTTTCATGCATCTTCACGAATTTTATACGATACAGATTCAACAAGTTAGTGTGAAAAGTCTTCCAGATGCATTTTCATTTCCCCCTCGCATCGGGAAAGATTAGTGGTCTGATTTGGGGTCATTTCAGTTCGATTATGAAGTGACCATCCTATGTCTCTTCATGACACTAAAATCCGCAGCTTAAAACCATCCACTAAACCATTCAAAGTATCCGATTCTCATGGCCTGACCCTTTTAGTCAATCCAGGCGGTTCACATCTCCGGTATCTCAACTATCGTATCAATGGTAAAGAATTCCGCCTCGGCTTAGGGGCCTGTCACGATGTTTCCCTGGTTTACACCCGACAGCAACGTGATGGTATCGTTGCCGACTATCACTAAAACGGATAGACGGAGTTAAAAAAGATCTTTTCGCCAGGGACGCTCATAAACCCTGCCATAACGGCATGTTATGCACATGGCAGAAAATGGCTGGCAGACGGAACCCTCCAAACTCGCGCCGCTATTCAATCACGTTCCATTCCAGTACTTCATCTTTATCAGGCAGGCCGCGGGGTTCAGACATAAACGGCCCCAGCGGTTCTAAGCATCGTAAGCAGCAATTTCATCAGTAAAATCCTGAGTCGTTAATGACCCGTTAACTACAGAGTTTACCGTCGAAGTCACAAGCCACAGTCCTCCTGAATCTTTGCCTGCTTCTGTTCAGTTTATTTCTTAAAGCTGCCGAACATTTTGTAGCGCCCGCCCGGATACAACAGCCGGGCGCAGGTCACCACTTTTTCATGATGCCAGGTGCGGCGCAGGGTTTGCAGGCACGGCTCGGTCTGATGAATATTCAGCAGGCGCTGTTCGTCGTTGCTGGCCATCACCGCTTCAATGGTATGTTCGCCCGCCGTCAGCGGTGCCAGCTGGGTCAGATAGGCGAAAGGCGTCGTTTTAGTGAAATCCTGGTGTAAATACAACGGTGCGATGTCCGGATTCACTAGCCGGTCTTCCAGTTGCACCGGAATGTCATTTTCGTAATGCACAATCACCGAATGAAACAACACCACGCCGGGCAGCAGCATAAAGTTCATCGCCATGCTGTCACCGGCAATTTGCTTACCCAGCTGCAATACGCGGGAGGTATGAAAGTGCCCGCGGCTCTTAATTTCGTCAGAAATGTTATTCACTTCCAGCATCGGCGTGAATGCTTTCATTTCATTGACAAAGGTGCCGACGCCCTGCAAACGCAGCAGATAGCCCTCCGTGGTTAACTCGCGCAATGCCCGGTTTATGGTCATGCGGCTAAGCCCGAGTTCGGCGACCAGTTCACTTTCTGACGGCACGCGCTGATGCGGTTGCCAGTGTCCGTGCAGGATCTGATTAATGATCCCCTGTTTCACCTGCTTATACAGCGGAGAAGGCTCGTCTCCGGCGTCCGCAATGACTTCTGATAGTGATCGGTTTGATGACATTATTCCTGCCTTGTATGTCGCACGGCGGCTGGCGTATTTTACCGGACGTTATTGGCCGGTAAACGCCGCCAGTTCTTTCGCCGCCAGTGCACGCATGCCTTCGCTGCGGTCGTCACTGGCCGCAATCAGGGCCGACAACGAACGTTCGTAACTGATGCCCGCCGTTAAGCCCATATCGAAACTCGCAAGCACGGCTTTTTTGGCCATCTTAACGGCGAGTGGTGCGGCACGGGAAATATTCTGCGCAATCTTTAACGCCTGTTCCGTTAATGTTTCCGGCGGGGTGATACGGCTGATCAGTCCGGCCGCCAGCGCTTCTGTGGCGGTGATTTTTCGCCCGGCAAGGATGATTTCCATCGCCAGTGATTTCCCCACCGATTTAACCAGTCGCTGCGTCCCTCCCGCGCCGGGGATAATCCCGATGTGCGTTTCCGGCAGCCCGATAATGGCCGTGTCATCGGCAATCACGATATCGCACAGCAACGCCAGTTCCAGCCCGCCGCCCAGTGCATAACCGGATAACGCCGCGACAACGGGCGTTTCAATGGCAGCAATCTGATCCCACTTTTCACTGAAACCACTGGTGTAAAGGGCTATCGCTGAGGCGGTGGCCAGCGTGCCGGTATCGGCACCCGCAGCAAACGCACGCGCGGATCCGGAAATCACCATCGCGCGGATCTGTTTATCACCGTCCAGTTCGCGCATTTTCTCCAGCAATTGCGTCAGCATTTCTGCACTCAGGGCGTTAAGTTTTTCCGGCCGGTTAAGAATGATATGCGCCACGCCCTGATGACGTTCACAGCGGATAAGTTCGCTCATGATTTTTGCCTCCCGCTGATGGCAAGGATTGTGGCGTTACGGTGCGCGAGACCTTCTTCAATAGCCTGCGCCGTCCACGGATAAAACCCGGCGCCGGTTTTGGTGCCCAGATTGCCCTGCCCAATTTTCGCCAGCAACCACGGCGGCAGCGCCTCGTCGCGCGATAAGGCAGGCAGTAATATCGCGGCGACATTTTTCACCGTGTCCAGTCCGGCAAAATCCATCAGCTTCAGCGGCCCCATTGCCGACCAGCGCGGGGCAAGCGTACTTTGTACAGCGAAGTCCACGTCTTCGATGCTGGCAATTCCGGCTGTGACCAGGTGCAACGCCTCACGTAGCATGGCGTATTGCAGCCGGTTGACGATAAAACCCGGCGCTTCTTTATGAATGGTCACCGTCTGTTTACCCAGTTGCTGACAAAGCGCATCGACCTGCTGACGCGTATTTTCATGGGTTTGCGGTCCGCAGACAATTTCCACCATCGGCATCACATCCGCCGGATTAAACCAGTGCAGGCCGATAAAGCGCGACGGCACCGCCAGTACGCTGGCAATCTGGCTGACCGGGACGCTGGAGGTGTTGGTGGTCAGCAGACAGTCGTCGCTGACATGTTTTTCAATCTCCTTGAAAATCTGCTGCTTGAGCGCCAGCACCTCAGCGATATTCTCCGAAACAATCTTCGCGCCTTTCAGACATTCCGCCATGGACGTCGTAAACGTGACCGACGCCGTCAGCCCGGCGTTGATACTGTCGATTACGTTTGCAGCCTTGTGCAGTGAGTTTTCAGTACGTGAATAAAGTGCCACCTTAAAGCCGCTGGCGGCAAATACCGCAGCGATCCGCGCGCCCATCGTACCCGCGCCAATGACAGCAACCTGCGTTAGTTCCATATTATCTGTCTCCGGTTAAATAACGCCCTGTTGCGCAAGTGTGTCCATCTCCTGTGAAGACAGCCCCAGTTGCGCACTGAGAATGGCACGGGTGTGCTCGCCAAGCTGTGGCGGCATTAAATCGGGTTGCTGGATCATACCGCTCAGCTTCACCGGCTGCGGTAAGATACTGATTTCACCAGCGACCGGATGCCTCACCTGATGCAGTAATCCACGTTCCGCGGCATGCGGGCTTTGCAGCAGTTCATCCAGTCCCCAGACCGGTGCGGCGGGAATACCACTGGCATCGAGCAGGGCGAGCGCCCCGTCCACCGTTTTGTCATGCAACCACTCTTCAATCAGCACCCGTAATTCGTACTGATGTTTCAGGCGCTGCGGATCCGTCGCAAAGCGTGCATCCTGCACGACTTCCGGTTTGCCAATGGCCTGCGCCAGACGGCGGAACAGGCTGTCATTGGCGACGGCAAGCACCAGATAGCCGTCTGCCGCACGGTAGCTGTCCATGGGGGCGCTGATCGGATGTGCATTACCCAGTCGCCCGGCCAGCGGCATACCGCCCAGCAGCTGTGTCAGCGAAACCATTTGCATCGACACCATCGCATCAAGCATCGCGACATCCACATGTTGCCCGAGTCCGGTAATGCCCCGTTGCAGCAATGCCGCCAGAATACCCCACGAACAGTACAGACCCGACACCACATCACCAATCGCATCCCCCACCCGAGTCGGTTCGCCGTTCGCCCAGCCGGTGACCTGCATAATGCCGCCCATCGCCTGGATCACATGATCGTAAGCAGCTTTATGCGCCAGCGGTCCCTGCTGACCAAAACCGGAAATACTCGCATACACCAGCCTGGGATTGATCTTCTTTACGGCGTCATAATCAATGCCCAGGCGGGTGGTCACACCGGGACGAAAATTTTCCACCAGCACATCCACGCTTTCGATCAGTTGCTCCAGCACGGCCCGGCCTTGCGGTGATTTGAGGTTCAGCGTCAGGCTTTTTTTGCCGTGATTAAGCAGCATGAAATAGGTGCTTTCGCCATTAACATGCGGGGTGAAATCACGGGAATCGTCGCCTTTACCCGGCATTTCAATTTTGATCACTTCCGCACCCAGATCATTGAGCAACGACGCGCAGTAAGGCCCGGCCAGCACGCGGGAAAGGTCGAGCACTTTGATCCCTTCCAGCGGCCGGGATGTCTTTGATACATTCATGCGGTTTCTCCCCCAACGGTGTCTGCGAAAATCAAAGGTGTCAGCGCGCGCAAGATATCGCCCTGTTTGATGAGCTGGCGGATGGCCAGCATATCCGGATACATTTCCTCGTCACTCTGCCGGAAGGCCACCTGCTCACGCACCAGAGACAGCACGGTTTCTGTGCCCGCCGACGCGCGCAGTGGCCGGTGGAATTCCACCGCCTGTGTGGCACACAGGATTTCTATCGCCACGATATCAATGGCATTTTCAACGGCATCAATAGCATTGCGTGCCGCCGTCACGCCCATGGAAATGTGATCTTCCTGTCCGGCACAGGTGGAAACGGTATGCACGCTGGCCGGTGCCGCCAGCGCACGGTTTTCCCCTGCCAGCGCGGCCGCAGCATACGGCGGGATCATCATCCCTGAATGCGCCCCGCCATTGGCCACCAGAAAAGCCGGCAACCCGCTGAGATGGCTGTTCGTCAGGCGGTCAGAACGGGCCTGCGAACCCGTACTGAGTTGCACAATGGCAATCGCCAGCGCATCCAGACACAGCGCCACCGGCGCACCGTGTCCGTTGCCGCCCGGAAGTACATTCAGCTCGCCGTCTTCGACCATAAACACCGGATTATCCGTGACAGAATTCACTTCCGTAGTCAGCGTTTTCAGGCAATAACTCAGCACATCCCGCGCCGCGCCGTGCATTTGCGGAATGCAGCGCAGACTCAGCGCGTCCTGCACGCGAAAATCACGGTATTTATCGAGGATCTCACTGTCACGCAGTAAACTGCGCAAAACCCGCGCGGTTTCCTGCTGCCCGTCGTGTGGGCGAAGCGCATGAAGGCGGGCGTCATACCCGCGGATGTTCCCCTTCAGCACCTCCAGGCTCATGCCGCCCGCGGCATCCGCTACCGGCAGCAATTCGCGGAAGGTTTCCGCCGCCAGACAACCCAGTCCAGTGATTTCATACGTGCCGCTGACCAGTGCATGGCCTTCACGCGGGCCGGGAGTGCGTACAGCAATTCCGGCCCGTTCCAGTGCTTCCCGCGCAGGTAACAGTTCGCCCTGATAGAACGATTTTCCATAGCCGAACACCGACAGCCCGATATGAGCGGTGGCAATCAGATAACCGACTGACCCTTTGGCGGGTGACCACGGCGTCACTCCCTTGTTGAGCATGTCGGCCATCGTCTGCACCAGTGCCGGGCTGACACCGCTGAACCCCTGCAACAGGGATTTCATCATTACCGCCATCATCGCCCGCACTTCATGCTGCGCCAGAACCGGCCCTGTACCGCAGGCATGGCTTTTCAGCATATTGAGCTGCACGTCGGAGATTTGCTCCGGCGACAGGCGCTGAGTGACCAGGTCGCCCACGCCGGTGGTCAGGCCGTAAATGACGTGATTGTCAGCCATTGCCTGCCTGATTTTCTCGTGCACGATCAGCATGGCGTCTGATGCTAACGGGTCCGGCAGCACCGGCGCCCCGTAAGCGATATCTGCGATGTCACGGACGGAGGTTTCCGCCGTGCCTAAGATGACAGTGCGCCTCATCATTTATTCAGCCCGTGCCCGGTCAGCCACTCTTTTGCCACAGCATCCACACTTTCGAAATTCGCCAGTTTGCCGTTCATCACGATTAAATCGCTGGTGGTCAGTTGTCTGGATACATTGTTCAGCGTGGTTTCAACCACCTCGCTGGCTTTGTCTTTTGCAATCAGCGGCACAATGTTTTGTGCCGGGAATAAGTGTCTGGAATCTTCCAGTGCCACCAGATTCTTCGTTTTCATTGCCGGATCGGTTGAGGTCATGTCCGCGACCTGAATCTGATTGTTGGTCAGTGCAGACAGCGTCAGCGGACCCGCGACGTCAAGCACTTTGAAATTCTTAAAGGTCAGGCCGTAGACTTCGTTCAGCCCTTTCACCCCTTCACGACGGGTTTTCCATTCTGCCGGGCCACCCAGTACCAGCATTTTCGCCACCGGCGCCAGGTCACTGATATCTTTCAAATTGTATTTTTTGGCAGTTTTTTCAGTCACTGCCAGCACATCGCTGTCCTGCGCTGCAGAAATATCCAGCATTTTGATTTTCTCAGGCAGCGCTTTCGCCAGCGCCGCTGCCACATCTTCAGAAGAGTGCGCCTGGGTTTTTTCGTCGAGATAACTCAGCGTGGCACCGCTGTATTCCGGGATCAGGTTGATTGAGCCGTCAAGCAGCGCAGGCATATATACCTCACGGCTGCCGATATTAAGTTTGGTTTGCACCTTGACGTTTTTCGCCGCCAGCGCCTGCTGATAAATAGTGGCAATCAGCTGGCTTTCCGGGAAGTCCGCCGAACCGATAATGATGGAGCCACCCGTTTCAGCGGAGAAAGCGGCAGGGGCGTGCACGACAGCAGCAGAAAACAGGGCAACGGCGAGTAGTTTTTTCAATTTCATTTTTGTCAGGCTCCGAAATGAGTGAGTCGTTAATTCAGTTATTCGATAAAGGAATGGTTTTTTTACGGCGACGCTCACGCTGCCGTAATCCTGGTGAAACAATGAAACGAATTAAAAAAGAGAAAAACACATCAACCAGTAACGCTAATATCCCCACCATAAAAGCACCCGCAACCATTTGCGGATAATCGTTCTGCGCACGGCCATCAATAATCAGCCGCCCTAACCCCCCAAGCGAAACATACGCAGCAATCGTAGCCGTAGATACAATTTGCAACGCAGAACTGCGGACACCGGATAATATCAGCGCCATCGCACAAGGTATTTCTACCGTCAGCAGTAATTTCAGCGGTGAATATCCCATGCCGATTGCGGCATCAATAATCGCCGGATTAATCGCCCTGATGCCGGAATACACCCCCATCATGATGGGTGGTAATGCCAGAATAATCAGCACGATCAGACAAGGCACAATAAAAGCCAGGTCTGATTCAAATACCGGCCCGAACAGAATTACCAGTAAAATGATCAATCCGAATGAAGGCAATGCGCGCATGGCATTGGCGCTGCCGATGAGTAACATCGCGCCTTTGCCGGTATGACCGACATAACAGCCAATCGGGAAAGCAATAATCACTGCAATAAACAACGCTTCAAAGCTGTAAATCAGATGCTGAAATATCAGCACCAGTAAGCCGTCATCGTTGAACCAGTGACCGGGATCCAGCAACCAGTTAATCATTTCGCGTTCCTTTTCGGTTGCCAGGTGGTCATTTTATTGCCGGTGCGCAGCACCAGATTATCCAGCAGCAGCGCCAGCACAATGCACAGGAAAATACCGGCAATAATTGGCGTCAGAAAATGTAGCTGGAAACCCTGGGTGAATAATGCCCCCAACTGCGGCATGCCGACCAGTGCTGATATCGACACAATACTGACGTTCGATACCACCACCACCCGCATACCTGCGGCGATCACCGGCACAGCCAGCGGTAATTCCACGCTCAGGAAACGCTGCAATGGCCGGTAGCCCATGGCGACAGCGGCCTGATGGGTTTCAGGTGGAACAGAATCCAGCCCGTCGCATACGGTACGGATCAGCAGCGCAAACGCATAAAGTGTCAGGGCCACCACGACATTCACGGTATCCAGAATTTTCGTGCCCAGCAGACCGGGTAATAAAACGAACAATGCCAGGGAAGGAACGGTATAGAGCAATCCTAATACATTGAGAATGCCGTCTTTAAATTTTCCACAGCGGTGCAAAATACCCCCGACCGGAATAGCCAGTGCCAGCCCGATTAATACCGGAATAACAGACAGGTAAACATGCCAGCCGAGCAGCGTTACTATATTTTCCCGCTGCTGAAATAACCAGTCAAAACGCATGGCATTACCTCACAGCACGGGAATGAGAAAGTGAAAACACCTGTTCGATATTTGCCGTACCTATAAAGCGCTGCTGCTCATCAACCACGATACCGCGCTGACAGGGAGAACTTAACACCGAATCCATTAACTGACGCAGCGTGCCATTTTTCGGCGCAAATGTGCTGCCGAGATTAATATCCTTAGGGTCCACGGTGGTTTTATTTTGTGTCACGTCATACCAGCCGAGCGGACATTCATTTTCAACCACCAGTAACCAGGCACTTTCTCCGGCAAGGGATCGGGCTTCGCTGACAGAAATACCCGGTGAGATCACAGGTTCTTTCGTCAGACTGATATTATCAGGAATCATATCGAACGAAAGTTTACGGTATCCGCGATCACGGCCAATAAAGTCAGCGACAAATGCATCCTCCGGTTCATTAAGTAATTTCACCGGCGACGCGATTTGCGCCAGACGACCACCGGGGCGGAAAACCGCAACCTGGTCGCCTAATTTCATCGCCTCATCAATATCGTGCGTGACCATAATAATCGTCTTGCCGATCTCACGTTGTAATCTTAAAAACTCATCCTGTAACTGTTCGCGCACCACCGGATCGACGGCGCTGAAAGGTTCGTCCATCAGCATAAATTCCGGGTCCGATGCCAGCGCACGCGCCACGCCGACCCTTTGTTGCTGACCACCGGACAACTGCCACGGATAGCGCTCCGCCATCATCAGCGAAAGCCCAACCATTTCAAGCAATTCGAGGGCTTTTTTACGCGCTGCCGTGCGTGTCGCACCGTTGAGCAGTGCCGTGACAGCAATGTTATCCTGTACGGTTTTGTGCGGAAACAACCCGGCGTTCTGGATCACATAGCCTATTTTGCGTCGCAGTTTAACCAGATCCATCCCTGCGGTCGGCTCTCCGTTCAGCAAAATATTACCCGTAGATGGCTCGGTTAACCGGTTGATCATGCGCAGTGAAGTGGTTTTGCCGCAACCCGAAGGCCCGACCAGCATAGTAATTTGTCCCGTCGGCGCACTGAACGACAGTCTGTCTACAGCCACCGTACCATCTGCGTAAAATTTGCTTATGCTCTCAAATGAAATCATTTCGTTTCCAGCCACATTACGGAGTGTTTTTCATAAGGCGCCTGCGTGTCATTAATTTGCAGACCTGACATGTACTGACTTGTATGTACAACCTAGCAAACAGGATGCCAACTTCTCTGTGCGGTTGAAAAGCCACGGATTGCGGCAGATAGGAGGTACCGGGGGGGCAGAAAGTGAACGGAACATGCAGTTATTTGCACCAGAGACAACCCCACTGCCCCATTGCGGTGCGGAATGTTTTACTTTCTGACTACAGGCTGTTTACGACTTTCGCTCTGATAACTGACTGACTGACCGACTGAATGTGATATTCAGAAGTCAACCGGAGGTTGTTTTTTCCAACAATGTGGCAGAAACAGTTGCTACCCATGACATCTAAACAACAGCGTCTCCCTTTCCGGCCAGACCTGGTTCAGGTATTGGCTCAAAACCGATATTACCCCGCGATTTGTCCGTCAAGTATCTCATCAACTATGCTCAGGCTTTTTCTCCCTTTTAAACATGAAGCGCTCATCTCCCTAATCAATGCGTTTTTTTGTGCATGCACAGACGATTCTCAGCCATCAGCCGATATTCTTCCTGAGTCAGGTTATTCTGGGATGCATAAGGTTGCTCCCCATCGCTTTCATGGCCGGTGAAAAGGTAGACAAGAGGCTATTCGGACACCCAGTGCATAAAAGCCGTTTGCACCGCCAGCATCACCTGCGAGAGCACGGCATATATTGTCGTTGTTACACTCGGTGAGCAGTGATGACGGTGAAACAGAATAAGTCATTTTTTGTTTCCGGGGAGGCAAAGATTTGGGCTAAATCTGACGAAAAAATTGCGGCGCGGCTTCCATACGCAGACGACAGGACCAGTAACCAGAAGAAATCTGGCAAAAAAAACTGCACCTTAATCAGTCGGATCACCGACTTTTAGGGTGCAGTTGAATATTAGCGAATGACAGCTTTTACATAATCAACAGCAATCAGATATCAAACCGATCCAGATTCATCACTTTTGTCCAGGCGGCGACAAAGTCTTTGACGAATTTTTCACGGGCATCGCTGCTGGCATAGACTTCTGCCGAGGCGCGTAACACCGCGTTGGAACCAAACACCAGATCGGCGCGGGTAGCGGTGAAACGTGTTTCACCACTGACGCGATCGCGTCCGATGAATTTCTCATTGCTGCCATCAGTCGCTTTCCACTCGGTACGCATATCCAGCAGATTCACGAAGAAGTCCGTGTTCAGCGATCCCACATTGTGCGTGAAGATACCGTGCTGGCTGCCATCGAAGTTAGTGCCAAGCGCACGCATCCCGCCCACCAGCACCGTCAACTCTGGCACGGTCAGGGTCAGCTGCTGTGCCTTGTCGATCAGCAGGCTTTCGGTGGTGGTTTTGCCGAAGCCGGTGCCGAAGTTACGGAAACCATCCGCACGCGGTTTAAGCAGATCGAATGACTCGATGTCGGTCTGATCCTGACGCGCATCGACACGGCCCGGGGTAAAGGGCACGTCGATCGAGACGCCAGCCGCTTTCGCCGCCTGCTCAACACCAACCACACCCGCCAGAACGATGACATCCGCCAGTGAAGCCTTGTGGGCTTCGCGCTGAATCGCTTCCAGCGCAGGCAGAACACGTGCTGCGACGGCATTGACGTCCCACTCACGCTGCGGCAGCAACGCCAGTCGGGCACCGTTGGCACCACCGCGCTTGTCGCCACCACGGAACGTCGATGCCGAAGCCCAGGCAACGGAAACCAGCTCGCTGACGCTGAGGCCGGATGCGGCAATCTTCTCTTTCAGCTGGGCGATATCGGCCACGGTTGGGTGATAAACCGGTGCAGGCAGCGGATCCTGCCAGATCAGATCTTCCTGTGGCACTTCAGGTCCGATGTAGCGCGCTTTTGGCCCCATATCACGGTGGGTCAGCTTAAACCACGCACGGGCAAAGGCTTCGTTGAACGCCTGCGGATCGTTGTGGAAACGACGCGAAATTTTTTCAAACTCCGGGTCAAAACGCAGCGTCAGGTCAGTGACCAGCATGGTCGGTTTGTGTTTCTTAGTAGAATCAAACGCATCCGGGATGATATCTGGCGCATCAGCCGCTACAAACTGGATGGCTCCCGCGGGGCTGCGCGTCTGAACCCACTCATATTTGAACAGGTTCTCGAAGAAGTAGTTGCTCCACTGGGTCGGTGTCTGCGACCAGATCACTTCCAGGCCAGAGGTAATCGCATCTGCGCCGACGCCCGTACCGTGGCTGTTGACCCAGCCCAGACCCTGCGCTTCAATCGGTGCGGTTTCCGGATCGACGCCCACGTGGCTGGCCGGTGCGGCACCGTGGGTTTTACCCAGGGTATGGCCACCGGCAATCAGTGCCACGATCTCTTCGTCGTTCATGCCCATGTTGCCAAAGGTGGCGCGAATCGCCGGGGCCGCAGAGGCAGGATCGCCGCTGTGTTCCGGACCTTCCGGGTTGACGTAGATCAGACCCATTTCGGTGGCACCCAGAGGCGACTGTGCCAGGGATTCCGGGTGACGGTGTTCCAGCCAGGCGGCTTCTTCGCCCCAGTTCACATCCATATCCGGTTCCCAGACATCTTCACGTCCGGCACCAAAGCCGAAGGTACGGAAGCCGGAGTTTTCCAGCGCAACGTTACCCGCCAGGATGTAGAGGTCAGCCCAGGAGATTTTCTGGCCATATTTCTGTTTAATCGGCCACAGCAGGCGGCGCGCTTTATCCAGACTGACGTTGTCCGGCCAGGAGTTTAAGGGGGCGAAACGTTGCTGACCACGGCCTGAACCACCGCGTCCGTCTACGGAGCGATAGGTTCCGGCGCTGTGCCAGGCCATGCGAATAAACAGTCCGATATAGCTGCCCCAGTCAGCGGGCCACCAGGCCTGTGACTCGGTGAGCAGCCCTTTAATGTCAGCTTTCAGCGCAGAGTAATCTAATCTGGCAAATTCTTTACGGTAGTCGAAGGATGCATCAAGCGGATTCGAACGGGATGAGTGCTGGTTCAGCAGGTCAACGCGGAGCTGGTTAGGCCACCAGTCACGGTTAGTTGTTCCGCCACCCGGCGCCTGATTTGGCTGCGCTGGCTTGCCTGCATGAAAAGGGCATTTGCTTTCAGGCGCTTCGCGATCGGCTTCAACAATAGGCTTTGCATCTTTTGCATCTTCATCAATGGAATTGCTCATGGTCACACCTCTTTTTGTATTTTCATCGCTACTCTATAGAGGATTTTCAGGAACTCACACCTGTCTCATCCTATAAGATTGATAGCTTATCCCTTTGAATAAGGTTTATTTCAACAGCTTCCAGCAATGGCGCAACGGATGTTACTACCCGGAATCATCAACGAAGCGGCACCGACCTGCATCAGACTATTCCGACACAACCGGTTGCACAACCGTCTTATTCAATGCTGGCAGAACAACGGCCTGACCAGATTTAGCCGCGTTCGCTGGCTAAACCGGTGTAGTTGCAGGAATGGACGGAACTGATGCGAAACAGAAATGGCAGAAATACGAGAAGAGAAAATGATTAAATAGCGTTAACGATTGCAGAGATGAATGGCAGGTAATACAGGTTTATGAAGAAACAACAGAGCGCCCGGCTTGCGCGGGCGCTCGGGTAGTGACTTAACGCCAGCCGAGTTCCGGGGCGACGTACTTCAGAATCGCCTCAATCACATGGGCGTTGTAGGCGACACCAAGCTGATTAGGCACGGTCAACAGCAGCGTGTCCGCTTCGGCAATCGCCTCATCCTGCGCCAGCTGCTTAATCAATACTTCTGGCTCTGCGGCATAGCTGCGGCCAAAGATGGCGCGTGTTTTCTCATCCAGGAAACCAACGGAATCCTGATCGTTACCGCTGCGGCCAAAGTAGGCGCGGTCCATATCATTTACCAGCGCAAAGATGCTGCGACTGACGGAAACGCGTGGCGCACGCTGATGCCCCGCCGCTTTCCAGGCCTCGCGGTAGGCGCGGATCTGTTTCGCCTGCTGAATGTGGAACGGCTCGCCGGTTTCATCATCTTTCAGGGTTGAACTTTGCAGGTTCATGCCCATTTTTGCTGCCCATTCTGCGGTGGCATTGGAACCGGAGCCCCACCAGATGCGATCACGCAGCCCTTCCGAAAGCGGCTCTGGTCGCAGCAGGCCCGGCGGGTTCGGGAACATTGGCTGTGGATTCGGCTTTGCAAACCCTTCGCCGCGCAGCACGTCCAGGAACTCTTCGGTGTGACGACGGCCCATATCCGCATCGCTTTCACCCGCTTTCGGTTCAAAACCAAAGTAGCGCCAGCCATCGATCACCTGCTCAGGTGAACCGCGGCTCAGGCCCAGCTGCAGACGCCCGTTGGAGATGAGGTCTGCCGCGCTGGCATCTTCCACCATGTAAAGCGGGTTTTCGTAACGCATGTCAATAACACCGGTACCGATCTCAATTTTGCGGGTCCGCGCTGCCACGGCAGCCAGCAGCGGAAACGGCGAGCTGAGCTGACGGGCAAAATGGTGGACACGGAAGTAAGCGCCATCTGCGCCCAGCTCCTCAGCAGCGACCGCTAAGTCGATCGATTGCAGTAACACATCCTGCGCGGTGCGGGTGGCGGACTGCGACGAAGGCGTCCAGTGACCAAAGGATAAGAAGCCGATATTTTTCATCTGTATTTCTCCTGACAGGCGGTAAGCGCCTGTGGGCTATAGGCGATTTTTGATAAGGAAAGGTTACGCCCTCCACGCGGCGACTGATAGTGAATATCTTTAAGCGCCATATTCAGGAATTTCGACATAGCTAAGCAGATTATCCACTTTGCCTTTGCCCGCGCTTTCTTTCACTCTCCAGACTCCCGCTTCTGCTGTCAGGTGAACGATGCACAACGGTTATCTCTCTTTACAGCAGCGCGTCTGGCTGAAACAGCGCGCGCGCAGCTGGCTCTGGCGCAGCGAACTGCCAACCTGGCTGCTGATGGCCGTGATTTACGGTGGCTGGTTCCCGGTGATGCTGAACTGGCAGACGCTGGGACGACTGCCCGCTACCCTGCTGCTGATCGTTTTCACCACCTGGTATATGTCACTGCAGCATGAGCTGATCCACGGTCATCCCACACGCTGGCCGCGGGTGAATCAGCTGTTCGGCACCCTGCCGCTGGCGGTCTGGTATCCCTATGGTCTGTATCGCGACTCTCATCTGGCCCATCATCGCAATCACACCCTGACCGAGCCAGATGAGGACCCGGAAACCTACTATTTCTCCGCTGCACGCTGGGCGCAGTTGCCGCGCTGGCAGCAGCGGCTGATTCATCTGCGCAACACGTTTCCGGGACGGTTGCTGCTCGGCCCGCTACTGGATATCGGGTCAGCTGTTGGCGGGATGTGGCAGGCATTGCGCCGTGGCGATCGCTCTGCGACAGGCATGTGGCTGCTGCATGGCGCGCTGCTGGCTCTGCTGTTTTACTGGATGGCGGAGCTCGGGTTTTCGCCGCTGTGGTATCTGCTGGCGGTAAGTTATCCGGCGCTGGCGCTGACAAAGGTACGGTCCTTTTACGAGCATCGTGCAGCGGACGATCCGCTGGCACGTTCGGTGAATAATGAAGCGGCCTGGCCCTGGCGCATACTGTTTCTGAATCTGAACTACCATTCAGTGCATCACGATCTGCCTGGCGTTCCCTGGTATGGCCTGCGCCCGCTCTATCTTCGCGACCGCGAGCATTACTATCAGCGCAACCACGGTTTTCGGGTGGCGGGCTACCGGGTCTGGCTGCGTCAGTTCTGGGCCAGACCGGTTAGCGTCAATGCCCATCCGGGCCGCTCAGGGGAGAAAACCCATGAATAATCTGCTCGCTTTGCCCATGTATGCGCTCCATCCGCCTGCCACGCGGGCATTGATGCAGGCTGTGGTTACGCTGCTGGCGCAGCATGACACTGAGGCGCAGCCGGTCTGGCCTGACGATCTACTGGCCCACTGGCGGGATGCGCGGTTGCTGCTGAGCCAGACCTGCGGCTATCCGCTGGTCAGTCAGTTACCGGCGGTTCAGCTGGTTGGCACCTTTCACTATCAGGCACCGGGCTGTAGCGGGCGCCATTATCGCAGCTGGCTGGTAGCGCGAAATAAACAGGCGACGCTGGCCGATTTCAACGGTCAGCGGGCCGTGGCTAACAGCCCGGACTCGCACTCCGGCTATAACGCGCTGCGGTTTGTGGCGGCGCTCCAGGGCGTGACGTTTTCACAGCTACTGCTAAGTGGCGGACACCGTCAGTCGCTGGCGGCGCTGCGTGATTCACAGGCAGATATTGCGGCCGTCGACTGCGTCAGCTGGGCGCTGCTGGCGCGCTATGCGCCGGATGAACTGCGCGGCCTGCATATCATCGGTGAGACGCCCGCCGCACCCGGATTGCCGCTGATCACGGCCGCCTCAACGTCAGCCGCCCGGCTGGAGACGTTGCGTACAGCGCTGCATCAGCTGGTAAACGATCCCGCCTTTCGCAGCGTCTGCGACGACAATCTCATCAGTGGATTCAGCCCGGTGCAGCGAGACGATTATCAGGACGTGCTGGCGTGGGAACAGCAGGCTGCCGAGCTGGGCGTCACCCGGCTTTAACGCCGCACGCTAATTCGCCCTGCTGACCGGGAAAATCTGATTTTTCTGCATTCTCGCCTCACTGCTCATGCTTTCCCTGCCTGTTTTTTCACGCACCCCGAAACGCTACGCCGGAGGCTAACGCTGGTAAGCACGCTCGCGGCGTTCTAAGGTAAAGGTTTTCAGCAAAGGGAGAGTGGAATGCGGATTCTGATGGCAGGCGCCGGCGCGACCGGTGGATACTTTGGTGCACGACTGGCTCAGGCAGGTCAGGACGTGACTTTTCTGGTGCGTGAACGCCGTTATCAGCAGCTGCAAAACAACGGGCTGGTGCTGCAGACGCCGCAGGGTACCGAAACGTTACAGCCGCAGCTGACGCAGGTCAGCACCCTGACGGGCCACTATGATCTGATTATTGTGACGGTGAAGAGCTTTGCCCTTGAACAGATGATGGAGGACATTGCACCTGCGGTCGGCCCGGACACGCTGATTATGCCGATTCTTAACGGAATGCGGCACATCGCGACGCTGCAACAGCGCTTCGGCGAAGATAAGGTGATTGGCGGCCTGTGCAAGATCAACGCTACGCTGGGCGAACAGGGCGAAATCATCCAGATGACACCGCTGCATCAGATCTTTTACGGCGCGCTGGACGGCAATAATGATGAACGGCTGCAACGGGTTGATGCCGCGCTGCGCGACTGTCAGGTTGATACCCTGTTCAGCGATAACATCATGGATGAGCTGTGGGAGAAGTGGCTGCTGCTCAGCACGCTCGGCGCGGTCTGCTGCCTGGCACGCGGCGATACCCGGCAGATCCTCACCTCGCGCGGCGGCGAAGCGCTGCTACAGGGGATCTTTACGGAGATTCTGTCCGTCATTACTGCCGAAGGCTATCAGCCGCGCCCGGCGGTGACGGCCCGCATTTTTGAGCTGTTAAACAATCCCGCGACCCCGATGACCTCCTCAATGTACCGCGATCTCACTCAAGGTTATGATATTGAAGCCGATCAGATCATCGGTGACCTGCTGCTGCGGGCGAAACGAAACGGGCTTGCCACGCCACTGCTTAACGCGGTGGATGTGAACCTGCAGGTCTATCTGCAGCAGCGTTAACAACCGGCAACGTCCGCGGGTCGGGTGCCGCCATTTTCCCCCGCTGGCATGGTGGTGAACAGGTGGCCGGCAGCAGCACAGCATGAAAATTTGTTACACTCGTCGCTTCATCTTTTGGAGAGTTCAATGACTTCCCGCTCCGTGACCCTTGATGATGTCGCTCAACTGGCCGGCGTCTCATATCAAACCGTTTCACGTGTTTTAAATCGTTCTGAACAGGTTTCAGCCCGCACGCGGGAAAGGGTTGAGGCGGCGATGCAACAGCTCAATTATGTGCCCAATCGGGTGGCGCAGCAGCTGGCGGGCAAGGCGACGCGCACGTTAGGTCTCGCGACCAGCGACCTGGCCCTGATGGCACCGGCGCAGATCGCCTCGGCGATTCAGCAGCGTGCTGCGCGGGCGGGTTATCATCTGGTGATTGCGATGGACAGCGGCCACGATGCGGCCGCCACCGTGAATGAACTGCTGGCTCAGCGGGTCGATGGGCTGCTGATTAACCTGCCGCTGGATGCCGATGAAGCGCAGCAGATCCAGCTGCTGTGCGGCGGCAAGCCGGTGCTGTTTCTGGATGTCGAACCGCAGGCGGCGGTGGCGCAGTGTCAGTATCCCAATGAGTCCGGCGCACGTGCCGCCGTTGAACATCTGGTGGCGCTGGGGCATCGTCAGATTGGCCTGTTAAACGGGCCGCTGCGCTCGGTGTCAGCCCGTCAGCGCGAAAACGCATGGCGTCAGGCGCTGGCCGATCATCAGCTAACGCCGCATTGCGCGCTGCGTGGTGACTGGAGCGCGCAGTCGGGTTATCAGGCGCTGCTGACGCAGTTGCCCGATGACCTGCCGCAGGCGCTGCTGGTCGCCAACGATCAGATGGCGCTGGGTGCAATGCGGGCGCTGCATCAGTATGGCGTCGCCATTCCTGCCGGGATCTCCGTGATTGGTTATGACGATACCGCCGAGAGCGCGTGGTATCAGCCGCCGCTGACCACGGTGCGGCAGGATTTACACTATCTTGGCGCACAAAGTGTTGAGCGAATGCTGGCGCGGCTTCAGGGTGAAGAGGCACCAGCCAACGCGCTGAAAACCACGCTGGTAATTCGTGAGACCACCGCCCCGCCCGCGGATAAGCGGGTCGATGTAGTGGCGCTCTCTCGTCAGCTACAGGAGATTGCCCGCAGGCTGGCGGGTAAATAATTCTGCGCTGAGACAGATAATAAAAAACCCGCACCACCGGAGTGAATGCGGGTTCACAGGGAACACAGAACGCATAAGCGCTCTGTTCTTAGGCTTTCGGGTGTTCGCCCACGCCCATCGCTTTGATTTTTTTCGACAGCTCGCGACGCTCTTTAGACAGGTCGGCGTTTTTGATGATGTACTCATCCACGCGGTCTTCATAATCCACACGCATGCTGGCGATGATTTCCTGAATGGCCTCAACGCTCATGCCGGGTTTGATATATTCGCTCAGGTTGTCGAGCAGCAGTACGCGCTTCTGGTTATCGCGGATTTTCTTCTCATTATCGACAATTTCACGCTGCAGTTTGTTTTTGCGGCGGAACATACGCACGAACTCCAGTACGTCCTGAAATGACTGCTTGGCATTTTCCATGATGGCACCTTTCTTTAAGCCTGCTGACGCAGGGAGAGAGTCAAAACGATCAGCTTAGCGGCTAGCCCGCCAGGTAAGCAATTTTCACAGCTAAATTCAGACTGGCTCTTATCTTAGCGCAAAGAAACCCGGTTTCACATTAAGTCCTTGTCTGAGGTGATTATTTGCGCAGCGCCATCCGCATCAGATCGGTCATCCGCTCCAGCTGTTTCGCCAGTTCCAGCGTCAGCCAGACGTAGCCGTAGATTGGCGTCTCTTCCAGCCCGTCGCTGCCCGCTTCGGCGATCAGTCTGCGCAGTTCGCCACTGATTTCGGTCAACTCATGGCTGTTGGCAATCACCTCTTCTGTTTCACCCTCAATCGCCATCACCGACAGCGCCCGTAGCGTATTCTCGGTCATCTGCTGCGTGCGGCGGAGTGCAGGCGCGTTAAGCATAATCAGGTGGCTCTCACGCGAGGCCCACCAGGCATTAATCTGCATCTCAATGGTGTAAACCATATTACGGTTTATGGTCTGAATCGCTTCAAGCACCGACTTCGGAATGCGCGTCTCTTTGCTCGACGGCTCCAGCAGCGCCCGCATTTTGATCACGCTGGTCAGCAATTTGCCCAGCGGCTTATTGAGACGCGGCTTTTCAACCAGGTTAGGCGAGAAGCCGGCGTGATAGATTTTTGCCATGCCCGCCAGCGTGTCGGAGAGCTGAATGCGCCAGTGTGTGTAGGCGCGCTGCGCCCAGATAGCGGTAAACAGCAGCGCCATCAGCGATCCCAGAATGACATCACCACCGCGCCACAGTGCCACGGTGAAATCGCCGGTTGGCGCACCCACCACCACGCTCAGCGTAATCCCGATCAGCAGCGCCATGTAGGGATGTTTGCCCAGCGTCAGGTAGCCGCTGATCACCATGATGATGCCGCACCAGGCCAGCATCACCGGCATGGAAATAAGCTCCAGCTTCAGGGCAATCAGCCCGGAAATCGAGCCCGCCACCGTGCCGCAGATGCGCTGCAGGGCGCGTGGAAAGACATTTCCCCAGGTGGAAATCGGCCCCATCACCACCACCAGCGTGATCAGCGGCCAGGTGCCTTCCGGAATACCGGTTGCCCGGACAAAAATAAAGCAGAGCAAAAAGGCGATGGCAATGCGCACGCCGTGGACGTATCGGTAATGGCGATAAAACCAGAACTCCAGTTTCGAGATGGGCTTGTCAGGACGCAAAGTGATTTTCCGGTTACGGGAACATGATGGGGCTATCTTAACCCTGAACGCGGCCTGGACTTAGCGCGGGCCGGATATTTCAAAACAGTTTTGACGTTCGCTTACAATTATCAACATCCGCCTCACATACCTGACCGGAAGTCATGAACAACTTAATACGGCTTTTTAACCTTTATCAGGTATCGGTAACAGGCTCAGGGTATAAATGTGAAAACGGGCAGCCCGCAGGCTACCCGTTTCTGTACTGCCCGGCGACAATCAGAACTTCTGTTTAAGATAGTCCGTCAGGCGAGTAATCACGCCTGCTGGCTCGACCGCACTCAGTGCCACCAGCGGATAGTGAGCAATCTGCTGATCTTTATCCATCACCTGAATCTCGCCGATCACTTCATTGGCTTTCAGCGGTGCTTCCAGATCTTTACGATCGATGACGTATTTCGCCTTCACGTTCTGCACTTCACTGCGCGGCAGAGACAGATAAACATCTTCTGCCGTTCCCACCTCTACCTGATGCGGATTGCCGTACCAGACATTTTCGCTGCCAATCTTCTTACCCGCATGGAACAGCTGAACGGTATCGAAGGTGTTCTGGCCCCAGACCAGCAGTTTACGCGCCTGCTCTTCGCGGCCTTTCGAACTTTTCCCCCCCATGACGACAGCGATCAGGCGATGTTTGCCCACCACATTTGACGCGATGATATTAAAGCCCGCGGTTTCAGTGTGACCGGTTTTCAGCCCATCAACGTGGAGATTATTATCCCATAGCAGACCATTACGGTTGTTTTGGGTAATGCCATTCCAGGTCAGGGTCTTTTCACTGTACATGGCATAAAAATCAGGCTCGCCATCGATGATGGCGCGTGACAGCTTCGCCATATCCAGCGCGCTGGAGTACTGACCTGGCGCATCCAGACCATGAACCGTTTCAAAATGCGTATTCTGCAGGCCGAGCTTCTCAACATAATGATTCATCATACCGACGAAGTTCGCTTCGCTGCCCGCCACGTAATCCGCCAGCGCAACGCAGGCGTCATTGCCGGAGTCGATGATCACGCCGCGGCTTAAATCCCGGACGCTCAGCTTATCACCTGGCTTCAGGAACATCAGGGAGGACCCTTTAAACACCGGATTCCCTGCACCCCAGGCATCTTTTCCAACCGTGACCATGTCGTCCCGGCTGATTTTCTTCTGGTCGATAGCGCGATCGACCACGTAGCCGGTCATCAGTTTGGTCAGGCTGGCGGGATTGCGGCGTTCATCGGGATTGCCCGCGGTCAGCACCTGCCCGGTAGTGGCATCCATCAATACCCAGGAAGCCGCATCAATCGCCGGAGGCGTCACAGGAAAGGGAATCGCATCAGCCTGTGCCAGCGAGGCCCAAAAAACAGTAGCGGTAACGGTGAACAACAGACGCCTTTTCAACACTTCATCCTTAATTGCACGGGAGAGAAAATTTCTAAAAACGAAACGGAAACAGCCGCACGTTGTACGGCAAAAGCGTTGTGAAGGTTTGAATAAATTGAAAAAAAGTATGAACCGGGCGCCAGGCGGGTGCGCGTCTGACGAAGTAACGCGGTTCGCCCGCCAGGGCAGAACAGAGGAAGCGCAGGCGTCATTTCATACGCTGCGCTGAGAGCGGCATACATAGGCTGCGAAAATGCGTAGCGGATTCCGCTTTTGAGATGAAAATGGCGTCCGCTGATACAGGCTCGCACGCCTGCTGCAGTGATTGCAGAGGTCTGACGGTTGAAGAGAAGCATCAGGCCGACTGAACCCTTAACTTCAGACGTACCGGAATATGGTTTACCATATGGGAGAGCGTCAGACGATCCCCTGATCCGCTATAATAGCTCTGTGGCAGAACGCACAGTCAGCGCGCACCAGACGCAACGATTACCCTCCTCTGTGGCGCAAAAATTCAGAGCGGACAGAGAGCGGTCTTTACGCTTTCTGTTCTCTACGCCAGTAAACGCAATGAACGGATATGAAATTTGAATAACGACCGCGTACAGCCCACTTTTCTGTTTCACGATTATGAGACCTTCGGTACCAGCCCCTCTCGTGACCGGCCCGCCCAGTTTGCCGGCCTGCGCACCGACAGTGAGTTTAATCCGGTCGGCGAGCCTGAAGTGTTCTACTGCCGTCCGCCTGATGACTATCTGCCACAGCCCGAAGCGGTAATGATTACCGGCATCACCCCGCAGATAGCGATGAGCCGCGGCGTCATCGAAGCAGAGTTTGCTGAACGCATTCATAAGCTGTTCACCACCGAACAAACCTGCGTGGTGGGCTACAACAACGTACGTTTCGATGATGAAGTGACGCGTAATATCTTCTATCGCAACTTTTATGACCCTTATGGCTGGGCCTGGCAAAACGGCAACTCACGCTGGGACCTGCTCGACGTGATGCGTGCCTGCTATGCGCTGCGGCCTGACGGGATCAACTGGCCGGAAAATGAAGAAGGCTTTCCCAGCTTCCGGCTGGAGCATCTGACCAAAGCCAACGGCGTGGCCCATGAAAATGCGCACGATGCAATGTCCGATGTTTACGCCACGCTGGCGATGGCAAAGCTGGTAAAAGAGAAGCAGCCGAAACTGTTTGAGTTTTTGTTTACCCATCGCAACAAAAACAAGCTGATGAACCTGATCGACATCCCGCAGATGAAACCGCTGGTCCATGTCTCTGGCATGTTCGGCGCCGCGCGCGGCAACACCAGCTGGATCGTGCCGCTGGCCTGGCATCCCGATAACCGGAATGCGCTGATCGTGGTGGATCTGGCAGGCGATATGTCACCGCTGCTGCAACTGGATGCTGACACGCTGCGTGAACGTCTTTACACGCCGAAAAACGACCTCGGCGATCTGCCTGCGGTACCGGTTAAACTGGTGCATATCAACAAGTGTCCGGTGCTGGCACCTGCCAGTACGCTGCGTCCGGAAGATGCGGCCCGTCTGGGTATTGATCGTCAGCACTGTCTGACGAATCTGGCGCTGTTGCGTCAGCAGCCTGACGTGCGGGAAAAACTGGTTACGCTGTTTGCCGAAGCCGAGCCGTTTACACCGTCAGAGGATGTGGACACGCAGCTCTACGATGGATTCTTCAGCGATGCCGATCGCGCCGGGATGAACATTATTCGTCAGACCGCGCCGGCCAATCTGCCTGCACTTGACCTGAGCTTTGAGAGTGCGCGGGTGGCGAAACTGCTGTTCCGCTATCGGGCGCGTAATTTCCCCGGCACGCTGGATGATGCCGAGCAACAGCGCTGGCTGGAGCATCGCCGTGACGTGCTGAACGGTGATCGGGTGCAGGCGTTTATGCAGGAACTGGAAGGACTGGCTAATCTGCATGAAGCTGATGCAGAAAAGGTTGGGCAGCTCAAAGCGCTCTATCTTTATGCGCAGGAGCTGGTTTCCTGAACCCATGAGAAAGCCTGACCCGGCATCCCCTGCCGGGTCAGGCTTTCCTGTCTTGCTCAATCAGAGCACCATCCACGCCAGCCAGGTCAGCACAAAACCGCTTAATCCCATTATCGTCGTCAGCACTGTCCAGGTGCGTAAACCGTCGGCCACGGAAAGTCCGAGATAACGGGTGACCACCCAGAAGCCCGCATCATTGACATGTGAAAGCCCCAGGCCGCCAAAACAGGCTGCCAGGGTAACCAGTACCCGTTGCATATCCGTCACGCCGGTTACCGCCTGCGTCAGCAGTCCGCTGGTGGTCAGAATGGCTACCGTGGCGGAACCCTGTGACGCCCTCAGCGCCAGTGACAGGATAAACGCAGCAGGCACCAGCGGCAGATGCAGCGTTTCCAGCGTCACCGCCAGCGCTTTGCCGACCCCTGATTCCACCAGGACTTTGCCAAATGCCCCACCCGCACCGGCCACCAGAATCACACTGGCGGAGGTGGGAATTGCCCGGCCGGTCAGATCTTCCAGCTTGTCTTTGCTCCAGCCACGACGGACGCCCAGCAGCCAGGCCGCCAGTCCTAAGGCAATCAGCAGGGCAATCGGCGGCGTGCCAATCACAGTCATGACGTTACGCAGCAGACTGCCTTCAGCCAGCAGGGTGTGGGACAGCGTTCCCAGCACGATCAATACAATCGGGACCACAATCAGACCGCTGATGGTCAGCGCGCCCGGTGGGGCAGGTTCATGCTTCTTTTCCTGCCCCTCTGGCTTCGCCATCTGCAACTGCTCCAGCACCTCGACCGACAGATGATAATGGCGACGGTTCATCACTTTCGCCACGTAGTAGCCAATGATCCCGACCGGCACGGAAATCGCGATACCCAGCATCATCAGCCAGCCCATGTCCGTGTGCAGGATCCCGGCGGCGGCCGCGGCCCCCGGATGGGTTGGCAGCGCCACGTGCACCGTCAGCATGACGCCCGCCATCGGCAGGCCAAACTTCAGCGGTGAGACACGCGCTACCTTAGTGAAGCCATAAATCAGCGGGATGACGATGATAAAGCCCACTTCGAAAAACACCGGAATACCCAGGATAAAAGCCGCCATGGTTAAAGCGGCGACGGTCCGCTTCAGACCCAGCGTTTTACTGAAGCGTTGCGCCAGCGATTCAGCGCCCCCTGAGGCTTCAATAATTGCCCCGAGCATAGCACCCAGCACGATGATGATGGTGATATGACCGAGCAACCCGCCCATTCCGGTGATAATCGTCTCCATGATTTTCTCAGCCGGAATGCCGGTCGCGATAGCCACCAGCAGGCTGACAATCAGCAGGGCGACAAACGGATGAATTTTGGCTTTGATGACCAGCAGCAGCAGGATCACGATGCTGGCGGTCGCTATGGCTAACAGCAGTGCGGTGGACATAGTAAACCTCAGAAATTGTTATATTTTTTGGGTTATCGGCGTACAGGGTCAGCAGGTGCAGGGCCAGATAAAGGGCGAGCCTGACCCAACCGGTGCTGAAACACCGGTTTAAGAGCACGTTAAATCAGGCTTTTAATTTCCAGGGAGCAAACCAGCCCAGGCCCGCGTTGGTGTCACCACGCGGGATATATTCGCAGCCGACCCAGCCGGAATAGCCAACCTCATCCAGTAGTGAGAAGAGCCAGGGATAGTTAACTTCCCCCTCATCCGGCTCATGGCGATCCGGCGCTGACGCAATCTGTACGTGCCGATAACGTCCCGCATAGTGTCGAATCAGATGACTGAGGTTGCCGTCTACCCGCTGTGCATGAAACAGGTCGAGCTGAGTGAACACGTTCGGCCGGTCGATCTGTTCAACCATCTCCAGCGTCTGATACTGACTGGCGTAGAGATAGTTGGGCTTGGTTACAGGGTTAAGCGCTTCTATCAGCAGGTTGATGCCGTGCGGCGCAAAGCGCTCAGCCGCATAGCGCATGTTGCTGATAAAGGTCTCAACGTAACGCTGACGATCGGCACCGGGCGGCACCGTCGCCGCCATGATGTGAACCTGCGGGCAGTTCAGTGCCAGCGCATAACTCAGGGCACGGTCGATATCCGCCTTTGCTTCCGCTTCCCGTCCGGGGATGGCGGAAACACCCCACTCACCCGCGGCGACATTGCCCGGCGCGGTATTGAACAGCACCAGTTGCAGCAGGTTTACATCGAGCCACTGTTTTATCTGCGTGGCGGGATAGTCATAAGGAAACAGAAATTCGACCGCCGTGAAACCGGCTTTCGCCGCTGCAGCAAAGCGTTCAGAAAAGGGATATTCTGTAAACTGCGTCGAGAGGTTAGCAGCAAACTTCGGCATTATCGGCTCCTGAGTTCTGCCACTTCGGCATCGCTGAGATAACGGATCGGGCGGTCGCCCAGGGTAAAGATCAGACGAGCAGTCTCTTCCAGCTCTTCGGTGTTGTCTGCCGCTTCCTGTAAGGATTTCCCCACCACCACCGGGCCGTGATTCGCCAGCAGGAAGGCGCGGTAGCGCGGCGCCAGCGCCGCCAGATCTTCGGCCAGACGCCCATCGCCCGGCTTGTAGTAAGGCACAACAGGCACATCACCGACGCGCATTACCACATAGGGGGTAAACGGACGGATGCAGTTGTCCGTATCCAGCCCCTGTAAACAGGAGAGCGCCGTCAGGTAGTGGCTATGCAAATGCACCACTGCGCGGCAGTCGGGGTTATTCAGGTAGAGCGCGCGGTGAAACGCAATCTCTTTGGAGGGTTTATCGCCGGAGAGCCATTCCCCCTCCGGCGTCACTTTCGACAGCCGGTCACCCTGTAATTCCCCGAGGCAGGAGCCGGTAGGGGTCGCCAGCAGATTGCCATCCGCCAGCAACATTGAGAGGTTGCCCGCTGAGCCGGTGGCATAGCCGCGCTGAAAGAACGAGGCACCGAGACGTACCATTTCGCCACGCGCCTGCTGCTCCGCTAAAAGTAAAGATTCAGACATCGGTAAACTCCGTTTGCGCGCGGCGGAAGAAATCTTCGTCGCCAAAATTGCCCGATTTCAGAGCCAGGGAGAGCGGCTGATGAATGTCGCGCACCCAGGGCACGCCGGGCGAGATGGTCGGGCCGATGTGAAAGGCAGTTACGCCCAGGCTCTGCGCCACCACGCCGGAGGTTTCCCCTCCCGCCACAATAAAACGTTGCCAGCCACGCTGTTTCAGCTCACGGGTGACGGCGGCGAACAGCTGCTCAACGGCTTCGCTGCTGCGCTGCGCACCATAGCGCTGCTGAATCACCTGCAGTTGCTGCGCGTCAGCGGTGGCAAAAAGCAGCGGGGCCATCGTCTGATGGCTGTTGGCTTCCACCCAGTCGCACAGCTGCCGGGCATACCCTTCTGCATCTTCCAGACAATGCTCAATCTCTACTTCGCAGGCCGGTGCCAGCTTGCGGTACGCGGCAACCTGACGATTGGTCATCTGCGAACAGGAACCGGAGAGCACTACAGCGCGATCGCCGTGCGGACGGCCTGCCCGCTCCGCCTCTGCATCCGTCCCGGCCGTCGTCCACTGTCGTGCCAGACCGATAGCCAGCCCGGAACCGCCGGTCACCAGCCGCCTGTCACTGAGTGCTTCACCCAGGGTCAACAGATGCCCCTGATGCAGGGTGTCAGTAACGACGTAGCTGATGCCCTGCTCCGCCAGCTGGTCCAGCGCCTGACGTACTGACTCCGCGCCCTGATCGATCTGTGCTGCGGCGATTAGCCCGGCTTTGCCGGTTGCCTGCGAGGTCATCAGACGCATCAGGTTGCTGTCCTGCATCGGTGTAACCGGATGGTGCCGCATGCCGGAATCGGACAGCAGTTGATCGCCGACAAACAGATAGCCCTGATAGACGGTGCGCCCGTTCACCGGCAATGCCGGGCAGATGACCGTCTGCGTCTCACCAAGCGCATTCAGCAGCGCATCGGTCACCGGACCGATATTGCCCTGCGCGGTACTGTCGAAGGTGGAGCAATATTTGAAGTAGAAGCGCTCGCAGCCCTGCTTTTGCAGCCACGCCAGCGCGGCCAGCGACTGCGAAACCGCCTGATCTGCCGGGCAGGAACGGCTTTTCAGGCTGATCACAATCGCCTGCGCCTCTGTCATCTCTTCGCTGGCGGGAATGCCGTTGAACTGAATGGTCGTCAGGCCGTTCTGCACCAGAAAACTGGCGATATCCGTTGCGCCGGTAAAATCGTCCGCTATAACACCAAGACGCATCAGCTGCTCTCCCCTGCCTGCGGCAGCGTGATGCCGCTGAAGATCTTAATCACCGCACTGTCATCTTCCCGGCCATAACCGGCGTTGCTGGCTTCGGTAAACATGTTGAGGGCGGTCGAGGCCAGCGGCAGCGGGAAGTGCAGTGACTTCGCGGTATCGGCCACCAGGTTGAGATCTTTCACAAAGATATCGACGGCTGATTTCGGGCTGTAGTCGCCGTCTACCACATGCTTCATACGGTTCTCGAACATCCACGAGTTACCCGCAGCATTGGTGACCACTTCATACATGGTTTCCAGCGGAATACCGGCTCGCGCCGCCAGCGCCATCGCTTCTGCACCCACCGCGATGTGAACGCCCGCCAGCAGCTGATGGATAATTTTGACGGTTGACCCGAGGCCAATTTCCTTGCCCACGCGATAGACTTTGGCGGCGACCGCATCCAGCACCGGCTGCAGTTGTGCAAAGACTGCATCACTGCCGGATGCCATTACCGTCATTTCACCGCTGGCCGCTTTGGCCGCGCCGCCCGACACCGGGGCATCCAGCATCAGCAACTGATGTTCAGCCAGCCGCTGTTCAATCAGCTGTGCATCCTGCGCTGAGAGTGTGGATGAGACCATCACCACCGTGCCCGGACGCAGTTTTGCGGCCAGGCCCTCTTCACCGAACAGGATGGCCTTAACCTGCTTTGCATTGACCACCAGCAGCAAAACGGCATCGAGCTGGTCTGCAAAGGCAGAGGCGGAAGTCTGCGCATCACGTGCGCCGGCCTGACGTAAGCTCTCCAGGGCTGCAGAATTCAAATCGACCCCCCAGGTGTTGAGTCCGGCGCGCAGACAGGACTTTGCCGCACCCATACCCATGGAACCTAACCCGATAACGCAGATGTTTTCAGCTGGCACGTTACGCCTCCACTGTTAAATTAAGTGATTATTTGTTTGTTACTGTTAATCCTGCCAGCTTCCGGTCGGTAAAAATGTGCCACTCCTCACAAAAAAAACATCCATCATGTGAACGTGAACAATTTTTAACATCGCGCATTTTACTGTCTGCACCTTGTATCAGCCCGGTAACTCCCGTTCTCCGCCCTGTATCAGCTGTTATTTTTTGTTCTGGTTGACTGGGAGATACTTTATAATGTGAAAAAATGGTAATTGTCAGGGAGCAGATATGATTCCGGTTGAACGTCATCAACAGATTCTGGCACTGGTGGCCGATCGTGGCGTGGTGAGCATTGCTGAGTTAACTGAGCGGCTTGGCGTGTCACACATGACCATCCGCCGGGATGTGCAGAAACTGGAGGAACAAGGTGCTGTGCTGTCGGTTTCCGGCGGCGTGCGTTCTGCCGATCGACTGGCAGCTGAACCGTCACATCTGACGAAAAGCACCCTGTACAACGATGAAAAGCGCGCTATTGGCCGCACTGCTGCCCGTCACATTCCCCGTAACAGCTGCATCTATCTGGATGCCGGGACCACGACGTTAGCACTGGCACAGGAAGTGGTTGATCGTGATGATTTACTGGTGGTGACCAATGATTTCATGGTGGCGAATCTGCTGATGGAGGCGAGTCAGTGCCGGGTGATCCACACGGGCGGCACCGTATGCCGGGAGAACCGCTCCTGCGTCGGCGAGTCGGCAGCACGCAGCCTGCGCAATCTGGCGATTGATATCGCCTTTATCTCCGCCTCCTGCTGGGGACCACGTGGCTTGTTTACACCGGATGAAGATAAAGTGATGGTGAAGCAGGCAGTAAGCGAAGTAAGCAGCAAACGGGTTTTACTGAGTGACAGTTCGAAGTACAACAGAATAGCGACGTTTCTGGCGTTACCGCTGGAGAGGTTTGATCAGGTGGTGACGGACAACAAACTGAGTGATGCGGGGCGGGATCTGTTAAGTGCGGGCAACCTGGAACTGGTGCTGGCCGGTTAACAGTTGCCGCCTTCCCGATAAAGCCCGGAAGGCGGCAACGTGAGCACGATTAAACTTCTTCGCTGAACTGCGGCACCGGATTACGGAAGCTGCGGGTCACGAATGCCAGGTAGATAATCCCGATGGCGGCCCAGATCAGGCCCAGAACCATAGAGCTCTCTTCCAGATTCACCCACAACGCACCGACCGTTATCGCGCCGAGCAGCGGCAGCAGCAGATACTGAACGTGATTTTTCAGCGTGCGGTTACGCTTCTCACGGATCCAGAACTGTGCGATCACCGACAGGTTCACGAAGGTAAACGCCACCAGCGCACCGAAGTTAATCAGCGCGGTCGCGGTGACCAGGTCAAAGTTAATCGCCATCAGCGCAATCGCACCGACCAGCAGCACGTTGAGCGACGGGGTACGCCATTTTGGATGGATGTAACCGAAGAAACGCTCCGGGAATACACCATCACGGCCCATCACATACATCAGACGCGATACGCCTGCGTGCGCCGCCATACCGGATGCCAGTACCGTGACCACCGAGAAGATCAGGATACCGACCTGCAGCGCTTTACCGGCTACGAACAGCATAATCTCAGGCTGTGAGGAGTCCGGATCCTGGAAACGGGTGATGTCCGGGAAGTAGAGCTGCAGGAAGTAAGATGCCGCGATAAAGATCACACCGCCAATCAGCGCCGTCAGGAAAATAGCGCGTGGAATGGTGCGTTCTGCATCTTTGGTCTCTTCCGACAGCGAACTGATGCCATCAAAGCCGAGGAACGAGAAGCAGAGTATGGTCGCACCGGTAATCATCGGCACCACGTGCGCATTCTCAGACCAGAACGGACGGCTGCTCACCAGGGTACCGGAACCGACGCCGCTTGCCACACCGTAGATCACCATGCCGGTGATCCCGACCATGACAATGACCTGCAGCACCACAATGACACTGTTGAAGTTGGCGACGGTTTTGATGCCCTTGAGGTTAGAGAGCGTCATAAAGCCGACCAGCAACACCACGAAGATCCACGACGGGATGCCCGGCACCAGCGATTCGAAATAGTTTTTAGCCAGCAGGATGTTGATCATCGGCATGAACAGATAGTCCAGCAGTGATGACCAGCCGACCATAAAGCCGACGTGCGGACTGATCGCCTTCTGAGCGTAGGTATAAGCGGAGCCCGCAGAGGGGAAGCGGCGTACCAGCTTACCGTAACTCACGGCAGTGAACAGAATCGCAATCAGTGCGAAAGCATAAGCGGTGGCGACGTGACCATCGGTCAGACCGGAAACGATGCCAAAGGTATCGAACAGGGTCATAGGCTGCATGTAGGCTAAGCCCATCATGACGACCGGAAGTAACGTAAGCGTCTTTTTGAGTTGCGCACGCTGCGGTGCGGCGGAGGTATTAAGCGACATGCTTCAGTCCCCCCTGTGCGACAACCTGGCTGGGCTGGGTCACAGGGCAACTGCGCATTAAGCGACAGGGAGTAAGGTTAGCGGTTGACGCGGCGCCGTAGTCATCACGAAAACGCGTACCAGCGTTGGCTGGCAGAGTGAAAAACATCCCCATCTTTGTAATCCTCAATCTCACGCTTACGCGTGTTTTCAGTGTTTATCTATCCGGGTGCGTGCCCGGCCTCGGTTAAGTCAGCAAAAACGCTCTGTTAAAACTGGATGCAAAAAAATAACCGGCGCGTTAAGCGTCGGTTATCATCTGATTTTGCAGGCCGCGTATTCTGCCCTAACCCGTGGCAGTATTACAAGCCGTCGGGGCACCTTATGCAAAAAAAAGCGCGACAGAGTAACGCTGAAAAGCTCATCAGGCGTTTTTCAGCATCCAGTCTATTTCCGTAGACGTAATCAGTCGTTCAAACTGCATCAGTTCATGATGCTTGCAGCTGTGCCAGACACTGGCAAAGCGTTCGCCCAGTAACTTCTGCAGCGGATAGCTGCTGTCAAACTCATACAGCGCATCACTCTGCCGGATCGGCAGTGCCAGCCCCTCGGCATGGTGTCCGTTGCCGGTGACCGGATGCGGCAATGGCAGCTGCGTATCCAGCCCATGCAGCATCCCGGCCAGGATAGCCGAGACGACCAGATAGGGATTAGCATCAGCGCCTGCCACCCGATACTCAATACGGTGGTTGTCGATATCGCCGCACGGCACGCGCAGCGCAACGGTACGGTTGTTATGACCCCACGAAGCCTGTAACGGCACATAGGCTTCAGGGACAAAGCGGCGATAGGCATTCACATTGGGTGCCAGCAGCGCCATTGAGGCGGGCATCAGATCGATCATCCCGGCCAGCGCCCGTTTCATCAGCGGAGAATCGCTGCCGTCATCGCAGGCAAAGGCGTTGTGATCGGCAGCATCCAGCATGCTGATATGCACATGCATGCCGCTGCCCGCGTACTCCTCATAGGGCTTCGCCATAAACGTCGCGGTCATACCGTGGTTTTCTGCCACCTGACGAATCAGGCGCTTCAGCTGCACCGCATGGTCGCAGGCGCGCAGCACGTCACGGGTATGATGCAGGTTGATCTCAAACTGTCCGGGCGAGGCTTCCGCCAGCGCGCCATCGGCCGGTATGCCCTGCTGACGGGCCAAATCGTCAATATCGCGCAGGACATCAGCGAAATGATCGAGATTATCGACCGAGTAGACCTGGCTCTGCATATTGCGTTCATCGCTGCCAGGCGAACAGGGCGGCTGGATAAAGCCTTCAGCATCGCGCTTTTTGTCCACCAGATAGAACTCCAGCTCTACCGCTACCACCGGAAACAGACCTCGGTTGCGCAACTGTTGCCACAGTCGGTTGAGGACATTTCGGGGTTCAACGTCAAAGGGAGTGCCATCTTGGTTGCACATGGTTAACAGCAGCTGTGCAATGTGTTGAGGGTCAGAGGCGGAGGGAACTAACGTGCCGCTAACGGGCAGACAGAGATTATCGGGTTCACCAAGAGACTGGCCGAGTCCCGCTTCTTCCACCGTGTTGCCGAGGATATCCATGGCAAACACTGAGGCGGGGAAATAACATCCTTTTTCCAGCTTAGGTAGCGCAGAGACCGGAATACGCTTACCGCGGAACACACCATTTAAATCATTTAACAGGATGTCGACATACTGCGTTTCAGGATGGCGCTCCAGCCAGGTTTTCACCTCAAGCTGGAACGCGCTGGTTCGTTTCTCTTCACTGTGAAGCGTGAAGTCTTCCACTTCTACCAGGTTAGTCATGATCTCACCCGCCCCTATTAGGTTTGCGTAATGCTCAAAATAACAGCCACACCACTAACATAGCGCCAACATAAAAAGTGTGCAAATGTAACAAATCTGTTTGAAGAACAAACAGCACATTGCTAGATTGAAAAAATATTGCACACTTAACCGCCAGCCGTGCCCTTTCGGTAGATATTTCGACCAGTAATGCGAGGACGTAAGATGGGCATTATTTTTGACAAGCCGTTGATTGGCGTAGTGATGTGCCAGAAGGATCTGGGCGGCCATCCGACTCAGACGGTGCATAACAAGTATATTGATGCGGTCGTCCTGGCGGGTGGCGTGCCTCTCGCCCTGCCCCAAAGTCTTACTAATGCGCCTCATCTATCAGAAAACGCTATGGCTGTGCTGGATGGCCTGCTCCTCACCGGCAGTCCCAGCAACATCGAACCCTGGCATTATGGCGAAGCCGGTGAAGAGCCGCATGCCGATCCGGGCCGCGACCGTCTCGCCTTTCAGCTGATCACCTGGGCCACCAGCCACAAAATGCCGATGTTTGGCATCTGCCGTGGACTGCAGGAGCTGGTGGTGGCCAATGGTGGCGCGCTGTGGCGGAATCTCAGTGAGCAGGCAAAATTTCAGCGTCATCATGAAGATGAGACACTGCCATTTGATGACCAGTATGCGCCAGCGCATACCATCACTATCGAACCGGATGGCCTGCTGGCAACGCTGCTGGACAGCAATATGCCGCTTGCGGTCAATTCACTGCATCATCAGGGCGTGCGCGAACCGGGGCCGCAGCTGCGCGTTGAGGCACGCGCGCCGGATGGCCTGATTGAGGCGGTGAGCCTGCGTCATCATCCCTTCGCCCTGGCGGTACAGTGGCATCCCGAATGGCAACCGGAAAACACGGCGGGATCGCAGGCGCTGTTCAGCGGCTTTATTCAGGCCGCGAGTCGTTACCACAGGGGAAAAGCAGATGAGTGATGCCACGCTGGCACCGGGACGACGGCTGGCGCAGATCCGGCAGACGATGGGATTGTCGCAACGTCGCGTTGCTGAACTGGCCGGACTGACCCACAGCGCTATCAGCACCATTGAGCAGGATAAGGTCAGCCCGGCGGTCAGCACCCTGCAGAAGCTGCTAAAGGTCTATGGGCTGTCGCTGTCGGAATTCTTCTCCGACCCCAAACCGGATGCGGAGCCGAAAGTGATTGTCCGACCCAGCGATCTGCTGGAGATTGGCAGCCAGGGTGTGTCGCTGAAGCTGATCGACAATGGCCGTGCGCAGCGCACGCTGGGCATGCTGCTGGAAACCTATCAACCCGGTGCCAGCACTGGCGAGAAGCTCCGTCATCCAGGCGAAGAGACCGGTACGCTGCTGGAAGGCGAAATTACGCTGATCATCAACGGACAGCAGTTTCATCTCTCCGCTGGCGAGAGCTATGTGATTGACACCGGTTTACCGCACAGCTTCACCAACAGGGCTGAAATCCCCTGCCGCATTGTCAGTGCCCACACGCCAGCCAACTTTTAGGCGCTTCCCGGAGGTTGTTATGAATTATGTGGAGAGTTATTACGCAGCGACCGCCAATCCGCATGCGCCCTGGCCGACCCTGCAGGAGAGCATTCAGTGTGACGTCTGCATAATTGGTGGCGGTTTCACCGGTCTTTCAGCGGCGCTGCATCTGACCGAGGTCGGCTATGACGTGGTCGTGCTGGAAGCGGCGCGGGTCGGCTTCGGTGCCAGCGGGCGAAACGGCGGTCAGGTGGTGAACTCCTACAGCCGCGACGTGGATGTGATTGAGCAGCGCTACGGTAAAGAGAGCGCCCGCATGCTGGGCAGCATGATGTTTGAAGGCGCTGAGATTATCCGCGATCGCATTAAGCGGTATGCAATTGACTGTGACTACCGGCCCGGCGGCATTTTTGCAGCGCTGAATGCACGTCAGATGGCACATCTGCAAAAACAGAAAACGCTATGGCAGCAGTACGGCAATTACGATCTGGAGTTGCTGGACGAACGGGGTATTCGCCGCGAAGTTGCCACCGAACGTTATGTCGGCGGGCTACTGGATCGACGTGGCGGCCATCTGCATCCGCTGAATCTGGCGCTGGGAGAAGCGGAAGCCATTCGTCGACATGGTGGACGCATTTATGAGCAGTCCGCGGCGACAGATGTGGTTTATGGCACACCTAACCGGGTGAAGACCGCTCAGGGCGAAGTCAGTGCGACATTTGTGATCTTCGCCGGTAATGCCTATCTGTCACCCCAGCTGGAGCCACGCCTGAGCAGGAAAAGCATGCCATGCGGCTCGCAGATTGTGGCAACCGAACCGCTGACACCCGACCAGGCACTGTCGCTGATGCCGAACAATTACTGTGTGGAGGATTGTAACTATCTGCTGGATTACTTCCGTCTGACCGCCGACAACCGGCTGCTCTATGGCGGCGGCGTGGTCTACGGCGCGCGGGAACCAGCCGATATTGAAGCGCTGATCCGGCCCAAGCTGCGCCGTACTTTCCCGCAATTGCAGAACGTGAAGCTGGACTTCAGCTGGAGCGGCAATTTCCTGCTAACGCTGTCGCGTATGCCGCAGTTTGGCCGGATGGAGAAGAATGTCTATTTTATGCAGGGCGACAGCGGCCATGGCGTCACCAGTACCCATCTCTCCGGCAAGCTGATTAGCGAAGTGTTACGCGGCGATGCGGAGCGGTTTGACGCCTTTGCTCGTCTGCCTCACCTGCCGTTTCCCGGCGGGCGGCGGTTTAAGGTGCCGCTGACGGCGATGGGGGCGGTGTGGTATGCGTTGAGGGATCGGCTGGGGGTGTGAGGCTGAGGGCCAGACCTGACTGCCTGGCCTGATGAAAACAGGTCCTGCAGCAGGGCACATTCTGCCCTGTTGTTTAAAATTCTTTTGTATGTTGTAACTATAGGAAGAGCAGACTTCTCATATATCAGAGCGGGAGCACTCAGCCCCCGCAACAGCGCCAGCCGCGTATCACTCCAGCGGCATCTTCACCGGGTCGTCATAGCGGTACTCAAACCCGAGTTCACTACAGATGCGTGACCCATCAATCAGCTTGCCGCTGTCTTTTACGGCCTCTGGCGCGAACTGCGGCGGCTGCAGACCAAGCTGGCGCGTAACGGCGGGATAGAAGGTGTCGCGCGTCGGATGTTTCGGCGCACTAAGGTTATAAACCCGGCCCCCTTTTGGCGACTGCAGCAGCAGCGTAATCGCCTCAACCACGTCATCCAGATGCACCAGATTGACGCCCTGCGAGCCATTTGTCACATCCTGCTTACCGGCGAGGAAGCGTCCCGGATGACGCTTTGGCCCGACCAGACCGGACAAACGCACAATATCCACGCTGGTTCCTGGCAGATCGTGCAGCCAGCTCTCCAGCTTAACCAGGGTTTTACCGGCTACCGTTTCGGCGGTCAGCGGGCTGTTTTCCCGTTTAATGCCAGAGCTGCCACCATAGACTGACGTTGAGCTGGTAAAGATGATGCGCGGCACTTTATACACCAGCGCGGTATCGACCACATTCTGCACCGCCTGCAGATAAGCTTCACCGCCTTCCGCTGTACGGCTGGCAGGTAACGTGACAATCAATGCATCGACGTTAAAGAGCGACTCGATATCGGCAGCATCACACAGCAGTTCCGGCGTCAGTTCCAGCTGGAACGCCTCAATGCCGCAGCGGCGTGCGGCTTCAACTCCGTCTGGCGTGGTTTTGCTGCCGGTGACCTGCCAGCCTCGCGCCGTTAACGCCGTGGCCAGCGGCATACCCAGCCAGCCCAGTCCCACAATCGCGACCTTCTTCATTTTGACTCCTGACGTGAAACATCAACCCTGACTTCACCGTAGTTTGCCCCCGGATTGCAAACAAGAACAACCTGTTTCAGCGCTTTCCGAAGCGCCTGTTTAAAAAAGTGTTGCCAAGTGCTGCCATCTTCGCTAGGTTAAACCCCACAAATGAATACTCATTCATCGACGAGATTATTATGACACGCGTTCAGTTAAACCATCATCACCACCATCATCCTGACTAGTCTTTCAGGCGATTGGTGCTGGAAGACTTTCAAGATCTTCCAGTGGTGTGAACGCAAGAGAACCCCCGGAAGATCGTCTTCCGGGGGTTTTTTTATGGGCTGGCGCAACCACACTTTCAGGACAGGATTAAGAGGACAGGAACCATGTTAGATAACACCCGTTTACGCATAGCTATGCAGAAATCTGGCCGTTTAAGTGATGATTCACGCGAACTGCTGGCGCGCTGCGGCGTTAAAATCAACCTTCAGCAACAGCGCCTGATTGCGTTTGCGGAGAACATGCCGATCGACATCCTGCGCGTGCGCGATGACGATATCCCTGGCCTGGTGATGGACGGTGTGGTCGATCTCGGCATCATCGGTGAAAACGTGCTGGAAGAGGAATTACTCTCGCGCCGTGCCCAGGGCGAAGACCCGCGCTATTTTACGCTGCGTCGCCTGGATTTCGGCGGTTGCCGTCTGTCACTGGCGATGGCGACTGACGCCGAGTACACCGGCCCGGAATGCCTCGATAAATCCCGCATCGCTACCTCTTATCCGCACCTGCTCAAACAGTACCTCGACAAAAAAGGCGTCAGCTTTAAAACCTGTATGCTGAATGGCTCTGTTGAAGTGGCGACCCGCGCCGGTCTGGCGGATGCCATCTGCGATCTGGTCTCCACCGGTGCCACGCTGGAAGCGAATGGCCTGCGTGAAGTGGAAGTCATCTATCGCTCAAAAGCCGTCCTGATCCAGCGCGACGGCGAGATGCCAGCCGCCAAGCAGGAGCTGATCGACAAGATGATGACCCGTATTCAGGGCGTGATTAAAGCGCGTGAATCGAAGTACATCATGCTGCACGCGCCGAGTGAGCGGCTGGAAGAAGTAATCAGCCTGCTGCCTGGCGCGGAGCGTCCGACCGTTCTGCCGCTGGCAGGCGATGTCAGCCGCGTGGCAATGCATATGGTCAGCAGCGAAACCCTGTTCTGGGAAACCATGGAAAAACTGAAAGCGTTGGGTGCCAGTTCAATTCTGGTGCTGCCTATTGAGAAGATGATGGAGTAAGCCATGGCCTTTTCTACCCCGATTGAGTGGCAGCAGTGCACCTCCGAACAGCAGCAGGCGCTGCTGTTGCGTCCTGCCATCGCCGCCTCTGAAAACGTCACGCTGACAGTGCGTAACGTGCTGGAGCAGGTAAAGCTGAACGGTGATGACGCGCTGCGCGAGTTCAGCGCCCGCTTCGACAAGGCGCAGGTTGAAAATCTGCGTGTGACGCCGCAGCAAATCGCAGACGCCAGCGCCCAACTGAGTGACGAGCTGAAGCAGGCGATGGCCGTCGCGGTGGGCAATATCGAAACCTTCCACAACGCGCAGATTTTGCCGCCAGTGGATGTGGAAACCCAGCCCGGCGTGCGCTGCCAGCAGATCACCCGCCCGGTGAAATCGGTCGGACTTTATATTCCTGGTGGTTCCGCCCCACTCTTCTCCACCGTGCTGATGCTGGCGACTCCGGCCCGTATCGCCGGTTGTGGCCGCGTGGTGCTCTGTTCGCCGCCGCCGATTGCCGATGAGATCCTCTATGCCGCGCAGCTGTGCGGCGTAGAAGAGGTGTTCCAGGTGGGCGGCGCGCAGGCTATCGCCGCGCTGGCCTTCGGCACTGAAACCGTGCCACGCGTGGACAAGATTTTTGGCCCGGGCAACGCCTGGGTGACCGAAGCGAAACGTCAGGTAAGTCAGCGACTCGATGGCGCGGCGATTGATATGCCGGCGGGTCCTTCTGAAGTGCTGGTGATTGCGGATGAAGGCGCCACGCCCGCGTTTGTCGCGTCTGATTTACTCTCACAGGCAGAGCATGGGCCCGACTCGCAAGTTATTCTGCTGACGCCTTCATTAAAGCTGGCCGAGGCGGTCGCGGTCGCGGTTGAGCAGCAGCTGGCACAGTTGCCGCGTGCGGCCACGGCGCGTCAGGCGCTGGAGAGCAGCCGCCTGATCGTGGCGCGCGACCTTGAGCAATGCGTTGAGATTTCCAATCTCTACGGCCCTGAGCACCTGATTCTGCAGACCCGTCAGCCGCGCGATCTGGTGGAGTCGATCACCAGCGCCGGTTCAGTCTTCTTAGGCGACTGGTCGCCGGAGTCCGCGGGCGATTACGCTTCGGGCACCAATCACGTGTTACCGACCTACGGTTATACGTCGACCTGTTCCAGCCTGGGCCTGGCCGACTTCCAGAAACGCATGACGGTGCAGGAGCTGACGCCGCAGGGCTTCCTGAATCTGGCCGCCACGATTGAAACCCTGGCCGCCGCTGAGCAGCTGGATGCCCACAAGAATGCCGTCACCCTGCGCGTTGCCGCACTGAAGGAGCAAGCATGAGTCAGGATATTGAGCAGCTGGCGCGCGCGAATGTGCGCGCTCTGACGCCTTATATGTCGGCGCGTCGTCTGGGTGGCAACGGTGATGTCTGGCTCAATGCCAACGAATTCCCGCTGCCGGTGCCGTTTGAGCTGTCGCAACAGACGCTGAACCGCTATCCCGAATGTCAGCCAAAGCTGGTTATTGAGCGCTATGCGGCTTACGCAGGTTTAACGCCCGAGCAGGTGCTGGTCAGCCGTGGCGCGGATGAAGCCATCGAACTAATCATGCGTGCCTTTTGTGAGCCGGGACAGGATGCGATTCTGTTCTGTCCGCCGACCTATGGCATGTACAGCGTCAGCGCCGAAACCATCGGCATTGAATATCGCACCGTTCCGGCGCTTAGCGACTGGCAGCTCAACCTGCCCGCTATCGCGGAACAGCTTGATGGCGTCAAAGTCGTTTACCTTTGCAGCCCGAACAACCCGACCGGCAACCTGATTAATCAGGACGACATCCGCCAGTTACTGGCGATGACCGCCGGTAAAGCGCTGGTGGTAGCCGATGAAGCCTATATTGAATTCTGCCCGCAGGCGACGCTGACCGGCTGGCTGAAGGATTATCCGCATCTGGTCATTCTGCGTACCCTTTCAAAAGCCTTTGCGCTGGCGGGCCTGCGTTGTGGGTTTGCGCTGGCGAATAAGCCGGTGATCGACCTGCTGATGAAGGTGATTGCGCCCTACCCGCTGGCGACGCCGGTAGCGGACGTCGCCGGACAGGCGCTGAGTGAGCAAGGCATTGCGCTGATGCGCGAGCATGTGGTCCAGCTGAACGACAATCGCAGCTGGCTGCTGGCTGAACTGGCGCAGCTGGCCTGCGTTGAGCAGGTTTTCCCCAGCGAAACCAACTATGTGCTGGCGCGCTTTACCGATTCTCCAAAAGTCTTCAAAACCTTATGGGATCAGGGCATTATCCTGCGTGATCAGAACAAAAATCCGGGCCTGTCGGGATGCCTGCGCATCTCCATCGGCACGCGTGAAGAGTGCGAACGAGCGATCGCCGCGCTGCAAGCCTTTTCTCTGGAGCAAGCATGAGTCAGAAGACCCTTTTTATTGACCGCGACGGTACGTTAATCTCTGAGCCGCCTGAGGATTACCAGGTGGATAGACTGGATAAACTGGCATTTGAGCCAGACGTTATCCCGGCGCTGCTGGCGCTGCAGGCCGCCGGTTATCGCCTGGTGATGATTACCAACCAGGATGGTCTTGGCACCGCCAGTTTCCCGCAGGCGGATTTTGATGGGCCGCACAATCTGATGATGCAGGTCCTGACCTCGCAGGGCATCGCGTTTGACGATGTGCTGATCTGCCCGCACATGCCGGACGATCATTGCGACTGCCGCAAGCCGAAAACGAAAATGGTAGAAGCCTGGCTGGCAGAAGGCGCGCTGGATACCGCCAACAGTTATGTGATTGGCGATCGTCTGACCGACGTGCAGCTGGCGGAGAACATGGGCATTCAGCCTATCCGCTACGGCGCTGACGGCGAGAACTGGCAGACCATTCAGCAGCGTCTGACCCAGCGTGACCGCCATGCGCTGGTGCAGCGCAACACGAAAGAGACGCAGGTTCGGGTCGAACTCTGGCTGGATCGCGAAGGCGGCAGCAAGATTAATACCGGCGTGGGTTTCTTCGACCACATGCTGGACCAGATTGCCGTACACGGCGGCTTCCGCATGAACATTGAAGTGAAAGGCGATCTCTATATTGACGATCACCACACGGTGGAAGATACCGGTCTGGCACTGGGCGAAGCGCTGCTGAAGGCGCTGGGCGACAAGCGTGGCATTGGCCGTTTCGGCTTTGTGCTGCCGATGGATGAATGCCTGGCGCGCTGCGCGCTGGATATCTCCGGCCGTCCGCACATCGAGTTCAAAGCAGAGTTCAACTATCAACGCGTGGGCGACCTCAGCACTGAGATGGTCGAGCACTTCTTCAGCTCGCTCTCTTACGCCATGATGAGCACCCTGCATCTGAAAACCAAAGGCAAGAATGACCATCATCGCGTCGAGAGCCTGTTTAAAGCCTTTGGTCGTACGCTGCGCCAGGCGATCCGCGTTGAGGGTAATACCCTGCCGAGTTCGAAGGGAGTGCTGTGATGAACGTGGTGATCATGGATACCGGTTGCGCCAATCTCTCGTCGGTGAAATGGGCAATTGAACGTCTGGGCTATACCCCGGAAGTGAGCCGCGATTCCGATGTGGTGCTGCGCGCCGACAAACTGTTTCTGCCAGGCGTAGGCACCGCGCAGGCGGCAATGAAGCAACTGGAAGAGCGTGACCTGATCGATCTGGTAAAAGCCTGTACCCAGCCGGTGCTGGGGATCTGTCTGGGTATGCAGCTGCTGGGACGCGGCAGCGATGAAAACGGCGGCGTGCCGACGCTGGGCATTATCGATGAGCCGGTGTCACTCATGGACACCCACGGCCTGCCGCTGCCGCACATGGGCTGGAACCAGATTACCGCGCAGGCGGGCAATCATCTGTTCCGCGGCATTGATGAAGGATCCTATTTCTACTTCGTCCACAGCTATGCCATGCCGGTCAACGCCAGCACCATCGCCCAGTGTCACTACGGTGAAGCGTTCACCGCCGCGGTGCAGAAAGATAACTTCTTCGGCGTCCAGTTCCATCCGGAACGCTCGGGCAAAGCGGGCGCGCAGTTGCTGAAAAACTTCCTGGAGATGTAATGATTATCCCCGCGTTAGATTTAATTGACGGCAAAGTGGTTCGTCTGCATCAGGGCGATTATGGTCAGCAGCGTGATTACGGCAGTGAGCCGCTGCCACGTCTGAAGGATTACGTAAGCCAGGGCGCGACTGTGCTGCATCTGGTGGATTTAACCGGCGCGAAAGATCCGGCGAAACGCCAGATTACGCTGCTGAAATCCCTGCTGGACGGCGTTGATGTGACGGTGCAGGTGGGTGGCGGCATTCGCAGCCGTGACGATGTGCACGCGCTGCTGGAAGCGGGTGCGAGTCGTGTGGTGGTCGGTTCCACTGCTGTGAAAGAGCCTGAAGAGGTCAAACGGTGGTTCGCGGAGTTTGGCGCAGAGGCGATTGTGCTGGCGTTAGATGTGCGCATTGACGCCAGTAACCGCAAAGAAGTGGCGATCAGTGGCTGGCAGGAAGCGGCGGGTGTTACCCTGGAAGAGGTGGTTACCGACTTTCAGCAGGTGGGCCTGAAGCATGTGCTGTGCACCGATATTTCCCGCGACGGCACCCTGAGCGGTTCCAATGTTGCGCTCTATCAGGAAGTCACGGCGCGCTTCCCGACGATCGCTTTCCAGTCCTCGGGTGGCATTGGCGACCTCAATGATATCGCCGCCCTGCGCGGCAGCGGCGTTCAGGGCGTGATTGTCGGACGTGCGCTGCTGGAAAATAAATTCACAGTTTCGGAGGCGATCGCATGCTGGCAAAACGGATAATTCCCTGTCTGGATGTACGTGACGGTCAGGTGGTCAAAGGCGTACAGTTTCGCAATCACGAAATCATCGGCGACATCGTGCCGCTGGCGCAGCGCTACGCCGCTGAAGGAGCAGACGAACTGGTCTTCTATGACATCACCGCCTCATCTGATGGCCGCGTCGTCGACAAAAGCTGGGTATCACGCGTTGCGGAAGTGATCGATATTCCATTCTGCGTCGCGGGCGGCATCAAAACCCCTGAAGACGCGGCACGTATTCTGGAGTTTGGTGCGGATAAGATCTCGATTAACTCCCCGGCGCTTGCCGATCCCACGCTCATCACCCGCCTCGCAGACCGGTTTGGCGTGCAGTGTATCGTGGTCGGCATCGATACCTGGTTTGACGAGGCCAGCGGCAAGTATCAGGTGAATCAGTATACCGGTGACGAAGCACGCACCCGCGTGACGCAGTGGGAAACGCTGGAGTGGGTGCAGGAAGTGCAGAAACTGGGCGCAGGCGAGATCGTGCTGAACATGATGAATCAGGATGGCGTGCGTAACGGCTATGACCTGGTGCAGCTGAAGAAAATGCGTGAAGTCTGCAACGTGCCCCTGATCGCCTCTGGCGGCGCAGGCACCATGCAGCACTTCCTGGAGGCGTTTACCGAGGCGAATGTCGATGGTGCTTTAGCCGCCTCGGTATTCCATAAGCAGATTATTAATATTGGTGAGCTGAAGAGCTTTCTGATCGACAACGGAGTGGAGATTCGCGCGTGCTAACTCAACAACAACAGGCCCTTCTCGACTGGGATAAAACACAGGGCATGATGCCGGTCATCGTTCAGCACAACGTCTCAGGCGAAGTGCTGATGCATGGCTACATGAACCCGGCAGCGCTGGAAAAAACCCTGGCAGAAGGCAATGTCACCTTTTTCTCCCGCACCAAAAACCGCTTGTGGACCAAAGGCGAGACCTCCGGCAACTTTCTGCAGGTGGTAAGCATCACGCCTGACTGCGACAACGACACACTGCTGGTACTGGCGAACCCGATTGGCCCGACCTGCCATCTCGGCACCACCAGCTGCTTCTCTCCGGCTGTGCCTGAATGGACCTTCCTCTATCAGCTGGAAGAGCTGCTGGCGTCGCGCAAAACGGCTGACCCTGAAAGCTCTTACACTGCACGGCTCTACGCCAGCGGCACGAAGCGCATCGCGCAGAAAGTGGGTGAAGAAGGCGTTGAGACCGCGCTGGCGGCGACCGTCAACGATCGGGATGAACTGACCAATGAAGCTTCAGACCTTGTCTATCACCTGATGGTGTTGTTACAGGATCAGAATCTCGACTTCAGCGCGGTGATTAACAACCTGCGCAACCGCCATAAGTAATTGTGCAATATGCTGCTCAGAATTTCGTTTTACAGGCGGATTCTGAGCAGAATCCTTCTCAAAAATTAAACGCTATTGTTGAGCATCATATTGCTCAACAGGTGTTGCCATGCGCACACTCCAGCTATTTATTAAGGGCCGCTGGTATGATGCCGCCCAACTCAATATTTAGCATCCCCTCCAGGGCCGTGAAAGCGCCGCCTTACTTGCGTACGATTATCTTGATCAGCGTATTAAAGGCTGGCAACTATGAAAAAAACGCTGTCACCTTTGGAACGCGAAGCGATGCTGCTGAACCTTACTCAACAGTTTCCTGAAGAGAAACTGTCACAGGGCAAGCTCCTGATGCAGCTTCGCAAAAACGTGCTGGGATTCTCTCAGGAACGTTATGCCGCGCTGGCCGGGATTAGCCGCCGCACACTGTCAGATATTGAACAGGACAGGGACAATACCACGCTGAGCACCCTCAACCGGGCGCTTAAACCGCTGGGTCTGAAAACCGGCATATTGCCACGTCAGCCGCATATGCTGCAGACACTGATGCTGCAACTGACCGCAGGAGAGCACCGTGACCACCCATGAAAAGTTAATCGCTCTGCTAGAGCAACACCAGGCGCGTTATCGCCTGATGGAACATGAGGCGACCGGCAAATGTGAAGCGGTCGCGGCGATACGCGGCACCGAAATCGGTCAGGGCGCGAAAGCGCTGGTCTGTCATGTGAAAGGCAATGGCATTAAGCAGCATGTGCTGGCGGTATTACCGGCCGACCGGCAGGCCGATCTGGGCAAAGTCGCGGCAGCAGTAGGCGGTCGACGCGCTTCACTCGCCAGCCCGGCGGAGACCGCTCTGCTGACCGGCTGCGTATTCGGGGCGATACCACCGTTCAGCTTTCATCCTGACCTCAGGCTGATTGTGGACCCCGCGCTGTTTGAACGTTATCCGGCGATCGCGTTTAACGCCGGTCTGCTGGAACGCTCAGTGATCCTGAATACCGAAGATTATCGCGCGTTATGCGCGGCTGACGTGGTGGCGATTACGCAGCAATTGCCATCCCGGCAGTCCGGCGATACTCTGCATAATCACTCATCACGACAGAATAAGAGCAAAATCATGAACATTTTCACTCAACGCCTGCGTCAGACGCTGGCTGTGGCGGTTATGGCAGGCTGCGCTTTTAGCGCGCAGGCAAAAATCGAACAGGTGCGTTTCGCGGTCGATCCGACCTATCCGCCCTTCGAATCGAAAACGCCACAGGGCAAGCTGGTCGGCTTTGATATTGATCTGGGCAATGCGCTCTGTACTCAGATGCAGGCAAAATGTGTCTGGGTTGAAAGCCAGTTTGACGGCATGATCCCGGCCCTTAAAGCGCGTAAATTTGATGCCATTCTGTCTGACATGGGCATTACCGAAGAGCGCCTGAAGCAGATCGATTTCACTGTTCCACTCTATGACACCCACACCCAGCTGATTGCCCGTAAAGGCGCTGGCATCCTGCCCACCGTTGAATCCCTGAAAGGAAAAACGGTCGGCGTAGAACAGGGAACGGTTCAGGAGCGCTATGCGCTGGCAAAATGGCAGCCTCACGGTGTGACCGTAGTGCCTTATGGCGATCAGGCACAGGTTGAAAGCGATCTGGTTTCAGGCCGACTGGATGCGGTATTCACCGATGCGGCACAGGCGGCCATCGGCTTCCTGAAGCATCCGCAGGGCAAAGATTTTGAACTGGCTGGACCGATTATTCAGGATCCGATTATCGGCCCCGGCACGGCTATTGGCCTGCGCAAAGGCGATACCGAACTGAAAACCGCACTGGATAATGCCTTTGCCGAAATCAAAAAGAACGGCACCTTTGACCAGATTCAGAAGCGCTACTTCGCCACGGATATCTCTATCCAGCAGTAACCTCGCGGTCATCCTTTTTCGTCCTCACCGCGATCCGGCACTATACTCTAACTTTTTCGGGACGGCGCGCTGTCGTCCTTTGCCGATTAAAGGACATTAACACGGTATGCATCAACAACATCATCCACTGTTAAGCGCCTCTTTAGGCACCCAGCGTGAAATCATCAGTTTCCATTTCGGTGAAGATTACCAGCGTCAGGTTTATATCCAGGCTGCCCTGCATGGCGACGAACTGCCCGGTATGGCGGTGGCGTGGTTTTTAAAGCAGCGACTACAGGCGCTGGAGTCCGCCGGTCAACTTAAAGCCGCCTTTACCCTGGTGCCGGTTGCCAATCCACTGGCGCTGGGACAGCACTGGCATGGCACCCATCTGGGCCGATTCCATACGCTCTCTGGCCAGGACTTCAACCGCCGTTTCCCGTCACTGGGCGCAACCCTGGCGGCCGGGCTGGCTGAAAGTCTGACCCAGAGTGAAACGCAGAATAAGAGTCTGATCCGCGAGGCAATTGATCGCCACTATCGCGATACCGTGCCAAAAACCGAGCTGGATGCGCAGCGCTTTACGCTGATGCGGATGGCCAGTCAGGCCGATCTGATGATTGACCTGCACTGTGACTGGGAAGCCGTGCCGCACCTCTACACGACACCGCACGCCTGGCCGGACATTGAGCCGCTGGCGCGCTGGTTAGGCAGTGAAGTACAGCTGCTGGCGCAGATCTCCGGTGGAGAGCCGTTTGATGAAGCCTGCTGCGAACCCTGGCTGACGCTGGCAGAGCGATTTGGTAAGGATTACCCGATGCCACGCGGATTGCTGCCAGTGACACTGGAGTTGCGAGGCATGCGTGATGTTTCGCCTGAACAGGCCGAGAAAGACGCGGAGGCGATTATTTCAGCGCTGCAGGAAGGCGGCTATATCGGCTACAGCGAACCTTCAATTTCCGTAGAAGTGGCCGCGCCCGTCATTGGTGGCGATGAACTGGTCCCGGCGAGCGCGGGCGGCGATGATGTGGTAGCAATCAATGACGGGCCGATTGGTTTGAACGTACCTGACGTTGCTGAAGCACCGGGAGAGGCGAGCGTGATTAAAGAACGTCACAGCGAAGGATCGTCGGCGGCCTCCCCTTCCCTGAAAAATCCGCCAACGCCGTTAGCGGGCTGTGAATATATTCATTCGCCGGTTTCAGGGTTGATTTTGCATCGCAAACCGCTGGGCGCACTGATTCGTCCGGGAGAAGTGGTGGCTGAGATTGTTGATCCGCTGACCGACCATATTACGCCGCTGGTCGCAGAGTATGGCGGTATTCTCTATGCAAGGCACTGGGTAAGGTTTGCGACAGCGGGCATGCTGGTGGTGCGGCTGGCAGGTGAGCGAGAGATTCGGAGCGGGGATTTGCTGGTAGGATAAAAAAAGGGCTTCCCTCGGGAAGCCCTTTTTAGTGATTAGTCTAACCACTCGGTGTGGAACACACCGTCTTTATCAATGCGCTTGTAGGTATGCGCACCAAAGTAGTCACGCTGCGCCTGAATCAGGTTAGCAGGCAGCACTTCTGAACGATAGCTGTCATAGTAAGCGATCGCCGCAGAGAAGGTTGGCGTCGGGATACCGTTCTGAATCGCATAAGAAACGACATCACGCAGCGCCTGCTGATACTGATCCGCGATATCTTTGAAGTACGGAGCCAGCAACAGGTTAGCGATGCCTGCATCGGCTTCATAAGCATCAGTGATCTTCTGCAGGAACTGGGCACGGATGATGCAGCCAGCGCGGAAGATCTTCGCGATTTCCCCGTAGTGCAGATCCCAGTTGTTCTCTTCTGACGCGGCACGCAGCTGTGAGAAGCCCTGCGCATAAGAGACGATTTTACCGAGGTACAGCGCGCGACGAACTTTCTCGATGAACTCCGCTTTGTCGCCAGTGAAGGCTTTCGCCTGTGGACCGCTCAGTACTTTAGAGGCCGCAACACGCTGCGTTTTCAGCGAGGAGAGATAACGGGCGAAGACAGACTCGGTGATCAGTGACAGAGGCTCACCGAGATCCAGTGAACTCTGGCTGGTCCATTTACCGGTGCCTTTGTTTGCTGCTTCATCCAGAATCACATCAACCAGGTATTTACCGTCTTCGTCTTTCTTGGTGAAGATATCTTTGGTGATGTCAATCAGGTAGCTGCTCAGCTCGCCGTTGTTCCAGTCGGTGAAGGTCTCAGCCAGCTCTTCGTTGTTCAGGCCCAGTGCGCCTTTCAGCAGCGCATAGGCTTCTGCGATCAGCTGCATGTCGCCATATTCGATGCCGTTGTGAACCATCTTCACGTAGTGGCCCGCGCCGTCCGGACCGATATAGGCCACACAGGCTTCGCCATCTTCCGCACGCGCCGCGATCTTATCCAGAATCGGCGCAACCAGCTCGTAGGCTTCTTTCTGGCCACCAGGCATGATGGATGGACCTTTCAGTGCGCCCTCTTCACCGCCGGAAACGCCGGTACCGATGAAGTTGAAGCCCTGGTCAGACAGTTCTTTGTTACGACGGATGGTGTCTTTATAGAAGGTGTTACCGCCATCAATCAGGATGTCGCCTTTATCCAGGTGTGGAGTCAGTGAGGCGATAGTCTTGTCAGTCGCTTCACCCGCCTGAACCATCAGCAGGATACGACGAGGTTTTTCCAGCGATTCAACAAACTCTTCAACGGTGTAAAAAGGAGCAAGCTTCTTGCCCTGGTTCTCGGCGATGACTTCATCAGTCTTTTCACGTGAACGGTTGAAGATTGAAACAGTGTAACCGCGGCTCTCAATGTTAAGAGCCAGATTGCGGCCCATCACTGCCATACCTACAACGCCGATCTGTTGCTTGGACATTACATACTCCTGTCTGTGGTCTCGCATGGTGTTACCCGTAACACCACTTCGTAAGTGATCACTATGTTAACTCAGGATAGCGGATTAAAGGTAATGAATGGTGCGGTAGCACCATTAAATTATGTTAATAAAAATCAACCAGATAGGTTGTTTTGCTAAATAATGCTTCCCAGACTGAAATACACATGAATTTAATAAACACAATCGATAACCTGGCATCAACCTTTGTGAGCATTGATGCCTGACTGAGAGTTAAAGTGATGTGATATCGACTACTTTAAAACCTTGTGAATTAGCTACTGCTCCAGTGACCCTTTCGACACTGTGAGCAAGAGTGCCGTCCAGTTGACCCGCCTCAAGTTCGAACTCTTCTTCGTCTAGCAAGTTGCTGGCCAATGGATCGAGGGCATCTTTTCTAAACCAGAACATGGAACCAGCCGGGAAACTGGTTTTGAATGTCTTGAACAATTCGGGAGAATCCATCCGTGCAAAGAGTTTTTCAAGCCAGTATCTGTTACCCAGATTTATTTCAGGAATTGAAAGATCCGTGATTGAATTTCTCGGTGCAATTATTCCGACATCTTCATGTAGCTCAAAATAGTTGATGATTTTTGCAACATGTTCGCGTGCTCCAAGAAGATCCGCGAAAAGGCTTTCACGCCATTGTTGACCATCAACACGATGCGGTGACTTTTTAGTATGAACCTTACAGATATATTTATAACCAAAGCCATCAGCAACTTTGAGCGCCTTAATGAAAGGCCGAATATCTCGCCCCCTATTATCTACCATCACAAAGAAAACATTTTTAAAGGAAGCTTTTATTTTCTCGAGCGTGCTCAGTTTAACATCGCTGCGCATAGTAATGATTAGGTCAAGCTTATCCTGATATTGAGCGATATATTTTTCGACTAATTCGCAAGCCAGGTCTTCATAATAGGCATGTAAAATAACTGCAGACTTAAATCTGGGTTTAAATTCTTGATTCATATCTGAAATAAGCTGGTTATCACAATCATATTTTAAAAGTGAATTACGAAGAATATTAGCTGTAGCATGTAAATAGGCATAGCCATTGTGACGGTCCGGCTCAAGATGCGCACCTTCAGCCCATTCGTTCCAGGCATTGACAAAGACAAGACGCTCTTCAGGTCTGCGATTCATTGTCGTTTTAATTGCGCTATCAAGCCATTTAGCATAGAGCTCAGGTTTTGCATTATAGAAAGAGAAACCCTGAGTAGGTTTTCGGGCTTCATTATCCCATGATGGCATGACTGCTTTGAAACAGGTAAAATTGTCGTTATCAATTTTACCTGCTCTCAACGCCAGCTCTTCATAATCATAAACCCGCCCTGTAAAGTTTTTATTTAACGGCGTAATACTGTCAGTAATATCTTTAGCACCAATCTGATGCGGTGGGAACTCAACAATAGCGTCAAAGTCATAAGGCTGTGGACTTGAAACATCGAATGCATTAACGACAACAAGGTAAAGACCTGGTAATCCATTTTTAATGGCATGCTCACGCCAGCGTTTACCCGTCTCTTTAGCATCTGGAAGTGAACTTGCACGATAAAGAATAAGCAGTGGCTTACCATCTACTCTGATATAGCGCTCATCCTTAAGTGCAGGCATGATGTCATCTAAAAAGGCAATATCATCTTCTGGAGAATGCTTTTGAGAAATCAAAACATCATTTTCCAGACCGTCCCAGCGACGCGTCCAGTTCTCATTAGCCCAGCATAAACAAAAATCAATATCGAGCGATTTATCTTTAAGGAAATTTTGTACAGGCGTTTCCATCAGACGTTTGCCACCAAACCAGTAATGGTGGAAGCAAAAACCATTGACCCCATACTGTTTTGCTAGATCAATTTGCTGGCGCATGACCTGAGGTAAACGTAAATCATAAAAACCGAGTTCGCCAGGTAAGCGTGGCTGTTGATGCCCAAGATATTGCGGCCTTGCTTTAGTCACGTTTGTCCATTCAGTGAAACCTTCACCCCACCACTCATTATTCTCTTTAAATGGATGAAATTGCGGGAGATAGTAGGCGATGACTTTTACCGGTAAATCAACGCCTTCAAGACTATCGAGCGCCTTAGGTACATAATGACTTTGTTCGTTAACTTTCAGTGAAGCTTTTTTAAAATCAGTTTTTAGCCAAGCCTCAATCAGCGAAGACCTATCATTGATAGATGTTTCATTAAAGGTATCTGTTGAAGCAGGATTATGAGCATAAATGCCAGGGTTATTATTCTTATAGGCTGACTGTAATCTGCTATAGACAGCTTTAACTCCCTCTTCTTTATAAAGCCTGGAGACCAGTTTAATACGATATTTCAAAAGATCGCGATCTCCGGAAGATAACATCTTTTTTGCAAAACGATAGATTTTCAACGTCAATACCCTTATCTGATTTCAGATTGCCAGTTTAGTATTTATTCAGCGATTTAGCAGACCGACTGAAAAATGAAGCTAATTTCCATGCTCTTGATGAAGTAATTTTCTGTAATTTATCCGTTTTGACTTTAACCTCTTCCGTAAGTTTTTCTTCTCTGAATTTTTGTTCAGCGGCAACGCTAAGAAGGTCGTCGATTTGCTCCTGCAACCTCGAACAGGATTCTTGCGCATCGATCAACTCTTTCTCTTTAATATCTAATAAAGTATTTTTACCAAATATCTCCTCACCTTTCTCCTTGATCTGCTTTTCAACATCTTTAATTTGATTTTCAACATTGGTCACAGTTGAGGAGAGATCCTGATTTGTATGATAAACTCTGGCAAGTTCACTTTTATAATCATTTAAGAAGTCACGAACAACGAAAAACGAATTTTTATAGCGTTCAAAAAGATCGTTAGTGTCAACGTTTACTACTTGCGAAACTAGAGCAACCTCTTGTTTTAAGTATTCGTTAAAATGCTCTTCAGTCAGTTCTGGGAAGATTTCTGTTACTATAATTTTAGTAGTGGTAAATATATTAGAATCTGATAGCTCTTTTGTAGGAGCAATGGAGGTTACTCGCAATAGAGAGTTGAATACGCCTCTGAAAACCAGATAGGAAAGCATTAATGGCTTATCAGAGCTTAGTTCTAAATCGAAAATCTCGTAGCCTTGCTCAGTTTTAATAATATTAAATGGAGTTGCGTCCAGGTATTCTGGTGGAAGCTCAGTGTTCCATTTCCAGGAATCCGCATCCTTTCCAGTGACGAGTGCTTTACTGATCCACAGCCTTACCCATTCAGTCACGCTGCTTAATTGCCACCCATGTTTATTAATAATATTTACCAAGCTTAGCCACAGACTTTCGCCTTGATAGAATGGCTCTTCATTAATAAATTCACCTGATATTTTGTAACTTTCAATCTTATAATTACCATTAACCTCAAGAAACTTAATTTTCTTTTGGCTGTCATTAATTCTGGCATCAGAATAATACCAAGCCAACGTATTATCGCTTTCGTGACTTAACTCTGATGCCGAAGCAATCATAAGAAATGAATTTGACAAATCTGAAGCAAGCTTATTATTCCAGATTGTTTTTGTTGACTCTTCTAATGAGAATGTATACGAATCTGGTGCCTGTGCATCTTTATGATGTACTTCACTCACCAAAGGATAAATTATTGAACTGCGCTCTTGATGACCATATGGAGTAATAACTAAAGTTGGCAGTTTGTAGTCAGGAAAAGGAAGAAATTCCTCAATATTGCTGAATCCTACTTTTTTCATCATTTGGATAAGTTCAACTCTACCAAAGGTGCGTACACCATTATTATGGTAAGCATTATTAATACCTACCATTGGTATTCCCAAATGATCTTCCTTGGCTCCAGCTAAATATTTCATGCCGAGTTGGTTTTCGATTGCTACAAATAAAGAACCATCGGATTTCAATCTTTTCTTGCAGAACGACAAAAGTGATAATTGTCCTTCATGGCCCAGGAAACACTGGGCATATTCGAGAACGCCAATCAATAATACGTAATCAAATTCACCTATATCCGGAATTTTATCGCTAGGACAATTGATTACAGTAACATTTGATAGATCCTTGCAACGGTTGCGTGTTATAGATGCTCTTCTTTTACTACCTTCTATGGCAATAACTTCTGCGCCAGCTTCAGCTATGAAACGCGTTATCGCACCACAACCACATCCAATCTCCAGAACACGTTTGCCTTTGAACTTTTTCCCAAATGGCCTCAGTAAGTTAGATCTTTTTGAAGTTAAATGATACTGTGAAGGCCAGTCTTTTATATATCCAGCAAGTTCCTGCGAAAGTACGGAACAGTCCTGAGACTTTGTGACAACGTCCAGAATATAGTTTTCATGATAATCGCCGTCATTATAATTGAATTCCTGCTGATCTTTTTCGGCCCAGATATTGATTTCAGAGTCATAAACGAAATCAGATGATAACAATACTGTTGAAAGTTTTTCTTTATTCACAGTTAATCGAAGCCTCTAAATTTACCAGACCTAAAAACTCTGGGGTAGGTTCTACTGTAATATGAATTGAATCATATCTCCGATCGTGCGGAACTACCTCTCCTGATGTATCATAACTGGCAAGGCCAATCGAAATAAAATAGTCACCCTGGAAAAGACGCATTGGCATTTCAGTATTAACGGTATATGACTTTCCTTCCTCTCCAGCTTCAATGAAAGGCGCTTCTAATATATTGGTATTAGTGTTATAAATTGTTACCCCATCTTTAGTTTTTACAGCAAAACCAAAAATAGGCCTGAAAATAGTTGAGTTGAACTTAATAAGAAACTTAAGCTTGATATTTCCATTGCCCGATACGCTGAAGGGATAAAGATTCTCACCCTGAACAAGTGAAAAGTCCTGAATCTCGGCAGCTCTGTCGCCCCAGCGAAATTCATTAGGATTATAGTTATTGCGATTTTCGAATCCGTTTTCTTCTAGAGTAACGACAGGCTCAATCTCCTGACTTACGTTAAACCTTTCAGTCTGGTCTTTTTCAATTTTACTAGCTGATTTAAGATGGTTATCCTCTTTAATTCGCTTCGCATTTGCTGAGGATGACTTTCCAAAGAGTAGATCCAGATATTTATTAACAATATCTTTTGGGGCACCGTTGCCTACAATCGAACCATCATTAAGTAGTATAGCTTTATCACAATGCGTAATAATCTGTTCAGTAGCATGGGATACAAAAAGAATGGATGTACCATCATTTTTAAGTTGTTTCAATCTGGCAAAACATTTTGCCTGAAATTTAGCATCTCCAACAGCTAATGCCTCATCAACGATTAATATCTCAGGATCTATTTGCGCCTGTACAGCAAATGCAAGACGAACCATCATTCCGCTTGAATAAGTCTTCACCGGATTATTAATAAAGTGACCAATATCGGCAAAAGACAAGATATCATCTAACTTACTATCGATCTCTTCTTTAGTCAGACCTAAAAGCGCGCCGTTCAGATAAACATTTTCACGTCCGGTAAAGTCACCATTAAAACCAGCACCTAATTCAAGTAAGGCAGCAACGCGACCTTGAATATTGACTGATCCCTGGGTAGGGGATAATGTACCTGCAATAATCTGCAATAAGGTTGATTTACCAGAGCCATTCCGTCCGACCACACCCAGCGTTTCGCCTTTAGGTAAATTAAAACTTATATCCTGAAGTGCCCAAAATTCTTCATGGTATACACGAGGTACTTTGCCTAGTTTACGTTCAATATTAGGTACGATAAATTGCTTAAGTCTTCTGACAGGACTATCGAAGACCTGATAGCATTTGCTAACATCGATTATTTCTAATGCATTGTCTTTAGATAACATCAGCAAATCCCTTACGTGTTTTCTGGAACCAGAAGTAGCTTAGCCATAATATTACTGTTGAAACACAACCATATATTAACAATCCGTTAAAATCTGGCATTCTACCCCAGATAACAACTTCCCGAGTTTGCTCAATTATGAATGTCAATGGATTAGATAATATGATGACCTGATATTTCTGAGGTACAGAAGACAGTGGATAAAACACAGGGGAAAGGAAAAGTATTACCGTAATTAACAACGTTATAAACTGTCCTAGATCCCGAATAAATACGCCCAGCGAAGAAATCAAAAAACTCAAAGCCAGTACTAAAATCAATACGGGAATAAATACAACAGGAAGCAGCACCACAGTCCAGTGGATATAACCATTCGCAAAAGTAAATGCAAGTAATAGCACAAAAATATTGATTAACGCCTGAAAGCAAGCGGACAACAATGCTATTACCGGAAAAGAATCAAGTGGAAAAACCACCTTTTTGACATAATTAGCATTATTAAGTATTAATGTGGGTGATTTAGTCAACACTTCACCAAATATCCCATGCACAATAAGTCCCGCGAAAAGAATAATAGCAAACTGTGCTTTTGACTCATTTGCGGCAGCGTTTCCCCAGCGAGCATTAAATACTTCGGAAAAAACAAGCGTATAAACAGCCAACATAAAAACAGGGTTTATGAAAGACCAGAAAATGCCCATTACTGAGCCTTTATATCTGCTTATTACATCGCGCTTGGTCATTTCGAAAATAATATGTCTATTAATATAGGTATTCTTGCATAACGACCACAGCGAAGTATCGTGTTTAGTATTCTGCTGCAAAATTTCACCTTTTTACGAATAAATTTATCTATCGATTATAATTTCTTCAGGACAATGGCAACATATAGACCTAACGTACCTAATAAAGTCTGACGGTACATGCCTAACTTTCTGAATACATACAGTCTTTTAAATAAATTACTATTCCTGGCCACATTAAAGCTTTCAAGAATAAATCTATTCTCCGGGGTGATATTTACGTCTGCTTTATTCAAAGCGTAGATATTGGAATCTATCCACATCTTAAAATGCCCGTCCATAAGACCCGAAATGCGTTTAAATCTGGCCAGCCAGCCTAGATTCGAGCCAACAATATTATTAGTATGTTGCCGATAATTAATTGATGGTTTCGGATCGTAGAAAATATTACCACCTATTGCTGTAATAACTATATATATCCACCAATCGTGAGATATAATTCTTACATCTATGGGGGTTTTATTAATAATATTTCTACCTGCCCGATTTAAGATCATCGTATTGCCGCCAGCTATACTTTGGATAAGGGCATTTTTGAACGATGGCGGCTTACTGAATAGGGGAGACTCACCCAAATGATGACCATTCTCATCGACCAATGAAGTTCGTCCACAATAAACTGAAGGAACATTATGTTTATAACCAGATAAAAGTGATATGCTCCTTGATAATTTGTCTGGCATCCATTCATCATCCTGATCGCTGAATGCATAATAATCAAAAGCATCACCACATTTTTCCAGCAACGATATAAAATTCCAGGCAAATCCTTTGCCTGGACCATCGATTATGACAAAACGCTCACGGCCTAACTTCTCCTGATAATATTTCAATATATCAAGAGTTCCGTCAGTTGATCCATCATCCGAAACAAATACCGTCCATTCGGTTTCAGTCTGATTTATAATTGAATCAATTTGCTGTCTTATATATTGACTGCCATTGTAAGAGCATAAAAGGACTGCGGTACGCGTTTTTTTATCCATCTCAATTGAAAGTTTCTGCGTTATTGAGCAATACGCCATCTTTATCTTTGCCAGACAAAGTCATTTCTTCAACTTCAGGCCATTCAATATTTATCTGCGGATCATTCCACAAAATGCTTCTTTCTGACTGTGGCGCATAATAATTTGTGGTTTTATAAATAAACTGTACACGATCCGAAAGTGTGATGAAACCATGAGCAAAGCCTTCTGGAATCCAGAGCTGACGGTTGTTTTCAGCGCTTAAATGTACGCCGACCCATTGTCCAAATGTTTCTGATGAACGTCTGATATCTACAGCTACATCAAATACTTCCCCTTCAACGCAGCGCACAAGTTTACCCTGGGCATGAGGGGCAAGTTGGTAATGAAGGCCTCTCAACACGCCTTTTTTGGACATTGAGTGATTGTCCTGAACAAAGTCGACATGTCGACCAACGGCATTATCAAAAATTGACTGATTGAAGCTTTCCAGGAAAAAACCACGCTCATCACCAAATACTTTAGGCTCAATGATCTTTACATCAGGAATTTTAGTATCAACAATATTCATTATAAACGTCCTTCAACCAGCGCCATCAGATATTTGCCGTATTCATTTTTAAGATATGGCTTAGCGAGTTCCTGCAATTGCTCTTTATTAATGAAACCCATTCTGAATGCGATCTCTTCCGGGCAGGCAACTTTTAAACCCTGACGTGATTCAATCGTCTGGATAAAATTGTTCGCTTCCATCAGGCTCTGGTGCGTTCCGGTATCAAGCCAGGCATGCCCGCGGCCCATGATGGAAACAGAAAGCTTACCCTGCTCCATGTAAATACGGTTGATGTCCGTAATCTCAAGTTCACCACGTGGTGATGGCGCAAGATTTTTAGCCATTTCTACAACACTGTTGTCATAGAAATAAAGACCGGTCACCGCATAGTTGCTGCGTGGATGTTCAGGTTTTTCTACCAATGAAATTGCTTTGCCTTCGCTGTCGAATTCCACAACGCCATAACGCTCAGGATCGGTAACATGATAAGCAAATACGGTTGCCCCATCATCTTTCATCGATGCGGCTTCAAGTTGCTTGTAGAGGTCGTGACCATAGAAAATATTGTCGCCAAGGATGAGCGCGACTGAGTCGTCACCTATAAACTCTTCACCAATGATAAACGCCTGCGCCAGGCCATCCGGGCTTGGTTGTACTTTATACTGAATTGAGATGCCCCATTGGGAACCATCACCTAACAGGCTCTCAAAGCGCGGTGTGTCCTGCGGTGTACTAATGATCAGGATATCGTTGATTCCTGCCAGCATTAGCGTACTGAGCGGATAGTAAATCATTGGCTTGTCGTAAACCGGCAGCAACTGCTTGCTGACTGCCATCGTTACCGGATAGAGGCGTGTTCCTGAGCCACCAGCGAGAATAATGCCTTTATTCTTTTTCACAATTTCACCTTAAATGGTCAGGCCGCTATTGCGGCCTGTTTCGATTAAATAAGCGTTTCGAGCAACATACGTTCAACGCCGACCGTCCAGTCGGGCAGGTTCAGACCAAAGGTCTGCTGAAATTTCTCTGTATTGAGTCTTGAGTTTGCAGGACGTTTAGCCGGTGTAGGGAATGCACTGGTTGGAACAGCATTGATCGTCTGCACCTGCAGTTCGACACCCTGTGCTTTCGCAAACTCTATGACTTTAGTGGCATAGGCATGCCAGGTCGTCTCACCTGCTGCAATGAGGTGATACAGACCTGCGACATTGCTATTTTCCAGAGCCACTCTGATTGCATGAGCCGTGCAGTCAGCAATAAGCTCAGCGCCGGTAGGTGCACCAAACTGATCGTTTATTACTGACAGGGATTCCCGGTCTTTTGCCAGTTTCAGCATTGTTTTGGCAAAGTTGTTACCCTTCGCGGCATAGACCCAACTGGTGCGAAAAATCAGGTATTTCGTCATATTGCTGACAATAGCCTGCTCTCCTTCCAGCTTGGTCTGACCGTAGGTGTTAAGCGGCGCAGTAGCATCGTCTTCGCGCCATGGTTGATTACCAGAGCCGTCAAAAACATAGTCGGTAGAGTAATGGATTAACCATGCCCCTGTCTCTTCGGCGACTGCAGCCAAAGCTTCAATAGAAGTAGCGTTAATCAGCCGAGCTTTATTCTGCTCTGATTCCGCTTTATCCACCGCAGTGTAAGCGGTGGCATTAACGATAACCGCTGGCTTAATTTTGCGAACCGTTTCAGCAACGCCTTCAGGATTTTCAAAATCACCGCAGTAGTCACGGGAATGACGATCGACCACGATTAAATTGCCTAACGGCGCAAGCGCACGCTGCAATTCCCAGCCGACCTGTCCGTTTTTACCAAACAGCAAAATATCCATTAGCTACGCTTCTCGTAGTTCTGTTCGATCCAGTTCTGATAGGCACCGCTCTTCACATGCTCAACCCACTGAGAATTATTGAGGTACCATTCAACGGTTTTCTTCAGACCCGTTTCAAAGGTCTCTTCCGGTTTCCAGCCAAGATCTTTCTCAATCTTAGCGGCATCAATCGCGTAGCGGCGATCATGTCCCGGACGGTCCTGAACATAGGTGATTTGATCGCTGTACGAGGTTGCTTTGGGACGCAGCTGATCCAGCAGTTCGCAGACTTTCAACACAACATCGATATTTTTCTTTTCGTTATGACCACCGATGTTATAGGTAGTGCCCGTCTCTGCATTTTTAACCACGGTATAGAGCGCGCGCGCGTGATCTTCAACATAGAGCCAGTCACGTATCTGGTCGCCCTTGCCATAGATTGGCAGTGGTTTACCTTCCAGCGCATTGCTGATGATCAGTGGAATGAGTTTTTCCGGGAAATGATAAGGACCGTAGTTGTTTGAGCAGTTGGTTACAATAACCGGCAATTTATAGGTGCGACCCCAGGCGCGAACCAGATGATCGCTGGCTGCTTTTGTTGAGGAGTAGGGACTGCTCGGGGCATAAGGGGTCTCTTCGGTAAACAGCGGTAAATCGCCGTCCATCTCATCCGGATGCGGTAGATCACCATACACTTCGTCAGTAGAAATATGGTGGAAACGAAATGCCGCTTTACGTTCTTCAGGCAATGCGCTCCAGTACTGGCGGCTCGCCTCTAACAGAGCATAGGTGCCTACCACGTTAGTCTGAACAAACTCAGCCGGACCGGTGATCGAGCGGTCTACATGACTTTCAGCGGCCAGATGCATGATAGCATCCGGCTGAAATTCATTTAATGCTGCAGAAATCGCCTGACCGTCGCAAATATCGATCTGCTTAAAGGTGTAGCGTGGGTCGCTGCTGACCTCTTTTAAAGACTCAAGATTGCCTGCATAGGTAAGTTTATCAACGTTTATGACTTCATCATTTGTATTGTTGATAACATGACGTACAACCGCCGAACCGATAAAACCTGCACCACCAGTGATAAGAATCTTCATAACGTGTTTATTCCTGACAAGCTATCTGAGGCATGGACGCCTGAATGAAAAGCAGACAATCATACGCGTTTTCAGAGCACGCTACCGCCCCTGGGTTACAGCCCCCACAATGCTGATTATCTTTGACCGAATGAGTATGCTGACAACATGAACCCGACAGATGTTCAGCATTCAGTTGATTGATATCACTTTATTAATGAAATTAGTTAAGTGGGTTTATCATTCAACAATCGCAAATTCTATCACTCAGGTATAGCTATTACGAATAAAATGCGATTATGCCTTGGGTGTTAGTTCAACTAATGAGCATTTTTATGGCGTAGGGGATGGTTGCTGATGCGTCAGGATGATGCAATCAGAATAGTGGGAAAGGACTGGTAAGATAATTCAAATCAAATATAAGAAAGGCGAACCTGAGTTCGCCTTTCTTTTCAATTACCGAAACCCATCCGGGTTCTTACTCTGCCAGTTCCACGTATCGCGCATCATCTCATCGATTCCGCGCGTCACGCGCCAGTCGAGCTCGCTGTTCGCCAGTGATGCATCGGCCCAGAACGCAGGCAGGTCACCGTCACGGCGTGGCTTGATCTCAAACGGGATCGCCTTACCGGACGCCTTCTCGAATGCCTTAATCATCTCCAGCACGGAGAAGCCTTTGCCGCCGCCCAGGTTGAAGGCGGTGTAGCCTTCCACTTTGCTAAGGTGATCCAGCGCTTTCAGGTGCCCTTCCGCCAGGTCAACCACGTGGATGTAGTCACGCAGGCAGGTTCCGTCTGGCGTATCGTAATCGCCACCAAACACGCCCAGCTTCTCCAGACGACCAATCGCGACCTGCGCGATATAGGGCAGCAGGTTGTTCGGGATGCCGGTCGGGTCTTCACCGATTTCGCCTGACTCATGCGCGCCAACCGGATTGAAGTAACGCAGGGCAATCGCCTTGAACTTCGGCTCCGCTTTGGCGAAGTCGCGCATGACGAATTCGGTCATCAGCTTGGAGGTGCCGTAAGGACTGGTGGTGCCGCCAATTGGCGTAGTCTCAACGTAAGGAACCGGTGCATCTGCGCCGTAGACGGTCGCTGATGAGCTGAAGATAAAGTTCCAGACGCCGGCATCACGCATCTCTTCCAGCAGTACCACTGTGCCCGCGACGTTGTTCTCGTAGTACTCCAGCGGCATACGCGTAGATTCACCGACTGCTTTAAGCGCAGCGAAGTGGATTACGGCTGAAATGCTGTTGGCTGCGAACAGGTCACGCAGACAGGCGCGGTCACGGATATCGCCCTCGACGAAGGTCGCTTTCTTACCCGCCAGTTTCTCCACGCGGTTAATGGCTTCGCGTGAGGCGTTGCAGAGGTTATCCAGAACCACAACATCATCACCGCGCTGCAACAGCGCCAGTACCGTATGGGAGCCGATATAGCCTGCTCCACCCGTTACTAAAATTGCCATGTGAGCTCCTTTCAATCTGCCGCGCATGACGCGGCGATTTAATTACTTTTGTTTTGCGAGAATCGTCTGGATAGCTTCGCGGAAATCGCGACCCTGCGCGTTGTTGCGCAGTCCGTAAGAGACGAACGCCTGCATGTAACCCAGTTTACGACCGCAGTCGAAACTGTGACCGGTCAGCAGAGAGACATCAACCGTTTTGTGCTTACTCAGGCTGGCGATCGCATCGGTCAGCTGGATACGGCCCCATGCGCCTGGCTCCGTGCGTTCCAGTTCTGCCCAGATATCAGCAGAAAGGACATAGCGGCCAACCGCGGCCAGGTCAGAGTTCAGTCCGGTGGTATCTTCAGGCTTCTCAACGAAATCGGTAATGGTGCTGATGTCGCCAGGGTGATCAATCGGCTCTGCAGTGGTGATTACCGAGTACTCAGTGAGATTGGACGCGGGCATATGTTGCGCCAGGACCTGGCTGTGGCCGGTCTCTTCAAAACGGGCAACCATCGCAGCGAGGTTATAACGCATGTGGTCAGCCGTTGAGTCATCCAGCAGAACGTCTGGCAGTACGACCACGAACGGGTTATCACCGATCATCGGACGGGCACAGAGAATCGAGTGGCCCAGGCCCAGCGGCTGTGCCTGACGCACGTTCATGATGGTGACGCCTGGCGGGCAGATAGACTGCACTTCGCTCAGCAGCTGACGCTTCACGCGCGCTTCCAGCAGCGCTTCGAGTTCATAAGTGGTGTCGAAGTGGTTTTCTACGGCATTTTTCGATGCATGCGTGACCAGCACAATCTCTTTAATACCCGCGGCAACACACTCGTCAATGATGTACTGAATCATCGGTTTGTCGACGACAGGCAGCATCTCTTTCGGAATGGCTTTAGTCGCAGGGAGCATATGCATACCGAGGCCCGCAACCGGGATTACTGCTTTAAGCTTGGTCATATTTATTCCGTTTAATAAAATGAAGATGTGGGTCGATTATGCAGGATCGGCCGGAAGAGCAAGTATAATCTTTATCTGAAAAGCGGACAGTAACTCTCTGTCATAACTTGGAAATTCGGCATTTTGCCCATTGCCAGCAACACCATAAACTGAATAAAGACAATCAGTAATCGAATATTGCCACTGTGACCTACAGCACTCTTCGTTGCATGGCTGAGACCAGCTATAAATGAAAACGGGCGACCCTGAGGCCGCCCGTTGATATAACGCTTTGTAATCAGAGCCAGCCTTCAAACCACTCTGGCATCACAAACAGATTAAAGTGATTTACCAGCAGCATCACGCCAACAAATACCACCGACACGGCCACCCACTGCCGGGCATAAGGAATAAACCGAATGCCAATCACCGGCTTGATAAAGAATGGATGCGCCAGTGCCGAGATCAGAATCTGCGAGATGGAGAGCGTCAGCGCGACGTAGAGCACGTTTGGCCAGATAAAGGTGGTCGCCAGTACCGCCAGGACCACAATGCTCGCCACGATGTTCCAGTAGAACTCAACGTTGGTCCGTCCGTTGGCCTGGGAAATTGCCCCGGTCAGCCCCCCCATCGGCCGCAGCATACCAAACAGCAGCATCAGCGGGATCAGGTGATAGACCTGCTCATGTGATGCGCCATAGAGCACACGCACAATAACCGGCGAGAAGATACCAATGGCCAGATACATGGCGCTGCTGAACAGCATGATCCCCAGCGTACCTTTCAGGAACAGCTTTTTCAGCTGCTCGGCATCGTGCTGTTTCTCAGCAAAGCGCGGCAGTGCCAGACGATTAATCACCGGCGTGACAAGCTTCAGCGGTTGCAGCACCAGCTCTTTCGCCAGCGAGTAAACGCCCAGCATCTCAGCACCCATGACTTTACCGACCACCAGCGCATCCGCCTGGGTACGTAACTGGTTAATGGTCTGCGAACCGAGCTGATAGCTGCCGTAGCGAATCGCGCCGAAGAAGGTCGCTTTGTCGAACTCCCAGGTCGGACGCCACGACTTCTCACCCAGTGCAATCATGCAAAGGATGCGCGTAAAGGCGTTGATGAACAGACCCAGAATTGCCGCCGCCACCGTCAGCGAGGTGAACTCCAGCATCGCCACGACACAGAGGAAGGCAAACAGTTTGGTGCCCATCTCAATCTTCGCCAGCGAGACCATCCGCTTGGTTTTGATGTAGTGCGCCTGATATTGCGACAGGTGCCCCAGCACCAGGAAGTTCAGGCTGGTCAGCATGATCAGCCCGGTCAGCTCCGGCAGGTGATAGAACCAGGAGACCGGGAAGGCGATCAGCAACATGATCAACCCGGTACACAGGCTGAGCGAGACGTTCACCCAGTAGATGGTGCTCTGCTCACGACGGGTAATGTTCTGGCGATGCACCAGATAACTGCTCATCCCCATATCCTGCAACACACCCGCCACCGCCAGGATGGCGTTGATGATGGCTAACAGGCCCAGCTCGTGGGTTTCCAGTTTGCGGGCGAGAAAGCTCAGCTGTGCAACCTGCAGCACCGCAGAAAAGCAGGTACTGCCGAACAGCCAAATCGCCTGTGACTTAAATCCACTCACACCAGTCGCTCCAGAATCTGTGCCAGTTCGCCGTAGGCGATATGCTGATTAAATTCAGTCTCAACTTTGTGACGGGCGGCCGCGACCACGGGCGCCACATCGACTTCGCCCTGAGACAACTTCAGCAGCGTTTCCGCCAGCGCCTCGGGGTCGTCCTCTTCCACCAGCCAGCCAGAAACGTTGTTCTCAATCAGCTCCGGAATGCCGCTGTGGAAGGTAGAGACCACAGGCAGGCCAACCGCCATCGCTTCCATCAGTGCGACCGGAATACCCTCCATATCGCCATCTGCGGCGGTTTTGGACGGCAGCAGGAAGATGTCAGCCTCGCTTAGCGCACGACGGATCTCCTCCTGCGGCTTAAAGCCCGGCATGCTGACACAATCTTCCATCCCCTCACGGGCGATGAAATCACGCATCATCTCATCCTGATCGCCGTTGCCGATAATGGTGTACTGAAACTGACCGCCACGCTGCTTCAGGATGGCGCTGGCTTTCACCGCCACATCCAGGCCTTTTTTCTCGGTCAGACGCGCCACCGAAACGATACGGAGCGGCGTATGGAACGCCTGGCGCGGCTGGAAGTTAAACTTCTCCGGCTCAATGCCCATACGCGTCACGTGAATTTTATCCGGCGGGCACCCCATCTCAATCAGCTTGTTCTCCCACAGATGGCTGATGGGCAGCATCAGCTCACTCTGGCGGAACAGATTCACGTAGTCGAGTTTGTGCTCTTCCAGAATGTGACGGCGGGAAATATCAGCGCCATGAAACACGGTCGCCTGTTTACCCTTAAGCACGCCCAGTTCACGCAGTTTGTTTGCCAGTGCGCCGGCATAGCCGAAATGCACCAGAAACACATCTGCGGTAAAGGTCTGCTTAGCATTCGCTACAATCGACGGCAGCAGCAGTTTGCTGGACTGCGCGCCATAACGGCGTACATTCAGCGAACGCAGCAGCGACGGCTTCGTTACTTTTGGCAGCACCAGTTTGATACGCTGGTTCAGCTTATCAACAATCGAGACTTTCTCTTCCGGCAGCAGATAGTGCGTCTTCGCCGCCAGACCATACTCATCAAACGCCGCATGCCGGTTCACTAAATCGCCGGGAAAGACTGAAATAATCTCCACCTCGTAACCGGCATCAATAAAATGGGTCACCTGATTTAGAACGAATGTCTCAGAGGCAACCGGGAAACGCATGGTGAAAAAAGTCAGTTTCATCACATTACCCTAATACTTTGAGAATCTCTTCAGTGATCCGGTTGCCAATTTCCCTTTCATTCGCAACGGCCGTATTGACCTTAAGCTTAATGTTGTCGTAATCGGCAAGAACCGTTTTCACCTTGTCGATCAGCGAGCCGTCCATCAGGCTTTTCACATCGGTTGCCATCTGCGGCAGACCCAACTGGTTCATTACACCCATCGACTTGTGCTCATAGTTGATTGCCACAGCCGGGGTGCCAAAGTTCATGGAGATAATCGCCGAGTGCAGGCGGGTACCGATGGTCAGATGGCAGTGACTCAGCAGAATGCCCAGCTCCAGGTCATTAAACTCGTCCATGATGACATGGTAATGTTCCGGCTGCGCCACGTGGTCACGCAGCGTCAGTGCCACCATGCGGTCATCTTTGGCATAGCTGTCGATGCCGGTACAGGTGGAGAACGCCACAACCTGATAGCCTTCAGCAATCATGGCATTAATCACCCGGCCAAACGCCGCTTCATACTCTTTCTGTGTGACACCCAGACGTTTATCAAACGGCGCCAGTTCACGCACGGTAATCGCGATGGTTTTACGGCCATCGATAATGCCCTGCCAGTAAAGCAGGTTATGGCTCGGGTTTTCGACTTCACGCGCACGCACCAGGAAAGCGGTATCCACACCCGATGCCACTTTAGAGCTGGTCACGCCATCGCGTTTCATCAGATCAAGGCTGACCGATTCACGCAGCACCAGGCTGTCGACCCGATCAAAAACAAAATTTGCCAGCGCATTGACGCGCGGGTTCTGGAAAGGTCCCACTGAGTGGCCGATCAGATAGATCGGTTTTTTCGCCATCAGCGCACAGAGCGCATGGTCAAACTGGGTCACGCCATAGAGATCGACGAAGAAGGATCCGCCAACCTGAATAATCGCATCATATTTTGCCAGGCTTTCGGTAAAGGCCTTCAGGTGAGGCGGCACAGAGAACGACTTAAAGATCCCGCCCTTGCCCAGATGCGCCATCATGATATCGGGCATCAGACGATTCGCCACTTTACGCTTAAACGAACCGACCAGACCTTTACCTGATTTGCTGTTGTGCAGATACAGCGCATCCTGCTGAATATCCTGCTGGAGCAGATAACCGGAGCTGGTTGGATAACGGCTAATAACATCAATGTCTAAATCACTGCGTGCAGACTTCATTGAATCGATTAGTCCACGAAGAATCGCGCCATCCCCGCGATTCCCACACGTATGGTTACCCACCAATAAAATTTTCATAACAACTCCGAATAAATTTTTTTAATTCTGTAAGCCGCCCAGATCCGAAATGGGCAAAATGAACGCTGTTTAAAGTCATGCTTTACGGGATAACGCACCCAAAGGTACTGCTCCTGTTAAACCGGCCGCCTCCATTCTGGCGGCCCTGATACAAGGGGTTATGACTTAATCGCGAAGTAAGGCAACGCAACCTGTTTACCGTTGATCACCACGGAAACAAAGCCTTCCGGCTTACTGGTATCGACCTGCCCGGCGGAGAGCGGACGGGAAGCCATCAGCAGATCGCCCTGCTCGTTGGCACCCACGCCCGCTTTGCCGTTGTGCAGGCTGAAACGCTGCGGCGCGCGTTTGGCCGCGTCACCCGATGGCGGATTGCCCTTCTCCATCTTTGCATTGACCCGCGCACAGCGACCGGTCACAAAGCGATCTTTACCGGTGGTTTTCACCAGCACGGCCGCCGACGGCGTCCAGCCCGCCAGTTTGACGAAGATACGGACATCGGTGTCATGCTCAGCCACGTAGCGCACATCCACAATCGGGCTGCTGCCTTCGGCCGACCAGCTCGCTTCCGACAGGTCTTTCTTGCGCTGCACGTGGATCACTGCGCGGCCGCCGGTGGTCTTGTCGCCAATCAGGTTCATCAGCGGCTTATCGCCACTGCCGTTACTGAACTGCGACTGACCGAAGATTTCGATCTCCCACGAATCACCCACCGTCGGTGAGTAGAGGCTGCCAAGGTCAAACCAGGTCTCCTGGTTCGTATTGTTCTCTAAACGCCAGCGCGAGGTGATGTAGTTATAATTCAGGCTGCCATCCAGCGCGACGCCGTAAGACTCCACACGGGTCGAGCCCATTTCCCAGATACTGAGCAGACGATCGCCCTGCATGGAGTTATCTATCCAGCTGCCCGACTGCAGGCTGGTCTGACGCATATTCAGGCGGCTGTTATGGGCGATAAGCGGATTCTTACAATCTTCCAGGCTTAATGCATCGATAATCCACTGGCCGTTGGAGATATCGCCTGGATTATCACAGTGCTCAATCCAGCCATTGTGAATAATCGACTGGGCGCAGCGCGCCAGGTTAAGAACCTTGCCGCCGCGACAGTGCTGCGCATTGAAGTTTGACAGCTCGATTGCGGTACTGTGATCCCAGTTGCCCTGCTTCTGACCAGACCAGCCTGCTTTGATCACATCACCGCTGCAGCGTGAGGCGTACCACTGATCGATTTTGCAATCGAGCGTATCCTGCAGACTGATGGCCGTGCCGCCTACTGCGGTAAAGCGCAGGCAGGCCCCACGGAAAAATTGTCCGCCAGGACACGTGTTATGGAAAAAGCCCTGCTGATTCGGGTTTTTATCGCTATTACCGTTAAAAATCAGGTTAGAAAGCTCGACCCGACGGGCATTCATCTCAAAAACAAAATCTGACTTACCATCAGAGACAATCGTGGTCGCCGGGAAGTAGCCGAAGTTAACCATCGCCCCTGAGATGCGGAATAGATTGAGATTCTTCTCGCCCAGATTACAGGCGGAAACCATAAAGGTCCCGGCCGGGAACTGGACGCAGATCTGCTGGTTAGCCTGCTGTGACCAATTGAACATTGCCATAATGGCAGGGGCTGTATCGGTCTGGCCATCGGCAATCGCACCGAAATCAAACAGCGTCAGACGGTTGAAATCGTCTACCACACGACGCCATGAGAAGCCCTCACCGGCAATGTTTACGCCGCCATCATTCTGAGTGGACTGGAAGCTACCGACAAACTCACCGCCGCCGACTTCCCGTCCTTCATGCCAGCTTTTGAGCTTAACCTTGGCCCCTTCAAACAGCGGACGGGTTTTGCGTAACTCCGCGACAGACGCGATCTCGCCAATCAGCTGATAACCCGCCGGCTGAGCCAGACGCTGACTGAAATCAGCGGCGCCCGGACGGCTGACATCGGCGATATTAAACACGGTCTGACCGTTGTTGTCCTCGACCGTCATCGAATGAGAAGGATCGGCAATCAGCGCAGCGTTGTCCTGAATAAACTGGGTAAAATTGCCCTTGTTCAGCGCGATAGGCTGAGCAATCTCAGACACTTTACCGCTGGCATCGCGCAGGAAGACCGGAATCTGGTTACCCGGTTTGCTGGCATCCACACCCGCTTTACCAATCCAGAGTTTGCCCTCAAAGCCCTGCCAGAACTGTGGTGGCATGGCGTAGACATTCTCTGGCGTCAGGATAGGCACGTCGCCTTTAGGGATAGCAGCCGCATCAACCGGCTTCAGGGCAATGCCGTTACTTTTTGCAGCGTAGCTGGAAAAGGTGCTCACGGAGAGAGCCCCCACCAGAGCGGAGGCGGCGGTCTGTAAAACTTCTCTTCTTTTCATGCATCAATTCCCGTAGTCAATAAGGCCATTGGCCATGGCGGTGTCCCTGAGGCACGTCGCAAGTGAGCTTTTCCAGCTTCTGTTAAACCAATGACAGCCAGCTTTGCTTAATCTGGTTACCGTCAAATTTCAGCGCGGTTTGTCTGGTTTTTTCGCTCATGGCATAGAACAGCGCGTCATCGGTGGCAAGCTGCTCCATTCGGGCCAGAAACGTGGCTTTGTCATTCATCGGGACCAGGAATCCATCTTCACCGTGGTTGATGATCTCCTGCGGCCCGGTCGGGCAGTCATACGCGACGACCGGCAGTGACCAGGATTTCGCTTCCAGCAGCACCAGTGGCAAACCTTCATAGCGCGACGTCATCAGCGCCATGTCGCTGTCGCGATAATAGTCATTGATATTGCTGACCTTGCCGACAAACTTCACGCTGTCGGTAATGCCCAGCACGGCCGCCTGGTCATGCAGTTGCTGACGCAGTTCGCCGTCACCAGCAATCACCAGCGTCCAGTCGGCATGAGTGCGGGAGAAGTCGCGCCAGATATCCAGCAGCAGATCAAAGCCCTTCTGATTATCCAGACGGCCCACCGCCAGCGCCTGGCGATGACGGGTCTGACGCTGATAGCCTTTGTATACCACCGGGTTGGGGATTGGCTTGCTGGGAATGCGCCAGCGGCTGAACACCTGATGATCTTTTTCGGTCAGAACAATCACGCGATCGTAGTAGCGCAGCAGCAGAAACTTGAGGAACTTAATCGGTTTGCTGAAGGAGTTAATGGCGATATGTTCGCAGGCGTAGGCTTTGCCTCGCTTCTTCTTCATGGCCAGCAGATTCCAGAAGGCGAACATCACGCTCAGGCGACCCATGCTGATCAGGAAGACGGTATCGAAACCCTCTTCGTTAATTCGCGCTACCGCGCTTTTAATCGGGTTGCTCTGCCCTTCGAAGCTGACGATTTCTCTGACATGCTCAAACGGATAAAAGGTTTTACCGCTACCTTCCAGCGAGTAGATGGTGACGTCATGCGTTTCGCCAAGACACTCTGACATAAAGTTACAGATGTTCTCGGTGCCCGCATACGAATAAGCATCTTTGATCACCAGGACAATTTTTTTCATGAAACGCTATCCACCTCAAATTTTAAAGACAATCCTGCCGACAGGCTTAACGATGCTTAAGGGTAAATAGCACACCATTCACCATATACCAGGCGTAATAGTAATAGATTTTTAACGGATTGTTTTTATAGATAATTCTTAATAGTTCAAGGTGCCACTGGGCCGCTTTGTTCTTATTACGCGAAAGGGAATCGCCTAACTCGTAATAGTTGACCAGAATCGTCTGAATTACGCGTGCCTGCTTATAGCGGGTGAATAATTCATACAAAAACAGGAAATCTTCGTGTCCTTTTCGCTGGAAGAACAGACCCTGCGGTGGACGGCGGAAACAGACAGAAGAGAAACAGACGCGATACTGCTTCTTCACAAAGTTTTCCTGCTGCAGGTAAGGTTTGCTGTAGGTGATGTCGTGCTCAGCTTTGCGGGTTTTATAGTGATATTCGGTAATCACAAAATCATCACCCGCCGCGATGGCCGCAACCTGCTGGGTCAGTTTATCGGCGTGCCACTCATCGTCGCTGTCGAGAAACGCGATAATCTCTTCAGTCGCCGCGCGCAGCCCGACGTTGCGGGTCTCTGCTGCACCCATGTTGACGGCGTTATCCAGAATAGTAATGCGCGGGTCCTGACAATGCTCGCGCACAAATTCCAGCGAGTCATCGGTGGACTTATCATTAACCAGATAGAGGTGCCAGTCGGTATAGCGCTGATTGATAACCGATTGCACAGCGCGTAATACCGTCTGACGTGCATTATACATAGGCATGACAATGCCAACGGTTCCAACAGAAGTATTCATCTTCAACCCTGAATTAAACGAAAAGAGAGGTGCTCCTGGCGTCAGGAGCAGAACGAGGCGCGGCGTGCGTCAGGAGTGTGCTTTCTCACCGCCGAAACGTGCTTTGACCTTGTCTTTAACCCGGTTCATAAAATAAGCACGGTTGTCTTTATTGGTGAGGAAGAAGTAACGCGCAAAGCTCAGGCTCGCCATCAGCGACTTGCCATCCATTTTGTAGCGCAGCGGCAGCTTAAAGGCTTTGTAGGTGTGGATATCACGCGGGGTAAGATGCGGCTTCATGCTATCAAGCCAGAACATCGAGTAGTTCACCGATTCGCCTTTGTGTTTCGAGCCAAATTTCGTGACCAGGTGGTAGTTCGCCAGCGGTGCGGCGATCATGACAAAGTCATAGCCCATGCGGTCGGCACGAATGCAGAAATCATAATCCTGATGACGGATGTAACGGGTATCGAACTGAATCTTCGCCGCGTCTTCGCGCTTCAGCACAATCGTGCTGGTCTGGATAAAGCCGTAACAGCCGAACAGATATTCCGCAACGGTTTCATTTTTACCCGGTGGCTGCATCGGCATCACTTTCAGGAAGGTCCCATCCTGGTAGATATTCACCTGGCTGAAAATGACGACGTTCTTTTTGCCCTGGGCTTCCAGCTGCGCAATTTTTTCGTTCACCTGCTGCAGTTTGTCCGCGGCCCACTCATCATCGGCGTCAAGGAAGCTGACATAATCACCGGTCGCCAGCTCTATACCTTTATTACGCGCACCGGCTCCGTTGAGCTTAACCTCAGAGAGCACAAGATTGATGTCGAGATCCTGGTAGCGTTCGCTGCGAACCACCTCCGCCAGCGCGGCGGCATCCGCCGATTTATCATCCACGATGATGACTTCAAAATTGCGATACGTCTGCGCCTTAACGCAATCCAGCGTAGTTACAATCGATTCTGACGCATTGTAAGCGGGGATCACGATAGAGAAGCGAATGTCCTTCATTGCCAGCACCTCATTAAAAACATTTACAATTCAAATATATAACGTTTGGACGTGGCAGGGTAACCGGTGATGTCCTAAATTGTTGCCGAAGCGTTGGCCGCCTCTTTTTTCTTCTGACTGCTGGTGATAAAGGGCTTCTCAACGCAGAGATAGGTCAGTCTGGCAACATAGAAGGAGGCCACAAAGAACAGCGTGGAAAGCAAGGTGTAGAAGACAAAGTTATGCTGAATCAATGATTCTGGAATCATCTTGATGAAATAGAGCACGATGCCGTGGATCAGATAGAGGCTGTAGCTGACCTCACCGACCGACATCAGAGTTTTACTTTCCAGCAGGCCGAACAGCGAATTGCCGCTGCTGATAATGAAAAACACCACGGCCAGCAGGCAGAGGAAAATCAGGTAGTAGAACGTACTACTGGTAAAGAACAGCGCGATAACGGCCAGAGCAATGGCCATTGCCGCCGCCAGACCTGAAGAGCGGAAAGCCATAAAGCGGTCGCGGTAATGCCATGCCAGATACCCGGTTGCAAAGCCCAGCACCGGACGGGGATCGGTATAGGCGGTGCCCCAGAGACGCAGCGCGATAGCGACGGCCAGAATTCCGCCAATCGATCCCATGATCAGCAGCATCTTAAAGCGGCCACCGGTGGCACGATTCAGCAGGTAGATGAACGGAATTGACAGATAGAGCAGCCATTCCAGTCGCAGCGTCCACTCGACACCCGCGTTGATATTAGCCGTCGGAATTGAACCGATATGGTAATTGCCGATAAACAGGAACCAGCGCAGCCCGTCCACCAGCATTGCGCCGCTCGCCACCACATCCCCACTGAACCAGCCAATGACCACGATCAGCAGTGCAGAGAACCAGAACATCGGCACAATGCGTCGCACGCGTGACTTCAGCAATTTGCGTGTCAGTTCAGCGGTGGTCAGCTTGTCGTTGTCCAGCCAGCGATAGAACAGAAAAGCTGAGATCATGAAAAACAGGGCGACACCGAATTTACCGGAGTTGGCAAAAAAGTTTCCCTGCGACACCCATGCAAAATAGTCTTTATCAAAGATCCACTCATGGTCGAGTGAATAGACGTAATGCGCAAAGTGTGAAAAGGCGACGATGCTGGCCAGCAGCGCACGCAATCCCGAGATACTTTTAATACCGCTGCCGTTATAAACGCCGCGATGGAATGAAAATAACCGTAATACCATCAGTGCCATGACTAATGACAGCACCATCATGAGTACGTACATACCGCCCTGCTCCTTCTGTTTTTAAATAACTTAATTAGTGAGTCGATTTAAAAACGGCATCAAAATCGTGGCTCAGCAGCGCGAACGTCTGCTGCGCTTTTAACTGATAAAGATCTTTCGTCGGGTGAATACAGTCAGGAGACATCTGACTGTTCCACGTTTTCTGCTGCTTAATCAGTTCATACTGTCTTACTACCGGGACCTGCTGTTCGCGGGCCACCGCATTTATCTGATAGACATAAGGCCAGACATTCCATTGCTCTGCACGGCCACACAGCGGATTAGGCTGCTGCAGCACCACCTGTTTGCCATGCGCTTTCGCCGTTTTCACCAAGTCCGTCAGGATACGGTTAAAATCCTGCGGGCTTTCTGCGCCATGAGAGTGGTTTTTACCTGAAAAGACGCGCGCATCATTGATGCCATAGTTGATGAGAATGATGCTGGCATCGGATTGCGCCATACGCTGTTCCCAGCTCTCTTTCGCGTTAATCAGTTCTGAAACCTGTGCGCCTGGCGAACCATGATTCTCAATACGGATGTCCGGGCCATATTTTTCCTGCAGCATCTGCTGCAGATAAGTCATTTCATTCTCTTTGCTGATGACATTACGTCCGCCAGAAGAGGTCACACCGGCGGTCGTCGAGTCGCCATAGGCTGCGATAACAACCGCAGCCGGAGCATCGGCTGCCTGCACCATTAACGGCGCAGCAATCACTAACAGGGGGAGGAATCGAATCATTTTCAGCTCTCGTCTTAGTGAACTAACTTGAATTCACGCGCCACTTCATACCCCACAACCGCCTGTTTAAGCGAGATGGTGTTGTAGTAGAGGTAGTACATCTGGAAGAAGACAAACATCGCAAACATCGCGGGCTTCCAGGCTCTCTTAGACTGGTAGATCAACAGCGTCAGCACTATTGGCTCTACCTGCAGCAGGTAGTTTGAGAGACGAGCGCCCGATGAGTAGTTGTAGAAAAAGATCCTGATAGCCCCCCCGATTGCGAAGGTAATAATCAGCAGGTAATTCAGTCGCCAGACATCATAATTGTCACGCTTCAGGCGGTTCGACAGCATGAAGTAGACAAAAATAAAGACCAGCGCCACGTTTTTCAGGTTCGAAACCGAGAAAACACTGCCGGTACTGGCTGTCGCTGCGTTGTCATTGTTGTAGCCAGCGGCCCTCTCCCCTAATCCCCCCAGATGGCCGGCAATGGCTGTAACGAAGCCCATCCCACCCACTTTCGAAGCCGGAATACTCAACACAATAATCGCAATCGGGAACCAGCGACGTTCACGCAGGAACAGGAAGGGGATCAGCGTGACCACCATGACCGCAGTATTGTGGCTGATAAATGAGAGAACAAAGAAGCCAAACGCCAGCCAGTAACGCTTCAGATAAAGCGTCCAGATTACTCCCAGGAAAAAGGCCGAGCTCAGACCAAAACGGATCTGGTTAACATCTTTGTTAATAAAGATATGGGCCGAATAGAGCGCCAGTGCCAGCACCGGATAAGGTGACATCTTTTTAAAGAAGATGGCGTTCGTCCCCACCGCGAGGATCGAGAAGACAAACAGAAAGGCGCTGGCATTATGGGAAACCAGGCTGGTCAGCCAGGCAATGGCAAAGATCAGCGGTTCATAGCGGAAAAATGCTACGGTATTGAAGAAGCCGTTGACCTCGATGCGCCGGACGAAATCTTCAAAGAAGCTGCGGTACTGATAATCATCCATGCCCGTGCCAAGTCCGCGGATACCGCCGAACACAATCAGCGTCACGGTCGCGATGCAGAGCAGATAAGTCAGAATATGGGAGGTGCGTTCGTCTTTTTTTAGCAATATTTCAAACAGCGAAAGCAGCAGTAAAAAGCCTGATACATACCAATATGGAGCCATGGTGTGATTCCTTAATTCCACAAGTTCTCATGCCAGCAATAATCACGCTTCGCCTTCCCGGCTTGCTTTTCCGGGTCTGATAGCACGGTCACAAGTTGCGTGCAGGCGATGCCATGCTGGTGATGAATTCTGTTGAGTGACGCTCGCCATGCGATTTATAGAGGTATCGCTTTCGTGGGTTTGGACAGAATAACCTGTGTAAATTGATGCGTGTCGTCATTCAAAGGGACGATAAAAAGGGGCGGTCAGACCGCCCCCTGTTTATTACTCAATGATCAGCTTTTTTCGGGCTTGCTGTAGTCATAGGCATAGTAGTCATAACCATGGCCATATGAATTAGCAGCTTTACGCACCACGGCGTTGAGGATCACACCTTTAATCTCAATACCGTTCTGGGCAAAGCGCTTGAAGCTGACGTCCACTTCTTTGGTGGTGTTGGCTTCGAAACGTGCCACCATCAGTGAGGTGCCGGCCAGCTTACCGATAATGGAGGCATCGGTGACGGCCAGGATGGGTGGCGTATCGATTAACACCAGGTCGTAGTTCTTGCTCGCCCATTCCAGCAGCTCACCCATGCGACGATGCATCAGCAGCTCAGACGGGTTTGGCGGAACCTGACCACGTGGCAGGAAGTCGAAACCGTACACGCCCTGCTGAATCAGCGCCGGACTGAACTCAGTTTTGCCAGACAGCACGTTTGACAGGCCAGATTTGTTATCCGCGCCCAGCAGTTCGTGGGTATAACCACGACGCATGTCGCCATCGATAAACAGAACACGCTGACCTGCTTTCGCGACCAGAGTCGCCAGGTTGGCACAGATAAAGGTTTTACCGATACCCGGGCTGGCACCGGTGATCATCAGGATGTTGTTTTTCGCTTCCATCATGGCGAAGTGCAGGCTGGTACGCAGACTACGAATCGCTTCAATGGAGAGGTCAGTCGGATTACCCAATGCCAGCAGCGTTTCGTGCGGATCGGTTTTCACCTTGCTGCCACGGCGCGCCAGTGCTTCGGTATCCTTCTTACGCTGCCAGTCAGACAGTGGAACGCTGGCATAGACATTCATACCCAGCTCTTCCAGCTGATCCGGATTCTCAATGCCGTGATGCAGCAGTGCTTTGAGCAGAACCAGACCTACTGATACGAACAGACCCAGAATCAGGCTCGCAGCAATGATCAGCAGCTTCTTCGGTGCAACCGGTGAGTTAGCGGTCTGCGCGCTGTCAATGATGCGGACATCACCCACGGTGCTCGCCTTGCTAATGCCCAGCTCCTGCTGACGGTTCAGCAACTGCATGTAGATCTCCTGACCAGACTGAACGTCACGGGTCAGACGCAGGATTTCCTGCTGAGTCTGTGGCATGCCAGAAATTTTCTTGTTCAGCTGAGCCTGCTCACCTTCCAGCGTTTTGCGTTTTTCCAGCAGCGCGCGGTAAGTCGGGTGATCTTTGGTGAACAGCTGGGAGACTTCTGCTTCACGGAAGGTCAGTTCGTTCAACTGACTCTGCACGCTGACAGAGGAGTCCAGGGCAGATTTCGCTTCCAGTGACAGGTCAACAGATTCGTTCTGACGACGGAAGGTATTCAGCTTGTTCTCTGCTTCATCCAGCTTGCTGCGAACGGCAGGCAGCTGCGTGCGTAAGAACTCCAGGCTTTTCTCGGCCTGCTCTGACTTGCGTTCAACGTTCTGTAACAGATAGTTGTTCACAATCTGGTTCAGCACTTTGCTGATCTGCTCCGGATCTTCACCCAGATACTCCAGACCCAGTACGCCGGTATCTTTACCTTTGTCTGCCACGGTCAGGTTAGAGAGCACAGAACGGATCGCCTGCAGGTCATTCAGCTTGGTCACGGTGAAGCTGGTGCCTTCATCGGCATGAATCTCGCTTACCAGCATGCTGATGTCGCCGTGCGACTCCAGCTGGCCGACTTTACCTTTGAACAGCTCATCGCCATCTTTAGAGACGGTGTAGCTATCCGGACCGGTCACTTCCAGTTCAACGTTACGTTTGTCGATAGTGCGTGGGATTTCCAGACGCGAAATCGCGATACTGGCGGGTTTGTTGCCCATCAGGCGCGACAGACCCTTGCCGATGACCGGTAAGTAGTTCTGCTCAACCACGGTATCCAGACCCAGATCGTCAACGGTTTTGCCGATGACCATACGGGATTCCAGAATCTCGATTTCCGTATCAGAGGCAGGTGTCGGTGGCAGAATGCTGTCAATCTCGTTCAGAACGGTGCTGGCATTCTTCTGCTCAACCTGAACTAATGCATCAGCGCTATAAATCGGTGTCGCAAACAGTGTGTAGAGTGTTCCCGCCAGCATGAAAAATGCAGTAACGGCAACAATGATCCAGCGATGGTCAATGAGCTGTCCCACAAGATGTGCCAGATCCCATCCATTCGACTCCTCGCCCGGCGCGGTTCTGACCTTATTTTTTATATTCATGGATAATCCCAACTATCGGCTTAATACGTTGACCCATTTCTGGGTAGCGTTTTCCAGTAATCCGTAAATCTCTTCAAAGGCCTCACGGCTTTTTCGGTACGGATCCGCAATTTCTTTCTGATTGAGCCAGTGCCCAAGCAACATGGTTTTGCCACGTGCGGCGGGGTCGATGCGATTCACCTGTTCAATATGTCGCTTCTCCATGACCAGAATCAGGTCAGTGTTGCGGCACATTTCGGCTGTTAACTGTTGTGCCTGATGGCCTTCCAGCGACAGACCCTGCGCTTCGGCAACAGAGGATGCCATTTTGTCGGCCGGGTGGCCGACAAGCGCCCCCAGGCCGGCAGAGCGAACATCTAAATCGGGCAGCGCACGTTTAAACAGGCGCTCTCCGGTCGGAGAGCGGCAGATGTTGCCAACGCAAACGACTAACACGGACGTAATCATGGTCAGACCTTAGTTCGACCAGTTGCGGATACGCAGTGCGCTCTCGCTCACATCGTTGATACCCGCAATGGTTGGCAGTAATTGCGAGATCACACGGTTCCAGCGCGTCAGCGGCGTTGAGGTGACATACACGATGTCATATGGCTGAAGCTGGAATTCCGTTCCCATCACCATGGATGCCGCATCTTTGGTGTTCAACTGATAGATGTTGGCAATCTTATTGCGATCGGTGCCGCGCAGTGGACGGATAACGAAGACGCCGGTAGCGTCAGAGGTGGTTTGATCCATCCCGGCCGCGTTGCCCAGTGCTTCCGCCAGCGTCATGCCGCTACGGTCCATTTTCAGGGTCGCCTGCTGCTTCACTTCACCCATCACGAAGATTTTCAGATCATCGTTACGCGGAACGTAAAGGATATCGCCCGGATAGAGGAGGTGGTTCTGACTCAGGTCGCCATTCTGCATCAGTGCCTGCAGAGAGACGCGCTGTTCACGACCGTTGTGCGTCAGCACGACGTTACGCCAGTCAGCATCAGGGGCCAGGCCGCCAGCAGCGTTAATCGCGTCCAGAATCGTCAATGGCACGTTAGTGATCGGCTGCTGACCTGAAGTCGTGACCGAACCGGTGACATAGGTTTTCTGTGATTTGAACGAGGCGATGCTCACATCAACCTGTGGGCTTTCAATGTACTGTGCCAGGCGGCGTGCTACTTCGTTACGCACTTCGCCAACAGTACGGCCCGCTACACGCACACGGCCAATGTAAGGATAGAAGATAGTGCCGTCAGAATGTACCCAGTTGCCGGTGTCGCTGGCGCTACGGTACTGGCCCGCAGGTGTCGTCAGTTCCGGGTGATCCCAGACCGTCACGGTCAGGACATCGCCCACACCGATACGGTATTCATAGTTCTGAATTTCGTTCTGCAGTGAAGGGTTCGCCTGAGCCACCAGAGGCTTAGGACGCATTTTCTCAACCAGTGAAGGCGTTAACGGGAAGACGTTGACATATTTATCGATGTCAAAGTTGCTATCCTGTTGCTCAATAACATCTTTTCCTGATGTAGAAAGACGAGAACCGGGTTCGACAGTACACCCGACAAGGAATGTGGCAGATACCAGCAAGGGTATCAATTTCATTTTGATTGTAATCATTTAGATCTTCGCTATCAGTTATTTATTGATAGAGGCGAAACCGCCGCTGTGTAAGCGTCCAACAAAAAGTAAATCCTGGCTGACTTAAGCCTTAAGCTCTGAACCTGTCGTTCATTATCCTTGCTCCACTTGTTATAAGTAGTGGCCATCAACCAGGGTGTACCCGAAACGCCTTGCATCATAGCGGACTATAGATGCACTGCGATATCCCTGATGATGGCCGCTATTAACGACACGCCTGACAACGGCATAACACCTCGGAGCGCGCGTGAGCACGCTCATTCCGACTCACGATTAATAGGCACCGTCGCGTTTCAACACCACGCCCACTGTTTTAAACAGAATGGCGATGTCATTCCACAGTGACCAGTTTTTCACGTACCACGAGTCGAAATAGACGCGGGTTTCATAGTCAACATCATTACGACCGCTGACCTGCCACAATCCCGTCATGCCTGGTTTAGCCATCAGGTAATAATCAACATCACCAGCATAACGACAGAGTTCATCTTCAATGACCGGACGAGGCCCGACCAGACTCATATCACCGCGCACCACGTTCCAGAGCTGAGGCAACTCATCGAGGCTTGTTTTACGGATGAAGTGGCCCACTTTAGTAATACGTGGATCATTTTTGAGTTTGAAATCTTTATCCCATTCCGCACGCGCAATCGGATCAGTACGAAGCACTTCTTCCAGCACTTCTTTTGAATTAATCACCATTGAACGGAATTTCAGACATTTGAATTTACGGCCATTCATGCCGACACGTTCGTGACCATAAATCGGTGGTCCGCCATCACGGCCAACCAGGAAGCCCAGGACCAGCAGTGCCGGCATCAGCATCAGAATAATCGACAGCGCACCGACGATATCAAAGGCTCGCTTCAGGAAACGCGAAGTGCGTTTTGCCAGGTTATTCTGAACCCGCAGGATCATCACTTCGTGGCTGAAGATATAGGCCATATCAGTACCGTAAAGCGGTACACCGCGTAGCGTCGGGATGACAGAAACTGAACGACAGTTGTGCATCGCCAGCGATTTCAGCCACACATCGCGATACTGACTCTGCTCATATTCTACTGCCACGATAAACTGGGTTTCGCTGTTAGTCAGGCTCCACAGCTCCTGCTCGTCGCGCAGAACCGGTACGCCGTTCATGATCTCCTGAGGACAGGTTCCGTCAACGTCATAGAAGGCGATGACGTCAAATCCCATGACCTCTTCACTTTGCAGCGCCTGCCAGGCTTCGTGCGCATTTTTGCTGCTGCCGATAATAATGGTCTGTTTTTTCCACAAGCCATTTTTATTCAGCAGACGCTTAGCCAGCGCGCGACAGGTCGGAATTAAAATCAGCGCCAGAATCCAGGTCAGTAACCAGACGAAACGCGACATCTGCCACTGTGACAGCGCGGTAATCGACAGGTCGATAACAGAAAATATAAGAATGGTACGAAAAACTTCTTTTAATTCGAACCAGAAAGGTTTGCGGTAAGTGTAGTGACGCAGCCTTACCCAGAACCAGCCAATACAAATTACCGACAGGCAAATGTGTGTGGCAATTTTTAAATTCATTTCTTTTTCAGAAATATCTGCCAGCGGCGAACCTGACTGAGCATTAATTAGCATCATCGCCACAAATAACGCTGCGTTGAAACAAATTAAATCTGAACATGCCAGCATTAATTTGGTAATAAGACTTTTAAACGTAAATTCAGTATCGCGCATATTTAACTCTTTATTTTATTTCCTTAAACCCGCAACGGCTATCGCCTGTTTAATCGTTAAGCGATGAAACCTTTCCAGACTGAGCCGTTTCTAAGGGGAGCTCCTGCGGCGTTTACGCCAGTGATCTTAACCATGACACCAATAATATTGTGATGAATACCAACAGATTACTCTGACTTTACGCACCGCCAGCACTGCTCATTTTATCAACGAAAAACGCGATTCAGGCACGCTACCGCCCTTGGCTGTCGCTGCCAATATCGCTGTCATCATTCATATTGCTCCCCGTAATGCGTTTACGTTACCGCAGCGCATCATACAGACGTTTTTTAGCGAATAACTCATTCGTCACATTTCGATTAATGTCGAATAGGCACGCAAATTACGACTCTGGGACAGAGTTTGCTAACTTGTTGCTATACTAGTTATTACTGGCTTGTTTACAAGCAGGTCCCGCCATCCCTGGACTATTTTAGGAAAAAGACTACCAGCAATTAGTATTGATGCCTGACAGGCAGTGCAATCCTTTCTGTACAATTCGGATTAATGCCATACTCCCGGTGAGATAAATCTCATAAGCCCGGCAGGTGAATATCACTTTCCCGTGACAAAATGACTCAGAATAGTCTTCTCTACACCCTGTGAATTTAATCAAAGCGTCACACTGTTATGTTCATATTTTGCACGATATATAGCGCTGTGCTGGTTATCCCTCCCTGCCCTGCCATTTGTACGCGGCTTCGCACTCCACTATCATCAGAGAAAACCCAATTTAAGACATTCAGGTGAACAACACATGCTGGAGGTAATTGCAGATCCCTCGCTTTGGGCGGGATTAGTAACGCTAATCGTTCTGGAACTGGTTTTAGGCATCGACAATCTGATCTTCATTGCCATCCTGGTTGAGAAGCTTCCCGGCCCCCTTCGCGACCGCGCGCGCGTAATCGGACTGCTGCTGGCATTAGTGTGCCGCTTATTGCTGCTGGCTTCGCTTTCCTGGCTGGTTACGCTGAAAGAACCCTGGGTTACGCTGGCCGGTCACCCCTTTAGTGCGCGCGACTTACTGCTGTTGTCCGGCGGGATTTTCCTGTTATTTAAAGCCACAACAGAGCTGAACGCGCGCCTTGAAGGCCATGATGACGATGCTGGTCAACAAAAAGGCGGCGCTAAATTCTGGCCGGTGGTGGCGCAAATTGTGGTGCTGGATGCCATCTTTTCGCTGGATGCGGTAATTACCGCCGTCGGCATGGTGAATGAATTGCCGGTCATGATGATTGCGGTCACCATCGCCATTCTGCTGATGCTGCTCGCCAGCAAGCCGCTGACCCGCTTTGTGAATAACCATCCTACGATTGTCATCCTCTGCTTAAGCTTCCTGCTGATGATTGGCTTCAGCCTGGTGGCGGAGGGCTTTGGCTTTGTCATTCCCAAAGGCTATCTCTATGCGGCTATCGGCTTCTCGGTAATCATTGAGGCACTCAACCAGCTGGCCCACTTTAACCGTCGGCGTGTGCTGTCGGCGGGTCGCCCGTTGCGCCAGCGCACGGCGGAAGCGGTGTTACGGATGCTGCGCGGTGCAGCGGAACCGGCGGAACTGGATGCAAAAACCTCGTCGCTGATTGCTGACAGCGACGCCAGCATGCTGTTCAACCGCCAGGAGCGGGTGATGATTGCCCGGGTGCTGGGCATGGGTCAGCGCCACGTTAACAGCATCATGACCTCACGCCATGATGTCGAACATATCGATCTCAGTGATGACCCGGCAGAGATCATGTCACGCCTCGACCGCAACCAGCACACACGCATTCTGATAACGGACAATTCCAGCGAACCGCTGGGCGTGGTGCATGTCATCGATTTGCTGCACCAGTCGCTGCACCATAATTCACTCGATCTGCGCGCCCTGATTCGGCAGCCGCTGGTCTTTCCTGAACGTCTGACGCTGCTGCAGGCGCTGGAACAGTTCCGGCAGGCCCATACTCACTTTGCTTTTGTGGTGGATGAGTTTGGTTCAGTGGAGGGCGTGGTGACCCTGAGTGATGTGATGGAAACCATCGCGGGCAATCTGCCGAATGAGGCGGGAGAGATTGATGCCCGCTACGATATTCAGATTCAGGGAGAGGGACACTGGATTGCCAACGGCCACATGCCGCTGGAAGACCTGGCGCTCTATGTGAAATTGCCGCTGGACGAGCAGCGTGATTATCATACGCTGGCAGGATTACTGATGGATAAGCTGCAACATATCCCTCAGGAAGGGGAAGTGTTGCAGCTGGGGGATTATCTGCTGCGAACCCTGCAGGTGGAAAATCATCGGGTTCAGAAAGTCGACATTCTGCTGCAGCCCGATAGCGATTACGAGGTGTAAGCATTCACCCGGTTTGACAGCATGCGCCCGCTATGGGCGCATGATTTTCTTCAGGTTCTCTTTGTTCTCGCCCTCTTTCTGACGATCGATCCACTGATTCAGTCGTGACTTCGCTTCACTCTGAAGACGGTCACGCAGCACGGCATCCACCGGCAGAGAATATTGCAGGCTGTTCCAGTCACCATACATACGCAGCGGAACCGGCTGACTGGAGAGCGTCTTCACCAGCGCCTCGTCGCCATGCCAGCCGCTGATTTTCAGCCCCAGGGTGAGGTCCAGCTGTTGCTGCACTATGTCGACTTTACCCGCGCCCTGCAGACCCAGATTCTGACCATTGCCATTGATATCGCTGAAGCTGAGAACGCCTTTATTCAGCGCGACCTGACCACTGATCGACTCAATGCCTTCATCGGCGGCTTCCTGACTGCTGACTTTATCACTGACCCGTGCCACGGCACGCTGCACCATCTGCTGCAGATTAAGCTGTGCCAGCTTCAGGTTACTGGCGCTGATGGTCGCCCTGCCCTGCCAGCGTCGTTTTGCCGCCTCAACCGTCAGCGTATTACCCCACAGCTCGCCATCAAGGCTCAGATTTCCCTGCAGGCTTTCCGGCAGGTCAAACGCTTTAAGCAGTGGCTGAATGGCAATCAACCGGAGTTGCGGTTTCAGGCTGGCCTGCGTTTCCGGCTGACGAATATCGATGCTGCCGGGAACCGAGAAACTGCCATTGCCCAGTTTGCCGCTAAGCGTGTTCAGTGTCATCAGTCCCTGCTGGTTGCTGGCGTTTACCGCCAGTCCGGTCAGGGAGAGGCCGCGCCATATCACACTATCCGCCTGTAATTTCAGCGCCAGGTTCAGGTCATTCAGCGGAGAGTCGGCATTGCTGCGCTCCCGTGGGGCAGCAATCACCGGGGAACGAGCCACAGTGGCATGCTGCACGCCAGATGTTTCAGAGACCGGCGTGCTGGTGAGCAAATTATCAAGATTCAGCGTGCTGGCTTTCAGATCCAGCGCCAGCTGCTGTGGCGGAGTAATCTGTCCGTTGCCCTGCCCGGTCAGTGTACTGTCGTTGGCGGTGAGCTGCAGATTGCTGAAGGAGAACTGCTGGCGGTCACCATTCCATTCGCCCTGCAGGCTCAGAGAGCCTTTGATTCCCTGAACCGGAATATCGGCACCGGAGAGGGTGTAATCAAGCTGCTGCAACTGGCCGCTGAGACGATGGGGATATTGTGCGGCATCAAGCTGACCTTTGAGATTCAGGGTCGCGTTGCGCTGATTGCGCATCAGACTGGTGCTCAGCGACAGGGTCGCCAGCTTATTCGCGTCCTGTTCCATATTAATATTGAGGTCGCGAAAATTATATTCGTCGCCGCCCGGCTGCTGCCAGATAAGCAGACTGTCGGCTACCTGCAGCTTAGCAATATCAAATGACCAGCCGCTGGACGCCGCGGCTGGCTCCGCATCGCGCGGCCCCTGCGGCGCATTTTTAGCACGCTGCGCACTGCTCTCTGGCGTGACCCGCACGATCGCATTTTTCAGCAGTACCTGACTGACGCTGAGCTGATGGGATAAGAGTGGCCAGAGATCGACATCAAGCCGCATGTTTTCTGCCGAAACCAGCGGCTGGCTGGCACCCGGCGCGGTGAGACTCATCCGGCCTGCCAGGATACTGAGCTGAGGCCAGACATGCCAGCGCAGATCGCTGCTGACTTCAAGGCGATAACCACTGCGTTGTTCGACCTGTTGCACCATATAGGCACGAAAGTCGTTGGGATTGACCAGCAGCACCAGCGCGCTCATTCCCGTTACGACCACCACTAACAGGATGGCCAGCGTGGTTATCACTCTTTTCATTACATCCTCAAATCAGTCTTTATCGATACGGCTGGCATCAGCGCCCTGCTGACCGCGATATTTCGCATCTTCACGTCGGTTGTAGGGACGCGCAGCCGGGCCTGAAAGCGGTTCAAAACTTAGCGCGCCAATTAACATACCGGGACGCAGCGCCAGCGGCAGTTTACCTGAATTGTAGAACTCCAGCACGATACGGCCCTGCCAGCCTGGATCAATGCGGTGAGCCGTCACATGAACCATCAGTCCAAGACGCGCCAGCGAGGAGCGGCCATCCAGCCAGCCGACCAGATCGTCGGGCAGCGTCACGGACTCCAGCGTCACCGCCAGCGCCAGTTCACCCGGATGAAGGAAAAAGGCTTCGCCATCAGGCAGCACGATCTCATCGCTCATTACCCGGTCCAGTGCCGCGCTCACTTCCTGTTTCGGGCCGCTCAGATCGATAAAGGCCGCGGTATGACCGCTGAAGGTACGGAACTGATTACCCAGACGCACATCGACCGTGGCACCATTAATGCGCTCGACCGGCGGGCGCGGCTCAATGGCCAGTTTGCCATTGTCCAGCCAGGCTTCGATATCGCGATCGCATAATCTCATTGCGGTAACTCCATGACATAAGTGTAGCAAACCGGCATGCGTGGCTGCCGCCGGTCTGCACCACGTCCGGACGGACGTGCGTTATTCAAAAAACTGGTTGATTTTCGCCTTGAGGATATCGATGGCGATACGGTTTTTTCCGCCGCGCGGCACAATAATATCGGCGTACTGTTTTGATGGCTCGATAAACTGCAGGAACATCGGACGCACGGTCTTCTGATACTGACTCATTACCGAATCCATTGAACGGCCACGCTCATTGACGTCACGTTTCATGCGGCGCATCAGACAGATGTCGAGCGGCGTGTCCACGAAGATAGAGAAGTTGAGTTCCTGGCGCAGACGGGCATCGGTTAACAGCAGAATACCTTCAAGGATAATGACCTTTTTGGCCTTCAGGTGTTGCGTTTGCTGGGTGCGGGTGTGTTCAACATAGCTGTAAACCGGCAGCTCAATATCCTGACCGGCTTTCACCGCCTGCAGATGCTGCAACAGCAAATCATGATCCATCGCACTCGGATGGTCATAATTGGTTTTAACCCTCTCTTCCATGGTGAGGTGACTTTGATCTTTGTAATAAGCATCTTCCGGGATAACCCCGATGTGCTCGTCACCTACCTGATCACGGATTTCACGATAGAGCGTGCTGGCAATTAAACTTTTACCGGATGCGGAAGCGCCGGCAATGCCTACAATCACGCACTGATGAGACTTGTCAGTCATACTTTTTTGAGACCTGATAACTGGAGCCTGCCACTGGTCACACATTACGCGGGCAGTGGACGGGCCGAAATGGAGAGGGTGTGTTCGCGCTAAGTATAGGGATTTCGGCCTTTTGATGCCACAAAAATGGCGTCGGCGACTTTTCAGACTTTCTCCTTTGGACGCCACTCATTTCACCGATAAACTAACGTCACACCATACTATAAATAAAATGGCCTGTGCGGCACGCTGTTCTGACGACGCGTGTCGCAAACGTTCCGACCGAATGATGCATCAGGAGTGGTATGCACTGGAAGACTTTGACCTATTTTGGCGACAGCATGCTGTTGATTCCGACAGCGGTGATTATTGCGCTGATTTTGCCGTGGAAGAGTGACAATCGTCTTACGGTCTTTTACTGGATTGTGGCCTTTGGCCTGGCTGGGCTGACTGTCAGCCTCTCGAAAATCCTGTTTCTGGGATTTGGCATTGGCAGCGCCCGCTTTAATTTCACTGGTTTCAGCGGTCACAGCGCCATGTCCGCCACGCTGTGGCCGGTCATGTTATGGCTGATTTCCGGGCGCTGGAAAGCCCTGTGGCGCATTACGGCGATAGGCGTCGGTTACCTGATCCCCCTGATGGTCGGTTTCTCCCGCCTGGTGATCCACGCCCACTCTAAAAGTGAGGTCGCTACCGGTCTGCTGCTGGGCTTTACGCTGAGCACCGCGTTTCTGATTTCGCAGCGCCGTACCTCATTAAAAGGCTTCAGCTGGCCGCAGGTGGGTGCCGCGCTGTTAGTGCCGTTTGTATTGATGGGTCACGGTCGCGTCGCGACGACGCAGCAGTTTCTGGAGCGCTTCTCTGCCAGCCTCGCGGGCCTGGAAAAACCCTATACCCGCGCCGATCTTTTCCGCCAGTAATCAACACGCTGGCAATCAATTATACCGTGCCCGTCAATTCGCCGAATAACGGGCAATATTGATTTCACCCCTTTTTTCTTTGCCGAATGTGCTAGCATGCAGTCAGAGAATGACTGGTGCCTGATTCGCCGTTGCGGAGCCCTGCACCCTGCCGGAAGTCCGCATGACGATAGAGATCCTGTCCCCGCAAAATAACATGCCAAACCGCTGGCTCTCGGCCCTGGTGCTTGGCTGCGTGGTGTTTGTCCTGACCCTGTTCTGTCTTGAACTGATTGTTGTCAGTGGGAAGATTTCCCCGCTCTGGTTCCCGACCACCTTAATGACCGTCGTGGTTTTCCGCTGCCCGTCACGACAGTTGCCGCTGCTGTTGACCGCTTGTGTGCTGGGCACCGCGGGGGCTAATGCCATCATCATCGGACCTGCTCTCTCTAATATTAAATTCGCGCTGCTTAATCTTATTCAGGCCGGCATAGGTGGCATGCTGCTGCGCGCCCTGCTAAATCGGCGCGCGCCGCTGAATTCGCTCAACGACTGGGCCAGGATGGTGTTGTCAGTCGGCATCGTGACGCCGGTGCTTGGCGGCCTGCTCGCGATCTGGACGCTACAGGTCAGCGGTCATGCCTCGTTTCCCTTCTTCTATACCTGGGTAATCTCCGAGATCATCGGCATGCTGGTGTTAGGCCCGATGCTGCTTCTGCTGCCCTGGCCGCTGCGGCGCGCGCAGTTCAGCGATCTGCGCCTGGCCGAATCGCTGCTGACGCTGCTGCTTACCCTCGGGGCCAGTTATCTGGCACTGCGTTTCCTGCCGTGGCCCTTTACCTTTATTGTGGTAATCCTGTTCTGGTGTGCAGTTCGCCTGCCCAAGCTGCAGGCGTTTGTCCTGTTCTTCCTGAACGCCAGTTTTATCTCAATACTGCTGGCTTTTGATTTGGTCAACGTGGTCAATAACAACAGCGCCCTCGGCCCGGTCTCCAGCTGGCTGCCATTTCTGCTGGTGTTAATCCCCAGCCATATTATGTCGCTGGTGATGGATGCGTCCCGGCGTGAAAAACTTCATATTACCGACAGCGAAACCCGCTTCCGGCATGCTATGGAGTACTCCGCCATCGGTATGGCGCTAGTCGCACCTGAGGGCAACTGGCTGCAGGTGAATCGATCTCTGTGTCAGACTCTGGGTTATCCGGCAGAAGAGCTGAAGCGTCTGACCTTTCAGCAGATTACCCATCCCGACGATCTCTCACTCGATTTGCAGCATGTGAGCCGGCTGCTGGAAGGCGAGATTGATACTTATACCTTCGAAAAGCGCTATTTCCGTAAGGATGGCGAAATTGTCTGGGCGCGGCTGACGGTCTCGCTGGTGCGCGACAGCAGTCATGCCCCGCTCTACTTTATTGCGCAGATTATCGATATCTCAGAGCTGAAGCAGAGTGAGCAGGTGAACCGCCGGCTGATGGAGCGTATTACGCTGGCCAACGAGGCGGGCGGCATCGGCGTGTGGGAGTGGAACCTGCTGACCGGCGAGATGTTGTGGGATAAGCGCATGTACGCCCTGTTTGGCCTTGCGCCGCATGAGTCGCCCAGCTATGACCTCTGGATCCATCTGCTGCACACCACCGATCGGGAATATGCCGCGATGACGGTACAGCAGGCAATTGAACTGCGCAGCGCGTTCCACATGGAGTATCGCGTAGTCAATGCTGAAGGACAGCGCTGGGTACGTACCCAGGCTAACCGGCAACTGAGCAAAGAGGGGCGCATTGAGCGCATGCTGGGTATCTGCCAGGACATCACGCCACTCCGCAACCTGAATGAAGCACTGTTTCAGGAGAAAGAGCGCATGGCGATCACCCTGGATTCCATCGGCGAAGCGGTGATCAGCACCGATAAAGAGATGCGCGTCGCCTTTATGAACCCGGTAGCAGAAAAGATGAGTGGCCTCTCGCAGGAACAGGCAGCCGGTCAGCCGCTGAGTGAACTGCTGCATATCACTCAGGGGCGTAACGGCCCGGAAGTCGAAAATCTGCTGTTATGCCAGCTGCCGGCGGAAAAAATCACCCCTGGGCTCGCGGAAGATCTGGTGCTGCATACGCCCGAAGGCGGCCATATCGATATTCACTACAGCATCACACCGCTGCGCTCCGAAGCGGGCCTGGAACAGGGTGCCGTCATGGTTATTCAGGATGTCAGCGAATCCCGCAAACTGATGAAGCGGCTGAGCTATAGCGCGCTGCATGACACCCTGACCCGCCTGCCGAATCGTGCCAGTTTCGAGCTTCAGCTTAAACGTCTGCTGTTTGATGCCGCTGAACATCAGCATCAGCATGTGCTGGTGTTTATCGACCTGGATAAGTTTAAAGCGGTCAATGACAGCGCCGGACACGCCGCAGGCGATGCGTTATTGCGTGAGCTCTCTGATTTAATGCAGCAACATCTGCGAAGCAGCGATTTCCTGGCCCGGCTGGGCGGTGACGAGTTTGCGCTGCTGATGCCAGATTGCGAAGTCGCTCAGGCGCATGACGTGGTGCAGCGCATCGTCGCCGCGGTCAATCATTACCGGTTTCAGTGGCTGGGCCGCCTTTATCATGTGGGTGCCAGCGCGGGCGTTACGCAGATTTCAGCGGATAACTGCCAGAGCGGCGACGTGCTTTCGCAGGCGGATATCGCCTGTTACAACGCCAAACGCAGCGGGCGCGGACGGCTGGTCATCTATGAACAGCATCGGTTACCGCTGCCAGGTAATCATCAGGGCATGGATGCAGCAATGATTGATGCGCTGAAGATCGAACTGCCTGCCTGGGCCGTTGCGCCGCCCAAAACACCGCAGGCAGCCTTTATCTGGCTGCTTGAGGTTCAGCTGTTAACGGCTGACGGGCTGCTGGTGGATGAAACGTTGCTGCGCAATAACCTGTCTGACGATACGCTGCGGCGGCAGCTGGATAACACTATTCTGGATGCTTTTTTCCGTCACGATGTGCAGAGGCTGAATAACAAAGGCATTCCGGTGATCCTGCCACTCAATGCACAGGTTCTGAGCGATGCCGCCTGTGTGCAGCAACTCTGTCAGCGCTTTGTTGCCGAGGGTCTCTCCGACAGCCGCTGTGGTTTCGCTTTCCCTGCAGCCAGTGTGCTCAGCAAAGGCGATCAGCTCTATGCCGCACTAATGCAACTGCGGCAGTGTGGCTGTCGTGTCGTGTTGCAGCATTTTGGCCGTAATCTGGATGCCTTCAATCTGCTGAGCGACGAAGTAGTTGATTATCTGGTGCTGGCGCCTGAACTGGTTGCTAACGTTCATAACAATCTGATGGATGAGATGCTGCTGACCATCATTCAGGGCCAGGCAAAACAGCGCAATATCTCGGTCCTGGCCGGGCCAATTTCAGTACCCGCCGTACTCAGCACGCTGGCGACCCTTGATGTGGATGGCGTCTGGGGCAGTGCCGTAGCCGAGCGTCAGCCGTTGCGTTCTCTGGCTGAAGATCGCATCTTCGCTATCCGTTAATTCCCGCGCTGCCTGCTTGCCACCCTGCTGAAGCTGCGCTAAAGTCGCCCCCTTTTTTCCGGCATGGGGGCGAAAATGTTCATAGGATTCGATTACGGCACGGCTAACTGCGCCATTGCAGTCAGCGAAAATGGCACGCCACGTCTGTTAACGCTGGAAAATGATCAGCGCCTGCTGCCGTCAATGATCTGTGCGCCGACCCGCGAGTCGATCAGCGAATGGCTCTATCGTCATCATCAGGTGGCGACACCAGACAGCGAAACCACGGCGCTGCTGCAGCGTGCGATGCGTTATAACCGCGAAGAGGATATCGAGGTCCAGCCCAACAGCGTGCAGTTCGGCCTCACCGCGCTGCAGCATTACATGGTCGACCCCGAAGATGTCTGGTTCGTTAAATCGCCCAAATCGTTCCTCGGTGCCAGTGGCCTGAAGCCGCAGCAGATCGCCCTGTTTGAAGATCTGGTCTGCGCCATGATGCTGCACATCCGCCAGCAGGGTGAAAGCCAGCTTGATCAGCCCATCGATCAGGCGGTGATCGGGCGGCCGGTCAACTTCCAGGGCTTAGGCAGCAAAGAGTCTAACCAGCAGGCGGAAGGCATTCTGCTGCGCGCCGCCCACCGCGCCGGTTTCCGCGACGTGGAGTTTCAGTTTGAGCCGGTCGCCGCCGGGCTCGATTTCGAAGCGACGCTGAAGCAGGAGACGACGGTTCTGGTGGTGGATATCGGCGGCGGTACGACCGACTGCTCGATGTTGCTGATGGGACCAGAATGGCGTGATAAGGCGGACCGGCGGGAAAGCCTGCTGGGCCACAGCGGTTGCCGCGTGGGCGGTAACGATCTGGATATTATGCTGACGTTTAAGACTCTGATGCCGTTACTGGGCCTGGGCGGTAACACCCTGAAAGGCACCGCGTTGCCTGCCCTGCCGTGGTGGAACGCCATCGCGATTAATGATGTTCCGGCGCAAAGCGACTTTTATAGCCCCGCCTGCGGCAAGTGGCTGCGGGATTTAGTACGTGATGCGGAACAGGGTGATGTTGTGGCTCGTCTGCTGAAAGTGTGGCAGCAGAAGCTCAGTTATCGCCTGGTGCGCGCCGCGGAAGAGAGCAAGATTGCGCTGTCATCCAGCCCGGCGCAGACCGCCTCTCTCGACTTTATTGCCGCGGCATTAGAGACAGAGATTGGCGTGGATCAGCTGCAGGATGCCATCAGTCAGCCGCTGGAGAAAATTCTGGAGCAGGTGCAGCTCGCGCTGGCCACCAGCCAGATTAAGCCCGATGTGATTTATCTGACCGGCGGCAGTGCGCGCTCACCGTTGCTGCGCGCAGCGCTGCAGAAGACGCTGCCGGACACGCCGATTGCGGGAGGCGATGATTTCGCCTCCGTCACCGCAGGGCTGGCCCGCTGGGCGGAAGTGATGTTCCGTTAATTCTGCTCTACGCTGCGCTGCAATAAAAAAACGGCACCTGAAGGTGCTGTTTTTGTTTGCGGATCACTGAGAGCAGGCTCAGGGAGCATACGCCTTTCGCAAAGACGCAAAACCCGCCATCCCTGGCGGGCTCAGCGCGGGCCATCCCAGGCCCGCTATGCTTTGCTACTGGCGTATACACCCATCGCTTTAAGTCTGGGAGTCGTCTGTTTAGGTGCCGTTTTTATTGTAAATCAGAATGCAATATTGGCGCTGATACCGCCGATAAACGCATCCTTCACTTCGCTCACCCCGCCTGGTGCCACCACATACTGCAGGTTAGGTCGCAGTGACATCCAGTTCGTCACTTTGGCGTTGTAGTAAACCTCATAGTTGTACTCTGAACCTTCCTGAATCGGCAGATAAGTCGGGCTGTCAAAGCGGCTCTCGCCATTGGCCTGATTTTGTTGACGCAATGAGCGGGTATAGTCGCTGTTCACGTGAATACGCGATGCGCCCACACCGATCTCATCCTGCGGACGGGCATCGAACGGTCCAGTCCAGGTAAAGGCGATAGACTGGTAGTTATCGGTCTTCGAGGTCTTGTGATCGTTCATCACCGCCTGAACCCGCACGCCCAGACCGCGATTCACATCGCCATCCTGCGCGGTCAGCTGTTGCTGCAATAACAGATAGCCGCCGTAGGAATGCGCCTGATCCTGATAACCACCGTTGCGCCAGCTGCCATAGACATCGCCATCCACTGACGAATAGTAATAACCGATGCGGTAGTTACCCGGTAATTTCTCCGGCCCGAAGGTCGGTTTCCAGCCCAGTTCGACCGGCACCAGATTGCCTTCTGAATTGCTGGTATCCAGACGGAAGCCATCGCCGCGATCGTAGTTAGCACGGTTCTGATTATAGAAACCGACCTGGAAGAAGACATCCGGCGTGATATTAAACTTAACCCGGCCGCCCCACTGCGACACCGGCCAGTTGAACCAGCGATCGCCACGCCAGTTACCCGCCTGCCCGCTGCCCAGCGCCAGATTCTGGAACAAATTGCCATCGAAATTATCGAAATCTTCACCTACCGTTACCCGTCCGGCTTTAATATCAACCACATCGTTGAACAGCCCTTTGCGCAACCAGAACTGCGTCAGACGCCAGGTCTGACCGCGACCATAAACTTCCTGGACTGAGGAGAGCATACCGGTGCGTTGATCCGCGACCTGATCGGAAAGATTCTGCCCGTTACGACTGGTGACGGTCATCTGAAACTCGGCATCCTGCCAGTCCAGCAGCTTCTGCAGATCGAAATTGGTGCCGAACGTCCACTGGTCGCTGTAGCGCATGGTGGTATTGGTATCGGCTCCGCCGCCTAAATTCGCGGCGCTTTCCATGGTGTAGTTAACGTCAAACTTAATGCCGTCGTCCTGCAGCTGCGTTCGGTACCCGCCCCAGTCACCAAACATCCATTCGGAGTCCGGGCTGAAAGCATCAGCGGCCAACGCCTGCGCGGAAAACATGGCCAGGATCAGGGTGCCGGTTGCCACACGGCGCAGCGGGAAACGCTGCTCTGCTTTTCTGTTTTTCATCTTGCTTATTCTTATATAAGTTACGGAAAATGACGCGCAGAGGATAGTGCTGGATAACCTCTGTTTTTTGTAAATACGTGCGCATAATTACCCGTAACATCCGTTTATTAACGCATTTGTGATCGGGATCTCTGATTGGTTATTCTCTGGGCGAGGTGCGTATTTTTTGACAGATACAGCGTAAAAAGGGGCGCTATCGCCCCTTGTGTTTACTGGCTGGCCTGATCCAGTTGATCAATCTGTGCCGGGGTCAGCGTCAGCTGCATGGCGCCAGTCAGATCGTCGAGCTGTTTAAGTGAGGTAGCACTGACAATCGGTGCGGTAATACCGGGCCGGGCAATCTGCCAGGCCAGCGCCACCTGCGTCGGTGTCACCTGATGCGCATCGCTGATCGCATCCAGCGCGTCCAGGATCCGCAAACCGCGCGGGTTGAGGTATTTGTCTACCACGCCCTGCCCCCGCGCGCTTTTACTGGCATCCGCTGCATCACGGTATTTACCACTGAGAAAACCGCTGGCGAGTGAGTAGTAGTTGATCACACCTAAACCGTGCGCCCTGACCACCGGCTCCAGCGCCGACTCATAGGGCTGGCGGTCATAAAGGTTGTATTCAGGTTGCAGGGTTTCGTAACGCGCCAGCCCCTCCGTTTCACTGATCTTTAATGCTTCCTCAAGCCGCGCCGCGCTGTAATTCGAGGCACCAATCGCCCGCACTTTCCCCTCGCGGATCAGACTGTCAAAGGTGCTCAGCGTGTCTGCCAGTGGCGTGTCCTGATCGTCACGGTGCGCCTGGTAGAGGTCGATGTAGTCGGTCTGCAACCGGCGCAGTGAATCTTCGACCGCCTGACGGATATATTGCGGCTTCAGCCCGGTTTTCTCCGGGGACAGCTCCATACCGACTTTGGTTGCCAGCACGACCCGATCGCGCTTGCCGCTTTTTTTCAGCCACTCACCAATAATGGTTTCCGATTCACCGCCTTTATTGCCCGGCGCCCAGCGGGAATAGACATCCGCGGTGTCGATAAACCACAGCCCTCGATCCACCAGCGCATCCAGCAGAGAAAAGGAGGTGGATTGATCCACCGTCCAGCCAAACACATTGCCGCCAAACGTCAGTAACGGCACCGTAATACCACTGTCACCCAACTGCCGGGTTTGATTCTGACTCATTATCTGCTCCTGATTTGCCTGCAAACGGTCTGTTTTTCAGCATAGCAAAGTCATTTCACGCCTTTATGACGATTGTGCTGCGATTAATGAAGGAACAGGCATAATTACCCCGCCCTGACAGATATCCTTATTTCCTTCAACTTTTGCCCGTCAGAGGCGACTACACTCTGTCGTTTGCAGGCTACCCCTTTCATGCCTGCGCCTGGGACTACGTCACTGCTGGAGAGCATCAACAATCATGAGCACCCGACATCCTGTTATGAAAAAAACCCTGATCGTGCTGGCCCTGATCGCCGTGGCCGCTGGCGGCTACTATGCCTGGCAACGCAATGCCCAGCCGCAGAGCAGCAGCCAGACGGATTCGCCAGCGCCACGTGGCGGTAAAGGCGGCGGTGATGGCGCGCGTCGTCCCCTCGCACCGGTTCAGGCCGCAACCGCCACTCGCCAGAGCGTGCCGCAATTTCTCAGCGGACTGGGAACGGTGACCGCCGCTAACACCGCCACGGTGCGCAGTCGGGTCAATGGCGACCTGCTGGCGATCCACTTCACCGAAGGCCAGCAGGTGAACGCAGGCGATCTCCTGGCAGAAGTCGACCCGCGGCCTTATCAGGTGGCGTTAACCCAGGCTCAGGGCCAGCTGGCGAAAGATCAGGCGACGCTGGCGAATGCCCGTCGTGACCTGGCGCGCTTCGAGAAGCTGGCAAAAACCTCGCTGGTGTCACAACAGGAGCTGGACACTCAGCGCTCACTGGTGAGTGAAACGCTCGGCACCCTGAAAGCGGATGAGGGCGGCGTTGCCAGTGCGCAGCTCAACCTGACCTACAGCCGGATCACCGCGCCGATTGCTGGCCGGGTCGGGCTGAAACAGGTGGATGTTGGCAACTATGTCACCAGCGGCGACACCTCCGGTATCGTGGTGATCACCCAGACGCACCCGATTGATGTGGTTTTTACCCTGGCAGAAAACAGCATCAGTTCCATTCTGCAGGCGCAGAAAAGCGGCCTGCCGCTATTGGTTGAGGCCTGGGATCGCAGTAATCAGAATCTGATCGCCAGCGGCAAACTGCTGAGCCTGGATAACCAGATTGATGTCACCACCGGCACCATCAAAATCAAAGCGCGTTTTGATAATCAGGACGATACGCTGTTCCCTAACCAGTTCGTCAATGTGCGGCTGAAGGTCAACACCCTGCAGGATGCAGTGGTCATTCCGCCTGCCGCATTGCAGATGGGCAACGAAGGCCACTTTGTCTGGGTGGTGAACAGTGACAATAAGGTCAGCAAAAAAAGCGTAATTGCTGGTCTGCAGGACAGTGAGAAAGTGGTGATCAGCGCCGGTCTGGAGGCGGGTGAACGCGTAGTGACAGACGGGCTGGATCGCCTGACCGAAGGCGCGAAAGTTGAGGTGGTCGCGCCGCAGAGCAATGCTCCGCGCGCCACCCGCGCGACCCTGCCGTCAAAAGGAGAGCGTGAGTAATGCAGGTCATGCCTCCCGATCACAGTGGCGGGCCGTCACGCCAGTTTATTCTGCGCCCGGTTGCCACCACGCTGTTGATGATTGCGATTTTGCTGGCCGGGATACTGGGCTACCGCTTCCTGCCGGTCTCGGCGCTGCCCGAAGTCGACTATCCGACCATCCAGGTCGTCACGCTCTATCCGGGTGCCAGCCCGGATGTGGTCACCTCATCGATTACTGCCCCGCTTGAGCGTCAGTTTGGTCAGATGTCTGGCCTGAAACAGATGGCGTCGCAAAGCTCCGGCGGTGCCTCGGTAGTGACGCTGCAGTTCCAGCTGACGCTGCCGCTGGATGTGGCAGAACAGGAGGTGCAGGCAGCCATTAACTCAGCTACCAATCTGCTGCCCAACGATCTGCCTAATCCGCCGGTCTACAGCAAAGTGAACCCTGCCGATCCGCCGATCATGACGCTGGCCGTTACCACCCGCAGCATGCCGCTGACGCAGGTGCAGGACATGGTGGAAACGCGCGTCGCACAGAAAATCTCTCAGGTCAGCGGCGTCGGACTGGTGACGCTGTCGGGCGGTCAGCGTCCGGCGGTGCGGGTGAAGATGAATGCGCAGGCGCTGGCGGCGCTGGGTCTGACCAGCGAAACGGTGCGGACCGCGATCAGCAATGCCAACGTCAATTCGGCTAAAGGGAGCCTGGATGGCCCGACCCGCTCCGTCACTCTGTCAGCCAATGACCAGATGAAGTCGGCGGAAGATTATCGCCAGCTTATCATCAGCTATAAAAATGGTGCGCCGGTACGACTGGGGGATGTGGCAACCATTGAGCAGGGAGCAGAAAACAGCTGGCTCGGTGCCTGGGCCAACCGCGATGCGGCGATTGTGCTCAACGTTCAGCGTCAGCCCGGTGCCAATATCATCGCCACGGCAGATAATATCCGTGCCATGTTGCCCGCCCTGACCGCCGCCCTGCCAAAGTCGGTAGACGTTAAACTGCTCACCGACCGCACCACTAATATTCGCGCTTCGGTCAACGACACACAGTTTGAGCTGATGCTGGCGATGGCGCTGGTCGTGATGATCATTTATCTGTTTCTGCGCAACGTACCCGCCACGCTGATCCCGGCGGTGGCCGTACCGCTTTCGCTGATCGGTACCTTTGCAGCGATGTATTTCCTTGGCTTTTCCATTAACAACCTGACGCTGATGGCGCTGACCATCGCCACCGGCTTTGTGGTCGATGATGCCATCGTGGTGATTGAGAACATCTCACGCTATATCGAGAAAGGGGAAAAACCGCTGACCGCCGCACTGAAAGGGGCCGGGGAAATTGGCTTTACCATTATCTCCCTCACCTTCTCACTGATTGCGGTGCTGATTCCGCTGCTGTTTATGGGCGACGTCATTGGCCGCCTGTTCCGTGAATTTGCCGTCACGCTGGCGGTGGCGATTCTGATTTCAGCGGTGGTGTCACTGACCCTGACGCCGATGATGTGCGCCAGGATGCTGAGCGCGGAGTCGCTGCGCAAACAGAACCGCTTTTCGCGGGCCAGTGAAGCGATGTTTGATCGTATCGTCGCCACCTACGGTCGTGGCCTGAGCCGGGTGCTGAATCACCCCTGGCTGACGCTGTCGGTGGCGCTGGGCATGCTGGTCCTGACGCTGCTGCTGTGGATGGTGATCCCGAAAGGCTTCTTCCCGCAGCAGGACAACAGCATTATTCAGGGTACGCTCCAGGCTCCGCAGTCGGTCTCCTACGCCAGTATGGCGCAGCGCACCCGCGATGTTGCCTCCATTATCATGAAAGATCCGGCGGTTGAGAGCATGACCTCGTTTGTCGGCGTAGATGGCACCAATGCCTCGCTGAACAGCGCGCGGCTGCAGATCAACCTCAAACCGCTGGATCAACGCGACGACCGCATTCCTGCCATTCAGCAGCGCCTGCAACAGCAGGTCAGTGAGGTACCGGGCGTGCAGCTGTGGCTGCAGGCGGTGCAGGATCTCACCATTGATACCCAGGCGAGCCGCACGCCTTATCAGTTCACGCTGCAATCGGGTTCACTATCGTCGCTCAGCACCTGGGTTCCGGCCCTGCTGACCCGGCTCAGCACCCTGCCACAGCTGCGCGATGTCAGCAGTGACTGGCAGGATCAGGGGCTGGAAGCCTATGTCAACGTGGACCGCGACAGTGCCAGCCGGCTTGGCATCAGCATGGCGGACGTCGATAACGCGCTCTATAACGCCTTTGGGCAGCGGCTCATCTCAACCATCTATACGCAGGCGAATCAGTATCGTGTAGTGCTGGAGCAGGATAATAACGCCACGCCAGGGCTGGCGAGTCTGGATGCTATTCGCCTGAACAGCAGCGACGGCGGCAGCGTGCCGCTAAGTGCCATTGCCCGTATCGAGCAGCGCCACACGCCGCTGAGTATTAACCATCTCGACCAGTTCCCGTCGGCGACCTTCTCGTTCAACGTGGCTGACGGCTATTCGCTGGAAGATGCGGTAAAAGCCGTCTCACAGGCAGAAGCGCAGCTTGGCATGCCTGCCGAACTGATGACCCAGTTCCAGGGCAGCACGCTGGCCTTTGAGGCGGCGCTCGGCAGCACGGTCTGGCTGATGGTGGCGGCCATTGTGGCGATGTACATCGTGCTGGGCGTGCTTTATGAGAGCTTTATTCACCCGATCACCATTCTCTCGACGCTGCCTACCGCGGGTGTTGGCGCGCTGCTGGCGCTGATGCTCAGCGGCAATGAACTGGATATTGTGGCGATTATCGGCATCATCCTGCTAATCGGCATCGTGAAAAAGAACGCCATCATGATGATCGACTTTGCGCTGGCGGCGGAGCGTGAACAGGGTATGAAGCCTGTTGATGCCATCTATCAGGCCTGCCTGCTGCGCTTTCGCCCGATTCTGATGACCACGCTGGCCGCCCTGCTCGGCGCGCTGCCGCTGATGCTTAGCACCGGCGTCGGTGCTGAGCTGCGCCATCCGCTGGGCATTGCCATGGTCGGCGGGCTGATTCTGAGCCAGGTGCTGACGCTGTTCACCACGCCGGTGATCTACCTGCTGTTTGATCGTCTGGCGCACGCCACCCGTCGCCGCTTTGGCCGCACGGAGGCCGCAGAGTGAAGTTTTTTGCCCTGTTCATCAACCGGCCCGTCGCGACGACCCTGCTGACGCTGGCCATCGCCCTGGCGGGCATGCTGGGTTTCCGGCTGCTACCGGTAGCACCGCTGCCGCAGGTCGATTTCCCGGTGATTGTCATCTCGGCATCACTGCCGGGTGCCTCACCGGAGATTATGGCGTCGTCGGTGGCCACGCCGCTGGAGCGCTCGCTGGGACGCATCGCGGGCGTCAGTGAAATGACCTCCACCAGTTCGCTGGGCAGCACCCGCATCATTCTGGTGTTCGATTTTGATCGCGATATCAATGGCGCGGCGCGCGATGTGCAGGCCGCGATCAATGCGGCGCAGAGCCTGCTGCCCACAGGCATGCCGTCGCGTCCCACCTATCGCAAAGTAAACCCTTCTGATGCGCCAATTATGATCATGACGCTGACCTCGGATACCTACAATCCTGGTCAGCTCTATGATTACGCCTCGACCCAGCTGGCCCAAAAGCTGTCGCAGATCGAGGGCGTGGGCGACGTCACCGTGGGCGGCAGTTCGTTGCCTGCGGTGCGTGTGGCGCTCAATCCGCAGGCGCTGTTTAATCAGGGCGTGTCGCTGGATGCGGTGCGCACCGCGATCTCGAACGCCAACCAGCGTCGGCCGCAGGGCGCACTGGATGACGCGCAGCAGCGCTGGCAGTTGCGTACCAATGACGCGCTGCAGACCGCCCGTGAGTATCAGCCGCTGGTGGTGCATTACAAAAACGGTGCAGCGGTGAAGCTGTCCGATGTGGCGACCGTCGAGGATTCGGTGCAGGACGTGCGTAACGCCGGGATGTCGCGCGGTAAACCCGCGGTGCTGCTGCTGATCCGCAAAACGCCTGAAGCCAACGTCATCGATACGGTTGACCGGATCCGTGCCGAAATGCCGCTGCTGCATGAGGTGATCCCGGCCGCCATCGATCTGCAGATTGCTCAGGATCGCTCGCCCACCATTCGCGCCTCGCTGCATGAAGTGGAGCAGTCTCTGTTAATCGCCGTGGCGCTGGTGATCCTGGTGGTGTTTGTTTTCCTGCGCTCGGGGCGTGCCACGCTGATCCCCGCCGTCGCCGTGCCGGTTTCGCTGATCGGCACCTTTGCCGCGATGTACCTGTGCGGCTTCAGCCTGAATAACCTGTCGCTGATGGCGCTCACTATCGCCACCGGCTTTGTGGTGGATGATGCAATCGTAGTGCTGGAGAACATTGCCCGCCATGTCGAAGCGGGCATGAAACCGCTGGCCGCCGCGCTGAAAGGGGTACGGGAAGTCGGCTTTACCGTGCTGTCGATGAGCCTGTCGCTGGTTGCCGTGTTCCTGCCGCTGCTGATGATCGGCGGCCTGATTGGCCGTTTCTTCTCTGAGTTTGCCATTACGCTGTCGGTGTCTATCATCATCTCGCTGTTTATCTCCATCACCCTGACACCGATGATGTGCGCGTATCTGCTGAAGCCCCACGGGCCGCGCAGCCAGCCCCGTCGCCGCGGCGCAGGCCGGCTGCTGATGGCGCTTCAGCAGGGTTATGGTCGCTCGCTTAACGTGGTATTGAACCATGCACGCTGGGTCATGCTGCTGTTTTTCGCCACCATCTTCCTGACCGGCTGGCTGTTTGTTCATATCCCGAAAACCTTTATGCCGGAACAGGATACCGGGCGACTTTCCGGCTTTATCTCTGCTGACCAGAGCATTTCGTTTCAGGCGATGCGCAGTAAACTGCAGGATTTTATGGAGATCGTCGGTGCCGATCCCGCTGTAGACAGCGTGGTGGGCTTTACCGGTGGCATGCGCACCAACAGTGGCTCCATGTTTATCTCACTGAAGCCGCTGTCAGAGCGCAAAGAGAGTGCCGTGGAGATCATCGCCCGGTTGCGTACAAAGCTGGCGAAAGAGCCGGGCGCCAGCCTCTATCTGAATGCGGTGCAGGATCTGCGCGCAGGTGGCCGGGAGTCGAATGCCGGTTATCAGTATTCGCTGCTATCGGACGATCTCGCCGCGCTGCGGACGTGGGAGCCGAAAATTCGCGAGGCGTTCTCTGCCCTGCCGCAGCTGGCGGATGTGAACTCCGATCAGCAGGATAAAGGCAGCGAGATGGCGCTGACCTATGACCGGGAAAGCATGGCGCGGCTCGGCATCGATGTCTCTCAGGCCAATGCCCTGCTGAATAACGCCTTTGGTCAGCGTCAGATCTCCACCATCTACCAGCCGCTTAACCAGTACAAAGTGGTGATGGAGGTCGATCCACGCTACACCCAGGATATCAGCGCCCTGTCGCAGATGTTCGTGATAAACAGCGAAGGTAAAGCGATTCCGCTGTCGTGGTTCGCCCACTGGCAGCCCGCGAATGCGCCACTCTCGGTCAATCATGAAGGGCTGTCTGCCGCCTCGACCATCTCATTCAACCTGCCGGAAGGTGTGTCGCTGTCGCAGGCATCGGAGGCAATTGAACGCACCATGACCGCGATTGGCGTGCCCTCCAGCGTGCGCGGCAGCTTTGCCGGAACCGCGCAGGTGTTTCAGCAGTCGCAGAGCAGCCAGCTCTGGCTGATGCTGGCGGCGATAGCGGCGGTCTATATCGTGCTGGGGATCCTCTATGAGAGCTATGTCCATCCGCTGACGATCCTCTCTACCCTGCCTTCGGCGGGTGTCGGCGCGCTGCTGGCACTGGAACTGTTTGATACGCCCTTCAGCCTGATTGCGCTGATCGGGATTCTGCTGCTCATCGGCATTGTGAAAAAGAACGCCATCATGATGGTCGACTTTGCACTGGAGGCAGAGCGAAACGGCCAGCTCAGCGCGCGCGAGGCGATATTCCAGGCCTGCCTGTTACGCTTCCGGCCCATTTTGATGACCACGCTGGCGGCGCTGTTTGGCGCGCTACCGCTGGTGCTGAGCAGCGGCGACGGTGCTGAACTGCGCCAGCCACTGGGGATTACCATCGCAGGCGGACTGGTGATGAGTCAGCTGCTGACGCTCTTCACGACGCCGGTCGTCTATTTAATGATGGATAAGCTGCGGCGCAGAAAACGCCCGCTGGCCGCTGCGCAGCAGCCGTAATGGGTCTGGCGGCGACAGACGGGGAATGTTACGCCTTGATCGGGGGGATTGATGACTACGCAAAGCACTAACGTCCGCTGGCAACTGTGGATTGTTGCTATCGGTTTCTTTATGCAGACGCTGGATACCACCATCGTCAATACCGCGATCCCGTCGATGGCACGCGACCTGGGCGTCAGCCCGCTGCACATGCACTCGGTGATCGTCTATTACGTGCTGACGGTGGCCGTGATGCTGCCGGTCAGCGGCTGGCTGGCGGATCGCTTTGGCGTGCGCAACATCTTCTTCTGCGCGATTGTGCTGTTCAGCCTGGGTTCGCTACTGTGCGCCCTGTCCGGCACGCTGGATCAGCTGGTGCTGTCGCGCGTGGTTCAGGGGATTGGCGGGGCCATGATGGTGCCGGTGGGTCGCCTGACGGTGATGAAAATCGTGCCGCGAGAACAGTATATGTCCGCCATGACCTTTGTGACCCTGCCTGGCCAGATTGGTCCGCTGCTGGGTCCGGCGTTGGGCGGTGTGCTGGTCGAGTACGCCAGCTGGCACTGGATCTTTCTGATTAATATTCCGGTCGGTATCGCAGGCGCTATCGCCACCCTGATGCTGATGCCCAACTACAGCATGCAGACGCGCCGCTTTGATTTCGGTGGTTTTATTCTGCTGGCCGCCGGTATGGCTACCCTGACACTGGCGCTGGATGGTCAGCGCAGCAGCGGCGGTTCGCCGTTGCTGCTGGGGGCCATGATCCTCACTGGCATTTTCTCTCTGCTGTTTTACCTGATGCATGCGCGCGGAAATGATAACGCCCTGTTCAGCCTGAAGTTGTTTGATCATCGCGTTTACTCTATTGGCCTGCTCGGCAGTTTTACCGGCCGCATCGGCAGCGGCATGCTGCCCTTTATGACGCCCATTTTTCTGCAGCTCGGCATGGGCTACAGCCCGTTTCACGCCGGTCTGATGATGATTCCGATGGTGCTGGGGAATATGGGGATGAAGCGCATTGTGGTGCGCATCGTCAATCTCTATGGCTACCGTAATGTGCTGGTGATGTCGACCGTAGCGCTGGCGCTGGTGGTCCTGTTGTTCCCGCTGGTGGCGCTCATGGGTTGGGTCTGGCTGCTGCCGCTGGTGCTGTTTCTGCAGGGTATGGTCAACGCCATCCGCTTCTCTTCGATGAATACCCTGACGCTGAAGGAGTTGCCCGATGAGCTGGCCTCCAGCGGTAACAGCCTGCTGTCGATGATTATGCAGCTGTCGATGAGTATTGGCGTCACCGTGGCCGGGCTGCTGCTGGGCGCGTTTGCCCAGCAGAGTACGGCAAACAGCCCAGCGGAACACCAGATGTTTATTTATACCTACCTTTGCATGTCGCTGATTATCATCCTGCCCGCGCTGGTGTTCTGGCGCGTTCCGCCACAGGTGAGTACCAACGTTGATCTGCGACGCCGGAGAAAAAAATGAGTGTTAACCTGCGCCTTGGAATCGGGGCCAAACTGTTTATGGCGATTTTCGCCACCTGCATGCTGGTGCTGATCACTATGCACTGGGGCGTTCGCCTCAGTTTCGAACACGGCTTTGTCGACTACATTAAGCGCGGCAATGAGCAGCGGTTAAATCTGCTCAGCGATGCGCTGGCCGATCAGTATGAGCAGCATGGGAACTGGGATTTTTTACGCCACAACGATCGGCTGGTCTTCACCATGCTGCGCTCACTGGAGCAGAATCCCGACAGCAACAGCCAGCTGCCGCCACACGGCTGGCGCACCCAGTTCTGGATCCTCGATCAACAATATAAAGTGATGGTCGGGCCGCGTGCGCCGGTGCCGCCGGAGGGGACGCGCCGCAACATTACCACCAGCACCGGCAAAGTGGTCGGCTGGGTCATCGGCTCGCCGCCGGAGCGGCTGACGCGCAGTACCGACATTAATTTTGATCAACAGCAGCGGCGCACCAGCTGGATTATCGTGGGGCTGTCAACGCTGCTGGCGGCGCTGGCGACCTGGCTGATGGCGCGTGGCCTGCTGGCGCCGGTCAAGCGGCTGGTCGATGGCACGCATCATCTGGCGGCTGGTAATTTTGCCACCCGCGTTGAGGTCAGCAGCCGGGATGAGCTTGGCCAGCTGGCCGGTGACTTTAACCTGCTGGCCAGTTCGCTGGAGAAAAACGAAAGCATGCGCCGCGCCTTTATGGCCGATATCTCCCACGAGCTGCGCACGCCGCTGGCGATCCTGCGCGGTGAACTGGAAGCGATGCAGGATGGCGTACGCAAACTGACGCCAGACGCGATCGCCTCACTCCAGAGTGAAGTGGTGGTGCTGACCAAGCTGGTCGAAGACCTGCATCAGCTGTCGCTGTCGGACGTGGGTGCCCTCGCCTACCGCAAGCAGGCGACCGATCTGGTGCAACTGCTGGAAGTAACGGCGGGCAGCTTTGCCGAGCGCTACCGCGCACATGGCCTGACGCTGAAGCTGAATTTGCCCGACAACGCTCCCTTCTTTGGCGATCCCGACCGCCTGATGCAGTTGTTCACGAATCTGCTGGAGAACAGCCTGCGCTACACTGACAGCGGTGGCCGGGTTGAAGTGACGCTGAAGTATGAAGCCCCTCACTGGCATATTGAGTTTGATGACAGCGCACCCGGCGTTGACAGAGAACATCAGGTGCAGATTTTTGAGCGCTTTTTCCGCACCGAAGGCTCGCGCAATCGCGCCAGCGGCGGTTCGGGCCTGGGCCTGGCCATCTGTAAAAATATCGCAGACGCCCACGGCGGCGATATTCATGCGACGCACTCTGATTTAGGTGGACTGAAAATCGCGCTACACTTGCGCTATGTTCCCCCTGTGTAAACGCTTATGAGCCAGGAAAACCACGACCCGCTGATTCTGGTGGTCGAAGATGAGCCGAAACTGGCGCAGCTGATGATCGATTATCTGCACGCTTCGAACTACCGTACCCATCACATCGCCGACGGCAACGCGGTACTGGATTACGTGCGCCAGACGCCACCCGACCTGATGCTGCTGGATTTAATGCTGCCAGGCACCGACGGTTTAACGCTGTGCCGTGAAATCCGTCGCCATTCCGAGCTGCCGATTATTATGGTCACCGCCCGCACCGAGGAGATTGATCGGCTGCTGGGGCTGGAGCTGGGCGCGGATGACTACATCTGTAAACCCTTCAGCCCGCGTGAAGTGGTGGCGCGGGTCAAAACAATCCTGCGCCGGATAAAACGGTCGACGGAGGAGCCGCAGAGCGCCTCGTTACTGCGGGTTGATGAGAGCCGATTCTTCGCCAGCTGGCGTGAAAAGCCGCTGGATCTTACCCCGGCGGAGTTCCGGCTGCTGAAAACCCTGTCGCTGGAGCCGGGCAAGGTCTTTTCACGCGAACAGCTGCTCAACCATCTCTATGATGACTATCGCGTGGTCACGGATCGCACCATCGACAGCCATATCAAGAATCTGCGGCGCAAGCTGGAGAATCTCGACAGCGAGCAACCCTTTATCCGTGCCGTTTACGGCATGGGCTATCGCTGGGAAGCCGATGCCTGTCATTTGATCTAGTTTGATCCCGATCAATTTACTTCCCTTTTCTCACTGCCTACAATTCCGCACCTTTTGCAGGGCTTAACGGCTCTGCTTCTGCCGCTTAAGGCGGCATACTGACCTGACATCAGTGAGAACATCATGAAACCCGAACTGCTTTCCCCCGCCGGCACGCTGAAGAACATGCGTTACGCCTTCGCTTATGGTGCCGATGCCGTCTATGCCGGCCAGCCACGCTACAGCCTGCGCGTGCGCAACAACGAATTTACCCACGAGAATCTCGCACTGGGCATTAATGAAGCGCACGCGCTGGGTAAAAAATTCTACGTGGTGGTGAACATTGCGCCCCACAACGCCAAGCTGAAAACCTTTATTCGTGACTTAACGCCGGTGGTGGCGATGCAGCCCGACGCGCTGATCATGTCCGATCCCGGCCTGATCATGCTGGTACGTGAGGCTTTCCCGGCGATGCCGATTCACCTGTCGGTGCAGGCCAATGCGGTCAACTGGGCCACGGTAAAATTCTGGCAGCAGATGGGGCTGAGCCGGGTGATTCTGTCACGCGAGCTGTCACTGGAGGAGATCGCTGAGATCCGCCAGCAGGTGCCGGAGATGGAGCTGGAAGTCTTTGTTCATGGTGCGCTCTGTATGGCTTATTCCGGTCGCTGTCTGCTGTCGGGCTATATGAACAAACGCGATCCGAATCAGGGCACCTGCACCAACGCCTGCCGCTGGGAGTATAAAGTGGCGGAAGGCCAGCAGGATGAAGTGGGGAATATCGTCGGTAGTCATGAGCCTATTCCGGTACAGGATGTGACGCCCACGCTGGGCATCGGTCAGCCCACCGACAAGGTATTTCTGCTGGAAGAGAAGATGAAGCCCGGCGAGGTGATGAGTGCGTTCGAAGATGAACACGGCACCTACATCATGAACTCGCGGGATCTGCGCGCAGTGGCGCACGTGGAGCGGCTCAGCGAGATGGGCGTACATTCACTGAAGATTGAGGGACGCACCAAGTCCTACTACTACTGCGCCCGCACTGCCCAGGTTTATCGCCGGGCGATTGATGATGCCGCGGCCGGTAAGCCGTTTGATCCCTCACTGCTGTTAACGCTGGAAGGCCTGGCCCATCGTGGCTACACCGAAGGTTTCCTGCGCCGCCATACTCACGACAGTTACCAGAATTATCAGCAGGGCTTTTCGGTGTCCGACCGCCAGCAGTTTGTCGGCGAATTCACCGGCGAACGCCGGGGCGAATGGGCTGAAGTGACGGTGAAGAATAAGTTTATGCTGCACGACAGCGTGGAGATCATGACGCCCCAAGGGAATCTGAATTGCCAGCTGGACGCGCTGCAGAATGCGCGCGGCGAACCCACTGAAGTTGCGCCGGGCGATGGCCATCGCGTCTGGCTGCGGGTGCCCGAGGAGGTGGATCTGCGTTTTGCACTGCTGCTGCGCAATTTTGATCACGGTGAAGATACCCGGGACCCTCATAATCGTTTACCAACGGAAACATGTTGAGGAAATCAGAACAGGATCACAGACCCCTGCGCAGCGCTGCTTTATAGTCCCGCCTGCTGCTAACGAGTAACAACAAACGGCAGATTTACCAGGAACCACCTCATTTACCCGCCCGGCTCCCCCGTGCGGGTTTTCTTTTTTCTCTCTTTCGCCAATAATTTACTGCTGGCAGCTGTGTTATAAATCCCTTCTTACTCTGTAGATCTTCAAGGAACGCAAAATGGATAATAAACCGCTTACGCTGCTCATCCTGAATGGGAAAGGCGCGGGTAATGATGATCTGCGCGAAGCTATTACGACTCTGCGTGAAGAAGGCTTCGACATTGCGGTGCGTGTCACGTTTGAAAAAGGTGACGGCGACAGGTACGTTAAAGAGGCCATTGCGCTGCAGGCCGCGACCGTGGTGGCCGGTGGTGGCGATGGCACCATCAATGAAATTGCGACAGCGCTGGCTTCTTCTGAAGCGGATCATCGCCCGGTGCTGGGCATCCTGCCGCTGGGTACCGCCAACGATTTTGCCACCAGCGTCGGCATCCCGGAAGAGATGGAACCGGCACTGCGACTGGCAATTCAGGGCAAAGCTAGTGCCATCGATCTGGCCAGGGTAAATCAGAGCCACTACTTCATCAATATGGCGACCGGCGGGTTTGGCACCCGTATCACGACTGAAACGCCGGAAAAGCTGAAGTCGGCGCTGGGTGGCGTCTCCTACTTTATTCACGGCCTGATGCGCATGGATACCCTGAAACCCGATACCTGCGAGATCAGCGGCCCCGATTTCGCCTGGCAGGGTGATGCGCTGGTGATCGGTATTGGTAATGGTCGTCAGGCGGGCGGCGGTCAGCGGTTATGCCCTTCTGCCCTGATCAATGATGGCCGACTGGACGTCAGTGTTGTCACCGCGCAGGAGCTGCTGCCGACGCTGCTGCACTCCCTGACCGGCGACGATGACAATCCCGGCATCGTCACCACGCAGCTGGAGTCGCTTACGATTCGCTCTCCGCACGAGATGACCTTTAACCTTGATGGCGAACCGCTCTCCGGGCGCGAATTCGTGATTCAGGTGATGGCGGGCGCGCTGAGCTGTCGCCTGCCACCACAGTGTGAACTCCTTTCCTGAGCATGGGTCAGGGGGCGAAAGCCCCTTCAGATTACTGACAAACTCACAGCTGTACGAATTTAGCAGCAACGCAATAGCTTAAAGCGTAGGGAACACGGGCAGAGGAGGAAAGCGTCCCGCGTCAGGGACGACGCGGGACGAGCATGCCAGGGATGGCGGCTTTTGCGACTTTCCGATCTGAATGTGTTCCCTTCGTCGGCTGGGTCTTACAGCCAGCAGGGGCAGACGCTGTCAATACCTTAAGAGGGCGAAAGCCCCTTTTTCACGCTGGCCGCCCGTCGTTTTACTACCACGCCGCCCTTTTTGTCGCCAAATAATACGCCAGTTCATTACCCCATTTCGTCCCAGAAAACAGTCTGTGACTGGCTTCACAACTCTGCCAGACTAACTTGTATGGTAGTATTAAAGCGCGTACTTTTTCGTCATTGAACGCTGACTGAAAGGCAACCAGGATGAAAATTGTTAAGGCGGAAGTATTTGTAACCTGCGCAGGCAGAAACTTTGTCACACTCAAAATCACCACCGATGAGGGTCTGACCGGCGTGGGTGATGCCACGCTGAATGGCCGCGAGCTGCCGGTCGCCTCCTACCTGAAAGATCATGTCTGCCCGCAGCTGATTGGCCGCGATGCGCATCAGATCGAAGACATCTGGCAATATTTCTACAAGGGCGCTTACTGGCGTCGTGGCCCGGTCACCATGTCCGCTATCTCGGCCGTCGATATGGCACTGTGGGATATCAAAGGCAAAGCCGCCAATATGCCGGTGTATCAGTTGCTGGGTGGCGCATCACGCACCGGCGTGATGGTCTATTGCCACACCACCGGCCACTCCATTGATGAAGTGATGGATGACTACGCGAAGCACAAAGAGCTGGGCTTTAAAGCGATCCGCGCGCAGTGCGGCGTCCCGGGCATGAAAACCACCTACGGCATGGCGAAAGGCAAAGGTCTGGCCTATGAGCCTGCAACTAAAGGTAACTGGCCCGAAGAGCAGCTCTGGTCAACCGAGAAATACCTCGATTTCACCCCGAAACTGTTCGCCGCCATCCGTGACAAGTTTGGTTTCGATGAGCACTTGCTGCATGACATGCATCATCGCCTGACGCCAATCGAAGCGGCGCGTTTTGGCAAGAGCGTGGAAGATTATCGCCTGTTCTGGATGGAAGATCCGACGCCTGCTGAGAATCAGGAGTGCTTTCGCCTGATCCGACAGCATACCGTCACGCCGATTGCTGTGGGGGAAGTGTTCAACAGCATCTGGGATTGTAAGCAGCTGATTGAAGAACAGCTGATCGACTACATCCGCACCACCATTACGCATGCGGGCGGCATTACCGGTATGCGGCGTATCGCTGATTTTGCCTCGCTCTATCAGGTGCGCACCGGCTCGCACGGTCCTTCTGATCTCTCCCCTATCTGCATGGCGGCTGCACTGCACTTTGACCTCTGGGTGCCGAACTTCGGTGTGCAGGAGTACATGGGCTTCTCCGAACAGATGATGGAGCTGTTTGAGGCTAACTGGACCTTTGACCAGGGCTACATGCATCCAGGCGACAAACCCGGTCTCGGCATTGAATTCAACGAGAAACTGGCGTCGAAATATCCCTATGAACCTGCCTATCTCCCGGTTGCCCGTCTTGAAGATGGCACCCTGTGGAACTGGTGAGGAGAAGCTGATGAAAAGCGTTGTTATTGAACAGCCGGGTGAACTGGTGGTGGCTGAACGTCCACTGCCACAACCCGCGGCGGGCGAAGTCCGTATTAAAGTGGCCTATGCCAGCATCTGCGGATCGGACGTGCATATCTGGCACGGTCATAACCCGTTCGCCAAATATCCGCGAGTGATTGGTCACGAGTTTTTTGGCGTGATTGACGCGGTGGGCGACGGTGTTGATCCGGCCCGGCTGGGCGACCGCGTGGCGGTGGATCCGGTGGTGAGCTGCGGCAGCTGTTATCCCTGCTCGGTAGGCCGTCCCAATGTCTGCACCACACTGCAGGTGATTGGCGTGCACCGTGATGGCGGCTTCAGCGAGTTTGCGCTGGCTCCGGCGAAAAATGCCTTTTCCCTGCCGGACAGCATCCCCGATCGGCTCGCCAGTCTGATTGAGCCTTTCACTATTGCCGCCAATATCTCCGCGTTTCTCAAGCCACAGCCAGACGATGTGGCGCTGATTTACGGCGCCGGTCCGATGGGGCTTACTGCGATTCAGGTGCTGAAGGGCGTCTATAAGGTTAAAAAGGTGATGGTGGTGGATCGCCTGCCGGAAAGGCTGGCACTTGCAGAACAGAGCGGTGCCGATCAACTGTTCGATAACAGCGAAATCCCGCTGGCGGCACAACTTGAGGGCGTGCAGCCTACGCTGATTATCGACGCGGCGTGCCATCCCACCATTCTGGCTGAAGCAGCTGCCCTCGCCTCACCCGCCGCGCGCATCGGTCTGCTGGGCTTCTCCGGCGAGCCGTGCAGCATTACTCAGCAGAGCCTGACCAGTAAGGAGCTGTCGCTGTTTACCTCACGTCTTAACAGCAATCGTTTCCCACAGGTGATCGAATGGATGGAAAAAGGGTTAATCCAGCCAGAGAAGCTGGTCACTCACTACTTTCCGCTGCATGAAATTGAACGCGCGATGACCCTGTTCGAAAAAGATCCGCGCACCTGCTGCAAAGTCATACTTCAGATGGGTTAATTATCCGCTGAACACCAGGTCTCCTCAGCCGGTGCGTACCCGCCGGCATGACTATAAAGATAAAACAGATCACGGAGTTTGTATGTTCAAGAATCTGCGCTGGACCCTCGTTTTGCTGCTGTTCCTGGTTTACATGATTAACTACCTCGATCGTGTCGCCCTGTCGCTGACCGTACCGCTGGTAGAGAAAGATCTGGCGATTAATGCTGAGCAGTTTGGCATGATCTTCGGCAGCTTTTTCTTTGGCTATGCCCTGTTTAACTTCCTTGGCGGGCTTGCCACTGACCGCTATGGTCCAAAAATCGTACTGGCCGTGGCGGTGGGTGCCTGGTCCATTTTCTGCGGCATGACCGCGCTGGCCACCGGCTTCTGGTCGCTGCTGATCCTGCGTGTGCTGTTCGGCATGGCTGAAGGCCCGATCTGCTCTTCGGCTAACAAAGCGATTAATGGCTGGTTCCCGAAGAAACAGGCCGCCACGGCGATGGGTTTACTTAGTGCCGGGTCACCTTTAGGTGGCGCAGTCGCCGGCCCGATCATTGGTTATCTGGCCCTGGCCTATGGCTGGCGTCCGGCCTTTGTGATCGTCTGCTGTATTGGTCTGGTATGGATGGCGTTCTGGCTCTTCTTTGCCGCTGATAATCCGGCGAAGAGCAAACTGGTCACCGAAAAAGAGCGTCAGCTGATCGATCGCCTGAAAGCCACCAGCCCGAATGATGAGGTTGACCTGTCAGAAACGTCACATCCGTTTGGCTACTACCTGCGCCAGCCGATTATCCTGGTCACGGCATTTGCCTTCTTCTGCTACAACTACATCCTGTTCTTCTTCCTGAGCTGGTTCCCGGCCTACCTTGTGCAGGCGCACGGCCTGGATATCAAATCAATGAGCATCACCACCATGATCCCGTGGATCGTCGGTTTCGTTGGCCTGGCACTGGGTGGGTGGATCTCCGATAAGATCTTTAACATCACCGGCAAGCTGTTGTTGTCCCGCAAAATTGTGCTGGTGGTCTCACTGCTGGCCGCCGCAATTTGTGTGGCGCTGGCGGGTACGATAAAAGATGTGGTGCCTGCGGTAATTATGATGTCTGTGTCGATTTTCTTCCTCTACATCACCGGCGCGATCTACTGGGCGATTATTCAGGATGTGGTGCACAAAAGTCGTATCGGCAGCATCAGCGGCTTTATCCATCTGGTGGGGAGCCTTTCCGGCATCATCGGGCCGATCGTCACCGGCTTTATTGTTCAGCATACCGGTAAATTCGATAGCGCCTTTGTGCTGGCGGGTTGTGTCGCCGCGCTGGGGGCTTTCCTGGTGCTGTTTGTGATTCGCAGTCCGAAACCTGGGGATAAACCGGTTTCGGTCTGAGTGTTGTTCCGCTAACAGAACGATGTTTTGGGGCGCTTTGCGCCCCGTTTGCCATAAGGACGGACTATGTTACAGATTGATTGCCTCCCCGCTGAGGTCCGGCGCCCCGCTTACGACCGCAGCCAGTTAAAAACCCGCATGGTGCATATCGGTTTTGGTGCTTTTCATCGCGCTCATCAGGCACTTTGCAGCGACAGGCTGGCTGAACAGGGTAGCGACTGGGGATACTGCGAAGTGAACCTCAACAGCGGCGCGCTGATTCAGGCTCTGCGTGAGCAGCATCTGCTCTATACCCTCACCGAGATGGCTGATGATTCCCTGCATACCCGGGTAATTGGCGTTATTACCCAGGCGCTGCACGGTAAAAGTGACGGTATTGAGGCGGTGATTAACGCCATGAGTCAGCCTGAAGTGGCGATTGTCTCCATGACCGTCACTGAAAAAGGCTACTGTCATCAGCCCGCCAGTGGCAATTTAAATCCCGATCATCCCGATATCGTCCATGACCTGCAGCATCCGGATGCGCCGCGCTCGCTGCCAGGTCTGATTCTGGCCGCGATCCGCCGCCGCCGTGACCAGGGGCTACCTGCCTTCAGCGTGATGTCCTGTGACAACATGCCGGAAAATGGTCATGTCACCCGCAACGTGATTGTGCAACTGGCGCGGCAGCAGGATCCGGCGCTGGCAGAGTACATTCAGCAGCACATTACCTTCCCCTCAACCATGGTCGATCGCATCGTTCCGGCGATGACCGATGCGGCGTTTGCGGCCCTGAGCGCGCGCCTGGGTTCCAGCGACCCGGTTGCGGTTGAAGCAGAACCCTTCTTCCAGTGGGTGATTGAAGATAACTTCGTCAATGGTCGTCCGGCGTGGGAAAACGCGGGCGCAGAACTGGTCAGTGACGTTCTGCCCTATGAAGAGATGAAACTGCGCATGCTGAATGGCAGCCACTCTTTCCTGGCCTATCTCGGCTTCCTTGCCGGTTATGAATACATCAGCGACTGCATGGCCGATCACCATTTCCGCGCCGCCGCCCGTTCACTGATGATCGATGAGCAGGCTCCTACTTTGCGCACTCAGGGCGTGGATCTCAACGCCTATGCCGATTCACTGATTGCGCGTTATGAAAATCGCGCCATTAAACATCGCACCGGACAGATTGCCACTGACGGCACACAGAAACTGCCACAGCGTATGCTCGATAGCCTGCGCTGGCACCTGCAGCGCGGTAGTGACTGCGACCTGCTGCTGCTGGGCGTAGCGGGCTGGATGCGCTATGTCGGCGGCGTCGATGAACAGGGTCAGCCGATCGACATCCGCGATCCGCTGAAAGCGCAGCTCGCAGAGTGCGTTGCCACCAGTGAAGAAGGTGAGTCTCGCGTGCGGGCATTGCTCGCCATCCGCGAAGTATTCGGCGAGGATCTGGCGCAGAATAGCGACGTGGTTGCCCGACTGACTGTCTGGTATCAGCAACTCACCACCCAGGGCGCGCGTGCCACAGTGCATCAGTGTCTCAACCGCGGCTAAAAGCGCTGGCGCAGACGCAGCGCGCTGATTAGACTGACACTTTCCCATCGCGCTGGCCCCGGCCAGCCGTAATATGGATATTGCTGCATGTCGATCGCCTATACCATTACTACCAGCGAACCGGTAAATCAGCAGATTTACCGTTATCTGCGCAAAGATATTGTTACCTGCGCAATTCAGCCAGGTTCGCTGCTCTCTGAAAAAGAGGTCTCAGCACGCTTCAACGTCTCACGCCAGCCGGTGCGTGAAGCGTTCATTAAGCTGGCTGAAGCCGGACTGGTACAGGTATTGCCGCAGCGCGGCACCTTCGTGCGCAAAATCTCCGCTAAACGTGTCGCGGATGGCCGGTTTATCCGTGAGGCGGTGGAAGTGTCGGTAGTGCGGCGGGCAGCGGTGGAGATTGACGATCCCGCCCTGATGGCACTGGAACATAATCTGCAGCTGCAGCGCATGGCCGCTGAGCGGCATGACAGCCAGGCTTTCCTCACTCTGGACGATGAGTTTCATCGCCTGATCGCTGAAAGCATTGACTGCAAGCTCGCCTGGGAGACGGTGGAAAACATAAAAGCGGCTATGGACAGGGTGCGGTTTCTGACGCTGAGTGAAGTCTCACCACCGGAGAGGCTGATTGAGCAGCATGAAGAGATTTTTGCCGCGCTGAAGCGCCATGACGCCGATGCCGCCGAAGCGGCGATGCGTCGTCACCTGCAGGAGATGATCTTCTCAATCACCCCGATTGCCGAGCGTAACAGCGCCTGGTTTGAAGCGCCCTGAAACGGAAACTGCCCGCACCGCCTGATTACCAGGTCGATGCGGACCTTCGCCGTCACCACCACTGATGAAAATGGTGCACCGGTCCGATGCCGTTCCCGACCTCCAGCGAATCCGCCTGTAACAGCGCCTGCTGCAACCAGTTTTTCGCTTCCTCAATCGTCTCTGCCCAGTCAGTATGGCGCGGACGTAACGCGGCTAAGGCGGCCGACAGCGTGCAGCCGGTGCCATGGGTATGACGGGTATGCACGCGTGGCGTGCTGAATCGCTGTTCCGCTGAGTGAGTAATCAGCCAGTCCGGACTCTCCGACGCCGCCAGATGACCGCCCTTCATCAGCACGGCCTGACAGCCGAGTGCCAGCAAGGCCCGCCCCTGCTCGCGCATCTCTGCCTCATTGGTGGCGATAGCGCAATCCAGCAACGCCGCCGCTTCCGGCAGATTTGGCGTGATCAGCGACATCTGCGGTAATAACTGCTCCCGTACGCTGGCCACGGCGTCTGGCGAAAGCAGCGCATCACCACTTTTCGCGACCATGACCGTATCCAGCACGACAAACGGGATCTCAGCACGCCTCAGCCGGGCTGCAACCTGTTCCACAATCGCCGTTTCAGACAGCATGCCGATTTTTGCGCTGTCGATACGCACATCATCCAGTACCGAATCGAGCTGGGCGGCAACAAAGTCAGGCGCAATGCGATAAACCGACTGCACGCCCTGGGTGTTTTGTGCCACCAGCGCGGTAATCACACTGGTGCCGTAGGCACCCAGAGCTGAGAAGGTTTTCAGATCGGCCTGGATGCCCGCGCCGCCACTGGGATCGGTACCGGCAATCGTCAGAGCATTAATGCGCTTCATGCTCTACCTCCAGCGTCCAGAGTGCATCAATAAACGCCGTGACAAAGCTGCCGGGTCCGGCTGCCTGCGCCGCTGCCTTTTCACCCGACAGGGCCATTATCTGACAGGCCGCCGCCACGTTCATCAGCCGATCGCCTGGCAGAGCAGTGAATCCCGCCACTACAGCAGAAAGTGCGCAGCCGGTTCCGACCACGCGCGTCATTAACGGGCTTCCACCGGTTATGGCAAGGAGTCGCCGGCCGTCGGTGGCGTAGTCCACTTCACCGGTGACGACCACAAGCGTGCTCCAGGTTTCCGCGAGCTGTTGGGCCGCATTGAGTGCTGCATCCGCCTGATGCAGCGTGTCGACACCGCGCCCGCCGCCGGCCTGTTGTGCCAGCGCCAGAATCTCTGACGCATTTCCCCGAATCACCGCCGGTTGCTGGCTGAGCAGTTGCTGACAGAAGTCGCTGCGCAGCGTCAGCGCGCCGACGGCAACCGGATCGAGTGTCCAGGGGGTGCCCGCCTGATTAGCCGCGATAACGGCAGCCTGCATCGCCTTCTGGCGCTCGCGGGTTAACGTGCCCACGTTAATCAGCAACGCATCGGCAAAGCGGCCGAACTGTGCCGCTTCGTCAGCATCGATCACCATTGCCGGTGAGGCATTGAGCGCGAGTAACACATTGGCAGTGAAGTTCTGGACCACGTCATTGGTCATGCAGTGCACCAGCGGTGACTGACGGCGGAAAGTGTGCAGAACGGGCGCGAAGTGCGCAGCAGAAAGGTGTTGAGATTGATGTGTCATCTTAGCTCCCAACCGGCGAACAAGAAGGCGAATGCGGTCAGGCATCAGACTTCCCTACGCTGGCATTATCCAGATCAGGTAATACGGGTATTTCTCAGCCTTCATTTAAGAAGGGCACCCCGAGTCGTGTTACGGCTTGCAGCATAGGCAAGCCGTACTGTTAAAGCAAGCCTGGAAAATAATCGGAACTGAAACAATTCACATGATCCCGATCAACTCTCAGCAGTACAAAAAAAGGCTTAATGCTGCGGGCTATCGGAATACCTCTTTATAAGTAGAAGTGTTTATTACCCTGATGAGTAATATTTCCCGCACTGACTCTGGTGACCCCATAATAACTAACCTGCTCGCAGCATTATCGTAAAAAACACGTTATTTCATGGAGTTAAAAAACTTCTGAAGCGGAACTTCATACTATTCAGGACGTATGATGCGATTTTTAGCGCTTATTCCACACCGTCATCGATGGCAGGAGATTAATATTGAACGCAAGGGTGCCGTGGCACCCAATGGCAGACAGTACCTCTCCACCTATCTTTCCGCCCGCTGCACAGGCTGTGGCGAAATTATTCACCGGGTCTATTATCGGGATATCAGTGACAGACAGGCACGCCGCTGGTTAGGTTAGTGTCCGGGCAACGGTCATTCCAGACACAGTTCAAGTTAACAGTTAGTTAGCAATTTGTTAGTCTGGTAACTAATCATCGCCTGACCAGACTCTCTCTATGCCACTGCTGTTTGAAAGCTTAAGCCATCAAATTTATCTGTCAGCCCCGCTGTTTATCCTGATCCTGCTGGGATACTGTCTGACGCGCCTCGGAAAATGGCCCGCCAGCATCAGCGAAGGGATGAACCGCTTTGTATTTAACGTCGCACTGCCCTGCATGCTGTTTCGGGTGATGAGCACCTTCTCGCAAAGTCCGCCGGTGGATGCGCGCCTGTTGCTGGCCTTCTTCGGCAGTTGCCTGCTGGTGTTTATCGTGGGGCGACTGCTGGCAACAAGGCTGTTCAATCTGGATGGCGTAGCGGCGTCGGTTTTTGCGCTGGGCGGCATCTTTTCCAATAACGTGATGCTGGGGATCCCGGTGGCCACAGTACTGCTGGGGCCAGAAGCCCTGCCCCCGGTGGCGCTGGTTCTGGTATTTAACAGCCTGATCCTCTGGACCTTACTCACCGTTTCGGTCGAATGGGCGAAACAGGGCAGCTTCTCGCTGGAAGGCGTGTGGCGCACCCTGATTGGGGTAGTAAAGAATCCACTCATCATCGGCATTCTCAGCGGGACGGCCTGGAGTTTTCTGCAGCGTCCTTTGCCGATGCTGGCCGCAGAACCGTTAAAGATGCTGGCTTCACTGGCCGCGCCCCTGTCGCTGGTGACGCTGGGCATGAGCCTGGCGCATTATCGGGTGCGGGAAGGACTTAAAGAGAGCTATACCCTCTGCCTGCTGAAGCTGGTGCTGCAGCCGATGACGGTATGGGCTATCGCGTGGCTGACCGATTTGCCACCGCTGGAGAGTAAAGTGGTGGTACTGCTGGGATCGATGGCAGTCGGGGTTAACGTCTATCTGATGTCGCAGAAGTTCAATGTCATTACCGGCCCGGCGGCGGCGAGTATGCTGTTTTCAACGGTATTTGCGGCGGTGACGACGCCGATATGGATGATGCTGATGACACTGGCGGGCTATTAACAGGCTAAAAAAAAGCCCCTCAGCAGGCGTGCTGAAGGGCTATTGTCTGGTTAACTAAATGTTATTCAGCCGATTTGGTACGAATCAGATAGTCAAACGCGCTCAGTGAGGCTTTAGCACCTTCACCACTGGCGATGATGATCTGTTTGTACGGCACGGTGGTGCAGTCGCCCGCAGCAAACACGCCCTTCAGGCTGGTTTCGCATTTACCATCGATGATGATCTCACCCATTTTGTTGCGCTCAACCGCGCCTTCCAGCCACGGGGTGTTCGGCAGCAGACCGATCTGAACGAAGATACCGGAGAGCGGCAGCTCGTGGGTGGTCTGCGTCGTACGGTCGATATAGTGCAGGCCGGTCACTTTGGTGCCGTCGCCTTTCACTTCAGTGGTCTGCGCGTTCAGGATCACATCAACGTTCTTCAGGCTGCGCAGCTTATCCTGCAGCACCTGATCGGCGCGCATCTCACCGGCAAACTCCAGCAGCGTAACGTGTTCAACGATACCGGCCAGATCGATGGCCGCTTCCACGCCGGAGTTACCGCCGCCGATCACCGCTGTGCGTTTGCCTTTGAACAGCGGACCATCGCAGTGTGGGCAGTAGGTCACGCCTTTGGTGCGATACTCTTCTTCACCCGGCACGCCCATGTTACGCCAGCGTGCGCCGGTCGCCAGGATGATGCTGCGGGATTTCAATACTGCGCCGGAGGCGGTTTCGATGGCGTGCATTCCGCCCTCTTTCGCTGCCGGGATCAGTTTGATGGCGCTCTGGCTTTCAATGACGTCCACGTTGTAATCATCCACGTGTGCGCGCAGTGAACCGGCCAGTTTTGCCCCTTCGGTTTTCGGTACGGAGATATAGTTTTCGATATCGACCGTGTCAAGCACCTGGCCGCCAAAACGCTCACCCAGCAGGCCGGTACGGATGCCTTTACGTGCTGAGTAGATGGCTGCCGCTGCGCCCGCCGGACCACTGCCGATAATCAGGACTTCATACGCGTCACGCTTGTTCAGCTCTTCTGCCGCACGTTTATCCGCATTGGTATCCACTTTGCTGACGATTTCCGCCAGGCTCATGCGACCCTGACCAAACTCTTTACCATTGAGGTAAACCGCTGGCACGCCCATCACGTTACGTTCCTGAATCTCGTTCTGGAACAGGCCACCGTCGATAGCGGTGTGGCTGATGCGCGGATTAATCACCGCCATAAGGTTCAGCGCCTGTACGACGTCAGGGCAGTTATGGCATGAGAGTGAATAGTAAGTTTCGAAATGGAAGTCACTGTCCAGCGCCGCGATCTGATCCAGCAGGCTCTGTGCTTCTTTCGACGGATGCCCACCGGTCTGTAACAGCGCCAGCACCAGTGAGGTAAATTCGTGACCCAGTGGGGAACCGGCAAAACGCGGGCCGCTGTTCGAACCTGGGTTAGTGATCAGAAATGAGGGCTTACGCACCTGACGATCGTTCTCTTCGCGGAAGCTGACTTTGTCAGACAGGCCGGCGATATCAACCAACAGTTCACGAATCTCGGTTGATTTTGCACCCTCATCCAGGGTGGCGATCAACTCAACAGGTTTGGTTAATTTCTCAAGGTAAGCCTTGAGCTGCGTCTTCAAATTTGTGTCGAGCATAGTGATATCCTGGTCAAAAAATCGGGTGCCGCAGCACCCGATTGGAGAATGGTCGAAAGGGCGAAGCGGAATTAGATTTTGCCAACCAGGTCCAGAGACGGAGCCAGAGTTGCATCACCTTCTTTCCATTTAGCCGGGCACACTTCACCTGGGTGAGAAGCCACGTACTGAGCCGCTTTCACTTTGCGCAGCAGGTCAGAGGCGTCACGGCCAATGCCTTCAGCAGTGATTTCGATGGCCTGGATAACGCCTTCCGGGTCAACGATGAACGTACCGCGGTCAGCCAGACCTTCGTCTTCACGCATGATTTCGAAGTTACGGGTCAGCGCGCCAGTCGGGTCACCAATCATCGCGTACTGAATTTTCGCGATGGTGTCTGAAGAACCGTGCCAGGCTTTGTGGGTAAAGTGGGTGTCGGTAGAAACGGAGTAGATATCTACGCCCAGTTTCTGGAATTCTTCGTAGTGGTCAGCCACGTCGCCCAGTTCGGTCGGGCAGACGAAGGTGAAGTCAGCTGGATAGAAGAAGAACACACTCCATTTACCTTCAACGTCTTTCTCGGTTACGTCGATGAATTCGCCGTTTTTGAATGCTGCGTTTTTGAACGGCTTGATTTTGGTATTGATAATAGACATCTGTGGCCTCCGTTAAAATATGTGATGCAGGTTACATAATTTTCGGGCCAACATCTAATACGCGGTCGTTATCAATCTGATAAACGAAAGCTATCAAACGCTGAAAGCCTGATGCTCTCTGGCCCGGCAGGCAGTGTACAGCGATTTTCGTGACATTTAACCCGCTTTATCTTTTCGCCTGTCTTCGCGAATCACTGCTAGTTTTGTAAGACCGGATTATAAGGGAGCTGACCTGTGGAGATTCGTCCGTTTACGGAAGCCGATCGTCCTTTCCTGCGCACGCTGTTTCTGGCGGCGCGACGACACAACTGGCGCTGGCTTGACGGCAGCGAGTGGCAGCTGGAAGATTTTGATGGCGTGATTCTGGGCGAAACCGTGCTGGTTGCGGAAGCAGAGGGGCAGCGTGTCGGATTTGCCGGGCTGCTGGAGAACGACAACTTCCTGCACAGTCTTTATGTCGATCCTGACTGGCAGGGACGCGGCGTGGGCAGCGCTTTACTGGAAGCAGTCGAAGCGCGCTTTACCTCAACCGGCGCGCTGAAGTGCCTGCAGAAGAACAAAGCGGCACAGGCGTTTTACCTGAAACACGGCTGGAAAATGATTTCACAGGGCGAAGGTGAGCACGGCGGCTACGTGTTGATGCATTACCCGCTGGCCTCACACTATGCCAGCGGGTCGGGTCGGGCTTAAAGCGCGCGGAAGGCGATGTCGCCGGGGATGACTTCGCCCTGCCAGTAAAGCTGAGCCGCAACGCGTCCGGCCAGCTGGCGATAGAGCGCGGTAAATTCGCTGTCGGGACGGCGAATCACCGTCGGTTCACCTTCATCAAGATCTTCGCGCAGGTCAATGTGCAGCGGCAGCTGGGCCAGCAGCTGTGTCTGGTAATCCTCCACCAGTTTCTGCGCGCCGCCGGTGCCAAAGATGGGCTCGTGGAAGCCACACTGACTGCAGATATGCAGGCTCATGTTTTCCACCACGCCGAGCACCGGCACATTGACCTTTTCAAACATCACCAGCCCTTTGCGGGCATCAATCAGGGCGATGTCCTGCGGTGTCGTCACCACCAGCGCACCGGTGACCGGCACGTTCTGCGCCAGCGTCAGCTGAATGTCGCCGGTGCCGGGCGGCATATCCAGCACCAGATAATCCAGCTCCGGCCACAGCGTTTCGTTAAGCAGTTGCATCAGCGCTTTGCTGGCCATCGGCCCGCGCCACACCATCGCATTGTCATCCGTGACCAGATAACCAATGGAGTTGGTGGCCAGCCCGTGCGCCATGATCGGTGCCATATGGGTGCCATCCGGCGAGGTTGGCCGTTGATCCTGAGTGCCGAGCATGTTCGGCACAGACGGGCCGTAGATATCGGCGTCCAGAATCCCGACCCGCGCGCCTTCTGCTGCCAGCGCAAGCGCCATGTTTACGGCGGTGCTGGATTTTCCCACGCCGCCTTTGCCGGAGCTGACCGCAATAATGTTTTTGACGCCGTTAACGCCCGGCTGGTTTTTTACCCGCTTCAGGGTGGCAATATCATGGCTGAGCCGCCAGTCGATGGCGCGTGCGCCGGTCTGGCGCAGCAGTTCGGCGCTGACCTGCTCTTTCAGGTCGTCGAATCCGCTGGCCCAGGCAAACGGCATCACCAGTTCCACATGCAGCGTTCCATCCAGCTGCGCCACATGGTGCAATGCCTTCAGGGCGGTGAGATTCTGCTTAAGGGTCGGATGCTCAAAGCTTCTCAATACGCCTGCCACGATGGCGCGCAGGCCTTCTGGCGTATGCGGTTCCCGGGATTGTACTGTCATCCCCTGCTCCTTATTTCTGCTGTGCTTACGCTGTGTTTCAGCGATGTATTGTCAATGATATCAGATGCTCGTGGATCTGCGGCGACTGGCAGGGTGAATCCCTTGTGTTTACGCAGGTGAAGCCTTCAGTTACCATCTAAGCCCGTTTTTTCAATCAACAGAAAGCTACGCAAACTATGACTCAAGTCGCTAAAAAAATTCTGGTAACGTGCGCACTGCCTTACGCGAACGGATCAATCCATCTCGGCCACATGCTCGAGCATATCCAGGCAGACATTTGGGTGCGTTATCAGCGAATGCGTGGCAATCAGGTTTATTTCATCTGCGCCGATGATGCGCACGGCACGCCGATCATGCTGAAAGCTCAGCAGCTGGGCATTGCACCGGAGCAGATGATTGCAGAGATGAAAAGCGAGCATGAAGCCGACTTTGCCGGTTTTAATGTCAGCTATGACAACTATCATTCGACCCACGGCGACGAGAACCGTGAGCTTTCAGCGCTGATTTACGGCCGTCTGAAAGAGAACGGTTTTATTAAAAACCGCACCATCTCCCAGCTCTACGATCCGGAAAAAGGGATGTTCCTGCCGGACCGTTTTGTGAAAGGCACCTGCCCGAAATGTAAATCACCTGATCAGTATGGCGACAACTGTGAAGTCTGCAGCGCGACCTACAGCCCGACCGAGCTGATCGATCCGAAATCGGTGGTATCCGGTGCGACGCCAGTCCTGCGCGACTCCGAGCACTTCTTCTTTGATCTGCCGTCCTTCAGCGCCATGCTGCAGGCCTGGACCCGCTCCGGTGCGCTGCAGGATCAGGTGGCGAACAAAATGCAGGAGTGGTTTGAATCGGGCCTGCAGCAGTGGGATATCTCCCGCGATGCGCCTTATTTCGGCTTTGAAATCCCGGACGCGCCAGGCAAATATTTCTACGTCTGGCTGGATGCGCCTATCGGTTACATGGGCTCGTTCAAGAACCTGTGCGACAAGCGTGGCGACATCGACTTCGACGAATTCTGGCGTAAAGACTCGACGACCGAGCTGTATCACTTCATCGGTAAAGATATCGTCTACTTCCACAGCCTGTTCTGGCCAGCGATGCTGGAAGGCAGTCACTTCCGCAAGCCAAACAACCTGTTTGTACACGGCTATGTCACCGTCAACGGTGCCAAGATGTCGAAGTCGCGCGGCACATTTATTAAAGCCAGCACCTGGCTGCAGCATCTGGATGCCGACAGCCTTCGTTACTACTACGCGGCGAAACTCTCTTCACGCATCGACGATATCGACCTGAATCTGGAAGATTTCGTCCAGCGCGTGAATGCTGACATCGTTAACAAAGTGGTTAACCTGGCGTCACGTAACGCGGGCTTCATTACCAAACGCTTTGACGGCAAACTGGCGGCAGACCTGGCCGATCCGGCGCTCTATCAGACCTTCGTGGATGCGTCAGAGAAGATTGGTGACGCATGGGCGGGTCGTGAATACAGCCGTGCTATCCGTGAAATCATGGCGCTGGCTGACCTGGCGAACCGTTATGTCGATGAGCAGGCTCCGTGGGTGGTGGCGAAGCAGGAAGGCCGTGATGCCGATCTGCAGGCAATCTGCTCCATGGGCATTAACCTGTTCCGCATTCTGATGACCTGGCTGAAGCCGGTACTGCCGTCACTGAGCGCCCGCGCAGAAGGCTTCCTGAACTGTGAACTGAGCTGGGATGCCATCGCGCAGCCGCTGCTGGATCATCAGGTCGCACCGTTCAAAGCGCTCTACAGCCGCATTGAAATGGCGAAAGTCGAAGGACTGATTGAGGCTTCGAAAGAGGATGCCGCTGCGGCCAGTGCATCGCCCGCCACGGGCCCGCTGGCCGATGCACCGATCGGTGAAACCATTACCATTGATGATTTCGCCAAAGTGGATATGCGCGTCGCGCTGATTGAGCAGGCGGAACTGGTGGAAGGTTCGGACAAGCTGCTGCGTCTGCAACTCGACCTGGGCGGTGAGAAGCGTCAGATCTTCTCAGGTATTCGTGCCGCCTATCCTGATCCCGCCGTGCTGGTCGGTAAAATGACCATTATTGTGGCTAACCTCGCCCCGCGTAAAATGCGTTTTGGTATCTCTGAAGGCATGGTGTTGTCAGCGGGCCCGGGCGGCAAAGATCTGTTCGTGCTCTCCGTCGACAGCGGTGCTGTGCCGGGTATGCCGGTTAAGTAATCGCCTGCCGACGCTTAACAGGTTAAGCGAAGTGCCGTCCTCAACCCTTCGCGCCGTATCACTGGCGCGAAGGGTTATTTTTCCCCCTTTGCATTCTCACCGCTACTACCCCGCTTCCTTCTGCTGAAACGCTTTGCCCGTTGCTGCTACTCTGCGGCATAAATGTGATCGCTAGCACGCTAAGCGGTTAATGCGTATGATGAAGCTCAGTGAAAACAGGAGCCTGCCATGCTCACCGTGCTGTCTGTCTGCGGACGTTATCTTCGCGCCTTTATCATCATTTATCTCTGCTTATACGCTGGCATCGGCATCGCTTCGCTGCTGCCCATTAAACTGCCAGGCAGCATCCTGGGAATGTTAATTCTGTTCGGCCTGCTGGCGTCGCAGATCCTGCCGGTCAGCTGGGTAAAACCGGGCTGCCATCTGCTGATTCGCTACATGGCGCTGCTGTTTGTGCCAATCAGCGTCGGAGTGATGAGTTACACCGATATACTCACCGCCCAGTTTGGCCCGATTGTTGTTTCCTGTGTTGTCAGTACCTTCCTGGTACTCTCCATTGTCGGCGTCAGCGCCCACCGGCTTCACAGCCGCCGTCCTGCCGGAGAGTCAGCCGATGAGTGACATGTGGTGGTCACTGCCACTGACGCTGGCAGCCTTTTTTCTGGCGCGCAAGCTGGCGATACGACTGAAAATCTCGCTGCTTAATCCGCTACTGGTCGCCATGGGGATGATTATCCCGATACTGCTGCTGTTGCAGCTTCCTTACTCGCGCTATTTCGCCGGCAGCCAGATTCTTAATCAGCTGCTGCAACCGGCTGTGGTCGCGCTGGCACTGCCGCTGTATGAGCAGATGCATCAGATTCGTGCCCGCTGGAAATCGATTATTGGCGTCTGCTTTATCGGCAGCCTGACCGCCATGATCTCAGGCACCGCTATTGCCCTGTGGATGGGTGCCACACCTGAAATTGCCGCCACCATCGTACCTAAATCCGTGACCACGCCCATCGCGATGGCCGTCTCCGGTTCGCTGCACGGCATTCCCGCCATCAGCGCCATCTGCGTGCTGATTGCCGGAGTACTGGGTGCGGTATTCGGACACACGCTGCTGAATCTGCTGGGCGTAAAATCGAAAGCGGCGCGCGGACTGGCAATTGGCAATGCATCGCATGCGCTGGGCACGGCGCGTGCCGCGGAACTGGACTATCAGGAAGGAGCATTCAGCTCACTGGCGCTGGTGATCTGCGGCATCATCACCTCTCTGCTGGCACCGTTTATTTTTCCGCTGCTGATGCACTGGTTTGGCTGAAAGTTTGCGAGAGATCTCGCAAAGTTGAAACATGCAACACATGTTACATTGTCAGAGCGATGTGGATCACATATAAACCGGTGACTGGCACATCGCCCTGCTGAATTTAATGAGGCTCACATGCATTCCCGTTTCCTCTCTGCTTTTGAGGCATTGCCGTCAACGCTGCAAACTGCACTTGCTCCCCTGTTGAACGATCCTGACTTTCATGCGGTGATCAGCGCCGACCAGGTCACCTCACTGCAACAACAGACACAAATGGAGGCCGATGCGCTGGCGCTGGCGCTGCTGCCCCTCGCGGCCTCCTGTGCCGTTGCTACCGTGTCGCATTTTAACGTTGGGGCGATAGCCCGCGGCGTCAGCGGCAACTGGTACTTCGGGGCTAACATGGAATTTGTCGGCACGCCCATGCAGCAGACCGTCCATGCTGAGCAGAGCGCTATTACCCATGCGTGGCTGCGCGGCGAGCGCCAGCTTGAGACCATCACCGTTAACTACACGCCGTGCGGTCACTGCCGTCAGTTCATGAACGAGCTGAACAGCGGCACCAACATTCTCATCAGCCTGCCACAACGCGCAATCAGCACCCTGGCCGATTATCTGCCGGATGCCTTTGGCCCGCGCGATCTGGACATTACGACCTTCCTGATGGACGAGGTGGACCACGGCTATGTGGCCGAAGGCGATGAACTGGTGCAGGCTGCGGTTGCCGCTGCCAATGCCAGCCACGCGCCTTACAGCCAGTCCCACGCGGGTGTTGCGCTGCTGACCACGGATGGCGCGATTGTCGCCGGTCGCTATGCCGAAAATGCCGCGTTTAACCCGAGCTTCCCGCCGCTTCAGGCGGCACTGGTCTTGCTGAACATGCAGGGCGGCGATGTTCGTCAGATAAAAAAAGCGGTACTGGCCGAAGTGGAAAATGCCACGTTAAGCCAGTTTGCCGCCACGCAGGCGACGCTTGAGACATTTGGTTGCGGTGAGCTGCTGCAGGTAACGCTGTACAAAGCATAACCCGCTGTCAGAGAAGCCACAGTTTTGTGAGCTTTTGTGAACAAACGCTGTACTTCTGCGGGAAATTTCATAGGATCTGGCGCCAGAATTCACGCAATTACAAATTACTCTGAATAATTCAGGTTGCAGGATAGCAGCACGGTCGTGAATGTTTCCGCAGCGGTTACCCTGCCGCTGCCTGACCTGCAGTCTGAGCTATAACGGGTGAGAAAACTGGCGCTACCTTTCCGGCGTGACGCCAGACAACACTGCAACCGGAGCATTACCGCATGGAACTCGACTACGAAAGTAAACGCCCGCTGTATATCCCTTATGCTGGCCCGATTTTGCTGGAATTTCCCCTGCTGAATAAAGGCAGCGCCTTTAGCATCGAAGAACGTAATGAATTCAACCTCAACGGTTTGCTGCCAGAAGCAGTGGAATCGATTGAAGAGCAGGCGCAGCGTGCCTGGCGTCAGTTCCAGGACTTCAAAAATAATAACGATAAGCATGTCTACCTGCGTAACATCCAGGACACCAACGAAACGCTGTTCTATCGCCTGCTGGATAATCATCTTGAAGAGATGATGCCGATTATCTACACCCCGACTGTGGGCGCAGCCTGCGAACACTTCTCTGAGATCTACCGTCGTGCGCGTGGCGTGTTCATCTCCTACCCTAACCGTGACCGTATCGAAGATATGCTGCAAAACGCCACCAAGCAGAATGTGAAGGTGATTGTAGTGACCGATGGCGAGCGCATCCTGGGCCTCGGCGATCAGGGCATCGGCGGCATGGGTATCCCGATTGGTAAGCTTTCACTCTATACCGCCTGTGGTGGCATCAGTCCGGCTTACACCTTGCCGGTGGTACTGGATGTCGGCACCAATAACCAGCAGTTGCTGAACGATCCGCTCTATATGGGCTGGCGTCATCCGCGCATTACCGGCGAAGAGTACGACGAGTTCGTCAATGAATTTATCCAGGCCGTTAAACGCCGCTGGCCGAAAGTTCTGCTGCAGTTTGAAGATTTCGCCCAGAAGAACGCCATGCCGCTGCTGAACCGCTATCGCGATGAGGTCTGCTGCTTTAACGACGATATTCAGGGCACTGCAGCCGTTACGGTAGGTACCTTGATTGCCGCCAGCCGCGCAGCCGGTAGCCGCCTGTGCGAGCAGAAAGTGGTGTTCCTGGGTGCCGGTTCCGCGGGTTGTGGTATCGCTGAACAGATCATCGCGCAGATGAAATCAGAAGGCCTGAGCGACGAGGAAGCACGTGGCCGGGTGATGATGGTCGATCGCTTTGGTCTGCTGACGGACAAGCTGCCTAACCTGCTCGATTTCCAGAGCAAGCTGGTGCAGAAGAGCGAAAACCTGCAGCAGTGGGATGTCACCAATGATTCCATCTCGCTGCTGGACGTGGTGCGCAATGCGCAGCCCGATATTCTGATTGGTGTCTCTGGCCAGCCGGGCCTGTTCACCGAAGAGATCATCCGCGAGATGCACAAGCACTGTAAGCGCCCTATTGTGATGCCACTGTCGAACCCGACATCACGCGTGGAAGCGACGCCAGCCGATATCATCGCCTGGACTGACGGTGCCGCGCTGGTCGCAACCGGCAGCCCGTTCTCGCCGGTGAGCTGGAACGGTAAAACCTATCCGATTGCGCAGTGCAACAACTCCTACATCTTCCCGGGCATTGGTCTGGGTGTGATTGCTTCGGGTGCCAGCCGCGTTACCGATACCATGCTGATGACCGCCAGCCGCGCGCTCGCTGACTGTTCTCCGCTGGTGAATGAAGGTGAAGGCCCGGTACTGCCTGAGATTAAAGATATCCAGGGCGTGTCGAAAATCATAGCGATGGAAGTGGGTAAAGCTGCTCAACTGGCGGGTGTCGCCGTGGTGACCTCTGAAGATGTGTTGTCACAGGCTATCGCCAACAACTTCTGGCTGCCGCAGTATCGTCACTATCGTCGTACCTCGATTTAATCTTCCCACTGCCGGATCGCCTCTGGTCCGGCAGTGTTCAAAAAACGTACAGCCAGCCGGCACTCACTTGCTTCGCTGCGGCTGCTCAAGTAGCCTTGTCCCATCTCACTATTTTGACATCGAGTCTCCAGGCGCATGCTGAAACGCGTTCTCATTGGTCTGCTTTTCATCATCTTACTGATGGTGGCAACGGCGCTCGGCCTTGATCGCTGGATCAGCTGGAAAACTGCGCCTTTTATCTACGAAAATGTCGCTTCATTGCCGCATCGTCAGGTAGGTGTGGTACTGGGGACGGCGAAATATTATCGTACAGGCGTTATCAATCAGTATTACCTCTATCGTATGCAGGGCGCTCTTAATGCCTATAACAGCGGCAAGGTGAATTATCTGCTGCTGAGCGGTGACAACGCGCTGCAAAGCTATAATGAGCCGATGACGATGCGCCGCGATCTTATCAAAGCCGGTGTCGATCCGGCTGATATCGTGCTCGATTATGCCGGGTTCCGGACGCTGGATTCGATTGTGCGCACCCGCAAAGTGTTTGATACCAATGATTTCATTATTATCACGCAGCGCTTCCACTGTGAGCGCGCGCTGTTTATCGCCCTGCAGCTGGGCATTCAGGCCCAGTGCTATGCGGTGCCCTCACCGAAAAACATGCTGAGCGTGCGCTTCCGTGAGGTCGGTGCCCGGCTTGGCGCACTGGCGGACCTCTTCCTGCTTAAGCGTGAACCCCGTTTCTTAGGCCCGCTGGTGCCGATTCCTGCCGTACACGATGTTCCTGAAGACGCGCAGAGTTATCCGGCGGTGACGCCGGAGCAGCTGCTGGAGCTGGAACAGAAGCTGCGGAAGTAGCTGGCGCTCAACGGCTTAATGAAACTGTGCTGAAAACTGTTATATGTGCTGAGCTGCAGTGTGGCAGCAAGGTACAAGACTCAGGGAGCATACGCCTTTCGCAAAGACGTAAAAGACGCTCTCTAAGGCAAGGCTCAGCGCGGGCCGAGCATGTCATGGATGACGGCTTTTGCGTCTTTCCGATCTGACCGTGTTCCCTTCGCAGACTCCGTCTTACAGCATCAACCCCAGCACTCCCCATAAAAAAAGCGACCCGAAGGTCGCTTTTTTAGCGTTGAATAAGACTTACTTCTTACGAGAATATTTCAGGGAATCCAGCGCCACGGCGAAGATAATGATGCCGCCCTTAATGATGTACTGCCAGTAAGGGTTCACGCCGATATAGGTCAGACCGTAGTTGATAACGGTGAAGATCAGCACACCGGTGACGACACCCGCCACACTACCCACACCACCGGCGAAGGAAACGCCGCCGACCACACAGGCCGCAATCGCATCCAGCTCATACATAAAGCCAAGGTTGTTGGTGGCAGAACCGATACGACCCGCCTCCAGCATCCCGCCAAAGGCGTAGAACACACCTGACAGGGCATAAATCATGATCAGGTTCAAAGGCACGTTCACGCCTGACACTTTCGCCGCTTCCGGGTTACCGCCGATAGCAAAAATGTTTTTGCCGAAGCGGGTTTTGTTCCACAGAATCCAGACGAAAATAATGGCAATCACAGCGTAGAACGTGATGAACGAGAGTTTAAAATCACCAAAGCGTAAGAAACCCTGAGCAAATTTCGAGAACCCTGCGTCAAAGCCAGCAATCGGTGAGGCACCCACAAAGTCGTAATAGAGTGAGTTGATACCGTAAACGATAATCATGGTGCCCAGCGTGGTGATAAATGGCGTTACCTTCAGGTAAGCAATAATCACACCATTCACCAGACCAATTACACCGCCAATGATGCACACCGTAAGGATAACCAGTGGAATCGGCACGGTATCCAGCGTCGGGAAGACTTTGTTCGCGTTATCCATCGCCTGCAACAGCGTTGCGGCAACGACCGCCGCTAAGCCAACCTGACGTCCGGCTGACAGGTCAGTACCCTGGGTCACAATCAGACCCGCCACACCCAGTGCAATAATAATGCGCACCGAAGATTGGGTCAGAATATTACTCAGGTTCATCAAACTTAAAAATGTCGGATCCTGGAAAATAATAATAGCCAGCAATACCAGCAGAACGACATAAATGCCGCCCTCTTTTAACCAGGTTAGCGCATTCTTTTTTGTAGTCGCTTTCATGTTAACAGCCCTTGCTTCATTAAAGGTGTAATGACGCTAAACGCAATATTTCGTTCTGCGTGGTCGTTTTGGTATCAACTATGCCTGCTACCAGACCATTACTCATTACCAGAATACGATCGGTAATGCCTAACAGCTCCGGCATTTCGGATGAGATAATAATGATGCCCTTTTCTCTTTTCGCCAGTTCAGCAATCAGCTGGTAAATTTCGAATTTCGCACCAACATCAATACCGCGTGTTGGTTCATCAAGCATCAGGATTTCAGGCTGGGTCAATAACCAGCGGCCAATAATCACTTTTTGCTGGTTACCGCCCGAAAGCGAACCAATTTGTGTATGATGCCCTGGGGTTTTAACACGCATTGAATCGATAACCCATTGGGTATCACTCTTCATGCGTTTATTATCCAGCAGTCCCATACTGTTTTTATATTTTTTAATATTGGAAATAAGCGAGTTAAAACCAATATCCAGGTAAGCATAAATACCAGTCGAACGACGCTCTTCAGTCACCAGCGCGAAACCGTGGTTAATGGCTTCATTGGCGCTGTGATTATTAATCGGTTTGCCATGCAGTTTGATGGTGCCGCCCGATTTTTCGCGAATGCCAAACAGCGTTTCGACGATATCGGTACGTTTGGCGCCCACCAGCCCGGCAATGCCGAGTATCTCCCCTTTACGCAAATCAAATGAGATATCGCGAATAGACGGCTGACGCAGTGACGTCAGGTTGCGAACTTCAAGAATTGTCTCGCCTGGCACGTTGGTACGGTCAGGGAAACGCTGGTTCAGTGAACGGCCGACCATCATGGCGATGATCTTATCCATATCCAGCCCGTCCAGCGGCTGAGAGGTGATCCACTGACCATCACGCAGAATCGTGATCTCATCACACAACTGGAAAATCTCTTCCATCTTGTGCGAAATATAAACAATGCCACAGCCGCGATCTTTCAGCTTACGAATAATCGTGAACAGGTGATTCACCTCTTTCTCGGTTAACGAGGAAGTCGGCTCATCCATAATCACTATTTTCGCGTCGTAGGAGAACGCTTTAGCAATTTCAATCATCTGCATCTGTGACACAGAAAGATTGGCAACTTTGTCGCGTGGATCGATATCGATATCCAGCTCGTCAAAAATCGCCTTAGTGTCCTGGTACATCTTATCCTGATCCACAAAGAAGCCTTTGCGCGGATAACGCCCCAGCCACATGTTATCCATCACGGTACGCTGAAGAACCAGGTTTAATTCCTGATGCACCATCGACACGCCATTTTCCAGCGCCTCTTTGGAGCTTTTATAGTCGATCTCTTTACCCTGAAACAGGATACTGCCGGTATCTTTTTTATAAATACCAAACAGGCATTTTAATAAGGTGGATTTCCCGGCACCGTTCTCGCCCATTAATGCATGAACAGAGTGAGGCCGCACTTTCAAATTCACATTATCTAACGCTTTAACGCCGGGAAATGATTTTGAAACATTCGTCATTTCCAGCAAATATTCTCGCTGCGCGGTCGTGTTATCACTGGCCATATTTTACCTGGCTAAAAAACGGTGGTGACATAAAAAAGGCGCGACAGCTGTCGCGCCCGTAATCAATCTTACTTCGAGAACTGAGACAGGTTTTCTTTATCAACCGGAACGTAAGGAACACGGACGATCTTATCGACCATCTTGAAGTTTGTTCCATCGGTTGCCGCTTTGCCGTTCGCCAGGTTGTTGGCAATATCCAGCGTCGCTTTCGCCTGGTTTTCCGCATCGTTCAGCACGGTACCGGCCAGCGCACCGGATTTCACCAGTGCCATCGCTTCTGGCAGGGCATCGACGCCGAAGACCGGGATAGAAGTCATGTTGTGCGCTTTCAGCGCTTCAACGGCACCCATCGCCATCGCATCGTTATTGGCAATCACAACTTCAATTTTCTTCGCGTTCGGGCCTGACAGCCACGCATCCATCTTATCTTTGGCCTGTGCGGTGTCCCACATCGCCGTATCCATCGCTAACTGCTGCGTCTTCAGACCATCTTTGTTCAGGGTGTCGATAACATATTTAGTACGGGCTTCAGCATCTGGATGGCCTGGCTCGCCTTTCAGCAGGACGAACTGAATGGTGCCATCTTTGTTCAGATCCCAGGCTGGGGTCGCTTTCCAGTGCTTCTCAATCAGCTGACCCTGGATGATGCCGGACTCTTTGGAGTCGGTACCCACATAGTAAGCTTTGTCATAGCCGGCCAGGACTTTAGCGTTCGGTTCTTTGTTAAAGAAGACAACCGGCACGTCGTTGGCACGTGCTTTGTCTACGATGACGGCAGCGGCAGCCGGGTCAACCAGGTTAATCGCCAGCGCTTTCACGCCTTTTGCCATCAGCACGTCCACCTGATCGTTCTGTTTGGACTGGTCGTTCTGCGAGTCATTCATCAGCAGCTGTACGCCACCGATCGTTTTCGCTTCTTTCTCGATGTCTTTGCGCACCATTGACATGAAGTTGTCATCATATTTGTAAATGGTCACGCCGATACGGGTGTCAGCTGCGTGAGCGGTTGCACCAAACATCATGCTGGCAACCAGTGCTGTAAGCGTGAAAACCTTCTTATTCATGGTATCTCCGGTTTTATTATGCAGGGTCTTTTTAGCGCTGCCGCAAAATGTGCGGAAGAGCAATTGGTAAAACAGATCGGCGCGTTGGTTAACGTAATGAGGCTGTTAAGCCATCAGACGCCGTCTAAAACCTGACTTCCCTGTGCCAGAACGCTTCCATGAAGAGGGTATGAACCCTTTAACCGGCTACTGAGACCACAACTGATGCCGTTACACTGGCGTTACATAATGTTTCAGTCCGGTAAGACGCTGCCATCATAGTGAGGGCAATGTTAATTAACTGTGAATACAATCACAGATTGAAAACGGTTACATGCCTGAATCGCCTGAATTAGTGACGGACTCCACATTTTGCCGCTGCGCCACAGAATGACGCCGCACCAGGGTTGGCATAAAGATATGCGTTGCCGTGTCATCAAGCAGTCCGGCTGCGCCCTGCAGTGCCAGCTCAGTGGCAATTTTTGCCATAGATACAATGGGATAGCGCACAGTGGTCAACTGCGGATCGGTATAACGGGAAATCGGGATATCATCAAAGCCAATGACAGAAAAATGCTGTGGCACCTGAATGCCGTTGTCTTTCAGCGCAGTAAGTGCGCCAGCCGCCATGCCGTCGTTATAAGCAAACACTGCTGTAAGGTTGAGATTGCGCCCCAGCAGCTCCACCATCGCCGCTTCGCCCCCCTGCATATCTGGCTCTGCGCTGGCGATCCAGCTCTCCTGCGGCCGGATGCCCTGTTCGGCCATCGCCTGCATCCACCCTTCACGGCGCTGCGCCACATCCTCAATGGGATGACTGGAGCAAAGATAGCCAATGCGGCTATGCCCCTGTTGCAGCAGGGTTCTTGAGGCCATCAGTGCACCCGTGACGTTATCCAGACTGACGCTGCGGTGTTCAAATCCAGGGACGATGCGGTTAATCACTACCATGCCGGGCACGTGCTGCATAAAGTCCGCCAGCTCCGCGTCCGGCAGCGTTTTTGCGTGGACCACCAGGGCGCTGCAGCGCTGCCTGATCAGCACCTCGATAGCATGACGCTCTTTCTCTTCCTGATGCCAGGAGTTGCTGATTAACACATGCTTGTGCACGCGCTGCGCCACGGTATCCACTGCTTTAACCAGCGCCCCGAAGAAGGGATCAGAGACATCCATCACCACTACCCCGATCGTATCGCTGACCTGCGTCGCCAGCGCCTGGGCGTTGGCGTTAGGGCGATACCCCAGCGCTTCAACCGCCTGTAACACGGCGTCGCGGGTGTCAGAGGTCACGGCGTTGCTCTGATTGAGAACACGCGACACGGTCGCCACTGACACGCCAGCCTGACGGGCAACATCACGAATAGTTATCATGCAGCAGTTCCAGAAGGGAAAAATAGGGCTTCACGCCGGGTTATACACCGGCGCTATTCTGTCAGGGGCGGGAGGCGTGCAGCGTGAATTGCGTCACATCAATGAAAACGGTTACATACAATTCTGTAACCTTTGTGATGGCGGTCATTATCTGGCGTTGTCGGTAATGCGTGATTTGCCGGCTGAGAGCAGCGTAAACCGCCGCCACAGCCATTCCAGCGGACCCTGTGCGAAGAAATGTAACCAGATGAGTGAAAACAGGATATTGATGAGCCATATCGCAGGCACCATCAGCACCAGTTCCAGCCGGGTGAAATGCATGTAGAAGCCAAAGCGATAGAACAGCGTGGTGCAGATGAGCGTTTGCAGCAGGTAGTTGGTCAGCGCCATACGGCCCACGCACTGGATGGCGTGGCTGATATGCCAGTGAGAAATTTGTGGCCAGTAGGCCAGACAGAGCGCGGCATAGCCCAGGCTAATCAGCGGGCTGGCAAGATCGCGCGGGGCCTGCAGGTAAAAAGCCGCCCAGCGGAATTCCCAATGTAACAGCCATTGCGCGGCTACACCGGCTACCGCAATGGAGAAGCCCATTGTCAGCAGCAGGGCCGCCGCCTGACGATAGTGGCGGAGGGAAAATTCTCCAGTCAGCCAGCCGCTGCGCAGCATTGCGCCACCCATCATCATTAAGCCCGCCAGCTGCCAGCCATATTGAGCCGCCAGCGCCATCAGCCCTGATGAGAGATGATCCAGCCGGTTCTGTATCGCTTCCCAGCCGCCGCTCAGTTTCCAGTACTGCTCATATTGCAGATCGGCAGCACCCGGCAGCCAGGATCGCGTCGGTTCGGGATCGGAGATCGACCCAAACACCAGCAGCACGCCGCAGCCCACCAGATAAAGCAGAATGCCGGTATTCATCAGGCTGCGGGTTGACGGGACGTCACGCAGCACCCGCCAGACCACCAGCCCGATGATGCCGTAATCCAGCAGGATATCGCCTTCCCAGAGAAAGACACCATGCAGAAAACCGATGAGTACCAGAATGGAAAGCCGGGCAGTCAGCCAGCGACTGCCGCGCGGCAGCTGCATTTGCAGACCTGCGCCAAACAGCAGTGCAAACAGGGTGAGGAATTTGAGCTGAGCAAAGGCGTCAGAGAGTGCCCAGGTCCAGACGTCGGAGAGACTGACACTGCCCTGCCAGGCCGGATTCAGGTAAGCAGCAGAAGGCAGGCCGAAGCCCACAATATTGAGCAGCAGGATGCCGAGAATGGCACAGCCTCGAATGAAATCCAGCACGTGATAGCGTTGCATGCGGCACCCTGCCCCATTGAGGCGGGCAGCATTATGCGCCCGCCGTTAACTCAACTATGGCGTACCGCGCGCAAGAATTCCTGGCGGGTATTCTGACTGGACTTGAACAGGCCGCCCAGAGAGGTCGTGGTGGTGGCGCTGGTCGCATCTTTGACGCCACGCGCTTTCACACAGTAATGTACCGCATCAATCGAGACAGCAACGTTGTTGGTGCCCAGCAGCGTCTGCAAGGCCACCAGAACCTGCTGTGTCAGGCGCTCCTGCACCTGCGGGCGCTGGGCGAAGAACTGCACGATGCGGTTGATTTTCGACAGGCCAATCACCTTTTCCTTGGGAATATAGGCAACCGTGGCTTTGCCATCAATGATCACAAAGTGATGTTCACAGGTGCTGGTCAGGGTGATATCACGCACGGTCACCATCTCATCGACCTTCATTTTATTCTCAATGACGGTGATTTTCGGGAAGTTGGCATAATCGAGACCGGAAAAGACCTCATCCACATACATTTTGGCGATGCGATGCGGCGTTTCCATCAGGCTGTCATCTTCAAGATCCAGATTCAGCAGCTGCATAATCTCGGTCATGTGCCCGGCAATCAGGCTCTTACGCGTTTCGTCATCAATGTCGCGCGTCGGTGCACGTAACGGCGTTTCCAGTCCACGCGCCAGCAGCGCTTCGTGAACCAGGGCAGCTTCCTGACTTAGGGTGCTCATTTACTCTTCTCCGGCTGGTGTTGCGCCCGCAAGCTTTTGCCTGCAGGCCCTGTAATCAGGCGCGTATTGTGAAACTTTCTTTGCGGGGAATCCAGCAATCAATCAGATTGGTGATGAAAGCTTTTCATTCAATTTTTCGCCAGACCAGCAGGCCCGCCCACACCAGGCTGATCCCGGCCACCCACAGGGCAGGCTCCAGCCGATGTAACAGAGCCGTTGAGAGAAAAGAGAGCAGCGGACCAACCAGCTGTCCGACCGCATAGCCGGTGGTCAGGAGGCCGGCCATGTAACGCAGATGATGGGGTGCCAGTTCACGGGCGCAAAGCAGCGACAGCTGTACCACGCTGAGGAAGCCGCCGCCCACCAGCAGCGCCCCGGCCAGCAGGCCACTAAAGCCGGGCAGCAGTGCCGCAGCAAAAACGCCCAGCGCCTGAGCCCAGAGCACTACCGCCAGGCGGACGTGACTATGCCCCCAGCGCCGCGTCAGGATGCCCAGCAGGATGCCGACCATCGCCGCACCGCCAAATATCGGCCAGACAAACTGCGCGAAGATGCCGTCAGGAAAACGCGTAGCGGCCATCTGCGATAAAAAGGTGGCGGGCAGGATATAACCAAAGCCCGCCAGACTGTAACTCAGCACCAGACGTTTCAGGTTGCGATCCAGCACCAGCGGCTCAGGTGCCTGATCCGGGCGATGCAGTTCGCCCCGACGCGGCAGATTACGGGTAATCAGCGCAATCAGCAGCAGTGCCAGCGTACCGTAAGCGGCCCAGGCCAGACCGGCAGAGACCTGTAGAGTATGCAGCGCCACCCCCAGCAGACCGCTGACAAAAATACCGCAGCCCGGCCCGGCAAACACGGCCGCCGACAGCCCTGCCCGGCCGTGGCGATGCAGTTGTTCGTTGCTCCAGGCCGCCACCAGCACCATCGCCCATCCACTGGCCCAGCCAATCAGAAAGCGGATCGCACCGTGCAGCCACGGTCCGGTTGCCAGTGCAGAGAGCAGCGTCAGGATCACTGCACCCCATACGCCCGCCTGCAAACGCAGCTCCACCCGCCGGTGCGCGCGCATGGCATCGAATGAGCCACACAGATAGCCAAGATAGTTGAGCGCAGCGACCAGGCTGGCACTGGTGAGCGTCAGCTGGTGCGCCTGAATCATCAGCGGCACCTGCGGCGTAAAGGCGAATCGCCCAATGCCCATCGCCACAAATAAGGTTAAAAACGCGCTGAGCGCGACGCGTAACGCCATTGCTGAACTCCTGTTGTTCTGCCTTGCGATCTCTTCTGACTTGCTAACAGCATGCAGGATGATTAAACTCACGGAAAGTGAATAATATTAACCAACTTGTTTACGGGAAAAGAAGATATGGATTTAGTTCAGCTGCGTATGTTCTGTTCCGTTGCCGAAACGGGCTCCCTGGCGCGCGCAGCCGAACAGCTGCATCGCGTTCCCTCTAATCTCACCACGCGGCTGCGTCAGCTGGAAGAAGAATTAGGTGTGGATCTCTTTATTCGTGAGAAGCAGCGCATTCGCCTGTCACCGATGGGCCATAATTTCCTGAATTATGCGCAGCGTATTCTGGCATTAAGTGAAGAAGCGATGAGCATGACCCGCACTGGTGAACCGGCAGGCAACTTTGCGCTGGGCTCAATGGAGAGTACCGCAGCGACCCGCCTGCCTGGTCTGCTCGCCGCCTATCACCAGCGCTTCCCTAAAGTGGCGCTGTCGCTGATTACCGGCACCTCGGGCGAAATCATCGATCGGGTTCGCGAAGGCACTCTGGCCGCCGCGCTGGTGGATGGCCCGGTTTCCCATGACGATCTGAATGGCTGCATCGCCTTTCGTGAGGAGATGGTGCTGATCACCGGGCTGGATCACGCGCCTATCACCACAGCGCGCGATGTGCAGGACGACACCCTGTTTGCCTTCCGCAATAGCTGCTCTTACCGGGTGAAGCTGGAGAGCTGGTATCGCGACAGCCAGACCGCGCCCGACAATGTGATGGAGATTCAGTCCTATCACGCCATGCTGGCCTGCGTGGCGGGCGGTGCGGGTGTCGCGATGATCCCGGCTTCGGTGCTGAAGCAGATGGCGGATCGGTCGCGGGTGCAGGCGCATACCTTACCTGCGGCTTATCGCGATACCGCCACCTGGCTAATGTGGCGACGCGATGCTTTTACTCCGAATGTTGAAGCGCTGAAGTATCTGATTATTGAACAGTTTGACGATCGTCCGCTCAACGATGAGTTGATCTATCCATTACAGGCGGCGCAATAAGCGTTCCACGCTATGTTTAAACCATAACCACACGACGCCATCGTGCGTCACAATCTGACTGGAAGAGGGATTGCATGAACATGATCAAAACCCGTGCCGCTGTTGCCTGGGCCGCTGGCGAACCGCTGAAAATCGAAGAAGTGGATTTGATGCCACCGCAGAAAGGCGAAGTGCTGGTGCGCATCGTCGCGACTGGCGTCTGTCATACCGACGCCTACACCCTCTCCGGCACCGATCCGGAAGGCGTTTTCCCGGCGATTCTCGGCCATGAAGGCGGCGGCATCGTAGAAGCCGTGGGCGAAGGCGTGACCAGTGTGGAAGTAGGTGACCATGTCATTCCGCTTTACACCCCGGAGTGTGGCAAATGTAAGTTCTGCCTGTCGGGCAAAACTAACCTCTGCCAGGCGATCCGTGCCACTCAGGGCAAAGGCCTGATGCCGGACGGCACCACGCGCTTCTTTAAAGATGGCAAACCGATTTTCCACTATATGGGCACGTCGACCTTCTCTGAATACACCGTGATCCCGGAAATCTCGCTGGCGAAAATCAGTAAAGAAGCGCCGCTGGAAGAAGTTTGTCTGCTGGGTTGTGGCGTGACTACCGGCATGGGCGCGGTAATGAACACCGCTAAAGTAAAAGAAGGCGACACCGTCGCGATTTTCGGTCTCGGCGGTATCGGTCTTTCTGCGGTTATCGGCGCAAAAATGGCGAAGGCTGGCCGCATCATCGCAATCGACCTCAACACCAGCAAATTCGATCTGGCGCGCAAACTAGGTGCCACCGATCTGATTAATCCGAAAGATTACGATAAGCCGATTCAGGATGTGATTGTCGAGCTGACCGACGGCGGCGTGGACTTCTCATTTGAGTGTATCGGTAACGTCAACGTGATGCGTTCCGCGCTGGAGTGCTGCCACAAAGGCTGGGGTGAGTCTGTGATTATCGGCGTCGCCGGTGCCGGTGAAGAGATCTCTACCCGTCCGTTCCAGCTGGTAACTGGTCGCGTCTGGCGCGGTTCCGCCTTTGGTGGCGTGAAAGGCCGCTCACAGCTGCCGGGCATTGTGCAGGATTACCTTGATGGTAAGTTTGCCCTGAACGACTTCATCACCCACACCATGCCGCTGGAAGAGATCAACGACGCCTTTGATTTGATGCACGAAGGAAAATCGATTCGCTCGGTCGTGCACTTTAACAAGTAATCAGGAGGCGTTATGGCATCCACTCTGGAGCTACTGGAAGAACACCGCATTTTTGGCGGCTGGCAGCAGCGCTGGCGTCATCAGTCGGCCGTGCTGAACTGCCCGATGACCTTCAGCATCTACCTGCCTGAACCGCACGGTGATGCGCCGCCGCCAGTGGTCTGGTTTCTGGCCGGGCTGACCTGCAACGATGAGAACTTCACCACCAAAGCGGGCGCGCAGCGCGTGGCGGCGGAACTGGGTCTGGTAATGATTATGCCGGATACCAGCCCGCGCGGTGAAGGCGTTGCCAACGATGAGGGCTACGATCTGGGTCAGGGCGCGGGATTTTATCTCAATGCCACTCAGCACCCCTGGGCCACTCATTTCCGCATGTTCGACTATCTGAGCAGCGAGCTGCCCGCCCTGATTGCGGATAACTTCAAAGTCAGTGAACGTCAGTCGATTATGGGTCACTCCATGGGCGGACACGGCGCGCTGATGCTGGCGCTGCGTCTGGGTAACCGCTTTGCCTCAGCGTCTGCGTTTGCGCCGATTGTAAACCCTATGCAGGTGCCGTGGGGCCAGAAAGCGTTTAAGGCCTATCTGGGCGACGACCAGGCGGCGTGGCGGGAATATGACAGCTGCCAGCTGATGGCAGAGGTGTCGCATCGTCTGCCAGTCCTGATCGATCAGGGCGACAGCGATCAGTTCCTGGCCGATCAGCTGCAACCGGAGCGGTTAGAAGAGATTGCTAAAGCAGTCGGTTTCCCGCTGACGCTGCGTATTCAGCCGGGTTATGACCATAGCTACTTCTTTATAGCCAGCTTTGTGGAAGATCATCTGCGCTTCCATGCACAACATCTGCTAACGTAAAACATCAGGGCCGCAATTGCGGCCCTGAACTTTTCTGCATCCTGTACTGCTACTGCCGCAAACGCTGGCTCAAGGCCAGGCCTGCCCGACTTTCAGACCAGTGCCGGTCCGGTCAGCCCGTCGATCATTACCTGCGGAATGCCGCGTGAGCAGTGTTCGATACGGCCATTCACGCCATACACTTTTGCCAGCGTAGTCGGCGTAATCACCTTATCCGGTTGCCCTTCCGCTACCAGTGCGCCCTGCTTCAGCATCAGCGCGTGTTGCGCATGACGCAGCGCGATATTGATGTCATGCACCACCACCACCGTCACGATGTTGCGCTGGGCTGTTTCGCGGCGTACCAGATCCATCACGTGGAACTGATAGTTGAGATCGAGCGCGCTCAGCGGTTCATCCAGCAGCAGCAGCTTAGGGCGACGGATCAGGGACTGCGCCAGCCCGACCAGCTGCTTCTGACCGCCGGAGAGCTGATCGAGGTAACGCATCGCGAGATGCGCTATCCCCAGTTGTTCAAGCAGATGCATGATTTCGGCTTCGCTGCTGGCGCTGTGCAGTCCACCAGAGGCACGCTGCGCCACAATGATCGACTCCAGCACGTGCAGATGCACGCCCGCAGGCAACGACTGCGGCAGATAGACCACGTTCTTCGCGCGGCGGGCAAACGGCTGAGTCATCAGATCTTCACCGTTGAGCCACATCTCACCCTGACCTTTATTCAGCCCGGCCAGTGCACGCAGCAGCGTCGATTTACCACAGCCATTCGGCCCGAGCAGCACGGTGATCTCACCGCGTGGCAGCGGTGCCACGTTGAGATTTTCAATGACTTTATGTTTGGGATAACCGGCACTGAAGCCGCGTAACGTCAGACCCTGTTCCATCATACCGTCCCCCGATGACGCAGAATAATACTCAGGAAGAACGGCACGCCAATCAGTGAGGTGACGATGCCGACAGGGATGATCACGCCGGGGAGCAGGTTTTTCGAGGCGACTGATGCCAGCGACAGCACCAGCGCGCCAACCAGCGCACTGGCGGGCAGATAGAAGCGGTGATCTTCACCAAACATCATGCGGGCAATATGCGGCGCGACCAGCCCGATGAAGCCGATCGGGCCAACAAACGCCACCGCCAGCGCCGAGAGAATACTGATACGCAGCAGGGTGGTCAGGCGCAGACGACGTACATCAATACCAAAGCTCACCGCGCGATCTTCACCCAGACGCAGCGCCGTCAGCTTCCAGCTGCTCATCATCGAGAACGGCACCAGAATGGCCAGCGCTACGGTCAGTACACCCAGCTTTTCCCAGGAAGCACGCGCCAGGCTGCCCATGGTCCAGAACACCAGACCCTGCAGGGTGTCTTCACTGGCGATGAACTGCATCATTGAAACTAACGCGTTAAAGGTGAAGACCAGTGCAATACCGAACAGCACCACGCCCGCCGACGAAACCTGCGTCCAGCGGGTCACGGCATCCAGCATCAGCGCGGCAAACAGCGCAAAGACAAAGGCATTGGCAGAGATTAACCACTGATCAGGAATGCCGGGAATACCGATGCCGAGAATGATCGCCAGCGCGGCACCAAACGCTGCCGCCGAGGAGACACCGAGTGTAAACGGGCTGGCCAGCGGGTTATTCAGGATGGTCTGCATCTCTGCACCTGCCAGACCCAGCGACAGCCCTACCACCAGCGCCATCAGCGCATAGGGCAGACGAATGTCCCAGACAATCACGCGGGTGCCGGCATCGACGCTGTCGGGGCTGAGCAGCGTATTCCACAGCGTATCAAGTGAGAGTCCGGCCGGACCCAGCGTGAAGTCGAGGATCAGCGAGGCGACAATAGCCACCAGTAATACGCCAATCCAGATCAGGCGGCGGCGCAGCACCTGATGGTAGTTTTGCATGGTGTGGTGAAGCGTCTCTTCCCCCGCCAGCAGCGAAGTTTCAGTAGTCATGTTTGAACCCTGTGTGGCTATCACGTCAGAAAACGCAGCCACAATAGTGCAGGTGATAATAATTATCAATTCGTGAAGATAAGCGAGACGTGAAAAAAGGGTAAAAAACGGTGTTGTTATGGGCAGGATACCGGCAGACACAGCGCGTTGAGGCTGTTCCCGGACTTAAAGCGATGGGAGCATACGTCTGGAGCAAAGCATCGCGGGCCAGGGATGGCCCGCGCTGAGCTTGCCAGGGATGGCGTTTTTGCGTCTTTGCGAAAGACGTATGCTCCCTGAGCATGTGCCCCATCTGCAGCCTCAACGCGCTGTGTCAGGCACCTGACTCAACAGAGCAAGCGCACAGAACTACTCTTTATGAACCGGGAACTCCATCTCGCTGTACTTCACGAAACGGCTGCCGCGCGTCAGTTTGTAGCCGAACCAGATAATCAGGAACAGCGGAAGACCAATATAGGTTGCCGCTACGCCATACCAGTCGATGCTGTCGTTGAGGAAGGCCTGATAGTTCTGACCCAGCGTAATGATCAGGCAGAGCACAAAGGCAAAAATCGGTCCCAGCGGGAAGAAGCCGGAACGGTATGGCAGATCGTTCAGATCACGTCCCTGGGCGACATAGCCGCGACGGAAGCGATAGTGACTGATGGCAATACCCAGCCAGGCGATAAAACCGGTCATGCCTGAGGTGTTCAGCAGCCACAGATAAACCTCCTGGTTGCCAAATTTTGAGGTCAGGAAGCACAGCCCGGCCACGACGGTCGTCGCCCATAAGGCATTGCGCGGCACGCCGCCCTTAGACAGTTTCGCGAAAATACGCGGTGCCTTGCCTTCGGAGGCCAGGTTATACAGCATGCGCGTTGAGGCATACATACCGGAGTTACCGGCTGACAGCACCGCCGTCAGGATAACCGCATTCATCACTGCTGCCGCAGAGAGCAGACCGGCGTTGCGGAACACCAGGGTGAACGGGCTGACGCTGATATCATCAATGTCGTTATGCAGTAATTGCGGATCGGTGTACGGCAGGATCAGACTGATAATGAGAATGGCGAACACATAGAACAGCAGGATACGCCAGAAAATCTGCCGCACGGCGCGCGGGATATTTTTTGCCGGGTCTTCAGATTCGCCCGCCGCGATACCGATCAGCTCGGTGCCCTGGAAGGAGAATCCCACAATCATCGCCACGCCGATCATCGCCGCAAAGCCGCCCGCAAACGGCGCATCGCCCACCTGCCAGTTCTGCCAGCCCGCATGCTCTGCACCGCGCATGATGCCCGTGATCATCAGCACGCCCACGATGATAAAGATAATGACGGTGGCCACTTTGATCAGCGAGAACCAGTACTCCGCCTCGCCAAAGCCTTTTACTGAGATGTAGTTGAGCAGGAATATCAGTCCCAGGAACAGCGCGCTCCAGATCCAGCCCGGCGTGTCGGGGAACCAGTAGGTCATCACCAGCTGCGACGCCACCAGGTCAACCGCGATGGTCACCGCCCAGTTGTACCAGTAGTTCCAGCCGAGTGCGAAACCAAAGCCCTCCTCGACATATTTTGCGCCGTAGGTGGCGAAAGAACCGGATACGGGCATGAAGGCAGCCAGCTCACCGAGACTGGTCATCAGGAAGTAGACCATCAGGCCGATCAGCATGTAGGAGAGCAGTGCCCCGCCAGGGCCAGCCTGAGCAATCGTTGCGCCGGAAGCGACAAACAGGCCGGTACCGATGGAGCCGCCGATGGCGATCATCGTAAGATGACGGGCTTTTAACGCACGTCGTAATGCAGGTTGTTGTGTTGTTTTTGAGTCATTATGCATGTGTTAACGCTACGCTGGGTAAAAATGAGGCGCGATTGTAGCAGCCAGACCGCCTCTGTATAGCTGATGCCATGCTGTTATAAGTTAAGTTCATGATCGCGCCCGAATTATTAGCAATCACTCACGGCAATAGGACAAAAAGCGCGTCAGTGCCTTTGAAATATGCTTCTGCCGGTGATGGATGCGATAGAGCGTCCGGGTCAGACGCGGCAACGGAATCGTCAGTTCTGTCAGCGTGCCCGCCTCCAGCAGATCGGCAATTACCCGGCGCGACAGGCAGCTGATCCCCATGCCGTGCCGCACTGCATGCTTGATCGCTTCTGAGTTGCCGAGCTCCATACCCAGCTGAAAACTCGGCAGGTGTGACAGCAGCAGATAATCGACGATTTCCCGGGTGCCGGAGCCACGTTCACGCAGAATCCACGGCGCTTCTGCCAGGGTTTTCAGCGTCACCGACTGTTGCAGAATCGCGGCATCGGGCGCGGCAAATACCACCAGCTCATCTTCCAGCCAGGGTTCGCTGACCAGTTCGGTCATATGGCACGGCCCTTCAATCAGGCCGACATCCACGCGGAAATCGGAAACCGCCTGAATCACATCCTGACTGTTACCGACGCTCAGCTCCAGCGGCAGACCAGGAAAGTCACGACGATAGGCCGCCATCATGCCCGGCAGCAGATAGTTACCAATAGTGCTGCTGGCGAAGATGCGGATCGCGCCGTTATCCTCTTTGAATAGCTGCTCAATTTCGCCCGCCTGCTCCAGCAGCCCGACCGCACGCGGATAGAGCAGTCGCCCATGCTCATTCAGCACCAGCCGTTTGCCGACCCGATCAAACAACTGCACCCCGAGCTGACTTTCCAGATCGGCCAGCGCCGCGCTGACCGCCGACTGTGACAGCGCCAGCAGTTGCGACGCCTGAGTAGTGGAACCGCTTTTCAGCACTTCGGTAAACACTTCGATTTGCCGCAGCGTAATGTGCATCGTCGCCTCTTAACTCAGTGAATGCCTGACAAGGTAAATAATTAACGCCAGCCAGATCAGCCCAACCACGACCAGCCAGCCTGCCATCTTTTTGCCGCGCGAACGCTGAGACTGTGCGCGTTCGCTGCTGCTGATGCGCACCTCTTGTGGCAGCAGCCGCAACAGAATCATGATGCCCGTGGGAATAATCACCGCGTCATCCAGCAGACCAACAAACGCGATCACATCCGGGATGAGATCGATCGGGCTGACCCCATAAGCAACCAGTCCCAGCATGCCCAGCTTGTTCCACCAGGGTGTGCGCGGATCGCGAAAGGCGAACCACAGCACGAACACATCTCTTTTGATCAGCGTCGCCCAGCGGCGCAGACGCGAAACTATCATGATCACTGCCTTATCGTTTATTCTGGTCAATTATAAATATATTATCAATTTCACTTTTAAGCCAGTCGCCCTCATGATCATGACTCAACGACGAGGAGTGACCATCATGACCGAACTGAGCATCCCTAAAACGCATCATCCCGTTACGCTCTGGTTCCCTGGTCTGCTGCTGACGGCTGCGATTGCCGGGGCAGCCAGCTGGCTGGCGCAGCAACCGGCGATTGCAGCAGCAGGGCTGGGTTCACTGACCCTGGCGATTATGCTGGGGATTCTGGTTGGCAACAGCGTCTATACACCGCTGGCGTCGCGCTGCGACAGTGGCGTGGTGCTGGCTAAACAGAAGCTGCTGCGACTGGGGATCATCCTGTTTGGCTTCCGCATTACCTTACAACAGATTGCTGACGTCGGTTTAAGCGGCATCCTGATTGATGCGCTGACGCTGAGCAGCACCTTTTTTGTGACCTGCCTGCTGGGCATCCGGCTGCTGAAGCTGGATCGCGATACCGTCTGGCTGATTGGCGCAGGCAGCAGTATCTGTGGGGCTGCGGCCGTACTGGCGACCGAGCCGGTGGTGAAAGCGGCGTCGTCAAAAGTTGCCGTGGCTATCGCGACCGTGGTGCTGTTCGGCACCCTGGCCATCTTTATCTATCCGCTGATGTGGCCGCTGGCGCATCACCTGTTTCCGGGGCTGAGTGCCGCGCAGTTTGGGGTCTTCACCGGTTCCACTATTCATGAAGTCGCGCAGGTGGTAGCCGCCGGGCACAGCATCAGCCCGGAGGCTGAGAACAGCGCCGTGATTGCCAAAATGCTGCGGGTAATGATGCTGGCGCCGTTCCTGCTCTGCCTGAGTGCGGTAATCCGCGGCAAACGCAACGCGAGCAAAGCGCGTCAGCCAGTGACCTTTCCCTGGTTCGCCCTGCTGTTTATCGCGGTCGCGCTGTTTAACTCGCTGCAGCTGTTGCCTGCGGCGTTGGTGGCCACGCTGAATGAGCTGGCGGGTCTGCTGCTGGCGATGGCGATGGCCGCGCTGGGCTTAACCACCCGTTTCGGGGCATTGCGTGAGGCGGGCGTTAAACCGCTGTTGCTGGGCGCGCTGGTGTTTGTCTGGTTGATTGCGGGCGGCGGCACCATCAATCTGCTGGTGCAACATTTCATGGGCTAGCGGCATCGGGTATCATGCCGTTTCACCCGTGCATAGCCCCAGGAGAAAGGCATGAAATATATTGGCGCACACGTGAGTGCGGCAGGTGGTGTGGATCAGGCCGTGATCCGCGCCCATGAAATAGAAGCCACCGCCTTCGCCCTCTTTACTAAAAATCAGCGTCAGTGGAAGGCCGCCCCGCTCTCCACAGAGGTGATTGATGCTTTTCGCGCCGCCTGCGAGACGTACAAATTCAGTTCGCAGCAAATCCTGCCGCACGACAGTTTTCTGATTAACCTCGGTCACCCGGTTGAAGAGGCGCTGGAGAAATCCCGCGCGGCCTTTATTGATGAACTGCAACGTTGTGACCAGCTCGGCCTGACACTCCTGAACTTCCATCCCGGCAGCCATCTGCATCAGATTGATGAAGAAGCGTGCCTGAAGCGGATTGCGGAGTCGATCAACATCGCGCTCGATCAGACACAGAACGTGACTGCCGTCATTGAGAATACCGCGGGTCAGGGCAGTAACCTGGGTTTCCGCTTCGAGCATCTCGCCACTATTATTGAGCATGTCGAAGATAAGTCGCGCGTCGGCGTCTGCATTGATACCTGCCATGCGTTTGCCGGCGGTTATGACCTGCGCACCGAAGCGGACTGCGAAGCGACCTTTGCAGAGTTTGAGCGTATTGTCGGCTTTAACTATCTGCGCGGCATGCACCTGAACGATGCCAAAAGCGCCTTTGACAGTCGCGTTGACCGCCATCACAGTCTGGGTGAAGGGAATATCGGTAAAACGGCGTTTAGCTGGCTGATGAAAGATCCGCGGTTTGATGGTATCCCGTTGATTCTTGAAACTATTAATCCTGATATCTGGAAAGATGAGATTGCCTGGCTGAAAGCCGAACAGCAGGGATAGAAAAAGGGAGCCAGCTGGCTCCCTGAGATTTTTGACAAAGTCTGGCCTGGTTGCTGTAAGACTGAGCTTGCACAGGGAACACGGTCAGATCGGAAAGACGCAAAATCCGTCATCCATGACACGCTCGGCCCGCGCGATTACGCACCTCATCCCTGAGGTGCGCCCGTTGCCGGGCCAACGCGTTGCGTTGTTCAAAAACGCCTGGCGTTTTTATCCGGGCGGCGGGACGCTTTCCTCCTCTGACCGTGTTCCCTGAGTTTTAGCTAATTCATCGCTGCCAGATGCACCCTGATAAGAATTTGTGAGTAGTCTGAGGAAGCCAGCTGGCTCCCTGGCCCGCGATGCTTTACTCCAGTCGTATGCTCCCGTCGCTTTAATTTCGGGAACCGTCTGTAAAAACAAACAGGGAGCCATCCGGCTCCCTGTTTGTTTTTACTTCAGCAGATTATGCACTTCAGCACATCAGGCTTTCGCCAGCTGCTCTTCCGGACGTTTCAGAACCGCATAGCTCAGACCTGCAATCGCGGTGCCGATGATAATCGCCATCAGATAACCGATAACCGGCGTAATTGCGCCAGGGATCAGCAGGACGAACAGTCCACCGTGCGGTGCCATCAGTTTTGCGCCAATCGCCATGGAGATCGCGCCGGTAACCGCGCCACCGACGATGCAGCAAGGCAGTACGCGCATCGGGTCACGGGCAGCGAACGGAATCGCACCTTCAGAGATAAAGCAGAGACCCAGAACCAGTGCCGCTTTACCGCCTTCCTGCTGACCTTTGTTGAATTTACGACGGGCAACCAGCGTAGCCAGACCCATCGCCAGCGGTGGCACCATACCGGCGGCCATGATGGCGGCCATCGGTGCATACGTCTGCGAACTCAGTAAGCCGACACCAAATGCGTAAGCCACCTTGTTCACCGGCCCACCCATATCGGTACACATCATGCCGCCCAGAATGGCACCCAGCAGGACTGCATTCGCCGTACCCATGTTGGCCAGCCAGTGCGTCAGGCCATTCATGATGCCCGCAACCGGTTTGCCCACTACGTAGATCATCAGCAGGCCGGTGATCAGGCTGGCGAACAGCGGAATAATCAGTATCGGTTTCAGCGCTTCCATACTCTGCGGCAGTTTAACTTTGCCGCTGATCAGCTTCGCCGCATAACCTGCAATGAAGCCCGCGATGATACCGCCTAAGAAGCCCGCATTGATGCTGGTGGCGATCATACCGCCAATCAGACCAGGCGTCAGACCCGGACGGTCAGCGATGGAGAAGGCGATAAAGCCGGCCAGCACCGGAACCATCAGGGCGAAGGCGCTGCCACCACCGATTTGCATCAGTGCAGCGGCAAGGGTGCCCTGCTCTTTAAAGGCTGTGATACCAAAAGCGAACGACAGGGCGATGCTCAGACCACCCGCGACCACCATCGGCAGCATGTAAGAAACACCGGTCAGCAGGTGACGATAAGCCCCTGCTCCGCCTTTCTTCTCTTCTTCACTGCTATTGCTCTGCCCGGCCGCTGCCGCTTTGTACGGCTTCGCTTCTGCTACTGCTTTATCCAGTTCCTGCGCGGTTTTCTTCAGCGCCAGACCGGTTGAGGTGCGGTACATTGGCTTACCAGCAAATTTCGCCAGATCGACTTCGATATCAGCAGCGACGATCACCAGATCGGCAGCTGCCACTTCTTCCGGGGTAATCGCATTACCGGCACCCACGGAACCGCGCGTTTCAACTTTCACCCACCAGCCGCGACGGGTCGCTTCAGCCTGAATGGCTTCGGCAGCCATAAAGGTGTGTGCCACGCCGGTCGGACAGGCGGTAACGGCAACCACGCGTTTCGGCGCGCCATTCTGAGCCGGTGCCGCAGCCGATGCGCCAGCCGGTGTGGCCACCGCAGCGGTTGCCTGCCAGGTTTTGGCTTCGGCTTTCGCCCGGTTCAGGAAAGTTTCCGGCTCGCGAACTGCCAGCTGGATATCGCCCAGCCAGACCGCTTTGCCGTTCAGCGCCGCATCGTCCGGCACGTTTTTGCCCAGCACGATCGCCAGTTCCGCGTCGGCAGGGTTATCAGTCAGAGTCAGGCCCGCAGCAGGTGCGGCAGCAGCCAGACGTTGTTGCGCCATATAAGCGGAAGCCAGTCCCAGTACAGGGTCTTTAATCAGCAGCGTTTTCATTATCGCTCTCCTGCTGTCAGTTAACGGGTTGTAAGTCGACGCGCGCCATCATTGCGGCCAACTGAGTACGATCGGAAACGCCAACATTGCTCTGGCTGACGGCCATCGCCGCCACGGCCGTCGCAAGACGCAGCGTGTGTTCGCTGGATTCGCGCATCAGCAGGCCATAAATCAGGCCGCCAACCATGGAATCACCTGCACCCACGGTGCTGACGACTTCACACACCGGCGGTTTAGCAATCCATTCACCAGAGGCGTTGACCCACAGCGCACCTTCTGCGCCCAGCGAAATCACCACATGGGCGATGCCCTGCTCGCGCAGTTCGTGCGCCGCACCAATCACATCCTGCAGCGTTGGCAGTTTGCGACCAGCCCAGATTTCCAGCTCACGACGGTTAGGTTTAACCAGCCACGGTGCGGCTTTCAGGCCTGCCACCAGCGCCTCGCGGCTGCTGTCAAAGATGATGCATGGGCAGTGGGTGCGCAGTTCGGTCATCCAGCGGGTAAAGGCATCGTGATCGACACCTTCCGGCAGGCTGCCGCTGACGCAGACCATATCGAACTGGCCCAGCCAGGTCAGCGAGTCGCTCGTAAAACGATCCCAGTCCTGAGCGGTGACCTGAAAACCGGAGAAATTCAGATCGGTCACGTCGCCGGTCTGTTCAGTGAGTTTAACGTTGATACGGGTACGGCCTGGCACCACCTGGAAACGGTTAGCAATGCCCAGCTCGCTGAACAGTTGCTGGAAGCCATCCTGATTCTCTTTACCCAGGAAGCCACCCACGGTGACATCGATACCCAGATCTTTCAGGACCTTCGCAACGTTGATGCCCTTGCCCGCAGCATGCAGCCCGGTGGTTTTCACCAGGTTGACTTCACCGCGTTCAATTTCAGGGGTATATCCCACCAGATCATATGCCGGATTCAGCGTGATGGTGGCGACGCGTCTGCTCATGATGCCCCCTCACCCAGACCGCTGGTGATCGCTTCTTCAATCGCGTTCAGCGCCTGCTGTGCATCGTCACCGCTGGCGGTGAAGCGCAGGCGATGGCCTTTTTTCACGCCCAGCGCAACCACTTTCATCAGGCTGCGGCCATTGGCAGGTTTACCGCTGCCGTCGAGGTTGGTCACAGTGATGTCGCTGTTGAACTGCTTGATTACGCTAACCAGTGCGGTACCCGGACGGGCATGCAGGCCATGTTCGTTACGGATGGTGTATTCGGCGGTCAGTACCTCAGCCTGCTCATCCACTTCGCTGGTCAGCAGCGCGTAGACGCCTGCCGCATCGGCTTTCAGCAGACGATCGGCTTTGCCCTGCTGTAGTAATGCGCTGAGGTAACCCAGCACTTCCAGCGGACGCTCATCGGTTGCCGACACGCTGATTAGCAGCGCAGCCTGTTCGCCCTGATGCTCGAAGGCATGTTCAGCGCGGCTGATGGCCACGCCACTGCGCAGGTTGCCGAGGCTGCTGTCGCTGAGCCAGATGCCCTGTCCCAGGTTCAGCGGCGTCGTTGAGACCACGTCTGCGACGTAGCTGGCATCCACCACGCCCGCGGACTGCAGCCGACCGGCGTTCATCGCCTGGAGGGTGATCAGATCGCTGGCGGCGACGTTGAGCGTAATTAATGAAGTGTCGAAGCTGAATTCAGCGGCTTGTTTCTCGCCCATCAGCAACGCACGAAGGTCTTCAGCAGAGGCAGTTTTAAGCTGTTCGGCAATGGAGTCATCGCTCAGAACGTGCGTCAGCTGACGCAGCAGCGCCAGATGTTCATCTGACTTAGCAGCAATACCGATAGCGACATAGGCGGTCTGATCGTCGCCCCAGGCAATGCCCTGCGGGAACTGGAACACCTGAACACCGGTTTTCAGCACCAGATCGCGGGTATCGGTGGTGCCATGCGGGATAGCGATGCCGTTGCCAAGGAAGGTGGAGGTCTGCTGTTCGCGCGCCAGCATGCCGTTGACGTAGCCTTCCGTCACATTGCCAGCCGCGGTTAACGCGGCAGCAACCTGACGAATGGCCTCTTCTTTGTTCTGGGCGCTGGCTCCGGTATGGATGGCCTGCAATTCGAGCTGGAACATAATTCTCCTCGCTTGCTGAGATTGAATCGTTTCAGCCAGTGGGGATTTTTTTACGCCATGCTGTTGAAAACAGGTGGCGCAGTCACCGCTGAAACGTTTCAGGGATTGTGGTACAGCAATTTTCCCGAGGCAAGAAAATGCGCAAATGGCGTAACAGATTTTTGACGTTACGCACATTTCGGGGTGGTTAAGGGGAATAAAAAGTGAACAGGCTGACGCAGATGCTGTAAACCAGAGATGAGTGGACCAGAAAGTTCAGCAGCGTCAGCGCCTCAGGGCGCGGTATCTGCTTCGAGTTGCAGCAGATAGGTCATCGCCTGATGGCGCGAATCGCCGCACATGCTGTGTGCAGGTTGCAGACCTGCGCAGACGGCTGGACGCAGGGGTGAGCCAAACAGTTTGCAGCGAAGTGTGTCATCAAGCTGAACACAGGGCGTGTTGGCGGGCTTGCCGTCAGGCATGCCAGGAATCGGCGAGGAGATCGAAGGTGCTGTGCAACAGGCACCGCACTGGCTACGGCATTGCATGCTGTGCTCCGGCAGAGAAAGTCGCGGCGACAATAGCAGTCCACCACACTAATTGCCATGAAAGCCGCGGTCTGACACAAAATTTCGCATCCACGATATTGCCAGTTTTCACCGGCGCGAGTAACGTTGCGCGCACTTCACTCTCAAGATAGCGAGAACAGCAATGCCAAAAGCCAACGAAATTAAAAAAGGGATGGCCGTCACGCACAACGGTAAACTGCTGCTGGTTAAGGATATTGATGTCCAGAGCCCCAGCGCACGCGGTGCCGCCACCCTGTATAAAATGCGCTTTACCGATGTCCGCACCGGTTTAAAAGTCGAAGAGCGCTTCAAGGGCGACGAGATTATTGATGCGATTTCGCTCAGCCGCCGCAGCGTGACCTTCTCTTATATAGATGGTGACGAATACATCTTTATGGATGATGAGGATTACACCCCTTACTCCTTTAAACAGGAGCAGATTGAAGAAGAGCTCCTGTTTATCCCTGAAGGCGGCATCCCAGGCATTCACGTACTGACGATGGAAGGTCAGGTGCTGGCGCTGGAACTGCCACAAACCGTAGACATGGAAATCGTGGATACCTCACCCGGCATTAAAGGCGCTTCCGCCAGCGCCCGAACGAAACCGGCCGGTATGAGCACGGGTCTCTCTATCCAGGTGCCGGAATACCTCAGCAACGGTGATCGCATCCGCATTCATATTGCTGAACGCCGCTACATGGGCCGTGCAGACTAACCACTCAACTGCTGCCAGTCGTGATAGTGTTATAGTATTACATTACCACGCTATTCTCAGGCAGGAGCAGGCCCCATGACGCGCGTTAATCTGATTACCGGTTTTCTGGGCAGCGGCAAAACTACGCTGCTCTGCCATCTGCTGGCAGCCAGACCGCCCGAAGAGAAGTGGGCGGTGCTGGTCAATGAGTTTGGCGAGATTGGGATCGACGGTGCACTGCTGGCCGATCGCGGTGCCACCCTGAAAGAGATCCCCGGCGGCTGTCTCTGTTGCGTTAATGGCCTGCCGATGCAGGTCGGGCTGAATATTTTGCTGAAGAGCAAACCGGATCGGCTGCTGATTGAGCCAACCGGCTTGGGTCATCCGCGTCAGGTGTTGCAGATGTTAAGTGCGCCGGTTTATCAGGCGTGGCTGCAACTTAATGCGACCCTGACGCTGCTGGATGCCCGTCAGCTGTCCGATCCTCGCATCCTTGCCAATGAAAACTTCCGCGATCAGCTCGCTGCTGCCGATATGATTATCGCCAACAAGCGCGATTGCTGGGGTGAGGAGGACCGTCAGCGCCTGGCTGACTGGCAGCAGCAGATGCAGCCTCTGCGTCCATTAATACAGACAGAATTTGGTCAGATCCCCCTTTCCCTGCTTGATACGCCTTATCAGCCACGCGATCTTCCCCTGCCGCATCATCATCATCCGTCTAACCCGACCAGCGGCCTCGCGGCGTTACGACTGGACGGCGAAGCGCGCTGGCGCCGGGCGCTGAACCACGGTCAGGGTTACAGCGCCTGCGGCTGGATTTTTGATGCTGATACGCGGTTTGACAGCAGTGCGCTGCTGGAATGGGTACGCCAGGCACCGGTTGATCGCATTAAAGGTGTGATGCGCACGAAAGAAGGCACTCTGCGTATCAATCGTCAGGCAAATGAGCTGCAGAGTGAAACACTCCCCTCACCGCCATCCGATAGCCGCATTGAGATCATTCATTTTCAACAGGCTGACTGGAATCGACTACAATCGGCATTGTTGAAGTGCCGTTTACGCTGACAGAGGTATTGTCGGCGGTTATTTTTAATAATAATGAGTTTAACTATGCGCGTAACTCGCCTTATTACTATCCTGCTGCTTAATGCACTGGGCGTGATGCTATTTCTGTCATGGTATCTGCCGCCAGAACATGGCTTCTGGTTCGGCGTCGATAAATCTATATTCTATGGCTTTAACAATCAGATGGTGAGCCATCCGCTGTTCGCACTGATCGTCGCTATCACCAATTTTCGTGGATTTGATGCGGTGTCATTGCTGGCAATGGGCCTGCTTTATCTGTCGATCTGGCGACGTGAAACGCCACACGCGCGGCGGCGGATGCTGGCTATCGGTATCACTATGCTGCTTACCGCTGTAGTACTTAATCAGCTGGGCCACCTGTTGCCGGTGAAGCACTCCAGTCCGACGCTGTTCTTCGAGAATGTGCATCGCGTCAGCGAACTCACCGGTATTCCCGCTAAAGATGCCTCGAAAGACAGCTTCCCTGGCGACCACGGTATGATGCTGATTATTTTCGCCTGCTTTATCTGGCGTTATTTTGGTTTTAGCCGCTTCTTAATTGCCACGGCTATTGTGGTGATATTTTCACTGCCGCGCGTCATGGCGGGTGCACACTGGTTTACCGATATTGCCGTCGGTTCAATGTCAGTGATATTAGTGGGTCTGAGCTGGTGGCTATTAACGCCAGCCAGTGACGTGCTGGTAAACTGGTTTTATCGCAAATTACCGGGGAAATATAAGCCCGTGACGTAAATGTTAAGCGCGGACGATTTAATCGGCCTGGTCCTGACCGTCCGCGCTTATAAAAAACAGCCCACCACTATTAGCCTGCTAATTAAATTGACGAAAAGAAAAGGTTATGACCCTGCTGGCTGGTTAAACAGTCACCAATATTCTCTGTCAATAAAGAAAACGCTAAAAACAGAAGCTATGCCCTGAATTGACGCCCCTTTCGCTGCCTGTTCTCATCATCATTTCACCACAATTGTTGCTAAAGTAGTCAGGGTGTTACGGTTTGATTTCACATCAAAAAAACCTATATAAAATTGATTAAAAGCACTCGCCACGGCGTCTGTAATCAGTTAACCTCAGTCGCAGTGAGGCTACAGCGGCAGAAAATTCGGATTTTTTACCGTAAAAATGTGTCCATTAACACATTTTAGTAATTAAGGATTTGTCTTAGGCTGTTTCGCTTATTAATCTCCCTGTTTTGTCATCTGGCTGGCGACAATTTTGTCGTAAGGAAATCGAAGGAAAACCCGAATAATGGTCAAGTCTCAACCAATACTGAGATATATTTTGCGGATCGTGCCCGCACTGGCGCTGGCCACACTCCTCTCAGCTTGTAGCAGTACCCATAGCAGTCAAAACGCGAATAACGAGAATCATGAAGTTAACAACCACAATGGTTTTTTACTTCAGGCGTCTCAGGATGAGTTTGAAGAAATGGTGCGTAACGTCGACGTTAAGTCGCGCATCATGGAACAATACGCCGTCTGGAAAGGTGTGCGCTATCGCCTCGGTGGCGATACCAAACGCGGAATCGATTGTTCCGCCTTTGTACAACGCACCTTCCGCGATCAGTTTGGCTTAGAATTACCGCGCTCGACCTCTGAGCAGCAGGACACCGGTAAAGAGATTACCCGCAGTAAACTGCGTCCTGGCGATCTGGTAATGTTCCGTGCCGGCTCAACAGGCCGTCATGTGGGTATTTATCTGGGTAACGACAATTTTGTTCATGCCTCCACCAGCAGTGGCGTCATGATCTCCAGTCTCAATGATGACTACTGGAAAAAGCGTTACCGTGAAGGACGCCGTGTATTAAGTCGTAACCCGACCTGATTATCACTTTCGATCTTCTCTCAGCCAGAGAACATGAAACGCTGCTTACGCAGCGTTTTTTTTCGTGCCTTATTTTTAGCACCAGCCGCTATATAAGATAAAAGCATTGTATTTCAGATTAATAACGAGACATTTCGGACACTCTCGTTATATTCTCGGTCGCTTAAACCGAAGCAGTCGTGTGCAATAACATAATAATAATTTGATCAGGGGAAGTTCCTCATGCCACTGTCGGGGGCGCTAAGGCGCCATGCCACCTATCCTCGCCGAATCGCATGGAGTAGCGCGATGGTCGGTGGCGTATTCTTTCTTCTGTTTGCCGCCCTGTCATTTCACCAGACCTGGCAGAAGCGCGAACGACAGCACCAGCAACTGCTGGAGAACAGCCGAACAGCACTACAGCAAACACTCTCCAGTCTGCTCATCAGCACCCTCAGTCCTCTGCTTCCGTTCACCCACACTGCCTGTCATACCATTAATCGTGAACTGACATCGCGCGCCGCGTTTGCCGGTAATCTCCGCGCCATCCTGCTGGTTAACAATGGCAATGCCTTTTGCTCGTCGGCCACCGGCAGTTTTAGTCTGCCGCTTAATGTTATCGCACCCAATAGTGATACCTCACGCGATATTGATCTGCAGCTCATGTCAGGCACGCCGCTTCAGCCAAATAAACCGGCGCTGGGATTGTGGATTAAAAATCCTGGCCGTCAGCAGTCAGGTGTCTTCGCGACGCTGAATATCAGCCTGGCTCCCTACCAGCTGCAGATCTCCGGGCATCCGGAAATTACTGGTATGGCGCTGATGGCGCAAAAGAGTGCCTTAACCAGCTGGCAGCCTGGCGTGATGAAAAATAAAAGTCTGCCGCCGCCGCTGTATCAGCAGGCGCTGACAGGCTATCCGCTGGAGTTTGTGTTGTTCGGTTCGGTTCTGGCGTTCAGTGATTATCAGAATATCCTGCTGTGCAGCCTGCTGCTGTCACTGCTGGTTTCCGGCGGCTGCTGGCTGCTGTTATCTGTTTATCAGCGTCCGGGGAAAGAGCTGATTCGGGGCATGAAGCGCGGCGAGTTTCATGTTGAATATCAGCCGCTGGTTACTTCCCATGATGGTCAGCCTTATGGTATGGAAGCGTTACTGCGCTGGACCCATCCGACCGAAGGCCCGATCCCGCCCGATGTGTTTATTCAGTATGCCGAGTCGCAGAACCTTATTATTCCTCTGACCCGGCATCTGTTTCAGCTGGTTTCACGTGATGCTCATCAACTGTGTCATACCATTCCCCGTCATGCCTGCCTCAGCCTTAACATCTCTGCGTTGCATCTGGCTGACAGCGGTTTCCGGCAGGATGTGCTGCGCTGGCTTGATACCATGCCTGCGGCTCACTTTAATTACGTGTTTGAGATTACCGAGCGCGCCATGGTGCGAGATGAAAACGTCGGAGAACTGTTTGACTGGCTGCATCAGCAGCATATCAACATTGCTATTGATGATTTTGGTACCGGCCACAGTGCGCTGATCTATCTGGAACGTTATGCGTTTGATTACCTGAAAATCGATCGTGGCTTTGTCCAGCGCATCGGCACAGAAACCCTGACCTCGCCGGTGCTGGACACCGTGCTGCAACTGGCGAAGAAGCTGAATCTGAAAAGTGTGGCGGAAGGGGTAGAAACCGGCGAACAGGCCGCCTGGCTGATCCATCGAGGTGTAACCCATCTGCAGGGTTATATCTTCAGCCGTCCGCTGCGACCAGAAACACTGATAGACTATTTCCGGCGTCATAACGCCTGAGACTCTCTGGCCCAAATCGCGCCGGATATTTAACAGGAGAGAGCATGCTTTTTCGCTTAGGATTTCTGCTGCTGTGCGGCCTGTTCAGCGCCCCACTGCTGGCGGCCACGGTCCTGCAAACGTTCGCCTTCACCCAGGCGGGCGAAGCGAAATATCCGCCCGGCTTCAGCCATTACGATTACGCCGATCCCCGCGCGCCTAAAGGCGGTAGCATCACTATGGCGGTAGTGGGCACTTATGACAACTTTAACCGTTACGCCTCGCGCGGCAATCCGGGCATTAACACCGGCACGCTTTATGACGGGCTTTACACCAGCTCAGACGATGAACCGGGCAGTTATTATCCGCTGATTGCTGAATCAGCACGCTACGCCAGCGATTTTACCTGGATTGAGATCCGCCTGAATCCCCGCGCCCGGTTTCATGACGGCACGCCAGTCACCGCCCGCGACGTAGCGTTCACTTTTCAGAAGTTTATGACCGAGGGCGTGCCTCAGTTCCGCGTCGCCTATCGTGGCGTGACCGTCAGGGCGCTGGACGATATCACGGTCCGCATCGAGGCACAGAAACCGGATAAAGATCTGCTGCTTGGATTACTGACGCTACCGGTTATCCCCGAGTCGTTCTGGCGCGATAAGAAGTTTAACGAGCCGTTAAGCGCACCGCCGCTTTCCAGTGGGCCTTATCGCATCACGCGCTGGAAGCTGGGCCAGTTTATTGAGTTCAGCCGGGTAAAAGATTACTGGGCTGCCGATCTGCCGGTGAATCGTGGACGCTTTAATTTTGATCGCATGCGCTATGACTACTATCTGGATGACAATGTTGCGTTCGAAGCCTTTAAAGCGGGTGGCTACGATCTGCGTGAAGAGACATCGGCGAAGAAATGGGCGACCCAGTATCGTGGCCGCAATTTCGACGATGGCAGCATTGTAAAAGAAACCACGCCCAATGAAGCCGCTATCGATACCCGCTGGCTGGCATTCAACAACGAAAAACCGCTGTTCCACGATCGCCGGGTGCGCCAGGCGTTGTCACTGATGTTTGATTTCGAGTGGATGAATAAAGCGCTCTATTACGGTGCCTGGCAGCGTGCCAGCAGCTATTTCCAGAATACAGAGTATGCTGCCCACGGGGTGCCGGATGCACAGCAACGGGCGCTGCTCGAACCCTGGCGCGCGCAGCTGCCTCCTGCGCTGTTCAGCCAGCCTTACCTGCCACACAAAACCGATGGCAGCGGCTATGATCGCGCCAGTCTGTTAAACGCGTTTGAGCTCCTGAAACAGGCGGGCTGGCAGATCAAAAATCGCCGACTGGTTAACAATAAAACCGGTCAGCCGTTTACGGTCGAACTGCTGCTGCGCGGTGGCACCAGTACCGAATGGGCATTACCGTTGCAGCACAACCTTGCGCGGCTTGGCATTACGCTGAACCTGCGGCAGATCGACAGCTCACAGTACCTGCGGCGCTGGCGTGAAGGCGACTATGACATGATTGCCACCGTTTACGGGGCGATGCCGATCCCGACTTCCAGTCTGCAGATCCTCTGGCAGTCCGACTACATCACCTCGTCGTGGAATACCGCACGGGTCAACGATCCTATCGTCGATCACTTTGTGAAACAGATTGTCGCGCATCAGGGCGACCCTGCCGCGTTGCGGCCGCTGGCACAGGCGCTGGATCGGGTGCTGCTGTGGAATGCGTATATGATCCCGATGTGGTACAACGCTGAACAGCGGCTGGCGTACTGGGATAAGTTTTCTCACCCTGTCCGCAAGCCTGCCTACAGCACCGGGCTGGAAAACTGGTGGTACGACACTAACAAAGCCGGACGCCTGCCGGCCAGCAAACGCTAAGGAGATGACCGTTGGCCGCATACTTTCTGCGCAGATTGCTGCTGATTATCCCGACCTTATGGGCGATTATCACGCTCAACTTCTTTATTGTGCAAATCGCGCCCGGCGGACCTGTCGACCAGGCGCTGGCAAATATTGAGTTTGGTCAGACAACTGGCCTGCCCGGCAGCGGCGCGGAGAGCGCCAGTTCACGCGCCAGCATCAGTCATATTAATCCTGCTGATAATCAGTACCGTGGCGCGCGCGGGCTGGATCCCGAAGTGATTGCGGAGATTAAAAAGCGTTACGGCTTCGATAAACCGCTATGGCAGCGCTACGGCGAGATGCTGTGGAACTACCTGCGTTTTGACTTTGGCGACAGCCTGTTTCGTAGCGCCTCGGTAATCGGGTTGATTAAGGAGAGCCTGCCGGTCTCGATCAGTCTGGGATTATGGAGCACGCTGATCATCTATCTGGTGTCGATTCCACTGGGGATCCGCAAAGCGGTGCGCAACGGCAGCGCCTTTGATGTCTGGAGCAGCGCGTTTATTATCATTGGCTACTCCATTCCGGCTTTTCTGTTCGGCATCATGCTGATCGTACTGTTTGCCGGTGGCAGCTACCTTGACTGGTTCCCGCTGCGCGGGCTCACCTCGGCGCAGCACGACACGCTGCCCTGGTATGGCAAAGTACTGGATTACTTCTGGCATATCGCCCTGCCGGTACTGGCAACGGTGATTGGCGGCTTTGCCACACTGACCATGCTGACGAAAAACGCCTTTCTGGATGAGATCCGCAAGCTCTATGTCGTCACCGCGCGCGCCAAAGGGGTGCCGGAACGCCGAATTCTTTATCACCATGTGTTTCGCAATGCGATGCTGCTGGTCATCGCCAGCTTCCCCGCTACGTTTATCAGCATGTTTTTTACCAGTTCGGTGCTGATCGAAGTGATGTTCTCGCTCAACGGACTCGGCCTGCTCGGCTATGACGCGACGCTGCAACGTGACTATCCGGTGATGTTTGGCACGCTCTATATTTTCACGCTGATCGGTTTGCTGATGAATATTCTCAGCGATCTGACTTATACGCTGGTCGATCCGCGCATCGATTTCGGGAGCCGCTCATGACGCGCTCTCCACTCAATCAACAGCGCTGGCAGCGCTTTCGCCATAACCGGCGCGGCTACTGGTCGCTGTGGATCTTTCTGGTTATTTTTCTGCTGTCACTCTGTGCCGAACTGATCGCCAATGACAAGCCACTGCTGGTGCATTATCAGCAGCGCTGGATGGTGCCGCTGCTGTTTGACTACAGCGAAACCGACTATGGCGGCGTACTGGCGACAGCGGCGGATTATCAGGATCCCTGGCTGCGGCAGCGCATCGCACAGAACGGCTGGGCCTTATGGGCTCCGGTTCACTTCAGCGACAGCACCATCAATTTTGCCACCGAGGTGCCGTTCCCCTCTCCGCCCTCGGCGCAGAACTGGCTCGGCACAGACGCCAACGGTGGCGACGTACTGGCACGGCTGCTCTATGGCACGCGCATCTCCCTGCTGTTCGGCGTGCTGCTGACACTTATCTCCAGCGTCATCGGAATTGTGGTTGGCGCGGTGCAGGGTTATTTCGGCGGCAGAATTGATCTGATTGGGCAGCGGATGATTGAAGTCTGGTCTGGTATGCCGTCGTTGTTTCTGCTGATCCTCCTTTCCAGCGTCATTCAGCCCGGTTTCTGGTGGCTGCTGCTGGTCACCGTCGCATTCGGCTGGATGAGCCTGGTAAGCGTGGTCCGGGCCGAGTTTTTGCGTACCCGAAACTTTGACTACATCCGCGCAGCACAGGCGCTGGGGGTCAGCGATGCCCGGATCATGCTGCGTCACATGCTGCCTAACGCGATGGTGGCTACCCTGACCTTTCTGCCATTTATTTTGTGCGGTTCGATCACCACGCTCACCTCCCTCGACTTTCTCGGTTTCGGTCTGCCGCTGGGTTCACCCTCGCTGGGTGAGTTGCTGCTGCAGGGCAAAAATAATCTGCAGGCACCCTGGCTGGGCCTGGCGGGCTTTTTCACCCTGGCGATCCTGCTTTCGCTGTTGATTTTTATTGGCGAAGCGGTGCGCGACGCCTTTGATCCGGGCAAAGGAGCCTGAATGACGACGCCACTGCTTGCCATCAATCATCTCTCGGTCGCCTTTCGTCAGGGCGAGCAGCTTCGTCAGGTCGTGGATGACGTTTCACTGCACATCGACGCGGGCGAAACGCTGGCGCTGGTGGGCGAGTCGGGTTCCGGCAAAAGCGTCACGGCGCTGTCGGTAATGCGACTGCTGCATGAGGCAGCGGTGGTTTATCCCCGCGGAGAGATTCTGTTTAACGGTGAAGATCTGCTGCGTGCCCGCGAACAGCGTCTGCGTGCTATTCGTGGCAACCAGATTGCGATGATTTTTCAGGAGCCGATGGTATCGTTGAATCCGCTACACACCGTAGAGAAGCAGCTGTATGAAGTGCTGTCGCTGCATCGTGGGCTGCGTCGTCAGGCGGCACGCGGTGAGATTATCAGCGTGCTCGATCGGGTCGGTATCCGTCAGCCTGCCGCCCGGCTCAACGATTTCCCCCACCAGCTTTCCGGCGGGGAACGCCAGCGAGTGATGATCGCTATGGCGCTGCTGACCGAGCCGCAGTTGCTGATTGCCGATGAGCCCACCACTGCACTGGATGTGACGGTGCAGGCGCAGATTCTGGCGCTGCTGCGTGAACTGCAGCGGGAGCTGAATATGGGCATGCTGTTTATCACCCATAACCTGAATATCGTGCGTCAGCTGGCGGATAACGTCAGCGTGATGCGTCAGGGTCACATCGTGGAACAGAATCGCTGCCAGATTCTGCTGAACCAGCCGCAACATCCTTACAGCCAGCAGTTGCTGGCTGCCGAGCCGGAAGGAAAAGCGCTACCGCTCCCTGCAGATGCGCCTGTCATTCTTCGGGTCGGGCAGCTTCAGGTCAGTTTTGCGCAGCGGCGCGGACTGTTCCGGCGGCAGGCCAGTGAAAAGCAGGTACTGTCCGGACTAAGTTTCAGCCTGCGGCGTGGCGAAAGTCTGGGTCTGGTGGGCGAGTCCGGGTCGGGTAAAAGCACCACCGGCCTGGCGCTGTTGCGGCTGATTGCCTCACGTGGCGAAATCTGGTTTGACGGCCAGCCGCTGCATCAGCTGTCGCGCCGGCAACTTCTGCCACTGCGTCAGCGCATTCAGGTAGTGTTTCAGGACCCGAATTCTTCTCTCAATCCGCGTATGACGGTGCAGCAGATTATTGCTGAAGGTCTGGCGGTGCATCAGCCTGAACTCAACAGTGCGCAGCAGGCGCAGCGCGTGATTGCGGTGATGGAGGAAGTCGGGCTTGAAGCAGAAAGTCGCCATCGTTATCCGGCCGAATTCTCTGGCGGTCAGCGACAGCGGATTGCTATCGCGCGGGCACTGATTCTGGAGCCAGAGCTGCTGATACTGGATGAACCCACCTCATCGCTGGATCGCACGGTGCAGAAGCAGATTCTGACACTATTACGCCGCTTACAGCAGCAGCGTCAGCTCAGCTATCTGTTTATCAGTCACGACCTGGATGTGGTTCGCGCCCTGTGTCATCAGCTTATCGTGCTGCGTCAGGGGGAGGTGGTTGAACAGGGAGAGTGTGAAACGTTGTTTGCGTCACCGACAACTGTTTATACTCGCGAGCTGCTACAGTCGGCGCAACTCAGCCTGCGATAAAGGTCTCCGCAATCGCCACGCCCTGATTTTTCAGGCAGCAGTTAGTGGCGCTTTCGTCGCGACGCTGAATAAACAGGCAGGGCTGCCCTTCACATTCGGCCACTTTGCAGTCGACCTGAATATCCGCCAGCACCTCTTTCAGCTGCTGCAGAATCTCCCATGCCGGAATGCCGTCATGGCTGATCAGTCGCAGCGCCACGAACTCCTGCTCATCCAGCGTCGTGTCATCGGATTCAATGGCACTATGGTGATCGCTGGCCCAGCGAAAACGCTGTGGCAGACGATGCACAATTGAAAGTTGCAGCATAGGTTACTCTCCCGGATGAGTTTATGTCGCAACACCGACCTTCCCGGCTGAAAACGGGTTGATCCCCGCAGAGTCAGGACAGGGATGGCAGGCCCGTCTAGGCGGATTGCAGAAGCGCATTTTTGCGACTTACATCGCACTTCAGCCTATATGTACCGCGTTCACACGACGTTAACAATCATTTTAGCTGCATTGTGGTTACTTTTTTAACTAAAATTTTTCACAATAAAGAAACAAAACCGGCGAGATGTGCATCACTGCGGATAAAGGCGGGAAAACCACTGCGCCCGATTAACGGGCCGCAGGGCGGGAACGTGAAGCGTAGAAAAAGAGCAGCAGAGAGATTGTTGCGCAGAGCGCGATAGTACCGACCATCGGCCAGGCGCTGTTAAAACTTACCAGCGACAGCAACGCCCCCACAAAAGCACCAACGCCAAAACGCAGCGTACCCGCCAGGGACGAGGCCGTACCCGCCATGTGGGGAAACTCATCCAGAATCACCGCCATCGCATTCGATGAGACCATCGACACGCAACCGATAAACAGCGCGATCCCCATCACCAGCGGCAGGAAGCCGAGGCTGAAGGCGCTGACAATCAGCAGCCAGATCCCCATGCAGAATTGTATCAGCAGGCCCAGACGGAACATCGCCACCGGACCAAAGCGGCGTACGGCGCGGCTGTTAATCAGCGTCAGCAGAAAAAGAAACACCACGTTGAGGCCAAAATAGTAGCCAAAGTTTTGCGGTGAGACGTGATTAAGCTCGATGTAGACAAAGGGACCGGCATTGAGAAAGGTAAAGAGTCCGGCAAAGGAGAAGCCGCTCGCCAGCATGTAACTGAACGCCCGCTTGTGGCGGAACAGCGTCACGAAATTACCCAGCGTAGTGCGCAGGTGAAACCGCTGTCGCTGCTCCGGCTTCAGGGTTTCGCGGATCTGCGTGGTCACCAACACGGTCGTCACCAGTGCCGCACCCGCGAGCGCCCAAAAGATAGCGTGCCAGCTCCAGAGCACCAGCAGCCAGCCGCCGATGATCGGCGCCAGCAGCGGCGCAATGGTGGTAATCAGCATCACAAAGGACATCATGCGGGAGAAGTCCTCTTTCGAGTAACTGTCACGCATCAAGGCATTGATCACCACACTGGCTGCGGCAGCCGACAGCCCGTGAAGGAAGCGCATCAGAATCAGCTGGTCGATACTCTGCGACAGCGCACAGGCCGCGGCGGCACAGGCAAAGATCAGAGTCCCGAGTGCAATCACTGGCTTGCGCCCATAGCTGTCTGCCAGTGGCCCATAAATAAGCTGGCCAATCGCGAAGCCAAGAATATAGAGGTTGAGCGACATCTGCACGCTACCGGCTGAAACGCCAAATTCTCTTGCTATCTGGGGCATCGCAGGCAGATACATGTCGATCGACAATGGCATCAGCATGGCTAACAAACCAAGGATAACCACCAGTCCTGTTGGTGAATTCTTTTCCTTACGCACACCCTCTCCTGCACGAATGAATCAGGTACGAGCCGCCTGGCCCGCCCGGTTATTTTGCCTTCAGCTCTTTTGGCAGACCGATGCTGGCGATCTCGTCTTCCGTCAGCGCCCGGTATTCGCCCGGTTCCAGATCGTCGTCCAGCGCAATGTCACCGATACGTTCGCGATGCAGCTCAATGACCCGGTTACCGACGGCGGCAAACATCCGTTTCACCTGGTGATAACGGCCTTCGCTCAGGGTCAGCCGCACGTCTGTGGGGGTAATCACCTCCAGCTGTGCCGGTTTCGTCAGGCTCTTCTCATTGTGGAGCTGCACGCCCGCGGTAAACTGCGCGGCCGTGTCGTCACCGAGCGGCGATTCCAGGGTGACGCGATAGGTTTTCTCGCAGTGATGACGTGGCGAAGTAATGCGGTGTGACCACTGGCCATCATCTGTCAGCAGCACCAGCCCGGTGGTGTCAATATCAAGACGCCCTGCCGCGTGCAGTTTGAATGACATTGGCTCTTCGATGAAATAGAGGATAGTCGGATGATCGGGATCGTCGGTTGAGCAGACGTAGCCCTGCGGTTTGTTCAGCATAAAGTAGCGTGGGCCGGTGAGCATCTGCAGCACGTTGCCGTCGTAGGCGACTTCGTGATCGGGCAGCAGTTTAAACGCGGTATCGCGCACCACTTCACCGTTGACGGTGACACGCTGGCCACGGATCTCGCGATGAGCGATAGCGCGGCTGATTTCCAGTTGCTGAGAGATGAATTTGTCGAGTCGCATGAATTCGTTTTGCCTGTTACTGCGGAGGGAATCTGAAACGGCCTGGTTAACCGTTGAAAATGTGCGGGAAGTATAACGTGATCCGCGCCAGCCTGACAGCGCGTTTACCGCCCTTTCATGGCATAATTACCACCAGTTTTATAAAAGTGAGCAACATGTCTTTTACCTTACGTCCCTATCAACAGGATGCGGTGAATGCCACCGTGGCGCATTTCCGTCGCCATCAGGAGCCTGCCGTCATTGTGCTGCCAACCGGTGCCGGAAAAAGTCTGGTGATTGCCGAGCTGGCACGGCTGGCGCGTGGCCGGGTGCTGGTGCTGGCGCACGTCAAAGAGCTGGTGGCGCAGAACCACAGTAAATATCAGGCCTACGGGCTGGAGGCGGATATCTTTGCCGCCGGACTGCAGCGCAAAGAGAGCCAGCGCAAAGTGGTGTTTGGCAGCGTACAGTCGGTGGCGCGCAACCTCGACCTGTTCGACAGCGCCTTCTCGCTGGTGATCGTCGACGAGTGTCACCGCATCGGCGATGACAAAGAGAGCCAGTATCAGCAGATCTTCAATCATCTGCGTCAGCACAATCCTCAGCTCCGTTTACTCGGCCTGACCGCCACGCCCTTCCGTCTGGGTAAAGGCTGGATTTATCAGTTCCACTATCACGGCATGGTGCGTGGCGACGAAAAGTCGCTGTTCCGCGACTGTATCTATGAACTGCCGCTGCGCTATATGATCAAGCATCAGTTTCTGGTGCCGCCGGAGCGGCTGGATATGCCAGTAGTGCAGTATGATTTCAGCCGCCTGACAGCACAGTCTAATGGCCTGTTCAGCGAAGCCGATCTGAATCGCGAACTGAAACAGCAGCAGCGCGTGACGCCCCATATCATCCGTCAGATTGTGGCGTTCGCCGAAGATCGGCTAGGGGTGATGATTTTCGCCTCAACGGTGGAACATGCGCGTGAAATTCTGCAGCTGCTGCCTGAAAACAGCGCGCTGGTCTCCGCTGAGACGCCCCCCCGAGAGCGTGATGCCCTGATTCTGGCGTTTAAAGCGCAGCAGCTGAAATTCCTGGTGAACGTGGCGGTGCTGACCACCGGGTTTGATGCCCCGCACGTGGATCTGATTGCGATCCTGCGCCCGACAGAGTCGGTCAGCCTCTATCAGCAGATCGTCGGCCGCGGGCTGCGGCTCTCGCCCGGTAAAACCGACTGTCTGATCCTCGATTACGCCGGTAATCCGCATGACCTCTTTACGCCCGAAGTCGGCGCGCCTAAAGGGGCCAGCGACAATCAGCCGGTTCAGGTTTTCTGTCCCGCCTGCGGTTTCGCCAATACCTTCTGGGGCAAGGCGACCGCTGATGGCATGGTGATTGAGCATTTTGGCCGACGCTGTCAGGGCGTGCTGGAAGATGATGAGGGTGAGCGCGAACAGTGTGATTTCCGCTTCCGCTTTAAAAGTTGCCCCGACTGCGGCGCAGAGAATGATATTGCCGCCCGGCGCTGTCATCAGTGCGACAAAATTCTGGTCGACCCGGACGATATGCTTAAAGCTGCCCTGAAACTGAAGGATGCGCTGGTGCTGCGCTGTGGCGGCATGACGCTGGAACAGGGCCGCGACGCCAAAGGTGAATGGCTGAAGGCAACCTATTTTGATGAGGAAGGTACCAGCGTCAGCGAACGGTTTCGTCTGCAGACACCCGCCCAGCGTAAGGCGTTTGAACAGCTCTTTATGCGCCCGCATCAGCGCGCGCCCGGCGTACCGCTGGGCTGGCAGACCGCCGCTGACGTGCTGGCGTTGCAGCCATTGCTGCGTCATCCTGACTTTGTCGTGGCGCGCGCCAAAGGCCAGTTCTGGCAAATCCGCGAGAAAATGTTCGATTATCAGGGTCGTTATCGCCGCGCCAATGAGCTGCGTTAATGGACGACACAGGCAATCCGGACCCCGGCGGGCGGGTATATCGTTTGCTACCACCCGGCATAACGGCTATACTGCCGCCCGCTTTTGCATGTGCATCAGCGGGATTGAATAACCTGCCTGTTACTGGGTCGCCTGTAGCAGGATTAAATAAAGAGAGATATTAATGCTCACTATCAATGCAGTAGAACGTAAAGAGCAGGGTAAGGGTGCGAGCCGCCGCCTGCGTACAGCAAACCGTTTCCCGGCCATCATCTACGGTGGTTCTGAAGCGGCTGTTGCCATCGACCTGGATCACGACTCCGTAATGAACCTGCAAGCTAAGCCAGGTTTCTACGACGAAGTGCTGACCCTGTCAGTTGACGGCAAAGAAACTAAAGTGAAAGTTCAGGCTGTTCAGCGTCACCCGTTCAAGCCAAAACTGTTCCACATCGACTTCGTTCGCGCTTAATCGCGAATTATGTTGAAAAGTAGAAGGGCCGGTTGAAAAACCGGCCCTTTTATTTTGTCGCTGCCAGGTGAAGATTATCGTTGCGGGCAGGAAATGAAAGCCGGGCTAAGCCCGGCTTTTTTATTTGCTGCTGGTACGGCGCTGAAGCTGATCGCGCAGATTAGGCGGTGTGCCCTTAATCGTCAGGGTGTCCGTGGCCGGATCCCAGAAAATGCGTTCGCCCAGCAACATCGCATCGAAATTCAGGGTCAGTCCCCCGCCGCTTCCGGCAAACTTTGTCAGCTGGCGCAGCGTGCTGCGATCCGCAGGAAAACTCTCTTCCAGCTCATAGCCCTGCTCCTGGGTAAAGGCCTGGAAGGTTTTTTCGCCCAGCGGAGGCAGTTCGCTCGACAGATCTTCCAGCGCAATCTCCTCGCCCGCCTGTAACTGCTCATTGCAGTAGCTGTAGACCTGCTGGCGATAGTTCTGCCGCTCCTGCTTATCCAGTTCCGATTCATTGCAGTAGTCATCGACCGCCTGCAACAGACCGCGGTTCTGCGCCTTAGTGTCTAATCCCACTTCGGCACCGAGGAAGTCCATAAAGAAGTCAGCGACCTTACGACCAACGCGGCCGCGCAGGAAAGTCAGGTAACGGGTCGATTCCGGGTTGGTTTCCCATTCGGTTAAGTCGATACGCGCCACGATGTCCGCATGATTAATATCGAGATAATGCGTGCTGCTGATATCCAGCTGCTCATTGACGCGCATGCTGGACTGGCTGTTCAGCACCGCAATCAGCAGGTACTCCACCGCCAGATAGCGATAGTGAATAAACAGCACCACGCCGCCTTCCGCAAACGGATATTTTGCCAGCTCGTCGCGCAGACGACCGGTCGCGGCACGGCTAAAAGCGAGAAAATCATCGTTGCCCTTACGGCAATTACGCAGCGCTTCTGCCAGTTCACTCTCAGTGTTGAACAGGCCATAGGCTTTGCTTTTTGCGCTATAAACCCGGTGTAACTCCTCCACCATCGCGTTGACCGTGTTGGTGGCAGGCAGCAGCGAATCGCGCAGCGCCAGTTCAAGCTGGTTTTCATCGCGTTTAATTAACTGATGCAGGGCAATCTGGTCGATATCCAGACTCATGGTAGACTCTCCTTTTAGCACAGGCGCGTATTCAAACACCGCCAGCATCGGCTTTCAACTCCATGCTGAAAGCGAACGCGGTGCTTTCGATAAAATTGCGGTAAAAAGTGCGCTCTTCCGGTAATATATCGCCTTTTGAAATGAGCTTAGACGACGATATGGCACAATCATCACGCTACAGTGACGAACGCGTGGAACAACTCCTCGCGGAAATGGCCCAAATCCTGCACAAGGACAAAGCCCCCACCGATCTCTCCCTGATGGTACTGGGAAATATGGTGACCAACTTAATTAACAGCGATGTCGCTCCGGCGCAACGTCGTTCACTGGCACGATCTTTCGCCGATGCCCTTCAGGCATCTGTGCGCGACGACAACGCCCATTAATTGGCTGATTTGACTTCATAATATGGTAACCAACCGGCAGCGCTACCGCGAAAAAGTCTCCCAGATGATCAGTTGGGGGCACTGGTTTGCTCTGTTTAATATCTTATTCGCGCTGATTTTAGGCAGTCGCTACCTGTTGGTCGCCGACTGGCCTTCTTCACTGGCGGGGCGTATCTACGCCTATACCAGCTGGGTTGGTCATTTCAGTTTTGTCGTGTTTGCCGCCTATCTGCTGATTATCTTCCCGCTGACCTTTGTAGTGATGTCGCAACGGCTGATGCGGGTGTTGTCCGCGGTGGTCGCTACCGCCGGGCTGACGCTGGTGATGGTCGACAGTGCGGTATTCAGCCGTTTCCACCTGCACCTGAATCCGGTGGTGTGGGAGCTGGTCATTAACCCCGATCAGAGCGAGATGGCGCGCGACTGGCAGCTGATGTTTATCAGCGTGCCGCTGATTTTCCTGGTCGAGATGCTGTTTGCGACCTGGAGCTGGCAAAAGCTACGCAGCCTGAATCGCCGTTCATTTGGCAAGCCTGTCGCCGCCCTGTTTATCAGCGCCTTCTTTGCCAGCCACCTGATGTATATCTGGGCTGATGCCAACTTCTATCGCCCGATTACCATGCAGCGTGCCAATCTGCCTCTCTCCTATCCGATGACCGCCCGCCGCTTCCTGGAACGTCACGGCTTGCTCGATGCGCAGGAGTATCAGCGTCGGCTGATTCAGCAAGGCGACCCGGAAGCGGTGGCGGTGGAGTATCCGCTGAGCGATATTACGTTCCGTGATGCCGGCACGCGTAACAATCTGCTGGTGCTGACGGTTGATGGTCTGAACAACGCTACGCTGGCCAAAGCGCTACCGCAACTCAATCAGTTCGCCAGCGAAAACGTGCGTTTCACGCAGCACTACAGCGCGGGTGATACGCCGGAGAAAGGCTTATTTGGCCTGTTCTACGGTATCTCCTCCAGCTATATGAACGGAATTCTGGCCTCCCGGACGCCGTCTGCGCTGCTGGGTGCATTGAGTACCCAGGGTTATCAGTTTGGCCTGTTCTCCTCCGAAGGCTTTAATCCGCCGCTCTACCGGCAGGCACTACTGACCGATTATTCACTGCCTGCGACCAACAGTCAGCCCAACGCCAGCACGGTGGCGCAATGGCAGAACTGGCTGGAGAAACAGAACGGTTCACAGGCACCCTGGTTCTCATGGATTGCCCTGAACGGCCCTGATGTGACCGGCGACAGTGCTAAAGCCCGTCAGCGCAGCTACCTGCGTCAGGCTCCGGCTGTTGATGAACAGATTCAGGCGGTACTTAACAGCCTGCAGGCGCGTGATTTACTGAAGAACACCGTCGTGGTGATCACCGCGCAGCGTGGTCTGGCGCTGGACGGCAATCCTGACAGTGCCGGAAACCGCCAGACATTGCAGGTGCCGTTAGTGATTCACTGGCCTGATACCCCCGCGCAGACTGTTGATCGCCTTTCTGATCATCAGGATGTGATGGCGACGCTGATGCAGCGCCTGCTGCATGTGCGCACCAATCCGGTGAATTACTCGCAGGGTGAAGATCTGTTTGCAGCGCGTCGTCGCCATGACTGGGTCGCCAGCAGTGAAGAGAATAAACTGGTCATTACCACGCCGCAGGTGACGCTGGTACTCAACAACAACGGCAGCTATCGCGCTTATGATGCGCAGGGCAACGCGCTGAAAGATCACAAGCCAGAACTGGCGCTGCTGTTGCAGGTACTCACCGAGGAGAAGCGGTTTATCGCTAACTGATTAATTATCAGGCAAATAGTTTGCAGGTATCTTGCATTAATGGTGATAACCAGTAGACTAATCCTCCAGAGTTCGGCACGTAGCGCAGCCTGGTAGCGCACGGTCATGGGGTGTCCGGGGTCGGAGGTTCAAATCCTCTCGTGCCGACCAAATTCCCCAAAAAGCAGCCCAAAAGGCTGCTTTTTGCGTTTCTGTCATCAGACCTTCACTTTCCTCGCACCTTCCGCAATCCGATCTATACTTAAAAGCATGTGGGTAACAAGAGGAGAGTTCATGACATTCATCGAAAAAGACGATCCAACAGAAGCACCCGAGTCTGGCGATAAGCAACCTTCTCCGCCAGACGAAAAGTAACCCACGAGGCCGCGTCTGACGCGGCTTTTCTCTGTCACGACTTCCCATGGCTTAACATTCAGATTAATCCCGAACGGGGTTAGCATTCTTCATGAAATCATCAGGTTATCGCTTGCAAAAAAGCCTGACCCGCTTCACAAAAGTAGTCGCCCGCTGCGCTTTTTCATCAAACTGAAACAAAAATGTCACAGAAAATAACTACCCTGAACTTCCCAGAAATTGACGGATAATTTTTATGGCGATCAAAGCGAAAAGCCTGAAAGATGCAGAAGCGTTACTTCATTCAGGCATTAGCAAAGTGGAACTGGCGTATGACATTGGCAGCGACGATTTCTTTCGTCTGGCGAGCCACTGGTGCAACCGGGGTGCACGCATCAGCAGGGGTCACCACCATTTCGTTGTTTCTCTCAAGAGTTTTGCCATTCCTCCCAACGACTGATTGCGGCGGGCTGCTTGCCCAGAACCATCGCGCCTGATTAAATGCCTTTTTAGGTTCTGATGATGGTTTCGCATGCGCTATCCCGACCTGCCGCTGCCGCCTGTTGCAGGCGGCTTTATCCTTTCCTGTCATCTTAACCACAGCGATCCTTTGCTGGCGGTGAGTCACTTTGACCCACAAAAATATCATGACGCGCTGGCTGTCGAATGGCGTATTCCGCTGCCTGCCCGACTGCAGCAGGCGGTCAATAAAAGACGTGCGGAATATCTCGCCAGCCGATTACTTGCCCGGTCAGTAATGGCAGAACTGGGCATTGATGATTTCATTCTGACTAACGCGCCTGACCGATCTCCCTGCTGGCCCGCTGGCATTCAGGCCTCACTGTCTCACAGTAGTGGTGTCGTCGTGGTGGCGGCTACGCGTCAGCCCTGCGCTATCGGGGTCGACGTCGAGCAGCTCATGTCGGAGACCACCGCGCAGGAAACGGCCGGCCTGCTGATGAATGAGCAGGAACAGCAGCTGTTGCAGACACTGCCCGTCTCCTTCAGTGCGGCCGCTACCCTGCTCTTCTCGCTCAAAGAGAGCGTATATAAAGCACTATGGCCACAACTGCATCAGCCGATGGACTTTCTGGATGCGGCACTGGTGTCCGTAGATTTCGCGCAGCAAAGTGCCACGCTGCGCCTGACTCAGCACTTCGGCGAGCGTTTTGTGAGGGGTACGTTACTGGAAGCGGACTTTATGTGGCAGGAAAATCAGGTGATCACCCTGGTCTCGCATCGGCTTTAAAAAAACCGGCTAAACAAGGGTATTTAGCCGGGGTAAACACAGACGAAAGAAGACGTTTCAGGATGGCAGAAACTGACGTTTCTGATGATTGCTAAAGTAGCCTGTCTGACGCGCAGCACGCCAGTGCGCTTTTCTGCTAAGTTTTGCCAGTTGCCGTCAAAGTCCGGTGTCGGTGCGCTTTACCGAGTCGAGTGTGGCGAGATCGCGCTCATTACCGGTCAGCTCCGTTAACTGACCTTCGCGCATCTCCAGCAGCCGATCGGCATGAATGAAGTAGTGATCGTCATGACTGATGGCAAACACCGTTTTACCCGCCTGCTGCAACCACGGCAGCAGCTCACGATAAAAGATGCGGCGAAAATGGGGATCCTGATCTGCCGCCCATTCATCCAGTAACAGCACATCGCGCTCTTCCGCCACCGCCAGCAGCAGTGCCAGTCGTTTACTCTGCCCTTTAGATAGCCGCAGGTTCAGCACTTTGTTGCCTTCAATCTTCAGTTTGTCCTGCATCTTCAGCCGCTCCAGCCACTGCTGCACCAGCGCCGGATTGGCTGCCACGCCTTCCCGCCCGATCAACCGGTCAAACAGATGCAGGTCGGTGAAGACCGCCGAAAACTGACTGCGCCACACATCCAGCTCCTCTGCCGTGATCGCTTTACCATCCAGCAGCAGCGTGCCGGACTGCGGCTGATACAGCCCGGTCAGCAACATCGCCAGCGTCGATTTACCGCTGCCGTTGCCGCCAATCAGGAACACCAGTTCCCCCCGGCGCAACGTCAGGTTAATCGGCCCGACCTGAAAACCGTTATCACCATAATGGAAAGAGACGTCGCGCAGCTCCAGTGTCTGCCAGTCAGAGACGGGAGATGGCGCGTGAAACCCGGGCTGATAGGGGGCGAGGTCAAAGGCGTTGAGCTTACGGAATGCGACCTGGGCACTGAGCAACGTCGGTAACGCACCCACCGCCGAGAGCAGCGGCGTGCGTAAGAACAGCAGCGTCAGGGAAAAGGTAGCGGCGACGGCGGTATTAGCCCAGCCCAGGCTGTTGGCCATAAAAAAGACCATGCCGATAGCGCCTAACGTCATGATATTCGACCAGTTAACCGCACTGAGATGGTATGTATCTGCGCGTACAATATGGTGACGCCAGGCACGGGCATCCTCCTGATACACGGTGTCATAGACCTGCTGTGCACGGGAGCGGTTAAGCTGCAGCTCTTTGCGCCCTTCAATCACCGTCTGGTAATCGCGATAAAGGTTGTCTTCGATTTCCCGCAGCTTTGCCATGTGCTGGTAGACGCGTGAAACCAGCATCCAGCCGCCCACCAGCGTGACACCCAGCCAGAGACTGGTCACCAGCAACATTTTTGGGGACAGCCAGGCGAGATAAAGTGCCGAGCCAAGCGTAATGATGACGCCCTGAAACAGCTCCGGCAGGCGCACAAAGGCCAGCGTAATCGCCCGCACATCGCTGGTCAGTCCTGCCAGCAACTGCGCGCTGCCAAGTTGCTCGATGCGTTCAACCCGGGAATCGAGGATACGCTTAATAAATTCGCCGCGCAGTCGCCAGACAAACTGATGGCCGAGCATCGTCAGCGCCAGCTGCGAGGCCAGCGTCACCGCCATCAGCACCACCAGCTGCAACAGAAACTGCGGCAACACCGCAAAAGAGGTGTTAATGGCGACAATCATTTCGCGGTTGATAAAGGCGATCATGCCGATACCCAGCACGGCGCTTAACAACGTCAGCGCAATCACCCCGATAAAAGGCCAGCGGAACTGGCGAAAAACAACGCTTAACAACGTCATGCAGGCAATCCATCAGCTAAAAATAGCCTGCAGTGTAATGGGATGCCAAATGATAGCAATAGTTATTCTCACCACGCCGTGACCGGCGTGACGGGTCAAAAGGCGCGGCGAAACGTCAGGTTATAACGCCAGGGACCGGCCAGCGGATGAACGCCTGGCTTCAGCGGCAGAATGCCGTGGTAGCGCAGGCGCGACGGCCCGCCCCATACCACAATATCACCGTGTTCCAGCAGCACACGCTGAGTTGTGTCACCACGCTCGAAGCCGCCAAACTGGAAAACCGCAGGCAAGCCCAGCGACACCGAAACGATAGGCTGGCGCAAATCTTTCTCATCTTTATCCTGATGCAGTGTCAGCTTCGCGCCCGGTTCATAGCGATTAAGCAGGCAGGCATCCGGATTAAAATCAGCAAATCCTGCCTCTGATGCTGCCTGCTGTGCCAGAGTACGAAACAGCGGCGGCATTGGTGGCCATTTACGTCCGTTGAGGTTGTCCTGCTGCTGATAATTGTAGCCACGTGAATCCACCGACCAGCCAAAATCGCCGCAATTGGTCATCGCCACCGACATGCGATGACCGCCGGGCGTAATGCGATGGGCAAACGGGTTCTGTTCCGCAATTGTCAGGATCTGTTGATAAAGCGCTTCTGCATCTTCGCGCGCGCGACGCCGCAGGATCATGGCACCTTCAGCCAGCGGCTCCTGCCAGGGGTGCTCTTCACTAAAAAGATCTAACATCAGGGTTCTCCGGATTTTTCGGGGATCAGGAAAGCAGCAAACTGCGGCGACATCCAGCTGACAAATTTATCGCCCTGCTTACTGATCAGATAGACCGCCAGATGCTCTTTTATCGCCAGCGCTTTGGCTTTTTCGGTACCGAGTACCATCAATCCGGTATCCCAGCCGTCGGCTTCCAGTGCCGTAGTGGCGATCACCGTGGCGGAAACCAGTTTATGCTCAATGGGCCGTCCGGTAACGGGATCGATCACATGAGAAATGCGCTTGCCATCCAGTTCATAATAGTTGCGATAGCTGCCGGATGTGCTGATACCGTGTCCCTGCAGATCAACGCGCGCCTGAACCGCATTTTCGCGATCGGTCGGTTTCTGAATCGCTACGCGCCACGGCTGCTGCTGCGCATTCAGACCACGACTCAGCACCGCGCCCCCGACCAACACCAGATAGTTGTTGATGCCGAGTTGCTCCATCAGGCGCGCCAGATGATCGGTTGCGAAGCCCTCGCCCACTGTTGAGAGATCGACATAAAGGTCAGGCAGATCTTTCTGCAGCCACTGCGCGTCTGCACCCTGCACCACCCGCAGATGCTGCAACCCGGTCTGCGCCCGGGCGGTGGCGATCTGTGCAGCATCCGGCGTATGAGCTGGCTGTCTGGTCGGGCCAAAACCCCATAAGTTAACCAGTGGCCCGACAGTAATATCCATCGCCCCGCCGGTTTTACGGCCAATTCGCAGTGAGGTGGTGACAATATCCGCCATGTTTTCACTTACTGCCCACGGTGACAGATCCCGGCTCTGATTGAAGCGTGATAACACGGAATCGGCTTTCCAGGTTGAGAGTTCAGCATCGTCCGCATCCAGCTGCCGCTGGATGCGCTGCTGCAGCTCCGCTTTACGTTCGATCTCCACACCCGCCAGGCTCACACGCCAGACGGTTCCCATCGTTTTTCCTTCCAGTACCAGTGCGGTTGTTGCTGCTGGCTTATCGCAGGCTGCTAACATCAGTACTAACGTCACTATAAACAGCAGATTAATCTGAGAACGCATCCTTCCTCGCATGTAACACTTTATTAGTCTCTGCTACAAAGCATAAACTTCGGGTAAATTAGCTTAAATAGCGTTGAATATTTTTCTGAATCACGAGAACATTCACTGGTCATCTATCCTGACCCCGCCTCCCGACAGGCGATAAACATTATTTCAAAGTAAGGAGCTACAGATGATTTATGCGATTCTCGTTATGGCCCTGGGCCTGTTTATTTACGGAAGTTATAAAGTGGTCGAACAGCGTCGTCATCGTCATATGACACCTTCACGGCCGCGCCATTAACAAGCCTGACTGCACCTGATTGGGGCAATGCCTCTCTGATGCGTGCGGCAAGTGTATCAAAACGGGCGCGCCGTCTGTGGCTGTGAGAGCGGTAAAGCTGGCATGAATTCTGCACTGTTGAAACAGTGTTTATCTCTGAGAGGTGCAGAATGAAAAATTCACAGAAGTGGCCGTCGGCATGGCATCACTGGCTGAGCTTTTCAGCCTTTACGCTGGCAGGTGTCGCATTTGAAGGTGCGCGATTCGGCAGTGTTGTGTCGTCGGTAACGACAGCACCGGAACCCACGAAGTGGCAAAAGGCTGAAGCGCTCAGCCCGGAAGGCGATGCAGGAGCGCAGCGGTAACTGCGCTCCCTGACAACTCAGAACGTTTAGAACTGGTAAACCAGACCCAGTGCCACCACGTCGTCGGTATTGATACCGGCTGCGTCGGTGAACGCGTTGTCGTCCAGCAGGTTGATCTGGTAATCAACATAGGTAGACATGTTTTTGTTGAAGTAGTAGGTCGCGCCAACATCGATATATTTTTTCAGATTCTGTTTGCCCCAGTTCTGAACATCGGTGCCGCGTGAGGTGACATAGGCCAGGGATGGACGCAGGCCGAAGTCGAACTGATACTGTGCAACCAGTTCCCAGTTATCCGCTTTATCCGCATAGCCGTAAGCTGAAGAGGCGTCACTGCTGTCACCAAAGCGGGTCGCATTGTAAGCACGCGAGTACATCGCGGCCAGATAGACATTGTTTGCGTCATATTTCAGACCGCCCGTGTACACTTCCGCTTTATCGCCGCGACCAAGAATACCTGATGTCGCGCTGTTCTGATCGTTGGTACGGTCAGACTGGAAAGCCGCGGCACCAATGCCAAAGCCCTGACCCAGATCATACGTGGTGCTCAGACCCCAGCCGTCGCCATTCTGACCCAGTACGTCACGGCCATTTGCAGATTCGGTGTTGTTGCCATTCTTGCCCTGATACTGCACGGCGAAGTTCCAGCCATCCACCAGACCAAAGAAGTTATTATTGCGGTAGGTCGCCATGCCGTTGCCACGCTGATACATAAAGTTATCTGCGCCATAGGTATCGCCACCAAACTCGGGCAGCACGTCGGTCCATGCGCCGATATCGTAAGCTACGCCGTAGTTACGACCGTAGTCGAACGAGCCCGCATCCCCAAATTTTACCCCGGCAAAGCCGACACGCGTGAAACTATCAGCAGTGCCTTCAGACTCGGCGTTGTTCAGCGCAGCCTGATATTCCCACTGACCGTAACCGGTCAGTTGATCGCTGATTTCGGTTTCGCCTTTGAAGCCGAAGCGCACGTAGGATTGGTCGCCGTCAGAGCTGTCGTTGTCAGAGAAGTAGTGCAGACCGTCAACTTTACCGAAGAGGTCTAATTTGTTGCCGTCTTTGTTATAGATTTCAGCTGCGTTTGCTGATCCTGCTGCAACCAGCAATGCAGGGATCACCAGGGAGAGAACGCGACGTTTCATTTTATTACCCTCTGTTATGTGCCTTTATTATTTGCCACTGCGAACTGAATGATTAAAAATTCAGCCGGCAGGCCATTGTTGTTATATAACGGGCAATAATCCACCAGGAAAATGCTACTAAATTTCCAAAACTGTTTCATAGATCGAAACAGTTATTTCTTAATGTAAATATCGGGGAACTAATAACCAGCACAGATCGATAAAAATCAGCGCACGAATCGTTAATCTCAATTCGTATTGTTTGTTATCAACAGGTTGCATCAGAGCTTTATGAAGCACTGAATGATAAAACTTTTACGGCATCTGGTAATAGAATAGTCCCCGCTATCATCATTTATTCCATTATTACCTTCATTCTCCCCGAATGAGATGTACAACTTATTATTTCCCGCCGGACACGTTGTCCGGCATTTTTTTGCCTGAAATTTGCCGTTCCGTTATATCTGCGTAAACTTTCTTAAGCTGATTAAATTAACTCTGCCCCAGTTCCGCACAGAGTGCTAAATTTCGCACGCTTTGCGCCCTGAATGATGAAATATCCGCCATGTTAATTTATCACCGTAATTAAGCAGGCGGAGAGTGGGGATGGTGCTGATTTTCAGCGCTCGCGCAGCGATTCTTTGACTTTATTCAGCGGCTTAATCAGATAGTCCATGACCGATTTCTGACCGGTTTTAATCTCCACGTTAGCCACCATACCCGGCACAATCGGAAATTTTCGTCCGGCACGGTTGGTCAGCTCTGCTTTCTGAGTACGAACGTAAACACGATAGTAATATTGATCGCGTTTTACCTCATCCTGCAGGGTATCGGGCGATACCGTTTCAACTTCGCCGGGCAGATCACCATAGATAGAAGAGTCATAGGCGGTCACTTTTACGGTGGCGGCCAGACCGGGGCGGATGTACGCGATATCACGTGGATTGATACGCGTCTCAATCAGCAGCTGATCCTCCAGCGGCACGATCTCCATCAGTTTACCGCCCGGCTCCAGTACGCCTCCGACCGTGGTGACCTGAATATCTTTGACGATGCCGCGTACCGGCGAGTAGAGCGTGGCACGCGTCAGCTGATCTTCTTTGCCCGCAGCAACCTGCAGTTGTGCATCCAGTTCGGCATTGTTTTTCACCTGCTCTTCATGGGCGCGCACCAGATAGTCGTTACGCGCCTCATCAATTTTACCGCGCAGATCGCTGACCTGACGGCGCAAACGAATCACCTCGACCTGCCCTGCCGCACCCTTAGCCACCAGCGGTTCCGTCAGCCGCAGTTCATCCTGTACCAGTCTCAGCGACTGCTGCAGGTTACTGATGGTTTCGGTGAGATTACGACGACGCGACTCGTAGAGCTGCCGTTCGCGCGTGACCAGGTTCGGCTCCTTCAGGGTTTCGGCGCTGAACGTAAGCGGCGTGCCTGACAACTCCGCCTCAAGCCTTTCGGATGAGGCACGCAGCGTGCGCACTTTGGCCTGTGCTTCGCCGAAGTTGGACTGGAAGCGCGTCGGATCGAGCGTGGCCAGCACCTGCCCTTTCTCAACAATATCGCCCTCATGCACATTCAGCTGTTTGACGATGCCGCCGTCCAGGCTGTCGATCACCTGCGCGCGGCTGGAAGGTGTTACCTTGCCGATGCCGACTGTCACCTCATCCAGAATGGCGAAGTGCGCCCAGATGAGAAAAATTGCCAGTGCGGCGGTGCAGAGCCAGATAATCGCCGATGTCCGGCGCTCATGACGGGCAAGATCTTTATCAACAATAACCAGACTCATGCAGCATCTCCTTTCCCTGGCGTCGCTGGCGTCGTCGCACGGCGCAGGATCTCGTCACGCGCACCATCGGCCACAATCCGGCCGTTATCCATCACCACAATACGGTCGACCATCTTCAGCAGCGCCGGCCGGTGCGTCACCAGCACCAGCGTCCGGCCACTGATCCAGCCCTGTAGCTGACGGATCACATGCTCCTCCAGCTGTTCATCCATGGCCGCAGTCGGCTCATCCAGCAGGACGACCTGCGGCTGCCGCAGGATCATACGACTCAGCATCACCATCTGACGCTGCCCGCCTGACAGTCCGCGTCCGCCTTCATTAATAATGCGATCCAGACTGGCGGCATCCTGCTGGACCAGCGACAGTGCGCCGCTGATGCGCAGCGCCTGCAGCATCTCCTGTTCGCTGGCGTGGGGATTACCCAGCATCAGGTTCTGCCGCAGCGTGCCAAAGAAGAGACGGGAGTCATGCGACAGCCAGCCGAGCTGACGGCGTAAATCGACAGGATCGATACGCTCAATATCGACGCCATCGACAATCACCTTGCCCTGAGTGGCCTGCGCCTGACCGGCCAGGATCTTCAGCAGCGTCGACTTCCCTGCCCCGACTTTACCCAGAATGGCAATCTTCTCGCCGGGCTTGATCTGCAGCTGCTGCACGTTGAGCACATTCTTTTCATTCTCTTCGTCATAGCTGTAATGGACATTGCGCAGATCGTACTGGCCGGTAAGCGTCGGACAGTGCGCCAGCGTAGCGGCTTCAGGCTGATCGAGTGGCTTTTTCAGCAGCTCATCCAGCCCTTTCATCGCCATCTTGGCGTGCTGCCAGCGTGAGAAAACCATCGTCAGCTGCATTAACGGGGCGATGGTACGGGATGAGAGCAGGCTACAGGCGACCAGCGTACCGGTGGTGATTTGAGAATCGAGCACCAGATAGACACCAAACACCAGCATTCCGGCATAGGTGAGCTGCTGCACGGTTGACGCCCAGCCGGTAAGACGCGCGCCCCATAACCGCTGCTGATTGCTGATTGAAGCGCTGACTTCGTGGGTCTGTTCCCATTGACGCTGAAAATAGGGTTCCGCCTGTAGCGCCTTGATATCCTCAATCCCCTCGATGGTCTCCACCAGCACCGCATTGCGCAGCGCGCCCTCGCGCAGCCCCTCTTTGGCCAGCTTCGCCATCGGAATCTGCACCAGCAGGCCGGGAATGACGATCAGCGGGATCGCCGCCAGCGGGATTAGCACCAGCCAGCCCCCCACAAATGACATGATAAACAGGAACAGGATGACAAACGGCAGATCGGCTGCTGCACCCACCGTGGTTGAGGTTAGCAACTCGCGCACCTGGTCGATCTCACGCAGCTGCGAGATAAAGGAGCCGGTCGATTTTGGCCGCGCCTCATTTCGGATACTCATCGCCCGGGCAAACAGCATGGCCGAGACTTTGAGGTCGATGCGTTTACCCATCAGGTCTGATACCTGGGTGCGCATCAGCCGGATCACATACTCAATGGCCGCGGCGATCAGCACCCCGACAAACAGCACCCACAGCGTGGATTGCGACTGCGCCGGAATCACCCGATCGTAGACCTGCATCGAAAAAAGAATACCGGCCAGCGCCAGCACGTTGCTGATCACTGAGGCCAGCGAGATCTCGGTAATACGGCGCCCCATGCCGCGAAAGTTTTTCCAGAACCAGTGCGGCTCATAGGGCTGAACGAATTCGTCGATACGCGCATCCCGGCCACGCGCCGCTACGCCTATCACCCCGACATCGCCCTGAGCACGTGCCAGCAGTTCCGATAAGGCGCTTTCACGCACCACATCGCCGCCTTCACTGAGCCAGTAGCGCGCGCTGCCGTCGGCATCAATGCTCTCCAGCACCGCCACGCTGGCATTTTCCAGCACCAGCACTACCGGAGTGATCTCCTGACGCCAGCGCAGTTTGTTCTGCGGCACCATGGTCAGATGCAATCCCAGCAGCCCGGAGAGCCGCTCCAGCTGCTGGGACACCGGCAGATGTTCAAACCAGCGCATCTGCTGACGCAGGGTTTTGCCATCGGCAGGTTTACCGAATCGCGCGGCGACGCGCAGCATGGCGGCAATCCAGTTATCGGTATTCAGGGTTGATGTACTCATTATTAATGCCTTATCGCTATTGCAGCGAAGGAAGGAGATCGCCGCTGCTTTGCTGGCGATCGATACCCATGATATCGAGCAGATTGTCTACCGCGGCGGCATAGCGCACGGTGGCATCCCAGCCGTCATAAAGCGCGGTGATACGTGAGCTGTCAGCCTGAAACACATCCTGTTCCACGCTCAGCAGATCGTTCAGGCTGCGCTTGCTCAGGCGATATTCATCGGCGTAGACATTTCGGGTATGGTCGGCGCTGGCCAGCTGCACTTCCCCGGCAGCCTGCCGTTGCTGCGCGCCAATCATGTCGGCATAGGCGGTGGAGGCATTCTGATTAATGGCGAGTTTGGCCTGCTGAACTGCGGCCTGCGCCGCTTCACGATCGCCCTCCGCTGACGCGGTTCTGGCATTGACCATGCCGCCCTGATAAAGCGGCGCTTCCACCTGCAGCTGCACTTCATCATCCCAGTAAGACGCACGATCGTTTTCATAGCGGGTCCGGCCCGCCTGCACTTTAATCGTCGGCCAGTGACCGGACTCTGCCTGGCGCACCCGTTCACGGGCGGCTTCCTGTTTCGACTGCGCGCTGCGCACCGCCGCGCTGCTTTCATAGGCGATTTTGTCGAGGGTGATCTGCTGCTTAAGCAGCGCCTGTGGCAGTTCCGGCAGCGTGGCGGGAACCACGCCGGTCAGCACAGTCAGCTGCGCGGTGGCGGAACGGTGCTGGGCACGATATTGCTCAAGCGTGGCCTGCATTGCGGCGATGCGGGTTTCCGCCTGCAAAACATCTGACTGCGAGTTGAGTCCGGCATCGGCGCGCAGTTTTGCAATATCCCGAACCCGCTGCAGCGAGGCGATATTGGTGTGCGCCGTTTCAGACAGCGCCTGATAGCGTTTGACTTCAAGGTAGGCCTGCAGCGTATCTTCCGCCACGGTAGTCATCGAATCAAACAAGCCGAAACGATAGGCATCTGACAGCGCATGCTGTTCATCGATGGCGCTGCCGGTGCGGCCAAAATCATAAAGCAGTTGACTGAGTGTGATACCGCCGGAGCCATTATTGTTCAGACTGCCAGCGGAGTCGGTCTGGTGAGAGCGTCCCGCGGCACCCTGCAGTGAGATCTGCGGATACCAGGCGCTGCGGGCGGCATCCATATCCCCCTTGCCGACGTGGATCTGTGCCGCCGCTTCCGAGATTTTCGGATTGCGGGCGAAGGCCCGGAGAATGGCGTCGCGCAGCGTTAAGCTGGCAATCTGTTCTTCGGTCGGCGCAGCACGCCAGTTAAATTCGGCTTTAGGTAACGGTGCGGCAAAGGCCGCGTGCACTGCCACGCCACTCAGGGCGCACAACAAAAAAGTTAATCGCGCTTTGTTCATCATCAATACCAGCAGGGGTTCTTATCATCATGGTGTTTTTCCTGGTGAACAAAGCGAGCTAAAAGGAGTATGTCTCAGAGCCAGACAGCGTTATTGCTTTATTTTTTTTATGGTTTGTTAGCGGGACGCCAAACGACATTTAACATTATTAGATCATATCCCGCGCTTATTCCTGCTAAAAATAGATGAAATCATTAATATTTCTCCTGAACGGACGAAAAACAACCATCAGACAAGTCCATGCCAATCCAGACAGGCTTAACAAACCTGTCCGGAAGGCAGTGCTTTTACTAATGTGTCGGCGTCAGACTATCGGCTGTGCTGCAGGATGCTGCAGCAGATGGTCGGCAAGGGTATAAGGAACATCGGAGAAGAGATGGCTCTCCTGCGGAACAGCAGAAGCCGTGGAGGTGTGCGCAACGTACGCAGTCTCTGCCTGCTGAGTGAGAGTGACGGTTTCAAGCACATTATCCACCGTCTGGTCCGCCATCAGGCTGGCCGTTTCGGTATGCGATGCCACCTGCACCGTCTGACTGGCCGTGGCCAGATTACCGGCGCTGTCTTTGCCGCTGACCGTCATCTGGTACTCACCATTATCCAGCGGTGCCAGCTGTCCGGCCAGAATAGTCAGCGCCCAGCCACCATCCGCTTTTACGCTGGCGCTGTAGTGCTGATCGCCCAGCGTTAATTCTACCAGGCTGCCCGGTTGCAGATGGCTGGAGCTACCCTGGATCAGATGCCAGCTGTTGACATCGGCAGCATCAATTTTATTGTCACCAAAAGCCGTATCCAGGGTCAGCGTCGGGCGCTGATGCACGGCTACGGTAAAGAGTTTATCGCTGGTCTGGGTGTCGCTGTTGCCATATTCATCCCAGCGGTGAAAGATGGCGGCGACCGGGCCATCCGGCAGTGCCAGCAGCTCGCTGGAGGTCAGTGTTACCATACCTTTGGCATCAGGCTGGTAGGTTTTACCGTTGATCTCCAGGGTGTTGGCACCTTCAACGTAGAAGCTCAGATCGTGCTGCGCCTCCTGATAGTTAAGCGTCATGTCACCGCCGATATCCATTTCGGTGTAGATCGGAATAAAACCGGTGTGGATATTCAGCTCATGCGTGACGTCAAGGTAGTTTTTGGCCCCGTCGATCGACCAGGCACGAATTTCTCCAACGTTGATAAAAGCGGGCACATCCGCTGCCGGGATTACCACCTGCCAGTGTCCATCTTCGCCTATTGTGGCGGCATAATCTTTCTGGTTGGCACCGGTGATCACCAGCCGGTGACCCGGCATCACGGTAGAGAGCGTGCCGCTCAGCAGCAGATCCTGCTGGGTTTCCGCCAGATTAATGACGTCGTCCGACGTGACCTTATCAAAGGTGATGATGGGCACGCTACTCAGGTGAGTAATCAACGTCAGATCGTGATATTCGGTCGCGGTTTTTCCATTGGGATCGGTCGCCGTGACTTTCAGACTGTAGACGCCATCCGCCAGCGCTTTCATATCACTTTCCTGGAAAGAGCCATACCACTTGCCATCACGTCCCATGACGGCGGTGGTCGTTTGCGTGCCCAACGTTAATTTCAGCACCGACCCCGCCGGCAGGTGCGTTGCGCTACCGCTGATTTCAACGCCGTAAATGCTCTCAGCAATATTTACCGCGTTGTCGCCACTGATCGTGTCCACTGTCAGTGTCGGTTTGATGGTGCGGTCAACATAGAGACCAAAATCGACGTCGGTTGTGGTGCTGTGGCCCGCTTTATCGGTAAGGGTCAGCGTCAGCGAGTGATTGCCATCCGGCACACCTTTTAGCGCCTCAGCCGGCATGGAAGCGTTCCAGTAGCCCCACTTGTTAACGGTGCTGTGCCAGCTCTGGTCGTTGAACGTCAGTGTGACCGTTGAGCCTGCTTCGCCTTCCGCCCGGCCGCGCAGATGTACCGGTTTTTGCGCCTCCCAGCCGGCAATAACACCATCCATAGCAAGAGGTTCATAGGGGCGTAGCGCAACAGGAGGGGGACTCTCAACCGCGCTGACAGCCAGGGCACTGTAGTTGAGCGGGCTGCTATGCGGTGACTCCGCAGAGAAAGGGGTAACAGGCAGAGAGAGACTCTGCGTTGTGACTGGCGCAATGGCGGGCAGCGCGCTGTCGGCGACGGCAAAGTCGCTCACCGCCGTCTGGAAAATGGATTCGAACCGGACGGAACGAAGCGTATCGCGTGTTGACATAGGTAACCTCAGTTCAGAACAGAAATGCAGACCAAAGGGCCCGGATAAACCGGACGTTAAGACTGTCGATAGGTAGTGGGTCAGCTGACGCTGCCCGTTTTCGCTGGTCGGAACTGATTACCCGCAGGTAACAGGGATGATGAAAGAGGACGCTGATAAAAGCGACAAATGGAGCCAGAATGCTGATTTACGGCGTAACGCCGTTTGCTGCGCTTACCCTAATCTTTCATTCTGCTAATGGATAGTGGCGATAATCTGGAAAGTGAAATTATTACGTGACTAAAATAAAAAAAGCGGGTGCTTACGCACCCGCTTCTCAGAGCGACCTGACAGACGTTGCTGTGACTACGCCACGTGGACCTGCAGGTTCTGCTGCACCAGCACATCACCCAGGGTGTTTTCACTGCTCAGCGCCGAGTTGTGGTAGATCTCAAAGACTCTGCCCTCCACCGTGCGCTCGCCGGTCACTTCCCAGATACCGCCGTTGCTGTTCGCCAGTGTGACCTGACTGCCTTCTGCGCCTTTGATCAGCAAATCATCACTCTGTTTGTCCGTAATATTGAGTGCCTCATTGAGATCGAGTTTCACGGAGTTGGTGCCGGTTTTACCCAAATCAAGCACTTCAATGTGTTCAACTTTCAGGCCCAGCGCGGTGAGATCCAGATTGAGATACTCACCATTCAGCACCAGAGTATCGGTGCCTGCGCCGCCATCAATATGGGTAAAGTTAAGATCGCTGACCGTCACGGTATCTGCACCGCTGCTGCCGATCACCGAAGCGCCCTCTGCCGTACTGCCATCGGCCAGCGTAATCACGACGCCGCCAATGGTGTAGCCCACCTCCTCTGCCGGTGCCGCCGCCACAGCGGTGTCACTGGCTACCACGGTTTCACTGCTGCTGACCGGCGTCACCGTATCCGCTTCGGTAATCAGCGTCGAGGCCACGGCTACATGGGCGCTGTTATCGTCGCTGCTGGTACTGCTGCTATGCTGCGTCTCCACGCTGGCACTGGCGACGGTAACGCTGTCGTCCGCTACCGAGAAGAGTGCCACCGACTCGGTTGCCGCCAGCGTTGCCGGCAGCAGCGAACCCAGCAACAGAGTGTTGGTGGTGGTGTAGCTGTTACCGGCCACGTCAGTGATGGAGACTTTTGCCAGCGTGTTCAGCGACAGCAGCAGGCCACCCACCGACAGCAGTGAGGGTGAGAAGTTGACCGCGTAACGCCCCAGCGCATCGGTGGTGGTGTTCAGCGTTGGCCCGTTGCTGCCGTTGGAAAGCAGCAGCGTCACGCTGACTTTCGATCCCTGCGCTGCATTCAGCGATCCCCCCTGCACGACCAGACCGGTAAGCAGAGAACCGACGATGCTGAGCACCGGATCAACCCCGACCAGCGGCTGATTATGGGACAGCGCAGTAAAGCTGCTGGTGCTGGTCGCGGTATTGCCCCCAATATCCGTCACCGTCACGGTCAGTGGATGGCTGCCATCTGCGATCCCTTTCAGCGTCGCTGACGGCACGCTGATGCTCCATGCCCCATTCGCGCCGATGGTCGTGGTAAGGACATTGCCTGCCACGTTAACCGTTACCGTACCGCCCGCCGCGTTGGTACTGGTTCCTCTGATGGTTTCAGCCGTATTGGCTTCCGCGATGTTGAGATAACCATCGCCACCAAAGAAACTGTTCACACTGACGGTCGGCATGGTGTGACTCACCACACCCAGCGACGCCGAGGTGGAACCGTTGCTGCCCGCGCCGTTGATGACGCTGGCCGTCACGGTCTGCAGACCATCCGCAATGGCGGCGAGGTTGGCCGCCGGTACAGAGAGGCTCCAGTTGCCGTTACTGCTCACCGTGGTGCTGTAAGTCTGGCCACCCAGCGTAACGCGTATTACCGATCCTTCGGCGTTGCTGGCGGTGCCTGAAATAGTCTGCGCGGTTTTGACATCGGCTGCACTCAGCGCATTGTCGCCAAACAGTGAGGTAATGGCGACCACAGGCGTTGACTGACTGATAACACTCAGTGTTCCGCTGCTGTTCGCCACGTTACCGTAGGCATCTGTGCCGGTCACCGTCACGGTTTTACTGCCGTCAGTGATCGCGGCAAGATCCGCTTTCGGCACGCTGATGCTCCAGTTGCCGCCACTCACCACTTTGGTGGTATAGGTCAGGCCGTTCAGCGTGGCGCTGACGGTCGAACCGGCCGACAGACTGGAGGTCCCGCTCAGCGTCTGGTTCGAGGCCAGATCGGCGGCACTCAGGACGCCATCGCCGAACACCGTATTCACCGTCAGGGTTGGCTGCACCAGCCCCAGTGACACGCCTGCGCTGGTGCTGCTGACGTTGCCGACCGGGTCAGTGACCGCCGCGCTGACGGTGAAGTTACCGTTCAGCAGTGTCGAGAGCACAGCTGGCGAAACGGTGGTGGAGAAGGTGCCATCAGCGTTGACCAGCACGGTGGCTGTTGTGTTGCCAATGGCCAGCCTGACGCTGCTGCCCGCTGCCACGCCGGAGACCGTGCCGCTGATGGTCTGGGTAACCAGCGATTCCGCCAGGTTCAGCACGCCATCACCAAACAACGGATTGAGCGTAACCTTCGGCAGATTGTGAATACCTACCAGCGCGCCGGCAGTGGTGCTGCTGGTGTTACCGGCGCTGTCGGTGACGCTGACGCCGACGGTCAGATTGCCATCCGCAATTCCCTGCAGCAGCGCAGGCGTCAGTGAGACGTTAAAGTTGCCGCTGGCATCGGTTGCCGTCACAAACTGCTGTGAACCCACCGATACGACAACACGCGATCCCGCTTCTGCACCACCGACGACGCCGCCAATCACCTGGGTTACCAGCGCATCCGCTACGTTCAGCAGACCATCACCAAACAGCGGATTTACCGTGATGGTTGGCAGCAGCGTATCGACGCGAATACCGGCGCTGGTGCTGGCGGTATTCCCCGCTGCATCCGTTACTGACGCGCCGACCGTCAGATTGCCCTGCGCCAGGGTGCCCAGGATATCCGGCGTCACCGTGGCGCTGAAGGCGCCGCCCGCACCCACGGTCGCGGTCAGCTGGCTGTTGCCCACTGAAAGCGTCACCACACTGCCCTGCGCAACGTTGTTCACCACCCCGCTGATGACCTGGCCGGTGGCGATATCAGCCAGATTCAGCACGCCATCGCCAAACAGAGAGGTCAGGGAAATGGAGGGTGTCTGGGTAAAGATGCCAATCGACGCGCTGTTCGAGGCGACGTTACCCGCCGCATCCCGGACGCTGACGCCCAGCGTCAGATTGCCATCAAGCAGTGAGGTGAGATCGCTGCCCGGCAGGCTAACGCTCCATGCTCCGCCCGCCTGCACTGTCGTGCTGTAAGTTTTACTGCCAAAGGTCACCGTCACCTGTGAACCTGCAGCCGCATTACTGATTACGCCACCTACCAGCTGTCCGGCAGCCGCTTCCGCAATGTTCAGCAGGTTATCGCCGCCAAACAGCCCGGTGAGCGCGCCCACCACCGGCACCGCATCAACAATCGCCGTCACGGTTTCACCCACCGTGCGGGTGTTGCCTGCCGCATCGGTCAGGGTGACGTTAACCGCAAGATTGCCGTCCGTGACCAGATCCAGCACCGCAGGTGGCACCACGATGGCCCATTTACCATCCTGACCCACCGAAGCAGAGAGCGTGGAGCCGCCCAGTACCACCGATACCGTGGCCCCGACACCTGCCGACGTCGCCGTTCCCGAGATGGTCTGCGCCACCGTGGTATCCAGCGCACTGAGCGTGCCGTCGCCAAATACCGAATCAACCACCAGCGTCAGCGCACTGTTAACTACTTTGTTGACCGTCAGCGTCGCGTCGGTCTGGTTACCGGCTAAATCATTCACCCGCACGCCAAACACCAGCGCGCCGTCAGTGAGGCCCGACAGGACATTCGGTGCAAGATCGATGCTCCAGCGGCCATCTGCACCCACCGTTGCGGTAGCGATCGGCGCGGCATCGCCCAGGTAGAGGCCGATGGTCTGGCCTTCTGCGCCCTGTGCGCTGCCTGTCAGTACCTGACTGACGGCCAGATCAGCGGCGTTAAGCACGTTATCACCCGCCAGCGCGTCAACCTGCACCAGCGGCGCGGCAGTATCCACCGTCACCTGCTGTGTCACGGTCGTCACGTTACCGGCGACATCCGCCAACTGCGCGGTGATCACCGGCGCGCTGCCATCGGTCAGTGCCTGCATCGCGCTGGCAGGAACGGTGGTGGACCAGGTGCCGTTACTCTGCACTACGGCGCTGTAAGTCTGGTTGTTGAAGGACACAACCACCGTACGGCCTGCTTCACCGACATCGGCGGTGCCGCTAATTGCCTGGCTGGTGGCGTTTTCATTACCATTGACCTGATTATCACCCGCAAAGGCATTAATCGTCAGAGCCGGTGGCGTCAGATCAATCAGCACATTACCGCTAACGGTGACAGGGGTCGTGCCATCAGTGGCATTTACCGTGATGGCGACGCTGCCGTCCGCATTGCCAAAGGCAGTGACTGGCAACGCAGCCGTTGACCAGTTGCCCGATGCATCCAGCGTAGTGGCATAGGTCTGACCGTTAATAGTGACCGTCACTGAACCACTCGTGCCGAGGTTAGCCGAAGTACCGCTTAACACCACGCCACCCGCCACATCCTGAGAACTGATGATATTGTCGCCTGACACCGTACCCAGCGTGACCAGCGGGCCTGGCGGTGGCGTCAGATCCACCGTCAGCGGGACACTGCTGGTTGCGGTATTGCCTGCCAGATCGGTCACGGCCAGCGCCAGGGTGGTCGATGGCGTAAAGGTGGCCATCTGCTCCGGCGTCAGCGTCACGCTCCAGTTGCCGTTACCGTCAACTATTGCCGTGCCGAGGGTTGTGGTATTCAGCGACACCGTGACGACGGCACCGGTCTCAGCGCCTGACGCGGTGCCGCTGAGGATCTGCGGCTGAATGCTCTCGGCGTAGTTCAGTGCGTTGTCGCCAGTAAAGGCTGTGAAGCTAAGCACCGGCGGGGTTTTATCGAGCACCAGCGAACTGTTAATGGTCGTGCTGTTGCCCGCTGCATCCGTTGCCGTCACGGTAACCGGATAGGTGGCATCCGGCAGCGCTGAAAGCTGCGCCTGTGTCAGTGGCACTGTCCAGTTGCCATTGGCATCCACTGTTGCAGGGTAAGTCGTGCCGCCCAGCGTTAACTGCACCGTCTGATTCGCGCCCGCCTCACCGGTGGTGCCGCTTAGCGTAATGCCTGTGTCAACATCGCCGCTATTCACATAGCCGCCGAGGAATTCCGGATTGACCGCAGGCTGCGGCGCGCTGAGATCGGAGGTGAACGGCAACTGTGTTGATGCGCTGTTACCCGCCGCATCCACGACGTTAAGCGTCAGGATTTGCGTCCCGTTACCCAGAGAACTCAGCGCGTTGCCAGGAAGGTCAACGGTCCAGTTGCCGTTGCCATCCACCGAGCCGGAATAAAGACTGCCATTGAGATCAACAGTGATGCTGACCGCCTGATTATCCCCCACGCTGCCGGTGGTGCCGGTCAGGGTGATACCTGCCGCGGCTTCACTGATATTCAGGACGTTATCGCCGCCAAACGCGCCAGTATTGAAGGTTGGGACAGGCACAGCCACTTCGGTTACCACACTCAGGGCCGTCACATCACTGTTACCCGCAATATCGGTGGCGGTCACGGTAATGGTATGCGTGCCGCTGGTGAAGGTGGCTAACTGTGCCGGCGACAGAGCCAGCGACCAGCTGCCATCGTTCTGCACCGTGGCGGCCAGCGGCTGGTCGCCATTAAAGCCGGCGATCAGCACCGATACCGTCTGTCCTGCACCCGTAATGCCGGTAGTGCCACTGAGGATTTGCTCTGTTCCCGCTTCGGTGGCGTTCAGCGCACCGTCACCAAACGGCAGGTTCAGCGTCACGTCCGGCAGCGCATTGACGGCCACCAGCACAGTGCCACTGGTACTGGCACTGTTGCCGTTCGCGTCGGTGACGGTCACGCTCACCGGCCAGTTGCCATCCGGCAATGACTGCAATACAGAAGGCGGCAGATCCAGCGACCAGCGCGAACCATCCGCACTGAGCGTAGCGGAATAGACCGTGCCATTAACGGCTACCGTAACCGAGGTGGCATTATCAATGTTTACCGTACCGGTCAGGGATCCGCCTGCAGCGGCCTCTTCAGCATTGATACGGCCATCGATAAATGGCGTATCCAGCGTTGGATTAGCAATCGGCGTAATCGCGGCGACGAACGTTTTGGTCGTTTCAATACTGTTACCGGCCCGATCCGTGGTAATCAGGGTCAGCGTGTGTTCACCGGTTCCCAGATTGGCGATGAACTCTGGGGGCAGGCTGGCAGTCCAGTTGCCATTGGCATCGACCGTCACCGACAGCGGGATATTGTCATCGCCTACCGTGACGCTCAGGGTCTGGCCCGGCACGACGGTGGAGGTGCCGGTTACCAGCTGAACGGAACCGGCTTCGCTGATATTAATGATGTTATCGCCGAACAGTGTCGTGTCGAAGGCGGCTGAAACAGGATCACTCTGCAGGATCTCAACGCCTGCGGTAACCTGCGCCGGATTTCCTGCCGCATCCGCGGCGGTGACGACTACCTGTGTCAGTCCATCGTCCAGGCCCGTCAGTGCGCCTGCAGCCAGGTTCAGCGTCCAGTTACCGCTGGCATCGGTGGTGGTGCTGAAAGTCTGTGTGCCGACGGTGATATTCACTACGCTGCCTTCCGGCAGATTAGTACTGTCACCACTTAGTGTTAACGCGCCTTCGGCATCGGCTGCACTGACCAGCGCATCGCCAAACGGCGTGTTCAGGGTCAGCGCTGGCAGGGTATTAAACGCCACATCCAGTGTGGTGGTGGTGTCGGTGGTGACATTGCCCGCCGCGTCAGTGACCGACACGATGATGACGTTAGGGCCGTCTGCCAGTTGCTGCACGTCGGCTGTGGGAATGGTGAGGGTCCAGTTCCCGTCAGCATCCGCCGTGGCCGTGTAGCTGACATTATTCATCGTCACCGTTACCGTCACCGGCAGGGCGCCCGTGGTGGTGCCGTTGATGGTGAGATCCTGCAGCGACTCCGCCAGATTAAGGGGGTTACCCGCGCTGACCGTAATATCTGCCAGTACAGGCGGTGTGGTGCTGAAACTGACCTCCTGCGTGGCGACGGCCGGGTTACCGGCAACATCACTGGCGGTGACGGTAAAGGTTTGCGTGCTGCCCGGCGCAACGTTGATGAAGGCTGCAGACGGTACCGTCACCGTCCAGTTGCCGTCAGCATCAATCGTGGTGCTGTAATCAGTACCGTTAAACGACACGGTCACCGGCGTTCCTGCCGCCAGCAGGGTACTGCTGCCGCTGACCGCGACATCCGTGGTGGCCTCAGTCGCATTGATCACATCATCGCCTGCCACCACGTTCAGAGTCAGCGTTGGCTGAACCAGCGCGCTGGCCAGCACGACCAGGCTGGCGCTGGCGCTGGCCGGATTGCCAGACGTATCCGCTGAGACGACAACCAGCAGTTGATCGCCATCCGGCAGATTGCCCAGATCGGCAGCCGGAACGATTACGGTCCAGCTGCCATCCGCAGCCACCGTGCCGCTGTACTGAATGGCGTTCAGCGTTACCGTGACCAGCTGGCCTTCCAACAGATTGGTGCTGGTGCCGCCGATGCTCAGATCCTGCAGCGACTCGGCCTGGTTAAGGAAGTTATCGTCACTGATTGTCCCGATGGTCAGGGTCGGCAGATTCAGGCTGTCAGCATCACGCGTCAGCGTCTGGGTCACCGTGGTCAGGTTACCCGCCGCATCTCTAATCGTCACATCGACCGGATAGCTGCCATCCGCCAGCCCCTGTACGACACCGGCAGGCAGAGTCACCTGCCATGTGCCATCAGAGAGGACCCGGGTGGTGTAATCGGTATTCTGGAAACTGACGGTGACCGTCTGTCCGGCATCCGCGACTGAGGCGGTTCCGCTAATCGCGACTGCTTCCAGCACCTCAACTGAATTGATAACGTTGTCGCTGCCGATAGGATTGATGCTTAACGGAGGCGGTGTGAGATCGACCGTGACGGCGCTGGTCAGTGAACCGCTGTTACCGGCGGCATCGCTGGCGTTGACCACCAGGGTCGTCACGCCCTCACCCAGTGCCTGCACCTGCGCTGGCGTTAAGATCAGCGTCCAGTTGCCCTGCGCATCGACTGCAGCAGGGTAGTCATTATCGCCCAGCGTCACGCTGACGGTCTGACCCTCGCCCGCGACGCCGGTGCTGCCGCTCAGCGTCTGACTGACCGTCGTTTCAGCCTGGTTAAGATAGCCATCGCCAAATGGTGTATTAATGCTGACCGACAGGGCACCGGTTGCGACGGTGATTTCACGCGTCTCCGTAACCGGATTGCCCGCCGCATCACTGACCGTCACGGTCAGGGTATACGCACCGGCCGGAATCCCTGCCAGGGCACCCGCGGGCAGCGTCAGACTCCAGACGCCATCCTGGGTGACGGTGGTGGTCCAGATCTGGTTGTTAAGGGTAAGAGTGACCTGCTGACCGGCTTCGGCATTACTGCTGCCGCTGAGCACAATCGGCGCGGTGCTTTCAGCGATATTGACGCTGTTGTCGCCCGCAACCGGATCAAGCGACAGGGTCGGTGGCGTCAGATCGACCGTGACGCTGCCCTGGCTGCTGCCCGTGTTACCCGCCGCATCCTGTACGTTAACGGTGTAGTTAAGCGTCTCTTCCGGCAGAACGGCCAGCGCGGAGGCTGGCACGCTGGCCTGCCAGTTGCCATTGCTGTCGACCGTGCCGTTGTAGGTCACGCCGTTGAGAAGCACGCTCACCGTCTGGCCGTCACCTGTCACACCTGTGGTGCCGCTCAGGGTTTGTGACGTGGTGATGTCGCTGCTGTTAAGCAGACCATCGCCAAAAGCAGAGACGATCTGCGGTGCTGGCAGCGTCGCCAGCACGCTGAGCGCGGCTTCGCTGCTCAGGGTCGCCCCGCCGCTGTCCGTCGCGGTGACCGCGACGGTGTAAGGCCCGTCGGCGAGCGCCGTCAGTGACTCAGCCGGAACGATCACACTCCAGCGACCACTGGCCGAGACCTGCGCGGTGTAGCTGATGTTGTTAAACAGCAGCGTGACCAGACTGCCTTCAGGCACATTCGCCGAGGTGCCAGTGACAATCAGCGGCTGACCCAGCTCCTGTGCATTCAGATAGTTGTCCTGACTGATGGCATCCATCGCCAGGCCAGACGCATTGCTGTTAATGTCAAAGGTAAGATTAGTGGTGGTGGTGTTGCCCGCCACGTCGCTGACCGCCACGGTGAAACTGGCGCTGCCATCCGCAATCGCCGCCAGCGCACCGGCTGGCACGATCAGGCTCCATGCTCCGCTCGCCTGCACGGCGGCGCTGTAGACCGTGCCATCAAGGGTCACGGTGACCAGCTGGCCCGCTTCGACGTTGGACGTGGTGCCAGTCAGACGCTGATCGGTGAGGCGTTCCGCACCATCGACCACATTATTACCGGCAAAGGCATCCAGCGTCAGGGTCGGCAGCGTGCCAGCCTCTACTTTCAGCGCCAGATCGCGGCTGGTGGTGCTGGCATTACCTGCTGCGTCGCTGGCGGTCACGGTCAGAGGATAGGTGCCGTTGCCCAGCCCGGTATAAACCGTGGCGGGCAGATCCAGCGACCAGTTGCCGTTGACGTCTGCGGTGGTGCTCAGGCTGGTGCCGTTGAAGCTGGCCACAATCAGTGCATTGGCTTCACTGCTGCCGGTCAGCGTCAGCGGCTGCTGACTCTCAGCGGCGTTGATAATGCCATCGGAAGGGGTGATGAAGTTCAGTACCGGTGGCAGGGTATCCACCACCAGGTTGCCGTCAGCCTGGCTGCTGTTGCCTGCCACATCACTGACCACTACGGTGTAAGGCGTGGTGCCCTGTGGTAGCGCAGAGAGCGCCGCTGGCGGAACCGCGACCTGCCAGTTACCCGCTGCGTCGACCGTGCCGCTGTAGTTAGTGCCGCCCAGCGTGACGATAACCGTCTGGCCGTCACCGGGCACGCCAGTGTTACCGGTGATCACGCCGCCGCTGAGGGCTTCCTCGCCGTTGAGAATGCCGTCATCAAAGGCCACGCCTGGGGTGGCCACCGGCAGTGTGCTGGCCACCACCGTCAGGATAACGTCGCTGGTGGCAAGCTGTTGTCCACTGCCATCGCTGGCTGTGGCGGTAATCGTCTGCGCGCCATCGGCCGCGCCGTTAAAGGTGCCTGCCGGTAAGGTCAGGCTCCAGCTTCCATCGGCCGCCACGCTGGTGCTGGCTGTGGTGCCGTTGGCAAGCACAGTAATAATGCTGCCATCAGGCAGGCCGCTGGTGCTGCCGCTGACCACAACGGCACCGCCCAGCTCCTGGGCATTGAGGTAGTTGTCGTCGCTGATCGGTGCCAGCGCGATCGATGGCAGCGTGTTGTCCACACTGAAGTTAAGCGGGCTGCTGGCACTGTTGCCGACGACGTTGATCACGCTGACGTTCAGCGTCTGACTGCCCTCGCCCAGCTCTGCCAGTGCGCCCGCAGGCAGCGTAATGCTCCAGTTGCCGCTGGCCCCGACCACGCCGCTGTAGTCGGTGCCGTTCAGGGTGATGACGACCTGCTGGCCCGCTTCGACGTTACTGCTGCTGCCGCGCACCGTAATCGGCTGTAACTGTTCGGCGGCCGTGACGATACCGTCACCGGCAAAGGCGCTGCTATCGACAGTCAGCACAGGCAGCACGTCCGGCGAGGTTGCCACATTCAGCTCAACCACCTGGCTGCTCTGATTCCCGTTAGCATTGATTTCGGTAACGGTGAGCGGATTCGTGCCCTGAGGCAGCGCCGCCAGATCACTCGCGTCGATTTGCAGCGTCCACTGCCCATTTACGCCGACGGTGGTGCTGTAGAGCTGGTCACTGAGCTGGACCGTGACAATGTCGCCGTTCTGACCGCTGCCGCTGACGACCAGCGGCTCCGCCAGTTCAGCGGTGCTCAGCGCGTTGTCACCGCTGACCGGGGCGACCACCAGCGGAGGCGGCGTGGTGGCAACCGTCAGCGCACTGTTCTGGCTGCTGCTGTTGCCAGCCGCGTCGGTGACGGTGACCACCACCGGATAGCTGCTGCCGTTGGTCAGACCGGCAAGCGCAGCAGGCGGCACGGCCAGTGCCCAGTTTCCATCAGCATCAACCGTGCCGGTATAGGTGACGCCATTCAGCGTCACACTGACGCGGTCGCCATCACTGCCTGCGCCGCTGAAGCTGAAGCCAGCAGCCTGCTCCGCGATGTTCAGCACGCCATCGCCAGCGGGCGCATTAATGCTAAAGTCGGGTGCGGTGGTAGCCACGGTGACCGGCAATGGCGTGGTAGCAACGTTGCCACTGACGCTGGTAACGGTCACGTTGAGATCGTAACGGCCATCAGTCAGCTGCTGCAGATCGGCAGCGGGTACGGTGGCGGTCCAGCTGCCATCCGCGGCAACCGTGGCGCTGTAGGTCTCACCATTCAGCACAAAGCTGACGCTGCTGCCCGGGGCGACGGTGCCGCTGACGGTCAGATCGGTGACTGTTTCAGCCGCATTGATAATGCCATCGGTGGCAATCGGATTAACGGTCAGCGCCGGTACCCCGGTATCCACCGTTATCGGTTCAATGATGCTGGTGCTGTTACCCGCGACATCGCTCACCGTTACGGTAACGGGATTGCTGCCCTGCGCCAGTGCCTGTAGCGCATCGGGCGACAGCGTGACGCTCCAGTCACCATTTGCCGCTACCGTTGCCGGATAGCTGATGCCACCCAGGGTCACGCTGACGGCCTGGCCAGGCTGGACAGAGCCGGTCAGCGTCTGCGCTGTGCTGGCTTCCTCAGTGTTGAGAATGCCGTCAGTGAAAGGTGTGTTGATTTGGGGTTCTGCCAGCGGCGTCGTTGCCACCAGCAGCGTCTGGCTGGTCTGTACATCCCCTGAGGAGACGGTAACGGTGGTATTACCCTGCGCCAGGTTCGCCAGGTCGGCGGCGGGCACGGTCAGGGTCCAGCTACCGGTTTCATCGGTTGTGGTGCTGTACAGAGTGCCGCCCGGCACCAGCGTCACGCTGATTGGGCTGTTAGCCGGCAGGTTTGCGGAACTGCCGCTGAGGATCAAATCGCTCTGCGCATCCAGCACGTTGAGTGCGTTGTCATCACTGATCGGGGCAATCGACAGCGACGGCACGTTGGTGGCGATCACGGTGAACTGCCCCTCGGCAGGCAGTGCCGGATTTCCGGCCACGTCGGTAATCGCCACGGTAAAGGTTTTATCGCCTGCGGCACCCAGCGATCCGGCGGGCAGAGTCACGCTCCAGCTTCCGTTCCCCAGCACTGCGCCATCATAAGACTGACCGTTAATGGTCAGTAATACCGGCTGACCGGCCGGTACGCCAGTGACGCTACCGGTGACCAGAATGTCCGTGAGCTGTTCCGCGCTGTCGACCTGGTTATCGCCGGTCACAGGATCAATAGTCAGTGCCGGTGACGTTGCCGCCAGCACCGTGACACTGGAAGCGACGGTCGTGCTGTTGCCATAAGCGTCGCTGATGACCACGTCAACCGGGTAGAGAGCGTCTCCCAGCTGACTGATGATGGCAGCGGGTACCGTCACGCTCCATGCGCCATTGGTGTCAACCGTGGCGGTGTAAGTCTCGCCATTGAAACTGACTGCCACCGTGTCGCCCTGCGTCCCTCCGCGTCCGTTGATGGTGAGATCCTGCGTGTGTTCAGCGATGTTGATATAACCATCACTGCCCGGCGTAGAGACGTCCAGCAGTGGCGGCGTGGTCGCGAAAATCAGCGAGCTGCTGGCTGGCGTGGTATTGCCATCCGCGTCCGTCGCCACGATCGAGACCAGTTGAGTACCGTTGGGCACACCCGCCAGATCGGCAGCCGGAACGTTTACACTCCAGTTGCCATCCTGCGCCACTACGGCGCTGTAGGTCAGGTTATTCAGCGTGACGCGAATGATGTCACCTTCGTCGCCGGTTCCGCTGACAATCAGCGGCTGCTGCGCGTCGCTGATGTTGATCACGCCGTCAGCGTCCAGAGGATTCAGGGTTAAAGCAGGTACTTCGGTAGCAACCCGCAGATCGGTATCCTGCGTGCTGCTGTTACCGGCCGGATCGGTCACGGTCACGGTGACCGGATAAGTCTGGTTGGTCAGCGTGGCAAGATCGGCAACCGGGACGGATGCACGCCAGCTACCGTTTTCGTCCACGATAGCAGCATACGTTTTACCATTTAACCCGACCGCTACACTGTCGCCCGCGGTGCCGGTTCCGCTGATCAGCAGCGGCTCAGTGAGTTCATTATTGGTCAGAACGCCATCCCCGCCCGGTACGGTGACGGTGGCAACCGGCGGCTGCGTGCTGACTGCCAGCGTCTGCGCCTGGGTGGCGATATTGCCGCTGGCGTCGGTCAGGGTCACTACCAGCGTATAGCTGCTGCCATCTGACAGCGCCTGCAGCGCCGCTGGCGGCAGATCGACTGTCCAGTTGCCCTGCTCATCCACGGTTGCGCTGTAAATGACGTTGTTCAGCGAGACCGTTACCCGTTCGCCCGGCAGCGCACCTGAACCGCTGACCGGCACGCCTGCAGCTACTTCCGTGCTGTTAAGGATACCATCACCGCCTGCGACTTCCGCCACAATCAGGTTCGGTGGCAGCGTGTCGACACTGAAGCTCTGCGTCTCCTCCACGCGGTTGCCCGCCTCATCAATCGCGGTGATGGTCAGGCTGTTAGCGCCCTGCGACAGTAAGGCGAGATCGGCGGCAGGCAGCGTCAGGTCCCAGCTGCCGTCGTCATTGACCGTGGTGCTGTAGGTTTTGCCGTTGAGTAGTACTTCGACCAATTGGCCCGCCACCGCTTTACCGGTGCTGCCACCGATCAGCAGATCACTGCCCGCTTCGGTCTGATTGAGAATGCCATCGGTAATCGCGCTTTCATTCAGCGTGATTTGCGGCAGTGTGGTGGTGACCACATTCAGCTGAGCGGAGTCGGTCAGCAGCGCACCACTGGCGTCGGTTGCGGTGACGGAGATCAGTTTCACACCGTCGGTGATACCATTGAGATCGCCCGCCGGAACGGTAACGCTCCAGAAGCCGTTACTGCCCACCACCGCACTGTAAGTGTTGCCGTTGAAGTTAAGCTGCACCGCCTGGCCCGGATTGACGCCCACCGCCGAGCCGCCGATGATCAGATCGCTGCTCAATTCCTGCAGGTTAAGGAAACCATCAACGCTGACAGGTTCACTGATAGAGACCACGCCAGGTTCACCGGCTGCCGGCGCCACGTTGATGTCACGGCTGTCAGTGGCTAAAGCACCGGCTACCGACGTGACGCTAACCGTGATGGCCGTGGAGCCTGCCGCCAGGGCACTGAGCGCCGCAGACGGGATCTGCGTGCTCCAGCTGCCGTCCGGGTTGACCAGCGCACTGTAATTCTGACTCCCCAGGGTAATGGTGACCGTCTGGCCCGCCTCCACGTTGCTGGTGCTGCCGGACAGCGTCTGATCGACGGCCTTCTCGCTGTTATCCACCAGATCGTCACCGGCAAACAGAGCGATCGTGACTGTCGGCGTGCCCGGCTCCGCAGGCGCTTCCACCGCGATCACCCGATCTTCGCTTACCGTTACGCCTGCCTGACTGGTGACCGTGGCCGCGATGGTGGCACTGCCCGCCGCCAGGGCCGTCAGCGCGCTGGCAGGAATGCTCAGGCTCCAGCTGCCATCCGCGCCAACCGTGGCGCTGTAGGTCTGATCACCCAGCGTGACCGTAACAATCTGACCCGCCTCAACGTTGGTGGTGGTACCGCTCAATAGCTGATCGCTGGTTTTCTCGTCGTTACTCAGGACATCATCACCGGCAAACTGATCGAGCGTGATCACCGGCTGGCCCGGCTCAGTAACTGGTGGTTCCACGGTAATTCCCAGCGTATCGCTGACGGTGGTGCCAGCCGCATTGCTGACCGTCACGACCAGCGAGGCTGCGCCCGCCGCCAGCGCACCGAGTGCATCGGCAGGGATAGCGATATTCCAGCTGCCATCGGCGCCGACCGTGCCGCTGTAGTTCTGGCCGCCCAGCGTCACCGTGACAATCTGTCCCGCTTCGACATTGGTGGTGCTGCCGGAGACCGCCTGAGCGTCCAGCTTCTCATCGTTGGTCAGGACGTTGTCGTCAGCGAAGGCATTGATGGTTAATGTCGGGGTACCTGGCGCAGTGCCCGATGACTCCACCAGGAAGTCGCGGGTTTCGCTGACGGGGGTGCCGGGCTGATTGTTAACCGTAGCGTTCAGGGTCGCACTTCCGGCTGTCAGCGCGGCCAGCGAGCTGGCCGGAATCGTGACGCTCCAGCTGCCATCTGCGCCAACCGTGGCGGTGAAGGTTTCTCCGTTCAGCGTGACAGTAACCTGCTGCCCCTCAGCGATATTGGTGGTAGTGCCACTCAGCAACTGGTCGCTGGCTTTCTCGCTGTTGCTGAGGATGTCATCCCCGGCAAAGGCGTCGATGGTCACGGTGGCCTGACCCGGCTGCGTTGCCGGGGCTTCGACGGTGATCGGCTGCGCGGTTGTGGCGACATCGCCCGCCGCATTGCTGACCGAAACGGTGAGTGTGGTCGTGCCGGCTGCCAGCGCGTTGAGCGCAGCTGACGGAACGGTGACGCTCCAGCTACCATCACCCTGCACGCTGGCGCTGTAGGTCTGTCCGCCCAGGGTAACCGTCACCAGCTGTCCGGCTTCAACATTACTGGTGGTGCCGCTGACCAGCTGATCAACCGCCTTTTCGTCGTTGCTCAGAGCGTTATCGCCCGCGAAATCATTCAGGGTCAGGGCGGGTACGCCTGGCTCTGTTGTCGGCACATCCACCGAAATATCGCGGGTTTCGCTGGTGGTTACGCCCGCGACGTTACTGACGGTGACGCCAATGGCATTCGAGCCCGCTGGCAGATTGCCCAGCGCGGCTGCCGGAATAATCACACTCCAGTTTCCACTGCCATCGACGGTGCCGGGATAAGTCTGCCCCCCCAGGGTAACGGTTACCGTCTGGCCCGCTTCGATATTGGTGGTCGTGCCGGAGAGGGTCTGTGCCGTCCCTTTTTCATCGTTGCTGAGAATGTCATCACCGGCAAACTGACCAATGGTCACGGTCGGCTCGCCCGGCTGCGTGACTGGCGCTTCCACGCTGATCGGCAGGCTGCCGGTCACGGTGTTACCGGCAGCATTGCTGACCGAAACCGTCAGGGTTGTTTCACCAGCAGCCAGTACGCTCAGGGCCGCTGATGGCAATGTGATGCTCCAGTTGCCCTGCGCATCCACGCTGCCGCTGTAAGTCTGACCGCCCAGCGTCACCGTCACCCGCTGGCCGGGTTCGATGTTACTGGTGCTGCCGGTCACGATCTGGTCAGCGGCTTTCTCCGCATTACTCAGCTGATTGTCACCGGTAAAGTCATCCACTGTGACCGCTGGCGGGCCCGTAACCACCGGCGTATCGACGGTGATGGCGCGGTTTTCGCTGGCTTCAGTGCCAGCCTGATTGGTGACGACCGCCGAAATGGCAACCGTTCCGGCGGCCAGCGCATTCAGCTGTGCAGGCGACAGCGTGATGCTCCAGTTGCCCTGCGCATCCACCAGCGCGCTATAGGTCTGGTCGCCCAGCGTAATAGTGACAATCTGGCCGGCTTCGACGTTGGTGGTCGAGCCGCTCAGCAGCTGGTCACCGCTTTTCTCAGCATTGCTGAGTATGTCATCCCCGGCAAACTGATCGATGGTGATGACCGGCGTACCCGGCTGCGTCAGCGGTGCCTCTACGGTAAGAGACAGGCTGCCGCTGGCGGCGGTTCCCGCCTGGTTAGTGACCGTTGCCGTGACGGTGGTGGTGCCTGAGGCCAGCGCGCTCAGCGCATCGGCAGGCACGGTGACGCTCCAGCTGCCGTCGCCTGCTACGCTGCCGCTGTAGCTCTGGCCGCCCAGTATCACGGTAACAATCTGTCCTGCTTCGACGTTACCGGTGGAGCCAGACAGCGTTTGTGGCGTGGTTTTTTCGCTGTTGTCCAGCAGGTTGTCGCCCGCAAACGGGTTCAGGCTGATGACCGGCGTCGCTGGCGTGCCAGGATCGGCGGCGGCGACGGTAATCGGCAGGCTGCCGGTGGCCGCCGTGCCTGCGGCATTCGTGACGCTGACGCCGATGGTGGTGGTGCCTGCCGCGAGTCCTGCCAGTGCCGCAGCCGGAATCGCAACGCTCCAGCTGCCATCCGCACCCACGGTGCCATTGTAGGTCTGACCACCCAGCGTGACGGTAACAATCTGACCTGCCTCAACATTGCTGGTGGAGCCGGATACCGTTTGTGGCGTGGTTTTTTCGCTGTTATCCAGCAGGTTGTCGCCCGCAAACGGGTTCAGGCTGATAGCTGGCGTCACAGGCGTACCAGGATCGGCAGCGGTGACGGTAATCGGCAGGCTGCCGGTGGCCGCCGTGCCTGCTGTGTTAGTGACGCTGACATCGATGGTGGTGGTGCCTGCAGCCAGTCCCGCCAGCGCCGCTGCCGGGATCGTAACGCTCCAGCTGCCGTCCGCACCTACGGTAGCGTTGTAGGTCTGGCCGCCCAGCGTAACAGTGACAATCTGTCCCGCTTCAACATTGCTGGTGGTGCCGCTCAGCACCTGGTCGGTGGCTTTTTCTGCGTTATCCAGTACATCGTCGCCAGCGAATGTATTCAGAGTGATAGCAGGTGTCCCTGGCGTAACCGGTGTACCGGGATCGGTGCCGCCATCGTTGCCGCCACCACCACCACCGCCGCCGATGCCAACGGCCAGCCCGGCTAAGCCGAGCACACCCAGACCGCCCGCTGTTATCACGCCCATTGAGGTGTTGGTGTTATCCGCCAGGAGCAGTGGCTCTACGCTGTCGAGTGATTCATAGGTGGGCGTCACCGAACTGGAGGCGAGTTCAGCACCCTCGGCAGTCTGCGGAAAGAGCGCATGTTCCGGTGGATTGACCCCATCATCGAACACCAGTTCGCTGTGCTGACCATCGGCGTCGTCGAGGAAGAATTTCTGATAGCGTACCGTGCTACCGTCTCGCATTTTCAGCACCAGATCGTTACCCTGGCGCTCGAACTGCGTCACCATGTCGCGCGTGCCGCTGATGCGCACAACGCTGGGTTCGGTGAGGTTAATGGATTGTGACGAACCGCCAGCGGTCTGTGAGAGGAGTGTGCCGTTTTCGCGCGAGATAATGTCTACACGGCCTTGCGTGAGTTCTGCCATTTGTAACCTCTATTCCACCAGATTGGCTAATATACTGAATCTATAAACATAAAATTATTTTATGCTTATAGCCTTCACACATAGTTTCACCTTCTGAACAACAGAAGGCGTCTCAACCTGGTGCATATAGAAACGGCAAAACAAAAGTGCGTCACACGCCCCTGGAAAAGCGAAGCGTGGCGGTATTATTGTTAGATTTAGCTGTACAGACTGACGCGAAATGTAACAGTTCTGACAGGATGATTTTTAGCGTAACCGCGATAAAAATCAACGTAAATGTACAGATTTTATTATGATTTAATCTTGATTACATTAGCCACAGATGAAGTTCAGTTTTCAAAAAATGTGCTTTGCCCTTGTTTTTCATGTCAATTTATTGCTGACTGTTTCCATGAATGATAAAAAACGGTTAAAAAACCACCCTTTAGAAAACCTGAGACCGGAAAAATAAATTTGTTAATTATGCGATTCAGCCATCATTTATGACTGGTCCTGTTCCGTCTTGCTGGGCAGCAAGTGGTTGAAAACTGGTCTTGAAATTTGAGTTAAGTCACGCCGCGAGTGTGGTGGTCATACCAGGAAAGTTCTGGAAAAAATTCGCGGCGCAGCAAAAGTCGGTAAACTCCCGGTTTTGCCCTTTAAACGATGTTGCTGCACCACTTTGATAAGAGGCGCAACGGCCACTGAACTCGCGGCCAGAGCTACACTTTTCCGCTTTATCTTTGATGAATCTGACCTATGACTGCACTGGACGCTGCACAACAACATAAGCATCAGAGCCGCCTGAACTGGGGCACGCGCACTATCTTTCTGATTAATGGCTTGGGGATGTCAGCCTGGGCACCGCTGGTGCCGTTTGCCCGCGATCGTCTGCAGCTCAGCGGTGCCTCCTTAGGCGCGTTACTGCTTTGCCTGGGAATTGGTTCGCTGGCCGCGATGCCGGTGACCGGCACGCTGGTGGCACGTTTTGGCTGCCGTCGGGTGATGGGTTTCTCGACGCTGTTAGTGCTGCTTATGATGCCGCTGCTGGCCACGGCTGACTCTCATCTGGTAATGGCCGCGGCGCTAATGCTGTTTGGTGCCGGTCTGGGCATGCTGGATGTGGCGATGAATTATCAGGCGGTACAGGTTGAGCAGGCTGCTGATAAGCCGATGATGTCTGGCTTTCATGGCTTCTTCAGTCTGGGCGGGATTCTCGGTGCGGGTACGGTGAGCCTGTTGCTGAGCCGCTCATTTACGCCGCTGCACGCGACCCTGGTGGTGATGGCCGTAATGCTGTTACTGCTGTTGTGGCGACTGCCGGTGTTAATGAGCCAGCGTCTGCACCAGCCCGATCAGCCCTGGCTGGTGATCCCACGTGGCTGGGTCGCATTTCTTGGCCTGCTCTGCTTTATCCTGTTCCTGGCGGAAGGGGCAGTGCTGGACTGGGGTGCGCTGCTGTTGCTGCAGAACCCGGCGATGTCACCCGCTTACGCCGGTCTGGGCTATGCGGTCTTTTCGGTGGCGATGACGCTGGGCCGTTTTAGCGGCGATAAGATCATCCAGCGTTTTGGCCGCTATCCGGTGATGCTGACGGGCGCACTGACCGCCGCAGCGGGCATGACGCTGGCCGTCTGGCTGCCGTGGCCGGAGATCGCCCTGCTGGCATTCCTGCTGGTTGGCTTTGGTTTATCCAATACGGTGCCGATGTTGTTCAATGCTGCCGGGAATCAACAGGATATGCCTGCAAACCTGGCGATTTCTGCCATGACAATGCTGGGATATGCGGGTATTCTCTCAGGTCCGGCTTTAATCGGATTCATTTCGCAATGGATCAGCCTCAGCGGCGCATTTCTAATGATCGCGCTGTTGCTGCTAGCGGTAGCCGCCAGTGCGCGAAAAGTTGCGCGATAATTCAGGTACCTGACACGCTATGTTGTATAAGTTTCCACTGACCTCCGGCAATGTCACCCGCTTTTTTGTGGTTTTCAATCTGGTGCTGCTGCTGGCGCTGGGCTTTATGGTGCATAACTCGGTCAATGCCTGGCTGACTGGCAAACGCTATGCGATGGACGATCTGGCGCGTGACGTGCAGAAGCGCATCGACGCCTACCGCTTTGCCACCTGGCAGATCTATGAAAATCTCTCCACCAGTGCGGCAGGCGCAACACCCGGCAGTAATCTGCAGGAGACGCGGCTGCGTCCTGACGTCTATTACCTGGAAAAAACCCGGCGTAAAACCGAGGCGCTGATTTTCGGCTCACACGACAGCAGCACGCTGGATATGACCATGCGGATGTCGAACTATCTCGACACGCTGTGGGGCGCAGAAAATCCCACCTGGTCGATGTACTTTTTAAATGGTCAGGACAACAGCCTGATTATGATCTCGACCCTGCCGCTGAAAGATATGGCGACGCGCTATAAAGAGAGCGCTATCAGCTCAATGGTAGATAGCCGCCGCGCGGAGATGCTGCAACAGGCCAATGCGCTGGATGAACGCGAGAGCTTCTCGCCGCTGCGTCATCTCGCCTTCCAGAACGACCACTATTTCACGCTGCGCACCACCTTCAATCAGCCGGGCCATCTGGCCACGGTGGTCGCCTTTGATCTGCCGGTTAACGATATTGTTCCGCAGAACATGCCGCTGGAAAACTTCCAGCTGCGTCAGGACAGCTCAATGCCTGCCACGACAGCCGATCAGCAGGAGGTGGAAAACACCCGCATCACGCTGGTTAATCCCAATATTGAGATTACGGCCACCCTGCCCAGTACGTCGCTGCAACTGGTCTATCAGGTGCCGATTACCCGCCTGATTATCGACAGCCTGCACAACCTGCTCTGGCCGCTGCTGATCAACCTGCTGCTGTTCCTGCTGTCGCTGGCGGGTATTGTGCTGCTGCGCCAGCAGTCGCTACGTCCCAGCGAGAATCAGAGCGCTGAACTTGATTCGCTACGGGTACTGAATGAAGAGATTGTGGCCAGCCTGCCGGTCGGCCTGCTGGTGTATGACTTTGCCAGCAACCGCACCCTGCTGAGCAATAAGATTGCTGAACATCTCTTGCCGCATCTCAATCTGCAGAAGATTATTAATATGTCCGACCAGCATCAGGGCGTGCTGCAGGCCACTATCAATAACGAAGTGTATGAGATTCGCCACGCCCGCAGCGTGCTGTCGCCACATACTCAGCTGTTTATGATGCGTGACCAGGATCGTGAGCTGCTGGTGAATAAGAAACTGCAGAAAGCGCAGCAGGTGCTGGATCGCAATCATCAGATGCGTCAGCAGCTGCTGCACAATCTGGGCCATGCACTGAATCAGCCTCTGGAGAAGATGGTGACGCAGCTGGTGCAGCTCAGCCAGCGTGATGCCGATGAGACCGTGCTGGACCTGCTCGATGAGAGCCAGGGACTGGCGCGACTGGTAGATGATATCGTGCTGCTCAACCGGCTTGAGGCGCATGACTGGTCACCGGATGCGACCGTCTTTAACCTGCAGGAGCTGCTGGACGAAATCGCACTGGAAAGCCTGCCGCTGATGCGTCGCAAAGGACTGTCGCTGGTGGTGAATAATCATCTGGCGAATGACGAGACGCGATTTGGCGACCGTCGCGCACTGCGCAAAGTGCTGACCACGCTGATGCACTATGCTCTGACCACCACCCGCTGGGGAAAAATCACCCTGGAAGTTAAGGCTGCGGACAAACAGGCCGATAGAGTGATCATCGAACTGGTGGACACCGGTGCGGGTCTGACGGTGGATGAGCTGGCGAATGTCGACTTCCCGTTCCTGGGCGATACCAGTCAGGATCGCTACGGACAGGCTTCCGGCATGGCGTTCTTCCTGTGTAAGCAGCTCTGCAAGCAGATGGGTGGCAGTCTCGATATCGTGGCAAAAGCGGATATCGGCACGCGCTACAACATGCAGCTGCCGCTGGTGCTGGAAGAGAAGCGCGAAGAAGAAGAGGAGAAGATTCTGGATGGTGTGACCGCGCTGGTGGAGATCACCGTGGAGGACGTACATAAAATCGTCTGCCGCCATCTGGAAAACTGGGGCGCGCGTTGTCTGACGCCCGATGAGCGCATTTCCGGTCAGGATCACGATGTGCTGGTGACCGACGATCCCGCAAAGCTTAGCGGCTGGGCACTGCTGCTGGCGGAAGATGAGCTGGGTCATCATGCACTGAACGACCAGCAGTATCGGGTCAATTTCAATCTCAGTAATGCGATGCTCGATGCCTTACTGGCCCTGATTGAGAAGCAACTGTCGCATGATGTGATGGATAATGACATGGAAGACGACACGGCCACGCCATTGATGAGCGGTGGCTATTTCCAGCTGTTTACGGAGACAGTACCGGTTGATGTGAAGAGACTGTATACTGAGTCAGCGGAAAAGGACTACGCCTCGCTTGCTCAGACAGCGCATCGCCTAAAGGGCGTGTTTGCCATGCTCAATCTGACTCCCGGCAAACAGCTTTGTGAAGAGTTAGAACACCACATTAAAGCGTGTGACGATTCAAACATTACAAATACCACCAGTGATATTGACGCTTACGTCAATCAACTGCTGCAGCAAGGTAACCAATAAGATGAATAACTTAAACGTAATTATTGCCGATGACCATCCAATTGTCCTTTTCGGTATCCGAAAGTCTCTGGAACAAATTGAATGGGTCAACGTTGTAGGTGAGTTCGAAGACTCAACAGCACTGATCAATAATCTGTCCAAGCTTGATGCTAACGTCCTGATCACCGACCTCTCTATGCCAGGTGAGAAGTATGGCGATGGCATTACGCTGATTAAATATATTAAACGTCACTATCCGGATCTGTCGATTATTGTTCTGACCATGAACAATAACCCGGCGATTCTGAGTTCTGTGCTGGATCTCGATATCGAAGGGATTGTCCTGAAACAGGGCGCGCCTACCGATTTACCAAAAGCACTGGCTGCACTGCAGAAAGGCAAGAAATATACGCCGGAAAGCGTTGCGAAGCTGCTGGAGAAGATCAGCGCAGGTGGTTATGGCGACAAACGCCTGTCACCGAAAGAGAGCGAAGTACTGCGTCTGTTCGCAGAAGGTTTCCTGGTGACCGAAATCGCCAAGAAACTGAACCGCAGTATCAAAACCATCAGTAGCCAGAAGAAATCAGCAATGATGAAACTGGGCGTGGATAATGATATCGCGCTGCTGAACTACCTGTCGTCTGTCAGCCAGAGTCAGGTCGAAAGAGACTAAGTTACGTCTGAGGCGGTGCAGTCTGTACCGCCTCTTCTCCTGCCCTATCCTGCTTTATCCTGGCCGCGTTTTACGCACCCGATCAGCATAGATTGCCAGCGTCACCTTCAGCACATCCAGCGTCACCGGTTTCGACAGACAGTTATCCATACCCGCATCCATACAACGCTGTTTCTCTTCCGCCAGCGCATTCGCCGTCACGCCCACCACCGGGAAGAGATGGCCCAGCTGACGCAACCGCTGCGTCAGGCGATAACCATCCATGTTTGGCATGTTCACGTCCGTCAGCACGATGTCGATTTCATTACGACTCAGCACGTTAAGCGCATCCACGCCATCCTGCGCGGTTTTGACCTGATAGCCCAGCGTGCCAAGCTGTTCCGATAGCAGCATGCGGTTAATCGGATGGTCATCAACAATCAGCACCATGATGTCATCGTTATGCACTTTCTCTTCGACCGGCGCGGCAAGCAGCAACGCATCCGCTGTATCGTGGCCCAGCGAAATACGATAGATGCGCGCCAGAAGAGCCGGCACCTCGTGCAGCGTGGCTGTCGAGTGGATCCAGCGCCCCGGCTGACGTTCACGCGGCATATCCACATGCGATCCGTCAAAGGTGATCAGCGCCCGCAGCGGTAAGTCGATTTCCAGTTCGTAATCGGTCATCACCACATCGTCGTGACCCGGCTTACCGTTATACTCCGCAACCTCAATGCCCTGCTGCTGAATCTGGCGGGTAACAAATTGCGCCAGATAGTCATTGCGCATCGCCAGCCAGATTTTCTTATCCTGCAAACCCTCCAGCAGCATCAGCGACGGCTTCTGTCCTTTGTAGATCGGAATACGGACAATGAACTGGCTGCCCATGCCCGGCTCTGAGTCGACCTCGATGTCACCATCCATCATGTTGATCAGCTTTTCACAGATCGCCAGTCCCAGCCCCGTGCCCTGGAAATTACGCTGCACGCCATTTCCCACCTGGAAGAAGGGATCAAACAGGCGCGGCAGCTCCTTCGCCGGGATGCCGACCCCGGTATCCCGGACGCGGAAGGCCAGATAGCCCTCCGCAACCCAGGCATGCAGGATAATACAACCGGTGTGCGTAAACTTAATCGCGTTATTCAGCAGGTTCGAGATCACCTGCTGCAGACGCAGCGGATCGCCGTCCAGCACCTGTGGCACGTCATGTTCGATGAAGCAGTAGAGCGTCAGCCGCTTCTTCACCACCAGCGACAGATAGTTGCCGACGATGTGGGTCACGATTTCACGTGGGGCAAACGGACGCGGCTCGATTTTCAACTGCTCGGACTCAATTTTCGAGAAGTCGAGAATATCGCTGATGATCTTCAGCAGCAGGCTGGAGGAGTTGTTCATCGCCGTCACCAGCGAGTCGATGCCGCTGGGCAGCTCTTTGGTCTGTAACAGGTCGAGGTTACCGATAATGCCATACAGCGGCGTGCGCAGTTCGTGACTGACGGTAGCAAGGAACATCGATTTTGACTGGCTCGCCTGCTCTGCCGCGTGAGCCATCTCCTGCAGAGACTGCTCCATCCGCACACGCGCTGAGACATCGACCAGCACGCAAATCGCCACGTTCTCATTACGATAACGCGAATGCACAAAGCTGATTTGCAGGTTGGTATTACTGCCGGTCAGCACATCGACAAAATTGACCTGCTGTCCGCCGATTATCTCATTCAGCTTCAGACGATCTTCCTGCGTCAGCAACGTCAGATAGTTATGCGCCAGTTCGTTACTCAGAATATTGGTGCCGTCGCTGGTGCGTAAAATACAGATCCCGACCGGCGCAGAAGCAACAATCTTACGGTTAAACTGCTCATGCTCTTCCAGCCGGTGCGCATTCTCCTCCGCCGGCAGGAACATCCGCCGCTCAAATACCCAGGCAAGCGTAAACAGGATCACCGCACTGAAAATATTGAGCAGCAGCGCATTAATGATCATCAGCTTGAGCTGATCCACCATCACATCGGTGGGTATCGACCAGACCACATTAAGGTCGGACGGCGGCAGCGGTTTCTTCAGCACCAGCTGACGATACCCATTCAGATAACCGAACCAGGTTTTATCATCCGGCAGATTATCGAGCGAGAAGCCCAGCCCGCCGCGCCGCGAGTTAAGCAGTGGACGATAATTTTCATCGGTAATGGACGCAATGACCGGCAGGCTACCCGGCTGAATAAACTCATCCAGGCGGATATTCTGCTCAACACCCAGCAGCGCCTGTAACTTGTTGGCGACGTAAACCGGCACCACCATATAGAAGGTGCCGACACCGGGCTGAGCACTGCTGTTGATCCAGTACATCGGATTGCGGCGATCCTCCTCACTGCTATTGCGATAGCGGAGCACATTCTCACGCAGCGATTTCAGGCTGCGTTCCCGATCGGCATTACTGCTGCCAATGGTAAAGTCGGCCAGACACTGGCTCTCGCCACCGATAAAGAACACCCGATTCAGTTCATACGATGAGGCGAAGTTACTTTTCCAGTAATTGATGTAGTAGCTGAGTGAATCGAGCGAATTGCGCCAGGTATTGCTCATTGAGGTGCAGTCGCCATCCGAGAACAGCGGCGTATACTGCGGCTGGGTGGCTTTACCTGGCATCATGCCGGTCAGCACATCCAGACCACTGCTGGCGTTGGTTAAGCGGTTTTCAGTGATGTACTTCAGCTCACGCATCATGTCCGCCGAATGGCGCACATACCACTGTATCGTGCCGTAGTTGCTGGCGAACTCCTGCCGGACCTGCGTCTCTTTATTGTGCAGTACGCTGATGATGTAAAACGCTGTCAGAACGGCACCCAGCGTCCAGATTAGCAGCGCCAGCGCGCGAAAAAGATAGCGCGAGATGCGAAGCGTAGTGCGGAAAGAGACAGGATATTTCAAAGGTAACTCGCAGTTGGCAAGGTTAGTCGCATCATCGATTTTTAATGCCCATACACTAGCTTTATCGGGCGAAAAAAGCCAGCCAGCCGCAGGCTTAGCGGAAGGTTTGGGAATCTTTTAAGACAGCCAAAGCGCCATCTGCATCTCCTCAAAGCGACACCACAACCCCAATAAGAAAGGCCTGCTGTGCCCGAAGAGCAAAGCGTCCACGCCACGGATGGTGTGGACGATCCGCAGGGATGCGGGAATCCTTTGCGATCGGGCATTGCGACCGCTCCCGACTCATAGCCACCAGCCATGTGCCCGCCCCACATCTCACCCCGCCCATCCCCTCAAAGCGACACCCAAATCCCAACAAAAAAGCCTGCTGTGCCCGAAGAGCAACGTGTCCACGGCAGGGATGGCGTGGCCGATCCGCAGGGATGCGGGAATCCTTTGCGATCGGGCACAGCAGGCATTGCGACGGCTCCCGACTCACAGCCATCAGCTCCCAGCCACCCGCCATAAACTCTCTGCCCCTGCAATCTGTCCATCACACACAAAAAAACGGCAGGCCGGGTTTCCCCTGACCTGCCGTTTCTGCAACGAACCTCAGCTCACGTCAGACAAATTACTCTTCGTCTTCAGCTGCGTCGTCTTCGTCTTCTGCATCCGCTTCCGGTGCAATCTCTTCATCGTCAATCTCAGCTTCCGGCGCAATATCATCTTCGCCTTCCGCCACGCTGCCGTCGATTGAATCCAGCTCTTCTTCTTCAACCGGCTCGGCAACACGCTGCAGAGCGACTACGTTCTCATCCTCTGCGGTACGAATCAGGATCACACCCTGGGTATTACGACCCACGACGCTCACTTCTGAAACGCGAGTACGCACCAGCGTACCGGCATCGGTGATCATCATAATCTGATCGCCATCGACAACCTGAACCGCGCCAATTACCGGACCATTACGTTCAGTCACTTTGATTGAAATAACACCCTGCGTCGCACGCGACTTGGTCGGGTATTCGCTGTTGGCAGTCCGCTTACCGTAACCATTCTGCGTTACGGTCATAATGGCACCCTCTTCACGCGGCACAATCAACGACACGACACGATCGCCTTCAGCCAGCCTGATGCCGCGCACGCCAGAAGCGGTACGACCCATGGCACGAACTGCGGTTTCTGCGAAGCGCACCACTTTACCGGCCGCTGAGAACAGCATCGCTTCGTCATTACCGTTGGTCAGCGCCACACCGATCAGCTCATCGTCATCACGCAGATTCACGGCAATAATGCCGGCGCTACGCGGACGACTGAACTCTTTCAGCGCAGTCTTCTTCACGGTACCCAGCGCGGTCGCCATAAAGATATTGAAGCCTTCGGTATACTCACGTACCGGCAGAATCGCCGTAATGCGCTCGTTGGCTTCCAGCGGCAGCAGATTGACGATTGGACGTCCACGTGCGCCGCGACTGGCTTCCGGCAGCTGATAAACCTTCATCCAGTAGAGACGGCCACGGCTTGAGAAGCAAAGAATCGTGTCATGGGTATTCGCCACCAGCAGACGATCAATGAAGTCCTCTTCTTTGATACGTGCGGCTGACTTGCCTTTACCACCACGACGCTGCGCTTCATAGTCGGTCAGCGGCTGATACTTCACATAGCCCTGATGCGACAATGTCACCACAACATCTTCCTGATTGATCAGGTCTTCGATGTTAATATCGGCGGTATTTGCGGTGATCTCTGTACGACGATCGTCGCCAAACTGATCGCGCATCAGCTCCAGCTCTTCGCGGATCACTTCCATCAGACGCTCAGCGCTCGACAGAATGTGCAGCAACTCAGCGATCTGCTCCAGCAGTGCCTTATACTCATCCAGCAGCTTCTCGTGCTCAAGGCCGGTCAGTTTCTGCAGACGCAGATCCAGAATCGCCTGAGCCTGCTGCTCGGTCAGATAGTACTGACCATCACGGATGCCGTACTGCGGATCCAGCCACTCGGGACGCGCGGCGTCATCACCGGCACGCTCCAGCATCGCTGACACGTTACCCAGATCCCACGCCTGTGCAATCAGACCCGCTTTCGCTTCTGCCGGGTTTGGTGCACGACGAATCAGCTCGATAATTGGATCGATATTCGCCAGCGCAATCGCCAGACCTTCCAGGATATGCGCGCGGTCACGGGCTTTACGCAGTTCAAAGATGGTACGACGCGTTACGACTTCACGACGATGGCGAACAAAGGCATCCAGAATTTCCTTCAGCGCCATAATCTTCGGCTGGCCCTGATGCAGCGCCACCATATTGATGCCAAACGATGTCTGCAACTGGGTCAGTGAATAGAGATTATTCAGCACCACTTCGCCGACCGCATCACGCTTGATTTCAATCACGATGCGCATGCCGTCTTTATCAGACTCATCGCGCAGTGCGCTGATGCCTTCGACACGCTTCTCTTTCACCAGCTCCGCAATCTTCTCAATCAGGCGTGCTTTGTTCACCTGATACGGCAGCTCGTGAATGATGATGGTCTCGCGGCCCGTTTTCGCATCGGCTTCCACTTCGCCACGTGCGCGAATGTAAATCTTGCCGCGTCCGGTGCGGTACGCTTCTTCGATGCCACGGCGACCATTGATGATGGCGGCGGTCGGGAAATCAGGCCCCGGAATGTGCTCCATCAGCGCTTCAATGCTGATGTTCTCATCTTCAATGTACGCCAGGCAGCCGTTAATCACTTCACGCAGGTTGTGCGGTGGAATGTTGGTTGCCATACCCACGGCGATACCGGAAGAACCGTTCACCAGCAGGTTAGGGATTTTGGTCGGCAGAACTTCAGGGATCTGCTCAGTGCCGTCATAGTTCGGTACGAAATCGACGGTCTCTTTTTCCAGGTCAGCTAACAGGTCGTGGGCGATTTTCGACATGCGAATTTCGGTATAACGCATCGCTGCAGCGGAGTCGCCGTCGATGGAACCGAAGTTGCCTTGTCCGTCCACCAGCATGTAACGCAGGGAGAAAGGCTGGGCCATACGTACAATGGTGTCGTAAACGGCGGAATCACCATGCGGGTGATATTTACCGATAACGTCACCGACGACGCGGGCAGATTTTTTATAGGGTTTGTTCCAGTCGTTACCCAGTACGCTCATCGCATAGAGTACGCGACGGTGAACCGGCTTCAGGCCATCACGCACATCGGGTAAAGCTCGGCCAACGATGACCGACATGGCGTAACCGAGGTAAGAATTCTTTAATTCTTCTTCGATATTGACCGGTGTAATTTCTCTCGCAAGGTCGCTCATGGAGCCGCTATCCCTCTACTTAATCCCGGATTTTAAAGGTGCGAAAGTATATCACACTGCAATGCTCTGGTGAACGTTAACCACCGATTTCCCCTGCTTTTCATTGCCCCTGAAAGGTGTGCCAACTGCGGTTAAGCGTTTATACTGTGGGCACATTTTGTCAGGAGTTACGATTCAATGAATGCACAACCGCAGAATCATCAGCATAACGTCGATGCGCAGGAAATTGCCAAGTTTGAGGCCGTTGCCTCACGCTGGTGGGATCTGGAGGGTGAATTTAAACCGTTGCACCGTATCAACCCCCTGCGCCTGGGCTACATCGCGCAGCGCAGCAATGGCCTGTTCGGTAAAACCGTGCTCGACGTTGGATGCGGCGGCGGCATTTTATCCGAAAGCATGGCGCGTGAAGGCGCAGTTGTGACCGGTCTGGATATGGGTGCCGAACCACTGGCCGTGGCGCGTCTGCACGCTCTGGAGAGCGGCGTCACGCTGGACTACGTTCAGCAGACCGTTGAAGAGCATGCGGAGCAGAACGCAGGGAAATATGATGTGGTGACCTGCATGGAGATGCTGGAGCACGTGCCGGATCCCCGCTCGGTGATTCACGCCTGTGCGAAACTGGTCAAACCCGGCGGCGAAGTCTTTTTCTCTACGCTGAACCGCAATCCCAAAGCCTGGCTACTGGCGATCTTTGGCGCGGAATATGTGCTCCGCATGCTGCCGCGCGGCACCCATGACGTGAAGAAGTTTATCCGTCCTTCCGAACTGCTGGGCTGGGTGGATGAAACGACGCTGCGTGAACGTAACATTATCGGCCTGCACTACAATCCGCTGACCAATCGCTTCAAACTGGCCCCCGGCACTGACGTGAATTATATGGTGCACACGCACCGCGCCGTATAAGTGATCGGCCCGCCTGAATCAGGGCGGGCTTGTCCTTCCCTTTCTGCTTTTCATCGCCTGCTGCCGCCGGAACCAACCGCAACAGAGGCATAGTGTTATCTGCCAGTGGGTTACGTCTCACCCACTCTCTTCTGCCTCAGATTTCAGTCCGCGTCATCTTGCAACGGCCCATGCACGTAGTCTCTTTTCGCTTTTTTTCCTCCCCTGCAGGGCCGAAAAGGGAGGATTGAATAAGAAATACGCGTCCGATCAAAGTTAGAAAAAAAAGTGTGATCTGGTTGACATGTTGCCAGGCCTTACAAGGCGTGGGCTAAGAAATTTCGCAAGAATTACAACCCCTCCAGCCATCATTTTTTGCTCTTGTTAAGCGGCCGTAAAATACTAAAATATGCCCCCATGTAGTTATGACTTTTCTCATCACCCCCTAGATGTAGTGTTTATCCACACATTATTCACAATGAATAGGCTGTGTATAAACCGGGATTTCTTTTAATTTTTGGATACTCACGCAAAGGTAAAAACGCGACATGAACCAGAGTCTGCTCGTTACTAAACGCGATGGCCGCCAGGAGCGCATTGATCTCGACAAAATTCACCGTGTGCTGGACTGGGCAGCTGAAGGGCTGAACAACGTCTCAGTGTCACAGGTGGAGCTGCGCTCCCACATTCAGTTCTATGATGGCATCAGAACCTCTGACATTCATGAGACCATCATCAAGGCCGCAGCAGACCTCATCTCTCGCGATGCCCCTGACTATCAGTACCTGGCTGCCCGCCTGGCAATCTTCCACCTGCGTAAAAAAGCGTATGGTCAGTTTGAGCCGCCGAAGCTTTATGACCAGGTCGTTAAGATGGTCGACATGGGCAAATATGATCGCCACCTGCTGGAAGATTACAGCCAGGAAGAGTTCGCGCAGATGGACGAGTTTCTCGACCACTGGCGTGACATGAACTTCTCCTACGCAGCGGTAAAGCAGCTGGAAGGCAAATATCTGGTCCAGAACCGCGTCTCGGGTGAAATTTACGAGAGCGCGCAGTTCCTCTACATTCTGGTCGCTGCCTGCCTCTTCTCTGGCTATCCGCGCGACACGCGTATGGATTACATCAAGCGTTTCTATGATGCGATCTCCACGTTTAAAATCTCACTGCCGACGCCAATCATGTCGGGCGTGCGTACCCCGACGCGTCAGTTCAGTTCCTGTGTGCTGATCGAGTGCGGCGACAGCCTGGACTCCATCAACGCCACCTCCAGTGCAATTGTGAAATATGTCTCTCAGCGTGCCGGTATCGGCATCAACGCCGGTCGTATCCGTGCGCTGGGCAGCCCGATTCGCGGCGGTGAAGCGTTCCACACCGGCTGTATTCCGTTCTATAAGCATTTTCAGACCGCAGTGAAGTCCTGTTCTCAGGGCGGCGTACGTGGCGGCGCAGCGACGCTGTTCTACCCGATGTGGCATCTCGAAATCGAAAGTCTGCTGGTGCTGAAAAACAACCGTGGTGTTGAAGGTAACCGCGTGCGTCACATGGACTATGGCGTTCAGCTCAACAAGCTGATGTATCAGCGCCTGCTGAAAGGCGAAGACATCACCCTGTTCAGCCCGTCTGACGTGCCTGGCCTGTATGACGCGTTCTTCGCCGATCAGGATGAGTTTGAGCGCCTTTACACCAAATATGAGCAGGATAAGAGCATCCGTCAGCAGCGTGTTAAAGCGGTCGATCTCTTCTCGCTGATGATGCAGGAACGTGCTTCAACTGGCCGTATCTACATTCAGAACGTCGATCACTGCAACACTCACAGCCCGTTTGATCCGCGCATCGCGCCGGTTCGCCAGTCTAACCTCTGCCTGGAAATCGCCCTGCCGACCAAACCGCTGGAAGATGTTAACGACGAAAACGGTGAGATCGCCCTGTGTACGCTCTCTGCGTTCAACCTTGGCGCCATTGAAAGCCTCGACGATTTGGAAGAGCTGGCTACCCTGGCGGTGCGTGCCCTTGATGCCCTGCTCGATTATCAGGATTACCCGATTCCGGCTGCACAGCGTGGTGCCATGGGTCGTCGTACCCTGGGCATTGGCGTCATCAACTACGCTTACTATCTGGCGAAGCACGGTGTGCGCTACTCCGATGGCAGCGCTAATGGCCTGACCCACAAAACGTTTGAAGCGATTCAGTACTACCTGCTGAAAGCGTCAAACGAGCTGGCGAAAGAGCAAGGTGCCTGCCCGTGGTTCAATGAAACCACCTATGCACAGGGCATTCTGCCGATCGATACCTATAAGAAAGACCTGGACGGGATCAGCAACGAACCGCTGCATCTCGACTGGGAGAGCCTGCGTGAAGAGATCAAGACGCACGGCCTGCGCAACTCGACCCTGTCCGCGCTGATGCCGTCTGAAACCTCGTCGCAGATCTCCAATGCCACCAATGGCATTGAGCCGCCACGTGGCCACATCAGCATCAAAGCATCAAAAGATGGCATCCTGCGTCAGGTGGTGCCGGAGTACGAGCGTCTCAAAGATCAGTACGAGCTGCTGTGGGAAATGCCTAACAACGATGGCTACCTGCAACTGGTGGGTCTGATGCAGAAATTCATCGACCAGGCCATTTCGTCCAACACCAACTACGATCCGTCACGCTTTGCCAACGGTAAAGTGCCGATGAAACAGCTGCTGAAAGATCTGCTGACGGCGTACAAGTTCGGCGTGAAAACGCTCTACTATCAGAACACCCGTGACGGTGCGGAAGATGCGCAGGATGACCTGGCACCTTCTATCCAGGATGATGGCTGCGAGAGCGGCGCCTGTAAGATCTAATGGTCAGGCGGGAGACTCTCCCGCCTCATTCATTTCACGAGGCCTGGCTTCGTCTACTTTTGGACAACTTTTATGGCTTACTCTACTTTCTCACAGAACAAAAATGATCAGCTGAAAGAGCCGATGTTTTTCGGTCAGTCCGTCAACGTGGCGCGCTTCGATCAGCAGAAATATGACATCTTTGAAAAGCTGATCGAAAAGCAGCTCTCCTTCTTCTGGCGTCCGGAAGAGGTGGATGTCTCACGCGACCGTATCGACTACCAGGCACTGCCGGATCACGAAAAGCATATCTTCATCAGCAACCTGAAGTATCAGACGCTGCTGGATTCGATTCAGGGTCGCAGCCCGAACGTTGCCCTGCTGCCGCTGATTTCAATTCCTGAGCTGGAAACCTGGATTGAAACCTGGGCGTTCTCTGAGACGATTCACTCTCGTTCATACACCCATATCATCCGTAACATCGTTAACGATCCGGCGGTAGTGTTTGACGATATCGTTACCAATGAACAGATTCTGGCGCGTGCCCAGGATATCTCACGTTATTACGACGACCTGATTGAGATGACCAACTACTGGCATCAGCTGGGCGAAGGCACGCATCAGGTCAACGGCAAGCAGGTTGTGGTCAGCCTGCGCGCCCTGAAGAAGCAGCTCTATATTTGCCTGATGAGCGTCAATGCGCTGGAAGCAATCCGTTTCTATGTCAGCTTCGCCTGTTCATTCGCTTTTGCTGAGCGTGAGCTGATGGAAGGTAACGCCAAAATCATCAAACTGATTGCTCGCGATGAAGCGCTGCACCTGACCGGCACTCAGCATATGCTGAACCTGCTGCGCAGCGGTGAAGACGATCCAGAGATGAAAGAGATTGCAGCAGAGTGCCGTGAAGAGTGCTTCGAGCTGTTTAAGAAGGCGGCGCTGCAGGAGAAAGAGTGGGCAGAATATCTGTTCAGCGGCGGCTCTATGATCGGCCTGAACAAAGACATTCTCTGCCAGTATATTGAGTACATCACCAATATCCGTATGCAGGCGGTGGGTCTTGAACTGCCCTTCCAGACGCGCTCTAACCCGATTCCCTGGATCAACTCGTGGCTGGTGTCTGACAACGTTCAGGTCGCGCCGCAGGAAGTGGAAGTGAGCTCTTACCTGGTCGGTCAGATCGACTCTGAAGTGGGCGCTAACGACTTCGACGACTTCCAGCTTTAATCATGAGCCGTGACGTTGTTATTCTGCGCAGTTCCGGCACCCGGCTGGAATGCACAGACGAGCATACCAATCTGCTGACGCTGCTGGAAGCCAACAATCTCTGCGTGGAGTTTCAGTGCCGCGAAGGTTACTGCGGCTCCTGCCGGATGCGGCTGCTGAAAGGCGAAGTGCATTATCCACAGCGGCCGCTGGCCTTTGTGCAGCAGGATGAGATCCTGCCCTGCTGCTGCAAAGCCAAAGGCGAGATTGAGCTGGAGTTATAACTGAGGTGGAATAAGTCTGGCTTGATTTGCTGTGAGATCGAGTCAGCTTAGGGAACACGGTCAGATCGGAAAGACGCAAAAAGCGTCATCCCTGACAGCTCGTCCCGCGCGATTACGCACCTCATCCCTGAGGTGCGCCCGTAGCCGGGCCAACGCGTTGCGTTGTTCAAAAACGCTCCCGGCGTTTTTAGTACGCACCTCATCCCTGAGGTGCGCCCGTAAACGGGCCAACGCGTTGCGTTGTTCAAAAACGCTCCCGGCGTTTTTAGTACGCACCTCATCCCTGAGGTGCGCCCGTAGCCGGACCAACGCGTTGCGTTGTTCAAAAACGCTCCCGGCGTTTTAGTCCCAGGCGCGGGACGCTTTCCTCCTCTGCCCGTGTTCCCTGCGCTTTGAGCTAATTTATTGCTGCGAGAATGACGCTGTATGGGGTTAATTCGCAGTCACATACAAGACGGGCGCCTCAGGCGCCCGTTTTATTTTCACTGATATTACTGTCTGACAGTTTCAACCACATCAATCCAGCCGTGACCGGTGCTCACTTCGCTGCCGTGTAACCAGCGGCGCAGCATGTTCATCGCCATCATTGCCACCACCTTCTGCCGCGTCTCCAGATTATGGCGACCGGTACTGAACTTCACGCGCTGACCAAAGCTGCCATCCGGCGTATGCAGCGCCACCGAAATCTCCTCCTGCTCAAGGCTGCCAACAGAGAGTGCCAGCGCTGCCTGCTGCTGCGCGGCAAAATCACGGGTGCGGTTCACCTGTTGCTCCAGCGTCTCCTGCTGTGGTGGCAGAATGTCAGCACCACGCAACGGCACGCTGGCGGTAGCCAGCTGCCAGTAAAGCAGACCGGCGGTGTTTTGCTCGCTGACTGCCAGTTGTTCACCGCGCTGCTCCAGCTCGCGGGCCAGCAGGGCGGGCAGACCTTCGGTGCCTTCAAAAATGGTGCACTCCGCCAGCAGCAGACGCACCTGCTGCCACACCTGCTCCATCGCTACCCGCTGACTGGCCGGGCCGGTAAGTTTGATCTCAATAATCGGCATCGATGAGCGATACCCCATCACCACGCCTTCCGGCAACGCCAGCGGCTCCAGTTCAGCGGCAATATCGCTTTCACCGCGACCAAAGGTCGTCAGTCGCAGGCAAACCGGCGGCTCGGGGGGCGAGAATTTGGCTTTCAGACGGGGAATGATCTGCTGCTCCACCATCACTTTAAATTCAGACGGCACGCCAGGCGTGAAGAACATCCAGCAGCGATTAAGTTGCAGGGCAAAACCACAGGCGGTTCCGACGGGATTATCAATCAGCTCCGCATTGGCCGGAATTTCAGCCTGTTTGTGATTGCTGGCCGCCATTATCCGTCCGCGACTGGCGAACCAGGCTTCCATCTGTTCCAGCCAGTCCTGCTGCATTGCCAGTTCTACGCCACAGGCATGCGCGGCAGCCAGCGCGCTGAGATCGTCACTGGTTGGCCCCAGGCCGCCATTGACTATCAGCACATCGGCCTCATGACTGCGCGCCTGCAGCGTGGCGATCAGCGACTCGAGTGAATCGCCTACCGTGGTGCGACTGGTCATAGGTAAACCCTGCTGGAACAACGTATCCGCCAGCCAGGCTGCATTGGTGTCGACGATTTGGCCATGCAGCACCTCATCCCCGGTTGACAGCATCTCTACTCTAATCACATCGGATCCTCCTTTTCACGTTTGCTTCACTGTATGAAGTCCGCCCGGGAAACACAATCGGCATTACCCGCGATTATGATTGTTGCGGCGGAGGCAGCACGTAGCGCCTGAAAGTCAGAGGGTGGAGCAGGATTGTATGACTCAGATGAGAGTATTCAGGATAGTGAGAGACCCACAAAAACGGCGGGATTTCCCCGCCGTTTTTTACTACGTTTGTCTGCTACAACTGTGTGAGCAGGTCGCGATTAGCGACGCGCCAGCAGCAGACCAAGCACCAGACCGGCAGTTGCACCAATGCCGACGCCCTGCCACGGTTTTTCATGCACGTAATCGTCAGCGCGGTAAGCCGCCTGTTTAGCGCGATAGTAGTAACTATCTGACGCCTGGCTGACACGGGATTTCACATCGTTCAGCGCCTGTTCAGCTTTGCTTTTTAGCTCAATATACTTCTGATCGGCCGGATCGCCTGATGCCTTAAGCACTTCTTCAAGGGTTTCGGTCAGTAACGCAATATCGTCATCGAGGCCCGATTCGAATTGATTTGTCTGATTTACCATCATTTCCTCCGTGTGAATTGCAAAGCAGTTCATTAACTATAGTCATAATCTGGCGCTCTGCTGTTTTCCTGTTCCAGGAATCACCTGATTTTTCATCTGCTAAAGTTGCTCAGTTCAGGCGGTGCGCCGTTTCGCTGCGCAAAGAAATGTAAGACGCCACGGCAACCACCGAATTTCGCTTCGCTTCTTTGATTAATCTGATAAATTTTGTCGGGACTGAATTTTCCAGTAACCCTACTGTCGTACCCCTCTGTTGCCTGTGATTATCGGGCCATGAAAGTGCATTTTGCACGACAGTCACGACACCCTCGAACAGCTAAGGAATGATCTCTGGCATGAATCGAAGAATGTTTATGAAAGCGTCAATGGCCTTCTCCGCCGTCAGCGGCATGACCGGCCTGTCAACGCTGTTTGCGCAATCAGCATGGGCAGAAGATGGCATTGCTGACGGCACCGCCGTACGCTTCGATTTTGACGTACTGAAGAAAAATGCGGCCGCGCTGGCGAAAAAACCCTGGGGCGGTGCGCCAGGCGCGTTGCCGGAGACGCTGGCTACACTGACCCCGCAGGCGTACAACGAAATTCAGTATGACGCTAACCACTCGCTGTGGAATAACCTGCCCGACCGTCAGCTGGATGTGCAGTTCTTCCATGTCGGTATGGGCTTTAAGCGTCGCATCCGTATGTTCTCTGTTGATGGCGCAAGCCGCGAGGCGCGCGAGATTCATTTCCGCCCCGAGCTGTTCAACTACAACAATGCGCACGTTGATACAAAGCAGCTGGAGGGCAAAACTGACCTCGGCTTCGCCGGTTTCCGCGCCTTTAAAAAGCCGGAGCTGACCCGTCGCGACATCGTCTCTTTCCTCGGCGCAAGCTACTTCCGTGCCGTGGACGATACCTTCCAGTACGGTCTCTCGGCGCGTGGTGTGGCGATTAACACTTTCAGCAACGGTCAGGAAGAGTTTCCGGACTTCACTGCCTTCTGGTTTGAAACGCCAAAGGCGGAAGATACCACCTTCACCTGTTACGCCCTGCTGGATGGTGCCAGCCTTACCGGTGCCTATAAGTTCATCATCCACTGCGAAGAGAAACGTGTGGTGATGGAAGTAGAAAACCACCTGTTTGCCCGTAAAGAGATCCGTCAGATCGGCATCTCACCGATGACCAGCATGTTCAGCTGTGGTACCAATGAGCGTCGCATGTGCAATACCTACCATCCGCAGATCCATGACTCCGACCGTCTGGCGATGTGGACCGGTAAAGGCGAATGGATTGCCCGCCCGCTGAATAATCCGCAGCGTCTGCAGTTCAACGCCTATGAAGATGAGAATCCGCGTGGCTTTGGCCTGCTGCAGCTGAATCACGACTTCAAAGATTATCAGGATGTGATCGGCTGGTATGACAAACGTCCGAGCCTGTGGGTTGAGCCGGTCGGCAAGTGGGGCAAAGGCGCGATCAACCTGATGGAGATCCCGACAACCGGTGAAACGCTGGATAACGTGGTCTGCTTCTGGCAACCGGCTGAACCAGTCAAAGCGGGCAGCGAGCTGAACTTCTCCTACAAGCTTTACTGGAGTGGTCTGCCGCCAGTACGAAGCGGTCTGGCGCGCGTGGATGCTACCCGTACCGGTATCGGTGGCTTCCCGGAAGGCTGGGCGCCTGGCGAGCACTTCCCTGAAACCTGGTGCCGTCGCTTCGCCATCGATTTTATTGGTGGTGATCTGCAGGCCGCTGCGCCGAAAGGCATTGAGCCGGTGATTACTGTCTCATCGGGCAGTGTGAAGCAGGTTGAAATTCTGTATGTCGATCCGCTCAAGGGTTACCGCATCCTGTTTGACTGGTATCCGAACAGCGATTCCACCCAGCCGGTTGAGATGCGTCTGTTCCTGCGCAGCAAGGATGAGACGCTGAGTGAAACCTGGCTTTATCAGTATTTCCCGCCTGCGCCGGATCAGCGCAAATATGTTGATGACCGCCAGATGACGGTGGGTTGATGTAAACAGGCGAGGCTCAGGCCTCGCCTGAGATTAATGACAAAGTGTGGCCCGGTTAGCTGTGAGACCAAGCCAGTGCAGGAAACATGGTCAGATCGGAAAGTCGCTTACGCCAATCCCTGCCTCGCTGGGCCTGCGCCGTCCATGGCGCGGGACGCTTTCCTCTTCTGACCATATTCCCTGCGTATTGAACTAATCCATCGCTGCCAGTTGCACCCTGATTTGAGTTTGTCAGCTGTATGAGACGAGGCTCAGGCCTCGCGTTTTTACGGCGCCTTCTTCAGCATATCGACGTGTGGGATACCATCTTCCAGATAACTCTCCCCTGTCGCCACAAATCCATGCTGCTCATAGAAATTTTCCAGATGCGCCTGAGCGGAGAGAAACATGTCACGACCCGGCCAGTGCTGCTGACAGCTGCTGATCGCCTGCTCCATCAGACGATTGCCCAGCCGCGCACCGCGAACCCGATCTGATACAATTACCCGTCCAATTTTTACCGGGCTGTTTTCATCAATCGGAGAGAGAAGGCGCGCATAGGCCACCAGCTGGTCATCCGCCATGCCCAGCAGATGCCGGTTTTCCGCCTCCAAATCTTTGCCATCCACATCAAGGTAAGCACACTGCTGTTCGACTACGAACACGGCGCTGCGCAACGCCAGCAGCGCATAGAGTTCCGGGGCGGTGAGTTCACTATGATGTTTATCCTGCCAGTCAAGGTTCATCGTCTCTCCTTTAAACCACACACTCTACATCAGTGCGGTGTCGCCAGCACCTGCTGGTCACGGCGTCTGACAGGCAAAAAAAATCAGGCCCGAAGGCCTGATTCATCACTTGCAGTCAGCTGCTTACATCAGTGGCTGTGCCATCTGCACCAGTCTGATCAGCGGCTGCGGATAAACCCCTAACAGCAGCACCAGAATGGCGGAGATCAGCACGACCACACCACCAGCCGTAAATGCCCAGTTAGCCGGGGTATCACGGGTATGCAGTTCCGGCGGGCTGAGATAGAGACTCACCGTCACGCGCAGATAGTAGTAGAGGCCAATCGCACTACCCGCAACCACAGCTCCGGTCAGCCACCACAGGTGCGCACTCACACCTGATGCGATAACGTAGAATTTACCGATAAAGCCCAGCGTCATCGGGATACCCGCCAGCGACAACATCATCACCGTCATCACGGCTGACAGGATAGGACGATGCCAGAACAGACCACGATAGGAGTAGAGCGAGTCGGCATCCGGGCCACGATACGGGCTGGACATCAGGCTCACCACACCAAAGGCACCCAGGCTGCTGAACAGATAACCCGCCAGGTATACACCCGAGGTTTCCAGCGACAGCTGATGATCTTTCACCGCAATCAGCGCGACCAGCAGATAACCGAGATGGGCGATAGAGGAGTAGCCCAGCAGACGCTTGATGTTGCTCTGCGAAATCGCCATCAGGTTACCGAACAGAATCGACACGAAGGCGATCATGGCCAGCACCGTGCGCACCGCTTCGCTGTCGGTCACCGGCGCATACATGAACAGACGCATGATGACACCGAAGATGGCAATCTTGCTGGCAGTGGCCAGGAAGGTTGAAACCGGCGCAGGCGCACCCTGATAGACATCGGGCGTCCAGAGGTGGAACGGCACCAGTGAGAGCTTAAAGCCCAGACCGATGATCATCATGCCCAGACCCACCAGCAGCAGTGGCTCGTGGATCATACTGTCTGTCAGGCTCTGACCCAGCGCCACAAAGCTCAGGTTACCGGAGTCAGCGTAGATCAGTGCAATACCAAACAGCAGGAACGATGAGGCCGCCGCAGAAAGAATGGTATATTTCAGCGCCGCTTCCAGCGAACGTTTCTGGCGGAAAGCGTAGCCAATCAGACCAAACAACGGCAGTGACAGCAGTTCAATGCCGATGAACAGCGAGGCCAGATGGTTAGCGCTGGCCAGTACGATGCCACCGAGCGCCGCAATCAGCACCAGCAGATAGAACTCATCTTTGTTGTCGGGATAGCCTGCCAGCCACGGATAGGCAAAGGTGCAGGTTGCCAGACTCGCCAGCATTACCAGCGCGGTGTAGAACATCGAATAGCCATCGACGCGCAGCAGCGGCGTGACATCCATCGCCCCGACCTGACCGACAAAGTAAAGCGAGAGCAGCGCCAGGTTCAGGCCAACTACCGTTAGCGTGGCGTTAACGAAGTGGTTGCGTCGCCAGGCAATGGACAGCATCACAACCACCACCGTCAATCCGACGATTAACAGCGGTAGCAACGCAATCAATTGGTGAGGAGTTATTGTCATGGCGAATTACGGCCTTGTAGTTGAAATTGAAGCGGTAAACCACTGCTGAATATTGCTCATGGCAGCGTGCGAAGTATCCAGAATCGGCTGTGGATAGACGCCCAGCAGCACCAGCAGCACCACCAGAACACCGATGGTCATAAACTCACGCGGTGACATGCCTGGCAGCGGATCTTTCGATTTCGCTTCGCCGTAGTAAGCGCGCTGCATCATCACCAGCGAGTATACGGAGGCGAACACCAGACCAAAGGTCGCGATGATAATAATCATCGGCACCACCTGGAAGCTGCCGGTCAGAATCATAAATTCACCGACGAAGTTACCGGTGCCCGGCATACCGAGGTTGGCGACAGCAAAGAACAGCGACAGACCCGGAATCCATTTGATGCGCGACCACAGGCCACCCATCTGACGCATATCACGGGTATGCAGACGCTCATACAACTGACCACACAGAATGAAGAGTGCAGCAGCGGAGAGACCGTGCGCAATCATCTGAATCACCGCACCCTGCAGCGCCAGCTGGCTGCCGGTGTAGATGGCAATTAGCACAAAGCCCATGTGCGAAATCGAGGTGTACGCAATCAGACGTTTGATATCGGTCTGCGAGAAGGCCATCCAGGCACCGTAGAAGATACCGATGATGCCTAACCACATGGCGATGGGCGCAAACTCGGCTGACGCGTTCGGGAACAGCGGCAGGCTGAAACGCAGTAAGCCGTAAGCCGCGGTTTTCAGCAGGATACCCGCCAGGTCGACAGAACCGGCTGTTGGCGCCTGACTGTGTGCATCCGGCAGCCAGCCGTGCAAAGGCACCACCGGCATCTTGACCGCAAAGGCGATAAAGAAGCCCAGCATCAGCAGATATTCAACACCGCTCGACATTGGTGTCTGTAGCAGTTGTTCGTAGTTGAATGTCCAGACGCCGGTCGCGTTGTAGTGAACAAATACCAGGCCCAGAATCGCAATCAGCATCACCAGACCTGAAGCCTGGGTATAGATGAAGAATTTGGTCGCAGCGGAGATACGGGTTTTGCCGTCCGATGCTTTATGACCCCAGAGCGCGATGAGGAAGTACATCGGCACCAGCATCATTTCCCAGAAGAAGAAGAACAGGAACAGGTCGATGGAAAGGAACACACCGATTACGCCGCCCAGAATCCACATCAGGTTCAGATGGAAGAAGCCCTGATACTTTGAGATCTCATTCCAGGAACAGAGCACCGCCATCAGACCGAGCAGACCGGTCAGCACTACCATCAGCAGTGACAGGCCATCAATGGCTAAATGGAAGCTGATGCCGAAGCGTGGGATCCACGGAACGGAGAAACTTGACTGCCACTGCGGAATACCCGCTGCCTGCGTCAGTGAATAGCCTCCCTGCAACCAGAGTTGCAGTGAAAGCGCCAACGTCAGCCCCATGGTGATCAGCGCGATCCAGCGTGGCACCTTCGCGCCAAGGCGCTCAGTGAGCCAGCAGATCAGACCACCGACGAAGGGTATGATAATTAGCCAAGGTAATAACACGGCACACTTCCCTTTTCTTTGTCTTAGTTCGGGCTATCTTACTTGCCATTTTGCTTCCCGATAGTGCTCGCAATCCTCACATACCTCGGTATGCTCCGGTTGCTGTGCGCTGGCGGTAGCCAAACTGGCCGCGACGATAACGCCCTTGCTCAGGACAATTTTTGACATTCTCAATGGGCAGATTAGCTAACCTGCCCCGCTCATCAATCTTTAAATCACCAGCAGCAGAGCCAGTACCAGCACGGCACCCACGCTCATTGACGCAACGTACCAGCGCAGGTAGCCATTCTCACTGACCACCAGGCCTTTGTTGGCAATGCGTGACAGCAGCGCAGGCAGGTTCATCAGACCATTCAGTGGATCGCGCTTCAGCAGCCACGCAATACCCAGGTAAGGTTTGACGAACACTTTATCGTAGAGCCAGTCAAAGCCCCAGGCCGCAAACCACCAGGTGCCGAAGAAACGGCCTGGCGCACTGTTTGCAATGCGGGTAACCAGCTCACGTTTGCCCAGCCACAGCGCGGCAGCGATCAGAATGCCAACGATCGCGACCACGCCCGAGGTGATTTCCAGTCCCACTTTGCCCGCTTCACCGAACTCGCTGGCTGGCAGTACACCTGCCAGCGGTGGCGTGATCAGCGCACCAATAAAGGTGGAGAGCAGCAGCAGCACAATCAGCGGCAGATGATGGGTAATGCCTTTACCTGCGTGCGCATGAATTTTCTCTTCGCCATGGAACACAATGAAGATCATGCGGAAGGTATAGATAGAGGTCAGGAACGCCCCCACCAGACCCGCGACCATCAGATTGATGTGACCGTTAGCCAGTGCGCCAAACAGAATCTCATCTTTACTGTAGAAGCCCGCCGTAATCAGCGGCAGTGCCGCCAGTGCCGCGCCGCCTACCAGGAAGCAGGTGTAGACCAGCGGAATGCTCTTACGCAGGCCACCCATTTTAAAGATGTTCTGTTCGTGATGGCAGGCCAGAATCACTGAACCCGAAGAGAGGAACAGTAACGCTTTAAAGAAGGCGTGCGTCATCAGATGGAAAATCGCCGCATCCCACGCCTGAACACCCAGCGCCAGGAACATATAGCCAATCTGGCTCATGGTGGAGTAAGCGAGAACGCGTTTGATGTCGGTCTGCACCAGCGCGGCAAAGCCTGCCAGCACCAGGGTAATTGCCCCGATGATGCCGACCAGATGCAGCACTTCCGGCGTCAGCAGGAAGAGACCGTGGCTGCGGGCAATCAGGTAAACACCTGCCGTCACCATGGTCGCGGCGTGGATAAGTGCTGAAACCGGTGTCGGACCGGCCATCGCATCTGCCAGCCAGGTCTGTAACGGCAGCTGTGCCGATTTACCGACCGCGCCACCCAGCAGCATCAGCGTTGCCCACTGCAGCATATGGTTATCTGCGGCAAAGTGCGCCGGAGCCAGCTCCATCATCTCGCGGAAGTTCAGCGTGCCCAGCTCGTTGTAGAGAATGAACAAGCCAAATGCCAGGAAGACGTCGCCCACGCGGGTGATGATGAACGCTTTCATCGCCGCTTTGCCGTTTTCCGGATTGCTGTAATAGAAACCGATCAGCAGATAAGAGCAGAGCCCTACCCCTTCCCAGCCCAGATACATCAGCATCAGGTTATCGGCCAGCACCAGAATAACCATGCTGGCGATAAACAGGTTGGTATAGGCGAAGAAGCGGGAGTAGCCCTCTTCTCCACGCATGTACCAGGAGGCAAACATATGAATGAAGAAGCCGACGCCGGTCACCACCGACAGCATGGTCAGCGACAGGCCATCCAGCGTCAGGTTCACCTTCATGTCGAAGTTGCCGACATGCATCCAGGTCCAGAGTGACTGAGTATAAGCTTGCTGACCACTGGCGAAGAACTCGAAACCGATCAACGCCGTCGTCAGTGCGGCCAGACCCACCGATCCCATACCTACCGTGGCCGACAGGTTCTCAGACCAGCGACCGCGGGAAAACGCTAACAGCAGAAAGCCAATCAGCGGAAACAAGACAGTTAAATAGAGAAGATTCATCCGCGCATCTCGCTCACAGTATCAATGTTCAGCGTCTGACGACGACGATAGAGCTGAAGCAGCAGTGCCAGACCAATACTGGCTTCCGCTGCCGCCAGGCTGATCGCCAGGATATACATCACCTGTCCATCGGCCTGACCCCAGTAGCTCCCGGCAACCACCAGAGCTAAAGCGGCGGCGTTGATCATGATTTCAAGGCCGATCAGCATAAACAGCAGATTGCGGCGTATCACCAGCGACGTCAGTCCAAGGACAAACAGCACGGCAGCAAGAATCAATCCATGTTGTAACGGGATCATGCGTTCTCCTTTTTCACCTGAGCGGCATCAGCATTGCGGTTACTCAGGACTTCGCCCTGACGCTCTTCACGACCGATATGGAACGCCACGACCAGACCCGCCAGCAGCAGCATAGAGGCCAGTTCGACCGCCAGTACGTAAGGACCAAACAGGCTGATGCCGACCGCTTTAGCGTCGATGATGGTGCCATCAATGCCCTGGTCATTCGCCGTCAGAATGGCGTAGATCATTACCACCAGCAGTAGTAACGAAACGATGCCCGGACCAATCCACAGCGACGGACTGAGCCACTCACGCTCCTGCTTCTCAGTCTGTTTGCCCAGGTTCAGCATCATGACCACGAAGACGAACAGCACCATGATGGCCCCGGCGTAAACGATGATCTCCAGCGCACCGGCAAAATAGGCTCCCATTGAGAAGAAGACGCCCGCGATCGATAACAGCGAAACGATCAGGTACAGCAATGCATGTACCGGATTAGTGTGGGTAATGACGCGCAACGTCGTCAGCACCGCCACCAGTCCGCAAAGATAAAACGCAAATTCCATGCCTTGCTCCTTAAGGTAATAAGCCTTTGACGTCGATAGGCTTCGCTTCGTTTTCTGCTTCGCCCTTATCTTTACCGTCAATCGCCATACCTGCCATGCGGTAGAAGTTGTACTCCGGATATTTACCCGGCCCCGAAATCAGCAGATCGTCCTTCTCATACACCAGATCCTGACGCTTAAACTCACCCAGTTCGAAATCGGGAGTCAGCTGAATCGCCGTGGTCGGACAGGCTTCTTCACACATGCCGCAGAAGATGCAGCGTGAGAAGTTGATTCGGAAGAACTCCGGGTACCAGCGGCCATCTTTGGTTTCTGCTTTCTGCAGCGAGATACAGCCAACCGGACAGGCAACCGCACACAGGTTACAGGCGACGCAACGCTCCTGACCATCCGGATCGCGGGTTAACACGATACGGCCACGATAGCGTGGTGGCAGATAAACCGGCTCTTCCGGATACATCTGAGTTTCACGTTTGGCGAAGGCGTGCAGCCCGATCAGCCAGATACTGCGAACTGTCGTGCCAAAGCCTACGACAATATCTTTCAAAGTCATTTGTTAACCCCTTACGGCGCTGTGTAGAGAATCACTGCGGCAGTCGCCAGCAGGTTCAACAGCGTCAACGGCAGACACACTTTCCAGCCGAATGACAGCACCTGGTCGTAGCGCGGACGCGGAAGCGCAGCACGAATCAGGATGAACATCATCATAAAGAACGCCGTTTTCAGGGCGAACCAGATGAACGGCGGCAGGAATGGGCCGTGCCAGCCACCAAAGAACAGCGTTACGATCAGCGCTGAAACGGTGGTAATCGCCACATATTCGCCAACAAAGAACAGACCGAACTTCATACCGGCATATTCAATGTGGTAGCCGTCCGCCAGTTCCTGCTCCGCTTCTGGCTGGTCAAACGGATGACGGTGACACACCGCCACGCCCGCAATACAGAAGGTCACGAAGCCGAAGAACTGCGGAATGATGTTCCACAGATGCGTCTGGCTGTTGACGATATCGTTCATATTGAACGAGCCCGCCTGCGCTACCACACCCATCAGCGACAGCCCCAGGAACACTTCATAGCTCAGGGTCTGTGCCGAGGCGCGCATCGCACCCAGCAGCGAGTATTTGTTATTACTCGACCAGCCGGCAAACAGCACTGCGTAGACCGCAAGGCCCGCCATCATCAGGAAGAACAGCAGACCGATATTCAGGTCTGTTACCATCCAGGTTGGCGAAACCGGCACGATAGCAAAGGCCAGTAGCAGTGAAACAAAGGCGATAACCGGCGCAAGGGTAAAGATAAAGCGGTCGGTAAACGGCGGAACCCAGTCCTCTTTGAAGAACATTTTGATCATGTCCGCCACCAGCTGGAGCGAACCGCCCCAGCCTACGCGGTTTGGCCCATAACGGTTCTGGAACAGGCCGAGCAGACGACGCTCAGCGAAGCTCATGAACGCGCCGCAGGCCACCACCACCAGCAGAATCACGATGGCTTTAACAATGGCCAGCAGAATGTCGATCACGTCCGGTGTTAACCAGCTCATTGCGCTGCCTCCTGCAGAGTGTCGATTTTACCGTTCGCCAGGAATGGTGGAACGCCCGGCATTCCCAGCGGCAGACCAATCTGTCCCGCCTGCAGTGACGAAGAGAAACGGACCGGCAGACGCACTGTCTCTCCGGCACAGCTGAACTCCACCGCCGCACCATTGTTGACGCCCAGCTTCGCCGCATCCTCCGGGTTTATCACCAGCGCAGGCTCAGCCATACGCTGCTGGAAGACCGGTGAACGCTGTGACATCTCTTCGCTGCCGAACAACCGGTGAAGAGGCGCCACGCGCCACTGTGCATCACTGACAAAGGCTTTTGGTACGGTCGTAAACCACGGCAACTCACTCGAGCTGGCTTCAAACAGGCGCACGCCCGGATCGCCATGACGCAGTTTGCCGCCCACTTCCGCCTGGAATTTGTTCCACGCCTGTGGTGAGTTCCAGCCTGGTGCCCAGGCAAACGGAATCTGTGAACGCGGTGCGCCTGGCTGATTGTTCCCTTCCATTGAGAAGGCGAACATCGTGTCCTGATCCTGCGGCTGACGCGGTTCGTGCACGCTGATATTCGCGCGCGCCGCGGTACGGCCACTGGCACGGTGCGGTGAACGCGACAGTTTCTGTCCGCGAATGCGGAAGCTGGCGTCAGGTGCGGCTTCTTTAATACCCGCGAGCTGTGGCAGACGGGTGACTACCGCATCGATCACGTGATCGAGCTGCGTCCAGTCCACATGACGGCTTTCCAGCGTGCTGTGCAGTGAATGCAGCCAGCGCCAGCTCTCCAGCATCACAATGTTGTTGTCGTAATAAGCAGGATCATAAACCTGGAAGAAACGCTGAGCGCGGCCTTCATGGTTAATTGAGGTACCGTCGCTTTCGGCGAAGCTGGCGGTTGAGAGCACCAGACCCGCTTTCTCCAGCGTTGGGGTACGCTGATGATCCACCACAATCACGTTAGTGGTCTGAGCCAGCGCCGCATCCACCAGCGCTTTCGGCGCATGGCGATAAAGGTCATTTTCCAGCACTACCAGGGCATCAGCTTCACCGTTGCTCAGCTGCTCCAGCGCCTGCTCCAGCGGATTGCCGCCAATCATGCCCAGCCCGATGCTGTTCGCGTGACCCGCCAGCAGGGTAATGCCGACATCTGCACCACGTGCCTTGAGGGCTTTCGCCACGTTAGCAGCGGCTTCAATGACTGCGCTGCTGCCTGAGTGAGTTCCGGAGATAATTAATGGCTTTTTCGCGCCGGCCAGCGCCTGAACGACAACATCCATTTTCCCGCTGAGTTTGCTGTCGAAATCGGTGACTGCAGGCGCAGATTCATCCAGCGCACTGGCGATAGCGAAGCCGAGGCGCGCCTGATCTTCAACCGGTGCACGATAGCTCCATGCCGCGATATCATCCAGACGGGTTTCATCAACGTGCGTAACAAACAGCGGATGTTTCGCGTTCTGACCGATGTTCATGATGGCGGCGATCTGCCAGTCTGCGACTTTCTGCGCAGCGGCCATATCACGCGCTTTGCCTTTTACTGCCTGGCGCACAGAGAGTGCCACACGAGCACCCACCTGTGTCAGGTCTTCACCCAGTACCAGCACCGCATCGTAGCTTTCAATTTCACGCAGCGATGGCGTATAGATTCCGCCCTCGCGCAGGACTTTCAGCATGAGTTCAAGACGGGCCTGCTCATCCGCTGGCATGCCGGTTGAGAAGTTCTCTGCACCCACCAGTTCACGAAGGGCGAAGTTACTTTCAATGCTGGCGCGCGGCGAGCCAATACCGATCACTTTCTTCGCCTGACGCAGCAAATCTGCTCCGGCGTTGACCGCCTGCTCTGCGTTCAGCGTGACCCAGTCGTTGCCGCGCAGCAGCATCGGCTGACGTGGGCGATCTTTGCGGTTCACGTAGCCATAGCCAAAGCGGCCACGGTCACACAGGAAGTAGTGGTTTACGGTACCGTTATAGCGGTTTTCAATACGGCGTAACTCACCATAACGCTCACCCGGGCTGGTGTTACAGCCGACGCTGCACTGCTGACAGATGCTCGGTGCAAACTGCATATCCCATTTACGGTTATAGCGTTCGGAGTGCGTTTTATCGGTGAAGACGCCGGTCGGGCAAATTTCAACCAGGTTGCCGGAGAATTCGCTCTCCAGCGTGCCATCTTCCGGGCGACCGAAGTAGACGTTGTCGTGCGCGCCGTAGACACCCAGATCTTTGCCATCGGCATAATCTTTGTAGTAGCGCACGCAGCGGTAACAGGCGATACAGCGGTTCATCTCATGAGAGATGAACGGGCCGAGATCCTGATTACGGTGAGTACGCTTAGTGAAGCGATAGCGACGGAAGCTGTGGCCGGTCATCACTGTCATATCCTGCAGGTGACAGTTACCGCCCTCTTCACACACCGGGCAGTCGTGCGGGTGGTTGGTCATCAGCCACTCCACCACGCTTTCGCGGAACTCTTTCGCTTCGCCATCATCGATGGAGATGAATGTGCCGTCAGAGGCCGGCGTCATGCAGGACATGACAAGACGGCCGCGGGTATCTTCGGCATTCTGGAATTGCTTTACCGCACACTGGCGGCAGGCCCCAACGCTTCCCAGCGCCGGATGCCAGCAAAAGTAAGGAATATCAAGGCCCAGAGAGAGACACGCCTGTAGCAGGTTGTCCGCTCCGTTCACATCATACTCTTTACCGTCTACATGAATTGTAGCCATAGTGACATGCTTCCGTAAGGCTCGTCAGAGACGAGCGTTAATCATATTCTTGCCCCGACGCACGACATTGTCGGGGCGGCGGCACCAGGCCTGTTCCGTGTGATGCGGTGAATTACCAGCGCGCTTTCAGCAGGTTTGGCTGGATCCCACCAATAGCGCGGGTATTGCCAAACACCTGCGGTGCCATGCCAGCTTCAAACTCTTCACGGAAATATTTAATCGCACTCTGTAGCGGCTCAACCGCACCCGGCGCATGCGCGCAGAAGGTTTTACCCGGGCCAAGCTGACGGCAGAGTTGCAGTAAGGTTTCGATATCCCCTGGCTGACCCTGTTTCTGCTCCAGCGCACGCAAAATTTTCACGCTCCACGGCAGGCCATCGCGACACGGCGTACACCAGCCACACGACTCACGGGCAAAGAACTCTTCCAGGTTACGCACCAGCGAAACCATATTGATTTCGTGATCGACCGCCATCGCCAGTGCGGTGCCCAGACGGCTGCCCGCTTTACCAATGCTGGCAAATTCCATCGGCAGATCCAGGTGCTGGTCGGTCAGGAAGTCGGTTCCTGCGCCGCCAGGCTGCCAGGCTTTGAACTTCAGCCCGTCACGCATGCCACCCGCATAATCTTCAAGAATTTCACGCGCGGTGATACCGAATGGCAGCTCCCAGACGCCAGGATTTTTCACCCGTCCGGAGAAGCCCATCATTTTGGTACCGGCATCTTCGCTTTTAGAGATGTTTTTGTACCACTCGACGCCATTGGCCAGAATCGCCGGGACGTTGGAGAGGGTTTCCACGTTGTTCACGCAGGTCGGTTTGCCCCACGCGCCCGCACTCGCCGGAAATGGCGGCTTGGAACGCGGGTTAGCACGACGGCCTTCCAGTGAGTTAATCAGTGCCGTCTCTTCGCCGCAGATATAACGACCTGCGCCGGTGTGAACAATCAGCTCAAAGTCGAAGCCGGTACCCAGAATATTTTTACCGATATAGCCCGCTTCCGTCGCTTCAGCAATCGCACGACGCAGATGCACCGCGGCTTCAATGTATTCGCCACGTAAGAAGATATAGCCACGGTAAGCCTTCAGCGCAAAGGCGCTGATCAGCATTCCTTCCACCAGCTGGTGAGGCATCTGCTCCATCAGCAGGCGGTCTTTATAGGTGCCCGGCTCCATCTCATCAGCGTTACACAGCAGGTAGCGGATGTTCATCGACTCATCTTTCGGCATCAGGCTCCACTTCAGACCGGTAGAGAAGCCTGCACCGCCGCGCCCTTTCAGGCCGGAATCTTTCACTGCTGCGACGATTTCATCTTGCGACATGCTTTTCAGCGCTTTTTCCGCACCGGCATAGCCGTTTTTGCTGCGGTATTCATCAAGCCAGACAGGTTGCTTGTCGTCACGCATCCGCCAGGTCAGCGGATGGGTTTCAGCAGTACGAATGATCTGTTTAATTGTCATTGATACTGCTCCAGTAAACCAGGGATGCCTTCCGGCGTCAGATGCACATGCGTGTCTTCATCCACCATCATCGTTGGGCCCTTGTCGCAGTTGCCCAGACAGCAGGTTGGCAGCAGCGTAAAGCGGCCATCAGCCGTGGTCTGACCCGGTTTGATATTCAGTTGCTGTTCCAGTGCTGACTGGATGCCCTGATAACCGGTGATATGACAGACCACGCTGTCACAGTAACGGATCACATGACGACCCACCGGCTGACGGAAAATCTGGCTATAAAATGTCGCCACACCTTCAACATCACTTGCCGGGATACCCAGGACTTCGGCAATCGCGTTGATTGCACCGTCCGGCACCCAGCCGCGCTGTTTCTGCACGATCTTCAGCGCTTCAATTGAGGCTGCACGCGCGTCTTCGTAATGGTGTTTTTCGTGCTCAATAGCGTGATGCTCTTCCGCGCTCAGCACGAAGACCTCGTTAGGGTCGATCGTTTTAATGGCAATGTGTTGATCGTGCATAATTAGCGGTCCACGTCTGACATAACAAAATCGATACTACCCAGATATACGATCAGGTCGGATACCAGGCTGCCACGGATTACGGAAGGAATCTGCTGCAGATGCGGGAAGCTCGGCGTACGCACGCGGGTGCGGTAGCTCATGGTGCTGCCATCGCTGGTCAGGTAGTAGCTGTTGATCCCTTTCGTCGCTTCAATCATCTGGAACGATTCATTGGCAGGCATAACCGGCCCCCACGACACCTGCAGGAAGTGTGTGATCAGCGTTTCAATGTGCTGCAGCGTGCGCTCTTTAGGTGGCGGCGTGGTCAGCGGATGATCCGCTTTAAACGGCCCCTCTGGCATGTTGTTGAGACACTGCTCAAGAATGCGCAGCGATTGCCACATCTCTTCCATTTTCAGCATGACGCGGCTGTAAGCATCGCTGACGCCGTCGCCAACCGGGATTTCAAAATCGAAGTTTTCGTAGCCGGAGTATGGACGCCATTTACGTACGTCAAAGTCGAGACCTGTCGCACGCAGACCAGCACCGGTAGTGCCCCACGCCAGCGCCTCTTCCATGTTGTAAGCGGCAACGCCTTTGGAGCGGCCAATAAGTACGCTGTTGCGCAGTGCCGCTTTGTCATACTCTTTAAGACGCTTTGGCATCCAGTCGAGGAAGTCACGCAGCAGACGTTCCCAGCCTCGCGGCAGGTCATGCGCGACGCCACCGATACGGAACCACGCCGGGTGCATACGGAAACCGGTAATCGCCTCAACCACGTCATAGATTTTCTGACGGTCGGTAAAGGCAAAGAACACCGGCGTCATGGCCCCGACGTCCTGAATAAAGGTGGAGATATAAAGCAGGTGGCTGTTGATGCGGAACAGCTCAGAGAGCATCACGCGGATCACGTTAACGCGATCAGGCACCACGATACCGGCCAGTTTTTCCACCGCCAGTACGTACGGCATCTCGTTTACGCAGCCGCCGAGGTACTCGATGCGGTCAGTGTAAGGAATGTAGCTGTGCCACGACTGACGCTCGCCCATCTTTTCAGCACCACGGTGGTGATAACCGATGTCAGGCACGCAGTCGACAATCTCTTCACCATCCAGCTGCAGAATGATGCGGAACGCACCGTGCGCCGACGGGTGGTTAGGCCCGAGGTTCAGGAACATGAAGTCTTCGTTAGTGGTACTACGTTTCATACCCCAGTCTTCAGGCTTAAAGGTCAGCGCCTCCATCTCTAAATCTTCTTTCTGCCTGGTCAGCGTGAAAGGATCGAATTCAGTGGCACGCGCCGGGTAATCTTTACGCAGCGGATGGCCTTCCCAGGTCGACGGCATCATGATGCGCGTCAGATGCGGGTGGCCATCAAAGGTGATACCAAACATCTCCCAGGTTTCACGCTCATACCAGTTGGCATTCGGGAAAAGACGGGTAATGGTCGGCAGATGCATGTCGTTTTCTGAGAGTGCCACCTTGAGCATGATGTCGCGGTTGCGTTCAATCGACAGCAGGTGGTAGAAAACGGAGAAATCCGCCGCAGGCAGGCCTGCACGGTGGGTACGTAAACGCTCATCCACGCCATGCAGGTCATACAGCATGACGTAAGGCTTGGGTAATTTACGCAGGAACTCGATAATTTCCAGTATCTGTTCACGCTTCACCCACACCACCGGGATACCGGTACGGGTTGGCTGAACAGTGAAGGCATCCGGCCCAAAACGGTTACGCAACTCGCCGATCACCGGGTCATCAAGGTGATCACGGGTTTGCCATAGAGGCTGAGCGAGATCTTGCGTGGTCAAATCTGTCATACGTTACTCACCATTCCGGCCTGGTCTCAGGCACTCAAATGAAGGCGTCAGGATGGGGCCATGCATTAAATTGTGATGTTCTGCTGCAGGCGCTGTTTTCCATCCATACGGTTTTAAACTTCGTCCGGGCTGCGCAGATTTGTGACTGCGATGCGCTCGCCGCGTTTTCTTTCACGCTCTGAAGGCATATTGGCGCGGTAAACGCCTTGATCGCCGACAACCCATGAAAGCGGACGGCGCTCTTTGCCGATCGATTCCTGCAGCAGCAGCAGTGCCTGCATGTAGGCTTCAGGACGTGGCGGGCAGCCAGGAATGTAAACATCGACCGGCAGGAATTTATCGACGCCCTGCACCACCGAATAGATGTCATACATACCGCCCGAGTTGGCGCAGGCACCCATGGAGATCACCCATTTTGGTTCCAGCATCTGATCGTATAAACGCTGAATAACCGGAGCCATTTTAGTAAATGGCGTACCGGCAATAACCATGAAATCCGCCTGACGTGGCGAGGCACGCATAACTTCAGCACCAAAACGCGCCACGTCGTGGACCGCGGTAAACGATGTTGTCATCTCTACGTAACAACATGACAGGCCAAAGTTATAAGGCCAGAGGGAGTTTTTACGTCCCCAGTTCACCATGTCATGCAGGGCATTTTCGAGTTTGCCCATATAAACGCTGCGATGAACGTGCTGCTCCAGCGGATCGCTGACGATTTCCTGCTTTTGCAGAGGATAACGGTCGTTCTCACCACCGTTCGGGTCTATGCGGGTGAGCGTATAGTCCATCTTATTGCCTCTCTTTTACTGCTTATGAGGATTGGTGTGGCTGACCGTAGTGGTTTTCACCACCACGCGACGGCGAGCTGGCGCCCAGTCCAGTGCGCCAATGCGTACCAGATAGACCAGACCCGCCAGGAGCACCAAAATGAAAATTGCGGCTTCCACAAAGCCGATCCAACCGCTTTCACGGATTGAAGTCGCCCATGCGTATAAAAAGAGGGCTTCGACGTCGAAAATGACGAAAAACATCGCAACCAGATAAAATTTCGCCGAGAGGCGGATATGGGTATCACCAACGGATTCGATGCCCGATTCGAATGGCGTGTCTTTGTAGCGGGCGCGCGCTCTGCCGCCAAGCAGCCATCCTCCGGTCAGCATGAAAGCACACAGGCCAAAGGCAATAACGATAAATACGATAAACGCCCAGTGCTGAGCGATGATTTCGGTGGTAGTTGACATACTCATTGCTTACTCATCAAAAGTGGCGCTGGCATCCTGCACGCGTTTCCCGCAGCAAACTGACCACATCGATTCAAGGGAAGGGTAAAAACCTTTTAAATGTTGCTGTTATCAGGTAATAAGCAGCCATTTTATGGGGTTTTTACTCCTTTCTATAACCTTTTGTCAACTTTGACAAAAGTATCCAAACATTATTTCACACCTGCATCATATTATTAACAAATGATGCCCCGCTTTCCAGCTAAATCGCTTCAGTCTGTAGGGTTAATTTTAGTGTAGCGGGTATTCACATGCATGGATCGTGCATTTAACAAACATATTTTGACAGGTATGACTCTGTTTTCCTTCCCCTTATCAGGGGTATTTTCTTGATCCAGAACACAGTTCTGCCCTTTTTGCGTTAAATTTCTTCACCTCAAGCTGCAATCCGGAACAAATGGTTCATTTAGTCGGTTGGCAAGTTTCAGTTCCTTAGTGAGTGAAATGTAGTGAGGGTTTTACATCAGGCAGAGTGGCAGGTGGGAAAAGTCTGAAGAGTGTCAGAAATAAAAAAGCCTCTCATTCTGTTCAGGAAAAGAGAGGCCTATGTATAAGCGTTTGTTAAGGCAATCACGCCAGTGTTGAGTACAACACGTTAGCGAAATTACTCTTCGTCATCCAGCAGCAATGTACCATCTGGATTGTTGCTCAGGTTATAAGGATCATTGGTGGACTGCATGGCGTTGAAGATTGCCAGCGCCAGCTCATTATCGCTGTCAGGATTGCGGCACAGCAAATATTGCGTATCTGGCAGAACCGGCAGCCCTTCCGCCGCACCCATCACGCGCAGTTCCGGGCTCATCATCTCTACCGGACGCGCAGTTACGCCCAGCCCCGCTTTTACCGCGGCACGTACTGCAGCCAGTGTGGAAGCGACATAAGAGATACGCCACGGGATACCCGCTTCATTGAGATGATCAATTGCCATATCGCGGTAAGGACTTGGCTCATCCAGCAGCACCAATGGAATGGCTTCGCCGCGCTGGAAAATATAATCCGCTGCGCAGTACCACAACGTAGGTGAGGTACGCAGGACCTGATAGGTAAAGTTGCCCGGGCTGGAGGTGGTCACGACCAGGTCCACTTCACCCTGATTGAGCATTTCCATCATAAATGGATTACGTTTAACCCGCACATCGATTGCCAGTTTCGGATAAACCGAGGTTACCCGGTTTAACAGGAAAGGCAGAATAGTGTCAGAGGTATCATCAGAGGCACCAATGGTCAGGACGCCCTGAATGTTACTGTACATCAGAGATGTGCAGGCTTCGTCGTTAAAACGAAGAATTTTTCTCGCATAGCCTAAAAGCTGGATACCGTGCTCTGTTAACAGCTTGTTACGTCCATGTCTGGCAAACAGCTCTTTACCTACCAGTTGTTCCAGACGCTGCATTTGCTGACTGACTGCTGACTGCGTTCTGCAGACCGCTGCAGCGGCCGCTGCAAAGGTATTCAAATCCGCAACGGCAACGAAAGTTCTCAGCAGATCGAGGTCGAGATTAAGTATCGGACGATTTGCATTAGTCATGTTTTTTCTTCACTTATAAGATTTTTACGAACTACTACCCTGGTGTTATTACAAGCTTATCAAAGTGATAAGCAGTAATGGTGCTTAATGACAGTCCTGTGTGAAGACTGACACAAAAAAAATTTATGTGGATCCTGCACTGTTGACTCCCCTGAAAGGGCCATAGCGCTTTTCAATCCATAGTACTTTTCAAGACAGATACAACTTCTGAACCGATGGCGCTGGGGTGCGCAAATGCAGGAAGCTGCGTAGTTGTCTTATTCCCACCAGAAATAATCGGGCGGGATAAAAATCGCACTTTTCAGGCCAGTAAGACGAAGCGGCCATGTGCATTAAATAATAAATTATACTTAATCATTTTTGACTTCAAAATGGAAATGATTTTGTGAAAAGCGCTGTAAATTTTGTGCTAAAGGCATTTCCGGACCCTTATGCCACATTATTGATCACTTTTTAAGCCTTCAGCGTTCCGAAATTTAGTGAAGAAGTGTTAAGTACTGCTCACAATCCTGATAAATGCGTGCCAGAAACGCCTCGTCATTTGGTAATTTTCCGGCGATCACAAGGCCTTAAACAGGCAACTCTTAAGCAGTGTTAAGGCGTAGACGTTGCACGCGTCATAAAATTGTCCACAAAGTGAACATTTATAAAATATCCTTTAACTATTTACCTGGGTGTATATTTCAGGTGCAAAGAAAAGCGTCCTTTACATAACGTTCATATTTCATTTCACAATACCAGAGCCTTATGTTGTCTCAGCACCCCTTTAGATAGTTTAAAATATTTCTATATACATCATTTTTGGTTTTATCAACCATCTCACGCCTTGTTAAATCTTTTTTACGCTACTCACCGTCTAAAAAGTTGTCGAACCCGCCAAAACGGGGCGGCACCCTTCATTTGTGACCGGCAGGAGAGTACATTGTGCTGGTTCGATTTCAGTGGCAGCCAAAAAGGATTCTGCCCGTTAAGGCGGTAACAATGACTTTTCAAATAGATAAATCCGGAAAACTCGATAACGTCTGCTATGACATCCGTGGCCCGGTCCTGAAAGAGGCGAAGCGCCTCGAAGAAGAAGGCAATAAAGTTCTTAAACTGAACATCGGCAATCCGGCGCCGTTCGGTTTCGAAGCACCGGACGAGATTCTGGTCGATGTAATTCGTAATCTTCCCAGCGCTCAGGGCTATTGCGACTCCAAGGGGCTCTATTCCGCCCGTAAAGCGATCATGCAGCACTATCAGGCGCGCGACATGCGTGATGTCACGGTAGAAGATATCTACATTGGCAACGGCGTTTCAGAACTCATTGTCCAGGCGATGCAGGCGTTACTGAACAGCGGCGACGAAATGCTGGTGCCAGCACCTGACTATCCGTTGTGGACGGCTGCGGTTTCCCTCTCCAGCGGAAAAGCGGTGCACTATCTGTGTGATGAGTCAGCAGGCTGGTTCCCTGACCTGGATGATATCCGCAGCAAGATAACACCCCGTACCCGCGGTATTGTAATTATCAACCCGAATAACCCGACCGGCGCGGTCTACAGCAAAGAACTGCTGTTAGAAGTGGTTGAAATTGCGCGTCAGCATAACCTGATCATCTTTGCTGATGAGATCTACGACAAGATCCTTTACGACGAGGCACAGCACCACTGCATCGCTGCCCTGGCCCCGGATCTGCTGACCGTGACCTTCAATGGCCTGTCTAAAACCTATCGTGTAGCCGGCTTCCGTCAGGGCTGGATGGTACTCAACGGGCCGAAGAAACATGCGAAAGGCTACATTGAAGGGCTGGAGATGCTGGCGTCTATGCGCCTGTGTGCCAACGTACCGGCCCAGCATGCCATCCAGACAGCGCTCGGCGGCTACCAGAGCATCAGCGAATTTATCATGCCTGGCGGTCGTCTCTATGAGCAGCGCCAGCGTGCCTGGGAATTGATCAACGATATTCCCGGCGTCAGCTGTGTGAAGCCGCAGGGCGCGCTCTACATGTTCCCAAAAATTGACGCCAAAAAATTTAATATCTTTGACGATCAAAAAATGGTGCTGGATTTTCTCCTTCAGGAGAAGGTGCTGCTGGTACAGGGTAGCGCGTTCAACTGGCCATGGCCCGATCACCTGCGCATTGTTACGCTGCCTCGTGTGGATGATCTGGAGATGGCGATTAATAAATTTGGTCGCTTCCTGCAAGGCTATCGCCAGTAATCACGCCCGCGTATACTGATGCTATTTGGGGAGAGCCTGTCTCTCCCCTGCCTGCTAACAGGAACGCTCATGACACAAAGCCACTTCTTTGCTCACCTCTCCCGTCTTAAGCTGATCAACCGCTGGCCACTGATGCGCAATGTGCGTACCGAGAATGTTTCTGAACACAGTCTGCAGGTCGCCATGGTGGCGCACGCGCTGGCCGTCATCAAAAATCTTAAATTTGGCGGCTCGCTTAATGCCGACCGCATCGCCATGCTGGCGCTTTATCATGACGCCAGCGAAGTGCTCACCGGCGATTTACCCACTCCGGTTAAGTATTACAACGCACAGATTGCCCACGAATATAAGAAAATCGAGAAGATTGCCCAGCAGAAGCTGATTGAGATGCTGCCGGAAGAGTTTCAGGCAATCTATCGCCCGCTGATTGATGAGCATCTGCACAGTGGAGAGGAGCAGGCCGTTGTAAAACAGGCGGATGCACTCTGCGCCTACGTTAAGTGTCTTGAGGAGTTGTCTGCCGGAAATAACGAATTTTTACTGGCCAAAGCGCGACTGGAAAAGACGTTAGCGCAGCGGCGTTCGCTGGAGATGGATTACTTCGTTGAGGTGTTTATTCCGAGTTTCAGCCTGTCGCTGGATGAAATTTCGCAGGATACGCCACTGTAAACCCGACGGCCTGGCCGCCGGGCAAATCTTTAAGCCTGCTGGCTGAAGGTAAAGCTGCCGTCAGACTCGCGGGTGACAACCAGAGACGCCAGTGAGTCGAGCCGAAGCGCCACGTCATCCAGCCGCGGTGTCTCCGCCGGAGCATTGATGGCAATTACCGCACAACCCGCGTTCAGGCCGGATAAAATACCCGCGGGTGCATCTTCTGCCACCACACATGACGTCGCCGCTAACCCCAGCTTCTCCGCACCAAGCAGGTAAGGATCGGGCTCAGGTTTGCCTTTAGCGACCTGCTCAGCGGTAATGAACACGGCGGGCTTCGGTAATCCTGCCGCTTTGTGACGGGCATGAGCGACCGGCACCGAGCCAGAGGTGACTATCGCCCAGGGAATCTGCAACTCATTCAGCCGGTTCAGCAGCGCATGGGCGCCTGGCAGCGCCTGCACACCGTCGGTGTCTGCCGCTTCAGCCTGCTCCAGCGCGACAAACTCTGCCTGGATAGCCTCTTCCGACTGGCCTGCCATGAAATGACGCAGAGAGGTAATCGCCTGTTTGCCATGGATGAAATCCAGGATCTCATCAGCGGCGATACCATGACGGGCACCCCACTGGCTCCAGGCTCGTTCAACCGCTGGCAGTGAATCTACCAGCGTGCCGTCTAAATCAAATAGAAAACCTCTGTAGGTCACGCGCTTCTCCTCATCAGGCATTAATCACTTGCGCAATTTCGTTTGCACTTAAATGGTACTGGCGCGGACAAGTCTGCCACAAAGCTAACATCCGTTGATACTTTTCCCACATCGGGGTCTGCGCGTTAAAACCGTGTGTACCGGAATCGAAGTGGGTATAACGCCCTTCGGTATTGACCATAAAACGGACGTAGCCCAGCAGGCGTGCTTCTGTTGCCGCATCAAAGCCCAGAAAGGCGAGACGGCGCTCCTCAACCTGACTTTTCTCTTTAAGATTCGACCAGGAGACGTGCAGTGCGTGATGCATCTCCATTATGTCGATCACTGTCCGGCAGATCGCTTCACTCAGTTCGCCAAACTCTTTATCCAGCTCGCGCATCTGCAGCGCATAACCGCGTTCGATAATGGTCTGGTAACGGCGAAAACGTTCAGCGTTTTCCGGCTCAAGCATGGCCATGATTTTGTACTGGTTGGTAAGAATCAGACGCTGCGCATGGGTCATTTCCATCATTTACTCCCGGTCAGAGACCGCTCAGTTAATCGACAATGGAGAAATGATTGCACAGCGTTAGCAACACGGGAATCGCCGTATCGCCTTTCTTTGATTTAGCCGCAGGTTAGCGGTAACTATTTTACCGCCAGCCCGGGATGGGTCAGAGATCGTCGAGGAAGGTGCGGTCGAGTTGTTTAAACGCCCGCTTAAGCAGATCGGCCAGTGCCTGATAAGTCGGCTTGCCTTCTACCGGTGCTATCGCCTGCCCCGCTTCTTCCAGCCGGGCACGCACTTCATGAAACCAGTTAAGCAGCGTAGGCGGTAGCGGCGTTACTGAACGCTTACCCAGCCACCACAGTCCCTGCATCGGCAGGCTACAGGCAAACAGCGCCGTTGCTACTGCCGGACCTAACTGACCGCCCATCGCGATCTGCCAGGTCAGCGTAAAAATCGCCAGAGGTGGCATAAAGCGAATGGCGAAACGCGTTGCCGATGAAACGCGGTTTTCCGGGAACACCGGGGCCAGGCGCTTATCAGCGGGCCAGGTCTTCATATAGTGTTGGCCGCGCTGAAACATCCGAAACCAATTGGTACTGCCAGATTCATTCGCCATGGCTCACCTCAACTAATGCTGCAAAGATTAAAAAATAGTTATAAAGACACAACTTTACGTAACAACCTTCAATTATTTTTGTCTTTAAAGAGGACTCCGGCTATTCTGACGCCGTTTTAAACCTCTCCGGGAGCGGAATGCGCCTTTGGGAAGAGGCCTGAGCCATATTTCGACAAGGCAATCTTAAAATTTTCACGTAAGATTGCTAAAATTTTTTGCGGAATTGAGAATTTCTGTCTACCGCATGATGTTTGTCATTAATCTACCAGCTTTCATGGGCTACGCTGATAGTCTGATTGCGTTATATTTAGCCACTCTCAAAAAATAGGTACTTCCATGTCGAGTAAGTTAGTTCTGGTTCTGAACTGTGGCAGCTCTTCCCTCAAGTTTGCCATCCTTAACCCTGCCAGCGGTGAAGAGTTCCTGTCAGGCCTGGCGGAATGTTTCCATCTTCCTGAAGCCCGCATCAAATGGAAGCTGGAAGGCGAAAAACAGGAAGCGCCTCTGGGTGCTGGCGCAGCGCACAGCGAAGCGCTGAACTTTATCGTTAAAACCATTCTGGCACAAAAACCTGAGCTTTCGGCACAAATTGCTGCAATCGGCCATCGTATCGTACATGGCGGCGAGAAGCTGACGCAGTCAGTCATCATCACTGAAGACGTGGTACAGGGCATCAAAGACGCCTCCTCTTTTGCACCGCTGCACAATCCGGCTCATCTGATCGGTATTGATGAAGCGATGAAAAACTTCCCGCACCTGTCAGATAAGAATGTCGCGGTATTCGACACCGCTTTCCATCAGACAATGCCGGAAGAGTCTTATCTCTATGCGCTACCGTACAAATTATATAAAGAGCATGGCGTTCGTCGCTATGGCGCGCATGGCACCAGCCATTTCTATGTGACTCACGAAGCCGCCAAAATGCTTAATAAGCCGCTTGAGTCCCTGAACATTATCACCTGTCACCTCGGTAATGGTGGTTCAGTTTCTGCCATTCGTAACGGCGAGTGCGTAGACACCTCAATGGGTCTGACTCCGCTGGAAGGTCTGGTGATGGGAACCCGCAGTGGCGACATCGATCCCGCGATCATCTTCTTCCTGCACGATACGCTGGGTATGAGCGTTGACGCCATCAATAAACTGCTGACCAAAGAGTCAGGCCTGTTAGGTCTGACCGAAGTCACCAGCGACTGCCGCTACGTAGAAGACAACTACACCACCAAAGAAGATGCGAAGCGCGCAATGGATGTCTTCTGTCATCGCCTGGCGAAATATATCGGCAGCTACACCGCGCTGATGGATGGCCGTCTTGACGCCGTCGTGTTCACTGGCGGCATCGGTGAAAACGCCGCGATGGTCCGTGAGCTTTCACTGAAAAAACTGGCACTGCTGGGCTTCGACGTCGACCACGAGCGCAACCTGGCGGCCCGTTTCGGCAAGTCAGGTTACATCAATAAAGAAGGCACCCGCCCGGCGCTGGTCATTCCGACCAACGAAGAGCTGGTCATTGCCCAGGACGCCGCGCGTCTGACTGCGTAAAATACTTCTCTCCGTCAGCTCAGGCTGACGGAGTTGTTTTTGACACCCTGCCACTACTGAGAGGTTCAAACGTGTCACGTACAATTATGCTCATTCCGACCGGCACCAGCGTCGGCCTGACCAGCGTCAGCCTTGGCGTTATTCGCGCCATGGAACGTAAAGGCGTTCGCCTTAGCGTCTTTAAGCCAATTGCTCAGCCACGTGCTGGCGGCGACACCCCGGATCAAACCACCACCATCATCCGTAAGAACTCCTCGATTCCTGCCGCAGAACCGCTGCAGATGTCGCGTGTTGAGTCACTGCTGGGCTCCAACCAGCAGGATGTGCTGATGGAAGAGATCATCTCCCGTTACCATGCCAACACCCAGGATGCGGAAGTGGTGCTGGTTGAAGGTCTGGTTCCAACCCGTAAGCATCAGTTCGCCAACGCGCTGAACTATGAAATCGCGAAAACCCTGAACGCGGAAATCGTCTTCGTGATGGCGCTGGGCAATGACTCTCCGGCACAGCTGAAAGAGCGCATTGAACTGACGCAAAGCAGCTTCGGCGGTCAGAAGAACAAAAATATCACTGGCGTGATCATCAACAAACTCAACGCACCGGTTGACGATCAGGGACGTACCCGCCCTGACCTGTCAGAAATCTTTGATGACTCATCAAAAGCCAGTATTGCCAATATCGATCCTAAGCAACTGTTCTCAGACAGTCCGCTGCCGGTGCTGGGCTGCGTGCCGTGGAGCTTTGATCTGATTGCTACCCGCGCGATCGATATGTGCCGCCACCTGGATGCTCGCATCATCAATGAAGGTGAGATTCAGACTCGCCGGGTTAAATCTGTTACCTTCTGCGCCCGCAGTATTCCGCACATGCTGGAGCATTTTCGTCCTGGCTCACTGCTGGTGACTTCTGCTGACCGTCCGGATGTGCTGGTCGCCGCCTGTCTGGCCGCGATGAACGGCATTGAGATTGGCGCAATCCTGCTGACCGGTAACTACGAGATTGACGATCGCATTGCCCGTCTCTGCGACCGCGCCTTCCAGACCGGCCTGCCGGTGTTTATGGTGAAAACCAATACCTGGCAGACCTCACTGAGCCTGCAGAGCTTTAATCTTGAAGTGCCTGCTGATGACACGCAGCGCATCGAGAAAGTGCAGGAATATGTCGCCAGCTACATTAATGCAGAGTGGATTGAGTCACTGACCGCCACATCTGAACGCAGCCGTCGCCTGTCACCACCCGCCTTCCGCTATCAGCTTACCGAGCTGGCGCGTAAAGCGGGCAAACGCGTGGTGCTGCCAGAGGGTGATGAGCCGCGTACGGTTAAAGCGGCTGCTATCTGTGCTGAACGCGGCATCGCCACCTGCGTACTGTTAGGTAACCCGGAGGAGATTCAGCGTGTCGCTGCGGCTCAGGGTGTTGAACTGGGCAAAGGCGTTGAGATTGTTGACCCGGAACAGGTTCGTGAAAACTATGTGCCGCGTCTGGTTGAGCTGCGTAAGAGCAAAGGCATGACCGAAGTCGTCGCTCAGGAGCAGCTGGAAGATAACGTGGTACTCGGCACCATGATGCTGGAGAGCGGCGAAGTGGATGGCCTGGTGTCAGGTGCGGTTCATACGACCGCCAACACCATTCGTCCGCCGCTGCAGTTGATCAAAACCGCGCCTAACAGCTCACTGGTATCCTCGGTGTTCTTTATGCTGCTGCCGGAGCAGGTGCTGGTTTACGGTGATTGTGCCATTAACCCGGATCCGACCGCTGAGCAGCTGGCTGAGATCGCTATCCAGTCAGCTGATTCTGCCAGCGCCTTTGGTATCGATCCGCGTGTTGCGATGATCTCCTACTCTACTGGCACGTCAGGTGCGGGCAGCGACGTTGAGAAAGTGCGTGAAGCAACGCGCATTGCGCAGGAGAAACGTCCTGATCTGGTGATCGATGGTCCGCTGCAGTATGACGCCGCGATCATGGAAGATGTGGCGAAATCTAAAGCGCCGAATTCCCAGGTTGCCGGGCGCGCTACTGTGTTTATCTTTCCGGATCTCAACACCGGTAACACCACCTACAAAGCAGTACAGCGTTCAGCCGATCTGATCTCCATCGGACCGATGCTGCAGGGTATGCGTAAGCCGGTTAATGACCTGTCTCGCGGTGCGCTGGTGGATGACATCGTCTACACCATCGCCCTGACCGCCATTCAGTCTCAGCAGGCTGAAGGCTAAACGGCTGGTCATAACGAAAAAGGCATGCCCCAGAGCATGCCTTTTTTTCGCCGGTAACAAAGCGGCCCGGTCTGATGCAGATGAATAACCTGAATTAAGGCGCCTGTTTTCAGGCCCGGTTATCGCCGTTGCGGCTCATCCACAGGGAGAGCGCTTTCAGCGAATCATCGGTGAACTCATCACAACGCGCGGTGATCTCATCGGGCGTCATCCAGATAATCTCATCGACTTCCGATTCCTGCATGGCGAATGGCCCGTGTGACACACAACTGAACAGACCGCCCCAGACACGACAGTGCTGATCTTCGAAGTAGAATTTGCCATGTTCAGCAAATGGCACCGCGGCGATCCCTAACTCCTCTTCTGCTTCACGTCGCGCAGATTCCAGCATATCTTCACCGCTCTGCACCACGCCGCCCGCGGTTGCGTCGAGTTTGCCCGGCATAAAATCTTTTATCTCGGTGCGACGCTGTACCAGAATCTTACCCATACCGTCATGAACCACAATATAGGTAGCGCGGTGACGCAGGCATTGAGCACGCATCTGCGCACGTGTCGCCTGAGCAACGACTTCATTCTCTTCGTTTACGATATCGACCCACTCGATGCCGTCACCCGCAGTTTGATCCACCATCAGTAACCCTTTCCTGTTTGGCGTACAGTTGTGTACGCAGTTTGCCACGTCGTTATTTTTATGTGGCGTAAGGTAATCACTTCCGACAGCCTGAGCAAGCCCTGGCTGTTACCGATTTTTACCACTTTCTGCTAACCACAGCTGCACCGAGGCGCGCTGCCACTGAAACTCAGCATAATGCCGCAGACGGGCGGGCAAAGGATCGCCATGTAATACCAGCCGGTTAAGCATTACTGCCAGATCGGTATCCGCGATGGACCACTCACCAAACAGGTTCTGTTGCCCCTCAGGCAGCAAACGATCGACAGCGGTAACCAGTTTATCCACCGCCTGCTGCGCTGACGCAGTCAGTGGCGCAAAACGCTCACCAGCAAACAACACTTCTGTCGGACGCTCCTGACGGATCCACAGGAAGTCACTGCGTAGCCAGGCCTGAATCTCCCTGGCACGGGCGCGCTTCTCACGGTCACGTGGATAGAGGCGTTCAAATTCGGGGGCAGGAAAACGCTCTTCGAGATATTCCGTAATCGCCGAGGATTCGCTTAACAGGAAGTCATCAATCTGGAGAGTCGGCACACGGCAGGTCAGCGACAGCTCGCGGTATGCTGCGGCGTTTTGCTGATTCTGCGACAGATCGACACGTTTCAGCTGGAATGGGATCCCTTTTTCGGTAAGAGCAACATAGGCAGACATAGCGTAAGGACTGAAAAATGATGAATCTGACCACAGGGTGATGGACGGATAATTCATCGGTTACCTCAATTGGCTGTCAGGGTTGCATCATGTTTACCGATTTTTTTTTGCGAAGGCAACGCTGAGCTGCTCCGATCTCTGCCACCGGAATAAGAAAGCGCGACGCGACTCACTCTGGAATGGCTCGACTCTTCTATGCTGAAAGGTGCAAATAACAAAAACATCAAGGGAGCCGCAACATGCACATTCTAATTACCGGTGGCACGGGACTGATTGGCCGACACCTGATCCCGCGCCTGCAACAGCTGGGGCATCAGATAAGCGTGGTGACACGTGACGTGGTCAGCGCACGTGAAAAACTGGGCGAGAACGTCGCACTCTGGTCAGGCCTGGCGCAACAATCGAATCTGGATAACATCGATGCGGTAATTAATCTGGCGGGAGAACCCATCGCCGACAAGCGCTGGACGGAACCGCACAAGCAGCAGCTGTGCGAAAGCCGCTGGCAGATCACCGAGCAGATTGCCTCACTGATTAATGCCAGTGCAACGCCACCCGCCGTCCTGATTTCTGGTTCGGCAACTGGCTTCTATGGCAATACCGGCGATCTGGTGCTGACTGAAGAGGACCAGGGACAGGATGAGTTTACCCATCAGCTCTGCGCCCGCTGGGAGCAGCTGGCGCTCAGCGCCGCGAGTGAGCGCACCCGCGTCTGCCTGATACGCACCGGCGTGGTGCTGGCTCGTGAAGGCGGCGCACTCAGTAAAATGAAACTCCCCTTTAAGTTTGGCGCGGGCGGGCCGATCGGCAGTGGCAAACAGTATATGCCATGGATCCATATTGATGACATGGTCAACGCGATTCTCTGGCTGCTGGATCATGAGGATCTGCACGGCCCGTTCAACATGGTGGCCCCTTACGCGGTACGTAATGAGCAGTTTGCCGCCACGCTGGGGCGGGTGATGCATCGTCCGGCCTTTATGCGCACGCCAGCCAGCGCCATTAAGCTCATGATGGGCGAATCGTCGGTACTGGTGTTGGGAGGACAGCATGTGCTGCCAAAGCGGCTGGAAGCCTCTGGTTTCGGCTTCCGCTGGTACGATTTGCAGGAAGCCTTACAGGATGTCGCAGGATAACCCTGCAGCGGCCCAGGGCCGCCGCAGGGGTAATTAGCTACGCTGTCCGGCCACCCGCGACTGCATTGCCTTCTCTTCCCGCGTGTGCCCCGGTTGTGGCACGCGGATAATAAAGGTCAGCACGCCAGCGAACACATACAGCGCGGTATAGGCCCATACCACTCCGACGATGTCGAAGAATGGCAGCATGATGGAGGCGATAGCCGGTGCCACAAAGTTACTGAGTCCCGCGGAGAGATTGTAAATCGAGACCGCTGCCCCTTTGTGATGCGGCTCCAGCGTCGGAAAGACGGCGGTCATCGGCACAAACGCGGCAACAAAGATCCCCAGCATGACCGCAGGAATTAATGCGACCCAGAAATTATGCCCCGCATGCAGCGGCAGGTAATAGAATGTCAGGCTGGAGATAGCCATGCCCAGGCAACCAAACCAGCGTACCTGACGGATCCAGCCTAGCTTCTCACCAGTGAGGCCCCAGAAGATATTCGTAAAGATGGTAACAAAGAAGAACACCGCCCAGATCTGTAGCCATTCAGAAAGGGTAAAGCCGAGACGGTCGACAAACAGCAGTGGCATGATAATGGCGAAACCAAACAGCGACAGCGTGTTGATGATGCGAATCAGGCAGGCATAAAAGACATGCTGATTGGTGAACAGGATGGTCACGGCACGCGACATCTCTGTCATCTTCTCACGCATCGGCAGATTCACGCGGGAACGATCTACCGGCACGTTGCGCAGGCTGAACCAGGCAAGAATCCCACCACAGGCGACCCAGATGATGGCCAGCCACAGCGTTCCGGTCTCCCCCAGCATCGGAATGGTCAGACTGGGCAGATAGCTGCCCACCACGCCAATGCCGATTGAATACATCGCCCAGAACCAGCCGGTCGCCGCCGCCAGTTTCTCGCGCGGTAAGACCTGCACCAGCATCATCATGAAAGAGTAGATAAACAGCGGATAAGCCAGCCCGCGAATGCCGTAAAACAGCACCATAAGGGGATAATTACGCAGCCCAAGCCCAAGCGACATAAACAGTGCATGCATGACGATCCACAGCACAAAGCCAATCATCATCGCGCGCTGCGGCGTGATCAGCTCGGCGACCACGCCCGATGCCCAGGCTGCCAGCGCTGCTGCCAGACCATAGAAGGTGAACACGACGGCAGACTGCGCGGGCGAAAAGCCCATGTCGGTGATATGGCGCGACAGAAACGCCATTTCAAAGCCATCACCCGCCATAAAGATGGCGATAGCGAGGAAGCCCCAGAACATCTTTTTCGGTAAGCCAAACCAGTATTCATTCGATTGCATCACAATCACCTTCTGTTTGGTTAGTCGTTATGCAGGCAGCAGGTTACGCACCTGTTGCTGCTGGATGTAAAGTTCCCGGAACAGACGCAGCCGCTGTTGCAGCACGGCTCCGCGAGCGTTGTTCGGTTGATAGCGCGCCTGGACTGGCGGCTTCAGACACACCTCATGCTCAGCACCGCCCTCAGCCAGCCACGCCAGACGTGCCGCCCCCAGCGCGCCAGAGGCGCTGGCCGGGTGGGTAATAACCGGCAGTTGCAGCACATCGGCAATCAATTGCGCCCACAGCGTGCTGCGCGCTCCCCCACCGGTGAGGCTGTATTGCTGAATGTGGTGCCGGGCCTCGCCGAGCGCCTCTGCCCCATCAGCCAGTCCAAATGCCACGCCTTCAATCACCGCATAGCCCAGCAGGGCGCGCGGCATTTCATGCCGCAGATTGAAGAAAGCACCGGAGGCGTCAGGATCGTTGTGAGGGGTGCGCTCCCCGGAGAGATAGGGCAAAAAAATCGGGGCGCTACGCAGCTGTTCATCACTGAGCTGTGCCATCTCCTCCATCAGCTGGCTTTCACTCACTGACAGCAGATTGCACAGCCAGCGCAGACAACTGGCGGCGCTGAGCATCACACTCATCTGATGCCAGCGGCCCGGTAGCGCATGGCAAAAGGCGTGCACCCCGGATTGCGGGTCCGCCTGTAAACGGTCATTGACGACAAAAATCACCCCGGACGTCCCCAGTGAGATAAAAGCATCCCCGGCGTTCACCGCACCTACCCCGACGGCCGACGCGGCATTGTCCCCGCCGCCTCCTGCAACCTTGACTAAGGTGGATAAGCCCCACTCGCTCGCCAGTGTCGGCTGCAGATGTCCACTTACTGCACTGCCTTCCACCAGTTCAGGCATTTGGGAACGCTTCAATCCGGTGATGGCCAGCAGTTCGTCCGACCAGTCACGCCGTGACACGTCGAGCCACAGCGTTCCGGCAGCATCCGAAGGCTCAGTGACAAAGCGCCCGGTCAGACGCCAGCGCAGGTAATCTTTCGGCAGCAGAACCTTATTGATGCGGCTGAAGATTTCTGGCTCATGTTCCGCAACCCAGCAGAGCTTCGGTGCAGTGAAGCCAGGCATAATCATATTGCCGCTGATCGCTATCATCCGGGGATGGTGCTTCGCCAGCCTTTCACACTGCGGTGCACTGCGCGTGTCGTTCCACAGGATACATGGACGCAGCACCCTGCCCCCGGCATCCAGCAGCACGGCCCCGTGCATCTGACCGGACAATCCTATCGCGCGAATCTCAGCCCATGCCTGAGGAAACTGATGACGCAATTCCGCCAGAACCTCACAGCAGGCTTGCCACCAGCGTTCAGGTTCCTGTTCTGCCCAGTGAGGATGCGGACGCTGCACGCTGAGCGTGGCGTGCTGAGACGCCACAATCTCACCCTGAGTGTTCACGATCAGCGCTTTAAGCTCTGAAGTACCGATATCAATACCGAGATACATGATTACACCGCCGCCAGTTCAGGCTGCTTCAGCCACTGCTGCAGACTCGTCACCCGGCGCGTCACCAGCTCATGAAACGCCCTATCGGACGCCAGTTCCGCAAACAGCGCGCGATCGCTCAGGAACGCACGGAGCGGATCGGCGCTGGCAAACTGTTTACGCAGCGTTTCGACCTGAAGCGCACCATCCTGATAGGGATAGGGTAAGTCGTCACTGGCCCAACGCTGCATAAACAGGAAGAAGAGTGCCGGGATCACCGCCGTTGCGGCCGGCTGCACGCCGCGCTGGTAACACGCCTGCAGGGTTGGCGTCACCATGCCGGGAATTTTGGACAAGCCATCGGCACCGACGCGCTGATTGGTGTCCTGAATATAGGGATTACTGAAGCGGGCCAGCACCACATCGCGATAATCCGCCAGATCGAGCGGGCTGGGCGAAAGTGAGGGAATGACATCCTGGGTCACGTAGTCGTGCGCCAGTTGATAAATGGCCGGATGACGGGTGCTCTCATCAATATAGTTCAGCCCAATCAGCGTGCCCGCCCAGGCAATCGCGGCATGGGTCGCATTGAGGATGCGAATTTTCGCTTCTTCCCACGGCAGCACCGATTCCACCAGCTCTACGCCCGCCTTTTCCAGTGCCGGGCGTCCGGCAATGAAATCATCCTCAATGACCCACTGAATAAAAGATTCGGCCATTACTGCTGCGCCATCCTGTTTGCCGGTCGCCGCCTGCACGCGTTCGGCCATCTGCGGGGTGGGTCGCGGCGTTATGCGATCGACCATGGTATTCGGTGAACGGGTCTGTGCACGCACCCAGTCGGCCAGCGTGGTATCGCCTTTGGCAGTCAGAAACGCCAGGAAGGCGTCACGAAAACGCTCGCCATTGTGACGCAGATTGTCGCAGTTCAGCAGCGTGACCGGTGCCCCGCCCTCGGCAACTCGCTGTGTCAGAATGCGGCTGAGTGCGCCGTAGAGGGTGCGGATATCGCCACCCAGATCGGCCTTCACGTCCGCCTGACTGAGATCCAGCGTAAACGCGGGCGTCAGGTAGTAGCCTGCTTCAGTCACGGTGAAGCTAATCACTCGCGTTTCCGCACGCGCGCCCTGCTCAATCAGCGCGCTGATGTCGCTGTCCCAGGGCAAAATTTTGCGCAGCGACGTGATGGTTTCATAGTCGCGCTCACCTTCAGGCGTCACGGTTTCCAGCACATATTCGCCCTGCTGCTGCGCGAGCTGATCAAGCAGCGGCGCGGCGTCCTGGCGGATATTGCCCAGTGCGATGCCCCAGCTTTCGTCGCCCTGCTTACGCAACTGATGCAGATACCACGCCTGATGTGCCCGATGAAAAGATCCTGCGCCGATATGCATCCAAACGGATTGATTGGTCATAATCGCCTCAATTAAACATTTGCCACGATGAGGGGCATTTGCCCGATAGCCGTTAGCATAGTGTTCATCACGCAGACCCTTCTGCGAGCTCTGTCACAAATAATGCTTTTGCTCTTTTATTGGGCTTTTGCCCGATTAGCGCTTTTTGCACGGCTCGCGCTAAGATGTCTCCCTGAATTCGACGGAACAGCGTGATGAGCAGAGAAGAGAAAAAGCAGGAGCTGGCCGCGCGTGCCGCGTGGATGTATTACGTTGCGGGCGTGACACAGCAGGAGATTGCGCAGGCACTGGGATTATCGCGCCAGGTGGCGCAGCGTCTGGTATCCAGTGCTCGTGAAATGGGCATGGTAAACGTAAAAATCGATCATCCCGTCACGCACTGTCTGCAGCTGGCGCGTGAGGTCAAGGAGAAGTTTGGTCTGGATCTCTGTCGCGTCGTGCCCTCGGCCAGTCTGAACGAGGATGCCATTCAGCAAATGCTGGCAGTCGAAGGGGCGGCGGTGATGGCACAGTTCATCAGTGAGGAAGCGCCACAGGTCTTTGGTATTGGTTCCGGTAAAACCTTACGCTCTATCATCGACGCGTTACCCTGGGTGGATCGCCCGCAGCATCATTGCGTTTCGATGATTGGCGCCATCGCGCGGGATGATTCCGGAACACGTTATGATGTCCCGCTGAAGATGGCCGAAAAGATGCAGGGTAAGTATTTCTTTATTCCGGCCCCCCTCTACGCCGACACGCCTGAGGATAAAGCGATGTGGGTGCAGCATAAGGTCTACCAGCGCGTCACCGAACGCGCCTTACGGGCAGACGTAGCCTTTGTCGGGATTGGCGAAGTGATGCCAGGCTGTCCACTGAACGCCGAGGGATTTATTACCGATGCGCAGGTTGAGGCGCTGAATGCGCGTGGCGTCGCAGGCGAGATGCTCGGTCACTTTTTCAATCAGCAGGGTGAACGCGTGTGGGGGGAAACGGATGAACTCCTGACCAGCGTGCATCTGGAAAGTCAGACACAACGCAAAATCATTGGCTTTGCCGGTAGCGAACGCAAGTACCCGGCGATCCGAGCCGCCTTACAGGGCGGCTGGGTATCGGGTCTGGTGACCGATGAGGACACGGCGCTGAAGTTACTGCAGACGTGAAGCAGCGGGCAGGCAGCGTACCGGCGCAGGGCACGTTACGCCGGAGTCCTGCTTCCCGCACCTGTCCTCCCCGATAACCGTTACTTCAGCGATCCCTTGAGGAACTGCTGTAAACGCGGACTTTTCGGGCCGCCGAACACCTCCGCAGGCGGACCCTGCTCTTCGATTTTTCCCTGATGCAGGAAAATCACGTGATTTGAGACGTGACGGGCAAACTCCATCTCGTGGGTCACCACCACCATAGTTTTTCCTTCTTCCGCCAGCTTCTGCATGATGCGCAGTACTTCCCCGACCAGTTCCGGATCAAGCGCCGAAGTGGGTTCGTCAAACAGCAACACTTCTGGCTCCATCGCCAGCGCGCGCGCAATCGACACACGCTGCTGCTGACCACCAGAAAGGTGCACCGGATATTTTGCCTGCGCCCGCGCATCAATCCCGACTTTATCGAGGTATTTGATGGCACGCTCACGCGCCGCCGCTTTGCTCAGCCCCAGCACCTGAATCGGCGCTTCCATCACGTTTTCCAGCACGGTCATGTGACTCCACAGATTAAAGTGCTGGAACACCATGGTCAGGCTGGTACGTAACGCGCGCAGCTGCTCTTTGTCAGCCACTTTGAGCTGACCATCTTTGTCACGGACTAAGGTAATTTGTTGGTTATTCACCATGATGCTGCCTTCACTCGGTTTTTCGAGGAAGTTAATGCAGCGTAAAAAGGTACTTTTCCCTGAACCGGACGATCCAATGATACTAATCACATCGCCCGCTTTAGCAGTTAACGAGACCCCTTTCAGCACTTCATGTTCACCGTAACGTTTATGCAATTCGGTGACGCTTAATTTATTGTCAGCCATAGTTCTTCTCAATGCGATGAAGAGGGTTTCACGTGGGCCAGCCAGCGACGTTCCGCCAGGCGGAACAGGCTGATCAACACGTAAGAGATAATCAGGTACAACACAGCCGCCAGACCAAAGGCGGTAAACGGCTGATAGGTCGCCGAGTTAATATCCCGCGCGATTTTCAGCAGATCCGGCACGGTGGCGGTGAAGGCCAGCGCCGTGGAGTGCAGCATCAGAATCACTTCGTTGCTGTAGGCCGGCAGTGCCGTACGCAGCGCCGATGGCAGGATAATGCAGCGATAAAGTTTAAAAGTAGAGAAGCCGTACGCCCGTGCCGCCTCAATTTCACCGTGTGGCACCGAGCGAATCGCACCGGCAAAAATTTCCGTGGTGTAGGCGCAGGTGTTGAGGGTGAAGGCGAGCAGCGTACAGTTCAGACCACTGCGGAAAAAGGCATTCAGCAGTTCAGTGCCTTTCACAATCTCCAGCGTGTACATGCCGGAGTAGAACACCAGCAGCTGCACATAGAGCGGCGTGCCGCGAAAGACGTAGGTAAAGAGCCAGACCGGAAAGCTGATAAAACGGTTTGGCGAAACCCGGGCTATCGCCAGCAGAATGGCCAGACAGCCGCCAATGGTGACGGAGAGAATTAACAGCCACAGGGTGATAGCCACACCGGTAAAACGATAGCCGTCCGTCCAGAGCAGCGATTTCCAGTATTCCTGAATAATCTCAATCATAACTCGCCCTCTTCACACCGACCGTATAGCGGCGGTTCAGCCACCACAGCACGCCGTTCGACAGCGTGGTGAACACCAGATAGATCACACCGGCGACAATGGCGAAGTAGAACGGCTGCCAGGTACTTTTCCCCGCCAGCTGCGTTGCCTTCACCACATCTTCCAGCCCCAGCAGCGAAACCAGCGCGGTAGCTTTCAGGATCACCTGCCAGTTATTTCCGATGCCCGGCAGCGCATAGCGCATCATGGCCGGAAACAGAATGCGGCGGAACACCTGCGCGCCGGTAAAGCCAAACGCAGTAGCCGCTTCAATCTGCCCTTTTGGCACCGCCATAAAGGCGCCACGGAACGTTTCGGTGAAGTAAGCACCATAGATAAAGCCGAGCGTGATGATACCAGCAACCATCGGGTCGATATCAAACTGCGCCATGCCCAGTGCGTCGGTGACCAGGTTGAGGACAATCTGCAGACCATAGAAGATCAGCAGCATGAGTACGAGGTCTGGCACACCACGAATCAGCGTGGTGTAGCCTTCAAAAATCATCGCCAGTGGCCGGCTGCGCGACAGTTTCGCGCCTGCGCCTATCAGGCCCAGCAGCACTGCCAGCACGACGGAGGTGAGCGCCAGCTCCAGCGTCACCAGCGTGCCCCGGAGAATTACATCAGAATAGCCATACAGCATCGAGAGGGTCCTGTCGTGGGGTGAAAACGAAACGCTGCCCGCCAGTGATTGACGGGCAGTTTAGCCTTACCTCTCCTGTGTGAATGCCATACGCCAGAAAGCCTGTCCGGTTTCCGCGCCAGGCAGAACCGGCTCAGGCCCGACACAACGGCAGCCGGGTCACAGCGGGTAAAGCGACAGGATGATTAGTCGCCGTACACATTGAAATCGAAGTATTTCTTCGCAATCTTGTCGTAAGTGCCATCTTTACGTATATCAGCAAAAGCTTTGTCGATGGCGGCTTTCAGTTCGCTGTCATCTTTACGCAGTCCCATGCCGGTACCGACGCCAAAAATCTTGTCATCTTTCACGGCCGGACCCGCGAAGGCGTAATTTTTACCGACCGGCTGCTTCAGGAATCCTTCGCTGGCCTGCACTTCATCCTGGAAGGCAGCATCAATACGACCGGCATTCAGATCCTGATAGACCAGATCCTGGTTAGCATAAGGCGTAACGTTCACCCCTTTTGGCCGCCAGTTCTGATTGGCGTAGGTTTCCTGGGTGGTGCCCTGCAGCAGACCGATGTTTTTGCCTTTCAGCGACTCAATGGTCGGCTCAATTTTCGATCCCTTCGGTGCGACTAAACGCGCGTTCGCCGCATAGAGTTTTTCCGAGAAGGCGATCTCTTCCTGACGTTTTGCTGTGATGGAAAGTGAGGAGATGATGGCATCAATTTTCTTCGCTTTCAGCGAGGGGATTAGCGCATCAAAGTCGCTTTCAACATAGGTACATTGGGTATGAATGCGTTTACAGATTTCGTTAGCGAGGTCGATATCGAAGCCTACTAACTTGCCTTGCGCGTCTTTCGACTCAAACGGTGGGTAAGTTGGATCTGTGCCGATACGGATTGAACCCGGAACTGCCGCAAAGACGCTGGCAGCACTGGTTAAGCCCAGCATCAGGGAAAGAGCCAGAACACGCTTTTTCATAGATTACCCTCAAGTGAAGTGCTTTTTGTTATGTGGTTCGTGATGTGTTTGCGCAAAGTAATTTGCATGTTTCATGCCAGTTCTGCAAGTTATCCACGCCGTTAACGTGATGACAGACAGGCGAAAACGCTGAGTTTGTGAGGGGAATATAGCAGTGAAGTAAAAGAGAAAAAGCGACGTTGTTAACTTTTGGTGCGTCAAATGCACGAAGAGTGATCCGAGGCGCGCTTATGCACTAAATAAGTGCGCCAGGGGAACTTTATGCACCCTGCCAGCGCATAAAGAGATCTTCCGGTAATTCGATATCGAACTGATCGATTACCCGATTAACAGTCTGGTCGATGAGCTGATCGATGGTTTCAGGCCGATGATAAAATGCCGGCACGGGCGGCATGATAATGGCACCCAGTTCGGCCGCGGTGGTCATCATCCGCAGGTGGCCGACATGCAGCGGGGTTTCGCGTACGCACAACACCAGCTTACGCTGCTCTTTTAACACTACGTCAGCCGCACGGGTCAGCAACGAGTCACTGTAACTGTGGACGATGCCAGAGAGCGTTTTCATTGAGCAGGGTAAAATCGCCATGCCCAGCGTTTTAAACGATCCCGACGAGATATTTGCTGCAATATCGCGCACGTCATGCACCACATCGGCCAGCGCCTGCACGTCACGCAACGAATAGTCGCTCTCCAGCCCCAGCGTCTGACGCGCCGCCTGGCTCATGACCAGATGCGTTTCTACCTCTTCCACCTGCTGCAACACCTGCAGCATGCGCACGCCATAGATCACCCCGCTTGCGCCAGAGATGCCAATGATGAGTCGTTTCATATTCCAACCTTATGTCAGCCAATGTGCCATCATACGCGGCCAGCGGGTTTCTGAAAACAAACAGGGCGGGATTGCTCCCGCCCTGTTTTATGCTGCCCGATTATGGGTGGATATCAGCCTTCGTTGTGCAGCTCAAGGTTTTCGACTTCGTTCTGGCGCTGAAGCGCTTTGGCATCATCATTACGCAGCGACTCCAGATACTCCAGATACTGCTGGTCGACATCTTTCGTCACGTAAATGCCGTTGAACACCGAGCACTCAAATTGTGCAATGTCCGGATTCTCCTCACGCACCGCTTCGATCAGATCGTCGAGATCCTGGAAAATCAGTGCATCGGCTTTAATCAGCTGTCGAATCTCTTCGACTTCGCGGCCGTGCGCAATCAGTTCCGTGGCGCTCGGCATATCGATGCCGTAGACGTTCGGGAAACGAATTTCCGGTGCCGCTGAGGCCAGGTAAACCCGTTTCGCACCCGCTTCACGCGCCATCTCAATGATCTGCTCTGAGGTGGTACCACGTACGATAGAGTCATCCACCAGCAGCACATTTTTTTCACGGAATTCAGCGCGGTTCGCGTTGAGCTTGCGGCGCACCGCGCTGCGGCGTAACTGCTGGCCTGGCATGATAAAGGTACGACCAACGTAACGGTTTTTCACGAAGCCCTGGCGATAAGGCTTGTCAAGAATACGGGCGATTTCCAGCGCGATATCGGTAGAGGTTTCCGGAATCGGAATCACGACGTCGATATCGAGATCTTCCCACTCGCGGGCAATTTTCTCGCCCAGCTTGGTGCCCATGCGGACACGGGCGCTGTAGACCGAAATCTTGTCCAGGAAGGAGTCCGGACGCGCAAAGTAGACATACTCGAACAGGCACGGATTGCTTTTTGGGTTTTCAGCACACTGACGGGTCGAAAGCTGGCCTGCTTCAGTGACATAAACCGCTTCACCCGGAGCAACGTCACGGATGAACTCAAAGCCCAGCGTATCCAGCGCGACGCTCTCGGAGGCGACCATATATTCGGTGCGGCCATCGGCGATAACGCGCTTGCCCAGCACCAGCGGACGGATGCCGTTAGGGTCGCGGAAGGCCACCATACCGTGGCCGATAATCATCGCTACGACGGCGTAGGCACCGCGCACCTGCTGATGTACGGCAGCCACCGCAGCAAAAATGTTGTCAGCTTCCAGCGGATCGTTCTGGAAACGATCTAACTCCTGCGCAAAAATATTCAGCAGGATTTCAGAATCTGAAGTGGTGTTAACGTGGCGGCGACCCTTTTCAAACAGGTGCTTACGCAGCACATGTGCGTTGGTCAGATTACCGTTGTGCGCCAGGGTGATGCCATACGGGGAGTTTACATAAAATGGCTGCGCTTCAGAGGCACTTGAGCTGCCTGCGGTGGGATAACGCGCGTGACCGATCCCCATATTGCCCTGCAGTCGCTGCATGTGGCGTGCTTCGAAAACGTCGCTGACCAGGCCGTTTGCCTTTCGCAGGCGAAAACATTTCAGCGCATCGATAGTACAAATGCCTGCGGCATCCTGCCCGCGGTGCTGGAGCACCGTTAACGCGTCATAGATCGACTGGTTGACCGGCATGAAACCGGTGATACCGACAATACCGCACATGTTGTCATTTCCTCATTTAGCCGCACACCCGGTCACATCACCGGGGTAAAAAACTCGACGTGCTTTTCAGGTAATCAAAGAACCACCTGATGATATAACTGAACTCGGGAATGAGTTGAGACTGTTGCCAGTCCGGACTTTTGGAAAAGCCAGTGAATGTATCAAGGAAGAACAGCAAAGCGGCTACGATCAGCACACCACGCAACGCCCCGAAACAGACGCCCAACACCCGGTCGGTTCCCGACAGGCCGGTTTTTTCTACCAGCGTGCCGATAACGTAGTTCACAATGGCACCCACAATCAGCGTCGCCACAAACAGCACACCGATGGCAATACCGTTACGAACCAGTTCGTCGTCAAAACCTGTAAACCAGACTGCAAGGTAGGCGTAGTAATGACTGGCGACAAAAAACGCGCATCCCCAGGTAACAAGAGATAAGGCTTCCCGGACAAACCCACGAACCAGGCTGACCAGAGCCGAAAAACCAACTACCGCAATAATGACGTAATCAATCCAGATCATGAACTCTTCCAGCGCCAGTGCAATTGCACCCCTGCATCCAGTTCGGGGCGCATTCTAACAGAAAAAGAAAACGTTTGCGTAGCGGTTTTCTTTTTCTGCATCCATAAAAGCGGCGATGAAAAAAACTGCAATCGCCCGGGTGATTCTCAACCAGACAGCCCGTTGAAAATCTTCACTCTTTTTCGTGACAGCGCGCGTTAAGCGCGCTGCCTGCCCGGTAAAAGACGCTGCCTGTTACTGCTATCGGCAGCGCCAATCGCCGGTTTAACGGGCGCTATACGGTTTTACAACACCGCCCAGTCCTGAGATGCTTTTCAGTTCACCCACCGCGCCTTGCATTTTAGCTTTCGAGGCATCAGGGCCAACGTAGATACGGGTAATCTGACCCTGAACCGGCGTTGACGGCACGGTAAAGGCGCGATAGCCCGACAGCCGCAACTGCGCGACAATCTCATTTACTTTACTGGCGTTCTTCAGCGCACCTAACTGCACCACATAAGCCTGCCCCGCCGGAGCCGTGGTCTCTGCCACTTTTGGCGCCTCTTCCTGCTTTGGCTGCTCAACCGCTTTGGGTTGCTCAACCGGCTTCGGTTTAGGCTGCTCCACGACTTTTGGCTTCTGCTGTTCAACCGGCTTCTGCTTAGGCTGCTCGGTGACTTTAGGTTTCTGCTGCTCTGCCGCTTTCGGCTTCGTCACCGTCTGTGCAGGCACAGACTGATGGACCGGCGGCGGCGAGACGACGACAGGATCGCTCTCTTCATACGGCTGCGTCCGTCCCTGCTCCGCCGTGGCGTTGGTTTTACCATTGCCATTGCTGCTATTGACGGCACTGCCTGCGCCTTCCGGCGGCTGAGCGGGCAGCGACTGGGTTACCGGCGGCACCATTTCGCTATCCTGCTGATCGTCAGGTTTCGGCACCAGCGGGATGGCGGCGAACTCCTCTTTGTAATGCTTTTTCTGACCATCCAGCAGCCCTGGCAACACAATCACGCCAACGGCAACCAGAATAACGGTGCCGACTAAACGGTTCTGAAACTTACTTGCCACGTCCTTTCTCCGTTTCAATCGATTCCATGACCTGTGCCACAGTGTGGAATGAACCACACACCAGCACAGTGTCCTGCGGCGCAGCCCGCTGGTGTGCCTGCTGCCAGGCGAGTTCAACCGAACCAAAGGTCTCGCCCTGCGGCAGCGCGTCCAGCAGTTGCTCTGCACTGGCACCGCGCGGACCGTCAAGCGGTGCACAGTACCAGGCATCAACTATTGGAGCCAATGCTGCGAGCGTTCCGGCGATATCTTTATCGTGCAGCATGCCCACGACGGCATGCACCTTGCCGCGTTTCGGCAGGGCCGCCAGCCGCGACGCCAGATAGCCTGCCGCGTGCGGATTATGGGCGACATCCAGAATCACGCGCGGTGATTCACTGATAGTCTGAAACCGCCCTGGCAGCATCGCCAGCGGCAGGCTGGCGCGAATCTGCGCTTCACTGACCTCAAGCCCTGAAACACGCAGCGCCACCAGCGCGGTCGCCGCGTTGGGCAGCGGCACCTGAGGCAGCGGCAGATCGTTCAGCTCGCCCTGCGCATCACGCAGCGACCAGCTTTCGGCCTGCGCATGCCAGGACCAGTCGCGGTTGCGCTGTAACAGCTGAGCGCCTTTTTCCTGCGCGACCACAGCGATGCTGTGTGGCATATCGGGTTCACCGACTATCGCCGGTTTCCCCGCGCGGAAGACGCCCGCTTTCTCACGTCCGATGCTTTCGCGATCCGGTCCCAGCCAGTCGGTGTGATCCAGTGCAATGCTGGTGACAACGGCGACATCGGCATCCACGATGTTGGTGGCATCCAGTCGTCCGCCGAGGCCGACCTCGAGGATCACGACATCCAGCTGCGCCTGGCGAAACAGATTCAGCGCAGAGAGCGTACCGAATTCAAAGTAGGTCAGCGAAATATCAGCCCGTCCGGCTTCAATCTCCGCAAAGCTGGCGCAGTGCTGCGCTTCACTCAGTTCCTCGCCCTGAACCCGGACGCGTTCGGTATAGCGCACCAGATGCGGCGAGCTATAGACGCCTACGCGATAGCCTGCGGCAATCAGCAGCGTTTCCAGGATGCGACAGGTGGTGCCTTTACCATTGGTACCGGCTACGGTAAAGACAAACGGAGCGGGTTTCAGCAGGTCGAGACGTTGTGCTACCTGACGAATACGGTCCAGACCCAGTTCGATGGCCTGAGTATGCAGGTGCTCAAGATAATAAAGCCACGTGGCCAAAGGCGACGTGGCTTGAGGAAGGTGAAGATTGTCCATATGTCCCGTTTTGCTTATTTATACCTGGCAGACTGGTGCTGCGGTATACGGTGCATTGGTAAGAGGCGCGACAGGCGCGCCTCTCTATCTCCTGTCAGGCCTCGTTGCTTTCCGATTCAGTCGTCGCGGGAGCGGACGGTTCACCGTCATGCAGCGGTGCCGGCAGGTTCATCATTTTGGCCAGCAGGCTTGCCAGTTTGTAGCGCATTTCCGGGCGGCGGATGATCATATCAATCGCGCCCTTCTCAATGAGGAACTCACTGCGCTGGAAGCCCGGCGGCAGTTTTTCACGCACTGTCTGCTCGATGACGCGTGGGCCGGCAAAGCCGATGAGCGCTTTAGGCTCTGCGATGTTGAGGTCACCCAGCATGGCGAAACTGGCAGAAACGCCACCCATAGTCGGGTCAGTCAGCACGGAAATATACGGAAGACCACGCTCCTGCATTTTTGCCAGTGCCGCACTGGTTTTCGCCATCTGCATCAGTGACTGCAGCGCTTCCTGCATACGGGCACCGCCACTGGCGGAGAAGCAGATCAGCGGACAGTTATCTTCCAGCGCCTGCTCAACTGCACGTACAAAGCGTGCCCCCACTACAGAGCCCATTGAACCACCCATAAAGGCAAATTCAAACGCTGCCGCAACAACTGGCATACTGTGCAGCTGACCTTTCATGACGATCAGCGCATCTTTCTCGCCGGTATCTTTCTGTGCTGCTACCAGACGATCTTTGTACTTCTTCGAATCGCGGAACTTCAGCAGATCTTTGGGTTCAAGTTCACTGCCAAGCTCAACCATCGTGCCCTGATCGAGGAAACTGCCGAGGCGCTCACGCGCGTGCATACGCATGTGGTGGTCACACTTCGGGCAAACCTCAAGATTACGCTCCAGCTCGGCGCGGTAGAGAACCTGCCCACAGCTGTCACACTTGGTCCAGACCCCTTCCGGGATACTGGCTTTGCGCACAGGCGTTCCGGTGCTTTTATTAAGAATGCGTTCAATCCAGCTCATTGATGACCTTTCTGTTTAAAACTGACCTGGTCCAGTCGTCTTGATACTGCTGAAAACCGCTTCAGCAGACGGTAAATGTCGCTCATTAAACCACAACCTGTTCAGACTGTGGATAAAAATCTGGTCTTACCCCTGAGCGAAGTCTTACGGCAGCTTCTGCTGCTTCGCCTGACGGCGATGACGCCAGACTTCAATCACACCCGGCAGAATCGAGACCAGGATAATGCCCACAATCAGCAGCTTCAGGTTTTCCTGCACCACCGGCAGATCGCCAAACAGGTAGCCGGCATAGGAGAACAGCAGCACCCATAACAGCGCACCCGTTACGTTGAACAACGCGAAATGGCGATAGGACATATGGCCCATACCGGCAACAAACGGGGCAAACGTGCGGACAATTGGCACAAAGCGCGCCAGGATAATGGTTTTTCCACCGTGACGGGCATAAAACGCATGGGTTTTATCCAGATGACTACGACGGAAAATCTTCGAGTTCGGGTTACTGAACAGCCGTTCGCCAAACAGGCGGCCAATGGTATAGTTCACCGCATCGCCCAGCACCGCGGCCACCACTAACAACGCCACCATCACATGCACATTGAGATCGTTACCCGGCAGTGCAGCCAGTGCGCCCGCAACAAACAGCAGCGAATCGCCCGGCAGGAATGGCGTCACAACCAGCCCGGTTTCGCAGAACAAAATCAGGAACAAAATAGCGTAAATCCAGATACCGTACTGTGCAACCAGCTCGGCCAGATGCACATCGATGTGCAGAATAAAATCGACCAGAAAATGGAGAAACTCCATAGCGCGCCCTTTTAAGTCCTGAAAGTGAATTAATCCGCAAGGAACAACGGTCCCATCGACGGCTGTGGTAACGCAAAGTGGGGTGGGTAATCCACCGCCACCAGATACAACCCTTCTGCCCGGGCTGTGGCTGCGGCTAATGTCCGATCCTTCGCCGCCAGCAGCGTTGCCATCCATGACTCCGGCTTATTGCCGCAGCCTATCTCCATCAGGCTGCCCACGATATTGCGCACCATGTGATGCACAAAAGCGTTGGCTTTAATATCCACAATCACATAGGGACCCTGACGCATCACGTTGAGGTGAATCACGTTGCGCCAGGGTGTACGTGACTGGCACTGCACTGCGCGGAATGAAGTGAAATCATTCTCGCCTAACAAACATTGCCCGGCGCGCTGCATCTTCTCTGCATCCAGTGGATGGTAGAAGTGCGTCACGCCCTGCGCCAGCACCGCCGGACGCAGGCGCTGATTGTAGATCAGGTAGCGATAGCGTCGGGCCGTGGCGCTGAAGCGGGCATGAAATTCATCCGGCACCGCTTTCACCCAGCGCACTGCAATATCCGGCGGCAGATTGGCGTTGACGCCCAGCGTCCAGGCGCTATCAGGCCGCTGCGAGGTCGTCTCGAAATGGACCACCTGCCCCGTCCCGTGCACGCCCGCATCGGTACGACCAGCACAAAAAATGCTGACCGGGTGATCGGCGACCTTCGACAGCGCGCGCTCTACCTTTTCCTGCACGCTGCGAACTTCATTCTGGCGCTGCCAGCCGTAGTAACGGCTGCCGTCATACTCGATGCCGAGCGCCAGTTTTTTCGTCTGACCATCGGACATGGTTACAGATACTCCTGAACCAGTTTCTCAGCGGTTTTCACCGCCATCAGCGCGCCACCAAAACGAATGTTGTCCGCCACTGACCAGAACTGCAGCAGCTCTGGAATACCGTAGTCGTTGCGCACAGCGCCGATGCTCAGTTCGCCGTTGCCTGAGGCATCCGTCACTGGCGTCGGCACGTCATCCTCTTCGCTCAGACGAATATCTGACGCCAGCGCCAGCTCGGCACGCGCTTCTTCCGCAGAGAGCGGGCGCAGGTTTTCGATATGCACAATCTGCGCGTTACCGTAGAACACCGGAGCCTGTACGCTGCTGACCGCAATGGGCAAGCCTTCGTCCTGCAGGACTTTGCGCACCTGATCAATCAGACGGCGTTCACTCTCCACGCTACCTTCTGCGTCGGCCTGTTGTGGCATCAGGTTAAACGCCAGCTGACGACCAAAGTGATGTTCATCAGCCGGAATACCGTTGAGCAGGCGGGCACTTTCCCCCGCCAGCGCATCGACTGCCACTTTGCCGTAGCTGGAAACCGAGATCAGATTCGTCACCTGTAAACGGCTCAGCCCGGCCGCATCTACCAGCGGTTTAATCGCGGTCAGCAACTGGCTCACCAGGTTGTCCGCCACGCTGATGATGTTGCGATTGCGATAATCTGCCAGCACCTGCGGATTCACATCCGGCACCACCAGCGGCACATCGGGTTCCAGCGCAAACAGCTCGCTGCTGTCGATCACCAGACAACCGGCATTGGCCGCTTCATCGGCAAAGCGCGCCGAAGCGTCACGGCCCGCGACGAAAAAGGCCAGCTGCGCCTGTGACCAGTCGAACGTCTCTGCATTATCGACCCGCACCGAGCGGCCTTCGAAACGTTTGATTTCACCCGCACTGTTTTCGCTGGCCAGCAAATATAATTCACCAACCGGGAACTGGCGTTCCGCCAGCAGTTCCAGTACAGCGTTCCCTACTGCGCCTGTCGCGCCAAGTAGCGCAATATTCCAGCCGTCAGACATGTTGGTTTACTCCAGACAATGACATAAAAACAGAAGGCGGTGATATTCACCGCCCAGGGATTCAGATTTATCCCCGTCGTCTTTCACGTTGCATCTTTGTTGGCTGCGTTCACTCACCCGAATCACTTACCTGAGTAAGCTCATCGGGATTCGTTCTCTTGCCGCCTCAATGCAACCCGAAATCCATTGGGTATATCCCCCCAGAACCCGCCGTCATGCAGACATGCCAGCAGCGCGCGCCTTCCGTTCACTGATTAATTCAGTGCAGAAATCGCGCCAGGGCGCCTGACCTTCAGCGCCCGCTATTCTGGGGAGTAGATTGCGTTAAAGCCCAACTGGTTCAGCATCTCAGCCGTTGAGGCGTCATCGCAGCTTACCTGCAGCGAAGACCACTCGCGGCGCTCCAGATACTGCTTGCGCAGGCGATCAAACTCGCCGGGTTTCGCCGCCACTTTACGTAGCGGGGCATCATCGCGGCGCACATCATACACCAGATGCGCCAGACGTTTCAGTGTTGGCTGATCCAGCGAGCCATTCAGGGTAATTTCACTGAATTCCGGCTCCGGCAGTAAGGTGCTGAGTGGCACCTGCTGCGGCTGACCAATAAAGTCGCACCAGGCTTCAAAGACCTGAGTGGTGCCACGTGCTTTGCCTTCCAGCGTGTAGCCCGCGATGTGCGGCGTGGCGATGTCGACCTTATCCAGCAGCGCCAGCGAGAGATCCGGCTCCGGTTCCCAGACATCCAGCACTACGCTCAGGTCATGGCGCATTTTCAGCACCTCCAGCAGCGCGCTATTGTCCACTACCGGGCCGCGACAGGCGTTAATCAGGATGGTGTTGGGCTTCAGCGCCATCAGCAGCGCTGCATCCGCCAGATGCCAGCTTTTGTAGGGGCCGTCTTTAAACAGCGGCGTGTGGAAGGTCAGAATATCTGCCTGCGCTGTCACCGCCTCCAGGGACAGAAAATCGCCTTCGTCACCGCGATCGGCGCGTGGCGGATCGCACAACAGGGTTTTGATGCCCCAGGCCTCAAGACGCTTTTGCAGCCGCCCGCCGACGTTACCGACACCAACGATGCCGACTGTGCGGTCACGCAGCTCAAAACCATCGCGCTCCGCCAGCATCAGCAGCGCAGAGAAAACATATTCCACCACCGCAATAGCGTTACAGCCGGGAGCGGCTGAAAACGCAACGCCCGCCTGCTGCAGCCAGTTCTCGTCGATATGATCGGTGCCCGCCGTCGCGGTGCCGACAAACCTCACCGGTTTTCCTGCCAGCAGCGATTCATTCACCTGGGTGACGGAGCGCACCATCAGGCCATCGGCATCGGCCAGCTCAGCCACTGGCAGCGGACGCCCCGGCACCGCGACCACGACGCCGGTGCGACTGAATAACTCACGGGCATAAGGCATATTTTCATCGACCAGAATTTTCACCACGGCTTTCCTGTCTGTTACATGTGAGGCAATTATTCTGGCACAAAGCGACGCGTTAGCCTAACCGCGCACGGTAGCGATCGGGCGTGGTGCCTGCCTGTTGCTGGAACATCACAATCAGCGCCGAGGCGGAACTGTATCCCAGCTCATGGGCGATACTCTGCACGCTTTCTCCCTGCTCGAGCAGTACGATGGCGCGAAGATACCGCAGACGCTGCCGCCACTCACCAAACGTCATATGCAGATGCTGCTGGCAGCGCCGCGCCAGCGTCCGTTCGGTCGTAAAGACCCGCGCCGCCCAGCCCGCCAGCGTGGTGTTATCGCCCGGATGCGCTTCCAGCGCATGTAACACAGGCGCCAGAAATTTATCATCTGAAGTCGGCAGATAACTCTCCTGCACCTGCGCCAGCTTCAGGCGATCGCGCAGCACCTCGCACAGCCGCCACTGGGCATCCGTGGCGGGTTGCTCGATTTGCTGCTCAGCGAAATCGTCCATGATGGCGTGTGCAATGGGATCTATCAGCATCAGACAGGCGCGCCGGGGTAAGTCGGCGCAGAGCGGTGACGCCAGATTAAAGGTGCGAAACTGCGCCTGACGATGGTTATAGCTACTGTGCAGCTGACCCGGCGGGATCCAGACCGGAATATCGGCCGGCGTCAGCAAGCGCTCGCCCTCGACCTGCATCTCCAGGACGTGGCTTTTCACCATGATCAGCTGGCCCCAGGCATGCGCATGCGGCAGATATTCGGTGCGGGCATTGGCCTGTTCATAACGCATAAAGTAGCGTAACTGCGGCGCATTCACCGGCGGCTGGTAGGTCACTTTCAGGCTCATTCTGTCCGCTCATTCGCTCATTTTGTCCGATATTAACTATCTGGATAAATCCGGACAAGCGTACACTGCGCCTCATCAATGGCGTGTAATGACGTATGGAGAGTCAGCATGTTTTTCCTGTACCCGCTCTTTGCGGTGATGATCTGGTCGATCAACTCAATTGTCAGCAAACTGTCGGCCAGTGCGATCGATCCGGCAGCGATCTCATTCTATCGCTGGCTGCTGGCGCTGCTGGTACTTACTCCCTTTGTGCTGCCTGGCGTGTGGTGCTCGCGTAAGATCATCAAACCGCATCTGTGGCGGCTGGCGATCCTTGGGCTGCTCGGTATGGTGCTCTATCAGAGTCTTGCCTATTACGCGGCACATAGTGTCAGCGCACTGTTTATGGGCATTATTGGCGCGCTGATCCCGCTGCTCACCGTACTGCTGAGCGTGGTTATCCTTCGGATTGCGCCAACGCTCGGTATCCTGCTCGGCAGTATTCTCTCTTTCTGCGGACTCGTGTGGCTGGTCAGTCAGGGTGACGTGATGCAGTTGCTGAATCATGGCATGGGCAAAGGTGAACTGATGATGCTGGCCGCTTCCACCTCCTATGCGCTGTATGGCGTCCTGACGAAACGCTGGGCGCTGCCATTGCCAATCTGGCAGAGTCTCTATGTGCAGATCGTATTCGGCGTACTGCTGTTGCTGCCCGGCTTTTTACTGGCACCAGACGTGTCGCTTAACTGGCATAACCTGCCACTGGTAGCGTTTGCCGGGCTGTTCGCCTCCATCATCGCGCCTTTTTTGTGGATCCATGGCGTGCAGCGCCTTGGTGCCAGCACCACCAGCATCTTTATGAATCTGACGCCGCTGTTTACCGCATTGATCGCCGTGCTGTTTCTGCACGAGCAACTGCACAGTTACCACTGGATTGGCGGTGGTCTGACGCTGGGCGGTGTCATACTGGCGCAGCGACTGCGGACGCCACTAACCCGGCACAAACCGGTCATTCAGCCACCATCCTGAATCATACCTTCTGCCGATTAAGGAGTCTGGCTGCGGTGAGTGAAGATGCAGCTAAAGAGGGTGGTAAATAAAGGCGGCTGAGGCTCACAACTCAAGCGTAAATCTCGCGCCGAAACGCGAGTCCCCCGTGGGATTTCCCGGGGGCTTTTGCTATCATGGCCTATTCGTTTTCCGGCGCACCCCACGCTGTTCTGTTTTCCCAAGGAATCCGCCATGCAACCTCTCAGCGGCCCCGGTGCGCCGGTCGATCGTTCATCTGTCAATCCGCAAACCGGTGTGACCCGTCACGGTTCTGTGGCGGGTGAACAGCCACTCTCCCCTGCTCAGCGCACGACGTTAGAACGCCTGATCGTGCGTATCTCATCGCTCAGCACTCTTAAAGCGCCTGAACTCTGGGCGGGCGTCCGTCATGAAGTAGGCGTAAAGAGTGAAGCGGAGTTACAGTCGCGTCATTTTCCGGCTGCGGAACAGTATCTGAATGGTCGCCTGACGCAGGCGCAGAACGGACATGGCACCCGCCAGCTGATGACTCAGCTCACCGAGCTGCTGCCGAAAGGTAATAACCGTCAGGCCGTCAGTGATTTTATCCGTCAGCAGTTTGGTCAGACCGTCCTGAGCGCGCTGAGTCAGGATCAGCTGCGCCAGGTGCTGACGATGCTGCAGAACGGGCAGATGACGATTCCCCAGCCGCAGCAGATCCGCGTCAGCGATCGCACGCTGCTGCCTGCCGAGCACCATACCCTGAATCAGCAGGTGGTGCGCCTGGCCGCCGCCACCGGCGAATCTACCGGCAAGCTGTGGTCGGCAGCGCTGAAACTGGTGAATCTGACCAGCGGCGATCCGATCCCCTCACGCCACTTTCCGCTGCTGACACAGTATCTGCAGGTACGCCAGACGCTGAGTCAGCACAGTGCACCGACGCTGCAACTGCTGGAAGCGTCCCTGAAGCAGCCGCTCGATCAGCAGGAACGGCAGCAACTGGAAGATTACAGCCAGCAGCGTTTTCAGGCGACGCCGCAGATGGTTCTGACCACTGCACAGACGCAGGATCTGCTGAACTTCCTGTTCAGCCGTCGCGCTGACCGGGCAGAAAAACTTCTTGAGCAGCCGCTTGCACCCAGCGAGATTAAACCTCAGCCGATCTGGTCACCCTTTGTGGCATCGCTGCCGCCCGCGATACAGCCGCTGGCGCAGCGTCCCCTGCTGGGATTTTTTGTCGCACTGGGGGTCATCACCCTTTTACTCTGGCTGGTACTCTGAGTCAGCAGCCGCAGGATGCTATGGGCGCGGCGGCAGGCCATTCGCCCGCTGCATCACCCCAGGTCAGCGGATGACCGTCACGTTTCCAGAAATCCAGCCCGCCAATTAACTCCTTCACCTGAAATCCCAGCGATGCCAGTTTCCATGCCGCTTTCGTCGAGCCGTTACAGCCAATACCGTCACAATAGGTGACATACACTTTGCTGCGGTCAAGCCGCGCCGTCGTGCTGGCATCCATCCCGCGATGCGGAAAATTTATCGCGCCGCAGATATGACCGGCGCGATAAGCCTCCGGCGCACGGGCATCGATCACCACAATTTCTGGTGCCTGACGGGCCAGATCTTCCGCCAGATCCCAGGCGTCGGTGTAATAAGCGAGTTTGGCCTGCAGATAGTCGAGGCTTTGCTGCGGCGTGGCGGCCGGAATCTGTAAAACCGATGACATAGCGATTCTCCTGTTGTGATGAAGCTGCAGTTTACGGCAAAGTGGACTGCTTACTGATACCCATTATCCAGCAGGGTTAAGACCCATATGCCTTCACCGTGGTTACAACTTTTCCAGCACCAGGCCAGTGGCGGCGTGCGTGAGCGGCTCTGCTCTACCCTGCGACTGGCGATCAACCGGCATCATCTGCACGCCGGTCAGCAGTTACCCTCCAGCCGGCAGCTGGCGCAGGATCTGCGTCTGTCACGTGTGACGGTGGAAGCGGCCTACGGACAGCTGGAAAGTGAAGGCTATCTGCGACGCGAGACCGGTCGCGGTACTTTTGTTGCCATCATCATCCCCTCCTATTCATCATCATTACCTGCCCGGCCTCAGCCCGTCCGCTTCTCGGCGCGGGGCCAGCAGGTTCTGGCAACCGGTGGCTGTCAGGATCCCCCTTTTCCGCACGCATTCGCCGCCGGTTCACCGGAGTTACGCGCTTTTCCCCACAACACCTGGCGACGCCTGAGCAGCAGCGTACAGCGTTCCCTGGGCAGCGCGGCAATGGGATATGGCGATCCCTGCGGCTACCTGCCGTTACGCAGCGCACTCGCTGATTATCTGGCGCTCTCACGAGGCGTAGCGTGCCAGCCAGAGCAGGTGATCATTCTGACAAGTTCACAGCAGGCGCTGCAGTTACTGGCGATGATGTTCGTCGATCCCGGTGATGCGGTGTGGATGGAGGAGCCTGGCTATCCTGGCGCGCGCAACGCCTTCAGGGCCACAGGCGCACAGGTGCGCGGCATTGAGGTCGATGCCGAAGGTGCTGTCCCCGCCAGCGGCAGTGCGAAGCTGATGTATCTGACACCCTCGCATCATTATCCAACTGGCGTCACGCTCAGCCTGTCGCGGCGTCTGGCGTGGCTCGACTGGGCGCAGCGCAACCAATGCTGGTTAATCGAAGATGATTACGATAGTGAGTTTCATTATGATGATCGCCCTGTTCCGGCACTGCAGGGACTGGATCGCCATCAGCGGGTGATCACGCTGGGCACCTTTTCGAAATCGCTGTTTCCCTCTCTGCGACTGGCGTGGATGGTCGTGCCGCCCGCGCTGATTACGCCTATTGGTCAGGCACGCAGCGTGCTTGATGGGCATAGCGCCCTGCTACCGCAGGCTGTCACCGCTGCCTTCCTGCAGCAGGGACATTTCGCCAGCCATCTGCGGCTGATGCGTCAACTCTATCGCAGCCGTCGCGATCGGTTACTCGAGCAGATTGCTCAGCGGCTCTCGCCCTGGATCACGCCGATTGTCAGCAGCGGCGGATTACAGGTAACTGTCAGACTGCAACAGGATGAAGCGCGATTAAGCGCACTGGCGGCTCAACAGGGTTTGCTGCTGCCGCGTCTGAGCCCACTCTATGCCGGGCCTTCGTCTCAGCAAGGCTGGATGCTGGGCTTTGCCGCACTGACGCCTGACGAGATTGTGGCAGGATGCAATACATTGCTGCGGCTGCTGCAGCGGGAGGGCTAAAACGGAGGGTTGAACGAGGTAACGCGGATGGGCTGTAAAACGTCAGACGACTGACCAACCCCATTCAGGATGTATCTTACCGCAACACTGTAGCACAACGCGCAGGAAATAGGGGCAGAGGAGGAAAGCGTCCCGCGCCATGGACGGCGCGGGCCGAGCGGCCAGGGATTGGCTTTAGCGTCTTTCCGATCTGCCCGTGTTCCCTGAGCATACAATGCGTTGCAGCGAAGCATGTTCACCAAAAACAAAAAGGGCCGGCAAGCCGGCCCTTCAGCGTACTGACGTAATGATTACGCCTGATATTTACGCATGGTCAGGGTGGCGTTGGTGCCGCCGAAACCAAAGCTGTTAGACATCACGGTGGTCAGCTCTTTTTCCATCGGCGCAGTGACGATGTTCATACCGGTTGCAGCGGCGTCCAGCGAGGTGATGTTGATGCTTGGCGCAATAAAACCATGTTCCAGCATCAGCAGCGAGTAAATCGCTTCCTGCACGCCCGCCGCACCCAGTGAGTGGCCGGTCATTGCTTTGGTCGCTGAGATGTAAGGCGTGTTATCGCCAAACACTTCACGAATCGCACCCAGCTCTTTCACATCACCCACCGGAGTAGAGGTTCCGTGGCTGTTCAGATAGTCGATTGGTGTATCGACACCGTTCATCGCCATCTTCATGCAGCGCACTGCGCCTTCACCTGATGGTGCAACCATGTCTGCACCGTCTGACGTCGCACCGTAACCGACGATTTCGGCATAGATGTGTGCTCCGCGAGCCAGCGCATGCTCCAGCTCTTCCACCACCACCATGCCGCCGCCACCAGCGATAACAAAGCCGTCGCGCTCATTGTCATAAGTACGTGACGCTTTCTCTGGCGTGTCGTTGTAACGGGTAGAGAGCGCGCCCATGGCATCGAACTCACAGGCCATTTCCCAGCACAGCTCTTCGCCGCCACCCGCAAAAACGATATCCTGTTTGCCGAGCTGAATCTGCTCAACGGCATTACCGATACAGTGCGCTGAGGTGGCACAGGCAGAGCTAATCGAGTAGTTTACGCCATGAATTTTGAATGGCGTGGCGAGGCAGGCAGAAACGCCAGAGGCCATCGCTTTGGTGACCACATAGGGGCCAACCGCTTTCAGGCCGCGTGGGCTGCGCATAGCATCCGCACCAAACACCTGGAAGCGTGGAGAACCGCCGCCTGAACCCGCAATCAGACCCACACGTGGGTTACTCTGATACATTTCAGTGGTGAGGCCGGAATCTTTAATCGCTTCTTCCATGGAAAGATAAGCATAGATGGACGCATCACTCATAAAACGCACAACTTTGCGATCGATGAGGCCGGTGGTATCTAATTTAACGTTACCCCAGACGTGACTACGCATGCCGGAATCTTTCATCTCTTCAGAAAAGGTGATGCCAGAGCGTCCTTCACGCAGAGATGACAGCACCTCTTGCTGGTTATTACCAATACTGGAAACGATCCCTAAGCCAGTAATCACAGCACGTTTCATTCAATCTTCCTCATCCACTTCTTCTTAATTGGCATGCACTCTAGCGTACACTTGTACGCCGAACAAGTCCGATCAGCTATTTCCTTTTGTAAATTTGCGTCATGTCACGTGGGTCGTTAGAATCGCGCCACTGCCTGAAAAACGAGCCTTTACCGTGAAACTAACCCCGGTTGAACATGCACAGCTAAACTGGAATGAACAGGGTACACCTGTTTCCCGAGCGTTTGGCGACGTCTATTTCTCTAATGACAATGGTCTGGAAGAGACACGTTATGTCTTCCTTGGCGGCAACGGTTTTCCCGATCGTTTTGCAGAGCATCCGCGCGATCTGCTGATCGTGGCGGAAAGCGGTTTTGGTACCGGCCTCAACTTTCTGACGCTGTGGCAGGCGTTCGACACGTTTCAGCGTGAACAGCCCGATGCCACTTTAAAACGTCTGCATTTCATCAGCTTTGAGAAATTTCCGTTAACCCGTGAAGACCTGGCTGCTGCGCAGCAGCACTGGCCGGAACTGGCTCCCTGGGCCGAAACGCTGCAGGCGCAGTGGCCTGCGGCCCTGCCCGGCTGCCAGCGTTTGCTGTTTGACGGGGGACGGATCACGCTCGATCTCTGGCTGGGCGATATCAACCAGCTGATGGAAGAGCTGGATGAGAGCCTGCATCGTCAGGTGGATGCCTGGTTCCTGGATGGTTTCGCGCCGTCGAAGAACCCGGATATGTGGACGCCGGAACTGTTCAGCATGATGGCAAAACTGGCGCGTCCACAAGGGACCTTCGCGACCTTTACCGCCGCAGGTATTGTCCGGCGCGGCCTGCAGCAGGCGGGCTTTGACGTTATCCGCCGCAAAGGATTTGGTCCCAAGCGCGAAATGCTGTGCGGGCCGTTGCAGGATGCGCCTCCGTTACCCAGTCCGCAGCCCTGGTATCATCGTCAATCTGCGGAGCAGCGTGATGTTGCCCTGATTGGCGGCGGCGTCGCCAGTGCCACCTTAGCGCTGGCGCTGCTGCGTCGCGGCTGGCAGGTCACCCTTTACTGTGCCGACGAAGCACCCGCGCTGGGCGCGTCCGGTAATCGTCAGGGCGCGCTCTATCCGCTGCTCAACCAGCACGACCCGGCGCTCGCCACCTTTTTCCCGGCGGCCTTCAGCTTCGCCCGGCGGCTCTACGATCAGTTAACCGTCAACTATGAGCATCACTGGAGCGGTGTGCTGCAGCTCGGCTGGGATGAGAAAAGTCGTAAGAAGATTGATCAGATGCTGGCGATGGGCCTGCCTGAATCCATCGCTCGTGGCGTGGATGTCGCAGAGGCGGAGGCACTGGCAAATGTTGATCATGGCTGCAGCGGCATTTTCTATCCGGAAGGTGGCTGGCTCTCACCGGCCGAACTGACCACCGCGATGCTGGCTTATGGTGAAACCCAGGGATTGCGCATTCACTGGCTACACCGGGTGAGCAGCCTTTCACGGGATGATGATCACTGGACGCTGACGTTCAGCGATCGCCCCGCGGTCCGTCATCCGACAGTGGTGCTGGCTAACGGCCATGCGATTGCCGACGTTGCGCAAAGCGCCCCGCTGCCGACCTATCCGGTGGCCGGTCAGGTGAGCCATGTTCCTTCAACCCCAGGTCTCGACGCGCTGCAGACCGTGCTCTGTTACGACGGCTACCTGACGCCCGTCAGCCCGCAGTTTGGCACCCACTGTATCGGTGCCAGCTATCATCGTGGCGAAACCGCAATAGATTACCGGGAAGAGGATCAGCAGGAGAACCGCAGCCGACTACTGGATTGCCTGCCTGACCGTCGCTGGGCAGAGAGCGTGGATGTCAGTGACGGCGAGGCGAGAATGGGTGTGCGCTGCGCCACGCGGGATCACCTGCCGATGGTGGGCGGTGCGCCGGATTATGACGCCACGCTGGTGCAGTACGCTGATTTACCGGCGCAGCTGGCCGCAAGTCACGATATCGCTGATGCGCCCGATCTGGCGGGCCTGTACCTGTTTGGTGCGCTGGGATCGCGCGGCCTGTGCAGTGCACCGCTGGCAGCCGAAGTACTGGCAGCTCAGCTGACGGGCGAACCGCAGCCGCTGGACGTGAGTACACTGGCAGCGCTTAATCCGAATCGCTACTGGGTGAGAAAATTACTGAAGGGAAAAGCAGTTTAGCCGATGCTGAGGGCGGCACGCCGCCCTGCAACGTTATGCGGAGAGCTGGCGTGCCTGAACAAACAGGTTGTCCCACATTCCGACCACTAATGCCTGGTCGCGCGGTGAGAGTTCTCCGGCAGCGATAGCATTTTGCAGACTGCGGGAGACCTGAATCTGCAGCGCTTCTGGCGTATGTTCGCCCAGTTGCTCCACTTCGGCCACAGCCAGTGTCAGATGCCCGCGCAGATAACCGCTGGCGAACAGCTCATCATCGCTGGCATGCTCGACCATGTCGTCAATCAGGGCCAGAATACGCGCTTCAAATTCTGCGATCATCTCAATTCCTCTATTAATAATACCTTCCTGCATCACAGATCGTCCGGCCAGGGAAACTGCGACGCGGTGAGCGAAGGCCTGCCATAAAATTTCGCCAGAGCGGTAATAAAACGCGCGGGACGGTCGGGAATGCCCGACGTCAGATAGCTCATGACCTGAGCATGCACTTTACGCTGGAACGCAATGCGATCCGGCTCACAATCTCCGTCGAGATTGTCACAACTCACGTTGAAGGGAAAGCCTGCCGCCATACAAAACATCCACTCCAGCGCCTGCGGCTTCACTTCAACCGCTTCAAACTGACTCTGGGTCAGCGCGTCGCGGCCATCCGGGCAGTACCAGTAGCCAAAATCGACCAGTTTGCGGCGTGCTTCACCGGCAATGCACCAGTGAGAGATCTCATGCAGGGCACTGGCGTAAAAGCCGTGGGCAAACACCACACGGTTCCACGGCGACTCCGTATCAGCAGGAAGATAGATCGGTTCATCGTCGCCTTTAATTAGACGGGTCTGAAATTCATCGCTGAAGCAGCGATCAAACAGCGTGATCAGCTGTTCATAATGATGGGTCGGGTTCATGACGGTATCGCGTTTCAGTTTACGAATGCAGCGTGGTAAGCCAGGCCAGAACGTCGCTGCCGTGGCTGTCCCACAGTAATTTAATGCTCATGACGGCAGAGACAATCACCACCATCGGGCGGATCAGTTTCTGTCCGCGGCTCAGCACCAGTCGTGCGCCCAGACGCGCGCCGCAGAAGGCACCGAGCATCATGATCAGACCGGTTCCCCACACCACTTTGCCGCCGAACATAAAGAACAGCAGGCTGCCCATGTTTGAGGTGAAATTCAGCACCTTGGCATGGGCGGTCGCTTTGGCCAGGTTGTAGCCGCAGAGGGTAACGAAAGCCAGCGCATAAAACGAGCCTGCGCCTGGCCCGAAAAATCCGTCGTAGAAGCCCACTGCCCCGCCGCTCACCAGCGCATAAGGCAGACCATGCAGGCGGCGTGCCTGATCCACTTCACCGAGCTTTGGCATCAGCAGGAACCACAGGCCAATCGCGATCAAAAACAGCGGCAGCATCTGACGCAGAAAATCAGCCTGCAGTCGCTGAATCAGTATCGCGCCCAGAATGGATCCCAACAGCGTCATGGCGATGTTCAGCCACTGCTCATTCAGATTGACCGCTCCACGCCGGACAAAATAGAGACTGGCGGAGAACGAGCCGCCGACCGATTGCAGTTTATTGGTCGCCAGCGCCTGCGCCGGAGAGAGGCCCGCCGCCAGCAGTGAAGGCACCGTCAGTAACCCCCCGCCACCGGCGATAGAGTCAATGAAACCGGCGAGCATGGCGATTAAAAACAGCAGCCCGACCAGCAGCGGGCTGACAACAAACCACTCCATGGAATCCCTTACAGTAAATGTTTATCCAGCAGGGCCTGACAGGCAGGCGGTAACGGCGGCGGCTCACGTTTCACGGGCGCGCCAGAACCCGGCTGTTTCGGCAGGAACCAGCTCTGCAGCTCTGCGCCACAGCCATCGCCCGGAGGCGGTGCGGGCTGATCTTCACAGCCGATACTGCCCGCAGGGCAGCGCAGTCGCACATGCATATGAGCACGATGCGCGAACCACGGGCGCACTTTTCTCAGCCAGTCGCGATCGTTACCTGCATCCGCACAAAGCTGCTTTTTAATCGCCGGATTGACGAAGATCCGTGTAACATCATCGTCTTTTGCGGCCAGTTTAATCAGGCTGTCGATTTCCGGCTGCCAGTGGCGCGCAATGACATTCTTATCGCCCGGCCCAACCAGATCCAGCGGCTGCGGCTTCAGCAGTTGCTGCGCGCTCCAGCGTGTTTTTGGCAGTTGCAGCCAGATATCCACATCCAGGCCGGTCTGGTGACTGGCGTGACCGCTGCTGAAGCGCCCGCCAGCCGCCATGCCCATGTCGCCAATCAGCACGTTGCCCAGTTGCAGGTTATGCACCTGGGTGCTGAGCCGCTGAATAAACTGAATCAGATCGGGATGGCCAAAATAGCGCCGCTGATCCTGACGCATCACCTGATAGTGCGGTGAATTGAGCGGCAGTGCCTGCGCGCCGACGATACAGCCGTTGGCAAAGCCACCAATTGACTGCGGTGCGCCGCTGATCGGCTGCTGAATCTGTTGCCACGGCGTTGCGGCCAGGCTGGAGGCGCTGATCAGCAGCGCATTAAGAGTAAGCAGGAGCGCCTTCATGCCATCACCAGCGCGGTACAGAGCTGTTGACGTCACCATTCTGCGCCCGCTGGCGCAGCAGATGATCCATCAGGACGATCGCCATCATCGCCTCGGCGATCGGCACAGCGCGGATCCCGACGCAGGGATCGTGACGGCCTTTGGTGATCATCTCCACCTCTTCGCCGTTGCGGGTAATGGTTTTACCTGACACGGTGATGCTGGAGGTCGGTTTCATCGCCAGATTGGCGCTGATGGTCTGGCCGCTGCTGATACCACCCAGAATGCCGCCGGCGTGATTGCTCTGAAAACCGTCGTGGCGGATCTCATCACGATGCTGACTACCGCGCTGGTTAACCACCGCAAAGCCGTCGCCAATTTCGACGCCTTTCACCGCATTGATACTCATCAGCGCGTGCGCCAGATCGGCGTCCAGTCGGTCAAAGACCGGCTCGCCCAGGCCTGGTGGCACGTTATCTGCCATCACTGTGACTTTAGCACCGATGGAGTCGCCCTCTTTTTTCAGGCCGCGCATCAGTTCATCCAGCGCCTCGAGCTTATCGGCATCCGGACAGAAGAACGGGTTCTGCTCCACGATGCTCCAGTCTTTCAGCTCACAGGCGACATCACCAATCTGTGACAGATAGCCACGTACCACGACACCGTGTTTCATCTGCAGATATTTCTTGGCAATCGCCCCGGCCGCCACGCGCATCGCGGTTTCACGCGCCGATGAGCGGCCGCCGCCACGATAGTCGCGCTGACCATACTTCTGCTCGTAGGTGTAATCAGCATGGCCCGGACGGAAGAGATCTTTGATGGCACCGTAATCCTGCGAGCGCTGATCGGTGTTCTCAATCAGCAGGCCGATCGAGGTGCCGGTGGTCACACCCTCAAAGACACCGGACAAAATTTTCACCTGATCCGGCTCGCGGCGCTGCGTGGTATAGCGCGAAGTGCCAGGACGGCGGCGATCGAGGTCATGCTGAATATCGGCTTCGGTCAGCGGGATGCCTGGCGGCACGCCGTCAACGATACAGCCCAGTGCCAGACCGTGGGACTCGCCAAAGGTCGTTACTCGAAAAAATTGCCCGATGCTGTTTCCGGCCATGCTGTTTCCTTGTCAGAGTTCGGCGGGCGAGGCTTCGCCCCACTTTTAGTCTTTATAAAAAGAGAAATGGTGTTGTGCGTCGACAATCTGCTGGCGCGTCAGCGTGAAGACGCCATCACCGCCGTTGTCGAATTCCAGCCAGGTAAAGGGCACGTCGGGATACTGCTCGATCATGTGCACCATGCTGTTGCCCACTTCGCAGACCAGTACGCCCTGCTCGCTAAGATAGTCGGGCGCGCAGGCCAGAATACGGCGCACCAGCTTCAGGCCATCGCTACCTGCTGCCAGGCCAAGCTCTGGTTCGTGGCGATATTCGTTCGGCAGATCGTCCATATCTTCCGCATCAACGTACGGCGGATTGGTGACGATCAAATCATATTTCAGCTGTGGCAGTTCGCGGAACAGGTCAGCACGAATCGGCGTCACCTGGTGGATGAGTCCATGTTCTTCAATGTTCTGTTCGGCTACCGCCAGCGCACCGGTGGAGATATCCACGGCATCCACTTCGGCTTCCGGGAAAGCATAGGCACAGGCAATCGCGATACAGCCGCTGCCGGTACACATATCCAGAATATGACGCGGCGGTGTGCTCACCAGACCGGCAAAGCGGTTTTCAATCAGTTCGCCAATCGGTGAACGCGGCACCAGCACGCGCTCATCGACAAAGAATTCGTGCCCGCAGAACCACGCTTTATTGGTCAGATAGGCAACCGGAATGCGTTCGTTAACGCGACGGATAACGCGCTCAACGATCATAAGACGTTCGCTCGCGGTGAGACGCGCACTGCGCATATCTTCAGGAATATCCAGCGGCAGCCAGAGTGACGGCAGGACCAGTTGAACGGCTTCGTCCCAGGGATTGTCTGTGCCATGCCCGTACCAGATTCCGGCAGCGGAAAAGCGGCTTACCGCCCAGCGCAGCATGTCCTGGATAGTGTGCAGTTCGTTCACTGCCTCATCGACGAAAATTTTGTCCACGTAGCCCTCCGCAGGCCTTTTGCTAAATCGGCCAGTAGTGTGCCATGAAGCCGGGGAGAATTCAGCGCAGCAAGGTGAAAAAGCTGACATTTAATGACATTAATCGGTAAGGTATCGCCTATGCTGTGTAGCAGGCTTTTCTTAGATAACTGACCCGTCATGAGTAAAAAAACACCCTTAAGCCCGGATGACCAGGCGCTGTTTCGACAGTTAATGACTGGCACGCGTCAGTTGAAACAAGATACTTTCGTGCATAAATTACCGGTTAAAACCCGCGTATTGCCGGTAAAACGACTGCTTTCAGAGCAGGCGGACAACAGCCATTACTTTTCGGATGAGTTCCAGCCGCTGCTCTCCACCGAAGGAGCCACCCGCTACGTGCGTGCCGATGTCAGCCACTTTGAGCTGAAAAAACTGCGTCGTGGCGACTATACGCCGGAGATTTTCCTCGATCTGCATGGCTTAACGCAGCAGCAGGCCAAGCAGGAACTGGGCGCACTGATCGCCGCCTGCCGCCGTGAACATCTGTTCTGCGCCAGCGTTATGACCGGTCATGGAAAGCATATTCTGAAGCAGCAGACGCCGCTGTGGCTGGCCCAGCATCCGTGGGTGATGGCTTTTCACCAGGCGCCGAAGCTGTTTGGCGGTGACGCCGCGCTGCTGGTTTTAATTGAGGTTGAGGAGTGGCAACCGCCTGAGTTGCCCTGATAGGGGCCGGGAGGATCGGCCCAAAGACGTCAGATCGCTTTCGCCAACTTTTTGGGACTGACCTGCCACAGTAGTTTACCGGCATGCTGCGCGGGATCGAATTCCACGCAGGCAATAGCGGAAGTGGCAAACATGGGGGGGGCTTCCTGCGGGCACAGTTCAGAGACTAAATACCCCACCAATGGTAAATGAGAGATCACCAGCGCCGATTTCACACCTTCGTTTGCCAGGGTCTGCAGATAGCACCCGACCATTTCCGGATCGCCGCCCGGCGTTAACTCCGGCAGAACATCCTGGTTTTCCGGCAGGGGAAAAGCTTCACGCACGGTCGCGAGGGTTTGCTGCGCGCGTAAATAGGGACTCACCAGGACACGCTCAATGTCTGGCGTCTGGCTGTTGAGCCAGTTGGCCATCTGGCGTGATTCATTGCAGCCACATAAGGTTAAAGGCCTGACTGAATCACTGGCTGCTTCCAGAGCCGCATCGCCGTGACGCATGATAAAAACTTGCATAAAGCACCGCTGTTGTTTGTCGACATCGCCCGACGCCTGGCGCCTGACTCTTCACTCTGCGAATGAACGCTGTGTTTTACCCTAATGGCTTCAGTATAGTCAACCGGTTGTTTATTAAATAAGCGCTTCTCAGAATCATGCTGCGCCGCACACTCTGGCGGCGCTTTCCTAACCCGCTGAATCGGATTGGTTATTCCATTTACAGCAGAAATGTAAAATTTCGTCTATTCTCTGGCCGCCTCAACCAGCGCTTCGCAGGGCGTAAATCGATCGCCATGCTGCTGCGTAAGGCGGGTTAAGCGGTTGACCACCTCCGCCGCACCTAGTTTGTCCATGTAGTGGAACGGCCCCCCCAGGAAAGGCGGAAAGCCGATACCAAACACAGCACCGATATCGCCATCGCGGGCACAGCGAATGACCTGCTCATCAAGGCAGCGGGCCGCCTCATTCAGCATCATCATCATGCAGCGTTCTGCAATCTGCGCTTCACTCTGTCTTGCCTGCGGCGTGACTTTCAGCAACGTATACAGCGAGGTGTCCGGCTTTTTACGCTGCCAGCGCGGCTGGTCATAACGATAAAAGCCTTTGCTGTTTTTACGTCCCTTGCGGCCATCTTTGAGCACCGCGTCAAAAGCAGCGGGTGCGGCAAAGCGTTCACCATAAGCCTGATGCAGGATGGGACTGATTTTGCTGCCGACGTCGATGCCAACCTCATCGAGCAGCTGAATCGGACCGACCGGAAAACCAGCCTTCACCAGCGCCCGATCGATATGGTCAATCGGCTCGCCCTCCAGCAGGCAACGCATCGCTTCATTTATATAGGGCGTCAGGATGCGATTAACATAGAAACCCGGCTTGTCCGCTACCACTATCGGCGTTTTGCCCTGGCTGCGCGCCAGCGCCACAATGGTCACTACCGTTGCGGTGGAGGTGTTCAGATGGGGAATCACTTCCACCAGCGGCATTTTATCGACCGGGCTGAAGTAGTGCAGGCCGATGACGTTTTCCGGACGCTGTGCTTTGGCGGCAATCTCTTCAATCGGCAGCGACGAGGTGTTAGAAGCAAACAGCGTATGCGGCTGACAGTGGGCTTCCACTTCGCTGACCATCTGCTGCTTGAGTGCTAAATCTTCGAACACGGCTTCGATCACCACATCGCGCTGCGAGAACCCCTGGTAATCGATGCCGCCCGTGATACGAGCCATCTGCTGCTGACGCTGTGCCGGAGTAAGCTGGCGTCGTTTGACCTTTTTGCTCAGCAGATCCCAGCTGGTTTTCAGCGCATGGTTAACGCCTTCCAGGCTGATATCTTTGATGCGTACCGGTAATCCGGCGTTGATTGCGGTGACGCTGGCGATGCCACCGCCCATGAGACCGCCGCCGAGAATCGCGACACCCTTCACCGCAGCGGGTTCCGCCTCACCGCCCCGCTCCTTCTTCATGGCCGTGGTCGCGAAAAAGAGCCCGCGCAGCGCCGCAGATTCCGGCGTCATTGCCAGCTCACCGAAGGCACGCGCTTCAGCATCATGTCCGGCCCGGCTGCCCCTCTCCAGCCCGATGCGCACCACCTCAATAATGCGGTTTGCCGCCGGATAGTTACCCTGGGTTTTGGCTGCAGTCTGGCGGGTTGCGAGTGTAAATAGTGCCTGACGGCCAACCGGCCCGTGCAGCAGACGGTCGCGCAGCGGCAGCGTGCGTCCACTGACCTTGCCCTTTTTCACCCGCGCGATAGCCGTCTCCAGCAGAATCGCCTGCGGCACCGCATCATCAACCACCCCCAGCTTACGGGCCTGTTTCGCCCGCAACGACTTGCCGGTCAGAATCAGCGGCAGCGCCTGCTGCACGCCAATTAACCGAGGCAGTCGCTGGGTACCTCCGGAGCCGGGCAGTAAGCCGAGTTGCACCTCCGGCAAACCCAGGCGGGTTTTCTCATCCAGCGAGCAGATACGCGCATCGCAGGCCAGCGCCAGCTCCAGCCCGCCGCCCAGGCAGGCACCATGGATTGCGGCTACTACCGGGAATGGCAGCGCATCAAGCGCAGCCATCACTTCCTGACCCTGTTTTGCCAGCGCTTCGGCTTCCTGTGCGCTCTGACAGCGATCGATCATGCTGATGTCCGCGCCAGCGATAAAATTGTCCGCTTTGCCCGAAATCAGTACCAGGCCTGCCAGCTGCGGATCGCGTCGCGCCTCTGCAATGATGGCGGTGATCTGCCCGGCAAATTCTGCTTTCAGGGTGTTCATCTTCTCGCCAGGGACATCGATTGTAATGATGCCAACGTGATCAAGTCGCATCTTCAGGTGAAACGCATTCTGATCCATTATTCGGCCTCCAGAACCATTGCCGCACCCAGACCGCCCGCCGCACACGCCGTGACCAGTCCTAACCCGCCACCGCGACGGCGTAATTCATTCAGCGTCTGGGTGATCATGCGCGCGCCCGTGGCGGCAAAAGGATGACCATAAGCGATTGAACCGCCCAGCACGTTAAAGCGCTCTTCATTCACTTCGCCCAGCGCATGAGCACGGTTCAGCACCTCGCGGGCAAAGCGCTCGTCGCGAAAAAGTTGCAGATTGCTCAGGGTCTGGGCCGCGAACGCTTCATGCATATCAATTAGCGTCAGATCGGCCAGCGTGATTCCGGCGCGATCCAGTGCCAGTGGTGAGGAGTACGCCGGACCCAGCAGCATATCCTGCTGTACACCAATCGCGGTAAACGCGTAGCTGCGCAGATAGCCCAGCGGCGTGACACCCAGTTCACGGGCGCGGCCTTCGCGCATCAGAATCACGGCGGCCGCGCCGTCGGTGAGAGGCGTGCTGTTGGCCGCCGTGACGCTACCGTGCTGACGATCAAACGCCGGACGCAGCCGGGCGTAATCCTCTGCTCTGGCATTCATACGGACGTTATTGTCCTGGTCAATAGCGGTTTTCCACGGCGGCACAAAGGCTGCCATCACTTCCTGATTCAGTACCCCGGATTGCCAGGCCCTGGCGGCATGCTGATGGGATCGCAGCGCCAGCGCATCCTGTGCTTCGCGAGTGATGCCGTGACGCTTAGCCATCTGCTCCGCAGTGTCGCCCATACGCAGGCCGGTCGAATACTCCGCCACTGCAGGCGGGACCGGCAGCAGATCACGCGGACGCAGACGCCGCAGGATGTGCAGTTTTTGACCGAAGCTGCGGGCTTTATTGAGATCCACCAGCGCGCGGGCCAGCGTTTTACTGACCCCAATCGGCAACACCGACGAAGAGTCTGCGCCACCGGCAATACCGGCAGAGATGGTGCCCGCCAGCAGACTTTCTGCCACATTCGCTACCGCCTGAAAGCTGGTGGCGCAGGCACGGCTGACGCTGTAGGCATCGGTATGCACACTCAGCCCGCTGCTTAATACAATTTCACGCGCAATGTTCGGCGCTTCCGGCATCTGCACCACCTGACCAAAGACCAGTTGCTCGATCACCTCAGCCGGCAGTTCACTGCGCGCCATTAATTCGCTGACCACCATCCGTCCCAGCTCAATGGCGGGAATGCCATGGAAGCCGGTCGCCTGGCGCACAAAAGGGGTGCGTAACCCGTGGGTTATTGCGATGCGTTCACCATCACGCGTCAGCAGCGGCTGCGCTTTGCTCATTGTTCTCACCTGTGGCTGGGACTGTGGCATCATTGCCTGAAGAGGTCTGACCTGATCAGTGTTAACCACAAGCGGGTGAGCCGCCAATACCGGAAAGGAAAAAGTGCGAAGAGAAACACGAAAATGAAAAACGCCGCATTAATGCGGCGTTATGAGACTTAACGCAAACCGAGCTGAAAAATCATCGTTTCAGCCTGGCAGCTGAAAGTAAAATCGATATCCAGCTGCACACCCTGATTCATCTCACTGAAGCGCGACTCAATCACACAGGGTTCCGATTCAACTTCACGTGCACGTTCGGTGAGGAGAGCTAATTTGGCTTCCGCATCGGCACGCTGAGCAAACCACTCCGACCAGCTGGCGGTGCAATCGGTATTATCCATTACCGTGCCCACATCAACACAACAACAGGCTGCTGTTTCGGTCGCACTGCATTTTTTAATGGCATCAGTCATTTCATTCTCCTGACCAGCGATCTGGTGGGTTGAGCGATTTTATGGCCGAAATTTTACCTGCTCGCGTAAAGATGCGCCATGTACATGGCGCTAAGTGACGAATATCACAATAAAAATTGATCCAGAACAAACTGGAATCGGTATGCTGTGCAGAATCAGGGCTGTTTTGTTATGCAGATCGAATTTTAAACGATCAAACCTGAAATATTTTAAAAACAATATTGCAACATGCACACAGGTCGGACCTATACTCTCCGCACTGGTCTGATATGTGCGTTTTACATCAGTCCCTACAATCCGCCGTCCTTTGTTACGCGACGTTATAGCGTTAAATAATAATTCACATGAGGTTGTGGTCATGAACCATAAAAACCTGTTTGCAAAGTCAGCCGTGGCGGCTGCAGTGGCGCTTGTCTCTTCACACGTTTACGCAGCTGGGTTTCAGTTAAATGAGTTTTCTACGATTGGTTTAGGTCGCGCATATTCAGGCGAAGGGGCAATGGGCGATACGGCGGCATCAGCCAGCCGTAACCCGGCGACGATGGCATTAATGGATCGTCCGGAATTTTCACTCGGTGCGGTCTATATTGCGCCAGATGTCAATATTAGTGGTCGCAGTCCCAGCGGACGCAGCCTGGATGCTAATAATATTGCCCCGAATCAGTGGGTTCCCAATATTCATTATGTCCAGCCCATCAACGATCAGTGGTGGATCGGCGCGTCTGCAACCTCTAACTATGGCTTAGCAACAGAGTTTAATAATGGCTACACCGCGGGGGGTTACGGCGGTAAAACCGATCTGGTGACCGGCAATTTTAATCTCAGCACCGCGTACCGTTTAAATGAACATTTTAGTTTTGGCGTCGGTTTTGATGCGGTTTATGCCAAAGCCAAAATTGAACGCTATGCCGGTGAGTCAGGCGCAAGACTGGGCGTTCCGGCTGATACGCAGGTTGCCCATCTGAAAGGCGATGAGTGGGGATATGGCTGGAACGCCGGTGTCCTGTATGAAGTGGATGAGAATAACCGCTTCGGCTTTACCTATCGTTCAGAAGTGAAAGTCGACTTCGATGGCGATTACAAAAGCAGCCTCTCTTCCCGACTGAATGCAGTGAATAATCCGGAAGTGTCAGGTGTGCCGTTTGGCACCAATGGTACCACCGTTCCTGGCGCGTTAACCCTGAATCTGCCAGAGATGTGGGAAGTATCGGGCTGGCATAAAGTGGCACCGCAGTGGGCGGTTCACTACAGCATGGCGTACACCAGCTGGAGCCAGTTCCAGGAGCTGAAAGCCACCGGTTCTAACGGCCAGACGCTATTCTATAAAGATGAAAGCTTCCACGATGCCTACCGCATTGCACTGGGCACAACCTATTCCTACGACAAGAACTGGACGTTCCGCACCGGTATTGCGTTTGATGACAGCCCGGTTCCGGCCGATAAGCGCTCTATCTCTATTCCGGACCAGGATCGTTTATGGCTGAGTGCGGGTACGTCTTATGCCTTTAACGATGATGCCTCGGTTGATTTAGGCATCTCTTATATGCACGGACAGAAAGTGACGGTGAAAGAAGGGCCTTATACCTTTACCTCTGAAGGTAAGGCCTGGCTCTACGGTGCGAACTTTAATTACAAGTTCTGACTGGATGGTACGATCATAAAGGGCGACTCTGGTGAGTCGCCCTTTTTTATGGACGTGGATCGCTTAATGGTTCAGGGAGCATACGCCTTGCACAAAGACGCAAAACCGCCATCCCTGGCTGCTCAGCGCGGGCGATTACTCGGCGTCAATATCCTTCAGGTCATCCTGAATCGCGGCTGCGTTAGGATTATCTTCCGGCTTGAGCTTGCCGCCACGTGCCAGGAAGTCGTGACGCTGGAAGTACGCGTTACGGATAAAGGCGTACGGATCGCTCTGCTGTTTCAGGATTGCATCAGAGTCCAGCAGCTGCGCGCGGGTCTCAATCCCTTCAAGCGTCCATTTACCAATCGACATTGGCCAGGTCAGCCAGCCGAGGATCGGATAAAGCGTATCAACGTAGTCGCCGCCATCCTGACGCACCGTGAAGCTGCCGTAAGCAGGCAGCTCAACATAAGGCCCGTAGCCGACGCCATAGTGACCAAGCGTGGTACCGAAACGGTGCGGCTCTTCACGCGCCAGTTCCGGGTTCGCCTTGCCGGCAACGTCAATGAAACCGCCCAGTCCCAGCACGCTGTTCAGGAAGAAACGGGTAAAGTGAATACCCGCATCACGTCCGTTACCGACCAGAATGGCGTTGACCATACTGGCTGGCTCTTCCAGGTTGCCGAGGAAATTGCTCAGCCCGGTACGTGCCGGGACCGGCACATAATCACGCCAGGCCACAGCGACCGGACGAAGCACGTACGGATCCAGCACGTTGTAGTTAAAGTTAAACATCGTGCGGTTAAAGCCTTCAAATGGATCGCTGCGCTGCGCAGGATCGCTATTCGCCGGCTTTGAACTGGCACAACCCACCAGAAGGACGCTGGCGACAGCCAGGCTGGTCAGGCGATAATTCATTCCAATCTCCCTGTGCGGATGAAAAAGGTCAGCCCATCGTTCAGGTCACAGCCCTGTCGTATCGGCTTATCCGATGAGCATAGCTGACTTTGTGCCAGAGGCAGCAGGCAATGGCACGCATCATTTCTAACGTTATCATTTTGACGTTCAGGGTAGCTGCTTATTGATCTCCACCGCGATCGGCTGATGCCCATCCCAGGGCGTCACCGCGCTCAGACCCAGCCAGTCGCCTGGCTGCGGATTGGCGCTGCCATCGCGGGAAATCCGCACCCGAACCTCAACCTGATGCTGCGCCGAAAGCAGGCGATTCGGCATCATGGCATTGCTGTCATCCAGCGTCAGCGTCAGCGGGAAGTGGCTGAGTGGCATACGCTTAACCGCCACCGGTACCGGTGAATCCCCGTCAGAAACCGAAATATACAACACTCCGTCCTGCGGTAACATTTTTTCTGCCTCTGGGGTCAGCGTCACTGTCAGCGCCAGCTGACGACTCTGCTGCCCGGCGTCGCTTCGGGCCTTTTCAATGCTGCGGGCGATCATCGCGTGTCGCGAATCACCGGCAGGCAACAGACCCAGCAGAGTCTGCCATGCATCAATAGCCTGATCATACTGTTGCTGACCGTAAGCGTTATACGCCAGCAGGCTCAGCGTCCGCAGGTTTTGCGGATCAGCTTTAAGCAACGATTGCAGCAGCAGTGACGCCTGACGGTTATCCTGCGGATCGACGGATCTTGTCAGCACCTCTGCATAATCCTGCTTCAGCGCCAGATCGTTGGGGGCCAGCTGTAGTGCATGCTCAAAGGCCTGGCTGGCAATCTCCGCATTATTCAGCACCATGCCGAGCCGTCCCAGCATTGTCCAGTCGGCCAGATTATCCGGTTCGGTTTGCAACGCGGTACGCAATCCGAGCTGTAAACGCGCCAGCTCCTCCATGCTTAGCGATTTTGCGCCGGGGTCCATCAGACGGGCGCGCAGCTCAGGATACGCCTGCTGCACCTGCATCCAGCCGGTGTATTGTGCCAGTCCGCCGGTTTTCAGATAAGTCCCCAGCGAAACCGCAACCAGTACGATCAAACCTGGCAGCAGAATCCAGCGGCGGCTGCTGTGTGACCGCAGCGTCTGTGCTGGCGGAATATCCGCCAGGAGTGCCTGCTGTAGCTCCCGCTCCATTAGCGGACGCTCAGCAACGACGCCCTGCGCTTCATCCTGCGCCAGCTCATCTATACGCTGATGATAGAAACGCTGATTAAGGCGATCGCGATCGCCGGCGCTCGCCTGACGTTGCCGCCAGCCTGCCGCCAGAAACAGCGTGCAGGCTGCCAGTAGCAACAAAAAAAGGGTAATCCAGAATGCACTCATTACGGCTTCCTGTCTGACTTCAGTAGCGCATTAAGACGCTGTTGCTCATCTTCATCCAGTTCACTGCGGGTTTTGCGCTGACGACTGCGCAGAATGATCACGGCGCCACCCAGTAGCACAAACAGCGCGGGACCCGCCCACAGAATCAGGGTAGAAGGCGTGACCGGTGGCGAATAGCTGACGAAGTTGCCGTAACGCGCCACCATGTAGTCGATAATCTGCTGGCGACTCTGGCCCTGCTTCATCAATTGATAGACTTTCAGTCGCATGTCGGCGGCAATCATCGCGTTCGAGTCGGCAATGCTGTTATTCTGGCATTTCGGACAGCGCAGTGACGCGGTCAGATCGCGGTATTGCTCTTCCTGAGCCTCCGAGTCAAATTGCAGCGTGTCGATGCTTGCCCACAGGTTGATGCTGAACAGCAGGCCGCAGAGCAGAAACAGCATTTTCATGATCCCGCCTCCGCACTGTATTTTATCCACAAGGGTTTCACTTCCTGCTCCCAGACGCGCGCATTGAGATCGCCCGCGTGGCGATAACGGATGATCCCTTTACCGTCGATCAGGAAGGTCTCCGGCGCGCCATAGACGCCGAGATCCAGCCCCAGCATGCCGTTGCCGTCGTAGAGACTTAGCGCATAGGGATTGCCCAGCGTATTCAGCCAGTTAACCGCCTTCTGACGATCGTCTTTATAGTTCAACCCGACGACACGAATGCCCTGCTCCGCCAGCGTATTCAGATAGTGATGCTCAGCGCGGCAGGTCGGACACCAGGTCGCCCAGACGTTGAGCAATATCGGTTTGCCATCCGTCAGCACGCGCTGATCGTACGTTTTGCCCGGCTGATCCAGTGCTTCCAGCCGGAACAGCGGCACCGGTTTGCCAATCAGAGCCGATTCAAGACGGGTCGGATCGTCACCATCGGCATTACGCGTCAGCTGCCACAGCAGCGCGGCCGCCAGCAGCAGAAACAGCATCAGGGGAATAAACAGGATTTTCTTGTTCATGTCCGTGCCTCCGGGCCCGCTTTTTTGCGCGAACGGTAACGGGGATCAAACAGGCAGAACAGCCCACCCAGCGCCATCAGCGCACCACCGAACCAGATCCAGCGGACAAAGGGTTTGTAGTAGATGCGTACGGCCCAGCCGCCATCCTCCAGCTCCTCTCCCAGCGCCGCGTAAAGGTCGCGGCTGAAACCGCCATCAATCGCCGCTTCGGTCATCATGGTGCGGGCGGCGGTATAAAAGCGTTTTTCCGCCTGCAGCGTCGCTTCATGTTTGCCATTGCGTGTGACATCAATAATGCCCATGCCGCCACTGTAGTTAGGCCCCTGCAGATTCTGCACGCCACGGAAGACAAAGTGATAATGATGAATATCGACGCTATCACCCGCTTTTATCCGCACGTCGCGTTCCACGCTGTACTGCGTACTGAAGGCAATGCCAATCACCGTCACACCCACGCCAAGATGGCCCAGCACCATGCCCCAGTGGCTGCGTGACAGGTGACGTAAACCCACAAAGAACGGATGACGATGGGTGGCGCGCTCATGCAGTTCCAGCAGCGTCAGCACGATAATCCAGAGCGACATCAGCAGACCCACCACCGTCATCGCTTCGATGCGATCCTGCAGCCACCAGGGAACGATCATGGAACAGGCCAGAGTGACAATCAGCGCCAGCGCCAGCCGTTTTGCCAGCTTCTGCGGTTCATCGCGACGCCAGCGCACCAGCGGGCCGATCCCCATCAGCAAAGCAAACGGTGCCATCAGCCAGCTGAACATCGTGTTGAAGAAGGGTTCACCGACCGAAATGCTGCCCAGCCCCAGTTGCTTGTGCACCAGTGGCAATAGCGTGCCAAGCAGCACCACCAGCATCGCGGCAATCAGCAGCACGTTATTACCCAGCAGGAACGATTCCCGTGACCAGGTTTCATTCTGAACCCGGCCACGCACCTGCCCGCCTTTAATGGCGTAGAGCAGCAGTGAACTGCCGATAACGATCACCAGAAACGCAAGGATGAACATCCCGCGCGCCGGATCGGAGGCAAAAGAATGCACTGACACCAGCACGCCGGATCGTACCAGGAATGTCCCCAGCAGGCTAAGCGAAAACGCCGTAATCGCCAGCAGCACGGTCCAGGCTTTAAAGGTGCCGCGCTTTTCGGTGACTGCCAGCGAGTGCATCAGGGCCGTGCCCGCCAGCCACGGCATAAATGAGGCATTTTCAACCGGGTCCCAGAACCACCAGCCGCCCCAGCCCAGTTCGTAATAGGCCCAGGCCGAGCCAAGGACGATACCAATCGTCAGAAAGATCCAGGCCGCCGTCGTCCAGGGACGCGACCAGCGCGCCCACGCGGTATCGAGCCGTCCGGCCATCAGTGAGGCGATGGCAAAGGCAAACGCCACCGAGAAGCCGACGTAGCCCATATAGAGCAGCGGCGGATGGAAAATGAGACCGATATCCTGCAGCATCGGATTCAGATCATGCCCGTCTATCGGAAAGTCCGGCAGCGTGCGGCTAAACGGATTGGAGGTCAGCAGGATAAACAGCAGGAAGCCGAGGTTAATCATTCCCATGACCGCCAGCACGCGCGCAAGCGCATCCTGCGGCATCCCGCGGCTGAAGATCGCCACCGCCAGTGTCCAGGTGCTGAGCAGCAGCACCCACAGCAGCAGTGAACCTTCGTGCGCGCCCCAGGTGGCGGCGATGCGGTAGTAGACCGGCAGCAGACTGTTGGAGTTCGTGACGACATAGGCAACGGTAAAGTCGTTGCTGATAAAGGCCCAGACCAGCAGCGCAAACGCCGCCGCGATGCAGACAAACAGGCCGCAGGCCAGCGGACGCGCCATTGCCATCAGGCGGGCATCCTGGCGCACCGCGCCCCACAGCGGATAACTGCTCAGCAGCAGCGAAAGCCCCAGCGCCAGGCAGAGCAGAAAGGTTCCGATTTCAGGCATCATGAGGATTTATTTCCCGCCTGATATAACGACTGCGGGCCGATGTGATTACTTTTCATGGCGTCTTCAATCTCCGGCGGCGTGTATTTCTCATCATGTTTCGCCAGCACTTCTTTGGCGATCACCTGGTTGCCCGCCGCCAGCACGCCCTGTGCGACAACGCCCTGCCCTTCCCGGAACAGATCCGGCAGGATGCCTTCAAAACTGACGCTGACCACACCGCGCGCATCATAAAGTTTGAACGATACCGCCAGGGTATTGGGATCGCGCCGGACGCTGCCGGGCATGACCATGCCACCGACGCGCAACCGCTGACCCGCTTCCGGCTTCTCGTGCGCCTCGCCTTTGCCGTAGAGGATTTCACCCGGGGTATAGAACAGATCGATGTTTGAGCGTAGCGCATACATGACCAGCGCGGTGGCCAGGCCGAGGCCGAGCAGGATCGCTACTGCCGCATAGAGACGGTTGCGTCGACGGATATTCACAATGTCTCTCCTGCCGCTTCAGCCGCGGCTTTTTTCGTTTTCGCCGCCCGGATGCGGCGTTCCCGCGCCTCGCGCTGGCGAATCTCAGCCAGCAGGCGACGTCGCAGCAACAGGGTATGCAGCGTCAGGCCGATAAGCGGAAGCAGCGTGCAGATAACCGCCAGCCAGACGAAGAAGGCGTAGCCCCCCATCGCAAAGAAGGCGTACCAGGAGGTAAATGCCGGGGTCATGCCTGCTCTCCCTGCTTCGCCACATCTATCGCCCAGGGACGATGACGTTCAGTTAACAGGATCAGGTTGCGCAGCCGCATCAGCGTCAGCGTGATAAACAGCAGCAGATAACCGAGAATCGCCCAGCGGAGCGGCGTGCGCATGACCGGCGCAATTGCCTGCTGAAGAATGCCTGATGAGCCCTGATGCAGGGTATTCCACCACTGCACCGAGAAGTGAATGATGGGCAGATTGACCACGCCGACCAGAATCAGAATTCCGGCGGCCCGGCCTGCGGTGCGGCGGTCATCAAAAGCGTGATAAAGCGCAATCACACCCATATAGAGGAACAGCAGCACCAGTTCCGAGGTCAGACGCGCATCCCAGATCCACCAGGTGCCCCACATCGGCTTGCCCCAGGCGGACCCGGTGACCAGCGCAATAAAGGTAAAAACCGCGCCCACCGGAGCCATGGCGGCAGAGACCAGATCGGCCATTTTCATCTGCCACACCAGACCAGTAAAGGCAGCGATAGCCATTGAGGCATAGATGCCCATCGACCACATCGCCGCGGGTACATGGATATACATGATACGAAAACTGTCGCCCTGCTGATAGTCAGCAGGGGCAAATCCGAATCCCCATACCCAGCCCAGCAGCAACGACGCCAGCCCTGCAACGGCAAACCAGGGCACCAGTCGCCCCGAAAATTGATAAAGCCGCTCAGGCCTGGCCAGCTGATGTAACGCTTTCCACATATCAGATGCTCACATTAACGATAAAAGAGTATTGCCGCGTCTTTTACGCGCGGTGGATACAAGCCGGTTACTGCAAAGTAATGCGTAGCGCCGCTGCCGTGGCAAAGGGCGCGAGCGTGGCGCTGCCCAGCAGCATCGCGCCGAGAATCGCCAGATAACCACCAATCGGCAATCCCTGACTGGCTGCCTCCATCGCCGCGCTGGCGAAGATCAGGACAGGAATCGCCAGCGGCAGCACCAGCAGGCTCAGCAGCACACCGCCACGCCGTAAACCCACCGTCAGACCCACGCCAATCGCACCAAGGAAACTCAGGGTTGGCGTGCCGAGCAGCAGCGTCAGGGCCATCGCCCTCCAGCCATTAAAATCCAGCGACAGCAGCAGCGCGGCCAGGGGCGACAGAATGATCAGCGGCACACCGGTGACCAGCCAGTGCGCCACCACTTTGCCAATGACCGTTACTGGCAGTGGCGTGGGGAGCAGTATCAGTTGCTCCAGCGAGCCATCACTGAAGTCATCGCGAAACAGCCGTTCCAGCGCCAGCAGCGACGCCAGCAGTGCGGCAACCCAGGCAACGCCCGGCGCAATGCGCGCCAGCTGTTGCGGGTCAGGTCCGATTCCCAGCGGAAACAGGGTAATAATAATCAGGAAAAACCAGAGCGGATTAACCACATCCGCACCGCTGCGAAAAGCGATGCACAATTCACGCTGGATGAGGCGAAACAGCATCAGCCTGCCTCCCCGTCGCCGAGGCGAATTTTACGCACCCGCGCCGCATCCGCAGGTAAATCCTGATGAGTTGTCAGGATCACTGCGCCACCGTTATCGGCATGCCGGGCGAATTTCGCCATTAATTTTTTAACACCCGCTTTGTCGATAGCGGTCAGCGGCTCGTCGAGAATCCATATGCGGGCCTGGCTGAGCCACAACCGCGCCAGCGCTACCCGACGCTGCTGGCCCGCCGACAACCGGCTGACCGGCACCTCTTCGTCACCCGTGAGGTCGACACTTTCGAGTGCTGCAAAGATCTGCGCATCATTGCAACCGGGATGGTAAAAGCGCAGATTTTCCAGCGGCGTGAGCACGCCTTTGACACCGGGATGGTGGCCAAGATAAAGCATCGCCTGATGCCAGGCTTCGCGCTGCCGCAGGATGGGCTGCTGTTGCCAGCGTATTTCACCCTCTTCCGGACGGCTAAGACCCGCCAGCAGGCGCAATAACGAGGTCTTTCCGGCACCATTGGGGCCTTCAATCTGCACAATGTCACCAGCAGAGACACGAAAAGAGAGCCGCCGGAACAGCGCGCGTTCGTCGTATGCACAAGTGAGCGTAATGATTTCCAACATCGAGGGGAGAATCGCACCAGCTAAAAGTGGCCGGGATATTACCACAATGTTGCTGTGGGCCGAAGTGTGAGCTACCGCTCAGTTTCGATACCAGTAGCTTATTCGTGCGATATCGCAAAGAGTCTGAATAAAAATGCAGTTCCGAAAAACGTTGTTACGCTTATTCGCACTGGTCGTTACATTATCAGCAAATAAAAAACGGCTACGCTTATTACGCGACAGCACTATCACCCGGAGAAAATATGAAGCCTTCATCAGGTAATGAACAGGGTCCAAACGACGTAGAGAGTGAAGAGAAGGATAAGGGCACTGACATCGAAGTCGATGAGGAGGCTTTACCCTCCCGCGCCGCCGCCATCCATGAAGAGATCCGCCAGGATGGGGAGAAGGAGCTGGAGCGCGACGGTGTGGCGCTGCTCTGGTCAGCCATTGCGGCGGGCTTATCCATGGGTGCCTCGCTGATGGCGAAGGGGATATTTCAGGTGCATCTGGATGGCGTACCCGGCGCATTCCTGCTGGAAAACCTCGGTTATACCTTTGGTTTTGTTATCGTTATTATGGCGCGCCAGCAACTGTTTACTGAAAATACCGTTACCGCCGTGTTACCAGTGATGCACAAACCGACCTGGAGTAATGCGGGTCTGCTGTTGCGGTTATGGGGCATTGTTTTATTCGGAAATTTAATCGGTACGGCACTCGGTGCGCTGGCGTTCAATGAGATGCCGATATTTGACGATGCCACCCGTCAGGCCTTTACCAATATCAGTATGAAGGTGATGGAACACACCCCTGGCGAGATGTTTGCTAATGCGGTGATTTCCGGCTGGATTATCGCCACCATGGTCTGGATGTTCCCCTCTGCGGGCGGCGCTAAACTGCTGGTCATTGTCATGATGACCTGGCTGGTTGCGCTGGGCGATCTCGCACATATCGTTGTGGGCTCGGTCGAAGTGCTCTATCTGGTGTTTAACGGCACTATCAGCTGGCATGAATTTTTGTGGCCGTTTGCCCTGCCGACGCTGCTTGGCAACATTACCGGCGGCACCCTGATTTTTGCGCTGATCAGCCACGCACAGATCCGTAATGACATGAGTGAGGCGGCAGTAGCGAAAGCGAAGGCGGAAAAACGGAAGCAGGAGAAACGCCGTCAGCGCGAAGAGCAGGAAAAGGCGGAGTAACAGTCAGTCGATCAGAGTCATGCTGTGCAGGTTTTTCTGGCAGCATGACTCCGTGACACACTGACGGCAAAAAGATGGAAATCGTTCGCTGAGGAAAGATGAGTATGCAAGAGCAGCTATTATCGTTTGCATTTAGCGCTCATCAACCGTAAATTAATTTGACCTCTTGTCAATTTACTTCTTAATATCTTCAGAATATTCCCATCCTGGAACACAGGTTAATAGAATCTGAAAGCACCTAACAAAATCCTTTCCTTATATTAACCCTCATCAGCATTTGAATAAATATATATAACCCTCAACATATATTGCACGACCGGATTTTTTGTTACATTTACCGCCAACAGGAAAGCTTAATTCCTGACGCGATGCTGTAAAAACCGGACTGGTAACTTATTTAGTTTTTTCGCTTTAATTTTATTAAGGCGAGAAAAAGTTAAGTCCTGAAAAAAACATTTATTTTCGCGCCTGGCCACTTCCTGTTAATTACACACAACCAGGACCGGGTAATTAATCCTGCGTCATCACGTTAAGAGCTTTTTTAATGTAGCAACGCACGCCACATTAATCAGACTCAATAATAGGATTATAAAAATGAAAAAATTAGCGTTTAATAAAATCACTGCAGGAATTGCCCTGTTAATGACCTGCCAGGTCGCTTTCGCCACCTCGACTACCGCTGACGTCGGCGGTGGCACAATCACCTTTTACGGTGCGGTGACTGATGCAACCTGTAACGTAACAACTAACAGCGGAAGTGACTTCGCCGTTGATTTAAATCCGGTCACCAGCAGCGACATGGGAACTACGGTCGGTGTCATTCCGACGAATGCAAAACAGTTTACGCTGAATGTCGATGGCTGTTCGGGTTTCAACAGCACTAGCACTACAGCGCAAACGCTGAAAATCACCTTTTCAGGCGGAAATGTTTCTGATGATAACACCTACCTGAAAAACACAACCGGTACCTCCAGCGGTGTAGGCATTGGTATTACTAAGGATGGTAGTCAGCTGGTTACCCTGAACACGGCGCTGGACACTGGCCTGAAAACCACCTCTTCAGATGGTACAAACTTTGATACCGCACCAGCTTCTGGCGCTATTAACTACTATGCCAACTACTACAACTACGGTGGCGCAGCAGTAACAGCCGGTTCAGTAGTGACCACTGCAACTTATACCTTCAATTACGATTAACTGTAAAACAGGATATTTCGCTCAGACAAGGATGTCTAAAAATGAGGACTGAAAATGAAACTCGTTTCTTTAGGCACATTGCTGTGCATTATTTCATTAAGCGCAAACGCCAGCGTGGTGATGAATAATACGCGTGTTATCTATAGTGGTGACAAGAAAAGCGTCAACGTACAGCTCGTCAATAAATCAGCAGAAGCTCATCTCGTTCAGTCATGGATAGACAACGGAAATCCTGATGCGAAGCCTGAAAACCTCCGGCTGGCACTGGCTGTCGTACCCTCGGTAGTGCGCATCGGCGCCAATGATGGCCAGATTCTGACTGTAGTAAAAAACAATCTGGCAGCCTCGCTGCCAAAAGATCGTGAAAGCCTCTTCTGGCTGAATTTCATTGATATCCCACCTAACCCGAAAGATAAAAGCGGTAGCTACCTCCAGTTCGCTGTCAGAAACCGCGTCAAAGTTTTTTATCGCCCCGCTAATCTGAGTGTCGATCAAAATAAACTACAGGATTATCTTAAGCTGACCCGCGATAATAATGGTATTTGTATTAACAATAGCTCGCCCTATTACGTCACCGTGGCAGGATTAAGCAAAGTCAGGAATGGCAGCAAAAAAGATAACCTGCTGCAGGAAACCGTGCTGGCAAAACCCTTTAGTTGCGCTTCGACAGGTAAGTCTGCGGGCTTGTCCATCCAGGGGAAATTTTATCTGACATATATTGATGATTTCGGAACCTTAAGAACAGTTGATATCAGCCGCTAATGAACACCAGACTGACTCTTTTAAAAACAACGTTACTTTTCATCAGCATCGCTGTGTGTATTCGCAGCTATGCTGAGGAAGAATTTAATCAGGGCTTTATGCTCGGTAGCGCCTCGAATGAAGCCTGGTCCGGTGAGAGAAACCCTATCTCTCCTGGCGTCTACAGCGTGGATATTTATGTTAATAAAGAGTGGAAAGGTAATCATCAGCTAAGAGTGGAAGGGAATGGCGTCTTTCTTATTCCCAGAAAAGATATCAGTGCTTTAGATATCAAAAGCGACCCTGACGCACACAATAAGATACTGACGCCGCTGAACCAGGATTGGGTTGGCCTGCAGGATATTCTCACTGGCGACGCGCTTAAGTTTCGTCAGGATATTTTCCAGCTGGATATTACCGTCCCGCAGGCTCATATTATTGCGCACGACCGCAACTGGATGCCGCCGGAACTGTGGGATAAAGGTATCACCGGACTTTTCACTAATTACAGCGCAATCTATTCCGGAGGAAAATACAATAACAGTAATGACCAGTCGAACCTCTACCTAACCCTGAACAGCGGGTTTAATGTTGCTGACTGGCATCTGCGCGATAATAGTTACTATTATCGAAATCAGACCGATTCAAGATGGATTAACCGTTCTCGTTATCTTGAAAAATCTCTACCTTCAATAAGCTCGACGGTTAAAGTGGGTGAAGATAATACCAGTTCATCCTGGTTTGACAGTGTAAAGTTCCGTGGCGTGAGTCTGACTAAAGATCTCGGCATGCTGCCGGACAGCTACCGAACTTATATGCCAGTGATCAGCGGCATAGCACAAACCAATGCGATAGTTAAAGTGCTGCAGGATGACCGGATCGTTTTTCAGCAAAGCGTACCCGCGGGCCCTTTTGAGTTTAGTGATCTGATGCCAACCGGTTCACGTTCCGATCTCTATCTGGTGATTGAAAACGCGGATGGCAGTAAAACTACAACCGTCATTCCTTATTCGTCTGCAGGCAGCCTGCTCAGGAGCGGCTCAACCGACTGGGCAATGTATACCGGTAAATTCAAAAGTGACGCCCTGTTCAGACAGAGTAATTTTTTACAGGCAGAGTACAGCCGGGGGATCAATAATTATCTGACGCTGGTGACCGGTGCCATAGCTGCCGAAAAATATCAGTCCGGACTGATTGGTACCGGTCTGCTCGTTCCGTGGCTCGGAACACTCACCACCAGCTATCAATATACCCAGGCAAATTTAGCAGAGGATAAGCAGCAGGGTGAGAAAGTCCGGGTAGCACTGAATAAACATTTTCCAACCCGAACATCCGTCACTGTTGCGGCCTCTTACAGCGACAAAAATTTCATTACGCTGAGTCAGGCAGACACTACCGCTGAATATATCAGTGACCGTATAGGCTATCGAGCTCAGGAAAAGAACAGTCTGAACCTGGCAATTGATCAACAATTGCCAGCCGGTTTCGGCAGGTTAAACGCCAGCCTGTACGCTGTGGGTTACTGGAATACCGAAAAAGTCTCTCGCCAGTTTAGTGTGGGATGGAGCAATACTTATAATCAGATTTCCTGGTCAGTTAACGCAGGCAAAAGAATCTATACCAATGCTGAACTGTATGAAGAGAATCGCAGTAAGGCGGTTTATCGCCAGGAAGAGTACGCCAGTTTAACACTCAGCATTCCCTGGAGCCTATTTGGGCACGATGGCACAGTCAGTGCTTCATCCAGTGTTGAGGGAAGCCAGTCAAGCGCCTCGCTGGGCTGGAATGAAAAGGTTTCAGACGCGTTCAGGTATAACCTGTTAGTGAATAATCGAAGCCGTGACGGTGCCTCATCCGGCGGTTATTTCTCTTATGCCTCTCCGTGGTCGACCTTTACCGGGAATCTGACACAGGGCGAGAAATATACCCAATATGGCGCGACGGCTTCGGGAACGATTCTGCTCTCTCAGCACGGCTTGCTAACGTCACCACAGACCGGTAATCACTTCGTGATTATTGATGCGCCAGGCGTTGCGGGTGCGAAAGTTAATGGTAACGCGACAATTTATACTAACAGTCAGGGTAAGGCGCTGGTGCCCTTCGCGACGCCGTGGCGTAAAAATACGTTTTATCTTAACTCTGAATCAGCCAGTGATATTCAGGGAAATATTAAAAAAATTGCGCCGTGGAAAGGCAGTATTTCTTATGTGAAATACATTACGGATACCCGTAAAACCTTTTCTCTGCAGGCGCGCTATACAGATGGAACGCCGCTGGCGTTTGGTGCCGCTCTGTTCGACCGTAAAGGTGGCGAATTAGGGTATGTGGCGCAGGGTGGGCTTATTTACGTTAAAGCCGATACCCTGCCTGACTATATTCTGGCACGGACCGATAAACAGCAGTCCTGCGTAATTAAAAACGCGGTTCTCACCGGAGATAATCTATGCACACGTTTATAAAGAATCTGTTAATCGCCTCGGGATTATTTTTCGCACTCGCCATCGTTTCAATTAATCAGGCGCTGGCATATTGTAACCCTTATACGCTGGCTACTGATAAGGCGACTGTTGCCACTTCCACAACAAGTGATATTGATCTGGCTAATATGCTTTCACTGGCAAGCAGTTATTCCGTCACCAGTAGCTCAAATTTTTCGGCATTTAAACTGGGCTGTGCCAATGGTGGTGAAACCCTCTATTACCGTAACGGTCTTGAAGGCGGCTACACAGTAAAATTCACGACAGGCGACCAGGAAAATTACATCAAATTTACGGCATCTCTTCCGGTGACCAGTAAAAATTTTAGTGCGGGACTGTCACAGGATTATCCGGCTTCCGATTTTGATACTGACATTACAATTCATGCTGAAATAACAGACAGCACTACTTATGATACCGCCACCACCAATGGCAAGACAGAACTACCATTGATGTATTTGATCTCATCGAACGGCAGTACTGCTTATCCTACTGCCAGTGCGCTTCGTGGTCTGGTAGCGACTAAAGCTGCAGCCGCGTCCGCTTCTTATATCGATCTAAAAGGATTTGCGTCGATCGATATCTCATTTGTGCCGATCAGCACGACCTGCAGCATCCAGAATCAGCAGTTCACCCTGCCTTCTACAACGCTGTTTACCCTTAAATCCGGTGATTACTCGGATACGCGCTTCTCTATTCCCCTCTCCTGCAGTGGAAGCATTGACAGTAAGGCAACGAAAACGTTTAACCTGCGCGCCTACAGTAACGATATTGTTGATAGTGCTAACTACATCGTCAGGAATGCCTCTTCCACCTCTTCAGGCATCGGCTTTCAGCTGTTTAATACCCTTTCTGATCCATTGAAATTCACGACCGGTTATGACTCCGCATCAACCTCACTGGCAGCGATGACCAAAGGCAAAGATCTCGTTTCATCGCTGACGGCGATCGATATTGGTGCACGCTATAAAATTTTTGATGCAGCGAACGCATCACCTGGCACCGTGGTCGGCACCATTATTATCTATATGGAATATGAGTAAGCTTACTGGCGGCGATGCGCTTATTTTGGGTTTAGCACCTTCGCCGTCACGACCTGAATAGCAGCAGAAGGAAGACATAAAAGCAGTGTTGCTGGCGGAATGAGCAAACGCACGGCAACCTGGTGAATCTTCAGACCTCTTTCGCTATACTGCACGCCGCGGTCCTCTTAGTTAAATGGATATAACGAGCCCCTCCTAAGGGCTAGTTGCAGGTTCGATTCCTGCAGGGGACACCATATGCTAGTCTCTCAACGTATCTCAAAGTCTACTTTACCCATTCCATTCAGTCACTTAACTCATCCTGATAGTCCACCTGCGTCTCCAGCGGGCTCACAAAATCCACAGTGTCATGTTGGTACAATTGTTGGTATGTTTGGTTCGATAATGCAGATACCATCAGCCAGGGATTTTTACTATGCCGCTCACTGAGTTAAAGGTAAGAAATGCTAAGGCTGCTGTGAAGCCGGTCAAAATGACAGACGGTAATGGTATGCATCTTTTGATTACCCCACACGGTTCCAAATACTGGCGTTTTCAGTATCGCTTTGGTAGCAAACAAAAGATTCTTGCTCTCGGTGTTTATCCTGAGGTCACGTTATCGGAAGCCCGACGCAGAAGAGACGAAGCCAGACAACTCGTGGCAAATGGCGTTGATCCAAGTGAAAAACGCAAAGCTGATAAGGTCGAGATCAAAGGGCTGCTGACATTTGAAAAGGTTGCACGAGATTGGCATTCCAGTAACAGGACCTGGTCGGAAAACCACAGAACTACTGTATTAAGCAGTCTTGAAAGTCATTTATTCCCTATTATTGGCAATCGTAATATCACAGAACTCAAAACCCGTGACTTACTGATTCCACTAAAAAGGGCTGAAGCAACAGGTCACCTCGAACTCGCTTCACGTCTTCAACAACGCATAACTGCGATCATGAGATATGCTGTCCACAATGCATTGATTGAGCAAAATCCTGCCTATGACCTCGCTGGTGCTGTAATTTCTAAAAAAAGTATTCACCGCCCTGCCCTTCCTTTAGAACGGCTACCAGAGCTCATGCAACGCATTGAAGCTTACAGAGGCAAAGGCATAACACAGATTGCGACCCAGCTTACACTCCTGACATTTGTACGTTCGAGTGAATTAAGATTTGCACGTTGGTCAGAGGTAGATTTCAAAAACTCACTATGGACTATACCCGCAGAGCGCCAAGCACTTGCTGGGGTTAAATATTCAGCAAGAGGGGCAAAAATGAAAAGCCCTCATCTGGTGCCTTTAAGCAAACAAGCCAAAAAATTGTTGTTACAGCTACATGCAATCAGTGGTGGCAAAGACCTCATGTTCATCGGATTTAGTAATGACGACAAACCGATCAGTGAAAACACCGTCAACAAAGCCCTTAGAACCATGGGATACAATACCCAAACTGAAGTTTGTGGGCATGGTTTCAGGACTATGGCTTGCAGTGCATTGATTGAATCCGGGCTTTGGTCAAGAGACGCCGTAGAGAGACAAATGAGCCACCAAGAGCGTAACAGCGTTAGGGCAGCATACATCCATAAAGCCGAGCATTTAGAAGAACGGAAACTTATGCTGCAGTGGTGGGCTGACTATCTGGAAGCCTGTAAGCTGAGAACGTTGACGCCTTATAGCTTTTCTAAAAAAAATCTTTAAAAGTCAATTAGATGTCATTTTTACCATGCATATACAATGATATTTTTTATTATATTTTTTAAATTGCAATAAAATATGCTTAACTCAAATAAACGCCCCACGAGTGAGCATAAGGTTATGCAAATAAAAATGATGTTTCAACATAATCGATTTCGCTTGTACCTTCGCATTTCAACGTTACTAAGGCAGGAGTCAATACCAAAAAATGAGTGATATAGTTCATAATGCCTTCAAATTTTTCATGCACATATTCAGTGCCACATAAACATTTTTTCTTATCTTGATAATGGGATTTCTTGTTAAAAATTCATGAATGATTTACTCCAGCTAGTTTAATACACTTATCATAACGCCCCTTACTTCAAAATAACTTTTAAATATTCTCCCTTCTAAAAATCATATCAATACAGATTAGTTTTCAGATTCTCTTTATAATATATTTACCTTCTCCACTAGTAATGAGTGGGCTAATTTTACTCTTTTCCTCTTCAGCAATCTTTGTATCAATAATTTCTTTCACTAAATCCACATCTGCACCGAATACCAAACCAGATAAGAACCACCAGTTTAAACTTTGGTATTCAGCAATATCGGTCAATTCAAAAATTTGAACAATAGTTAACAGTTTCAAACATTCTTTAGAATTAAAAAAACCCCTAAACATTATATAGACAACATCTTCAGATGGATACCTTTCATAATCTTCAAATATGTTTCTATCCTCCAGAAAAGCTTGTAAATTACTATGAACCTCAGCTAAGAATTCTTTAGCATCGTTTAAAGATAGAGCTTCCTCACCTAATATACTTTCACCTTTCATTTGATTCTCCTTTTTAATTGTTATCTTCTTTTAACACAAATCATAAGTGTGTCAACATCATAATTGCGATGTAAAGATAAGAATCGACTAATTTAGTTAAGCGTTTTTTTAATTATTAATCAAGGAGGGTTAAATCTATCTAAAAACTAAATTTTTAAAGGGGGGGCATTTAATCAAAGTAACTGCAACCGCTTATCAAGGAATGTTTCCTTTCGAATTCTGATATGAGATATGGCGAAATTGAGGGGAAAATAATACTAGTACTTGCTCCATATAACTTGAACAACCCTTTGAATACTATTTAACCATAACCGGCTTTGAGAATGGTGAGGATCAGCTTTGAGATCCTCATCACATTAACAACAGATTTAGCTGTAAAGTCCATATCTTAAGAGAGAGGCGCTCTAATCCTGGCTTTATTCACTGCTTAAGCTGAAGCACTATTACATGCTGTATGAGCGGAGCTTAATGATGTCTCATGTAAACCAGACCGTCACGTATGATATTGACCATAAGTCAAAAGTCAGAAGAATGAATCTCTTTGTATCGATATCCGCTGCCCTCGCCGGGCTTCTGTTCGGACTGGATATTGGTGTTATCTCAGGTGCCCTGCTTTTCATAGCAAAACACTTTCAGTTAACCAGCCATGAACAGGAATGGGTTGTCAGCAGTATGATGTTGGGTGCTGCGATTGGAGCAATCTGTAACGGCTGGGTTTCACATCGGCTGGGAAGAAAATACAGCCTTATGGCTGGAGCTATACTTTTCATTGTGGGTTCCCTTGGATCGGCCTTTGCCACAAGTGTTGAAGTTCTGCTTACATTCAGAGTCTTACTCGGGCTGGCCGTTGGAATCGCCTCCTATACCGCCCCACATTTTTATAACAAAATTAATAACATTGAGATGTTTAATCAACATAAAATTGCTGTTAGCAACAAATGCTAAACTAACCGACTATTAATTAAGTTTAAACTTAACTTGAAATAAGTCCCTTCAAAAACCATCAGCATGAATTTACAACTTTAATTTAACTCAAATTAAAAAATGCTTAATCGCTCCAGCTATCATTTTTTTATCGTTCATTGCAAAACCAGTTAATAATTCTTTTAAACATGGTAATGTGTAACAGCATTAAGAATTAATCATAATATAAATTCAAACCTCTGGAGATAAATATATGTCAAAAGTACCACTCGGAACCACTGGAACTACGGGCGGAACATGTCCTGAAAGTGGGATATGGACTGTCGTTGGGACGCCTTCAACGACAGCACCGATTGCAAAAAATAATCGATTCCCTCCATATGATGGTAAATCGGTTACGTGGAAGCTTACGCAGTATGCGTAATGATTAGTGACCGCAATGCGGTCACTTTCAGTAGTTTTAGGAGAATAAAAAAATGAAATATACTGTGGCAGGAAAAAACTTTCCGACTAAAGATTTAATTAAAGCCGAAGCACAGCGCATACTCAACCACTCCCCCATAGGAAACTCAATTGAAGGCGAAGATTATAGTTTTTTATTAAGCTTATTTAAAAATCATAGCGATTGGGAAGAAAAGAGTTTGGGTGGATTTAAGCAGATTGTTACAGGAAAAGCTTCGCATGGCACAACCTGTTTTTATCTTAAGAAAGAGAAAGCTTTGGAAGACATATCATTCGTGCACGCTATAAAATGTTTGAAGCCCAATAAATGAGCACTGTTGTAATTCTTAGCCGATAAAATTGCGAGTTTATAGGCTAAGAATGAAATTAGTGCAGATCTTTATAACCAGCCATATTTTAACCTATCGTATAAACATGCTAATTTTTTGAAATAGGTAGCATAGCTTGAATTGTCGGGGTTAATCTTTTCAATGTTTTCAATGAGGAATTCACCTACTACATTGAGTTCAATCTTATCCCATAAGAATGGAATATAAATTGCGGCGGATTCTGGAGTGCAATGTTCAATTATATATTGAGTATCCTTACCTTTAAATTTACGCACATAGGATCTTAGATAACCTGAACATTGATAACTTTTATCATGCCGCAGAACCCATTTATCCAGTTTCAGGGAAGATCTTTGGTAATCATCATAACATTCAATACCTTTTTCTTTTAAGTATTTGAATACAGGTATATTTGGTGATTGTTTCCCCGCATTAGGGATTACGTTATCTAAAATACTATTAGCGTCATAATGCTTATTACCTCTTAACAAATCTTCAAAGAGATCTAAATTTTTAATTTGAGTATAACCTACAAGACCAACCTCTTCTTCTTTTTTCTTTGCTGCTGCTACGCCCACACCAACAACAAACTCAACATCTTCATGTTTTTCGACTTCATCAATATCTACTACATAAATCTTCTTCTCAGGCTCATTTGATTGAACTAAATTATAAAGCTCTTCCTTACAATACCTAAGTATCCTTGCAGGTATCTTTCTTTTATTTTCATCTATTGCTTCATATATTGGTAAAAAATCATCTGTTCTGATTAGCGTAATAGGGATTTGTACACCGTCAATGCTTGTGTAAGTATCTGAAACACTGGGCTCTTGAATATCTTCTTCATGTTGAATAAATATTAAATTATTTCTTAGCTGGTGAATATTATCACTTCCGATACATACAGAAATAGCACTTAACAGGTCACTAATGTTTTTGTCAGAGAGTGAATAGCCTAAAAAGATGACAGGATGCTCCACAAAAATTGTGATTAATTTTGCAGCAAGATAAGGGTTTTTTAAATTGAAATCAGCATAGTCATTATCTGTCAAAACCAATGATTTAGGTTTGTGAGCGCTACCGTGAATTTTATAGATTTCTGCTATCGATTGAGGGTTTGAAAAAAGCAATTCATTCTGTCCCGTATAAACCCTGTAGTCTGGGAATAGCTGTTCTAGAAAACAGTCCCAATTAGTTGTGATAAGGCCGTCAACATTGAGATTGGATAGCAGATTTATTTCCTGAATGTAGGGGCTATCGCTTAGAGGTTTTTGAACAGCTTTAGTCAAAATATCACATATTTCAAATCTCATTGCAGAGGTTTTATCAGTAACTCTCTTACTGAATCTCTCACGACTTGACGAATACAAATCGCTAGACCACCACTCATTATTGAAATCTTCTGCTATAAGCCGAGCAGCAGTAGGGTAAGTGCCATCACCGCTTGAAAGATAATATTCAAATGGCTTTTTTACAGTGCAAAAAACTGATAACAAGGCGGCCCAATCAGGCAGCCCTATGTATCTCCTTGAAAACCCGGAACCTACAAAAAGGAAAGGTCCTGCGCTGCGTTGGCTAAAAATTTTAACTAAAATTTCTTTTAACTCATTGCTAGTCATGGTGTTGCTCCACACATCGATTCTATGGTCTTAAAATTCTCAAAATCAAACTAAGCTACTGTAATACAATGATTAAAATAACGAACAAAAAATATCTCTTTACTTTTCCTTCGAAATTTATAAGATAAATCTGCATAAAAATCATCATAAAAATTTATGTCTCATGTCAAATCTATGAAGTTACCTAAACTCAGGAAACTGTATGTGTCAAAATAAAAGCGCCAAGCCTAATAAAGTAAAAAAAAATAGTTTGGGAATTTTTACGAAGTTTGACCCTATATTCCTTCTTTTTATAGTTGTAGCTGCATGGATTTTCAGTCAAATAATTTTAAAAGATCCCCGCCTGATATCATTATTTGACAAAATTGGGAACATACCCGATCTTTTAACTCTTTTCCCACTCTTTTCAAGTAGCTTACTTATTGCTACTTGGTTTCTCTACAGAGGGAAATCTGTTAAATCACTGAATGATATAATTCTGTTTTTTTCGGTGAGTTATGCATTATATCTTTTCCTGTTCGACAATAAAGAATTTGAAAAACTGAACAATTTAAAAGATGTAGTTAGTAATTTATTTCTTTTCTCAGCTAAAATCGCAATACTTAATTGCTCCATTGCAAAAACAATAATAACACTATTCGAATTCATTATAGAACGCAATAAAGAAAATGTAGATAGGAGAGTTCTTTTGGAAGAAAAACAAAAAACTGATGACAATAAAGCATCGTCCACTACGAATAAAAATGGTAAAGAGGAAAAACTCGAATTCAATTACAAGTTTGAAAAATCACAAGGAAACAAAATTGAGTATGAAGAAGTCTCCATATTGAAATATGAAAGTATTCTGGAAAAAGATAGTAACTTAAGCGTTGCAACACCAAATACAACCAATCCCAATCCACCCGCCGAATTAAAAGCAACATCATCTAAAAAGAAATTAGTTGTTTCGCTAATATTAATATCATTGACATTTTTCGCTCTTCCTTTTCTATATAGTCTTTTTATTCATTTTCATCACTAGCCATTATATCGCCATAAATAATGGCTATGGCCATAGCAAAGGATAATAAATCCACAGCCACAAGTGCTCCCTTTATATCTGGGTGTAATAAAAGAACATAAACATTAAGCATACTTACTAAAATTAAAAATACAAATGCCCTAAGAAATAATTTCATGGCTTCCCCCTTAGAATAGTTATTATTTATATTGATAACAGTTTTATGCACGATGTCAATACACTATACTTTAAGCAAGGGCTAACTCTGCGAAGCTCCGCTTCATAGAGTTGCCTTGCTTTTCTTCCTTTTAGTCAGAAAAGAGATGCTCAGAACTTCTTTGATAAAATTTTGATGGCCATATCGCCTAAAAAAGATAGATAAAATTCATAAAAACCAATAGAGTTGGATGAGTTTTTAAAAGAGGAAAATGGACTCTCTATGCACATATCTAATAAAAAGAAAATCACTCTAACTCCCTGGAGTTCTAAATGGAGGAACATCTTTAAGAATGAATCTGATAATCTTAGAACCAATATATCTTGTTCAAGTTATAATATTCACATCGAGCATGTTGGTTCAACGTCAATAGAACATATTATAGCCAAGCCTAACATAGATATTTTGCTGACCGTAGATAAATGGAGTCATATTGCCGACATACTTCAGCATCTTGACACGTTAGGTTATAAAATTATTGAGCAATGCGATAAAACTCCGAGATATTTTTTAACTAAATCGGTTCAGTGTGACAGCATTGAGGCAATTAATTTGCATATAACCATCCCTACTTCAAGGTGGGGGACTGATATGTCTCTTTTTCGTGACATTCTAAATGAAGATGAAAGTCTCAAAAAAAAATATAGCGAACTCAAATCAGAATTAATAAAGAAACATCATAATAATCTGGAGTCCTACACTTCCGGCAAGTCTGATTTCATATCAAGTATATTAAGAAAAGAATACTCTCTATATGATGCTACCAATCTTTTGTCACATCAAAGAGCAGAGCTAGACATGGCCGGGAAGTATCAGATTAAAATGATGCTAACACAATTTTTCTTAGCTATTTTATCTGCCTCCTCAGTTTACATTGATGATAATTTTTTTCTTCTTTTAGTTGCTTTTTTGGGTGTAATTACAACTATATTTTGGGTTAGGTTCGATCATTTACAACAACGCCATCGACAAGCTGGTGATCAAGCCCGGCGTGCTCTGTTAATAAAAAATGGCCTTAACGGAGCATTTTCAAATAAGCAAAATGTTTCTATCTATAAAAATTTCACAGCATCGATTGATGATAAAAATCTTTCTATTGATACATATTTTTCAACTAAAAAAACGCCAGGGTATCAACGCCTAACTGAAATGATAGAAGAGTCATCATATTGGACATGTGCGTTGCAAAAAACCAGCGCGAAAATAATGTTAGGGTTCTTAAGTTTATTATTATTGTTGTTTATTATCATTGGATGGGTTTCCTCAGCGACTCTTCAGTCCCCAACCATTTTTTCAATAGCGCGAACTTTAATTGCATTATTGATATTATTATTATCCTCTGATTATTTTGGTGTAATGCTTTCATACTTTAATGCAACTAAAACTATTACTGATATTTTTGAAAGAATCGAAGGTATTGATGGCCGAAATTATTTAGAGGCAGATGTTTTACTATTGATGTCGGATTATAATGCGGCTATAGAAAAAGCACCTAATGCCCTACCATATTTATATAAGATACATAACAAATCTCTCACTAAAGAATGGCGGAGATATATACATCATAAAAATAATAGAAAAACCCTATAAGCAATTCTAATTCACATAAAGCTCGAGGTAACTTCAGCTTTATGTGAAATGCATAATTAGATTTCTTGCCTTGACAATAAAACAAAGTAATCTATAAGTATATCAATTGAAGTCATATAAAAAGGAGTTTATATGGAAAAAAAATCGGTGCCTAATATTGTCACAAACCCAACACATCTAAAAGCACAATCCCCGTTCCCCTCAGAATTCCTCCGCACCTATTGTGTTAGTGTTAGACTGAACAATATAGAATTACAACACCTTAATACCAAACGTGGTCCTAGAAGCAAAGGCGAATGGCTTCGTATGGCATTGCTAAACCGACTACCTCCTATTGTTCCACCCATTAATATCGAAGCATGGAAAGTAATATCTGAGATATCACAAAGGCTAACCCGTATCGCTGCCCATATCGATAGCAAAAGCGAAAACAGCAAGCTCACACTTACAGAACTGTTCGCAGTTAAGCGGGAGTTGAAAGAGCTTCGCCAGAAAATAATCGATGCAGACATATGGAGCAAACCCGATGAAGGGTATGCAGAAAATCAAACGAGGTAAGAGCTTCACAGGGGTTATCCTATACGCATTGAAACCCGGAACACATCATAAAACTGATCCGGTTGTTATCGGCGGGAACATGTTGGGCGCTTCAGCTCCTGAGTTGATCGTTGAGTTCAGCGCTTCTACTTCACTTCGCCCTGACGTTGTCAAACCGGTGTGGCATAACTCGCTTCGCCTGTCACAGGGTGAGTCCCTCACAGCGAAGCAATGGGCTGCGTTTGCCGACGACTATATGAATCGCATGGGGTTCAGTGACACGCACCTACGCTGCTATGTCATGCATGACGATGAGGCCGGCCAGCACATTCATATCATTGCCAGTAGAGTAGACCTTATCGGAGGAAAGCTTTATCTGGGAAGGAATGAAAACCTGATCAGCACGAGAGTAATTCAGGAGCTTGAGCTAGCGCATGACCTGACAAGAACTAAAGGCCCCTCTCCTTCGCATAGCCCTTGCCCTGCCAGAAAGCGCAAGAAGCTATCACGTGGCGAGCAACAGAAGGAGAAGCGTGAAGGTCAGCCAACGGCCAAGACGTTCTTACAAAACACTATCGACGAGATCCTTACGAGTGCCAATGATATCTCGGGCTTCGTTGAAGCTATTGAGGAGAACGGCATTACGCCCATTCCCAACATATCCTCTACAGGACGCATGAATGGTTTCTCATTCGAATATGGAGGAATTGCTTTCAAAGCTTCCCAACTGGGGAAGACATACTCATGGGCTAACCTGCAAGAGAAGCTTCGCTACGAGCCTGAACGTGACAATCCTCTGCTCTTTGCTTTGAAAGCTTCAGCTATGGGAGGTAATGAGACGAGTGATTCAGATATAGAAGCTACTAAGGTAGCTATTACACCGTCATTACCAGCTGCTTTAGAATCCGAAGGTACACCTCCTCCTATGTATGAACATAGAGCCAGAGCGTCAGAGATACCCAAAGCGCAAACTCCCCTCAGCATTACACGTATGGCATGCGAGCAAACCAGCAGTGCTGACTACTACATGACAAGGGTATTGAAGTGGCTACTGAGCATTCCTTACCTGGCCGTTTTCACAGACATGCTGAAGAAGACAGGCAAAACACTTCTCCACAGAAAATCCTCATTTTCGACAATTCATGCAGTCCTCTCAGCTGAACCTGCGTTATCTGAACTACCAGGTAACAGCGAAATACTGGCTGAGCGCATAACAATGCCCTTTCGTTAACCTCCTGCCTCAACGCAATTTTCCAGCCTAAGTTCTTATTTGCACAAACAATTGATCGTTTTTACAGATCGATAAACCATATATGATAGTCATTGACTATCAAAAAAGGATCATCGATCGGTACAAGTGATTTGCTTAAGTTTTGAACTCGTTCAAAAATGCGTCGTAAAAGCAGTTATCAATCAGCTAGTTATGAATCACATAACGTCAAAGGTATATAAAATGGACACAGCGGCTTTGAATGGTCAGAAAGTACGTAAACCTTCTTTCTTTCGTTCTATCAGGTTATGGATTGTTGTACTGGTGATTGTCTGGATACTGACTGATTCAAACCCCAAGGACACTGCAGGTTTCCTGTTCATGTGGACATTACCTGCCTTCTTCTTACTCCTTACGGCATATGTGTCGTACACACACAAAAGAGCAAACGCCTCGACTATCGACCAGCTGAACGTCAATGACAACGGTCTATGGAGCCATGAGTTCCAGGACAGCAAAATGACCATTGATACGAATCGCGAGTTGCTGACCCTGGAAGCTGGTAAGCGCAAGAAAGCTTACAAGTTCAGTGACGTCAAAGGCTGGCGATATCACTTAGCCGTTGGAGGTGAAATCGTAGCTTTTGATTTAGTTGGTATGGCGGGAGCGAAGGGTCACAACAACCTTACCCGCCTTAAAAATTTCGAAAACTCAGGGTTCTTTATCCAGGTGAAAGATATTGAATGCCCGGAATGGCAGATCAAATTTCACCCCCGTAAAGGCCGGTTTCACCATGAACGCGGGATCCGTGATACGGAAATGCAATTAAAACAGTGGTGTGAAATTTTTGATCAGACACTCAACAAAACCACAGCAACACAATAATTATCAATATCAAATAAGGGATTAAGAAATGAATAAAATTTCAACAGTTGTAGTCCTGTCTTTGTCAGTTTTGCTCACTGGTTGCGACAGCGAACCCTCCTCTTCCGAAATCCAGAAAGCTATGCAGGAAAACATTGAGCACACAAACCAGCAAGCCAGACAGCGGTTCGGTGAGAACAGCAAAGACATGCTCACGACTCTGAACAAAGCGGAGAAGGTTTCCTGCAAAGAGTCAGAGGCCAAAGGTACATACCTTTGCAAAGTGAATACTGATATAACACTACCATTCATGGGCGAAAAGCAAACCGTAGCTGAATTCAAATTTACGAAGAGTGATGGAAACTGGAACGTATCACCATAATTTAACCCAATAAATTCTTATTGAGGCTACATAATTTGAGTTAGGTAGCCCTTCATATTTTTTTATAAAAGACCGAACATTAGCATTACTCTCCTTTCCCCACCTCGAAATCTTATTATAATCAATTATATAGCTATAAAAATTTCACAGGATTGCAATTCCGCCATAAAACCAATACCTTTTGCCTTAAACATTAAATTTATTTATAATACACAAGAAATTTTATAGGGGATCTCTAGGTAGAAACTATCGAATTTTAATTGAATAACTGAGTTTTTCATTGGAAAAAAAGCATGCAATGTAATCTCTCATCAGCGCACTGCGAAATCCAACAACCTGTCAGGCTCGGGTTCCAAACGTGCACGCTTTTCAGAGACAGCAGCTCAGAAGCTACCCGCCACTGTATGCTGAAACACTTTGGTTTTATCACTTTACTTGCCGCAGTGGGAGATAACATCTTTGGCACTATCGGGGGCGATGGAGATAGATACCTATCAGAGTTAGAGAGCAACCTCAAAGCATAAAGGTGAGCTAACAGAACCATTTTCGTACTCAAGTAATCCTGCTTAGTCAGTAATTTTTCGTATAATGTGACCATCTGTTCAATAAGCTTCAAGGACTTGTGAATAAGCCATTACTAAGATCGTTTATCATATACGCAATAAATTTTAAAAATACGAAGAGCACTGAATTTTCTAGATGAATATTTGTACATAAGTGGTTGATCGAAGGACTAGAAGGAGTACTAGGCTTTTCAAGTTATGAAGGTAATGTAGTGAAGCAAGAAAAATTTTTATAACGGGTGGTTGCGTAATCTTTAAAATGAACAAGAATCAATAATCTTATTATTATTGAGTAATGATTAAAAGGAAAAGAAATGGATAGAATAACAAACTCGCTTCTTGATACATTTACAGAACAGAATGAGTTAAATCGTCTTGAAAAAAGCGTTAGATTTGAACATTTTTCAAACTTTTCAATAGTTTCAAAATTAATAAGAAGCACATTTGATTTAGAAGATATTCACACCGGTTCTGGCAATGACTGTGCAATTGATGGTATTGTTATATCGATCAATGGAAAAATTATCGACTCCGTTGAAAGCTTTGATGATTTTATACCAAACTGCTCTTATATTGATGTCGACATAATATTCATACAATCAAAAACCACTTCATCTTTTGACGGTTCTCAGATACTGAATTTCTGTCATGGTGTTAAAGACTTTCTTGCTGACAATTCATCTCTCCCTCAAAACCAGAAAGTTAAGGATATAAAAAAACTTTGGAATAAAATCCTTTCTCATTCTGACATGATGCATTCTCGCTTGCCAATAATTCGACTTTATTATGTTTGTACTGGCGTATGGGTTGACGATACACATTTAGTATCATTAATTGAAAGCTCAAAACGAGAAATTCAGGAGTTAGCTATTTCCGAGAAGGTTGTTTTCAATCCTTATGGTGCTATCGATATACAGAAATTGTATCTCGATACAAAAAACAAACTTTCAATAACTATCAACCTACCTAATAGAATAACTCTACCCGATATAACTGGAATTAAAGAATCGTTTTTTGGTGTAGTGCCATTTTCAGAATACATTAAATTAATACAAGATGAAAATGGAACGATTTATAATATATTTTATGATAATGTGAGAGATTTTCAAGGTGACAATCCTGTAAACACAAAAATCAAGACAACTCTAGAGGATGGAAAGTTTGATTTATTTAGCGTTCTTAATAATGGTGTAACTGTCGTTACAAGCTCTTTAATTTCAGCAGGTAATAGATTTACGCTACACGATTATCAAATAGTAAATGGTTGCCAAACCAGTAATGTTTTACATAGTTGCCAAAACTTAGCTGGAATTGAGAACGTATATGTCCCAATAAAAATCATAGTTACAAATGATGATGATATAAAGACAGATATCACTTTAGCCACGAACAGCCAAACTGAAGTAAAGCCTGAGCAACTAGAAGCTTTAAGTATTTTCCAGAAACAGCTGGAGTTGTATTATAACACTGAAAAATCCGTTCCATTATATTATGAACGGCGTTCTCAACAGTATAACTCTCTGACAATCAAGAAAACACAGATAGTTTCAATTGCCACGCAGGTTAAATGCTATGCATCTATGTTTCTAGACTCTCCCCACTTAGTTAGTGGTTATTATGGAACTATCTTCAACCGTTTCAAAAGCCAAATATTCAGTTTAAGCCATAAATTACCACCATATTACGTTTGCTCATTAACATTATTTAGAATAGACCAGCTTTTTAGAAGTGAGAATCTTAAAAAAGATCACAAAAAATATAAGTATCTTGCGCTTATGGTTATAAAAATAATAGTCATGGGTAAAAACAAACTGCCATCCAATAGTAATGAGCTCGAGAGAAAGTGCGAAAGCTTAAAAAAAATACTTGTCAACGACACTCATAGCTTTATACTTATAAGCCTTGCAATTAATATTATTATGACATCTGGAATTGATATATCTCGTGATAGATATAAAACAGAAACAGAAACAGAAATGGTTAAAGCAAAAGCAGAAGATTACATATCTACAAACGGACTGGTAACAAAAGAAATATTAAGCTCATTCATGAGTTAATCACTGAGCGAGTTTAGCAAAATAATGTGAAGCTAAATTCGCTTTTAACCAACTTACTGTAAATAACTTGCCATTTTTTTGGCATACTAATATAATATTGAAATTACCGCTATAATTGAAAGTTATCCTTTTTACTGCTCGTTACAGAATGTCATTCTCATAGTTTCTTATTTGTGATGTATAGATTTTTCAGCTTATTATTTATTGGATGCTAATATGGCAATGAAAACTCCATGTAATATTGCTAATAAAAATGGGATTAATAATTTTCCTTATTTAATCTAAAATTAATTTTAATGTTGTTAATCATGGATCGGACATCCACCCTCACTAAAAATATTAAAAGTGTAATGTGCAAATGTAGGGTATTTTTTAAATTCTCCTTTTCTTTCTCTTTCTTCTGGCCGCAACAACCTGATTCAGGAGTACAGCTTTCTCATACTTTACCCTTTCCTCACGATAAACGGCCTCAGCCTCTTCTTCATTATCAATGGCATAATGAATCATAAAGCGAAAGAAAAACGTGATCTCATGTTCATAGCCGAGCTGCTGAATGATTCTTGATGAGCTTGATTTTAGAGCGTTTGAAAGCATAGATATGATCGTAAAACGATCTGCAAGATCTGTTTTAGATTGTGGAAGGTAGTACTTAATGTAGTAGCCGACACAGAATAGCCACATATAGCGAATTATCTTGTCCTGTGAAAAACCTGATTTTTTTAATCTCTCAATGAACATTTGTAAAAGCAAAAGTAACTTTTCTTCCCTTGAAAGAGCGTCTGTATGTTTCATAGATTGCGTCCTTGCAAAATTGATCAACCACTCCTTGGTTGTATATACAAGATAACATATAATTTAAATTGCGCAACATCTGCGCAATCAAATATTTAATCAGCATTCGTTTCCCTGTCTATCTTGGGCAACCCATTATTAAGTTGTTCAAAACTGATTCCGTGATTTATAGCATTAAACTGCCATACAACAAACCTCTCTTCCAGACTCCTGAGCTCTTCTGCCAGTACTTTATTTTTGAATTCGAGATTACTGATACGCTGTGAGGCCATTTTTAAATTAGCTGGCCGTTTTTCTTCATCGTTTCCAGACTTAATATTTTCCTTCTTAATATTGAAAGCCATGACAATATCTTTGTGAAGCCCCAGTGACTGACGGGTTGGTCGCTTACCAATCAGAGGTTCAAGCCTGTCACAAAGATATTCCCATGAAAGCTTACCTGATTTCTCACTGTCCCAACCTGCTATTGTGTTTTTAATTATGCTGATATCTTTATTATCTAGATGTTTAGCCATATGACTCTCCTTTTAATTATGATTAATCCTTTCATTTCCAATCAGTTCATTTCTGCTCGCGCCTGTGAGATTTTTCATATGTGTAAAATCATCACCCTCCAGTCTTACCAGCGCCCCGTCCTCAAGATTTTTGCTTTTGAGTAACGCTATCAAATCCAGAAGTCTTGCTTGAGTTTTTTCGTGATAGGCCGCCCACTTGTCAGCCCCGTATTCCTCTTCCATATCAACCTTTGCCTTTTCAAGAAGCTGCTCTGTGTAGGCCGCAGTAGCTTCCAGCCTGCCTAGCGAGGCTTTGTCCCCTTTCACGCACACATGATTGCTGCAATTGATACAGTCCCTGAACTTCGTACACGGAGAGATTACGTAGTCATGAGTGCAGTAGCCGAACTCTGTCACGTGAATGGCTGCGTGGCCTGTATCTTTGACATCAATACGCCATGAAGGGTTTGCTATAGCTCTTGGGGTGGTGTTTTCTGGTTTAATGCCGATATTCTGTACACCATGCTTAACTGATTCCCGAACCTTCTCTTCCTGGCTGACGTGGTTATAGGTTCTGTTTTGTGTTTCCCTCACTCGTCCTGACCACTTAGCTAGTTCAAAATCTCCAAGCCCACCACGTTGTGCAATCGTATTGAGTAAGTGTCTTGCCTGGTGACTTCTGAGGGAAAGGCTATTCCCATTTGCCCCTATGTATCCGTGCCTGTCAAAAATTGTTTTAATAGAGTGAGTCCGGCGATACTCAGTGCTTCCCAGATTGGCGCTAACCAGAGTGGCAGTGGGTCTGAAAAGACTTCTTTGCGTTGTTAAACCTGCACTGAGCTGATACCGGAACAGAAGACATAGTGCATTGCTGTATCGAATGTTCTTTTCTTTATCGTACCAGGGAAAATCAGGGTAAAGCTCACGGCCCTTACCGGAAATCTCAATCTCTCTGGCATATGTGCGGGCGTTTTCTGAAAGAGTACTCAGCCTCCTGATAGCTATCTCAGCAACCGGAACCATGACTTCAGGTATCCATTTCACATTTCCACCAAACCCCTTCACGGAATAGAAGCTCAGCCCGTACCTCAGCTTTCCTTCCCTGTCCGCCTCACGGATTTCACAATCAGCAGGGAGCGTCAGGATTTCGGTTACTCTGGAAGGTGCGCACATGAGCAATGCAAAGACGGAGCTTATGAACAAGTCCATTTCTGAAAGCTGATCGTCAGGAAGTGCGAAAATTTCAGCGATAGCATTCAACGACTCTTCGTCAGGTAACTTTGCCTCACGGGCCTCTTGTGCAGTTTTAGTGAGCCTGTTGCTTGCTTCCTGCGCTCTGAGTGGGCTCTTCCAGAGCAGTGACTGCATGATCAGGAATTCTTTTTCTCTGAGAAATGAAACCAGTCCTTCCAGTACTTTACCGCAGGCATGCGCTACTGCTTTGTTGTATGCGCTTCTTAAGGTGACAACGCACTGTTCCAGAACAGTGAGATTAACGTACTGAATATGACTCCGCCCATTGACCTGCAAGAGGGCTGCCTCAAGTGTTCTGAAAACGATATTCAGACGCTGATTGATTTTCTTGCCTCCATTCATGTAGTGGTAAAGGATATAGCTTTTAGCGAACTCAATAAAATTCTTGTCTAATGGCTCATTTACAATAACAGAGCTTTTTTTGACGCCTTTGACAGGGGTTTTAGTGAAAAGGAAAACTTTTGACCAGTTAACCTCCTCCCAGCTCACAAGGTCGTTTTTATTGAGAGTGAACCGACAGTAGCTCACAAAATCATCTATTTTCTGCGCGCAATATTTTTCCCTGCGCGTTTCGAGCACTTTTAACTTATCATTTTTAATATTATCCATTTAACACCTCCGGGTTTGATTTGATTTCTTTGCACTTATTTATCACCTCTGATACTGCAATAATTGTTCTGTCCAGTATCTGTGTAGTCACAGGATCAGACACTATGCACTGAATCCTGTTACGCTCATCGAGTAAATATTCGAGTAATTTTTCATGCGGCCCTTCAACAAAAGGTCTGAAATGCATGCAGGTGTAACAGGGGATGGGCACACATGCTGTGCAGGATTTGCAACTGGCGCATTGCCCTGACTTTTCACCAGTATTGATTCTGATATTGCCGCCGGGATATTTATCCTCACTTTTGTTAATCAGCACTCCCTGAAACATCTTTGCATAGTAGCTAAGCTCAACTGAAACGGCATCTTCGATTTTATTTAAACTATCTGGACCTGACTGAACATAAACGCCTGTATACATTAAAGTGGAATGATCAAGTAATTCGCCTATGACGACTTCTCCATAACCTTCTCTGGCAAGCCGGGTTCCTAAGGTATAGCGAAACCGCCTGGCATTCATATTTATTACTTCACCCGTCCTTTCCGAGATCACGTTCTCTGTTGTAGCTATTTTTTTGAGCGTTTGAGTGCACTTTATCGCATAGGCATGAAGTCTGTCTGAAGAAAGAATCTCATGTAAATTCTCACACTCAACAACCCCCTCAAGCCTTTCCTGACAGACAAACAATGGTAATTCTAATATCTCCTTCTCAGAGAGTTTTCTACCGATCTGCTTGCTAAAACTCTCAGAAACAATACGTGCCTGCTCTTTAAATATGTTGAATAATTCATCTGTAATTCTGAATCGCCTGAATGAGGCTCTATACTTCTCACCTTGCTTTATTCTGGGGATATTTATATAGCATTCGTTTATAGCTCTTTCTTTTATGATATCTTTCGTTTTTATCTGTGTGATTTGTAAACTTCTTCTGCCCGTGTGAATGGTGATTAAAGCCATTGCCAGATCAGAATAGGATATCGTCCCCTTCTGGTATGCGCGTGAGACAGCATCGTAAAAGTTATCAAACTCCATGTCTGTCAGAGGCCCCTGGTAAGGGTCTCGTCTTTTAACCACCTCCCCCTTTTTATTGTCTTTTATCGTCCAGTTATCAACGAGGTCTACACAATTTTTGGTAATCCCCTCAAAACCTAGTTCATACCATTTTTTGATTAGGATTCTGAGACAAATGAGATCCTGATTCGAGAACTTATCACTTGATTTTGTTGTTAGCATTACAGCTTCGTCAATTGAATCAAAGCTCATAAACGAAATGAATTTCATGAAAACCCTGTTAATTTGCTTAACAGAACCAGGGCTGATTTCTTCTGCGAAATATTTCAGTGTATTCACATAGCCGAACCTGAGGTTGCCTGACAACCTTTTAGTGACCTCACCCACATTCAGTTTTATATTTCTACTTAACTCCCAGAATTCATCATCCAATCCAAATGTGTAACTTTCATTTTTTGCATGAAAGATATCTCGATGCGCGTCCAGAAAATTTAATTTATTCATAAGACACCCCACTGCGCTTTTGGAAAATAACTTTCTGAACTGCCAGGGCTGCTTCCTCTGATTTTGAAACGATAAACCGTCTGTTGTAGGTCTGTGCTGTTCCAGAACCCGGCTCCCAACCCATATGGTTGGAACGCATTTTCTCTTGCATCTCTTCACTCACATACTCGGTACTTTCATCCATCAGTTTCGAAAATAAATAGTTCCAGGTATGTCTGAACTTATGTCCAGTCAACTGGCTTAAACCTGAGTCAATGCCTCTGAGTCTGTAAATGATCTTATGGTATGAAGGAACCGACAGAGGATCGCCACGTGTCTCTCCTTCTTTGTGAGTAATAAAAAGGTATCCGTGCTTTTTCTTTCTGATATTGGCTTTTCTTTCGCCTGTAATATATGAATGGAGAAGTCTGGTAAGTTCGTCAGACATGGGTAAATTTCTTTCAAGCGTTTTTACGAGGGGCTGATTGACTCTTGTGTCCTCAATACTGTCAGCCCTTCGTCTTACGAAAAGCATTTGCGCCGCAAAATCAATATCTTCAACTCTCAGGTTCAATAACTCTCCACACCTTATCCCTAATGAATGTAATATTATGACTATAAGCTGATTTCTATGGCGAACTTTTTTGTCGAATGGATTCAATTCACATTGAGGATCAATAACTGAAAGAAGGATTTCCAGGTCTTCTTCTTCGATTGTTTTATAGACGTTGCCTTCTGAATTCCTGTATTTTATCTTCGGCCTTCTGGCTTTTATTTTTTTCACGAAGTAGGAAATTTTCCTGTAGCCATCATCTATATTTTTGATAGTTAGCTGACACAACCATTCGAGATATTTTGCTATTGTCGTAAGCCGTATATACTTTGTCGCACTGCATACTCCAGGATGATGATCTTTGATATTAATCACTTTCGCAGTTCTCATCCTCTTCCCGACAAAATCCCGCAGAAGATCAATTTCGTTGTTATCCAGGAATCTGGCTGTTTGAATTCGCTCTTCAATGTCTATGTTACGTATAAAAAGAAAACGATAAAAAAGTGCGATACACCCTGCCTGAGTCTCAATCGTTTTTATCGATTCATTACTATTTCTCAGTTGCGTTGTAATAAATAAACATGGATAAAATACCGGGATACCTGTTTTCTTGTTTTTTATAATGCAATAGCGCTCACCATTTTTCATTTTAAACGTTTTAATACCAAATCTTTCCATAAACCCTCCTTTATTTCAGTTAAATTCTTTGCAAAAAAGGTATAGGTTAAATATTCAAAAACAATGACCTACAATAATTTTGCAAGAATATTTTATTAATATACCGCTTAATAACTGTCAATAAAGGATGGTACTAAATATTCTTTCCAAATGTTAATAAGGTATATATTAGGCTTTTTCTATTTACCTGATACCTTAAAAACACTCTGCGTAGCTTGATATAACTGACTTCGCATTATTACCGTAAAGAATTTTGCAAATTTTAGCTTATTTTGACGCTTAATTCTTTCCATTTTTTATCGACAACTTTCACAGCATTAACTTTAAATAACACAACTTTTTAAATAGTCAATAGTTGCTTTAGTTTTAAAATGCTTATATATAAATAAAAATCAAGGAGAACTTATGATCGATATTAAAAACAACATAGAAATTATGTGGGTTTACTTCCCTGAACACGTGTTGCCTATCTCAGAAGCGATCATTTAACTCAAAGAATTAAAAAGCAGCAGAAATTATTGGGTTAGAATATTGAAGCACTATCAGAAACCATAAAAAAGTAAGACAGATTGCAATTCATATATGAAGGGCCATAGATATGATACATGGCCCTATTCCTATCACTGCTAAATTACCCCCGTAGAAATACACTTTATTTAAAACAACCTTACAACTTAAAGTTTTTGAAATCATGTTCTGATTTAAACAAAAGGATTATTTTGGCCAGGTTCTCAACATCTGCTTTCTGCTTTAATAAAGACATCCATATTGAAAAGACTGCGTACTGTAATTTAAACTCAAATTCAAAAACAGTAGATACTGCACCGCTTATATTTCCTGAGAGATACTCGCCTAACCAGAAAGAAATGCTTTTAGAAAATTCATCATTACACATGGCTGTAACTGCATCATGGTCGAATCTTTTATCAAATGATTCTTTTTTCATAGACTTAAAATATTTATTAGTACTAATAAAATCGTTCAGTTTCATATTAAACCCCTCTTAAATGGTTTCGTTTCGTGATTTAGAAATTAACATCTCAATCCATTCATCAATCTCACCCTCAATAAACGCCACCGCACGAGAGCCAATCTTGATAGGTTGAGGAAATTGCTTGTTCCTAATAAGCTTATAAATCCATGACTTGCTATATCCTGTTTTATTTATTACCGCACTTAAGCGAATGAGTTTTATATTTGAAATGTTCATGCTGTCGCTCTCTCTTCTGTTTCGATGAGAGCTACATTACCAGGTGGAAAGTTAGGAGGGTGAGTGTGGCTCGTGACAACGGAGCCACTGGAGGCTGGGTCAGTTGGAATCCGAGAGTTTCATGACGTCTGAAACTCTCATATTTTTAAGGTGGGGGTTTCGATTTATGAAGAAGTTGAATTGGCGAACGAAATCAATGGTTGCTGCTTTCATAGCCAGTGGTCTATCGGCGTCTTTGATATGGTAATTAAGACGGATAACTGCCTCGTCGTCTTCATCTGTGTACAGCAGTCTGGAAAGCCGCTCGTCTGAAACGCGCAGCTCATACATCTTTGCCCATAAAAGAACATCGAGCATTGCGATGAGACGATAAGAGATAATCTTCTTGATTGTGCCGTAGCCGAAGCGCACAGCCCCTGACTCGTCAGCTTCAATCCCCTTCACGCGTCTCCATTGCGGAAGAGCTGACTTGATAGACTCTGCAATCTCATCGTCTGTACCACTGGCAAGGTCTATTTCTAAAAGGACGGTTCTCTCACATACCGCTGACATAACCGTAGATACATAGGCTTCATGGTGGGGAAGGTTTACGCAGTACTCGTCACTACCTTGCTCCCAGGAGAACAGATTGACCCGGAGACCCGTTACACTAAGTTGAGCAAGTCGGCTTATGTCTGTGATGAAGATATGCGGTGGGCTTTGAAGAGTTTGATCATCTTGCATGTAGTTAAGCTGTTCGGGATCGAAGAGGAAAGGCTTCCCATTGAAGATCTGTCTCATATATCCACCGAGGCCGATCTTTTCTTCTTCCGTGGGCCAGGGTTTAAAGAGCAAGGCCCTAGCCCACAACTCATGATAGAGACAGTTGAGCGTGGTCTCTTCGAACTTTCTATAGCTAGAAATGTTCAGCCAGGATTTGACTGCTTTGGTATCTTCTGTTGACCAGTTTTTCAATGCTTACTCCTTCACGATTTCTCCATGAAAAGAGTATAATCAACACTGTTCAATCAACGTTATAAAGCTGTTTTGAAGAGTGAAGCTTTTGTTGGTATCTTTGTTGGTATAAATTATTATGAAGCATATTTTTCTATTAAAATAAGTCACTTAACCGTAAGGTCGATTTCTGCAGGGGACACCAGACTTCTCCTCTTTTGAAAACGCCCCCATCATTTAAAACCCTTAAAAATCAACATTATGCTATTAATGACGGCTACACCCCTTTGCCTTTTTTCGGCTCACTTACCATTGATTGTTTAACGGCTATGGCTATGCTCTTCAGACAAATGAATGAACACCTGCGAATGCGTTGTAATCATGACCGGCCGGGTATGGGTAATTGGCTGCATCGAATGCTTCAGATATTTTTTATTTAGATGCATTCTGTTTTATTTCTGCATAACGGGCAATCAGTTGCTTCAGGTGCATCTCCAGCTGAGCTTTGGCAGCAGCAGGCAGAGGTTCGCCTGCGGGATTTTGTGACAATGCCCTTAGCTGCTCTTCAGCCGGTATCGATTGGCTGAAAGACTGCATGGCTGAAAAAACGACTGACTTCAGCTCACTGACCGTTACGTATTTACCTTTCTGCTCATCAAGCCCGTTAAGTCTGTCGCTGAGTTTTTGTAGCGTTGTCATTCCCTGATACCAGTCAGCAAGATGTTCTGTCGGTAATGCAATCGCCTTGAGTTGCTGCTGCCAGTTTTGTGCCAGAGGTTTAGCCTGCTCTGGCGAAAGCACCTGCGCCTGTTTTACAAGCTGTCGACTGAAGTCCATATTCCAGTCAGGCGGCAACTTATCCAGCCTGGCAAGCTGCCGCTGTGTCTGTGCGATAAGATCCTGCGGTAACGGAGTCTGCTGACGCAACATCCCCAACTGTTCAGACGTGAGAGGTGCAGGGAACGGAGCCAGTGAAGCAGCAAGCTGATTCTGTAGAGGGTCTGGCCGGTGAAGAAAATGCCAGCTCCACAATGAAACTATGCTTATTACCAGCATGGTACACATCCCGGCGGAGAAGGATTTCCATTTTTTTATCGGAGTGGGCATAGTTGCCAGCACTTCCACATTCGGCTGCTGTTCCGACTGCGCAACGTAAGCCCTCTTCACTGCACTCTCTGGCGTATCTTCATCCGGATCACCAGCAAAGTCTCTGGTGGATGCTGTCGCATCATTCATCACGGTGGCAGCCAACACGATACCTGGCTGAATGTTCGACCCGCTGCTGGTTATGCCACCCGGTGTGTCATACTCATCGATATATGTGTGTTTATACAGTCCACTCTGAATGATTTCCGGGCTGTCTTCGAAGTCCTGACGCAGATCTTCTTTCGACATATCCAGCAACTCAACCTTCACGTTCTGACGGAAATCGGTTTTGTCGACCAGAGATTTCACGCCGCGCCACAGGCTCTCCACCGCCTGAAATTCTTCGCTATGCATTACCGCATCCAGCTGACGGCTAATCTGGTAGTCCAGCTCCGCGATATGGTGGTCAATCAGGTTTTTGTCGAGTTTTTCAACCTTTGAGCCTGATTTTGTCAGGCACTCCAGGAACACCTGCATCCCGGCCGTTAATCGTTCATCCGCGGTCGCATCCGACATCGCCTGCGCGTCCTGCCAGATATCCAGCGCACTCAGCTCAGAGACCGGATTCAGGTTGATTTTTTCAAACAGGGAGGCATAAACCCCGCCCGCAGCAGGACGTTCCAGCACCACACTCTCGCTACCTGCGGCATTCTCATTTTTTACAGACATCAGCATCTTCCTTTTAAATCCGTTAAATCATCGTGACCGTTATGGCTGCTTAGGTGCCAGGGCTGAAAGTTCGGCTCTGAGTTCTGCGCTTAACGCCGGGTCGAGCAGAATTTTTTCCAGCTCCTTTCGGAAAGCCTGATTGTCCAGCAGGTTTGCCTTTAAATCGCGCAGCAGGTTGCGCATGGAAAGCATCGCCTTCAGCTGAGGGATTTGTCGGGAAACCTGCTCCGGGGTGAAATCTTTCATGCTCTTGAAGGTCAGGCTGATGTTGTCTTCGCTACCGTCACCGGAAAGCGTGTTTTTAACGGTCAGATTGACTTTTGGGGAATATTCGGAAAGAACAGAATCAAAATTATTTTTGTTCAGGCTAATTTTTTTGCGCTCAGACAGGGGTGCAGACTCCTGACCATTACTGAAGTCGCCCGCCACCAGTAATTTCAGGGGAAGCTCGGTTTTCTTGCTCGCGCCACCCGTATGCAAATCGAGTTTGAGATTAATGCGTGCTTTAGGGATTTCTGACTGAAAGGAAGAGTTAGACATGGCTGTCCCTGTTCTATGGAGTGATAGAAACCGCCACAGCCAGTGTCAAATATTAAGAACGGCTTACCCTGCCATAAAACATTCCTGCCATTAAACATTCAGTGAAAAGCAGAACCTGCAGTCAGAAGCGAGTACATTCCATTTACTGGCGATATGACGTGATGAAAGAGCGTAAATCCGAAATTCATTTTTCAGATAAACACTCATGGCGCGAGTTTAAAAATAGTGGGTCAGCCAAAGGAAATGATAATATGTAACCACATGTAACAGGATAAAGTTGCCAGCAAAAATCTTATACTGATTTGATATATAAGATTTTTCTTAAGATTATGCTTGTGAGGCGCATGATAGCTGGGAATAAAAAATGTTTCAGTAAGTAGTTCATTGCGGGATTAAGCAGAAAAATGACCCATAGCTAAAAAGTGCGGTTAATGCTTTTTTTACAGGATCACGGCAGAAAGTGAAAACGGGAACCCACCCAAAAAGGTTAGTTTTTATAGTAAGAAATGTTAATGATTTGTGGCGCTATTATGCGCTGCTAATATTTCTGTTACCGCTAAGAAGTTCATCGACTTTCCCGACGACACGCCGAGGGCGTCATGCCATAAACCTGCCGGAAACGATGGCTGAAGTGGGCTGAAGAGTGGTAACCACACTGAAGGGCAATATCGGTCAGCGTCAGCTCGGGCCGCTCAAGCAACATCCTTGCACGATCCATACGACGGCGCATCACGAACTGGTGTGGTGCCTCGCTAGTGGTATGACGAAACATGCGGGCAAAGTGAAACTCACTCAATGCCGCTTCCTGCGCCAGCACCGCCAGGGTTAAAGGCTGATCGAGATGGGTTTCAATAAATTCCAGAACCCGCCGTAATACCACTGGAGCGAGTCCACCCCGCACCTGGGGCAGTCGCCATTTAACTTCACTGTAGTGCTGCAGCAGATGGGTCAGCAGGAGTGTTGATGCGCTGCTCAGCGTCAGCTGGCTGGCGGGCTGTTGCCAGTCGCTGCTCAGCAGAAAGTGTCGATAGAGCTGGGTAATGCGGTCATCAACAGAAAAGATTTTCTCATGCAGGTTTAACTGCGCCGGATTACGGTCCCAGACCCTTTCGGCCAGTTGCCGCAGCTGGTTCTCGCTGCAATAGAGATGAACAAAGGCGAGATCCGCACGCAGATCCCAGGTCGATTCCGTGCCAGCCGGCATCAGACAGAAGCGGTCCGGTGCGCCACCGTTACGCCAGCCATGCGGGGTTTTATGCCAGGTATCGTAGCCGCCCGCTACGTAAAGGCTCAGCGTGTGATGATCGCTGAGGTTTGTCACGCGATCGCCACTATTGAACCAGGCTGCCAGCTGAATGCCGCTGTGAAGCTGCACCTGATCACGCAGTTGTGCTTTGTGGCGTTGCAGCATTTCAAAGGTTTGATAGGTACGCATCGGAGCATCAGTTCAGATAAACAGAAGGCCAGTTTACGGATTGCAGGGGACAGAAAACAGGCCATATCGGGACGGGCGGCAAAAATGCGCAAGATTTTGCAAACCTTGCGCAATCCGCTGCAAGACCAGGGAGCGTTGCGGGTGCAGACTCGGCGTTTTAGGGTGGAGAATCTGGCAATGAACCTGTTTTTGTATCTCTCAGTCGTGCTGATCTGGGGCACGACCTGGATTGCGATTTATGCGCAACAGTCTGCGGGCATAGGGGCCGTAACTGTCGCTGTCTTCTGGCGTTTTTTGCTGGCCTCGCTGGTCATGTTATTGCTGCTTAAGCTGATAAAGCGTCTGCACAGGCTGACGCTGCGCGATCATCTCTTCTGCATGCTCCAGGGCTGCAGCGTCTTTGGCTTCAACTTTGTCTGCTTTTATTACGCTTCCGGCTATATCAGCAGCGGACTGGAGTCGGTCATTTTCTCGATGGCCGTGATGTATAACGCCATTAACAGCTGGATATTTTTCCGTCAGCGCCCTTCCGCACGTCTGATTCCGGCCATCGTGCTGGGCATGGCAGGCATTGTGGCGTTGTTCTGGCACGATCTGCGCAGCACGCAGGCCTCTGCCGGGCTGATGTGGGGCATTGGGTTAAGTGCGCTGGGCACACTGGGATTTTCATTCGGCAATATGATCAATCAGCGGCATCAGCGTCTGCAACGTGACGTGCTGACAACTAACAGTTACGGCATGTTATACGGTGCGCTGATCATGGCACTGGTCTCGCTGCTGCAGGGTGTTTCGCTGCAGCCGACATGGAATACACAGTGGTTTGGGGCATTGCTCTATCTGGCTATCGTGGGATCGGTGATGGGTTTCGGCGCTTACTTCACACTGGCGGGACGCATCGGCGCCAGTCGGGCTGCCTATACAACGGTCCTGTTTCCGCTGGTTGCGCTGGCACTCTCTACGCGCTTTGAGGGGTATGAGTGGCATGTCAGCGCCATCCCTGGCCTTGTCATGATTCTGCTGGGCAATATCGTGATGTTTGCCCGCTGGCAGGCAAGCCATTGCGGGGTCACTACCTGACACGGAGCGGGCTCAGACCCGCGTCCGGATGGGCATTACGCCCACTGCTGCTGAAGAAGTTTCTGTGGTTGATTGATCGCTTTACGCGCAATCCAGTAAAGCAGAACACGCTCATCGTCACTATCACGATCGGCCATCGACAGCAGTTTTAATGCCAGCGTCGATTTGGTCACAGGCTGTTGTTCTGTACTGAGTTCAATCACCGCCTGACCGATGATGCAGCAAACGTCATCCTCACTGGTACTGGATTCATATGTCCGGTCTTTCATATTTCCTCCTGTTAAGTGAACTGTAAGCATGGCAAATAATCTGGAAACCTGCTCACAGAAAGAGCTATCTGAAACATTATCTTACGGCTAATTACGCTTAATCATTAACATGCCACTTTGCTTACTAGTGACGCAGTGTCGCGCCCCCTTTTGATGTCATTCATACCGCCTGAATGGCATTTCATTCCCTGATACGTTCCGTTCATACCTTTGCTGCTCACGCGCGCGAATCACTGTTTTATTCTGACCGCAGTTTCCAGATTCCCGGACGGGAGAGATAAATTATGAACCAGACTCAACAGGCGTCTTACCAGCGTTCCCGCTGGCTTACATTGTTCGGAACGGTTATTACTCAGTTTGCGCTGGGGTCAGTTTATACATGGAGTTTGTTTAATGGCCAGCTGTCACAGAAGCTGGATGCACCGATCAGTCAGGTCGCATTTTCCTTTGGCCTGCTGAGCCTGGGTCTGGCTATCGCCTCTTCACTGGCCGGAAAATTACAGGAACGTTTTGGCGTACGCCGCGTCACTATTGGCGCGGGTGTACTGATGGCGCTGGGCTTCTGGCTCACCGCGCAGGCTAATAACCTGATGATGCTCTACTTCAGTGCCGGACTGTTGGTTGGTCTGGCCGATGGCGCCGGTTATCTGATGACGCTCTCAAACTGTGTGAAATGGTTCCCGGAGCGTAAGGGGATGATCTCGGCCTGTGCAATTGGCGCTTACGGCCTTGGCAGTCTGGGATTCAAGTTTATCTGCGGAACACTGCTGGTGACGGTCGGTCTGGAGCAAACCTTTATGATATGGGGCGTGCTGGCCATGTCGATGATTATTCTCGGTGCGCTGCTGATGCGTGAAGCGCCACTGCAACAGACCGGAACCACCGCTAAAGGTCAGCAACATGCGCGGGATTACACGCTGGCCCAGTCAGTGCGTCTGCCGCAGTACTGGATGCTGGCGCTGATGTTCCTGACCGCCTGTATGAGTGGACTCTATGTGATAGGGGTTGCCAAAGATATCGGCGAAGGTCTGGTGCATCTCTCCACGCAGACTGCTGCCAGCGCGGTAACGGTGATTGCGATTGCCAACCTGAGTGGCCGTCTGGTGCTGGGTGTGCTCTCTGACAAAATGCTGCGCATCCGGGTCATTTCGCTGGCGCAAATTGTGTCGCTGATTGGTATGAGTGTGCTGCTGTTTACCCGGATGAATGAGGTCACCTTCTTCCTGTCACTCGCCTGTGTGGCCTTCAGCTTTGGCGGGACCATTACGGTGTTCCCGTCGCTGGTCAGTGACTTCTTTGGACTCAACAACCTGACAAAAAACTATGGCCTGCTCTACCTGGGCTTTGGTATCGGAAGCGTGCTGGGATCGCTGGTCGCCTCGCTGTTTGGTGGTTTCACCGTTACCTTCAGCCTGATTATGACGCTACTGGTCATCTCCCTGTTTCTGTCGCTTACCATTCGCCTGCCGCAAAGTCCCGTCACAAAAGAACCTGTGTTGCAACGTCACTAATCACGGGCAACGACCACGGGCCGCCATTACGCGGCCCGTTAACGTTTAGCCGCGGAATCGCGGCTCTGCTATTCCTGCCACCGCGACGTCCACGGCAAAGATATCGCCGGACTGCGGATAGCGCGCCAGTTCCTCTTTGGTGCGATCTTCACGTGAACTGGTAATAAACAGCGTTTTAAGATCGGCCCCGCCAAAGGCCACCATGGTTGGCCACTTCACCGGCAGCAGAATCTCATCGACAATGTCACTGCTCTGCGGATCGATACGCACCACGCGTCCGCCATCAAACTGTGCTGACCAGTAGAAACCTTCGCTATCCACCGCGGCACCATCCGGTAATCCACCTTTCGCGTCGAAACGGCGGAACAGGGTGCGTTCGCCCGGTTCGCCCTGCGCGTTTAATGGATAGCGATAGAGCGATTCATTCGGCGTGTCACTGTGATACATCCAGCGCCGGTCGGGAGAGAAGGCCAGCCCATTGGAAATTTTAATATCACGCGCTTTGACCTCCAGTTTCAGGTCAGGCGTCACGCGGCACAGCAGCCCGCCATTTTTATCCTGCGGTTCCCACAGGCTGCCGCACCAGAAGTTACCCCACGGATCCACACGGCCATCATTAAATCGACTCTTAGCGGCCACACCGGGATTCTCTGCAATCTTTTTCTCGGGTTTACCCTGCGCATCCAGCAGCCAGACACCGTTGCGCAATGCGGCTATCAGCCCGCCCTGCTCACGCAGACCGATGCATCCCACCTCTTCCGCCTGCGGGAAGGTTTGCAGTTCACCGCTGACCGGATCAAAACGGTGAATGGCGGATGCCAGAATATCGACACAGTACAGCACCTGTTCTTCCACTGACCAGAGCGGGCATTCGCCCAGTTCAGCCTGTAAAGCCAGAATATTTTTTACGTTATGCGCCATGTTTCTCTCCCATTGAAATGACATGCTAATAATGTAGTGGTAAAAACTTTCAAATGAGAATTATTTTCGCTTGATTTTAAGACTATTCTCTTTGATAGTATTTATTATTCAGTTGATTCCGATTTTTTTATTTCCTGCCGCTGAAGAACAGAGCGATCTGAAATATTCCGTCATATCTTCTTAAATAACTCTACAAAGCCTGCATCTTCACTCCACTTTTACAGCGTAGTGTCATAGTCATTGGAAAAGAGGAGAAGCTTCCGATGAAGAGATTAATTAAAGTCGCTTCGGTGGTTGCGCTGATGACCTTATTAAGTGGTTGTATCATCAGCCCCAGACACGACAATGGCTGGCATCGCGGGGGTGGCGGCGGATATCATGGAGGCTACTATGGAGGTTATCACGGTGGGTATCATGGCGGTCACCATCGCCGCTAACGGGCAAAGATGTCACACAGCATAAAATAAAAGCAGTAACTTTAAGGGCGGGATAATTATCCCGCCCGTTTTATTTAGCTTTTCACAGCATAATTACACTGGAACCACGCTTTCTGCAGTCCCGGAATATGACTCTCCTGCGCAGGTAACGCCTCGACTTTATCAAAGCCTTTATTGCTGCAGTAATTCGCCAGATCAATATCCATTGCATCACGATTGACCTTTACCGGGTCATAACGGTACTGCACGGTATTTGAGCTTGGATCTTCATCAACGCGTTCAAATGCCCCGGGTTTGCTGGCGGTACATCCACTCAGCAGAATCAGCGCCAGTGCGCCGGTAATTAATTTTTTCATTTAGTTATCCTCACGTTGTCACGCAGTGTATGACGCAGCATGCCACGCATCCATAGGATTAATGCGCGAAAAATCAAAAATTGAGAAGCTTTAGCCGATTAATTCAATACGATTAAACGGCTATTACTATCAGTCCAAAAGTGACAGGATATATTCAGACCAAACGAAGACTGCACCACACCAGGAAATGCCAAAAATAAAAATCTGTTCCTCTCTCTTCCCTGCCCGCGTTTAGCGGGCTTTTTTTCGCCCGCTAAACGCGAGTTTACTGGCCGGTCAGTGCCACCATTTTACGTAACAGGTTAGCGGCGCGCTTATCAGGTAATGCCAGAACGGCGCTGTAGAGGTCAATTGACATGGCACATAGCGAAGAGCGATCCACCGCCGTGTCGGCAGGCATATTCAGTTGCTGCAGTTTGTCGCCCCACTTCAGATAAAGCCGGCCGACAATCTTTTGCAGATCATCCTGCGCCTGAGCCTTATCAAGGGGCTGCTCGGGTGGCGGACTATTGAGCAGAAGCAGCTCCATGGCATCGGCCTCTTTCTGATTCAGCGAGGCTGGAAGTGTGGTCTGCAAATTGATGCCACCACTGACCTGCGGATAGAGATAACGGAAGCAGAGGCCCGGATCGATCTGGTTCAACGCGCGCATTTCTTCTACCGAGACGCTGATATAGTTAACGACCGCCGCATCTGTTCCGCGCATCAGTCGCTGATTAATCACCTCAATCAGCCAGCCACGCAGTTCACCTGTCGCCCTTTCAGGCTGCTCGCCCGCACGGATCCGCCGGGTCAGCTCCTGAGTCAGCAACAACCATAATGCTGGTTCCTGCGTCTGCAATACCCGATAGCCCGGCATCTTTGCCAGCTGATTCACCGCCTGCTCATGCTGAGCAGTCTGCTGCTGATGCGGCGCGACCCAGCTGAACCAGAGCAGATTTGCCAGTATCAGTGGCAACAGAAAGAGGATCAGCCCCTGCCACAAACGCAGCCGGGTGGTTCTGATCAGCACAATGATAATCAGCGCCAGCAGCGTAAACGCGGCCAGCGTAATAAAAAACAGAGAGTTCATGCTGCGCGATTAATCCTTACGCACATCGATCAGCACAGGACAGTGAGCACGCTCAATAACTGATGCGCTGACCGAGCCTTTTAACAGCCGATTAAAAGAGGAGAGATGGCGACGTCCCATGATAATCATGCTGGCTTTAAGCTGTTGCGACTGGGCAACGATGGTATCTGCTGCGTCACCCGCCAGAATCATGCCACGCGCATTAATGCCCGCGCGCAATAACGGTGCCAGCGCATGGCGCACCACCATTTCCGCCGTATTCTGCTCATCCTGCGCCGCCACAAAATCGGCGGGATCTTCACCTGCATCGATATCCATTGGCTGATTGCAGGAGGAGTAAGCAGGATCAACACAGCACAGCACCACCACATCGGCGCGATGCGCCAGCGCTTCTTCAATGGTTAAGGCAACCACTTTCTCCGCGACCGGAGAGTGATCAATAGCCATCAGCAGGGTTTTCATCAGATGCTTATCCTTCTATCGCGGCGACTTTGCCGATTTCACGCACCAGAGCCTCTTTGCACTTCAGCATCTCGTCACGGAAACGGGCTTCGTGACGCAGAAAACGTGCAGAGGGCACCAGCAAAGAGACAGAAAAGCGACCAAACAGTGTATCCAGTGCAAACGCCATGGTAGAGATACCTTCCAGCGTTTCACCGCGATCCACAGCGATACCGGTTTCGCGCACTTCCCTGATAAGTTGCAGCAACTGCGGCAGCGTTTTCACCGTCATATCGGTTAATTCCTGCCAGCCCTCACCGACAATCGTCCGCACATCTTTTTCACACTCCAGCGCCAGCAGCGCCCGTCCACCGGAGGTGCTGTAGAGCGGCAGATTGAGTCCCATATGCGGAACCACCCGCAACTCCCGCGACGCCACCACGTGGTGAATAATTGCCAGCTGGCTGCCGCTGGCGCGCGCCAGTGAAACCGTCTCATTGGTGTCGGAAGAGAGTTTTTCCAGTAGCGGACTGACCAGATCGACCACGTCGGTGTGGACGCTGGAGATCAGTTTTAACAGTGCCGGACCCAGTCGCAGTCCACCCGCCCCGCTGCTGCGCACCAGCTCGGCGCTGTCAAGTGCGGCGACAATGCGCTGCACCGTTGAACGGGGGAGTTCTACCGCCTGAGCAATTTCGCCAAGGCTCATGCCGCCCGGCTGTTCGCCCAGCGCATTTAGAATTTTTGCCGCACGTGCGATGACCTGAATGCCGCCCGTTTTTTCATCCTCACGGCTGGAGGGTTGATGTGCCATAGCGTCGTCCTGTTTGAGCTGCCTTACTGTAGCGCGAATGCCGCACTTTTTACAGTCTGTACCACATTGCAATACAGCATACCGGGATGTAATATTATGCCCTGTATCACATCGCAGTACACTGCATCATAATAATGAGATCGCCTGCAATGAACGCTAAGCCAGCCGCCGCGCCGGCCCCTCATCCTTTTACTTTTCGACTGGCGTTTGGCCTGGTCGGCGTGCTCATTGCTGCGCTGACCTCCGGGCTGAACGATCGCGTCAGTGATATCGCGCTGGCAGATATCCGGGCTGCCATTGGCATCGGTTACGATCAGGGTAGCTGGATTATTTCCGGTTATCAGGCCGCAGAAGTCGCTGCCATGATGATCGCGCCCTGGTTTGCCGTCACTCTGTCGCTGCGGCGTTTCACCCTTGGCGTTTCGTCGGGATTTATGCTGACCGGCATTCTGCTGCCGCTGGTGCCTGACCCAACGCTGTTTATCAGCCTGCGCGTGCTGCAGGGCCTGTTTGGTGGCGCACTGCCGCCGATGCTGATGACCGTCGCCCTGCGCTTTCTGCCGCCGCCCTTTAAGTTGTTTGGTCTGGCGGGCTATGCCCTGACCGCGACGTTTGGCCCCAATATGGCGGCCTCACTGGCGTCGTTATGGACCGATCATGTCAGCTGGATGATGGTGTTCTGGCAGGTCGTGCCATTAATGCTCATTGCTATGGTGCTGATTAGCTGGGGGATACCGCAGGACCCGCTGCGTCCTGAACGCTTCCAGCAGATCGACCTGTTCGGCATGGTGACCGGCTGCAGTGCAGTCTCGCTGCTGGTTCTGGTGCTGACCCAGGGTGAGCGCCTGGACTGGCTGAACTCCCCACTGATCGTCGGTATGTTACTAACCGCGCTGCCGCTGCTGCTGGTTTTCCTGATTAATGAGTGGTTTCACCCGCTGCCTCTGTTTAAATTGCAGATGCTCCGCCGGCCAAATCTGGCGCATGGCTTACTGGGGCTGGCCTGCGTGCTCATCCTTGGGCTTTCTGGTTCTGCGCTGCCGTCGGCCTATTTTGCGCAGGTCAGCGGCTTTCGCACCCTGGAGTTTGCCCCGCTGGCGCTGGCAGTGGGCCTGCCGCAACTGCTGATCGCACCGCTGATTGCGGCCCTGCTGAATATCCGCTGGATCGACTGCCGCTGGATGCTGACGGCGGGCGTCGGCCTGCTGGTGACCTCCTGTCTGCTGGGCACACAGATCACCAGTGAGTGGGCGCGCCAGAATTTCTGGCTGCTGCAGATTCTGCAGGCGTTCGGACAACCGATGATTATTCTGCCGATACTGATGAGCGCCACCAGCGTGGTGGCTCCACCGGAAGGCCCGTTTGCCTCGGCGATGTTTAATACGGTGCGCGGCTTCTCCAGCATCGCCGCCTCTACGCTGGTTGAGGTTTTCCTCTCCCATCGCGAGCAGTTTCACTCCAGTATCCTGATTAATCAGGCCGCCAGTCGCAGCTGGCTGATGACAACGCCGACGGCCAGTCAGGCCAGCAGCAGCTTGCCGCTGTTGCCGGATGGCAGCATCAGCGCCAGCGAAAATCTCAGCGAATTCGCCACGCTGGTCCGGCATCAGGCCACGGTACTGAGTCTGAGCGACAGCTGGCTGATGCTGACCGGTTTTGCCGCGTGCCTGTTACTGCTTACCGCCATCCTGCCAAAACGGGTGTGGCCGCCTCAAACTTTGCTTCAAAACCCTTCCCGGAATAACTGAATATGCGTGCTTTCGAAATGAGAAGAACTCTGGTGCTCACACTGCTGCTGCTGGTGTTACTGGCCATCGCTTTTGCAGTCTGGTCAATGATGAGCGGCAACGATCACCGTACCAACGACGCTTACGTCAATGCGGACTACACCCTGGTGGCACCGAAAGTCTCCGGCTACATCAGCAATGTGCAGGTGCAGGATAATCAGCAGGTCAAAGCCGGCCAGTTGCTGGCAACGCTGGACGATCGTGACTATCGGGTGGCGCTGGAGAGTGCCGAGGCTGACCTGCAGGTGAGTCAGGCGAAACTGCTGAGCAGCCAGGCACAGCTGGAACAGCAGCAGTCGGTGATTGATCAGCAGAAAGCCAGCGTCGCGGCCAGCCAGGCGTCCGCGCAGTATGCCGGACAGAGCGCCGATCGCTACAACCGACTCTATAAAAGCGGCACTGTGGCCGCCGACGATCAGCAGAAAGCCAGCTCGAACCAGCGTTCAGCACTGGCAGCCGTGCATCAGAGTCAGGCTGCGCTGACGTCGGCAGTGAAACAGGTCGGCGTGTTACAGGCTGCGGTGCGTTCAGCGGAAGCGGATGTTGCCGCAGCTAAAGCCAGCGTCGATCAGGCCAGGCTGAACCTCTCCTACACGCGTATTACGGCGCCCGTTGACGGCATGGTGGGTCAGCGCTCGGTGCGGACTGGCGCTTACGTGTCAGCCGGAACCCGTCTGCTGGCGGTAGTACCCCTGCAGCAAACCTACATTACCGCTAACTACCTTGAAACGCAGCTAAGCGATGTGCGTCCGGGTCAGCGGGTACAGATTCGTGTCGATGCCCTGCCAGGCAAGACCTTCACCGGCCACGTGGACAGCATTGCGCCGGCCACCGGGGCAACTTTTTCCGCGATCGCCCCCGATAACGCCACCGGCAACTACACTAAAGTCGTTCAACGTCTGCCGGTTAAAATTGTGCTGGATAGTGACCAACAGCATCTGGCTCAGTTACGTGTCGGCATGTCGGCGATCCCGGACATTCAGGTGCCGTAAAATTGTGAGCAATATCTCAGAACGGACCTATTTCATTTAGGCAGGATTACGCGTAAATTAGCGCCTGATCCTGTTCTGAGTTATTCAGATCGACCCGGAAATGAGCAGACCATTACTGAAATGGTGATCTCTTTTCCACAGCTGTTCGCGTTGCACTGGTTTGGGATCGCCATCATCGTAACCGCTCAGAGGAGTTGCTTTGTGAAATATGCCTTGATGGGAATATCTTTTTTCGCGTTACTTTGGTTCGGAACCTTTGTTCTGCTGCTGAAGTAATGGCGTGACAGTGCCGCCACGGGGCGACCATTGCGTCGCCCCTGCTGGCTGTCAGTTCTCTTCTTCTGTTTTCATGCTGCCTGGCAAAACGCCATCGGCACGAAACATCGCTTTAATTCCCCGTACTGCCTGACGAATGCGATCGCTGTTTTCAATCAGTGCAAAACGCACGTGCGTATCACCATAGTCGCCAAACCCGATACCGGGTGAAACACAGACTTTCGCCTCCTGCAGCATATGTTTGGCAAACTCCAGGGACCCCAGATGCGCATAGTGGTCCGGAATTTTTGCCCAGACATACATTGAGGCTTTCGGGTTATCTACCATCCAGCCCGCTTCATGCAATCCCTTGACCAGCACATCTCGACGCCGTTTATACTGCTCTGCGATGTCGCGAACACACTGTTGATCCCCTTCCAGCGCTGCAATCGCCGCCACCTGCAGCGGCGTAAAGGTGCCGTAGTCATGGTAACTTTTGATGCGTGCCAGCGCGGCGACCAGCTCTTTGTTGCCCACCATAAAACCGATGCGCCAGCCCGCCATGTTGTAGCTTTTTGACAGGGTAAAGAATTCGACGGCGACATCACGCGCGCCCGGCACCTGCATAATCGATGGCGCTTTCCAGCCATCGTAGACGATATCGGCATAGGCCAGATCGTGGATCACCAGCACGTTGTATTGTTTTGCCAGCGCAATTACCCGCTCGAAAAAGTCGAGCTCCACACACTGTGCGGTGGGATTAGACGGGAAGCCAAGGATCATCATTTTTGGCTTGGGGTAACTCTCGCGAATGGCGCGTTCCAGCTCATTGAAGAAGTCGACACCCGCCACCAGCGGCACTGAGCGTACCTGCGCGCCAGCAATCACCGCACCGTAGATATGAATCGGATAGCTAGGGTTTGGTACCAGCACGGTATCACCGTGGTCCAGCGTCGCCAGCATCAGGTGTGCCAGCCCCTCTTTGGAACCGATAGTAACAATTGCCTCAGATTCAGGATCGATTTCAACCTGGTAGCGATCGGCGTACCAGCGCGAAATCGCCCGGCGCAGACGCGGAATACCGCGTGAGGTGGAATAACCGTGGGTGTCGTCGCGCTGCGCTACCTGACATAACTTTTCGACGATGTGCGGCGGGGTCGGACCATCAGGGTTGCCCATTGAAAAGTCGATGATATCTTCGCCGCGCCGGCGCGCAGCCATCTTCAGTTCAGCGGTGATGTTGAAAACGTAAGGGGGTAAACGTTCAATACGTGAGAAACGACGGGGTGTGCTGTTATCAGCCATGATGACCTCTGGATTACGTAAGCGCCCGGACCATCCGAGCGACGCGGGTCACTGCGGTGACCCGTTACGAACATAACGCGGTGAGGATCATTTTGTCGAGGGGCAGAAAATATTTTTATTTTTGTGAATTCAGGCGTCCCAGCAGCCAATCGTTCACCCAGCAGCCGTTCAGTAGATAATTATCCCGTAGCGTGCCCTCCATCTGGAAACCGTTTTTCTCCAGAATCCGGCGTGACGCCCAGTTACCTTCAACCACCATCGCCTTGAGTTTATGGAAATCGGCTTCAAGCAGAAACTGACACAGCGCCGCCAGCGCCTCGCTGCCATAGCCCTGTCCGCAGTGGCGATGCAGCAGCATATAACCCACCTCGGCCTGACGGTGTGGCTCCCACTCGGGGCTGCAGCCAAACAGGCCAATTGGCTCACCGCTATCGCGTCGCCGTGCCACCAGACAAAGCATATGAAAACTGCCTGGCTGCCATGGAGCCAGACGCGCGGTGAAGCGCTGGCGAATATCCGCTTCATCGGGGATCTCGCTCACCCACGTCATCGTGTCGCGATCTTCATGGACAGCACGAAACAGTTGCCAGTCTTCTGGCTGTAATTTATTCAGGGTTAATCTGGCGGTGACAAGTTGCATCTGCTGCTCCCGATGGGCCAGTTTTCCAGCTGTCGCTGGCACGCGTCATCGCGCAACATAGCAAAACGACACCGCAGCGACCAGCGTTCGCAGGCTGAAAAACTGTTCCCCTTTATTGCACTCAACCTTTCCTCTTTTTATGCACAGGCCTCAAAAATTGATCTGAAACATGAAGTCCCGGCGTGATGGTGCGGGGCGCTAGCGGTTCGCGATCACATTTTTTATCATAGGCACACTTTCCATTGCTGACGAGCCGCCTGTGTCCTCCCACTTCACGATGTTACTGGCAGTATTTGACCGCGCCGCCCTGATGTTGATCTGCCTGTTCTTCCTGACGCGCACCCGCCCGTTTCGTCAGCTGCTTCAAAAAGATGAACACACGCGCGCAGAGAAAATGGCGGTAACCGCCATCTTTTCCCTGTTTGCGCTGTTCAGTACCTGGTCTGGGGTCAATGTCGACGGTTCGCTGCTGAATGTGCGTGTCATTGCCGTGATGGCGGGTGGCATTCTGTTTGGTCCCTGGGTCGGCATCGCCACCGGTATTATTGCGGGGCTGCACCGTTTTCTGATCGATATTCACGGCGTGACCTCCGTGCCCTGTCTGATTACCAGCATCATTGCCGGTATCGTCGCGGGCGGCATTAATCGCCGGGTGCTGAAAGAGCATCGCTGGCGCGCCGGTATTGTCGGCGGCATGCTGTGTGAAGCCCTGACGATGTTGCTGATCGTCCTGTGGGCGCGCCCAACCTCACTCGGGCTGGCGATTGTGTCAGAAATTGCCCTGCCGATGATCCTCGGTGCCTCCAGTATCGGTATCATTGTGTTGCTGGTGCAGAGCGTTGAGGGAGAGAAAGAGGCGATTGCCGCCCGTCAGGCCAAGCTGGCGCTGGAGATCGCCAACAAAACCCTGCCGCTGTTTCGTCAGGTGAACAGCGACTCACTTCGCAATATCTGTGACATTATCCGGCGGGAGATCAAAGCCGATGCGGTGGCGATGACCGACAAGAAACAGATTCTGGCTTACGTCGGCTATGGCGAAAATAACTATCAGCATGGGGATGATGGCATCAGTCCCACCACCGCGCAGTCGATCGCCAGCGGTAAAATTATCATTAAGAACAACGATGAAGCGCACCGCACCAAAGATATCCATTCGATGATCGTCATCCCGCTGTGGGAAAAAGGCAAAGTCACCGGCACGCTGAAAATCTACTATCGCCGCGCGCACCGTATTACCGGCTCGCTGAAGGAGATGGCCATAGGCCTGTCGCAAATCATCTCTACACAGCTTGAAGTGTCACGTGCCGAGCAGCTGCGAGAGATGGCCAATAAAGCGGAACTGCGGGCGCTGCAAAGTAAAATAAATCCCCATTTCCTGTTCAATGCCCTGAATGCCATTTCCTCTTCTATCCGGCTTAATCCCGATACTGCCCGCCAGCTGGTGATTAACCTGTCACGCTACCTGCGCTACAACCTGGAGCTGAACGATGATGAGTTGATCGATATCCGTAAGGAGCTGTGGCAGGTCAAAGATTACATCGCCATTGAGCAGGCGCGGTTTGGCGATAAGCTGACGATGATCTATGACGTAGACGAAGATCTGCATTTTCTGCTGCCAAGTCTGCTGATCCAGCCGCTGGTGGAGAATGCGATTGTGCATGGCATCCAGCCCTGTAAAGGCAAAGGCGTGGTAACGCTGAGCGTTCGGGATCGGGGCGATAAGGTGCAGATCTCGGTGCGGGACACCGGCCAGGGCATCAGTGACGAAGTCATGGCAAGAGTGGCGCGCAATGAGATGCCCGGTAATAAAATCGGCCTGCTCAATGTGCATCATCGGGTAAAACTCCTGTCAGGTCAGGGACTGAACATCGTGCGACACCAGCCGGGCACCGAGATTTCCTTTACGCTGAGTAAGAACGGCCAGCGGCTGGCGGAGAATCTGTTATGAAAGCCATTATTGTGGAAGATGAATTCCTGGCGCAGCAGGAGTTGAGCTGGATGATTCAGCATCACAGCAAAATCGAGATTGAAGCCTGCTTTGATGATGGCCTCGACGTGCTGAAGTATCTGCAACAGCATCGGGTTGATGTGATTTTTCTAGACATCAATATTCCTTCGCTGGATGGCATGCTGCTGGCACAGAATATCCATCAGTTTGCGCACAAGCCGCTGATTGTCTTTATCACCGCATGGAAAGAGCATGCGGTGGAGGCGTTTGAGCTGGAGGCGTTTGACTACATTCTCAAGCCTTATCAGGAGTCGCGGATTGTCACCATGCTGAACAAGCTGGAAGCCACTGCACAGGCGCAGCAGGCGGTCAGCCATCTCAGCGCCACGCCAGCACCGCAGACGGTCAACCTGATCAAAGATGAGCGTATTATCGTCACGGACGTGAACGACATTTACTATGTAGAAGCCCATGAAAAGCTGACGTTTGTGTACACGCGGCGTGAGTCTTACGTGATGTCGATGAATATTACCGAATTCTGTTCACGTCTGCCGGAACAACAGTTCTTCCGCTGCCACCGCTCTTACTGCGTCAGCCTCAGCAAGATTCGTGAAATCGAGCCGTGGTTTAACAACACTTATCTGTTGAAGCTGCGCGATCTGGAGTTTCAGGTACCGGTGAGCCGCAGCAAGGTGAAGCAGTTTCGGCAGCTGATGCGCCTGTAGCAAAGGAGAGAGGGGAATGTCTCAGGAGAGCGAGTACTGAAACTGAGAGTGATTTCCCGATCCTGTCCTGCTGAAGCAGTCAGGTCGGGAAAATCGATCGCGCGCAAAGTGGCCGTGCGCGCGAGGTGAAACTGAATCAGATAATGCGACCCAGCGTCTGGCGCAGATGCGCGCCCGCGCCCAGCAGGCCAGGCTGATCGTGCGTGATCATATAGACCGGGATACTGGCAACATAGTCGCGGAAGCGGCCTTTATCTTCGAAAGCAGCACGGAAACCTGACGCCTTAAAGAACTCCAGGAAACGTGGCACGATGCCACCCGCAATGTAGACGCCACCAAAGGTGCCGAGGTTCAATGCCAGATTGCCGCCGAAACGGCCCATAATGACGCAGAACATCGACAGCGCCCGACGGCAGTCGATGCAGCTGTCATCCAGCGCACGCTGGCTGACATCTTTAGGCTTCAGGTTTTCCGGCACACGATTATCAACTTTAACAATCGCACGATAGAGGTTGACCAGACCGGCACCGGACAGGATACGTTCTGCTGAAACATGGCCCAGCTCTTCACGCAGCACTTCCAGAATTTGATCTTCTTCTTCGCTGTTGGCGGCGAAATCGACATGACCGCCCTCGCCAGGCAGGCTGACCCAGCGTTTGTCCACGTGCACCAGATGGCTGACGCCTAATCCGGTACCGGCACCATAAATCGCAATAGGCTTGTCTTTAACCGGGGCTGTGCCGCCAAACTGAATTACGTTGTCGGCGGTCAGCATTGGAATCGCCATGGATACCGCAGTGAAGTCGTTAATGATTTCCAGGTGTTCAAAACCGATGTTCTCTTTGAGCTTGCGCGTAGAAAACGCCCAGTCATGGTTGGTCATTTCAACCCAGTCATCGGTAATCGGGCAGGCGATAGCGATACAGCCATCTTTAACATCCTGCTGTTGTTCATCAAGATAGTGGCGGATGACGGCTTCGAGGCTGTCGTATTCTGATGTTGAGAATGTTTTGGCCTGGGTGATGCTGCCGCTTTCCACCTCACACAGGGCGAGGCGTGCGTTAGTACCGCCGACATCGCCGACCAAGGCATAGGTTGTCATTCTTCTGTTGCTCCGCTTGGGGTCTTAAGAGTTGGAGGACACTATAAATTTCTGCCCATAAAACAACAACGCTCACCGGTGCGATTGGTGAGCGTCTTACTCAGGTGTGCTACAGCCTAACCGCGATAGTCCACCCTGCACAGCGGCAACTATCTGAATCTTAGCCGCCGTTGCGTTGATTCAGGCAGGCGGTGACTTTTCGTAACAGTGGCGGCAAATCCTCTTTCTGCATGACCACCTCAACCAGCGACAGTCTTTGAGGCGCGGAAAGTCGCGCCATCACCTCGTCTAACTGTACGGTTTCACTGATGCGCCAGCTCTGCGCCTGGCCCTGCAGACTCAGTGCGTGCGGTAAGGCCGTCCAGTTCCACGGGGCAATATCATTATAACGCTGTGTTGCGCCATGAATGGCCCGTTCGACGGTATAGCCTTCATTATTCAGCAAAAAGAGTATCAGTCGCTGCTCATCACGCAGCATGGAACCCAGTTCCTGAATCGTCAGCTGCGCCGAACCGTCTCCGATAATCAGGATAACCCGGCGATCGGGGTCAGCGGTTTGCGCGCCAAACGCTGCAGGAAGAGTATAGCCGATTGATCCCCATAATGGCTGAACCACCAGCTGCGCCTGCGAGGGCAGTCGTAACGCGGCGGCACCAAAAGCGGCTGTCCCCTGCTCTGCCAGAATCAGGTCGCCGGGTTGCAGAAATTTCTGCATCGCCTGCCAGAAAGCCTGCTGACTGATCACGGCTGCCGGTTCATCCGGTTGCACGGCAGACGGTGCTATGGCGGGCTGCCACTGCTGGCCGTAGTTTTCAAACAGCGGTTGCAGTTCGCTAAGCGCATCCGCCATCGACAACGGCGCAAAATGTTCCTCGCCCACGCTGGCGCTGAAGGGTTGCAGATCGATCAGTCGCTCAGGCGCAAACTGCTGCGTGAAGCCTGCAGTAATGGTGTCGGTGAAACGCACCCCGACGCAGATCGCCACATCCACCTGCTCAATTTGCCCGCACACCTGACCTGCGCTGGCTTCACCGGCATAGGTTCCGACGTAACCTGGCTGCTGCTCATCCAGTACACCTTTGCCCATCAGCAGGCTGGCGCAGGGAATTGCGCTCTTTTCACGCAGCGCGGCCAGCGCAGACTGCTGCTGCCAGCGCAGTGCCAGAAAATCGGCCAGCAGTGAAACGCGCTCTGCTGGTGCCAGCAACCGCTCCGCCGCGTCGCGGAAAGCACGACGCGCCTCGGGCGAAGAGGATTGATGGGGGTTCAGGGGCTGAACAGGGGGCTGCACCTCTATAGCCGCCACGTCGACGGCCAGCGACAGATAGCCGGGACGACGGGCCTGTAACGCGTGCTCTATCACCCTGTCAATTTCAGCAGTGGCATTATCGGCAGTAAGTTGTGCCGTTGCGGCACTGACTTCGGCGGCCATGCGTATGAAATGCCGGAAATCGCCATCGCCCAGCGAATGGTGGACACAGTCACCCTGTAACTGTGCTGAAGTCGCTGGTGCGCCAACGATATGGATCACCGGCAGATACTCTGCATAACTGCCTGCAATGCCGTTAATCGCGCTGAGTTCGCCAACACCAAAGGTGGTTAATAGCGCCCCAGCACCGTTGCTGCGTGCATAGCCGTCCGCCGCATAGGCGGCATTAAGCTCGTTGGCACAGCCTACCCAACGGATGTCCGGATGGTCGATGACCCGATCAAGAAACTGCAGGTTATAGTCGCCCGGTACGCCAAACAGATGCTTTATACCTATCTCCTGCAGACGGGTCAGCAGGTAATCTCCAATAGTGAATGTGGACATTGCACAATCCTTTCAGGGAAAAGTTGGGTTAAGTATCTGACAGCCGATGAAATTAGCGAGGAGGGCCACGATTTTCGCCAGCCGCATTGGCTGGAAAGGCGGCGTTACGCTGGCGGATTATTCTGTAAAAATGCGAACTGCTGCGCGCTGTCACTGAGTGTAACCGTATACACTGATAGACTTTTGGCACATATGCCCGTTTTTACTCAGGAGCGCTGAATGTCCTCTTTCCCCCATCCCGATCGCTATCAACAGATGCAATACCGTCGCAGCGGCCGCAGCGGCATTAAACTGCCCGCCATTTCGCTGGGGCTGTGGCATAACTTTGGTGACAGTACCCGGGTCGATAACAGCCGTGAGCTGCTGCGTCATGCGTTTGACCTCGGCATCACCCACTTCGACTTAGCCAATAACTACGGTCCGCCGCCGGGCTCAGCCGAAGAGAACTTCGGGCGTATTCTGCGGGAAGATTTTCGTGCCCATCGTGATGAGCTGATCATCTCCACTAAAGCGGGCTATACCATGTGGCAGGGACCTTATGGGGATTGGGGTTCGCGTAAATATCTGGTCGCCAGTCTGGATCAGAGCCTGAAGCGAATGGGGCTGGACTATGTGGATATTTTCTATCATCACCGTCCCGATCCGGAAACCCCGCTGGAAGAGACAATGCGCGCGCTGGATCATGTCGTGCGCCAGGGCAAAGCGCTTTACGCTGCCCTCTCTAACTATCCGGCCGATCTCGCCGCCGAAGCGATAGCTATCCTGCGCGATCTCGGCACCCCTTGTCTGATCCACCAGCCGCGCTATTCGATGTTTGAACGAACGCCTGAACAGGGATTGATTCAGACGCTGGGCGATGCGGGCGTCGGCTGTATCGCCTTCTCGCCGCTGGCAGGCGGCGTGCTCACCGATCGCTACCTGCAGGGCATCCCGGAAGATTCGCGTGCGGCCAGCGGCAGCAAGTTCCTGAGTGAAAGTCAGTTGACGGATGAGAAGATGGAGAAGGTCCGCAGGCTGAATGTGATTGCGCAGCAGCGCGAGCAGAAGCTGGCGCAGATGGCGCTGGCGTGGGTATTGCGCGACGATCGTGTCACCTCGGTGCTGATTGGTGCCAGTAAAACGGCTCAGATTGATGACGCGGTGGCAATGCTCGCCCGACGTCAGTTCAGCGACACGGAGTTAGCGGCGATTGACGCGGCCCTGCTGTAATTTTTCCCCGCCCGGCGCAGGCCGGGTGTTTTCTCACCAGAATAGTCTCAATCCCCTTTCTCTCCCCAATTTCCTCACAATCTTCCGACACAATGATGCGGTAACGACAGCATTACGCAGGCATAATCACTGCGCCGCAACAGCATCAGACTGTTGATGAGGAGAATATAATGAAAAGAGCACTTATTTTTGCTGCCCTGCTGGCGGTGTTGTCGCCGCTGGCAAATCACACAGCTGAGGCCTCCAGTGCCTCTATTACTCTGGCCCCCGGCGTTACGCTGAATCTGGGCGATCGCGACAATCGTGGTTATTACTGGGATGGCGGTCGCTGGCGTGAACCACGCTGGTGGAATGATCGTTATTCCTATAAAGAACGCCGCTGGTGGCGACACGAAGAGTGGCGTCGTCAGCAGCAGTGGGAGCGTGAACGTCGCTGGCATGAGCGCGACCGTGAGCGCCGCTGGGATCATCAGCATCGCCGCGATCGTGATCGTGGCTGGGATCATCATGACCGTCGTGGGCCTGACCATCGCGGTCCAGACCATCACGGACACGATCGCCATTAATAAAAACGCCCGGCAGAACCGGGCGTTTTCTTATTTACCATAACCGCTACAGCCCCAGCGCTTCACCCACCAGCAGGTAAAGATTCAGCGTAATCACCAGCAGCACGATCAGTCGCCCGGTGTTCTGCATCAGACGCGAGTTAACCATATCATCGCCCATCAGCTCGCGGTTGCCGGTAAAGGAGAGCAGCGGAATCAACGCCAGCGCAATACCGAAACTCAGCAGCACCTGACTCATCACCAGCACCTTTGTTGGATCCCAGCCAGCCCAGATAACAATAAAGGAAGGCAGCATGGTTACCGTACGCCGCACCCAGAGCGGAATATGGAAACGGATAAAGCCCTGCATCACCACCTGTCCCGCCAGCGTTCCGACCACCGTTGAGGAAAGTCCGGCAGCCACCAGGCTCAGCCCAAATACTGTTGCCGCCGCCTGACCTAACAACGGTTGCAGCGTGAGATAGGCCTGGTCAAGCTCAGCGATTTTGCTGTGGCCGCTGAAGTGGAAGGCCGCTGCCGCGGTCGCCATCATCGCCAGGTTAACAAATCCGGCGATGGTCATGGCAATCGCCACATCCAGTTTAGTTGAGGAGTACCGCTGACCTTTGCTGTCCTCACTTTTGCCCTGCGTCAGCGCGGAGTGCAGATAAATCACGTGCGGCATAATGGTCGCACCCAGCACACCCGCCGCCAGGAATACAGCATCCGACGTGGGTAACGCGGGCAGCGCCATGCCGATCACCAGCTCTTTGACACTGGGCTGAGAGAAGAAGAGTTCGACGATATAGGCCGCCGCCACAAACAGCAGCAGTCCGCCAATCACCCGCTCCAGCGGTTTCTGACCGCGGCTCTGTAACATCAATATCAGGAACGTGGCGATGCCGGTCAGTACCGCGCCCTGCATCAGTGAGATGCCGAGCAGCAGTTTGAAGCCCAGCGCCGCGCCGATAAATTCCGCCAGGTCGGTGGCCATCGCAATAATTTCCGCCTGCACCCAGTAAAACCAGACGGCGGGACGAGGAAAGCGATCGCGGATATGCTCGGCGAGATTTTTGCCGGTGGCGATCCCCAGCTTGGCAGACATCAGCTGGATAAGCATGGCCATGATATTGGCCCACACCACCACCCACAGCAATTTGTAGCCGTAAGCAGCGCCCGCCTGGATGTTGGTCGCAAAGTTGCCCGGATCGATATAGCCGATAGCGGCGATAAAGGCGGGGCCCAGCAGTGCGAGTTTGACTTTTCTGACTCCGCGAGCGGCGCGCTCGGCGGTACGACTTTCAAACATATCCGGTACCCTGTCTGAACATTTGCCTGCCCCGGCAGCTTAGGGGTTGGCATGTGCAAGTAAAATTCGTTTATTGTTATCGGTGTAATAGATGCTGCTATAAAGTATAGCCATTGCTATACATTACAGTAAAGGAGGTGATTGCTAAAAATGTGAGCAATAGCGTCACTCTACGCCCCGTGTAAAATATAGACAATAATTATGTGGTTATCTGAAGTGAATGATTTGTAAAGAGGACGTGATCTCTGGAACTTTTCTGGAAAATATAGCGATAGCGAATACTTATATTGTGGTTCAGATCTCGTTTTTAAGTAACGCGTTACATAGAATACGCAACAAAATACAACCCTCCTCAAATTTGGAGCAACCATGTCCCATATTTTGCAATTTCTTTTAGCACTGGTGGTGGTCGGGATACTCTCCTTGCTGGTCAGTCACGATCGTAAAAGCATTCGCATTCGCTACATTATACAGCTACTGGTGATTGAAATTGTGCTCGCCTGGTTCTTCCTGAACTCAGAAGCGGGACTGGGTTTCGTCAAAGGCTTCGCGGGCTTCTTTGACCATCTGTTGAAGTATGCGGCTCAGGGAACCAATTTTGTCTTCGGCAACATGAGCGATAAAGGCCTCGCCTTCTTCTTCCTTAACGTACTGTGCCCAATCGTCTTTATCTCTGCACTGATCGGTATTCTGCAGCATTTCCGTATCCTGCCGTGGGTTATCCGCGGTATCGGTACCGTGCTGTCGAAAGTCAATGGCATGGGAAAACTGGAATCATTCAACGCCGTGAGTTCTCTGATACTGGGACAGTCAGAAAACTTCATCGCCTATAAAGATATTCTGGGCAAGATGTCACAGCGCCGCATGTACACCATGGCTGCGACCGCAATGTCGACGGTATCGATGTCCATCGTCGGAGCCTACATGACGATGCTGCAGCCAAAATATGTGGTCGCTGCACTGGTGCTCAACATGTTCAGTACCTTTATCGTGCTGTCGCTGATCAACCCTTACCGTGTTGAGAACGAAGAAGACCTGCAGCTGCAGGATCTGCATAAAGGTCAGAGCTTCTTTGAGATGCTGGGCGAATATATCCTGGCCGGTTTCCGCGTCGCGATTATCGTTGCGGCCATGCTGATTGGCTTTATCGCGCTGATTTCAGGTCTGAATGCGCTGTTTGATCTGATTTTTGGTATCAGCTTCCAGGGCGTTCTCGGCTTTGTCTTCTATCCGTTTGCCTGGATGATGGGTGTGCCTTCTGGCGAAGCGCTGCAGGTCGGCAGCATTATGGCGACCAAGCTGGTGTCGAATGAGTTTGTAGCCATGATGGATCTGCAGAAAATCGCGGGTCAGCTGTCGCCAAATTCAGAAGGTATTCTGTCCGTGTTCCTGGTGTCGTTCGCCAACTTCTCTTCAATCGGCATCGTGGCCGGCGCGATTAAAGGTCTGAACGAAGAGCAGGGTAACGTGGTTTCGCGCTTTGGCCTGAAGCTGCTGTACGGTTCTACGCTGGTCAGCGTGCTCTCTGCCGCTATCGCCGGTCTGGTTCTGGCGTTCTGATAAGTTTCTAAGCAATAAAGGGCGAGTGTCTCTCGCCCTCTTCTTTCTGCGCCATTCCTGCTCTGCTCCCCGCTGGTTCGCCCACAGGCGTCACTTCTCACGTCGCACAACAAAGTCACATCTGCAGTTAAACCATGCGCGAGAGACAGCACCGCGTCCCGGAAGGTCATGCCCGTTGAAACGCCTGAGCGTATGCAGCAGCGTGGCGTGAATAGTAAAGCAATAAGGTTTTTATCCGCACGAGAAGGCGAATGAAAGAGATAGCAGAAAGGATGTTGACAACGACGTGTCAGAAAATGGTGGAGATAAGCGGGATCGAACCGCTGACCTCTTGCATGCCATGCAAGCGCTCTCCCAGCTGAGCTATACCCCCACATCTGGACTCGTTTTTCAGTGCCAAACTTTTGGGAAGAAGTTTGGTGGAGCTAAGCGGGATCGAACCGCTGACCTCCTGCATGCCATGCAGGCGCTCTCCCAGCTGAGCTATAGCCCCGAACCGAAAAACTGTCGCGTTAAGCGACGGACGGCATAATATGAAACCGCCTCCAGGGTGTCAACGGCAAAATGACATTCTCTGTTTGATCGCTGAAAAAGGCGGCAACCTGCGAAGTTTCAGCAGCATGCTGCAGGTGAAAATCGTGTCTGGTCAGGCAGGACCGTTTTTTAACTGTTATTCAGTCTGCCGTGAGGTTAATTCCCGGTTAAATATGTTATAGGAATTTTCTTGTCTTCGTCTTTTTCGCGTGCAAAACTTAGCCCGCTAATTTAGTGGTCACCGGGACCCTCTCCCGCACACCACGCGTCCACCAGGCGTTATCGTCCCATTAATCATAAAAAACTATTGAGATACTATGTCGCTGCATACACCTAAAGAAATCGCACAACTGGCGATCCAGTCAGGCGTGGCCAAAAGCCGTGCGCCTGTCAGCATCCTCCTGATTCTCGGCTTTATGGCGGGCGCATTTATTGCGACCGGCTTCCTGCTGGATCTTCACGTGATTAACACCCTGCCGGCTGAGTGGGGCTCATTTGGTGGCCTGTTAGGCGCGGCTGTCTTCCCGGTGGGTATCATCATGACCGTGCTGGCAGGTGGTGAGCTGCTGACCGGCAATATGATGACCCTGCCGGTAGCCTGGTTTGCCCGTCGCATCAGCTTTATGAGCGTGGCGCGAAACTGGTTCTGGGTGACCCTGGCGAACTTCCTCGGCAGCGTGGCGGTCGCCTGGTTCTTTGGCCATATGCTGGGCATGACCGAAGGCGATTACCTGAAAAAGACCGTTGCGATTGCCTCTGCAAAAGTCCATGCCGATTTCCTGCACGCCTTTATTTCCGGCATTGGCTGTAACTGGCTGGTGTGTCTGGCGGTGTGGCTGGCGTTTGCCAGTAAAGATGTGGTCGGCAAGATCTTCGGCATGTGGTTCCCGGTTATGGCGTTTGTTGCCATTGGCTTCCAGCACGTTGTCGCCAACATGTTTATCATTCCGGCCGCCATTTTTGCCGGTCAGATGAGCTGGGCAGAGTATCTCCCTAACTTTGTTGCCGTCTTCCTGGGCAATGCTGTGGGCGGTGCCGTCTTCGTTGGCCTGGCTTACTTCCTTGCCTTCCGCCCTGCCGCAGAACCTGCCAGCAACCCGCAGTAATCCTGCTTTGCCTTTTGTCAAAAGACAAAAGGCAATTTCAGCTTCAGTTACTTTCCCCCGTTACGTTTTGCTGTAATATGTACCGCTAATGTATTTAACAGGGACAGCATCGTGAAAAAGGAATGGCTTACTCCCGAAGAGCTGGCTGCAGAAACGGGTTACAGTCGGCAAACGGTGAATAAATGGATCAAGCGAGAGAACTGGACAACCACGCCAAAGCCCGGTGTACAAGGCGGTAAGGCACGTCTGATTCATATTGATGAACGCGTAAAAAGTTTTATTCAGTCAACACGCAATCTCAACGAGCCCCCAGCGACCTATGGTGCAGTGGCTAATTCTTTACCTGCGTTATTGATAAGTTCCATCCAGCAAATGAGTCAGGATGAACAGGATCAGTTCACCGCATTAATCTTACGTGAAGGGATTAAGGGCGTTATGCAGCGTCTGGGAATTGGTGAAGAGTAAAGAAACCGGAAGCGTGATGCTTCCGGTTCTGTTTATTAAGCCTGTGCTTCACGCTCACTGATAAAGGCCAGAGCCTGCTCAATACGTGCCACACTGCGGCTGCGGCCAATCGCTGCAACAGTGACGTCCAGACCCGGTGACTGACCGGCGCCGGTTACCGCCACACGCAGCGGCATGCCGACTTTACCCATCCCCACGTCCAGCTCATCTGCGGTGCTCTGAATCGCCTGATGGACGTTTTCAGCGTTCCATTCAGTGATTGCGGCCAGCTTATCGCGCACGACTTCCAGCGGCTGACGCGCCACCGGACGAAGATGTTTCTTCGCGGCATCGGCATCAAACTCTGCAAAGTCTTCATAGAAGTAGCGACAGGACGCCGCCATCTCCTTCAGCGTTTTGCAGCGCTCGCCCAGCAGGCTAACCAGTTTCGCCAGTTCCGGCCCGGTACGGGTATCAATTTTCTGCTCTTCAATATGCCACTGCAGATGCGTCGCCACATATTCTGGCGGCAGCGTATTGATGTAGTGATGGTTCAGCCACTGCAGTTTCTCTGTGTTGAACGCACTGGCAGACTTACTGACGGCGTCCAGAGTAAACAGCTCAGTCATTTCAGGCACGCTGAAAATTTCCTGATCGCCATGCGACCAGCCCAGACGAACCAGATAGTTGAGCAGCGCTTCCGGCAGGTAGCCATCATCCCGATACTGCATCACCCCTACTGCGCCATGACGCTTGGAGAGCTTTTTGCCATCGTCGCCCAGGATCATTGAGACGTGGGCATAGACCGGAACCTGCGCGCCAATCGCTTTAAGGATATTGATCTGACGTGGTGTGTTGTTGATGTGGTCTTCACCGCGAATAACATGCGTGATGCCCATATCCCAGTCATCTACCACGACGCAGAAGTTATAGGTGGGGGAACCATCGGTGCGGCGGATAATCAGATCATCGAGTTCCTGGTTGCTGAACTCGATCGGGCCGCGAATCTGGTCGTCAAAGATGACCGAACCGTCCTGTGGATTGCGGAAACGTACCACGCACGGCTCATCATCGGCATGATGTTCATGGCTGTCACGGCAGCGGCCGTCGTAACGCGGCTTTTCGTTGTTGGCCATCTGCTCTTCACGCAGGGCTTCCAGACGCTCTTTAGAACAGTAGCATTTGTATGCCGTGCCCGCTTCCAGCATTTCATCAATGACCGCATTGTAACGATCAAAACGCTTAGTCTGGTAGTAAGGGCCTTCATTCCAGTCGAGGCTCAGCCAGTTCATGCCATCCATGATGGCTTCGATAGCTTCCGGCGTGGAGCGCTCCAGATCGGTATCTTCAATGCGCAGCACGAACTCGCCCTGGTTATGACGCGCAAAGAGCCAGGAGTAAAGTGCGGTACGGGCGCCACCGACATGCAGATAGCCGGTCGGGCTGGGCGCGAAGCGTGTTTTGATTTTCATTGAGTATTGCCTTAGATGCGCGGGTTCTCTGTCTGGATGACAAAAAACAGGTTAGACGCGAAAAAACAGTGGGCACATTCTAGCATCTGACGGTGAATCCTCAATGCGTGGCCGCAGGTTGCCTTCCGGGAAAAGGGGCTTTTCTGCCAGTAAAACCAGCACATTGACTAAAAGCGCGACAGGATGTTTAAAAATAAACCGAACGCACATTTATGTTTTAAAAAGCGTTGACTCAAAATCAACTATCCCTATAATGCGACTCCACACAGCGGGGGTGATTAGCTCAGTTGGTAGAGCATCTCCCTTACAAGGAGGGGGTCGGCGGTTCGAACCCGTCATCACCCACCACTCTTAACAGGTGCCCGCAGTGAACAGGTATGAAGATATGGGTGATTAGCTCAGTTGGTAGAGCATCTCCCTTACAAGGAGGGGGTCGGCGGTTCGAACCCGTCATCACCCACCATATCTTGCCTGTTAGCAGTATCGAAGTACGAAGTGGGTGATTAGCTCAGTTGGTAGAGCATCTCCCTTACAAGGAGGGGGTCGGCGGTTCGAACCCGTCATCACCCACCACTTCGGGTCGTTAGCTCAGTTGGTAGAGCAGTTGACTTTTAATCAATTGGTCGCAGGTTCGAATCCTGCACGACCCACCAATTCAGAATAAAGCGCCTTTCAGGCGCTTTTTTCGTTTCCGGAGCACGGACTTCACCGTGCAGGATGAGAACCTGCTGCAGGTTCGACTGAATCGCTATGCGATTCAGGCTGATGCGACAGCATCACCCGGAGGGCGAGGCCCGGATGGGCCGAGGCTATCCTGCACGACCCACCAATTCAGAATAAAGCGCCTTTAAGGCGCTTTTTTCGTTTCCGGGGCACGGACTTTACCGTGCAGGATGAGAACCTGCTGCAGGTTCGACTGAATCGCTATGCGATTCAGGCTGATGCGACAGCATCACCCGGAGGGCGAGGCCCGGATGGGCCGAGGCTATCCTGCACGACCCACCAATTCAGAATAAAGCGCCTTTCAGGCGCTTTATTCGTTTCTGCTGCACTGACTTAAGCATGACTTAAATCTGAGCTGCCCTTTTCTGCGACTTCAGTCTTTAAAAAAGCGTGCTGGCTCAGGGAGCACAGACCTTTTGCAAAGACGCAAAAACGCCATCCATGGCAGGCTCAGCGCGGGCGATTACGCACCTCATCCCTGAGGTGCGCCCGCAGACGGGCCAACGCTTTGCGTTGTTCAAAAACGCTCCTGGCGTTTTGTCCCTGTCCCGCGATGCTTCGCTACAGGCCTGCGCTCCCCTCGCTTTAAACTTATCTGCTGTCTGTTAGCCCTTTCTGCTGCCTGTTTTTTCTGCTGCACTGACATTGGCGTAACCGATAAGCTCTCACCTTTTCGCAACCTTAACAATTTCAGATCTCAAGTCGTTTCGCAGCGTGCCGATAACGTATGTGACGACTTACAGGGAGAAAATGATGTCTTCAATTTCCGGAATTTTAAGCGGTGCGGTCAGTAATGGTGACAGCGGCAACGGCAGTGTGGCCTCGCAGGTCGCTGCGCTGAATAAACAGATTCAGGGTGTGTTAACGCAGGTTAAGGAGCTGGCTGACAATAAAGAACTGACTGACGAACAGAAGTCTGAGATGCAGCAGATGTACCAGTCACAAATCACCATGCTGCAGGCACAGATTGCGCAGCTGGAACAGAAACAGGCTGAGCAGGATCAGCCAAAAAGTGACAGTGCGCCCGCCAGTGAGATCAAAGCGGACGGGATTAACCGCCCTACCGATACTAACAAAGTTGATGTTTATATTTAAAATGCCGGTTTAACCGCGCGTTGTTGCGCCAGCAGCGCCGCCTGCTGGCGCACTTCCTGCCATATGGCTTCTGCGGCAGGCGTCAGCGAACGGTTTTTCCGTTTGATTAGCGTCAGGCTACGATTGATTTCCGGATAGAGACGCCGCACCGTGAGTGCGCGATCCGCCGGTAAGGGTAACGCCAGCGCGGGCAGAATACTGATGCCGATTCCCACCTGTACCATCGGGAACAGCGTGGCGGGATGACCAATCTCCTGCACGACTTCAGCCCTGATATTCTGCTGCTGCATTGCCGCATCAATCAAAACCCGACTGCCGGACGCGTAATCCTGCAATACCATAGTGCGGCCATCCAGCATCGCCCATTCAGCCCTTTCCACCTTCGCCAGCGGATCATCCTCGCGACATAACAGCAGGAAAGGCTCATCCAGAATCGCAATGCTATCGAAATCGCTGTCGCTGAGTGGCCCAATCACGATTCCGAAATCGACTTCGGCGTTACGCACACTTTGCAGCACCCATTGCTGGGCGCGATCGTGCAGGATGACTTTGATATCGGGGAAATGGTGCTGACTGGCGGCAAGACATTGCGGCATCAGGTGCGCGGAAATAGTCTGGCTGGCGGCGACTCTGACGGTGCCACTGCGCTGCTCGCCAAAACTGCGGATATCCAGCAATGTGGTATGAACCTCCTCCAGCAGGCGCTCCATGCGTGATGCCAGCTGTTTGCCCGCCTCCGTCAGCATCACCTCACGCGTGGTGCGATCCAGCAACCGCACGCCGGTTTCCGCCTCCAGCTCTTTAATACTGTGGCTCACCGCCGACTGACTCAGACCTATCGCCTGCCCTGCCTGACTGAAACCACCGTAGTGGGCCACCGCAATAAAGGTACGAAGCTGACGCAGGGTGTAATTCATCAATTTCGCTCATAGATTAATTCAATAAATCAATTTTATTTCTAAAACTACTTGTCGCACAATCGCGCTATTGAAAAATTTACCGGATTTTAACAATGGGCTTTTTAAAACTCGATCCGATGATGGTTAAACTCATCATCACCGTGCTGCTGGCCTCCTTCCTGCCAGCGAAAGGAATCTACGTCGATATCTTCAGCTACCTTGCGACGGCAGCGATAGCGCTGTTGTTCTTTATGCACGGTGCCAAACTTTCGCGTGAAAAGATCATCGCAGGCAGCAGTCACTGGCAACTGCATCTGTGGATTATGTTCAGCACCTTCGTGCTGTTTCCGGCGCTGGGTCTGCTGCTGGTGTGGTGGCATCCGGTTGATGTCGGTCCGGAAATTTATACCGGCTTTATCTACCTTTGTATCCTGCCGGCTACCGTCCAGTCTGCCATCGCATTTACCTCAATGGCGGGCGGTAACGTCGCAGCAGCGGTATGTAGCGCCTCGGCGTCGAGCCTGCTGGGTGTGTTTATTTCGCCGTTGCTGGTGAACCTGGTGATGGATATTCACAGCAGCGCCCCGAGTGATGGTCTGGAGCAGATCGGCAAGATTATGTTGCAACTGATGGTGCCTTTCATTCTGGGTCACCTCTCCCGTCGCTGGATTGGTGGCTGGATTGAGAAACACCGCAGCCTGATTGGTAAAACTGACCAGACTTCGATTCTGCTGGTAGTCTATTCCGCCTTCAGTGAAGCCGTGGTGAACGGCATCTGGCATCGCGTTGGCCTGATTACGCTGCTGTGGATTGTGGCGGGGTCCATCATCCTGCTGACTGCCGTGCTGATTATCAACCTGCTGGCCTCGCGCCTGTTCCGCTTTAAACGCGCCGATGAGATTGTGGTGCTGTTTTGTGGTTCGAAGAAGAGTCTGGCGAATGGCGTGCCGATGGCGAACATTTTGTTCCCGGCCAGTACCGTGGGAATTATTGTGCTGCCGCTGATGATTTTCCATCAGGTACAGCTGATGGTCTGCTCGTTTATCGCCGGACGCTACAAGAGGACCAATGAGAAACAGCAGGTTCTGAAGGTTAAGGATTCGGTGATGGAGTCACAGAAGTAAAACCATTGCCCGCCTGCGCGGGCACGATTACTTACGGGTCTGGAGCGGTTTAACTAATCCCTCCAGACCTTCTATTTTTATCGTAAGGGTCAGTTGCATCAAGTCCCCCAGCAACCCGGACGGGAAGTCGCCACTGCGGGCAAACCACAGCAGGTAAGGCTCAGGCAGATCGATCAGCATACGCCCTTTATATTTGCCAAACGGCATAGGCGTATTGGCTATCGCCACCAGCTGATGTTCATCCATCTCAGGCACCCAGCAGACGGATCATTTCCGCTTCATCAATCACTTCAATGCCCAGCTCCTGTGCTTTCGCCAGCTTTGAACCGGCCGCTTCACCGGCAATCAGCAGATCGGTTTTCTTCGATACGCTGCCGCTGACTTTTGCACCCAGCGCGATAAGCTGCGCTTTGACATCATCGCGGTTCATCTGCGACAGCGAACCGGTCAGCACCACGGTTTTACCGGCGAACGGACTGTCGATCTCTTCGGCTTTCACCACCACCACCTGCGGCCAGTGAATGCCAATCTCTTCGGTCAGCTGACGAATAACCTCACGGTTGCTCTCCTCTTCCATGAAGTTACGCACGTGTGCGGCAACGACTTTGCCGACATCCGGCACGGCAATCAGCGCCTCAAGGTCGGCATCCATCACTTTTTGCAGCTCACCAAAATGGTTAGCCAGATTGGCGGCGGTGGCTTCACCCACTTCGCGAATGCCCAGCGCATAGAGAAAACGAGCCAGCGTGGTCGACTTCGCTTTCTCCAGCGCATCGACAACGTTTTGCGCCGATTTCGGCCCCATGCGATCCAGTCCGGTCAGCTTGCCCGCCGTAAGACGGAACAGATCGGCGGGCGTATTGACGTACTCTTTCTCCACCAGCTGGTCGATAATCTTATCGCCCATACCGTCAACATCCAGCGCCCGACGCGAGACAAAATGCTTCAGTGCCTCTTTGCGTTGCGCACCGCAGATCAGACCGCCGGTGCAGCGCGTGACCGACTCCCCTTCGACCCGCTCCACCTCGGAACCACAGACCGGGCAATGGGCAGGAAAGACCACTTCACGCGTCTCTTCAGGGCGCTCAGCAATCACCACGTTGACCACCTGCGGGATTACATCACCGGCGCGGCGAATCACGACCCGATCTCCGATGCGTAATCCCAGCCGCTCGATTTCATCCGCATTATGCAGCGTGGCATTGCTGACGATAACGCCTGCGACTTGCACCGGCTCAAGGCGAGCCACCGGTGTGATCGCACCCGTGCGGCCAACCTGAAATTCGACGTCACGTACCCAGGTCAGCTGTTCCTGTGCCGGGAATTTAAAAGCAATCGCCCAGCGCGGCGCGCGCGCAACAAACCCCAACTGCTCCTGCAGAGCCTGTGAATCTACTTTGATTACGACACCATCAATATCAAAACCCAGGTTCGGACGCTGTTGCTCAATATCTCGATAGAATGCCAGGGCCTCTTCGGCGTTATGCACCAGCTTAATGCGGTCGCTAACCGGCAGGCCCCAGGCTTTGAACTGTTGCAGACGCCCCATGTGACTGTGCGGCATCTCCCCGCCTTCCAGCAGGCCAAAACCGTAGCAGAAGAAGGTCAGTGGACGTTTAGCGGTAATGCGCGGATCAAGCTGACGCAGAGAACCTGCTGCTGCGTTACGCGGGTTAGCAAAGACTTTGCCGTCAGTGCGTCGCGCTTCCTCATTCAGCTTTTCGAAGCCGCGCTGCGTCATAAATATTTCGCCGCGTACTTCCAGCCGGGCCGGAATGTTGTCGCCTTTTAGCCGTAGCGGGATAGCGCGAATGGTACGAACATTGGCGGTAATGTTCTCGCCGGTCGTGCCGTCACCGCGCGTCGCAGCCCGAACAAGCAGGCCATTTTCATACATCAGGCTGACTGCAGCGCCATCAAGCTTGAGTTCGCAGCAGTAAGTAATGTCGTCACTGCTTTTCAGCCGATCCTGCACCCGCTTGTTGAAGGCCATGAACGTGGCTTCATCAAAGGCGTTATCCAGCGACAGCATCGGCACCTCATGGCGGACCTGCTCGAATACCGTCAGCGGCGCAGCGCCCACACGTTGCGTTGGCGAGTCCGGGGTGATGAGATCGGGATGGTCCTCTTCCAGTTGACGCAGTTCGCGCATCAGACGATCATATTCAGCATCCGGTACTTCCGGCGCATCCATGACGTGATAGAGATATTCGTGATGGCGCAACGTGGTGCGCAGTTCGGTGATGTGATCCTGGACGGATTTCATATAGCCCCATCAGATAAAAAACCCCCGACAGGCGGGGGTTTGTTTTAACAATTCAGATAGCGGTTAGCGCAGAGCTCAGACACCAACCACATCGCGAATACGCGCTTTGTAGGTTTCCAGCTTCTGCGGCGTCATCATACGACGCTCATCATCCAGCACGACACCGCCAACGTCGTCAGCGATACGCTGTGCCGACTGCAGCATCAGCTTGAAGTTCTGATTCGCATCACCATAAGAAGGCACCATCATAAAGATAGAGATGCCTGGCGTGCTGAAATCGGTCATCAGGTCAGGGTTGAACGAGCCCGGCTTAACCATGTTAGCCAGACTGAACAGAACCGGCCCGCTGCCTGCCGGACTCAGATGACGATGGAAAATGTTCATTTCACCAAACTGGAAGCCCGCCTGCAGGATACCCTGCAGTAATGCCTCACCGTTCAGCTCACCGCCCGAATGGGCTGCAACATGCAGTACCAGTACCGCTTCTTTCGGTTTTTCCGCTGGCGCTTTCGCTGCAGGCGCGGGAGCCGGTGTCACTTCTGGCTGTGGCTCAGGTTCAGCCTGGTACTGCGGAGCGGGCTGGACAGATTCCAGCGGATCGAGATCCAGCAGCGGGTCAGCCTGGACTGGCGGCGCGACAAAAGTCGGCGCTGGCTGCTGACGAGCCGGTTCAGAGCGCGGCTGCGGAGCAGGCTGCGGTGCCGTGTTGAAAAGCGGATCGCTTTCTGGTTCAGGTTGCGGTGCGGGTCGTGGCGCAGGCTGACGCACAGGCTCAGCAGGCGCTTGCTTACGCGGCGCTTCTGGCTGTGGCTCACGAATCTCATCGAATCGCGGTTCCTGATGTGTGCTGCGATCAGAACGAACGCGAACCTCGCCGACGCCGTCGTCTTCGTCGTCAATCAGGTCCTGCTCATCATGTTCTTCACGTTGTTTCAGACGTTTGTGCGGGCGATCGCGGAACACTGACGAACGCTCTTTACGGCTGGTCCACAGCCCGTGAAGAAGGAGCGCTATAATGGCGATCGCGCCAACAACGATTAATATCAGACGCAAATCCTGCATCATTGTATTCTCTGTTGTTCCAATACCTTGCCACCGCGGCAAACTTTATCCTCTAACTGTATTTGCCCTGCTACACAAGTGCAAGTCTGTGCACTATTTTCTGACAAATAAGATAGGCAACCCACGCTTTTTCGCTGTTTTTTTACCCAAACGGCACCTGGACTGGAAAAAAAGCCAGGTTATAGTGGGCGCGCCTCAACACTTTCAGGAGAAATGGCTTTATGGCCCTTGAGAATTCGGTCTCAGATTTTAACGGCATGCACTACTTTAGCCAGGGCTGGAAACTGGTCCGTCTGCCTGGCATTCGCCGCTTTGTAGTGATGCCACTGCTGATTAACATGATCATGCTCGGTGGCGCATTTGTCTGGCTGTTTTATCGTCTCGGTGACTGGATCCCGCGCCTGATGGCCCATATTCCGGATTGGCTGCAGTGGCTGAGCTATCTGTTGTGGCCGCTGTCGGTGATTGCGATTGTGTTGGTGTTCAGCTACTTCTTCTCGACGCTGGCAAACCTGATTGCCGCCCCTTTCTGCGGTCTGCTGGCCGAGCAGCTCGAAGGACGCCTGACCGGTAAGCCTCTGCCCGACAGCGGCTGGGCAGGAATGCTTAAAGATGTGCCGCGCATCATGAAGCGCGAGATGCAAAAACTGGGCTATTACCTGCCCCGCGCGCTGGGACTGTTGCTGCTCTACTTTATTCCTGGCTTTGGTCAGACGGTTGCCCCGGTGCTGTGGTTCCTGTTCAGTGCCTGGATGTTATCCATCCAGTATTGCGACTATCCGTTTGACAACCACAAAGTGCCGTTTCAGCAGATGCGAAACGCCCTGCGTCGGCACAAAACAGCCAATATGCAGTTTGGCGCACTCACCAGCCTGTTCACGATGATTCCGATTCTGAACCTCGTGATTATGCCGGTTGCCGTTTGCGGTGCCACCGCCATGTGGGTCGATCGCTACCGACCGCAGCTGGCGCGCAGTGAGGTGCGTTAAACTTATCAGCGCGCCTTATGCTCTTTTTTGCAGGGCTTATTGCCGGGGGACATATAGATATACGATTTCTTTCCTTCCGCCCCCTGGCAGAACAGGTATGCTCATAGGGTTCCCAATAATTCATACAGTTAAGGGCAGGCTATGAGTAAGATCTATGAAGACAACTCTTTGACAATTGGTCATACGCCGCTGGTTCGACTGAACCGCATCGGTAACGGCCGCATTCTTGCGAAAGTTGAATCCCGTAACCCGAGCTTCAGCATCAAATGTCGTATCGGTGCCAATATGATTTGGGACGCAGAGAAACGCGGTATTCTGAAACCCGGCATTGAGCTGGTTGAACCGACCAGCGGTAACACCGGTATCGCCCTGGCCTACGTTGCCGCTGCGCGCGGTTATAAACTCACGCTGACCATGCCCGAAACCATGTCGGTGGAACGTCGTAAACTGCTGAAAGCGCTGGGCGCGAAGCTGGTTCTGACCGAAGGTGCTAAAGGCATGAAAGGTGCCATCGGCAAAGCGGAAGAGATTGTCGCCAGCGACCCGGACAAATATGTGCTGCTGCAGCAGTTCAGCAACCCGGCTAACCCGGAAATCCATGAAAAGACCACCGGCCCGGAAATCTGGGAAGATACCGATGGCGAAGTGGATGTCTTTATTGCGGGTGTCGGCACAGGCGGAACGCTGACCGGCGTGAGTCGCTACATCAAAAACACCAAAGGCAAAAAAGATCTGATTACTGTCGCGGTTGAGCCGACCGATTCGCCAGTGATTGCGCAGGCGCTGGCGGGTGAAGAGATCAAACCCGGCCCGCATAAAATTCAGGGTATTGGTGCCGGCTTTATTCCGGGCAATCTGGAACTGAACCTGGTTGACCGCGTGGTGGCCATTACCAATGAAGAAGCGATCAGCACGGCGCGCAGGCTGATGGAAGAAGAAGGTATCCTGGCCGGTATCTCATCCGGTGCTGCTGTCGCCGCCGCGCTGAAGCTGCAGGAAGACGAAACCTTCGCCAACAAAAACATCGTGGTGATTCTGCCCTCCTCTGGCGAACGCTATCTGAGTACCGCGCTGTTCGCCGATCTCTTCACTGAAAAAGAGCTGCAGTAGCCGGAGCCGATAGTCTGAAAATGTCGAAAAAAGCACCCATCCGGGTGCTTTTTTGTGGTGCAGATCTCACTTTCATCACCCGGCAGATTGATTTCAGTGATGCCGATCTGGTATTCAGACTGCCAATTATTTCGATGCCTGAAATTAATCCGCGCTTGAAGTGGATCAAGCTGAATCGATTTACGGATTCAGTGAAACGGCGAATCACGGCATAATTAACCGGTGACGTGTAGAATCGGTTTTGAGACGCAACGGATTGTAGATTTGACGCATGCGCGTCTTTGGTCAGCATGAAGCTATACCCGCGCACCTACACAGGCTAAAGTGAAGGCTCCAGGCTAGACTTTAGATCCATAACACTCATCCTGATAACGTTGGGGAAATAGAATGTTCCAGCAAGAAGTTACCATTACTGCACCAAACGGTCTGCATACTCGCCCAGCTGCGCAATTCGTTAAAGAAGCCAAAGCTTTCCAGTCAGAAATCACCGTAACCTCTAACGGTAAATCAGCGAGCGCGAAAAGCCTGTTCAAACTGCAGACGCTGGGTTTAACCCAGGGAACGGTTGTGACTCTTTCCGCGGAAGGTGAAGACGAACAGAAAGCAGTTGAGCATCTGGTCAAACTGATGGCTGAACTGGAGTAATCTCCGCTCAGCTCGCCAGCCAATCGACTCCTCTGCGCCATTGAGTGCAAACATCTTGATCGCGGACAATCTGTCCGCGTTATTGCTTTCGTAGAGTACGTGTCCCGCGACAATGGCACCGCAAAGAGTCCCATCAGCCATCGTGATTAAAAGGTAGCGTTATGATTTCAGGCATTTTAGCATCACCAGGTATCGCTTTCGGCAAAGCACTGCTGCTGAAAGAAGACGAGATCGTCATCAACCGCAAGAAAATTTCTGATGATCAGGTTGAGCAGGAAGTTCAGCGCTTCCTCGATGGCCGCAGCAAAGCGGCATTACAACTGGAAGCGATTCGCGTCAAAGCGGGTGAAACCCTCGGTGAAGAGAAAGCAGCCATCTTCGAAGGCCACATCATGTTGCTGGAAGATGAAGAGCTGGAGCAGGAAATCATCGACCTGATCAAAAAAGATCACGCGACTGCTGATGCTGCTGCTTACTCGGTCATTGATGGCCAGGCGAAAGCACTGGAAGAATTAGATGACGAATATCTGAAAGAGCGTGCGGCTGACGTGCGTGACATCGGTAAGCGTCTGCTGCAAAACATCCTCGGTCTGCACATCGTCGACCTGAGCGCTATTCCGGACGAATCTATTCTGGTGGCCAAAGATTTAACGCCGTCAGAAACCGCACAGCTGAACCTGAAAAAGGTGCTGGGCTTTATCACTGATCTGGGCGGCCGTACCTCACATACCTCAATCATGGCGCGCTCGCTGGAAATCCCGGCCATTGTCGGCACCGGCAATGTAACCGTCACGGTTAAAAACGGCGATTTCCTGATCCTGGATGGCGTTAACAATGCGATTCATGTCAATCCTTCCGAAGCGATTCAGGAAGAACTGAAAGCCGTACAGAATCAGTATCTGTCCGAAAAACATGAATTAGCCAAGCTGAAAGATCTGCCAGCCGTGACGCTGGATGGCCATCAGGTTGAAGTCTGTGCCAACATCGGTACTGTGCGCGATATCGCCGGTGCGGAGCGTAACGGCGCGGAAGGCGTAGGTCTCTACCGCACCGAATTCCTGTTCATGGATCGCGACTCTCTCCCAAGTGAAGAAGAGCAGTTCCAGGCGTATAAAGCCGTTGCTGAAGCGATGGGCTCACAGGCGGTTATCGTGCGCACCATGGATATCGGCGGTGACAAAGATCTGCCTTACATGAACCTGCCAAAAGAAGAGAACCCGTTCCTCGGCTGGCGTGCTATCCGTATCGCGATGGACCGCAAAGAGATTCTGCATGCACAGCTGCGTGCCATCCTGCGCGCCTCCTCCTTCGGTAAACTGCGCATCATGTTCCCGATGATCATTTCGGTTGAAGAAGTACGCAGCCTGAAAGCGGAACTGGAACTGCTTAAAGCGCAGTTGCGTGATGAAGGTAAACCCTTTGATGAAAGCATTGAAGTCGGCATCATGGTAGAGACCCCGGCTTCAGCCGTCATTGCCCATCATCTGGCGAAAGAAGTCGACTTCTTCAGTATTGGGACAAACGATCTGACGCAGTATACTCTGGCGGTCGATCGTGGTAATGATTTGATCTCGCACCTGTACAACCCAATGACGCCGTCTGTGCTTAACTTAATCAAGCAAGTCATTGATGCATCTCACGCTGAAGGTAAATGGACCGGCATGTGTGGTGAGCTGGCAGGTGATGAACGTGCTACACTACTGTTACTGGGAATGGGGCTGGACGAGTTCAGCATGAGTGCCATTTCTATCCCTGGCATCAAAAAAATCATTCGTAATACTAATTTTGAAGATGCGAAGGCATTGGCAGAGCAGGCACTGGCTCAACCGACAGCGGAAGACTTAATGAACCTGGTTAACAAGTTCATTAAGGAAAAAACGCTCTGCTAACCTGCATGATGCTGGCCCCAAATTACTGCTTAGGAGAAGATCATGGGTTTGTTTTCTAAACTTTTTGGCGAAAAAACGGATAGCGCTGGGACAATCGACATCGTAGCGCCTCTGTCGGGCGAAATCGTGAACATTGAAGACGTACCAGATGTGGTGTTTGCAGAAAAAATCGTGGGCGACGGTATTGCGATCAAACCCAGCGGCAACAAAATGGTTGCGCCTGTTGATGGCACTATCGGCAAGATTTTTGAAACCAATCACGCTTTTTCGATCGAATCAGACAACGGCATTGAGCTGTTCGTCCATTTTGGTATCGATACGGTTGAACTGAAAGGTGAAGGCTTCAAACGCATCGCTGAAGAAGGCCAGAAGGTCAAAAAAGGCGACGTGGTTATTGAGTTCGATCTGCCGTTGCTGGAAGAGAAAGCAAAATCAACCCTGACACCGGTTGTCATCTCCAACATGGATGAAATCAAGGAATTGATTAAGCTGTCTGGTCAGGTCACCGTCGGCGAAACGCCGGTGATTCGCATCAAAAAGTAAGCATTCGTATATAACATAACGGCACCTGCGGGTGCCGTTATCGTTTCTGCGGTACAGGTTTTCAGGGCTGCCAGTGCGGCAGACGCAGCGTCAGTTCAAGTCCGCCCTCTGGCCGGTTCCGCGCCTCAACTTCACCATGATGCGCCAGCACCACTTTACGCACAATAGCCAGTCCCAGACCATAACCTTTACCCATCAGCGGCGAATTTACCCGCACAAACGGGTCAAAAATGCTGGAGAGTTTCTCCTCATCGACACCTGGCCCCTGATCGCGTACCTGAATCGCCAGCCACTGCTGTTCAGCGCGTAAGTCGACCTCAATCCGCTGCCCTGGCAAAGAGAAGCGCAGCGCGTTGCGTAAGACGTTCTCGATCCCGCGCCGTATCAGCTCCGCATTGCCCCGCACGGTGTAGTCGCCCCGCTCGTCAACCTTTAACTCCACCTGTACACCAGGGATCTGTGCTTCATAGCGGACATCGGTGATGACCGCCTCCAGCAAACCGGTCAGGTCAAAATATTGCTCATCCGGGATGCTTTCATGTTCAGCTCGCGACAGCGTCAGCAGTTCACCGATCATTTTGTCCAGCCGCCGCGCCTCTTCATCAATGCGATCAAGCGAACTGTTTACGCTTTCTGGCGTCTGTCTGGCGAGTCCGGTCGCCAGTTGCAGCCGCGCCAGTGGTGAACGAAGCTCATGTGAGATATCGTGCAGCAGCTCTTCACGGGCGCGCACCAGGGTATCAAGCCGCTCAACCATGGCATCAAACGCTTCAGCGACATTTGAAATCTCGTCGTGCCGCTTTCGCATAATCGGGAACAGACGCACGCTTAAATCACCCTCGGCGACGCGGGAAAATCCCTCCCTCAACTGACGCATGGGCCGCGTCAGATTCCAGGCCAGCAGCAGACTGAACAGCAACCCCACCGACCCGGCGAAGACAAACATCGGCTCGGGGATATTCAGAAATTTCCGCGGCATCATGTTCTGTTTGCTGTTCATGCGCATGCCATCCAGGTCGTAGCGCAGCTGATATTCTTTTCCATCCGCGCCGTGTACCCGGCGCACCACCTCTTCAGGAAGACGGCCTCTGAAATCCAGGTTGCCGCTGTCCTGTGATTGTAGCGGTTTAGTCTGCTGCGTGACGTGAAAGAACTGACGGTCAGTTTCATCCCAGTCCGACAGCATCGCATTCAGCTCATCAGGCCCGCCCCGCTCCAGTACCGATGCAGCAGAGGTCATCTGCAGATCCACAATGCGACGGATAGCCATAATTTCAGGCGGTTCATGCCGTTTACCGGAGAGCGAAAAACCGAGCCAGATAAGCTGGCTCATGATGATAAAAACGAGCCAGAAGCCGATAAAGATCTTCCAGAACATGCGTCCGCGGTAACTCTGTTTCATCGAATACGGTAACCGATGCTGCGAACAGTTTCGATATTGATGCTGTCAGCGGTCAGTGCGCTGAGTTTCTGACGGATGTTGCTGATGTGCACATCAACGCTGCGGTCATAGGCTTCACGCGGACGGCCCAGCCCCTTTTCAGAGAGCTCATCTTTTGACACGACCCTGTCCGGCGCGCGCAGCAGCAAATCCAGCAGATTAAATTCTGATGCTGTCAGATCAAATGTTTTACCCTGCCATTCACTCATGCGGGTGGCAGGATTAAGCGTCAGGCCTCCCCAGCGCAGCGGCTCTTTGGCATCCGGCTGCGGTACCTGCTCCTCGAAACGGCGCAATACCGCGCGCAGGCGGGCGACCAGTTCACGGGGATAACAGGGTTTAGGCATATAGTCATCCGCCCCCATCTCAAGGCCGATCACGCGATCAATATTATCGCCTTTGGCAGTCAGCATGATCACCGGTATCCGGCTGTTCTGGCGCACCTGACGCAACACATCGATGCCACTCATGTCGGGCAGCATAATATCCAGAATCATGGCAGTGAAATCGCCAGAGAGCGCGCCCTGAATTCCGGCGCTGCCGGTCAGCACCAACTGGGCATCGAACCCTTCAGCGATCAGGTACTGGCTTAGCATCGTGCCCAATTCGACATCATCATCAACAAGCAAAATTTTCATGGTTATCTCTCTCTGGAATTGGCGCTATTTTGTCCTGTGCCGGGCATTCGCGCAGCCTGATTTACGCGATCCTTACAGATTCAGTCTATCCGGCACGGGAAATCCTGGCTAAAAAAAAGCCTGTGGGCAGCAAACGCGCGCACAGGCTTGATTTCCGCATCAGCAGAGGTTACTGATGATAGAGTCCGGTCGAGAGATAACGATCGCCGCGATCGCAGGCGATCGCTACCACGACGCTGCCCGGGTTCGCCTGCGCAATACGCAGTGCACCCGCCACCGCACCGCCTGAGCTGACACCGCAGAAAATGCCTTCACGGCGCGCCAGCGCCCGCATGGTCTCTTCCGCTTCTTTCTGCGTCATATCCATCACATCATCCACTAAGTCGGGCCGGTAGATCCCCGGAAGATAGGCCAGCGGCCAGCGACGAATGCCCGGAATACTGCTGCCTTCACTCGGCTGTAAACCGATCACCTGCACGCCCGTGTTGTGCTCTTTCAGGTAACGTCCCACGCCGGTGATCGTGCCGGTGGTACCCATGCTGGAGATAAAATGGGTCATGCGCTGGTTCGACTGCTGCCACAACTCCGGCCCGGTAGTCTGATAGTGACCCAGCGGGTTATCGGGATTATTAAACTGATCCAGCACCCGGCCTTCACCACGCGCCGCCATCGCCAGTGCCAGATCGCGTGCACCCTCCATGCCCTGCTGTCGCGGCACCAGAATCAGCTCTGCGCCATAAGCACGCATCGCATCCTGTCGCTCCTGACTCATGTTGTCCGGCATCAGCAGGCGAAGTCGGTAGCCTTTCATCGCCGCGATCATCGCCAGCGCAATGCCGGTATTCCCACTGGTTGCTTCAATCAGCTGATCGCCGGGTGAAAGTTCACCGCGCAGCTCCGCCTGATTAATCATCGACCAGGCCGCGCGATCTTTTACCGAGCCCGCCGGATTATTGCCTTCCAGCTTGAGCCAGACCTCACTGCCGTTAGCTGGCGTCAGGCGCTGCAGCTTAATCAGCGGGGTATTGCCGATGGTGTGTTCAAGAGTCGTCACGGTGCGGTTCCTGGCATCTTACAAACGAGAGGCGAAAAAAAGGCGGGAGTCACACTCCCGCCCGCTGTGGATGAGAAAATATCAGGCGCTCTGTGCAAAGGCAACTGCACGCAGCGGCGTATCGCCTTTATAGAGGCGCGCCTGCTGCAACCCGACGAACAGGCGCTCGCCGCGAATCGGGGCTGTCTGCTCACCTTCAAACACCACCGAAACCGGCTCGCTCTGCCAGCCGACAGGCTGAACCACCAGCTGCCAGAAGTGACCACGCGGGCTGACTTCAAGCACCTGCACCGGCAGCGGCGTTTCCAGGCTGCTGCGACGTGATACATCGATTTCCCACGGACGCAGGAATAGCTCAACCGCGCCCTGATGAGCTGAGGTATAACCCAGCGGCCAGTGATGCGCGCCGACGTGGAACTGCGATCCCTGAATTTCGCCATCAAAGCGATTCACTTCACCCAGGAACTCCAGCACAAAGCGGGTCGCCGGATCGCGCCATACATCATCTGGCGTGCCAACCTGTTCAATATTTCCCTGACTCATCACCACGACGCGATCCGCGACCTCCATCGCCTCTTCCTGATCGTGGGTCACGAACACGCTGGTGAATTTAATCTCTTCATGCAGTTGACGCAGCCAGCGGCGCAGCTCTTTACGCACCTGAGCATCCAGCGCGCCAAAAGGTTCATCCAGCAGCAGAATCTGCGGTTCAACCGCTAATGCACGCGCCAGCGCCACACGCTGCTTCTGACCGCCCGACAGCTGTGCAGGAAAGCGGTTTGCCAGATGGGCCAGCTGCACCATCTCCAGCAGACGGGTTACACGCTGCTTGATCTCCGCCGCTGAAGGACGTTCGCGACGCGGCAGCACGGTCAGGCCAAAGGCGATGTTGTCGAACACCGTCATGTGACGGAACAGCGCATAGTGCTGGAAGACGAAACCAACCTGACGATCGCGCGCATGCAGGCGGCTGACGTCGTTGCCATGAAAACGTATCTGACCGCTGTTCTGATGCTCCAGCCCGGCAATAATGCGCAGCAGCGTGGTTTTACCCGAGCCTGATGGGCCAAGCAGCGCCACCATTTCACCTGAGGCAATATCCAGAGAGATATCGTTCAGCACCGAGGTGCGACCAAAGGACTTGTTGATCTTGTTAATCTCAATGCTCATGATTTCCCTCCTGTTGCAGGCGTTTGTGCTGTTGCTCTAAACGCCACTGCACAATGCTTTTCAGAAACAGCGTCACAATTGCCATCAGGGTTAACAGGGCGGCCGCGGTGAACGCGCCAACGGTGTTGTAGTCCTGATGCAACAATTCAACCTGAAGCGGTAATGTGTAGGTTTCACCGCGAATCGATCCCGATACCACCGAAACCGCACCAAATTCACCAATCGCACGGGCGTTGGTCAGGACGATGCCATACAGCAGCGCCCAGCGAATGTTCGGCAGCGTCACACGACGGAACATCTGCCAGCCTGACGCGCCTAACAGCACCGCCGCTTCATCTTCATGACTGCCCTGACTCAGCATCACCGGGACCAGTTCGCGCACCACAAACGGACAGGTCACAAACACCGTCGCCAGCACCATACCAGGCCAGGCAAACATAATCTGGATGTTATGCGCATCCAGCCAGCCGCCTGCCGGGCCATTCACGCCCCAGAACAGCAGATACATCAGACCGGCTACGACGGGCGACACGGCAAAAGGAATATCAAACAGGGTCAGCAGCAACTGCCGGCCCGGAAAGGTAAAGCGCGTCACCAGCCAGGCGAGCAGCGTGCCGAACACAAGGTTAACCGGTACGGTGATCAGCGCCACCATCACGGTCAGCCAGATGGCGTGCAGCATGTCCGGATCCGCCAGATTGCTGAGAGCGACAATGAGCCCCTGATTCAGCGCTTCCCAGAAGATGGAGGCCATCGGCACCACCAGCAGCAGAATCGAGATCAGCGTGCCGATACTAATCAGCAGCCACTTGCCCCAGTTTACAGGCTGACGCGCAGCATGATTAATTTGTGAAACCTCAGCCATTAGTGACCTCCCAGACGACGGCCAAAGCGGCTCTGCAATGTATTAATCGCGAATAGCAGAATCAGCGATGCCGCCAGGATCACCGAGGCGATAGCGCTGGCTGCCGGATAGTCGAACTCCTGCAGCCGGACAAAAATCATCAGCGAGGTGACTTCCGTTTTCCAGGCGATGTTACCGGCAATAAAGATCACCGCACCAAACTCACCCAGGCTGCGGGTAAAGGAGAGCGCCGTACCGGCCAGCAGCGCCGGTGCCACTTCCGGCAGCACGACGCGGCGGAAGCTCTGCCACGGCGTGGCACCCAGCGTTTCGGCGGCTTCTTCATACTCCGGACCTAACTCTTCCAGCACCGGCTGCACGGTACGCACCACAAACGGAATGCTGGTAAAGGCCATGGCAATGGCGATACCAATCCAGGTGTAAGAAATTTTGATGTCGAACTGAGCGAACCACTGTCCGTACCAGCCGTTAACCGAAAAGAGTCCGGCCAGGGTCAGGCCCGCCACCGCCGTAGGCAATGCAAACGGCAGATCCATCAGGCCATCCAGCAGTGTCCGGCCTGGAAAACGATAGCGGGTCAGGATCCATGCCATCAGCATGCCGAACACCGCGTTAAACAGGGAGGCGACACCGGCAGAAAGCAGCGTCACTTTATAGGCGGCCACCAGCTGAGGGTTGGTCACGACATCCCAGTACTGTTGCAGCGTCATCTGCGACAGCTGCATAATCACCGCGCTGATCGGCAGCAGCAGGATCAGACAGGTAAAGAGCAGGCTGGTGCCGAGGCTGAGACCAAAGCCGGGCAACACGCGTTTCTGGCTGGCAGCAAACATTATCCACGCCCCGCCGATAACAATTTATCCAGCTCACCGCCGCTGACGAAATGCGTCTGCATCACCTTATCCCAGCCGCCAAAGGCATCTTCGACCCGGAACAGGCTGGTCTGCGGGAAGCGATCTTTCTGCTCCGCCATCAGCTGTGGGTTGTTCACACGATAATAGTAGTGAGTAATAATATTCTGCGCTTCTGGCGTGTAGAGATAGTTCAGGTAGGCGCTGGCCGCATCAGCGGTTTTATTTGTCGCGACGTTCTTATCTACCCATGCCACCGGAAACTCCGCCAGAATGTTGGTTTTCGGCACCACCACTTCGTATTCATCTTTACCATACTGGTTGCGGATGTTATTCACTTCGGACTCAAAGCTAATCAGTACGTCGCCCAGGCCGCGCTCAGCAAAGGTGGTGGTCGCGCCGCGACCGCCGGTATCAAATACTTCCACGTTTTTCAGGAACTGCGTCATAAAGGCACGGGTTTTAGCCTGATCGCCGCCGTCCGCTTTGTCTGTTGCGCCCCAGGCGGCCAGGTAGGTATAGCGGCCATTACCCGAGGTTTTCGGGTTCGGGAAAATCAGCTTAACATCGCTGCGGGTCAAATCTGACCAGTCGTGAATCTGCTTTGGGTTCCCTTTGCGCACCAGAAACGCCATGGTGGAATAGAAAGGCGAGCTGTTGTTCGGCAGGCGGCCTTTCCAGTCTGCCGCAATGAGATTGCCTTTATCGTGCAGCACCTGCACATCTGTTACCTGGTTGTACGTGACCACATCTGCGCGCAGGCCCTGCAGGATAGCCAGCGCCTGCTTCGATGAACCGGCGTGCGACATCTTAATGGTCAGTGGATCCGCGGGGTGACTGGCATCCCACTGTTTAACAAACGGAGCATTCAGGGCAACAAACAGCTCCCGCGACACATCGTATGAGCTATTAAGAAGTTCAGTGGCATTGGCTGCGCCGGCCAGGCTCAGCGACAACGCGATACCGCTCACGATTTTTTTCATCGCTTGTAATGTCATTTGGCACCCTGAAAAAGTTTGATGCGGATCTCACCCGCTGAGGCATCAGTTTATTTATAACTCAGTGAAAACCAGTAACGGTTTTATATATCGTTTGATGATTTCAAAGTCGAAAAAAGCATAAGACGACGGCAGAGTTTATGCAGAAATCAGCAAAAGCCGATGGGAGAGAGAAACCGCGTGCAGCCCGTTCTGGCGGGGGTTTTAAGAGGCGTCAGCGGCTGCCTGAGGGGCAGCACGCTGAAGAAAAGGATTAACGCTGCCAGACAATCTTGCTGATTTTCCAGCTTTTCAGCGTATCGTCAGAGGGCATTAAGCCCTCCGGCCCGTGCCAGTCACCCTGATAGACATAGGTCAGATGCTGACTGCCTGGCGCACGGCACGCCACGTCACGCGCATCGGTGCCGCTGGCTAAGGTGCAGTTGTCGAAGGCTTTGCTGAACTTATTACTGAAGGCGTCTCCCACTTTACTGCCGTCACTGCTGGCAATCGCACTGTCCATCACCTCAATACGTTCGACCTGCGACTGCCCGTAAATCACCAGCTTAACGTTGCCATCATCCAGCGCCTGCCAGAAAGAGACCACCTGACCGTTCTGACTGCGCATGCCCTGACGCAGGCTATAGTCACCGTTCAGTCCGGCATTAATCGCGTCCTCTTTCATGGCGGTCGAGGCAGTTACCCCGCCCACCCCCTGTTCAGTCGCGGTCAGCGAGGAACCGAACCAGTTCCACGGCAGCGCCGAAGACCAGTGATAAGTCAGCGGATTCCACCAGCTTGCCTGCTGGCTGCTGTCAGCGCCGGAACCCGAACTGGCACAGCCGCTCAGTACAACGGCGGCGATCAGTAGCGTGGAACGAACAGCTTTCATGAGAACTCCTGTAAATGCGATGCCGGAAAGGCGGAACTGATTGGAGTCGCAAAGCGACAAAAAGTTTAGTGAAGATGATGTTCGGGCAGAAAGCAGTCGCGACAGCGGCGGCTGGATTGCAGCCAGATCAGCGCCAGCAGGTCAAACAACGTCAGCAGCAATGGCAGCGGTGAGGTGAGCAGATCGCCCTGCACAAACTGCCAGCCCTGCCAGAGCAGATTCACCAGCAGCGACAGCGCCAGCACGCTGCGCCAGTGCTGCCAGAGTCGCGGCAGGCGGGTGCGATATCCGGTCAGCAGCAGGCCCGCCAGTGCCGGTAAACCCAGCGCAAGACCGATCCAGAACGTCTGACGATCCGGATAGAAGAGTGCCAGCAGGTCGTTGCCCTGCTGCCGTGACGCCCCGGCCATCACCAGCAGCAGCCAGGTCCGCGCCTGGAGTAACAGGATCAGCCAAAAAAGAAACGGCAGCCGCAGCTGCCCTCTGGCGTCATACTCGTCCGGCAGATAGCCCGGTGACGGCTTAGTATTCACGGTCTTCGATCAGACGTTTACCAAACAGCAGCGCATCGACCGGCTCATAATCGAGCTTCTCATAGAACGCCACCACCTGATCGTTTTCTTCGCGGATCATCAGATGCAGTTTCGGACAGCCGCGTGCGATAAGCTTCTTCTCCAGACGGTTCATCAGCGCATTCGCAAAGCCGCGTCCCTGATAGTCGGGATGCACGGCCAGATAGTAAGCCGCGCCGCGATGGCCATCATAGCCGCCCATCAGTGTGCCAACGACCACGCCGCCCACTTCAGCGACCAGAAAGAGATCGGGGTCGTGATTCATTTTGCGTTCGATATCCAGCTCCGGATCGTTCCATGGCCGTAACAAATCGCAACGTTCCCATAAGGTGATCACTTCTTCAAAATCTTCCTGGCGGAAGGCGCGGATTTCCATCTTATTTACCTGCAGATAAGCACAATTTGCTGATTATCACGCATTCTCTGCTGCACGCAACCCTCGATGACCGGCGGAAAATAAAAAAGCGCGAATTTTCTGTTCGCGACCTGCAATACAAAGTAATGCCCTGAAATGGTTCTGTGATCGCAGGCAACAGAGCCTTAGGCTATAACACCGGCAAGATTCCTGTTACCGGACCCGTACATGCAGCTGCTTAAACGTTTGATTCATCGTCGTCAGTTACTTCTTTCCGGGCTGGCTCTGGCCATTTTATCGCCGCGTGCGATTCAGGCTAAAGAGCAGTCGGGCCTTACCGGGGCAAATCGTCATGCACGCCCTGCCCCGCCCGCGAAAAACGGTAAACGTATTGTAATGATCGATCCCGGCCACGGTGGCATCGACTCGGGTGCCGTTGGCGAAGAGGGTTCTGAAGAGAAACACATCGTGCTGGAGATTGCCGGTAACGTGCAGCGCCAGCTGCAGAGCCATCCGCGCATTGAAGTGCGACTGACGCGCGACAGTGATCACTTTATTCCGCTTTATCAGCGGGTGGAAATCGCCCACCAGCACGGTGCCGATCTTTTTATGTCGATTCATGCCGACGGTTTTACCAGCCCCGATGCCAGTGGCGCCTCGGTATTTGCGCTCTCTAACCGGGGTGCCAGCAGCTCGATGGCACGTTATCTCTCACAGCGGGAGAACGATGCGGACAAACTGGGCGGCGTAAAAGCTCAGCAGCAGGATCACTATCTGCAGCAGATTCTGTTCGACCTGGTACAGACCGACACCATCAAGAACAGCCTGACACTGGGCAAGCACGTGCTGGATCAGATCCGCCCGGTGCACCATCTGCACAGCCAGCACACCGAGCAGGCGGCCTTCGCGGTGCTCAAGTCACCGTCGATTCCCTCAGTGCTGGTCGAAACCTCTTTTATTACCAATCCACGTGAAGAGCAGTTGCTCGGCACCATCGCATTTCGCCAGAAAATTGCTTCGGCTATTGCCAGCGGCATCGTCAACTACTTCGATGAGTTTGACCGCCGCAATGCCTGATTCATCTGGCCGGTTTGCGTCGTGCAACGCGCCGCGCCCATACAAGCGGCGCGCTTTTGCGTATAATCGCGTCAGACTTTGATAAACGATAAGCGAAAAGATGGCTGATATTTCCCGCGTAAAAGCGTTCCTGCTCGCATTGCAGGATGAGATTTGTAACCAGCTGGCGGCTGAAGATGGCGGCGCACAGTTTGCTGAAGATAGCTGGCAGCGCCCTGGCGGCGGCGGTGGTCAGAGCCGCGTCCTGCGCAACGGCGCGGTGTTTGAGCAGGCGGGCGTCAACTTTTCGCATGTGCATGGCGATCAGATGCCGGCATCAGCGACCGCGCACCGGCCTGAGCTGGCCGGTCGCAGCTTTGAAGCGATGGGCGTGTCGCTGGTGATCCACCCGAATAATCCCTATGTGCCGACCAGCCACGCCAACGTGCGCTTTTTTATCGCAGAGAAACCGGGGGCCGATCCGGTCTGGTGGTTTGGCGGCGGCTTTGACCTGACGCCGTTTTATGGCTTTGAAGAAGATGCGCTGCACTGGCATCAGACAGCCGCTAATCTCTGTCAGCCCTTTGGCGAGGATGTCTATCCGCGCTATAAAAAGTGGTGTGATGATTACTTCTATCTGAAGCATCGTGATGAGCAGCGCGGCATTGGCGGCCTCTTTTTTGACGATCTCAACACGCCCGACTTTGAGCAGAGCTTCAGCTTTATGCAGGCAGTAGGCCGCGGCTTTATGGATGCCTATCGGCCCATTGTGGCGCGCCGTAAAGATCACCCGTGGGGCGATCGTGAGCGCCAGTTCCAGCTCTACCGCCGTGGTCGCTATGTGGAGTTCAATCTGGTGTGGGACCGTGGCACGCTGTTTGGTTTGCAGACCGGCGGCCGTACGGAATCGATTCTGATGTCGATGCCACCGCTGGTGCGCTGGGAATATGATTATCAGCCCGATGCCGACTCTCCAGAAGCTGCGCTCTATCGCGATTTCCTGCCGGTAAAAAACTGGCTGAACCTCCCGGTCTGATCGCTTCTCCCGCTGCAGCGCGGCCCGCAACCCGCGCTGCGCTTACCTTTCTCCCGACAGACCCGTTCCGTTTCACAGGGCACAGATTGCTACAGTGTTACCTGCGTCATTCGTCCTGACTGCTATGCTTAAGGATGGAATATGGCGCACCCCACGGTAAAAACCGCATGACGGCTCCTTCTCACCGCCTCGCAGCGCAACAATCAGAGAAACCGCATTTTCATCAGAAAGTCTCTGTTGCAATGTTATGGGTTCGCGTTACCGGTAGCAGAACATGCCACAGACCGGCTGCGAGGCCTGAGGTGCACCCTGTTCGCTTTCATTTTTCTTTTCAAGGAGTTTAGAGATGAACCAGCTAGAAGCCCTAAAACAGTTCACCACCGTGGTGGCGGACAGTGGTGATATCGAATCGATTCGTAATTACCACCCGGAAGACGCCACCACCAACCCTTCACTTATTCTGAAAGCGTCCGGTCTGGAAGGGTATAAGCACCTGATGGATGACGCGATTGAGTACGCGAAAAAACAGGGCGGCAGCAAAGAGACGCAGATTATCAATGCAAGCGACAAAGTGGCGATCAACCTCGGTATGGAAATCCTGAAAAGCATACCGGGCCGTGTTTCGACCGAAGTGGATGCGCGCCTCTCCTTCGATCGTGGCATGTGTGTCACCAAAGCAGAAAAACTGATTCGGATGTATGAAGAGCACGGCATCGATCGCTCACGCGTACTGATTAAGCTGGCCTCGACCTGGGAAGGCATCCGTGCAGCGGAAGAGCTGGAGAAAAACGGCATCCACTGTAATCTGACGCTGCTGTTCTCCTTTGCGCAGGCGCGTGCCTGTGCCGAAGCGGGCGTGTTCCTGATCTCTCCGTTCGTTGGCCGTATCTACGACTGGTATAACTCACGCAAGCCACTGGAACCCTACGTGGCGGATGAAGATCCAGGCGTAAAATCTGTGCGTCGTATCTATGACTACTACAAAAAGCACCGTTACAGCACCATCATCATGGGCGCCAGCTTCCGTAAAGTGGAGCAGATTATCGCGCTGGCCGGCTGCGATCGCCTGACGCTGTCGCCGAACCTGCTGGAAGAGCTGCAGAACAGCGATGCGCCGCTGGAACGAAAACTGGAACCTTCTACCGAAGGCTTCCATCAGCCGTCACCGCTCTCCGAGGCGGAGTTCCGCTGGGAACATAACCAGGATCCAATGGCAGTCGAAAAACTCTCTGACGGCATCCGCCAGTTCGCGGTTGACCAGCAGAAGCTGGAAGATGTGCTCGCCGCACGCCTGTAGTCTTTATTTTAATCGGGCGGGACGTTCCCGCCCTGATGCATAACAAGGGAGAACTTTATGTCCTCACGCAGAGAGTTGGCAAACGCGATTCGTGCACTGAGCATGGATGCGGTTCAGAAGGCAAATTCAGGCCACCCCGGTGCGCCGATGGGTATGGCCGATATCGCCGAAGTGTTGTGGCGCGACTTCCTCCAGCATAATCCGACCAATCCCGCCTGGCTTGATCGTGACCGCTTTATCCTCTCCAACGGCCACGGCTCCATGCTGCTTTATAGCCTGCTGCACCTGAGCGGTTATGACCTGCCGATTGAAGAATTGAAAAATTTCCGTCAGCTGCACTCTAAGACCCCAGGCCACCCGGAGATCGGTTATACGCCTGGCGTTGAAACCACCACCGGCCCACTGGGTCAGGGTCTGGCTAATGCCGTAGGCCTGGCGATTGCTGAGCGCACGCTGGCTGCACAGTTTAACCGTCCGGACCATGAAATCGTTGACCACCATACCTATGTGTTTATGGGCGATGGCTGTCTGATGGAAGGGATCTCGCACGAAGTCTGTTCTCTGGCGGGCACCCTGGGCCTGGGCAAACTGATCGGCTTCTATGATCACAACGGCATCTCGATTGATGGCGAAACCGAAGGCTGGTTTACCGACGATACGCATAAACGCTTTGAGTCATATAACTGGCATGTGATCGGCGACATCGACGGCCATGACGCTGATGCTATCCGCGAGGCGATCAAAGAAGCGCAGAGCGTCACCGATAAGCCTTCACTGATTATCTGCCGCACCATTATCGGTTTCGGTTCACCGAACAAAGCCGGTAAAGAGGAATCGCACGGCGCAGCGCTGGGCGAGGCCGAAGTGGCGCTGACCCGTAAACAGCTTGGCTGGAACTATCCGGCATTTGAAATCCCGGCTGAAATCTACCAGCAGTGGGATGCCAAAGCAGCGGGTGCTGAACGCGAAAAAGCCTGGGATGCGAAGTTTGCGGCTTATAAAGAGGCCCATCCCGAGCTGGCGAAAGAGTATGAGCGCCGTATGAATGGCGAAATGCCTGCCACATGGGAAACCGAAGCGACCCGCTTCATCCAGGATCTGCAGGCTAATCCGCAGAAAATCGCCAGCCGTAAAGCATCTCAGAACTCACTGGAAGCCTACGGCAAAATGCTGCCGGAATTCCTTGGCGGTTCCGCTGACCTGGCGCCGAGTAACCTCACCATCTGGTCAGGCTCTAAATCGATCAAAGAGGATTCTGCGGGTAACTACATTCACTACGGCGTGCGTGAATTTGGTATGACGGCAATTGGCAACGGTATCGCGCATCATGGTGGTTTCGTGCCTTACACCGCAACCTTCCTGATGTTTGTCGAATATGCGCGTAACGCCGCGCGTATGGCTGCACTGATGAAGGCACGCCAGATTCTGGTCTACACCCATGACTCCATCGGTCTGGGTGAAGATGGCCCGACGCACCAGCCGGTAGAGCAGATCGCCAGCCTGCGTCTGACGCCAAACATGAGCGTATGGCGTCCGTGCGATCAGGTCGAAACGGCTGTAGCGTGGAAAGCCGCCGTCGAACGTCATCATGGCCCGACAGCGCTAATCCTTTCGCGTCAGAATCTGCTGCAGCCGGAACGTACCCCGGAGCAGATCGAAAACATCAAACGCGGCGGCTACGTGCTGAAGGATTGCGACGGTACACCAGACGTGATTCTTATCGCGACCGGTTCAGAGATTGAGATCACCCTGGGTGCAGCGGCTAAGCTCACGTCAGGCGGTCACAAGGTGCGGGTGGTTTCACTGCCTTCAACTGACCTGTTTGATGCGCAGGATGCTGCTTACCGCGAATCCGTCCTGCCGAGCGGCGTGAAAGCGCGTGTGGCGGTAGAAGCGGGTATTGCGGACTACTGGTTCAAGTATGTCGGTCTGGACGGTGCGATTGTCGGTATGACCACCTTTGGTGAATCCGCCCCGGCCAGTCAGCTGTTCCCGGAGTTTGGCTTCACGGTTGAGAATATCGTCAGCCACGCTGAAGCATTACTCAAGCCAGTTTAATGCTTATGCCCTTCCCGGCTCACCGGGAAGGGCCATTTCCACATATAGCCTGATACATAAAAAAAACTCCATTCCCCCCCTTCCCGCCCTGCGCAAACTCATTACTATAGAGCCGTCATACTTAATGCTGCCTGTGCGCTGGCTGTCCGTCTTTCCCTGCTGTTGTTCTGCCGGGATAACGCGGTTCGGACCTGATGCATCCCGATGAGTGAAGGCAGATTTCCTCCGATTTTATAGCGAAGCCACTTCCGTTGAACATGCGCACACCCTATTTACTGGCCCTGATGGTTTCACTGCTTCCATTAAAAAGCATGGCGCAGGTCGCGCCCGATCCGCTGCTGGCCTCTCAGATTGTTGATCGCTATGCGGAACATATCTTTTACGGCAGCGGTGCAACCGGCATGGCACTGGTGGCAATTGATGGCAATCAGCGGGTGTTCGCCAGCTTTGGTGAAACCCGTCCCGGCAACAATGTCCGTCCGCAGAAAGATTCGCTGATTCGCATCGCCTCGCTGAGTAAGCTGATGACCAGTGAAGTAATGGTAAAAATGGCTGAGCGCGGACAGATTCGCCTTGACGATCCCCTGAGTAAATATGCGCCCCCGGGTGCACGGGTGCCCACTTACAATGGCCAGCCGATTCGCCTGATTAATCTCTCAACCCACACCAGTGGACTGCCGCGCGAGCAGCCAGGCGGCAAAGCGCAGCGTCCGGTGTTTGTCTGGCCAACGAAGAGCGAACGCTGGGCATGGCTGGCGCGCGCGAACCTCAAAGCCGCACCAGGCAGCAGTGCCGTCTATTCCAACCTGGGCTACGATCTGCTGGGCGATGCGCTGTCACGTGCCAGTGGAACACCCTATCCGGCGTTGTTTCAGCAGCTGATTACCCGTCCGCTCGGCATGAAGGACACCACGTTTACGCCATCGCCTGAGCAGTGCGGACGCCTGATGGTGGCCGAAAAAGGGGCCAGTCCGTGTAATAACACGCTGGCCGCGATTGGCAGCGGCGGGGTTTACTCAACACCGGATGATATGGGCCGCTGGATGCAGCAGTTCCTGAACTCGTCGGTTAACCATCGCACGCCGCAGATCGATCGCCTGCAGACGCTGATCTATCGCCGCGACCAGCTCACTAAAGTCGAAGGCATGGATGTGCCGGGTAAAGCGGATGCGCTGGGCATGGGCTGGGTCTACATGGGACCGAAAAGTGGTCGTCCCGGTATCATTCAGAAAACCGGCGGCGGCGGCGGATTCATCACCTATATGGCGATGGTGCCGCAGCATAACGTGGGGGTTTTTGTGGTGGTGACGCGTTCGCCGCTGACCCGCTTTACGCCGATGAGCGACGGTGTGAATAATATGCTGGCCGAACTGGTCGGCAACCAGCTTGGCTCACCGATGATGGTGCAGGTCATTCGTTAACGCTGCTGTACGCCACCGTCAGACTGGCTGACCCACAGGGTTGGCCAGTCATCACTGCTATGCCAGGCATCACAGGTCGACTCTTCCGCATATTCCGCTAACACAAAATGTGTGCCATCAAATTGCCAGCGTGTCGCCCTGCCGCAGTCGCCTAATCCACGGCCCTTACCAAACGTGTAGAGCTGACCGCTGGCCGCGTCATATTCGGCGTTAATCAGCTCAAGCTGACGATCGCTGGCGCCTGGCGGGGTGAACGGCAGAGTCAGGGTGATCCCACGCGCCACATAGGGCGGACTGCGTGTCACTTCAAACGCCAGATCGATCACGTTATATGCACCCATTTCACAACTCACCAGCAGCAGCGCGCGCTGGTCGGTAAGTGGCGCCACGCTGACTTCACGGCGCAGCGGATCGAGTGAGCAGGCGTCGGTATTAACCCGCCAGGTGCCGTAGTCAATTAATCCGCTGGTCTCATCGCGCGTCAGTGCAGCGGGTGACCTGACCGCAGGCGGCAGCGGCGGCAGTGCAGGCGGTGGCGGGACATCCCAGCTGGCCCTGTCGCCACGTTTGATCCACGCGCTCATACTGTTGACCCGTCCCTGAGTGTCATCCATCAGCAACAGCGCGGCCTTCATGCCGCGCAGGGAGATCAGCGCATTGGGATCAAAAGTGAGCTGCAGGTTTTTGGCCTCCATCACCAGATCAAAAAATTCATCAATGGCGATAGCATTGCTGGTGGCGAGATGATGCGGCTCTACCGTCCAGTGTTTGAGGTCGGGTTTAAGCCGGCGCTGATCGAGCAGCAGGTTATCCTGTAGCGGGCCACCCGGCAGCGCACCACTGTAGGCGCTGCCATAGTCTATTCGGAGCAAGGGGCGATCGTTGACGCCCGCATGCCGCGAAATCGTCATCACCAGCCCTTTGTCCCCCGGAATATTCCGCGCCACGCAAAAGGCTTCATTGTTACAGGTAATTTGCCAGTCGTTGAATGACTTTTGCAACGGTTCCGCCTGAACAGAGGCAACCCACAGAGACGGCAACAGCCAAAACGATTTCATCCAATACGACATTAAGAAGATCGATCCCCGAATACCCAGAGTGGAGAGAATAGCGCATCAACGGGCCTGCCAGGGTTTACAATCTGTGAACCTGTGCAAAAAGCGCAGTTAACTGCTTAAAAAGCGCACATAAAGTGGATTAACGCTCACCACTCTCCCTCAATGCCGGCACGCGGCAACAGGCTTACTGGCACGGTTTTATGGCGTCAGCCAGCCCGCAATCTGTGCATGCTGAAGCAGCATGATGGTTTTGCCGTCACGAATGCGACCCTCAGCGACCATTGCCAGCGCATCCGGAAAGCTTAATTCCAGCACGTCGATCGACTCATCTTCAACGCCGCCCCCCGCATTGTCGCGCAGCGATTCATTATAAACCGCTGCAAAAAAGTGGATCAATTCAGTGACGCCGCCCGGCGACATATAGCAGGCATAGAGTTTTTCCACCTCGCCCACCGCATAACCGGTCTCTTCAATCGCCTCTTTGCGAATGCAATCTTCCGGAGAGTCGTCGTCCAGCAAGCCCGCACAGGCTTCGATTAACATGCCGTCGTCGTTACCGTTGACGTAAGTCGCAATACGGAACTGGCGTGTCAGGACCACGCTGTTCTTTTCACGGTTGTAGAGCAGTATAGTCGCCCCATTTCCGCGGTCGTAGACTTCGCGTTTATGGCGGATAACCTCGCCACGACGATCGGTAATCTCATAGGTGTAGTTACGCAGCACAAACCAGTTTTCAGACAGGAGCTTATCTTTGATGATAGTGATCTTAAACGACATGAGGACTCCACTACCGCATAAAGGGAGCTTTTCATCATAGAGGGGGGCTTACGGGAAAACTATCCTAATTCTTGTCGTAACGTGTCGATTTGCGGGCAAAAAAAAGCCAGCCCGGAGGCTGGCCTGATTGCTGCAAAACTTATCAGCGTGAGGTGTCGTCAGCCAGGCGGGTCGGCTGAGGCTCTTCTTCGTGATGATCCTGTTCGGTCTCAGCTATGGCGTGAACGCGCTTACGCACGCCAAACCATCCCAGCACCAGTAATACCGCAATCAGCGGAATGGAGGCGATGGTGTACGTCCCGTTCGGGTAGTCAAACGCCATCAGCACCAGCACACTGAACAGGAACAGCAGCGTCAGCCACGAGGTAAACGGCGCGCCTGGCAGCTTGAAGCTGACATCATCCGCCTTGCCCTCTTTGATCGCTTTGCGCAGACGCAACTGGCAAACCACGATAAAGGCCCAGGAGGAGATAATGCCCAGCGAGGCAACGTTCAGGACGATCTCAAACACCTGAGAAGGCACATAGTAGTTAAGCACCACACCAATCACATAGACGGCGACGGTCACCAGAATACCGGCATAAGGAACCTGCTGACTGTTCATCTTTGACATGAATTTCGGCGCAGAGCCACCCATCGACATGGAGCGCAGAATACGCCCGGTCGAGTAGAGGCCGGAGTTCAGGCTGGAAAGCGCCGCACTCAGCACTACGATATTCATGATGCTGCCAACGTAAGGCACGCCCAGCTTCGAGAAGAAGGTCACGAACGGACTCTGACCCGCCTGATAAGCGTTCCATGGCAGCAGCAGCACCAGCAGCACCACAGAGCCGACATAGAACAGGCCAATACGCCAGATCACGCTGTTGATTGCTTTCGGCAGCATGGTTTTCGGGTCTTTACATTCGCCGGCCGCCGTACCCACCAGTTCGATAGAGGCAAAGGCGAACACTACGCCCTGAATCAGCACCAGTGCTGGCAGTAAACCGTGCGGGAACAGGCCACCGTTATCGGTGATCAGATGGAAGCCGGTGCTGTTGCCATCCAGCGGTTTGCCGGTGCCAAGGAATACCACGCCCACCACCAGGAAGATGACAATCGCCAGCACTTTTACCAGCGCGAACCAGAACTCCATCTCGGCAAACCACTTAACGCCAATCATGTTCATGGTGCCGACAATCGCCAGCGCGCCCAGGGCGAAGACCCACTGTGGCACATCACCAAACGCGCCCCAGTAGTGCATGTAGAGCGCGACGGCGGTGATATCAACGATGCCGGTCATCGCCCAGTTGACGAAGTACATCCAGCCCGCCACATAAGAGGCTTTCTCGCCGAGGAATTCACGGGCATAGGAGACGAAGCTGCCGCTGCTGGGACGGTGTAATACCAGTTCGCCCAGCGCACGCAGAATAAAGAAGGAGAAGATGCCACACACCAGATAGATGATGGCTAAAGCGGGGCCAGCAGCCTGCAAACGGCCACCTGCGCCCAGGAACAAACCGGTACCGATGGCACCGCCGATCGCAATCATCTGTACGTGACGGTTACCCATCGCCTTCTGGTAGCCGGCGTCATGAGAGTTGAGCCAGCGTCGTTTCGCAGCGCGCATCTCGCCTGGGGTTTTGTTTTTAGATTTCATAGCATTCCTGTTTGTCCTGACTATCAGTCGTCGCATCCCCGTTTCGGGCGTAATGCCCTGTGAAATGGGGTATTTTCCTCTATGCGTTTGCCTGTGAGTGAGTGCCAGGCAGCGCGGGAATTTACGGCGATGAATCCTACCCGTTCTGCAAGAACGAAGCAAAATATACCGGGCAGATGCACAGGCTGATTTGTAAGAATCCATCCTGATGCACAAAAACAAAAAAACCGGCCATTTTCAGGCCGGTAAAAGCTACAGGGATGGAAACAGGAGGGTTGGGTTAGCGATAAATCTCTGCGGTGCCGCTCCACAGGCTGGAGTCGCCTGGGTTATCGACGCCGATAACGCGGTAATGGCTGGCGCCCATCTCTTCCGCTTTTTGCGACAACTGGCGATTCGCATCGTCCAGTGAGCCGCGAACGCCGGAGACTGACACGCTGCCGATGCTCTGCATGTTCTGAGCCTGTGACCGGTCGACCGGCGCAGCAGCAAAAGCGGTAAAGGAAGCGGTAGCCAATAATGCGCCCGCCAGTACAGCATTCAGCTTTTTCATTGGATGCTCCTTAATCTGTAATCGGGTTGAGCTGATGACTGGATGAATTATTAGCGTTGCAATGAAAAGCAACATCGGGACGATGTAAACCTGTTCCTTTTTTAACCACAAATCGGTAGCCCGTCCTGGGAACTGTCAGTTGTGGTCATTTTATGTGCGATGTGTAACCGCCTGTGCGATAAACAGGGGATGGATCATTTGCGTTACGTTATTGCGCTCTTATAATTCCCGCACTTTCAACAGGGCCATCCATGTGATTGTTAAACGTTCCGTTACTCAAAGCATCGCTAAGGCGCTCAGCGCCATTGTCCTGCTGTCGCTGCTCACCACCGGTCTCGCCTTAGTCACGCTGCTCAGCAGTCAGCGCGATGCGGAGGCGATCAATCTGGCGGGATCCCTGCGCATGCAGAGCTATCGCATGGCATGGGACGCCAGCCGTCAGCCACAAAATCTTGCGCATCACCTGACGCTCTATCAGCAAACGCTGGATGCCCCGGTGCTGCAAAAGCTGGATCGGCCCTGGGTACCACGCGAAGTCAGCGCTCGCTATCAGCGACTGCGCGCTGCATGGCCTTCCCTGCAGCAGCAGTTGCAGCAGGGTGATACCGTGGCATACCAGCAGCAGGTGCCGATCTACGTCGGTGAAATTGATCGCTTTGTACTGGATTTGCAGCGCTATACCGAGCTGAAAATGCGTCTGGTGGCGGCCAGCAGCCTGGCAGGTGTCATTGCTATTGTCGTGCTGGCACTGATGACGATTCGCTTTACCCGGCTGCAGGTGGTGCGGCCACTTAATGCGCTGGTCACGGCCAGTCGCTACGTCGAAAGCGGCAACTTTGCTTTTCCGCCGCTGCACGTTGAGCAGCAGAATGAACTGCGGGTACTGTCGCATGCTTTCAGCGGCATGGCGGCGCGTCTGCATTCGCACTATCAACTACTGGAAAGTACGGTACGCGCGAAAACGGAAGACTTAACCCAGGCGAATCGCACGCTGTCACTGCTTTACGACAGCTCGCAGATGCTGACGGCCAGCCCGTTGCATCCGGCACTGTTTGAGGCAGTGTTAACCACTGTGCTGACGCGCGAAAAACTGACAGCGATCCGGCTGGACAGCGACCAGTTTCAGTTCTGCGCGGGGGATGCTCAGGCTGACGGTGAGTGGCAGCGTCTGCCGTTACAGCAGGACGATCAACAGATTGGCGAACTGCGCTGGCAGTCGGCTGGCGTTACGTATCCCAATGAGCTGATGCGCAGCCTGGCGGCGATGCTGGGACGGGCAATCTGGATCTGGCAGGCACAGCAGCAATATCAGCAGATGCTGCTGATTGAAGAGCGCGCCACCATTGCCCGGGAATTACATGACTCGCTGGCCCAGTCGCTCTCGTTTTTACGTATTCAGCTGACCCTGCTGCGCCGCACTGTGGATAAGGATGACAGCGCCGCCCACGCGATTATCGCTGACTTCGATCAGGCGCTGGCCGATGCCTACCGTCAGCTGCGTGAGCTGCTGACCACCTTCCGCCTGACCATTGAGCAGGCGGATCTGGTGGCGGCGATGCAGGCGATGATCGCCTCGTTGCAGGAAAAAAGCGGCGCAGAGATCCACTTTAACTATCAGACCGGCCTGCAGAGTCTTGAGGCACAACAGCAGGTGCATGTGTTGCAGATTGCCCGTGAGGCGCTGCTGAATGCCATCCGTCACGCCAGCGCGCAGGTGATTCGGGTGGATTATCAGCACAGCGAACAAGGTGAGCACTTACTGACAATTACGGATGACGGGGTGGGAATGAACAGCACTGACGAACCCGCGGGCCATTACGGTCTGACGATTATGACAGAGCGTGCCCAGCGCCTGAGTGGCAACCTGACGATTCACACTCAGCAACGGGGTACTCGGGTCGAACTGCGCTTTCCACCGCAACCGGCGCGCTCACTGACATAAAGCGCCCGACGTGATGTTAACTTATTCAGATAATCTATCGGTCTCAGCGCGCAGGCCAGCGGGTACGGACCTCTATGGTGCCAGCTCTGCTCTTCTGCCGCCGCCTGAAGCCGATGAAATGGAGAACCTATGCAACAGCCCGCATTAACATTGATGATTGTGGATGACCATCCGCTGATGCGCCGCGGTGTTCGTCAGCTGCTGGCGCTGGATCCCCGACTTGAGGTCATCGCAGAAGCCAACAACGGCACGGAAGCGCTGGCCGAGGCCCGCCGTCAGGAACCCGATATTATTCTGCTCGACCTGAATATGAAAGGTATGTCCGGGCTGGATACGCTGAAGGCGTTGCGCCATGAAGGGATCAGTTCACGCATTCTGGTCCTGACGGTCTCTGATGCCCGCAGTGATATCTTCGCCATGGTGGATGCGGGTGCCGATGGCTATCTGCTTAAGGACAGCGAGCCGGAAATCCTGCTGGGGCATATTCTGCAGGCATCGCAGGGTGAAAAGGTCTTCAGTGAAGGCGTGGCCCGTTATCTGGCTAATCGCCAGCACAGTGCCGATCCCCTGCGTCAGCTCACCGGGCGCGAGTGCGACGTGCTGCAGGAGGTGGCGCGCGGCCTGTCGAACAAAGAGATCGCGGCTATTCTGCACATTTCTGAAGAGACCGTAAAAGTGCATATCCGCAACCTGCTGCGTAAGCTGGATGTCCGCTCACGCGTCGCTGCCACGGTAATGTGGCTTGAAAGCCGCAAATAGCCAACGAATTTACATTTTCTCCTCAATTTCTCCACGATTTCCCCCGCTGCCGCACGTAGAGTAAATGGCGGCGGAAAATCGTGGCAAAAACCATCCGGTTTGTCGGCCAGTGCGCCCGTTGCCGGTGGGCCTGAACGCTTATGAAAGTCCCTGAGGAGTGTCGATTTAATGTCGAATTTCTTTATCGACCGTCCCATCTTTGCCTGGGTTCTGGCGATTCTGCTGTGCCTGTGCGGCACGCTTTCGATTATTTCGCTGCCTGTTGAACAGTATCCCGATCTGGCACCACCCAACGTGCGCATCACCGCCAACTACCCCGGCGCATCCGCCCAGACGCTGGAGAACACCGTTACTCAGGTTATCGAGCAGAACATGACCGGCATCGATAATCTGATGTACATGTCCTCGAACAGCAGCAACACGGGTCAGGCACAGATCACCCTCACCTTTACCGCCGGGACCAATCCCGATGAAGCCCGTCAGCAGGTTCAGAACCAGTTGCAGTCAGCGCTGCGCAAATTGCCGCAGGCGGTTCAGTCGCAGGGCGTAACGGTCAATAAAACCGGTGACAGCAATATTCTGATGGTCGCTTTCGTCTCAACCGACGGCAGTATGGATAAGCAGGATATTTCAGACTATGTCGCCAGTAATATTCAGGATCCGCTGAGCCGTATTGATGGTGTCGGCCAGGTAGACGCTTACGGCTCGCAATACGCGATGCGCATCTGGCTCGACCCTAACAAACTGATCGCCTACGCGCTGACCACCGACGATGTGGTCAGTGCAATTCAGTCGCAGAACACTCAGGTTGCCGTGGGTCAGGTCGGTGGTCTGCCATCCGTAGAGAAGCAGGCGCTGAACGCGACGGTGAATGCCCAGTCGATGCTGCAGACCCCCGGGCAGTTCCGGGCCATTACGCTGAAGAACAATCCCGACGGTTCTGTGGTGACGCTGGGTGATGTCGCCACCGTGGCGCTGGGCGCGGAGAAGTATGATTATCTGAGCCGCTATAACGGCCAGCCCGCGTCAGGCCTGGGCGTAAAACTTGCGTCCGGTGCCAACGAGATGAACACCGATAAGCTGGTCCGTGCACGTATAGAGGAGCTGTCGCACTACTTCCCGCACGGTCTGGAAGCGAAAATTGCCTATGAAACCTCGCCGTTCGTTAAAGCGTCGATCACCGATGTGGTGAAGACGCTGCTGGAGGCGATCGTGCTGGTCTTCGGCGTGATGTACCTGTTTATGCAGAACTTCCGTGCCACGTTAATCCCGACCATTGCCGTGCCGGTCGTGCTGTTCGGTACCTTCAGCGTGCTCTATGCCTGCGGGTTCAGTATCAATACCCTGACCATGTTTGCCATGGTGCTGGCGATAGGGCTGCTGGTAGACGATGCCATCGTCGTGGTGGAGAACGTCGAACGTATCATGCACGAAGAGGGGCTCTCGCCGCGTGCCGCCACGCGAAAATCGATGGGCCAGATTCAGGGCGCACTGGTCGGTATCGCGCTGGTGCTCTCTGCGGTGTTTGTGCCGATGGCATTTTTTGGCGGTACCGTCGGCGCGATTTACCGTCAGTTCTCCATCACCATTGTTTCGGCAATGGTGCTGTCGGTGCTGGTCGCGATGATCCTGACACCGGCGCTGTGTGCCACGTTGCTGAAACCCGTGGTGAAGGGCGAGCAGCCTGAGCGTCGCGGTTTCTTCGGCTGGTTCAATCGTCACTTCAATCGCAATGCTGACCGCTATCAGCGCGGCGTTGCAGGCATTCTGCGCAGGGGCGGTCGCTGGCTGCTGCTCTATCTCGGCATTATCGGCCTGATGGCGTTTCTGTTTCTGCGTCTGCCAACCTCGTTTCTGCCGCTGGAAGATCGCGGCGTCTTCCTGACTCAGGTTCAGCTTCCGGCGGGCGCAACGCTTGAGCAAACCGCCAGCGTGGTCGCGAAAGTTGAACACTATTATCTCACTGAGGAGAAGGCCAACGTGCTGTCGGTGTTCTCTACCATCGGGGCCGGCCCGGGCGGCAATGGGCAGAATGTGGCACGTCTGTTTGTGCGGCTGAAAGACTGGGAAAATCGGCCAGGTGCCGATCGCACCTCATTCGCCATTATCGATCGTGCGACTCAGGCGTTTCAGAAAATTAAAGAGGGGCGGGTGATTGCCAGCAGTCCGCCCGCCATTACCGGCATGGGCAGCAGCTCCGGCTTTGACATGCAGCTACAGGATCACGCGGGTATCGGTCATACGCAACTGATGGCGATGCGCGACAAACTGCTGGAGATGGCGGGCAACGATAAGTCGCTATCGCGGGTACGGCACAATGGACTGGATGACAACCCGCAGCTGCAGATTGATGTGGATGCCCGCAAAGCGCAGGCGCTGGGCGTGTCGCTGGACACCATCAACGACACCCTGACTACCGCGTGGGGCTCCAGCTATGTGAATGACTTCCTGGATCGGGGGCGGGTAAAAAAGGTCTATGTGCAGGCCGCCGCCGAATTCCGCATGCTGCCGGACGACATCAACAAGTGGTACGTGCGCAACAGCAGCGGCAAAATGGTGCCCTTCTCCGCGTTTGCCACCAGCCGCTGGGAGACCGGTTCACCACGCCTTGAACGTTACAACGGCTATTCGTCGCTGGAGATTGTCGGCGAAGCGGCGAATGGCGTCAGCAGCGGTACGGCGATGGATGAAATGGAAAAGCTGGTCAATGCGCTGCCGCTGGGTGTCGGGTTCCAGTGGACCGGTGCTTCTTATCAGGAACGGCTCTCCGGCTCGCAGGCTCCAGCGCTTTATGCGATTTCGCTGCTGGTGGTGTTCCTCTGCCTGGCCGCGCTGTATGAGAGCTGGTCGATCCCGTTCTCGGTAATGCTGGTGGTGCCGCTGGGTGTGGTGGGCGCGCTTATCGCCACCTGGATGCGCGGGCTGGAGAATGATGTCTATTTCCAGGTTGGCCTGCTGACGGTCGTGGGGCTATCCGCCAAAAACGCCATCCTGATTGTTGAGTTTGCTAATGAGATTAACAGCAAAGGCCGTGAACTGGTGGAGTCCACGCTGGAGGCATCGCGTCAGCGTCTGCGGCCGATTCTGATGACCTCGCTGGCCTTTATTTTTGGGGTGCTGCCGATGGCAATCAGTAGCGGTGCAGGTTCCGGCAGCCAGCACGCCGTGGGAACCGGCGTGATGGGCGGGATGATCTCCGCCACACTGCTGGCGATCTTTTTTGTGCCGCTGTTCTTTGTGCTGGTCCGCCGTCGCTTCCCGCTTAAAGAGAAACTGCACGACTAACGCTAAATAAAAAGCGGCCACTGAACTCAGTGGCCGCTTTATTTCTGTGTGTGGTAAGAATTCCAGCAAGTGGGAATGACCTGCTTTTTTCTGAGCGTATTACTTGTTGCGTAACATCGCTTCGATAAATTCTTTCCAGGTTCCCATTTCAGTGTCAATCATAATGCCCTCTCTTATTGTGCTGACAATATTACGCGCTTTTTTTAAGCAGGTGAATACGTTTACACCTGTTATACCTATCGGCAAGCCTCACAAAAACATGAATGTTGCTGATTCTGGAGGCTGACGCACATTTCAGCAACTCCTTAACCTCATTGAAAATAATTTATTTTAAGCCCAGCGGTAGACTATTTTATCAACATGGCGAAATTCTTAAGCACGCATCGATAAGCAGGGTAATAATTGCCTGCGTAATTGATAGCGTTTACCCGAGGGGAAATTAAGAGACGGCGTGCAGGACACCCGGCCTGATTCCCGCGCCAGCGCGGATGCCGCAACCGATTACACTATGCTAAACTCGCGCTTTGGCTGCTTTTTTCAGCTTTCTCTTCTCACAGGACAATAAGGATCGGGCAATGAGCACGCAGTGGGTGATGTTCGGGATTAAAAATTGCGACACCATAAAAAAAGCCCGGCGCTTTTTGACAGATGCAGGTATTGATTATCACTTTCACGACTACCGTGCCGATGGCCTGAGCGATGCCCTGCTGCAGGAATTTATCGATGCGCTGGGCTATGAAGCCCTGATTAACACACGCGGCACGACCTGGCGTAAACTGCCCGAGGCTGATCGTGAAGCGGTTAACGATGCCAGCAGCGCCAGGGCGCTGATGCTGGCGCATCCCGCCATGATTAAGCGTCCGCTGTTGCGCACCCCGGATGGCTCCCTGCTCGCCGGTTTCAGCGAAGCCACCTATCAGAATGCTATTCAGGAGAAGTCATAATATGTTTTGCCCGGTCATTGAGCTGACGCAGCAGCTTATTCGTCGCCCCTCTCTCAGCCCCGATGATGCCGGATGTCAGGCTCTGCTGATCGCCCGTCTTGAAGCCATTGGCTTTAAGATTGAAACGATGAACATCGACGATACCCTGAATTTCTGGGCCACCCGTGGCGAAGGTGAAACGCTGGCGTTTGCCGGTCACACCGATGTGGTGCCGCCTGGCGATGCCAGTCGCTGGATCAACCCGCCATTTGAACCGACCATCCGCGATGGCATGCTGTTTGGCCGTGGCGCGGCTGATATGAAAGGCTCGCTGGCGGCCATGGTGGTGGCCGCCGAACGTTTTGTGGCGGTGCGTCCCCATCATCGGGGCCGCCTCGCCTTTATGATTACCTCTGATGAAGAGGCCAGTGGGACCAACGGCACGGTTAAAGTGGTTGAGCGGCTGATGGCGCGTCGCGAACGCCTGGACTATTGCCTGGTCGGCGAGCCTTCCAGTACGGAAGTCGTCGGTGACGTGGTGAAGAATGGCCGGCGCGGCTCAATTACCGCCAACCTGACGGTACACGGTGTGCAGGGCCACGTCGCCTATCCGCATCTGGCGGATAATCCGGTTCACCGGGCGATGCCTGCGCTGACTGAGCTGGTCGCGACGGAGTGGGATCAGGGAAATGAGTTCTTCCCGGCCACCAGCATGCAGATTGCTAATGTCCAGGCGGGCACCGGCAGCAACAATGTGATCCCCGGCGAGCTGTTTGTGCAGTTCAACTTCCGCTTCAGCACCGAACTCACCGATGAGATGATCCGTCAGCGGGTCGCAGAGTTGCTGGATCGTCATCAGCTGCGTTACACCATCGAGTGGAAACTTTCGGGGCAGCCCTTCCTGACCTCACGCGGTAAGCTGGTGGATGCCGTCGTGAAAGCTGTAGCGCACTATAATGAAATTAAGCCGCAGCTGCTGACCACGGGCGGCACCTCTGATGGCCGGTTTATAGCCCGGATGGGCGCGCAGGTGGTGGAGCTGGGGCCGGTGAATGCCACCATTCACAAAATCAATGAGTGTGTGAAAGCCTCCGACCTGCAGATGCTGAGCCGGATGTACCAGCGCATCATGGAACAACTGATCGCCTGACGGCGATGTTAAGGAGCATCAAATGGAATTTATTAAAGATTACTGGTGGATCCTGGTGATCCTGCTGATGGTTGGTGTGTTGATGAATGTTTATAAAGATCTGAAACGCATCGATCACAAAAAATTTATGGATAACAAACCTGACCTGCCACCGCATCGTGATTTCAACGATAAATGGGATGACGACGACAACTGGCCGAAGAAGAAGTAAATGAAAAAGCCCCTGCACTGCAGGGGCTTTTTTACATCATCACGATAACGTCATCGTCACCCGGTTTTGCGCCGCTTAACGCCTCATCAAAGTAGCGTTTTGGCACCGTATAGCGCAGATGATTCAGCGCCAGCTCCATGCTGCGGTGATCGATGGCATGCGCCAGATCGTCAACGATATCGAGTGTCACGTCGCCACCGCAGGCGGTCAGCCGCTGTTCCGCCTCCCGGGCATGGTGAAGCGGGATCTGTTCATCATAATCACCGTGGATCAGGTGAATCGTGGTGCGGGTAGTGGCCTTTTCCGGCAGGGTAATAAATCGGCCATTAAACACCACTGCGCGACCTGCCAGGTCCGGATGGGCTTTAACCCCTTCCAGCACCATACTGCCGCCCTGCGAAAAACCGATTAAGGCTGTCGCTTCCGGCCGCACGCCGCTCTTTTTCTGCCAGTGACGCACCGACGCAACAAACTGCGGCATTGCCGCATCAACCCGCTGCTGGATAGTCTGATCGTGCAGGTCAGTCTCGCCAAACCACTGACGAACCACGCCGGGTGAACCGACGGAAACCACCAGCGCGTCGGGAAAAGTTTTCGCAAACCAGTTGCCAATCTCACCCATTGAATCCGGGTTGTCGCCAACGCCGTGATAGAGCAGAAACAGCTGTGCGGTGGTGGCAGGCTGTTGAACGATTACATATTTCAGTGTCATGTTGACCTCCTGTGTTCACTCTACGCCGCCTGGCACAAAATGATATGGGGATAATTTGAACCAGCTGGTCGAATTATTTCAACGGCAGATGCAGCGCGTCAGCAGTAACGCCCAGGCTTTCGAGGGCTGAAGCCGCCTGCTGACGTAGCTTAGCTATCAGCGCTTTGCGGCCGCTTAAGCCCGCCTGCCGGGCCAGGTCGCTTAGCGCATCAGGTGCAGCAACCGCGGAGGCCAGCAGCGGTACGGAGACGGCACTGGACTCAACCAGGCGCTGCAATACCGGCAGGCTCGCCTCCAGTGGCCGCTGCGCCCAGGCGAAACCGATGGCCAGATGGTTATCCTGAGCGATCAATCCATCATCTGTGGTCTTATCAAACTGCAGTTCCAGCGCGATATGCTGTTGCAATCGCGGCCAGTCACGCGCCAGCTGTTCTGCTGCCCGGCGCGTCAGTGCCTCACCCGCAGCAGAACAGGGCAATATGGCCATCGCCGCGTAACAGCCGCTGCTGGCTTCGCGCTGACTGCCAATCCGCACCAGAGCAAAGCCACAGGCACGCCAGAACGCCCAGAGTGATTCAGTGTAGCCGAAGCTGACAGAGAGGTAGTCGTGATCGGCAGCCGCATTAACCGCCGCCGCAACAAGCTGCTGTCCGGTTCCCCGACGACGGCTCTCCGCCGCCACGGCAATCCGGCTGATGCGCTGCGAGCGCAGGGTTGCCGCCTCAGCCAGACCGGCGTGGGCTGCCAGCGACTGCGCAACCAGATTGCCGCGCGGTCGCCGGATGCCCGCCCAGACCGCCTGCGCCAGCTCAGGTTCAAGACCGCCCTCCTCCACCAGCCAGAGCGCGCCCTGTAACGCAGGTGCATTGCCCGCCCGCCACAGCTGCATACCTGGTGCATCCAGCAGGCGGCGCAGATCAAGCGGCGACGTGCGATAGTGCGCGCTGGTGAGCAGACGGTAAGCGGCTTCAAGCGCGCTGAAATCGTGACGTTCAACACGATGCGGTGTTACCAGAGTATCAGGCGCACTGGCGCTGGCATCGTCAAACAGCAGCGCCTGATTCAGCCACTGCTCCAGCGGATCAAAACGCGACCAGCGTAGCGGCTCATCCAGTGTGAAATAGTGAACCCCGGTAAGCCCGGCGCAGAATTTAAGGATAAAGCCGCGCCCGCTGCCTTCATAGCCCTGAACGGTGGTGGTGAGCAATATGCGGGGATAGCGGCTGACCAGCGCCTGCAGCAGCGGGGCCGGGATCGCCGCGGCTTCATCCACAATCAGCCACTCCGCCGGTGGCGGCGTCTCCTGCGCCAGCAGTGCATCAGGTGCCATAAAGTGAAAATGCTCAGCGGCAAAAGCAGCCAGCACCTCTGTTGAGGCTTTGGCCGGTGCCGTCACCAGGCAATGTCTGTTTTGCCGGGCCAGCATTCCCGCCAGCGCCGATTTACCCCGTCCACGGGCAGCGGTCAGTACGGCGATACCCGAGGGCAGCGCGATCAGCTTATCGAGGATCGCCTGCTGCTGCTGTGGTGCCTGACAGTGCCACTGCGGCCAGTCCGGCTGCGCCGGAAAACGGCAGGGCTGATGCTGCCGCTCCAGCAGCACCTGGTCATCCGCCAGGATCAGCTGTTGCAGGTGGTGAACAAAAAGAGGGGTTGAGATGGGTTCAGCGACGTCCGCCCAGCGCAGGCTGTCGCTGTCAGGCTGTTGCGGCCACGCTTGCCAGGGCGGCACCAGCAGCAGCAGCCAGCTACCGGCGGTCAGCGTACCGGCCAGCGCAGCGAAAGCCTCGGCATGAAAGCCCTGGCGTGCATCGAATATCGCATGATGGAACTCGCGTCCCAGCAGCGTGCGTACCGCGCCAGGCGGCCTGTGCAGAGCTGACTCGTCAGATGAATCAGAAAATAGTGGCGCCGGACTCAGCGCCAGCCAGTCGCCTGGCAGCGCTCCACGCCACGCCGCAGCCCGATCTAAGCACCAGGCCGGGTCGCCGCTGATGACTGCCAGACGACGCACACCGGCCTGTTGCATAAGCTGCGTTGGGTTCATCAGTTGCTGGCGAAGGTGTTGCACTGTCCTGGATCGCCACCATCAAACCCGCGCTTAAACCAGGTGTAGCGCTGCTCAGAAGTACCGTGGGTGAAGCTGTCCGGCACGACGCGGCCCTGACCTTTCTGCTGCAGACGGTCATCGCCAATCGCCTCAGCGGCATTCAGCGCTTCCTGCAGATCGCCTGCTTCAAGAACGTTTTCCTTCTGCATATAGTGTCCCCAGACACCCGCAAAACAGTCCGCCTGCAGTTCCATTTTGACGGAGAGCTGATTCACCTGCTTCTCGCTGGCACCCTGCTGCATTTCACGCACTTTCGGCTCAATGCCCAGCAGTTTCTGGACATGATGGCCAACTTCATGCGCGACGACGTAGCCCTGGGCGAAGTCACCGCCTGCACCCAGCTTAGTTTTCATCTCGTCATAGAAAGAGAGGTCGATGTAGACGGTCTGATCGGCAGGACAGTAGAACGGTCCCATCACAGACTGTCCGGTTCCGCAGCCGGTGCGGGTTGCACCGCGATACATCACCAGCTTCGGCGCCACATACTGTTTGTTCATCTGCTGGAACAGTTTGCCCCAGGTGTCTTCCGTTGTAGCCAGGATCACTTTCGTGAATTTCGCGGCCTCGTCATCATTGGCACTGACGCTGCGCTGTTGCTGCTGGCTGGTCGGTGCGACGTCCCCCCCCGTCAGCAGTCCGGTCAGGTCATATCCGTAATAACCGGCGACTGCCACCACGATCAGCAATACGATACCGCCTTTGCCACGCGGCAGACGAATCTGGCGGCCTCCGCCACCTAAACCGGACGATTGATCGCGACGGTCCTCTACATTGTCGCTTTCGCGACGCCCTTGCCAGCGCATGCTGTATTCCCTCAGTCATTTTTCAGATGGCATGATTTTAGTTGTGTGACGGGGCAATCACCAGCTTTACCCTGAAATGAAAAAAGGAGAGCCGGGGCTCTCCTTGTTCTGTGTGCTTTCTTTCTGCGCTGCAGGCAAACTCAGTCGAGTTTTACGCCCAATCGCTGTGCCACCGCTTCATAGGCTTCAACCACGCCGCCAAGGCTCTGACGGAAACGGTCTTTGTCCATTTTATCCAGCGTCTCTTTGTCCCACAGGCGTGCACCGTCTGGCGAAAACTCATCGCCCAGCGTCACTTCGCCGTTAAACAGACCAAATTCCAGTTTGAAGTCGACCAGAATCAGGCCCGCATCGTCGAACAGTTTGCTCAGCACCTCGTTGGCTTTAAAGGTCAGCTCCTGCATCCGCGCCAGGTTCTGTTTGCTGACCCAGCCAAAGGTTTCGCAGTAAGATTCGTTGACCATCGGGTCGTGTTTTGCATCATCTTTCAGGAAAAGATCAAACAGCGGCGGATTGAGCACAATGCCCTCTTCCACGCCCAGACGCTTTACCAGCGAGCCTGCGGCACGGTTACGCACCACGCACTCAACCGGCACCATCTCCAGCTTCTTCACCAGCGCTTCGGTATCGGACAGCAGCGCTTCCATCTGGGTCGGGATACCTGCTTCCTGCAATTTGGTCATAATGAAGTGGTTAAACTTGTTGTTAACCATTCCTTTGCGATCAAACTGCTCGATTCGGGCACCATCACCTGCTGACGTATCGTTGCGGAATTCGAGTATCAGCAGATCCGGGTTATCGGTGCTATATACAGTTTTCGCTTTACCGCGATACAACTCAGCTCGCTTTTGCATCTTGTTCACTCCAGACTTGAAATAACGGGTGTTCAGCGACCAGTGCCGCTGCGGCGATTGCCTTGACGCAATCGTTTACTTCGCCGCGCGCTAGTATGCCAAAAACAAAATAAAAAGGCCGGAGAATCTCCGGCCTGAGGCAACTTTATTTGTTCAGCGCCGCCTGGAACACGGCCACCAGCGCATCGTTCTGCGACTGGGTCAGCACATGCCCTTTCGGGTCGATGAATTGCAGGCTGGTGCGGTTGTCGAGATCGCCGACCTGCACTTTGTAATCACCGTTTGGTAATTCCGGATCTTTTGCACCCACTGAATCCCAGTCGCTGCTGCCCGGTGACTTGTAAGTCACCTTCATACTGCCGGTTGAGCGGGTGGTATCGGTCACTTCCATTCCAACGCGTTTCATCGCATCTGGTAAACGCTGCCATGCCACATTGTATGGCGTACGCAGAATCAGCATGGGCAGACCGGTGTCATCTGCGCCGCTCTGCACATCAATAGCACCACTTACCCGACCTGATGCCGCGTTTTCACTGGCGGTATCAATTTTGTCCAGACCGCTGCTGATTTCATTCATCATCTGCGCGGTGTAACGCTGGATCTGCACAGGCGACGTAATGGTTTTACCATCCTGCTGCAGCTCCAGCAGGCGCACGGTAAGCTGCTGCTGATAGCTCTGCGACTGCACGCTGATCTGATAGCGGCCACGATACTGCTGATCTTCATCAGCACGGTTCCACTGCACCCAGTCGGTCGTCAGCTGCTGACCGGCATCGTTACGTGAAGCAATCGGGAATTTGTTTGACTCAACGACGTTAACGACCCGTGACCAGACTGAACCGCGGCTGTTGTCGATCATCAGCGCACCGGTATTGTTGCTGAACTGCGCGCGAGTCCCGTTCATCAGCGCCAGCGGCTGGGCTGGCGGACGGATGTCGAGCTGCTTGCCGGTTGGTGCCTGGCTGCTGGTGCGCGGCACATCATAGTCACCACGCTGAACCGGCAGGATCATACCGGCTGGTGCTTTCAGTTCACTTAACTGGCTGGCTTCAAGATAAGATTCGTCACCGCTGACCTGGCGCTTATAACGCTGATCGCTTGAACAGGCCGACAACAGCATCAGAGTAGAAAGCCCGACTACTGTGGCTACTGTTGACCGCTTTACTGAGTAATTCATTCAAACTCCCTAAATTATCGCAAACCCGCTTTCACCAGCGCCTGCTCCACTTTCGGCTGGCCGGCTGCAGTCAGTGGCGTCATTGGCAGACGCAGCGTGTCGTTAGCGATTAATCCTAGCTGTTTCGCAGCCCATTTCACCGGGATAGGATTGGGTTCACAGAAAAGCGTCTGGTGCAGGTGCATCAGACGCTGATTCAGGCGGCGTGCCTCAACGAAATTGCCCTGCTGTGCGAGTTGACACAGCTCGACCATCTCACGTGCAGCCACATTTGCGGTCACCGAAATGACGCCTTTGCCGCCCAGTTGCATAAAGTCCAGCGCAGTCGCGTCATCGCCACTCACCAGAATAAAGTCTTCATTAACCAGCTCTTGGATCTGACTAACCCGCGATAAGTTCCCGGTTGCCTCTTTGATTCCGATAATATTTTTAATTTCGGCCAGGCGGGCAACGGTTTCCGGCAGCATGTCACAACCGGTACGCGAGGGAACGTTATACAGCATCTGCGGCAGGCTGGTGCTATTCGCAATCGCTTTAAAGTGCTGGAACAGCCCTTCCTGCGTCGGACGATTGTAATAAGGCGTCACGGTCAGGCAACCCACTACGCCGGAATTTTCAAAACGCTTCGTCAGAGAGATGCCTTCAGCGGTGGCATTTGCACCGGTTCCGGCAATCACCGGAATACGGCCATCGGCCAGTTCCAGGGTCAGCATCACCACATCACCATGTTCTTCATGGCTCAGGGTTGCAGATTCGCCTGTGGTGCCGACGGAAACGATCGCCGCGGTGCCGCTGGCGACGTGATAATCAATCAGTTTTTTCAGACTCAACCGGCAGACATTACCGCTGTCATCCATTGGCGTAACGAGTGCAACAATACTTCCCGTAAACATTGGCGATCCCCTCGACAAACAAGTGCTTCATGGTACGTTTTACACTTAGGGAAAAGCAAGCAAGCCACGCCATTCCCGCGCTTGTCAGCAGTTTTTTTTATGTTTACCTTATGGTTATTAGCGAAAGCAGAGGAAAAGCCATTTTGCCGCAATCTCAGCCCCATCATCTGGTGATCACCGCGCTCGGTGTTGACCGGCCGGGTATCGTCAATACGATTACCCGACACGTCAGCAGCTGCGGTTGCAATATTGAAGATAGCCGTCTTGCCATGCTTGGGGATGAGTTCACCTTTATCATGCTGCTGTCGGGCAGCTGGAACGCAATTACGCTGATTGAATCGACGCTGCCGCTGAAAGGCGCAGAGCTGGAGCTGCTTATCGTCATGAAGCGCACCAACGCCGGGGTTCGTCCGCCGATGCCCGATACCGCGTTCATTCAGGTGGAAGTGGCCGACTCGCCGCATATTATTGAACGCTTTACCGATCTTATTGATAAGCATCAGATGAATGTGGCCGAACTGGTGTCGCGTATCACACCCGCGCAACACAATTTGCCACCAACGCTCTATATTCAAATGACCGCCCACAGTCCGACACGAACCAGTGGCACCACTTTTGAGCAGGCTTTTAATACCCTGTGTCAGGAGCTGAATGCGCAGGGAACGCTGCGTCTCTACAGTGTGTCTGACGCCGACAGCAGCGAATCTGTCAGCGCGGTACGCTAAGCTTTAGTTAATAAACCGGAGCTATTTCTCCACATGCCTGACGCGTGATCGGCTATGTGGTGAAATACCCCCTGATGGTAATGTTCCCTCTGGTCGTTTCGGCCCGGATGGTGTATTACCCACAGCCTGAATAAGAAAATGGAGAGATGTGATGAATCCACTGAAAGCCGGAGATACTGCACCTGCATTTAGCCTGCCCGACCAGGACGGCGAACACGTGAATCTGACCGACTTCCAGGGACAGCGCGTTCTGGTGTACTTCTACCCGAAAGCGATGACGCCAGGCTGTACCGTGCAGGCGTGCGGTCTGCGTGACAACATGGATGAGTTGAAAAAAGCGGGCGTGGAAGTCCTGGGTATCAGCACTGACAAACCGGAAAAACTGTCAAAGTTTGTCGAAAAAGAGCTGCTGAACTTCACACTGCTGTCAGATGAAAATCATGAAGTCTGCCAGGCGTTTGGCGTCTGGGGTGAAAAAACCTTTATGGGGAAAACCTATGACGGCATTCATCGCATCAGCTTCCTGATTGACGCTGAAGGCAGGATTGAGAAAGTGTTTGATAACTTTAAGACCTCGAATCACCACGACATGGTGCTGGATTACGTTAAGTCAGCCTGATGTTGAGGGGCGCGGTAGCCCGACCACCGCGCCCTGCTTATCTTATTTCCTTTCACGCTTCCCTGCCGTAAAAAAATATCCGCTATTTGTGTGATTAAGCTGCGGCTACGATAACGCAGTTTCGCCCGGCATTTTTCGCCGCGTAGAGCGCCGCATCCGCCTGTTTCAGACTCGTTTCCAGCCCGGTATCCTGGGTGCCATTCCATGCCGCAACGCCAATAGACAAGGTAATTCGTCCTACATCCGTAAGCCAGGCTTCGGCAATACCCAGCCGTACGCGCTCTGCGATGATCTGTGCCTCATCCAGGGCCGTGCCCGGCAGCAGCATCAGAAACTCCTCTCCGCCGTTGCGACACACCACATCAGACTGACGGGCGCTGGCACGCAGCGTGCTCGCCACCTGTTGAATCACCCGGTCACCGACATCATGACCCCAGCTGTCGTTGACGTTTTTGAAGTGGTCGATATCCAGAGCCAGCACCGAGAAAGGCTGGCGCAACGTACGGTAATACTCCAGCACCGCGTTCAGACCACGGCGATTGAGCAACTGGGTCAGCGGATCGGTCTGCGCTTCCGAGCTAAGACGGCCAATCTTGTCCTGCACCAGACTAATACCAGTGAGCAGTGCACGTTTGACCTGAGCCGCCTCAAAATACCAGGCGGTGATGCCACCAATCTCTTTTGATACCCCCTGCGCATCCATCCGGCTGGCTTTGCGGGCCAGCTGGAAGAGTGGTCGGGCTATCAGCCGCGCCAGAACCACGGCTACCAGCAGAGTCAGCAGCGCAAACGGCACCGAGTTTGTCAGGACTTTTATTAACAGGCCCGACAGCGGATCCAGCGTGACGTTAATCGGCTTGAGCGCCACCACCGTCCAGCCGGTAGTCGGCACGATCGCAAAGCCCGCCAGCTGAGCTGACTCACCCGGACCGGCAAGCATCAGCGAGCCATTGGTCTGCTCATCGCGTGGACTGACAATGGCCGGCAGCGTTTTACCCACCAGTTGCCGGTTCGGGTGATACAACACTTCATTATTACTGTCGAGCACATAGACCGTGGTGCCATCCCGGTAAAACTGCTCACCCAGCAGCGCATTCAGAATGCTTTTTTTCTTCAGATAGATGGTGCCGCCGATGTAGCCCAGATAGTCGCCATCGGCACTCCAGACAGGCCAGGAGACAAACACCAGCAAATTGTTGGCGGCAGAAAGGGTGGGTTTACTGATGCCTGGCTGGCGCAGGGTCAGCGCTTCCCGTGAGGCGTCGCTGGTCAGGTGCATGCCTTTCAGGGGCAACGACTCTGGCGAAATCGCTTTGATCACGCCCTGCGCATCCACTATCGCTACTGAGTTGAAACTGCTGGTCTGCTCGCGCAGGCGGCTGACTTCGCTTTCCAGCAGCGCCTCATTATTAAAGTCGCGGCTGAGCTGATTTGCGCTGTAGTGCAGCTGTGACTGCGCCAGCTGGAAGAAAATCTCACTGGTTGAGGCCAGCTTGGCGGCATAGGCCCGGTTGGCCTCAAGCGTGGTGTCAATCAGCACCTGGCGCTGAACCCGCCAGGTGGCATAAAGCGTATTCGCGAGCGTGATAACAATGCTGACAATCACCAGCAGGGCGATCAGATTGCGCAAATCGGCCTTGGGCCGAAAGAGCTTTAGCATGGCGTCGCCGCCCTGGAGATAAATGTCATGTCGTCAATGCCTGATTATTTTTTTAATGTGTGCCAGAAGCCCTGATATCCGGGTTTAAGTCTACACGGTGTCGGCATTTTTGAGCAGCATTAAGACAAATTTCACGCCTGAGAATCCAGGTTTGACTGGCACTAATCGATTAATCCCTGACTATCGTAAAAAGGCCAGGGTCCCGAAAAGCGGCCAATCGCACACTGATGCGTGACCAGTCCCTGGCCGGGTTGCCAGCAATGAAGCAAAAAGCCGGGCGGCTCCAGAATAAAGTGAGCCGGCCCTCTGGGATGCAGATCCAGCGCCACCTGATGCGATACGCCCGGTGCAACACAGGCCAGCGTGCCGGCAAAGCGGGTCTGCAGACTGCGATGCAGATGACCGCATAACACCCGCTCAACCTGCGGATGGCGGGCAATGATCGCCTCAAGGGCCTCCGGATGACGTAACCGTTGCAGGTCCATATGGGCAATGCCGCAGGCAAAAGGAGGATGATGCAGCATCACCAGCGTGGGCTGTTCGGCAGCCGCGCTCAGTGCCTGATCCAGCCATTGCAACTGGTGTTCGTCCAGCTCACCCCATGGCTGTTGCGGCACGCTGGAGTCCAGCGCCAGCAGCCTGACGCCGCCGACGCAAAGCTGCCAGTTCAGGGTGGGTCCCGCCTGCAGATAGGTGTGATCCGGGAAAGCAGCACGCAGCGCCTCGCGGTCGTCGTGATTGCCCGCCATCAGGTAAAATGGCAATCGCAGGCGTTGCAAAGCTTCCCGCAGTGTCTGGTACTCTTCAGGCCTGCCAAAATCGACCAGGTCGCCGGTCATCACCACCACATCTGGCCGCGGCTGCAGCGCATTAAGGGTGTCGATCACCTGCAACAATGCCGCATGGGTATCGACCTGTTTGTACGAGAGGCGGCCATTGGCCTTGATATGCAGATCGCTGATTTGGGCGATCACTGTGGGTTGAACTGACACAACAGACTCCTTAGCAACTGAATTCCAGCGCGGCCTGACTGGTCAGCGACCAGCTGATGCGCTGCCCGGCCTGCCAGATTTCGCGCGCATGACGTTCTACCTGAATGGGGCTATCCAGCCCGATATCGATCAGTAAGCGCTGCGAAGCGCCGAGAAACGTGCTGCCCACCACTACGCCGCGCTGCGGATAACGCGTGTCGTCGGCCAGCAGTACATCTTCCGGGCGGCAAAAACGCAGGGGCTGACCCGTGGGATCGTGCGCAATGCAGTTAATGGCCCCCACAAAATCGGCCACAAAGCGCGAAGCCGGGCGCTGATAAATGCCCTGCGGCGTATCGAGCTGCACCAGGCGGCCCTGCTCCATCACCGCGATGCGATCGCCCAGCGCCATCGCCTCCTGCTGATCGTGCGTGACGTAAACGGCGGTGATCGCCAGCCGTTTGAGCAGCGCACCGATCTCCAGCCGCAGTCGATCGCGTAGCCTGGCATCAAGCGCCGCCAGCGGCTCATCAAACAGCAGCACTTTAGGCCGGGCGGCCAGCGCGCGAGCCAGGGCCACACGCTGCTTCTGCCCGCCGGACAACTTATCAATCGCGCGATGTGCCAGAGGGGTCAGATCAACCAGCGCCAGCATCTCTGCCACCCGCGCCTCACGCTCAGCACGCGGCACGCCCTGCACCTTCAGGCCATAGGCGACGTTCTGCGCCACGTTGAGCGTCGGGAACAGCGCGTAGTTCTGGAACACCATGCCGACATTGCGTTTCTCAATCGGTAGCGCGGTGACGTTACGCTTATCAAACCAGATCTCACCCGGTGGATCGCTGCTTTCCAGACCGCTGATGATACGCAGCAGCGTGGTTTTACCGCAGCCCGACGGCCCCAGCAGCACCAGCGTTTCACCGGCGTGAACCCGCAAATCGAGCGGATGCAGCGCGACCTGCTGATTGAAGCGACGCGAGCAGTGGCGCAGCGTCACGTTGATAGCCTCTTTCATAAGGTTTCCTCTCTCTGCTGCCGCGCTGATTGCCGTTCCAGCCAGTGATTACAGGCGTTGAGCAACAGCAGCAGCGGTAAAATCATCATGATAAAAATCAGGGTGTAGGCGGATCCAACTTCCAGCCGCATCGAGGTGTAGCTGTCGGCCAGCCCGACCGGCAGGGTTTTGGTCAGGGGCGTGTGCAGCATCCATGTGATATTGAACTCCCCTACCGACAGCGTGATCACCATAAACGCGCCCGCCAGAATGCCGTTGCGACAGTTCGGGACGACCACGGTAAAAAAGCGACGCCAGAAACCCGCCCCCAGGCTGGCGGCGGCCTCTTCCAGACGCGGCAGATCAATCGCCTGCATTACCGACAGCACCGGTCGGATCATAAAGGGCAGTGTAAAGAGCACATGGCCGATCAGGATGAAGAGCCAGCTGTCGCGCAACGCGCTGAACTGACCATAAAGCAGAATGATCCCCAGCGCGGTAGCCAGGCCCGGCAACGCGACCGGCAGCATCAGACACTCTTCGATGCGTGAGGCCCAGCGCGACGGTGACTTCAGTAAGCCCCAGACGGCGGGTACACCCACGATGACCGTCACCGCCAGACAGCTCAGCGCAATCAGCAGCGACAGCCAGAAGGTGTCGGCATACATCTGCCACACCAGTTCCACCCACTTCAGCGTCAGGCCGCTGCGCAGACCCGCGAAATAGTTCTGCGTGACGCCCGCCAGCATTGAGAGCACGATCGGCACGATCATAAACAGCGCGGTGAGGCTGGTGATCGCCACCTGCAGCCAGAACAGAGCCCGGCGCTTCATGATGAACGCTCCCTGCGACGGGCAAGCCCATTAGCCAGCATCAGCGCCAGCCAGGCCACCGCGCCCATCACCACCGAGAGCGCCGCTGCGGTGGCAAAGTTGGCGTAATTGGTGAACTCGCCGTAAATAGTCAGCGGCAGCACCGCCAGCTCTGTGCCCAGGGTAAATGCGGTACCAAACGCCCCCATGCTGGTGGCGAAACAGAGCGCGCCACAGGAGAACAGCGCCGGTTTCAGCCCTGGCATGATGACGTCGACGATGATGCGCCACTGGCTGGCCCCCAGCGAACGGGCGGCCTCTTCCAGTGAACAGTCCAGCTTTTCACTGGCCGCCACCAGCGTCACGATGGCGCGCGGCAGCGAAAAATAGAGATAGCCAATAAATAAGCCACTGAGCGAATAGGCGAAAACCCAGCGCTCATGAAACAGGCTGAGGCTGAGTTGCGCCAGAACACCCTGACGCCCCGCCAGCATCACCATCAGAAATCCCACCACCACGCCCGGAAAGGCCAGCGGAAAGGTCAGCAGCGCCAGCAGCATGCCGCGCCCGGTAAAGCGCTGGCGTGCCAGAAAGCAGCCCACCACCGCAGCAATCAGCAGCGTCACCAGTGTAACCGCCGCCGAGAGCAGCACGGTATTCAGCAGGCTTTGCAGATACTGCGGCTGGCTGATTACCGTCCAGTAGCCGCTGTGGTGAGTCGTGCGATCCTCCGTCATACCGATCTGTAACAGACGAGCAAACGGCAATAGCCAGAAGGCAGTAAAGAACAGCAGCGCAGGCAGCAGCATCCACGGCCAGTTTGCCCCCAGCGGCCGAAGGCGGTGGCGAACTGAGTCGCCAGCAGCAAACGGATTGATTTCTGAGAGTGACATCAGCGGATCTCGCTCAGATAGCGGGCGGAGAAGCCTTTCTGCGCATCGGCCATCTGCTGATAATCGACCGTATGGGCACGCGCATAATCGCTGTCAGGCAGGAAATATTTCTTCGCCTCGGCTGACATCGCCCCAGCACGCACCGGACGCAGCCAGGCATTGGCCCAGATCGCCTGACCGGCATCTGACAGCACGAAATCAATCACTTTCTTACCGTTTGCCGGATGCGGCGCGTTCTTCACCAGGCTGATAACGTACGGCACCGTAACCGTTCCCTCGCTCGGGATGACAAACCCGACGTTGGCGTGATCTTTGTAGCGGGCGCGATAGGCGTTGAAGTCATAATCGATCAGAATCGGGATTTCGCCTGAAATCAGTCGCGCATAGGCGGTCTGCTTAGGCACAATCGGCTGGTTGCGCTGCAGCGCCTTAAACCAGTTAATCGCCGGGGTGAAGTCATGCAGGCTGCCGCCTTTGGCCTGATTGACTGCCACGGCCGCGACGTAGCCCACAAAAGCACTGGCCGGATCCAGATATCCCACCATACCTTTATATTCCGGCTTCAGCAGATCATCCCAGGAACGCGGCACCGGCACGCCACCCAGCGCATCAACATTGACCATAAACCCCACGGTGCCGGAGTGCAGCGCCACCCACCTGCCATTCGGATCCTTCATGCCTGCCGGGATCTGATCCCAGTTAGCGGGTTTGTAAGCGCTGACCACGTCGGCACTAACAGCCTGAATACCAAAGCTGACGCCGTAATAGACCACGTCGGCGACCGGATTGTTTTTCTCCGCCACCAGTTGCGCCAGCGCCTGCCCCGAATTTTTATTATCCTGCGGCACATGAATGCCGGTCGCTTTTTCAATCGCCTGGAGCTGCGTGGCCCAGTCAGCCCACTCTGGCGGGCAGTTGTAGCAGATAGCATTTTCCGCCGCCTGCGCCCAAGAACTGGTTAGCGAGCAACCGGCCAGCAGCGCAGCACTGACGATCTGTTTGATATTAACGGTGAGTGACATGATGTTTCCCTGAAGAAGAGCCATGAAATGCCGGGGCGATACTCTCCCCGAGCCGTAAATGATGGGCCAGCAAGGGGATCTTACCGGCCGGATTCAGAAGCAGATCGATGGCGCGCGTGCCCATCAGCGCAATCGGCTGAACCACGCTGGCCAGTGACGGTGAAAGCTGTTCACCCAGCTCAATGCCGTCGAAGCCGATGACTGACAATTGATTCGGTACGCTGACACCGGCACGCGCAGCAGCCCCCAGCAGGCTGATAGCCAGCAGATCGTTACTGCAAATCACTGCAGTCAGCGGCGAAGGGACATTCATCAATGGCAGCAGCCGCCTGAAGTCGGACTGAATATGGCTGGGCATCTCAATCATTGCCCGCGGCGTCAGACCCGCCTGCTGCATGGCTTCGCAGTAGCCGAGGTAACGCAGACGCGCACGGTCAGATTGCTGCATCGGGCCAGCGGCCATCACGATGTGGCGGTGGCCGAGCGAGATAAGATGGGCGGTCGCTTCCGTCATCGCTTTACGATTGTCGACGCACAGTGCGGGCCAGTCGTGCTGTTGCGGCACGTTGTGGGTCAGTACGAAAGGCATCTTCGCCGCCGCCAGCGTCAGCAGCAGCGCACTGCGGTCGGCGTCTGCCACGGTCAGTACCAGACCGGCGACACGCTGGTGCAGCATATGTTCGACAATAGCCGCTTCCCGCTCAGGCTGATAATCACTGGTTGCCACCAGCAGCGCATACCCAGCCTGCCGGGCCTGCTGCTCCATCGCCTGCAATTGCAGGGCAAAAACCGGATTGAGCAGTGAAGGCAGCAGAACGCCAAGCGTGGTGGAGTGTTGGGTACGGAGCTGACGGGCAATATGATTCGGGCGAAAGCCCATCTGTTCTGAGGCGGCAAGCACCTTTTGCAGCGTGCCAGGTTTGAGCAGATGGGGATCAGAAAAGGCGCGCGCCGCGGTTGCGCGGGAAACCCCTGCCAGTCTGGCTACGCTGATTAAATCGGTCATGACTGCCTCGTTTATCGTCAATGAGATCGATCTCATTGCGATGTAAACTAGCGGCGTTATATGACAGGCGTATCACAGGAATCTGACTGGCAGGTGACAGCGGCAGTGACGCCGCTGCTGGAGAATTAAAGCATCAGGAAGGCGTAACCGCTGTTTTCCAGGGTGGCAACGGTGGTGCCGCTGGAGATGGTGTGGGTGACCATCGGGTCGATCCAGTTGCGATCAAGCTGATGAAACGCCACGGACTGGTCGCAGATCGTGACCTGAACGCCCGCTTTTTTCAGTTCGCTGATCAGCTTCAGGTTTGGGTTATCCACGCCGTAGGCTTTGCTGAACTGGTCATTATTCAGCGCTGACGACACCGCGTCGCCGTTGATCGACACCACAAATTTCAGCTGGTCGAGTGGCACACCCGCTGCATAATAGAGGTTGGTGACACGCGCTACACGCTCCAGGCCCAGATTCGGCTTACGAATATCGCCATCATTATGGTTAATCTGGAAAACAATTTTATTACTCAGACCCGCTGTGGTGCCGGGTTTAAATGCCGGCGTATCGACATAATGTATTTTGCCGTAGCCATCAATCGCAGGCGTACTCCAGAAATCAGCGGGCTCAGGTTTATTATCTGCCATTTTGCCGCTGACCTTATCGAATAATTCCGGCAACTGTAAAACATTGCCGCCAATAAATCCTGCTACGGCTGCCATCACTACTAACGCTGCTGGACGCATTAACTCTTCTCCCGGTCGTTTAAAACATCAATTACATTGCCAGCCACGCGTACCCCTGGTTTTGCAGGGTGGATACCGTGGTCGGACTGGAAAGCGCATGGACGACTGATTTATCAATCCAGTTATTCGGATAGTGATGGAATGCCACGGACTGATCGCAGACCGAGACTTTCACTCCCGCCTGATTCAGCTCATTAATCAGCTTCAGGTTTGGATTTTCGATGCCGTAAAACTGTTTGAAATGGGCGTTATCCAGCATGGCAGGTGTCGCGTCACCCGTAACCGAAACCACAAACTTCAGCTGGTCCGCCGGAATGCCGGAGGCGATATAGAGATTGACCACGCGCGCCACACGTTCCAGTCCCAGATTCGGTGCGGTCATCGCGCCGTCGCTTCGGGTAATCTGGAAAACAATTTTGTTGCTCAGGCCCGCTACCGGTTTAAACGCGGCATCAGGCTCGTAATGAATTTTGCCATAACCTTCAATCGCCGGGGTGCTCCAGAATCCAGGGGCTTCCTGTGGCTCGGTTGCAAAATGACGTGTCACTTTGTCGTAAATATCGCCACTCTGTGTGACAGCCGCGCCAACGACGCCGCCAATAATGGCGATTAACGCGTATGAAACAACTGAACGCATAACACTTCTCTCCGGCAAATAATGTCTGTCAGATTCAGGACTGAATCCGGTCGGCTATCTATACCACAGCGCGGGTTTAATTCTCGCGTCTGTAAATTCAGGTCAACGCGCTATTGATAACCGCTGAAATTATTCACAGAGAGAATTAATTGAAGATTTTCATCATGCAGAAAAAAGTGTCTTAGCAGCAGTGGATCTGACTATCAGGGATTTAATCTCTGCCTGTTGAGTTGACGCGAAAAAATAAAATCCAGGCTTAGCTGGAATCAGGAAGAGGGGGGCAGACGAATCGATTTAATTTATCAATGGCGAAAAGACATTTTGCGGCTCAGCGTGGGCTATTTTTTCAGAGTAGACCTGGAAAAACACGTGCCATATTCAGTTTTTCTGATTGAATTTACATAACTTTAAAAAAAGAACGATTACTGTTCCGGATGTCTGTCAGCGGATTCTGCTCTATTCCGGCGAAGCGCGACGGGAATGAACAGATAAGTGGCAACTTACCTGCTCAGGATCCCGGTAAAACCTCGCCGGATTTACCTCGTTTAACTGCGGTTTAAGTTGGCAGGATGTTCAGTTTTTTTCGTCAAAATCTGCGATTTTGCACAAATTACATCAGGCGATGACCAGAAAACGACATTTCTTTCTTTTGATGCTCTGGTTAAGATAGTCACAAACCGCCGTTATCTGCGAAAAATGGAACATTCCCGCTGCGCACCTGTCCATTTTCAGGGCCTCTCTACAGGATTAAGGCATGTTGAACCGGTTAAAGAAAACGCTAATCGCCGCGCTCCTCCCGACGCTCATTTTCACCACTCTGACACCGGCCCACGCTGATGTCAGTGATTCACTTCCCGATATTGGCACAACGGCCGGTTCGACCCTGTCGATTAATCAGGAACTGCAGATGGGCGACTTTTATGTGCGCCAGCTGCGTGCCAGTGCGCCGCTGATCAACGATCCGCTGCTTAATCAGTACATTAATCAGCTGGGGCAGCGGCTGGTCTCGCACGCCGACGCCGTAAAAACCCCGTTCCACTTCTTTCTGATCCAGAATGATGAGCTCAACGCCTTTGCCTTCTTCGGTGGCAACGTGGTGCTGCATTCGGCGCTGTTCCGCTTTACCGAAAATGAAAGTCAGCTGGCATCAGTGATGGCGCATGAAATTTCACATGTCACCCAGCGCCATCTGGCGCGTGCCATGGAAGATCAGAAGCGCAATGCGCCGCTGACCTGGGTCGGAGCGCTGGGTTCGATTCTGCTGGCGATGGCCAGTCCGCAGGCGGGCATGGCAGCGCTGACCGGCACCCTGGCGGGTACGCAGCAGGGAATTATCAGCTTTACGCAGGGCAATGAGCAGGAGGCGGACCGCATCGGCATTCAGGTGCTGCAGCGCGCCGGTTTCGATCCCCAGGCGATGCCAAATTTTCTGCAGAAGCTGGCCGATCAGAGCCGCTTCTCCTCGAAGCCACCTGAAATTCTGCTGACCCACCCCCTGCCCGACAGCCGTCTGGCGGATGCCCGCAACCGTGCTAACCAGATGCGCTCCGTCGTCGTTCAGTCTACTGAAGATTTTTACCTGGCGAAGGTGCGTGCGCTGGGGATGTACGCCACCGGGCGTAATCAGCTCACTGACGAACTGCTGAGTCAGTATGCCAGCGGTAATGCCCGCGAGCAGCTGGCGTCACAATATGGCAAGGCTATACAGTTTTTACAGGCGAAGAGCTATGCCGATGCGAAGCGGATTATGACGCCACTGCTGGCGAAACAGCCCAATAACGTCTGGTTCCTGGATATCATGTCAGACATCGACATCGGCCTGAACCAGCCACAACAGGCGATCGCCCTGCTCACCGCCGCCACTGGTGCCAAAAACAGTCCGGTGGTGCAGCTCAACCTGGCGAATGCCTATGTTGAAGCGAAGCAGTATGCCAGTGCCAGTCGTATTCTGAACCGCTATACCTGGGCCAATAAAGATGATCCTAACGGCTGGGATTTACTGGCACAGGCTTCTGCCCAGCAGGGACTGAATGATGAAGAGTTGTCGGCACGGGCAGAGAGCCTGGCGCTGAATGGCCAGCTTGATCAGGCAATCACCGCGTTAGGCAGCGCCAGCGCACAGGTGCCGCTCGGCAGCCTGAAACAGGCGCGCTACGATGCCCGTATCGATCAGCTTCGTCAGTTGCAGCAGCGGTTTAAGCAATATCAGAAAGGCTGAGAAACGACGTTGCTGACATACCAAAAATAAAAGGAGAGTCTGAAATGGTGACGATTTACCACAACCCGCGCTGCAGCAAGAGCCGCGAAACGCTGGCGCTGCTGAACGCGCGCGGGATTAAGCCGGAAGTGGTGCTCTATCTGCAGACGCCGCCCGATCGCGAGACGCTGCAAATTCTGCTACAGAAACTGGGGATGCAGAGCGCACGAGAGTTGATGCGTACCAAAGAGGCGATCTACAGCGAGCTGGCACTCGGCGACAAAAACGAAAGTGCGCTGCTGAATGCGCTGGTGGGAAATCCGGTGCTGATTGAAAGACCGATTGTGATCAATGGCGATAAGGCGCGGATTGGACGTCCGCCAGAAGCGGTGCTCGACATTCTTTAAAGGCCGAGCGTCTCTTTAACGAAGGGAATCGTGAGCTTACGCTGTGCGCTAATCGAAGCGCGATCAAGCCGATCCAGCGTATCAAACAGCGTGCGCATTTCCCGATCCAGTCGCTTCAGCAGGAAGCGACCCACATCTTCCGGCAGCTCAAAACCACGTAACCCGGCACGCAGTTGCAGCGCCTGCAGTTTGTCTTCGTCGGAGAGTGGCTGCAGGCGATAGATCTGTCCCCAGTCCAGCCGCGAGGCGAGATCGGGCAGCTGCAGATTCAGCTGGCGTGGCGGACGATCGCCGGTAATAAACAGGCGCGTATTGCCGGTTTCCAGAATGCGGTTATAGAGATCGAAGATCGCCATCTCCCACTCCGGTTCGCCTGCAATGCACTCAATGTTATCGATGCAGACCAGTGACAGCTGCTCCATCCCTTCCAGTACGTCCGGAACAAACCAGGTGCGTTTATCCAGCGGAACGTAGCCGACCGCTTCGCTGCGCGCGGACATTTCAGCGCACGCGGCGTGCAGCAGATGGCTCCGCCCGCCGCCTTCGCGTGACCAGAAGTAGAGATAGCTGCCATGTTGTTGATTGAGAGCGCCTTTGAGTGCGGCAATCAGCGACGGGTTTTCCCCCGGCCAGAAGCTGGAAAAGGTTTCATCGTCGGGTAAATAGAGTGGCAATGACAATTGTGCCGGCGTGTTCAGAAGCACCTCAGCAAGAGAACAAGCAAAAAATCGGGGGAAGTCTAACACAGTTTTCAGAAAGAGATGAATGGGGCGTCCCTGCCCCGATCCTGTCAGGCGCGCTGCGATCAATGCTCGCGTGGTTCCTCAGCCTCCAGCACCACTTCTTCCGGACGTAACAGCGAGATCACACGGAAGATCAGCGCCAGGCCGACACCCACGATCGTCGCCAGTGCCATGCCTTTTAGCTCTGCTGCGCCGATATGCACCTTCGCTCCGCTGACGCCGATGATCAGGATCACCGAGGTCAGGATCAGGTTCTGCGCTTTGTTGTAATCGACTTTGGATTCGATCAACACGCGGATACCGGATGCGCCAATCACGCCATAGAGCAGCAGCGACACGCCGCCCATGACCGGAACCGGGATCGCCTGGATCACCGCCGCCAGTTTGCCGACGCAGGAGAGCAGAATCGCCAGAATCGCCGCGCCGCCAATCACCCAGGTGCTATAGACGCGGGTAATCGCCATCACCCCGATGTTTTCACCGTAGGTGGTATTTGGCGTCGAACCAAAGAAACCTGAAATAACGGTGGATAAGCCGTTGGCGAACATCGAACGATGCAGGCCAGGGTCGCGAATCAAATCTTTCTTCACGATGTTGGCGGTGACCACCAGATGACCGATATGCTCGGCAATCACGACCAGCGCCGCGGGCAGAATCGTCAGCATCGCCACCCACTCAAAGCGCGGTGTATAGAAGGTTGGCAGGGCAAACCAGGGGGCTTTGATCACGCCACTCCAGTCAACGATGCCCATAAAGGCAGAGAGCAGATACCCCGCCACGACGCCGACCAGAATCGGGATGATTGCCAGGAAACCGCGGAACAGCACTGAACCGAATACCGTTACCGCCAGCGTGACCAGCGAAATCAGCACGGTTTTGCTGTCGGGCGCACTGCCTTCAGCGGGCAGCAGGCCAGCCATATTGGCGGCGACACCCGCCAGCTCCAGACCAATGACGGCCACAATCGCGCCCATGGCCGCCGGGGGGAACATCACGTCGAGCCAGCCAGTACCCGCGCGTTTCACAATCAGCGCCACGAGACAGAACAGCACGCCGCACAGGATAAATCCGCCCAGCGCGACCTCATAACCCAGTGGCAACAGCAGCAGCACCGGCGAGATAAAGGCAAAACTGGAACCAAGATAGGCGGGAATTTTGCCTTTACAGATAAAGAGATAAATCAGTGTGCCGACGCCGTTAAACAACAGCACCGTCGCCGGGTTAATGTGGAACAGAATCGGCACCAGTACCGTGGCACCAAACATGGCAAACAGGTGTTGCAGGCTGAGTGGAATGGTTTGCAGTAACGGCGGCCGTTCACTGACGCCAATGGCGCGACGAGTCATCATTTATCCCCTTATGTTTTTTATCCCCGGGGTTTCGCGCCTCTGGCACAGCAGCAGTGATGCCGATGCGCCTTGCGGCAGACGGAATTCATTCGGGGAGTTTTTTTGCCAAAAAAAAGCCGACTCTCTGGTCGGCTGTGCGATTTATTTGGTTCCGAAAATCTTGTCCCCGGCATCGCCGAGCCCGGGAATGATGTAACCCTTTTCGTTCAGTCCCTGATCCACTGACGCGGTGTAAAGCTCGACGTCAGGATGCGCTTTCTCCAGGGCGGCAATCCCCTCTGGTGCGGCAACCAGAACCAGCACTTTGATGCTGGTGCAGCCCGCTTTCTTCAGCAGGTCGATGGTGGCGATCATAGAGCCACCGGTCGCCAGCATCGGGTCGACCACCAGCGCCAGGCGCTCTTCAATGTTAGAGACCAGCTTCTGGAAATAAGGAACCGGCTCCAGCGTCTCTTCATCACGGTAAACACCCACCACGCTGATACGGGCGCTGGGAACGTGTTCAAGCACCCCTTCCATCATGCCCAGGCCGGCACGCAGGATCGGAACCACCGTGATTTTTTTGCCTTTAATCTGATCGATCTCTACCGGGCCGTTCCAGCCCTCAATGGTGACGCGCTCTGTTTCCAGATCGGCGGTCGCTTCGTAGGTCAGCAGGCTGCCCACTTCAGAGGCCAGCTCGCGAAAACGCTTTGTACTGATATCATGCTCACGCATCAGGCCCAGTTTATGTTTGACCAGCGGGTGTCTGACTTCCACGATCTTCATTGGTGTTCTCCCGGAATGAGTTGAGCTAAAAAAAAATCGCGGGATTATACCGCCTTTTGCGCGCTGCGCCACCTGCTCTTGCGCAAAGCCACGGGTTTTACCGGGACAAATAGAGGATTAATGAAAATCGCCTGATGCGCAATGCCGGACTCGCAAACGTTTGCCTGCACTGATAGAATTGCCGCGCTTTATTTTAAACCACCAACCGCAACTCGCGTGGGGACCTCGCAGTGACCGACAAAACCTCTCTCAGTTACAAAGACGCCGGTGTTGATATTGATGCTGGTAACGCTCTGGTTGACCGTATTAAAGGCGTAGTGAAAAAGACGCGTCGCCCGGAAGTGATGGGTGGACTGGGCGGTTTTGGTGCGCTTTGCGCGCTGCCGCAAAAATACCGTGAACCCGTGCTGGTCTCCGGCACCGATGGCGTTGGCACCAAGCTGCGTCTGGCGATGGATCTTAAACGTCACGATGCCATTGGCGTTGACCTGGTCGCGATGTGCGTCAACGACCTGGTGGTTCAGGGCGCCGAGCCGCTCTTCTTTCTCGACTACTACGCCACTGGCAAACTGGATGTGGATACCGCCTCTGCGGTGATCACCGGCATCGCCGAAGGGTGTCTGCAGTCGGGTTGTGCGCTGGTTGGCGGTGAAACCGCTGAGATGCCAGGCATGTATCACGGCGAAGATTACGACGTGGCCGGTTTCTGTGTCGGCGTGGTGGAAAAGTCAGAAATTATCGATGGCAGTAAGGTGCAGGATGGCGACGTGCTGATCGCCCTCGGCTCCAGCGGCCCGCACTCTAACGGCTATTCGCTGGTGCGTAAGATTCTGGAAGTCAGCAATACCGATCCGCTGGCTGAACAGCTGGAAGGTAAACCGCTGGCCGATCATCTGCTGGAACCGACCCGCATCTACGTGAAAAATATCCTGAGCCTGATTGAGCAGGTCGATGTGCACGCTATCGCGCACCTGACCGGCGGTGGCTTCTGGGAGAATATTCCGCGCGTGCTGCCCGACAACACCCAGGCCGTGATCGACGAGAAGAGCTGGCAGTGGCCGGCGGTCTTCAGCTGGTTACAGCAGGCGGGCAACGTCAGCCGCTTCGAGATGTACCGCACCTTTAACTGCGGCGTGGGCATGATCATCGCACTGAGCCCGACAGATGCGGACAACGCGATTGCGCTGATGCAGGCCGCGGGCGAGAAAGCCTGGAAGCTCGGCGTGATTAAAGCGTCTGATGCAGAAGAGCGTGTGGTCATCAACGGATGAAGAAGCTGGTTGTACTGATTTCCGGTAACGGAAGTAACCTTCAGTCCATCCTTGACGCCTGTGAGAGCGGGCGGATTCACGGCAGTGTCGCTGCCGTGTTCAGCAACCGTGCCGCCGCTTATGGCCTGACGAGGGCGCAGGAGGCGGGGATCCCCGCCCACGCGCTTGCCGCCAGCGACTTTGCTGACCGCGAAGCTTTTGATCGTCAGCTCATCGCTGAAATCGAAGCCTACCGTCCGGATCTGATTGTGCTGGCGGGTTATATGCGCATTCTCAGCAGCGCATTCGTGGCGCATTTTCACGATCGACTGCTGAATATCCACCCTTCCCTGCTGCCGAAATATCCGGGTCTGCATACGCACCGTCAGGCACTGGAAAACGGCGACAGCGAACATGGCACCTCCGTGCATTTCGTCACTGACGAGCTGGATGGCGGTCCGGTGATCCTGCAGGCAAAAGTCCCGGTTTTTCCCGGCGATAGCGAAGCGGAGATTACGGAGCGGGTGCAGCATCAGGAGCATGCCATCTATCCGATGGTAATCGGCTGGTTTGTTGAGGGTCGTCTGGCGATGCGTGACGGCAAGGCCTGGCTGGATGGCGAACCGCTGCCGCCGCAGGGTTATGCTAACGATTGATGCACTGGAAGCCAGGGCTTCTTATGAAGTACTGGCAGAGTAAAGGCTCAGGAAGCCTATGCCCTCCGTAAAGACGCAAAAAATGCCATCCATGGCAGCTCAGCACGGGCGATTACGCACCTCATCCCTGAGGTGCGCCCGAAGCCGGCCCAACGTTTTGCGTTGTTCAAAAACGCACCCGGCGTTTTTGTCCATGGCCCGCGATGCTTTACTACGGGCATAGGCTCCCATCGCTTTAAGCCTATGAGCCGTCTGACACAAAAACCTGCTCTGCTCCCGTTGCTGGCTCAGCCGTAACGCCCCGTAATGTAATCTTCGGTCCGTCGCTGCTTCGGCGCGGTGAAAATCCGGTCGGTCTCATCAAACTCCACTAACGTGCCCTGATGCATAAACGCGGTGTAATCTGACACGCGCGACGCCTGCTGCATGTTGTGCGTTACCAGCACCAGCGTGAAATGCTGCTTGAGCGTGGTCATCAGCTCTTCAATCACCAGTGTAGAAATCGGATCCAGCGCGGAAGTCGGCTCATCCAGCAGCAGCACTTCCGGCTCAATCGCGATGGCGCGGGCAATCACCAGCCGCTGCTGCTGTCCGGTGGAGAGCGTCAGCGCATTCTGTGACAGCTGGTCTTTCACCTCACTCCACAGCGCGGCTGCGCGCAGCGCACGCTCACAGGCTTCGTTCAGTACCCGCCGATCGCGCACACCCTGTAAACGCAGCCCGTAGACCACATTTTCATAAATCGATTTTGGAAAAGGATTAGGCCGCTGAAACACCATGCCGACCCGACGGCGCAGTGCGGAGAGATCCTGTTCGGGGCGCAGGATCGCCTGCGATCCCAGTAACACCTCACCCTCTACCCGGCAGTGGTCAATCACGTCGTTCATGCGATTAAAGCAGCGCAGCAGCGTCGACTTGCCACAGCCCGACGGGCCAATCAGCGCAGTAATCCTGTTTTTCGGCACCTGCAGAGAGATATCCTGCAGCGCCTGGCGCTCGCCATACCACAGCGACAGATGGTTAACGGTCAGCGCGATATCCGTGTCGGACGTCATAGTCATAGCCTGTTATTGAGTCATAAGACGATAGCGTTCACGCAGGCGGTGACGCAGGCCCATTGCCAGCAGATTAAGCGACAGAATAATCAGCACCAGCAGCAGCGCGGTGGCGAACACCAGCGGCCGGTCGGCTTCAATATTTGGACTCTGAAACGCCAGATCGTAAATCTGGAAGCCCAGATGCATGAACTTGCGATCCAGATGCAGATAAGGAAATACCGCGTCGACCGGCAGTTCCGGCACCATTTTCACCACGCCCACCAGCATCAGCGGCGCGGTTTCACCTGCTGCTCGCGCCACCGCCAGGATCAGGCCGGTGAGCATGGCCGGCACCGCCATCGGTAGCACCACGTTCCATAGCGTTTCCGCCTGGGTCGCGCCCAGCGCCAGCGAACCCTGCCGCAGGCTGTTGGGAATACGGGATAAGCCCTCTTCGGTCGCCACAATGACTACCGGCAGCGTCAGTAACGCCAGGGTCAGCGACGCCCAGAGTAAACCTGGCGTGCCGAAGGTGGGGTTGGGCAACGCGCTGGCAAAGAAGAGCTGATCAATCGTGCCGCCTGCCAGCCAGACAAAGAAGCCCAGACCAAATACCCCATAAACAATGGAAGGGACGCCGGCCAGATTGACCACCGCGATGCGTACCAGTCTGGTCAGCGCATTCCGTCCGGCATATTCATGCAGCCAGATAGCGGCGATAACGCCCAGCGGCATCACCACCACCGACATCAGCAGCACCATCAGCACGGTGCCGAAGATCGCCGGAAATGCGCCTGATTCACTTTCGCCCCCGGCGGGTGAATCACTGACGAAACGCCACAACTGATGCAGAAAATGCCCGGTTTTGCTGGTCAGCGTCATCGCGTTCGGCTTCCAGCTATCGACAATTTCGGTCAGCGGAATAGCATGTTCGTTGCCCTGCACATCCCGCAGGATTAACAGATCGCGCTGACTCTGCTGTTGCAGAGAAGCCAGTGTTTCACTCAGCTGATTAAAGCGCCGCTGCAACGCCGCCTGATTGGCCTGATATTCTGACTCTGCCTGCAGATCAAAGCGTCCGGCCGTCCGGTCTGTGGCCGCCTGCTCATCAAGCTCTTCGCGCTGGCTGTTAAGGCGCGCCATATCCACCCGGCGAATCTGGTTAGCCTGCCGCACCAGCATCTGCACCTGTCCAAGCCGCTGATGCAGTAGCGCATCGGGATCCTGCGCGGTCAGCTCTTCGTTATCTTCACGCAGGCCGACAAACCAGCCATAGGCCTGACCGTGGCTGCGCCGCTGCAGCACTATGACGTCCGGCGGCTGACTGACCTTCGCGGCCGCGCGGCTGTAGACCACGCGGAAATCGGGGGCGTCCCAGTCACGGTTACCGGTTTTAATCAGATAGCGATGCACCTGTCCGCCGTTGTTGCCCTGTTCATCGGCCGGAGCCGGGAAACGCCGCTGATGCTCCAGAGTTTCGCCCAGCAGGCGCGTTTCGCCACCTTCAGGCTGGCTGAAGGTATAGAGGTCCACACCCTGCGGCCAGAAAGCACGGACGCCCTGCCACGCCAGCAGCCCGATTAGCAGCGTAAAGGCCAGCAGGCAGACGGCGACAGCACCAGCCGTTAACCAGCGCCAGCGATCGTTCTGTCGCATCGCCTTCATGCCTGTTCCTCATGCTGGCTGTAGCGCTGACGCAGTCGCTGACGGATCAGCTCGGCAACCGTGTTAATCACCAGCGTAAACAGCAGCAGCATCAGGGCACTGAGAAACAGCACGCGATAGTGCGCACTGCCTGCTGCGGCTTCCGGCATCTCAATGGCGATATTGGCGGACAACGCGCGCAGGCCGCTGAACAGGCCACCTTCACTTTGCGGCGTGTTGCCGGTCGCCATCAGCAAAATCATGGTTTCTCCTACGGCACGTCCCAGACCGATCATCAGCGCGGCAAAAATCCCGGCGGAGGCACCCGGCAGTACGACGCGTGTCAGGGTTTGCCACGACGTTGCGCCCAGAGCCAGTGAACCCTGGCCCAGCGCCGCAGGTACGCTGAAGAGGGCATCTTCGGAGAGGGTGAAAATCAGCGGCACCAGCGCAAATCCCATCGCCAGCGCGGCCACCAGCAGGTTGCGCTGCTCGTAATGCGGCAGCCAGTCGCCCGCATCCGGTATAAACAGGGTGGGCAGCCACAGCGTCAATAGCGTAACCAGCAGCAACAGCGGCAGCAGAATCAGTACCTCACGCCCCGGCTGACGCCAGCGCGGCGGTAAACGCGCGCTGAATACGCCACATAACAGCAGCGCGCCTGCCAGCGTTACGGGCAGCAGCAGTACACCCACCAGCGCCTGACCAATATGCGGCGCGAGCCAGATTCCGGCAATCAGCCCCACCACTACGCTTGGCAGCGCGCCCATCATCTCGATGGCCGGTTTAACCCAGCGCCGCAGCCCCGGTGCCATAAACCACGCGGTGTACATCGCTGCGGCCAGCGCCAGCGGCGTGGCAAACAGCAGCGCTAAACTGGCCGCTTTCAGCGTTCCCATCACCATTGGCATCAGGCTGAACTTAGCCTGATAGCTGTCACCGGCGGCGGTGGATTGCCAGACCCAATCGGGTTCGGGATAGTTTTCATACCAGATTTTCTGCCAGAAATTGCGCCAGGTGACGTCCGGCCACGGATTATCAAGCCGCAGGGTCTGCCAGCTTCCCGCCCGCTCAATCAGCAGGCTGTCGCCACGTGGCGAAAACTGCGCCTGCACAATGCCAGGTTCCAGCTGACGCTGCAGTATCGGGCCGTTTTGCTTGCTGGCAAAGAGCCGCAGCATCCCCTGCTTACTGAGTGTGGCAAACACGCGACGCTGTGATTCTGTCACCAGAATCGTCTCGCCGTCGCTGTCGGCGAAGGTCCGGATACGCTGCAGGCGCGGCCCCTGGTCGCTGGCGATACCAAACCATTGGGTGACGCCACTGCGATCCTGAATCAGCAGGCTTTTGCCACCCACCAGCAGATGCAGACTTTGTGGGGGCTGCGACAGAGTATGCGTTTCGCGCAGCAGGGCATGGTCATCATCGAGCTGCCAGACCCGCAGCAGCGTGCCTTCGGTGGTGTAGAGCAGATCGCCGGACGGCGAGAGCGCCAGCAGATCCAGCTGGCGTTGCGGCAGCGGGATAACCGACGCCTGACGATCGGTGCCGAGCGTCAGCACCCGCAGGCCGGCCTCAGTGAGAGCAGCGATGCGCCACTGACCCGCATGACGCGTCGCCAGCGCCATCTTTGTCACGGCACCGTCGGGCAGATGAAAGGGTTTGTCGCCTAGCGGGAAGCGCCACTGCTGGTCAGTCGCAGGCTGCATCAGCGTCAGCGCGCCTTGCATATTCAGTAGCAGCGTCTGCCCATCAGCACTCTGCACCACCTCATCGGGCGCCGGGGTCAGCGCCAGCGCCGGCTCCGCAGGCTGACCATCCAGTGGAATAAAACGTGCTGCACCGTGCGCGCTGATACGCCAGCCGATATTGCCCTGATTGCCTATCGCTAAGGCGGGCGTACGATCCCAGAGTTGCTGGCTGGCCGCGATCTGCAGGCCCGGCGCATTAAACAGCGGTAATACCACGCCAATCAGCCAGCAGAACAGCAGCAGCATCAGCAGCAGGATCGCGACGCCACAGCAGGTGATCAGCCGCCGCGTCAGACGATCAACGGCACGACGCTTGCGATCGCTGAATTGGACAGGAATGTGGTTTGCGCTCATGCGGTTCCGGTAGCAGGCCAAAATAAGCCGCTATGTTGCCCGTAGCCGATTGATAAGACAACTCCTTGCGTTGGACAACGCTGCCATACTCTCGCCATAATGTTGATGGATACTGGATCTTCAGTCCTGCAACCGCTAAATGGAGTGAGAATGGGTCAGGTAAAGCTTTATATTGAAAAAGAATTAAGCTGGTTATCCTTTAATGAACGGGTTTTGCAGGAAGCAGCAGACAAAAGCAATCCACTGATTGAGCGGATGCGCTTTCTGGGCATCTACTCCAACAATCTCGACGAATTCTATAAAGTGCGTTTCGCCGACCTCAAACGCCGCATTCTGATTGGTGAAGAGCAGGGTTCTGCCAGTACGCCACGCCATCTTTTTAAAAAAATTCAGCAGCGCGTAATGAAGTCCGATCAGGAGTTTGATGCGCTTTATAACGATCTGCTGCTGGAAATGGCTCGCAATCAGATCTTCCTGATCAACGAACGTCAGCTCTCATCCAATCAGCAGGCGTGGCTGCGTCACTACTTCAAGCATGAGTTGCGCCAGCATATCTCCCCGATTCTGATCACCCAGGAAACGGATCTGACCGAATTCCTTAAAGATGACTACACCTATCTGGCGGTTGAGATCATTCGCGGTGACAATATTCAGTATGCGCTGCTGGAGATCCCGTCCGATAAAGTGCCGCGCTTCATCAATTTACCGGCAGAGCCACCGCGCCGCCGTAAACCGATGATCCTGCTGGATAACATTCTGCGTTACTGCCTGGATGACATTTTTAAAGGCTTCTATGACTTCGACGCGCTCAACGCCTATTCAATGAAAATGACGCGCGACGCCGAGTACGATCTGGTCACGGAGATGGAGTCGAGCCTGCTGGAGCTGATGTCCTCCAGCCTGAAGCAGCGACTGACGGCGGAACCAGTGCGTTTTGTCTATCAGCGCGATATGCCCGACACGATGGTGTCGCTGCTGTGCCACAAGCTTTCCATCTCTAACCTGGACTCCATCCTGCCAGGCGGCCGCTACCACAACTTCAAAGACTTTATCGGCTTCCCGAACGTCGGCAAAAATAACCTGGTGAACCGCCCGCTGCCGCAGATTCGCCACATCGGTTTTGATGGCTTCCGCAACGGCTTCGATGCGATTCGCGACCGCGACGTGCTGCTCTACTATCCGTACCACACCTTTGAACACGTGCTGGAACTGCTGCGTCAGGCGTCATTTGACCCCAGCGTGCTGGCGATCAAAATCAACATCTACCGCGTCGCGAAACACTCGCGCATCATGGATGCGATGATCCATGCCGCCTATAACGGTAAAAAAGTCACGGTGGTCGTTGAGCTGCAGGCACGCTTCGATGAAGAAGCCAACATCTATTGGGCGAAACGCCTGACCGAAGCGGGCGTGCATGTGATTTTCTCTGCACCTGGCCTGAAGATCCACGCCAAGCTGTTCCTGATCTCACGCCGCGAAGGCGAAGAGATTGTGCGCTACGCGCATATCGGCACCGGCAACTTTAACGAGAAGACCGCGCGGCTTTATACCGACTACTCACTGCTGACCGCGGATGCGCGCATCACCAATGAAGTACGTCGGGTGTTCAACTTTATTGAGAATCCTTATCGGCCCGTGACGTTCGATCACCTGATGGTGTCGCCACAGAACTCGCGCCGGATGCTGTATGAACTGATCGACACCGAAATTGCCAATGCACAGCAGAATAAGCCCTGCGGTATTACTCTGAAAATCAACAATCTGGTAGACAAAGGTCTGGTAGATCGGCTTTATACAGCCTCCAGCGTAGGGGTGAAGGTCAATCTTCTGGTGCGCGGAATGTGCTCATTAATCCCGGACCTGCCTGGGATCAGTGAAAATATTCGTGTCATCAGTATTGTTGACCGTTATCTGGAACACGATCGCGTCTATATTTTTGAGAATGGCGGCGATAAGAAGGTGTTCCTCTCCTCCGCTGACTGGATGACACGTAACATTGATTACCGCATCGAAGTGGCCGTGGCGATTCTCGATCCCCACATCCGGCAGCGCATACTCGACATTATTGCTATTCAGTTAAGTGATACGGTGAAAGCCCGCATCGTCGATAAAGAGTTGAGTAACCATTACGTCCAGCGTGGCAATCGCCGTAAAGTGCGCTCGCAGCTGGCCATCTATGATTACATCAAGAAACTGGAACAACCTGAATAAATCCTATGCCAATTTCTCATAAAAGCACGCCAAAACCCCAGGAGTTTGCGGCAATTGACCTGGGCTCGAACAGTTTCCATATGGTGATTGCGCGGGTTGTCGATGGTGCGATGCAGGTACTGGGCCGCCTTAAACAGCGCGTCCATCTGGCTGACGGGCTGGATGCTCAACACAACCTTAGCGAAGAGGCGATGGAGCGCGGCTTAGCCTGTCTGGCGCTGTTTGCCGAGCGCCTGCAGGGCTTCAGCCCCAGCAACGTGACGATTGTCGGCACCCATACGCTGCGCGAGGCGGTTAACGCCGAAACCTTCCTGCAGCGTGCGGCTGAAGTGATCCCCTATCCGATCGAAGTGATTTCAGGTCATGAAGAGGCGCGTCTGATCTTTATGGGTGTTGAGCACACGCAGCCAGAGAAAGGTCGCAAGCTGGTGATCGACATCGGCGGCGGCTCTACCGAGCTGGTGATTGGCGAGGATTTTGAACCGCAACTGGTTGAGAGCCGGCGCATGGGATGCGTCAGTTTCGCCCAGCTCTATTTCCCGAAAGGCGAAATCAGCCGTGAAAACTTCCGTCGCGCCCGCTTAGCGGCGGCGCAGAAGCTGGAAACGCTGGCGTGGCAATATCGTCTGCATGGCTGGCAATATGCGCTGGGTGCGTCCGGCACCATCAAGGCCGCCTGCGAAGTGCTGCAGGCAATGGATGAGAAAGAGAAGCTGATTACGCCTGAGCGCCTCGAAAAGCTCTATGACGAGGTGATGAAACATAAATCCTTTGCGGCCCTCAGCCTGCCGGGCCTGTCAGAAGAGCGCAAAGGCGTGTTTGTACCCGGACTGGCGATTCTGTGTGGCGTCTTTGATGCGCTGGCGATTCGCGAGCTGCGTCTTTCTGATGGTGCGCTGCGTGAAGGCGTGCTCTATGAGATGGAGGGCCGTTTCCGCCATCAGGATATTCGCAGCCGTACAGCACAAAGTCTGGCGAATCATTACGCCATCGACAGCGATCAGGCGCGCCGCGTGCTGGATACCACCGAGCAGCTTTATCTGCAGTGGCGCGAGCAGAACCCGAAACTGGCCAATCCGCAGCTGGCAGCCCTGCTGAAGTGGGCGGCGATGCTGCACGAAGTGGGTCTGACAATTAATCACAGCGCCCTGCAACGTCATTCCGCCTACATTTTGCAAAACACCAACCTTCCCGGTTTCAATCAGGATCAGCAGATGCTGCTGGCGGCGCTGGTCAGATTCCACCGCAAAGCAGTGAAGCTCGACGAGTTGCCGCGCGTGACGCTGTTTAAGAAAAAGCAGTTTGTGCCGCTGATTTTCCTGCTGCGCCTGGGTACTCTGCTGAATAATCAGCGTCAGGCTACTACGCGTCCGGATGCGTTAACCCTGAAATGCGATGACGGCCACTGGACGCTGATTTTCCCGGCGGGCTACTTCACCCAGAACAACCTGGTTCAGCTCGATCTGGAACGTGAGCAGGTTTACTGGAACGACGTAACAGGATGGAAGCTGATCCTCGAAGAAGAAGCCTGACAACCCGGGCGCCTTGCGCCCGTTTAACTGAATTGATGAATATGACACAACCAACTGCACCCCTTTCAGGCGAAAACTATTTTGCCGAAACCTATGGTTTAACGCCGCCCCACTCTGAAGTGGTTGCGGCGCTGCCCCAGCTCAACGTCGGCAAGGCGCTTGATCTGGGCTGTGGCGTGGGACGCAATACGCTGTTTCTGAACCAGCACGGCTTTGACGTCACGGCATGGGACCATAATCCGCAAAGCCTGGCGCGCCTGCAGGAAATTATTGCGCAGGAAAATCTCAGCGGTATTCATACCGAGCAGCGCGACCTGAACAACACGCGCTTTAACGGCGGCTTCAACTTTGTGCTGTCGACCGTGGTGATGATGTTCCTGCAGCCGCAGACCATTCCACAGCTGATTGCCGACATGCAGGCCTGTACGGTCAGGGAGGGTTACAACCTGATTGTGGCAGCGATGAACACGGAAGATATGCCCTGCCCGGCTGATTTCGCTTTTGCTTTTAAGTCGGGCGAGTTGAGCCACTATTACCGCAACTGGCACATCGTGAAGTACAATGAACATCCCGGTCAGCTGCATCGCAAAGATGAAAATGGCAACCGCATTACCTGCCGCTTTGCGACGCTGCTGGCGCAAAAAGCGAGTTACTGATCTTTATCTGCTGTTTTTTTCAACAGCGATTGATTTCATCAGGCGACTGTGACTAAATATTGCAGTCGCCCCTGATGGGGTCATTACAGGAACCACCCCGCGTGAACAGCGCTATTTCTCCCCGAAGACGTCAAAAAACCGGCACCATGACCCGCATTGTGCTGTTGATCAGTTTTATCATTCTCTTTAGTCGCCTGATATTTATCCTGCCCGCTGCCTTCGAGCATCACCAGCAACAGAAAGCGATTCCTGAACCCGTTACCGTCACATCAGGTGATACGCGCTAACAAATACTGATTTTTCGCCTGAAAGACGCCTTAAAAGTAAATGTTATCCAGACAACTGGACTCTTTTTTGCATCCCTTTTTCAGGCGAAACGCTACACTTCGTGCTGGTGCTTTCAGACTAAAGGGATCCAATGTGTCTGCCTCTCACTCTCAACGTTTAAGTGAAATACGTCATCGCATTCTGACGCTGCTGCTCAACGAGCACGATCTGGTTGATTCTCTGCTGGCGAAATCCGGCGATCTCAATCCTGAACAGCAACGTGAAAATGCGGCCCAGCGTGATGCGCTGGAACAGGACATTCTGCAACTGCATGCCGCTGACCTCGCGGATATTCTCGAAGCCCTGCCCGAAGAGGAGCGTCAGGCGCTATGGCGGCTGGTGCCGAATGAGCGGCGCGGACACGTACTGGTCGAAGCCTCTGAAACGGTCTGGGCCAGCCTCACCGAGGAGATGAGCGATCGCGATATTCTGCGTGCTATCCAGCCGCTGGATATCGACGACCAGGTCTGGCTGGCGCGTTATCTGCCGCGTGACCTGACCGGACGTCTGCTGGCGACCGTGGAGCCTGCTCTGCGCGCCCGCATGCTCGATATGGTACAGCTCGATCGCGATCGCGTGGGCCGGGTGATGGATTTCAATATTCTGACGGTGCGCGACGATGTCACGCTGGCAACGGTACAGCGTTTTCTGCGTAAGCGTAAAGACATGCCAAACGGCACGGATAAGCTGTTTATCACCAATAAAGACAACCAGCTGCTGGGCGAGCTGATGCTGACGGATATCCTGCTTAACAAACCTAAAACCCTGGTCAGCGACGTCATGAACGCGCGCCCGACCACCTTCCAGCTCAACGATAAGGCCGAAGATGCCGCCAGTGCCTTTGAGCGTTATAACCTGATCTCTGCCGCCGTCACTGACGCAAAAGGCAAACTGATTGGCCGTGTGACCATTGAAGACATCATCGACCTGGTGAATGCCGAAAACGAAAGCAACATCCGTAAAATGGGGGGTATCAGTCAGGAAGAGGATGTTTTCGCGCCGGTGCGTAAATCGGTGCGTAAACGCTGGGCCTGGCTGGCGATTAATCTCTGTACCGCCTTTGTCGCCTCGCGGGTCATCGGACTGTTTGAAGGAACGATTTCACAGATCGTCGCCCTCGCCACCCTGATGCCGATTGTCGCGGGTATCGGTGGCAACACCGGTAATCAGACCATTACCATGATTGTGCGGGCGCTGGCCTTACATCAGGTTGAACCGGGCAACTTTTCGTTTTTGATCGTCCGCGAGCTTGGCGTGGCGCTGATCAACGGCCTGTTCTGGGGCGGCATCATGGGCGGCATCACCTGGCTGATGTATGACAATATGGCGCTTGGCGGCGTTATGATGCTGGCCATGGCGCTTAATCTGCTGCTGGCCGCGCTGATGGGCGTGCTGGTGCCGCTGGTCATGACTAAAATGAATCGCGATCCCGCCGTTGGCTCCAGCGTATTGATCACCGCCCTTACCGATACCGGCGGCTTCTTTATCTTCCTGGGACTGGCAACGATCTTCCTGCTGCCGCACTGATCAGGTGTGAAGGCCGTAACGTTGCAGCGATCCATTAAGATTGCGCTGCCGCGTCACCTGCGCCAGCTCACGGGTGGCCGCAGGCAGCGCATAATTGCCGCGCTGGCTCAGCCACTCCAGTACATCCGACAGGTGCCAGATGGCAGTTTTACCGTCATGCACCGGCAGCGGAAACGGCGGGCGGTGGCTAAGCATCAGTTTGCGCATATTCTGTCGCGTCATGCCGATGATCTCCGCCACGTCTGTCAGGCCCACAAAATCGGGTGCCGCTTCCACCAGTGTGGCACCCGGTATCGCGCGCAGTACATCCTCTTCCGCCTGCTTTAATACGTCCGTTGCAGAGTCAGACTCCCGGCTGAACTCAAATGCTATTCGCCCTGGCATCCCCAGGCCGATCAGCGCATCATCACAGCCTGCTGTTGCCAGCGTTTCAAGCAGTTCATCCACCGGCGCATGCCCTTCCGGCAGGCTGAACCGCAGCGTAAAACAATATTCCATATGCCTCTCCTTGTGCTGTGTCAGGACTTCAGATAATGACAGTTATCGACCACGCGCCGCAGCGCACGGGCATGTTGATGTACATTTTTCGGTGTGCTCCAGATACAGGTCAGACAGAACTCCCCGCATCGGCACATCAACAGATTTTTTGGACAGTACATTTTGCCCCAGGCATGATGGCCTCCGGTAACCACCAGCCAGCCGTGGGATTCAGCGTAACGTAACGCCATCTCTATCTCTTTACTGGGATGCCGCTTCCTTGCCATATTTGCCCCCCTATGCTGACGCCGAATATGTGAGTTGTCAACTGACAACTCAATGAATATTTCTTAACGCGGTTCAGCATGCGGAGACTTTTTCTCGCAGTAAAACAGTCAGGGTATAAACTGGAAAACGTCACGCAAAAAACGATCGGCAGCAGTAACGATAATTAATGGAGGAAATATGTTTAAAGCAGAGGATTTTGTTCAGTCCAAAACCGGCGGCCCTAAAATGCAGGTGCTGCGCGTGGAAGGCGACACCCTGTGGTGCGCGCGCGTTGATGATGCAGCGAAGAAAGAGATCGAAGTAAAGGCAGAGAGCGTCAACCTCTATCACGAAGAGGGTGACTTTGGCGTGTGCTGAGGCAAAACGGCCCCTGACGGGGCCATATTGTCAGGGCTTATCCTGCTGAAGATTGTCGTTGCCCAGACCGCCAATAAACGGCAGCCGCAGCCGGAACGGCGAAAAATCGAGTCCCATGTTCAGACCCAGCAGGTTCATTTCAAATCCCTCTTCTGCACCCAGTGTCACGCCCGCTACACCCAGAATCGACACCTGCACACCGCGCCCGGATGGCGGCAGCCCGACAGGACGCCACAGTGGCCGGTAATCTTTGCCCAGCGCATTGGCGGGGAGATCAAGCCTCAGGGCGGGCACTTCGCGGCCAATGTGCGCCAGGAAAGTATTGCTGTTCGGTCCTGGCCAGGCACGGTAGGTTGTCGGCCACGGATACGAGTTAATGGCGGCTTCTATCTGCGGGATCATCGCTTCGGCTTCCGGTCCGCGATGTTCCACCAGCAGCCGCGGTTTTGCGCCATACCAGTAGCCATCTGGCAGGTTGGTGTTACGGCGAACCTTATCGCCGCTGCCCCAGCTAATCACTTCATAACGCGTGTAGCGCGTTTCACCCGCACGTTTAAAAATGATCCAGGGATGCACCGCCACCCGCCCTTTCCAGCCATAGGTCGGCGCAGCGTAGACCTGGACGATAGCCAGGCTATATAAAGCGTGCGGATCGGGCGCTATGCCAGCCGAATCGCGCCGGGCAGTCGCCCAGCCACCTGGCTCTGAACTTTCGCCGTGACGCGCTGCCTGCGCAATGCTGGCTCCGAGCGATAACAGCAGTACGGCAACAAAAAACAGGCTGAACACTTTCAGTGAGAGCATGACAACATTCCTGGTGACGTAAAAATCACGAAACGCCTGATCAGCAGGCGGTTTCAGTAAGCGGTGGCGTTGGGATACAGACAATCGGTGAAAGCGGCGGATAAAAGCGGGACACCAATGACGTCAGTTGCGGGCTTTTACTGCATGGAGGATAGCGTAATTTCCGGCAAAGTGAACAGGAAAACACCAGCGATGGGTGTGGATGTGGTGAAAGGTTAAAACAGCGAGTCTGCGCACGGTCAAGAGTAATAAAAAAAGCCCGCTGGGGAGCGGGCTTCAGAATTATCAGAGATTACCTGGCTGAGGCCTGGTTATTCCCACTCAATCGTCGCCGGTGGCTTACCGCTGATGTCATACACCACGCGGGAGATGCCGTCGACTTCATTGATGATGCGGTTAGAGACACGGCCAAGGAAATCATATGGCAGGTGCGCCCAGTGTGCGGTCATAAAGTCGATGGTTTCCACCGCACGCAGCGAGACAACCCAGTCATACTTACGGCCATCACCCATCACGCCGACCGAACGAACCGGCAGGAAAACGGTGAACGCCTGGCTGACTTTGTTGTAGAGATCCGCTTTGTGCAGCTCTTCAATGAAGATAGCATCGGCACGACGCAGCAGGTCGCAATACTCTTTCTTCACTTCGCCCAACACGCGCACACCCAGACCCGGACCCGGGAACGGATGGCGGTAGAGCATATCGTACGGCAGGCCCAGCTCCAGACCAATTTTGCGCACTTCGTCTTTGAACAGCTCTTTCAGCGGCTCAACCAGGCCCATCTTCATCTCTTTCGGCAGGCCACCGACGTTGTGGTGCGATTTGATCACGTGCGCTTTACCGGTGGCTGAGGCCGCCGATTCAATCACGTCCGGATAGATGGTGCCCTGCGCCAGCCACTTCACGTCCTGCAGCTTAAGCGCTTCTTCGTCGAACACTTCCACAAAGACGCGACCAATGGTTTTACGCTTGGCTTCAGGCTCATCGATACCCGCCAGCGCATCCAGAAAACGCATTTCAGCCGGTACATGGATAATGTTGAGCCCGAAATGGTCGCCAAACATATCCATCACCTGCTGTGCTTCGTTCAGACGCAGCAGACCGTTATCCACAAACACGCAGGTCAGACGATCACCAATAGCGCGATGCAGCAGCATCGCCGTGACAGAGGAGTCCACACCACCTGACAGACCGAGGATTACTTTGTCGTTACCCACCTGCTCACGCAGGCGCTCAACGGCATCTTCGATAATTTTGGCAGGCGTCCACAGGGCTTCACATTCACAGATGTCGATGATGAAGCGCTCGAGCATCCGCAGACCCTGGCGGGTGTGAGTCACTTCCGGATGGAACTGCACGCCGTAGAAACGCTTCTCTTCGTTGGCCATGATGGCGAACGGACAGGTTTCTGTGCTGGCCACGGTGACGAAGTCAGCCGGGATCGCCGTGACTTTGTCACCGTGGCTCATCCAGACATCCAGCAGCGGTTTACCGGCGGCGCTGATCGCATCTTCAATGTCGCGAACCAACGCACTTGGTGTGGTGACTTCGACCTGCGCATAACCGAATTCGCGCTCGTTTGAGCCAGCAACGGTGCCGCCCAGTTGCATCGCCATGGTCTGCATACCGTAGCAGACGCCCAGCACCGGCACGCCAGCGCTGAAGACATAGTCAGGTGCGCGCGGGCTGTTCAGTTCGGTGGTGCTTTCCGGGCCGCCTGAAAGGATGATACCGCTTGGATTGAACTGGCGGATCTGCTCTTCGGTGACATCCCATGCCCAGAGTTCACAGTAAACGCCAAGCTCGCGCACGCGGCGGGCAACCAGCTGAGTATATTGTGAGCCGAAATCGAGAATCAGAATGCGGTGCTTATGGATATTTTCCGTCGTCATTGAGGGGTTTCCAGAACGGTGACTTGATCAATAAAAGCGCCCGGCATGAGCCGGGCGGGAAATCGGGATTATGAACCCATGCGGTAGTTTGGTGACTCTTTGGTGATGGTCACGTCATGCACGTGGCTCTCATTGATGCCCGCGCCGCTGATGCGGACAAATTCCGCTTTAGTGCGCAGGTCGTCAATGGTCGGGCAACCGGTCAGGCCCATGCACGAACGCAGGCCGCCCATCTGCTGATGTACGATCTCTTTCAGACGGCCTTTATAGGCCACGCGGCCTTCGATACCTTCCGGCACCAGTTTGTCAGCGGCGTTATCGGTCTGGAAGTAACGGTCAGAAGAGCCTTTGGACATCGCGCCCAGTGAGCCCATGCCGCGATAGGATTTGAATGAACGGCCCTGATAGAGTTCGATTTCGCCCGGTGACTCTTCGGTCCCCGCCAGCATGGAACCCACCATCACACAGGACGCACCGGCGGCGATCGCTTTGGCGATGTCACCAGAGAAACGGATACCGCCATCGGCAATGACCGGAATGCCGGTGCCTTCCAGCGCGGTGACCGCGTCAGAAACGGCAGTGATCTGCGGAACGCCCACACCGGTGACAATACGGGTCGTACAGATAGAGCCAGGGCCGATACCGACTTTAACGGCACTGACGCCTGCCGCGACCAGCGCCAGTGCGCCTGCACCAGTGGCGACGTTACCGCCGACAATTTCCAGGTCCGGATATTTAGCACGGGTTTCACGGATACGTGACAGCACGCCTTCAGAATGGCCGTGTGAAGAGTCAATCAGCAGCACGTCAACGCCCGCTGCGACCAGCGCATCAATACGCTCTTCGTTACCGGCACCGGCACCCACCGCTGCACCCACACGCAGACGACCCTGCGCATCTTTACAGGCGTTAGGTTTGCGTTCGGCTTTCTGGAAGTCTTTAACGGTAATCATGCCCAGCAGATGGAAGCTGTCATCCACGACCAGCGCTTTCTCAACGCGCTTTTCGTGCATTTTATGCAGCACCACATCGCGCGCTTCGCCCTCTTTCACCGTCACCAGACGATCTTTCGGGGTCATAACCGCAGAGACCGGCTGAGAAAGGTCAGTCACAAAGCGCACGTCACGACCGGTGATGATACCCACCAGTTCGTTGTCGCGGTTAACGACCGGGTAGCCCGCAAAGCCGTTGCGCTCGGTCAGCACTTTAACATCAGCCAGGGGTGTCGTTGGCAGAACGGTCTGGGGTTCAGTAACCACGCCGCTTTCATGTTTCTTCACCTTGCGCACTTCGTCCGCCTGGCGTTCAATCGACATGTTTTTATGGATGAAGCCAAGACCGCCTTCCTGTGCCAGCGCAATCGCCAGACCCGCTTCGGTCACGGTATCCATGGCAGCGGAGAGCATAGGAATATTTAAACGGATATTTTTGGTCAGCTGAGTGCTGAGATCGGCCGTATTCGGCAGGACGGTGGAGTGTGCAGGGACGAGCAGAACGTCGTCAAAAGTGAGTGCTTCTTTAGCGATTCTTAACATGGCAATACTCCACCTCGGGTGATTGAGAATAGATAAAATATTGCCGCGGCATTATACAGGCCGTAATCGATTGCCTCCAGCATTATTTACGAAAAACCCTTGATCCGCACTGACAGCCCTGTAGTATCGATGAATTAACCTGCTGATTTGGAATTTGATCTTCGTCACATGTCGCTGCCATCTACTGCCAATATTTTTACCGTCAGCCGTCTCAATACGACAGTGCGTCAGCTGCTGGAGAAAGAGATGGGCCTGGTCTGGATCAGCGCTGAGATCTCCAACTTCACCCAACCGGCTTCCGGTCACTGGTACTTCACGCTGAAAGATGATGGCGCTCAGGTTCGCTGCGCCATGTTCCGCAACAGCAATCGTCGCGTCACCTTCCGTCCCCAGCATGGTCAGCAGGTACTGGTACGCGCTAACATTACCCTCTATGAACCTCGTGGTGACTATCAGCTGATTGCCGAAAGCATGCATCCGGCGGGGGAAGGCTTGCTGCAGCAGCAGTTTGAACTGCTGAAAGCAAAGCTGGCGAGCGAAGGCTTATTTGAGCCACAGCATAAGCAACCGCTGCCGGAACCGGCGCGTCAGGTCGGGGTGATCACCTCCTCCTCCGGCGCGGCGCTGCACGATGTGTTACGCGTCCTGCATCGCCGGGATCCCTCCCTGCCCGTGGTCATCTACCCGACCGTGGTACAGGGCGTCGATGCGCCAGCCGCTATTGTCCGGGCAATTGAAATTGCCAACCTGCGTAACGAGTGCGATGTGTTAATCGTCGGGCGCGGCGGCGGTTCGCTGGAAGATTTATGGAGCTTTAACGACGAACGGGTGGCGCGCGCCATTTTTGCCAGCCGCATTCCCATCGTCAGCGCCGTCGGTCATGAAACCGACGTCACCATTGCCGACTTCGTCGCCGACTTACGCGCCCCTACCCCTTCAGCAGCCGCAGAAATTGTCAGCCGCAACCAGCTGGAGCTGCTGCGCCAGTTGCAGTCGCAGCAGCAGCGGCTGGAGATGGCGATGGATTACTACCTGGCGCGCCAGCAGCGGCTTTACACGCGTCTTGAGCATCGCCTGCAGCAGCAGCATCCGCAGCTGCGGCTGGCCCGTCAGCAGACCGCCCTGTTCCGCCTGCAACAGCGTCTGGGTGAAGCGATGGAAACGCGCCTGCGTCAGGCCACACGTCAGCAGGATCGCCTGGCGCATCGACTCAACGCCCGGCAGCCGCAGCAGCGTCTGTTCGAGGCGCAAAAACAGCTGCAAAGCTGGCACTATCGCCTGCAGCAGAGCATGGCAACGCAGCTGAACAGCAATAAACAACAGTTTGGTCAGCTGGTCGCACAGCTCGAAGGTGTCAGCCCGCTGGCAACGCTGGCGCGTGGTTTTAGCGTGACCACCGACATCGCCGGTCAGGTGGTGAAGCAAACCGCACAGCTTCAGAGCGGCGACCTGCTGCGCACCCGTCTGGATGATGGCTGGGTTGAAAGCCAGGTGACGCAGCTGTTACCTGAGAAAAAGCGCCGCCGCAAAACCACCTCCTGACGCTGCCCGCCAACTTACATTTCTCCATTAACTACTGGTCTCACATATCAGGACCACCTGGTCTGTCCGGCTATTTTTATGACTAATTTTTGCTACCAGGCGTTCTCATATAATCCGTCAGAATGATTGTCTGAAAAATAAGCGCTGCCGCAAATCCGCTCCCTGATACTGACTCTGCGCGCCTCCTCACATTTTTCCAATTACCGCTGGCCTCACTCATGAGGTCTAACCAGCCAGACGGGTCTATACTTTTGACTCATTCCTTTTTGCCAAGGAGTCTCACATGGCTTACTGCGTTATTCCTCCCTATATCCTTCGCAAGATTATCGCTCACAGTTCCGGCCATCAGCAGGCGCAGGCGCGCCGCACCCTGACGCACGTTCAGCACCTGATGGCGGAACACTGGCAAAAATCGACTGGCGTGAAAACGGCGGCGGGCGGTCATGTTGACCGTGAAATTTATGATGCCCAGAGCCAGGAAACCCTGCCGGGTAAGCTGGTTCGTCAGGAAGGCCAGCCAGGTAATGATGACGTCGCGGCTGAAGAAGCCTGGGACTACCTTGGCGTCACCTATGACTTCTTCTGGCAGGCGTATCAGCGTAATTCGCTGGATGGTCAGGGCCTGAAGTTGCTGGGTACCGTGCACTACGGTGAGAAATACCAGAACGCCTTCTGGAACGGTCAACAGATGGTATTTGGCGATGGTGACGGCGAAATTTTTAATCGCTTTACCATTGCGATTGACGTTGTGGCCCACGAACTGGCGCATGGCGTCACGGAAAACGAAGCCGGGTTGATCTACTTTGAGCAGGCTGGTGCACTGAATGAGTCGCTGTCGGATGTTTTTGGCTCGCTGGTAAAACAGTTCAGCAAAAAGCAGCGTGCGGATGAAGCAGACTGGATTATTGGTGAAGGCCTGCTGGCGAAGGGTATTAATGGGCGTGGTCTGCGGTCGATGTCTGAACCCGGCACCGCCTACGATGACCCGCTGCTGGGCAAAGATCCGCAACCGGCACACATGGATCACTACGTGAAAACCCGTGAAGATAATGGCGGTGTTCATATCAACTCCGGCATTCCTAACCGGGCCTTTTATCTGGCGGCCAAAGCGCTGGGGGGTTATGCCTGGGAACAGGCGGGATATGCCTGGTATGACACGGTGTGTGACGACGAACTGCCACAGGATGCGGATTTCAAAACCTTTGCCCGCTTCACCATTGAGCATGGTAAAAAGCGGTTCAATGAGTCGGTCAGCAGTGCTATTGAACAGGCGTGGAAGGAGGTTGGCGTGCTATGAGTGAACTGCCCGAACTCACAGATGATGCCACCATCATCGTCGCGCGTGAAGGCGGCATGGCCTTTATTCCGGGGCTGCGCGCCGAACGACGCTTTATGCTTGGCGAGTTGCCGGCGCCAGAAAAACAGCGCGTCTGTCATGCGCTGGAGCAGGCAATGCCGCTGGGCGAACCCGAGGAGAAAGCCGCGCAGGTGGGCAGTGGCGATCAGCGTTATTTCCGTATCCAGATTCAGTATGCCACCCGCCGTGAGGTAGGCACTATTGTGCTGCTGATTCCGGAACAGGTCGCGCCGCCGGAGCTAAAAGCGCTGTGGCACGACGGAAAATAAGCAAATAAAAAGGGCCGACAATGTCGGCCCTTTTCCTTATGCGTTATTACTTGCTGTCTGGCAGCGCGTAAGCAATCACGTAATCACCGCGGTCCGGTGACTGACGTGCGCCACCAGCTGAAATCAGGATGTACTGCTTACCATCTTTCGGTGAAACGTAGCTCATCGGGCCACCCTGACTGCCAACCGGCAGGCGTGCTTTCCACACCTCTTTACCGGTTGAAGAATCAAAGGCGCGCAGATAGTAATCCTGGGTACCGGCGATGAACACCAGGCCACCCTGTGTTGCCAGCGTACCGCCCAGCGTTGGCATACCAACCGGCATTTTCACGCGCATTTTGATGCCAAATGGACCGGTATCCTGCACGGTGCCGACCGGCACCTGCCAGACGATTTTCTGGGTTTTCAGGTCAATCGCCGACAGCGTACCAAACGGCGGCTTCTGACAAGGAATGCCCAGCGGCGACATAAAGCGGTTTTTATTCACTGCATAAGGCGTGCCTTTCAGCGGAACGGCACCCATACCGGTGTTAATTGCTTCGCCGCCGTTGCTGCCACGGGCAATGCTGCTGGTATCCGCCGGGATCATCTGAACCCACAGGCCCAGACGCATGTCATTGACGAACAGCAGATGGTTGTTCGGATCGATCGACATGCTGCCCCAGTTCATACCCCCAAGCGAACCCGGGAAGCTCAGCGACTTGTCGGTGTCTGGCACGGTGAACAGTCCGTCATAGCGCATCGATTTGAAGGCGACCCGGCAGGCAAGCTGATCAAACGGCGTTGCACCCCACATGTCAGACTCTTTCAGCGTCTGGTTGCCAATCTGCGGCATTCCGGTCGAGTGTGGCTGTGTTTTCGTGTACTGCTCGTTCGGAATATGGCCCTGCGGCATCGGCAGTTCTTCGACTTTGGTCAGCGGCTTGCCGGTCATACGGTCAAGCACGAAGATCATGCCGGTTTTACCACCAATCACCACCGCTGGCGTGGTGCTGCCATCTTTCTGAGGGAAGTCGATCAGGCTTGGCTGCATCGGCAGGTCGAAGTCCCACAGATCGTTATGTACGGTCTGATAGACCCACTTCTCTTTACCGGTAGTCGCATCCAGCGCCAGCACCGAAGCACCGTATTTGTGATCCAGTTCGGTACGGTTCGCACCCCAGAGGTCAACCGACGAACTGCCCATCGGGATGAACACGGTGTTCATTGCCGGGTCGTAAGACATCGGCGCCCAGGAGTTCGGCGTACTGCGGGTGTAATCTTTACCCGGCATCAGAATCGCATTCGGGTCAACATTGCCTGGGTCAAATGCCCAGCGCATTTTACCGGTGATAACGTCAAAGCCACGCAGCACACCACCAGGCATATCAGTCTGCACGTTATCTGCGACACGCCCCCCCACCACGACGGTGGTGCCCGCCAGCGTTGGCGCTGACGTCAGCTGATACTGTGGATCCGGTGCCTGGCCCAGTCCCGCTTTAAGATCAACGATGCCGTGATCGCCGAAGTTTTCACAGAACTCACCGTTGTCGGCGTTGATCGCAATCAGACGCGCGTCGATGGTGTTCATCAGAATACGACGCTGGCAGCTGTCACCAGCTGGCAGCACAGCGGCTGGGACAGGTGAAGAACCCGGCTTATCCGGCTGTTGCAGCGGCCTGGTTACGTCAAAGTAAGCCAGACCACGGCAGCGCGGCCAGACGTCTGCTTTGGCATTGATTTCACGTTTCCAGATCTGTTTACCCGTATTGGCTTCAACGGCGATGACGTTGTTGTGCGGCGTACAGAGGTAAAGGGTGTTACCAATCTGCAATGGCGTCTGCTGATCTTCTGCGCCGTTTCCGGTCGGGCTGACAGGCGTATCACCAGTGTGGAAGGTCCAGGCAACTTTCAAATCCTTCACGTTATCGCGGGTAATCTGGTCCAGCGCCACAAAGCGGCTGCCCTGCGGGGTATTACCGTAGTTATCCCAGTCTTTCTGCTGTCTGGTTTTATCAACCGGGATCAGTGGCAGCTCTTCGCCGGTGCCGGCAACGGTAGGATGGGGCTGGAACATCTGTACCAGCGTGACCACCATGCCTGCCGCCAATAGCGCAGAGAAGGCGTAAGAGGGTTTTGCCAGTGAGTGCTTACCTTCGTGCTTACGCAGTGAAGGCCAGATCAGGAAGGCCAGCAGCATCAGTCCGGCAGGCACCATCAGGCGAGAGACCAGCGGCCAGAACTCCAGACCCGCATCGAACAGCGACCAGATCAGGGTGCCGACAAAGACCAGCAGGAACAGAACCACTGCCGATGATTTGCGACGGAAGAATTGAATTGCGGAGAGTACAGTGACGATACCCGCAATTAAAAAGTACCTGCTGCCGCCAAGGGCTACCAGTTTACCGCCGCCAATGGCAAAAAACAGACCGGTAGCAAGCAGCACCAGTCCGAGCAGCACGGATGCGATTCCCAGCCCCTTTCCGGAGCGGGAGGATGTTTCAGCCATAACACTTACTCTCCTGAATAAACAGAGCATCCGGACTGTTGCCGTCCGGACTCTGGCGCGTTATGCACGTCCGCGCAGAGCATTGCTCTGTTTCAAAACGAATATAAACAGACCCGCGTCCGTGAGAATCTGTGGGCCGGAAGAGCACGGATGTGGCTGACCCCTCCCACGACGCGGCAGGATTGTACCACCTGGTACATTACAGAGTGAACATATACAACGCGTTTGTTACGGAGTAATAGCATTTTTGCTACAAAAAGGGCCAGGAATCGCTCTGCCTTATCTGACATTTGAAGCGTAGCTGAAAGCGAGGTCAGTGGCCGGGTGGCTGGAAAACTACGCGCTTGCGGGAGATCAGACCATGTCCGTTACGGCAAAAATAGTCCACTGCGCCGCAGGCTTTCAGCACTTCAAGTGGCTGGTGACACTCAGGACAGCAGGGATGCGCCGGGTAATGCGCTCCGCAGGCTGTGCAGATAAATTCACCGTCGCTGAGCGACAGCGGTTGCTGACATTTTTCACAAAGCACACGCATTATGTTCTCCACCCTGCGTTATTCAGCGCAAAAAAAAAAGAGGGCCAGATGGCCCTCATTTTGTTAACGCTTATTCTTTTTCATATGCGCCATCAGACGCTTACGCTTACGCTGCTGCGTTGGCGTCAGCAGGTTACGTTTGCCTTCATAAGGGTTATCACCCTCTTTGAACTGAATGCGAATTGGCGTTCCCATCACGTTAAGTGATTTACGGAAATAGTTCATCAGGTAGCGTTTATAAGAATCAGGCAGATCCTTAACCTGGTTACCGTGGATCACCACGATAGGCGGGTTATAGCCACCAGCATGCGCGTATTTAAGCTTAACGCGACGACCGCGTACCAGCGGCGGCTGGTGATCGTCTGCCGCCATGTTCATGATGCGGGTCAGCAGCGAGGTGTTTACGCGGCGGGTCGAACAGTCATAGGCTTCCGTGATCGACTCAAACAGATTACCTACGCCGCTCCCGTGCAGCGCAGAGATAAAGTGGATGCGGGCGAAATCGATAAAGCCCAGACGGAAATCCAGCGTCTCTTTCACTTCATCACGCACTTCCTGCGACAAGCCATCCCATTTGTTGACCACAATCACCAGCGAGCGACCACTGTTAAGAATGAAGCCCAGCAGCGAGAGATCCTGATCGGAAATACCGGCATGAGCATCAATCACCAGCATCACGACGTTGGCATCTTCAATCGCCTGCAGCGTCTTGATGACTGAGAATTTCTCAACGGTGTCAGAGATTTTGGCACGCTTACGCACGCCTGCGGTGTCGATCAGAACGTATTCACGTCCATCACGCTCCATCGGAATATAAATACTGTCGCGGGTGGTGCCCGGCATGTCGTAGACGACCACGCGATCTTCACCGAGGATGCGGTTAGTAAGCGTTGACTTACCTACGTTAGGACGGCCAACAATCGCCAGTTTGATTGGCAAACCAGTCGGGTCGAAGTTTTCTTCTTCCTCCGCCGCTTCCTGCTCAGCAATCTCGTCAGCTTCAAGCGCAGCCCAGTAAGCCTGGTTCTCTTCTTCTTCAGTGAGCTCAACCGCCTCAACTTTGTCCATCCACGGCAGGAGTGCCTCTTCTATCAGGCTACTCACACCACGACCATGCGAGGCTGCGATGGCATGAATCTCGCCCAGGCCCAGTGAATAGAAGTCGACAACCGCCTGATCCGGATCGAGCCCGTCAGTTTTGTTCGCCACCAGGAAGGTCGCTTTCTGACGGGAGCGGAGATGCTTAGCAATTTGCTGATCGGCGGCCATCATGCCCGCACGCGCATCAACCATAAACAGCACAACATCGGCTTCTTCAATCGCCAGCAGTGACTGCTCGGCCATCCGCGTTTCAACACCCTCTTCGGTGCCGTCGATACCACCGGTATCAATAACAATAAATTCGCGCCCTTCCACTTCGGCGCGACCATATTTGCGATCGCGAGTCAGTCCAGGAAAATCCGCTACCAGCGCATCACGTGTGCGGGTTAAGCGGTTGAATAGCGTAGATTTTCCCACATTGGGACGCCCAACCAGCGCGACCACAGGTACCATAACAAAATGCCTCAATAAATAATTAATCGCCCGAATGGCGTGATTATAACGGCTCTGGCCGTTAAGTTCAGGCTTAAGGCGCAAAGAATACCATGCCTGACTAAAAACGAAACGGCCCCTGATTAAATCAGGAGCCGTCAAAACGGAGGATTTCACCTGCCAGACGTTTACCCGTTAACGGGTAATCGCATAAACCTCGCCGTCTTTCGACTGGATCAGAAGCTTATCGCTGGCAACCACCGGCTCAGTCTGGAAGCCTGAGCTATCCAGTTTCTGCTGAGCAACAAAACGACCATCAGTGGTGTTTAGCCAGTGCAGATAACCTTCACTGTCGCCAACCACAAGGTAGCCGTTGTAGAGCACCGGAGAAGTCAGGTTGCGATGCAGCAGGTCGCTTTGACGCCAGATGGCAACACCGCCGTCAGCGTTCAGCGCAATCACGCGGTCATCCTGATCGACCAGATAGATGCGACCGGCATCGACAATCAGATCTTTCACACCGCCAATTTCGCGTTTCCACAAAATCTGGCCAGAGCGCAGATCCAGCGCCGACAGGTTACCGTTGTAAGCGAGTGCATACACTACGCCATTGACGATAACCGGCGTGGTATCGACGTCGTTAAGACGGTCAATCTCAGTGGCACCGCTGACCTGAGAAATACGCTGCTGCCAGATCAGCTGTCCCTGGTTCATCACCACGGCACTGACGCGACCGTTGTCGCCACCGACAATGGCGCCGCCAAATGCGACAGCAGGTGCAGATTCACCGCGAAGAGACAACGCTGGCATATCCAGGTTGACGCTCCACTTCACCGCACCGCTGCTCTGATCCAGTCCCTGCAGCATGCCGTTACTGGTATGTACCAGTACCAGACCATCGCTGACTACAGGACGAGACAGCGCTTCACCTGCGACGCTGGTCTGCCAGGCCAGGCTGCCATCGCTGCTGTTCAGGGCATAAACTTTGCCGCGCTCGCTGCCAACATAAACCCGATCGCCATCAGCGGTCAGGCCGCCGGATAACAGCGCTGAGCGGTTTTTCGAGAAGAAACCGGTTTTCTCAGAGAGATCGACTTTCCATTTTTCTTTACCGTCTGCGGCATCCAGCGCTTTGACAATACCAAAACGATCGGCTGCAAAAACGGTGTTGTCCTGCCAGGCAGGATGCAGATTTGAGTAGAAGTCACCGACGCCATCGCCTACCGAGGTGTTCCACACTTTCTGTGGCGTGAACTGATTTTCCACCTTCGGCAACGGGGCCATTTTTACTACATCTTCTTCGCCGCTAAACAGCGAACAACCGCTGAGCAAAGTGACTGAAATCAGTCCCGGCAGCAGGTATTTACGTAATTCCATGCGCTCTCTCTTGACTGGCTTAGCTTAAGTTATTCATCTTCATCTGCATCATTTGCTTCAATGCCGGAGAGGCGTCAGATTCGACTCCTTTACTCCAGGCATCGCGCGCGCCCTGCCTGTCACCTTTGGTCAGCAGCGCTTCGCCGCGAATATCGGCCACAATGGCTGTCCAGCCATCACCCTTCACACCGTCAAGGGTTTTAAGCGCCGCATCCGCTTGATTCTGTTGCAGTTGAATGCGTGCCAGGCGCAGGTTAATCACCGCCTGCAGATTGGCATCTTTCGTATCTTTCAGTCCGTTTTGCAGCAGCGTTGCGGCCTTATCAAGCTGACCGGCGTCAACATACTGCTTCGCCAGATCCATCGCAGCCAGCGCACCGTAGGTATTGCTGTTTTCACTGGCAAAGCGGTTAACCGCTTCCAGCGTTTCCGGTTTATCCGCCTGCATGGCGCTGGTGAGCTGCTGATACTGCGCGGACACGGATTTCGCCGTATCATCCTGATGACTGCTCCAGTAACGCCAGCCACCCAGCGCAGCAATGCCGATGACTACGCCAATGGCTAACGCTTTGCCATTACTGGCAAAAAAGTTGCGCAGCGCGTCGGTCTGCTCGTTCTCATTGCTATACACTTCCACGCAATCCCTCTCCTTTCTATGGTTGGTGCTGTGTCACGCTTACTGTAACAGCGTGCGTAATACAGCAGCAGCCTCTGCCTGATCCAGCGTTTGCTGCTCGCCACGGCGCAGATCTTTAATCACGACCTGACCGGCTTTGACTTCATCTTCGCCTAACACCAGGGCAACGCGTGCGCCCCACTTGTCAGCACGGGCAAATTGCTTTTTAAAGTTGCCGCCGCCAAAGTTAGTCATCAGCCTCAGTTCCGGCGCTTCATCACGCAATTTCTCAGCCAGTTGCATCGCAGCAGACTGCACGCCCTGACCTGAAGCGATAACATAGACATCCACATTGCTCGTCGGTTCAAATTCAGGATTAACCGCCTGAACCAGCAACACCAGACGCTCCATGCCCATGGCGAAACCCACGGCAGGTGTTGCACGACCACCAAGCTGCTCAACCAGGCCATCGTAGCGACCGCCGCCACACACCGTGCCCTGTGAACCCAGGCTATCGGTGACCCACTCAATCACGGTGCGGTTGTAATAATCCAGGCCGCGTACCAGACGCTGATTGACGGTGTAGCTGATGCCAGCGTCATCCAGCAGCGCACACAGGCCGCTGAAGTGCTCGCGAGACTCGTCATCCAGATAGTCGCCAAGCTGTGGCGCATCATTCAGCAGTTGCTGAACCTCGGGATTTTTACTGTCGAGAACGCGCATCGGGTTACTGTACATGCGGCGTTTGCAATCCTCGTCCAGCACCGCTTTGTGCTGCTCAAGGAAGGCAACCAGCGCGTCACGATAATGCGCGCGTGCTTCCAGTGAACCGATAGAGTTGAGTTCCAGGCGAACGTGCTCAGAGATACCCAGGGCTTTCCACCAGCGGGCATTCAGCATGATCAGTTCAGCATCAATGTCCGGTCCCTGCAGACCAAACACTTCCACGCCGATCTGATAGAACTGACGATAGCGGCCTTTCTGCGGACGCTCATAGCGGAACATGGGTCCCATGTACCACAGGCGCTGTTCCTGGTTGTAGAGTAAACCGTGTTCGATACCGGCGCGCACGCAGCCTGCCGTGCCTTCCGGACGCAGCGTCAGGCTTTCACCGTTGCGGTCATCAAAGGTATACATCTCTTTTTCAACCACATCGGTGACTTCACCGATGGCGCGTTTAAACAGTGGGGTTTGCTCCACCAGCGGTAAGCGAATTTCGCTGTAACCGTAGCTCGCCAGCGTCTGCTTGAGAACGCCTTCAATCCGTTGCCAGAGGGCAGTATCCGCAGGCAGGTAGTCGTTCATCCCGCGAATTGCCTGTATATTCTTCGCCACGTTAAAATCTCTTAATGCAAAAAAACCTGTCCGGCATCATACCTTATGAGGATGAAACCGCACAGGTTCAGTCAAAAAAGTCACGTACGCAGGCCGCGCACGCCATTATTTTTCCAGATGCTGAACATCAATACGGCGGCTGGCATCCAGCATCGACGCTTTGGCACGAATGCGCGCTTCCAGCTGATCGATCATGTCATTGTTGTCGAGACGATCGCGCTGACGCACACCATCTTCGTAGAAACCGCTCTTCTTGCTGCCGCCGGTCACGCCCAGCGTAGAGAGGGTCGCTTCGCCCGGTCCGTTGACTACGCAGCCGATAATGGAGACGTCCATCGGCGTGATGAGATCTTCCAGACGCTGCTCAAGCGCGTTGACCGTACCGATGACGTCAAACTCCTGACGTGAGCAGGTCGGACAGGCGATGAAGTTGATACCGCGAGAACGAATGCGCAGTGACTTCAGGATATCGAAACCGACTTTGACTTCTTCAACTGGATCGGCCGCCAGCGAGATGCGTAGCGTATCGCCGATCCCTTCTGACAGCAGCAGTCCCAGGCCAATCGCCGATTTCACCGCGCCCGCACGTGCGCCACCCGCTTCGGTAATGCCGAGATGCAGAGGCTGTTCGATCTGTTTCGCCAGCAGACGATAAGATTCAACGGCGAGGAAGACATCTGACGCTTTTACGCTGACTTTGAATTGATCGAAGTTAAGACGGTCGAGATGATCGACATGGCGCATGGCGGATTCCAGCAGCGCCTGTGGCGTCGGCTCGCCATACTTCTCCTGCAGATCTTTTTCCAGCGAACCGGCGTTTACGCCAATTCGGATCGGAATATTATTGTCGCGTGCGCAGTCGACCACCATACGGATGCGCTCATTGTTCCCGATGTTACCGGGATTGATGCGCAGGCAGTCAACGCCATATTCGGCGACTTTCAGGGCGATGCGGTAGTCAAAATGAATATCTGCAACCAGCGGGACGTTCACCTGCTGTTTGATCAGCCTGAACGCTTCTGCGGCATCCATGGTAGGCACCGAGATACGAACGATGTCGACACCGACTCGCTCAAGGGCTTTGATCTGATTTACCGTCGCTTCCACGTCAGTGGTGCGGGTGTTGGTCATCGACTGTACGGCGATTGGCGCGCCGTCACCGACCGGCACCTTGCCGACGTAAATGCGTTTGGATTTACGGCGGATAATGGGTGCTTCGTTATGCATATTTCTTCTCCACAATTGCCCGGTACGCGATACGCTGTTATTGCGCACCCAACGTCAGGCGAGCAACCTGGTTATTACGGATAAAACGGCTTAAATCAACGGGCTGATTCTGATATTGCACCTGAACCGCGGACGGCGCGCCAATTTTCAGACGATACGGAGGCGTTCCTGCCAGGCTGAGTTTACCACCACTGCGCTGAATACCGCTGAACAGTTTTTTGCCGGTGGCATCACTCACTTCCAGCCAGCAGTCGGCGTTAAAAGTCATGACCACTGCGTTAGGGTCAGCAGCCGGTTCACTGACCGCGGCTGCGCCGACTGGCATCTGAGGTGATGTGCTGGTACCGGACTGGGTGGCTGCAGGCGCAGCCGCCGTGTTTTCCACAGGAGCCTGACTCGGCGACACCACCGCATTGCTGCTGGTGTCCTGCTGTGCAGCAGTCGCGCCATTGCTGGCGCTGGCGGCCGGAGCCGTACTCGCTGGCGTGCTGGCCGCACTGTTATCGCGGGTCGTGGTATTGCTTTCGTCAGGCGCGGCAGGTGCCACGCTGTCACCGCTGGATTCACCCAGCGGAATCGACTGACCGTTATCACTGCTGCTGTTCTGATCGGTCATCGGCACCAGATCATCCTGCGACGCTTTATGATTCTGCCACCACCAGGCGCCGGTCAGACCCACCACCACAAACACGACCAGCCAGGTGAAAATCATCAGCCAGCCGTCGCGTTTTTTGCGGCGCTTACCCAGTGAGAAACTTTGCATCGGTTCGATTTTTGCAGCCCGAACCGGTGTCTGTTTCGCCATCATTGGCAGCAGTTCCTCTTCAGGAATGTGCACCAGACGCGCGTAAGAACGAATGTAGCCGCGCAGGAACGTAGAGGCTAAATCGGCAGGCGATTTGTCTTCCTCAATGTCACGCACGGTAGAGAGTTTCAGGCACAGGCGCTCAGCGACGTTCTGCTGCGTCAGCCCCATCTGCTCACGGGCCAGACGCAGGCGTTCACCTGTTGAATGTAATGCAGAGTTTTCTTGAGTGGCTTCAGTATTCATTAGCTAAATAACGCTGGTACTGTATCGATTGCGGAAAACGTCGCGCTAACTGGTCGCCATAACGTGAAACGTCAGCGGCATTTCCCTGTAGCGCGGCGAAACGTAAGTGTAACGCCAGACTTCGTGCCGTTTCGGGCAGCTGTTGCTGGTAAACGTCGAGCAAAACCTGCACCTTTGCCAGCTGGTTATCTGCCATCAGCTTTTCAGCTTCCGACAGCAACGAATCCGCTTTGCGTCTGTCGGCCTCAAGGGCCTGGCGTAACGTCCTGCGGGCAGTGGCAACATCGCCCGCCTGCAGATAACAAAACCCTGCCAGTTCACGCGCGTCATTACGTGCATCAAACTGAGGTGCAGCGCCTGCCCGACTAAACTGTTGATGCGCTTCGTCATACTGCCTTAAAGCGCAGAGAAACGCACCGTAATTGTTAGCAACAAAACCATTATCCGGGGCCTGCTGCTGTGCCAGTATAAACCGTGCCTGCGCCGCTGTCTGATTACCCTGCTGCTGCGCCAGCCGTGCCAGTGCAAGTGAGACCCGGTAGTCCTCGGGCGCGGCGGCCTGTGCACGCAGAAAGTTTCGCTCAGCTGCGGTATAGTCTCTACCGGCCAGATAGTGCATCCCTAACTGCAGACGCACCTCTTCAGCGCCAGGTCCGTATGGCTGGCTGACACACCCGCTTACAACAAACAGCGCCAGTAAAGCAGCAGGTAATCCGTTACGCATAATCGTTTCCATCCGGTTGACGTTGACAGGCTGCAGCCTGCCACGCGTCATCACTTCAGGAAACGCACTCTGCCACTCTTCTAGAGAGCCTTCACAGATATGGCTTCACCCGCCATTTTTTTACGCAGCGTTCGCTTAGTACGGTCGATCACTTCTCCGGCTAACTGACCACAGGCGGCATCAATATCGTCGCCACGGGTTTTACGCACGATGGTGGTAAAACCATAGTCCATCAGCACCTTGGAGAAACGATCAATGCGGCTGTTTGAGCTACGGCCATACGGCGCACCCGGGAAGGGGTTCCATGGAATCAGGTTGATTTTACACGGTGTTTCTTTCAGTAATGCGGCAAGTTCATGCGCATCGTCGGTGCTGTCGTTGACATGATCCAGCAACACGTACTCAATGGTCACACGTCCCTGATTGGCGTTGGATTTACCAATGTAGCGTTTCACCGCCGCCAGGAAGGTTTCGATATTGTACTTTTTGTTGATCGGCACGATATCATCACGCAGCTTATCGTTCGGCGCATGCAGGGAAATGGCCAGCGCGACGTCAATCATATCGCCCAGTTTATCCAGCGCAGGAACAACACCTGAAGTAGAGAGGGTCACGCGACGCTTCGACAGACCAAAGCCGAAGTCATCCAGCATGATCTCCATCGCCGGGACCACATTATTGAGGTTGAGCAGCGGCTCACCCATGCCCATCATCACCACGTTGGTGATAGGACGCTGGCCGGTAATTTTCGCTGCGCCGACAATTTTCGCCGCACGCCACACCTGACCAATAATTTCTGACACCCGCAGGTTACGGTTAAAGCCCTGCTGTGCGGTCGAACAGAATTTACACTCCAGCGCACACCCCACCTGTGACGAAACACAGAGCGTAGCGCGGTCGCCTTCCGGGATGTAGACCGTTTCCACCAGCTGGTCACCGACACGAATGGCCCATTTGATGGTGCCGTCGGTAGAGCGCATCTCTTCCGCCACTTCTGGTGCGCGGATCTCCGTCAGCTCCATTAGCCGGTTACGCAGCTTTTTGTTGATGTCGGTCATCTGCTCGAAATCATCGCAGCAGTAGTGATAAATCCACTTCATGACCTGATCGGCGCGGAACGGCTTTTCACCCAGCGACAGGAAGAATTCGCGCATCTGCTGACGGTTGAGATCCAGCAGGTTAATTTTCTGGTTTTTGGAGGAGACGACAATAGGGGATGCGGACGCGGACGTCACAATCTGTTCGGACATAATATTCTCTGGCCTCGTTGTTACACGTTATGGCGCTGTTCAGGGATAGGTGAAAAAATTGCGCCTTCATTAAGCGATGTCAATGAAGGCGCAATATTGTACAACATCTGCGGCCTGATAACAGGCGGGAGTGACCTCCCCTACGCAGATTTTTGTAAAGCCGCTGTAACGTTTATCGCCGGGCGATTAACGAGTACGTGGGCAGATTTCGTTTTCGCCGAAGAAATAAGCGATTTCACGGGCAGCAGATTCCGCTGAATCTGAACCGTGGGTCGCGTTTTCGGTGAAGCTGTCAGCGTAGTCAGCACGCAGAGTGCCAGCCAGTGCGTTTGCCGGGTTAGTGGCACCCATCAGGTCACGGTGACGCTGAACGGCATTTTCACCTTCCAGCACGGAAACAACAACCGGGCCAGAGGTCATGAATTCAACCAGACCATCGAAGAATGGCTTGCCCTGGTGCTCAGCGTAAAAGCCTTCAGCCTGCTCTTTGCTCAGCTGCAGCATTTTAGCGCCAACGATTTTGAAGCCTGCGCTTTCAAAACGGTTGTAGATAGCACCAATCACATTTTTAGCGACGGCGTTTGGCTTGATGATAGAAAAAGTACGTTCGATTGCCATGATGACCTCTGTCTTGACGTTCTGAAGAAACCGGTGGCGTCCGCCCCGGTTAATAAACGGCGCCGATTATAGGGGCTGAGTCCGGCATTGCCTATCAGAGATCCCTAATTTGTTGAAAATTCTTGATCTGAGTCGAAGCGGATGCGCTTCAGTTATGATTTAGCGCAGAAAACCATCATCCCCGACTGAAGGTGACCGAGACAAGCTGGCCCTCTTCATCCATCACCACCAGCTGATACTCGCCTGGATGATCAAGATGCAGCGACATCTCTGCGGCGTTTTGCGTCGTGAGAGGCTCACCATTCAGGAACCACCAGCGCTGCGCGCCCTGCCCTCCCTGCACCGCGACCGGGATCGTCAGTGCACTGTTGCCCGGCAGTGGCTTAACGATTTGTCCCTCAATGACGCCGGTGACGATCAGCGGTGCACTGCTGCCCTGCTGTAGCGGTGGACAGTGCGTATCAACAGCTGGCAGACGCTGCGCCCGCCGCTCCTGAGGCGGCAGCCAGGCTTCCAGCGGCAGCGGCCAGACCAGCCGTTCGTGACGGGTGGCGCCGGGGCAGTCAGCGGCAACGCGCAGTCCCTGCGCATTCTGCCAGTAACTCAGGCGTAATCCGCTGAGGCTCTCCTGACCCGGTGCCAGCAGCGTTGGCGGCAGAGTGTCTGAGGCGACCCAGCTTTGCCGCCGCTGACGACAGTTTTCATCTCCGGCGGGCAGCGGCTGACCACCAGGCCAGCAGAGGGTCGCTACCGTGACCGAGGCCGGACGCGGATCGCCTGGCACGTCACGCCTGCCGAGTCGGCTCATCAGCACGCTGTTAATCTGATTCATAATCGGCACAGCAGAGGCGAAACCAAACTGCCCGGCAACCGGAGTGGCATCCGGGCGCCCGACCCAGACGCCCATCAGATAGCGAGGATTGATACCCACCGACCAGGCGTCGCGATAGCCGTAGCTGGTGCCGGTCTTCCAGGCCAGCGGCACCACGTCGGGTACGCTGCCATTACCGGCAGGCTGCGCTTCGCCTGCGAGGATACGCCGGATGATCCACGCCGATTCCTTTGATAGCAGCGGCCGTTGCTGCAACGGTTGATCGGGCATCCAGCGCAGCTGAGCGGCATTGCCGTGACGGGCAAAGGCGCTGTAGGCTGCCACGATCTCATCCATGCGCGCCCCGGTGCCGCCAAGAATCAGCGAAAGATTGGGTTCCGCGCCAGGCGGAAAACGTAAATTCAGCCCCACATTACGCAGCCGCGCCGCGACGTTTTTTGGCCCTAGTGCTTCCAGCAGCTGAACGGCGGGCAGATTCAGGGAGCGCACCAGCGCCTCGCTGGCGCTGACCGGTCCGTGAAAACCGGTGTCAAAGTTGCCGGGCCGGTAATCACCAAAGCGACGCGGCACATCCTGCAGCAGCGATTCGGCATGAATCAGCCCTTCGTCCAGCGCCATGCCGTAAATAAAGGGTTTTAACACCGAACCTGGCGAGCGCACGCTGGCGACCATATCCACATGACCAAAACGGCTGTCATCAGTAAAGTCAGCCGAGCCGACGTAGCCACGAACCGCCATGGTGGTGTGATCCACCACCAGCATGGCCAGTGAGGTGCGCGGCGGCAGCTGATTTTTAACGTTCAGCGCCAGGCTTTCCAGTTCGCGCTGCAGTGAAGGATCGAGCGTAGAGACAATCTTATCGCTGCGGCTGCTCGACAGCAGTCGCCGGGCCAGCAGCGGTGCCATCTGCGGCATCTGGCGCGGCGGCAGCCACACCGGCTCCTGACGGATTTCCGCCACCTGTTCAGCGGACCAGATGCGGTATTGCGCCAGTCGATCCAGCACTTTATTGCGAGCGGCTTCCGCCCGTTCAGGCCAGCGATCGGGCCGCAGACGGCTGGGTGCCTGCGGCAACACGGCCAGCAGCGCCGCTTCGCCTGGTGTCAGCTGTGACGGCGCTTTTCCCAGCCAGCTCCAGCTTGCTGCGCCCACCCCTTCCAGCGTACCGCCAAAGGGCGCACGGTTAAGATAGAGCGTCAGGATGTCACGTTTGGAAAGATGCCACTCCAGCTGCAGCGCACGCCACGCCTGAATCAGCTTGCCCCGCAACGTGCGGGGTTGCGGGTCGATAAGGCGCGCCACCTGCATAGTCAGGGTGCTGCCGCCGGAAATCACACTCTGATGACGCAAATCCTGCCAGGCGGCACGCAGCAGGGCCAGAGGGTTGATGCCGGGGTGATACCAGAACCAGCGATCTTCATAGGTCAGCAGCGCCTGCAGATAAGCCGGTGCCACCTCCTCTGGCGTGACCGGATAGCGCCAGATACCCTTGCTGTCAGCAAAGCGCCAAAGCGGCGTACCGTCGCTGGCCACAATGACCCGTGCAGGCTGCACCTGTTTAAGCGGAAGCGGAAACAGCCGATCCAGTCCCCACGTCGCCAGCCATAAACCCAGAAAAAAAAGCGGCAGCACGAGCCACCCCTTTTTAAGGGTGCGAGGTTTTAACACGCGTCGCGTCACTTACTGAATATGCAACTGCGACGGCGTGCTGCCGGTGGCGCGCCACTCCGGCACATACATCGACTCCACCTGTGGAGGCGGCACCAGGAAGCGACCCGGCGTGACCGCCCGCGCCAGATAGACCAGCGTTGCGGGACGATAAGTATCCACCGCCAGTGCCGCGACAAAGCGATCGTCGCGGAACTCAATGTGTTTAATGTCGGCCTGCTGCATGTCGCCCATGCTCTCCTTCAGCGCATCCGCACTGTCACCGAGGCTGGCGCTGCTGTCGGCCAGATTCTGGTTTTCCAGCTCCAGACCGGCAGGCAGCAGATCCACCACCAGCGCATCATTGATGCTGCGCTTTGACGAAACGGTCAGACGCACTACCAGCAACTCCCCGCTGCGCAGATTACTGAGATCGGCGGCTTTGCCATCCAGGGTGAAGTATTCACGTTTTATCCCGAGCACATTGCTCTCCGGCTGTGGGGCGGTCAGCGGATAGCCTGTCACATCCAGACGACCATACAGCGGTGCACTGCCCGGGTTACGGATGGCTAAGCCCTGCAACAGGCGTTCAGCCGCCAGCCCTTTATTCAGTGGCGCATCGCCCTGCAGAGGTTCAGGATTGCCCGATAATAGCGCCTGCCAGCTTCCGCCCTGTGCACGTTGCAGAGTGTGTGCTGCCAGATAAAGTGCATTATTTTCCTGCGTCGAGAACCAGCGTTTGCCGTTGACCTCTTTGGACAGGGACAGCAGCAGACTATTTTGCAAATCCGGCTGCAGCTTATTTTCTGCTAACAGGGCAATCATCATCCCCTGATCGCGCACCGTGCTACCGTAGTCGCCATACCACTCGTTGTCTGAACGCGTCAGCGTAGCTCCCTGCATGATCGCCTGCTGTGCACGCTGTCCGTCACCCATCAGCTTCAGCGCTACACCAAGCTGCATCAGCGCCAGGCCGGAACGAGCTTTCTCTCGTTTTTCATACAATGCACGCAGCGCACCCAGTGGCGCACGCTGCTGACGCGCCAGCACGAGTCCGGCGTAAGCCTGTACGCTGAACTGCAGCGCGGCATTGTTATCACCGCCGCCGCTTATCTGCGAGGGATCCTGCAGATAGCGCAGCAGCCGTGCATTAGCGCGCTCCACCACATTATCCGGCAGCGCATAGCCCACCTCGCTGGCGCGAAGCAGGAAGTCCGTCACGTAAGGTGTCAGCCAGAACTCCTCTTCACCTTGTTTATCCCACAGCCCGAAGCTGCCGTTAGCGCGCTGCATCCCGGCCAGACGGGCAATACCGGTGTCGACGGCGGCCCGTCGTGCTTCATCGCTGCTGGTTTTAATGCCCATCGCGGTCAGCTCAGCATGACTGGTATAGAGCGAAGGCCAGAGCCCGCTGGTAGTCTGCTCCAGACAGCCGTAGGGATAGGCATAAAGCGCACTGATATAGCTGGCGATATTCAGCGGCGGACGATTGCTCAGCGTCAGCTGTCCGCTCAGGGTTTGTGCATCCAGCCCCGTAAGCGCCGCCGCCGCGACCTCCCAGGGCTGATCGGGGCTGATCACGGCATCAAAGTTCAGCGTCTGCGCCGGATAAGGCGGTCTGACGCCAATTTTCCACTGCTGTCTGCCGGGCTTAACCTGCTCACCCGGCAGGTTCAGACCGGAAATCTGTACGGTGATCTCGCCATCACCAAAACCCGTTTTCGCCGTGACCGGAATCTGCAACGTGCTGCGTGCACCTTTAGCCAGCGTGACGCTCTGGCTGGCAGCACCGGCCAGATCCACCAGGCCACTGCTGGAGAGATCCACCTTCAGGGTTTGCGGCAGATCGGTCAGGTTAGTGAGATCCAGCGCCAGAGATGCCGAGTCACCGCTGGCCAGGAAGCGCGGGGTGGCCAGTTCGCTGATCAGCGGCGCCGCAACCACCAGTTTGCGTTCGGCCGCGCCGAAGCTGTCATCGCTCCATGCCTGGGTCATCAGTCGCAGTTCGCCGTTAAACGCCGGGATCGGCAGCGTAATCGATCCGTTGCCCTCTTTATCCAGCGTCACCGCCTGTAACTGCTGTGCGACGATATTGACGTGCGTCACCGGTTTTTTACCGCCGCGCGTCATCGATTCATCCTCGCCATCACCACCAAAACGCAGTGCCGCAAGCCGGCCGCCGCCTTCGATCAACTGACCAAAGACGTCATACTGATCGACGTTGTAGCGTTTACGGCCAAAGAAAGCCTGCCACGGATCGGGGGTTTTATAATCCGTCACGCTCAGTACACCACTGTCCACCGCGGACAGCAGCACATTCACTTTTTCTGGTAGCGGACCGCCGTCACGACTGGCGTGAATGTTGACCGTCAGGCGTTGCTCCGGGCGAATTTTATCGGGTGCCGCAAGCGTCAGGTTTAAGCGACGTGCTTCAGTCGCCATCGGCAGGTGCAATAGCCCTACCGCGCGTTTGGGTGTTGCGCCGCTGACCTTATCGCCGTCACGCACCACAATAGCGCTGAAGTAGAGATCGTGCCGCTGCCAGCTCTCAGCCACCGGCACATCCACCGTTGTGCCGCCCTTAGGTACGGTCAGCGGCTGCCACCAGAGCGTGCCGCTGCTCGACTCCACCATCAGGTAGCCTTTACCGGCCGCCGGTGATTCGACCTGCAGGTGCACGGTATCGCCCGGCTGGTAAGCGGCTTTGTCCAGCTTCAGTCTGACCTGATCGGGACGCAATGCACCTGTGCCGTTGGTGTTATCCTGCCAGTCATAACCCGCCTGGAACCGGACGCTGCTGACGATCTTCTCGCCCGCCTGCACTTCCAGCCGGTAGTGGCCCCACTCGACCGGGAAGCTGACTTTGGTGCTGCCATCAGCCGGGATAGAGATGGCGCGTTCATCTTCCTGCAGATCCTTGTCGCTATACTGCGACTGCCAGCCTTCGCTGTCAGAGAAGCTCCAGTAGTAATCGCGGCGCTCACGGATCAGGCGCACATCCAGCTTGTCCGCTGCCAGTTTTTTGCCCTGACTGTTGGCATAAACAATGTCGAATTCGGCCAGGCTCTGTTCCGGCACGGTAGGCTCATCGTGATAGCTGTCACTGCGGTAGTCATAAACCGCCTTGTTACCAAACAGCGGCCGGATACCCGGCAGGGCGTCAGCGGGCCAGATGGCCTGGGTGGCACGACGGGTGATCGGACGTCCGCCGGTCTCCAGCAGGCTGGCCTGCAGGATCAGGTTAAGCGGGGAGTGCAGCTGATCCCACTGATTTTCTACCGTGAGTTGTGCTTTACCGCTGGCATCGAGCTTGAGGTCCACCTCATCCAGCGTGCGCTTTAATCCCTCTTCGGTGATGTCACCAAACTGGTAGCCTGGCAGTGCAGTCACCGCCTCGCGTGCCGGTCGCAGATAGAGTTGACCCTGTAGCGTGTTACCTGCTGCTGGGGCGCCATAGAGATAGCGCCCCTCAATACCGAATTCAACACTGGCATCAGCGGCCTGTGGCTGAGGGTCATTTTTCAGGGTTAACGCCATACGCTCCGGCAGAAAATCTTCGACGTGAAACTTCCACTCGCGCTTGAGGTTATCGCCGGTATTCAGTCGCAGCATCCAGTCGCCGGTCATGGCCGACGCGGGCAGCGCCAGTCGCTGCTGGTAGAATCCCGCTTCAGACTGCCAGACAAAGGTCCGCATCACCTGGCCGTCAGGCTGCACCAGCTCCGCTTTGATCGGCTGGGCGGGCAACGGATGTCCGTCGGCATCGCGCAGCAGCGCATTGACGATGACGATTTCGCCGGGCCGGTAGATATCACGTGGGCCAAAGACAAACAGCTGTTTGTCATAGCCCTGCGGTCCGGCAACCGGAAACTCAGCGAGATCCAGCGCCGGACGCGCCAGGTCGATCATCGAGGTCTGTTCACCCTGCACGGCCAGCAGGAGCTTACCTTTTTCATCCGCTTTCAGGCGCAGATGACCGGTGCTGTCACTGGTGCCGCTCTGCAGAACCTGCCCTTTCTCATCCAGCAATCTGACGCTGACGCCGGAAAGTGGCTGGCCGCTTGCCAGACTCTGGGCAAAGAGTTCAAACTGAGCCGGGAAGCGGTGCAGTGACAGGCCAATATCGCTCAGGGTGAAAAGCGTGGCGGGCTGGCTGTAGTGATAAGTCCCGGCCTGCTTCATGACGGCCAGATAGACGCCGGGCTGCTGAAGCACCTTGATGTCACTCATCGGCAGTTGCAGTTTTTCACGCGTGTTTCGCGCCGGGTTGAGCTCAAAGCGTCCGCTATAAACCAGCTGGCTGCTTTTCAGCAGCTCCTGCGACTGCCAGCTTGAGAGGTTGTTGCCGTAATTCCACTGCGAGAGAAATTCCGCCAGGCCGGCATTCTTTATCCGGAAGAAATCGACATCGACCTGGTCAACATTCAGCGCCAGCACCGGCAATCCCTGGGTGATACGCAGCGGCAGCAGTGAACCGCGACTGGCAAAGCCCACCATCGGCTGGATATCACGGGTGGCGATTTTCTGACTGTAATCGGCGGCAAGCGTCTCACCGCTGGCCGCACGCAGTCCCGCATCCACCGTGACGGTGAAGTGGCGCGACGGCTCGGGATGGCGGAAGCGCAACGTTTTACGATTAGCGGCAAGTTCCCAGCCGCCATCCACCCGGCCCTGTTTATCGTCGGTCAGCCTGACTTTCTGCGTGATGTCCTGTTTGTCATCCAGTGGCTGGCTGAAGGTTAAGACCAGCGCAGCGGCACCGTCGATCTGCAGTTCCGAAAGATCGATAATCGTCAGCGGTTTGCTGACCTGGGCGGTTGCGGGTACCTCTGCCGCCTGGAGAGGCAAAACAGGTAACAGGGTCGCTGACAGTAGCGAGCCACCGATCAGCATACTGAGCAGCAGCCGGGTAGTGCGTTTCTTCATGGTAGTTCCTTCACCGGGACGCAGGGAGTGTCGTTTAATTACGCTGCGCAATTTCATATCAATGCTCGCATTTAATCAACGCTTCTCTTGAGATGGCGCGCACATTCCCTGACACTGGTATGACAGATTGCTGAGATGAGGTTGTTATGACAACGCCACTGATTGTGTCCGCCGACTGGTTACAAGAGCACTACAATGATGAGCGGCTTCAGGTGCTGGATGCACGTCTGTTGCCACCCGGGATGGAAGCGGTTCGCGATGTTCAGGCTGAATATCTGGCGGGTCATCTACCCGACGCCCCTTACTTTGATATTGAAGCGCTTTCCGATCACACCAGCCCTTATCCGCATATGCTGCCACGTGCCGAGACCTTTGCCGTCGCGATGCGCGAGCTGGGCATCAGCAGTGATAAGCATCTGGTGGTCTATGACGAGGGCAACCTCTTTTCCGCGCCACGCGCCTGGTGGATGCTCAAAACCTTTGGCGTGGCGCAGGTGTCAATTCTGGCCGGTGGTTTGCAGGGCTGGAAAGAAGCCGGTTTTGCGCTCGCAACTGGCAACGTGAATCTCCCGGAAGGTGAGTTTGAAGCGCACGCGGATGAAAGCCGGGTTAAACGCCTGACGGACGTGCTGCTGATCAGTCATGAAGGCGGCGCACAGATTGTTGATGCGCGTGCCGCTAATCGTTTTAACGCTGAAGTGGACGAACCGCGTCCCGGCCTGCATCGCGGACATATTCCCAACAGCCTGAATGTGCCGTGGAATACGCTGGTTGAGCAGGGAAAACTTAAGCCGGAAGCGGAGCTGCGCAGGCTGTTTGCCGACGCGGGCGTTGATATTACCCAACCGGTGGTCGCCAGCTGTGGCTCAGGCGTAACGGCGGTGGTATTGATTCTGGCGCTGACGGCGCTGGGCGCTCGGGATGTCACGCTGTATGACGGATCCTGGGGCGAATGGGGCAGTCGTGACGACTTACCGATTGCAAAATAATAAACAGGCGGCTGATAAGCCGCCTGTTTATTGATAATGCCTGGTTCGTTCTGCTGTAATACCGACGTTGCACAGGAAACAGAGTCAGATCGGAAAGTCGCTTAAGCCAATCCATGGCCGCTCTGCCCGCGCGTCGTTGTTCAAAAACGCCTGGCGTTTTTGTCCATGGCGCGGGACGCTTTCCTCTTCTGGCCCTGCTCTCTGCGCGTTAAGCTTATTCGTTGCGGCCAGATTCCCCTGATGCGGGATTATCAACTGTCTGAGGCGGCCCATGAGCCGCCTGTTCTTTTAAGTGAATCAGATAATCCGCTCACTGCCCTTGAAGTCGCGCAGGAAGCTGCCCCAGCGACGCTCATAAAATGGCGGGATGTGGGCGGTGAAGAAGTGGCTGATGCCACGGTCGTGCAGCGTGACTTCACAGATATCAATCGGTGCATCGTCCGGCAGCGTGTCCGTTGCCACACTGCCCGCCGCCTGAATAATCGCCTCAATGTTGCTGTCAGCTTCAATACCAATCAACAGATTGGGCGCTTCATCAGCCCGCTCACGAATACTGGCGACAAATGCCCGGCGCACCTGTTTATGCTTACTGAACAACTGCGTCAGCGAATCGATCATCTGCGCAGGTGGCTCGGCCACTTCAGACAAGAGCAGGGACTGTCCGCCTTCCAGCACGGTTTGCTGGCTTAGCGCACTGCCCTCCTCAGCCAGCAGATGGGTGATCTCGGCTGCAGTAAACTCTTTACCGGAAGGCAGTTTGGGATTGAGAAACAGCGTCTCGCCGCGTGTGATCTCAAACAGCGTCCGGACCGGCAGACGCAGCCAGGATTGCTCACCGCTCACCGCTTCACTCATCGCCTCTTCAGACGTGAAAAAAGGAATGATGCTGCTGCCATCCTCTTTTTCCCAGTGCTGCAGATCAACGGGCGTGCTGGCATCAAGCTGTTGCGTGGTGCTTTCGCCTGGAACAAAGACATCAGACTCCAGCAGCAGTTGGAAAAATTCGGGCCGATGGGCAGGCTCGGTGGCTGCCAGCTTCAGCACCTCTTCAAGACGGTTCATAGTTTCCCTCTGAACAGCGGCGGCATCCGCCACCGCTGAGCCTTACTTATTTCAGTAACAGATTGGCGATGGTACGCACGCCAAGACCTGTAGCACCCGCCGCCCATTGATCAACCGCGCCCTTGCGATAGGTCGCGGAGCAGTCGATGTGCAGCCAGCCCTGCTGATAGTTGCTCACGAAATGGGACAGGAACGCTGCCGCACTGCTGGCTCCTGCCGCATGAGACGGGCTGGCGATGTTATTGAGATCGGCGAAGTTAGACGGCAGATGGCTGCGGTGGAATTCAGCCAGCGGCAGACGCCAGAACGGCTCGTTCTCACTTACCGCGCTGCCCATCAGCGACTGCGCCATCACATCATCAAAGGTAAACAGCGCATGGTAGTCGTTGCCCAGCGCCGTCTTGGCCGCGCCGGTCAGCGTTGCAGCATCGATGATCAGCGTCGGGTTCTGCTCGCTGGCGTCGATTAAACCGTCGGCCAGGACAAGGCGACCTTCCGCATCGGTGTTCATAACTTCCACCGATTTGCCGTTGCGATAGCGAATGATGTCGCCCAGCTTGAAGGCGTTGCTGCTGACCATGTTATCGGCACAGCAGAGGTAGAGTTTGACGCGCTTGTTCAGACCACGCGAAATCGCCATAGCCAGTGCACCAGTAACGGTCGCCGCACCGCCCATGTCAGACTTCATCGAGTCCATAAAGCTGCTCTGCTTCAGGCTGTAGCCGCCGGTATCAAAGGTGATGCCTTTACCGACCAGACAGGCGTAAACCTGTGCATTCTCATCGCCGGTTGGGTTGTAGTCGAGCGCCAGGTAAACCGGCGGGCGATTTGAACCACGTCCCACCGTGTGCAGGCCCATATAGCCCTGAACACGCAGATCGTCGCCTTTAGTAATGCGATAGCTGACGGCGCTGCCGCCCACTTCACTAATCAGATCAACTGCCGTATGCGCCAGCTGTTCCGGCCCCAGATCTTCTGCAGGCAGGTTAATCACGTTGCGGACCCAGTCGATGATTTTCAGACGGCGATCAAACTCCGCCTGCTCATGTTCGCCCAGCGCTGGCCACTCAACCTGACGCTGACCTTTCGGGCCACGGAAGCCCTGCCAGAATGCCCAGCACTGCTCCAGGTGCCAGCCTTCGCCGGTCAGCGCCACGTGGCGGATCCCCTGGCTGTCGATTTTGTGCGCCGCACGCTGGATGGTATTCAGCGCATCCACGCCGGTGAGATGCAGCGTCATGCCGCTGTCGTTGCTGCTCAGAATCGCTTTTTCGCCCCAGCGCGCATCGGCGGGCTGGCTGCTAAGCGTAATGTTCATGGGTTGTGTGGTCATCGAAAAGCTCCGTAATCGTTATCTGTTTCGTCCAGCCTGATTGTTATGACGGCTTTAATAAGATGTTAAATGTATTTCGCAGAGACCTGATAACAGATTCCGCCGGACGTTGCCAGCGAAGCGCCCATATTGGCGCAGTTTCCGGACTATGACCGGGTATCAGGATTTCATTAAGGCCCGCAGCCGGGTCACCGACTTCTGCACCAGGGCAATGGCGTAGTCGATCTCTTCCTCGGTCGTGAAGCGTCCCAGCGAGAAGCGCAGCGAACTGTGCGCCAGCTCCTCACTTACGCCCAGCGCGCGTAAAACATAGGAAGGCTCCAGGCTGGCAGAGGTACAGGCCGAGCCGGAAGAGAGGGCCAGATCTTTCAGCGCCATGATCAGGGATTCACCCTCAACGTCAGCGAAACTGATATTAAGAATGTTCGGCGCACGCTGATGCGGGTCGCCATTGAGGGTAATGTCCGGCAATACGCTGATACCCTGCCACAGACGATCGCGCAGCGCCTGCAGACGCGCCATCTCGGTTTCGCGCTCTTCTGCCGCGATACGATAGGCCTCGCCCATGCCGACAATCTGATGCACCGGCAGGGTGCCGGAGCGCATCCCGCGTTCATGTCCGCCGCCGTGGATCTGCGCAGCGATTAGTACGCGCGGTTTACGCCGCACATAGAGCGCGCCAATGCCTTTCGGTCCATAGAGTTTGTGAGCTGAAAAGGACATTAAATCGATCGGTAACTGGCTGAGATCGATGGGCAACTTACCGATGCTCTGGGTCGCATCGACATGGAACAGAATCTCACGTTCGCGGCAGAGTTCGCCAAAGGCGGCAATATCCTGAATCACCCCGGTTTCATTATTCACGTGCATCAGAGTGACTAAAATGGTGTCGTCGCGTAGCGCCGCACGCAGCTGGTCAGGCGTGATAATGCCGTTTGCCGCCGGCGCCAGATACGTGACATCAAAACCTTCGCGCTCCAGCTGCTGACAGCTGTCGAGCACCGCTTTGTGTTCCGTCTGGCTGGTGATGATATGTTTGCCGCGCGCCTGATGGGCATGGGCTGCGCCTTTAATCGCGAGGTTATCGGATTCGGTGGCGCCAGAGGTAAAGACGATTTCGCGCGGATCGGCGTTGACCAGTTCGGCGATCTGATTGCGGGCAACATCGACCGCTTCTTCAGACTGCCAGCCAAAACGGTGCGATCGCGAAGCCGGATTACCGAACGTGCCATCCAGCGTCAGAAACTGCATCATTTTGCTGGCCACACGCGGATCGGCCGGCGTGGTGGCGGCATAATCCAGGTAAATCGGTAATTTCATTGCGCTACAGCTCCGTATTGAAAATCATACGTCTTTATAGCAGATTCGGCCCTGACCGCGTTAGCAGTAAGGGCCGCAATAGCGGGGACTACGAGGCGCGCTGGTTGACGTTAATTTCCTGCGAACGCGGGCTCTGGAAGCGGCGATTATCGATCGCATTCTGACGATCGGCCACATCCAGAATCTCCTGATTATTCACCAGCTCAGCCAGCGTAATATTGTTCAGGAAGTCACTGATACGTACGCTCAGATCGCGCCACAGAACGTGGGTCAGACAACGCTCGCCGCCCTGGCAGCCTTCTTTGCCCTGGCATTTGGTCGCATCAACCGACTCATCAACCGCAGTAATTACCTCGCCGACAGAGATGGTGTCTGACGCTTTACCCAGCAGATAACCGCCACCCGGGCCACGAACGCTGGAAACCAGGTCGTTTTTACGCAGTCGGGAGAATAACTGCTCCAGATAGGAGAGCGAGATGCCCTGACGTTCTGAAATATCAGCCAGCGGGACCGGACCTTCATGGGAGTGAAGGGCAACGTCCAGCATTGCAGTAACGGCATAACGTCCTTTGGATGTCAGTCTCATAGCGTACAACCTCAATAGCGTCCGGTTATCGGAGGATTAGCAACAGATGCCATGAAGTCTGACATTCCCGAGTAAATTGGTCAACTATTTAACCTGGTAAATTAGTCAGGTATTTAACCAGGTAATTTACTCAACTATTATCTGCTTCTTTTTTCTCGTTTTTCCGCTTTTCAAACGACGAAAGCATACCGCGCAGGATGTTGAGTTCATCACGTTCCGGGCGGGCGCGGGTATAAAGACGACGCAGTTTGCTCATCACCTGGCCTGGATTGGCTTCGCGGATAAAGCCGCTGTTCAGCATCATCTGTTCCATATGCTGATAGAAGCGCTCAAGGTCATCCACCAGCGGATAAGGGGATTCTTCATACTTCGGTGGCGGGCTGGCCTGCTCCTGAGACTGTAACCATGCCATGCGCACTTCATAGGCGATAATCTGTACCGCCATCGCCAGATTCAGTGAGCTGTACTCCGGGTTGGCCTGAATCGCGACGTGATAGTGACACTTCTGCAACTCTTCGTTAGTCAGGCCGACACGTTCACGACCAAACACCAGTGCGACCGGTGCCTGCTGGCCCTCTTCCACGCTTTTTACGCCGCATTCACGCGCATCCAGCATCGGCCAGGGCAGCGAACGTGAACGTGCGCTGGTACCGACCACCAGACTGCATCCGGCGATGGCCTCATCCAGTGAATCAACGATTTTTGCGTCGCCGATAACGTCACTGGCACCGGCAGCCAGGGAGATCGCCTGTGAGTCGGGTTTGACCAGCGGATTAACCAGATAGAGGTTGGTTAAGCCCATGGTTTTCATGGCGCGCGCAACGGAGCCCATGTTACCGGTGTGAGAAGTCTCGACCAGTACGATACGAATATTTTGCAACATGATTAGGGATACTCAGAAACGGGTCAGTAAAATCAGTGGAGAGAATCGTAACATAAAGCAGGACATTTACCGAACACGCTGCTATACTCCGCGCCGTTTTCCCCGTTCTTTAACATCCAGCGAGAGATACCGATGCATCCCATGCTCAACATTGCCGTGCGCGCAGCGCGCAAGGCCGGAAATTTAATTGCCAAATATTATGAAACCCCGGACGCCGTCGAAGCCAGCCAGAAAGGCAGCAACGACTTCGTAACCAATGTTGACCGCGAAGCAGAACGCCTGATTATCGAAATTATTCGTAAATCTTACCCGAAACATACCATCATCACTGAAGAAAGCGGTGAACTGGCGGGCGAAGATCAGGACGTTCAATGGGTTATCGATCCGCTGGATGGCACTTCTAACTTCATCAAACGTCTGCCCCACTTTGCTGTTTCTATCGCTGTGCGCATCAAAGGCCGCACTGAAGTCGCCGTCGTTTACGATCCAATGCGCAATGAACTGTTCACCTCTTCACGTGGCCAGGGCGCTCAGCTGAATGGCTATCGTCTGCGTGGCAGCATTGCCCGCGATCTGGATGGCACCGTTCTGGCAACGGGCTTCCCGTTCAAAATGAAGCAGCACGCGCCAGCTTACATGAACATCCTGACCAAACTCTTTACACAGTGCGCTGACTTCCGTCGCACCGGCTCTGCTGCGCTGGATCTGGCCTATGTGGCTGCGGGTCGCGTAGATGGCTATTTTGAGATTGGCCTGAAGCCGTGGGATTTTGCGGCGGGTGAACTGCTGGTTCGTGAAGCGGGTGGTCTGGTCACTGACTTCACCGGTAACCACGGTTATCTGCTGTCAGGTAACCTGGTCGCGGGTAACCCGCGCGTGGTGAAAGCTATGCTGTCGAACATGCGTGATGAGCTGAGCGAAGCGTTAAAACGCTAAGTTTCATTACGGAAAAAGGCGGCTTTTCAGCCGCCTTTTTTATTGCCTGCTAATCAGTGATGATTAACGACGTTCGTGTGCCAGCACCTGACGGGGCTGAGTACGACGACCTACCATACCCATCACACCAGCCAGTGCGGCTTCGATGATCAGCAGAATCAGGGCATACCAGCTCGCTTTAGCGGTCGCAGCAGCGGCTTTTTCGCCCGCTTCACGTGCTTTCTGCTCAGCCTGCTGTTTCAGTTCATTATACTTCTGGACGGCCTGCTGATAGCTCTGCTCGGTTTTCGCAACGATCTGATCCACTTCCTCATCGCTTTTACCGGTACGCGCTTTAATGATATTTTTCAGCGCGTCACGATCGGCTGCCTGCAGAGTATCTGAATGACGATCCATTACACCTTTTACCCAGTTAGTCAGATCGGTATCCGCTGTCTGTGGATGGTTCGCGGTGTTGTTAGCCTGGTTTTCCGCATTCTGCGCTTCTTTATTTGCGTCCTGCTTCAGATTCTCTGGCTGTAATTCCGGCTTACCGGTCTGACGTAATGTGGTTTCCAGTTCGTTTTGCAGGTTGTCTAAATTAATATTATTTTCCTGCAGCTTTTCTTTTGCCATTTGAGTAACCGAAGGCGCAGCAGCGGAAATACCACTACCCAGCGCCTGGAAGCCTGAACCCACAATATTCATCGCGCCGCCTAATACGCTGGTTGCCAGCGCAATAGCCAGGTAAATAGTGAAAATTGTGCTAAGGCCAAACATCAGTAAACCGTGCAGTGCGCCTTCACGCTGTGCCAGTCGGCCGGCAACATAACTACCTGCCGCCATCGCAACCAGCATCTCAATAGCCGTCCAGACCAGCGCGCCAGTGCCAAGGCCGTCCAGCGGATTCTGTTCTTTCATCGGATCAATGGTGGTGGCCCCAATGGCTGTGCCCAGCAGCGTCAGAATGATATGAACGATTAATGCACAAATAACACCGGCAAAGACCGCGCTCCAGGAAATACGTTTTAACGGTAGTCCTGCCGGCCCGGTCGCCAGCGTTTCGGTGTAGCCATTATTAATACGGGTATCAGCCATGAAATATACTCCTCGCAATAAACAGCAAGCTGTTCTGATCTTTTATCATCCCGACGGCGGAATGCCGTTTTGGTATTAACAGCGTAGACAGGGAATAGTCATTTCACCACTAAACTGCCCCGAGAAAAAAATAAAGAGATGAATTCAGAGATAATTAGCGAGGTAAGTATAACCGCGGGAATTTTATTCCCGCTGCGTTTATAGTCAGAAAGGTCGAATTCCGCCGCCCGGCGTGAGTTGTGCTGACTGCCATAATGCGATACCCGCCACAATTAAAATCAGGCTACCGGTTAAGGCCAGCGTTGGCATTAGTAGTCGCGAGATACCTGAGACAGCACCAGGTTGTGCCAGCCGCTGCGCCACCGAACGCGCCTGCTGAACCAGCAGGCCAATCGCCGAAATGGTCAGTGCCGTGCCGACCGCCATCACGGCAGCAGAGAGAATGCCCCAGCCATAAACACCTATTACTTTGGCAAACAGCAGCATCATAATCGCGCCGGAACAGGGACGTAATCCCATTGATACCACCACCAGCAGCTGGGTTTTCCAGCTAATGTTGCCGCTCATCTGCTGCGGCGTCGGCAGATGCGCATGTCCGCAGCCACAATGTTCATCATGCTGATGGTGAGCACGGAAGGCGCGGAACACCGGAGCTGGCCGCGGACGCAATGCCCGCCACAGTGAGCGCAGCGCCCGATAGCCGATCATCACACCCAGCCCAATCACCAGCAGGTAACTGCCCTTCTCCAGCCAGAAACTGCTGAGATGCAGCTGGCGCGACGAGGTTTTCAGCAGCACCAGCATCACCGTTACCAGCACAATCGCGACTGAGCCCTGCAACAGTGAGGCGAGCAGCGTCAGCCTGATACTGGTTCTGACGCGGCTCGGATGAGTCGCCAGAAAAGTCGCGATAACAACTTTGCCGTGGCCCGGCCCCAGCGCGTGCAGCACACCATATAGCAGGCTGAATATCACCAGCGACATGCCAGCCTGATGGGGCTGCTCCGCCACCTGTTGTAACAGCTGGGTCATCTGCCGGTGCAGATCTTTCTGCCACAGCACGCTCTGCAGCAAAATCTGCGACCAGTAAAGCCAGACCAGCAGCGCGCCGCCTATGAAGAGTCCCGCCAGCAACCACAGAGGCCAGAGCCGGGAAGCGCGCAGGGGCGCAGAAATTACTGACATGTCAGTACCACCGTTTGTGCGAACTGGCGGCCTAAATCCATCTCCTCTGCAGGCGCGTCGGCTTTATCCAGCGACAGCGCATACTGCTTCAGAGAGTCATTAGGTTTTGGCGTATTGAGCGCAAATTTACAGCGGGTCTGCAATGCCGGCGGCAGCGTTAACGCGCCGGGATTGTCATAGAACATATCGACGAAGTAAGTGGGATCGAAGGTCAGGATCTCAAAGCGCTGCCCGGCCAGCGTCGGGGGTTCCGCCAGCGGCAGAACAAATTCCAGTACCGCTTTGTGGCCGTTACGCGACAGATTATATTCCGTTGGCAGATTCAAAAACTTTACCCGCTGTTGGTTGTGCCAGATTTCAGAAAAGTAGTGCTGGCCCAGTACGTTCGCCATCACGCCCGCCGCCAGCTTTTTCCACACCACGCTGCCTGGCTTCGCCTCGCCCGCGTCATACAGCAGATCGGCGGAGGTGATCTCATCCATGGTCCAGGTCATCTTTAATCCGGTGAAGGTGTCACCCTGCACCACCAGTTCGGTTTTCATATCGATGAAACTGTGAGGATGGGCCAGCAGAGCCGGACTTAATACCATCAGTAAGGCAAAGAGTGCGCGTTTCATAATGTTATAAAGTAACGTTCCTGATGAAAAGAATCTATAAGTAACAAAATTTTGTGACCCGCTTTAAACCTCCGGCAAATAAACCGCGTAAACCGCGCGGGCGCTGACCGGGTTGACTACGCTTAGCTCAAAATAGTCTGCTGGAAATCTGATTGATGAGTTCTGCTACCCCTTTGGCACCACTCTTCACCCGTTCACAGCGTCAGTGCCATCTTTTATTGTTGCTGTTTCTGCCCGCACCCGTGCTTACGCTTGAAAAAATCTGCCAGCTGAATGGCATCGATCCTGCCGTTGCCCGACAGGATATCGCGGATGTAGGCCTTGAGATACAGCGATATCACCAGCTGGAATTGCATCAGATGGTGGATGGCAGCTTTCGTCTTCATGGTACAGAGTTGGACCGTCGCCTTTGTCTGCTGCACAACCTGCGACGCAGTCTGCGTTTATCGCAGGATTTTGTCTGCGAGCATTTTGCTGCGCCCCTGCGCCAGCGCCTGAAGGTCATGAAGATTGAGAAAGCGTTGTGGGATGAGACCAATTTACAGGCGCTGATTCAGCATTGCAGCCTGCGTCTGAAGCGTGATTTCAGCGAACGCGACCGGCTTTTTCTGCAGATATTTATGAAGTATGGCTTGTGCCAGCGTCAGCCGGTGCTGTTCAGTGAGGCGCAGTCCCTCTGGCTGCAGCAGAAGCCTGAGCGGCAGGCCGCCGAAGATGTGATACATCACTGGCGAAAACGCTGCCATCTTGCCCCGCATGTCAGTGAAACCGACTTCTGGACGCTGCTGTTTAGCCAGATTCATACGCCGGTCGTGGACGCGGTTGCACATCCTGCTGAACAGCAGTTGATGAACGCGACGCAGCAACTGATCAATGACTTTGAAGCCTGTGCCGAAATCACCTTTGCTGACCGCGACGAACTGCTGCACCAGCTCTATCCGCATCTGGCGCAGGCACTCGATCGCACTCACTTTACTATCGGTATCGACAATTGCGTGGCACTGGATGTCAGCCGACTCTATCCTCGCCTGCTGCGTACGACTCAGCAGGCCCTGCAGGCTTTTGAGCAGCACTACGACATTACTTTTACGCCGGAAGAGGTGAGTTTAGTCACCATTATTTTTGGTGCCTGGCTGATGCAGGAGAGTGCGCTGCAGGAGAAGCAGGTCCTGATACTGACCGGCGACGATGCCGACCTGGAGCAGGATGTGGAACAGCAGATCCGGGAGATCACGCTGCTGCCGATCAATATTTCTTATCTGGATGTGAAGCAGTTTCAGCGGGATGGCGCGCCACGGGACACCGACATCATTATCTCGCCCTACCCGACCTCGCTGCCCTTGTTCTCACCGCCGCTGGTGCATGCTGAACTGCCGCTGACGCTGCATCATCAGCAGCGCATTCGTTATTTACTGGAGTCGTAGCCGGGACGCAGAAACAGTGCGGGCAGGGCTACCAGTGCCATCACCCAGAAAAGATGCCCCTGCAGATGCGCGAACAGCACGCCGCAGATCATGGTCATTATCGCAATACCCCCGCCCATCGCCAGCGCGGAATAGAGTGACTGCAGCCGGATCACTTCCGCTCCCTGCCGCGCCGCGATAAAGCGCATCGCCGCCAGATGACAGACGGTGAAACTGCCACAGTGAAGGATTTGCGCCACAATCAGCAGCGGCAGCGCGGTGCTGGCTCCCAGCAGGCCCCAGCGAATGAGCGCGCAGATGCCTGAAAGCAGCAGCAGGTCACGCGCGCGCCAGCGGCGGAACAGGCGGTTGCTCAGAGCGAACACGATAATTTCCGCTACCACGCCCAGCGACCAGAGATAACCCACCGTTGAGGCGGAGTAGCCGCTCTCCTGCCACCAGATAGCACTGAAGCCGTAATAGGCAGCATGCGCGCCCTGCAGCAGCGTCACGCAGAGCATAAATCGCCATACAGCATTTTCACGCAGCAAATCACGCCATTCCTGCCAGCCGCCGCCTGCAGCACCCTGACGCTCATGACCCTGTGGCTGGGTGGCTGGTCTCAGCATCATGCCAGCGAGCATGGCGATGACACCGACGGAAAGCAGCAGCAGAATGGCCTGAGAGGAGTAAGCACTGACCAGCACGCCGGTTAACGCCGAGCTGATTACAAAGGCCAGCGATCCCCACAGTCGCACCGGCCCGTACGCCAGCCCAATCTGCTGTGTCCAGGTAGCAGCCAGCGCATCGCTGAGCGGCACCAGCGGCGAGAAGAAGAGGTTGAAGCCGATCATCACAGTCAGCAGCCACATCCACTGCTCACCCACCCAGAAACCGGCAGCAAACAGAGAGGTCATCAGCGCCAGCAGACGCAGCGCCGTAATTAACCGGCCGGGATTCTTAACCTGCGAGGCAATAAGCAGACTACCGACGAAGCGCGCAACCATACCACAGCCGAGCAGCAGGCCAATCTTCTCAGCATCCAGACCGGTGCCTTTCAGCCACACGCCCCAGAATGGCAGATAGATGCCGTAACAGAAGAAGTAAGTGAAGTAGCCCAATCCGAGCCATCTGGCGGAGCCGATTGCCATATTCCCTCCAGCAGGTTTGCTGCTTCGCAGCATAAGTGGGCGCTACTCTGGCAGAGCCCTGCGGCACAGGCAATAAAAAAGGATGGCAGATGCCATCCTTTTTATGCTGTCTCACAACAGGTTAGCGATTAAGCGTAGACCGGCAGACGGCTGCAGATATCCAGCACTTTCTTCTTGGTGCGCTCAATGGTCGCTTCGTCATTGATGTTATCCAGCACATCGGCGATCCAGCCAGCCAGCTCACGTACGTCTGCCTCTTTGAAGCCACGACGGGTAACCGCTGGTGTACCGATACGGATACCAGACGTCACAAACGGGCTTTTCGGATCGTTTGGCACGCTGTTCTTGTTAACCGTGATGTTGGCACGGCCCAGCGCCGCATCGGCTTCTTTACCGGTCAGGTTCTTGCTCACCAGATCAATCAGGAACAGATGGTTATGCGTGCCGCCAGACACGATGTCATAGCCACGCTCGATCAGCACTTCTACCATCGCTTTGGCGTTTTTTGCCACCTGCTGCTGGTAGGTTTTGAACTCCGGCTCCATCGCCTCTTTGAAGGCAACCGCTTTACCGGCGATAACGTGCATCAGTGGACCACCCTGACCGCCAGGGAAGACAGCAGAGTTCAGTTTCTTATAGAAATCTTCATCACCGTTTTTCGCCAGAATGATGCCGCCGCGCGGACCCGCCAGCGTTTTGTGGGTGGTGGAGGTCACGATGTGCGCATGCGGGATCGGACTTGGGTAAACGTCAGCAGCAATCAGTCCAGCAACGTGTGCCATATCGACAAACAGCCAGGCTCCCACGCTGTCTGCGATTTCGCGCATTTTCGCCCAGTCACAGACGCCGGAGTACGCCGAGAATCCGCCTACGATCATTTTTGGCTTGTGGGTTTTCGCCAGTTCAGCCAGTTCGTCGTAATCGATTTTACCGGTCTCATCGATACCGTAAGCCACCACGTTATAGAGTTTGCCCGACAGGTTAACCGGTGAGCCGTGAGTCAGGTGCCCACCGTGCGCCAGGTTCATCCCCAGAATAGTATCGCCCGGCTGCAGCAGCGCGGTGTAAACCGCAAAATTAGCCTGTGAACCTGAGTGTGGCTGCACGTTAGCGTAATCGGCACCAAACAGTTCTTTTGCGCGATCGATCGCCAGCTGCTCAACGATATCAACGTACTCACAGCCGCCGTAGTAGCGTTTGCCCGGATAGCCTTCAGCGTATTTATTGGTGAGCTGAGAACCCTGTGCCTGCATAACACGCGGGCTGGTGTAGTTTTCAGAAGCAATCAGTTCAATGTGCTCTTCCTGACGCACTGTCTCCTGCTCCATCGCCTGCCACAACTCGGCATCGTAATCGGCAATGTTCATATCACGCTTTAACATCCGGATCTCCTGACTCAGCTAACTTTCTGACGGTATTTACCCCCCTTCAGGGGCGAAGGCCCACAGTGTAAACCGTTTTAACAGGTGAAGGTAGGGTGAGCTGCCTCTTTTTACGCAAACGATTGGCTGGCTGCTGGCACAGCATTTTTACACCTTTTTACCCTGTTCAGACGCCACGTTTTTTCTTCAGGCTGTGCCGAAGGCTTTCTTGATGCACTAAAAAGTTGCCACTCAGACAACCAGAAAATTCATTGGATTATTTACACCGCAGACGAAGTGGCTATAAGATGCATTTAAAATACATGTTTAATAAGAGGCCGCCTTTATGCTTGATGCACACGCCATCGCCACCGTTAAATCGACCCTGCCTGCCATCGCCGCCTGCGGTCCAAAGCTTACCGCCCACTTCTATGACCGCATGCTGTCGCACCATCCGGAACTTAAAAACGTCTTCAATATGAATAACCAGCGTAATGGCGATCAGCGGGAAGCCCTGTTCAACGCCATCTGCGCCTATGGCGCAAACCTGGAGAATCTGGCCGTGCTGCTGCCTGCGGTGGAAAAGATTGCGCAGAAACATACCAGCCTGAATATCCAGCCTGCACAGTACGCCATCGTCGGTGAAAATCTGCTGGCAACCATTAAAGAACTGTTGGATCCGGGCGAAGAGGCGCTGGCGGCATGGGGCCAGGCTTACGGCGTGCTGGCAGAGGTATTCATCAATCGCGAAGAGGAAATTTATCAGGCCACAGAGCAGCAAACCGGCGGCTGGCGTGGCACCCGGGCGTTTCGCATCAGTGCGATTGAGCAGCAGAGCGAGGTGATTAAAAGCTTTACCTTCACGCCGGTGGATGGCGGCCCGGTTGCCGCCTTTAAGCCCGGTCAGTATCTGACAGTCCACCTGCAGCCTGCCAGCTTCGAACATCACCAGATTCGTCAGTACTCGCTGACACATCTCAGCAACGGCAAAGAGTATCGCATCGCGGTGAAACGAGAAGCACAGGGCACCGTCTCCGGCTGGCTGCATCAGAATGGCAAGGTGGGTGATGAGCTGATGCTCGCCGCACCGCACGGCGACTTCTTCCTTGAGGTCAACCCTGTCACGCCTGTGGCGCTGATTTCTGCAGGCGTGGGTCAGACGCCGATGCTGGCGATGCTCCATGCGCTGGCAGCAAGCCAGCACCGCGCGCCGGTCAGCTGGCTGCATGCCGCAGAGAACGGCAAACAGCATGCATTTGGCCCGGAAGTGATAGCTACGGGCGCACAGCTCACCGATTTCGTCAGCGAGGTCTGGTATCGCGATCCCGCGGCTGAAGATGCCGGTCGCTATGACGCGCAGGGTCTGATGGATATCACCGCGCTTTCAGCACGCTTCACCTCACCCGACACCCACTTCTACCTTTGCGGCCCGCTGCCTTTTATGCAACATGTGGTGGCGCAACTGCGTGATGCCGGTGTGGCAGATTCACACATCCATTACGAACTCTTTGGCCCGCATAAAGGCATGTGATTGAGCGATAAAAAAGCCCGCGCTGCGGGCTTAGATTACTGGCAAACCCGATCTAAATCTGACAGCAATGAATCAGCTAAAAGCGCAGGGAATGCTCTCACCGCTAACCGTACCAGATTGAATCTGCCCAATGTGAGTCTTGCAGCAACGCATAAGCTCAAAGCGAAGGGAACACGGGCAGAAGAGGAAAGCGTCCCGCGCCATGGATGGCGGGTTTTGCGTCTTTCCGATCTGTCCGTGTTCTCTAAGCAGGCGCGATCACACAGCCAACGATTCCAGATGAGGCACTAAGGGACTGGCTTTTGCGTCTTTCCGATCTGACCGTGTTCCCAGAGCTGGCTCGATCTCAAAGCTATTCGTCCCAGGCTCCCCAGGCATAAAAAAAGCCCGCAGCGCGGGCTTCTTTATGCTGATAAAGAGCTGATAAAAAGACTATCAGATCGCCTCTTCATCCTCTTCGCCCGTACGGATACGCACTACACGCGCCACGTCAAAGACGAAAATCTTACCGTCACCGATTTTGCCGGTCTGCGCCGTGCGCATAATGGTCTCGACGCAGGTATCAACGATATCGTCGCCCACCACCATCTCGATTTTCACTTTAGGTAAGAAATCGACCATATACTCTGCGCCGCGGTACAGCTCGGTGTGCCCTTTCTGGCGACCAAAGCCCTTTACTTCACTCACGGTCATCCCGGTGATGCCCACTTCCGCTAAGGCTTCACGAACATCATCGAGTTTGAATGGTTTGATAATCGCATCAATCTTTTTCATGTCAGACCCTTTTTCACTCCCTCCATGGTCAGAGGGTTTATCAAGTATAAATGTTACTGGCGCTGTCGGGCGGTAATATCCGGGTTTCTTCAGGTTGCCGCAAGCGCTGTCAGATTGTGCTGACTGCAACCATTCTGCGTCGGGCCTGAGCAGTCAACCTCCCGGTATCACTTCGCCGCCCCCGCTACTCTTTGAAATCACTGGCGTCCAGTTCATGACGAGACAGCAGCTTATAGAACTCCGTGCGATTACGCCCGGCCAGACGTGCGGCGTTGGTCACATTGCCTTTGGTCATCTGCAACAACTTGCGCAGATAGTTCAGCTCAAACTGATTGCGCGCCTCTGCAAATGTCGGCAACGCGCTGTTTTCACCGCTTAAGGCCTGCTCCACCAGCGCATCGCTAATCACCGGCGATGAACTCAGTGCCACGCACTGCTCAATCACGTTCACCAGCTGACGCACGTTGCCCGGCCAGCTGGCCGCCATCAGACGCTTCATTGCATCGACGGAAAAACTGCGAATCTGCGGTTTATGCCGTTCTGCCGCCTGACGTAACAGATGATTAGCCAGCAGCGGGATATCTTCGGTGCGCTGATGCAGTGCCGGAATCTTCAGATTCACCACATTCAGACGATAGAAGAGATCCTCACGGAATTCCTTCTTCTCCATCGCCTTTGGCAGATCGCGATGGGTAGCTGAAATGATGCGCACGTCGATCTCAATATCGTGATCGCTGCCCAGCGGCCTGACCTTACGCTCCTGTAGCACCCGCAGCAATTTCACCTGCAGCGGTTGCGGCATATCGCCAATCTCATCCAGGAACAGCGTGCCGCCGCCAGCGGTTTTAAATAAACCGTCACGGGCACTGACGGCACCGGTGAACGCCCCTTTAGCGTGACCGAACAGCTCTGACTCCAGCAGTTGCTCCGGCAGTGCGCCACAGTTAATGGCGACAAACGGCTTGCCGTTGCGCGGGCTGGCGGCGTGAATCGCCTGCGCCAGCATCTCTTTACCGGTACCGCTCTGACCGTTAATCAGCACGCTGACATCCGACTGCGCCACCATGTGCGCCTGCTCCAGCAGCTTCAACATCAGCGGGCTGCGGGTGACAATCGCTTCGCGCCAGCGGTCATCACTGACCGGCACCTGCTGTGCCAGCGCCTCATCAATGGCTTTATAAAGCGCATCTTTGTCTACCGGTTTGGTCAGGAAGCTGAAAACGCCCTGCTGGGTGGCAGAGACCGCGTCCGGAATAGAGCCGTGCGCCGTCAGGATAATCACTGGCAAGTTGGTGTGGCGTTTCTGGATTTCGCCAAACAGCGCCAGACCGTCCATCTCATCCATACGCAGATCGCTGATCACCAGCTCAATTTTCTCTTTCTGCAGCAGACGCAACGCTTCGGGTCCGCTGCCTGCCGTGGTGACCTGATACCCTTCGCTGCGAAGACGCATGCCCAGCAGCTTCAGCAGGCTGGGATCGTCATCCACCAGCAGCAATTTTGCCGCTTGCCTCACCATTATTGCTCCTCATCCTGCGGCAGTGCCGTGCCGTGACCGCTGTCAGACACATCCGGGGCTTTGCGTGATGAAAGCTGACGCTCAATGTCAGTCAGCCGCTCCAGCTTATGCTGCGTGTCGCTGAGCTGCTGCTGCTGTTTCACCATCTGCTGGCGTATCGCCTCAAGCTGCGTATCACTGCTCTGCTGCAGATGGGCATAACGGGTGCGCGCTTCACTGAGGTCAAGCTGCGCGGTCTGATTACTGCGCCACAGCTGAATCAGCGGGCGCACAGACTGCGGAAAATCGCTGCTGTAGCGATCCAGGGTTTCAACATAGCGACGACGTTCAACAGGCGTCACGTTGCCGTTGGACATCAGTACGCCCTGCTTGAAGGCGCGCGACCAGTTTTCAGCCGGCCAGCGATGGGCTTCGGCACGGGCCTCCGCGGGAGAAAGACGTTCGGCACAGTCGATCGCCCGCATCCAGTAGAGGGTGTTACCCAGCGCCGTACTATTTTCTATCGGCCACAGGTCACTGCAACGGGTCGCCAGGTAATCAGCGATTCTGACCTCGGGTTCCGCCACCTGATGGCCTGACGGCAAAGAGGAGGTGGCCGGGGAGGTCGTACATCCGCTGAGGAGCAGCGTAGTCAGCGTGCTCAACAGCAAAGCGGGTAAATATTTCATCAGTCAGACTTTCCCGGCTGTGGTGTTCAGTTCAATTCGAAAACAGACGTCAGCCTGCTCGCAGGAGACCAGCGTCAGATCGCCCTGCATCCGGCGCAGGCAATCTTTGGCGATACTCAATCCCAGCCCGCTGCCTTTCACCGGCCCTTTACGCTGCTGGCTGCCCTGGTAGAACGGTTCGAAAATCATCGCCTGCTCTTCAGGCGGGATCGGCGAGCCGCTATTCGCGACCTCAATCCAGATCCGATCGCCCTGCTGCTGACTGCGAAGCCAGATGGTACCGGATTCGCTGCCGTAGTTCACGGCGTTCGAATAGAGGTTGTCGATGACCCGCATCAGTAACATCGGTTCTGCGAGGCAGTGACTGACCTTAAGATCGACGACCGTCTGCATCAGTTTGGCGCGCGCCGAAAGCGCATGTGCGTTAACGACATCTTCCACAATCTCCGCCACGCTGACCGGCTCCAGCGCGATCGGGCCATCCGCCAGTTTGCGGTTGTAATCGAGCAGCTGTTCAATCAGCTGCTGCAGATGGCGACTGCTGCTGTCGAGGATAGTGACCACTTCTTTTTGATCGACATTCAGCGAGCCGGCGACTTCGTCCGCCAGCAGTTCCGTGCCTTCACGCAGGCTGGCCAGCGGCGTTTTCAGCTCGTGAGAGAGATGGCGAAGAAATTCATGACGCTGCGATTCCAGCCACTGAAGCCGCTCGCTGAGCCAGACGATGCGCTGTCCCAGCGATCGCAATTCGCGCGGACCGCGAAATGTCCCGCTGTTACCCAGTGCCCGCCCTTCGCCAAGCCGGTTGATCATCCGTTCAATGCGCTTAACCGGACCGATAATCATGCCGGTAAACAGCGTCATCAGTGCCAGACTGATGATAAACAGAATCAGCGCCTGCCAGCCAAAAAACTGGCCGCGATCGGCAATTTCGCGCTGCAGCTGTAAGCCACGCGAAAAGACCACTTCGCGCGTGTCCTGCACCATCTGCGCATTGGTCGCAGAAAAGCGATCCAGCGCCTCTGCGGCAACCGGCACCGGATTACCATTGTCACATTTCAGTGGCGTCAGCAGCGGCAGCGTCGCCTGTAAGGTCTGGAATGCGGGCAGTTCGGGCAGGCTGGCGCTGTGCGAGCTCAGCATCTGACTGTAGCGGGTATGCTGAGTCTGATAGAGGCGCGCCAGCGAGGCATCATCCAGCACGCAGTACTGGCGATAGCTACGCTCCAGCTCAACCGCCGTTCGCGCCATCGCCTCACTTCTGCGCACATCGGTAAAGGTATTGCGGTTAGTGTCCGCAGCCTGTTCGCTTAATGCAGAGAGACTTTCCCACGCCTGCCAGGCCAGTACCAGCAGGGGCAGCAGCACCAGGACAAACGCCATCAGCACCAGCTGACGCAGAGAACGGGGAAATAAACGCCATTTTTTCACGCAGCCGCTTCCTTAAGATTCGCTGTCTGGATGCTAGCGGACTCTGTCTGCGGAAGAAAGGGGAACGAAAGAAAACGGCAGGCTCAATGGCCTGCCGCTGGCACGACGCGTGATGCATCGCGTAAGAATGGGTGGAGCCTTACTCAACGTTACGTCCGGTGTTTGATAACGCAAGCGATTATCGGTCAGGTGGACGGCAGGCTCCGTTTGGTGCGTCATTCGGGCTTTATGAGCTCTTATCCGCTAAGCGGGGCAATCATAAACAGGTGAATGAGCAGCTGCATGAGTATAGCAAGTTCCATGCCAGAAAATAAATCATTATATTTTTCAGCAAATTGAGCAGGCCCGCCCGCTGACTGTCGCGAAAAATCTTATATCAGCACAGGCTGTCTGTCTCCGTAAGGCGACACTAAAATCAGTCTGATAAGCACGCATTAAAAATCAACGAGATAAATGTCGCCATACAGCGACAGCGCAAAGGCTCTGTTGTCGTTATTTGCCAACAGCGGCGCAAAAAAGAACAGGAGGCACGCTGGCCTCCTGTTCATTTCAGTGGATTAAATTAACCCAGCTGTCTGCGCGCATTGCGGAAAATGCGCATCCACGGACTGTCTTCGCCCCACTCGGCCGGATGCCAGGAGTTGCTGACGGTACGGAACACGCGCTCCGGATGCGGCATCATAATGGTGACGCGGCCACTTTCATTGGTCACCGCGGTGATGCCGTCAGGAGAACCATTCGGGTTAGCCGGATAGGTTTCTGTCACCTTGCCGAAGTTATCGACAAAGCGCAGTGCCACCAGCCCTTTCGACTCCAGCGCCGCCAGATGTGTCGCATCACGGACTTCAACAAAGCCTTCACCGTGCGACACCGCGATAGGCATATGCGAACCGGCCATGCCGTCCAGCAGCAGTGACGGACTGGCGGCCACTTCAACCAGGCTGAAGCGTGCTTCAAAGCGCTCAGACTGGTTACGCACAAAGCGCGGCCAGAGGTCGCTACCTGGGATCAGTTCGTGCAGGTTGGACATCATCTGGCAACCGTTGCAGACGCCCAGCGCCAGAGTTTGCGGACGGTGGAAGAAGGTTTCGAACTCGTCACGCACGCGTGGGTTGAACAGAATCGATTTCGCCCAGCCCTCACCGGCACCCAGCACATCGCCGTAAGAGAAGCCGCCACAGGCCACCAGCGCCTGGAACTCTTCCAGACCGCGACGTCCGGCCAGCAGATCGCTCATGTGGACGTCAATGGCGGTGAAACCGGCCCGATCAAAGGCGGCGGCCATCTCCACATGGGAGTTGACGCCCTGCTCACGCAGCACGGCGACGCGTGGACGTGCGCCCGTAGCGATCATCGGTGCAGCCACATCTTCCTGCGGATTGAAGGTCAGATTCACGTTCAGGCCAGGGTCACTGTCGTTCTTCTTCGCTTCATGTTCCTGATCGGCACACGCCGGGTTGTCGCGCAGGCGCTGCATCTGCCAGGTGGTTTCCGCCCACCAGGTGCGCAGCGTGGTACGGCTTTCGCTGTAAACCGCGCGGTCACCGGCACGGATCACAAAGCGATCGCCCGGCTGTGCACTGCCCAGCAGATGCGTCGAAGCGGCAAGGCCATGATCCGCCAGGATCTGCTCAACCGCTGCGCGATCGGCGGCATTGATCTGGATCACCGCGCCCAGCTCTTCGGTAAACAGGGCGGCCAGCGCATCGTTGCCCAGCGAGGCGATATCAACGTCAATACCGCAGTGACCGGCAAAGGCCATCTCGGCCAGCGTCACCAGCAGACCGCCGTCGGAACGATCGTGGTAAGCCAGCAGTTTCTGCTCAGCCACCAGCGCCTGAATCGCATTGAAGAAGCCCGCCAGCTGTGTGGCATCACGCACGTCGGCAGGTTTGTCGCCGAGCTGACGATAGACCTGCGACAGCGCGGTTGCGCCCAGCGTATTCGCGCCGTTACCCAGATCAATCAGCAGCAGCAGGTTGTCCTGTTCGGCCTGCAGCTGTGGCGTGACGGTACGACGCACATCTTCGACGCGGGCAAACGCGGTAATCACCAGCGACAGCGGCGAGGTCATCTCACGCTGTTCGGTGCCTTCCTGCCAGCGGGTTTTCATCGACATCGAATCTTTACCGACCGGAATAGTGATCCCCAGCGCCGGGCAAAGCTCTTCGCCGACTGCTTTCACCGCCGCATATAAACCGGCATCTTCACCCGGGTGACCGGCTGCAGACATCCAGTTAGCGGAGAGTTTCACACGCTTCAGCGAACCAATCTGCGTTGCCGCCAGGTTGGTCAGTGCTTCACCGACAGCCAGACGCCCCGACGCTGCGAAATCCAGCAGCGCAACCGGTGAACGTTCGCCCAGGGCAAAGGCCTCACCGTGGTAGCTGTCGAGGCTGGCGGTGGTCACCGCACAGTTGGCAACCGGGATCTGCCACGGGCCGACCATCTGATCGCGCGCTACCATGCCGGTCACGCTGCGGTCACCGATGGTGATCAGGAAGGTTTTTTCCGCCACGGCAGGCAGATGCAGTACGCGATTCACCGCATCGACCAGCGTAATGCCGTCGCGCTGCAGTTCAGTACCCTGTGCCTGCTGTGTCACCACATCACGCGTCATCTTCGGCGTTTTGCCCAGCAGCACGTCAAGCGGCATGTCGATGGGCTTATTATCGAAATGGCTGTCTTCCAGGCTCAGGTGCAGCTCTTCGGTCGCTTCACCAATCACCGCGAACGGTGCGCGTTCGCGCTGGCAGATCGCCTCGAACTGTGCGAGCTGATCGGGCGCTACGGCCATCACATAACGTTCCTGTGATTCGTTACACCAGACTTCCAGCGGGCTCATGCCTGGCTCATCACTCAGGATGTCACGCAGGTTAAACCGGCCACCACGACCGCCGTCGCTGACCAGCTCCGGCATGGCATTGGAAAGGCCGCCAGCGCCCACGTCGTGGATAAACAGAATCGGGTTCTCATCGCCCAGCTGCCAGCAGCGGTCGATCACTTCCTGGCAACGGCGTTCCATCTCCGGGTTGTCACGCTGAACGGAGGCGAAATCGAGATCGGCATCAGACTGACCCGAAGCCATGGATGACGCCGCGCCGCCGCCCAGACCGATGTTCATGGCCGGACCACCCAGCACCACCAGCTTCGCGCCGACGGTAATTTCGCCTTTCTGCACGTGATCGGCGCGGATGTTACCGATGCCGCCCGCCAGCATAATCGGCTTATGATAGCCACGCAGCTCGGTGCCGTTGTGGCTGGTGACCTGCTCTTCATAGGTACGGAAATAGCCATTCAGTGCCGGACGACCAAATTCATTGTTAAACGCAGCGCCGCCCAGAGGCCCGTCGGTCATGATTTCCAGCGCGCTGACGATGCGCGCCGGTTTGCCGAAGTCCTCTTCCCATGGCTGTTCAAAGCCAGGGATGCGCAGGTTAGAGACCGAGAATCCAACCAGGCCCGCTTTGGGCTTGGAGCCGCGTCCGGTTGCGCCTTCATCACGGATCTCACCACCGGAACCGGTCGCGGCGCCTGGCCACGGCGAGATGGCCGTTGGATGGTTATGCGTTTCCACCTTCATCAGGATGTGCGCGGCTTCCTGATGCCAGCGGTATTCGCTTTCGCCGGCGTCAGCAAAGAAGCGGCCAACCTCTGACCCTTCCATCACGGCGGCATTATCTTTATAAGCAGAGAGCACGAAGTCCGGCGTCTGCTCCATAGTGTTTTTGATCATCTTAAACAGCGACTTCGGCTGTTTCTCGCCGTCGATAATCCAGTCGGCGTTGAAGATCTTGTGACGACAGTGCTCAGAGTTCGCCTGCGCAAACATATAGAGTTCAATGTCGTTGGGATTGCGGCCCAGCGCGGTAAATGCCGCCACCAGGTAGTCAATTTCATCGTCTGCCAGCGCCAGACCCAGCGAGATATTTGCCTGAACCAGCGCCTGACGGCCCTCACCCAGCAGATCGACACTCTTCACTGGCTGCGGCGTATGGTGCGCAAACAGCTGCTCAGCCTGCGCCAGATCGCTATAGACCGTTTCCATCATCCTATCGTGCAGCAGTGTACCCAGCGTCTGCCACTGCGCTTCCGTCAGTTGCGGAGCCTGCACATAAAAAGCCAGACCACGTTCCAGACGACGTACCTGCGGCAGGCCGCAGTTATGAGCAATGTCGGTGGCTTTGGATGACCAGGGCGAAATGGTGCCGGGACGTGGCGTCACCAGCAGCAGACGTCCCTGTGGAGCATGTTCAGCGAGAGAGGGACCATATTTAAGCAGGCGTTGCAGGCGGCTCTGTTCGTCAGCGGTTAAGGGCGTACTGACATCAGCAAAATGGATGTACTCAGCGTAAATATCACTCACCGGCAGATGAGCGTCCTGAAAGCGGGTCAGCAGTTTGTTTACACGAAATGCCGACAGGGCGGGCGAACCACGCAGAATTTCCATTAATAAGTCTCTCGTCAGGGCGCCGGGCGACGCTTGATTGGGCGCAACAGGGAAAACGGGGCGTATTATAGAGAAAGCGACCTCGCGACGAAACCGTTTGCGCACAATTTTTGGCAACCCGGATTTGCCTGAATTTTGCGCAAAAGCTGCTATAAAAGTTGCTCAGTGTGATTTTGTTGCGCAAAATGCCCCTCGCTCTGGGAGTTCAAAGAAGATAAATACTGCCTTTAAAAGACAGAGGCCTTAGAGCCAGCGAGAGATAACTATTTGAAACGCCTAAAATTTAATTATCTGTTTATCGGTCTGGTTGCCGTGCTGTTAGCGTTAGCGCTGTGGCCATCCATTCCCTGGTATGGGGGTGGGCAGGACAGGATTTCACAGATTAAATCACGGGGAGTCCTGCGGGTCAGTACCATCAACTCCCCATTGACGTACTACACAGTTAACCAGTTACCGGCCGGTATGGATTATGAGCTGGCAAAACGCTTCGCCGATTATCTTGGCGTCAAACTGAAGGTGACGGTTCGTCCTAACCTGAGCGATCTGTTTGATGACCTTGACGATGGTAAAGCCGATTTGCTGGCCGCTGGCCTGAACTACAACAATGAACGCCTGACGCGCTATCAGACCGGGCCAGGTTACTACAACGTTTCACAACAGCTGGTCTATCGCGTGGATAAGCCACGCCCTAAAAACCTCGGTGACTTAAAGGGGCGGCTGACGGTTGCATCAGGATCGGCCTATCTGTCAACGCTAAAGAGCGCGCGTTCCAATCAGTTCCCCGATCTGGACTGGGCGATCTCCACCGATCAGAGTCCTAAAGCTCTGCTGGAAGCGGTCGCCGACGGCAAGCTCGACTATACCATTGGTGACTCCGTCACTATTGCACTGTTGCAGCGCATCTATCCGCAGCTGGCGGTGGCGTTCGATGTTACCGATGAAGAGCCGGTAACCTGGTATGTGCGGCACAGCGATGACGATAGCCTGAATGCAGCAATGCTCGACTTCTTTAATGGTATGGGCGAAGAAGGCGCGATGGCGCGGCTGGAGGAGAAATATCTCGGTCACGTCGGCACCTTTGACTATGTTGATACGCGCACGTTCCTGCGCGCCATCGACAATACGCTGCCCGACATCAAGCCACTGTTTGAGAAGTACGCCACCAGCATCGACTGGCGGCTGCTGGCGGCAATCTCCTATCAGGAGTCGCACTGGAACCCGCAGGCTACCTCGCCGACCGGCGTGCGCGGCATGATGATGCTGACGCGTAACACCGCTGATAGCCTGGATGTGGGCGATCGAACCGATCCCGAACAGAGCATTCGCGGTGGCAGTCAGTATCTGCAGGATATGATGGCGAAGGTGCCGCAGACCATCCCGGAAGATGAGCGCATCTGGTTTGCGCTGGCGGCTTATAACATGGGTTATGCCCATATGCTTGACGTCCGCAAGCTGACGGCACGCCAGGGCGGTAATCCGGACAGCTGGGCGGATGTGAAGCTGCGTCTGCCCATGCTGAGTCAGAAGCGTTACTACACCCAGACGGCTTATGGCTATGCCCGTGGGCATGAAGCCTATAACTATGTGGAGAACATCCGCAAATATCAGTTAAGCCTGGTGGGTTATCTGCAGGAGCAGGAAAAACGCCTGGCGCAGCAGGCTGAAGCACAAGAATCACAAGCCGAACTGGCCAAAGGCTACCCGGCGGTCGAACCAAAGATCGCCATGAATTAATCCTGGCGTTGCGCCTGACGCAGCGCTTTTTTCTGCTCGCGACGCATACGGAAGAAGTCGCTCAGCATAGCGGCACACTCTTCAGCCAGCACGCCGCTGTGCAGTTCAACCTGATGATTCATGCCGGGGTGGCCCAGCACATCCAGCAGCGACCCCGCCGCCCCACTTTTAATATCGTGCGCACCATAGATCAGCCGGCTGATGCGGCTGTGAACCATGGCGCCGGCGCACATCACGCACGGCTCCAGCGTCACGTAGAGCGTGGTGTCCAGCAGACGATAATTTTCCAGTACCTTACCGCCCTGCCGCAACGCCATAATCTCCGCATGCGCCGTCGGATCGTGCTGGCCGATGGGCCGGTTCCAGCCTTCACCGATCACCCGATCATTCTGAACCAGCACCGCACCCACCGGCACTTCGCCCTGCTCCCACGCCCGGCGCGCCAGGTCAAGCGCATGGCGCATCCAGTATTCATCTTGTTGTTTCATGCTGACCACTCCGGGCGACAGAAAAGCGGCGCATTATAGCGGTCTCACCGATCCTTTAGAAATTTATTCCAGCTGTTGCAGCTCACCTGCGGGTGTTACGCGCCAGCGATGCTGACAGAAAAACAGCAGCGGGTTGTCCTGTTTGCTGTCGCTATAGCCGCTGTAGAGCTGTAGCGGCGTGCCGATTTTCTCTTCAAGCTGGGCCACTTTCTCATGGCCGAGGCAGCGCATTGCCAGTACCCGCCCGCCCCAGCCGCGCTGCATCTGACTGGCAATCAGCTTCACGCGTGGCAGAAACGCGGAGTCGTAATAGACCTGCTCTACCAATGACTGTGGCGATCCGGTGATGAGCCAGACGTCAGCATCATCACTGCCGAGGTAATCCGTCAGGCGCTGCTGCACCACCGGGAAGGCTTTTACGCGCAGGCGAAACCACTGGGCAAACTCGGCTTCGAGGCGCAGCAATGTCTGCTCGGAGCGGCCAAAGGTAATTGACCAGAGCAGCAGGCTCATGGGCCAGCGTGCCGCACGGCCTTTAAACAGCAAGCCCATGCCCACCACCGGCAGTAACGGCACCACCAGCAGCAGATTCAGCGGACGGCGACGCAGCAGATAGCGCATAAAGGTGCCGAACATGTCCTGCTGATGCAAAGTGCCATCGAGGTCGAAAAATACGATGCGACGTTGTGTTCCCCTGGTCAAACAACTCTCCTTAACGGCTGATTCCGGGATGATAAAGAGTAGTGTAGCCATCATCAGGCGGTACGGCGATGACGGTCATTTTTAATTCCGATGACTACAATGCCTGATGAATAGTTTATTCTTCACTGATTATCCCTGAATTACGAGGATTGGGCATGAGTTCATTGCTGCGCATTCGCCAGCTTTATCCACGTCTGGCATTGAACGAGCGTCGGCTGGCGGATTTTTTACTGTCGCAACCCGATAAGGCACGTCACCTGAGTTCGCAAAAGCTGGCGGAAGAGTCCGGCGTCAGCCAGTCGAGCGTGGTGAAGTTTGCTCAGAAGCTGGGATACAAAGGCTTTCCGGCGCTTAAGCTGGCTCTGAGTGAGTCACTGGCGGACAAGGATGCTATTACCGTGCATAACCATATCCTCAGCGACGACCCGCTTAAAATGGTGGGGGAAAAGCTGCTGACCGAAAAGCTTTCGGCGATTCGCGCCACGCTGGATATTAATAGCGAAGAGAAGCTCAACGATGTGTTACAGCTGCTGAAAAATGCCCGGCGCATTTTACTGGTCGGCATCGGTGCATCGGGCCTGGTGGCGAAGGATTTCTCCTGGAAGCTGATGAAGATTGGCATTAATGCAGTGGCGGAACAGGATATGCACGCCCTGCTGGCCAGCGTGCAGGCGATGGGGCCAGGCGATGTGCTGCTGGCCATCTCCTACACCGGGGAACGGCGCGAGATTAATCTGGCGGCGCAGGAAGCGGTGCAGGTGGGCGCCGATGTGGTGGCGTTTACCGGCTTTACGCCGAACACCCTGCAGCAGAGTGCCAGCTATTGTCTCTACACGGTGGCGGAAGAACAGAGCACCCGCAGCGCAGCGATCTCTTCGACCACCGCACAGCTGGCGCTGACCGATCTGCTGTTTATGGCGCTGGTGCAAAACGATCCGGAGCGTGCGTCGAGTCATATTCGTCACAGCGAAGCGCTGGTGAAAAAGCTGGTCTGATCAGCGACAGCGCGTATAATACCCGCGCTTTTTCTGTTGTTATCAGGTGGGAAAAATGGCGCTGTTGATTACGGCCAGATGCATTAACTGCGATATGTGTGAACCGGAGTGCCCGAACCAGGCGATTTCACTGGGCGATGCGATCTATGAGATTGATGTCAGCCGCTGCACGGAATGCGTCGGGCATTATGAGGTGCCAACCTGTCAGCAGGTCTGCCCCATCGACAACACCATCATCACTGACCCACAGCACACCGAATCACGCGATGCGCTGTGGGAGAAGTTCGTGCTGCTGCACGGCTAGCTCTCAATGATGACTGTGGCGCAGGCATAGTGACGCTCATCGGCCAGCGTCACGTGAACGTGTTTAACGCCCAGCCTCTCCGCCACGTCAGCTGCATGCTGAAAGAAGCGTAACCCCGGTTTACCCAGCGCATCGTTGTAAACTTCAAACTGATTAAACGCCAGACCACCGCGAATGCCGGTGCCAAAGGCTTTTGCTGCCGCCTCTTTGACTGCAAACCGCTTGGAGAGAAAGCGCACCGGCTGCTTGTGTGCCTGATACTGCTGCCATTCGGCTTCGCTCAGCACCCGGCGCGCCAGCCGGTCGCCGGAGCGCTCAATCACCCCGGCGATGCGTTCAATCTCAACGATGTCGCTGCCCAGTCCCAGAATAGCCATTAGCGGCGGGCTTCACGCAGCAGTTGCTTCATCTCTTTAACCGCCTCCGGCAGGCCACTCATCACCGCACGACCGATAATGGCATGGCCGATGTTCAGCTCATGCATTTCCGGCAGCGCCGCAATCGGCAACACGTTGTGGTAGGTCAGACCGTGACCGGCGTTGACCTTCAGCCCCAGGCTGGCGGCAAAGGTGGCGGCATGGCGAATGCGTGCCAGCTCCGCGTCACGTCCCCGTCCCTCTGGTGCCTCGGCATAAGCGCCGGTGTGAATTTCGATATAAGGCGCACCTGTGGCAACGGCCGCTTCGATCTGGCGGTGGTCGGCATCAATAAACAGTGAAACCAGAATGCCCGCATCACGCAGCAGTCGTACAGCCGCGTTCATCTTCTCCTGCTGCCCTGCCACATCCAGTCCGCCTTCCGTGGTCACTTCCTGACGCTTTTCGGGCACCAGACAGCAGAAATGGGGCTGGATATCGCAGGCGATGCCGATCATCTCATCAGTGACCGCCATCTCCAGATTCATGCGCGTCTGGATAGTGTCACGCAGGATACGCACGTCGCGGTCGGTAATGTGACGGCGATCTTCGCGCAGGTGCACCGTAATACCGTCTGCGCCTGCCTGCTCGGCGATGAACGCCGCCTGCACCGGATCGGGATAGTTTGTCCCACGGGCGTTACGCACCGTGGCAATGTGATCGATATTGACACCTAACAGCAACTCAGCCATGACCATCCTCACTTCTTTTCCATCGTGATGTTGAGTGTACCGCGCAAATGTAAACAGGCGGTACGACCAGCGCTATTCTTCTTCCTGTTCGGGCTTTTTCTTCGGGATAAACTGGCGGAACAGCTCCTGACTTTTCAGCGGCTTGCCACCCAGATAGGGCTTCAGGGCGATGCGGGTAAAGCGCTTAGCAGCGCGCAGCGTATCGGCATCGGGAAACTCACGTTCACACAGGGCGTGCAACTCACGGCCGGTAAAGCTGCGCTGATTGACCACCAGACTGGCGATAAAACCGCGCTCTTCACGGTAGCTGTACGTCATGTCTTCGCTGACCGGCTCGCCGCTACCGGCGCAATGCAGGAAGTCGACGCCATACCCCAGATGACCGAGCAGCGCCAGTTCAAAACGGCGCAGTGCCGGTTCGGGCTTGCCGTGCGTGGAAGCTAATGCCTGAAGGCAGTTGAGATAGTCGAAGAAAAGTTCCTGGAAAGGAGATTCCGGCTGCAATACGCGCGAGACCAGCTCATTGACGTAGAGACCGCAGTAGAGCGTGATGCCGCTGAGCGGTAAGGCCAGCGACACCGCTTCAGCATTGCGCAGGGTTTTGACGTCCCCGCGCCCGCTCCAGCGAACCAGCAGCGGGGTAAAAGGCTGTAATGCACCTTTCAGCTGAGAGCGCCGCGAGCGTGCGCCCTTGGCCAGCACCCGTACCCGCCCTTCGTTTTCGCTGAACAGGTCGAGCAGCAGGCTGGTTTCGCTGAAGGGACGACTATGCAGCACAAAGGCGCGTTGCCAGCCTTCCATTGAATCAGAGATCGTCTGTATAACCCAGGCTGCGCAGCGCTCGTTCGTCATCTGCCCAGCCGGATTTCACTTTCACCCACAGTTCGAGGTGCACTTTCGCTTCGAACATCTCTTCCATGTCCCTGCGCGCTTCTGTTCCGATGACTTTGATTTTGGCACCTTTGTTGCCAATCACCATCTTCTTCTGCCCTTCGCGCTCGACCAGAATCAGTCCATGAATGTCGTAACCGCCGCGTTCGTTGGTCACGAAGCGCTCAATCTCCACGGTGACCGAGTAAGGCAGTTCAGCGCCCAGGAAGCGCATCAGTTTTTCACGGATCATCTCTGACGCCATGAAACGCTGAGAGCGATCGGTGATGTAATCTTCCGGGAAGTGATGATCGGCCTGCGGCAGATGCTTGCGGGTAATGGCCGCAATGGTATCGACGTTTTTGCCGCTCTCCGCAGAGACTGGCACGATATCAAGGAAGTTCATCTGCTGGCTCAGGAACTGCAGATGCGGCAGCAGGATGGTTTTATCCTGGATGTTGTCGACTTTATTCACAGCCAGCACAACCGGCACTTTATTGTCGCGCAGTTTGTTTAACACCATCTCATCATCTGGCGTCCAGCGGGTACCTTCAACGACGAAGATCACCAGCTCTACGTCGCCGATAGAACTGCTGGCTGCACGGTTCATCAGACGGTTAATGGCGCGCTTCTCTTCCATGTGCAGTCCGGGGGTATCAACGTAAATCGCCTGATAGTTGCCCTCAGTATGAATGCCCATGATACGGTGGCGCGTGGTTTGCGGCTTACGCGAGGTGATCGACACCTTCTGCCCCAGCAACTGGTTCAGTAAGGTGGATTTACCGACGTTCGGTCGGCCAACAATCGCGACAAAGCCGCAATAAGTAACGTTTTCGCTCATTCGAGTCCTGAATTGTTCAGCGCCTGATGCGGCGCCGAAGAGTGCTATTTGAGTCATGTGTCATTCAGCGTCTTCTGACGCCGGGATAGAGCTGTCAGAGGGTGATTGATTCAGCGCCGGTTATGGCACTGTCACCCGACAGACCTATTCGAGACCTAATTTTATCAGTGCCTGTTCAGCCGCTGCCTGCTCGGCTTTACGACGGCTGGAGCCGACGCCGACGACCGGCTCGGCCATGCCACTCACCTGACAGTGAATGGTGAATTCCTGATCGTGGGCTTCGCCGCGCACCTGCACCACCAGATAACTTGGCAGCGGCAGATGACGTCCCTGCAGATACTCCTGCAGGCGCGTTTTGGGATCTTTTTGTTTGTCGCCAGGACTGATTTCATCCAGGCGCGTCTGATACCAGTCGAGGATCAGCTGCTCTACCCGCTCGATGCTGCTGTCGAGGAAGATGCCGCCAATCAGCGCTTCCACCGTATCCGCCAGGATCGATTCGCGACGGAAACCGCCGCTTTTCAGCTCACCCGGCCCTAAGCGCAGGCACTCGCCAAGATCAAATTCGCGTGCCATTTCAGCCAGCGTATTGCCGCGCACCAGCGTGGCACGCATGCGGCTCATGTCACCTTCATCAACCCGCGGGAAGCGGTGATAAAGGGCATTCGCAATCACATAGCTAAGAATAGAATCGCCCAGAAATTCCAGGCGCTCGTTGTGCTTGCTGCTGGCGCTGCGGTGAGTCAGGGCCTGCTGTAACAGTTCCGAATGAGTAAAAGTGTAGCCCAGTTTGCGCTGAAGCTTGTTAATCAGGATGGGGTTCATGCGATTCCAGTTCTTTGTTGCGTCTGTGACTCTGCATACCAAACGGGGCTGGCAGTCCAACACGTTCCGTTTGGTGTGCAGTGGCCTCCCTGAGGAGGCCACCCGATTTGCCTGTTAATCAGACAAAATTATTAGTGGATACCGCCGATGCGACTGAATCGCACGCCGGTTGGCCACTGACCTTCTTGTTTCTCAAAACTCATCCAGATAGCGACCGCTTTACCGACCAGATTACGCTCCGGGACAAAGCCCCAGTAACGGCTGTCGGCGCTGTTATCACGGTTGTCGCCCATCATGAAGTATTGCCCTTTCGGCACGACCCAGCTCGCCTGCGGCTGACCCGGCTGCTGATAATACATGCCCGCCTGACTCTGCGCTTCGTTAACCAGCAGAATGTCATGGGTCACGTTACCGATAGTCTCTTTACGGGTTGCCATGCGCAGACCACCGCGCAGGGTATCGCCCTGTGGCACCTGATAAAAACCGTTGCCGGTTTCGTTGCCATCAAAGCCGCTAAAAGTCTGAATAAAGTTGCTTGGTTCAACGTCGTTATAAGTCACTGCCAACGCTGTGTCACAGGCTTTATCATCACCACAGGTCGGTTTCACCGTTAGCGTTTTGCTGTAAGGATCATAGATGACTTTATCGCCTGGCAGGCCAATCACGCGCTTAATATAATCCAGGCTCGGATCTTTCGGGTATTTAAATACCGCAATGTCGCCGCGCTTCGGCTGACCGGTTGGGATCAGCGTCGTCTGGGTAATCGGATCTTTAATGCCGTAAGCAAACTTCTCCACCAGAATAAAGTCGCCAATCAGCAGCGTTGGCATCATCGAGCCAGAGGGAATCTGGAACGGTTCGTAAATAAACGAACGCACGATGAAAACCACGGCCAGCACCGGGAACACGGAGGCGGTCGTCTCAACCCAGCCTGGCTGTGAAGAGACTTTCGCCAGCGTTTTGCTGTCAAGCGCGTTACCGGTCTGGGCCTGCGCCGCCGCCTGTTTCGCGCGACGCTCGGGTGCCCATTTGAAACGATCAATTACCCAGACGATGCCAGTAATCAGCGTCGCTATCGCCAGAATCAGGGCGAACATATTAGCCATTGGAAATCCTTATTTGCTGTCCTTACCGACATGCAGAATGGCGAGGAACGCTTCCTGTGGCAGCTCAACGTTACCAACCTGCTTCATACGCTTCTTACCATCTTTCTGTTTCTGCAACAGTTTCTTCTTACGGCTGACGTCACCGCCATAACACTTGGCGAGAACGTTTTTGCGCAGCTGTTTAACCGTTGAGCGCGCAATAATGTGGTTACCGATGGCAGCCTGAATCGCAATATCAAACTGCTGGCGCGGGATGAGATCTTTCATTTTCTCAACCAGATCGCGGCCACGATAAGGCGCATTGTCGCGGTGAGTAATCAGCGCCAGCGCATCCACACGTTCAGAGTTAATCAGTACGTCGACACGCACCATGTCTGAAGGCTGGAAACGTTTGAAGTTGTAATCCAGCGAGGCATAACCGCGCGAGGTGGATTTCAGACGGTCAAAGAAGTCGAGAACCACTTCTGCCATCGGAATTTCATACGTCAGTGCAACCTGATTGCCGTGGTAAACCATGTTGGTCTGCACGCCACGCTTCTCAATACAGAGCGTGATGACGTTGCCCAGATACTCCTGTGGCAGCAGCATGTGACATTCCGCGATCGGCTCACGCAGCTCTTCGATGTTATTCAGTGGCGGCAGCTTGGATGGACTATCGACATGAACAATTTCGCCACCGGTGGTCACGACTTCATACACTACCGTCGGTGCAGTGGTAATCAGATCGAGATCGTATTCGCGCTCCAGACGCTCCTGGATGATCTCCATGTGCAGCAGACCGAGGAAGCCACAGCGGAAACCAAAGCCCAGCGCCGTTGAGCTTTCTGGCTCATAGAACAGCGAGGCATCGTTCAGGCTCAGCTTGCCGAGCGCATCACGGAACGCTTCATAATCGTCAGAGCTGATCGGGAACAGACCGGCATAAACCTGCGGCTTCACTTTTTTAAAGCCTGGCAGCGCTTTGTCTGCCGGGTTGCGAGCGGTGGTGAGGGTATCGCCCACCGGTGCGCCGAGGATATCTTTAATGGCGCAGACCAGCCAGCCGACTTCACCGCAGTTCAGTTCATTACGGTCGACACGTTTCGGGGTAAAGATACCCAGGCGGTCAGCGTTATAAACCTGACCGGTGCTGAGGACTTTGATCTTGTCACCTTTACGCATGGTGCCGTTTTTTACACGCACCAGCGAGACAACGCCCAGATAGTTATCAAACCAGGAATCGATAATCAGCGCCTGTAGCGGACCTTCCGGATCGCCTTCCGGCGGCGGAATATCGCGCACTAAGCGTTCCAGCACGTCCGGAACGCCGACGCCGGTTTTAGCGGAGCAGCGCACCGCATCAGCAGCATCGATGCCGACGATATCTTCAATCTCCTGCGCAGCGCGATCGGGATCGGCAGCAGGCAGGTCGATTTTGTTCAGAACCGGCACTACTTCCAGATCCATCTCCATCGCGGTGTAGCAGTTCGCCAGTGTCTGCGCTTCAACACCCTGACCCGCATCCACCACCAGCAATGCACCTTCGCAGGCAGCCAGTGAGCGGGAAACTTCATAAGAGAAGTCTACGTGGCCCGGAGTATCAATGAAATTGAGCTGGTAAGTTTCGCCGTCTTTCGCGTGGTAATCGAGTGTGACGCTCTGTGCTTTGATAGTAATGCCACGCTCACGCTCCAAATCCATGGAGTCAAGAACCTGCGCAGCCATTTCACGGTCAGAAAGGCCACCGCAGATCTGAATAAGGCGGTCAGAGAGCGTAGATTTACCATGGTCGATATGAGCGATGATGGAGAAATTTCTTATGTGCTTCATTTATAGGGATATCTTCGCTTAAAATTCAGTTGAAAATCTGAGCACAGACACATTCAGGAAGATCGCTCTTTACCCACAATCCTGTCAGCCTCATTAATGACGACGCATATTACACTGTTAACGCCGCGCATAAAAGAATGGAACGTGGTGGAAGCGAAACAGATATCTGCGCAAGGCAGAACGGACAAAGGCCGCGGGATGCGCGGCCTGGGCGTACATTACGCTTCGCTTTCAACACGCAGCGCATCGGGCGGGAGGGCGATGTTCAGAATAACCGGCTGAAAGGCTTCGCGATCGCCAAATTTCATTGAAACGCCTTTCGCAACAATAAAGCCACCGATGCCACCCAGCAGTGCACCGCAGGCGGCCGCCAGATCGCTGCTGAACAGCGACTGAAACAGTCCGGCAATCAGGAACAAACCAAATAGCGGCGTCATATAGACCAGCAGCGCTGAACCCAGAAGGCTACTCTCTTTGATGCCTAACTCAATGCGCTGTCCCGGCTGCAGCGGATTGCTGCTGGCAATCTGCATCACATGAGCATTCTTCGGACCGAGTTTATTCAGCATATGGCTGCCGCAACCTTTGCGCGCCTGGCAGCTATTGCAGGACGTTTTTGCTTCGGTATGCAGTGTGGCAATGCCATCCTGCCATGCCACCACGGTGGCCCATTCTCTCATCATTTTTGTGACCCCAGGTCGATGCTGTCAGCAATACGTTTTGCGGTTGAAGGCGGTAATTCGCCGATCACCGCAATTTCGTTATTATTGCGCACAACGGTCTGGACCGTACGACGCCCAGTGCGCAATGTCTGCGTTGTGCTGCTTTTATCGGCAGGCGTCACATTGATCGCGAAACTAAACAGCCCATCGCTGTAGAGCTTCGACTCAATATTTTTGTTCAGCCCCGGCAGCGTGCGACGATTCTGCGACACCAGCGTCATGCCTGCGGGTATCCAGCCTGGCTGCCATGCGACAGTAACCGCGTCCCCTTTTGGCACGGAAAGCGATGGTGGCAGATTCGCTTTCTCCAGCCCTTGCATCAGATTGCGTACTCCTTCATCCACTGCAAAGCTGATAACGCGGAACTGTTCCAGCGTTTCACCGTCACGATCAAGCAGGTCGATACGTAGCGGTAGCCTGGTATCCACATCCAGCCAGACCACATAGCTGTAACGGGTGCCATCGCGAGACACGATACGCAGCACATCACACATCTGATCGGCAATGCGCGAGCGACCCACGGTAATAAAATCGTAGGCAGTGGCAAGTTTGGTGAAGTCAGCAAAAATCACCGACGGCAAAGCGTCAATAATGTGATTGCCCGGGAGAGAAAAGGGATCAAGGCCTGGTTCGAAGTAGCTGATATCGTTGCCACGCTGGATCACTTCCCGACGTGGTCCGTCCATCTGCAACAGCTGCGCGAATATTCGGTTATCGATCACAGCATGACGGTAGCGCAGCGATTCAATGCCGATGCGTGAGACGTTAATATAGGCAAATTCATAGTTGAGGTTCTGACTTGCCTGCTCCATCTGCTGCAATAGCGCCCCGGACGCAGTAGTTTGCGCCGGGGCGGCAGATGACCATAACAGGCTTCCTGTCAGCAGGCTAACAGCATACCAAAACGGCTTCATTACTGCTGCTGCTGTCCTAATGACTGGTTTCCGGGAACATCAACCTGCGCCTGTTTTGGCGCATCGGTTTCAAACTGCAGCTGATCAGCGTGCAGCCGGCGTTGCAGTTCATAGTCCTGCAGCATGGCGTTCACGCGACGACGCTGATCCTGAACCTGCTGATTAGAGCTGTTCGTGTCAAAGGCATCAGACGGCACGCCCAGGCTCACCGGTGAGGCTTTACCCATCATCGGCAGCGTATTGAACACCGGAGAGTCAGATGTCTGCGTGGCGCTACCCTGCGGCTGGTTGTAGTGCTGAACACCCACGATCACGGCCAGTGACACGCAGGCAGCCACACCCACCTGAGTTAGTTGCGCAGCCCACGGACGCGCTTTTTTCCAGAACGGCATTTTTTCCCAGCGAGAAGGTTCTGGCTGAGCTTCAGGGATCAGCGTGGTAACCGTACGTAACGGTTCTTTTTCGATAGCAGCAGCGACGCGCGCAGAGATATCAAAATGCAGGACATCACCCACATCACCGCGCATGGTATCGCGAATAAGATGATAGCTCGCCCAGCTTTTCTGTAGTTCTGCGTCCTTAGACAAGGCGGAAAACAGCTCGTTATCTAAGGTCTCACCATCCATTAAAGCGGAAAGTTTTTCTTTCTGCATGCCTATGTACCCTTCCAGTAGCCGTTATCACTAACGTTGGATAAGCGGTTGAACTTTGTTATCAATGGCCTCTCGCGCACGAAAGATACGTGATCGAACAGTGCCTACCGGGCAATCCATAATGACGGCGATCTCTTCATAACTCAGACCGTCCAGTTCCCTGAGGGTAATTGCCATACGCAAGTCCTCGGGTAGCGCCTCGATGGTACGAAAGACAATTTGTTTCAATTCGTCAGACAACATTAAGTTCTCAGGGTTCGAAATTTCTTTTAATGCACCCGCACTTTCGAAATTTTCGGCGTCAATAGCATCCACATCACTGGATGGTGGACGACGCCCCTGAGCAACCAGGTAATTTTTCGCTGTGTTTACCGCAATGCGGTACAGCCAGGTATAAAACGCGCTATCGCCCCGGAAAGAGTCCAGTGCGCGATACGCTTTAATAAACGATTCCTGTACTACATCAGGCACGTCGCCCGAGGGAACATAGCGTGAAACCAAACTCGCCACTTTATGCTGGTAACGAATCACCAGTAAGTTGAACGCTTTTTGATCTCCCTTCTGTACCCGCTCGACAAGGACCTGATCCGTTAACTGCTCGCTCATCCGAGGTAATGTCTCCCCAAATTTTTCATATGCATAAAGTAACTGCCAGCACATCTCATGTTCTGAGCAAGCATGCGCTTAGAGTTGTGATGTGGTGCGAAGTTCACTTCCCGCCGTGATATTTACCGCTCCGATGGAGATAACACAGGTTGTTCGTTTTCGTTCAGTGTCAGGAGCGTAAATCGCAGGCAGAGTAACCTATGACAGCAGCTTTTTCATCATTAAATCCTTTAGGTTTAATAAGTTTGCTATAAAAAACCAGAGTTAAAGCAGCCCGTTTTTAACGTACTGATTATAGAAGACTTATGATCATAGCCAGATGAACGCGCGTGGCATGTGTTTAAAATACTTCACAGAACCTCCTGTTGCGCTTATGCTCAGGCCTGGTCTTGTTTAGTAAATTAAACATTATGATGAATGCGAATCCGGATTATCAGTGTGATGTGTTGATTGTGGGCAGCGGTGCGGCCGGCCTGTCGCTGGCGTTACGGCTGGCGAAACAGTATCAGGTAACCGTTCTCAGTAAAGCGCAGGTCAATGAAGGGTCAACCCTTTATGCGCAGGGTGGTATTGCTGCGGTATTTGATGAGACGGACAGCATCGAGTCGCATATCGAAGATACGCTGATTGCCGGCGCAGGATTATGCGATCGTGAGGCCGTGTCGTTTATTGCCAGTAATGCCCGGCATTGCGTGCAGTGGCTGATCGACAACGGCGTTGCCTTTGATCTCGATCCGCAGGCGGCGGGTGACATGCGCTATCACCTGACTCGTGAAGGCGGCCACAGTCATCGCCGCATTCTGCACAGCGCTGACGCCACCGGCCATGCGGTGGAAACCACGCTGGTAAGCCAGGCATTAAGCCACCCTAACATCCGGATTCTGGAACGGACTAATGCGGTCGATCTGATTCTTTCAGATAAAATCGGCCTGCCTGGCCCACGCCGGGTGGTGGGTGCGTGGATCTGGAACCGTAATCGCGAGCAGGTCGAAACCTGTCGGGCGCGGGCCGTCGTCGTTGCAACCGGCGGTGCCGCCAAAGTCTATCAATATACCACTAACCCTGACATTGCTTCCGGTGATGGCATAGCGATGGCGTGGCGCGCGGGCTGCCGGGTGGCCAATCTGGAATTTAACCAGTTCCATCCGACCTGCCTGTTTCATCCGCAGGCGCAGAATTTCCTGTTAACCGAAGCGTTACGCGGAGAAGGTGCCTGGCTGTTACGTCCCGATGGTAGCCGTTTTATGCCCGATTTCGATGAGCGCGCCGAACTGGCCCCGCGCGATATTGTTGCCCGGGCTATCGACCATGAGATGAAACGGCTGGGCGTTGACTGTATGTATCTGGATATCAGCCACCAGCCTGAAGAGTTTGTGCGCGCACACTTCCCGATGATCTATGAGAAATTGCTGACCTTTGGCTTTGACCTGACCAAAGAGCCGATCCCGATTGTACCCGCCGCGCACTACACCTGCGGTGGCGTCGTCGTCGATCAGCACGGTCAGACCGACGTCAGTGGCCTGTATGCCATTGGTGAGGTGAGTTATACCGGCCTGCATGGCGCTAACCGCATGGCCTCCAATTCGCTGCTGGAGTGTCTGGTGTATGGCTGGTCCGCGTCAGAGGAGTTGATGCGTACCCTGCCCGGCATTGAAGCCGTCACTGCACTCCCCGCATGGGATGAGAGTCAGGTTGATGACGCCGATGAACGCGTCGTGATCCAGCATAACTGGCATGAGTTGCGTCTGTTCATGTGGGATTATATGGGAATCGTCCGCACTACCCGGCGGCTGGAACGGGCGTTGCGTCGCATAAACCTGCTTCAGCAGGAGATTGATGAATATTACCGCCATTTCCGCCTCTCCAATAATCTGCTGGAGCTGCGGAATCTGGTGCAGGTCGCTGACCTGATGGTGCGCTGCGCGCTGGAGCGTAAAGAAAGTCGCGGCCTGCACTATATCCGTGACTATCCTGACTTACTGCCAGAAGCGCTGCCAACTATTCTGACCCCGCCAGGTTACATGAAGAGGTAAAAGTCCTGCGTCAGGCTACACCACTCATCAGAATAGCGGGTGTCTGGTGCGCGGATTGCGAGACGCTCCAGCAGCGTTTCACCGGCCTGCGGCGACAGCCCCAGCACGACGCGGTGCGGCGGACGATGGGCATATTCCGCCACGTCCAGCCGGAAACGCAGATACCAGCCATCGGCCTGCGCCAGGGTGATAAACGTCTGCCCAATATCGATGGGCAGCACCACGCAGAACATCCCCTCTTCTTCAATTAATAAGGCTGAACTGCGTAACAGCGTCTGATGATCGAGCGAGGCCGTTGCACGTGCGTTGTCCCGAGCCACGGTAGAGCAGGCTACGCCCGGCGCGAAATAAGGGGGATTGCTGACAATCAGTGAATAACGTTTATCACACTGTTCAGCCCAGCTGGCGATATCCTGCTGATGAACCTGAATACGTTCAGGCCACGGTGACTGCTGCACATTCTCCTGCGCCTGCTGTGCGGCTTCAGGTTCTAACTCCACCGCATCGATTTGAATCTGTGACGGCGTGCGCTGCGCAAGCATCAGCGCGATTAATCCGCTGCCACTGCCAATATCCAGAATGCGTCTCACTCCGGCGACCGGTGCCCAGGCACCAAGCAGAATGGCATCGGTGCCCACTTTCATCGCACAGCGATCGTGGGCAACAAAAAATTGTTTAAAGGTAAAACCGTTCTTGTTTAACTGAGGCCGTTCACGCGGCTTATCCTGCATCATTCGTCACTACCATCGTTTTTTCCTGCCGCACGGCAGCGCGTGAGTGTAACGTGACAACAGTGGGAATTCACGCAGCAGACAACCCCAGGCGCAGCGGAAACGGATTAACAGATGAAGATTCAGTCTGATCTGTCTATAATCAGCGCCCCAAACTGAGGTAGACCATGACAGTAACCACATTTTCCGAACTCGAACTCGACGAAAGCCTGCTACAAGCGTTGCAGGAAAAAGGCTTTACGCGCCCAACAGTGATCCAGGCCGCTGCAATTCCGCCCGCGCTGGAGGGCCGTGACGTTCTGGGTTCGGCACCTACAGGAACCGGGAAAACCGCCGCGTATCTGTTACCGGCGCTGCAGCACCTGCTTGATTTTCCGCGCAAGAAATCGGGGCCGCCACGCATCCTGATTGTGACTCCGACCCGTGAACTGGCGATGCAGGTTGCCGATCATGCGCGTGAGCTGGCGAAACATACGCATCTGGACATCGCCACGATCACCGGCGGCGTGGCTTATATGAACCATGCCGAAGTTTTCAGCGAAAATCAGGACATTGTGGTCGCGACCACCGGCCGTCTGTTGCAGTACATCAAAGAAGAGAACTTTGACTGCCGCGCCGTAGAAACCCTGATACTGGATGAAGCGGACCGCATGCTTGATATGGGCTTTGCTCAGGATATCGAAACCATCGCGGCTGAAACGCGCTGGCGCAAGCAAACCATGCTGTTTTCCGCCACGCTGGAAGGCGACAATATCCGTGACTTCGCCGAGCGTCTGCTTAACGAACCGGTTGAGCTGGAAGCGGATCCGAGCCGTCGCGAGCGCAAAAAGATCCAGCAGTGGTACTACCGCGCTGATGATCTGCAGCATAAAACCAAATTACTGATTCATCTGCTGAAGCAGCCGGATGTGACGCGCAGCATCGTGTTTGTGCGTAAGCGTGAACGTCTGCATGAACTGGTGAGCTGGCTGCACGAAGCGGGGATTCGTAGCAGCTATCTTGAAGGCGAAATGGTTCAGGCCAAGCGTAACGAAGCGATTAAGCGTCTGAGTGAAGGACGCGTTAACGTGCTGGTTGCGACGGATATCGCCGCGCGTGGTATCGATGTTGAAGATGTCAGCCATGTCTTCAACTATGACATGCCGCGTACCGCCGATACCTATCTGCACCGCATCGGTCGTACCGGTCGTGCGGGCCGTAAAGGCATCGCCATTTCACTGGTCGAAGCGCACGACTTCGTTCTGCTGGGCAAAATCACCCGCTATGTGAACGAACCGATCAAAGCGCGCGTGATTGATGAGCTGCGCCCTGAAACGCGTGCGCCAAATGCTAAAACTACGGGTAAACCGTCGAAAAAGGTGCTGGCGAAGCGTGCAGAGAAGAAAGCCAGCGAAACGGAAAAACCGCGAGTGAAAAAACGCCATCGTGATGCCAAAAATGTCGGCAAACGCCGCAAGGCAAGCGGCACTACGCCAGCTAACGAGAATGCGGAATAAAACATCATACGCATAAAAAAATCGCCTCTCAGGAGGCGATTTTTTTTATCTGATAGTCAGTTACGGCCTTTTAAGAGTTTTTTTTCTGCCAGTACGCTTTCCTGACAACACTGGCATTCGCATGCCCTGTAGTTAACTGCTTATCTCTTTAACAATACTAATAAAAATTGCTGTGTGCGCTTTGCGCTAATTGGCAGCACCCGATAATTCAGGCGGTTTACAGACTTTCTGTAAATGTACGGGTGATTACATCGCGCTGCTGCTCAGGCGTCAACGAGTTAAAACGTACGGCATAGCCTGAAACACGAATAGTCAGCTGTGGGTAGTTTTCAGGATGTTTAACCGCATCTTCCAGCGTTTCACGACGCAGAACGTTGACGTTCAGATGCTGTCCGCCTTCAACGCGCACCTGCGGTTTAATTTCAACCGGCACTTCACGGTAAGCGAACTCGCCCAGTTCGCTGATGGCGACAACCTGATCTTCTTCATAGCCTGCTTTTGCACACAGGCAACGCGCTTCAGCTTTCTCTTCATCCAGCAGCCAGAAGGAGTTCAGAAGTTGAGAATTGTTAGTTTGAGTGATCTGGATACCAGTGATCATGATTGCGTCTCCCGGATAATACGTGAATAAATCAAATTTGAGGCCCCGGTATACCATCGTTCATTCGCAACAGCCTTGACTTGTATCAATATTAATCAGCCATTCGGCGCACTTTTTCGCTAAACCATTGATCTCAAAATACCTGCCAGTTAAAAATAATTTGTATTTTTCAAATTATTTTTGCCTTCAGGTCAGCGGCAGGAACGGCTAAGCTTACTCCACTAACGTTAAGGGAGTTAAACATGGCTGAAAAGCTGACCTGGCACGACGTGCTGGCTGAAGAGAAAGAGAAACCCTATTTTATTGAGACGCTGAAGCAGGTCGCCGATGAACGCGCCGCGGGTGTAACCGTCTATCCGCCGCAGAAAGATGTGTTCAATGCGTTTCGCCTGACGGAACTCGGTGACGTCAGCGTCGTGATTCTGGGGCAGGATCCCTATCACGGGCCGAATCAGGCGCATGGACTCGCCTTCTCAGTGTTGCCGGGCGTTCAGGTGCCTCCGTCACTGCAGAATATCTACAAAGAACTGATGCAGGATATTCCCGGCTTCCGGAAACCCGATCACGGCTTTCTTGAGAGCTGGGCAAAACAGGGGGTGATGTTGCTGAACACGGTGTTAACGGTCGAGGCGGGTAAAGCTCATTCCCATGCTCGTTTTGGCTGGGAGACCTTTACGGACAACGTCATTGCGGCGATTAACCAGCACTGTGAAGGGGTGATTTTCCTGCTGTGGGGCTCACATGCGCAGAAGAAAGGCAGCATTATTGATCGCAAGCGCCATCATGTGCTGCAGGCGCCCCATCCCTCGCCGCTTTCTGCACATCGTGGATTTTTCGGCAGCAAACACTTCTCAGCGACCAATGAATTGCTGAGCGCTGCCGGTAAAAATCCGGTGGACTGGACGCCGGTCTTACCTGCATAGCGCCAGATCGCACACGGCCGCGTCAGTGCGCGGCCGTGTAACAGGATTCAGGCGTTGAATCAGCTTTTAGCTTTAGAAACCGCAACCATCGCCGGGCGCAGCAGGCGACCATTCAGCGTATAGCCACGCTGCATCACCAGCATGACATGGTTAGGTTCAAATTCTTCAGACTCCATCATCGACATCGCCTGATGGACTTCAGGGTTGAATGGCACGCCGGTTTCGCCGACCACTTCAACACCGAACTTACGCACGGCACCGAGCAAGCCTTTGAGCGTCAGTTCAATCCCTTCGATCATGGATGCCAGCTGTGGGTCCTCTTTATTGGCCACTTCCAGCGCACGTTCCAGGCTGTCGATGACCGGAAGCAGTTCATTGGCAAACTTCTCCAGCGCAAACTTGTGCGCCTTCTCAACGTCCATCTCGGCACGACGACGAATGTTCTCAACCTCAGCCTGCGCACGCAGTTGGGCATCGCGTACACCGGTCTGCGACTGCGCTAATTCAGCTTCGAGCTGAGCAATACGCTCATCACGCGGATCCACCTCTGCTGCTGTCTCCGCTTCCTGAGGTTGCTGCTGATCCTGCTGAATTTCGTCTGAGACTTGCTCGTTTGGGGTGTTCTGTTCTTTACTACTCATGAATTTCTCCGCGTTTTGCACATTCATTTCGCTGGTTGGCTTATTATGGGGATTGGTATGACGGATTCAAGGGAACCTATCACATTGCCTTGCCGTTTTGGCTTATAAGGAACACCGACCAGATGAACAAACACTTTAACTGCATTGGTATCGTGGGTCATCCGCGCCATCCCACCGCGCTAACCACGCATGAGATGCTCTGGCGCTGGCTGACGGCCAAAGGTTATCAGGTGATCGTTGAGAAGCAGATTGCCCAGGAGCTGTCGCTTCACGACGTGCAGACCGGCACGCTGGCGGAGATTGGTGCGCAGGCTGATTTAGCAGTCGTTGTGGGCGGTGATGGTAATATGCTGGGCGCTGCGCGGGTGCTGGCGCGCTATGATATTAAAGTGATTGGCATTAATCGCGGTAATCTCGGTTTTCTCACCGATCTTGACCCGGACAATGCGCAGCAACAGCTGGATGAGGTCCTTCAGGGCAACTATTTCGTCGAGAGCCGCTTTCTGCTGGAAGCGCAGGTGTGCAAATCTGACTGCTCACCGCGTATTGGCTCTGCCATCAACGAAGTGGTGCTGCATCCCGGTAAAGTCGCGCACATGATCGAATTTGAAGTCTACATTGATGAAGTGTTCGCCTTTTCCCAGCGCTCTGATGGGCTGATTATCTCAACACCCACCGGCTCTACTGCCTATTCCCTCTCTGCGGGTGGTCCGATTCTGACGCCGTCACTCGAAGCCATTGTGCTGGTACCGATGTTCCCGCATACGCTGTCAGCGCGTCCACTGGTCATCAACAGCAGCAGTACCATCCGTCTGCGCTTTTCTTCACGTCGCAGCGACCTGGAAATCAGCTGTGACAGCCAGATTGCGCTGCCTATTCAGGAAGGTGAAGATGTACTGATTCGACGCAGTGCCGGTCATCTTGATTTAATTCATCCTAAAAATTACAGCTATTTCAATACGCTGAGTTCAAAGCTAGGCTGGTCAAAAAAATTGTTCTGAAAACCGGCCTCTTCTCTTTACTGGATAAAAAACCAGTTTATACTGTATGAAAAACCATATGTGTTTATTCGTACAGGTGAACCTATGCTGGCCCAACTGACCATCAGTAATTTCGCTATCGTTCGTGAGCTCGACATTGATTTCCAACGCGGCATGACTGCAATCACTGGTGAAACCGGTGCCGGTAAGTCCATCGCGATTGATGCGCTGGGATTATGTCTGGGCGGCCGTGCCGATGCTGACATGGTGCGTCAGGGTGCCAGCCGGGCTGACCTTTGCGCCCGCTTCCAGCTTAAGTCCTCCCCTTCTGCTCAGCGCTGGCTGATGGATAATCAACTCGACGACGGCAACGAGTGTCTGCTGCGTCGGGTCATCAGCGCTGACGGTCGTTCCCGCGGCTTTATCAATGGCACAGCGGTGCCGCTCTCTCAGCTGCGCGATCTGGGCCAGCTGCTTATCCAGATCCACGGTCAGCATGCCCATCAGCTTTTGCTCAAACCCGATCATCAAAAGCATCTGCTGGATGCCTATGCCGGTCACGACGCTCTCCTGCAGCAAATGCGCGCCAGTTATCAGACCTGGCACCAGAGCTGTCGCACCCTGGCGCTGCATCAGCAGCAGGCGCAGGAGCGCGAATCACGTCGCGAGCTATTGCAGTATCAGCTCAAAGAGCTGAACGAGTTTGCCCCGCAGCAGGGCGAATACGAGCAGATTGACGAAGAGTACAAGCGCCTTGCCAACAGCGGACAGCTACTGTCGACCAGCCAGCAGGCGCTGCAGCTGTTAGCAGACAGCGATGACAATAATCTCAACAGCCTGCTCTACACCGCGCGTGAGATGATTTCAGAACTGACCTCGCTGGATGAGAAGCTGAACGGCGTTCATAACCTGCTGGAGGAGGCGGCGATTCAGCTGAGCGAAGCCAGCGACGAACTGCGTCACTACTGCGACAGCCTTGACCTGGACCCCAATCGCCTGTACGAACTTGAGAAGCGTATTTCCCGCCAGATTGCGCTGGCACGTAAGCATCACGTCACGCCAGAAGGTCTGCCTGAACTGCATCAGCAGTTGCTGGCAGAAGCCGAGCTGCTGTCACAGCACGAAAGCGACCAGGAAAGCCTGCAATCGCTGGTGGGTGAACATTATCAGGCGGCACTGCAAAGCGCAGAGCAGCTGCATCAGCAGCGCAGCCACTTTGCCGATGAACTGCAGCAGCTGATTACCCAGAGTATGCATCTGCTTTCAATGCCCCATGGCCAGTTTAAAATCGCCCTGAACTTTAATCCGGATCAACTGACGGCAGATGGCGCGAGCCGCGTTGACTTCCAGGTGACGACGAACCCAGGTCAGCCACTTCAGCCGTTAGGCAAAGTCGCTTCGGGCGGTGAACTGTCACGTATCGCGCTGGCGATTCAGGTGATCACCGCGAAGAAAATGGAAACGCCGGCGATGATTTTCGATGAAGTGGATGTCGGAATCAGCGGCCCGACCGCCGCCGTCGTCGGTAAACTGCTCCGTCAACTGGGTGAATCGACCCAGGTCATGTGTGTCACCCACCTGCCGCAGGTTGCCGGTTGTGGTCATCAGCACTTCTATGTCAGCAAAGAGACCGATGGCGCGATGACCGAAACCCATATGCAGCCGCTGGATAAGCGGGCGCGTCTGCAGGAACTGGCGCGACTGCTGGGCGGCAGCGAGGTGACACGCAATACCCTGGCCAACGCAAAAGAACTTTTAGCCGCATAGCAGCGCACTTTTTTAACCCACCGTGGTCATATGCTTGCTCTGTAGAGGTTTCCAACGGCGAAAAGGTTTATTATCATCGGCACTTATGTCGCCAGAGTAATAAAGCCTGCCGCAGGCAGAGTTCAGATTTTGATGGCAAGAAAGCCGCCTGTTAAAGGCGTTTGGCCCCGGAAAAGGAATGTATAGATGCGCTGTAAAACGCTGACTGCCGCGGCAGTGGTAATGTTGATGATGACCGCCGGATGTTCCACCTTAGAGCGCGTGGTCTATCGTCCTGATATCAACCAGGGTAATTATCTGGTTGCCAACGATGTGGCCAAGATCCATACCGGTATGACACAGCAGCAGGTGGCTTACACGCTCGGTACGCCGATGATGAAAGATCCGTTTGGCAGCAACGTCTGGTATTACGTTTTCCGTCAGGAGCCAGGTCATGAGCGCGTGAAGCAGCAGACGCTGACGCTGACCTTTGATGGCAACGGTGTTCTGACCAATATCGATAACAAGCAGAATCTGTCAAAGAACAACGACTGATTTCGCGACAGACCGTTTAAAGACAGCACAAAAGGCGCACTGAGCGCCTTTTTTTATGCCGGCTATCCGCTGATTCTGGCGGTATAACGACTTATTTTTTGCTTTCTGCCGCTCGCTCTGCGCGCTGACGACGCAGCTCTTTTGGATCGGCAATCAGCGGACGATAGATCTCAATACGATCGCCCTCCTGAACCACATCATCCAGCTTCACTGGCCGACTGTAGATGCCTACTTTGTTGCTGGCGAGGTCAATCTCACGACGCAGTTCAGGCAGGCCTGATTTCAGGATAGCCTGTTCAACCGTGCTGCCCTGCTCCACTTTTACGTAAAGCTGATACTGTTTTTCAGGTAGGGCGTAGACCACCTCAACGGAGATCTCAGGCACTGTATACCTCTTTGGCACGCTGAGTGAAAGCCTGCACCATGCTGTTGGCAAGCTCTTTGAAAATACGTCCAAAGGCCATCTCTACCAGCATATTGGTGAATTCAAACTCCAGGCTTAACTCCACCTTACAGGCGTCATCGCCCAGCGAGACGAACGTCCAGCCGCCGGTCAGCTTGCGGAACGGTCCATCTACCAGTTGCATATGAATGCTCTGGTTATCCGTAAGGGTGTTGCGGGTAGTAAATGTTTTGCTGATGCCCGCCTTCGACACATCTACCGACGCCGTCATCTGATTTTCAGACGCATCCAGTACGCGGCTTCCGGTGCAACCCGGCAGGAATTGCGGATAGGCATCCACATCATTTACAAGTTTGTACATCTGCCCGGCACTAAACGGGACCAGCGCCGAACGACTAATCTGAGCCATAATGGTTCCTGTTCATCACAAAACCGCTGAATAGTAGCATTTTCAGCGATTAAACAAAAATGTCCCCGAGTGAGGGTGTGCTAGAATATCCCGTTTCCTGCTGCCCCGCTGGACTGGGGATGCGATAACCGACTAAGTGATGTAAAATACGCCACACTATGACAAAGAAAAAAGCACACAAACCCGGTTCTGCCACTGTTGCCATGAACAAACGCGCTCGCCACGAGTACTTCATCGAAGAGGAGTATGAGGCGGGATTGTCGTTACAAGGATGGGAAGTTAAGTCACTTCGTGCTGGTAAAGCTAACATCAGCGACAGCTATATTCTGCTGCGCGATGGCGAAGCCTTTCTGTTCGGTTCAACCTTTCAACCCTTAGCCGTTGCCTCCAGTCACGTGGTCTGTGACCCCACGCGCAGCCGTAAACTGCTGCTGAAGCAACGTGAACTCGACTCCCTGTATGGCCGCGTCAACCGCGAAGGTTACACCATCGTGGCACTGTCGCTGTACTGGAAGAATGCCTGGTGCAAACTGAAGATTGGTGTTGCACGCGGTAAGAAAGAGCATGACAAGCGCGATGACATTAAAGATCGCGAATGGAAATTAGACAAAGCACGTATCATGAAGAATTCAGCGCGCTAAGCACTGGATTTTAAGCTATTTAATTGCTAGTATTTAAAGTTCTGGGGCTGATTCTGGACTCGACGGGATTGTGAAGCCTTAGGAGCATGCCGAGGGGCGGTTTGCCTCGTAAAAAGCCGCAAAAAAATAGTCGCAAACGACGAAAACTACGCACTAGCAGCTTAATAACCTGCTTAGAGCCTTCTCTCCCTAGCTTCCGCTCTTAAGACGGGGATCAAGAGAAGTCAAACCCAAAAGAGATCGCGTGGATACCTTGCCTGGGGTTGAAGCGTTAAATCCAATCAGGCTAGTCTGTTAGTGGCGTGTCTGTTCGCAGCTAACCGGCGAATGTAAAAACTGACTAAGCATGTAGTGCCGACGGTGTAGTAATTTCGGACGCGGGTTCAACTCCCGCCAGCTCCACCAAAATTCTTGGTTGATGGTTACCAGAACCATCATCGAAGTCCTGAGAGCCCGCAAGGTGAAAGCCTTGCGGGCTTTTTTGTGTCTGTTATTTTGCTTGCGGCGCTTTTAAAAAATCCTCAACCCTGAATGCCAAAAATTTCTCTCCAGAGCCTCGTCTTACTCCCCCAAAATAGCCCCTTTACAGCCTCAACCCAAACACGAAATAATAGCCCCACAAACCGGGTCAGAATCCGGTCGCTACTTACTCTCAACGCTGCGGACACCTTATGAATAACGAAATCTCTCTCAAATACTATGATGTCGCAGATGAGTATGCGACGGAGTCCGCTAAGCCGGTAAGCGAAGCTGAACGTACGCCACTGGCGCATTACTTCCAGCTGCTGATCACCCGTCTGATGAATAACGAAGAGATCAGTGAAGAGTCGCAGCAGGATATGGCGCGCGAAGCGGGTATCGATGAGCAGCGTATTGATGATATCGCCGAGTTCCTGAACCGCTGGGGCAACGAGTAGCTAACATTCACCGGCAGGCGAGCGTTGCGACGTCCGCCGGTTAATCTCTCTGTCCCAAAGCGCTTTCACCTCAGCGCTGGCCCCCCACACATCCTCTTGCCCGGTCGAAAATTATCATCCAGACTTATATAGTCTGCGCAGGCATTGTGCTTTACACTGCGCGCTGTAAAAAACTGAGTAGATTAAGCAGGCAAAAATGGCGATGAACGGAACGATCACAACCTGGTTTGAAGATAAAGGTTTTGGCTTTATCAAAGATGAAAACGGTGATAACCGCTATTTTCATGTGATTAAAGTCGCCAATCCTGATCTGATTAAGAAAGATGCGGCGGTGACATTTGAACCCACCACCAACAATAAAGGCTTATCCGCCTATGCGGTGAAAGTCGCGCCGACCAGCAAATACATCTATATCGCAGGTGAGCGGCTCAAGATCACCTCGATTAAGTCTTATCTGGTCTACAACGAAGAAGTGCCGGTCGATGCCGGTGTCGACAAAGAGAACGCAGTGTTGTCAGTGGGCCTGTTGCTGAATAATATCCGGCCAAAGTCTGACCCGAACGCCAGTGAGATGCGCTCGCTGAAAAAGCTGGCGGTCACCACGTTCCAGGGAACGACACTGATCTTCTCCGAAGATGAGATCGACATTGAAAGCACGGTTAAAGTGCTTAAAGGTCTGAAGTAATCCCGCAGGCGGGCTGAAATTCTCTGAGCAGGATTTCGGCCTTTATACCCGCATCCGCCTGCTATTCAGGTACATCTCGCTGACATGATGCTGCCCTGTGACGTGAAAAAGCGAATCTCTGGCAGATAAAACCGCCCTGCTCTCCCGCCTAATCCGTTGTTTATGATAAAACAAAGGTCAAAAGCGCAACGCATCAAGGTTCATCCCCACAACGCCACTTTCCAGGGTAGAATCAGATACTTTGTTCAGTCATTGCCAATGTTTTCCATCATCGCAAAGTGATACGAAAAGCGGGTGAAATAAGGTATAAAGCCGCATGAAAATCCCAAACAGAATCCAGCCCCTGGTCGATGACGGCCTGATTGACGATGTCCTGCAGCGGCTGAAAAGCGGCAAAGAAGCAGACGTCTATACCGTGCTATGCGGCGGCAAGGTGCAGTGCGCCAAAGTTTATAAAGAAGCGACCCAGCGTAGCTTCAAGCAGGCGGTGCAGTATCAGGAAGGACGTAAAACCCGCAACAGCCGTAACGCCCGTGCCATGCAGAAAGGCACGAAGTTTGGCCGTAAGCAGCAGGAGGAGTCCTGGCAGACTGCTGAAGTGGACGCCCTGTTCCGCCTGGCTAATGCCGGTGTTCGCGTGCCCCAGCCTTATCTCTGCATTGACGGCGTGTTATTGATGGAGCTGGTGACCGATGCCAATGGCTCTGTCGCACCGCGCCTCAGCGACGTCACGCTCTCCGAAGAGGAAGCGATTACCGACTTCCACACCATGATCCGCAACATTGTGCGTATGCTCTGTGCCGGTATCGTCCATGGTGACTTATCCGAGTTCAACGTGCTGCTGGACGATCAGGGGCCGGTGATTATCGACCTGCCACAGGCGGTCGATGCGGCAGCCAACAATCATGCTGAGTCGATGTTCGAACGTGACGTGGACAACATCACCTCTTACTACGGTCAGTTCGCTCCGCAGCTGTTGAAGACGCGCTATGCCAAAGAGATCTGGCAACTTTACGAAGATGGCAAACTGACCCCGGAAACGCCGCTTACCGGGAAGTTTGTGGAAGAGGAGCGCGTGGTGGATATGGATTCGCTGATGGATGAGATCATCACAGCAGAAGATGAATACTATGAGCGCCAGCGCGCCAGCCGTGAGCGCGACGAAGAGTAACTGCATCAATAAAAAAGGCAGCGAGTTGCCTCGCTGCCTCTCAATTACCGCTCTATTACAACGCCATCACCGCACGATGACCGTCAGCGCAATCAGAGTTAAGCCGATGATCATCACGCCGAAAAAAACCGTATCGAGCCTGCCTTTTTTCATCTTCGCCTCCCTAGAACCACTGACCAAACCGACGGATATAGAAACGCTTCATGCCCTGCGCCACCAGGCAGTAGCTGAACAGCGTCAGCACCAGCCACGGGAAATATTGCCATGGCAGTGGCACCAGTCCGACCATCGCACCCAGCGGTGAAAACGGAATCAGGATGCCCAGCGCCATCACCGCCAGCGTGGTCAGCATCACCGGTAAGGTGGCGCGACTCTGGATAAACGGAATCTTCCGGGTACGCAGCATATGCACCACCAGCGTCTGTGACAGTAACCCCTCGATAAACCAGCCGGACTGGAACAGCGACTGCACGCCTGCATGGTTAGCGCCGAAAACGAACCACATCAGCGCAAAGGTGGTGACGTCAAAAATTGATGACGTCGGGCCCATCCACAGCATGAAGCGCTTGATGTTGCCGGCATCCCATTTACGCGGCTTATTCAGAAACTCACGGTCAACCTTGTCCCACGGCAGCGCCAGCTGAGAAACGTCATACATCAGGTTCTGAATCAGCAGATGAATCGACAGCATCGGCAGAAACGGAATAAAGGCACTGGCCACCAGCAGCGAGAAAACGTTGCCGAAGTTGGAGCTGGCGGTCATGTTGAGATACTTGATGATGTTGCCAAAGGTCTCGCGTCCTTTGAGTACACCCTCATTCAGCACCTGTAAATCCTTCTCCAGCAGGATGATGTCCGATGAGGCTTTCGCCACATCCGCCGCGCTGTCCACGGAAATCCCGGTATCAGCCGCCCGCAGCGCAGGCGCGTCATTAATGCCATCGCCCAGGAACCCGACGGTGTGACCGTTCTGCTGCATCAGCCGCACCAGACGGGATTTCTGCAGCGGCGTCAGCTGAGCAAAGAGGGTGCAGCGTTCAGCTTCCTGCGCCAGCTCATCATCGTTCATCGCCTCAATCTGATCGCCGGTCAGCATCGCCGGATCGGTCAGCCCGACATCGGCACAGACCCGCAGCGTCACCAGCGGATTGTCACCGGTCAGCACTTTCACCGTCACACCGCTGTCACGCAGGGCTTTAATCGCCTTACCCGCGCTGGCTTTAGGTGGATCGCGGAAAGTCAGCATTCCCTGGATAATCAGATCGCGCTCATCACTGTCGCTGAGCGGCGCGTGTAGCTCACCATCACGGGTTGCCACCAGCAGCACGCGATAACCCTGCTGATGATAGTGTTCAGTCTGCGCCAGCAGCGCCGCACGCTGTGCCGCATCCAGTGCGACCACCGTGTCGCCCTGCCGCACAGCAATGCTCACTGCCAGCATCTCTTCCACTGCGCCTTTGCAGATCAGTTGTGAACGATGCTGAGTCAGATCTTCCACCAGCACCGACACCCGACGGCGGGTAAAATCAAACGGAAGCTCATCGATCAGCTGGAACTGGCTGCGCTGAGACTGTGAAATGACCTTGTCGCCGGCGCAGAGTAAGGCGCGATCCATCAGGTTTTTCGCGCCACTCTGGCTGCCGCTGTTGAGCCAGGCCAGCAGCAGCACCTGTGCATCTTCGTTGCCCCGCGCATCCAGATGATGCGCCAGCAGGATGGTGTCCTGGGTCAGCGTGCCGGTTTTATCGGTGCAGAGCACATCCATCGCGCCGAGGTTCTGAATGGCGTTGAGCTTTTTAACGATCACTTTGCGACGTGACATCGCAATCGCGCCCTTAGCCAGGTTAGCGCTGACAATCATCGGCAGCATTTCCGGGGTCAACCCGACCGCGACCGCCAAAGCAAACAGCGTGGCATCCATCCAGTCCCCTTTGGTGAAGCCGTTAATCAGCAGCACCACCGGGACCATCACCAGCATAAAGCGGATCAGCAGCTTGCTGACGCTGTTCACCCCGCGGTCAAACGCGGTCTGCGGACGGCTTCCGGTCAGCGATGAAGCCAGTGAACCAAACCAGGTTTCGCCACCGGTCGCGACGACGACTGCGCTGGCTGTGCCACTGGCCACGCTGGTGCCCATCAGGCAGATATTCGGTGATGCCAGCCGCTCCTGGGCGGTCTGACCTTCGGCATCGATACCCGCATCGCAGCTCTGTTTCTCAACCGGCAGCGACTCGCCGGTCAGTACTGCTTCACTGATAAACAGATTACGTGAACTCAGCAGACGGACATCGGCAGGCACCTGATCGCCAGTGCTGAGCAGAATGATATCGCCTGGCACCAGTTCACTCATATCCACATCCTGGCGCTGCGCGGTTTCGCTGCCCGGCTCACGGCGCAGCACGGTGACCTGGCTGCGCACCAGTGACTTCAGAGCCTGCGCCGCACGGTTGGTGCGAAACTCCTGCCAGAAACGCAGCAGCCCGCTCAGCATCACCATGGTGAAGATGATGATGACGCCGGAGAGATCGGTCTCCTGACCGGCGCGCAGCGGCAGAATATAGTCGGTAAACAGGCTCACCAGCGCCAGGACCAGTAATACGTAGATAAACGGGTTATTAAATGCCATCAGCAGCTGAATCAGCGCAGGTGGCGCTTTCTCATGCGCCACTTCATTACGGCCATACAAAGCCAGTCGTTTCGCCGCTTCATCCTGACTCAGCCCCTGACGCTGGCTGCGCAGGTTCGCCAGCGTCATATCAATGTGCTGGTCTGCCTGCTGCGCCACAGCAAACATTTTTTTACTTTTTTTATCATTACGGTTGCCGGATGAAGTGATCGCAACCTGTTCCAGTTTCATGTCGCTCATTTCGACACCTCCCTGATTTAAAGCAATAGTTGTCCTGCACGAAAAATAACGTGCATGGATAAAACCTGGCGTGGCCGGGTTATTTAATGGAGTGACTTTCAGAAACAGTCAGGTTATTCCGCCTGCGTGAAAAATAATGACGCGCGCAGGGTTACCTGACGCCGTTTATACGCGGCGTTTTAAAAGTCTGATATCAGCGATTGGGCGCAGCCTGGGCTACGCCAGACGGGGCGGAGGAAAAAGAGCCAATATAAACAGCAGCATAACGCGCACTCCTGGTGATAACAGGATTAAAAATAAGGAGCGCGATCGTTAATTAAAGCGGGGATCGCTGCTCGCCGGTTGGCAAGCAGCAGAGGAAATTCAGCTTGCCAGAATAAAGGGTAATCTCGGGTGACTGTCCAACTGAATTCTCCTGAAGTTATCTGCCGCCATTATAAAGAGAGGCCGGCTTCGGTAAAGCAATAACGTATTGAATAACGGTTTCGTTGAGGATTTGTTTCTGCTCAGGTTGCCGCTTCGGTAACAGCGTGGCGATCTTCTTATAACCTCCCGATAGCCTTTATAACCTTTTGGCATATGATTAGCCCATATTCGACTATTCTTCGCATCGGCCCTTTCGTAAACTCGCGTAACTTTTCAGAGGCAAGGAAATTTCATGAAAACTATAATTCCATCACTGCTGGCGCTGACGCTGGCTGCCGCCTTCACAGCCCAGGCCGCAACACCAAAAGATACGCTGGTCATTGCTCAATCTACCGACGACGCCGACAGCTTCGACCCGGCCAAAGGGTTTGAACTGACCAGCGTTCAGGCCTTTACGAACATCTATCAGCGTCTGGTACAGTCTGACCCGCAGAATCCGGTGGACCTGAAACCGACACTGGCGACCTCATGGCAGCCCGGCAGCGACAACCGCAGCCTGACCTTTGAACTGCGCAAAGATGCGAAATTCTCCACCGGTAACCCGCTGCGCCCGGAAGATGTGATCTTCTCGCTGGGCCGCGTGGTGAAACTGAACCTCGATCCCTCTTTCATCCTGACGCAGCTCGGCTGGACCAAAGATAACGTTGATGGCTTCCTGAAGAAGATCGACGACAATCATGTGCAGATCAGCTGGACCGCCAACGTCAGCCCGACCTACGTGCTGAGCCTGCTCTCTGCACCGGTTTCTTCGATCGTCGATGAAAAAACCGCGATGGCAAACGCGAAGAACGGCGATTTTGGTAACGCCTGGCTGGCAACCCACTCAGCGGGCAGCGGTCCGTACCAGATCCGTAAAGTGGTGATGCATCAGGTGGTGCTGCTCAGCGCCAACCCGACCTCACCGGCGGGCGCGCCAAAAATGAAGAACATCCTGATAAAAAACGTCCCGGAACCGGCTGCGCGTCGTCTGCTGCTGGAACAGGGTGATGCCGATATCGCCCGTAACCTGGGTGCCGATCAGATTGCTGCCCTGAACGGCAAACCTGGCGTGAAGACGGAAGCGATTCCAATGGCGTCACTCTACTACATCCAGTTCAACATCGGCGCGAATGAGACGATGAAGAACCCGGCCTTCTGGGAAGCAGCACGCTACCTGTGGGACTACAAAGGTATTGCTAATGAGTTGCTGAAAGGTCAGTTCGACGTACATCAGAGCTTCCTGCCTAAGGGCTTCCTGGGCGCAATCAACGACACGCCATACAGCTACGATCCGGAAAAAGCCAAAGCGATTCTGAAGAAAGCGGGCCTGAACAACGTCACCTTCAAGCTCTCCACCAGCAACCAGCCGCCTTATCTGGATATCGCGCAGGCGCTGCAGGGCAGCTTCGCCAAAGCGGGCGTGAAAGTGGAAGTGGTGCCGGGCCTGAGTTCCGAAGTCTCTACCAACGTGAAAGCGCATAAATATGAAGCGACGCTGAACGCCTGGGGTTCCGACTACTTCGATCCGAACACCAATGCCGCCTCGTTTGCATATAACCCGGAAGATGGCAGCAAAACCATCGCTTACCGTTCAGACTGGCATATTCCTGAGCTGAACAAGCAGGTGATTGCGGCCACGGCGGAGAGCGATCCGAAGAAGCGCATCGCGCTGTATGAAGCGATGCAGCGTGACGTGATGAAGAGCTCTCCTTACGTGATTGGCATGCAGGCGAAGAACCTGATTGCCCTGCGCGACAACCTGAAAGGCTATGTGCAGGGCATCAACCCTGACATGGTGTATTACTCGCAGGTCACTAAGTAATGGCACAGTCTGTTCCTTCAGCCGGGTTCGCCCGGCTTTTTTGGCAGCGTGGCGGACGGCTGATCGGTAGCGTGTTGTCGCTGCTGGTCACGCTGCTTGGCCTGCTCGCCTTCACCTTTATGCTGTCGCATCTCTCGCCGATTGATCCCGTGCAGCAGATCGCTGGCGATCATGCCAGTGAAGCAACCTATCAACAGGTGCGTCACGACCTGGGTCTCGACCAACCGGTGCTGATGCAGTTCTGGCGCTACATCGAACATCTGGCGCACGGCGATCTCGGTGTCTCCCGTCTGACCAATCAGTCGGTGAGCGGCGACCTGATGACCACCTTCCCCGCCACCATTGAGCTGGCGACCTGCGCGATGATCTTCGCAGTGGTGTTCGGCGTCACGCTGGCGCTGCTGGCCGCCTGGAAACCAGGCAGCTGGATTGATAATCTCGCCCGCTTTATCTCGCTGCTGGGCTACTCGGTGCCGGTGTTCTGGCTCGGCCTGCTGGGTCTGCTGCTCTTTTATGCGGTGCTGCACTGGTCCGCCGGACCGGGACGGCTGGATGATATCTGGGTCTATACCCTGGAGCCGAAGACCGGCTTTGTCCTGATCGACAGCTGGCTGTCGGGTGAACCGGAAATGTTCCGCAATGCGATTGCGCACCTCTGGCTGCCGGTGGTAATCCTCGGCCTGCTGGCGATGGCGGGCATTACCCGCCTGCTGCGTGCTGCGCTGCTGGAAGAAAGCAGCAAAGAGTATGTGGTGCTGGCGCGTGCTAAAGGCGCGGGTCGGGTGCGCATCCTGCTGCGCCATATCTTCCCTAACGTGCTGGGCACGCTGGTTACGGTAATCGCCCTCTCCTACGCCACGCTGCTGGAAGGTTCGGTGCTGACCGAAACTGTCTTTGCCTGGCCGGGTGTGGGTCGCTACATGACCAATGCGCTGTTCTCCGGCGATGTGCCGGCGATTCTGGGCTCCACCCTGTTGATCGGTAGCTGCTTTATTCTGATTAACGCCCTGGCGGATGTTTTAACCTGGTTAACCGATCCGAGAACCCGATGACGCAACAACTCTCTGAACTCGAAACGCTGCGACCACGCCGTCGCCGTCAACGCGTGACCTCGTTAACCGTTGGGCTGACGCTGGTGGCGATTCTTATCCTGATGGCGCTGCTGGCACCGCTGATTGCGCCGTTCGACCCAAATATGCAGACCATGTCGAGCCGCCTGCTGGCACCGTCGGCGCAGCACTGGTTTGGTACCGACGGCTTTGGCCGCGATCTGCTGTCGCGCGTGATTTACGGCGCACGTCCTACGCTGCTGCTGGTGTCGCTGATTCTGGTGCTGACCATTCCGGCAGGGCTGCTGATCGGCATCACCGCTGGTTACGTCGGCGGCTGGACCGAACGCCTGCTGATGCGCATTACCGATATCTTCCTGTCGCTGCCGAACCTGGTGATCGCGCTGGCGCTGGTGGCGATTCTCGGCCCAGGGCTGATGAACGGTGCGCTGGCACTGGCGCTGACCAGCTGGCCGCCGTTTGCCCGTCAGGCGCGTGCCGAGACTCTGGCGCTGCGTCGCAGCGACTACCTTGCTGCCGCGCGGATGCAGGGCATTACGGGCTTTCGCCTGATGTTTGGTCATATCCTGCCGCTCTGTATGCCGACGGCGGTCGTCCGCGCCGCGCTGAGCCTGGGCGGGATTATCCTGGCTGCTGCCGGTCTTGGTTTCCTCGGCATGGGCGTTCAGCCGCCGACGGCGGAATGGGGTTCAATGGTCGCCGAAGGCAGTAAAGTGATCTTCGATCAGTGGTGGGTTGCCGCCGCCCCAGGCGCGGCCATTCTGTTTGCCAGCCTGGCCTTTAACCTGACAGGCGATGGCCTGCGCGACCGACTGGATACCCGTCATGCAAAATAATCTGCTCCATGCCGAAGGGCTGACCATTCGCAGCGATGATGCGCTGCTGGTCGATAACATCAGCTTTTCCGTGGGTCGCGAGCGCGTGGCGCTGGTGGGTGAGTCCGGTTCCGGCAAATCACTGACCGCCCGCAGCCTGATGGGCTTACTCTCGCCCGCGCTGCATCTGCAGGCCAGCCAGCTTCAGGTCGCCGGTGAGAATGCGCTGAGGCTGAGTGAGCGTCACTGGAATCAGCTGCGCGGTAACCGCGTGGCGATGGTGATGCAGGACCCGAAGTATGCCCTTAACCCGACGCGCACCATTGGCTGGCAGGTGGAAGAGCCGCTGATCCTGCATCGCCGCCTGAGCCGTGCCGAGCGCAAAGAGAAAGTGTGTGAAATGCTGGATGCGGTCGGCCTGCCCGATCCGCGTCGTCTGATGCAGCAGTATCCGCATCAGCTCTCTGGCGGCATGGGTCAGCGGGTGATGCTGGCGATCGCCCTGATTACCGATCCCGATTTCCTGATCGCCGATGAACCGACTTCTGCGCTGGATCATGCCATGCGCGATCAGGTGCTGGCGCTGATCCGCGGTCTGGTGGAAGCGCGCAACATGGGTCTGCTCCTGATTAGCCATGATCTGCAGCAGGTTTCAGAACATTGCGAGCGGGTCATGGTGATGTACAAAGGCCGATTGCTGGATACGCTGCCCGCCGCCGACCTGTCGCGCGCCACCCATCCCTATACCCGCACGCTGTGGGCCTGCCGTCCGGGCAAAGCGACTCACGGACAGGCTTTACCGGTGCTGGATCGCGCTGCGCTGGAGGCAAATTATGATTAAGCTGCAGAATCTAAGCGTCGCCCACAAACAGGGTTATGACCTGCGCACCGTGGTGCACGAGGTCAACCTGGCGGTTAATGCTGGTGAGTGTTTTGGTCTGGTGGGGCCTTCGGGCTGCGGTAAGTCGTCGCTGCTGTGGGTGCTGGCAGGTCTGAATCCACACTGGCAGGGCCAGATGCAACTTGCCGGTCACGCGGTTCAGCCGGGCAAAGTCTTTACCGGCGCGCTGCGTCAGGAAGTGCAGATGGTGTTTCAGGATCCCTATGCCTCGCTGCATCCACGTCACCGGCTGCGTCGCACCCTGGCGGAGCCGCTCAAGCTACTGAAACGCGACAATATCAACGATCGTATCGATCAGGGCTTTCGTCACGTCGGACTCGATCCCGCGCTGGCGGATCGCTATCCGCATCAGCTCTCCGGCGGTCAGCGTCAGCGCGTCGCCATCGTGCGCGCCCTGCTGCTGCAGCCGAAGATCCTGCTGCTGGATGAGCCGACGTCGGCGCTGGATATGTCAGTGCAGGCGGAGATCCTTAATCTGCTCAACGATCTGAAACAGCAGGATGGCCTGACCATGGTGCTGGTGAGCCACGATCCCGATGTGATCGATCATATGTGCGATCGCGCCGTGCACATGTCGCAGGGTCGCATCATCGAACAGATCTCTGCCTGAAATCAGGCCGGACGGCGTTAATCTGCCGTCCGGCGCTATTGCTTTCTCCCGCCTGTCTTAACACGCCCCTATGCCCGCCGTTACCTCTCTTCTCCCACGCCATAACGCCTAAAGCCAGAACAGGTATGCGACTGCGCAAATCGCAGCACAAGGCTGATGCGGTATACTCGCGGCAGTTTCTTTAAAAAAGGAGTCAGGTAATGACGGTAAAACTGCGTCCGCTGGAGCGGGAAGATCTGCACTTTGTCCATCAGCTGGATAACAACGCCAGCGTGATGCGCTACTGGTTCGAGGAGCCTTATGAGGCGTTTGTGGAGTTGTCCGATCTCTACAACAAACACATTCACGATCAGACCGAACGCCGCTTTGTAGTGGAACACAGCGGGCAGAAAGCGGGATTGGTGGAACTGGTCGAAATTAACCATGTGCACCGCCGCGCTGAGTTTCAGATCATCATCGATCCGGCCCATCAGGGCAAAGGGCTGGCCACACAGGCGGCAAAGCTGGCGATGGATTACGGCTTCTCGGTGCTGAATCTTTATAAGCTCTACCTGATTGTCGATCAGGAAAACGAAAAAGCGATCCACATCTACACCAAGCTCGGCTTTGAGATCGAAGGCGTGCTTAAGCATGAGTTTTTCATTAACGGGGAGTACCGCAACACCATCCGCATGTGCATTTTCCAGCATCAGTATCTGGAACGCCATAAAACGCCAGGCGGAATGGTGAAGCCGACCGCGCAGTAATCAGCCGCGCGCGCCAACCGGGTTCATAAAGGGACGCGGATGTTCCGGCTTGAGGTCGTACATGCCACCATAGAAGGGATCGACCAGCAGCCAGCCGGGGAAGCCACCCAGCGGGATATTGCCCAGCAGATACCACAGGTTAGCGCGTGCCTCGATCGGCACCGTGACCGGCACGTAGCCCGGGCTTTCCAGCATCAGCAGGTAGTGCTTTTTGCCGAAGTAGCGGCCGGTAGATTTTTCCAGTTCAACGGTCTGCGGCGTGAAACCCTGCGCCACCGCATAACCACGCTCATCCTGCACGGTAAAGCGCGCGCCCTGCGGCAGAGAGTCGATGCGCACCAGCTGGGTTTCATTGCCGACAATAGTGGCACAGCCGCTAAGCAGCAGCGCGGCGGCCAGGGCCAGAATTCGCTGTTTCATGAAGGGGTCCACAGAGTGATCAGTGATCAGAGTGTAGACCGCCCTCTCCACCTCAATCGGGCTATCATCGCCCGATTCAGCCAGCTTATTGCGGTTGACAAGCGCGGGCGATAGCCGCGATGTCGTTGGGTGAGGTGCGACAGCAGCCGCCAATCAGCTTCGCGCCCGCCTGCTGCCACTCTGCCAGTTTGTCATGCAGCGTGCAGCCTGATGGCGCTGAATGCCAGGTTTTGCTGCTGGCATCATACTGCTCGCCGGAGTTGGGATAGACCACCAGCGGTTTGTCGGTCAGCCTCTGCAGCTGGTGCAGCGCAGGCGTCACGCTCTCAAGTGCCACACAGTTAACCCCCAGCGCTACCACCTGTGGCTGCTGATTCAGCCAGCTCACCACCTCTGACAGCGGCGTACCGTCGCTGATGTGCCCGGCGTCACGCAGGGTAAACGTGAACCAGGCGCGGCTTTCAGGAAATTCAGACAGCAGCTTCACCAGCGCCTGCGCTTCAGCAAAGGACGGCAGGGTTTCACAGGCCAGCAGATCGGCACCCGCCGCCAGCAGCGCCTGCACGCGCGGGCGGTGAAACGCCATCATCTCCGCTTCCGGCAACGCGTAATCGCCGCGATATTCCGAACCATCCGCCAGGAATGCACCATACGGCCCCACCGATCCCGCCACCAGCAGCGTTTTTGCGTCGGGCCGGACCGCCAGATAATCCTGACGGGCGCGCCGCGCCAGCTCGACGCTCTGGGCGATCAACGCCAGTGACTGCGCCTCATCAAGGCCACGTGTGGCAAAGCCCTGCGGCGTCGCCTGATAGCTGGCAGTGATGGCACAGCGCGCCCCGGCAACAAAATAGTCGTAGTGCACCTGGTAGATCAGCTCAGGATTTTCCATCAGCACTTTCGCTGACCAGAGCGCATCGGCCAGATGACAGCCGCGGGCTTCCAGTTCGGTGGCCAGCGCGCCATCCAGAATCAGTAACGGCGACTCTGTTAAAGCCTGCGCGACAGGGTTATGCGACATCTTTGGCCTCCTCAGGCTTCGGGGATGATTTGTGGGTCAGATGGTAAGCGGCATAGCAGAACAGCACAAACGGGATGCCACACCACAGCGCGATGCGCTGGGTCGGATCAAACGCCAGCCCGACACAGGCCAGCAGGCAGAGCAGAAAGCCCAGGATCGGCGTCAGCGGATAGAGCGGCGCGCGGTAGCCCAGATCGGCCAGCGATTTGCCCTGCTGAAGATGACGCCGACGGAAAACAAAATGCGAGGCGCAGATGCTAAGCCAGACCGCGACGACCGCGAAACCAGAGATAGCCGACAGCGCCACAAATACCGTGTCTGGCGCGACTACACTGGAGACCAGCGCCAGTAAGCCACCGATCATGCTGACGGTGATGGCCAGCAGGGGCACGCCGCGCTTGTTGACGCTGGCAAAGGCGCGCGGCAGCGTGCTTTCGTTGGCCAGCGACCAGAGCATCCGCCCGGAGGCATAGAGGCCCGAGTTGGCCGCTGACAGGATAGCGGTCAGAATGACAAAGTTGATAATGTCAGCCGCATAAGGGATGCCGATCTTTTCAAACACCAGCACAAACGGACTTTTGACAATCCCCGCCTGATCCATCGGAATCAGCGCCGCCAGCACAAATACCGTGCCGATAAAGAAAATAATCAGTCGGGCCACCGTCGTGCGGATCGCCAGCGGCAGCACTTTCTCCGGCTGCTGAGTTTCACCGGCCGCAATCCCGATCAGCTCGGTGCCGGAAAAGGCGAAGTTTACTGCCACCATGGTCATCAGAATCGGCAGTACACCGTTGGGCAGCCAGCCGTGCGCGGTGAGATTGCTCAGGCCCGGCGCTGGGGTGCCATCTTTCATCGGGATAAAGCCAAACATCGCCGCGCCGCCCAGCACGATAAAGGCGACGATCGTGACAACTTTTATCAGCGAGAACCAGAACTCTCCTTCTGCGAAGAAGCGGGTGGAGATGACGTTGAGCAGATAGATGGCGCAGCAGAAGACCAGGCACCAAATCCAGACCGGGATCTGCGGGAACCAGTACTGCATACAGAAGCCCGCCGCCGTCAGGCTGGAGCCGAGGGCGACGGTCCAGGTGAGCCAGTAGAGCCAGGCCACGGTGTAGCCGGTTGCCGGGCTGAGATAGCGTGCGGCATAGACGTGGAACGCGCCGGTTTCCGGCATCGCCACGGAAAGTTCGCCCAGACACACCATCACCAGCCAGACCACCAGCGCGCCAATCAGATAGGCGAGCAGCGTACCCGCTGCCCCGGTGGTTGAAATGATATAGCCAGTGTTAAAAAAGAGGCCGGTGCCGATCACGCCGCCCAGCGATAACATCACCAGATGGCGCACTTTCATGGTGCGTTTGAATTGTTCCTGCGAGGGAGTTGGCTGTTCGCTCATCACTTTTATCCGTATGGACGTCTAAACATCTATAAGGGACAAATTTATACGCGTCACAGCGGGTAATTGCAACGGCAGGGTAAACAGGGAGGACGGACAGGCGGTTCAGTGCCCCGTCGCGGCGGGGCCTGATGCGTTAGCCGAAAACGCTTTGAATATAGCGTTCCAGCGCCATGCGGGAACTGAATCCGTGCGGGATGCCGTAATGTTCCTGTGAATCACCCGCCAGATAGAGAGGGAATTGGGTGTAGTGATCGCAGGTCTTCATTTCTGAAGCAGGTTCAGCGAACGGCTGGCTCTTCTCTTTCAGCGTCGGGTGAATCACTAAAGCCATGCGCCCCATGCGCGCCTCGCGATTCACATAAACGTAGTTCTCACCACGGCGATAGCCATAGGCCCGTGGAGTAATTTCATCGACTTCGAAACCCGCTTTTTCCAGTACGCGCGCTACCTCATCTGGTCGTAAATACATGCTCGATCCTCTCCTCTTTCAAAAGCTTCGCAACCTTACATCAGCATGACAGAGTGGGCATTCGGAATTTTCCCTAAAGAACACTCCCGCGTCTCGTTTATCAAAAGGTCGTCTACACTAGTATTACGTTTTTAAATCAAAGGGAGCTAAAAAATGTTTAATCGCACTGTAAAAAACGATGACATTGATATCAATCAGGATGTGAATGAGCTGGCCGATTCACTCGAAGCGCTGTTGAAATCTTATGGCAGTGACGCCAAAGACGAAGTGGATTCAGCCCGCAGTCAGGCAGAAAAACTGCTCAAGCAGACCCGCTCTAAACTGAACGGCGGCAGCAACCGTGTATCCCAGGTTGCGCGTGATGCCGGTGCGCAGGTTGATACCTACGTGCATGACAAACCATGGCACGGTGTGGGTGTCGGTGCTGCGTTCGGTATCGTAGTCGGTATACTGCTGGCTTCTCGCCGCTAAGTATAAAAAATCCCCTGAGCCCTGCCCTGTGCGGGGCTTTTTTTTGCCCTTTTTCTGGCCGACGACATTTACAAAAGATTTTTTCAGGCTGCAGGGCGCATTACTGCTGGCTTTGCCTCTGTTGCGCAAATGCAAATCATAAAACCCTATATATGGTGGGCTTGACCACCAAAACCACTACATCTAGTATTTATCTCATCAGTACGACACCCGATGTCCGACCGAATGAAGCCCGCAACAGGCTGCATCGACTTTATTTCCGGTCATCAGAACCGCATACAGAGGGAAATACGAATCATGCGCATTATTATTTACACTAAAGACAATTGTGTCCAGTGCACGGCGACCAAAAATGCGATGGACCGTCAGGGTCTCGCTTATCAGCTGATCAATCTCGACAGCCAGCCGGAGGCGATCGACAACCTGAAATCACTGGGTTATCGCCAGGTTCCGGTGGTGATGGCAGATAACGATCACTGGAGCGGTTTCCGTCCGGACAAGATCGCCACTCTGCGCACGCTTTCTGCCGTCGGGGGCTAATCGTATGTTCCCGCTGGTCTATTTTTCCAGCCAGTCGGAAAACACCCACCGGTTTGTGACGCGCCTCGGCCTGCCCGCCCGGCGCATCCCGCTTGATGCCCGCGAGCACGTGCATATCGACCAGCCCTATATTCTGGTGGTGCCCAGCTATGGCGGTGGCAGCAGTCGTGGTGCGGTACCCGGTCAGGTGATTCAGTTTCTTAATGATGAGGCGAACCGACGCGGTATTCGGGGCGTGATCGCGGCAGGCAACCGTAACTTCGGTGCCGGTTACTGCCTGGCGGGCAGCATCATTGCAAAAAAATGTCAGGTGCCCTGCCTCTACCGCTTCGAGCTGATGGGAACGCCTGACGATATTGCGAAAGTTAAAGCGGGAGTAACCCAATTTTGGCAACAACAGATACCCTCAACGGCGTGACGCTCGATTATCACGCCCTCAATGCCATGCTGAACCTCTATGACGCAGAGGGCCGCATCCAGTTCGATAAGGATCGCGAAGCGACACGGCAGTTCTATCTGCAGCATGTGCAGCCCAATACGGTTTCCTTCGCCAGCAACGCTGAGCGTTTACGCTATCTGGTGGCAGAGAGCTATTACGAAGCGGACATGCTGAACCAGTACGATTTTGATTTCCTGCTTGCGCTGCATGAGGTGGCCGAAAACTGGGGATTTGAGTTCAAAACCTTTCTTGGTGCCTGGAAGTACTACACCAGCTATACGCTGAAGACCTTTGACGGCAAACGCTATCTGGAAACCTTCGAGCAGCGTGCCTGCATGGTTGCGCTGACGCTGGCTCAGGGCGATGAAACGCTGGCGCGGGCGCTACTGGAAGAGATTCTCAGCGGCCGTTTCCAGCCTGCCACACCCACCTTTCTGAACTGCGGCAAACAGCAGCGCGGTGAGCTGGTCTCCTGTTTCCTGCTGCGAATCGAAGACAATATGGAGTCGATTGGTCGTGCCGTAAACTCAGCACTGCAGCTGTCGAAACGGGGCGGCGGCGTCGCCTTTTTGTTGTCGAACCTGCGAGAATCCGGTGCGCCGATCAAACGCATCGAAAATCAGTCGTCGGGCATCATTCCGGTGATGAAAATGCTGGAAGATGCCTTCTCCTATGCGAATCAGCTTGGCGCACGTCAGGGCGCTGGCGCGGTGTGGCTCAATGCGCACCATCCCGATATCTTCCGCTTTCTGGATACCAAACGCGAAAATGCCGACGAGAAGATCCGCATCAAAACCCTGTCGCTGGGCGTGGTGATCCCCGATATCACCTTCCAGCTGGCGAAAGAGAATAAACCGATGGCGCTGTTCTCGCCCTACGACGTGGAGCGGATCTACGGCCAGGCCTTTGGTGATATCAGCATCAGCGAGAAGTATGACGAGATGCTGGCTGACGATCGCATCCGGAAAACCTATATTCAGCCGCGTGATTTTTTCCAGACGCTGGCTGAGATTCAGTTTGAGTCGGGCTATCCCTACATCATGTATGAGGACAGCGTGAACCGTAGCAACCCGATTGCCGGTCGCATCAACATGAGCAACCTCTGCTCGGAGATCCTGCAGGTCAACAGCGCCAGCGAGTACAACGACGATCTCAGCTATCGCCGTGTCGGCAAAGATATCTCCTGTAATCTCGGCTCACTGAACATTGCACACGCCATGGATTCGCGCGATCTGGCGCGCACCGTGGATGTGGCCGTTCGCGCCCTGACGTCGGTATCGATGATGAGCGAGATCGGCTCGGTGCCTTCCATCGCCGAAGGCAATCGCCGCTCACACGCCATTGGCCTGGGTCAGATGAACCTGCACGGCTATCTGGCGCGGGAAGGCATCGCCTACGGTTCGCCGGAAGCGCTGGATTTCACCAATCTCTACTTCTATTGCATCACCTACTATGCGCTGCGCACCTCTAATCAGCTGGCGCAGGAGCATCAGCAGACCTTCGACGGCTTTGCGGATTCGGACTACGCCAGCGGCGTCTACTTCGATAAGTATCTGCAGCAGGAATGGCTGCCGCGTACTGAACGGGTAGCTCAACTATTTGCCGACACCGGACTGACGCTGCCAACTCAGGCGGACTGGCAGGTACTGCGTGATGCGGTGATGCAGCACGGGCTGTTTAATCAGAACCTGCAGGCGATCCCGCCGACGGGTTCGATCTCTTACATCAATCACGCTACCTCCAGCATCCATCCGATTGTCTCCCCTATCGAGATCCGCAAAGAGGGCAAAACCGGCCGCGTCTACTATCCCGCGCCATTTATGACCAATGAGAATCTGCACCTCTATCAGGATGCGTATCAGATTGGGCCGGAAGCGATTATTGATACCTACGCAGAAGCAACGCAGCACGTCGATCAGGGACTGTCGCTGACGCTGTTCTTCCGCGATGACGTCACCACCCGTGACATCAACAAAGCGCAGATTTACGCGTGGAAAAAAGGCATCAAAACGCTCTATTACATTCGACTGCGTCAGATGGCGCTTCAGGGCACGGAGGTTCAGGGCTGCGTTTCCTGCTCCCTGTAATGAAAACGATGAAACTTAGACAGATTCAGGCCATTAACTGGAACCGCATTCAGGATGATAAAGATCTTGAGGTGTGGAATCGTCTCACCAGCAACTTCTGGCTGCCGGAAAAGGTGCCACTCTCCAACGATCTGCCCGGCTGGCAGACGCTGGATAAACAGCAGCAGCAACTGACCATCCGGGTCTTTACCGGCCTGACGCTGCTCGACACCATCCAGAATGTGATCGGCGCGCCGGGACTAATGGAGGATGCGATTACCCCACACGAAGAAGCTGTGCTGTCGAATATCAGCTTTATGGAAGCGGTACATGCCCGCTCCTACAGTTCGATCTTCTCAACCCTGTGCAACACGCAGGATGTGGATGCCGCCTACCAGTGGAGCGAAGAGAATGCGCCGCTGCAGAACAAGGCGCGCATTATCCTGGAGCACTACCGGGCCGATGATCCGCTGAAGAAGAAGATCGCCAGCGTCTTCCTGGAGTCGTTCCTGTTCTATTCCGGCTTCTGGCTGCCGATGTACTGGTCAAGCCGGGGTAAGCTGACCAATACCGCAGACCTGATTCGCCTGATTATCCGCGATGAAGCAGTGCACGGTTACTACATCGGCTATAAATATCAGCAGGCGCTGGCCAGCGCTGACGATCTGCGTCGTGAAGAACTGCAGCAGTTCGCCTATGATCTGCTGCTGGCGCTGTATGAAAATGAAGTGGCTTACACCGAGGCGCTCTACGCCGATGTCGGCTGGGTGGACGAAGTGAAAACCTTCCTGCACTACAACGCCAATAAAGCACTGATGAATCTGGGCTACGAGGCGCTCTTCCCGGCAGAGCTGACGGCCGTCAATCCGGCCATTCTGTCGGCACTGTCACCCAACGCTGACGAGAACCACGACTTCTTCTCCGGCTCAGGCTCCTCCTATGTGATGGGTAAAGCGGTCGAAACTGAAGACGAAGACTGGAATTTCTGATGGTCGGGTAGGTCATTCTGATTGTCAGGATGGCCTGCGACAGAGGATAAAGAGGCCGGCTCAGGGAGCATACGCCTTCCGCAAAGGCGCAAAACATGCCCTCTAAGGCGTGGCTCAGCGCGGGCGATTACGCACCACATGCCTGAAGTGCGCCCGTACCGGGCCAACGCGTTGCGTTGTTCAAAACGCTCCCGGCGTTTTTGTCCATGGCCCGCTATGCTTTGCTACAGGCGTATGCTCCCATCCCTTTAAACTTCTGAAGACGTTAAGCCCTGAGCCGTAAGTTGCCCCCTTCTTAGGGCGCACCTCCTCTACCGTTGTTTAAACCTCTCGTTATGACTGGTATGGCCTGTTAATAAACATGCGTGTGAAATAGTTTTTTGAGTTATTATTAACCTCAAATGATTATTAGCGACCGATGCTGTTTATGAATGCGACTCGCCAGGGTCTGACGCCTGCTTTAGTGGTCCTGATGTCGGTAGCAACCGGCCTCTGCGTAGCCAGTAACTATTACGTTCAGCCACTGCTTAATACTATCGCCCAACAGTTTGATCTCTCTGTTAGCCTCGCCGGGTTTATTGTCACCACGGCGCAACTCGGCTACGCCTGCGGTCTTCTGTTGCTGGTGCCGCTGGGCGATCGCTTTGAACGACGCAGCCTGATTGTGACGATGATCCTGCTGGCTGCGGCGGGCATGCTAATTATCGCCCTGTCGCACACGTTCCTCTTTTTACTGCTGGGCACGATCATGACCGGCCTGTTTTCGGTCGCCGCACAAATTCTGGTGCCGCTGGCCGCCACGCTGGCCGAGCCAGAGCGGCGCGGCAAAATCGTTGGGACGGTCATGAGCGGTCTGCTGCTGGGGATTCTGCTGGCACGCACCGTGGCAGGTGGCCTGGCGCAGCTCGGCGGCTGGCGCACGGTTTACTGGACCGCCAGTCTGCTGATGGTGGTTATGGCGCTGGCGCTTTGGCGATCGTTGCCACGCGTAAAGCAGTCAATGGTCATGAGCTATCCGCAACTGCTGGCTTCCATCTTTCGTCTGTATGCAGGCAATCGGGTGATCCGCACACGCGCCTGGACCGGCTGTCTCTCCTTTGCCAATTTCAGCCTGCTCTGGACCTCAATGGCATTTCTGCTCTCCGGTGCGCCTTATCATTTTTCTGAGGGCAGGATTGGTTTGCTGGGATTAGTGGGTGCTGCGGGTGCGCTGGCCGCACGTCAGGCGGGTTCACTGGCCGACAAAGGTAAAGCGAAGCTGACCACCCGACTGGGCCTGCTGCTTATGCTGCTCTCCTGGGCCGCCATTGCGTGGGGTGCGGAGCAGCTTGTGCCGCTGATCGTCGGTATCCTGCTACTGGATCTGGCGGTGCAGGCCGTGCATATCACCAACCAGAGCGTGATTTATGCGCAGATGCCGGAGGCGCGAAACCGTCTGAATGCCGGTTACATGACCAGCTACTTTATCGGCGGCGCGGCGGGCTCGCTGCTCTCCGCTACCGCTTACCATCTTTGGGGCTGGTATGGCGTCTGTGGAGCTGGCGCGCTACTGACGCTGATTAATCTGCTGATTTGGGCAGGGGGATCGCGCTTTGAGCCGGAAAAAATCAACTGAAGGCTGTCCGGACAACGCATTGGTCTGGTCACAAATGGTTAGGTTTGTTATGGTTAGTAACAAACCTATTCACTTCAGTTATTTTTCCTCGCGATATTAATAAATTTGCCCCCTTTTTGATAACGTCCTGGCACTGCGGCTGCCGCCGGGCGTACGGGTTTTTGACCCAGGGCCAGGGACTGGCCTGGAATACCTTTGATGGTGCAGCGTGCGAGTCTGTCAGCGATCACTTGCTGAAAAGTGACTACGCTTAGCCTGTCACCATAGTTATTATACAAGTTGCAATTAGTGAGGTTTTTTTTAATGGAAAGTTCGTTTACTCCCATTGAGCAGATGCTAAACATCCGTGCCAATCGCCATAAGGATTTTCCGTTACAGGAAATTATTCTGACGCGTCTCTGTATGCATATGCAGGGTAAACTGCTGGACAACCGCAATAAGATGCTGAAAGCACAGGGTATTAATGAGACCCTGTTTATGGCGTTGATTACGCTGGATGCACAGGAAAATCACAGCATTCAGCCCTCTGAGCTCAGTTCTGCCCTTGGCTCTTCACGCACCAATGCTACGCGCATTGCTGATGAGCTGGAGAAGCGCGGCTGGATTGAGCGTCGCGAAAGCGATCACGACCGTCGCTGCCTGCACCTGCATCTGACCGATAAAGGCATGGAATTCCTGCGTCAGCTGCTGCCACCTCAGCATCAGAGCCTGCAGTATCTCTGGTCGTCGCTCTCCGTCGATGAGAAGTCTCAGCTGGAAGGCATTACCCGTAAGTTGCTTAATCGTCTTGATAAAATGGATGAAGATCAGCTGATCGCCTCGCTGTCCCGCTAATAGCAACAAGTGCGACACAATCACCTGTTGAAATCGTTATCTTAATTTCCTTTTTAATCTGGCCAGCGCTCAGTCGCTGGCTTTTTCGACTCGGGCGCTGGCAGAAAAGGATTACTGCTGCCCGACTAAATGGAAAACGTGGAGAAAGTCATGAGTGCAACGGCAGAAGCACAAAGCCCGCAACCGTCAGCCAGTAAGAAAAGAAAGCGCAAAAGTGTGCTCATTGTGCTGGCGCTTATCTTTGTGCTGATTGGTATTGCCTGGGGCGCCTACTGGTTCCTGGTCCTGCGCCATTTTCAGGAGACTGATGACGCCTACGTTGCGGGCAATCAGGTGCAGGTGATGGCACAGGTCTCCGGTAGCGTGAATAAGGTCTGGTTTGAAGATACCGATTTTGTCAAAAAAGGCGATGTACTGGTTTCACTTGATAAGACCGATGCCGAGCAGGCGTTTGAAAAAGCCCAGACGGCTCTGGCTACCAGCGTGCGTCAGACGCATCAGCTGATGATCAATGGCAAACAGTATCAGGCCAGCATCACGCTGCAGCAGACCGCACTGGCACAGGCAGAGGCGGACCTGAAACGCCGTGAACCGTTAGGCGCAGCCAACCTGATTGGCCGTGAAGAGTTGCAGCACGCCCGTGACGCCGTTGCAACGGCTAAAGCGCAGCTGGACGTGGCCATTCAGCAATACAATGCCAATCAGGCGATGATCCTCAACACCTCGCTGGAAAATCAGCCTGCCGTGCAACAGAGCGCGGCTGAACTGCGTGACGCCTGGCTGGCGCTGCAGCGCACCGAAATCCGTAGCCCGATGGATGGCTTTGTCTCCCGTCGCAGCGTACAGGTCGGTTCGCAAATTTCTACCAGCACCCCGCTGCTCGCTGTCGTACCTGCCACCAATCTGTGGGTCGATGCGAACTTCAAAGAGACGCAGCTGGCTGGTGTCCGTATTGGTCAGCCTGCCACCGTGGTCGCCGATATCTACGGTGACGAAGTGGTTTATCAGGGTAAAGTGGTGGGTCTGGATATGGGCACCGGCAGCGCCTTCTCTTTGCTGCCAGCACAGAACGCCACTGGTAACTGGATTAAAGTGGTTCAGCGTCTGCCGGTCCGTATCGAACTGAATCAGGACGATATCGCCAGACATCCACTGCGCATCGGCCTCTCCACGCTGGTCAAAATCGATACCACCAGCAAAGAGGGTAGCGCGCTTGCCACCAGCGCCCGTCAGCAGGCCGCTTACAGTAGTAATGCTCTGGCGATTGACCTTACGCCGGTCAATCAGCTGATCACCGATATCGTCCGCGCCAACGCCGGATGATGACGCGGAGGCTGTAATGGCACAAAAACCGCTTGAAGGGATGCCGCTGGTCCTGATGACCATTGCGCTGTCGCTGGCGACGTTCATGCAGGTGCTGGATTCGACCATCGCCAACGTGGCTATCCCCACCATTGCCGGTAACCTGGGAGCGTCGAACTCGCAGGGCACCTGGGTGATCACCTCGTTTGGCGTCGCCAATGCGATTTCGATCCCCCTGACCGGCTGGCTGGCAAAACGCATCGGTGAAGTGAAGCTGTTTACCTGGTCGACCATTCTGTTTGCTATCGCCTCCTGGGCGTGTGGCATGTCAGACAGCCTGGAGATGCTGATTTTCTTCCGCGTCATTCAGGGGATAGTCGCAGGTCCATTGATCCCGCTGTCGCAAAGCCTGCTGCTCAACAACTATCCGCCCGCTAAGCGCAGTGTTGCACTGTCGCTATGGGCGATGACGGTGATCGTGGCACCGATCTGCGGCCCGATATTGGGCGGCTGGATCAGCGATAACTATCACTGGGGCTGGATCTTCTTTATCAACGTGCCGATTGGTGTGGCAGTGGTGATACTGACGCTGCAAACCCTGCGTGGTCGGGAAACCAAAACCGAAATCCGGCGGATCGATATGGTCGGGCTGGTGCTGCTGGTCGTGGGGATCGGCTGTCTGCAGGTGATGCTGGACCGCGGGAAGGAGCTCGACTGGTTTAACTCGTCCGAAATTATCGTGTTGGGGGTCGTGGCTGTAATTGCGCTGTCCGTCCTGCTGGTGTGGGAGCTGACGGACGATCACCCGATCATTGACCTGTCGCTGTTTAAGTCGCGCAACTTCACCATCGGCTGCCTGTCGATCAGCCTGGCTTATATGCTCTACTTCGGCTCAATAGTTCTGTTGCCGCAGCTGCTGCAGGAGGTTTACGGGTATACCGCAACCTGGGCAGGGCTGGCGTCTGCGCCGGTAGGGATTTTGCCGGTGATCCTGTCGCCGATCATTGGTCGCTTCGCCCATAAGCTCGACATGCGGCGACTGGTTACGTTCAGCTTCATTATGTATGCCGTCTGCTTTTACTGGCGTGCTTATACGTTTGAACCGGGGATGGACTTTGGTGCCTCAGCCTGGCCACAGTTTATTCAGGGCTTTGCCGTGGCCTGCTTCTTTATGCCGCTGACCACCATTACGCTATCGGGACTGCCGCCGGAGCGCATGGCGGCTGCCTCCAGCCTGTCGAACTTTATGCGTACCTTTGCCGGCTCAGTGGGAACGTCGATTACCACCACCATGTGGACGAATCGCGAGTCGATGCATCATAGCTACCTGACGGAGTCGATTACCCCTTACAACACCAATTCGCAACAGATGTATAGCCAGCTGGAGAGCCTGGGGATGACACAGCAGCAGGCGTCAGCTTATATCGCGCAGCAGATTACCAATCAGGGACTGATTATTTCAGCGAATGAAATCTTCTGGGCGTCGGCGGGGGTCTTTTTGATTCTGCTGGTGCTGATCTGGTTTGCCCGCCCGCCGTTTGGCGCAGGCGGTGGTGGTGGTGGCGGTGGCGCGCACTGATGTCACACAGCAAAACGGGCCTTTCGGCCCGTTTTTTTATGCGTTCTGACGCCACCATTCGGCGAGCAGTACGCCGGTTGCGACCGAGACATTGAGGCTTTCCACGTTGCCGGTGCCGCCAATTGACAGGCTCATGTCGCCCTGCCTGAACGCGGTGTCAGAAAGACCTTCACGCTCCTGACCTAACACCAGCACCATTTTCTCCGGCAGCTGAGCCTGCGCCAGCGGCGTGCCCTGATGGCTGGAGGTGGTCACGATGGTGTAACCCGCTTTACGAAACGCTTCCAGACCTTCGCTGAAGGTTGCACCGCTGATGGCCTGCACATGCTCAGCGCCGCCTTCTGCAGTACGTACCGCTGCACCTGACTCCAGCAGAGAAGCATCATTGACCAGCAAACCTTTTACGCCAAAGTGCGCGCAGCTGCGCATAATCGCGCCGAGGTTATGCGGGTTGCTGACATCTTCCAGTGCCAGTACGCAATCTTTCGTATTCGCCTGGCTCAGCCATTCAGACACCGCCATGCCCATACGCTTTTTGATCAGGAAGCAGACGCCGCCATGATGCTCAGTACCTGACGCTTTGGTGATCTCAGCATCTTCTACCACGTGATAGGCTTTGCGGTTAGCCGCCAGCCAGCGCAGCGCTTCGCGAAAACGCGGTGTGACTTCCTGCACGAACCAGGCGCGAACAATCGCTTCCGGACGGCTCTGGAACAGCGCCTGACAGGCGTTCTCGCCATAGACGCGGGTCTCTTCATTACGCTGACGACGGATCTGCTCAGGATCGACGAAGCTCTTGCCGCTGATACCGCCGTGATCCGGCTTATCGTTCTCAGGCGATGACGCACGATCGGCAGAAGGCGCGCGTGACACGGTGCGCCACGGGGAGTCGCTGCTGCCATAAGCGCCACGGCTGTCATCACCACGATCGTTGCGGCGACCTGCGCCATCGTCTGAACGGCGTGGTGCGCCACGTCCGCCTTCATCACGACGCGGTGAACTGCTGCGACCGGTGTCGTCACTACGACGACCAGCGGAGCGACCGCCTTCCTGAGTGCGTTCAGTGCGCGGGCCAGATGAACGACGATTATCATCCTGGCGGGCAGCAGCGTGACCACCTTTGCCTGTGCGAGGATTCGGCGCGCGTGCGCTTTTATCGTCCTCGCCACGCACGTACATCACCTTAACTTTGCCGCTCTTGCCTTTATATTCGTCGTTCATCTCTTCCTCCCGCATTTAGAGCGCGCAGATTACCTGATGTGCTGGCGCTTAGCTATCAACTATTGAACCTATAGAGCAATCCAGATTGAGCGAAAATCCGCCCCCTTTCATAATGGACAACGATTACCAGACTGACACTTTTCAACATCAGAGGTTCCTATGAATACGGTATGCGCTTCCTGTCAGGCAACCAATCGCGTTCCTGACGAACGCCTTGCCGACGTGGCGAAATGTGGTCGCTGTGGAAATGAGCTGTTCGATGGCGAAGTAGTGAATGCCACCAGCGCCAACTTTGACAAATATCTGCAGGATGATTTGCCGGTGGTGATCGATTTCTGGGCGCCCTGGTGCAGCCCCTGCGTCAATTTTGCGCCAGTGTTTAAAGATGTCGCCAGTGAACGCAGCGGCAAGGTCCGCTTTATTAAAGTGAACACCGAAGCGGAACCAGCCCTGAGCGCCCGTTTCAATATTCGCAGTATCCCGACCATCATGCTGTTTAAAAATGGCGAGCGGGTCGACATGCTGAACGGCGCTATGCCCAAAGCGCCATTTAACGAATGGCTCGACGAATCACTTTAAACTTCAACGGCCAGCCAGTCTGGCCTTTTCCTTTTCATCTGCGCTTCGATTACACTGACGTTTTTCCTGCCCTGAATACTCATGTCTGATAATGCTGTTTTGCGCTTGCGCACCCAACGCCTGGCCCGCGCCACCCGTCCTTTCCTGGCGCGCGGAAATCGGGTCATTCGCTGCCAGGGCTGCCTGCTGCCAGAGGCCAACTGTCTCTGCAATCAGATTGTGCCGCAGTCTGCCCGTAGTCGCTTCTGCCTGGTGATGTTTGATACCGAGCCAATGAAGCCGAGTAACACTGGCCGTCTGATTGCCGATATTCTGCCGCATACCCAGGCATTTGGCTGGTCACGCACCGAGCCGGATCCGCTGCTGCTTGCGGCTGTGCGCAACCCTGAATATCAGCCGCTGGTGGTCTTCCCGGCCGCCTATGCCGATCCCGGTCGCGAAGTGCTGACAACGCCGCCCGCCAGCGGCAAGCCGCCGCTGTTTATTATGCTGGATGGCACCTGGACCGAAGCGCGCAAGATGTTTCGCAAAAGTCCCTGGCTCGACGCCCTGCCGGTAATGTCGCTGGATGTCAGCACGCCTTCGCGTTATACGCTACGTGAGGCGCACGGCGAAGGTCAGCATTGCACCGCTGAAGTGGCGGCGGCGCTACTGGCACAGGCGGGCGATCGGCAGGCGGCAGAGGCGTTATCTCACCATTTCGATCAGTTCCGCGCGGCCTATCTGGCAGGAAAACCGCATCACCCCGGACAGGCTTAACCGTGTCCCTCTCCGGCTGGCAGGCGTGAGCCTGCTCTGACAGTTTTCAGGATCCGGATGTTCAGCCTGCGATCTGCCCGGAAGCGCGGCCAGCAAAAAGCGTTTACAATCACGCAAATCCCGATCTCTGGAGGGCGAGATGAGCCAACGCGGACTGGAAGCGCTGTTACGACCTAAGTCAATTGCGGTGATAGGTGCCTCGGTCACGCCCGGGCGTGCCGGCTACTTTATGATGCGTAACCTGCTGGCAGGCGGTTTTAGCGGGCCTGTACTGCCGGTCACGCCAAAATATAAAGCGGTCAGCGGCGTACTCGCCTGGCCCACCATCGACAGCTTACCTTTCGCGCCTGACCTGGCGGTGATCTGCACCCACTCAAAACGTAACCTCGAATTGCTGCAACAGCTCGGCGAGAAAGGTTGCAAGGCCTGTATTATTCTCTCTGCACCTGCCAGCCAGTCGGCTGAACTCAAAGCCTGCGCCAGCCAGTGGCAGATACGTCTGCTGGGGCCGAACAGTCTTGGCCTGCTGGCGCCCTGGCAGGGTCTCAATGCCAGCTTCTCGCCGGTGCCGATAGAGAAAGGCCGTATCGCATTTATCTCCCAGTCTGCCGCCGTATCGAATACCATTCTCGACTGGGCGCAGCAGCGTAACCTCGGTTTTTCGTGGTTTATCGCGCTGGGTGACAGCCTGGATACCGATGTTGATGACCTGCTCGACTTCCTGGCCCGCGACGGTAAAACAAGTGCCATCCTCCTTTATCTGGAGCACCTCAGTGACGCACGTCGCTTTGTTTCTGCCTCACGCAGCGCTTCCCGTAATAAACCGATTCTGGTGATCAAGAGTGGTCGCAGCCGTGAAGCGCAGGCGCTGCTGGGCACCCACAGTGGTCTGGATGCTGCATGGGATGCGGCCATTCAGCGTGCCGGATTGCTGCGGGTACAGGATACCCATGAGCTGTTCTCCGCTGTTGAATCGCTAAGCCATATGCGGCCACTGCGCGGCGACAGGCTGATGATCATCAGTAATGGTGCGGCGCCCGCCGCGCTGGCGCTGGATGAGCTTTACGCCCGCAATGGGAAACTGGCGCAGCTCAGCGATGAAACGCGTCAGCAGCTTGAGGCTATTTTGCCTGCCGGTGCGGGTCGCGGTAATCCGCTGGATTTAAAAGATGACGCCACCGCTGAGCGCTACGCTGCCTGCACAGAGATCCTGCTCGACAGCCATGAACTTGATGCCTTAATGATCATTCATGCGCCAAGCGCGGTCGCGCCTGCGACTGAAACGGCCGCACATCTGATCGATACTGTGGCCCGCCACCCGCGCGGTAAGCTGGTGACGCTGCTGACCAACTGGAGCGGCGAGTTCTCTTCACAGGCTGCACGTCGTGCCTTTACGCAGGCGGGTATACCCACCTGGCGCACGCCGGAAGGCACCGTAACCGCCTTTATGCATCAGGTTGAGTACCGACGTAATCAGAAGCAGCTGCGCGAGACGCCTGCCCTGCCCGCTACACTGAACCAGGATAGTGCACATGCTCACCAGCTGCTGTCACAGGCGCTGGCGCGTGGCATTACCTCACTGGATACTCACGAAGTGCAGCCGGTGCTGCAGGCTTATGGGCTGGCCACGCTGCCAACCTGGATCGCCAGTGACAGCGCGGCAGCGGTAACCATTGCCGGCCAGATTGGCTATCCGGTGGCGCTAAAGCTGCGTTCACCCGATATCGCCCATAAATCAGAGGTTCAGGGTGTGATGCTCTACCTGCGTAATGCCAGTGAAGTGGAGCATGCCGCCGAAGCCATTTTTGATCGGGTAAAGCAGACGCTGCCGCAGGCGCGTATAGAGGGACTGCTGGTTCAGAGCATGGCCAGCCGGGCGGGCGCGCAGGAATTGCGGGTCGTGGTCGAACAGGATGCACTGTTTGGCCCAATCATTATGCTGGGTGAAGGCGGGGTGGAATGGCAGGCTGATAAACAGGCTGCCGTTGCCCTGCCCCCACTGAATATGACGCTGGCACGCTATCTGGTCATTCAGGCTATTAAGAGCGGAAAAATCCGCAGCCGCAGCGCCCTGAATCCGCTGGATATCTCTGGTTTAAGCCAGCTGCTGGTGCAGGTCTCTGATCTGGTAGTGGATTGCCCGGAGATCCAGCGACTGGATATTCATCCGCTGCTGGCGGCAGGCAATGATTTTACCCTGCTGGATGTCACCCTGACGCTGGCTCCGTTCCACGGCGATAACGAAGCAAGGCTGGCCATTCGCCCTTATCCGCAGCATCTGGAAGAACAGGTAGAGTTAAAAGATGGGCAATTCTGCCTGTTCCGTCCAATCCTGCCAGAGGATGAACCATTATTGCGCGATTTTATCAGCCAGGTGACCAAAGAGGATCTTTACTACCGCTACTTCAGTGAGATCAATGAGTTCACGCATGATGACCTCGCCAATATGACTCAGATCGATTATGACCGCGAGATGGCGATTGTGGCGGTCCGTCAGGATCAGGAACGTCATGAGATCATTGGTGTCACTCGCGCGATCTCTGACGCCGATAACATCGATGCGGAGTTTTCAGTGCTGGTCCGTTCTGACCTGAAAGGGTTAGGCATGGGCCGTCGTCTGCTGGAAAAGATGATCCGCTACACCCGACATCACGGCTTGCAACAATTGAACGGTATCACCATGCCCCATAACCGCGGCATGATTACCCTGGCCCGAAAACTCAATTTTCATGTTGATATTCAACTGGATGACGGTATCGTCAGCCTGAAATTGTCTTTACAGAACGAGATCAACTAACCTTGTACAGAAAGGTAAAAAACGTTCGAATCGACGGAGTTGATGTTATTATTTATGGTTATAACCCTGATTTGATGGCAAAAGGCCATGCAATGAACAGAGAAGAAGTGCACTGTGATGTTGTCTAAATTTAAACGTAATAAACACCAACAACACCTCGCAGAGCTGCCGAAACTGTCACAATCCGTTGCGGATATGTCGACACTTTACTCGCCTGCCGAATTTCGTCAGACGTTGCTGGAGAAGATTGCGGCAGCGCAGACCCGCATCTGTATCGTTGCGCTCTATCTGGAAAACGATGACGCCGGGCGTGCCGTTATGGATGCGCTTTATCATGCGAAGCAGGCGAGACCGGAGCTGGATATCTCGATTCTGGTAGACTGGCATCGTGCGCAGCGTGGCCGAATTGGCGCAGCACGAGGCGTAACCAATGCTGACTGGTATTGCGAAATGGCGACGCGTTATGCCGATATTGCCATCCCGGTTTATGGTATCCCGGTCAATACCCGTGAAGCCCTGGGTGTACTCCATCTTAAAGGTTTCATCATAGATGATACGCTGCTCTACAGCGGCGCCAGCATCAATGATGTTTACCTGCATCAGCATGACAAGTATCGTTATGATCGCTACCAGGTTATCCGCAATTCGCAGCTGACCGATACCATGTATGACTGGATCACGCTCAATCTGAAGCCAGCAGAAGCGGTTAACCGGCTCGATTTCGCTGAGCGCCCTTCCAGCCCCGAAATTAAAAATGAGACGCGCCAGTTCCGTCAGGATCTGCGTGGCTTCAATTATCAGTTTGAAGGGAATGCCGGCAACGATGAACTGGCAGTTACACCGCTGGTCGGTCTGGGTAAGCATAGCCTGCTCAATAAAACCATTTTCCATCTGATGCCGTGTGCAGAACAGAAGCTGATTATCTGTACCCCCTACTTCAACATGCCCGCCTTGCTGGTACGTAATATCATTCATCTTCTGCGCCAGGGAAAGCAGGTTGAGATCATCGTCGGCGATAAAACAGCCAATGACTTCTATATTGCGCCTGATCAGCCGTTCAAAATCATAGGCGCGCTGCCTTACCTGTATGAAATCAATCTGCGTCGCTTTATGAGCCGTTTGCACTACTACGTTACGACCGATCAGCTGGTCGTGAGACTGTGGAAGGATGGCGAGAACAGTTATCACCTTAAAGGAATGTGGGTTGATGACGAATGGCAGCTGATTACCGGTAATAACCTCAATCCACGTGCCTGGCGGCTCGATCTGGAAAATGCCGTGCTGATCCACGATCCTCATCAGGAGTTAGCGGCTCAGCGTGAGAAGGAATTGACGTTAATCCGGCAGAACACGACGGTAGTGACGCATTTCCGTGAGCTAGAGAGTATTGCTGATTACCCGGCCAAGGTGCGCAAGCTCATTCGCCGTCTGCGCCGGATACGTATCGATCGCCTGATCAGCCGGATTCTTTAATCACTGCGGTCAATAAGGCATCCATTATGCGAAGTGTGCTGCTTGCTGTGCTGTTGTTTCGTTAAGTTCTGGGGCGGGAAAAGAGCTGTATGACAGCCGCCCGAATGGCAGCGGCTGGAGCTGGAAAGATTTCGCTGGGATGCCGCCGGTGCAGCCAGCGGCATTGCTCTCTGGAATCTGAGCCAGTAGCTATTTTAAAGCTTAATCCCCTTACCACGCTTGTGCAGCAACAGCGACACCAGAAACGCCACCGCGCCCATCGCAGAGACATACCAGAAGAAGGTAGTCTCGATCCCCTGCTTCTTCATCAGCAACGCTACATACTCTGCCGAACCCCCGAAGATCGCATTCGCGACGGCGTAGGAGAGCCCGACACCCAGTGCACGCACCTGTGGCGGGAACATTTCGGCTTTAAGAATGCCGCTGATGGCCGTGTAGAAGCTGGTGATCAGCAAGGCCAGCATAATCAACAGGAAAGCCACGCCGGGACTTTGCACGTTTTGCAGCAGGGTCAGAATTGGCACCGTACAGATCGCCGCAGCTGCGCCAAAGATCATCATCGAAGTGCGACGACCAATTTTATCTGACAGCGCACCGATAATTGGCTGAATCAGCATAAAGACCAGCAGCGCACCGGTCATCAGCCCGCTGGCTGTTTTAGGATCCATACCCGACGTGTTAACCAGATACTTCTGCATGTAGGTGGTGAAGGTGTAAAAACTCAGGGAACCGCCCGCGGTAAAACCCAGCACCATCAGGAAAGGACGGGTATGATTGCGCAGCAATCCGATTACGCTTCCCGCATCGCGATGTTCCCGGCTGGTCTTGTCTGACGTTTCTTCCAGAGAGCGCCGTAGCCACAATGCGACAACCGCGAGCAGTGCGCCGAGGAAGAACGGAATTCGCCAGCCCCAGCTGCGCAGTTCTGCATCAGTAAGCAGGAATTGTAGCACCACTACGGTCAGTACCGCCGCTAACTGACCACCAATCAGCGTGACATACTGGAATGAGGCGTAGAATCCTTTGCGTCCTTCCAAAGCCACTTCGCTCATGTAGGTTGCGCTGGTCCCATATTCCCCACCTACCGATAATCCCTGAAACATACGCGCCAGCAGCAGAATGACGGGAGCCGCCACGCCGATCGTTGCGTAACCCGGCAGGCAGGCGATGACCAGTGACCCGAAACACATCATGCAGACCGAAACCAACATCGAATTTTTTCGGCCATGTTTGTCACCGATATAGCCGAACAGCCAGCCACCAATCGGACGCATCAAAAATCCTGCCGCAAAAACGCCCGCCGTCTGCAACAACTGCGTGGTGGTATCTCCCTGCGGGAAGAATATGTGCGCAAAGTAGAGCGAGAAGAATGAATAGACATAGAAGTCGAACCACTCGACCAGGTTGCCCGATGACGCGCCAACAATAGCCCAGATGCGTTTCCTGGTATCATCCGGCTGAATTTTATTATTTGTTGTTGTCATGCCTTACCTCTGTTCCTTGCTGATCAACAGCGTTTAAAGGATTGAGTAAAGCATTTAAGTCTACCAGAGGTAAAGGCGGGGTAATCTGAGATGAATATTGTGAGCCATATCGCCAATTATCGAAAAATCAGCGGGTTGCTGGCGATGCCGTAAGACCATATGAGGTGATGAGGGTTGCAGAAAGTGGGTTTGTGGTCAATGTTTCTGCTCAAAAGAGCAAAATTCAGACGTAAAAAAGCCCCGCACTGCGTGCGGGGCTTCTTCACTTATATAATGCCTGGCAGTTCCCTACTCTCGCATGGGGAGGCCCCACACTACCATCGGCGCTACGGCGTTTCACTTCTGAGTTCGGCATGGGGTCAGGTGGGACCACCGCGCTAAAGCCGCCAGGC